>NZ_JACYUW010000001.1:0-2494285 GCF_014841975.1 Stenotrophomonas sp. CFBP 13724
CCTGCTCGCCCGCCAGCAGATCGCGGTGGCGATGGAGCGCGCCCGGCGCGCGGCCGACGCCGATATCGCCGAACGCCAGGCCGTACTGTCGCGCTGACCCGCGCGTGATGGAGGCGATGACGGCCAACGGTCGTCACCCCCGATCAAGTCGTCATGCCGTGGGCGCTACGGCACGGCCTGCCCCACCCTCTCAAATGGTAACTGTTATCATTATCATCCATCTTCAGGGGGAGTGCGTCAGCGCGTGCCGCGGTTTATCCTGAATGGGGGGAAACCCCAGCGAGACCCCTTCGCGCTCGGCTTACACGCAGCGACCTAGACTGAGGCGCAATTTTTTTGAATCTACCGGGTGAGCGATTCGTGGGCTCCTGTAATGAGAGAGATCGGTTGCGGGCCCTGAAGCGCGATGTGCGGAACGGGGATGCGTGGGATGGATCGTGTTGCGCAGGCAGCACGGCAGGCCTGCGCGTTGACGCGAGGTAACCTGGATGACTGAGACCCCCCCCCGCGTCCGGCTTGATGCAGGCCTGGCGATGCTGCCCGATGGCGGCTCGCCGCTGCCCATGCCCGAACAGGAACTGCACCGGGGCGAGCTGAAGATCCGCCGCCACCGTACCTCGCCGCGCCTGATCGGGCTGCGCCGGGCCTACCTGTTCGGTGGCACCGCGCTGATGACCGCTGCGGCCACCGTGATGATGTGGCGGGTACTGTCGCCGAACGGGGTCAGCGTGCTGGAGGCCTGCCTGCTGGTGCTGTTCGTCGGCCTGTTCGGCTGGATCGCGCTGGCCTTCGCCAGTGCCGTGGCCGGCTTCCTGACCGCGGTGTTCGATCGTGGCTACCGGCTGGGCATCGACCCGGACGAGCCGCTGCCGCAGCTGCATACGCGTACCGCGTTGCTGATGCCCACCTACAACGAAGACCCGCGGCGGCTGCTGGCCGGCCTGCAGGCGATCTACGAATCGGTGGCGGCCACCGGCCAACTGGCCAACTTCGATTTCTACGTGCTCAGCGATACGCGCCGCGAAGACATTTCGCATGCCGAAGAGCAGGTATTCGCCGAACTGCGCGAAACCCTGGATGCGCACGACCATCTGTTCTATCGCCGCCGCGCCGACAACGGCGGGCGCAAGGCCGGCAACATCGCCGACTGGGTGCGCCGTTTCGGTGGCGACTATCCGCAGATGCTGATCCTGGACGCCGACAGCCTGATGACCGGGGACACCATCGTCCGCCTCGCCGCCGGCATGGAACACAACCCGGACGTGGGCATCATCCAGACCCTGCCGGTGGTGGTCGGTGGCCGCACGCTGTTCTCGCGCATGCAGCAGTTCGGCGGCCGCGTGTACGGCCCGGTGATCGCCCGCGGCGTGGCGTGGTGGCACGGCGCGGAAAGCAATTACTGGGGCCACAACGCGATCATCCGCACCGTGGCCTTCGCCGAGAACGCCGGCCTGCCCGCGCTGCCCGGGCATGAGCCCTTCGGTGGCCACGTGCTCAGCCACGACTTCGTGGAAGCAGCGCTGATGCGTCGCGGTGGCTGGGCCGCGCACATGGTGCCCTACCTGAAAGGCAGCTACGAAGAAGGCCCGCCGACGCTGACCGACATGATGGTGCGCGACCGCCGCTGGTGCCAGGGCAACCTGCAGCACGGCAAGATCGTCGGCAGCCGCGGCCTGCACTGGATCAGCCGGGTGCACATGCTGATCGGCATCGGCCATTATTTCACCGCCCCGATGTGGGCGATGCTGATGCTGATCGGCATCGCCATCCCGCTGTTCCAGGAGGGTATCGACCTCAACGGCGTGCTGCATCTTTCGCCCAGTGTCTACTGGCGCACCCAGGACGAAACCCACGTGGTGCGGCTGTTCGCGGTGACCATGGGCGTGCTGCTGATGCCGAAGATCCTCGGCTACCTGGCCACCCTGCTGGAACCGGCCTGCCGTCGCGGCTGTGGCGGGGCGGTGCGGATGTTCATCGCCATGCTGCTGGAAACCGTGCTGGCCGCGCTGATGGCCCCGGTGGTGATGTACGTGCAGTCGCGTGGCGTGGCTGAAGTGCTGGCGGGCAAGGATTCGGGCTGGGATGCCCAGCAGCGTGACGATGGCCGCGTGGACTGGTTCGCACTGGTCAAGGCCTACGGCGGGCTGAGCCTGTTCGGCGCCTTCATGGGCGTGCTGGCCTGGGCGGTTTCGCCGGCGCTGGCGGCCTGGATGGCCCCGGTGGTGATCGGCATGATGCTGTCCATCCCGGTGGTGGCGCTGACGTCCTCACGCGGCCCGGGCAGCTGGCTGCGCCGGTTGAAGCTGATGGACATCCCCGAAGAACGCGACCCGCCGCAGGTGCTGGTGCGTGCCGCGCAGTTGCGCCGCGAAGCGCTGGCAAAGCCGCCGCTGTACTGAGTCGCGCATAATGCGGCTTCGATACAGAGGAGCCGCAACATGCTGCAGACGGTGGAACAGGAAACCGGCGCATCGCCGCAATGGGCAGTCATCTGGCTGCATGGACTGGGTGCGGACGGCAACGACTTCGCCCCGATCGTGCCCGAGCTGGTGCGACCGGGCTGGCCCGCGCTGCGCTTCGTGTTCCCGCATGCGCCGGTGCGTCCGATCACCATCAACAACGGCGTGCCGATGCGCGGCTGGTACGACATCGTCGGCATGGACTTCCGTTCGCGTGCGGACATGGACGGTGTGCGTGCTTCGGTGGTTGAACTGGATGCGCTGATCCAGCGCGAGATCGACCGTGGCATTCCGGCCGAGCGCATCTTCCTGGCGGGCTTCTCGCAGGGCGGGGCGGTGATCCTGACCGCTGCCCTGCAACGTACCGCACCGCTGGCCGGGCTGATCGCCCTGTCCACCTACCTGCCCGAAGCCGAGACCGCCGCGCGCATCGATGGCGCCGTGCAGGTGCCGGTGTTCATGGCGCACGGCACGCAGGATCCGGTGATTCCCCTGCAGGTGGCCGAACACACCGCCGCCACGCTGCGCACGCTGGGCGTGGAGGTGCAGTGGCAGTCCTATCCGATGGCCCACCAGGTGTGTGGCGAAGAGATCAACGCACTCGCTGACTGGCTGCAGACCCGCCTGCAGGCTGGCTGACGCATGAGCACGCCTGCCGCCACGCCCTGGATGCCCGAGCTGTGCCGCCTGCCGCGGCTTGCCGCGATGTGCGGCCTGGCGTTGCTGGTGGTGGTGGTGCTGGCGCTGGCGCCTGACGACGGACGCCACTGGAGCCTGGGCCGGTTGCTGTCGGCCAGTGGTTTTGCGCTGTGGCTGGCGCTGGCAGTTACCGTGGCGCTGTGTGGGCTGCGCAAGCTGCTTTCGAGCCTGCCTGCGCTACCGGGATCGGTGGCGGCCATCGCGCTGACGGCGGTGATCGCGGTGATCGGCGCGGGCATCATCCATGCCCTGTATGCGGCACTCGGCGATGACTTCGCCAACGGCATCGGCTTCTGGCGCTTCACCCTGGGCAGTGCGGCCACCACCGCACTGATCAGCGCGGTGGCGCTGCGCTACTTCTATGTCAGTGACCGCTGGGCGGCGCAGGTGCAGGCACAGGCCCGTGCTGAGGCCGATGCCCTGCAGGCACGCATCCGCCCGCATTTCCTGTTCAACAGCATGAACCTCATCGCCAGCCTGGTACGGCGCGATGCGGTGGTGGCCGAACGCGCGGTGCTCGACCTGTCCGACCTGTTCCGCGCCGCATTGGGTGCGGGCGAGGGCGATTCGACGTTGCACGAAGAATGCGAGCTGGCCGAGCGGTACCTGTCCATTGAATCGCTGCGGCTGGGCGAACGTCTGCAGGTACGCTGGCAGCGACCTGCCGAACTGCCCTGGCAGCAGCCGATGCCGCGGCTGGTGCTGCAGCCGCTGGTCGAAAACGCGGTACTGCACGGCATATCGCGACTGCCCGAAGGCGGCCTGATCGAACTGGAACTGGCCTGCGTGGACGCCGTGCTGCAGATCCTGATCCGCAATCCGGCACCGGACCCCAGCGCACCGGCCTTGTCGCTGTCACGCGGTACCGGGCATGCCCTGCACAACATCGCCCACCGGCTGGCATGGCGCTTCGGTCCGGCCGCGCGGATGACGGCAGGCTGGAGCGGGGGCTACTATGAATGCCGCATCGCCATACCGGTTCGATGAGGGGAGCGCCGTGAGGGTAGTGATCGCAGATGACGAACCGCTGGCGCGCGAGCGCCTGCAGTCGCTGCTGGCCGATCTTCCCGATGTCTCCGTAGTGGCCGAAGCGGCCAATGGCGAGCAGGCGCTGCACGCCTGTGCGGAGCTGCAGCCGGACCTGGTACTGCTGGATATCGCCATGCCCGGGCTGGATGGACTGGAGACCGCGCGGCATCTTGCGACCTTCGAACCGCGCCCGGCGGTGGTGTTCTGCACCGCCTACGATGCACATGCGTTGTCGGCCTTTGAAGCGGCGGCGATCGATTACCTGATGAAGCCGGTGCGGCCGGAACGGCTGGCGGCGGCGATCGAGCGGGCGCGTGTTTTCCTGGCCGGGCGCGGTGACTCGCAGGGCAATGGCGATGGCCGTGCGCGCACGGTGTTGTGCGCGCGCCTGCGCGGCGGCCTGCGTCTGATTCCGGTGGAGGACATCCACTACCTCCAGGCCGAGGAAAAGTACGTGGTGGTCCACCATGCACGTGGCGAAGACCTGATAGAGGAATCGCTGAAGTCGCTGGAAGAAGAGTTCGTTGCCCGTTTCGTGCGCATCCACCGCAATTGCCTGGTGGCCCGCCACGAGCTGATCGAACTGCGCCGCGGCACGGCCGGGCAGGTGCAGGCGGTACTGCGGCATGGCAAGCAGCCGTTGGAGGTAAGTCGCCGCTGCGTGGCGACCCTGCGGCAGGATCTGCGTCACCTGTAAGAACGTCGACATCACTATCAACGGCAAAAGCTGCAGGGCTGTGTGTTGGCGGGGCGGGGTGGCTGTGCAGGACACGCCGTGAATCCGTCCATGGAGGCTCGCTTTTCGCACCCATGCGAAAAGACGGTCCTGCACAGCCACCCCGCCCCACCTTCGACAGGTCCATGGCGGCCTTGGACATGCGGCGCTACCGCTTTTCCTTCTTTCATTACGTGGCGGGCGGCTACCGGAACCTGTCACGGTGCCGGGTGGTGGGGCTGGGCGGGGGCGTTGAGCGCCATGGATGGCGCGAAACGAGGCCCGCATGGACGCAGTTTTTGCCGTCCCCCGACCGGCCCCACCACCCGGCGCCAAGCACGCAGCCTGCTTTTCGCAGCAGCCCGCCACGAGGGGGCTCCACCCGTTCGCCCCCCATCCCGATGCGCGATAATGACCGCATGGATACCCTGCGCATCGCCACCCGCAAGAGCCCGCTCGCCCTCTGGCAGAGCGAATACGTCGCTGACCGGCTTCGCCACGCCCACCCCGGCCTGCATGTCGAACTGATACCGATGAGCACCCGCGGCGACGAAGTGCTGGACCGCTCGCTGGCCGCCATCGGCGGCAAGGGCCTGTTCCTGAAAGAGCTGGAGCTGGCGATGCTGCGCGGCGAAGCGGACTGCGCGGTGCATTCGCTGAAGGATGTGCCGATGGAACTCGACGCGCCGTTCGTGCTGTCGGCGATCCTGCCGCGGCATGACCCGGCCGACGGCTTCGTTTCCAATCTGTATGCCTCACTGGATGCACTGCCGCTGGGCGCGCGCGTGGGGACCTCCTCGCTGCGCCGCCAGGCCCAGTTGCGCGCGCTGCGCCCGGACCTGGAACTGCTGGACCTGCGTGGCAACGTCAATACCCGCCTGGCCAAGCTGGACAACGGCGGCTACGACGCCATCGTGCTGGCCGTGGCGGGACTGGAGCGGCTGGGACTGGGGCAGCGCATCGTGGCACGCCTGCAGCCGCCGCACTGGCTGCCGGCACCGGCGCAGGGGGCGGTGGCGGTGGAATGCGATGGCGGCAATGCCGAGCTGCTGCGCTTGTTCGCCGCGCTGGACGACGCGCGCACCCGCAGCTGCGTGGAGGCCGAGCGGGCGATGAATCGCACGTTGCATGGCAGCTGCCATGTACCGGTGGCGGCGATCGCGCAGTGGCAGGGCGAGGACCTGCACCTGCAGGGGCTGGTTGGCGGCGTGGCCGATGGCAGTGCGGTGCGTGCCGAAGCCGTGGGCCCCGGCACGGATCCCGAGGCGCTGGGCAGGACCGTGGCGCAGCTGCTGCTCGATGGCGGGGCAGGCGAACTGCTGGTGTAGCGCCGGGCGTAGTGCCGACCAAGGTCGGCACTACCGGGGAGTGCGGTCGCCTTATTTGAACTTGTAGACCACGTTCATGGTGGTCAGCGTGTCGGTCTTCTGCTTGTCGTCGGCCACGTCGCTGTTGTGGCGCGCCTGCCAGGCGGCCTTCAACGCGAGATGTTCGTTCATGCTCACCGACACGCCGAAATCGTTCTGCGCGAAGGTGTTGTACGAACCCGATTCGACCAGCAACGTGTTGACCAGGTCGGTGTTGGGGGTCAGCGAATACTTGATGTCGAAGAAGCCACGACCGATCAGGCCGGTGCGGGTCTGATCGTCTTCGGTGCTGTGGGTGCGGCGCACACCGGGGCCGACCTGGGCGTCCAGCGAGAAGCGGTCATTGCCCCACAGCCGGGTGCCGTAACCCAGACCGAACGAGCTCTGCCGATCGTAGGTGGCGAAATCGTCGCGCTCGTAACGGACCGTGGCGGTGATCTGGCGGTGTTCGCCCAGTTGCAACGCGCTGCCGGCACTGCCGGTGTAGCGGTTGGCGGTGGTGTTGCTGACCTTGCTTTCGGTGCCGTCGTCGTTGGTCTGGATCGATTCCGAACGCGAACGCAGGCCGAACAGGTCCATGCTGTGCACCCAGTCGTCATCGGTGTAGCGCAGGCGCAGGCGACCGTTGGCGCTCTCGGTGGTGCTGTTGCCGCGTGCAGAAGCGAAGCCCAGTTCACCGCCGCTGCCACTCCACGGAGAGGTCATCGCCGCCAGTTCGGCGGGGTCCTGGGCGAATGCCGCAGGAGCGGCCAGCAACAACGGAACCAGCAGGGAAACACGCAGGGACATCAGGAATTCTCCGGGGGCGGGGATCGAACGCAGTGCGTGATGATAGCGTTAACCCCTCGCTGCCTCGACCGCAGACGACGCCGCGCTTCAGTCGGCGTTTCTACAAATCCCCATTCAGGACAGAGGGAGCTGCGTCCCCCGGTGGCGGAACCTGCAGCGTTGGATCATTCAAACGGGAATAGCGCAGGGTGATCCGGTAGGGCTGCTGCTTGTTGAAGCCATCGCGCTGGATCTGCCGCGGAAGCCCGTCGCCGCCGATCCAGTACTGCAGCGTCTCGCCGCTGCCGGCCGGGCCGTCGATCCGGTACACGCGCGTGGCCGTGCCGTCGATGTCGGCCGGCCCACGGTCGTCCACCTGCAGGTCCTGCAAGCTCGCTTCGGAGGGCAACGGGCTGCGCCATTGTTCCAGCGTGCCGGCCGGCAGCGGCACCTGCTGCATGCGGCCCTCCGCCTGCAGGAAGAAGGTGTCGCCGATGATCGTCTGCACGCCGGCCGGTGTGTCCAGCCGATAGCGGTCCGGGGCCACGAAGTCCATGCCGCTGCGGACCACCTGGCCCGCCTGTGCGCCGTGCAGTGTCATCTCGGCGTGGAAGCTGCGCAGGCTGGCGAAACGTCGGCTGGCCTCCAGCACGGCCGACGCTGGGTCCGCCGCCGGCGTTGCCGCCGGGTGCGCGGCATCAGCCAATGGCACGCTGGCCGGCGGCGGGGTGGGGTGTTCGCAACCCACCAGCAGCGCGGCAGCCAGGACCAGGGAGAAGCAGGGAAGCAGGCGCATGCGGGGCAGGCCGAGGCGTGGGGATCGACACGATAGCCGATCATGGCCGCCACAATGGCCGCGAGTCGGACATAATCGGGGTCATGGACCGATACGAACGCATCACTGCCCTGCATCGTCTGCTCAAGTCTGCCCGCTATCCGGTCACGGTGGCGACGCTGCAGGACAAGCTTGGCTGTTCCCGTGCCACGGTCTACCGCGACCTGGCCTTCCTGCGTGATGCGCTGATGGCACCGATCGAAGGCGACGGCGAGGCGGGCTTCCGCTACATGGCCGATGAAAGCGATCGCTTCGAGCTGCCCGGGCTGTGGCTGAGTTCGGAGGAACTGCACGCGTTGCTGGCCTCCCAGCACCTGCTCGCACGCACCGGTGGTGGCGTGCTGTCCTCGGTGCTGGCCCCGCTGCAGCAGCGCATCGAAGGCCTGTTGGCGGCCCAGGCCGGCGTTTCCAGCTGGCCGGTGGACCGGGTCCGGGTGATTCCGCACCGGGTGCGCAAGTTCGACGAAGGCAGCTTCCGCAGCGTGGCGTCGGCGGTGCTGGAACGCCGCCAACTGGCGTTCGAATATCGCGCGCGGTCCACCGACGAGGCCACCCGCCGCACGGTATCGCCCCAGCGCCTGACCCACTACCGCGACAACTGGTACCTGGATGCCTGGGACCACGACCGCGATGCCCTGCGCAGTTTCGCCGTGGACCGCATCAACAAGGCACGGGTGATCGATGCGCCGGCCACCGATGTCGATGACACCGTGCTGGACGCCCAGCTGGGTGCCAGCTATGGCATCTTCTCCGGCGCCCCGAAAGGCTGGGCGACGATCCTGTTCAGCGCCAAGGCCGCCCGATGGGTGGCCGACGAGCACTGGCACGCCAACCAGCAGGGCCGTTACCTGGCCGATGGGCGCTATGAACTGAAGGTGCCCTACAGTGTTTCCCGCGAATTGCTGATGGATGTGCTGCATTACGGTTCCGATGCCGAGATCATCGAACCGGTGATGCTGCGCGAACAGGCCAAGAGCCTGCTTGCCCTGGCCCTCAGCAATTACGAATGACCCTCTCCCCCGAGACCCTCCCATGATGAAGAAGTCCCTGTTGTTGTCCCTGTTCGCTGCCGTGGCCCTGGCCGCCTGTGGCAAATCCGGCGAACCCTCGCAGAAGCTGATCGTGGCCGCCACGGCGGTGCCGCACGCGGAGATCCTCGAGGTGGTCAAGCCGATGCTGAAGGAGCAGGGTGTCGACCTGGATGTGCGCGTGTTCAACGACTACGTGCAGCCCAACGACCAGCTGGTGCAGAAGCAGGTGGACGTCAATTACTTCCAGACCGAGCCCTACCTGGACGCGTACAACCGGGATCGCAAGTCCGGGCTGGTGACCGTTGCCGGCGTGCACATCGAGCCCTTCGGCGCCTATTCGCGCAAGGTCAAGTCGCTGGACGAACTGCGCGAAGGCGCCGACGTGGTGATCCCCAATGATCCCAGCAACAACAGCCGCGCGCTGATCCTGCTGCACAACGCCGGGGTCATCCAGCTGCAGGACCCGAAGAACGCGCTGGCCACCCAGCGCGACATCATCGCCAACCCGAAGAACCTGAAGTTCCGCGAGCTGGATTCGGCGATGCTGCCGCGTGTGCTGGACCAGGTCGACCTGGCGCTGATCAACACCAACTACGCGTTGGATGCCGGCCTGAACCCGACCCAGGATGCGCTGGCGATCGAAAGCAAGGACTCGCCGTACGTGAACTTCCTGGTGGCGCGTCAGGACAACAAGGACGACCCGCGCGTACAGAAGCTGGCCCAGGCGTTGACCAGCCCGCAGGTGAAGGAATTCATCGCGCAGAAGTACAAGGGAGCGGTGCTGCCGGCGTTCTGATCCATCGGTCCGCCGGGCATGGCCCGGCGCTGACGGAACCCCGCGTCACCACGCCAGGGCCGCCTTGACGGCCCGTTGCCAGCCCGCATACAGCGCCTCGCGCTGGGCCGCGGACATCGTCGGCTCGAAGCGCCGGTCCACGCCCCATTGGGCCGCGATCTGCGCACGGCTCTCCCAGAAACCGGTGGCCAGCCCGGCCAGGTAGGCCGCGCCCAGCGCGGTGGTTTCCGCCACCTGCGGACGCAGCACCGGCACGCCCAGCAGGTCGCTCTGGAACTGCCCCATGAAGTCATTGGCAATCGCCCCGCCGTCGGCGCGCAGTTCCTTCAACTCGATGCCTGCGTCGGCCTGCATGGCGGCCAGCACGTCGCGGGTCTGGTAGGCCATCGATTCCACCGCAGCGCGGATGAAGTGTTCTTTGGTGGTGCCGCGGGTCACCCCGAACATCGCGCCGCGCGCATCGCTGCGCCAGTACGGCGCGCCCAGCCCGACGAAGGCCGGCACCAGGTACACGCCGCCGGTATCGGGCACGCGTTCGGCATAGGCCTGGCAGTCGCTGGACTTGCCGAACATGCGCAGCCCGTCGCGCAGCCACTGCACCACCGAACCGGCGACGAAGATCGAACCTTCCAGCGCATATTCCACCTGGCCGTCGAGGTTCCACGCGATGGTGGTCAGCAGGCCATTGGCTGAAGTGACCGCGTGGCGCCCGGTGTTCATCAGCATGAAGCAGCCGGTGCCATAGGTGTTCTTGGCCATGCCCGGTTCGAAACAGGCCTGCCCGAACAGCGCCGCCTGCTGGTCACCGGCGATGCCGGCGATGGGAATCTGCCGGTCGAAGAAGAACTGCGGCCGCGTATGGCCGTACACCTCGCTGCTGCTGCGCACGTCCGGCAGCATCGCGCGCGGTATGTCCAGCAGCGCCAGCAGCTCCTCGTCCCAGGCCAGGGTATGGATGTTGAACAGCAGCGTGCGCGCGGCATTGGTCATGTCGGTCACGTGCACCGCGCCGCCGGTGAGGTTCCAGATCAGCCAGCTGTCGATGGTGCCGAACAGCAGTTCGCCGCGTTCGGCCCGCGCCTGCGCGCCGTCCACATGGTCCAGGATCCAGCGGATCTTGGTGGCGGAGAAGTAGGCATCCACCACCAGCCCGGTCCGGCTGCGGATCAGCGCCTCATGGCCATCGGCCTTCAACTGCTCACAGATCGCCTGGCTCTGGCGCGACTGCCAGACGATGGCGTTGTGGATCGGCTGGCCGGTCGCCCTGTCCCAGACGACCGTGGTTTCGCGCTGGTTGGTGATGCCGATGCCGGCGATGCGGCGCGGATCGACCTGCTGCTGGTTGAGCAGTTCGGTCAGGGTGGTATAGACGCTGGTCAGGATCTCGCGCGGATCGTGTTCCACCCAACCGGGCTGTGGGAACAACTGGGCGAACTCACGTTGCGCGCTGCCCGCGATACGACCATCACGGTCGAACAGGATGGCACGCGAACTGGTGGTGCCCTGGTCGATGGCAAGGATGAAATCAGGTTCCATGAAGGTGTCCTGGTCGGTTGGTGGGACGCTGCGGCAGCGACGCGCGCGGCAGGGAGTTCATTGTGCGCCGCGTTCGCTCGCAACGACCGTGGAATCCGCCAGCGCACGCTGGCGCGCCGGCAGGAACGGCAGGATGAGCCAGCGGTAGGCGGCCCCGCCGAGCGCGCCGCCGATCAGCGGGCCGAGGATGGGAATCCACCAGTAATGGTGTTCGGCCGGCAACGCGGCGCGGTCCCAGCCGGCGAGCCAGGCGAACACGCGCGGACCGAAGTCGCGGGCGGGATTGAGCGCCCAGCCCTCCAGATAGCCCATCGACGCGCCGATGCAGGCCACCAACAGGCCGATCATCAGCGCGCCGCCGTTCGCCCCCGGTGCGGCTTCGTTGTAACGCTCGGTGATGGCGAAGATGCCAAACACCAGGAACGCGGTCAGGATGACCTCGTTGCGCAGCGCATGCAGCGGCGTGACCGCCAGTCCCGGCGCAGTGAAGAACACCCCGGCCGCTCCTCCTTCAGCGCGGGTCATGCCGTGCAGGTCGTTGTAATGGTCGATGACCGGGCCATACAGCAGCAGCACGATCGCCGCGCCGAGGAAACCGCCCAGCACCTGCGCCGCCCAGTACGGCAGCACGCGTGACCACGGAAAACCGCGATACAGCGCAAGGGCCAGGGTCACCGCCGGATTGGCGTGGGTGCCCGATACCGACGCCGTTGCGTATATCGCAACGGTGACCGCCAGTCCCCAGGTGATGCACAACCCCCAGTAGGCATGCTGGTAGGGGCTGGGGTCGTACAACAGGTACATGGCGGCTGCAGAGCAGCCGATGCTGATGATGATCGCCACCGCGACCGCCTCGGAAATCAGTTCGCCTGCAAGCTGCCGTGGTGACATGCGGTGTTCCTCATCGTGCAATCAGGGAGAGCCCACGGCGCGTCGGCCGGTGGCAGCGTGGGTGTCCAGCCAGCAGGCCAGCCGATGCTGCTGCGCGGCGTCCAGCGCCAGGCCCAGTCGGGTCCGTCGCCACAGCACGTCATCTGCCTGGCGAACCCATTCGTGCGCACACAGGTAGCGCATTTCGGCTTCATACAGATCAGCGCCGAAATGCGTGCCGAGCGCGGCCATCGAATCGGCCTGGCCGAGGATCAACGCGGCCCGCGCGCCATAGGTGCGGGCCCAGCGCGCCGCGAGCGCTGGCGGCAGCCATGGCCACTGCGTTGCCAGCCAGGCCGCGCCCTGCGCCGGCGTACCGCGTTCGGCCCCGGGCAGCGGCGCGCCGGTGGCTGTCCATGCAGGCGCTGCATTGCCGCCATGGCGCGCCAACAGGTCAACCGCCTCTTCGGCCAGGCGTCGATACGTGGTCAGTTTGCCCCCGAGTACGTTCAACAGCGGCGCGCCACCGGCATCCAGTTCCAGCCGGTAATCACGGCTCAACGTGCTGGCTTCCGCGTCCGCGTCGTCCAGCAATGCGCGCACCCCGCTGAACTCCCACACGATGTCGCGCGGGCTGGTCTGCTGGCGGAAGCTGCGATTGGCCGCCGCGCACAGATAGTCACGCTGGGCATCGTCCACGTGCACAGCGCCGGGATCGCCATCGAAGTCCACATCGGTCGTGCCGATGAGGGTGTAGTGGTCTTCAAAGGGAATGGCGAACACGATGCGGCCATCGGGTTGCTGCAGCAGGTAGGCATGGTCATGCGTGTACAGCGCAGGCACCACGATGTGGCTGCCCTGTACCAGCCGCAACGGCGCGCGCCGGGTCAGGCTGATGTCGTCGACGAACCCTGCCGCCCAGGGACCGGTGGCATTGACCAGCATGTGCGCGCGCACGCTGCGTGGGGTGCCATCCGGATCCAGCAGGTCCACCGACCACCCATCGGCCTCTCGCCATGCCTGTTCGCAGCGCGTGCGCGTCCAGATGCGGGCACCACGCTCGGCCGCATCGATCGCATTGAGCACCACCAGCCGCGCGTCCGGCGCCTGCGCGTCGGTGTAGGTGAACCCACGGCGCAGGCCATCATGCAGCGGTGCGCCAAGCGGATGGTTGGACAGCCGCAGTGGACGCGATCGAGGCAGCAGCGGTGATCGTCCACCCAGGTGGTCGTAGAGCCACAACCCCAGGCCGATCAGCCACGCAGGCCGAAGGTGGGACTCATGCGGCAGTACGAAGGGCAGCGGCTGCACCAGGTGCGGCGCGATCCGCAGCAGGACCTCGCGTTCTTTCAATGACTTGCGGACCATGCCGAACTGGCGGTGTTCCAGGTAGCGCAGCCCGCCATGGATGAGCTTGGAGCTCGCGCTGGACGTGTGCGAGGCCAGATCGTGCTGTTCGCACAGGGCGACATCCAGCCCGCGTCCCGCCGCGTCGCGGGCGATCCCGGCTCCGTTGATCCCACCGCCCACCACCAGCATGTCGAGCATCTGCGGTCGCCCTCCGGCAGGCATCTGCCATCTCTGGGCCGAGCCTAGCGCACTGCGGCTGGCGGAAATGTGGCATGCGCACCGTTGCGCGTGCGCGGTGAAATGACAACGGGCCCCGAAGGGCCCGCTGCAGTAAAACCGATGGTGCTTGCGACGTGCTTAGAAGCGCGCGCCGATACCGAAACCGACAGTCCACGGATCCAGCTTGGCGTCTGCGCCGGTACCTTCGCCGCCGACCTTCACTTCCGGACGTGCGTGCATGTAGCGCGCATCGGCGCGGGCGAACCAGGTGGAGTTGATGTTCATGTCCACGCCGACGGTGCCGATGGCGCCCTTGGCGGTTTCCAGGCCGATGTGCTCGGTGACGCCCGGCGCGGTCAGCTCTTCATTGCTGAAGTTCGACTCGTAGTAACCGACGCCGACGAACGGACGGAACACATTGTCCGCCTGACCGAAGTGGTACTGGCCGCTCAGTGCGATCGGCTGCTGTTCCACCGTGCCCAGGCGCTCGTTGCCGACGCCGCGCACGCGGTGGTTGAACTTGTCGGCTGCGCCCCACAGTTCAACGGCCCAGTTGTCGTTGATGTAGTAGCTCAGGCTCAGGGTCGGTGCCGGGCCGCCATCGAACTTGCGGATGCCTTCAACCGGATCGTTCTTCGGCTGCAGCAGGGCCACACCGCCGACGACGGCGAAGTGCTTGCCCGACGCCGTGTCGGTGCTGCTGTCAGTGGCCGAATAGTCCTGCGCGAAGGCGCTCGGAGCAAACGCGGCGGCGGTCAGCAGGGAAAGGCTCAGGATACGGATGGAGCGCATGGGGGAATCTCCTCGGGGTTCTTGTTATGGGTCCCCTGTCGGGGCGCAGCCAACGTATTCCCGTGAACATGAATCGAGTCCGACGCGCGTTAAAAATTAGTTGGGTGTGTTCAGCAAAACGTGGGTTCTGCCTACTGCCATGTAGAGTGTCCTGCATGGAAGATGTTCATGCAGATCGTCGAGATGTGACTGAAAACGACCTGTGCGTGGGGCTTGCTGCGCAGCTCGGTGCGCGAACACGTGTGCTGGTGCTGGGTTCGATGCCGGGCGTGGCGTCCCTGCGCGAGGCCCGTTACTACGCCCATCCACGCAACCGCTTCTGGCCGTTGATGTCCCTGTTGGCCGGGATCGATGCGCGGCTGCCGTACGCGGCGCGGGTGGCTGCGCTGAACGACGCCGGTATCGGCCTTTGGGATGTGATCGGGCGATGCCGCCGGCGGGGCAGCCTGGATGCGGACATCGTGCGCGGCAGCGAGGTGCCCAATCCGATCGCGGAGGTACTGGCGACGCTGCCGGCACTGCAGTTGGTGGCGTGCAATGGTGCCGCCGCACACCGCGCCTTCCAGCGCTTCATCGTTCCGGGCCTGCAGCGGCCGCTGGACGTACCGGTGCTGGCGCTGCCCTCGACCAGTCCTGCCAATGCGGCCGCCTCGCTCCCGGCGCTGCACCACGCCTGGCGGGCGGTAGGTGAGTCACTGGCGCGCCTGTAGTGAAGGGACAATACGCCACCGACTGGAAGCTGTTGGTGGCATGCCGTTGCAGCGCAAGCGCCCTGCTACAACAGCGTGTCCCGGGACAGTGCGGACTGAAAACGCCATCAACGGTTGGCGAGGGGGCCATGCTGGCCGCACAATAGAGGATTCCCTACACCAGATTGCCGGAGTTATCCCCATGGCCGAAATCAAGGAAGCCCTCGTCCCCGATATCGGTGACTACAGCGATATCCCGGTAATCGAGGTGCTGGTCGCCGTCGGCGACACGGTCAAGAAGGACCAGGGGCTGGTCACGCTGGAAAGCGACAAGGCGACGATGGAAGTGCCCTCGTCGGTCGCAGGCGTGGTCAAGGAGATCAAGGTAAAGGTCGGCGACAACCTGTCTGAAGGCAAGGTCGTGGCGCTGATCGAGGTCGCTGAAGGCGACGCACCGGCCGCCAAGCCGGCCGCCGCCGCCGCTGCCGCACCTGCGCCGGCCCAGGCTGCCGCCGCCCCGGCGCCAGCCGCCCAGCAGAGCGCCCCGGCCGCTGCCGCCCCGGCCCCCGCCGCCGGTGGTGGTGCGGTGGAAGCGCTGGTCCCGGACATCGGCGATTACTCGGATATCCCGGTCATCGAGATCCTTGTCGCTGTGGGCGACACGGTGAAGAAGGACCAGGGCCTGGTCACGCTGGAAAGCGACAAGGCCACGATGGAAGTGCCCTCGTCGGTCGCCGGCGTGGTCAAGGAAATCAAGGTCAAGGTCGGTGACACCCTGTCGCAGGGCAAGGTCGTGGCGATCATCGAAACCGAAGGCGCGGCCAATGCCGCTCCGGCGCCGACCAAGGCCAACGCCGCAGCCAACGAAGCGGCCGAAACCGCCACCAAGGTCGAGCCGGTCGCCGTGCCGGCACAGCCGGACAAGCTGGCTGCCCGCGAGATCGCCAGCGCCCCGTCCGCCGGGGCGCCGACCAGCCCGCCGGTGCAGTTCAACGCCGACAGCGTGCTGCCGGCCAAGGTGCCCTATGCCACCCCGGCGGTGCGCGTGTTCGCCCGCGAACTGGGCGTGGACCTGCTGCAGATCAGCGGTACCGAAAAGGGCGGCCGCATCACCAAGGGCGACGTGCAGAAGTTCGTCAAGGCCGCACTCACCGGCGGCGGCGCTGCTGGCACGTCCGCGCCGGCTGCTGCCGGCGGTGGCTTGAACCTGCTGCCCTGGCCGAAGGTGGACTTCAGCAAGTTCGGTGAGGTCGAAGTCCAGCCGCTGTCGCGCATCAAGAAGATTTCCGGTGCGAACCTGGCGCGCAACTGGGCCATGATCCCGCACGTCACCCAGTTCGAACAGGCCGACATCACCGATCTGGAAGCCCTGCGCGTGGCGCTGAACAAGGAAAACGAGAAGGCCGGCATCAAGCTGACCATGCTCGCCTTCCTGGTCAAGGCCAGTGCCGCGGCGCTGAAGAAGTTCCCCGAGTTCAACGCCTCCCTGGATGCCAGCGGCGAGAACCTGACCCTGAAGAAGTACTTCAACATCGGCTTCGCCGCCGACACCCCGAACGGCCTGGTCGTTCCGGTGGTGCGCGATGTCGACAAGAAGGGCGTGGTGCAGATCGCGCAGGAAAGTGGCGAGCTGGCCAAGAAGGCACGTGACGGCAAGCTGGGTCCGGCCGACATGAGCGGTGGCTGCTTCTCGATCAGCTCGCTGGGCGGCATCGGTGGCACCGCGTTCACCCCGATCGTCAACGCACCGGAAGTGGCGATCCTGGGTGTGTCCAAGTCATCCATCCAGCCGGTCTGGAATGGCAAGGAGTTCGCGCCGAAGCTGATGCTGCCGCTGTCGCTGAGCTACGACCACCGCGTCATCGATGGCGCACTGGCCGCACGCTTCACCACCTACCTGTCGCAGGTACTGGCAGACATGCGCCGCGTACTGCTCTGATCGAGCCGGCAAGCCCCCTCCGTGTGGCCGCCGCCCTGCGCGCGGCCGCGTGACGAACTGCAGCAGACGCCCGCCGGCCCTCCCGCGCGGGCATGAAGGAAACCACCATGGCCACGATTGAAGTCAAGGTTCCCGACATCGGCGATTACAGCGATGTGCCGGTGATTGAAATACTGGTCGCCGTTGGCGACACGGTGAAGAAAGACCAGGGTCTGCTGACCCTGGAGTCCGACAAGGCAACGCTGGAAGTGCCGTCTTCGGCCGCCGGCGTGGTCAAGGAGCTGAAGGTCAAACTCGGCGACACGCTGTCCGAAGGCGCCGTGGTGGTGCTGCTGGAAGCCGAAGGCGAGGGCGCCGCACCGGCCGCGCCGGCCAAGGCGAGCGCGCCTGCCGCCCCCAACAGCAAGCCGCCGGTGACCCCGTCGCACCGCGCCCCGGCTGAGCCGGTCGCGCCGAAGCCTGCGCTGTCTTCCGGCAAGGCCGCCGACATCGAATGCGCGATGGTCGTGCTGGGCTCCGGCCCGGGCGGCTACACCGCCGCGTTCCGTGCCGCCGACGTCGGCTTGGATACCGTCATCGTGGAGCGCTACGCCAGCCTGGGCGGCGTCTGCCTCAACGTCGGCTGCATTCCGTCCAAGGCCCTGCTGCATGCCGCAGCGGTGATCGATGAAGTCGCCCACGCCGGCGATTTCGGCGTGGAATTCGGTGCGCCGAAGATCACTCTGGACAAGCTGCGCCAGTACAAGGAAAAGGTGGTCGGCCAGCTGACCAAGGGCCTGGCCGGCATGGCCAAGCAACGCAAGGTGCGCAGCGTGCAGGGCGTGGGCCGCTTCGTGTCGGCCAATGAGCTGGAAATCACTGCTGAAGACGGCAGCACCCAGCTGCTGCGCTTCCAGCAGTGCATCATCGCAGCGGGTTCGCAGGCGGTGAAGTTGCCGAACTTCCCGTGGGACGACCCGCGCGTGATGGACTCCACCGATGCGCTGGAACTGGCCGACGTGCCGGGTTCGTTGCTGGTGGTCGGTGGCGGCATCATCGGCCTGGAAATGGCCACCGTGTATGCCGCACTGGGCAGCAAGGTCACCGTGGTGGAGTTCATGGACCAGCTGATGCCGGGCGCCGACAAGGACCTGGTCAAGCCGCTCGCTGACCGCCTGAAGAAGCAGGGCGTCGAAGTACACCTGAAGACCAAGGCATCCGGCGTCAGTGCCGACGCCAAGGGCGTGACGGTCACCTTCGAAGCCGCCGCGGAAGGCGAGACCCCCGCGTTGCAGCAGGGCACTTTCGACCGCGTGCTGGTGGCCGTGGGCCGCTCGCCGAACGGTGGCAAGATCGGTGCGGAAAATGCCGGCGTGCAGGTGTCCGATCGCGGCTTCATTCCGGTGGACCGCCAGATGCGCACCAACGTGCCGCACATCTTCGCCATCGGCGACATCGTCGGCAACCCGATGCTGGCGCACAAGGCAACCCATGAAGGCAAGCTGGCTGCCGAAGTGGCTGCCGGGCACAAGAAGGAATGGGTCGCACGGGTGATTCCGTCGGTGGCCTACACCAACCCGGAAATCGCCTGGGTCGGCGTGACCGAAACCGAAGCGAAGGCCAAGGGCCTGAAGGTCGGCGTGGCGAAGTTCCCGTGGGCGGCCAGTGGCCGTGCCATCGGCATCGGCCGCACCGAAGGTTTCACCAAGCTGATCTTCGACGAAGAGACCCATCGCATCATCGGCGGCGCCATCGTCGGTGTGCACGCCGGCGACCTGCTCGCGGAAATCGGACTGGCCATCGAGATGGGCGCGGAAGCCGAGGATATCGGCCATACCATCCATGCCCATCCGACGCTGAGCGAATCGGTGGCGATGGCATCGGAAATCTACGACGGCACGATCACCGACCTGTACATGCCGAAGAAGAAGTAAGCCGCCAGGCGCCGGGCGCAGCCCGGGGTGTTCCCGGCCCAAAAAAAACCCCAGGCATGCCTGGGGTTTTTCGTCTGCGCAGCGGGGATCAGAACGACAGGCTGACGCCGGCCACCGGGCCCTTGAACTCCTGCTTCAGGCCGATCACGCCGTCGCTGCCCTTCTGGTCGACGTCCAGCTTGAACCAGTCGTAGCCGGCGAAGAGGCCGAAGTTGTCGGTCAGGCGGTACTCGACGATCGCGTTGGCGCGGCTCAGGTCGCCTTCGTAGTCATCGAAGCTGCCCCAGCTGGTGTTGAGGTACTGGCCCTGCAGGTTGATCATCCAGCGGTCAGCCGGGTTGAAGGTCAGGCGTGCACCGACCACCGGCGCCACGCCGTTTTCCTTTTCATCCAGGAAGCGGCCGTTGTAGACGTTGCCCAGGTCGGCATAACCCTTGGCGCTGATCTGCGCCCATTCGGCACCGATCTGCAGGCCGAGGTCGAAGCGGTCGGTGTCCACGACCGAGTAGTCATACACCAGGGTGGCAACCTGGTACTTCAGCTCGGCCTTGACGAAGCTGCCTTCCGGAACGTTGATCTCGCCGAAGGCGATACCGTCGTTCAGCGTCTCACGGCGGTCCTTGTCCCACTTGAAATAATCGAAGATCAGGCGCTGGCGGTCGCTGAAGCGGAACACGCCATCCACGCGCGGCTCCCATTCCTTGCCGCCCATGCTGAAATCTTCGTTGAGGTTCACGTCCTGGCCGGCAACGGTGGTGCTGCCGCGGATCGTGTTGTCGGTATCGATGTTCATCGCACCCAGGCGCAGCGTGAAGCGGTCATCGCCTTCGGCAGCATGCGCGTTGGAGGCAAAGCCGGCGCCGACGGCGGCCAGCGAAAGAGCAAGCAGGGTGGTAACGGGGCGCATCGGCAGGAATCCTTGCAGTGGTTCAACGAAAGTTGCGCCACTATCGCTATCTCCGCGTCCACCATTCGTGAGCGTATTGTGTAGGCGGCGTCTTCACAGGTCGCTATCAAGCGTGACGACCAACGGTCGTCACCCACCGCCGCGCGGTAGCGCCCAGCGATGCTCGGCGAGCGCAGCGGTACAAAAAAAAGTCCCGCCGGGCAGCGGCGGGACCCCGTGCAGACCTGCGCAACTGCGCCGACGAGGATGAGAGAGGGCAGGTCGAGGGGTTGGACACACCATCGCGACGAAAGTTCAATGCTGCATCGCCGCAAGGGCCTGAGCCCCGCTGGGCCTGATTGTCCCGCCCCCGGCCGGAAAATTCCCGGTCATCCGGCAACTTGCATCGATCCGGGATGAACACGCAGCGGTTGTCTCGCAAATTGTCCCATTGCTATAATTTGGCGGCTCGACGAGGCACCACGCTGCTGCCTCATGCCTTCCACTCCAAATGTGCGGGACGTCTCTGTGCTGAATTCCGTTGATCCGGGTCGGCGACTGATGCTGCGCGCCGCGGTCTACCCGCTGGCCGCGGTGATTGTCCTGGCCCTTGGCTTCCTGCTGGTGAGTCCGAAACATGCGCTTGGCGCACTGCTTTCCGGCCTCGCGGTTTCGGCCGGTGGCTGGGTGGCGGCACGGATGGCACTGGGCGGCGGGGTACAGGCAGCTGGCTCGGCAATGGCAAGGCTGATCATCGCCGTCGTTGCCAAGTGGGCCGTGGTATTTGGCGTGTTGATCGCAGGCATCCTGGTGTTCAGGCTGCCGGCGGTGGCACTGCTGGCCGGTATCGCGGTCGGCTTGATGTTCCAGGTCCTGGCTCTGGCCAGGCGTTGATCGAATTTCTTAATAACTAAGGTTCCGGACACATGGCAGGCGAGGCGCTGACACCCACCTCCTATATCCAGCATCACCTGCACAACCTCACCGTTGGGCACGGCAGCCCGTGGGCGCTGCATCTGGATACCATCGCCACGTCGGTCCTGATGGGTCTGGTGATGGTTTTCGCCTTCTGGATGGCGACGCGCAATGCCACGGCCGGCGTGCCGGGCAAGTGGCAGGCCTTCGTGGAGATCTGCCTGGAGTTCGTTGACCGCCAGGCCAAGGACACCTACCACGGCACCAGCAAGCTGGTGACCCCGATCGCCATCACGATCTTCTTCTGGATCCTCCTGATGAACCTCATCAAGATGATCCCGGCCGACTTCATCGCCATCCCGCTCGAACTGCTGGGCGTGCCGTACTGGAAGCCAGTGCCGACCGCCGACGTCAACGCCACCCTCGGCATGTCGATCAGCGTGTTCTTCCTGATGCTGTTCTTCGCGCTGCGCTCCAAGGGCATCGGCGGCTTCACCAAGGAATTCCTGACCGCCCCGTTCGGCAAGTGGATGCTGCCGTTCAACCTGATCCTGAACATCGTCGAGTGGCTGTCCAAGCCGATTTCGCTGGCGATGCGACTGTTCGGCAACATGTTCGGCGGGGAAATCGTGTTCCTGCTGATCTGGGTGCTGGGCGGTGCAGGTATCGCCGGCATCTTCGCAGGCGCGTTCGCCGGCTTCGGCTGGATGCTGTTCCACCTGCTGGTGATCCCGCTGCAGGCTTTCATCTTCATGATGCTGTCCATCGTGTACCTGAGCCTGTCGGAAGACGCTCACTGAGTTTCGCTGCACCCTTCATCCGTTAGTTTCCAAATCCCTTAGCAATCACGTTCCCGGAGAAAACCATGTACTTCGCCGTCCTGACCAATCTCGCCCAGGTCCAGAGCTCCACCGTCCTCGCCGTCGGCATCATGATCGGCCTGGCCGCGCTGGGCGCAGGCCTGGGTCTGGCCATCATGGCTGGTAAGTTCCTGGAATCGGCCGCGCGCCAGCCGGAACTGATTCCGGTGCTGCAGGTCCGCATGTTCATCACCGCCGGCCTGATCGACGCCGCGTTCATCATCTCGGTCGCCGTGGGCCTGCTGTTCGCCTTCGCCAACCCGATGGTCGGCGAGTTCGTCGCCCGCCTGCCGGCAGTGGCTGGCTGATCCAGCCCCAAGTGAAACGACCGGGCGCTTCGGCGCCTGGTTGCGGATGAAGGTTCGGAGGTGCCGCCCGCAAGGCGGCACGTCCACCCCGTCACCACTGACTGAGCGAAAACAATGGATATCGGTTTTACCCTCATCGCCCAGGCCCTGGCCTTTGCTGCCCTGATCTGGATCATCGCGACCAAGATCTGGCCGCCCCTGATGAACGCGATCGAAGAGCGCCAGCAGAAGATCGCTGAAGGTCTCGCCGCTGCCGATCGCAGCCAGAAGGACCTCGCCCAGGCACAGGACAAGGTCAACGAAGCGCTGAAGGAAGCCCGCGGCAAGGCCAATGAAATCATTGACCAGGCCCACGCGCGCGCCAACCAGATCGTTGAAGCCGCCAAGAATGAAGCGATCACCGAAGCCAACCGCCAGAAAGAACTGGCCCAGGCTGAAATTGACCTGGCTGCCAATCGTGCCCGCGAAGAACTGCGCAAGCAGGTTTCCGCGCTGGCCGTAAGCGGCGCAGAGAAGCTGCTCAAGCGCGAAATCGATGCTAACGCCCACAAGGCGCTGCTCGACGAGCTGGCTTCGGAGATCTGACATGAGCCAGGCCCTCACGCTTGCCCGTCCCTACGCCCGCGCCGCTTTTGCGACCGCGCGCGACGAAGGTGCGTTCGCGCCGTGGTCGGACGCCCTTGCGTTCTCCGCCCACGTCGCTGCCGACCCGCGCGTGTCGGCCCTGCTCGCCAACCCGGAGCTGGGTCGCGACGATGCCGTCGCCCTGCTGGCACCGGAACAGCGCAGCGAGACCTTCTCGCGTTTCCTGTCCATCCTGGCCGATGCCCACCGCCTGCCGCTGCTGCCGGAAATCGCTGGCATGTACGACCAGCTGCGTGCCGAAGCCGAACACGTGGTCAAGGCCACCGTGACCTCGGCCAACGAACTGGCCGCCGGTGAACTGGATGCGATCAAGGCTGCCCTGCGCAAGCGCTTCGGCCGCGACGTGGAAGTGTCCACCGCGGTGGATGCCTCGCTGATCGGCGGCGCCGTGATCGACGCCGGTGACGTGGTCATCGACGGTTCGCTGAAGGGCAAGCTTGCCCGCCTGCAGACCGCGCTCGCTAACTGAATTCAATTACCGTCCGGCCTCAACGCCGGCACTAGGACTCGACGATGGCAACCACGCTCAACCCCTCCGAAATCAGCGAACTGATCAAGAACCGCATCGAGAAGGTCAAGCTGGCCGCGGAATCGCGCAACGAAGGCACCGTGACCAGCGTGTCCGACGGCATCGTGCGCATCTTCGGCTTGGCCGACGTGATGCAGGGCGAAATGATCGAACTGCCGAACAACACCTTCGCCCTGGCCCTGAACCTGGAGCGCGACTCGGTCGGCGCCGTGGTCCTGGGTGATTACCAGAACCTGCGCGAAGGCGACGTGGCCAAGACCACCGGCCGCATCCTGGAAGTGCCGGTCGGTCCGGAACTGCTCGGCCGCGTGGTGAACGCGCTGGGCGAGCCGATCGACGGCAAGGGCCCGCTGGGCACCCAGCTGACCGCTCCGGTGGAGCGCGTTGCGCCGGGCGTGATCTGGCGCAAGTCGGTCGACCAGCCGGTGCAGACCGGTTACAAGTCGGTCGACTCGATGATCCCGATCGGCCGCGGCCAGCGCGAGCTGGTCATCGGTGACCGCCAGACCGGCAAGACCGCGCTGGCCATCGATGCGGTGATCAACCAGAAGGACACCGGCATCAAGTGCGTGTACGTCGCGATCGGCCAGAAGGCATCGACCGTGGCCAACATCGTGCGCAAGCTGGAAGAAAATGGCGCCCTGGCCCACACCGTGGTCGTGGCCGCCACCGCGTCCGAATCGGCTGCGATGCAGTACATCAGCGCCTACTCCGGCTGCACCATGGGTGAGTACTTCATGGACCGCGGCGAAGACGCGCTGATCGTGTACGACGATCTGTCCAAGCAGGCTGTTGCCTACCGCCAGATCTCGCTGCTGCTGAAGCGCCCGCCGGGCCGTGAAGCCTACCCGGGTGACGTGTTCTACCTGCACTCCCGCCTGCTCGAGCGCGCTGCCCGCGTGTCCGAAGAGTATGTGGAGAAGTTCACCAACGGTGCGGTGACCGGCAAGACCGGTTCGCTGACCGCGCTGCCGATCATCGAAACGCAGGCCGGCGACGTGTCCGCGTTCGTGCCGACCAACGTGATCTCCATCACCGACGGCCAGATCTTCCTGGAAACCGACCTGTTCAATGCCGGTATCCGTCCGGCCGTCAACGCCGGTATCTCGGTGTCGCGCGTGGGTGGTTCGGCCCAGACCAAGATCATCAAGAAGCTGTCCGGCGGCATCCGTATCTCGCTGGCGCAGTACCGCGAGCTGGCTGCGTTCGCGCAGTTCGCCTCGGACCTGGACGAAGCAACCCGCAAGCAGCTCGAGCGCGGCCAGCGCGTCACCGAACTGATGAAGCAGAAGCAGTACGCCCCGATGTCGATCGCCAACCAGGCACTGTCGATCTACGCCGTCAACGAGGGTTACCTCGACGACGTGCCGGTCAACAAGCTGCTGGCGTTCGAAGAAGGCCTGCACGCGCACTTCGCCAACACCCAGGGCGAGCTGATCGGCAAGGTCAACGCCACCGGCGGCTGGGACAATGACATCGAAGGTGCCTTCAAGAAGGGCATCACCGAGTTCAAGACCACCGGCAGCTGGTAACAGCGCACGTGGAGCGGGGCAGGTCCCCGCTCTACCGTTGAACATACGGGAATAAGAGATGGCAAGCGGACGCGAAATCAAAACCAAGATCAAGAGCGTGCAGAACACCCGCAAGGTGACGCGCGCGCTCGAGATGGTCTCGGCCTCCAAGATCCGCAAGGCGCAGGAGCGGATGAAGACATCGCGTCCGTACGCGCAGGCGATGAAGCAGGTGATCGGCCATCTGGCCCAGGCCAGCACCGATTACCAGCATGCGTTCCTGGTCGAGCGTGAACAGGTCAAGCGCGTGGGCTACATCGTGATCTCGTCGGATCGCGGCCTGGCTGGCGGCCTGAACAACAACCTGTTCCGCAAGACGCTGGGCGAAGCCCGTGCCTGGCAGGAAAAGGGTGCCGAAGTGGACATGGTGACGATCGGCCAGAAGGCATCGACCTTCTTCCGTCGCATCAAGGTCAACATGGTCGGCAGCGTGACCCATCTGGGTGACGTGCCGCGCCTGGAATCGCTGATCGGCGTGATCAAGGTGATGCTCGATGCGTTCACCGAGGGCAAGGTCGACCGCGTGTACCTGGTGTACAACCGCTTCGTCAACACCATGACCCAGACCGCCAGCTTCGACCAGCTGCTGCCGTTGCCGGCCGCTGAAAAGCAGGTCGCGCACCACGACTGGGACTACCTGTACGAACCCGATGCCGCGACCGTGCTGGAGCACGTGATGACGCGTTACATCGAGTCGCTGGTGTACCAGGCCGTGCTGGAAAACGTGGCCTCCGAGCATGCCGCACGCATGGTGGCGATGAAGGCGGCCAGCGACAACGCGAACAAGCTGATCGGAACCCTGCAGCTGGTCTACAACAAGGCCCGCCAGGCAGCGATCACCCAGGAAATCTCCGAAATCGTCGGCGGCGCAGCAGCAGTTTGACGCGCACGTCCAAAGCACAAATCTAGAGGATGCAGCAATGAGTCAGGGCAAGATCGTTCAGATCATCGGCGCGGTCGTCGACGTCGAGTTCCCCCGTGAGTCGGTGCCGAAGGTGTATGACGCACTGAAGGTCGACAACACCGAAATCACCCTCGAAGTCCAGCAGCAGCTGGGCGACGGCGTGGTCCGCTGCATCGCCCTCGGTTCCACCGATGGCCTGAAGCGCAACCTGGTCGCCACCAACACCGAGCGCGGCATCTCCGTGCCGGTCGGCCCGGGCACCCTGGGTCGCATCATGGACGTGCTGGGTCGCCCGATCGACGAAGCCGGCCCGGTGGCCGCCAGCGACACGTGGGAAATCCACCGTGCCGCACCGTCGTACGAAGACCAGTCCCCGGCCACCGAGCTGCTGGAAACCGGCATCAAGGTCATCGACCTGATGTGCCCGTTCGCCAAGGGCGGCAAGGTCGGCCTGTTCGGCGGCGCCGGCGTCGGCAAGACCGTCAACATGATGGAACTGATCAACAACATCGCCAAGGCGCACAGCGGCCTGTCCGTGTTCGCCGGCGTGGGTGAGCGTACCCGTGAGGGCAACGACTTCTACCACGAGATGAAGGACTCCAACGTCCTGGACAAGGTCGCGATGGTGTACGGCCAGATGAACGAGCCGCCGGGCAACCGCCTGCGCGTCGCGCTGACCGGCCTGACCATGGCCGAGTATTTCCGCGACGAGAAGGACGCCTCGGGCAAGGGCAAGGACGTGCTGCTGTTCGTGGACAACATCTACCGTTACACCCTGGCCGGTACCGAAGTGTCGGCACTGCTGGGCCGCATGCCGTCGGCCGTGGGCTACCAGCCCACCCTGGCCGAGGAAATGGGCGTCCTGCAGGAGCGCATCACCTCCACCAAGAACGGCTCGATCACCTCGATCCAGGCCGTCTACGTGCCGGCCGATGACTTGACCGATCCCTCGCCGGCGACCACCTTCGCGCATCTGGATTCGACCGTGACCCTGTCGCGTTCGATCGCCTCGCTGGGTATCTACCCGGCCGTGGATCCGCTGGATTCCACCAGCCGCCAGATGGATCCGCTGGTCATCGGCCACGAGCATTACGACACCGCCCAGCGCGTCCAGCAGACCCTGCAGAAGTACAAGGAACTGAAGGACATCATCGCCATCCTGGGCATGGACGAACTGTCCGAAGAAGACAAGCAGGCCGTGACCCGCGCCCGCAAGATCGAACGCTTCTTCAGCCAGCCGTTCCACGTGGCCGAAGTGTTCACCGGTTCGCCGGGCAAGTACGTGTCGCTGAAGGACACCATCCGTGGCTTCAAGGCCATCGTCGATGGTGAGTACGATCACCTGCCGGAGCAGGCGTTCTACATGGTCGGCGGCATCGAAGAAGCGGTCGAAAAGGCCAAGAAGATGGCCGAAAAGGCCTGATCCGGATCGGGCGGGAGCGATCCTGCCCGACCTGACACCGGCGCCGGACACCCGTCCGCGCCGTGGCTCCTCCCCGGTGGCATCGTGCCGCCGCGAACAGTGAAGAGATTTGCATGAGCACGATCCGTTGCGACATCGTCAGCGCCGAGCAGGAAATCTTCCGGGGTGAAGCGACCCTGGTCGTGGCCACCGGTGAGCTGGGCGAGCTGGGCATCGCGCCCAAGCACGCACCGCTGATCACCCGCCTCAAGCCGGGCAAGATCGTGGTGACCCAGGCCAATGGCGAGCAGCTGGACTTCTTCATCTCCGGCGGCATCCTGGAAGTGCAGCCGCAGGTGGTCACCGTGCTGGCCGACACCGCGATCCGCGCGCAGGATATCGATGAGGCATCGGTGCGCAAGGCCAAGGAAGAAGCCGAGCGCATGCTGGCCAACCGTGGTGAAGGCATGGAGATCGCCGAGGCCCAGCAGAAGCTGGCCGAAGTGACTGCCCAGCTGCAGGCGCTGGAGCGCCTGCGCAAGAACCTGAAGCACTAAGCACCTGGGTGGGTCCGGAGGGTGACGACCGTTGGTCGTCATGCTCCATCTCCGATAGGTATTCCGACGCCGGCCCTGTGCCGGCGTTTGTATTTTCCGCGCATTGCCCATGACGCCGGCGGAACTGTGCGCCGGTTCCTCGTGCTGGCGACCCCGCGTGTTCACCCTGTGTGCTTCTTCTTCCGGAAGGTGCGCCATGCTTGTTCCACATTGCTGCCGGACAGTGCTTCTTGCCACGTTGCTGCCTGCTGCCGCGCAGGCCACTCCGATGGATCGCTTCGTTGCCGTCGCCGCCGAGCGCAATGCCATCGCGCATCAGGTGGCGGCGTTCAAGTACCCGGCCGCGCGCCCGGTGCAAGATCCCGTCCGCGAAGCACAGGTGCTGCAGGACAAGCGTGTCCGGGCGACTCAGCTCGGCCTGGACGCGGAGGCCGTCGTGCACTTCTATCGCCAGCTGATCGAGGCCAACAAGCTGATCCAGCATGTGGCGTTCCATCGCTACGCGGCAGGCGAGGTGCCGGCGCCCGCGCCTTCGCTTGAGGAACTGCGCGGCATGATCGACGTGGCAGACGAAACGCTGCTTGCGCTTTGGCCTGGGATCGCCCCGCAGCGCGGCCAGCCGGGCTGCACGAAGACGGTTGCGGAGGCGGTGGATCACGGCATGCAGGAGGCCGCCGGGCATGTCGCGCTGGTGCGGGCTATGATTGATCTTTGCCGCCCCGAGGCTGGCGGCATGCGCTGATAAGGCAAGGAGAGCAGGGTGCAGCAGATCATCGGGGCGGCAGGGTTTACAGACCGCTGGACACGCTTGCACGCAACGTCCGGCTTTGCCTGGTGCGTCCTGTGGCTGGTGCTGTGCCTGCCGTGGCTGCTCGGCGTCTGGACGATTCCCTTCGATGCCGTCCAGCAGTTTTTTCCTGCGGTGAGCTTCACCGCCCAGCAGCTGCTGCTGGGGGACGTGCCGTGGTGGAATCCCCACCTGCACGGTGGCTATCCGCAGCTGGCCGACCCGCAGATGATGACCCTGCAGCCCACCGTGGTGTTGCCGATGTTGCTGGCACCGACGTCGCTGCATTGGTTCACGGTGGTGATCCTGCTGCATGTGCTGGTGGCGGGGATGGGGGCGTTGAGGCTTGCGGCAACGCAGGGGTTGCAGCGGTTGCCGCAGCTGATGTTCGCACTGGTGTTCCTGTTCGGCGGGGTGGCGGCGGCGCGCCTGCAGCACACCCCGATGATCGTCAGTTACTGCCTGCTGCCTTGGCTGTGGCTGGCGCTGGACCAGCTGCGCCGTCATCTGCACTGGCGCCATGCCGTGCTGGCCGGCGTTGTCGGCGGACTGTGTGCGCTGCAGCTCACACAGGTCACTTACCTGATCGTGCTGGCGTGTGCGGTGTTCTCCATCGCCGCCGTGCTGATGGCACCGACACGGCGCATGCGCCTGTGTCTGCAACTGGCGGCCGTGGGCGCGATCGCCGCAGCGATCAGTGCCCCGCAATGGCTGTCCACGTTCGCGTGGCTGGCCCAGACCAACCGTGATGGCGTGTCACTGCAGGCCGCCCTGCCGGGTGCCATCCATTGGCAATCCCTGGTCACTTTGCTGTCCGGTAATGTGTTCGAGCAGGGACGCGGCGACAGCTGGGCGTTCGGTGATATCACCACCGACTATCTCTACATGGGCGCGGTGCCGTTGGCGGCGTGGCTTGCATGGGGTGGCGCGGTGGTGCGCAGCGACCCGCGCGGCGCGCGTATCGCGCTTGCGGTCTTCGTGCTGGCCGTGCTGTTCGCGCTGGGCGGTGCCACGCCCCTGTTCCCGTGGCTGTTCGGCTGGCTGCCGGGGCTGGACCTGTTCCGTCGCCCGTCGGATGGATTGTTCCTCGCCGTCCCGGCGGCGGCATGGCTGTCCGCGCATGCGCTGCAGTCGGCCCTGCAGCGCGATCGGCTGCGCCCGCATCTGCCATCGCTGCTGGTGGCGGCCGTGCTGGCCGTTGCCGGTGTGTGGCTCGTCGTGGACAGTGGGCGCCTGCAGGGCAGTGCGTGGCTGGCAATCAGCGTCGCCATCGGGGCGGTCGCGGTACGCCAGTTGATACGCCACCGGTCGCCCTCGCGCTGGCTGCTGGGACTGATGCTGCTGGACCTGCTGATGTTCAACGTCAGTACGTCGTTCAACGCGCGCAGCGCCACCCGTCCGGTGCTGACCGCAACGCGGCCCGGGCCGGCGCAGAGTGCGTACCGGCTGCTGTCCGCGCAGCGCAGCGACGGCCTGCCGGAACGCGCACTGGCATTCGGCGTGGGGCCGTTGACCAATGGCGCGGCCGTGTACGGCCTGGCACTGGCCAACGGCTACAACCCGTTGCTCGACCGCCGCGCCCTGCAGATGCTCGGCATGCCCGGCGATCCGCTCGACCGCGTGCAGCAGAAACCGGAAACGCCATGGACGCCGGACTTCGATGCGCCGCTGTACGATCTGATCGGCGTGCGCTGGGTGCTGGCACCGACCGCGTTCCCGGGTTCGCATGCCTACGACGCCGAACTGCAGGTAATGCAGCGTGACAGCGTGCTGCCGCGGATGCTCAATCCCACGGCAGTGCATCGTCATGATGAAGACCTGCCGCCTGCCGCGGCATTCAACCGCACCGACTTCAGCACCACGGTCTGGCTGCCCGGCGATACGCAGGCGGCCTGTGCCGATGCCGGTGCGGGCAGGCTGCAGGTGGGCGCGACGGTCTACCGGGCCAGCGGGCTGAGCGTGCAGGTGGATGCGGCCGCGCCGGCGTGGCTGGTCGTCAACGAGGTGTCCGCTCCGGGCTGGCAGGCCAGCGTGGATGGGGCGGCAACCCCGCTGATGCGCGCCAACGGGCTGTTCCGTGCGGTCTGCGTACCGGCCGGTCGCCACCAGGTGGCGTTCCGTTTCAGCCCGCTGCAGCTGTGGCGCGAAGGATTGGGGCAGCGCCTCGGCCGCTGAGGCCCGTGTGGCGTGAGATCGCCGGTCATGAAGCGGTAGCGCCGAGCCATGCTCGGCGGCATCGTTCAGGCCACGGCCCGCTGTGCTCGCCGAGCATGGCTCGGCGCTACCGATGTGCTGCGCGATGTTGCTCTGGTAGCGCCGAGCCATGCTCGGCGAGCGCAGCGGCCAGCCTGGGTCAGCGGAACACCATGCGCCGCATCAGCAGGAACGACAACCCGGCCAGCCCGCCTTCCACCAGCGGCTTGGCCAACCATGCGTACTTCAGCCCCAACGCGTGATCGGCTGCAGTGACCAGTACGGTGCTGAGCACGGTGAGCACGGCCCACAGTGCGATGAAACGGCCAAAGCGCTTCCATCCCAGCCGTTGCTTGCCGGCATCGGCAAAGGTGTAGCGTCCGTTGAGCCAGAAGCCCAACAGCATCCCGCAGGCGCGTGCGATCACGTTGCCCGGCACCACCGGCACGCCCAACGCCGTCACGGCGACGAACACACACCAGTCCAGCAGCAGTTGGAGCAGGCCGACGATGAGGTAGGAGCCACCTTGGCGGAGCAGGGTCATGGACGGGTAGATGCAGGATGCGTGAGTCATGTTAACGGCGGCCGTTCTAGAATGGCGCGAAACCATCGCGGACCCTTTTTTCCATGACCCAAGCCCTGCACGTCATCATCCTCGCCGCTGGCGCCGGCAAGCGCATGAAGTCCGTATTGCCGAAGGTGCTGCAGCCGGTGGCTGGACAACCCATGCTGGCCCACGTGATCGCCACCGCACGCGAGCTGAAGCCGGATGCGATCCACATCGTCTACGGCCATGGCGGTGATGCCGTGCGCGCGCATTTTTCCAGCCAGCCCGACCTGCTGTGGGCCGAGCAGTCGCAGCAGCTTGGCACCGGACATGCCGTGGCGCAGGCGATGCCGGAGGTGCCGGACGCCGCGCAGGTGCTGGTGCTGTACGGCGATGTGCCGCTGATCCGTGCGCAGACCCTGCGCGAGCTGCTGGACCAGCCGGGCCGGCTGGCGGTGCTGGCGGCGGAAATGGACAACCCGACCGGCTACGGGCGCATCGTGCGCGATGCCGAGGGCAAGGTCGGCTCGATCGTGGAGCAGAAGGACGCCAGCGAGGAACAGCGCCGGATCCGCACCATCAATACCGGCATCATCACCGCCGAGTCCACCGCGCTGCGTCGCTGGCTGTCTCAGCTCTCCAATGCCAATGCGCAGGGCGAGTACTACCTGACCGATGTGTTCGCCTTTGCCGCCAACGAGTACACCGCAGCGGACATGACCCTGGTCGCCGATCCGCAGGACGCCGAAGGGGCCAATGATCCGTGGCAGCTGGCGCAGCTGGAACGGGCCTGGCAACAGCGCGCGGTGCGTGCACTGTGCGTGCAGGGCGCGCGCGTGCTGGACCCCGCCCGGCTTGATATCCGGGGCGAGGTGATCGTCGGCCGCGACGTTCAGATCGATGTCAACGTGATCCTGGAAGGTCGCGTGGAACTGGGTGACGGGGTCAGCATCGGTCCATTCACCCGCCTCAAGGATGTCACCCTGGGTGCGGGCACCACCGTGCTGGCCCACTGCGACGTGGAGGGCGTGGTGGCACAGGGCGCGGCGCAGATCGGGCCGTTCGCGCGGCTGCGCCCGGGCACCGTGCTGGCCGACGGCGTGCACGTGGGCAACTTCGTGGAAACCAAGAAGATCCGCATGGGCGTGGGCAGCAAGGCCAACCACCTGAGCTACCTGGGTGATGCGGTCATCGGCAGCAAGGTCAACATCGGCGCCGGCACCATCACCTGCAACTACGACGGGGTGAACAAGTCGCAGACCACGATCGGCGACAACGCCTTCATCGGCTCCAACAGTTCGCTGGTGGCGCCGGTGCTGGTGGGCGAGGGCGCGACCATCGCCGCTGGATCGGTGATCACCCGCACCGCGCCGGATGGCCAGCTGACCGTGGCACGGGCACGCCAGCAGGTGGTCGAGGGCTGGCAGCGGCCGCAGAAGAAATCCTGAGCGGTCCCCGGCATGCCCGGTAGCGCCGGGCGATGCCCGGCGTCGCGGGTCAGTTCTGCGGCAACAACAACGACACGCACAGCCCGCCTTCGGTGCGGTTCTGCAGCGCGATGCGACCGCCGTGCGCTTCCACGATCTCGCGGGTCAACGCCAGCCCCAGGCCGGTGCCGTTGCGCTTGGTGGAATAGAACGGGGTCAGTGCGTTCTGCAGCACGGCCTCGTTCATGCCCTTGCCGCGATCCAGTACGTCCAGCCGCAGCCACTGCGGCAGGCGGGTGACCTTGACCCGCACGTCGTCGTTGGGCGGGTCGGCGTCGGCGCACGCTTCGTGTGCATTCTTGACCAGGTTCAAGAGCGCCTGGCCGAGCTGGGCGATGTCGACCCGGCTATGCAGGTCTTCGTCCAGCGCGTCCATCTGGAACGGAATCTGCTGCTGCAGGCTGGCCAGGAACGGTGCCCAGTGCACCGTCTGCAGCTGCGGCTGCGGCAACTTGGCAAACCGCGCGTAGCCCCGGATGAAGCCCTCCAGATGGCGTGCGCGGTCTTCGATGGTAGAGAAGATCTCCGGCAGGCGGTCGAAGCGCTCGCGCTTGACCAGTTCACCGCCGGAGTGCGCCAGTGACGCAATGGGAGCCAATGAATTATTGAGCTCGTGGCTGATGACACGGATGACCTTCTTCCATGTCTGTACTTCCTGCCGGCGCAGTTCGGCGGTGAGCAGGCGGATCAGCAGCAGGTCGTGCGGCCGTCCATTGAGATGGAAGGCGCGTCGCGATAGATGGTAGATCTGCTCGTCTTCCTCGTCCTCGCTGTCCTCTTCGCGCACCGCGAACAGGCTGTCGCCGCCGCGCGAGATGGCATCGCGCAGGGCGATCGGCATCTGTTCCAGCAGTTCGGCCAGGCGCTGTCCTTCGAGCTTGAACCCGCCGTGCAGCAGCTTGCGCGCGGCCAGGTTGGAGAACACCACACGCTGCAGCCCATCACCGCCGGCCGCCAGCAGCAGCATCGCCACCGGGGTGTTCTGCACCATCGTGTCCAGCAGCAGTTCGCGTTGCACCAGCGATTGACGCTGCTCACGCAGCACGTCGCCCAGTTCGCGGTGCGCCTCCACCAGGTGGCCCAGCTCGTCCTGCGCCGACCAGTGCACGCTGAAGTTGAACTCGCCGTCCTTGTAGCTGCTGACCACGCCGGACAGCGCGCGCATCAGCGAGCGGACCGGTGCGATGGCGCGGTTCAGGCTGAACCACATCAGCCCCAGCAGCACGATTCCCGACAGGATCGCCACGCCCCAACCGTGGTCCATCCAGTACGCCAGCAGCCATGGCAGTGCGGCCGCAAGGGCCAATACCGGCAGCAGGCGCAGGAACAGCTGGAAGGTGAAGGAGCGTTGCCTCATTCGCGCGGAATGCCGAAGCGGTCCATGCGCCGGTACAGGGCCTGCCGGCTCAGCCCCAGCTCGGCAGCGGCCTGGGCGATGATGCCGTGGTTGTTGGCCAACGCGCCTTCGATGCGCTGGCGGTCGGGGTCGATGGTCGCAACGGCGCCACGCGGGGCGGCGGGCGCGCGCGGCAGGTTGAGGTCGGCTACTTCGATGCGGTTGCCGATGGCCAGCAGTTCGGCGCGCTGGATCACGTTGCGCAGTTCGCGCACGTTGCCTGGCCAGGGGTGGCGCTGCAATGCCGTGCGCGCGGCGGCGGACAGTGGCTTGTCAGCTGCCAGGAAGTGCTCGGCCAGCGGCACGATATCGCCGGGCCGCTCGGCCAGTGGGGGCAGCGTCAGCTCGACCGTGTTGAGCCGGTAATACAGGTCTTCGCGGAAGCTGCCCTCGCGGATCATCGCGCCCAGGTCGGCATTGGTGGCGCTGACCACGCGCACCTTGACCTGGCGTTCGCGGTTGGAACCAAGCCGTTCGAAGCGGCCGGTTTCCAGCACGCGCAGCAGCTTCATCTGGCCGCCCAGCGGCAGGTTGCCGATCTCGTCCAGGAACAGCGTGCCACCATCGGCGGCCTCGAATTTGCCTTCGCGGGCCTTGTTGGCTCCGGTGTAGGCACCTGCCTCGGCACCGAACAGTTCCGCTTCGATCAGCTCGGCCGGCAATGCGCCACAGTTGACCGCGACGAACGGGCCCTTCGCCGCCGCCGAGTTGGCCTGGATGATCTGCGCGATCTTTTCCTTGCCGGCGCCGTTCGGGCCGGTGATGAGCACGGGCAGCGTCGACCGCGCGACCTGGCAGGCCAGCGCGATCACGCGCTCGCTGGCAGGATCGGCGAATACCGCACCGCACAGATCGTAGCGTTGCTCCAGGGCGCTGCGCTGGCGCTGCTCGCGTTGTCGCCGACGATCCAGCTCGCTGCGTGCTTCGGATAGTTCCAGCAGGTTGTTGACCGTGGTCAGCAGCTTGCGGTCATCCCACGGCTTTGGCAGGTAGTCGGCCGCGCCGGCCTTCACCAGCTCCACCGCCGTGCCGAGGTGGGTCCACGCGGTCAGCAGGATCACCGGCAGGTCCGGATGGGCTTCACGGATGCGGGCGAACAATGCCTCACCTTCTTCGCCGGAGGTGGTGTCCTCGGTGAAGTTCATGTCCTGGATCACCAGGTCCACGGGGTGTTCGCGCAGCAGGGCCAGGCCCTGTTCCGGCGACGTCGCCTGCAGGGTATCGATGTCGTGCAGCGAGAACAGCACGTCCAGCGCGGTGGCCACGCTGGTGTTGTCGTCGATGATCAGGATCGCGGGCATGCGGCAGCTTCAGTTGGCGCCGAGCCGTGCTCGGCCGAATGCAGGCGCCGGGCAGGGCACGGCGCTACGGACATCATGGCAGCAGGATATACAAGCCGGGGCGGGTATGCCTCAGCTGCCGCGGGTGGCCACCGCCGGCGGCACTGCGGCGGCGCGCCGTGCCGGCCCGAACACCGCCACCTGGCCCAGCAGCCACAGCAGCACCGCGCCCACCGGCAGGTAGACCAGCGGCATGCGCGGCAGCTCGTAGGTATTCATTAGCGCCAGGTTGATCGCGTAGGCGGCCAGCATGCCCAGCACGATACCCACCGTGGCCAGCAGGAAGTTCTCGGTCTGGAAGTAGCGCAGGATCTGTCCCCGCGTCGCACCCAGTGCGCGGCGGATGCCGATCTGCTTGCTGCGCTGCTGCACCCAGAAGCTGGCCAGCCCGACGATGCCCAGTGCGGTCACCACCAGTAGGGCCACGCACACGGTGATCAGCAGGCCGACCATCGCCCGGTCGTTCTTGAAGTAGCTGTCGCGCTGCTCTTCGTAGGTGAGCTTCTCGCGTACCAGCCGGTTCGGATCGTTGCGTTCCAGTGCCGCCAGCGCAGCGGTCAGCACTTCCTGTCGGCGCTGCGGATCGGTACGCAGCAGGTACAGCCCTTCAGTGAAGGTGGTACGCATCGGCAGCAGCAACGACATGTCGGTGTTGTCGTCCCAACCGGTAGGCGTCGCCAGGTGCTCCACCACGCCCACCACATGCACCGGCTGGGTGCCGATGTAGAACGTCTTGCCGACGGCGGACGTGCCCGGCGACAACCGGTCGGCAGCGGCCTTGCTGAAGATGCCCGCCACGGCCTTGTCGTTCGGGAAGGCCTTCATGGCCTCTTCGCGATCAACGAACTCGCCGGGCTGGAAGTCCCGTCCGGCCACCAGGTTCAGGCCCAGCGTGGGCAGCGCGTTTTCGTTGACGTAGTACATGGTGGAATGGATGGTCGGCTTCTCCTGTTCGGGCGTGAGCGAGATACCGCTGTTGGACGAACTGGTGCGGAACGGCAGCTGGCTGGCCCGGGTCACGCTGGTGACGCCGGGGATCGCGCGCAGCGATGCCAGGTCTTCGCGGGTGCGCGCCATGGCATCGGTCTGCTTGCCGATGCCACTGACCCGCACCACCACCAGTTCTTTTTCGGCCAGGCCACTGGGCTGGCTGATTTTCTCGATGCGCTGGCTGACCAGGAACAGCGCGTTGCAGACGATGGCGCAGGTCAGTGCGACTTCAAGCACGATCAGCGAGGCGGCGGTCTTGTGCCGGCGCAGCGTGCTGAGGATGGGGCGGATGTCCATGGTGATTCCTCGTTGACGTGCTTACTGCGACTTGAGCTGGATGGCCGGGGTGACCTGCATGGCGCGCCACGCAGGCAGCATGCCGGCGGCCAGGCTGGCGAACAGGGTCAGGCCGATGGCCAGCACCAGCATGCTGCCGTCCAGATGGGCGAGCTTTGCGTATTCCACCGGCTGCTGACGCACGGCATACAGGCCGATCAACGCCAGTCCGATGCCCAGCAATCCGCCGGCGACGCCGACCGCGCCCGCTTCCACCACGCACTGCAGGAAGATCTGGCCACGGCTGGCACCGAGGGCGCGGCGCACGCCGATTTCGCCGCTGCGGCGCAGGAACTTGGCCAGCAACAGGCCGACGGTGTTGATCAGGCATACCACCAGGAAGCCGAGGGCCAGCCAGACCTGCAGGCGCACGTCACTGGGAACGGCCTTCTTGTAGTCCAGCCATTCCATCACGGTGGAAAGCCGGGTGTTGGCCGGGCGCTGGAATCGACCCGCTGCCCGCTGCTGGTCCGAATAGTTGACCAGGTACTGGCGGAAGTCATCGGCCTTGGCCGGGTCCAGTTCGACCCAGTACTGCAGCCAGGTGCAGGGGGCGTTGAGGTCGTAGCTGGAGCCGTCCGGGGAGCCGTCGCCGAAGCAGTTCATGTTGCCCGAGCTGCCCATCTTCAGGTCGATCGACGTGGAGAACGGCATCAGCACGTCTTCTTCCTGTCCGTAGGCGCTGAAGGACAGGTCGAAGAAGCGCGGCTGGGGCTGCCAGGCCTTCAGTACGCCGACCACGCGCAGCGAATGGCCACTGACGGTCAGGTTGCGGCCCACGCTGTTGGCACCGTTGAACACCTTGTCGTTGAGCGCCTTGGAAAGCACCACCACCCGACCGCGCCCCTCGTCGTCGGCCGCGGTCCAGGGATTGCCGTACTGGAACGGCACGTCGAACATGGGGAAGAAGTCGGCCGAGGTGTAGCGCGAATCCACCGAGAACGGCTTCAGCGTGCTGCTCTCCGGCACGATCGTGGCGCCACCGGCGGTCATCACGGCCTGGCGCTGCGCGCGTTTGTCACGCAGCATCGCTTCCGCATCGAAGCGGGTCATCTGTTCTTCGGGTTCTTCGCCGGGAACGTACCCCGACTTCGGGCGCGGATCCAGCTGCACGTAGAACAGGCGGTCGCTCTTGCCCGGGATCGGATCGCCGGACAGCACGTGGAAGACCGTCAGGGTGGTCATCGAGGCGCCGATGCCCAGCGCGATGGCCACCACCATCAACGCGGTCAGCACCTTGTTGCGGCGGAAGCTGCGCACGGCCAGGCGGACGTAGTAGGCGAACATGGCCGACCTCACTCGTTGACGGCGGCGATGCGCCGCGCGGTGGCCAGCACCGGCTCGCGCAGCAGGTCGGTGACCTGGCCGTCGACGATGTGCACGTTGCGTTGCGCACGGGCGGCCAGTTCCGGATCGTGGGTGACCATCACGATGGTGGTGCCGGCGGCGTTGATCTCCTCCAGCAGCTCCATCACCCCGCGCGCCATCGTGCTGTCCAGGTTGCCGGTCGGCTCATCGGCCAGCAGCAGGCGCGGGCTGCCGGCCAATGCGCGGGCGATGGCCGCGCGCTGCTGCTGGCCGCCGGACAGCTCACTCGGATAGTGCTTCATGCGCGAGCCCAGGCCGACCTGGCTCAGCGCCTTTTCAATGCGCTCGCGGCGTTCGGCCGCGGACATGCCGCGGTAGCGCAGCGGCACATCGACGTTGTCGAACAGGTTGAGATCGGGGATCAGGTTGAAGCCCTGGAAGATGAAGCCGATCTTCTGGTTGCGCAGGCGGCTGCGCGCATCGTCGCCCAGCTTGCTGACGTCCTGGCCATCGAGCAGGTAGGTGCCGCTGGTGAAGGTCTCCAGCAGGCCGGCGATATTGAGGAAGGTGGTCTTGCCCGAGCCGGAAGGACCGGTCACGGCGACGAACTCGCCCTCGTTGACCAGCAGGTCAAGCGAACGCAGGGCATGGGTTTCCACCTGTTCGGTGCGGAACACTTTGGCGACAGCGCGCATCTCAAGCATGGTTCTCTCCAGATTCCGTAAGGGGTGATGTCAGTTGATGGAAACGCGTTCGGCGTCCTTGAACAGGTCGCTGCCGGCGACCACGATGCGATCTCCCGGCTGCACGCCGGACAGGATCTCCACTTCGCCCAGGCTGCTCACGCCCAGTTGCACCGGGCGGCGCACGGCGGTGCTGCCATCCATGACGTAGGCATTGCCGGTGCCCTGTTCCACGAACGGGCCACGCTCCACTTTCAGCACGTCCTTGCGCGTATCCAGCAGCACGCGCACGGACATGCGCTGGCTCTGGCGCAGGCCGGCCGGCTGCTTGTCGGCGAAGCGCACGCGCGCGTTGACCTCGCCGTTGACCACCTCCGGCGACACCGCGCTGATTTCCCCGGCGAACGGCTGGCCGCTGCCGCTGGTCAGCTGCGCCGGCATGCCGATTGCCAGGTCGCGGGCGAAGCTTTCCGGAACCTTGATCTCGATTTCGAAGTTGGACAGGTCGACCACGCCCAGCACTGGCGCATTGGCGACCAGGTTGGTGTGCTGCACGGCCTGCACCTGGCCGACCTGGCCATCGAACGGTGCGCGCAGGGTCAGCGCGTCCACCTGGCGCTTGACCTCGGCCACCACCGCGCGCTGTCGGTCGGCGAGCAGGCGCTTGTTGCGCGCGTCCAGGTCGGCGCCCTGGCCCTGCAGGCGGGTGTCGGCCTGGGCGTTCACCAGGTTGATGTCGGCTTTCTTCAAGGCGTCCTGCGCGCGTGCCAGGTCGATCTGCGGCACCGCGCCGCCGTCGAAACCACGTTGGTAGCGCTGCAGGTCGCGCTCGGCGGCCACTTTCTCGATGCCGGCCTGGTCGGTGTCCTTGCGCGATTTGGCGCGGGTCAGGGTGGCATCCAGTGCGGCACGGCTGGATTCGGCTTCCAGCCCGGCCAGGGTTGCTTCTTCCTGTGCCAGCTTGCTGCGCAGTTCCGGACTGTCGATCAAGGCCAGCTCCTGGCCCTTCTTGACCACGTCACCGGCCACCACCTTCAGCGTGACCGTGCCGGCGGAGATCGCATACAGCACCGGGCTGTTGGCTGCGATCACCCGGCCGTCGGCGGCGATGTCGCGCACCAGATCGCCGCGTTCCACCTGCGCGATGCGTACCCGGCTGCTGTCGAACGAGCGGCTCGCGTTGAGCCAGCCGTGCACGGCAAAGGCGATGCCGGCCAGCACCAGCAGCGCGGCGAGCGCCGGCCAGCGGTAACGGCGCCAGGTGCTGGCGGCCGAACCGGGCGTGGCGGTGGAAACGATCTGGTCCTGGGCGGAAGTGTCACGGATCATCGAAGGGCCTGGGTGGTAGGACTGCCTGTAGGGAAGCAGGGAGCGTGCCAACTTTTCATCCCTTTACGATCAAGCAGTTGCGCTACTCGCGCGGGTGTCCGTGTGTCCGCGGACAGCCGCGCGGACACTTTCGTTAAGCGGCCAGGCGGCCAGGGCGGACAGCCACGCTAGAATGTGCGGATCAACACCAAGGGATGCGGGACTATGTGCGGAATCGTGGGTGCGATCGCTGATCGCGATGTGGTGCCGGTGCTCATCGAAGGCCTGAAGCGGCTGGAATACCGCGGCTACGATTCGTCGGGCATCGCCGTGCTTGAGCCCGGAGAGCGAGCGGAGATCCGCCGCGTACGCCGCACCGGCCGCGTCTCGGAGATGGCCTCTGCCGCCGGTGCCGAAGGCTTCAACAGCGTGCTCGGCATCGGGCATACCCGCTGGGCAACCCATGGCGGCGTCACCGAAGCAAACGCCCACCCGCACATCAGCGACGGGGTGGCGCTGGTGCACAACGGCATCATCGAAAACCACGAAGCGCAGCGCGAGAAGCTGCGTGCGCTCGGCTACGTATTCGAATCGCAGACCGATACCGAAGTCATCGCCCACCTGATGCACCATCACCTCAAGGATGGCGGCACCCTGCTTTCCGCGCTGCAGCGCACGGTCAAGGAGCTGACCGGCGCCTATGCGCTGGCGGTGATGAGCCGGGAAGAGCCGGAGCACTTCGTCTGCGCCCGCATGGGCTGCCCGCTGCTGGTCGGCCTGGGCGAGGGCGAGAATTTCGTCGCCTCCGATGTGTCGGCGATCATTTCGTCCACGCGCCGGGTGATCTTCCTGGAAGAGGGCGACACCGCCGACGTGCGCCGCGATGGCGTGCAGGTGTATGACGCGCATGACCAGCCCATTGATCGTGGCGAGCACCTGTCCGATGTCTCGCTGGCTTCGCTGGAACTCGGCCCGTATCGCCATTTCATGCAGAAGGAAGTGCATGAGCAGCCGCGCGCGCTGGGCGATACCATCGAAGCGGCGATCGACGCCGGCGGCTTCCCGGCCGAACTGTTCGGCAGGAATGCCGAGGCGGTGCTTTCGGGCGTCACCGGGGTGCAGATCCTGGCCTGTGGCACCAGCTACTACGCCGGCATGACCGCGCGTTACTGGATCGAATCGATCGCCGGCCTGCCGTGCAACGTGGAGATCGCCAGCGAATACCGCTACCGCGCTGCGTACGCGGATCCGAAGCACCTGGTGGTGACCCTTTCCCAGTCCGGCGAAACGCTGGATACGATGGAAGCGCTCAAGTACGCCAAGTCGCTGGGACACCTGCACACGCTGTCCATCTGCAACGTGCCGGAAAGTGCGATTCCGCGTGCCAGTGAACTGGTCTGCTACACCCGCGCCGGTGCCGAAATCGGCGTGGCCTCGACCAAGGCGTTCACCACCCAGCTGGCGGCGCTGTTCCAGCTGACCGTGGTGCTGGGCAAGCTGCATGGCCGTGTCGATGCCGCCCAGGAAGCGGACTACCTGGAGCAGCTGCGTTTCCTGCCGGGCAGCGTGCAGCACGCGCTGAACATGGAGCCCCAGATCGCCGCGTGGGCCGAGCGCTTCGCACGCAAGAGCAGCGCGCTGTTCCTGGGCCGCGGCCTGCATTATCCGATCGCGCTGGAAGGTGCGCTCAAGCTGAAGGAAATCACCTATATCCACGCCGAGGCGTACCCGGCCGGTGAGCTCAAGCACGGCCCGCTGGCGCTGGTGGACGAAGACATGCCGGTGGTGGTGATCGCGCCCAACGACAGCCTGCTGGAAAAGGTGAAATCCAACATGCAGGAAGTGCGCGCGCGTGGTGGCGAGCTGTTCGTGTTCGCCGACCAGGACAGCCACTTCGTCGAATCCGAAGGCGTGCACGTGATCCGCACCCCGCGCCATGCCGGTGTGCTGAGCCCGATCGTGCACACCATCCCGGTGCAGCTGCTGGCCTACCACACCGCTCTGGCGCGCGGCACCGACGTCGACAAACCGCGCAACCTGGCCAAGAGCGTAACGGTCGAGTAGATCCCCCAGGAAAGGGAACGGGGGCAGTCCCTCGCGGGCGGCTTTGAAGCTGCAGCTGGGGCGGGGCCGGGCGGGGAGGCTGGTCGGGGGACGGCAAAAACTGCCCCTCCGGGGTCCGGCCCAGCCGCTGGGCGGCTGTGCGTTCGGGCGCTTGCGAAGCGGTGCTTCGCAAGCAAAGCGCCCTCACCCATGCGGGCCTCGTTTCGCGCCATCCATGGCGCTCTACGCCCCCGCCCAGCCTCCCCGCCCGACCCCCTGACAGGTTCCGGTGGCCGCCACCCGCGCAAGAAAAAGAATAAAGGCAGGGGTCAGAGTCCTTTCGCGTAGCGAAAGGACTCTGACCCCATTTTTCTCCCACCCGTCCAATCCCTGCCTTGTCCATGGCCCCCTTGGACCTGTCGAAGGTGGGGCGGGGTGGCTGTGCAGGACCGTTTTTTTGCATGGATGCGAAAAGCGAGCCTACATGGATGTACTTGCGGCGTGTCCTGCACAGCCACCCCGCCCCGCCAAAGCGGCGTGCAGCTTTTGACGTTGACGTTGACGTCAAACCTCCTGCTTACTGCGCCGAAGCGCGGCCCGGCCCGCGGTAGCGCGCCAGCCAGTGCGCGTATGGCGCGGGCAGGGTCGTCCAGGCCGGGTTTTCGACCCCAAGTTCCTGTGCCAGCTGGTACGGGTAATGCGGGTTGGCCAGGTGCGCGCGGCCGATCATCACCAGGTCGCTCTGCTGCTGCTGCACGATGGATTCGGCTGCTTCAGCGCCATCCACGCACCAGCCCACCGCCACGGGAATACCGGCTTCATCGCGCACGCGCTGGGCAATCGGCGCCAGGAACGAAGGAGTACCCCACGGCACCACGCCGGTCGGGATGACGAAGTTGATGCTGACGTTGAGCAGGTCCAGCCCACGTTCGCGCATCTGGCGGACCAGTTGGATGGATTCAGCCAGGGTTTCTTCATCGCGCCCGTCGTATTCAATGACGCCCATGCGCGCGGTCAACGGCAGCTCGGCCGGCCATACCGCGCGTACCGCGGCAACCGTCTCCAGCAGGAAACGCGCGCGGTTGTCGAAACTCCCGCCATAGGTGTCATCGCGCTGGTTGCTATGGGCGGAGAAGAAACTCTGCGCCAGGTAACCGTGTGCGAAATGCAATTCCAGCCATTTGAAGCCGGCATCGCGCGCGCGTTCGGCGGCAGCGACGAAGTCAGCCTGCACGCGCTTGATGTCGTCAATCGTCATTTCCTGCGGCAGCTTGGACAGACCGCCGCCGAAGGCGATTGCCGACGGTGCCAGGGTCGGCCAGCCGCGCGCGTCATCTTCGGCGATATGGTCGTCGCCTTCCCACGGCAGGTTGGCGCTGGCCTTGCGTCCGGCATGCCCGATCTGGATGCCCGGTACGGCACCGGTCTCGGCAATGGCGGCGGCAATAAGGGCAAGTGCGTCAGCCTGCGCTTGGTTCCACAGGCCCAGGCAGCCGGGGGTGATGCGGCCTTCCGGCGATACGCCGGTGGCTTCCACGATCACCAAGCCGGCACCGCCGCGGGCCAGTCCGGTGTAGTGCGCCAGATGCCAGGCGTTGGGCACGCCATCGGTGGCGCTGTACTGGCACATCGGCGGTACCGCGATGCGGTTGCGCAGGGTCACGCCTTTCAGCTGGAACGGGGAGAACAGGTGGGACATGGGGACATCCGTGGAGGAGGGGGAGCGCGGCGCGGGGCACCGTGGACTGCCCTAACCATGGGGGGCGGCGCAGGCTGAATCCACCACGCTGCGACAGGACGCTGCATGCCATGGGTGCAGAGACAGAACAGGGTGCGCGGCATGCGTCATGCACAGCACAGGCGCCGGATTGCAACTGGGACACAACCCCGGTGTTCTGTCCGCATCTCGGCAGTGGGCGACGCATCTTGAGCGCGCTGCGTGGTCTGCGTTCAGCAGCGGTTTCTACGGCAGTGCCATTCTCTGGACGGTTGGTTGGTTCCACGATGCACTGTGCCATCGATGCCGGTAGTGACCGATGGTCGCAGTCGTAGAATCGAACCCGCCGGGGTGGGATTGAGCGATTGAACCCGCCCCGTTCGCGCTGCACCAGACGTGCGCTGGAAGGTCGGTCCCCGGGGAGGGGGCGCATCGGCAGAGCACATTTTTCGAATCAGTGACCTGCAACAGGAAACAAGAATGAACGTCCGCGAGCTGCTGCAATCCAAGAAAGAAGCTGTCATCACCATCGATTCCGAAGATACGATCGGTGCTGCCGCGCACAAGATGAGCGCCAACAAGATCGCTGCCCTGGTGGTGACCAAAGACGGTGCCCCGGTCGGCATCATTTCCGAGAAGGACATCGTGCGCAGCCTGGCCGATGACGGTCCGCAGGCCGGCCGTCGGGTGATTTCCAGCGTGCCGTCGACCGGCCTGGAAGGCATCGCGCCGGAGGCCACGCTGAAGCAGGCGATGTCCCTGATGACGTATTCGCGACGCCGCCACCTGATGGTGACCGAAGGCGCGACGCTGGTCGGCATCCTCAGCCTCGGCGATATCGTCAAGAACCTGCTGGGCGAGCTGGAACTGGAAAAGGCCGTGCTGCAGGACATCTACCTGGCCGCGCACTGACCCCTCGGCACATCGCGACATGGGAAGCCGGGCAGTGCCCGGCTTCTTCGTTTCAGGCCATGGAGACCGTCAGAAGGTGACCTTCACCGAATCGGCGCTGTACCGCGCTTCACCGTGATGGACCACTTCAATATTGTTGCCATCCGGGTCCAACACGAACGCGGCGTAATAGCCGGGATGATAGGGCCGTTCGCCCGGCGCGCCATTGTCCTTGCCGCCGGCCGCAAGCGCTGCCTTGTGGAACGCCTCGACGGTGGCACGGTCGCGTGACTGGAACGCCAGGTGGTGGCGGCCGGTCAGCTCGCCGGCGGCGGCGTCACTGTCGGCGCTGGAAATGAACAGCTCATCGGCCCAGAAGTAATCCTCGCCTTCGCCGGCGATGGGAATGCCGATGGTGTCGAACACCGCTTGGTAGAAGCGCCGGCTGGCGGCAAGATCGCGCACGATCAGCTGGATGTGGTCGATCAATCGCCCGCGATGCAGCTCGTTGGTTTCCATGCTCACGCTCCATGAAAAGGGGACGGAGGGGATTAAGTCGCTTGTGGCCCGATTGTGCCAGAAACGTCTTAATCCCCTCCGTCCCCTTTTTTCACGTCAGGCGTTGGAGATGATCTCGACCCAGTAGCCGTCCGGGTCCTTGATGAAGGCCAGGTGCTTCATGCGGCCGTCTTCCAGGCGCTTCTGGTAGGGCACCTGCAGGTCGTCGAAGCGCTTGCAGGCGGACTGGATGTCCGGCACCGAAACGCAGATATGGCCGAAGCCGCGCGGATCGCTGTTGCCATCGTGGTACACCGGGCCGTCCTGCGCTTCGGTGCCATGGTTGTGGGTCAGTTCCAGCACGCCGGAAAGGCCAGCCATCCACAGGCGGCGCTCGGCGTCCGACTCAGGCACCGGTGTGCCAGCCGGCAGCAGGGCCAGGAAGTACAGGCTGAATTGGGCCTCGGCAAAGTCGCGCTTGTCGATCAGCTGGTAGCCCAGCACGCGGGTGTAGAAGTCCAACGAAGCGGTCGCATCCTTCACCCGCAGCATGGTGTGGTTGAAGACGAAGCCGGCGGTCTCGGCCGGCGGCTGGGCGGCAACGCCGGGAACGGTCTGCAGGTCGGCAAGGGTCATGGGGGATCCTTCAGTGGCGGCGCCCGGAATGGCGCGATGCCCCATTCTACCGACCGGCGGATGACGACAGTCCGGCGTAGAATGCGTGCACCGCACCGTTCCACCACGGACAACGATTCCGCCATGTCGCAGCGTGAATGGGTGGCTGCCGCCATCCGCAAGATCGAGGCCGATTTCAACCGTTCGGCTGATACCCACCTGATTCCGATGGACCTGCCCGGGTTCGACGGCATCGAGGTGTACTTCAAGGACGAGTCCAGCCACCCCACCGGCAGCCTCAAGCACCGCCTCGCGCGTTCGCTGTTCCTGTACGCGCTGGCCAATGGCTGGCTGCGCGCGGGACGGCCGGTGATCGAAGCCTCCAGTGGTTCGACAGCGGTATCCGAAGCGTATTTCGCGCGTCTGCTCGGCCTGCCCTTCATCGCGGTGATGCCGGCCAGCACCTCCCCGGAGAAAATCGCCGCGATCGAGTTCCACGGCGGCCGCTGCCATCTGGTGCAGAGCGCGTGCGGCCTGAATGCCGCCTCCGAGCAGCTGGCGCGCGAGACCGGCGGCCACTTCATGGACCAGTTCACCTTCGCCGAGCGGGCCACTGACTGGCGCGCCAACAACAACATTGCCGAATCCATCTTCAAACAGATGGCCGAAGAGCCGCATCCCATACCGGAATGGATCGTCTGCAGCCCGGGCACCGGCGGTACCGCAGCCACGCTGGGGCGCTACGTCAGCTACCGTCGGCACGACACCCGCATCCTCTGCGCGGATCCTGAAGTGTCGGTGTTCTATGACGGCTACCGCGCCGCGCTGGCCGGTGAGCCGTGGCGGCAGCTGACCTGCGAAGGCGGTTCACGGGTGGAAGGCATCGGCCGTCCGCGGGTGGAGCCCAGCTTCATCCCGACCAGCGTGGACGCCATGGTGAAGGTGCCCGATGCACTGGCGCTGGCGGCCATGCGCCAGGTCAGCCGCCGCCTGGGGCGCCGTGTCGGCGGCTCCACCGGCACCAATTTCATCGGCGTACTGCAGGCCGCGCAGTGGATGCGTGAGGCAGGTCGCGGTGGCAGCATCGTCACCATCTTGTGTGACAGCGGCGAGCGCTACGCGCACAGCTATTACGATCCTTCCTGGTATGAACGGATGGGGATCGACGTGGTGGGCGCCGATGAGGTGCTTGCAGCGGTACTGGCAGGGGGCACCTTGCCGGCGCTGCCGATGAGCAGCCTGGAAACGCTCTGACCCCCTTGCCATCGCGGCGGCGCGGCGCCATATCCAGCAGCATGCCACCGCGCGTGGCGCCCGCTACTGGAGCCCCTATGACCGCCACCAACCCGTTGCTTGATTTCTCCGGCCTGCCGCGTTTCTCCGAGATCCGGCCTGAGCACATTGGACCGGCGCTTGACGTGTTGCTGGCCGACGCGGAAGCCGCCGTCGCCGCCGCCGAGCGGGTGCAGCCCGTGTCATGGGAATCCTTCGTGGTCCCGCTCGACGATGCCACCGAGCGACTCTGGCGGGCCTGGGGCCAGGTCGGTCACCTGCAGGCAGTAATGAACACGCCGGCGCTGCGTGAGGCCTACAACCAGAACCTGCCGCGGATAACCAACTTCGGCACCGCGCTGGGCCAAAACGTGGCACTGTTCCAGCAGTACCAAGCATTGGCATCCGCGGCCGAGGCAGCCGGCTTCGATGCGCCAAGACAAAAAGTGCTGGACAACACCCTGAGGGATTTCCGCCTGGGTGGCGCGGAACTCGATGGCGCCGACAAAGCGCGCTTCACCGCCATCAAGGAAGAACTGTCCGCGCTGGCGGCCAGGTTCTCGCAGAATGTGCTCGACGCGACCGACGCCTGGTCGTTGCTCGTCGAGGACGAAGCGCGCCTGGCGGGCCTGCCGCAGGATGTCCGGGCCGCTGCGCGCGCCGCCGCCGAAAAGGATGGCAAGGACGGTTGGAAACTGACCCTGCAGATGCCGTGCTACCTGCCAGTGCAGACCTATGCCGAAGACCGCGACCTGCGCGAGGCCCTGTATCGCGCCAGTGCGCAGCGCGCTTCGGAATTCGGTGATGGGTCGCTGGACAACAGTGGCAACATCGACCGCATCCTTGCCTTGCGTGCAGAGATGGCGGGGCTGCTTGGCTTCGCCTCTTATGCGGACTATTCCGTCGCCACCAAGATGGCGCAGGACCCGGCCGAGGTGCTGGCGTTCCTGCGCGATCTGGCGGCGCGTGCCAAGCCCTTCGCCGCCAAGGATCGCGCGGAACTGGAGCATTTCGCACGTGACACGCTGCGGCTGGACAACCTGCAGGCCTGGGACCTGGCATTCGCTGCGGACCGCTTGAAACAGGCGCGCTACAGCTACTCCGAGCAGGATGTAAAGCAGTACTTCACCGAACCCAAAGTGCTGGGCGGATTGTTCGCCGTGATTGAGCAGTTGTACGGGCTGCGGGTGCAGCCGGACAGCGCGCCGGTGTGGCACGACGACGTCCGCTTCTTCCGCCTGGTGGATGCGCAGGGAAGCCTGGTAGGCCAGTTCTACCTTGACCTGTATGCACGCGAAGGCAAGCGCGGCGGCGCGTGGATGGACGACTGCCGCAACCGTCGCGTGCGCGCCGATGGCAGCGTGCAGACGCCGGTGGTCTACCTGGTCTGCAACTTCGGCCGCGGTGCCGATGGCGCGCCGGCGACCTTCAGCCACAACGAGGTCACCACGCTGTTCCACGAAATGGGCCACGGCCTGCACCAGCTGTTGACGCGTATCGGCGAACTGGGCGTGGCAGGCATCAACGGCGTGGAGTGGGATGCGGTGGAGCTGCCCAGTCAGTTCATGGAAAACTTCTGCTGGGAGTGGAGCCACCTGCAGGGCATGACCGCGCACGTCGAAACCGGCGAACCGTTGCCGCGCGCGCTGTACGAAAAAATGCTGGCGGCGCGCAATTTCCACAGCGGCATGGCGACCGTGCGCCAGCTGGAATTCGGCTTGTTCGACATGCTGCTGCATGCTGCGCCCGGCGGCACGCAGGAGCCGGCGCTGGCGCTGCTGGAACGCGTGCGTGCGGAAGTGGCGGTGAACCACCCGCCGGAGTGGAACCGCTTCCCGCACCAGTTCAGTCATATCTTCGCTGGCGGCTATGCGGCGGGATATTACAGTTACAAGTGGGCCGAAGTGCTGAGCGCGGATGCCTATGCGGCGTTCGAAGAGGCGCCGGATGCCGTAGGGGCAACCGGCGCGCGGTTCCGCGATGAGATCATCGGGCGCGGTGGCAGCCGCAGTGCTGCGGAAAACTTCCAGGCGTTCCGCGGCCGCGCGCCGAACATCGACGCGCTGCTGCGGCATTCAGGGATGGGCGGCTGACGCAGCCGCAGGATCAGCGGTTCTGTGCCCGCTGGTCCTGCGCGAAGGTCAACATCATCCGTACCGCGGGACTGGTGCTGACGTCCGATGCGGTCTGCCCTTCTTTCGTGGCCAGAGCGAGGTCCGCACCCGCCTCGATCAGCAGTGCGACATTGTCTGGCCGCGATGCCGCTGCTGCGGCGATCAGCGGGGTGGCACCGTTGTAGGGCTGGGCCGAGTTGATGTCCACGCCTGCGGCAATCATGTCCTGCAGGATCGATGGATCCGGGCGGGCTGCCGCCTGGACCAGCGGGGTCAGGCCCTGCGCGTCCGGGGCCGTTGCGGACATCTCGTCCGCCAGCATCCTCTGGACATCCGCCCGTTGGCCATACACCACGGCGAGCAGCATGAGATCGCGCTTTTCCGGTACAGGAAATGCTGACGTAATCGCGCACGGAAGCGCGTCCAGTTCGCCAGCGGCGAGCGTCATCCCACTTGCCATCTTGAAGTGTGCCGTGTGCCAGGCGTCAGGTGCTTCCCGCGACTGGAGCGGATCGCTGGTATTGCCCACCCGGGTGGGGACGGGGCTGTGGACTGACAAACAGGAGGTGGGTGCCGGTGGAGCAGGGGCGGCCGCGGGCCGCGGTGCGGCCGGGGGTGCAGGCGAGATGGCTGGACTGACGGAGTGGAGCATGGGGTTTGGATTCCAAAGCGGCTGCGGTTTTTCGCTGCGGCGATGGTGCTTTCAACCGGACATGCCGGCTTTCAAAAAAGGGACGGAGATCCCTCCGTCCTTTCTCAATCCACGTAGATCATCTTGCGGGTCATCCCACCATCGATGACATGGTCCTGGCCGGTGATGAAGCCGCCCATGTCCGACAGCAGGAACACCGCCAGCGCGCCGATGTCGCCGGGCTGGCCGACCCGCCCCACCGGGTGCTGCGCGTGATCGGCCTTGGACAGCGACGGTGTACGCCGCCGCGCGGGCGCCTGCCAGGCAGCGGTGGCGATCCAGCCGGGGCTGATGCTGTTCACCCGCACCGCGGGCCCGGCGCTGAGTGCCAACGCGTGGGTGAAGGCGACCAGTCCGCCCTTCGCGGCGGCATACGCTTCACTGTCAGGTTCGGACATCTGCGCCCGCGTGGAGGCGATGTTGAGGATCGCGCCGCCTCCGTCCGCACCCAATGCAGGCAGTGCGTGCTTGCTGCACAGGAAAGCACCGTGCAGTGATGACAGCCGCCGCTGCCACTCGCTCCATTCCATGTCGGCCAGCGCGGGGCCATGTGCACCGGCGATTCCGGCGTTGTTGACCAGTCCGTCGATGCGACCGAAGCGCTTCAGGGCCGCGGCGATGAAGCCGCGCACGCTGGATTCGCTGGTGATATCCAGCTTGCGGAACGCGGTGTCGGCAGGACGATCCCATTCGACCAGGCAGGCCTTGCCCGCGTCCACGTCCAGGTCACCGATCATCACCTGGCCGCCCGCACCCAGCACCGCCTGCGCGATGCCGCGGCCGATGCCGTTGGCACCGCCGGTGACCAGCACCACCTTGCCCGCCAACGGCGCATTGGGCCAGGCGGATACGGCCGGTACGATGCTCATGACAGGTCCTGCCCGCGCAGGCGCCGCCACCAGCCCTCCACGCCAATGCGGTCCAGGGTCTGGATGTTGCGCTCCACGATCACATCCGGGTCCGGGAAGGCATCCACCGCACGTGCCACGCTGTCTTCGCGCAGCAGGTGGAGGATCGGGTAGGGCGCGCGGTTGGTGTAGTTGCTGGCATCGTCCGGCGCAACACCTTCGAACTGGTACTGCGGATGGAAGCTGGCCACCTGCAGGATGCCCTGCAGATCCAGTGCTTCGATGGCCGCGTCGGCGTTGTCGAGGAAATCGTTGTAGTCCAGGAAGTCGGTCAGCACGTCCGGATGGATGATCAGGGTCGTGTCGATCTGCTCGGGCGAGGCATCGCGCAGCAGCACCAGTTCTTCCGCCAACTGCTCAACCAGCGCTTCGGGCGTGGTGGCGTCGCTGAGCACGTACCGCACCTGCTCCTTTACGTACACCGCCTTGGCGAAGGGGCACAGGTTCAAGCCGATGACGATGCGCTCCAGCCACAGGCGGGTAGCGGCAACGGGGTCTTCGGCGGGCGGCCCTTCGGACGAAACAACGGAGTCGGTCATGGCGGGCTCGGCAGGCGGGCGGGGAGGTGGGTGATCAGTCGCGGAAGTTGTCGAACTGCAGCGGCAGTTCGAAGTCGTTCTTGCGCAGCAGGGCCATCGCGTCCTGCAGGTCATCGCGCTTCTTGCCGGTCACCCGCAGCTTGTCGCCGTTGATCTGGCTTTCCACCTTCAGCTTGGCTTCCTTCAGCGTGGCGGCGATCTTCTTGGCGATCTTCTGCTCGATACCCTGCTTGACGGTGATCTTCTGCCGGGCGCCGGCGACGTTGGTTTCCACCTCGCCGAATTCCAGGCTCTTGGTGTCGATCTGGCGGGCGGACATGCGGGCGCGCAGGATGTCGGTCATCTGCTGCAGCTGGAATTCGCTGGGAGCGCTCTGCGAGATCACGCTGTCTTCCAGCTCGAACTTCGCGGCCACGCCCTTGAAATCAAAGCGCGTGGTCAGTTCACGGTTGGCCTGGTCGACCGCATTGACCAGCTCGTGCTTGTCCACTTCGGAGACGACGTCGAAAGAGGGCATGGGGAAACTCCTGGATTCAGTGCCCCCATTCTACCCAACCCGCCTTGGAAGGTCGGCGTGGCAGGGCGATAATGGGCCATGAACGCCCCTGCCTCCCCTTCGCGCGCCGTCATCTGGATGGTTGCCGCCGTCGCCTGTTTCTCGCTGATGGACGCGGGCATGAAGCAGCTGGCGGCCGGATATCCTTCGCTGCAGGTGACCTTCCTGCGCGGCGCCGCCTCGCTGCCGTTCGTGCTGGTCTGGGTGCTGGCCAGTGCCGGACCGCGTTCATTGATTCCCAAGCGCTGGGGCCTGCACCTGCTGCGCGGCGTGCTGGGCATGGTGATGATCGGCTGCTTCGTGTTCGCCCTGCGCGACCTGCCGCTTTCAACCGCCTACAGCATCTATTTCGTCGCCCCGCTGATCATCGCAGCGCTGTCGGTGCCGCTGCTGGGCGAGCGTGTGGGACCGCGGCGCTGGGTGGCCATCGGCATTGGCCTGCTCGGGGTCATCGTGGTGCTGCGGCCAGGGGTGGACGGGTTCATTTCCATTCCCGGACTGATGGTGCTGGTCGCGGCCACGGCCTATGCGGTGGCCGCCATCACCGTCAGCCTGTTGACCCGCACCGACACCTCGCAATCGATGGTGGTGTGGTTCCTGGTGATCATGGGGATCGGGGCCGGTGCACTGGCCTGGCCGGAGTGGGTACCGATGCAGCTGGCCGATGCCCCGCTGGTAGCCGGCATGGGGCTGGCCGGGGCACTGGGACAGATCGCGCTGACCCGCGCCTTCCAGCTGGGCGAGGCGTCGATGATCGCGCCACTGGAGTACACCGGGCTGGTCTGGGTGATCGGCTGGGATCTGTTGTTCTGGCAGCAGTTGCCCGATGCATGGACCTGGAGCGGGGCGGCCATCATCGTGGCATCAGGCCTGTACCTGCTGCACCGCGAGCGGGTGAACCGCCAGCAGCCACCCAAGCCGCTGGACCACCCGTGAGCCCGGTGGGCGTTGAGCCCACCGGTTCCTCATGGCGGCGCCACCGGCACCCCGTCAGCCGATGCGGTCGATGATGCGCTGGTTGGCGCGCACCAGCGCGTCTGTCAGCTGGGCAGACAGCGCTCGCGTCCGGGCCAGCAGACGATCGATCGACAGGATCTGCAACCGGTTTATTTCAGAGGCGAGGCTGCCGGTGCTCTGCAGCGCCTGCCTGTTGTCGTCCAACACGGTTTCGATCGCCATGACGCCAGCGCGGATGCGCTGCACGCAGCTGGCGTAGGCACTTATTTGGGTATCGGCCAGCGCGGCAACGCGGTCGGCCCGTGTCACCGCGGCACAGGCCGACTCCAGTGTCGCCAGCGGCTGCTGTCCGGGGGTTATCTGCTGGCAGTGCTGCAGCAGCGCGCTTCCGGCTCCGGTCGCGGGCGTGCTGACGTGGCTTGCCTGGCGCACCAGGCGCAGCCGGGCGGCGGGCCCTGCCGACGGGCTTGCGCTGCAGCCAGGGTCCAGTTCGAGCAGGGCGCCCAGCCATGCGCCCACGGCGTCGCCGTCGCCGATCATGTCGGCCAGCTGGGCCAGCTTGCGCGGTTCCAGCACGTCGCCCGGGATGCGGTCGGGGTGACCGGCCGCGCTGCACCAGACCAGGCTGTCCAGCAGCCGCTCCTTGTCGCCGCCCGTGCGCTGGTCCAGGTAGTGGACGGCCCGCAGCGCGGCGGCCATGCTTTCCACCTGCACCGCATCGCGGTCCTGTGCCTGACCGGCATGGATACGCCACAAGGTCACCCCTGCCAGCGCCGTGGTGGCCAGGCCAGCGCTGCCCAGCACCAGCATGGCGCGGGGCGCGGGCGCAGCGCCGGAGCCGGTTGGCACGGCGGCATAGGCGGTTGCCGAGCACGCATCGGGCTGGGCATCGCCGGGACGGCCCTGGGCTGCCAGCAGCAGGCCGCCGGTCAACCAGTGCAGAGGCGAGCCAAGCCGCATCCGGGTCAGCGTGGCGCGTTCGGCGCCATTGCCGCTGCGGCCAGCGCTCGCTGCAACCGCTCCTGCCTGCGTGGCCGCAGCCCGCGCATCGGCGCGGCAGGTGCTGCGATCCAGATCGCGCCGGGTGCGGTGGCTCATGAACTGCTCGAATACCTGCGCCACGGACCGGCCCGGCGCGCGCCCATGCACCAGGCGCTGCAGTGCGCGCAGTCCGGGCTCACTCTGCAGGGTGAGCCGTTCATCGACCTGGGCGATCAACCTGGCGTGTGCTGCGGTCTGCTGTAGCAGGGCTTCACTGGCATGCGGAGTGCCCGTTTCTCTCGCCAGGCCGGCCAGGAACAGCGCGCTGGCCACCGGGCGTTGTTCCATCAGCCTGTGCACGATGGTGCTGTCAGGTGTGTGAGCAGATCGATGGGGGCGCGTGGCGGATTCGCGCAGGCCCGCGTTGCCCCACTGGCGCGGATGCCTCGGCGCCACGTCGGGCCGAGGGGGCAGGATCGGGGTGGACGGCTCGCGAAGGACGGTCGCAGTGATCGCACTCTGGCTCAACATCGGAATCCTCTTTGCGGTGATAACGTTGAGCACGAAGTCTTGTTCGCGACCCGCGCCAATAGCCAGCGTCTTGCCCGGATTCAGACGTGTCCTATTGCGCGACCCGCGTCACCAGTGGGTCTGGGTGGTCCGGCCACCCAGGGCGGGCTTGGGACCGATCATGGCGAAGGCGACAGTTGGCCGCGCGGGAGGCCTGTCACGTGGCTTAGAACCATCCGGAATATCATTCGTCTCACCGGCATAGGCGGAAGACCGTCCGCGCTGGTAGGCTGCACGCCCCCCTCCAATGCCCATCCGGTGAGCTGCTGCCGTGATCGAGTTCCAGCGCCTGCACAAATCCTATGCCATGGCCGGCCGCGCCGTCAGTGCGCTGCAGCCCCTGGACCTGACCGTCGAGTCCGGCGAAGTGTTCGGCATCATCGGCCACTCCGGCGCAGGAAAATCGACCCTCATCCGCATGATCAACCGGCTGGAGGAGCCCAGCGGCGGACGCCTGCTCATCGCAGGGGAAGACGTCACCGCCCTGGATGCGTCCGGCTTGCGTGCGCTGCGTCGGCGCATCGGGATGATCTTCCAGCACTTCAACCTGCTGTCCTCGCGCACGGTAGCGTCCAACGTGGGCTTCCCGCTGGAACTGGCCGGCACGCCACGGGCGCAGATCGACGCCCGGGTGGCCGAACTGCTGCAGACCGTCGGCCTGCAGGCGCATGCGGACAAGTACCCGGCACAGCTGTCCGGTGGGCAGAAGCAGCGGGTCGGCATCGCGCGCGCGCTCGCCACCGGCCCACGGATCCTGCTGTGCGACGAGGCCACCAGTGCACTGGATCCGCAGACTACCGCCTCGGTGCTTGGGCTGCTGTCGAAGATCAACCGGGAACTGGGCCTGACCATCGTGCTGATCACCCATGAAATGGATGTGATCCGTCGGGTCTGCGACCGCGTGGCCGTGCTTGATGCCGGTGAGCTGGTGGAGGTGGGGCCGGTCACCGATGTGTTCCTGCATCCGCAGCATCCGACCACGCGCCGTTTCGTCAGCGAATCCGAACACATCGACGAGGGCACGCTGCACGGTGACTTCGATACCGTTGGCGGCACCATCGTGCGGCTGACCTTCCTTGGTGCTGACACCTACCAGCCGCTGCTGGGCAGCGTCGCCCGCCAGACCGGCGTGGACTACAACATCCTGTCAGGCCGCATCGACCGCATCAAGGACACCCCGTACGGGCAGCTGATCGTGTCGCTGGTCGGCGGCGACCAGGCTGCCGCGCAACAGGCATTCGCCGCCGCGGGCGTGCACGTAGAGGAACTGCGCCGATGATCTTCGCAAGCAACGGCGGCTTCTTCCGCCACCTGGACGCCGGCAAATGGGCCGACATCGGCCAGGCCACCGTCGACACGCTGCTGATGCTGGCCGGGTCGCTGCCGCTGACCCTGGCCATCGGCCTGCCGCTCGGCGTGCTGTTGTACCTGTTCGGCTCACCGCAACTGCGGCGCAGGCCGGTAGCCTACGGCGCGCTGGCGCTGGTGGTGAACCTGCTGCGTTCGGTGCCTTTCATCATCCTGATGATCGTGCTGATCCCGGTCACGTTGGGGCTCATGGGCACCTCGCTGGGCGTACGTGGTGCGATCGTGCCGCTGGTGATCGGCGCAGCGCCGTTCTACGCACGGTTGGTGGAAACGGCATTGCGTGAAGTGGACCGAGGGGTGATCGAGGCGACCCAGGCGATGGGTGCCACCACCTGGCAGCTGGTGACCCGCGTATTGTTGCCCGAAGCCCGCCCCGGCCTGATCGCCGGCGCGACGGTGACCACCGTCGCCCTGATCGGTTTCACTGCGATGGGCGGTGCGATCGGGTCCGGTGGCCTGGGGGATCTCGCATTCCGCGATGGTTACCAGCGCTCGCATACCGACGTGGCGCTGGTTACCGTGGTGCTGCTGCTGGTGCTGGTGCAGCTGCTGCAGATGGTAGGCGACAGGTTGGTCGCCCATTTCAGCCGGAAGTAGTCAGCGCAGCGTGCTGCCTACCAGGGATTGCCGAAGCACCACGACTTCCCATAGCTCCTCGGGAAGCACCGGTCCCAGCTCCAGGAATTCCGGAGGTATCGGTTGGTTCGGGCCGATATTTTCAAGTTTCGGGATGTAGTCGTTGCTGAAAGGCTTTTTGGGATAGTTCGACCATGGCGGCAGCAGCGGATGGAACGCGTTGCCCGGCAGCCGCTGCAGCCTGTGATCTTCGTGCGTACGTGCATGCAGGTCGCCGTCGGGCGAAAGGAACAAGCGCCACTCGCCTGCACCGTCGCCGTGCCGGCTGTAGATGCGGTCGGCGGTCCATTCCCATTTCTGGTCCCGGTTGGTCGTGCAGGGGCGGGTGACGACGTGGCCGCCATTGGACTGCCCACTCCCGAGGACCTGCATGCACTGACCTGATCCCCGGTTGAAGTAGCGGCCGTGCACGTCGAACTGCCACTGCGCGAGGGTATCGTCCAACCATCCGGGCCGCGTGACATCGGGACACGGGGCGCTGACGACGCTTCCTCCGTTGTCACGCAGGCATCCACCGATGCCCGCTTTGGACTGGATGAAGACGGTCGGCTCCGCGGTCAGGTAGACCGAACGGGTATCCACGCTGACATGGGTGCCCGGCTGCACGCCGGGGTCGTCTGCAGGCGCTGAGCCTATTCCCAGGTAACGCCGGTTCCGGATACCGCCCGCCGCGCCGATGGTCAGGACGTTGCGGTAGCTGCCGGGCACGATCCATTCGGACACGCCGACCGGGGTGCTCTGGCGCATCGTCGACGTCATCTTCTGCGTCGTCGGCGGATTGCCGAAGTAGCGAGCATCGCCCGCCACATAGCCGGCCAACGGCAGGGTCCACTCGGACTTCATTGATCCATCGGGAAGTTTCTGAAGCCCATCCTGCAAGGCATAGTCCTTGATCTTGAAGGCAACACTGGAGGTTTCTGTCACCTGGCGCCCGAAGGTGAAGCTGAAGGCCGACTTCGCGGCGAAGTTGGTCACCTTGTCCTGCAAGCCGGCGCTGGTCTCGGGGCTGAATGCCGACCCGAATGACGTCACGCTGCTGTGCGTTGCTGAAATGTCCAGGTCCGTGCTGGCGTCACCCTTGGGCAGCCAGTCCGTCAATTTCGGTGCGCCGGAGCCGGCCTGGTCCATCCGTACGGTGTGCTGGAAGGCATACCGGTCAGGAATGACGACGAAGGGGGGCACGTTGCCATTCTCATGCGGCTTGAGCACATGGATGGAGCGTGCCACGACCTTCAGCGTATTGAATGACGGGCCTACGCTGCGGGCCACCTGGGCACGCAGGGTAACGGTGCTGCCATTGCCGGAGCTGCCGGTCTGGGTATTGATGAACACCAGTTCCGGCAGGCTTGCCGTCTCCTGCGGCGTGGGAGTCGCCAGCGCCGCGTTACGCGCGGCCAGTGGGTCGCGCACGACGTCGCCCATCTGCCGTACCAGCAGCTGGCATTGCGCCGCCGAGCAGGCAGATGCCTCGGTAGTGATGATGTGCGGGCTTCCCTCTGCGGTTTTTACGTAGAGCGCAAAGGGGGCCGGCGAGGCCGCGGAGAACAGTTCCTGCAGGACCGCATCCGTGGCAGCGGATCGGGCTCCGCGCACGATAGCCACCGGTTGCCCGCGATGGTAGGCCTGCGCGGCCTCGCGGTAGCTGTCCGGGTCGTCCAGCGCGGTGTCGAGGAACCACGCGAGGTGTGCCTCATCAGTGGCCGGCGTTGCGTGGGAGACCGGGGCGCCTCCCAACAGATGGGCGAGCTGGTGCAGGGCCAGGCTGCCGTGGTCGTAAGGCGGAGCAGCAGGTGCACTGGCGCCTGTCGCGGATGCCAGCGCCAGGCTGGCGGCGAGGATCGAGCGCTTCATCATGTTCTCCACGAGAGATGCAATGCCGGGCGCGTTTCGGGCCCGGCATTGCATCTCTCGTGGAGAACGTCGTCAGATCATGACGTGCGCTGAGACGCGGAATCCGTCAAAGCAGGGAAAACACTACGTTCGAACGGCGGTTGCCCGACGCATCCGCTCAGCGCTGGTTGGGCACTTCGTAGCCGAGTTTGTCGACCTGGCTGCGCTGCTGCGGCACCCGCTTGAGCTTGTCGGTGTTTACCCCGTACTCGTCGCGCAGGCGTTCGGCCAGCTTCTTGTACAGACCGTTTTCCATCTCCGGCTTGCGCGCGAAGATCCACGCCATCTCACGGCCGGGATAACCGACCAGCGCCCATGAATAATCCGGCGCCACTTCCAGCACGCGCGAATGGGTCGGTACCACGCGGTAGAACCAGGTGCGCCAGTCGTGGTTGCCGCTGTCTTCGTCGACCGAGGCGCGCGCCTGGATTTCCTGCATCGGTTCACTGAAGCCATCGCGATAGCGATACGTGATTCCGATCTTCTGCGGCTCGCGCAGGGTGTATTCATTGACGCTGGCCACGTGGCCGCGTTCGATGAAATTGGGCACGCGGCCGATCACATACCAGGTGCCCATGAAGCGCTGCAGGTTGATCGGCGCCCCCCGATCGTCCTGATCGGCCACGGCCACCGGCTCCGGCGCGCTGGACGCGCTGGAACGGAACATCGCACAACCCGGCCCGACGATCAGGGTGGTCAGCAGGACAGCACACAACGGGCGGATCGACGGCATGGGAAAGCGGGCTCCAGGAGGGCTTGCGCAAGCATGGTCGAATGCGCGCGAGGGATTCGTCAATGGTGTCTGACGGTGGGATGTCGCAGCTGGTGAGAAACGACAGGGGCAAGGTGGCGACTCGCACCCCTTTTTCGCCTTCGGAGACCTCCATGCGCCCACATCATCCTGCTCGCTCTCCTTCCCCGGACACCGGTCCAGACCCGCGCCTGCTGCGTTGTGTCAGGCACATAGCGCTGGCGGGACTGGCGATGGTGCTGGTCTGGCCGGCCGCACGTGGCAATGCGGCGTGGATCGGCTGGATGCCGCTGTGGCTGCTGGGCATGCCGCTGGCGGCGTGGTGGTCGCTGCTGCGCTTCCCCCTGCCGCGTTGGCAACGGCGCCGCGTGCAGGCGCGCCGGCGGGCCACGCGCACGGTCCGTACGGCCTGACCTTCGACATGGGGGCAGGGCGCAGGCCCTGTGATAGCGTTCTGCAGCTTATGACTGTCTGGAACCGCAATGTCACGACTCGCTTCCGCCTGCCTGCTGGCCGGCATGATGACCGCTGCCTCGCTGGGGACCGCCGTGGCCGCTGAAACTGAACAGAACGATCAGTACGCCTGGCTGGAAGAGGTTGCCGGTGACAAGCCGTTGGCCTGGGTGAAAGAGCAGAATGCCAAGGCAGAAGGGCGCCTTGCGCAGACGTCGGCGTTCAGCCGGATGGAAGCCAGCATCCGTGAAGTGCTCGATTCGGACGCCAAGATTCCCGGCGTGGAGAAGATCGGCGAGTACTACTACAACTTCTGGAAAGACAAGCAGCACGAACGCGGGTTGTGGCGCCGCACCACCCTGGCCGAGTACCGCAAGGCGTCGCCGCAGTGGGAAACGGTGATCGACCTGGATGCGCTGAACAAGGCCGAAGGCGAGAACTGGGTGTGGCACGGCGTGGAATGCCTGCGGCCGGAGTACGACCGCTGCCTGATCGCGCTGTCGCGCGGCGGCGCTGATGCCGATGTCACCCGTGAGTTCGACCTGGCCAGCCGCAGCTGGGTTACCGGCGGCTTCTTCCGGCCCGAATCCAAGGGCGGGCTGGGCTGGGTCGACCGTGACAGCGTGTTCGTCTATACCGATTTCGGCGATGGCTCGATGACCACCTCCGGTTACCCGCGCGTTGCCAAGCTGTGGAAGCGCGGCACGCCGCTGGCGTCGGCGCAGGTGGTGTATGAAGGCAAGCCGGACGACATGTACATCGCGGCCGTGCACGATGACACCCCGGGCTTCGAACGCAACCTGGTCAGCCGTACGCTGGCCTTCTACAACAACGAGCTGTACCTGCGCGCCGACGATGGCAAGCTGACCAAGATCGACGCGCCGAACTCGGCTGAAAAGGGCCTGCACAAGCAGTGGCTCAGCCTGGAGCTGCGCGAACCGTGGACGGTGGGCGGCAAGACCTACGCGGCCGGTTCGCTGCTGGCGGCCAGGCTGGAGGACTTCCTCGCCGGCAAGCGCGATTTCGACGTGCTGTTCGCCCCCACCGATACCACCTCGCTGGCCGGTGCGGTGTGGACGAAGGACCACGTGGTGCTGAACGTGCTGGACGACGTCAAGAACCGGCTCAGCGTGCTGACCCCCGGCAGCAACGGCTGGACCCGCAGTGGGTTCGTCGGTGCGCCGGCATTCGGCACGCTGGGTGTCGGCGCGGTGGACAGCAACGACAGCAACGCCGTGTGGGTGACCGCCACCGATTACCTGACCCCGACCACCCTGGCGCTGGCCGAGATCGGCAGCACGCCGGAAGTGCTGAAGACCATGCCGGCGTTCTTCGATGCCGAAGGCAAGGTCATCGAGCAGCACTTCGCCACCAGCAAGGACGGCACCCGCGTGCCGTACTTCGTGGTGCACGCCAAGGACATGCCGCGCGATGGTTCGAACCCGACCCTGTTGTACGGCTATGGTGGTTTCGAGATCTCGCTGACCCCGAATTATTCCGGCGGCATGGGCCGTGCGTGGCTGGAAAAGGGGGGGGTGTACGTGGTCGCCAACATCCGTGGCGGCGGTGAGTATGGGCCGCGTTGGCACCAGGCCGCGCTGAAGCAGAACCGCCACAAGGCGTATGAGGACATGGCCGCGGTCGCGCGCGATCTCGTCACGCGGAAGATCACCTCGGCCAAGCACCTGGGCGTGCAGGGCGGCAGCAATGGCGGCCTGCTGACCGGCAACATGCTGACCCAGTACCCGGAGCTGTTCGGTGCGGTGGTGGTGCAGGTGCCGCTGCTGGACATGAAGCGCTACAGCCACCTGCTGGCCGGTGCCTCGTGGATGGCCGAGTACGGCAATCCGGATACGGCCGACTGGGAGTACATCAAGACCTTCTCGCCGTATCACCTGTTCGATGCGAAGAAGGCGTACCCGCCGGTGCTGTTCACCACTTCCACCCGCGATGACCGCGTGCATCCGGGCCACGCCCGCAAGATGGCGGCGAAGATGATCGACGCCGGCAAGGACGTAACCTACTACGAGAACATCGAAGGCGGTCACGGCGGTGCGGCCAACAATGCGCAGGCCGCGCACATGTCCGCACTGGCCTACAGCTTCCTGTGGGAGCGACTGGGCGGTAACTGATTCGGTAGTGACGGCCGCTGGCCGTCATGGTTTTCGGGGTGACGGCCAGCGGCCGTCACTACCGGGTCAGCGTGCGCAGCCCGCGCGCGATCCGTTCCACCGCCTCCTGCAGGCGCGGGATTTCCTGCGTATAGGCCAGCCGCACATGCTGGTTTGACCGGTGGAAGCCGAAATCCAGGCCGGGGGTGAAGGCCACGTGCTCGGTTTCCAGGAAGTGGGCGCAGAACGCCTGCGCGTCGTCAGTGAACGCACTGACATCCGCGTACAGGTAGAACGCACCCTGCGGTTCCACGGCGATGCGGAAACCGAGTCCGCGCAGCGCGGGCAGCAGGAAATCACGGCGCTGGCGGAATGCCTCGCGGCGCTGTTCGAAGATCGCCATCGCCTCCTCTTCGAAGCACGCAAGCGCGGCGTGCTGGGCGATGCTGGACGCGCTGATGTACAGGTTCTGTGCCAGCTTCTCCAGTTCCGGCACCGCGGCCGGCGGTGCCACCAGCCAGCCCAGTCGCCAGCCGGTCATGCCGAAGTATTTGGAGAAGCTGTTCAGCACGAAGGCCGAGTCGTCGACCTGCAGCACGCTGGCCGCGTCCATGCCGTAGGTCAGGCCGTGGTAGATCTCATCGACCACCATGTGCCCGCCACGCGCGTGCAGCGCCTGCGACAGCGCCGCCAGCTCCGATGCCGACAGCACCGTGCCGGTGGGATTGGCGGGCGAGGCCAGCAGCGCCCCAACACTGTGTTCGTTCCAGTGCGTGGCCACCAGGTCCGGAGTGAGCTGGTAGGCCGTGCCGGCGTCGACCGGCACCAGCTGCGCGCCGCCTTCCACCAGGCGCAGGAAATGCCGGTTGCACGGATAACCCGGGTCCGCCAGCAGCCAGTGCTTGCCCGGGTCCACCAGCAGGCTGCTGGCCAGCAGCAGCGCGCCGGAACCGCCCGGGGTGACCAGGATCCGCTGCGGGTCGATATCCAGCTGGTACCGGCTGCGGTAGAAACCGGCGATTGCTTCGCGCAGCGCAGGCAGGCCGCGCGCGGCGGTATAGCGGGTGTGGCCGGCGGCCAGGGCGGCCTGGCCGGCACGCACCACCGGTGCGGCGGTGGTGAAGTCCGGCTCGCCGATTTCCAGATGGATCACATCGTGGCCGGCCTGTTCCAGCGCCTGCGCACGCGCCAGCAGGGACATCACATGGAAGGGGGCGATATCGTGGCTGCGCCGGCTGTAGGCCGGTCGCTTGTCGTCATGCAGAAGGCTCATGCCGCCCATGGTACGCCGGTGACCAACGGCAGGCTTGTCCACTGCCACGCGTACGCCCAGACTGGCGGTACAAGGAAGCCGTTGCAATCCCGTCCCAGGAGCCTTACTTCGTGAAGTCCACCCTCTGCCTGTTGCTTGCGAGCCTGATGACCACCACCACCCACGCCGCCCCCCCGCCCGTCGCGCCGGACGCCGAAAAGCGCCCGCACGTGGTCAAGGCCCCGTTCGGTGCCAGCCGCAACGACGACTATTACTGGATGCGCGACGACAAGCGCGAAGACAAGGCAATGCTGGCCTACCTGCAGGCCGAGAACGCCTACACCGACCAGGTGGTGGCACCGCTGAAGCCACTGCAGGAGACCCTGTACAAGGAGATCGTCGCGCGTATCAAGCAGGACGATTCCAGCGTGCCGGCGCGTGAGCGCGGCTACTGGTACTACAGCCGCTTCGAGACCGGCCAGGACTATCCCATCCATGCGCGCCGCAAGGGCGACATGCAGGCGGCCGAAGAGATTTTGCTGGACGTCAACCAGATGGCGGCCGGCAAGGGCTACTTCAGCGTCGGCACGATGGAGGTCAGCCAGGACAACCAGCTGCTGGCCTGGGCCGATGATGATGTCGGCCGTCGCCAGTACGTCATCCGTTTCAAGGACCTGCGCACCGGTGACGTCCTGCCCGACACCATCACCGGTTCGTCCGGCAACCTGGTGTGGGCCGATGACAACCGCACCGTGCTGTACGTGGAAAACGATCCGGAAACCCTGCTGACCGTGCGGGTGAAGAAGCACGTGCTGGGCACGCCGGCGAGCAGCGACGTGGTGGTGTACGAAGAGCAGGACGACAGCTTCTACATGGGGATCGGCCGTACCCGCGACGACCGTTTCATCACCATCGGCCTGCACAGCACGGTGACCTCCGAAGAGCGCTATGCGCCGGCCAGCGATCCGACCACCTTCACCGTGCTGGCGCCGCGCCACCGCGAAGTGGAATACGATGCCGACCACTTCGATGGTCGCTGGGTGATCCGCACCAACGACGGGGCCAAGAACTTCAAGCTGGTCACCGCACCCACCGACGCGACCTCGCGCGCGCAGTGGAAGGACTGGATCGCGCATGACCCGTCGGTGTACATCGAAGGCTTCGAACTGTTCGATGGCTTCACCGCCATCGCCGAACGTTCCGAAGGCCTGGAGCGCATCCGCCTGCTGTTCAAGGACGGTCGCACCGACTACGTGAAGGCCGATGAGCCGGCCTACTCGATGGGCCTGGATGACAACACCGAAGCCGATACGCCGTGGCTGCGCTACGCGTACACCTCGATGACCACCCCGACCACGGTGTTGGAGATCAACACGCAGAGCGGCGAGCGTCGCCAACTGAAGCAGCAGCCGGTGATCGGCTATGACGCGTCGAAGTATGAAACCGACCGTGTGTGGATCACCGCGCGCGACGGCGTGAAAGTGCCGGTCTCCCTGGTGTACCGCAAGGGCTTCAAGAAGGACGGGACCGGCGCGCTGTTCCAGTACGCCTACGGCAGCTACGGCATGTCGATGGACCCCTACTTCAACCAGACCGCGGTGAGCCTGCTCGACCGCGGCGTGGTGTATGCCATCGCGCACATCCGTGGGGGCCAGGAGATGGGGCGCGACTGGTATGAAGACGGCAAGCTGCTGAACAAACAGAACACCTTCAACGACTTCATCGACGTCACCCGTGGGCTGGTGCAGCAGGGCTGGGCGGCGAAGGACCGCGTGGCCGCCTCCGGTGGCAGCGCCGGTGGCCTGCTGATGGGCGCGGTGGCCAACCAGGCGCCACAGGACTACCGGGTGATGGTCGCCCAGGTGCCGTTCGTCGATGTGGTGACCACCATGCTCGACCCGACCATCCCCTTGACCACCAATGAGTACGACGAGTGGGGCAACCCGGAGCAGAAGCAGTTCTACGACTACATGCTGAAGTACTCCCCGTATGACAACGTGGCCAGGCAGGCCTACCCGGCGCTGTTCGTGGGCACCGGCCTGTGGGATTCGCAGGTGCAGTACTGGGAGCCCGCCAAGTGGGTGGCCAAGCTGCGCGATGACAATACCGGTACCCATCCGATCGTGTTCCGCACCAACATGGAAGCGGGCCACGGTGGCAAGTCCGGGCGCTTCCAGCGTTACCAGGAGCTGGCCGAATCGTATGCGTTCGTGCTGGACCAGCTGGGCGTGTCGGGCCCCTGATCGATCGGTAGTGACGGCCGCTGGTGGGTGACGACGGTTGGTGGGTGACGACCGTTGGTCGTCACTGTGCCGGGCCGAAGAGCGTGACGACCAACGGTCGTCACCCACCCAGCGGCCCAACTGGTTTGACGGCCAGCGGCCGTCACTACCGTATCCTTGGTGGCATGAACACGCCTGTCCGTCCTGCTGATCCTGACGCCCCGGCGCCTGCGCGCCGGGCGCGCTTCAAGTGGGCGTGGTGGTTGCTGGCGTATGCCAGCCTGGGCACCGGCATCGTCGGTATCTTCGTGCCGGGCCTGCCTACCACCGTGTTCATCCTGATTTCGGCCTGGGCGGCGTCGCGCGGTTCCGAACGGCTGCACGGCTGGTTGCTCGGCCACCCGCGGTTCGGCCCGGCGATCCGCAACTGGCAGGCGCACGGGGCGGTCAGCCGCCGTGGCAAATGGATGGCTACGCTGACCATGGCGGTCTGTGCCGGCATCATGCTCTGGTGCGTGCCGGTGGCCTGGGTCAAGGGGTTCTCCATCGGCAGCATGATGGTGGTGTGCGGGTGGTTGTGGATGCGTCCGCTACCCCCTGCTGGAGCGTGAATCCATCCGCTGCAGGCGGGGCGCGGTGGGCGACGAAGGGCAGGGCTCGGCGCTACACTCGGGGCATGAACAATCCCCGCCGAAGCCTCATCCTGATTCCGCTGGCAGCGTCCGCGCTGCTGTTCCTCAGCGCCTGTGGCAACAAGGGTCCGCTGGTACTGCCGCAGAAGCCGGTGCCGGTGGAAGAAGTCGCCGAGCCGGTCGATGTGCCCGCCGCCGACGATGCCACCCAGGAGCAAGCCACTCCGCCCGCCACCCAGGACACCGAGGCGGGCAATCCCAGCACCGTTCCGGACCCGGTGACACCGCAGATCGACGATGGCGCCGGCGACAACAATGAGTGAGGCAGCACAGGATGCGGTAGCGGCGGCCGCTGGCCGTCAACATCCGCGCGGCACCCCACTGCGTTTCAGCAAGATGCACGGCGCAGGCAATGATTTCGTCATGATCGACCTGCGCGATGGCACCGCGCCGCCTTCGCCACAGCTGGCTGCGCGGCTGGCCGACCGGCACACCGGCGTAGGCTGCGACCAGATCATCACCATCGAACCACCGCGGGCACCCACGTCGGTGGCGTCCTACCGGATCTGGAATTCGGACGGCAGCAGCTCCCAACAGTGCGGCAACGGCGCACGCTGCGTGGCCGCCTGGCTGGTCCGCAACGGCGATACCGTGGACAGTGAATTCGCCATCGACAGCCCGCTGGCCACGCATTCGGTGCGTACGCTCGGCGAAGATCGTTTTTCGGTCGAAATGGGCGTGCCGGTGTTTGAACCGGCGCAGATTCCGTTGATCGGCTTCGCCCGCCCGCGCGATGAATACCTGCTGCCCCTCCAGGGCGAGACCGTGCGCTTCGGCGCGGTGTCGATGGGCAATCCGCATGCAGTGATCGAAGTCGGCCTGGTCGATGCCGCACCGGTGGAGCGCCTGGGCGCCTCGCTGCAGCAGCATGCCTCGTTCCCCGAATCGGTCAACGTGGGCTTTGCCCAGGTGCTGGAGCCGGACCATGTGCGCCTGCGCGTCTACGAACGTGGTGTCGGCGAGACGCTGGCCTGCGGCAGTGGCGCGTGTGCGGCGGCGGTTTCGCTGATGCAGCGTGGTCGCCTGGGCCCTGATGCACGGATCAGCCTGCCCGGTGGCGAACTGCGCATCCAGTGGGCCGGTGAAGGCCAGCCGGTGGTGATGTCCGGACCCAGCGCATTCGTGTTCGAAGGGGAGTGGAACGCATGAGTGACAGTACGGAAAAACTCGCCGGCCACGAGGTTGCCGCCTGGTTGCGGCGGCATCCGGGCTTCCTGAAACAGTTCCCGGACCTGGCGCTGACGCTTGTGGTGCCGCGCGATGATGGCCCCACCGCGTCGCTGGCCAGCTACCAGCTGGACGTGCTGCGTGACAAGAACCGCGAGTTGTCGCGTCGGCTGGCGGACCTGGGCCATACCGCCCAGGTAAACGAGCGCCTCGCCGTGCGTACCCATCAGCTGACCCTGGCGTTGATGAAGCAGGACAGCGCAGCCGATACGCTGCGCGCGATGGCCGCGACGCTGGAAGAGGATTTCGATGGCGACCTGGTGCGGCTGGTGGTGCACGTGCCGGTGGCGGGGTTGGAACAGGCGCCGTGGCTGCAGGTGTTGGCCGCCGACAGTCCGCTGCTGCGGCCGTTCCGCGATTGCCTGAAGGACGGCGAGCCGATCTGCGGCCGCCTGCAGCCGGAGAAGAATGCGGTGCTGTATGGCGGACGTGCCGAGGAGATCCAGACCACGGCGCTGTTGCCGCTTCCCGGCGTCGGCCTGATCGCCGTGGGCAGCCACGACCCCAATCGGTTCTACCCGGGCATGGGCACGTTGTTCCTGCGCATGATGGGCGAATCGCTGGTCGTGGCCTTGAAGCGATTCGGCTGATCGCGGCCATGAACGATGCGGTGCCGGCATTCCTGCAGTACATGATGGTCGAGCGCCGCATGTCGGCGCACACGCTGGATGCCTACCGGCGTGATCTGGACGCGCTGCAGCGCTGGGCCGAAGCACGCGACTGCAGCGTGGATGCGCTGGACGGCGAGCAGTTGCGCGGCTTCGTCGCCGATGAGCATCGTCGGGGGTTGTCGGCCAAGAGCCTGCAGCGGCGCCTGTCCGCCTGCCGGGGGTATTACGCGTGGCAGCTCAAGCATGGGCGGCTGCAGGTCGATCCGACGCTTGGACTGAAAGCCCCACGTGCACCGCGCCGCCTGCCGCAGGTGCTCGACGCCGACGAGGCCGTGCGGCTGGTCGAACTGCCTGCTGATGGTGAACTGGGAAGGCGCGACCGCGCGCTGCTGGAACTGTTCTATTCCTCCGGCCTGCGCCTGAGCGAACTGTGCGCGCTGACCTGGCGTGACCTGGACTTCGCCAGCGGCCTGGTCAACGTGCTCGGCAAGGGCAACCGGCAGCGCCGGGTGCCGTTCGGGCGCCCCGCACGCCAAGCGCTGGAAGCGTGGCGTGCAGAAACCAACGCTGCCCCCGCAGCGCCTGTTTTCCCCGGGCGCAATGGTGCCATCAGCCAGCGTGCCGTGCAGGTACGCATCAAGCAGCTGGCGCAGCGCCAGGGACTGTTCAAGCACGTGCACCCGCACATGCTGCGGCACAGTTTCGCCAGCCACATCCTGGAATCTTCCGGCGACCTGCGCGGTGTGCAGGAACTGCTGGGGCATGCCGACATCGCGACCACGCAGATCTACACCCACCTGGACTTCCAGCACCTGGCCAAGGTGTACGACGCGGCCCATCCGCGTGCAAAGCGGCAGAGTGGCAGCACACCTGTCGCCGGACCGTCCGAGGACGACGCGGCGGGCTGACCCGACGCGTCCAGCCGGGTGCCGCCTGCCGGGCCACGCTTCCCCGCGGCAGCAAGGACGCAGCATCGTGGCAGACACGTCCATTGATGGCCGGATGAGGTGCATCTGTCTGGACATCGCGTTGCCTCAGTCGCGTCTTATGCACCCTGCGCCTGGAAAACCAGACGCTTGCCGGCCATCACTCGTCCGGTCGGGCAAAGCACCTGGGCGACGTGCAACAGGCATCGGGAGGCAGATTCGTGCGGATGATCAAGGTGGCGTTGGGATTGGCGATGAGCGCCCTGGCAACGGGAGCCGCAGGGCAGGACGGGGCCGTTTCGTTTACCGGCCGGGTGGTTGCCGCGACCTGCATTGTCGAAGGGATCAGCGATGTCCCCGGCACCGGCCCGGATATGGTGGTCCGCCTGCCTGCCACACGCCAGGCAGTGTTGAACCGGGCCGGGCGACGCGGGACGATGATTCCCTTCCACCTGGTCATCGGCAGCGGCGAGCACCCGTGCCAGCAGGCCAACGTGCGTGCGATGTTCCGCAGCGTAGGGCACAGCAACGAGGCGGGCCGGTTGAACAACCAGGGCACCGCACGCAACGTGGACGTGGTGGTGCTCAATGCCGCGTTCCAGGACGTGCAGTTGATCACCAACGAGAACTCGCTGCCGATACCCATCGACGAAAACGGAATGGGCGTGCTCAGCTGGTGGGCGACCTATCACGCCACGGCGGCGGCGCAGCCGGGCACGGTAACGGCACAGGTGGAGTACGTCCTGGTGTATGACTGAGCGTCGGGCGGGACCGCGGGCGGTCGGATGAACGGCTTCCTACCGTAGCCGCTTGATGGCGGCCGGCGCTGGCCCCATGTCCTTCGCACAGCTTACCGGAGGCCACATGGACCCCAGCCAGAATCCCACAGTTTTCCACGCCACCACCATCGTCTGCGTCCGCCGCGGCGAGCATGTGGCCATCGCCGGCGACGGCCAGGTCACCCTCGGCCACACGGTGATGAAGGGCAATGCACGCAAGGTCCGCCGGCTGGGCCGGGACAGCCAGGTGCTGGCTGGCTTCGCCGGTGCAGCGGCCGATGCCTTCACCCTGTTCGAACTGTTCGAGGCCAAGCTTGAAAAGCATGGCCAGCTGCAGCGGGCCGCCGTCGAGCTGGCCAAGGACTGGCGCACCGAGCGGCGCCTTGGCAAGCTTGAAGCGCTGCTGGCCGTGGCAGACAAGGAAACCTCGCTGATCATCAGCGGCACCGGCGATGTGATCGAACCGGAAGACGGCATCATCGCCATCGGCTCCGGTGGCTCGTACGCCCTGTCGGCCGCACGTGCACTGATGGCGCACACCGAACTGGATGCGCGCACCATCGCCAGCGAAGCCATCGGCATCGCCGGGGACATCTGCATCTACACCAACCGCAACGTGGTGGTCGAAGAGCTCTGACCGCACGGGTAGTGCCGACCTTGGTCGGCCATCGTTCTGCTAGTGCCGACTCAAGTCGGCAATCCTCATTCGTGAGCACCCCATGTCCAAGAAATTCGAGAACACCTCCGCTTCCATGACCCCGCGCGAGATCGTGCAGGAACTGGACCGCCATATCGTCGGCCAGCACGATGCCAAGCGCGCGGTGGCCATCGCGCTGCGCAACCGCTGGCGCCGCATGCAGTTGCCGGCCGAGTTGCGCGATGAAGTAATGCCGAAGAACATCCTGATGATCGGTCCAACCGGCGTGGGCAAGACCGAGATCGCGCGCCGCCTGGCGACGTTGGCCAATGCGCCATTCGTCAAGGTGGAAGCCACGCGCTTCACCGAGGTGGGCTACGTGGGCAAGGACGTGGAGCAGATCATCCGCGACCTGGCAGACACCGCGGTCAAGCTGTACCGCGAACAGGCCAAAGTGCGCGTGCGCACGCAGGCCGAAGAGCGCGCCGAAGACCGTATCCTGGATGCGCTGCTGCCACGTCGCAGCGGTGGCATCGGCTTTGATCCGGAAGCGGCGCGCAACGAGCCGTCTTCGCAGGATAACGAAACCCGCATCAAGTTCCGCCGCATGCTACGCAACGGGGAGCTGGACGACCGCGAGATCGAACTGGAGATCGCGGCCAACGTCAGCATGGATATCATGACCCCGCCGGGCATGGAGGAGATGGGTCAGCAGCTGAAGTCGATGTTCGCCAACCTGGGCGGTTCGAAATCAAACAAGCGCACGCTCACCATCAAGGCAGCGCGCCCGCTGCTGCAGGAAGAAGAAGCCGCAAAGCTGGTCAACGAAGATGATGTGCGCAGCGCAGCCATCGAGGCCTGCGAACAGCATGGCATCGTGTTCATCGACGAGATCGACAAGGTTGCCAAGCGCGGTGACAACGTGGGCGGTGGCGATGTCTCGCGTGAGGGCGTGCAGCGCGATCTGCTGCCGCTGGTGGAAGGATCCAACGTGTCCACCAAGTACGGGACGGTCAAGACCGACCACATCCTGTTCATCGCCTCCGGTGCCTTCCATCTTGCCAAGCCCAGTGACCTGATCCCGGAGCTGCAGGGCCGCTTCCCGATCCGCGTCGAACTGGGGGCCCTGACAAAGGCTGATTTCGTACGCATCCTGACTGAACCGAAGGCAGCGTTGACCAAGCAGTACGAAGCACTGCTGCTGACGGAGGGTGTCAAGATCAGCTTCAACGAAGATGCCATCGACCGGCTCGCGGAAATCGCGTTCCTGGTGAACGAACGGCAGGAGAACATCGGCGCCCGTCGACTGCATACCGTGTTGGAACGCCTGCTTGATTCATTGAGCTATGAAGCGCCGGATCGTGATGGTGAGACAATGGCCATCGACACCGCGTACGTGGACAAGCACTTGGGTGAGCTGGTCAAGGATCCCGACCTGAGCCGCTACATTCTCTGATACCGCAAGGCCGCCGAAAGGCGGCCTTCTGCGTTTGCGGGGCCTGCCGGCCATGCGGCGCCGCCCGCTGCGCTCGCCGGCCATGGGTCGGCGCTACCGCCGACTGCCGTGACGTGGCCGGGACCCTTTCTGGCCGACCTTACGCCGAACTCGCGCAGACACGTGCGCCTTATCACACTGTTGCTGTGACCGCGGCCAGAACATCCGCCGCAGACGCTGCGCCTTCCGTCGCGTCCTAGTCTGTTTGTGGCCGCGCTCCTCGACGATGGCTTTCCCGGCGACAGTCCGTTCCCGGGTACGAATGGTCATTGGACGAAACAAGGAGCACCTTCCATGCAAACTGCATCAATGCGCTTGCCCGCCACGCTTGCGCTCATCCTGCTCGGCGCAGCAGGCGCCGCGCAGGCCCAGAGTGGCGACATCACCTTCAACGGCGCCGTCTCGACCGTCACCTGCGAAGTCTCCTTTGACGGTGTGGTCGGCAATGACGCGACCGTTTCCCTGCCCACTATCGCGACAAACTCGCTGCGCTCGGGGCAGAGCGGAGGCCGCACCCCGGTGGTGGTACGGATCAGCGGTAGTGACCCGGTCTGTTCGAGTGAACGCTTGGCCATCGCGTTGAACACCGACCGTTCGGCGAACCTGCTCAATGGCCGCCTGCGCAATGGGGTGCTGGGCCTCGGTGGCGGCACCAACGCGGTGGTGGGGCTGCGCGACGCGCAGGACGCGCCGATCAACCTGGCTGGCGGGGCGGTCCTGCGTCCGACAGCTTCAGTGGGCGACGTGGCTGAGTTCACCTTCTTCGCCGAGTACTTCGCCGACGGCCAGGATGCCATTCCGGGCGCCTTCCAGGCCCCGTTGGGTTACACCCTCAACTATCCCTGAGCCGCTGACGCAGGCGGTGCGCAGTGCGTCCGTCCAAGCGCGGTGCGGTTCAGACGCGTCCGATGGCGGGGCCCTGCGTTATGGGATGTCATCGGCCACATTGGTCTGTCGCCATGATCCGGCTTTCATCCCCGTCCTATTAAATCCCGGCGGCCCGGTTACTAGATTAGATGTCAAGGACGAGCCAGTCCTTGCGGCTGACATCCAACCCACGCCGGATTCCGCCGAGCAGATGTTCCCACCCGATCAACCAAGGATTCCATTCCATGAACAAGCTTGCAATCGCGCTGTCGGCCGCCCTGGCCATTGGTGCCTCGTTCTCTGCTTCGGCGCAGAGCGGCACGATCACCTTCAACGGCCAGATCACGGCCACCACGTGCGACATCACCTGGCCGGGCAGCGGCGGCACCCCCCAGGATCCGATCGTGACCCTGCCGACCGTGCCGACCAGCGCGCTGGCGAACGCCGGTGACACGGCCGGCAAGCGGACAGTTTCGCTGGTGATCGGCGGTTCCGACGCCCAGTGCACCAGCGGCAATGCAGCCATTGAACTGAACCCGAACCGCGACGCCAACCAGAGCAACGGTTTCCTGAACAACAGCGCTGCTACCGATCCTGCAGCGAACGTGCAGATCGCGCTGCGCGATGCCACCGACGCGCCGATCAACATCGCCACGCCGTGGCGTTCGGCTGAAATCGACCTGGCGTCCACCCAGCAGATCGACTTCGCTGCCGAATACCGCGCCACTGGCGCAGCCACCGCCGGCGAGGTCAACGCGAGCGTCGGCTACACCATCGATTACAAGTAATCGAACGGCCGTTGTAGTACCGGTCGGGGCCTTCGGGCCCCGGCCATCCCGGGCCACGCCCGCAACGAGTGACCTGTCATGAACCTGATCCGTACCGGACTCCTCTGCTGTGTAGCTGTTGCCTCGCTGCTGGCCAGTGTTTCGGCCGACGCGGGCGTCATCGTGCACGGCACCCGTCAGATATTCCCCGGCAACCAGCGCGAGATCACCGTGCGCATTGAAAACGTCGGACAGAAGGCATCGCTGGTGCAGGCGTGGACCGACGCCGGTGACAAGCTGGCCGCGCCGGAAGAGAGCGTCACCCCGTTCGTGCTGCGTCCGCCGGTGTTCCGCCTGGACGGCGGCAAGTCGCAGTCGCTGCGCATCCTGTTTACCGGCGGTGACCTGCCGCAGGACCGCGAGAGCATCTATTACCTCAATGTACTGGACATCCCGCCGGTACCGCAGGACGGCGAGATCGCCACGGGGAACTACCTGCAGTTCAGCCTGCGCACGCGCATCAAGCTGATCTATCGCCCCAACGGACTGGACGACGCCGGCACCGCGCCGCAGAAGCTGCAGTGGAGCCTGGTGCCCGATGCAAAGGGCTGGGCGCTGCAGGCCACCAATCCGACGCCTTACTACGTGCATGTCGGCACCCTGGGCCTGCGCGTGCAGGGCGTCGACCACCCTGCGGTCGACCCGCAGATGATCGCGCCGCAGTCCACCGAACGCTATGCGCTGGACAGCCTGCGGGCACGTCCAAATGGCGGCAACGTGCAGTTCCAGTACATCAACGACTTCGGCGCCAGCGTCGGCCAGTCCGTGCCGCTGTCCGGCAACTGATCCGCAGCGCCGACCGCCCTTCGCCCTTTCGATCGACGTCACACCCCCGGATGCCTGCCGTTGGCAGGTGTCGCCGCCGCATGCCTTCCTGGAGATCCGCCATGCTGTCCTGCAGCCCGACATCGTCAGCGCCGAAGCCATGCCGCCTGGCCTTTGCCGTGGTGGGCGCTTTGTTTCCAGCCATCGCGTGGGCGGCGCCCAACGTGGAGTTCAACGCGCAGTTCCTGCAGGGTTCGCAGGCCGGCGCGCTGGACCTGAGCCGGTTCGAGAGCGGTGAGGATGCACCGGGCATCTACAGTGCCGACATCAAGGTCAATGGCGTGGTTGTCGCGCGGCGTGACGTGGAACTGCGCGCGCTGGACAACGGGTCGACCGCGGTGTGCCTCTCGCCGGAACTGATAGCGGTGCTGGGCGTGGATCCCGCGCGCCTGCCGCAGCCGGGCAGCGCCACCGAGGGCGACGGCCCGTCGATCCCCCTGCAGGCGTTGCCCGACACGGTCAGCTGTAAGCCCCTGTCCACGTTCATCCCGCAGGCCAGCGCCCGCTTCGACGCCGGCGAACTGGCGCTGGAAGTGAGCATCCCGCAGGCCTACCTGTCACGCGATCCGCGTGGCTGGGTCAGTCCGGAATTGTGGGATGACGGTGTCAGTGCGGCGATGCTCGGGTATTCCATCAGCCACCAGCGCATCCAGGGCCGTGGCTACCAGGGGCAGTCGACCAGCGCGATGCTCAACGCCGGGGTCAACCTGGGAGCCTGGCGGGTGCGCCACGACGGCTATCTTTCGCAGTCCAGTGGACGCGGCACGTCGTATCGCGCTGGGCGCAGCTACGCCCAGCGTTCCATCGCCTCATGGGGCACCGAGCTGACCGTGGGCGAGGCCAGCACCAACGGTGACCTGTTCGACGGGGTCAGCTTCCGTGGCGTCAGTGTGGCGACCGATCCGCGCATGCTGCCGCAGTCGCAGCGTGACTATGCCCCCACGGTGCGCGGTGTGGCACAGACCAACGCCCGGGTGGTGATCCGCCAGCGCGACGCGGTGCTGTACCAGGCCAACGTCGCCGCCGGTCCGTTCGAGATCAATGACCTGTACGGAACCGCCTATGCCGGCGATCTGGACGTGGAAGTCATCGAAGACGATGGCCGGGTGCAGCATTTCGTGGTGCCTTTTGCTTCCGTGCCGCAGCTGCTGCGCGCTGGCCAGCACCGCTTCAACATCACCGTGGGCACGCTGGACGACGCGTGGCTTCGCGATACCCCGGCGTTGCTGGAGGCCACCCTGCGCAAGGGGATGAGCAACCGGTTCACCGGCTTCGGTGGGGTCACCGCCAGCGATGGTTATGCGGCCGGCCTGCTCGGCGGCGCGCTGAACACCCGCCTCGGTGCGTTCTCCGGTGATGTCACGGTGGCACGTACGCAGTTGCGCGGCGCGCTGCCGGCGTCGGGTTCGCGCATGCAGGGCCAGTCCTACCGGCTGGCTTTCAGCAAGGACATTCCGGCGACCGGCACCAATCTGTCGATGGCCGCGTATCGCTTTTCGACCCAGGGCTATCTGTCGTTGGGCGATGCGGCACGCCTGCGCCAGCTGATGGCCGAGGGTGAAGGCGGGCGGCTGTTCGCACGCCAGCGCTCGCGCCTGGACATCAACCTCAACCAGCGTCTGGGCGCAGGTGCGGCGTCGCTGTATGCCAGCGCCAGCAGCGTGGACTACTGGAACCAGGACCAGCGGCGCACCAATTTTTCGGTGGGTTACGCCGACCGGCTCGGCCCTGCCAGCTACAGCCTGTCGGCGCAGCGCAGCCTGGAACGCAGCTTGGGCGGCGGGGCGGGCCGGGAGGGCAACAGTTTCCATCTGAACGTGACCGTGCCGCTGGGCTCGCGCAGCAGCGCGCCGCGCCTGACTACGGCGGTGAACCGCAGCAGCGATGGTCGTGACGATGAGCGTGCCGGCGTCACCGGCACCTTCGGTGAGCGTCGCCAGGGCGGCTACAACGCATCGATCAGCCGCTACAGCGGTACAGGCGCGAACTACGACGCGGGCGTCAGTTACCAGGCATCGGTGGCCACGCTCAACGCAGGCTACAACCAGGCCTCCGGCAGCCGTGGGCTGAGCCTGGGCGCGACCGGTGGCATCGTGCTGCATGGCGATGGCGTGGTGTTCGCCCAGCAACTCGGTGACACCATCGCGCTGGTGCAGGTGCCCGATGCAGCAGGCGCGGCGCTGGACAGCACCGTGGGCGTCAAGACCAATGCGAAGGGATACGCTGTCGTTCCCTACATGACCCCGTTCCGCCGCAACGAAGTGACGGTGGATCCGAAGGGGTTGCCGTTGGATGTGGAGCTGGAGACCACGTCCGTCATCGGCGTACCGACGGCCGGCGCGGTGGTCAAGCTGGTGGTCCCGACCAGCAGCGGGCGCAGCGCGTTGATTGAAGCCTTCCAGGCCGATGGACGGGCGCTGCCGTTCGGATTTGATGTCTACAACGAGGCAGGCGAGGTGGTGGGCGTGGTCGGCCAGGCCAGCCGCCTGTGGGTGCGCGGCATCGAAGAAGCGGGCCGCTTGACGGTGCGCCTGGGAACCGATGAAAGCCAGCAGTGCGTGATCGACTACGCACTGCCTGCGGGCAACAGCGGCGAGCTGATCACCGCCAACTGTGCGGTGCCCTCACGCTAACAGGGCGAGGGAGCGCGCTGCCGCAGTCCGCGTTACAGCGGCGTCGGCGCGCTGCCGGCCTCGAAGACGCCTTCTTTGACATAAGCAGCCAGCGTCATGTCCAGCGCCAGCATCCCATCGCGGCGGATGTCCATCAGCTCCGGTTCCACCATCGCCCCGTGCAGCACGCCCAGTACCGTGGCGTGCAGCATCCGCGCGGCCACTTCGGGGTCCGCCCCGGGCTTGAGCTGGCCCAGTTGTGCGGCCCGGCGCAGGGCGCGCGCCATGCGCTCCAGCCCATCGCGGAACCCTTCCTGCTGCAGGTCGGCCAACACTTTGCTGTCGGCCGATGAATCACTGCGCAGCATGATCTCCATGGTGTTTCGCAGCCGCTCGTCCTGCGCCAGGTCGATCAGCGAACCCAGGATCACCGAGCGCAGGTCCAGCACCGGGGTATCGCGCGACTCGGTGGCGGCGCGGTCGAGTTCCTGCATGAAGGGCAGGCGCACGCGCTCGATCACCGCAGCCAGCACGTCGATCTTGTTCTTGAAGTGCCAGTACACCGCGCCGCGCGTGTAGCCGGCGCGCGCACCGATCATCTCCAGCGTGGTGCGGGCTACCCCATGCTCGTGGAAACAGGATTCGGCGGCGTCGAGGATCCCTTCGCGGGTCGCCTGGGTTTCCTCTTTGGTCTTTCGGGCCATTGCTCAGAAGTTGCGCGAAACATCAACGAATCATACCGCTTTACAAACAAACAGTCATGTATGTATATTTCCTGCCCATGATTGCCGAGGGTCCCGGATGCGTCTGAAAGCGCAGCGGATCCACGGCCGCCGAGCATGGCTCGGCGCTACCGAATTCCTGCCATCGAGACCCTCCCCCATGCTTCTGTCCCGTATTCGTCCCCTTGCCTTGTCGTTGGCCATCGCCGCGACCGTGGCCGCCTGTGGCGGTGGCGATGACCAGCCGCAACAGCAGGGCCCCGGCCAGGTCACCGTGGTCACCCTGAAGGCCGAATCGGTGTCGCTGACCCGCGAGCTGCCCGGCCGCACCACCGCCTTCCTGGTCGCCGAAGTGCGGCCGCAGGTCAACGGCATCGTCGGCAAGCGGCTTTTCACCGAAGGCAGCCTAGTGACCGAAGGGCAGCCGCTGTACCAGATCGACGATGCCAGTTACCGCGCGCAATCCAACAATGCGCGTGCCCAGCTGGCCCGTGCCGAAGCCACCGCCAACGCCTCCAGGCTGAGCGCGGCGCGGATCACCGAACTGGCCAAGGTGGATGCGGTAAGCAAGCAGGACCTGGAAAACGCGATCGCCGCGCAGAAGCAGGCTGAAGCGGATGTGGGGGCTGCAAAGGCCTCGCTGGATGCCGCCAACGTGACGCTGGGTTACGCCCGCATCACCGCGCCGATCAGCGGCCGCATCGGCAAGTCCTCGGTTACCCAGGGCGCGCTGGTCAGTGCCGCCCAGGCCGAAGCGCTGGCCACCGTGCAGCAGCTGGACCCGATCTACGTCGACCTGACCCAGTCCGCTGCCGAGCTGCTGCAGCTGCGCCGCGAACTGGCTGCCGGCCGCCTGCAGGACAACCAGACTCTGCCGGTCAGCATCCTGCTGGATGACGGCAGCACCTTCGATCACCAGGGCACGCTGGAGTTTTCCGAAGTGAGCGTGGATCCGACCACCGGCAGCTACGGCCTGCGGGTCAAGGTATCCAATCCGGAAGGCGTGCTGATGCCGGGCATGTACGTGCGCGCGGTGATCGGCGGCGGCGTGCGCAATGGCGCGGTGCTGGTGCCGATGCAGGGCATCGCCCGCGATGCCAAGGGCGATACCAGCGCGATGGTGGTCAACAAGGACGGCAAGGTAGAAGTGCGCCCCGTCAAAGTGAGCCGCGCACTGGGTGACAAGTGGCTGGTGGAAGACGGCCTGCAGGCCGGGGACAAGGTGATTGTCGAGGGGCTGCAGAAAACGGTCCCGGGCAAGCCGGTTCATGCCATCGACGCCCCGTTGCCGTAACCGGAGAGCCACATGGCCCATTACTTCATTGACCGTCCCGTTTTTGCATGGGTGGTCGCAATCATCATCATGCTCGCCGGTGGTCTTGCGGTGCTCAGATTACCCGTCTCGATGTATCCGGACGTGGCGCCACCCAGCGTGGAGGTGACTGCGATCTACCCCGGCGGCTCGGCCAGCGTGATCGAGCAATCGGTGACGCAGGTCATCGAACAACAGCTCAAGGGCATAGACGGCCTGTTGTACTTCTCCTCGCAGAGCTATTCCTATGCAGGCTACGCGACGATCTCGCTGGTCTTCGAGAACGGCACCGACCCGGATATCGCCCAGGTGCAGGTGCAGAACAAAGTGCAGCAGGCCATGCCCTCCCTGCCCTTGGAGGTGCAGCAACAGGGCGTGACGGTCAGCAAGTCCGGCGGCGGCTACCTGCATATCATCGGCTTCGTATCGGAAGATGGCAGCATGGACGCGCACGATATCGATGATTACATCGGTTCATCGGTGGCGGATGTGCTCAGTCGGGTGCCCGGTGTCGGCGGCATTCGTGAGTTCGGTGGGAAGTATGCGCTGCGCATCTGGCTGGACCCGCACAAACTGCACGCGTATGGTCTTGCGGTCGACGAGGTTGTCACCGCCATCCGCGCGCAGAATGCCCAGGTCAGCCTGGGGGCGCTGGGCGGTGCACCTGCCCGCAGCGGCCAGCAACTCACTGCGACCATCCAGGCGCAGTCGCGACTGCAGACTCCCGAGGAATTCAGCGCGATCATCCTGCGCGGTGAACAGGACGGCGGGCAGCTGCTGCTGGGTGACGTGGCGCGGATCGAGCTGGGTGCGGAAAGCTACGATTTCGCGAACCGCTACAACGGCCAGCCAGCGGGCGGAATCGGGGTGACGCTTGCCACGGGTGCCAATGCACTGCAGACGGCGGCGGCTATCAAGGTGGCACTGGCAGAACTGCAGCCGCATTTCCCCCCGGGGCTCAAGGCGGTCATGCCCTATGACGCCACGCCGTTCGTGCGCGTGTCGATCAAGGGCGTGGTCAAGACCCTGGTTGAAGCCATCGTGCTGGTGTTCGTGGTGATGTATCTGTTCCTGCAGAACCTTCGCGCTACCCTGATACCGACCATTGCGGTGCCGGTGGTGCTGCTGGGCACCTTCGGCGTGCTGTCGCTGCTGGGTTTTTCCATCAACATGCTGACCATGTTCGCGATGGTGCTGGCGATCGGCCTGCTGGTCGACGATGCCATCGTCGTGGTGGAGAACGTCGAGCGCATCATGGCCGAAGAAGGCTTGTCGCCGCTTGAGGCGACGCGGAAGTCCATGAGCCAGATCACCGGTGCGCTGGTGGGTATCGGCCTGGTGCTGTCGGCGGTGTTCGTGCCGATGGCCTTCATGAGCGGTGCGACGGGCGTGATCTATCGGCAGTTCTCCGCCACGGTCGTATCGGCGGTGGCGTTGTCGGTACTGGTCGCCCTGGTGCTGACCCCCGCGTTGTGTGCCACCCTGCTCAAGCCGCTGGAGAAGGGCGGCCAGCATGTCGCGCAGACGGGGTGGGCCGGTCGCATCTTTAGTGGCTTCAACCGCCGATTCGACCGTTCCAGCGAATCCTACCAGCGCGGCGTGAGGGGCATCATCGTGCGGCCGTGGCGCTTCATGGGCATTTTCGGCGTGCTGGTGCTGGCCATGGCGCTACTGTTCCTGCGTCTGCCAAGTGCCTTCCTTCCCAACGAAGATCAGGGCTCGCTCATGCTGACGATGCAGGGACCCGTTGGTGCGACCACCGGTCGCATGCAACAGGTCGTGGAAGCGGTTGAAGCCCATTTCCTGACCAACGAAGCGGCCGTGGTGGAGGCCATCTTTGCCGTGCAGGGCTACAGCTATGCGGGCATGGGGCAGAACATGGCGCTGGCCTTCGTGCAGTTGAAGGACTGGAAACAGCGGTCGGGCCAGGATAGCGCCGCGCAGATCGCGGCGCGTGCGGGGAAAGCCATGGCCGGCATCCAGGGAGCGGAAATCCATGTATTTTCGCCATCGCCGATTCCTGCGCTGGGTACCGCCGAAGGCTTTGCGTTCTTTCTGGAAGACCGCGCAGGCCTCGGCCATGACGCGCTGATGTCGGCGCGCAACGAGCTGCTGCTGAACGCCAGGGCGAGCCCCCTTCTGGCGAACATGCGCGCCAACGGACAGGAAGACATGCCCTTGTTGCAGGTGGACGTGGACGCAGGCAAGGCACACGCGCAAGGGCTGTCGCTGGATGCGGTCAACGGGACGCTGGCCGCGGCATGGGGAAGCCGATACATCGACGATTTCAGTGACCGCGGCCGCGTGAAACGGGTCTATCTGCAGGGTGACGTCCAATTCCGGATGAATCCGGAAGACTTCCAGCAGTGGTCCGTACGCAACAGAGAGGGCCGCATGGTGCCGTTCAGTGCGTTCGCCACGCAACGATGGGCGCAGGGATCGCCGCGCCTGGAACGCTATAACGGCGTGTCAGCGGTGGAAATCCAGGGGCAGGCAGCTCCCGGTGCGGCGTCCAGCACGGCCATGGCGGAAATTGAAGCCATCGCCTCGCGCCTGCCGCCGGGGTTCACCGTGGCATGGACCGGCAGCGCCTATCAGCAGCGGCAGGTCGGCGCGCAGGCGCCGCTGCTGTATATCTTGTCGCTGCTGATCGTGTTCCTTTGCCTGGCCGCGCTGTATGAAAGCTGGAGCGTGCCGACGTCGGTGCTGCTGGTGGCGCCACTGGGCATCCTGGGTGCGGTGCTGGCCAACACGCTGATGGGTCTGGAGCGCGACGTCTACTTCCAGGTGGCGATGCTGACCACGGTGGGCCTGACATCGAAGAACGCGATCCTGATCGTGGAGTTCGCCAAGGAAAACCTGGAGAAGGGGGCGGGGCTGATCGAAGCCACGATGCGTGCAGTACGTGACCGCCTGCGCCCGATCATCATGACCTCGCTGGCGTTCGGGCTGGGCGTGTTGCCGCTGGCCATCGCCTCGGGTGCGGGTTCCGGTGCGCAGCGCGCCATCGGTACCGGCGTGCTGGGCGGGATGATCGTCGGCACGCTGCTGGGCGTGTTCTTCATCCCGTTGTTCTTCGTGCTGGTGCAGCGCCTGTTCAACCGCAGGTGGCAGGCCCATCCGGCAGGGGCGGGTGAATGAGGTCCGGCTTAGTACCGGAAAGCCACGTGGATCAGCCTCCCTTCTCCTGCTCGTCGTTGCGGCACGCGCGCACGCGTTGCAGCGCATCGCCCGCTTCGCGCGCCATCCGCTCGTACTCCTTTCGGATCTCTTCCAGCCGCTCCTCGTCCAGCTCTTCCAGGTCCAGCAGCTGCTTGTTGGCGTGCGCGGTCACGCGGATGAGTTCGTCCAGTTTGATCTGCATCGCAGCCGTATCGGCGTTCTGCGTGTGCTGGATCAGGAACACCATCAGGAAGGTGATGATGGTGGTGCCGGTGTTGATCACCAGCTGCCAGGTGTCATTGAAATCGAACAAGGGGCCGGTGATGCCCCAGATCACCACTACCGATACAGCAGCGATGAACGTCCAGGGCGTGCCCGTGGCGTAGGCGGTGCGCTTGGCAACGGTGTTGAAAACAGACTTCAGGCTCATGCCCGATGAATACGCCGAGGGATGTGCACGTCGCGTCGATTCGCGGCGTGCCTGGCGCGCCGATCATTGCGCGGCGCTACCGTGGGTACTTCAGGCAATCAGCCGTGGCCGGTCGGCGCTCTGGATCATGCTGGACACGTACACGTGGTCCCAGACCTGTTCGATGAACGCGCGTGCCTGCGCTTCGGTCAGCCGCGGCATGATCTGGAGTGCGTACTGGGTCTGGAACGCTTCCTCGCGTTGCTCGTTGCTGGCGCGCGGGTGGGTGATCAGCGAATCGCAGGCGAACTTTATCCAGGGGACGAAGTGGCCGAAAGAGCCGGGCCCCATGGCGCCGTCGGCATGCCGTTGGCGCCAGTAATTCAGCTCTGCCTCCACGTCGATGACCGGAGGGACATTGGGTGCATCTGCGCGCATGGGCTCTGACTTCTTATAAATGATGGCGGGGGGAGCTCCGATCATCGCTATCAGTCAGTGCACGCAGCGTCATCGCTGCGTGCAATCAGCGTGGCGCAGTCGTTTTCCACGCCCCACACGCGCGTGTTCAGGCAGTTCTGCCTACCGCCGCGCTGAAGAATTCAGGAAAGCTCACTCGCCGATGTCTTCGTTCCAGATCTCCGGGTGACGCTCGATGAAGTTGCCGAGCAGGTCCACGCACTCCTGGTTGTCCAGGTCGATGACGTTCACCCCGCTCTCCCGCAGCCAGTCGATACCGCCCTGGAAGGTACGTGATTCCCCCACCACCACGGTGCCGATGTTGAACTGCCGTACCAGCCCGCTGCAGTACCAGCAGGGGGCCAGCGTGGTGACCATGATGGTGTTCCTGTAGCCGCGCTGGCGACCGGCCTTGCGGAACGCATCGGTCTCACCGTGCACGGACGGGTCGCCTTCCTGCACGCGGCGATTGTGGCCACAACCGAGCAAGCGCCCGTCGTTGTGGTAGAGCGCCGCGCCGATCGGCACGCCGCCCTCTGCCAGCCCTTGGCGGGCCTCGGCGATGGCGGTCTGCAGCAGGGCCTGGTAGTCGGGCGTGGTGATCATGTGGGTCTCCGTGAAGTCAGGTGGCCATGATACGGGCAGGGGGTGCCGCCGGCCTCGCGCGGTGCGATAATCAGCCCATGAGCGAATCCCCCTACAAGTCCGGAACTACCCATTTCGGCTTCCGTGATGTCGATGCAAAGGACAAGCAGAAGCTGGTCGGCCAGGTCTTCACCTCGGTCGCGCGCAACTACGACCTGATGAACGACCTGATGAGCCTGGGCGTGCACCGGGTGTGGAAGCGCTACTACGTGGCCACCGCGCAGGTGAAGCCGGGTGATCGCGTGCTCGATCTTGCCGGTGGTACCGGTGATATCGCCGCCCTGCTGAAAGAGCGGGTGGGTGCCGAGGGCGCCGTCGTGGTGGGCGACATCAACGCTGGCATGCTGTCGGTCGGCCGCGACCGCCTGACCAACCGCGGCCTGGTGGCCGGGTTGGATTACGTGCAGTGCAACGCCGAAGCGCTGCCGTTTCCGGATGCCAGCTTCGACCTGGTGACCATTGCCTTCGGCCTGCGCAACGTGACCGACAAGGACGCTGCGCTGCGCGAGATGCATCGCGTGCTGAAGGTGGGCGGGCAGGCGCGCGTGCTGGAGTTTTCCGAAGTCACGCTGGACTGGTTCAAGCCGATCTACGATTTCCATTCGTTCAAGGTGCTGCCGAAGCTGGGCCGCCTGTTCGCGCGCGATTCGGATAGTTACCAGTACCTGGCCGAGAGCATCCGCAAGCACCCGCCGCAGGAAGAACTGAAGGCGATGATGGGCGAGGCCGGCTTCGAGCGCTGCCATTACAAGAACCTGTCGGCTGGCATCGTCTCCATCCATTCAGGCTACAAGCTGTAAGCGGGTAGCGCCGAGCCATGCTCGGCGTCAGGGATTCGCCGAGCATGGCTATGCCGGTCATCCTGACCGGCACCCTCCGGGCCGTCGCGAGCGACGTTGGTAGCGGCTCCTGCCGCTGCCTTCGGCGCTACCAGGGGCGGTTCGGGGGTAAAATCCCGGTTTACCCCTGAAACGGTCTCGATTCATGCGTACCCCGTTCCTGCTCATTCCGCTGGCCGTGGCGCTTGCCGCCGGCTGCTCCCAGGAGCCTGCAGCCCCCGCTGCCACGGCCCCGACCGCCCAGAAGGCGCCCGCTGCTCCCGTGAAGGCCGAAAACCGCAGCCACGATGAAAGTTCCTATGCCGAGCCGGACAAGGTCGTCATCAAGGACATCGCGCTGGACCTGAAGCTGGACTTCGACGCCAAGCAGATCGGCGGCACCGCGACCTACACCCTGGAGTGGAAGAACAAGGACGCCAGGCAGCTGGTGCTGGACACCCGCGAGCTCGACGTGGCCAAGGTGGAAGCGATCGCCGCCGACGGTGCGCGCAGCGCGCTGCCCTTCGTGCTGGCGCCAGTGGACAAGGTATTCGGCAGCAAGCTGACCATTGAAGCGCCGGCCCAGCCGACCAAGGTCGAGATCAGCTACCACACGGCACCTACCGCCTCGGGCCTGCAGTGGCTGGAGCCGTCGATGACCGAAGGCAAGCAGCTCCCCTTCATGTTCAGCCAGTCGCAGGCGATCCACGCCCGTTCCTGGGTGCCGCTGCAGGACACGCCGAGCGTGCGTTTCACCTACAGTGCGCATGTCACCAGCCGCCCGGACGTGATGGTGCTGATGAGCGCCGACAACGATCCCAAGGCCGCGCGTGATGGCGACTATACCTTCAAGATGCCGCAGCCGATCCCGTCCTACCTGCTGGCCATCGCGGCGGGTGACCTGGTCTTCGAGCCGATCTCCGGCCGCTCCGGCGTGTGGGCCGAACCGACCATGGTCGGCAAGGCCGCCAAGGAATTCGAAGACACCGAGAAGATGATCGGTGCGGCTGAAAAGCTGTACGGCGAGTACCGTTGGGGCCGCTACGACATGCTGGTGCTGCCGCCGTCGTTCCCGTTCGGTGGCATGGAGAACCCGCGCCTGACCTTCGCCACGCCGACCGTGATCGTTGGTGACAAGTCGCTGGTCTCGCTGGTCGCCCACGAACTGGCGCACAGCTGGTCGGGCAACCTGGTGACCAATGCCAGCTGGAAGGACATCTGGCTCAACGAAGGCTTCACCACCTACGTGCAGGGTCGCATCACCGAAGCGCTGTACGGCAAGGAAATGGCTGAGATGGAGCGCCAGATCGACCAGACCGACCTGCTGGCCGAAGTGAAGGACATGAGCCCGGCCGACCAGGCGCTGGCGTTGCCGCCACTGAACGAACGTGACCCGGACGAGGCGCTGAGCCAGGTCGCCTACGTGAAGGGCTCCTGGTTCCTGGAGTTCCTGGAACAGCGCTTCGGCCGTGAAGTGTTCGATCCCTTCCTGCGCGGCTGGTTCAACGACCATGCCTTCCAGAGCGCGAACACCGATCAGTTCGTCGAGTACCTGAAGAAGAACCTGCTGCCGAAGAACCCGAGCGCGGTGACCGAGGCCGAGCTGACCGCATGGCTGGAGCAGCCGGGCATTCCGGCGTTCGCCGCCAAGGCGCAGTCACGCAACTTCAGTAACGTGGACACTGCGCGCATCGCCTGGGAAGGCACCGGCAAGCTGCCGACCAACCAGTTGACCGCCGAGTGGAGTACCCAGGAGTGGGTGCGCTTCATCGACGGCCTGGGCGCCACGCAGCCGCTGGACAAGCTGGCCGCGCTGGATCGGGTGTTCAAGTTCACCGGTACGCCGAATGGTGAAATCGCCATGCGCTGGTACCCGCTGGCCATCCGCAGTGGTTACGCGGAGGCCACGCCGGCGGCCGCCGAGTTCATCGAGCGGGTCGGCCGTCGCAAGCTGATCATGCCGATCTACGCTGAACTGGTGAAGACGCCGGAAGGCCTGGAAGTAGCCAGGGCGGCGTTCGAAAAGGCCAAGCCGGGCTACCACCCGATCACCACCGGTTCGGTGCAAAACATGCTGTCCAAGGCCGAAGCCAACTAGGCCGGACGCGCGCTGCGGTAGTGACGGCCGCTGGCCGTCATGCCGTCGGCCCTGGTGGGTGACGACCGTTGGTCGTCACGCGGTGCAATTTGCCGCTGCGCTCGCCGAGCATGGCTCGGCGCTACCTCCGTGCCCGCGACGTCACGCCGTTGCGCGCAGCGCCAGGAACATATCCACGCAGTCTTCCATCAGCCGCTGCTGCGCCTCCGGCGACAGCGGCGCCTGGCCCATCGTCACCTGCGGCCAGAACGCGAACGCCTTCAGCATGCCCTGCAGTTGATGCGCCGCTTCGGCAGGCGTGGTGTCCGCGCGCAGCCGGCCATCGGCCTGCGCTGCACGTATCCACGTCGCCAGTCCTTCTTCCTTTTCCGCCAGCTTGTCCATCATCGCCCGTGCCCGCTCGGGGGCATGCACGAGCTCGGCAATCGCCACCCGCGACAGGTCGATGAAGCTGGCATCGGACATCAGGCGCATCTTCTGCCGGGTGAACCTCAACAACTGCTCCCGCAGTGGCTGCGACGCGGCGTAGGCCACCGCCTCCACCGCTTGGCTGGCTTCCCACAACTGCCACAGGATGGCGGTGAACAATTCGTCCTTGCTGGCGAAATGGTTGTACACCGTACGCTTTGACACCCCCGCAACAGCGGCAATGCGGTCCATGCTGGTCGCCGCGAAACCAAAACTGCGGAACTCGGCAACAGCGGCGGCCAGGATCGCCGCGCGCTTGCGATCGGTCAGGCGGGTAGGGCGGGTATCGGCACTCATCGGATTATTTTACACCGTTCAGTTTACTTTCCATGAAATGGAAGTAGACTCGCCAGTGTACTTTTCAGGGCACGCCCGAATGATCCGCCGCCTGCCGCGCTTCCTCCTTCTATCTACGGTGTTGATCGCCATGACCCTTGGCCTGCTGACCTGCGGTGCACGTCCCGCCGCTTCCTACGAACAGTCGCCGCAGTTCCACGATGGACGCTTCCACAATCCGGCCGGCAAGTCGTCGCTGGGCTTCATCGGCACGCTGGACGTGCTGTGGCGCTTCATGGTGGACAAGCCGAAGGACGCCACCCCGCCTGCCCCGATCCCGGTGCAGCCGCTGACCCGCCAGGCGCTGCTGGATGCGCCGGATCACAGCCTGTGGCGGCTGGGCCACTCGACGATGCTGATGAAGCTGGACGGCCATTTCTGGCTGACCGACCCGGTGTTCGCCGAGCGTGCCTCGCCGATGTCTTTCATGGGCCCGAAGCGCTTCCACGCCCCGCCGTTGAGCATCGACGAACTGCCGTCCATCACCGGCGTGATCATCTCCCACGACCACTACGATCATCTGGACCACGCGGCCATCCTCGCGCTCGCGCCGAAGGTGCAGCACTTCGTCACCGCGCTCGGCGTGGGTGATCGTCTGATCGGGTGGGGCGTGCCGGCGGCGAAGGTGGTGCAGTTGGACTGGTGGCAGGACACCCGCGTGGAAGGCCTGAAGATCGTCGCGACCCCAGCCCAGCATTTTTCCGGGCGCACCCTGGCCGACGGCAACCGCACGCTGTGGGCCTCGTGGGTGATCGACACCGGGCATACCCGCATCTTCTTCAGCGGTGACACTGGCTACTTCGATGGCTTTGCCCGCATCGGCGAGCGCTACGGCCCGTTCGACCTGACCATGATCGAGACCGGCGCCTACGATGCGCAGTGGCCAGACGTGCACATGCAGCCCGAGCAGAGCCTGCAGGCCCACTTGGACGTACGTGGAGCGGCGATGATGCCCATCCATAACGGCACCTTCGACCTGGCCCTGCATCCATGGACCGAGCCCTTCGAGCGCATCACCGCGCTGGCGGCGGAACGCGGCGTCACCCTGACCGCCCCGCAGATGGGCGAACGGCTGGATATCGGCGCCCCCGCGCCCTCCATGCACTGGTGGCGCCAGGTGGGCGAAGGCGCGGCCCCTTCCCGGTAATGAGCGTGCGTGGTGGTGGGTGACCGTTGGTCGTCACGCTCTTGGCAGGTACTGTATAGCCACGCCAACACCCCGGAATCCGCGATGAAACACCTGATCCTCGCCGCTGCCTGCGCATTGTCCCTGGCTGCCTGCAGCGATCCCGAAGCCGAACGCCAGGCGCAGCAGGCGGCCGAAGCGGCCGCGCAGGCGCAGAAGGAAGCCAAGGCCGACGAGGTTGCCCGGCAGTACGACACCGCCGTCGCGGCCAAGGACTGGGAGCGTGCACGCATGCATGGCGGCTCGCTGCTGGACATCTACAAGGGGACCGCAGCGGCAGCGCGGATCGAACCGGGCTTCGCCGACGTCAAGGTCAAGTCGGACCAGGCGCGCAACCTGCGCCGCATGCAGGGCCTGTGGCAGTACAACCAGATCCCGGTCGGCACCAAGGGCACCCAGCGCTCTGCTTCGATATACGGCAAGGAGCGCGTGGACGTTGACGGCAGCGGTCCCAAGCCGGTGCAGCTGGTGTTCCGCGACCATCCGCAGTGGAAACAGCACGCCTATCTGGTGCTGCAGGCAGGCGATTTCCGCTGCCCTGGCGGCTGCCGGGTGCAGGTGAGCGTGGACGGCGGCAAGCCGCGCGCGATGGCCGCATGGCGCCCGGACACCGACGAAGCGATCGCGATGTTCATCACCGACCACGCGGCGCTGTGGAAGCTGGCGCGGCAGGCACAGGCGATCAGCATCGAGTTTCCGGTCAAGGCTGGTGGCACGCGCACCGTGGTGTTCGAAACCGGCGGCGTGGATGCCAGCCAGATGCCATGGAAATGAGTGCGCGCGCGGTGCCGGCTGCACAGCCGGGGCTGGACGGACTGCGCCACTGGGTATTCGACATGGACGGCACGCTCACCGTCGCGGTGCACGATTTCCTGGCCATCAAGCGCGCGCTGGACATCGCCGTGGACGAGGACATCATCGCCCACCTGGTGGCGCTGCCGGCCGATGAAGCACGTGCCAAACGCGCGTGGCTGTTCGAGCATGAGCGCTCGCTGGCCGAGGCCGCCGTAGCGGCGGAGGGCGCCGTGGATCTGCTGCGCGCGCTGGCCGGGCAGGGAAGCAGGCTGGGCATCCTGACGCGCAACGACCACGCGGTGGCCAGGCTGACCCTGGATGCGATCGGCCTGGGCGATCTTTTCCAGGATGCGGACATCATCGGCCGCGACGAGGTCGCCCCGAAGCCGGCACCGGATGGTCTGCATTATTTCCTGCAGCGGTGGGACATCGCCGCTGCGCAGGCGGTGATGGTGGGTGACCATCGGATGGACCTGGCCGCAGGGCGTGCCGCCGGCACGCATACCGTGCTGGTCAATACGCCGGGTGATCCGTGGCCCGGCATGGCCGACTGGCGCTTCGCCGATTGCCGCGCGCTGCACGCCTCGCTGGAGATGTGACCCGGTAGCGCCGAGCCATGCTCGGCGAGCGCAGCGGCGCTCCGGACATTCCGCCGAGCATGGCTCGGCGCCATCGCGTGCCGCAGGTCAGACGTTCAGTGCGTAACCGAACTGCTGCTTGAACTGTTCGTTGAACTCATCGAAGGTGAAACGCTGGTTCTGGGTGCCTGGGTGTTCCACCTTCAGCGCGCCCATCAGGTTGCCCATGCGGCCGATGGTCAGCCAGTCGAAGCCTTTCTGGATGCCGTAGATCAGGCCAGCGCGGAACGCATCGCCACAGCCGGTCGGGTCGACCACGCGGCGCTCGTGCGCCGGCGGAATGTCGTAGCTCTTCTCCGGGGTGTGGATGACCGCACCCTTCGGACCGCGGGTGGTGATGTAGGCCTGCACCCGGCTGACGATTTCCTTCTCGTCCCAGCCGGTGCGCTCCTGCAGCAGGTTGGACTCGTAGTCGTTGACCACCACGTAGTCGGCCTGTTCGATGAAGGTGCGCAGCTCCGGGCCGTTGAACAGCGGCATCGCCTGGCCGGGATCGAAGATGAAGGGCACGCCGTCTTCGTGGAATTCCAGTGCGTTCTGGATCATGCCTTCGCGGCCATCCGGACCGACCAGGCCAAGGGTCACGCCGGGTACGTCGCGCACATGGTTTTCATACGAGCGCATCATCGCCCCGGGATGGAAGGCGGTGATCTGGTTGTTGTCGTGGTCGGTGGTGATGAAGGCCTGCGGGGTGAACAGCTCTTCGATCACGCGCACGCGCGACAGGTCGATGCCCAGTGCATCGAAATGCTCGCGGTACGGGCCGAAATCGGTGCCCACCGTGCCCATCGGGATCGGGTGGCCGCCCAGCAGGTGCAGGTTGTAGGCGATGTTGCCGGCGCAGCCGCCGAACTCGCGACGCATGCGCGGCACCAGGAACGAGACGTTCAGGATGTGCACTTTGTCCGGCAGGATGTGGTTCTTGAACTGGTCCGGGAACACCATGATGGTGTCAAAGGCAAGAGAACCACAGATCAAAGCGGACATCGATGTAAGCCTATGCGGGAATGAGTGGAGTGCTGGCCGCGGCGGTGGGCAAGCAAACGGCGCCCATGGGCGCCCGACGGCGCAAAGGTTACCGGCTGGAGCCGCCGAAGGGTAGCGCCGGGCGGTCGGCGGCGGGCCTGCCGCCGCTTCGATGGCGTGCCGTGCGCTCGCCGGGCACGGCGTGGTGCCAACCGTGGGCGGGCGGGGTGCCCAACCTGTACCAATCGCGCCGAAAGCTAGTGAATACGCGGGTCCGGCTGGAAATATCCTTGCCCGCAGGGGGGCGGGTTGTTAGGCTTGTCTGTCTAAATTTTGCCCACGATTCCCCATTCCAGGCCGGAATTGCGCACCCCTCAGGATCACCACCTCGATGTTGAAGAAACTCCGCGGCATGTTCTCCAATGACCTGTCCATCGACCTGGGCACGGCCAACACCCTCATCTATGTGCGCGGACAGGGGATCGTGCTGAACGAGCCGTCCGTGGTTGCCGTGCGCCAGGACCGCGCCATCGGTGGCACCCGCTCGGTGGCTGCCGTCGGCGCCGAAGCCAAGCAGATGCTCGGCCGTACCCCCGGCCACATCACCACCATCCGCCCGATGAAGGACGGCGTCATCGCCGATTTCACCTACACCGAGGCGATGCTGAAGCACTTCATCAAGAAGGTGCACAAGTCGCGCTTCCTGCGCCCGAGCCCGCGCGTGCTGGTCTGCGTGCCGGCCGGCTCGACCCAGGTGGAGCGCCGCGCGATCAAGGAATCGGCCGAAGAGGCCGGTGCGCGCGATGTGTTCCTGATCGAAGAGCCGATGGCCGCGGCAATCGGTGCCGGCATGCCGGTGACCGAAGCGCGTGGGTCGATGGTCATCGATATCGGCGGCGGCACCACCGAAGTGGCGGTGATCTCGCTCAACGGCATCGTCTATTCGGCTTCGGTGCGCATCGGCGGTGACCGCTTCGACGAATCCATCACCAACTACGTGCGCCGCAACCACGGCATGCTGATCGGTGAAGCCACCGCCGAGCGGATCAAGGTGGAGCTGGGCTGCGCCTACCCGCAGGCGCAGGTGATCGAGATGGAAATCTCCGGCCGCAACCTCGCCGAGGGCGTGCCGAAGATGATCAAGATCACCTCCAACGAGGTGCTCGAAGCCCTGCACGAGCCGCTGTCCGGCATCGTCAGCGCGGTCAAGCTGGCGCTGGAACAGACCCCACCGGAACTGTGCGCCGACGTCGCCGAGCGCGGCATCGTGCTCACCGGTGGTGGCGCGCTGCTGCGTGACATGGATCGCCTGATCTCCGAAGAAACCGGCCTGCACGTGCAGGTGGCCGACGATCCGCTGACCTGCGTGGCCCGCGGTGGCGGTCGTGCGCTGGAGCTGGTGGACATGCACGGCAACGAGTTCTTTGCGCCGGAGTAAGTCTCCCCGGCATTACGTCAGCGCCGCGCCCTTCCGGGGTGCGGCCCGCCTTCGCGGCGGGCCGGCACCGGCAGGGCGCCGTCGTGTTTCCCATTTGATTCCTAGCTGAAGCTGCATCGTGCCGCCCTACGCCGGACCCCCCATTGCTTCCCGCTCCGGCGATGCCGCCAGCCCGCTGCGGCTGCTGGCTTACCTGGTGCTGGCGATCACCCTGATCGTGCTGGACGACCAGGCCGGCTGGCTTGCGCGCCTGCGTGACCAGGCCAGCGTGCTGGTGCAGCCGGCCTGGAATCTGGCCGGCCTGCCCGGGCGCCTGGGCAACCAGGTGCGTGACAACGCGGCCAGCCATGGCCAACTGGTGGCCGAGAACCGCCAGCTGCGCAACAACCTGCTGATCGCCAATGCGCGGCTGACCCGCCTGCAGACCGCAGCGCTGGACAACGCGCAGCTGCGCGAACTGTTGAACGTGGCCGAGCGCAGCGGGCTGGACGTGCAGTTGGCGCCGATCCTGGATATCGACCTGGACCCGGTGAAGCAGCGCCTGGTGCTGGCTGCCGGCAGCCGCGAAGGCGTGCACGTGGGCCAGGCGGTGATCGATGCCGGCGGGCTGATGGGGCAGGTGATCAGCGTGACCGCCAGTACCTCCACCGTGCTGCTGCTGACCGACCCGGACCATGCGGTGCCGGTGACGGTGGCGCGCAACGGCGTGCGCCTGATCGTCTACGGGCGTGGCGATACGCTTGAGCTGCGCGATATTCCGCTGAGTGCGGGCGTGGAAGTAGGCGATGAGATCGTCACCTCCGGGCTGGGCGGGCGCTTCCCGGTCGGTTTCCCGGTGGGCAGCATCGCCGCGCTGCGCCCCGATGACACCCATGCCTTCCTGGTGGGTGAGCTGAAGCCCGCCGCGGCGCTGGATCGCGGCCGTGACGTGCTGCTGCTGCGGCCGGGTTCGCCGATCCGGATCCCGCCGGAACCTGCGGCGCAGACCCGTGACGACCAACGGTCGTCACCCACCGGGGCAGCTGGTGCTCCGGTAGCGCTGAGCCATGCTCGGCGGGAACCCACCGAAGCTTCCACCACCGAGGTGCGACCGTGAGCCGCCTGCGTGACAACCGCTGGGTGCTGCCGCTCAGCCTGGTGGTGGCGTTGCTGCTGGGGCTGCTGCCGCTGCCGGCGCTGCTGCAGCCGCTGCGCCCCTACTGGCTGGCGTTGGTGTTGGCGTACTGGGTGATCGAAGCCCCCGACCGGGTAGGCTTGGGCGTGGCGTTCGCCAGTGGGGTGATCGCCGATTTCCTGTACGGCGGCGTGCTCGGCGAACAGGCGCTGCGGCTGGTGATCATGGCCTTCATCCTGCAGCGCTTCCGCGCCCGCATCCGCTTCTTCCCGATGTCCCAGCAGATCCTCGCCATCGGCGGCCTGCTGTTCAACGACCGCATCGTCAGTGCCGTGGTGCACGTTGTGGTGGGCGAACCCACCCTGCCGTGGGCCTACTGGTGGGCACCGCTGCTGGGCATGGCGCTGTGGCCGCTGGTGTTCGTGCTGCTGGATGCAGTGCGCTTCGGACGGCGCGGACGCTGACATGAGCTCGCGCCGCGCGGTCAAGAATCCGCATGCCGAGGCCGAGCAGTTCCGCCGTCGCGCGGCACTGGGGTTCCTCGGCGTGCTGCTGTGCCTGGGCGGGCTGGGCGGCTGGTATTTCAAGCTGCAGGTGATGGACCACGAGATCTACGCCACGCGCTCGGAAGCCAACCGCATCAAGCCGCGTCCGGTGGTGCCCGGCCGCGGCATGATCTACGACCGCAACGGCCGCCTGCTGGCCGAGAACGTGCCCGCGTTCCGCCTGGACGTCACCCCGGACAAGGTCAAGGACATGGACGCCACCCTGGCCGGGCTGGCGAAGATCTTCCCGCTCAGCGAGGAAGAGATCGAGGCCTTCAACCGATCGCGCAAGGCGCGTCGCAGCTTCCTGCCGGTCACCTTGAAACTACGCGTCAGCGAAGAGGAGATGGCACGCTTCGCGGTGGATCGCTGGCGTTTCCCGGGCGTCGAGCTGGAGCCCTACCTGACCCGTCGCTATCCCTTCGGCGATCTGTTCGCGCATGTCATCGGCTATGTCGGCCGGGTGGATGACAAGGACCTGGAGATGCTGGGCGAGGGCAACGCGGCCCTGACCCACATCGGCAAATCCGGGCTGGAGCGCTACTACGAACAACAACTGCGCGGCCGGGTCGGCTACGAGCAGGTGGAAACCAACGTGCAGGGCCGCGCGATCCGCACCGTCGGCCGGGTGGCGGCGCAGTCCGGCACCGACCTGAAGCTGTCCATCGACGCCGACCTGCAGCGCGCGATGGTGGCTGCCTTCGGCGTGCAGGAAGGCGCGGCGGTGGCGATGGACCCGCGCACCGGTGAAGTGTTGGCCATGGTCAGCCTGCCTTCGTATGACGCCAATCTGTTCGTCAACGGCATCTCGCACGCGGATTTCCGCGCGCTCAACGACAACCCCTCGCGGCCGCAGTTCAACCGGCTGGTGCTCGGTGGCGTGGCGCCGGGTTCGACGCTGAAGCCGCTGATCGGCCTGGCCGGGCTGGATGCCGGGGTGCGCAAGCCCGAGGACAAGGTACTTTCCACCGGCATGTTCTACCTGCCCGGTACCAGCCGTGGGTGGGGCGATGCGCACCGTGGCGGCCATGGTTGGACCGACCTGCGCAAATCCATCGCCCAGTCGGTCAATACGTATTACTACCGGTTGGCGCTGGACCTGGGGATCGAGCGCTTCGACCACTACATGGAGTACTACGGCTTCGGCAAGCCGACCGGTATCGACCTGACCGGCGAGATCGGCGGCATCCTGCCTTCGCCGGCGTACAAGGCCAAGACCCGCAAGGAGCGCTGGTACCCCGGCGACACGGTGAACGTGAGCATCGGCCAGGGCGACTGGAAAGTGACGCCGCTGCAACTGGTGCGCGGCGTCAGTGGCATCGCCAGCGGACAGCTGCGCACGCCGCACCTGGTGATGCAGCAGCGCGCCGGCTTCGACAGCGACTGGGCCATGACGCCGGCAAGCGGAACCAAGCCACTCAGCCCCAACCCGAACAACGTGCAGGCGGTGCGCGAAGGCATGATGGCGACCATGCAGCCGGGCGGCAGCGGCGCGCGCATGGCCGCCGGGGCACCGTATGTGATGGCCGGCAAGACCGGCACCGCGCAGGTGATCAGCCGCAAGGGCACTGCAGCCGTCGATCCGCGCAGCCTGCCGCTGCACCTGCGCCATCGTTCGCTGTTCGTCGGTTTCGCGCCGGCCGACAACCCGGTCATCGCCATCGCGGTGGCGGTGGAGGGTGGCGGCTACGGCGGCTCGGCGGCCGCTCCGATCGCGCGCAAGGTTTTCGATGCGTGGCTGCTGGGCAAGATGCCCGAGGGCGTGCTGCCGCTGGACGTGGAGCGCGGCAGCGTGGCCTTCGGTCCTACCGCCTTCGACAACGAAGACAGCAGCGCCCGCGCCAATGGCGATGCCGCGGCGATGGAAGCCGGCGAACTGCCGGTGCAGGTGGGGCCGCCGGTCGCCGAGCCCGCCACCCTGGCAGCGCCGATCCATGATCGGCGGATGCCCTCCCCGGAGCCCGCCCGATGAAGGACTTCCTGCGCTGGGCCGGCGACATGCTGGTGCGCTTCTTCAGCACCCTGGACTGGATGCTGTGCGCGGCGCTCGGCGCGTTGATGCTGATCGGCCTGGCCACGCTGAAGAGCGCCGGGGGCGATGGCCTGGTATACGCCCAGGGTGCGCGTTTCGCGGTCGGTCTGGCCGCGATGTGGGGCATTTCGCGGGTGCCGATCCTGCGCATCCGCTCGGCCACGCCGATGATCTACGCCATTTCGATGATCCCGCTGCTGGCGGTGTTCGCCATCGGTACCGGCAAGTACGGGCGGCAATGGCTGGACCTCAAGCTGTTCTACCTGCAGCCGGCCGAGTTGTTGAAGGTCAGCCTGCCGATGATGGTGGCCTGGTACCTGCATCGCATGCCGCTGCCGCCACGCTTCACCACCGTGCTGGTCAGCATGCTGATCATCGGCGCGCCCACCGCCGCGGTGATGCTGCAGCCGGACTTCGGTACCGGCGTGCTGATCGCCGCCAGCGGGGTGTTCGTGCTGCTGCTGGCCGGCCTGCCCTGGTGGTGGGTGGGGCTGGGCGTGGGCGGCGTGGCCGCAATCGCGCCAGTGGCCTGGTTCTGGTTGCTGATGCCGTACCAGAAGGATCGCATCATGATGTTCCTGGACCCGGAAATGGATGCGCTGGGGGCCGGCTGGAACATCATCCAGTCCAAGATCGCGATCGGATCCGGTGGGCTGGACGGCAAGGGCTGGGGGCAGGGCTCACAGTCGCACCTGAACTTCATCCCCGAGCAGACGACGGACTTCGCATTTTCGGTGCTGAGCGAAGAGTTCGGCTGGATCGGCGTGGCGCTGGTGCTGGCCCTCTACCTGGTGGTCATCGGCCGCTGCCTGTGGATCGCCAGTCAGTCGCGCGATTCCTATTCGCGCCTGCTCGCCGGCGCCACCGGCCTGGCATTCTTCGTCTATGTGCTGGTCAACGGCGGCATGATCTCCGGCCTGCTGCCGGTGGTGGGCGTGCCGATGCCGCTGATCAGCTACGGCGGCACCTCGGCAGTGTCGTTGCTGGCCGGCTTCGGGTTGGTGATGGCCGTGCGCAGCCACAACCCCGTTCATGGTGGTTATCGATAGGGCCCGGTAGCGCAGAGCCATGCTCGGCGAGCGCAGCGGCGCGCCGGGACTCCGTCGAGCATGGCTAGTGCTGCCCAGCCACATTCGTTTCCCTGCGATGAAGATTTCACACTTCAAGTGCGCAGTGCGTCACATTTCCGAACACTGTTGATCCGGATCAATGGTTTTGACGCAAACGGCCTGCACAATGGCGCCCGTCAGGCAGGGCGCGTTCATCTTCTACGCCGACCACCTGGCGAACCGCAGCACGACCTCACGTTTTGCCGCCTGCTCTGGGGAGATGCAGGGGCAGTATTGGATGGTCCGTCAGGCCGGTTGCGCCCGTCGGGGGATGGGGGCGCAACCGGCTTGTTCGTTGCCGGTCTTCACGCTGGTTTTACAAAGCAGCAGCGGATTAACCAATCCTTTGCTATTCATGGTCTTAGGGGTTTTATTTCATCCATGACCTGCTAACCTGCGGCGATGATCCGACGTACTCTGGCCTGCATGCTCACCCTCGGCCTGGTCGCCTGCGCGACCCAGCCGTCGAGTCCTCCACCGCCTTCGCAGGCAACCGTGGCGCCGCACAAGCCGGCATCCGGGCAGAACAAGGGACCGGCTGAAGCCGCGCCCGAATCGGCTGCGTCCAGCGCACCGCCGGTAGACCTCACGCCGGTTCCCTTTGAAACCGCGCGCGCCAACTTCATCCGCGACACCGCCGCCGCGCACGGACTCGATCCCGCCTATATCGCCAGCGTGCTCGACCAGGCGCAGGTACGCCAGCCGATCATTACCGCCATGTCGCGCCCAGCGGAGCGGGTAAAGCCGTGGAACGAGTACCGCCCGATCTTCATCAGCCAGGCGCGCATCGACGGCGGAAAGAAGTTCCTCGCCGAACACCGCGACGAGCTGATGCGTGTGCAGCAGCGCACCGGCGTGCCGGCCGAAGTCATCGTGGCCATCATCGGCGTGGAAACCAGCTACGGCGGGAACACCGGCAACCACCGCGTGCTGGATGCGCTGTATACCCTGGCCTTCTATTACCCGCGCAGCGGCGACCCGGCCAAGCTGGAACGCGAAGTCCGGCGCGAACTGTTCTTCCGCGACGAACTGGCCAAGGCCTTCGTGCTGGCGCGAGACGAAAAGCTGGACATCACCACGCTCAAGGGCAGCTATGCCGGTGCGATGGGCATGGGCCAGTTCATGCCGTCCAGCTATCTGGATTTCGCCGTGGACGGCAACGGTGACGGTCGCCGCGACCTCTTCAACAGCTACGACGACGTGTTCTCGTCCATCGCCAATTACTTCGTCAAGAAGGGCGGCTGGGTGCGCGGCGGACAGGTTGCCGTGCCGGCCACGCTGGCCGCCGGGCGCGAAGAATTCAATCCGACCGAATGGACCCCGAGCTGGTCGCTGCAGGACCTGGCTGCACGCGGCTACACGCCCAACGCGGCCGTGCAGCCCGGCGCCACCGCCACCCCGATCACCCTGGAAGGCAGCACCGGCAAGCAGTACTGGCTGGGCTTCCAGAACTATTACGCCATCACCCGCTACAACATCTCCAAAATGTACGCGATGGCCGTGTTCCAGCTGTCGCAGGCCATCGCTGGACAGGAGCTGCCACCGGCATGAACATCAGATGGTGGGTCCCCGGAGCGTTGATCCTTGCGCTGGCCGCATGCAGCAGCGCGCCCAAGAAACCCGGTGGAACCGCCAGCACGGGCGGCAAGCCGGCCACCACGGTGGTGCAGGGCAAGGGCGGCAGCCGTCCCGCGCACTGCCCGGATGGATCGCCCTATGCGGCTGCGGCCGAAGACCTGTCCACGCGCGGCAACTACACCGCCGGCGGCCTGTACAAGCCGGGGGTGAAGGACACCACGCCGACCTACATCCCCAACGTGGCCTGCATCCCGGAGCCGGAAGTGCAGGAGCTGGCCCGCTCGGCCATCGGCAACCGGTCGCCGTACGAGGTGCTGGGCAAGAAGTACAAGGTGATGGACAGCACCCGGGGTTATGCCGAAAAGGGCACGGCCTCCTACTACGGTGCCAAGTTCCATGGGCGCCTGACCTCCAACCGCGAGGTCTATGACATGTACCAGTTCACCGCCGCGCACAAGACCCTGCCGCTGCCCAGTTTCGCCCGGGTGACCAACCTGGACAACGGCGAATCGGTGATCGTGCGGGTCAACGACCGCGGCCCGTTCCACGACGGCCGGGTGATCGATCTCAGCTACGCCGCTGCCGTGCGCCTGGGCATCACCCAGCGCGGCACCGGTAACGTGGAAGTGCGCGCGCTGCAGCCGGGTGAGGGCAACCTGCTGGCCGACGCCAAACCGACCCGTGCCGAACGCCGCGCCACCACGATGGTGGCGGCCACCGCGGCTGCGCCATCGGCCATCGATGCGCTGGTGAACCGCCTGCCGGCCGCAGCCCCGGCTGCAGCAACCCGGACGCCGGCACCGCGTGCGGTGGCCGCCGCCGCAAAGACCCCCACTGGCGCGGAGGCCTACCGCTACCGCGTCGCCGACAGCGCCAAGCCCGGTTCAGCCGACAACTTCGACCGCTGGATGCGCGACAACAACGTGCGCGTCGCCACCGGCAAACCCGCCGCCCCGGTAGTGACGGCCGCTGGCCGTCAATCCCTTGAAGCGGGCCGTCAAGCCGATAAACCCTCCGCAACCGCCCGCCCCGCCCCCACGGCAACCGCCGCCGCGCCTTCGCCGCCGCCCTCGCTGTCCGAAAAGGTCCTCGGCAACGTGCTTCTGCAGGTGGCCAGCTTCGCCAGCCGCGACAATGCCACCCGCGCGCAGGGCCAGTTGACCGCTGCCGGCATCGTCGGCGCGACCATCAGCGACATCGCCGCTGGCGGCCGCACGCTGTGGCGCCTGCGGGTGCCGGCCAACGACCACGCCAATGCGACGGAACTTGCCGGCCGCATTGCCGGTCTGGGTTTCGGCGCCCCGCAGATCGTCAAGGAATGACTCTCCCCGGCGTGGCCTGACGCCGCGCCGCGCCGCGCTTGCCGACCGCCTACAATGGCGGTCGTTTTCCCCTTCCGACCTTGGCCGCTCCAGGAGCCTGCCCGCCCATGAAATTCCGTTTTGCCGCCACTGCGCTGGCCGCCACCCTGCTGGTGGGCCTGGCCCATGCCCAGACCCCGCTGCCGACCCCGGCCGCTCCGGCTGCGACCACTGCACCGACCGCCGTGGCGACGCCGCCGGCCCCGGTCCCCAGCGTGTCCAAAGCCTGGATCCTGATGGACTACGCGTCCGGCCAGGTCCTCGCCGGTGAGAACGTCGACGCCCCGCTTGCCCCGGCCAGCATCACCAAGGTGATGACCAGCTACGTCGTTGCCGCCGAAGTGAAGAACGGCAAGGTCAAGCCGGACGACCAGGTGATGATGAGCGAACGCGCCTGGCGCGAAGGCGGCGCCGGTACCGACGGCAGCTACAGCGGCTTCCCGGTCAACCAGACCGCGCGTCTGGAAGACATGGAAAAGGGCATGGCGATCCAGTCCGGCAACGATGCTGCCATCGCGCTGGCCGAACACGTGGCCGGCAGCGAAGAAGCGTTTGCGTCGCTGATGAACAGCTACGCTGCCAAGATCGGCATGACCAACTCGCACTTCGTCAACGCCCACGGCCTGACCGCCGAAGGCCACCACAGCACCGCGCGCGACCTGGCACTGCTGGGCCGCGCGTTCGTGCGCGATTACCCTGAGACCTATGCCTACAACAAGGTGAAGGAATTCACCGTGGGCAACATCAAGCAGCCCAACCGCAACCTGTTGTTGTGGCGCGATGGCAGCGTGGACGGCATCAAGACCGGCCATACCTCGGCTGCAGGCTACTGCCTGATGAGCTCCGCGCAGCGCGGTGACCAGCGCCTGATCGCGGTGGTGCTGGGCGGCGCATCGGAGAAGCAGCGTGCCGACGACAGCCTGGCGCTGTTGAACTGGGGCTTCCGCTTCTTTGAAACCCATCGCCTGTACGAGCCCGGCAAGGTGGTCGCCGAGCACAAGGTGTGGAAGGGCACCGCCGACACCGTGCAGCTGGGCGTGGCGCAGCCGATGCTGGTCAGCCTGCCGCGTGGCCGTTACAACGACCTGAAACCGAGCATTGATGTGCCGAAATCACTGGTGGCGCCGTTCACCGCAGGCCAGCAGATCGGCACGCTGAAGGTGACGCTGGATGGCAAGGTGGTCGCACAGGCACCGCTGGTGGCGATCGCCGCGGTCGAAGAAGCCGGCTTCTTCAAGCGTCTGTGGCACAGCTTCTGGATGTGGTGGGAATCGGAATAACCGGCGGCGGTAGTGACGGCCGCTGGCCGTCATCCCCCTGTCTTCCCCAGAAAGCCCGCGATGCGAATCGCGGGCTTTTTATTGCGTCGTCGTGGTGCAGCGAGGACAGCGATGCTCCCTGATGGGCGACTGCAGCGGCACCGTGATTTTAGGACCTGACCGATGTCACCGGGGTCGATCGAAAACGATCATGGGTTCATTCCGACAACTGACGGAATCACCACACCTCTGGACTTGACCCGCGCGGCAGAATCGTCGCGCCCGCATCGGGAAGCTGACCAATGAACACTGTCTACACGTTGAGCCGGAACCTTTCAGCCGTCACGGGGCTGCGCGCCCCTGGAGTTGTCGCTGTGCACGGGAAGAAGCAGCGCAGGCGTCTGGCCACTGCCTTGGCAATGACCCTGGCTCTGCCGACAGGCGCGGTGATCGCCGCCGACCTGCCGGAAGCCGCGCGGTGTGCCGCCGGCGAGCATCTCACTGATGACGGCCTCCGTTGCGAAGCCGCTCTGAAGCCGATGTCCAGCGGTGTCGGCACCATGGCCAGTGCGACGCAGCTCGCCAATCTGATCAAACTCGGCAACGACGGCGGCGTGGCTCGTGTCGGTACCGAAGGCGGCGACGTGGCTGTCGGCTCCGGTGCGGTCGGCACCGGTGGCAGGGCCATCGCCGTGGGCCAGAATGCACACGCGACAGGGGCCTGGTCCATCGCCCTTGGCGGCTCACAGAACGTCGCCGCCGCGGCAACTGCCATCGGCGAAGGAGCCGTTGCGATCGGCGTGCAGACCGACGCCGACGGCGAGCAGTCCGTTGCGCTTGGACGGCGTTCGAGCACGGCGTCGGGCGCGACCGGTTCGGTGGCGCTTGGCTATTTATCCACTGCCACCGAGGCCGATACCGTATCGATCGGCAATGCCGACCTGCAGCGCCGTATCGTCAACATGGCGGCAGGCACCGCGCGCACCGATGCGGCCAATTTCGGCCAGCTGACCGACACGGCGACCAGCGTCTCCAATGCGCTGGGCGGCGGTTCCATGGTGGATGCCAATGGTGCCGTCACCGCGCCCGGCTACGTGCTTGACGAGGGAAACGCAACGGCGACCAACGTAGGTGATGCCCTGGCCAACATCGATACCCGGACCAGCAGCAACTCCACCGCGATCGGCGTCCTCAGCGAGCAGCTCGCCAGCGGCGGCGTCGGCCTGCTGCAGCAGGCGGCTGCCGGCGCAGACTTGACCGTGGGCGCCGGCACCGATGGTGGCGCTGTCGATTTCCGCGGAAACGGCGCGGCACGCCGCCTCACCGGCGTGGAAAACGGTGTGGCTGACGACGACGCAGTGACCATCGCACAGCTCAAAGCCACGGGCCTTATCGACCCCAATGATGGCCGTGCCCTGGGCGCGTTGGCGTATGACGGCCTGGATCTGGGCCGCGCCACGCTGGGTGGCATCAACGGAACGGTGCTGGCCAACGTGGGCAACGGCATGATCGGCAAGGGCAGCATGGAGGCCATCAACGGCGGCCAGCTGCATGACATGAAGGCGCTCCTGGAGGGCCGGATCGAGGGCCTGGACGGCCGCGTGGGCCGGATCGAGGAGGGCATCGCCGACGGCTCCATCGGCGGCCCCGGCCCCGGCAACGGCAACGGCAACGGCAACGGCAACGGCAACGGCAACGGCAACGGCAACGGCAATGGCAACGCTGAGGGCCTGGTGGGTGCGGGCGAGGGTGCAGGCTCGATCGTGATCGGCGACGGTACCCCGCAAGGCGCCGGTGCTGCCAGCGGTGAGGGGGCGGTCGCTATTGGGGGCGGCGCCTCGGCCCGGGGCAACGATTCGGTGGCCATCGGCAGCGGTTCCATCGCCGACGGTGAGCGTGAGGTATCCGTTGGTGCGCCGGGGGCCGAACGTCGCATCACCAACGTAGGCGCTGGTACCGCGCCGACCGATGCGGTCAACGTGCAGCAGATGGACAAGCGCTTCGAAGCCGAGCGGGACTGGTCCAATGGCCGCTTCCGGGCCGTGGACAAGCGCATTGACCGCATGGGTGCTATCAGCGCCGCCTATGCCGGTATGGCGATCAATACCGCTGGCCTGAGCGGCGACAACCGCCTGGGCGCCGGCGTGGGCTCACAGAACGGGCGCAGCGCCTTGGCGGTGGGTTACCAGCGCATCCTGGGTGAGCGGAAGAACGTCTCCGTTTCGCTGGGAGGTGCCTTCAGCGGCAGCGATCAAAGCATGTCGGCGGGCGCGGGCGTGAGCTGGTAACGCCGGGCCAGGCAAGCGGCGGCGACGGCCTCCGCATAAGCAGGAAACCCGCGGCCCGAAGCCGCGGGTTTTTTTCGGCCTACAGCGAACGGCTGATGGTGAAGCTGCCGAAGATCGGCGATTGCCGCTGGCCGTCGAACTCCTTGGTGCTGTGATAGCGCGCCAGGGCGAACTTCCAGCGTCCGCGCATCACCGCCACACCGTAGCCGCCCTGTGCCACCACATGCTTCTTGTCCACGCTGTGGCTGTTGCGGAAGGTGTTGCCGTCCAGGGTGATATCGCGGATCACCCAGGCCGCATCGGTGGTGGCGAACAGGTGCCACGACCAGCCACTGGGCCGGCCACCACGCGACGGCGCGGTGTTCTCGCCGGCGGGCCGCAACGGTGTGCTGCCGAAATCGTCCGGCAGTTTCCAGCCAAAGCGCACTTCGCCACCGGCATTGAGGTGAGTGGCCAGGTTGCCGACCGCGCCGCCGTAGTGGCTGATCGCATCCCACCCCCAGCCGGTGGCGTTGTCGGTGGCATCGCGCGGCCAACGGTTCATCCGCTCGTGGGTCAGCATCACCACCGGCTCGTTGTGCAACTGGTTGTCCCAGCCCTGGAATTTGTCGTCGCCGAGCAGGTCATGCACACCGTCCTGGACTTCCTTGCCCAGTGCCCACGGACCGACCACGCCCAGCGTCAGCTGGGTGGTCTGCAGGTAATTGCCGCGCCGCGCGTTGTAGCCGAAGCTGCCGACCAGAACGCCGGCGTAGGGACGGTCATCTTCGATGACGTCCTTGCGGGTGAAATCGCTCGGCGTGAAGATGCCCTGGGCAACGCTGAAGATCATGTTCTGCTGCTCGAACTCGCCCGGGTGCAGCGCTTCCAGGTGGCTGTTGACCCAACGCGCCAGGCGCGGCAGGCAGGGGTCGTCGGTGAAGTCCACCAGGTTCGGGGACACGAAGGTGATCTGCGCGCCGTTGGTATAGCCCTGGTCCTGGTCGGCACCACCGAACAGGTCGTTGTCCACGCGGAAATTGATCTGCGGGGGATGATCGGCCAGCGCACTCTGGCTGCATTGATCGGCGGCATGGGCAGGCAGGGCGAGGGCCATCAGGCTGGTCAGCCCGAGGGCTGCCGCGATACGCGTGGGGTGCATGGAAGTCCAGAGGGCTGTTTTGACGTTTTTCTCCTAAATACGGTAGCGCCGATGTGAATTCGGATCGACCGCCGTGGCCGGTCTGGTCCGTTCCGCACGTGGACTTCTACGCCCCGCGTCCGTACCGTCCCGCTGGCGGGCTAGAAAAAGTGATAAACGTCACGTTAATTGGCCTCCCGCGCATCCATTTGTACCGTTGTTCAGCCGCGGTTGCCGTTGGCACAGCGGTGTTTTATCCTCTGCGCCGGCGCCAGAGGGCGCTGTTCAAGGATTCCGGCCTGCCACCACCGGCCTCTCTCAAACCAATGGATTGCGCGCTTCCTGCAACGGGCAAGCGCGCTGGACAACAGACATGACCCAACAGAATTCGTTCGCCACCCTCGTGGTCACCGCCGTGCTGGGCGTTGGCCTGATGGCCGTCAGTGCACCTGCCTCGGCCGGCCTGCGCGACAGCTTCAGCTCCAGCCGTACCTCCGCGCAGGAGCAGAGCAAGCAGGGCCAGGCGCAGATCCCGGTCTGCACCAAGCCGCTGGGCTCGATTTCGGTGATCGAACCGGAAGACGTGGTGAACTGGTGGACCGGGCAGCAGCTGCCGGCGCCTTCCAAGCTGATCAAGGTGTTCGTCAACAAGTCCAAGTGCTTCACCCTGGTCGACCGTGGCGTCGGCATGGCCGCCGCCCAAGCCGAGCGCGCGCTGGCTTCGGAAGGTGAGCTGCGTGGCCGTTCGAACATCGGCAAGGGCCAGATCCGCGCGGCCGATTACGTGCTGGTGCCCGACCTGATCTCGCAGAACAGCAATGCCAGCGGCAATGCGATCGGTGGCCTGCTGGGCGGGCTGATCGGTGGCAAGGCGGGTGCGGTGGTGGGTGGGCTGAACTTCCGCAGCAAGACCGCGGACGTCACCCTGACCCTGACCGACGTGCGTTCGTCCGAGCAGGTCGCGATCGTGGAAGGCAACTCGAAGAAGACCGACCTGGGCTGGGGCGCCGGCGGCGGCCTGTTCGGCGGTGGCGGCATCGGTGCGATGGGCGTGGGCGGCTATGCCAACACCGAACTGGGCCAGGTGATCACGCTGGCCTATCTGCAGGCCTACACCAACATGGTGAACGAGCTGGGCGGCCTGCCAGCCGATGCCTCCGCTGCCAACAGCAGCCAGGCCGTGACCATGCTGAAGGCCGGTCGCCTGCTGGCCAATTCCAAGGGCACCGGCGCGGCCGTGCGTGACCTGGAACCCGGCATGCTGCTGTACCCCACCGGCCAGAAGGACGGCACGATGTGGGAAGTGGAAGATGAGATGGGCAACAAGGGCTGGGTCAATTCCACGTCCATGCAGTTGGCCAAGTAAGGCGCACGGCGGCCGTTGGCCGCCGTCGGCTGGTAGCGCCGAGCCATGCTCGGCGAGCGCAGCGGCAAGGGCAAAGGCGTGACGACCAGCGGTCGTCACCCACCAGACGGCCAGCGGCCGTCACTACCGATCGGACCCCCTTGGGTTTGATCTGCGCCGGCCCGATAATGGGCGGATGGAAATCAAGTCCGACAATCCCGAACACGGCTTCCAGTTCCCCGGGCAGTTCGAGCTCAGCGCCATGGGCGCGGCCAACTCCGGGCTGGAAGTGGAACTCCCCAGGCTGCTGATGGCCGCTGGCATTGAGGTGCTCAACGAGCAGATCAGCTGGAAGCACTCCTCCAACGGCAAGTACGTCTCGGTGCGCATTGCATTCACCGCCCGCGATCGCGCCCAGTACGACCTCGCCCACGAGGTGCTGCGCGAGCATCCGGAAGTAAAGTGGACGCTGTAGCACCGATGGTAGTGACGGCCGCTGGCCGTCAATCGCCCCAGGGCCGTCAATCCCAGCCCGCCGTAGTCCGCGACCTCGGTCGCCAGCCCTACGAACCGGTCTGGCGCGCGATGCAGCGCTTCACCGACCAGCGCGACGACGACACCGCCGACGAACTGTGGGTGGTCGAGCACGATCCGGTGTTCACCCTGGGCCAGGCCGGCAAGCCCGAACACGTGCTCGCCCCCGGGGACATCCCGGTGGTGAAAGTGGACCGCGGCGGCCAGGTGACCTATCACGGCCCCGGTCAGATCGTGGTCTACCCCTTGCTGCGCCTGCCGCGGCTGGGCATGGGCGTGCGTGATTACGTATGCCGGATCGAACAGGCCATCATCGATACCCTTGCCGAGTGGAATATCGGCGCCGAACGCCAGGACGGCGCCCCGGGCGTGTACGTGGGTGGAGCCAAGGTGGCCGCGCTCGGCATCCGGGTCCGCCGCGGCTGCACGTTCCATGGCCTGGCGTTCAACGTCGCGATGGACCTGGAACCCTTCCGCCGCATCAACCCCTGCGGTTACCAGGGGCTGCAGGTGACCACGATGGTAGACTTGGGCGGGCCCTCCGGCATGGCAGCCGTCAAGCCCGTCCTGCTGGACCACCTGGCGCGCCAGTTCGGCCTGCACCTGCAGCCGTCCTCAACGCAGCCGGACCTGTCTGCCTGACCGAACCCATACCACGCGGCCCCGTTGCCGCCGGGAACACCATGACCGAACAGACTGCCCGCACCATTCCCCTGCAGATGCTGCAGGGCGATTCCGCTCCCGCCGCCGCGCCGTTGCAGGCCGGCGTCAAACAGCTGGGTGGCGACAAGATCAACCGCTCGCCGGTGCAGTTCGCCGACGCGCCGGTGCTGCGCAAGCCGTCCTGGATCCGCGTGCGCATTCCCTCCGGCAATGCGGTGCAGAACCTGAAGGCCAAGCTGCGCGAGAACCGTCTGGTGACGGTCTGCGAAGAGGCCAGCTGCCCCAACATCCATGAGTGCTTCAGCCACGGCACCGCCACCTTCATGATCCTCGGCGAGGTCTGCACCCGGCGCTGCTCGTTCTGCGACGTGGCCCACGGCCGTCCGAAGCCGCCGGATGCCAATGAGCCGGCCACCCTCGGCCAGACCGTGGCCGACATGGGCCTGAAGTATGTCGTGGTGACCAGTGTGGACCGCGATGACCTGCGCGACGGCGGTGCGCAGCACTTCGTCGACTGCATCACCGCCATCCGTGCGAAGTCGCCCGGCACCCGCATCGAAGTGCTGACCCCGGACTTCCGTGGCAAGGGCCGCATGGAACGCGCGCTGGAGATCCTGGCGCAGAACCCGCCGGATGTGTTCAACCACAACATCGAAACCGTGCCTGACCTGTACCGCAACGTGCGTCCGGGCGCGGATTACCAGTGGTCGCTGACCCTGCTGAAGAACTTCAAGGCGCAGCACCCCGGCGTGCCGACCAAGAGCGGCATCATGCTGGGGCTGGGCGAGGAGTTCGAGCAGATCAAGGCCACCATGCGCGACCTGCGCGCGCACGACGTGGACATGATCACCATCGGCCAGTACCTGCAGCCGACCGCGCACCACCACCCGGTGCTGAAGTACTGGACGCCGGAAGATTACAAGGCGCTGGAAGACTACGGCTACGCGCTGGGCTTCAGCCACGTGGCGTCCGGCCCGATGGTGCGCTCGTCGTACCACGCCGACGTGCAGGCCAAGGGCGCCGGCGTCGCCTGACCGGGTAGTGACGGCCGCTGGCCGTCCGCTCCCCGCAATGGTGGGTGACGACCGTTGGTCGTCACGCCGTTGCCGCTGCGCTCGCCGAGCATGGCGATGCCGGCGCTCCTGACCGGCACCCTCCGGGCCGTCGCAAGCGACGTTGGTAGCGGCTCCTGCCGCTGCCTTCGGCGCTACCGAGGTCCCGATCCTCGTTCACATGCTGCTACAGGACCCCGTCTAGGCTGGAAACACGCGTTCCATGAACGCGGGTGACAAAGCGCGCAACTTTCGGCACTGTCGTGGTGTCTGTAATGCACGCAGTCTTCCTTTCGGCAAGGTGCCCTGAGCAATTCCATGAAATTCAAAGCCCCCGCATTCCTGATTGCCCTGGCACTCACCGCACCGCTGGCGCTGTCGGCGCAGGCAGACGGACCGGCGCTGCCGGCCGCCGCCACCGCAGACCAGGCGACCACCTCCAAGCTGGTTTATGGGCTGCTGTCCGACAGCCGCTACGCCTACCGGCCGCGCGCGCTGGATGAAGCCACTTCCAAGGACGTCTTCAAGCGTTACCTGGAGACCCTCGATGGCGGCAAGCAGTTCTTCACCCAGGCCGACGTGGCGAAGTTCGCCCCGTTCGAGGCCGGCATCGCCACGGCCATCCGCGGCGGCGAACTGGAGCCGGCCTTCCAGGTGTTTTCGGTCTACAAGCAGCGCGTCGGCCAGCGGGTGGGCTATGCGCGCAATCTGCTGAAGCGCGAGCCGGATTTCAGCACCGACGAGAAGTTCGAGTACGACCGCAAGGATGTGCCGTGGGCGGCCAGCGATGCCGAGCTGGATGAACTGTGGCGCAAGTCGGTGAAGAACGATTGGCTGCGCCTGAAGCTGGCCGGCAAGAAGCCGGACGAGATCCGCACCACGCTGGACAAGCGCTACGCCACGCTGGAAAAGTCGGTCAACGAGCTGAAGGGCGAGGACGTGTTCCAGTTCTTCCTCAACGCCTACACCAGTGCCGTTGACCCGCACACGGATTACTTCACCCCGCGCACCGCCGAAAACTTCAACCAGGCGATGTCGCTGTCGCTGGAAGGCATCGGCGCGCAGCTGCAGCGCCAGGACGACATGGTGGTGATCCGCGAGATCATCGCCGGTGGCCCGGCGGCGGTGAATGGCAAGCTCAAGCCCGGCGACCGCATCGTCGGCGTCGGCCAGGGCACCTCCGGTCCGATCGAAGATGTGATCGGCTGGCGCATCGATGACGTGGTCGCCAAGATCCGCGGCAGCAAGGACACCCAGGTGCGGCTGGAGTTCATCCCGGCCGAAGAGGGCGTGGACGGCAAGCACCATACGCTGGTGCTGACCCGCCAGAAAGTGCGCCTGGCCGAACAGGCGGCCAAGGGCGAGACCCTGACCATCCCGGGCAAGGACGGAGCGCCGGAGCGCAAGGTCGGGGTGATCAAGTTGCCGACGTTCTACCAGGATTTCGAAGGCCGTCGCCGCAACGCGACCGACTATGCGTCCGCTACCCGCGACGTGGCCAAGCTGCTGGCCGGTTTCAAGACCGACAAGCTGGACGGCGTGGTGTTGGACCTGCGCAACAACGGCGGCGGGTCGCTGGATGAAGCCATCGAGCTGACCGGTCTTTTCATTGAACAGGGGCCGGTGGTGCAGGTGCGCGAATCCGGTGGTCGCGTCACCGTCAACAGTGATCGCAGCGAAGCGGTGGCGTGGGACGGTCCGCTGGCGGTGCTGATCAACCGCGGTTCGGCGTCGGCCTCGGAGATCTTCGCCGGTGCCATCCAGGACTACGGTCGTGGCCTGGTGATCGGTGAGACCACCTTCGGCAAAGGCACCGTGCAGAACATCGTCGACCTGGACCGCTGGCCGAGCGGCGAAGCCCAGCGCTTCGGCCAGGTCAAGCTGACCATCGCGCAGTTCTTCCGCGTCAGCGGCAGCAGCACACAGCACAAGGGCGTGGTGCCCGACCTGGCCTTCCCGGCCAGCGTGGATGCCAGCGAGTTCGGCGAAAGTACCTACGACAACGCACTGCCGTGGACCCGCATCGCCGCCGTGCCGCATACCCAGTACGGTAACTTCGGCCCGTTGCTGCCCAAGCTGGAAAGCCGCCACGACACGCGCATTGCTGCTGACAAGGAGTTCCAGTGGTGGAACGAGGACGTGCAGCAGTTCCGCGAAGAGAAGGCCAAGAAGTACATCTCGCTCAACGAGGCCGAGCGCCGCACCGAACGTGAGCGCCAGGACAAGCAGCGCGCCGACCGCCAGGCGGTACGCAAGGAGCTGGGCCTGGACCTGGATCCGCTCGCCGATGACAGCAACGACGATGGCCTGACCGGCAACGAGCGCGACATCGTCAAGGATGCCGCCCGCGAGAAGGCCGCCGAAAAGCGTCCGGACCCGCTGCTGCGCGAATCGGCGGCGATCCTGGCCGATGCGGTGAACCTGCTGGAAGAGGACCGCCCGCTGTCCGCCCAGGTGCTGCCGCAGTCCACCGGCGCAGGCCGCTGGGCGGACTGAGCACCCGCTGAACCATCGCCAACCCATGGCGCGCCGCCAGCCGGCGCGCCATGGGCGTAAACCTGCCGCTTACGCAGCGCACGCTATGCTGCAGCGAGTCAATCGTTGCAGGAACGTCCATGCGGACTGCCGTCTTTCTTACTCCCGTAGTGCTGATGGCCGGCCTGTCCGGTTGTGGTGGCCGTGCGGCCGACAGTACCTTGCTGCGGGAATCGTTTGATTCCGGCGACATGTACTCGCGCACCGTGGACGGTTCGCCGGCCGAGGCCTGCGAGGCCGCCCGGCGCACCCTGCTCAGCCAGGGCTATGCGATCGCCCGTGCCGACGGGACCGGCGTGGAAGGCAGCAAGAATTTCCAGCCGCGCGATGACGACCACGAACAGCTGGTGCTGCGTATTTCCTGTGCGGCCCGCGGCGAGCAGGCGCTGGTGTTCATCAGCGCGGTTCAGGACCGTTATGCGTTGAAGAAGAGTCCGACCTCGGCCAGCGTCGGCGTAGGCGCGCTGGGCTCGGTGTCGCTGCCGTTCGGCAGCAACGACGACTCGCTGGTGAAGGTGGCCAGCAGCACGGTGCAGGACGGCGAGTTCTATGGTCGGTTCTTCCAGCGGCTGCAGCAGTACCTGCCGGTGGTGGCGGCCCCGGCTTCAGCCCCGGCGCCCGCAGCGGATCCGCCGCCGACTGACAGCACGGACGACGGACTGCGCTGAACATGCGCGCAGGCGCTGCGCTGCTGGGGGTGCTGCTGGTCGTTCCGGGGACGGCGCTGTCGGCCGCGCCGGAGTGCACGCAGGGGTTGCTGGAACGCCTGGGATGGCGATTCGAGTCGGCGGCGGTGACCACACCCGACGTGCACGGCGGCCCTGTCTGCACCCGCGAAGATCTACGTCAGGCGCACGCGCAGGGCGATCTGCGCGCCACGCTTCCGCGCCAATGGCAGCCTGCCGAACGCGCGGAATTCATGCAGCAGCTGCTGGACGATCCGGCCAGTGTTTGCGCCTATGCAATGCGGGTGGGCGACGCAGCGCGGCGGGCGGCCCGCGCGCTGGAAAACAATCCGGGCTATCGGTTTTCAGGCCTGCAGCTGGGATGGATTGGATTCGGCGCGCGCGGGGCGCGGGCACAGGGCTGGCAGCGTACGCGCAGCCTGGGGCGGGGTTTCCAGCCGGCGGCCAGCAACAGCCAGGCACTGGCGGCGTTCTACACCGGCAAGGTGCGCAGCGAATGCGGCGTCGGCCGCCAGGTCGCCCAACTGGCCACGCAGCGCGAGCTGCACGGGGACGCCTCGTTCGACACAGCGTTTGACAACGATGAGCTCGGCATCGGCACGTTCGTCGGCCTGCACGACACCAACAGCATCCTGCTCGGCGCGCATGCTGGCGACCTGTTCGCCGACGGCAAGGCGGTACGCACCTCGGCGATGGGCCGCCAGGCTTTCATGGGGGCGCCGGGTTACCTCACCCACGCGCTCGGACGCGAAACGCTGGACGACCTGAACAACCAGGCCGAGAATTTCATCGTCGTGGACGTGGGCGCCGAGGCGGCCGAGGCGCTGCGGCGGCACGGCGGATTCGGCTGGTACGACCAGCGTAACCGGGAACTCTGGGAACTGTCCCGGCAGCTGCCACGGCGTGGCGTTCGCTTCTTCGAACGCCTGCTGGCCGAGCGCGACCCTGCACTGCGCGCATCGCTCACCGAGGATGAAGCGGTGCTGGTGGAGCGCATGGACGCCGTGCTGGACGATCCGTTCTACCGGCAGTTCCTGATCTTCGTACACCCGCGCGGTATAAAGCCCATCGGCTTGCATGTCACACGCCTGCTGGACCGCAACCCGCGCACGCCGTTCACGGTGGAGCTGACGGTGCACAATCTGCCTACCACGCTGTACCGGCGCTGGCAGCAGGCGCAGTTGCGCCACTGCGCGGCAACCGGACTGCCGGGCAGCCTGACTTCTGATTCCGGACCCGACGGCGATGCCGGTCGCCGTCCCTCAACGTAAAGGTGAAACAGATGGATATCGCAATGATCGGCCTCGGCCGGATGGGCGCCAACATGGCCCAGCGACTGCAGCGTGGCGGCCACCGCGTGGTGGGCCATGACCCGATGGAAGCGGCACGCGCGCGGGCGGCGGAATCGGGACTGGAGGTGTTCGCAACGCTGGCCGAGGCCGTCGCCGCGCTGCCGGTGCCGCGCGTGGTGTGGCTGATGGTGCCGGCCGGCGATACCGTCGACCAGACGTTGGCGCAGCTGGTCCCGCATCTCGCTGAAGGCGACGTGGTGATCGACGGCGGCAACTCGAACTACCAGGATTCCATCCGCCGCGCGCGTTCGCTCGCCGACGATGACATTTTCTACCTGGACTGCGGGACCAGCGGCGGGGTGTGGGGACTGCAGGAAGGCTACAGCCTGATGATCGGGGGCGACGCCGCCACCGTCGAACAACTGGCCCCGGTATTCCAGGCTCTGGCTCCCGCTGCCGATCGCGGTTGGGCACGGGTGGGGCCGAGCGGTGCAGGGCACTACACCAAGATGATCCACAACGGCATCGAGTACGGAATGATGCAGGCCTATGCCGAAGGCTTCGCGTTGATGGAGCGGAAAGAAGAAATGGAACTCGACCTGGGCCAGGTCGCCGAGGTTTGGCGCCACGGCAGCGTGGTGCGTTCGTGGCTGCTGGACCTGAGCGCGCAGGCGCTGCAGCGCAATCCGGCGCTGGACGGTATTGCGCCCTTCGTGGAGGATTCCGGCGAGGGCCGCTGGACCGTGGCCGAGGCCATCGCGCTGGACGTGCCTGCGCCGGTGATCACGCTGGCACTGCTGGAGCGGCTGCGTTCGCGCCAGTCGAACAGTTTCAGCGACCGCCTGCTGGCGGCGATGCGCAATGAATTCGGCGGCCACGCGATCAAGAAGACCTGAGCGCTGTGGTAGCGCCGAGCCATGCTCGGCGGACGCGGGCCGAACCGCAAAAGCCTCCGAGCATGGCTCGGCGCTACACCAGACACGTCACAGCGCGACGGTGCGGCCTTCGCGCGCGCTGCGGCGGCCGGCATCCAGCAACTGCATCAGCTGCAGCGCCTGCTCCGGGGTGACCTCGGCCGGGCCTTCACCACGGATCGCCGCAGCGAAGGTGCTGTACAGCCGCCGATAGTCTCCCGGCACGTTGTCCACGGTGGTGTGCTGCAACGTGCCGGCCTCGTCGAAGGCCGAGTGGATGCCATGCAGCGGATCCAGCCCCCAGCCTGGCGCACCGGGTGCCTTGCCTGCGGCCAGCTGTGCCTCCTGCACATCCAGTCCCTGCTTGATCCAGCTGCCTTTGCTGCCGTGCACGCTGAAGCGCGGCGCTGCTGCGCTGACCAGCGAACCCGCATGCACGATGGCGCGCATGCGGGGGTAGTGCAGCACCGCATGCAGGTAATCGGTGCTGCCTTCGCCGCGTTGGCGATCCAGGTCTGCGGTGATCGCCTGCGGCCAACCGAACAGCTGCAGCATCTGGTCAAGCAGGTGCGGACCCAGGTCGTACCACAGGCCGCCACCGGGTTGCTCACGCTCGCGCCAGCGGTCGCGAACCTGCGGACGGAAACGGTCGAAGTGGGAATGGCATTCGGCAATATCACCCAGCACGTCGGTAGCCAGCAGGTGGCGCAGAGTGAGGAAGTCCGCATCGAAACGCCGGTTCTGGAAGACAGTGACCACCCGCGCGTTGTCTTCTGCGGCGCGCAGCACGGTTTCAGCCTGCGCGGTGTCCAGCGCGAAGGGCTTGTCCACCAGCACGTGCTTGCCTGCGCGCAGTGCGGCGATGGCCAATGGCGCGTGCTGTTCGTTGGGCGTTGCAACGATCACCGCATCCACCGCGGGGTCTTCGAATACCTCAGCGGGTGCGGCGCGCACGTGCACGTCGGTGAAGTGGCGGCGCAGTTCATCACGACGCGAACTGACCACGCTGTGCAGGTAAAGCCCCGGCGTGTGCTGGATCAGCGGCGCATGGAAAACCCTCCCGGCGAGGCCGTAGCCGATCAGTGCAACCTGCAGGTCGACAGGCATGGCGCGCTCCGCGTTGGTGGGGGTGACCAGCCTAACGGCTCGTCCACGCGGTGCAAAACCTGAACGGATGTAGCACCTCGCGCTCTGGTTCACCCCGGCATGACAGTACCGGCACGCGGGCTGGACGCCCGTTACGGGACACTCCATCCACCAACGAGGAGGACCGTACGATGAAGACGAATTCCAAGCTGCTTACTGCGACCATTGGCCTGGGCATGCTGCTGGCTGCACCGCTGGCGATGGCCAACGATCCGGCGAAGAAGGGCGGCACGATGGCCCAGGATCGGACCCACGCGGCGAACCACGACTCCAACGAGCCGGTGACCGATACGTGGATCACCACCAAGGTCAAAGGTGACCTGGCCGTGAGCAGCAATGTGCCGGCAACCGACATCAGCGTGACCACCGTCAATGGTGTGGTGACCCTGCAGGGCAACGTGGCCAACAAGGCCGAGCATGACAAGGCGGTCAACACGGCGAAGGGGATCAAGGGCGTTACCCGCGTTGATTCCAGCCAGCTGAAGGTCGCTGGTACCGCGTCGACCAAGTAAGTCGGTAGTCCGGTAGAGGTAGTGGCGGAGGCGCTCCAGGTGGGCGCCTTTGCCGTATCTGGCTCTGGCCTGGGCGGCGTCGAGCTGGTGCAATCGTCGGCTGCTGACCTTCATGGACTGACGTGATGATCCACGCGATGGACGTGGCTGCGCTGCTGCCCTCCCAAGCCACCGTAACGGCAGCGCCGCGCCCAGCCGGACTGCCTGCGGCCTGGCCTGTCCAGGTCCGCAACGCGCCGCTTCCCGCCTGAATGCGCGAGGCCCCCGCGTCGGCCCCGGCGACGGCCAGCTGGCGCAGGCTGCTGCTGGCGGTCGCCACACTGGTCAGCGTGGGTACGGTGATGTACTGGACGTTCGGCAGGCCGGTGTTCCTGGCCCCGTCACCGTCGGTCGATCCGGATCCACAGGCGGCCGTGGCGGCGCGAGCGGTCGACTGGAAGGCCGTGGACAGGATCCTGCGCCGGGCATTGGGCTGACGCCGCTATCCCATGGCCGGAGGCGTCCCCGCTGGACTATAGTGGCTTCACGCGCCCTTCGCGGCCTGGGTGGTCGCGCGGCGCGGGGGGCGGCGTTCTGAAGTTTGCTGGGGGATCGGCGATATGGGCAGCCAGGGTGAGACCATGCCAGTGAAAACTGAGGTGGGCGATCTGCGTATCCTGTTGGTCGAGGACATGCCCGACGATGCCGAGCGCGTCATCGCGCAGATCCTTGCTGCGGGCATGCGCGCCACTTTCCAACGGGTGGACGAAGAAAGCCAGTTGCTGGCTGCGCTGCAGTCCTTCCAGCCGGACGTGGTGCTGGCCGAGCTGAACATGGCCGCTTTTTCGGGCTTCCAGGCCTTGGACATCGTGCGCCTGGCGCAACCGGAACTGCCGTTCCTGTTCCTGTCCAGCACGCTTGGCGAAGACGCGGCGGTGGCCGCGCTGCAACGCGGCGCAAGCGATTACATCCTCAAGCACCAGCCCGCGCGGCTGCCTTCGGCGGTCGCCCGCGCCGTGCGCGATGCGCGTGCGACGGGCGAACGGCAGCGGGTGGAAGGGGAGCTGATGCGCGCGCAGCGGCTGGAAAGCCTGTCGCTGCTCGCGGCCGGACTCAGCCACGACCTGCGCAATATCCTGCAGCCTTTGCTGATCGTGCCGGAGTTGCTGAAAGCCCGGACGCAGGATCCGCAACTGCTGCACATGGCCGAGGTCATCGCCGAATGCGGCCGGCGCGGGCATGAGATGGCGGAGTCGATGCTGTCCTTCGTGCGCGGCTCGCGCAAGCCGAGCGAGCGGGTACCGGTACACCATCTGTTCGAGGCGGTGCAGTTGCTGTTGCGCGGCACCCTGCCCAGCGATGTCGAGCTGCAGGTGGAGGCGGCGGAGGGCGCGCCGGCGGTGGACGGAAATTACACCGAGCTGCAACAGGTGCTGCTCAACCTCGCACTCAATGCCCTCCAGGCGATGCCCGATGGCGGCAGGCTCACCCTGCGGGTGGGCCCGGACGGCACACGCGAGGGGCGGCAGTGGCTGGTCATTTCGGTGATCGACGAAGGCCTCGGCATGGATGCCGTTACGCTGGAACGGCTGTTCAGCCCCTTCTTCACCACCAAGCCGGACGGCACCGGCCTGGGCCTGGTGTCCTGCAAACGAATCGTGGAAAGCTGCGGCGGGCGCATCGTCGTGACCAGCGCCGTGGGCAAGGGGACGCGTTTCGATCTGCACCTGCCGGTCAGCGAGCAGGCCGAGCTGCCGGTGCCGCCCAGCGCACCACTGGCCGCGGGCACGGGGCAGTCCATCCTGGTCGTGGATGCCGAGGCAACCCGCCTGTCGCTGCTGGGCAACGCCTTGTCCAGCCAAGGGTATGTGCTGCAGCTGGCATCCGACGGCGCAGCGGCGTTGCGGGCGGTGGGGCCCGATGCCATGCCAGCGCTGGTCATCCTCGATGGCGGCGCCCAGTTGCTGACCGCCAGCGCACTGTTGTCGGAGCTCTCGGCACGCGGGTACCGCGGTGCGGCACTGCTGCTGCGCGATGAGGCCTGCGTGTCGCCGGTTGTCGCGCCACCGGGGATTACGCTGCACGCGCTGCGCAAGCCGCTGGAAATGCAGCAGGTGTTCCGTTCGGTAGCCGAGGCGCTGCGCTCGCACCGGTGGTGACGGGCGCTGGCCGTCATGCCCAGCTGTAGGTGGATGACGACCGCTGGTCGTCACGGCTTCGCGCTCGCCGAGCAGGGCGCGGCGCTACCCAGGCATCACGCCTGCTGTTCCCACGGGAAGCGCGGCAGCGCCGCCACTGCCTGCTCCAGCCGGTGCGCCCAGTTGCGGTGGATATCGGCATACAGCGGCGAATCGCCGCTCAGGCGCAGCTGTCCGCCGATCCGCAGTTCGTCGCGGCGCACCAGCGCCAGGTCCAGCGGCAGGCCCACCGACAGGTTCGAACGGATGGTGGAATCCAGCGACACCACTGCGGTGCGGGCCGCATCGTCCAGTCGCGTGCGCGGCCGGATGATGCGGTCCAGGATCGGCTTGCCGTACTTGGATTCACCGATCTGCAGGTACGGCGTCTCGGGCGAGGCGGAGATGGCATTGCCAAGGGGATAGATCATGTACAGCCCGGGTCGTTCACCAGCGATCTGCCCCCCGAGGATCAAGGTCGCCTGGGTGTTCACCCCGTCGTGGCCGTGTTCCACGTCGCGGCATTTGACCTGGCTGTCGACCAGCAGCGCGCCGACATATTCGGCCACCTCGAACAGGTGGCGCAGGCTGCGCAGGTTCGGCGTGCGCTGCTCTTCCACGTCTCGCTGCAGGCGTGAAACCAGCAGCTGGGTGGTGGCCAGGTTGCCGCTGGCCATCAGCACGAACACCGCCTCGCCGGGGTATTCGAAGACATGCAGCTTGCGATGGACGCGTACATCGTCCACCGACGCATTGGTGCGGGTGTCGGCCGCAAAGACCAGCCCCTCGTCCACGTCGATTCCGACGCAATAAGTCATTGGCATCGTCCCATCAAGTGCGGTCCAATGGTACGGGTGATGCCGTGATGAAGACATTACCTCCCCCCTGCCACCCGATGATCCGCATGACCACCGTGCTCCTCAGCCTGGGCAGCAATGTCCAGCCCCGCCGTCACCTGCATGCCGCCGTGGCCGCCCTGGCGGAACGTTTCGGCGCCATCACCGTGTCTCCGGCCTACCGCACCGCGGCGGTGGGCTTTGACGGCCCGGCGTTCCTCAACAATGCGGTGGCCATCGAAACCGATCTGGACCTGCACACGCTGGACGCGTGGGCGCATGCGCTGGAAGACCGGCACGGGCGTGATCGCAGCGGGCCGCGCTTTTCCGACCGGACGCTGGACATCGACGTGGTGTTCTACGGCGATCTGATCGTGGAAGGGCCCGGTCACCTGCGCATTCCCCGTCCGGAATTGAAGCATGCGTTCGTGATCAAGCCGCTGGCCGACATCGCACCGGACTTCGTCGATCCGGTCAGCGGGCTGACCCTGGAGGCGCTGTGGCGCGCCCATCGCCAGTTCGGCGACGCCTTCGAGGTGGTGGAACTGGGTCCCGACGAAGAGGGCTGATGCTGCGGCGTCCCCCCTCCCGGCAGCGCCGCGCCATGCCCGGCGAGCGCAGCAGACCAGGTAGCGCCGAGCCATGCTCGGCGAGCGCAGCGGCAAGGGCCTTGACGACCAACGGTCGTCACCCACCGCGGTCGTCACGACCGAAGCCGACGCCTCAGGACAGCGTGCGGCCGCCATCCAACCGCAGCGTATGGCCGGTGACGAAGCCGGCATCGGCGATCAGCCAGCGTACCGCCTCGGCGATCTCTTCCACCGTGCCGATGCGCGCCAGCGGGGTGCGCGCCAGCAGCGCCTCGCGGGCGAAATCATCCTTGCTGCTTTCCGGCCACAGGATGGCGCCGGGCGCCACCGCGTTCACCCGGACCTTGGGCGCCAGCTCCAGCGCCAGTGAGCGGGTGACCATTTCCAGCGCTGCCTTGGCCATGCAGTAGGCGGGATGGTCGCGCATGGGCTGGCTGCCGTGCAGGTCGGTGAGGTTGACGATGCTGCCGTGGCTGCGCCGCAGGTGGGGCGCGGCGGCCTGCCCCAGCAGCAGCGGCGCGCGGGCGTTCACCGCGTACAGGTCATCGATGGCTTCGGCGGTGATCTGCCCCAGCGGTGTGGCGAAGAAGTTGGAGGCATTGTTGACCAGTGCGTCCAGCCTGCCGAAATGGGCCGCTGCCTGTTCGATCAGGTCGGCCAAGGCATCAGCCTCGCGCAGGTCGGCCTGCAGTGCCAGCACGCTGCCCGGCCGCGCCAGCTCAAACGCGAAAGCGGCCTGCTGCAGCTCGTCGGTGGAGCGGTTGGCGTGCAGCACGATGTTGTAGCCGGCCTGGTGCAGATGACCGGCAATGGCCGCACCGATGCGGCGCGCGCTGCCGGTGATCAGGGCCACGGGGGCGGGAGGGGTCATCGGGTACTCCATGGCTCGGCTATCCTGTGCACCATTGTCACCGCATTTGAAGACGCCATGCAGTCCACCCTTCCGCTGCCCGATACCGATGCCCTGGCCCATAGCGAACAGCTGGCGGCCGCCCTGCGCGATGAAATCCGCGCGCAGGGCGGTGCGATCCCGTTCTCGCGCTTCATGGAGCTGTGCCTGTACACACCCGGTTGGGGGTATTACAGCGCCGGCGCCAGCAAGTTCGGCGCCAGCGGCGACTTCACCACTGCGCCTGAAATGGGCGGACTTTTCGCTGCCACGGTCGCAAATGCGTTGGCCCCGGTGTTCGTCCAGCTGGGACCGCAGGCCCGCCTGCTTGAACTCGGAGGGGGTACCGGTGCCTTCGCCGAAGCGCTGCTGCTGCGGCTGGCGGAACTGCAGGCGCTGCCGGCGCGCTATGCGATCCTCGAGCCCAGCGCGGACCTGCGCCAGCGCCAGCGCGAGCGGTTGCAGCAGAACCTGCCGGCGGAGATCGGCGGGCGCGTGGAATGGCTGGACCGGCCGTTCGACGACGACTGGGAAGGCGTGGTGTTCGCCAACGAGGTGATTGATGCACTGCCTACGCCGCGCTTCGTGATCAACGCCGGTGAGGTGTACGAGGAAACCGTGGCGCTGGACGCCAACGACCAGTTCGTGCGCGCCACGGCACCGGCGGACATGCTGCTCAACGGCGCGGTACGGCACCTGGAGCGTTACCTGGACAAGCCGTTCGCCGATGGCTACCGGTCCGAACTGCTGCCGCAGCTTCCCTATTGGTTGCAGGCGGTGGCCGGCGGACTGAAGCGCGGCGCGATGCTGTTCGTGGACTACGGTTACAGCCGCGGCGAGTACTACCTGCCGGAGCGCGATGACGGTACCGTGCGTGCGTTCTACCGCCACCACGTGCACAACGAGGTGTACCTGTGGCCGGGCCTGCAGGACATCACCGCCTCGGTGGATTTCACCGCCATGGCCGAAGCGGGCCTGCATGCCGGCTTCGACCTGGCCGGTTACTGCAGCCAGGCCAGTTTCCTGCTCGGTAACGGGCTGGACCAGGTGCTCGCACTGGCCGATGAGCGCACCGACGACGTGGGCCGTGTACAGCTGCGTGAGGAGGTGAAAAAGCTCACCCTGCCCAGCGGCATGGGCGAGCGCTTCCAGGTGATCGGCCTGCAGCGCGATGTGGATTTCGAACCGTCTTTCGAACTCGGTGACCTGAGCTGGCGGCTGTGAGCGGCATGTGGCTCAAGCCACTGCGCCATCGGCGGTTCTGGCTGTGCGTGTGGCTGGCTGCGGTGGCGACGGTGATCGTGGTCTGCCTGATCCCACCGCCGCCGCTGGCGCTGCCGCAGGGCAGTGACAAGGTAGAGCATTTCCTCGCGTACTTCCTGCTGGGGGGCAGTGCCGTGCAGGTGTTCCAGCGCGGGCGCGCGCTGCTGTGGGTGGCCGTGGGCCTGGTGCTGATGGGGGTCGGCATCGAGATCGCGCAGGGCGCGCTGACCGAAACCCGCATGGCCGATCCGGGCGATGCGCTGGCCAATACCGTCGGGGTGGTGGCTGGCCTCGCCACGGCGCTGACGCCGTGGCGCGACCTGTTGTTGCGCCTGCGCGGCTGATGCCGGACGGGTGGTAGCGCCGAGCCATGCTCGGCGGGCTGCCTGAAGCGCCGCTGCGCTCGCCGAGCATGGCGCGGCGCTACCGGGTCCGCGGCGCTACCGGGCCAGGGTCACTTCGTCCAGCACCCACATCGCCGGACGGGTGTCACCGGTGAAGCTGATGCACAGGTCGCCCTTGCCGGTCACCTGCTTGGGCAATGCCGCCTCCAGGGTGACGAATCCATCGGCACCGGTGCTGGCGGGCAACGGTACTTCGGCCAATGCCGGGCCGGTGCAGTCGCCACGGCGGACCTTCATTTCACCGTGTGGCCGCCTGGCCGCTTCGAACTTGCGCTGCGGTTCGTCGTGGGCCAGCTGGAAGTAGTAAGGAATGCGGCCAGCACGGACCTTCAGCGTGCGGATGCCGGTGAGATCGGCATCGGCCCAGCGCCAGCACGGATTGAAGATGTTGACGTTGAACACCGCGCGGGCACCGTCAGCCGGGCCGTCATCTTCCAGTCGCAGCAGCAGCTGCCCCGGGCCGGGGCAGGTCAGCAGTTCGTCGTCGCGGCGGGTCAGCAGCGACTGTGCGGTGAACGCGGCCACGCTGGGAGCGGCAGCCAGCGGCTGGCCGTTGAAGAACGCGGCAGCGTGCACGGTCACCGGCAGCTGGGCCTGCAGTGGCGCTTCGTACAACGGCGAAGCCGCGGTCACCGGCTGGCCATCGGTGCGATAGCGCACTTCGTAGCCCAGCGGGTTGGCCAGGCTGATCTGCACGTTGCCGGCGCGCCGGTCATCCTGATGCTCGACGGCCACCTCGAACGGCGTCTGTGCATAGGCCAGGCCCCACGCGCGGTAGCGCTGCAGCTGCGTCGGCAGGCGGGCCAGGAAGTCGCGGAAATCACGCTGCTGCACCGGACTCCAGCCGGTCTCGGCCACCGCGGCCAGGCGCGGGAACAGGTTGTGCTGCAGGCGCGCGTAGCTGCGCGTGTGTTCGGTGAACATGTTGGCCTGCAGGCCGAGGATGTGGTGCTGCTTGTCCGCTGCCAGCGTCGCCGGAACCGGTTCGAAGGCGTAGGTGCGGGCCAGTGTGGTGAGCAGCGGACGGCCCGGCGGCTCGTTCGGCGATGAGGTCTGCAGATAGTCCATGTACATGTCGGTGACCGGCGACATCACCACGTCGTGGCCTTCGCTGGCCGCCTTCAGGCCGCCCTCGGTACCGCGCCAGGACATCACCGTGGCCTGCGGCGGCAGGCCGCCTTCGAGGATTTCATCCCAGCCGATCAGGCGCCGGTCGTGCTGTTCCAGGAAGGTTTCCAGCCGCTTGATCAGGTGGCTCTGCATCTGCATTTCATCGCTGGCGCCCAGTTCGCGCATGCGCTGCTGCACACGCGCCGAGGCGATCCACTGGTCCTTTACCGCTTCATCGCCGCCCACGTGCACGTAAGTCGAAGGGAACAGCGCGATGACTTCCTCCAACACGTTTTCAAGGAAGGTGAACGTGCTTTCCTCGGTGTTGAACAGGTTGGGGAACACGCCCCATTCGCTCAGCGGTTGCAGCGGCGTATCCAGTACGCCCAGCTCCGGGTAGGCGGCAATGGCAGCGGTGGCGTGGCCCGGCACGTCGATCTCCGGGATCACCTGGATATGCAGGGCGGCGGCGTAGGCGATGACCTCGCGGATCTGCTGCTGGGTATAGAAGCCGCAGTAGGGACGCGGTGCACCGGTGGCCGGATCGCGGCCACCGTCACCGGCCGGGATGCGGCAGCTGCCGACCTCGGTCAGCTTCGGGTAGCGCTTGATTTCCATGCGCCAACCCTGGTCATCGGTGAGATGCCAGTGGAAGGTATTGAGCTTGTGCGCGGCCATCGCATCGAGCACCTGCTTGATCTCGTCCAGGCTCTGGAAGTGCCGGGCCGAGTCCAACATCAGGCCGCGCCAGCTGAAGCGCGGGGCATCGTCGATGCGCAGTGCCGGCAGGGCACCGTCGGTGTTGCTGGTGAACAGTTGCGACAACGTCGCCGCCCCGTAGAACAGGCCGGCTTCGGTAGCCGCGGCAACGGTCACGCCATCGCCGTTGGAGCGCAGCTGGTAGCCTTCGGCGCCGCTCTTCAGCGCGGTGTCGAGCACGAAGTTGACGCCGTTCTTGCCGTTCCCGTTCTTGACCGGCAGGGTGGGGCCGCCGCTGTCGCGCAACAGCGTGCTGAACTGGCGTGCCACGCGCGTGGCCGCGTCGCCGCGCGCCCACACCGGGGTGCTGGCTTCCACCTTGAAGGGCGCGCCATCGAGGCGTTCCAGGTGGGCCGGTGCGGGAATGAGCGGCAGGCTGCCGTCGCGCAGCAACGGGCCGGGGGCGTTGTCGATGGCCGGTGCATCGGCGGCGCGCGCCAGCGGCGCGATGGCCAGGCACAGCAGCAGCGGGGCCAGGGAGGTGAAGCGCATCAGGTGACTCCTGTGGTGGCGGGGCGCCGGCGTTTGGCCGGTGCCTCCCGTTTTACCGTCCCCATCATGCAACGGGCCCGGATGACCGGGCCCGTTGCGATGGGACATTGCCAGCTGCAGCTTAGAACTTGAAGTGCACCGTGGCCATGTAGCGGCGGCCACTCTTGTACTTGCCGGCCAGGTGCTCCTTGTCGCCCAGGTACTGGAAGTAGGTCTCGTCCAGCAGGTTCTGCGCGTCGATGTTGAGCGACCAGTTCTCGTTGAAGGTGTAGCCGATGCTGGCGCCCAGTTCGGCGTAGTCGTCCACGCTTGCCGGCGCTGCGCCGGCCACGTAGCCGCCTGCCAGGTAGCTGTCACGCCAGTTGTAGGTCAGGCGGGCATTCAGCGGGCCCTTTTCGTAGTATGGGCTGAAGGCCACGGCATTGCGCGACTGGTAGGGCAGCGGATCACCGGTGTTGTTCTCGCCGTTGGCGTAGGTGTAGTTGCCGGTCAGGCCGAAGCCGCTCTCGCCGAAGGGCTGCTGGAAGCTCAGGTTGAAGCCCTTGACGTGGCCACTGCCCGCATTGCGCGGACGCTGGATGCTGTAATCGCAGTAACCATCGGCGGTGCAGCCGTTGGTGCCCACGATGCTGTCCCAGGTCAGCGGCGAGGTATCGCGGATCGAGTTGTACTGGCGCTCGATGGTGGCCGAGGTGTCGATGTAGTTCTCGATCTTCTTGTAGAAGATCGACCACGCCACGACCGCCTGCGGCGCGAAGTAGTACTCGGCCGACGCGTTGAAGTTCCACGACTCATACGGCGACAGGTCGGCGTTGCCGCCCGAACCGGTCAGCTGGGTATCGTTGAGGAAGGTGTTGTTGACCATCTGGTTGTACGGTGCCCAGGCGATCACCTTCGCACCGGAGAAGCGGAATACCCAGTCGCTGTCGGTGTCCCAGGCCAGGCTCACCGAGGGCAGCACGAAGTCTTCCTTCTTGCTCCGGGTCTGCCACTTGCTGTCCAGGTCGGTCAGGGTCGGGGTGCCGCCGTAGACGAAGCCGCTGCCGTCGGTCTTGGAGTCGACGTAGCGCACGCCGACGTTGCCGCGCAGCGGGCCGTTGGAGAAGTTCAACTGCGCATAGGCGGCGTTGTTGGTCTGCTCCAGCGCCCAGCTGTTGTTGAGGTAGCTGGACGGATCCGGGTTGGCGAAGTCCAGCGGGCTGCCCTTGACCCAGGCCAGGACGTTGTCACGGCCCACCTGGATGTGGCGGGACTGGTCGTCACCGAAGCCCTGGATGCCGTCGGTCAGGCCGATGGTGCCCACGTCGGCCAGGGTGCCGGTGCGCACGCCGCCGTAGACGTTGAGCTCGAAGTTTTCTTCGTGCTTGCCGTGGCGCACGCCGAACTGCAGCTGGTTGAACACGCTGTCGAACTGCACGTTGAAGTCCAGCTGCGCGTAGGTGTCCTTGCTGTCGGTGGCGAAGATGCCGTTGTTGCCGAGCCAGCCGCCCGGAGCGCCCCAGTTGGCCGGGTCACGCGCGCCGGCCGGGTCGTCGAAGGTCAGGCCATCGTCGACGCTCCAGCTGTAGGCACCGTTGTAGACCGGTTCGATGAAGTACTGCGCAAGGTTCTTGTTTTCCGACTTGCTCTGGCCGACCTGGCCGTTGACGCCCCAGCCTTCGCCCTTCCAGGCGCCACGCAGGTCCAGGCCCTTGGTGGTGACTTCGGATTCGCGCACGTTGTTGTCATAGATGACGGTGCCGCTGGTGGCATCGGCATTGGCGTTGGAGTGGCCGCTGGTGGCCACGCCGTTGCGCACGCCGCCGAGCTGGTCGATGGCGTTGCGGGTGCCGTCGTTCCAGGTCAGGAAGGAATACATCGACTGGTTGTAGTTGTCGAAGTTCTCCTTGATGTACAGGCCGCTGAGGTTGAACTCGAGGTCTTCGTTCGGCTTGAACTGCAGGTTGACCACGGCGCTGTCGCGCTTGCGCTCCTGCTGGAACCAGGCCGCATTGATCGAGTTCGGCACGTCGACATCGCCGGCCACGCCCGTCGCGTTGGTGAAGCTGCTGGCCTTGGCGTAGCCGAACACTTCAATGCCCTGGCGGTCGATCGCCTCCTCGTAATGCTGCGCGGAAACGGCGATGCCGAACGTTTCGTCGTCGTTCTTCCAGCTGTACAGCGCCGAAGCGTTCGGCTTGCCTTCGCTGGCCTGCTGGCTGTAGCTGTAGCCTACAGAGGCGGCCACTTCGTTCTTCTTCAGGTCCAGCGGTTGGCGGGTGTGCATCAGCACGGTGCCGCCGAGGCTGCCTTCGGTCAGGCGTGCCTCGGAGGACTTGATGATCTCCGCACGGCCGAGAATCTGCGGCGACAGCAGGGTGTAGTCGAAGCCACGGTTTGGCTGTTCGCCATACAGCCAGATCGCCTGCGCGACCGGGTGGCCATCCAGGAAGGACAGGTTGAGGCTGGGATCGGTGCCGTCGATGCTGACCCGCTCGCCCTGGCCGAAGCGGCGGTCCAGGGTGACGCCGGGAATCTGCGACAGCGCTTCAGCGACGTTCGTGCTGGGGAACTTGCCGATGTCCTCGGCGGTGATCGCTTCGGACACACCGACGTTGTTGCGCTTGGTATCCAGCGATTTTTCCAGGCTGGCGCGGATGCCGACCACGGTGATCGTGTCCAGGTCCTGCGGGGTCTGGGTCTGCTGGGCGTGGGCACTGAAGGCCAGGCAGCCGACGATGGCGGCCGAAAGTACGGACTTGCGGGTGTTCATGATGTCTCTCCTCATCACACGAAGTTTCGCCGCGTCGGCGCGTGGTTGTTGCTGTCGTACGACCTCGCCGCGGCCGGCGGGTCGGGTGTTCCGGGTACAGCGTGCTGCGTGTTCCGGGTACCGCGTCGTTCGTTTCAGGCCACCGCGCGCTCCAGCGCGCGGCAGGCTCAGCGGGACTGCTGGCCGAGATACCAGCTGGCCGCGCCGATGACACCCAACTGGCCATGTTCGACCACCTTCACCGGGATCCGCTGCAGCGCTTCGCTCATCGGTCCCTTGTTGAGATAGCGCGCCACGAAGGTGCTGGCGCGCAGGTAATCGCGGATCTTCGGCAGGATGCCGCCGGCCAGGTAGACGCCACCATGGGCGCCGTACAGCAGGGCCATGTCGCCGACGGTGCTGCCGAGCAGGCCGCAGAACACGTCCAGCGCCCTGCGTGCCACTGCGTCGGTGCCCGCGATGGCGGCAGCGGTCACCGCATCGGGGGTGCCCAGCACGGCGGGCTGGTCTTCCAGCGCGCACAGCGCGGTATACAGGTTGATCAGGCCGGGGCCTGACAGCGCATGTTCCACCGACACGTGGGAGCGCGCGCGCAGCATGTGGCGCAGGATCGCCATCTCCAGTTCATCGCTGGCGGCAAGGCTGGCCTGGCCGGCCTCGGTCGCCAGCACCACCGGACCATGCGCGGTCGGAATCCAAAGTGCCGCACCCAGTCCGGTGCCCGGTCCCACCACCAGGGTGGGGCCGATCGGCGCGCTGTCCGGCCCGCACAACTGCAGCACGCCACTTGCATCGACCTGGGCCGCCGCATGGGCCACGGCTTCGAAATCGTTGACGATGTGCACGTGCTGCACGCCGACCTCGGTTTCCAGCTGGCGCGCCGACAGCGGCCAGGGCACGTTCGCGGTGATCACCGTGCCGTCTTCGCGGGCGTAGCCGGCCGTGGCCACCACGCAATGCGCCGGCCGCATGCCGTCGCCGAGGAAGTCGGAAAGAATCGCACCCAGGCCGGGGTGGTCGGCATTGCGGTACTTGCGGTAGTCCAGCACGCGCACCGGATGGGCGGCGTCGCCGCTTGCCTCTACGCGGGCCACCCGGACATGGGTGCCACCGACGTCCGCGGCCAGGAAGCCCGGCGCAGCAGTGGAGAGGACACGGGTGGGTGCGGGATGGCTGGCAGCGGTCACGCGGGCTCCTGCGGAGTGCGGGCCATGATTGACCCGCCGTTGAGCGGAATATGAAGCTGTGTTGACAACGATGTCAACGGCTTCGTGAATTTTTCGTTGCTGCATTGCGGGGAATGATTTCAGGAGAAAACGATTACATGTCTCGTTGGATAGAGCAGGGGGAAAGCCCGCGACGCAGGCGCCCCAAGCATTGGACGTATTCAGCACACGACGCTGATGTCTATGTGGCGATGCAGCAAAAAAAGCGGATGATGATTTTGTGAGTTGACAAAGTCCCCATGCCCGTCGAAAGAATGTGACAACGTTGTTCCCAGCCATTCGTCGACGACGCCCCGCGCGGAGTCGCAGCAGGAGCCTTGCCGATGTCCGCCGTCCACGCTGCAGGTGCGCGTACCAGCGTCACCACGTCCATCGCCATCGTCGGCGTCTTGTTCTTCCTGATCGGCTTCTTCACCTGGCTCAACGGACCGCTGATCACGTTCGTAAAACTGGCCTTCGAGCTCGACGAGGTGGGTGCCTTCCTGGTCCTGATGGTGTTCTACCTGTCCTACTTTTTCCTCGCGCTGCCGTCCTCATGGATACTGCGCCGTACCGGCATGAAAAAGGGCCTGAGCCTGAGCCTGCTGGTGATGGCCGCCGGTGCAGCCACCTTCGGTGAGTTCGCCACCCAACGTTGGTATCCGGGCGCGCTGGGCGGTCTATTCATCATCGGCAGTGGCCTGGCACTGCTGCAGACCGCGATCAATCCCTACATCAGCATCCTGGGGCCGATTGAAACCGCAGCGCGGCGCATTGCGCTGATGGGCATCTGCAACAAGATCGCCGGCATGCTCGCACCGGTGCTGATCGGTACGCTGGTGCTGCATGGCGTGGGCGATCTCTCCACTGCGGTGGAGCAGGCCGACGTGGCAACCCGCGCGGCATTGCTCAACGACTTCGCCGCCAAGATCCATGCGCCTTATCTGGGCATGGCCGGGTTGCTGGTGGTGCTGTCGGTAGCGGTGCTGTTCTCGCCGCTGCCCGAACTGAAGTCTTCCGAGGCCAATGCCGCACCGGCCGGAAAGGGCGGGATCGAGCGCAGCAGCATTTTCCAGTTCCCGCACCTGTGGCTGGGCGTGCTGTGCCTGTTCGTCTATGTGGGCGTGGAAGTCATGGCCGGTGATGCCATCGGCACGTACGGCCATGGATTCGACCTGCCGCTGGACCAGACCAAGATGTTCACCTCGCTTACCTTGGGGGCGATGCTGGTGGGCTACGTGGTGGGCCTGCTGCTGATCCCCCGTTTTGTTTCCCAGTCGCGCTACCTGAGCCTTTCCGCCTCGCTTGGCGTGCTGTTCTGCCTGGGGGCCTACTTCACCCATGGTTATGTGTCGGTCGCCTTCGTGGCACTGCTCGGCTTCGCCAACGCAATGATGTGGCCGGCGATCTTCCCGCTCGCGATCCGCGGCCTGGGACGCTTCACCGAGACCGGCTCGGCGCTGCTGGTGATGGGCATCGCCGGCGGTGCGATCATTCCGCAGGCCTTTGCCGTGCTCAAGCAGCATGTCGACTTCCAGTTGGTGTTCCTGCTGCTGATGGTCCCGTGCTACCTGTACATCCTGTTCTATTCGACCATCGGGCACCGCGCGGGCCTGCCACGCGACGCCGCCTGATCGGCGATCATGGACGCCACGGATCAACCGCGGGGAACGGCAATGCGCAGAGCCACCATCAAGGACGTCGCCGAGAAGGCCAAGGTCTCGCTGAAGACCGTGTCGCGCGTCATCAACAACGAGCCATCGGTGATGCAGGCCACCCGTGCGCGGGTGCTGCGTGCGGTGGCCGAGCTGGATTACGAGCCGGATCCCTCGGCGCGCAACCTGCGCAGCGGTACCACCTTCGTGGTCGGGCTGGTGTATGACAATCCCAACCCGTACCACATCATCGGCGTGCAGAACGGCGTGCTGGCGGCCTGCCGCGAGACCGGCTTCGGGCTGCAGATCCACCCCTGCGATTCCAGCTCGCCACTGCTGGCCGAAGAGCTGGCCGACTGGGTGCAGCGCTCGAGGTTGGCCGGGCTGGTGCTGACCGCACCGATGTCCGAGCGCCGCGACCTGGTGCAGGCATTGACCGCGCGCGGCATCAAGCTGGTGCGCATCATCGCCGCTACCGAAGATCCCGCCGACGGGGCCTGTGTGTTCGTCGACGACCGCGAGGCCGCCTACGAGGTCACCGAGCACCTGATCCAGCTTGGGCACCAGCGCATCGGCTTCCTGTGGGGCGGCAGTTCACACCGCTCATCGGTGGAGCGCCATGCCGGCTACGAAGCGGCGCTGAAGGACTACGGCATGACCGTGGACAAGCACCTGGTGGTGCAGGGCGATTACACCTTCGACGATGGTTTCCGCGGCGCACGGCGCCTGTTGGCGCTGCGCGAGCCGCCGACCGCCATCTTCGGTTCCAACGATGAAATCGCCGCCGGCGTGCTGGCCGCCGCCAAGTCGGCCGGCATGAACGTGCCCTACGACCTGTCCATCGCCGGCTTCGAGGACAGTCCGTTCTCACGCCAGTCCTGGCCGCCGTTGACCACCGCCAAGCAGGCTACCGAAGACATCGCCCGGCATGCCGCGCGCCTGCTCATCGCACAGCTGCGCAGCGATGCGTATGACGATGCGCCGTCGCCGCTGCACAACCAGGGCTTCGTGCCACAGCTGGTGGTGCGTGGTTCTACCGCACCGATGCGACCGGCCGCCGCGCGCGCCCTTCCTTCCGATCCTCCTTGAGTACCTCCATGACCTTGCCAGCCCCTGCCGACACGTTGATGTTCCGCGAAGCCGCCGAGGCGGCCGATGTCATCGCGGCCCAGTTCGCGCGCAACCACGGCGTGATGGAAACGCTGGCTGCCAGCCTGCGCGCGGTGCCGCCGCCATTCGTGGTGACCTGCGCGCGCGGCAGTTCGGACCATGCGGCGACCTATGCCAAGTACCTGCTGGAGACCCAGCTGGGGCTGGTGGTAGCGTCGGCCTCGCCATCGGTGGGATCGGTATACGCCGCGCCGCTGCAGCTGCGCGGAGCGTTGTTCATCGTGATTTCCCAGTCCGGCAAGAGCCCGGACCTGCTGCGCAACGCCGAAGCGGCCAAAGCTGCCGGCGCGCGCGTGGTGGCGCTGGTGAACGTGGAAGATTCGCCGTTGGCGCAGCTGGCCGATACGGTGATCCCGCTGCACGCCGGGGCCGAACGCAGCGTAGCGGCGACCAAGAGCTATCTCGCTTCGCTGGCCGCGTTGCTGCAACTGGCTGCTTACTGGAAGCAGGACAGCGCGCTGCGTGCGGCGCTGGACGCGCTGCCGGCGGCATTGCGCGAGGCCTGGCAGGCGGACTGGAGTACGGTGACCGAAGGCCTGGTAGAAGCCAGTAACCTGTTCGTGCTGGGTCGTGGCCTTGGCCTTGGCGCGGCCCAGGAAGCAGCGCTGAAGTTCAAGGAAACCTGCGGCCTGCACGCCGAGGCGTACAGCTCGGCCGAGGTCAAGCACGGGCCGATGGCGCTGGTCGGACCGGGCTTCCCGGTGCTGGCCTTCGCCCAGCCCGATGAAACAGGCGCCGGCACGCGCGCGGTGGCCGATGAGTTCGCCGCGCGCGGCGCGCAGGTCTGGCTGGCGGGCGCCGGCGGTGACCTGCCGTTGGCCGCCGCGCCGCATCCCCTGTGCGCACCGCTGCTGACGGTGCAGAGCTTCTACCGCGCGATCAACGCGCTGGCGCTGCGTCGCGGGCACAACCCCGACCTGCCGCCGCACCTGAACAAGGTCACGGAGACCGTCTGATGAAGCAAGTGCTGCGCAATGCCCGGATGCTGGTGGGCGAGGACTTCCGCGATGACCTCGCGGTGGTGATCGAAGGTGGCCGCATCAGTGCGGTGCTGCCCGACGCGGCACCGCAACTGGGCCAAGCCGACGAACAGGTGGACCTGCGTGGCGGCTGGCTGCTGCCGGGCTTCATCGACGTGCAGGTCAACGGTGGCGGCGGCGCGCTGTTCAACAACACGCCGGACGTGGCGACCCTGCGCACCATCGCCGCGGCACATCGCCGCTTCGGTACCACCGCGCTGCTGCCGACGCTGATCAGCGATGACCTGCAGGTGATGCGCGCGGCGATCACCGCCACCCACGATGCCATCGCGCAATCGGTGCCCGGGGTGATCGGCATCCACCTGGAAGGCCCGTACATCGCGCCAGCGCGCAAAGGCACGCACGACGCCAGCAAGTTCCGCGTGCCGGATGCCGATGAAATCGCACTGGCGGCGTCACTGGACAATGGCGTGACCCTGCTGACGCTGGCGCCGGAACGGGTGCCGCTGGAGACCATCCGCGCGCTGGTGGAGCGTGGCGTCATCGTGGCGGCCGGGCATACCGCAGCGACCTATGAGGAAGTGCGTGCCGGGCTGGATGCCGGTATCCGCGGCTTCACCCACCTGTACAACGCGATGTCACCGCTGCAGGGCCGCGAACCGGGTGCGGTGGGCGCCGCGCTGGAAGACCGCGACAGCTGGGTCGGTATCATCGTCGATGGCGTGCACGTGCATCCGGGCAGCCTGCGCGTGGCGCTTGCCGCCAAGCCGCGCGGCCGCCTGCTGCTGGTGACCGATGCGATGCCGCCGGTCGGTGCGGATGACCCCAGCTACGAGCTGTACGGGGAGATCATCACCGCCGTCGACGGAGTGGTACGCAATGCCGCCGGTTCACTGGCCGGTTCCGCGCTGGACATGGCCACGGCGGTGCGCAACACCGTCCAGCTGCTCGGCCAACCACTGGCCGAAGCCGCACGCATGGCCTCGACGTACCCTGCGCGCTTCCTCAACGTGGATGACCGACTGGGTCATATCGCCGATGGCTTTCAGGCCGATCTGGTGCTGCTGGACGATGCCCTGCAGGTGCGTGGCACCTGGATTGCCGGACAGTACGAAGCGGCATGAGCACGACGGCCGGCGCACGCCTGGCGTCGATCGATGCGCTGCGCGGGCTCACCGTGGCGGCGATGCTGCTGGTGAACAACCCGGGCGACTGGGGTCATGTGCATGCGCCGCTGCTGCATGCGGCATGGCATGGCTGCACGCCGACTGACCTGGTGTTCCCGTTCTTCCTGTTCCTGGTCGGTGTGTCGATGGCGTTCAGCGTGGTGCCGCGTGCAGCGGATGCGGCGGCACGGCCTGCGTTGGCGCGCGGCGTGCTGACCCGCGCGCTGCGGATCCTGCTGGCCGGCCTGCTGCTGCACGCGCTCGCGTGGTGGCTGCTGGAGCTGCCGCACTACCGCCTGTGGGGCGTTCTGCAGCGCATCGCGGTGTGCTCGGCGCTGGTGGGGCTGCTGGCGGTGTACATGCGCCAGCCGCTGCAGTGGGCGGCCCTGGTGCTGCTGCTTGCAGGCTATTCCGGTCTGCTGCTGGGCGCCGATACGCTGGCGCCACTGCTCAACCCGGTGAGCCGGCTGGACACCGCGCTGTTTGCCCCGTGGATCTACCAGTACGACGCGGCGACCGGACTGGGTCACGATCCGGAAGGACTGATGAGCACGCTGGGTGCGCTGGCGACCACGCTGCTGGGGCTGCTGACGGGGCAGCAGCTGCGTGCCGGCCGGGCGCTGCGGCTGGCCGCCAGCGGCGCGCTGCTGCTGGCGGTCGGCTTGGCAGCAGCGATGTGGCTGCCACTCAACAAGAATCTGTGGACGCCGCCCTATGTGCTCTGGACGGGGGGCCTGGCGATCATGGCCCTGCTTGCTGCGCATCGGCTGATCGACCAACGCCGCTGGCCTGCGCTGGGCCGGCGCTTCGGCGTGAATGCCATCACCGTCTACCTCGGCGCATCGGTGATGTCTGTGCTGCTGGGCGCCAGTGGGCTCTGGCAGGCGGCCTGGAACGCTGCCGCTGGGGTAATGCCGACGCAGCTGGCCACGGCCTCGCTGCTGATTGCAGTGTCCTTCGTCGCTGCATGGTGGGCGGTGGCATGGTGGCTGGACGCACGCCGCATTTACCTGAAGATCTGAACCTGTTAAGTCATGTGCGCAGTGCGTGAGCCCAACGCTTGTTCACATCCGTTGGGTGAATTGCATCACATTTAAAATGTGGAAAATACGTAGAACCCGATGGCAGACTGCAGCTGCAGGGCGCTTTGACGGCACCTGACGCAGGGGACATTCCGGAAAACCGCCGCATCCAGGCGGGCACGGGAAGGGCGTCAAGGTCGGCACGTTCAGTGGCATTTCGTTTCTTCCGATCATGATGATGGAGAACGTCGCGTGCACCGTCCCGTACCTTCCCGGCTTGCATTCAGCATCTCAGATCTCCTCCACGCGCGTGCCATCGCAGGCACCGCGCTGCTGGTGGCCACCCTGAACGTCAGTGCCGACTGCATCACCACCGGCGCCAGCACGGTCTGCGACGCGACCCCGCCCACGCCGTGGACCAGCACGCTGGGCACCGGCAGGGCCGCCACCGCAAGCGGCTCGGTACGGCTGCAGACCGGTGCCGTGGTCGACGTGGGCAGCGCCGATGCCGTGGTGATGGGCGATGGTGACGACCTGGTCGACCTCTCCGGGACCATCATCGGCAACGTCGCGCAGGGCGGCGGCAACGACACCGCCCTCCTGCGTAGCGGCGGCAGCATCGGCGGCACGCTGGCGCAGGGCGCCGGCAACGACCGGCTGGAGGTGCAGGGCGGCACCGTGACAGGCGCGGCTACCCAGGGCAGCGGTGACGATGTGGCGATGGTCAGTGCGGGCAGCCTCGCCTCGCTGGACCAGGGCGACGGTGCCGACAGCCTGCAGGTCAGCGGTGGCAGCATCACCGGCACCGTGCAGCAGGGCAACGGCATCGACAGCTTCCTGATGACCGATGGCAGTATCGGGGCGCTGCTGCAGGGGGACAATTTCGATTACTTCCGCATGACCGGCGGCCGCATCGTCGGTGCGTTCGAAGATGGCGACTACGCGGAAATGACCGGCGGGCGCATCGGCCGGGTGAACATGAAGCTGGACAACAACGTGTTCGACATGTCCGGCGGCACCATCGATGGCAACCTGGTGACCGGCTTCGGCCGCGACACGATCATCCTGTCCGATGGCTACATCGGCGGCAACATCAGTGTCAGTGGCGGCGATGACAGCGTGACCCTTACCGGGGGCACGGTGCGCGGCGAAATCCGCATGAGCGTGGGCAACGACACCCTGGACTGGAGCGGCGGCGGGGTAGTGCACGATCTCATCGACATGGGCGAGGGCGATGACACCGCGCGGCTGTCCGACCTCAACGAAGCGCACCTGGGCGCGGTGCCGCGGCTGGATGGCGGCAGCGGCACCGACGCGCTGGCGATGGACAACGTCAAGACCACCGCCGTAGCGCGCTACACCGGCTGGGAACGCATCACGCTGGCCAACGACAGCCAGATGACCTTCGATGGCACGTTGGTGCTGGGCGATGCGGGTACCGCCACCGGGACGCTGCATATCCATGCCACCAGTGCCTTGTTTGCCAGCGGGGCGAACGGGGTGTCCGCCTTCACTGCCGGGTCGCTGGCCAGCGTGCTCAATGCCGGGCGGATCGACATGAGCAGCAATGATGCGGCCGGCGATGTGTTCACCATCAACGGCAACTACGCCGGCAACGGCGGTGGCCTGTACCTCAACACCGTGCTCGGCGATGACAGCTCGGCCAGTGACCGCCTGGTGATCTCCGGTGGCGCCGGTACCGGCACCACCGGCATCGGCGTGATCAACGCCGGCGGCGGCGGCGGGGAGACGATCGCCGATGGCATCCTGCTGGTGCAGGCGGGCAACGGCGCCACCACCAGTGCGGATGCGTTCGCGCTGTTCTCGCCGCTGGCTGCCGGTGCCTACGAGTACTTCCTGTTCAAGGGCGGGGTCAGCGGCGGCACCGCTGAAAACTGGTACCTGCGCTCGACCCTCGTGGCCAGCGCGGATCCTGCGCCGGCGCCTGCGCCGACCACGCCATCGTTGCCCGAGCCGGCCCCGCCGGAAGACCTTGGCACGCCGCCGCCGGTGTTGCCGCCGGCGCCGCCGCCGCCGCCGGATGTGCCGGTCGATCCGGGTGCGCCGGATCGGGACCCGGTGGCGCCCGAGCCGGCACCGCCGGCGCCACCAGCGGAGCCGGAACCGGCAGACCCGCCGATCATCACCCCGCCGCCGCCGGTACCCGATGAGGTCGCCGTGGTGCCCGGCCCGCTGGCCACCCCGCCCACGCCCGGCGCACGCCCGTCGCAGGCCGCAGTGACCCCGATCTACCGGCTGGAAACACCGGCGTATACGGTGGTTCCGTCGCTGCTGCGCACGGTGTCGCAGGCCTCGCTGGGTACCTTCCACGAGCGCCAGGGCGAACAGCGCCTGCTGGCGGGCGAGGGCGTGGCCCGCGCCGCCTGGGGCCGTCTGATCGGCAGCAGCGAGGAGCAGCACTGGAATGGCGATGCGCTGACCGGCTTCGACGGCGACCTGCAGGGACTGCAGGCCGGCCTCGACCTGCATGCCAGCGACGGCGGCACCCTCCGCAGCCAGTGGGGCGTGTTCGTCGGCCGCACCCGCGCCACCGGACGCATCACCGGCCTGGCGCTGGGCTGGGAGAACGTGCACGTGGGCCAGACCCGGCTGGATGACAAGCACGTGGGCCTGAGCTGGACCGGCGTCGGCACCGCCGGCGGCTACCTGGATGCGGTGGTGATGCAGAGCCGTTACCGCGGACAGGCGTGGTCCACCCGTGGGCTGGGCATCGACGTCCGCGGCGATGGCACCAGTGCCTCGCTTGAGGCGGGCAAGCCGCTGCTGCGCCTTGGGCAGTCGTCGTGGTGGCTGGAACCGCAGCTTCAGGTCATCTGGCAGCGGCAGTCACTGGACGATGCGGCCGATGCGGTGGCAGCAATCCGCTTCGACGCCGACAACGCCTGGACCGGCCGCATCGGACTGCGCCTGGCCGGTGATTTCGGACTGGCGGACAACGGCTGGCAGCCGTATTTCAAGCTCAATTACTGGAAGACGCTGGACGGCGACAACCGCGTGGACTTCGGCAGCAACCGCATCGTAGCGGGGCAGGAGACCAGCGCGTGGGAAGTCGGCGTGGGCCTGGTGGGGCGCTTCAACCGCAACGTGAGCGCGTACGCGGTGGCTGATTACACGCGTGACCTGGAAGACCGCAATCGCGAACGCAGGAGCGTGGAGGGGAACATCGGCCTGCGCTTGGATTGGTGAGGCACTCCGTCCCGGGCGCTGCGGGATCCCCCGGCCATCGCGGTCCCGCCCTGCGTTCACGTATCATCCGGCTTCCTCTACAGGGATGTAGCGCGATGGCCGGTGGGCGTGCGTGGGTGGTTGCGATGATGCTGGTAACTGCCGCCGCACAGGCGGTGGATCTTCCTTCCGCCGAATCACAGGCGAAGATGCTTGACCTGATGGAGCAGCGGGCGCTGTACCGCGAGGCCGTGGACTGGGAGGTCGTGCGCAACGATATCGCCCGCGCTCACGGTGATCCCGCACGGGTGCGCTCATTGCTGGATGCCGCCATCCAACGCAGCTCCAAGGGCCATGGACGCTGGGTATCGGCAGGCACCCCCCAGGTTCCCGCGCAGCGCAACGCGGTTCCCGGAGCAGGCACCGCTGCGGGGCGCGGCGGCCTGCCCGCCACGCTGGATCGCCGGATCGGCTGGGTGGCGGTCGATCGCTTTTCCCCCACCGTGGCCAGCTCCCCGGCAGAGCAGGCCCGGCAGTCGGTACAGCGGGCGGTGGACTTGCAGCGGCGCGTGCGCGATGCCGATTCCAGCCCGCGCTGTGGCTGGATCGTCGACCTGCGCAGCAACAGCGGCGGCAACATGTGGCCGATGCTGCTGGGCGTGGAGCCACTGCTGCGGATCCCTGGCGATGGCATCCAGGTGCTCGGCATGCTGCGGGGCGCGGGACCGAATGTGCCGTGGGAATCACACGACGGCACCCTGATGGTGAAAGGCCGGCCGATGTTGGGATTCGGCCAGGCTGGATATCGCCTGCGTGAGCCGGGGGCGCCGGTGGCGGTGCTGCTGGGAGAACGTACGGCCAGTTCCGGGGAAGCCACGGCGTTGGCCTTTCGTGGGCGCCCGGATTCGCGCAGCTTCGGCGCAGCGACCGCCGGCTTTGCCACCTCCAATTCCTCCATTCGCCTGCCCGATGGCACTCTATTCCTGCTGACCGACACGCTGATGGCCGACCGCAACGGCGTGGGCGATGGTGGACCGATCGTGCCCGACCAGATCACCGACGGCGATGCCGCGACGCTGGCCGCGGCCCAGCGTTGGCTGCTCTCGCAGCCGGGCTGCGTCGCACAGGCCAAGGCCGTCCCGCGTGCCGGGTGAGGTCATCGGCGAAGGGCTGCGCCAGTCCACAGGATGACAACGTCACGGCCTGTTAAAGTCGCCGTATCGATCACGCGTGCCAGCACGCAACCAGGAGTAACCGTGGAAGCCGAAGCCCCCTTTGAACCGCTGAACGATCTGGAAGTGCGCCTGGTGCAGGCGCAGGACGGCACCCTGCAGGCGCCGGCCTTCCTGGACAGCCTGCTGGGCGACCAGGTGTTCGTGCTGCTGGACAAGCCGGTCGGCCCGGACGCGGACTGGGATGAATCGATCAATCCGCTGGTGTTGACCAGCGAAGCGGACGAGCCGATGTTTGCGATCTTCTCCGCCGTTGAACGTGCCAGCGCGTGGAGCGAGCAGTTGCCGCAGTTCGAGAACGCCCTGCAGGTGGAAGTGCGCTGGCTGCTGAGCGCGATTTCCGATGGCGTCGGCATCGTGCTCAATCCCGGGTTCGACCTGGGCATGGAGATGATCCCTGATGCAGTGGTGCAGCTGAAGCAGCGCGCCGACGCGTTCACCCGCGGCGAAGCTCGCTGAGGATCGCCGCTGGCCGATGCTGGCGGCTCAGCGCGCCGCAGCAATCGCTGCGATGCGTGCCTTGGCCAGCGCCTGGCCGATCGCGGGGCCCTGCAGGTGGGTGGTGTCCAGGTCACGGGCCTGCACGGACAACGCGGCCCGGTGCAGGCGCTTGAGGGTCTCACCCTGCGGGTAGTCGCCTTCTTCGAAGCCGAGCCGTCCGCGCTTGTCCGCTTCGCAGCACAGCGCGATGCGGGCAACGCGTTCCGGCCGCCGCAGCGCATCACAGCGGCCCAATAGTTCCAGCACGGTGGCATCGCGCAGCTCGTCGATGCGGTGCACGTTGAGGTGCTCGCGGCAAACGGCTTCGGCCAGCTGCTGGTGTTCGGCCGGCACCTTCAGGCGCGCGCACAGCGCCTTCAACGGCTTCAACCCGCGCTGCTCGTGCATGATGTGGCGCGGCCATTCTTCCTGGGGGGTGAGCGCCTTGCCCAGGTCATGGGTGAGCGCGGCGAAGCCGACCAGATCATCGCCCGGTGCCAGTCGCGCAGCCATGTCACTGACCATTTGCTGGTGCACGCCGGTATCCACCTCCGGGTGGTACTCCGCACGCTGCGGCACGCCGTACAGCGCGTCCAGCTCGGGCAGGATCGGCGCGAGCGCGTGCGCATCGTGCAGCGTGCGCAGGAAGGCCGACGGACGCTCCGATGCCAGCGCACGACGCAGTTCCTGCCATACGCGTTCGGGTACCAGCGCGTCGAGCTCACCACTGGCGGCGACATCGCGCATGAGTGCCATGGTTTCATCGGCGATGGTGAAGCCCAGAGGCGCGAAGCGCGCCATGAAACGCGCTGCACGCAGTACCCGCAGCGGATCTTCGACAAAGGCCGGACCGACGTGGCGCAGCACGCGGTTTTCGATATCGCGGACGCCACCATACGGATCGACCAGCGTACCGCTGTCTTCATCGCAGGCGATCGCGTTGATGGTGAAATCGCGGCGTTGCAGGTCTTCTTCCAGCGTGACCGACGGATCGGCATCGACCACGAAGCCGCGGTAGCCTCGGCCGGATTTGCGTTCGGTGCGGGCAAGGGCGTATTCCTCGCCGGTGTCCGGATGCAGGAACACGGGGAAGTCGCGGCCGACCGCCCGGAAGCCCTGGGCCTCCATCTGCGCGGGCGTGGCGCCCACCACCATCCAGTCGCGATCACCGGCGGGGCGCTGCAGCAGGCGGTCGCGCACCGCGCCGCCGACGAGATAGATCTTCATGCCGCCCATGATACGGCCCGCTGCGCCCGGTAGTGACGGCCGCTGGCCGTCATGCCTCTGCTGTGGGTGGGTGACGACCGTTGGTCGTCACGCTTCTACCGCCCGCTGTGCTCGCCGAGCATGGCTCGGCGCTACCCCGTCTTCGGTAGTGACGGCCGCTGGCCGTCATGCCTCTGCCGCCGCTTAATCCGCCTTGACACCCGCCGCGGCGGTGCAGGTGAACTTCTTGCGGGTGTCCACCAGCTTGCCCATCAGGCGGTCGCTCAGCGGCAGCGCATCGCCGTTGAGGCGCCAGTCGTAGATCACGCTGAAGGCCAGCACGCGGGCCACGTACTCGCGGGTCTCCTTGTAGCTGATGGTCTCGATCCACAGGTCCGGATCAAAGCCCGGGCGCTGGGTCTGCCAGCGCGCCGTGGGCGTGGGACCGGCGTTGTACGCGGCGATGGTGACGTAGGGCAGGCCGTCGTACTTGTTCATCAGCTGGCGCAGGTAGGCGGTGCCGATGGCGATGTTGGTGTCCGGGTCGTACAGGCTCGCTGCACCACCGTAGGTGGTCAGCCCGATGCTCTTGGCCACTGCAGCGCCGGTGGCCGGCAGCACCTGCATCAGGCCCATGGCATTGGCGGGCGAGCGCGCATTGGGGCTGAAGATGCTCTCGGCACGGATTTCCGCGGCCACCCAGGCCGGATCGATCGCATTGCGTGCGGCCTCACGGCGGATGCTGCCGTCGTGGTGCAGCGGGAAGCGCAGGTGGTACAGCCGCTGTTCGTCCGGCTGCTTGCCGAGCGAGAACACCGCGCGATCGAACCAGCCGTTTTCCTGCGCCACTTCCACCGCCAGGCGGCGCTGGGTGTCATCGAACTTGGCCAGGGCGCTGTTCCATTCGGCCGTTGCCCAGCTGGCGCGGTCGATGCGGTACAGCTCCATGGCACGCACGATGGCCGGGTCACGTGATACGGCGGCACGCGCCGATGCACTGTCGTTGGGCTTCCACGGGCACAGCATGTACGGCTGCTGCAGTTTGTCGGCGGCGAGGAAGCCATGGAAGGTCGGCGAGCTGGCCGCACGTGCGAACACCGGCTTGGCCTGCGCGGCCTGGCCGGTCTTTTCCAGCATGCGTGCTTCGAAGTAGGTCCAGCGCGAGTCTGCACGCTGGGTCGGGCCCATCTTGCGGATGGCGGCCAGCGTGGCCGGCCAGTCACCGCGCGACATCGCCTCGCGCACGCGCCATTCGTGCAGGCGCTCGTCATACGCCGAATCCGGCACGGCATTCAGGCGGCGCGCCGAATCGGGCAAGTAGGAAGCAACGGTCCACAGCGCGATCTGGTAGCGCACCTGGGCCTGCTGGTCCGCACTCAGTGCCAGCGCCTGCGCGTACTGCGGGAGCTGCTGTTCGGTGGCATCGGGATTGGCCTTGGCCAGCTTCTGCAGGCCATCGGTGGCGATGCGTCGGCTGCGCTCGTTGCGCGGCCAGTTCAGGGCCTTGGCACTGGGCGCATCGACAAAGGCGGCGTAATCGGTGGCCAGGGCGAGATCGGCCGCGGGCAGGCCGCGCGCGGCGGTGCGCATCACCGCCGGCTGTCCGGCATCGGCGGCGGCGTCCACGCGCTCCCAGCGCAATGCGTCGGTCATGCCGCCCTGCGACTGCAGCACGGCGAACACCGCATCGCAGCCATCCGGCAGCGATTTGCCGGCCTTGCGCCACAGGTCCTGCGCCTCGCTCGTCCATTGCGCATCGGCCTTGCCGGTGGCCTGGCGCGCGGTCAGCTGGGCACAGCGCAGGCCGACGTTTTCAGTCGGCGCCCAGTTGGCCAGCAGGGTCGACCAGTCCTGGCGACGTGCCACCGCGGGCAGCCACACGCTGCGGAACGTCATGGCCACGGCCTGGCCGTCATAGCGCTTGAGGAAGGCCTGCGCCTGGTCGTTGCTGACCGTTTCGATGTTGCGCCGCAGGTTGGCGTACTCCAGCCAGCCGTAGGCCGGGTTGCGGCTCAGCGTGCCGGCCTGGGCCGCGTTGAACTGGCCGCGCTCGGCATCGGCGATGGCCGCCTTCAGCTGCGCGCGCTGGGCGTCGGAGGACTGGGCAGAAGCCGGGGATATGGCAGGCAGCAGGGCAGCCAGCGCGATCAGGGACAGGGCAGGGCGGGAGTGTCGAGTCATCCGGGGAGCATAGCCGCTGACGCCTGAATTCTGCTGTTCACGCGAGCGCGTCGGGTTTTGCCAGCTGTCTTATACCCCAAGTGGGTTTTGTGCAGCTGAGGTGAAAGCGAGGAGCAGGTCACGCCGTATGTTTTACAAGTTGTTTACAACTAGGACGCTGTGTGATTTGCGCAGTTGATTAGCACGCCCATCTGGAGAGAGAGAAGCGAATGAACAACCTGCATTACCGCCCCTTGGCGGTCGCTGTATCCCTGTGCGTCGGTCTGATGTCGTCCGTCACCGTCATGGCGCAGGAGACCCCTCGTGTCGCCACTGACCTGGATCGTGTTGAAGTGACCGGGTCGCGCATCAAGCGTGCCGAGGTCGAAGGCCACCTGCCGATCCAGACCCTCACCCGCACCGAAATCGAACGGACCGGCCTGACCTCCATCGGCGAAGTGCTGCAGCAGCTCACCGGTTCGGGCTCGGCGTTGAATGCCAAGTTCAACTCGTCCGGCAACTTCGGCTTCCCGCCCGATGGCAGCGGCGTGGGTGCCGGCTCGGCGCAGGTCGATCTGCGCCACCTCGGCGCCAAGCGCGTGCTGGTACTGGTCGATGGCATCCGCTGGGTCAACGAATCGTCCGCCTCCGGTGTCGGCTCGGCGACCGACCTCAACACCATTCCGCTGGCCATCGTCGAACGCATCGAAGTGCTGGAAGACGGCGCCTCGTCGCTGTACGGCTCCGATGCCATCGCCGGTGTGGTCAACATCATCACCCGCCGCAATTTCGATGGCGCCCAGGTGACGATGAACTACGGCGAGTACAGCAAGGGCGATGGCACGCAGAAGGGCATCGACCTGGCGTGGGGCACTCAGGGCGATCGCTACAGCCTGTTCCTGGGGGCCAGTTATACCAAGCAGGATCCGGTGTATGCGAATACGCGCGACCAGTCGCGCTTGCCGAAGCCGGGCACAGGGCTGTCGTTCGGCAGCGGCAGCATTCCGCAGGGACGGTTCCAGTTCGTTGATCCCAACACCGGGGCCGCGCAGGATCTGGTCCCGAACGTGGGCTCGGGCACGCCGACCTACGACGGCAGCGCTGGCTGCAGCCGCACGGATGACTACCACTGCTTCACCAGCGCCGATCGTTTCAACTACGCGCAGTACAACCTGCTGCTGACGCCGTCCGAGCGCAAGGGCATTTTTGGTCAGTTCCGCTTCGACATCACCGACAACATGCAGTGGTACGTAAAGGCACTGGGTAACCGACGTGAATCGACCAACCAGGCGGCGCCGGAGCCACTCGGGCTGGGTCCCAACGCGGGTACTGGCAACGCGCTGGCGGACAACATCACCGTCTCAGCATTGAATCCTTACAACCCGTTCGGCTTCGATCTTGTTTCCTCTGACAACCTGCAGTTCATTGGCCGTCGGCCGGTGGAGGGCGGTGCGCGCGTATTCGAGCAGGAGGTCACTACCAGCTACGTTGCAACGGGCCTGGTCGGGGACTTCGAAGCGGCTGACCGCAGCTGGTTCTGGGACGTCAACGGCATGTACAGCAAGAACAAGGCCGAGCAGACCAACTACGGCAGCTACAACATCTACAACGTAAATCTTGCGCTCGGCGATCCGGCGATCTGCGCGGCCACTCCCGGGTGCGTTCCGCTGGATATCTTCAGTGGTGAAGGCAGTATCACCCCCGCCATGCTGCAGTGGATCCAGCCGGTGGTACGCGACCGCAGCCAGAACGAGCTGAGCCTGTTCACCGCCAACCTGTCCAGTGAGCTGTTCACCCTGCCGGCCGGCCCGGTGGCCTTCGCCACCGGCTACGAGTACCGCAAGTACGAGGGCTCCTACCAGCCCGATCCGCTGACGGTGATCGGCCATTACAACGGGGTCCCGTCACTGCCGACGTCCGGTTCCTACGACGTCAACGAAGCCTACCTGGAGCTGAGCATCCCGATCTTCGCCAAGAGCGCGCTGGGCGAAAAACTCGACCTGAGCCTGGCCGGACGTTACTCGGACTACTCCACCTTCGGTGGTGAGTTCACGCCGAAGTACGGCCTGCGCTGGCAGGTAACCGATGACTTCGTGCTGCGCACCAGCTATGCCGAAGGCTTCCGTGCACCGTCGATCGGCGAGCTGTATGGCTCGGCCGCACGTGGCGATCTGGAGATCTTCGATCCGTGCTCGATCGGGCTGGGCGGCGATGCACCGCGCGGCAATGCAGCCAACTGCGCCGCGCTCGGCGTGCCGACCGGCTTCCAGTCGGCCAACTCGCAGATCTCGGTCACCACCGGCGGCAACATCGAGCTGGATCCGGAGCATTCGCGCAGCTTCAGTGCCGGCTTCGTGTGGAGCCCATGGTTCGCCAACAACACCGAATGGTCGGAGCGCTTCGACGTGGAGGTGACGTTCTACCGCCACACCATCGAGGGCGCCATCCAGGCCATCAACGCGCAGACCCAGCTGGACCTGTGCGTGGATTCACTGGACCCGCTGTACTGCAACGGCATCACCCGCGCCAACACCGGTGCGATCAGCAGCTTCAACAACCGGCTGACCAACCTCGGTTCAATCAAGACCGATGGCTGGGACGTGGATCTGTTCTACACCCTGCCGCAGACCGACATCGGTCAGTTCAAGCTGGGCTGGCAGAACACCTTCGTCGGACGTTACGAGGCACTTGGCGCGGCCGGCCAGCGCCAGCCGCAGGAACCGGGCGTGGAAGTGGCTGATAGTTCAATCCCGGAATGGACCAGCAATGCCAGCGTGTCGTGGGCGCTGGACAACTGGAATGCCTCGTGGACGGTGCGGCACATTTCCGAGCTCACTGAACAGTGCGGCGATGCCTCCGCGTTCCCGATCTGCAGCGATCAGGTCGCTGGTACCAACAAGCTGGCCGCCACCACCTTCCACGACATGCAGGTGGGCTACAAGGTGGATTGGATGAAGGGCCTGCAGCTGAGCCTGGGCCTGAACAACGTGTTCGACAAGGATCCGCCGATCTGCCTGTCGTGCTCGTTGAACGGCTACGACGCGTCCACGTATGACATCCCGCGTGGACGTTACTGGTACGCAAGGGCGGACCTGCGCTTCTGATGGAGTAAGGGGTCAGGGTCCTTTCGCCATGCGGAAGGACCCTGACCCCGGCTTCTGATCTTGCATAAATCTTGCGTTGTCGCACGCTCATATTGATGTCCTGCCATCCAGGTGATATTCCAGACACAGGCAATGCGACGGCGGCATATGAAGAAAAATATCAAGGTAATCGTGGCGTTCGGCGCCGCTATTCTGATTACGCTTTCATGTTGTGCTCTGGCGGCAGCAAAGTAGACGTCTGCGAATGGAGTAAGGGGTCAGAGTCCTTTCGCCATGCGGAAGGACTCTGACCCCGGTTTCAACCAACCAGACTCAGAAGTTGTAGGTGAACGTCAGCGAGCCATTACGTCCGTCGCCATATGCGCCATACCCGTTGATCTGCGAGAAGTACTGCTTGTCCAGCAGGTTGTTGAGGTTGGCCTGCACGCTGAACTCCGGCGAGAGGCGGTAGCGCACGAAGGCACTGACCAGCGCGTAGCCGTCCTGCTCGATGCGGCCGTAAGCCGGCACCGGGTAGTAGATGCCGTTCTGCCAGTTGGCACCACCACCCACGGTCAGTGCGGTCAGCGACTGCGGGGTGTAGCTGGTGAACAGCTTGATCGTGGTCTGCGGCAGGTTGGTGTTGATGTTGGCGTCGTTGATGTCCTTGGCCACGTAACGCGACGCACCGAAGGTCGCGTTCCAGCCCGGGGCCAGCTCACCGTTGAGCTCGAACTCGAAACCACGGCTCACCGTGCCGCGCGCGGCGACGTAGGCAAACTCGCCCGGGCGGCTCGGGATCGGCTCGCTGGTGACCTGCGCCACGTTGTCCTGTTCGATGCGGAAGGCCGCGACCGAGGCGTTCAGGCGGTTGTCGAACCATGCGCCCTTGACGCCGATCTCGTAGCTCTTGCCGTCCACCGGATCCAGGTAGCCGCCGCTGCGGTCGCGCGCGGTCTGCGGCTGGAAGATCTCGGTGTAGCTGGCATAGGTGGAGTAGGTGTCGTTGATGTCGAACACCAGGCCCGCGTAGGGGGTGGTGACCGTGTGCGAGCGGTCGTCGCCTTCGCCTTCACTCTTCCAGTCGGTGTAACGCGCGCCGAGAATCAGCTTCAGCGGATCGGCCAGCGACAGGCGGGTGGCGGCATAGCCGGCCTTCTGGGTGATGGTGCCTTCGCTCTGCAACGGCAGGGTGGCCGCCCAGTTCGGCTCCGGGAAGCTGCCCACGCCGGCCAGGTAGTTGTCCAGCGGCGCCCAGCCGACCTGGTAGTCGCCGTAGTTGGCGAACTCGCGCTTGTTGTAGCTCAGGCCGGCCATGAACTGGTGCTCGCGGCCGAACAGCTGGAACGGGCCTTCCACGAAGCCGTCCACCGCGTTGACCTTGCGCTCGGTGTTGTAGAAACCGGCCGAGGGCGAAACGCCGGCGCCGGTGTCCTTGTCCAGCAGCGAAGCGCCGGTGGTCCAGTCGTTGTAGGCCGGGTAGAACAGCTTGTCGTCGGCCTTGGTGGTGTCATGCGTCGCGCCGACTTTGACCTTCCAGTCGTTGGCGAAGGCATGTTCCAGCGTAGCGAACGCACGCTTGCTGGTGGTATCCCAGTAGGTCCAGCCAGGGTTGGCGCTGAACGACTCATCGAACGGGGTCGGGCTGCCATCGGAGAACAGCATCGGGAAGCCACCCCAGGTCGCGCCATTGGCACGCTTCTGCTGGTAGTCGTAGCCCACGCTCAGCTGGGTGTCCGGGGTCAGGTCGGCATCGATGACCGCATAGCCCAGCGTCTTGTGCTGGTTGTAGCGGTCCATCTGCGATTCGGTATCCAGGTAGCTGCCGATCACGCGCGCGCGCACCGAGCCACTGGCATTCAGCGGCGTGGTCACGTCCACGGTGCTGCGGGTTCGGCCCCAGCTACCGACGTTCACCGACACGTTGCCGGTCAGCTCGGCGCTGTCGGCGTGCTTGCGGATCAGGTTCACCGAAGCGGACGGATTGCCGGCGCCGCTCAGCAGGCCGGTCGCGCCGCGGACCACTTCCACGCGGTCATACAGGGCCAGGTCCAGGCCGGAATCGCCGTAGCTCCAGTTCTGCACCATCTGGGTGGGCAGGCCATCGAACTGGTAACTGTCGATGTAGAAGCCGCGCGCGTAGAACTCGGTGCGCTCGGTGTCGGACTGGGTGCTGCTGACGCCGGTGGTGTTGGCCAGCACGTCGATGATGTCGTCGAGGTTCTGGTCCTCGATGCGCTGGTGGCTGATGATGCTGACCGATTGCGGAATCTCGCGCGGGGCCAGGTCGAAGCGCGTGCCGGCCGAGGTGCGGCGGACCGAATACCCTTCGGCGCGCTCACCCTTCACCACGATGCCATCCAGCGTGGTGGCGGCGCTGCCATCGGGCGTGTCGGTGTTCTGCGCGAACGCAGGTGCGGCAGCCAGGCTGCACAGGGCAACCATCAGGGCCTGCGGCAAGCGGCGCAGGGCGAGAGGGGCGGGACGGGTCATCGGCATCAACCAGGCAGGTCGCTACAGGCGCCTGGCCGAGGATCCCTGGTGGCCAGACGGAGCGGGAAGTGGGGGGAGAGCTAAGGCGCGCCCGCACCATCCTGTGCGATCACGATCACAGTATGATAATGGGACTGATTCGCATCATCAATGGCAGAAAAAAGGGGACGGAGGGGATTAAGTCGTTTTCGGCCAAGCAAGCGAGCCGAAAACGACTTAATCCCCTCCGTCCCCTTTTTCAGCGCAGGGCGCTGGCCGGGACGTCGATCGACATGGCCAGGGCCAAGTGATCGGAGAACGCCGCCGGGACGGCTTCAATGCTCCGCTGCTGCAGGTTGCTGCTGACCAGGATGTGGTCGATGGCCCGGTCCGGGCGCCAGCTGGGGAAGGTGGGCACCACGCAGCCCGGGGGCTGCAGGGTGGTCTTCTGGTACAGCACCTGCATTTCCGGCCGTTCGGCCAGGCAGTTGAAGTCGCCCATCAGCACCGCGTTGGGGTGGTCGGACAGCATCTCGGCGATGAACGACAGCTGCGACAGCCGCGAGCCGGCGCCCAGCGAAAGATGCGCCACGGCCACCGCCAGCCCGTCGGTTCCCTCGCCGAATTTGGCCAGCAGCACGCCGCGCCCGCCGATCCGGCCGGGCAGGGCGTGGTCCTGGACTTCCACCGGTTCCAGCCGGCTCAGCAGGCCGTTGGCCGAGGAGGCCACCCCGCCCATGCGCCGGTTCGGCTGGTGGCTCCAGTAATTGAAGCCGGCGCGTTCGGCCAGGTAATGGGTCTGGTTGGTGAAACCCGAGCGCAGGCTGCCCGGGTCGGCTTCCTGCAGGCCGACGATGTCGTGCCCGCGGGCCAGCGTGGCGATCGCATCCAGGCTGCTGCGCTTGCGACCCGCCGGCAGCGCATGTGACCAACTGCGGGTCACGTAGTCGCTGTAACGGCGGGTGCTCGAGCCGGCCTGGATGTTGGCCGTCAGCAGGCGCAGGGTGCGTGATGTGGGGGAATTCACGACGGAATGCGCTTGTCCAGGATCAGTTGCCGGCCTTGGCCGCACGCTCACGCGCGATCAGGTGGTCAGCGATGCGCAGGTAGTCCGGGAAGGAGTTGCCCTTCACCAGGTACTTGCCGTTGATGATCAGCGACGGCGTGCCGGAGATCTTGCTGCGCTGGGCGAACTGCTTGGCGGCGTTGGTCTTGGCATTGACTGCGAAGCTGCTCATCGCGGCGCTGAACTGCTTGGCGTCCACGCCGTGCTTGGCGTAGAAGGCGGCGATGTCATCGACCGAATCACGGCCGCGCTCGCCCTTCAGGGTCTGCTCGGCGTGGATGGCGGCGTAGACGGCTTCGTGGGTCTTTTCCTGCACGCCCAGGGTCTGCGCGGCATAGAACGCACGCGCGTAGTCGTCCCAGGTGCCGCCGAACATGGCCGGCACGTAGATGAAGTTCACATCACCCGGCAAGCCGGCCTTCCACGGGCCGACCAGCGGCTGGAACGCCGCACAGGCCGGGCAGACGTAGCCGAAGATCTCGACCACTTCGACCTTGCCCGCCACCGGCTGGAACGGCTGGCCGTTCTCGATCACCACGTAATCGGTGCCGGCCACCGGTTCCGGACCGGTCAGGCGCATCGGCGCATCGTCGGCGGCTGCCGGTGCGGCTTCGCTGCCCGCCGCCTGCTCGGTGCCGGCAGCCTGTTCGCTGGTGGCCGGTGCGGCGGCATCCGCTGCCGGGGCGGTTTCGGCGGCCGGGGCGGCTTCGGTCGGCGCGGCGACATTGGCGGTGCCGTCGTCGGCCTTGCAGGCAGCGAGGATCGGCAGCAGGGCCAGCAGGGTCAGGGCGAAACGGGTCTTCATCAAAGCTTCTCCAGCAATGGTTGAAGCCGGCGTCGGGCGCCGGCCAGGAACGAATGATGACACGCAGGCGCATGGGCACCGCGTGTGGATGGCGTGTGGTTCAGCGGGCCTTGCCGGAGCGGGCCTGTGCGATCAGCGCCGAGGCAATGCGCAGCTGGTCTTCGGCACTGTTGCCCTTCACCAGGTACTGGCCGTTGATGACCAGACTGGGGGTGCCCGGGATCCGGGTGCGGCGGGCGAACTCGCGCGCGGCGGTGACCTTGGCCTGTACCGCCTCGCTCTTCAGCGCGGCCACGTAGGCGGCCTCGGTCACGCCGTATTGCTTGTAGAAGGTCGCCAGTTCGTCGGCCGATACGTTCTGCATCGGCAGGCTGCGATCTTCGTGCAGGGCCTTGAACACCGCGCCGTGGCTGCGCTTGGCGACGCCCAGCTGGTCAGCGGCGTAGTAGGCGGTGGCCCAGGCATCCCACGGCCCGCCAAAGGCGGCCGGAACGGGGGTGAAGCGCACGTCCTTGGGCAGCTTGGCGACCCAGGCGACCAGCTGCGGTTCGAAGTGTGCGCAGTGCGAACAGGTGTAGCCGAACACCTCGACGACTTCGATCTTGCCGGCCAGCGGCTGGAACGGGCCGGGCTGGGCGATGCGCTCGTAATCGCGACCTTCCTGCAGGTCGGTCGCGGCGGGCGCGGCGGACAGGGCCAGCGGCAGCAGCGCCAGCAGGGACAGCAACAGACGGGGAATCAACCTCATCGACACGCATCTCCATGAAAACAGTCGCCGGCGGGTGCCGGCGCGGAGATGAACATACCTCAGCCAGCGCCCGTGGGGGATACCGCAGGCGATGGGCGGTCGTCAGGGGGCGGCCGTCGGCGCCGCTGCGGTTGCCTGTGCGGCGACATCATCGGCGCGGTCGTGCAGGCCCTGCAGGTAACTGCCCAGCGCCTGGATTTCCTGTTCGGTGAGCTTGGCCGCCACGCTGGCCATGATCTGGAAGTGCGCTTTATCGGTCTCCCCGGTGCGTCCGGCCTGGTACTCCTGCAGGCGACGGGACACATAGCCGGCGTGCTGGCCGCTGATGTGCGGGTAGGCCGGGCCGGGATTGCCGGCACCGGTCGGGCCATGGCAGGCCATGCAGGCCGGCAGGCCGCGCGCCACGTCGCCGCCACGGTACAACTGCTGGCCGATCTCATAGAACTTCAGGCCCTTGTACGGGCCATCGGCGACGACGGTGTCATCAGCGATGCCAGCGCTGGCCTTCTGGGTGGCGAAGAACGCGCCGATGTCGCGCATATCCTGGGCGGTGAGGTCCTTGACGAAGGGCACCATGGCGACCGCCGCCCCCGAGGTGCGCTGCCCGGTGGCGATCAGCGCCATCTGCTGGGCGGAATAGCGCTCACTCTGGCCGGCGATGCGTGGGTACATCTCGATGGTCGCGTTGCCGTCCGCGCCATGGCAGGCCGCGCAGGCGGCGGCCTTGGTCTGGCCGGCCTTGGCATCGCCCCATTGGGTCTTGCTGAAGTCAATTTCCAGCGATGCGGTCTGGATCGGGCCGTTGTCCGGCAGCGGGGTGATGCTGGTCTGCGCCCAGGCGGCAGCGCCCAGGATGGATATGGCGACAGCGGAAACGGCAATAACGCGAGCGTGGCGCATGCTAAAGCTCCGTTCTGGTCCGGCCAGGCCCTCCGCCCGGATACCCCGGATTATCAACGCCGGTTCATGGCACGGTCAAACAATGGTCGGGCGCGCGGCAGCGCAACATGCGATCCTATGCACCATGTCTCTTCTCATCGAACGCGCGCACTACTTCGTTTCGGCCCACAACATGCGGCAGCTGCCGCCTGATGAAGGTGCCGAAGTAGCCTTTGCCGGCCGCTCCAACGCCGGCAAGTCCAGTGCCCTGAACGCCCTGACCCGCCAGAACGCGCTGGCCCGCGTGTCCAAGACCCCCGGTCGTACCCAGCAGCTGGTGTTCTTCCGGGTCACCCCCGAGGCCCATCTGGTGGATCTGCCCGGTTACGGCTACGCCAAGGTGCCGCTGGACCTGCAGGCGCACTGGCAGGCCTTCATCGACCAGTACTTCCGCACCCGGCAGGCCCTGCGCGGCCTGGTGGTGGTGATGGACATCCGTCATCCGCTGAAGGAATACGACCGGCAGATGCTGTCCTATGCGGTGCAGCGCGGCCTGCCGGCGCATGCGTTGCTGACCAAGGCCGACAAGCTCAGCCGCAGCCAGCAGATGATCTCGTTGAACAAGGTCAAGAAAGAACTGCACGAAGCCTTCGGCGATACCGTTGGCGTGCAGGTGTTCTCCGGCGAAAGCCGGCTGGGCGTGGACGAAGCGCGCGGCATCATCGGCGGTTGGCTGGGGCTCTGAACCCAGCGCGGTAGTGACGGCCGCTGGCCGTCTGCTTCTGCTGTTTGGCGGACAACGACCCGACCGTTGGTCCTGGTGGGTGACGACCGTTGACTTTGATGGGTGACGACCGTGGGTCGTCACGCTTGTGCCTGCCGCTACGCTCGCCGAGCATGGCTCGGCGCTACCGGTCCTCGACTCCGCCCTCGGCATGTGTGTCGGTATCGGCCATGGCGGGCGGCACGATCGTCATTCCTCCCGTGTACGAGGGTCAAGCCCCCGCAGGTGGGATGCTGAAGTCCGTCACGGAGGCGTGACGCGGGCAGGCCTCACGCTATAGTGCGCCCTTGTGATGACGGGGCCGCAGCCCCATTCCATCCGCCACCCCACCAGCGAGCCTGTCCCTTGTCGAGCCCCAGCCACGTCGCGCAGACGCCCATCACTGACCGTTCGCAGCTGGTGGAGGTGATCGCCTCGGGAGAGAAGCCGCGCGCCGCCTGGCGCATCGGTACCGAGCATGAAAAATTCGGCTTCCGGCTGGACGACCTGCGTGCGCCCACCTTCGACGGTGATCGCGGTATCGAAGCACTGCTGCAGGGCCTGCAGCGGTTCGGCTGGGAAGCGGTGCAGGAAAAGGGCCGCACCATCGCCCTGCTGCGCGACGGCGCTTCGGTGACCCTGGAGCCGGCCGGCCAGCTGGAACTGTCCGGCGCGGCGGTGGAGACCATCCACCACACCTGCGTGGAAACCGGCACCCATCTCAACGAAGTGGCGCAGGTGGCCGGTGAGCTGCAGCTGGGCTTCCTCGGCATGGGCTTCCAGCCGAAGTGGAAGCGCGATGAGATGCCGTGGATGCCGAAGGGCCGCTACCAGATCATGAAGAACTACATGCCCAAGGTCGGCTCGCTCGGCCTGGACATGATGACCCGCACCTGCACGGTGCAGGTCAACCTGGATTACGCCTCCGAAGCGGACATGGTGAAGAAATTCCGCGTGTCGCTGGCGCTGCAGCCGATCGCCACCGCGTTGTTCGCCGATTCGCCGTTCACCGAAGGCAAGCCGAACGGCTACCTCAGCTACCGCTCGCACATCTGGACCGACACCGATGCCGACCGCACCGGCATGCTGGACTTCGTGTTCGAAGACGGCTTTGGCTACGAGCGCTACGTGGATTACCTGCTCGATGTGCCGATGTACTTCTCTTACCGCGACGGCGTGTACCACGATGCCAGCGGCCAGAGCTTCCGCGATTTCATGGCCGGCCGGCTTCCGGTGCTACCGGGCCAACTGCCGACCCTGACCGATTGGTCCGACCACATGACCACCGCCTTCCCGGAAGTGCGGTTGAAGAAGTACCTGGAAATGCGCGGCGCCGACGGTGGCCCATGGAGCCGCCTGTGCGCGCTGCCGGCGTTCTGGGTGGGCCTGCTGTATGACGATGAAGCCCTCGATGCGGCCTGGGACCTGGTGCGTGATTTCACCCTGGTCGAGCGCCACGCGCTGCGCGACGGCGTTCCGAAGCATGCGATGAACCTGCCGTTCCGCAACGGGACGGTGCGTGAGCTTTCGCGCGAGGCGGTGAAGATCGCGGTGGGTGGCCTGAAGCGCCGCGCTGCGTTGAACGCCGACGGCATGGACGAAAGCCATTACCTGGACGTGCTGCAGGAAATCGTCGAGTCCGGCCTGACCCCGGCCGAGCGCAAGCTGGCGCTGTTCCATGGGCGCTGGAATGGCGACGTGGACCACGTGTTCCGCGAATTCGCATACTGATTGCTGCGGCGAACGGCGGAGCCCCTCGTGGTGGGTCGCTACGTGCGGGTTCTTTGGTTTGGGCCGGGCGCGAGGGGTTGGTGGGGGACGGCAGAAACTGCGTCCATGCGGGCCTCGTTTCGCGCCATCCTTGGCGCGGGTCCACGCCATCGCATTCGCGCTGTCGCTCCCACGCCTTGCTGCGCAAACCCTGGGCCCCGTCTCACCAGCACCCACACCCCGCCGCTTCGCGGCCGCCCCTGACTCAGGGGCTCCCTCCACCCGACGGGCCACGGGGGCATCGGTAGCGCCGACCCATGGTCGGCGGCTTTTCATCTCGGTGCCGGACGGTTTCCGCCGACCATGGGTCGGCGCTACCGATGTGCTTTTCTTGTTTTTAGCCGTGGTGGGCCGCCGCAGAAGTTCGGCAGGGCCGGGCGATGGGGTTGGGCGGGGGCGTTGAGCGCCAGGGATGGCGCGAAACGAGGCCCGCAGGATGCGGCTTTTGCCGTCCCCCGACCAAGCCCATCGCCCGGCCCCAACGCAGTGGAACGCTCCTCGCGAACCACCGCGAGGGGCCGCGCCGTTGGCCTGCCTGATCAGCCCTTGATCGAGGCCATGTCGATCACGAAGCGGTAGCGCACGTCATTCTTCGCCATGCGCTCCCACGCTTCGTTGACGTCCTGGATGTTGATCACTTCCACGTCGCTGACGATGCCGTGCTCGGCGCAGAAGTCCATCATTTCCTGGGTTTCGGCCATGCCGCCGATGGCCGAGCCGGTCAGGTGCTTGCGGCCGAAGATCACGCTCACGCCGGTCAGCGGTGGGTCCAGTTCGGTCAGCACGCCCACCAGGCACATCGTGGCATCGCGCTTGAGCAGGCCCATGTACGGGTTGGTGTCATGCCCGACCGGGATGGTGTTGAGCAGGAAGTCGAAGCTGCCCGCATGGGCCTTCATCTGGTCCGGATCACGCGACACCAGCACTTCATCGGCGCCCAGGCGGGTGGCATCGGCGCCCTTTTCCGGGGTGGTGGTGATCATCACCACGTGCGCACCGAGCGCCTTGGCGAACTTCACACCCATGTGGCCCAGCCCGCCCAGCCCGATCACGCCGACCTTCTGGCCGGGGCCGACCTTGAAGTGCTTCAGCGGCGAATAGGTGGTGATGCCGGCGCACAACAGCGGCGCGGCGGCTTTCAGGTCCAGCGTCTCGGAGACCTTCACCACGAAGCGCTGCTCCACCACGATGTGGTCGGAGTAGCCGCCCTGCGTCGTTTCGCCGGTATGGCGGTCAGTGCCGTTGTAGGTGAACGTCGCGCCTTCGGCGCAGTACTGCTCGAGATCGTGGCTGCAGGCTTCGCAGTGGCGGCAGGAATCGACCATGCAGCCGACGCCGGCGAAGTCGCCGACCTTCAGCGTGGTGACCTCGGTGCCGACCTCGACCACCTTGCCGATGATCTCGTGGCCGGGAACCATCGGGTACTTGGCGCCGCCCCAGTCATCGCGGGCCTGGTGCAGGTCCGAATGGCAGATGCCGCTGTACAGGATCTCGATGCGGACATCGCCGGCGCCGACGGCGCGGCGCTCGAAGGTGAACGGAACCAGCGGCGCCGTGTTGGAGTGCGCGGCATAGGCTTTGGCGAGGGACATGGGGGAATCCTTGGCAGGGTTTATGGAAAGGCGCTTTACAATACGCCCGCGGCGACGCGCCACATAGGCCGTTGATCGGGATGATTCATCAAGGCGGACTGGATAATGGCGACGGATAACCTCACCCATCTCGCGGCGTTTGCGGCCGTGGCGCGCCATCGCAGCTTCCGCCGCGCCGGTGCCGAACTGGCGCTGTCCACCTCGGCGGTCAGCTATGCCATACGTGCGCTGGAAGAACGGCTGGGCGTAGGCTTGTTCCACCGCACCACACGCAGCGTATCGCTGACCGAAGCCGGGCAGCGGCTGATGGAGCGGCTGCAGCCGGCACTGGGGCAGGTGAGCGACGCATTGGAAGAAATGAACCAGTTCCGCGCCACGCCGGCGGGGTTGCTGCGCATCAACGCGGCCCGTGCCGCGGTGCCGACCCAGCTCAGTCCGCGACTGGCCGATTTCCTGCGCGCACACCCGGACGTGCGCATCGAGGTGACTGAAAACGACGGGCTGGTGGACATCGTCGCCGAGGGTTTCGATGCGGGCGTGCGCCTGCACGAGTTCGTGCCCGAAGACATGGTGGCCGTGCCGCTGGGGCCGGCCCTGCGCGGCATGATCGTGGCCTCGCCTGCCTACCTGGCCCGCCACCAGACCCCGCAGCACCCGCGCGATCTGCTGCGCCATCAGTGCATACGTTTCCGCTTCGCCAGTGGTCATCTGTACAAATGGCAGTTCGAACGTGGCGATGAAGCGCTGGAGATCGACGTCCAGGGCCGGATCACCTTGAGCGAGCAGACCACCATCGTGCGCGCCGTGCTGGACGGGCTGGGCATTGCCTACGTGCTGGAAGACGCCGCGCGTCCGTGGCTGGCGTCCGGGCAGCTGGTCAGCATGCTGGAAGACTGGAGTCCGCCGTTCCCGGGGTTCGTGCTGTATTACCCGCGGCAGCGGCAGATGACCTCGGCGCTGCGTGCGTTCGTGGACCTGTTGCGCGTGGCGTGAATGGCGCCCGCGCGCCATCTGCATCCGGACCCGGGCCTGCGCCGGTCATCTGCACGGCGGGTACGCGCGGGGCACTGCCGCACACCGGATGACGGGTACAACCGCAAGCGGGCCATTGTCGGAAATCCGGATGCCCGACCGGGCAGATTCCTTGCAATCGCCGTGGACCGGGCAACGCAGGATCGGGCTGCTGCACGCGCACCCGCCATGAAGCAGGCGCCAACCGCCGGCGTTGCCGCGGCAGCACTCTTCTGCCATGGCCAAGGTGTATACCCGCATGCAATCACGCGCTTCCAATCCCGCCGTACTAACCCGGGCGTGGCCCACTCCCACCCCTGATCTTCCCGCCTGCTCGGCGCTGCAGTCGTTGCAGGATCCCATGGCTGCCTGCTTTCTCGGGCCCTTCGCCGACAACGACGGGTTCATCCAGCAGCTGCTCCACGACTTCTTCGGCGATCATGTCGCGTGGCGTCGAAGCCTGCACCCGCAGGGCGACGGGCCCGTGCCGCCCACGCGCGCGGCGTCGCCGAAATACCGTCAACTGCAGAAGCGCATGTTCGAAGAACTCAGTGCACTGTCCGAGGCACTGAAAGATTCGGTGCCTTTCCACAGTCCGCGCTACATCGGCCACATGTCATCGGACCTGCTGCTGCCCGGCCTGTTGGCGCAGATGCTGACGCTGCCTTACGACCCCAACAACATCAACACGGACTCCGGGGCGGTCACCATGCGCATGGAAATGGAGGTTGGCCTGCAATTGGCCCGCATGCTCGGCTGGCCCCACGATGTCAGGCAGCCGAACTGTGCTTTCGGCCACCTGACCTCCGGCGGCACCACCGCCAACTACCAGGCGCTGCGCCTGGCCATGTCACTGAAGGCCTGGCCGGTGGCGCTGCGTGCTGCCAAGGTGCCGGACATTCCCCTGCCGGTGGACGACGACACAGCGTTCAACTGCGGTCCCGCCGCCGGCATCGCGCTGTTCCAGCAGTGGCAGGCGTGGATCGCCGCGCTGCCACCTGCTGATCGCCCGCGGTGGCGTGCACGGGTCGCTCAGCAGCAGGTCGAAACACTGGGTCTGAACGAATTCTTCGCCCGCCATCCCACGCTTCGCGTTCCGCAGGTACTGGCATCGTCGACCGTGCATTATTCCTGGAAGAAGGGCATGAAGCTGGTCGGCCTGGGGAAGGCGCAACTGCGGCTGCTGCGCACCCAGGGCATGCGACTGGACATCGAGGCGCTGGACGAAGCCCTGCGTGACTGCGCGCGCACGCGGCAGCCGGTGCTGATGGTCGCGGCCGTGCTGGGCAGCACCGAGTACGGCAGCATCGACCCGGTCGAGGCGATATGCGATGCCCGTGATCGCTCGAGCCGCGCAGGGCTGGGCTTCGGCGTGCACGTGGATGCGGCATGGGGCGGCTACCTTGCCAGCGTGTTCCGCCATGAAAGCGGGACGTTGCGGTCGCTGCAGGACATGCGTGCAGAGTATCGCGACTTCCCGCAGCCCTATGTCTACCGGGCGTTCGAGGGCCTGGCCCGGGCAGATTCGGCCACCGTGGATCCGCACAAACTGGGCTACCTGGCATGCGGCGCAGGCGCCTTCGTCTGCCGTGACAACCGCGCGATGCCCTTGCTGGCCGAACAGGCCGACTACGTGTTCGCCGGCAATCCCGCGGCCGGTTACATCGGTCAGTATGCGCGCGTGGGACAGTTCACTCCGGAGGGCTCGCGGCCGGGGGCGATGGCCGCGGCGGCCTATGTCAGCCAGCGCGTGCTGCCGCTGGACCATGCCCATTTCGGCGTGCTGGCACGTCGCACCCTGCTGGCCGCCGAGTTCTTCACGGGCCAGGCGAGGGGCTTCGCCGAACGTGTTCGCGACGTAGCCGAAGTGCTGGTGCCCTGTGAGCCGGACAGCAACCTGGTTTGCCTTGCCTTGAACCCGCAGGGCAACGCCTGCATCGAAACGGCCAGCCGGTTCGTGCAGCAGCTCCACGATCGGCTCAGGCCTGATCCGGCGGGAAATGGTTGCCCGGCCTTCCTCGCTTCCAGTACCGCCCTGCGGGAGCAGGCGGTGGGCAGGCGGGACATGCAGCGCATCCTGCGCCAGCTCGGCCTGGACGGTGGCGAGGCCGGCAGCGTGGGCAGCCTGTCCATCCTGCGCCACTCGCTGATGAATCCCTTCCTGCTGCATGCCGAGGCTGCAGGGGAAGCGAACGACCCCATCACGCAGTATTTCGTGCACCTGGAAGCGCTGGTGCGGGAACTGGCGGCGGGCTTGCGGTGATCCTTCCATGACGTGGGCTGGACCGCCACCGCGGACACTAATATACTGTCCCCCAGTATAGTTCCATGGCTGCTGCCCGATGCCGCATTCCGCTGAAGAAAAGAAGAAGGTCCTGGCCCGCGTGCGGCGCATCCGTGGCCAATGCGATGCACTGGACCGTGCGCTGGAATCCGGCGCGGACTGCGGCCCGGTGCTGCAGCAGATCGCGGCCATCCGCGGTGCGGTGAACGGACTGATGTCCGAAGTCATGGAAGCGCACCTGCGCGAGGAATTCGGCCAGCCCGCAGCGTCCGACGCGCAGCGTGCCGAGCGCGTGCGCGACATGGGGGCGCTGATCCGTTCCTATCTGAAATGAACCGTGCCCGCCGCGTGCGGGCGCTCGTCAACACGTGCGCAACACGCGCCTGCCTACCCTTGTCCTTGCCGTCCCCTGGAGAATCCCATCATGAAGTCCCGCGCCGCCGTAGCCTTTGGTCCTGGCCAGCCGCTGAAGATCGTCGAGATCGACGTCGCCCCGCCGAAGAAGGGCGAGGTGCTGGTCAAGATCACCCACACCGGCGTCTGCCACACCGATGCATTCACCCTGTCCGGCGATGACCCGGAAGGCCTGTTCCCGGCCGTGCTGGGCCATGAAGGCGCCGGCATCGTGGTGGAAGTGGGCGAGGGCGTGACCAGCGTGCAGCCGGGCGACCACGTCATCCCGCTGTACACCGCCGAGTGCGGTGAATGCCTGTTCTGCAAGAGCGGCAAGACCAACCTGTGCGTGGCGGTGCGTGCCACCCAGGGCAAGGGCGTGATGCCAGATGGCACCACCCGCTTCAGCTACAACGGCGAGCCGATCTACCACTACATGGGCTGCTCCACCTTCAGCGAGTACACGGTGGTGGCCGAAGTGTCGCTGGCCAAGATCAACCCCGAAGCCAATCCGGAACACGTCTGCCTGCTCGGCTGCGGCGTCACCACCGGCATCGGCGCGGTGCACAACACCGCCAAGGTGCAGGAAGGCGACAGCGTGGCGGTGTTCGGGCTGGGCGGCATCGGCCTGGCGGTGATCCAGGGCGCGCGCCAGGCCAAGGCCGGGCGCATCATCGCCATCGACACCAATCCCGCCAAGTTCGAGCTGGCGCGTGAGTTCGGTGCCACCGACTGCGTCAACCCGAGCGAGCATGAAGCGCCGATCCAGCAGGTGGTCGTGGAAATGACCGGCTGGGGCGTGGACCACAGCTTCGAGTGCATCGGCAACGTCAACGTGATGCGCGCTGCACTGGAATGCGCGCACCGTGGCTGGGGCCAGTCGGTGGTGATCGGCGTGGCCGGCGCCGGCAAGGAGATCTCCACCCGTCCGTTCCAGCTGGTGACCGGCCGTACCTGGAAGGGCAGCGCGTTCGGCGGGGTGAAGGGACGCAGCCAGCTGCCGGGCATGGTCGAAGATGCGATGAAGGGCGATATCGAACTGGCGCCGTTCGTCACCCACACCATGGAACTGGAAAAGATCAACGAAGCCTTCGACCTGATGCATGAAGGCAAGTCGATCCGTTCGGTCGTGCATTTCTGATGGGGGAACACAGCATGCAACGCATTGAACACCGCGCCTGTTCCGGCGGCTGGCAGGACGTCTACCAGCACCGTTCGCAGGTGCTGGACTGCGAGATGAAATTCGCGGTCTACCTGCCACCGCAGGCCGCCACCCAGAACACGCAGAAGCTGCCGGTGCTGTACTGGCTGAGTGGGCTGACCTGCAACGAGCAGAACTTCATCACCAAGGCCGGCGCCCAGCGCTACGCCGCCGAGCACGGCATCATCCTGGTGGCGCCGGATACCAGTCCGCGCGGCGATGAGGTGGCCGATGCGGAAGGCTACGACCTGGGCAAGGGCGCGGGGTTCTACCTCAACGCCACGCAGGAACCGTGGGCGCGCCACTACCGCATGCACGACTACATCGTGGACGAGCTGCCGGCGTTGATCCAAGCGCATTTCCCGGCAAGCGATGCGCGCGGCATCAGCGGTCATTCGATGGGCGGTCACGGAGCGCTGGTGCTGGCACTGCGCAATCCCGGCCGCTACCGCAGCGTATCGGCGTTCTCACCGATCGTGGCGCCCAGCCAGGTGCCGTGGGGCGAGAAGGCGTTCACTGCCTACCTGGGCACAGATCGCAGCGCGTGGGCGGCGTGGGACGCCACCGACTTGGTGGCCACGGCAGCCGAGCGGCTGCCGCTGCTCGTCGACCAGGGCGACGCCGATGAGTTCCTCGGGGCGCAGTTGCAGCCGCAGCGCCTGCAAGCGGCCTGCGAAGCGGCCGGCCATCCGCTGCAGCTGCGCCTGCAACCCGGTTACGACCACAGTTATTACTTCATCGCCAGCTTCATCGGCGATCACATCGCCCACCACGCCAAGGCGTTGTGACCGGGTAGCGCCGGGCATGGCTCGGCGCTACGGGACAGGGCGACCTTCCTGGTCAGTCGTCGTTTTCTTCGGCGGCTTCGCGACCCTGTTGGCGGATCAGCGCTTCCTCACGTGCATCGTTGATGGCGTGGCGGACACTGTCCAGGTCGATGGTGGTTTCATCATGGACGAAGGTGCCGGTCAGCGGCGAGTCGGGCAGCAGGTCACCGGCTTCAAACAGCGCCCACATCTCTTCGCCGTACCAGGTGTCGAGCAGCTCCGGGGCAAAGCGCCCCAGGTAGGCGGTGAGATTGTTGACGTCGCGCAGCAGCATGCTGCGCGCGGCATTGTTGCCCGCGGCACTGACCACCTGCGGGAAATCGATCACCACCGGGCCCTCCGGGTCCACCAGCACGTTGTACGGTGACAGATCGCCGTGGATCAGGCCGCAGCACAGCATGCGCACCACCTGGCGCACCAGCACCTGATGGTAATCGCGCGCCTGGTCCGGCTCCAGCTCCACTTCGCCCAACCGCGGGGCGGAGAAGCCCTCGGCATCGGTGACCAGTTCCATCACCAGCACGCCGTGGTAGTAGCCATGCGGCTCGGGGACGCGGACACCGGCGTCGCGCAGCTGGTACAGCGCGTCCACTTCGGTGTTTTTCCAGGCGGTTTCCTGCTGCTTGCGGCCGTACTTGCTGGCCTTGCCCACGGCACGGGCTTCGCGGCTGCCACGGACCTTGCGGCCTTCCTGGTACTGCACGCGCTGCTGGAAGCTGCGCTGTGCCATGTCCTTGTAAACCTTCGCGCAACGTACATCGTCGCCGCTGCGTACCACGTACACAGCCGCTTCCTTGCCACTCTTGAGTGGGCGCAGCACTTCATCGATCACGCCGTCGTCGATCAGCGCCTGCAGGCCTTGGGGGGTCTTCACATAACCTCGGTGGGACGGCCGGCGCCAACGGCGGGCCTGAAAGGGGGGTGATTTTCGCACCTTCCTGACCCGGCGGCCACCTGCGCCTTCCTGCGGAAGCCGCCGAGCATGGCGCAGCGCTACGACCGGACGTCGTGCAGGGTCCAGTGGGGGCCGGCGAGCAGGCGCAGGCGTTCCTTCAGGATCTCGCCCTTGATCGTGGTACGGGCTTCAAGCTTGATCTGCAGGTCGTCCTGGGTGCCGGTCACGCTGGCGGCAGGGTCGGTGACGCCCCACTGTTCGGGCACCGCGTCCGGATCGGACTGCTTGGCCTTCCACTTCTCGAACAGCGTCGGGTTGGCCAGGGCAGCCTGCAGCTGCTCGGCGAAGCCCTCGGCACCATGGGCGGTGAAAGCAAGTTCGGCATCGCTGCCGCGGGCCTTGGCCGGGTCCGGCAGGCTGATGTAATACGTGGTCATTGGCATCTCCGTTCAAGGGTGCAAGCGTTGCAGGCGGCCGGTGCACGGTACGTGCAGGACCGCCGCAGGCTACTCATTCGAAGCGGTGCGGTCCATCGGCGAAACCGACCGTCAATGCCCCCTTGCCCACGTTGACCATGCCGGTCAGGCTCATCACCGTTTCCAGCACCACCACGCCGTGGTCGCTGCAGACCTGGCGCAGCGCATCGTAGCCGGGCAGGGCGCGCAGTTCGTCCAGTTCGCCGCCGTAGCTCAGGCATACCGCCGGGGTCATCAACCCGGCGCGTACGCGCTGGCCGACCACCTCGAACAGCTTGGTCACTGCATTGTCGAAGCCCTTGATCTTGGCCACCGGGCCGGTCTCGCCGCGGTAGCCGTGCAGCACCGGCTTGATGTCCAGTGCACTGCCCAGCGCGGCGCTGATCAGGCCGACGCTGCGATCCCCTTTGTGGCGGGCGCGGGCGCGCATGTAGTACAGGTCGCGGGTGATCATGTAGCCGTGCACGTTGCCGGCCAGTTCCTCCAGCCGCTCGCGGATCTGCTGCACGCTGGCGCCGCTGTCGCGCAGCCGCACCGCTTCCACCGCGGTCACGGCCTGGGCGGCGAACAGGTTCTGGGTGTCGATCACCCGCAGCGCGAACGGCGAATTGAAGCCGGCCGCCTGGCGCACCGGTTTGTAGTCGTTGAGGATGGCGAAGCTGGCCTGCAGCGCGTTGTCGTGGATCGGGCTACGGGTCTTGGTGATGGTCAAGCAGAACACGTGGTCGTAGTCGATCACCAGGCGCTGCAGGAACAGGTCGCGGATCTGCTGGACGCTGAAGGGGATGGTCTCCGCCTCCGCGCCGTTCTCGGCCACGTGGGCATGCAGGAAGCTGAGCGTGGCCTGCTCGTCGCGATGGTCGGCGAGGATGGCGTCGCCGATCCGTACCGTGATCGGCAGCAGGACGATGTTGTGCTGGGTGATGAAGTCCTGCGGCAGGTCGCAGGCTGAGTCAACGACGATTCCGATGCGCATTCGCAGGCCCCCTCCAGGCGCGTTTACCGCTTCATAAGCGTGAAACGTATCGCACTTTTGGGAATTCCGCGCGTGCCATCGGCGTCCCGGTGTCCAGCGGCTGCGGTGCACCGCAACCGGCCCGGGCGTGTCCTTGGGGCCCGGATCCGGACCCGTGGCCGGGCCAGGTCAGGGCTGCGCCGTGCGCGGCAGGTAACGGTCGCGCAGTTCGGTCTGGCGGGAACGCATCGGCATCGCGCGTCCGCCCAGCCACACCTGTTCGGCATAATGCGCCACGTCCAGCGGATCGCCTTCCCACAGCACCAGGTCGGCCAGCTTGCCCGGCTCGATGCTGCCGATGCGGTCGCCCACGCCCAGCGCCTGCGCCGGGACCCGCGTCAGGCCGGCCAGTCCGTCGGCCCACGGCAAGCCATGCGCCACCGCATTGCCCGCCAGCTGGCGCACCTTGCGCGCATTGTGGGAGGCATCTCCGCTCTGGGTGAAGCTGACCTCCACCCCGGCCTTGCGCAGGCGGGCGGCATTTTCCAGGGTCGCGCCGATCTGGTCGAAGGTGGTCGGCAGGTTGCCCAGCGCATCGACGAAGACCGGCACGCCGGCCTGGGCCAGTTCGGGTGCCAGCTGCCAGGCCTCGGCGCCGCCGGCGATGGCGATCCTCACCTTCTCGCGTGCCGACCAGCGCAGCAGCTGGCGGATGTCCGAGGCACGGCCCACCTCGATGATGATGCGTCCCTTGCCGGCCAGGTAATCGGCCAGCGTGCGCCGGCCGGCGGGGGTGAGCAGGGCATGCGGGGAATCAGGGCCGACGCGGCCACGGGCCTCGTCGATGACCTGCTGCAGCAGCATCCACTGGGCAGCGCGTGACTTGCCGGTCAGCTCCGCCGCCGCCGAACCGAGCCGCAGGTACAGGGCGCGCGGACCGATCGGATCGGCACTGCCATCCAGCCGCACCACGCCGCCCTGGCCGGCGATGAAGCCGCCGCCGGTGTGTGCGCCCAGCGCGGTGAAGCCGATGCCTTCCACGCGTGCCACCGGGATCAGGATCGAGGCGGGATTGAAGGCCAGGGTGACATCGAACTCCGGTCGCAACGGCTGCTCGCCGAGGGTCAGCGTGCTGTCCACCGTGCTCTCTTCGCCGGACACCTCCTCGATGCCGATTTCGGTGATGCCACCGAACAGCGCGGGCGTCAGCGGACGGCCCTCGGCCTCCACCACCGCCACGCCGACCGGTGCGGCAAGGCCGCTGCCGACCGACTGGATCACGCCGCCGCGCACCAGTACATCGGCATGGGACAGGCTGCCGCGCGCGCTGGCGGTATGCACGGTCGCGTTGCGGATCAGCAGGTCCTGCGCGGTGGCGGGCAGGGCGGCCAGGCCCAGCAGCAGGGCGAGGGCGTGCGCGGTCTTCATGGGTGCGCGGATCATCAGCGCACCTCCTGGCCGAGTCGGAAATCAGACACCGGCTTGCTGCGCGGATCGGCCCGGTCGAAGTATTGGTGGCCATCAATGAACACCTGGTCGGCCAGCGCATAGGAGCTGAAAGGATTGCCGTTCCACACCACCACGTCGGCGTTCTTGCCCGCTTCCAGGGTGCCGGTCCTGGCTTCGATGCCCAGTGCCTTGGCCGCGTTGGCGGTCATCCAGGTGATGGCGCGTTCCGGCGCGATCGTCGGCATGTTGGCGCGGCGCGCGGCGGCGATCACCTTGGCCGCTTCCTGGTTCAGGCGCTGGATGCCCTCGGGTGAATCCGAGTGCACGATGGCGCAGCTGTTGGCCGGACGGTCGACCAGCGCGATGTTCTCCTGGATGCCGTCGAAGGCTTCCATCTTGAATCCCCACCAGTCAGCCCACAGGGCGCCGCAGACGCCTTCCTGGGCCAGTCGGTCGGCCAGTTTGTAGGCTTCCACGCCGTGATGGAACGCGGCGATCTTGAAGCCGAACTCATCGGCCAGGTCGAGCATGGTGGCCATTTCGTCGGCGCGGTAGCAGTGGATGTGCACGCGGATGTCGCCCTGGATCGCGCCAGCCAGCGTGTCCAGTTTCAGGTCACGCTTTCCACCGCTGTCACCGCTGCTGTCTTCCTTGTCGCCGCCGAACCAGCGCTTGCGCTTGGCCGGCTTGGCGGTGTTCTTGGCGATGTATTCGCTGGCATCGATGAAGGCGGCGCGGTAGCCGGCCACGTTGCCCATCCGGGTGCCCGGTGCGGTGCCCTTGCCGCCATACACACGCTTGGGATTCTCGCCGCAGGCCATCTTCAGCCCCCACGGCGCACCGGGGAACTTCATCGCCTGGTAGGTGGTGGTGGGCACGTTCTTGAGCACCACGCCGCGGCCGCCGACCAGGTTGGCCGAACCGGGCAGCACCTGCATGCTGGTCACCCCGCCGGCCAGCGCCTCGGCGAAACCGGGATCCTGCGGCCACACCGAATGTTCGGCCCAGACATTGGCGGTGACCGGGGCGGTCATCTCGTTGCCATCGCTGTGCGCGCTGACGCCGGGGCTGGGGTACACACCGAGATGCGAGTGCACGTCGATCAGGCCGGGTGTCACCCAGCGCCCGTGCGCGTCGATGCGGCGCACGTCGCTGCCCGCCTGCAGGGCGCGGCCAACCTCTACCACTTTTCCGTCACGCAGCAGCACGTCCGCATCGTCCAGGCGCTGCCCGGTGCCGGTCAGCACGGTGGCGTTGTGGATCAGCACGGCCTCGCTGCTGTGCGGCTGGTAGGTGCTGGGATACGGATCCTGGATGAAGCGCGAAGCGCCGGTGGCCGGCGCAGCGGCCAGCGACAGCAGCGCCAGGCCGATGCCGGCGCGCAGCAGGTTGTGCATGGAGTCCCCGTGAGCATGGTGGTGCAGGTCGCTGACGCTAGCGGAGTAACCGCCTGCTTGCCAAGTGACCTTCGGCCTGGCGTGGTCACCGTACGCGGCGGCACGGGGAAGGCGCGCTTTCGCAATTGCGGTAATCTCGAGGCGCGATGGCGCCACGCGCTGTCCGCCGTGTGGGTGGCCGCGAGCTGCAATGGCCGCGCGCACCCAGGATGAACCACGTAATCAAGGAATAGATCCAACCATGACCCGTACCACGTTGTTCCGTACTTCTTCTTCGTCGCGCCGTCCCCTCCCTTCGCTGCTCGCTTCGGCCATCGCCGGTTCGTTGCTTGTGGCCGCCGCGATGCCGGCCCTTGCGCAGTCGCCCGATGCGCTGCTTGGCCAGTATCAGCAGCTGCGCAGCGTGCAGGCAGCTGCCGCATCGGTGCCGCAGGGCGCCGTCGCGCCTTCGACCGCAACCACGCTGGCAGCTGCTGCAGAAACCGGCCCGGTGATGGGCACCGCCGGCAACCGCGAAAGCTGGCAGACCGATGAGTTCCAGGTGGATTGGGGCTTGGGCGCGATGAACGCCGATGCCGCCTATGCGCGTGGGCTGACCGGCCAGGGGATCCGCCTGGGGGTGTTCGACAGTGGCACCGGCCTGGCGCACGATGAGTTCGCCGGCAAGAACCACAGCAGCATCCGCATCGCCGACCTGCTGCCTGACGGCACCTCCTGCACCAACGTCAACGCGCTGTGGGGTCCGGATGCCTGCTTCGCCAGCGACGGTGATGTGGTGGCGCTGGAGGCCATCGGCTTCGATTACGGCCTGACCGAGGAAGACATCGCCTTCCTGATCGGTGCCGGTGCACCGTACGGCCTGACCTTCAACACCCACGGCACGCACGTGTCGGGCACCATCGCCGCCAACCGCGATGGCAGCGGCATGCATGGCGTGGCCTTCGGTGCGGACCTGGCCGCGTCCAAGCTGTTCTTCGACAGCTACGTCGAGTGGTACCTGGGATCGGACAATTACTACCGCCAGGGCTCGGTGTTCCCGCAGGTCGGTCCGAGCGAAGATGCCTTTGCCAGCATGTATTCGCAGATGAACGCCCAGGGCGTGCGCGCGATCAACCACAGCTGGGGCCTGGGCAGCGAGCCGGAGACCGTCGAAGCGTTCGATGAGATCTACAACCACGAAGGCGACCGCGCCTACCTGGATATCTTTGCCGAAGGCTCGCGCCAGGCCGGCATGATCCAGGTGTGGGCAGCCGGCAACTCCGCCGACTACAACCCCAGCCCGGAGCAGGCTCCGCTGGCCGGCGTGTATGCGACGCTGCCACGTGCCTTCGCGGACATCGAGCCGTACTGGCTGGCCGTGGTCAACCTCGACCAGAACCTGCAGCTGAGCGACCTGTCGCACCGCTGCGGGCTGGCGGCGAACTGGTGCCTGGCCGCGCCGGGCAGCGACATCATCTCCACCTCGTATGGTTCGGAGGGGCTGGAAGGCCAGCTCGCCACCGATGACAACCAGAACGTGCTGCTGGACGTGCTGGAACGCGTGCCCAGCTATACCTACGAACAGATGAGCGGCACCTCCATGGCGGCCCCCCACGTCACCGGCGCGCTGGGCCTGCTGTTCGAACGTTTCCCGTACCTGGACAACGCGCAGGTGCGCGACGTGCTGCTGACCACCGCCACCGACCTCGGCGCCGAAGGCGTGGACGATGTGTACGGCTGGGGCTTGGTGAACCTGGAGAAGGCCATCGAAGGCTATGGCCAGCTGCGGGTGGACACCCACGTGGTGATGAACACCGCGGCCGGCGGCCTGAAGGTATGGGAGGGCGATGCGTGGGATGACTGGACCAACGACATCGGCGGCCCCGGTGCGCTGACCAAGTCCGGCAGCGGCTGGCTGCGCCTGAGCGGTGACAACAGCTTCAATGGCGCCGTGCTGCGCGAAGGCATCCTGGAACTGGACGGCGTCAACGCGCTGACCGATGCGGTGGTGGTGCAGGGCGGCCAGCTGCGCTTGAACGGCAGCCTGGTGGACACCGACCTGGATGTGCGCGGCGGCAGCGGGCTGGTCGCCGCGGGTGCACTGCTGGATGGGTCGTCGCTGTCGATCAACGCCGGCGGGGTGGTGGCCTTCAATGGAACGCAGACCGGTGGCTCGACGTTCGTCGGGGCCAACGGCCTGCTGCAGGGCACCGGTACGCTGGGCGACACGCGGATGGCCGGCATCATCGCGCCGGGTAACTCGATCGGCACGCTGACCATCAATGGCGACTACGTGCAGACCGCCAGCGGCGTCTACCTGGCCGAGCTGTCGCCGGGCGGCAGCAGCGACCTGCTGCGCGTCAGTGGCAGCGCCACGCTGGATGGCACGCTGAAGGCGCTGCCGGAAGCGGGCATCTACTACCTGGGCGAGCAGTTCAACGTCATCCAGGCCGACGGTGGTGTGCAGGGCCGGTTCGCCACCACCGACTTCAGCGCGTTCTCGCCGTTCCTGCAGTTCGGCGTGGGCTACGGCAGCAATGGCATCAACATCGAGGTCACCCGTGGCCAGCTGCTTGCCAGCGCGGCGAGCACCGCCAACCAGCGCGCAGTGGCCGGTTCGGCCGATGCGCTGGCCGTTGACCAGGGCCTGCCGCAGCCGCTGACCCTGCTGTTCCCGCAGCAGGTCGGTGCGGCGTTGGACGGCCTGAGCGGTGAACTGCATGCCGCCACGCCGCTGGCGCTGGTGGAAAGCAGCCGTTACGTGCGCGATGCGGCGTTGAGCCGTGCGGTAGGCGCGCGTTCGCCGCAGGACGACGACAGCCAGGCCACCGGTGCCTGGGTGCAGGCCATCGGCGGCAGCGGAAAGCTGGATGGCGATGCCAACACGGCACGTACCCAGTCCAACACCAGCGGCCTGCTGGTTGGCATCGATCGTGACATCGGCGGCTGGCAGCTCGGCCTGCTGCTGGGCAACGGCCGCACCGACACGAAGCAGGCGCAGGGGCGTTCGGCGAAGGCGCGTATCGACAACACCCACGTGGGCCTGTACGCAGGCCACAGCTGGGGCGCGTTCGGCCTGCGCGGTGGCCTCGGTTACAGCCGCCACGACATCGACAGCAGCCGCCAGGTGGCCTTCGCCGGTTACAGCGACGGGCTGAATGCCAACTACGACGCGAAGACGAAGCAGGCCTTCATCGAAGCCGGTTACCGCTTCGGCGGCACGCAGGGTGGACTGGCGCCTTACCTGCAGCTCGCCCGTGTCGAAGTGGACGTGGACGATGTGCGCGAGCAGGGCGGTGCCGCCGCGCTGCGTGGCCGGGTGGACGACACCGCGACCACCGTGGCCACCGTCGGCGCGCGTTTCGACAAGGGCCTCAAGGCAGCATTCCAGCAGGATGCATGGCTGCACGTTGTCGGCGGGGTGGGCTATCGCCGCGCCTCCGGTGACCGCGACGGGCTGGCGCAGCTGGCCTTCGATGGCGGCAGCAGCTTTGCCGTCAGCGGCGCGCCGATCGCCGACAGCGCGGTGGTGGCAGAGCTGGGCCTGTCGGCCTGGTTGAGCCCGCGCCAGCAGCTGGAACTGGGCTACAACGGCCAGTTCGGCGATGAAAGCCGCGACCATGGGGTCAACGCACGCTGGTCGCTGCGGTTCTGATCGAGGTCTGATCCACGCGTGATCTAGGGCGGCCTGCGGGCCGCCCTTTTTGTTTCCGCACCGGCGATGCTCGACTCTGCGCCGTGGCTCTCGCAGAATCGTGCCCTGACGTTCGCGAAAACCGCCACATGAAGACCAAGCAGGACATCGTCGACAACTGGTTGCCGCGCTACACCGGCGTGCCATTGGACCAGTTCGGCCAGCACATCCTGCTGACCAATTTCAGCGGCTACCTGCATGCCTTCGCGCAGCTGACCGGCGCACCGGTGGTGGGCCTTGACCGGCCGATGGCCAGCGTCACCGCCGATGGCATCAGCATGATCAACTTCGGCATGGGCAGCCCCAATGCGGCCATCATCATGGATCTTCTGTCCGCGGTGATGCCCAAGGCAGTGCTGTTCCTGGGCAAGTGCGGTGGGCTCAAGCGCAAGAACCAGCTGGGCGACCTGGTGCTGCCGATCGCGGCGATCCGCGGTGAAGGCACCTCCAGCGATTACCTGCCGCCGGAAGTGCCGGCATTGCCGGCGTTCGCGCTGCAGCGGGCGGTCAGCACGATGATCCGCGACCTCGGCCACGACTACTGGACCGGCACCGTGTTCACCACCAACCGGCGCGTATGGGAGCACGACGAAGCCTTCAAGGAACGGCTGCGCAGCATGCGCTGCATGGCCATCGACATGGAGACCGCCACGGTGTTCGCGGCGGGCTTCGCCAACCACATCCCGACGGGGGCCTTGCTGCTGGTCTCCGACCAGCCGATGATCCCGGATGGGGTGAAGACCGAAGCGTCCGATGCCAAGGTGAGTTCGCAGTTCGTGGACAACCATATCCAGATCGGCATCGAGGCCCTGAGGCTGATCCGGCGCAACGGCAAATCGGTCCGCCACCTGCGGTTCGACGAATGACTGGCAGTGGGCAGGGCGCCCCGATGCAGCCCGTGGAGCAGGATATGCAGACCGCAGCGCAGGTAGTGGCGTTCTGGACCGAAGCAGGGCCAGCGAAATGGTTCGCGCGAGACGAGGCGTTCGACGCGCGCTTCCGTGCGTTGTTCCTGGAGGAACACCATGCGGCGGCCTCGCGGGCCCGCGAGCACTGGCTGTCCAGCGCCGAAGGGGCACTGGCGCTGATGCTGCTGCTGGACCAGTTCCCACGCAACTGCTTCCGCGGCACCGCCCATTCGTATGCCACCGATGGGCTGGCCCGGCATTACGCGATGCGCGCAGTGGAAGAGGGCCTGGACCTGGAGCTGCTGCCCAAGCTGCGTGCGTTCATCTACCTGCCGTTCGAACACTCTGAAGATCCGCAGGACCAGGATCGTTCGGTGGCGATGTTCGACGTGCTGGGCGACAAGCAATATCTGCAGTTCGCCGAGCTGCACCGCGACATCATCCGCCGCTTCGGGCGCTTCCCGCACCGCAATGCGGTGCTGGGGCGGATGACCACGATGGAAGAAATGGATTTCCTGGCCGAGGGCGGATTCGCGGGTTGATCGCTGGAACGGAAAACGCCGGCATGGGCCGGCGTTTTCCAGATCGTTACTGCACTGCGTGAAATCCGGGATCAGTACTTCGGCACGCCGTTGTCGACCTCGTCGGACCAGGCATCGATGCCGCCGGTCACGTTGTGCACCTTGGTGAAGCCCAGCGCACGGAACTGTTCGGCAGCCTGCGCGCTGCGGCCACCGTGGTGGCACAGGAAAGCCAGCGCGGTGTCCTTCGGCAGGGCTTCCAGCTCGGCACGGCCGTTGCCATCGAAGACCTTGAACGGCACGCCGACGGCGGCGATCGAACGCTCTTCGGACGGACGCACGTCGACCAGCAGCACCGTACCGGCACGCACCAGGTCATCAGCATCGCGCACCGACAGTTCGGTGATGGCCTTGGGTGCGTTCGGGTTGTCGATGGCCAGGCCCTTGCCGCGGATGTCGTCCACCCAGTCGATGGTGATGCCATCGGCGCGACGCGCACTGGCCAGGTCGAACTGCACGCGCAGGCCGTTGGATTCGGCCGCGATCGCGCCCTCATCGAACGGGGCCAGCTGGAAGTTCGGCTGGAAGCGGGCATCGATGCCCAGCTGAAGTGCGGCACCGGGCGAGTCGGCCAGCGCGCCCTTGAGCATTTCCACCGCAGCCGGGGTCACGGTGATGGACGGCGGGGTGCGGTCCGGGGCGGCCAGGCCGAGCACGCTGCTCAGCTCTCCGCTGGAGGCCATCTGCAGGATGATGTCGCTGCCACCGACCAGCTCGCCGTCGATGTACAGCTGCGGGATGGTCGGCCAGTCGCCGTACTGCTTGATGCCTTCGCGGATCTCCTGGTCGGCCAGCACGTTGACGTGGCCGAACTCCACGCCCAGGTCCTGCAGTGCGCCGACGGCCTTGGCCGAGAACCCACACTGCGGCATGGATGGCTGGCCCTTCATGAACAACACGACGCGGTCGTTGGCGAGGAGGGTTTCGATGCGCGAACGCAGGGCGGGATCGAGGGACATGGCGGTGGAAATCCGGTGATATCGAACCGCTGATTCTACCCCTCGTGGCATCATGGGGCATGACCACGGTAGAAACGCTGCATTGCCCCCCGCGCTGGCCTTGGCGCGCGCTGCTGGGCTTCGCGCTGTCCCAGTTGCTTGCCCTGGCGGTGTGGATCTTTTCCGGCTGGGGCTGGGGACTGGCCCTGCTGCTGGCCAGCCATGCGCTGTTCCTGGTGCCGGTGTTCCTGCCCAACAGCCGCTTCTACACCCCCGTGACCCGCCGCCTGGCCGATGCCGGCGATGCGGTCTGGCTGACCATCGACGACGGCCCGGGAAGGGATACGCCCGCCGTGCTGGACCTGCTTGACCGCTACCAGGCCAGGGCGACCTTCTTCCTGGTGGGCGAACGCGCGCTGGCCCATCCGGAGCTGGTGCGCGAGCTGATCCGACGTGGCCATGACGTGGGCAATCACAGCCACAGCCACCCGCAGGCCCGCTTCTGGCGGCTGGGACCGGTGGCCATGGCCCGCGAGATCGGCCACTGCCAGCAGGCGCTGCAGGCGATCACCGGCCGACCCACACACTGGTACCGCTCGGTGGTGGGCATGACCAATCCGTTCGTGGGACCGGTGGTGCAACATCTGGGCCTGACCCGGGTCGGCTGGAGCGCGCGCGGTTTCGATGGGGTGGACTGCACACCGGCGCAGGTGCTGGCGCGGCTGCTGCCGGACCTGCAGCCGGGGGCGATCGTGCTGCTGCACGAAGGCAGTGCACACGGCTACAACCTGCAGATCATCGAAGGGGTGCTGCAGGCGCTGCACGAGCGGAAGCTGCAGGCGCGGTTGCCGCCAGGCCCCTGACGCGGCAGGTCAGCGCGCCACGGGTGGGCGCGTGGCCACCAGCAGCCAGCTGTTGAAGGGAGTGCGCCCGTGTAGTGGGCGCGGCGCTTCGGCGAGCAGGCCGGCCTCGCCGAGCAGCTGTTGCAGCGCGCCGGCGGTTGGATAGTGGCGTGGGCGGGTGCGCATCCAGCCGGACAGCCAGCCCAGCCGGTCGGTCAGGCGCGTGGTGCGGTCGCGGCCATCGCCGGTATCCAACGGACTGCGCAGCACCAGCGTCCCACCCGGTGCCACACGCTGTGCAGCGGCGTGCAGCAGCGCGGCCTGCGCCGACGCGTCCAGGTAGTGCAGCACATCCAGCACCGCCACGTGGCCGCTGTGGGGGGGCAGCGGCTGCTGGATGTCCAGGTGGCGCAGGTCCAGTGCGGGAAGTGCCGCGCGGCGGACCGCACGTGCACCGCGATCGATCTTGCCCGCATCCAGGTCCACGCCGAGATAGGGTTGCATCCGGCTGTGCAGCCGCGCGACGTGGCCCAGCAGGCCCAGCCCACAGCCCAGGTCGAGCACGGGCAGGGCGTCATCCGGAAGCGCCTGCAGCACTCCGTTATAGAGCGGATCACTGCCTAACTTCGCGCGCACGTAGTAGTAGGTGCTGCGATTACCCCAGCTGCGGTCCGGCAGGAAAGCGCGGGCGATGGCCGTTGCCTCGGCGGTGTCCAGCGAAGATGCCGGCGAACGTGCCGTGGGCCGCGCGCCGGTCACCAGTTCAGGCGGCGGACGCGAGCATGCGCTCGGCCAGCGGCAGGGCCCGCTGCGCCCACAGCGCATACATCCGCGCCGAAGGATGCAGGCCGTCGTCTGCGAGCATCGCCGCTTCCGCGCCGTGCTGGCGCGAGAGATCGGTGATGTCCACGTAGGCGATCCCGAGCGCGTTGCAGATCGCCTGCGCGGCGTGGTTGTAGCCATCCAGCGCGCCGGCAATGGCGGCGTGGTCGCGATCGTGTGCGAACGGGGTAACCCCCCAGTCCGGGATGGACAGCACCAGCACCCTTGCCGGCCTGCCGCCGGCAAACGCCAGCGCACGCTGCAGCAGGGCGCTGAACTGCTGCTGGTAATCTTCCAGTGACCGACCGCGGTACTGGTTGTTGACCCCGATCAGCAGGCTGACGAAGTCGAACGGACCGTCCGGTGCAACCGCATCGACGCCGGCATCCAGCTCATCGGTGGTCCAGCCGGTGGTGGCGATGGTCCGTGGCTCCTGCATCGCGATCCCGCGTCCTCGTAGCAACGCCGCCAGTTGATGCGGCCAGCGACCTTCCGCCGCAACGCCTTCGCCAATCGTGTAGGAGTCGCCCAAGGCCAGCCAGGTGCGTGCCATCGGGGTCAGGCGACGGCCGAGCGACGCGGCTTCAGCGGCACGACCTTGCGGTTGGCTTCGGCGCGGCGTGCCAGTGCGCGGTCGATCCGCGAGAACACCTCGCGCATCACCGCCGCCTCGGGCAACAGGGTGACGCGGAAATGATGTCGGTAGGGCACGTTGAAGCTGGAGCCGGGTACCACCAGCACGCCTTCGTCGTTCATCAGTTCCAACGCGAAATCGTGGTCATCCAGGCCCCTGGCGGCATCGCCGACCACGGCCGGGAAGGCGTACAGGGCACCGGCCGGTGCCACCAGCGAGAGGTGCTCGCTGGCCGCGCAGGCGTCGATCACCGCACGGCGGGTTTCGTACAGGCGGCCACCGGGCGTGCACAGCGGGGTGATCGTATCGGGACCGTTCACGGCCGCATCGATGGCGTACTGGCCGGGCACGTTGGCGCACAGGCGCAGCGCGCTGAGCAGGTCCATCGCGGCGCGGAACTCACCCAGCCGCTCGGCTTCGCCGGACAGCATCGCCCAGCCCACGCGCCAGCCGCAGGCGCGGTGCACCTTGCTCAGGCCGCTGAAGGTGATGCAGGGCTGGTCGCCCGCCAGCGGTGCTACCGGCTGGAACACCGCGTCGTCGTACAGGATCTGGTCGTAGATTTCATCGACCATCAGCAGCAGGTTGTGCTTGCGCGCGATGGCGACGATGCGTTCGAGCAGTTCGCGCGAGTAACTGGCACCGCTGGGATTGTTGGGGTTGATCAGCACGATGGCGCGGGTACGCGAGGACACCAGTGCTTCGATCTCGCTCGGGTCCGGCTGGAAGCCATTCTCCGGGGCGCAGCGGTAATACACCGGGCGGCCGTCGTTGAGGATGGTCGCGGCCGACCACAGCGGGTAATCGGGCGAGGGCACCAGCACTTCGTCACCGGGATTGAGCAGCGCCCGCAGCGACAGGTCGATCAGTTCGCTGACGCCGTTGCCGATGAATACCCGGTCCGGGTGCGCGTCGGGTGCGCCGCGACGGGCGTAGGCAGCCGCGATGGCCTCGCGCGCTTCCGGCAGGCCCTGCTGGTGGGTGTAGGGATCGGTGCGGCCCATGTCATCGGCGATGGCGCGCTGCAGGTGCTCCGGCGCGCGGAAGCCGAAGTTGCCGGGGTTGCCGATGTTCAGTTTGATCAGCGTGCGGCCCTGCGCCTCCAGTTCCCGCGCTCGCCGCGCCAGCTCTCCTCGGATCTCGTAGCGCACTTCGGAAAGGCGCTCACGGATGGCCAGGGGCTTGGGCGTGGGGGTGGACATGGCAGACGGGCCGTCGATGGGCGTGGATGACCCATACTAGCTGAATTGCTGCGATGCATGGCAAGGGTCTCCGCCGGCCAGCGCCCGCGCCCGCAAGGCGCGCTGCCGGTAGAATGCGGACGATGACCGACACCCCTGATTACCCCGCACTGCAGACCATTGGCTGGCCTTGGCCCGGCCCGCCCGCCAACGCCGACCAGGCGGACTGGCAGGCCGCGATGGCGACCCATCCACAGGCGCGGCCTGCGCGGGTGATCGAGCAGCATCGCACCCATTACGTGGTCGCCGATGGCCCGGACGCGTCGATTAAGGCCGAATCCCTGCCGGAATGGCAGCGTCCGCGCTTTCCCAGCCACGAGCGCCCTGCGGTGGGCGACTGGGTGCTGCTGGAGGGCGTGCGCATCGTCGCGCTGCTGCCGCGGCGCACCGCGATCAAGCGTGGCGCGGCGGGGGAGCATTACCACCAGCAGGTGATCGCGGCCAACGTCGATACGGTGTTCATCGTCTGCGGCCTGGATGCCGATTTCAATCCGCGGCGGATCGAGCGCTACCTGCTGCTGGTGGGCGGCGGCGGCGCCGAGCCGGTGGTGGTGCTGACCAAGGCCGACCAGACCGAATACACCGAAGACGCGCTGGCGGTGCTGGAAGAATTGAAGGCGCAGGGCATCGCGCTGCGGGCCGTCAACGGGCTGGATCCGGCCAGCGTGGCGACCCTGCATCCGTGGCTGGGCGCGGGGCATACGGTGGTGCTGGTGGGCTCCTCGGGCGCGGGCAAGTCGACCCTGACCAACACCCTGCTCGGCGAGCAGCGGATGAAGACCAACGCGGTGCGCTCCAACGATTCGCGCGGCCGCCACACCACGACCCATCGCGCGCTGATGCCGTTGCCGATGGGTGCCTGCCTGATCGACACGCCCGGCATGCGCGAACTGAAGCCGACCGGCGAAGAGACGCTGGCCGAAGGTGGTTTTGCCGATATCGAAGCGCTGGCGGCACAGTGCCGGTTCCGCAATTGCCTGCACCAGCAGGAACCGGGTTGCGCGGTGCGTGCGGCGATCGAAGAAGGCGAGATCGAAGAGACCCGCGTGCTGAACTACTTCAAGCTGAAGGAAGAGGTCGCTGCCGCGGCGGCAAAGCTGGCGGTACGCCAGGCCGAGACGGCGCAGGAACGCCGCACCGCGGCCCGCCGTGGCGCAGGCAAGTCGCCGCGCCGCCGGTAGTGACGGGCGCTGGCCGTCCGCGCCGGGACGATTGACGGCCAGCGGCCGTCACTACCGTATAGTCAGCCCATGGATCCAGGCGCGACGCTAGACCATGAAGTGGCCCACCATGCCGCGCTGGATGCGCGGCTGGTCGAAGCCGTCGGCGGCATCCGGCTGCTGGGGCTGACCAGTTGGCCGGCGGCCCTGCAGTCCCCGTTCCTGGCCAGTGTGGCCAGTGGCCAGCCGCGGCTGCCACAGGTGGATTACCCCAAGCTTGATTTCAGCGATGCGCGGCGTGCGCTGGCCGCGGTGACCGCCGAATGCGATGCCGACCATCCGCTGGGGCGTTATGTGCAGCAGTCCGCACAAAGCTGGGATGTGGCCGCGCAGCTGCTGGAAGGGTTGGGCACCGCCGCGGTGGATGCATGTTCGGTGCAGTTGTTCGGTTCGCCCGAGCAGCCGCTGCCCGGCAAGGGGCCCAGCACGCGCGATGCCGCGCGCCATTTCATCCAGATCGCCGCCGAACTGGACCACGAGCTGCTGGCCCCGGAAGAGCAGGTCCCGGTATCGGCTACCGCGCTGCAGCTGCAGCTGCAGAGCGACCTGGACGCGTTCTTCGAATCGCGCATCATCCAGGTGCAGCTGGATCCGGAACTGGTATCGAAAGCGGCCGCCGGGCCGACCCGCATCCGCCTTCGCACCAGCGCCCGCTTCAGTGCGTACGACCGTGCACAGTTGTTCCACCATGAAGCCCTGGTGCACTCGCTGACGGCGTTGAACGGCCGGGGGCAGCATGTCCTGCCGAGCCTGGCATTGTCATCCCCGCGCGTCACCGCCACCCAGGAAGGCTTGGCCACCTTCGCCGAGCAGATCACCGGCAGCATCGACATCGAGCGGCTGAAGCGCATCAGCCTGCGTACCGAAGCCATTGCGATGGCCCGCGAAGGTGCGGATTTCATCGAGGTGTTCCGCTACTTCTGCGATGCGGGGCAGAACCTCGAAGAGAGCTTCGCTTCGGCCCAGCGCGTGTTCCGCGGCGTTCCGCCCAGCGGCGGCATGGCCTTCACCAAGGACACGGTGTACCTGCGCGGACTGGTGTCGGTGCATACGTTCTTCCGCCACATGCTGGCCGAAGATCGCCTGCAGGTATGCCGGTGGTTGTTCGCCGGCAAGATGACGCTGACCGATGCGATCACCTTCGCGCCGTTGTTCGAGGCGGGGATCCTGCAGCCGCCGCGCTGGCTGCCGCACTGGGTGAGCCGGGCCAATGGGCTGGCGGGGATGTTGGCGTTTTCGCTGTTCGCCAATCGGATACGGATGGATCAGCTGTCACCGGAGTGACTTGGTCGAACGGGTGAGACCCCCTCGTGGCGGGTGGCATTTCAAGCGGTTTGCTGGTTTGGCGACGGGTGGGTGGGGTTGGTCGGGGGACGGCAGAAGCCGCATCCTGCGGGCCTCGTTTCGCGCCATCCATGGCGCTCAACGCCCCCGCCCAACCCCACCCACCCGTCGCCCTGACAGATTCCGGTGGCCGCCCGCCACGTAAAAAAAGAAAGAAAAGCGGTAGCGCCGAAGGTAGCGGAAGGAGCCGCTGCCAACGTCGCGTGCGACGGCCCGCAGGGTGCCGGGCAGGATGCCCGGCATAGCCATGGTCGGCGGCTTCTGCTTTTTGGTCTTGCTTTGGCTTTTGCTCTTCTCCCCCCCAAACCCGGCGGCGGCAGCGCACTGTCCGGAGGTGGGGCGAGGGAGCCATGCAGGACCCTTGAGCCCCCGGACGGGGCGAATGGAGCCTACACGGACGTACTTGCGGCGTGTCCTGCATGGTTCCCTCGCCCCGCCTCACGCCATGAAGCCAAATGCCCGCCGAAGCTTAAAAATCAACACCCACCGTCATGAACACCTGCCGCGGTGCGCTGGCGTGGATCGCATAACGGGTGCCGGTCGGATCGGTCGGTGCGAACGAACTCAGCTGCCCCGCGTACCGCTTGTTGGTCAGGTTGGTGGCGTTGAGCGATACCTTGATGTCGCGCAGGCCCATGCCCGGGCCGAAGGAATAGCCCAGCCCCGCATCGAAGGTGGTCACGCCCGGCACCGACTGGTCATTGGTATAGGTGTAATAGCGCTTGCCGGTGTACTTGGCGCGCACGCTGGCGAAGAAGCCGTCGCGGTTCCAGCTCAGCTCGCTGGAGGCCATGCGCTGCGGCGTATCGACGGTGATCTTTCCCGCCACCGGTACGACCGCACCGCCGGAGGTGTAGTCGTCCTCGTAGGTGGTCTTGTTCCAGGACAGCGCGTTGTACCACTGCAGGCCGTCGACCGGCTTGAGGATGAAGGTCAGTTCGGCGCCCTGGCTCTTCACCGAGCCGACGTTGATGAAGCGGGTGATGCATTCCGGCCGTGTTCCGACTTCGATGCTGGTGCAGGGGTTGAGTGACAGCAGGCGGTTGTCGAACATCACGTGGTAGGCCGCCAGCGAGGCCTGGTACTTCTCGCCGAAGCGACGGAAACCGGCTTCGAACGTGCGTGATTCTTCCGGCTCAAGGTCATCCACGCTGGCCGCGAAGGACTCCGGCGAAACCTGCAGCGGGCCGCCACTGCCGCCGCCGACGAAGGCGGCGATGTTCTCTGCATACGAGGCGAACACTTCCTGCCGGGGGCTCAGCTTGAAGCTGATGCCGGCCTGCGGCAGCACCGATTCCTTGGCGGTCAAGGTGCCGGAGGCATAGCTCGATTCAGTGCCTGGTTTTGCGCGGGCGGTCATGCGCGTGTTGGGGCTTTTGATGCCCACGTCCACCGTCATCCGATCATCCATGAAGCGCATGCGGTCCTGCACGTAGAACTGACGCGTGCGGATATCGAAGTCCTGGTCGAACAGGCGACGATCCGGGTGGTTGAGGTAGGTGTCATCCAGGAACGGGCCGTCGATGTAGTAGAAGTTGCGTTCTACGTTGTGGTCGTTCTTCTCGTACCAGAGTCCGGCCTCCAGTTCGTGGATACCTACGTCCCACGTCAATGCCGCGGTCAGGCCCTGGCGGTTGATGGTGTAGTTGGTGCTGCGGATCGAGATCGGAATTTCGCGATCGGTGCCCGGATGGGAGGGCTGGCCCGGTGCCCACCAGTGGCCTTGCCCGCGGTTGTCGTGGTGGTAGGCCAGCAGTTTCAGGCCTGCGCTGTCGCCGAGCTTCAGATCGGCGTCCAGTGAATACAGATTGTCATCGCGAAGCGCGCGACTCTGGTAGTACGCATCATCGATGCTGTTGACGCCGCCGCTGAACGCGCAGCGCGCGGGATCACGCGTGGCGGGGGCGCAGTAGGCTGCGGCGACGGCGCGGTCCCAATCCGGTGCGTAGATGTTCCAGTCATAACCCAGGCCGCGTTCCAGCATGCTCTTGGACAGGTAGGCATAGTTGGCCTGGCTGGCGCGCGAGGTCGCGGCGAACGCGCCGAAACGGTTGTCCCCCACCTGCCACACGGCCTTGGCGTTGAACTGGCGCGTAGTCTGGTTCTGGTACGGCGCGGCCCACATGTCCGCGTCCTGGTGCACGCCGGACACATAGGCGGAGAACCCGTTGATGTCGCCGGTATCCACGCGCAGGTAGCCGCGGCGCTGGTTGTCATCGCCTGCGGTAATGCTGGCACGCCCGCCGAATTCAGTGGAAGGGTCCATCGAGAAGTACTGGATAGCACCACCGAGGTTGCTGGTGGACGCCACGCCCAGCGAACCGATGCCCTGCGACAGCTCGGCACCGGCCAGGTTCTCGGCGATCAAGGCGCGCGCGATGCTCAGGCCATTGTAGTTGCCGTAGCTGTTGTCACCCAGCGGGATGCCGTCCAGCGTATAGCCGAGGCGGCTCTTGTCGAAGCCGCGCAGGCTGATCGTCTGCGATTCCTCGTTGGCACCGAAGGCATCGTTGGATTGCACGGAAACGCCGGGCAGGCGATCAAGGATCTTCTGCCCGCTGGTGCCGGGCGGCAGCACCTGCTTTTCCACGGCGATGATGCGCTGTACCTGGCGGGTTTCACCTTGGCCGATCACCGACACGGCGTCCAGCGTCTGCGCGGTGACGGCGGTATCGGCGTTGGATTCGCCGGCGGCGTGGGCGTTGGCGGCGCAAAGCGCGATTGCCACGGCAATCGTCAGGTCTCGGGTCTGCATGTCGTTCCGTTGCATGAGGGGAAAGCCCTGCGGGCTGCAGGTCACCAACCACTATGCGAATCCGAAATGACGGGTTCTTGACGGTAAAGCGCAGAATGCGCGCAACTGCGACGGCGTTCGCTTTATCCCGAAGGACCGCGTGCGCCGGCACCGAAGGTAGCGCCGAGCCATGCTCGGCGAGCGAAGCGGCGAGGGCAAGGCAAAGGCGTGACGACCAACGGTCGTCACCCACCCGGTCGTCACCCACCAACAGCAGAAGCGGAATGCCAGCGGCCGTCCCTACCGAGGGGCGGTCGTCAGCCACCGCGCTGCATCACCCCATGTACAGACCGCCGTTGACCGCATGGTCCGCGCCGGTCACGTACGCCGCTTCATCCGATGCCAGCCAGCCGCACAGCGCGGCCACTTCCTCCGGCTTGCCAAGACGACGGATCGGCACCGAGGCGGCCAGCCGGTCCAGCACGTCCGGCGGGAAGCTGCTGATCGACTGGCTGGCGATGTAGCCCGGCGAGATGGTGTTGACCGTGACCCCACGGGCGGCGACCTCCGCAGCCAGCGCGCGGCTGAAACCGTGCATCGCCGCTTTCGCCGTGGCGTAGTTCACTTGGCCGATCTGGCCCTTGTGCGCGCTGACCGAACCAATGTTGATGATGCGTCCCCAGCCGCGCGTGGCCATGCCGTCGACCACCTGCTTGGTGATGTTGAACAGCGAGTTGAGGTTGGACGCCATCACCGCATTCCAGTCATCGGCGCTCATCTGGCGGAACAGCACATCGCGGCTGCCGCCGGAATTGTTGACCAGTACATCGACCTCGCCGACTTCGGCGCGCACCTTGGTGAAGGCAGACGCGGTGGAGCTCCAATCGGTGGCGTTGCCTTCGGAGGCGATGAAGTCAAAGCCGAGGTCACGCTGCTCGCGCAGCCAGCCGGCCTTGCGCGGCGAGTTCGGCGCGCAGCCGGCCACCACCGTGTGGCCCGAGCGCGCCAGGGTCTGGCAGATCGCAGTGCCGACACTGCCCATGCCACTGGTGACGTATGCGATGCGAAGGTTCATTGGGTTCTCCTGGTCCTGTGGCAGGGCCGCATCAGGCGGCCAGTGGGTACAGCGCGAACAGCAGGCTGCCGGCCATCAGCAGCAGGGAGATCATCACCGCCCATTTCAGGGTGAACTTCTGGTGGTCGGCGAACTCCACCTTGGCCAGTCCGACCAGCAGGTAGGTCGAGGGCACCAGCGGGCTGAGCAGATGCACCGGCTGCCCTGCGAGCGAAGCGCGGGCCATTTCCACCGGCGTGATGCCGTAGTTGCCGGCGGCCTCGGACAGGATCGGCAGCACGCCGAAATAGAAGGCATCGTTGGACATGAAGAAGGTGAACGGCATCGAGGCCAGCGCGGTGATCACCGCCAGGTACGGGCCCCAGCTTTCCGGGATGATGGCCAGGAAGCTGTGCGACATCGCTTCGACCATGCCGGTGTTGTTGAGGATGCCGGTGAAGATGCCGGCGGCGAAGATCAGCGAGACCACCGACAGCACGTTGCCGGCATGGTTGACCACGCGGCGGCGCTGCTCGGCAAGGTTCGGGTAGTTGATCACCAGCGCAATGGCGAAGCCCACCATGAACAGGATCGGCATCGGCAGCAGGCCCATGATCAGCGCGGCCATCAGCGCAGCGGTCAGGCCGAAGTTGACCCACAGGAGCTTGGGACGCTTGATGTCTTCGGCATCTTCGACGGTGGGCAGCGCATCGCCGTCGTCGGACACGCTGGAATCCATCCACGAGCCGCCCTGCGGCAGGGTGACCACGCCCAGGCGACGGCGCTCCTTCATGCCCAGGTACCACGCCAGCACCAGGATGCCGGCGCAGGCGATCACCATGGAGGGAATCAGTGGCACGAACACGTCGGCCGGGTCCACGTGCAACGCGGTGGCCGCACGCGCGGTCGGTCCGCCCCACGGGGTGAGGTTCATGACACCGCCCGCCAGGATGGTCACGCAGGTCATGTTCAAGGCATTCATGCCCAGCCGCCGGTAGAGCGGCAGCATCGCCGAGACGGTGATCATGTACGTCGTCGAGCCATCGCCATCCAGCGAGATCAGCATCGCCAGCACGGCGGTGCCCATGACGATCTTCAGCGGATCGCCCTTGACCACGTTGAGGATGATCCGCACCAGCGGATCGAACAGGCCGGCATCGATCATCACCCCGAAGTACAGGATGGCGAACATCAGCATGACGCCGGTGGGCGCGATCTTCTTGATGCCGTCGAGCATCATTTCGTCGATGCCGGCGCCGAAGCCGCCCAGCAGCGCGAAGATGATCGGGATGGTGATCAGGGCGACCAGCGGCGACAGTCGCTTGCTCATGATCAAGTACATGAACGTAATGACCATGCCAAAGCCGAGGATGCTGAGCATCATCTGCGGACTCCTTGCGGATTAGTGCGGAAGGGGAGGGGAGAGCGGGGCATCAGAAATCGAACTGGAGGCGGCCGGTGACCGCGCGCGTGCGATCGACGGTGACGTCGGCCAGACGGTCGCGGTTGCGGCTTTCGATCAGGTTGAGCATGAAGCGCAGGTTGTCGCGCAGGTACCAGTTGCCGGCAAGTGTCCAGGCTTCGGTGCTGCCGTCGCGCAGGTCCGGCAGGCCGACCAGGTGCTGGTCACCGCGCATCTGGTCATAGCGCAGCGCCAGTTCGAAAGCGCCGGCCTTGTGCCGGATGTCCTTGATGCGGGCGAAGCGCCCGGTTTTGCGATCGTAGCCGCGCGATTCACCGGTCACGAACCAGCTCAGCATGCCGTAGCCGGCCAGTACCTTGCCGCGCTGCAGGCCATCGTCGAACGTGGCGCCGCTGAACTCGCCCTGCCAGGACCACGGCCCACGTACCTGCGCGTACTCCAGCGACCACTTATCCACGTCGGTATCGCGTCCTGCGGAGAAATCGACCAGGGTCAGGCGGCTCTCATCGGACAGGTGGCCGGCGGGGCGAGGACGGATGCGCAACCCCGGGGCACCGCTGGCGCCGGGGTTGTCATACAGCTCGCGTGCCGCCGAGATGCCAAGGTGCAGCACGTCGCCGGCAGCGGGACTGGGCGCCCACGTGGCACGTCCACCGGCGGCGCGGCCCTTGACCTGCCAGGCGTCGATGCTTTCCAGGCTGTACAGGCTGGCCGCCCAGGTGAAGTCACCCGGATTGGCCTGCCAGGAAGCTCCCAGTCGGTACAGCGGCGCCAGCGAGGTGCCGGCGTTGCCGCGCTCCAGGAAGCTGCCGTAGTTGGAGCCGGTGCGGTCATCGAGTGAGAAGTACTGCTTGAACTGACCCACGGTGAGCCGGCCGGCATCGCCGAAGCTGCGGCTCAGGTACACATCCTTGGCTTCGACGCGGTCACCGGAAAAGTCGGCTTCCATCTTGTAGTCGACCACGAAGAACTTGCCGGATACGTCAAGCCACGCACGCCGCACCTCGGTGTCGTCCTTGTTCGGCGTGCCGCGGCCATCGTTGTCGAAGCTGGCGAAATCCAGGTGCAGGCGCCCGCCGATCTCGGCGGTGACCGGCCGGTCATCGTCGGCGGCAAAGACCGGCGCAGCAGAGAACACGGCACAGGCAGCCATCGCACACGACCCCACGGCCGACCAACGAACAGAAAGAACTTCCACAAACCCTCCCAGGTGCGCGCCCGGCGCGCGGCCAACGTGGGCACCCGGAACGGATGCGAGGCCGCAGTCTCGACCCAGCAAGCTGTCATTCACCTGTCAGCGGTTTGTGCAGCGCAGCGAAATCCCCGCGATTCCGCCCGCCGACCCGCCCCGCCGAGCATGGCGATGCCGGGCATCCTGCCCGGCACCCTGCGGGCCGTCGCACGCGACGTTGGCAGCGGCTCCTGCCGCTGCCTTCGGCGCTACCGCTCTTCTTTTTCAACGCGGCTGCCGGCACCGGAACCTGCCAGGCGCCGGGTGGGTGGGGTTGGCAGGACCGTCTGTTGCCATGGATGGCAACTGCGAGCCCCCAAGGACGGGTTCACGGCGTGTCCTGCCAACCCCACCCACCCGTCGCCAACCCAGTATCCAGAGAGCCGGCACGCCGCGAGGGGGTATCACCCGTTCGCCCCACCCCCCGTGCGTTAGCATCTCCACTCCCCCGTACCCGACAACCGCATGCGCCTGCTGCTGGTCGAAGACAACCCGGACCTCGCCGATGCCATCATCCGCCGCATGCGCCGCAACGGCCACGCCGTGGACTGGCAGTCCGATGGGCTGGCCGCCGCCAGCGTCCTGCGCTACCAGCGCTTCGACCTGGTGGTGCTGGACATCGGCCTGCCCAACCTGGACGGCCTGCGCGTGCTGGCTGGCATGCGCGAGCGCGGTGACAGCACCCCGGTACTGATGCTCACCGCTCGTGACGGCATCGAAGACCGCGTGCAGGCGCTGGACGTGGGCGCCGATGACTATCTGGGCAAGCCATTTGATTTCCGAGAATTCGAAGCACGCTGCCGCGTGCTGCTGCGCCGCGCGCGCGGCCAGGCCAGCGAACTGGTGCAGATCGGTGGGTTCCAGTTCGACAACGCCGCACACCGCGTCAGCCTGGACGGCGAACTGATCGAACTGCCCAACCGCGAATTCCGCCTGCTGGAGATATTGGTCGGCCGGCTGGGACAGGTGGTCGGCAAGGACGAAATCGGCAATGGGCTGTTCGGTTTCGACGACGAAGCCGGGCCGAATGCCATCGAACTGTACGTCGGCCGGTTGCGCCGCAAGCTGGCTGCCGCGCCGCTGCGCATCGTCACCGTGCGCGGCGTGGGCTACATGCTGGAAGCGGTGGACGCGACCGACGGGGGTAGTGATGCGCCGGCATGAGCGGCAGCGGCCGTCATCGCTGCGGCGGACCCTGACCCTGTACCTGGGCGCGCTGCTGGCGGTGTTCGCCGTGGCCTTGTTGTTCGCCGCACGGGATTACGGCCAACGCGCCGCGAACCGTTCCTACGACCACCTTCTGGTGTCCTCGGCGCTGTCCATCGCCGATTCGGTGGCGCTGGTCGACGGGCAGTGGCAGGTGGACCTGCCGTATGCCGCGTTGGACCTGCTGGCGATGGCACCGGAGGACCGCGTGTTCTACCGCGTGGCGGACAGCCGCGGCACGCTGATCACCGGCTATGGGGACCTGCCGTCCGCGCCGCGCAGTGCGAAGCCATCCGGTGATGCACCGACCTTGTTCGATGCGCCCTACAGCGGGGAAACCGTACGTTTCGTGGTCGTGGCGCGCAACCTGTCATCGCCTTCGGCGCAGGGCCAGGTACAGGTGCAGGTCGGGCAGACCCGGCGTGCGCGCGAAGCGCTCGCGCAGGAGATGGTGAACCGCGCGCTGCTGGCCATCACCGTGCTCTCTTTGTTGTCGCTGGCGCTGGTCGGTGTCGGCGTACACCGGGCCTTCCGTCCGCTGGTGCGGGTGGAACGCGAGCTATCACGGCGAGAACCGTCGGACCTGCGTCCGCTGGACGCGCACGTGCCCCGCGAGATGGATCAGATGGTCGCCGCGCTCAACCGCTTCATGGGCCGGTTGTCGACCAGCAACGAAACCCTGCGTTCGTTCATGGCCGAGGCCGCGCACCAGATGCGCACGCCGCTGGCGGCGCTGCGCGCGCAGGCGCAGCTGGCGCTGGATGACGAGGAGCCCGAAGACATGCGCCGCAGCCTGCTGGCGATCGAACGCAATGCCAGCCACATGAGCCGCCTGCTTAACCAGTTGCTCAGCGATGCCAGCGTGATCCATCGTTCCAACCTGCAGCGCTATGCGCCGGTGGACCTCGCCGAGACCATCCACCAGGCGCTGCACGAGGCCGTGCCGCAGGTCGAGCCGATCCCGCGGGTGCATCTTGCGATGAGTGCGGGGCCGGTATGGGTGCAGGGCGATGCGCTGTTGTTGCGCGAGGCGATCAAGAACCTGATCGACAACGCCATCAAGTACAGCGCGGCGGCGCCGTTGCAGGTTGCCTTGACGCTCGTCGGCGACAAGGCCGTGCTGACCATCGCCGACCACGGCCCGGGGATCGCCCCGAGCGATGCCGAACGGGTGTTCGAACGCTTCGCGCGCGGCGAGGGTGCCGCTGCCGGCGGGGCCGGGCTGGGGCTTGCCATCGTCAAGCGCGTGGTGGATGCGCACGGTGGCCGGATCGATCTTTCCAACCGTCGCGAAGGGGGCCTGGTAGCCACCATCGTGCTGCCCCGGAGCCACGCATGATCCGTCTGCAAGCCCTGTTCGTGCTGCTGCTGTCGGTGCAGGTTGCCGTGGCAGCCCCCGGCGATGTGCAGCGTTTCCCCGCCACCGGCCCGGCCAGCGCACAGCTGCACATCCATGGCTCGACCGACATCGAGGTATTCGCCGTGGTGATCGCCGACTACCAGCGGCTGCATCCGGGTACGGAAGTGGTGTACGAGGACATCATCACCCAGGACCTGCATGCGCGCTTTCTTCGCGAACGGAAGGGGCCCGCCTCGGCCGACCTGCTGATTTCCAGCGGCATGGACCTGCAGGCCAAGCTGGTCAACGACGGCCATGCACTGGCGCACCGCTCGCCGCAGACCCAGGCGCTGCCGGCGTGGGCACAGTGGCGCAGCGAGGCCTTCGGGATCAGCTACGAGCCGGTGGCGATGGTCTACAACACCCGCGCGCTGCCTGCCGCACGCGTGCCGCGCACGCGGCGCCAGCTGCTGGACCTGTTGCGCGCGCCGGATGCGCCGCTGCGCGGGCGGGTCGGCACCTATGACATCAATCGCAGCAGCGTGGGCTACCTGCTGGCCACGCAGGATGCGCAGCGCGGCAGCATGGCCGGCGCGCTGCTGGGCGCGCTCGGCGACAACCAGGTGCTGCTGGAAGAGCGTACCGGCGTGCTGCTGGACAAGGTCAGCAGCGGTGAGCTGTCGCTGGTCTACAACGTGCTGGGCTCCTACGCGCAGGCGCGCATCGATGACGGCGAGCCACTGGGCATCGTCGAACCGGAGGATTACACCCTGGTGATGCTGCGTACCGCGCTGATTCCGCGCAACGCGCGAAACAGTGCCGAGGCCCGCCGCTTCCTGGATTACCTGCTGTCGCCGCGCGGCCAGCAGGTGCTGTCCCGCGAAGCCCGGCTGATGCCCATCGTGCGGGGTGGGGCGGGCCGCAACGGCAGCCCGGAGCGCAACCTGCGGCCGATCCAGCTCGGACCCGGATTGCTGGTCTACCTCGATGCATTGAAGCGGCGGCAGTTCCTGGACGCATGGAACAGCAGCATGTGCCCGGCGCGCCAGCCGGCACCGCTGCAAGGGCTGCGTCGCCCTGCAGCCACAGCCGACTGAAGTCGGCCCTACAATGCGCGCATGAGTGAACTGAACCTGCTGGTTGCCGACGACCATCCCCTGCTGCGCGCTGCCGTGGTCCATTCGCTGCGGCAGGGCCTGCCGCAGGTCAACGTGCGCGAAGTCGCCAGTGCCGAAGCGCTGGAACAGGCGCTGGACCAGCATCCCGACGTGGACCTGGTGCTGCTGGACCTGACCATGCCCGGCGCGCACGGTTTTTCAGCGCTGCTGCATGTGCGTGGCGCGCATCCAGACATTCCGGTGGTGATCCTATCTTCCAATGACCATCCGCGTGTCATCCGCCGTGCGCAGCAGTTCGGCGCCGCCGGGTTCATTCCCAAATCTGTGCCGCCGGAGACCATCGGCGAGGCGGTCGCGGCCGTGCTTGATGGGGGGTTGTGGTTCCCGGCGATGGCGGCCGAGCGATCCGACGCCGATGCACTGCTGGCCAGCCGGCTTGCGCAGCTCACGCCGCAGCAGTTCCGGGTGCTGCTGTGCCTGGCCGATGGCCTGTTGAACAAGCAGATCGCCTACACGCTGGGCCTGGCCGAGAACACGGTGAAGGTGCATGTCACCGCCATCCTGAAGAAGCTGGAATGCCACAGCCGCACGCAGGCCGCGGTGCTGGTGAAGGCGCTGGAGCCGGAGGGAGATGCCGGGCTGGTGTAGGGCGGGGTAGCGCCGCGCCGCGCCGCGGCGCTCGCCGACCATGGGTCGGCGCTACCTTTGTGATCGGCGCTACCGGCGGTGGCGCAGCAGCAGTTGGGTCATCAGCGCTCGCAGCGCGGGCGGACGTACCGGTTTTGCCAGGAAGCCCCAGCCGTTGTCAGCCGCCATCGCCCTGAGCGCGTCATCGCGTTCGGCGGTGACCAGCACCACCGGCGGCCGCGCCTGCCAGCGTTCGCACAGCGCCTCATACAGCGTCGGCCCATGGAAATCGCCCATGCGCACGTCCAGCAGCAACAGCTCCGGTGCCTGCCCGGCGTCGGCCGCATCCAGCGCGGCCTGGGGGCCTTCGGACTGCTCCACATCGCAGCCCCATTTTTCCAGCAGGGCACGCGTGGCGGCGCTGACATGCGCGTCGTCATCGATGGCCCATACCCGGCGTCCACGCAGTGGACTGTCGGCCGTGGTCTCCACTACCACCGGCGCGTGCACTGTCATCGAAGCCACCACCTCGTCCGCCCGGCCCAGTGGCACGGCCACTTCGAACATCGTGCCGCTGCCCAGCACCGAGCGCAGCCGGATCGGATGCCCCAGCAGGCGCCCGATGCGTTCGACGATCGCCAGGCCCAGTCCGGTGCCGCGTTCCTGGCCATCATGCAGGCGGCGGAATTCTTCGAAGATTTCCTTGTGCAGGCTTTCCGGGATGCCCGGGCCCTGGTCATGGACCTGGATCCACAGGCGGCTGCCTTCGCGGCGGCAGCCCAGCAGCACGCGGCCACGCTGGGTGTAGCGCAGCGCATTGGACAGGAAGTTCTGCAGGATGCGCCGCAGCAGGGCCTCGTCGCTGACCACCACGGCGCTGGTGGGGACCCAGTGCAACTGCAGGCCACGACCTTCGGCGGCGATGCCGAACTCGCGGGCCAGCGTCTCCAGCAGCGGGTTCAGCGCGAAAGCCCGCACGCGGGTCTGCAGGCTGCCCGATTCCAGCCGGGAGATGTCCAGCAGGCTGACCAGGATCGCATCCTGCGCCGACAGCGCCGCTTCGATGTGGTCGACGGTCTGCTGCTGTTCGCCATCGGCCAGCTTGCCGCGCAGTACCGACACGAACATGCGTGCGGCATTCAGCGGCTGCAGCAGGTCATGCACGGCCGAGGCGACGAAGCGGGTCTTGTAGCGGTTGGCCTGCTCGGCCTCGCGCCGCGCCTCGTCCAGGTCGTGGGTGCGCTCGGCCACGCGGTGTTCCAGCGCGTCGGCCAGCGAGCGAAGCTCGCGCGCGGCGTTCTTGTAACTGGTGATGTCGGCATAGCTGGTGACGAAGCCGCCGTCGGGCAGCGGATTGCCGCGGATTTCCAGCACCGTGCCGTCGTCTTTCTCGCTTTCGCGCATGTGCGGACGTCCGCTGCGCAGGTGGTTGAGGCGGCGTTCGATGGCTTCGTCGATGGGCCCTGGCCCGAGCAGGCCGCGACGCGCGTTGAAGCGGAAAATCTCCTCGATCGGCCGTCCTACCTGCACCAGTCCGGGCGGGAAGCGGAACAGCTCCAGGTAGCGCGAATTCCAGGCGACCAGCTGCTGCTGGCTGTCGATGATCACCACGCCCTGCGGCAGGTGCTCCAGGCTGCGGCTCAGCCCGCGGTCGGCATCCTGGGCGGCCTGCAGCAGGCCATCCTGCGCGCTGCGCAGTTCCTGGGCATGCTGCTTGAGCAGGATTTCCAGTTCGCGCCGGCTGCGCTGGCGATGCGCCGAAAGGCGCCGCCGCTGCTGCACGAACAGCCCCAGGAAACCCAGCGCCAACCATGCCGCGCCGCCGCCGATGGCCGCACTGCGGGCCACCGCGCCGGCCGCGCTGGCATCGTGCAGCAGGTGCAGGTGCCAGTTTTCTTCGGGCAGGTCGATGGTCTGCCACAGCAGCGCACGCGGCATCGCCGGGTCGGCCATGCGCACGATCCGGCCGCCGTCCTCCAGAACCCGCTCGGTGCGCGCACGCAGCGGCTGCAGCGACCGGTCGGCGTACTGGCGGCTGGCCAGCATTTCCTTGCGTTCTTCCCTGCCCAGGGTCCGCAGCAGGCGGTAACGCCAGGGATCCTGGTTGGACAGAAACACCACGTCGTGGTTGTCGCTGGCCAGCACGATGTCCGGGCTGGCCACCCATTCCTGTTCCAGCGCGGACAGTTCGATCTTGATCACCACCACGCCCAGGCGGGTGCCGTCGGGGTCATCGATGGCATGGGACAGGAAATAGCCGGGCACGCCGGTAGTCATGCCGATGCCGTAGAAACGGCCGTGGCCGTCCGCCATCGCCTGCAGGTAATACGGCCGGTAGCTGTAGTCTTCGCCGACGTTGGTCGAGGGCTGGTCCCAGTTGCTGGCCGCCACCGCCACGCCATCGCGCCCGACCAGGGTCAGGGTGGACGCACGGGTAACCTGGTTGGCCTGGGACAGCTTAAGGTTCAGACGCTGGCGGCCTGCGGAATCCGGGGCGCTGCGCAGCGCGGCCAGCAGGTCCGGATCCAGTGCCATCACCTGCGGCAGGGTGCCGAAACGGTCGATCCGCTGCTGCAGCCCCTGTCCGTAGAGCTGCAACTGGCGCCGCACCTGCGCGCTTTCACCGGCCAACGCGCGCTGGCCGGCGAAATGCCCGGCTGATACCGCGCACAGTGCGGTCCCGCCGATCATCACCAGCAGGGTCATGGCCAGCTTGCGGTAGCGGCCGAGCCGGTACATGCGGAGAGTCTACGGGCAGAGCGGGTCGATGACCCGCTCAGTCACCCGGCCCGGCTCAGAAATGCATCTGGGCGCGGACTTCGAAGATTTCCGGCTTGGTATGCACGCCGCGACGGCTGGCATCGGCCTTGATGTAGTTGGCCTGGAACTTGAAGTGGCTGGTCAGGTACCAGTTGGCACCCAGGGTCCAGTTGTGTTCACGGCCACCGAGCACGTCGGCGTCGTCCAGGTCCAGGCGGCTGTAGCGCGCCAGCACTTCCACCGCGCCGTAGTCACGCGCCGGCTTGACGTTGGACACGCTGCCGCTGCTGTAGCCGCGCGATTCGCCGGTCAGCACCCAGCTGCCCATCACGTACTGGCCGTTGCCGGTGTAATCCGGTTTGCCTTCGCGGGTGATGGTGGCCTGCAACGCTTCGGCCTGGACCGAGAACGGACCACGGATGAAGATGCCTTCCAGGCCGGCGCGGTTGACCTTGTCGGCGGTGACCAGCGCACCGGAATCGACCAGGCGAAGGTCGGTCAGGCCGGCCTCCGGACGCGCGCGGAAACGGGCGGTCGCTTCGTGGTGCACGTCGCGGCCATCACGCCAGCCACGCGGGTTTTCCTGCGACAGCGCCAGGCCCAGGTGCAGCACGTTGGCTTCAGCCTTGACCGGGGTCCACACCGCACGCACCGCCTGCATGGTGCCGGGGTTGTCTCCCTGCAGGTCCTTGCCACCGTACAGACCGGCCTGCAGCAGGTAGGCCGGGCGCTCCAGCATCCAGTCCACGCCGGTACGACGACCGGCATAGAACGCCTGCACCGGCATCGCGAATTCCATGAAGCTGCCGGCGCGCGAGCTGGTCACCGCATCCAGGCCGACCGGGGTCTTCATGTAGCCAAAGCGGAACTTGCCGATGTCCTGCCCGACGAACGCCTTGCTTTCCAGGCGCAGGTACACGTCCAGCCAGGTATCGGACTGGAAGTCGTAGTACACCATGGCGTCATACACGCCCTTCTTCTTCAGCGTGGCGCCGAATTCCTTGCGGCGCACGGCATCGGCGTTCTCGATGTCGCCGGAGAAGTTGTTCCAGTCGTAGGCGATGTTGCCGGTGGCGGCAAGCTCGGTGCCATCAGCGAACGACACCTTGGTCGGCCAGTTGTCAAAACCAGCCGCATTGGCCAGCAGCGGGCTGGCAGCCAGGGACAGGGCAAGCAGGGTCGGGGTCATTCGCATGGGACGGCAGATCTCTATTCGGGAAAGGTGGAACTACACGATCACCCGACGGTGCGGGGTCGTTGCGACCGGCGCAGTGTAGGCGCAGAAACGGGCCGTATGCAGCCTGAACCGGGGGGGTAGTACCAATAGGTTATCTGCTGATGCGTCCGCGCGGCGTACAAAGGGCGCCATCCGATGCCGCACCGCGTGTCCTTCGTGGCGTTGGCGTCATCAGTCCCTTCCGGAGCCCGCCATGCACGTTCCCGCCGCTTCCCCGGTGCCGACCAAGCCGCTGCCGTTCTATCGCCAGCTGTATTTCCAGGTGGTGGTCGCCATCATCCTCGGTGCCGTCCTGGGCCATTACGAGCCGCTGGTCGGCGAAAAGATGAAGCCGCTGGGTGATGCGTTCATCAACCTGGTGAAGATGATCATCGCCCCGGTCATCTTCCTGACCATCGTCACCGGCATCGCCGGCATGACCCACCTGCGCACCGTGGGCCGGGTCTTCGCCAAGGCGATGGCGTACTTCATGTTCTTCTCCACGCTGGCACTGGTCGTGGGCATGATCGTGGCGCACGTGGTGCAGCCGGGCGCGGGCATGAACATCAACCCGGCCGACCTGGACCAGACCGCGGTCAACAGCTACGTGCAGAAGTCGCACGAGCTCACCCTCGTCGGCTTCGCGATGGACATCATCCCCAAGACGCTGGTCAGCGCGTTCGTGGACGGCAACATCCTGCAGGTGCTGTTCGTGGCGGTGCTGTTCGGCATCGCGCTGGCACTGGTGGGCGAGAAGGGCAAGCCGGTGCTGAACTTCCTGGAGGCGCTGGTCGCCCCGGTGTTCAAGCTGGTGCACATCCTGATGCGCGCCGCCCCGATCGGTGCGTTCGGTGCCATCGCCTTCACCATCGGCAAGTATGGCGTCGGCTCGCTGATCAACCTGGCCTGGCTGGTCGGCTCGTTCTACCTGACTGCCTTCCTGTTCGTGGTGGTGATCCTGGGCGCGGTGGCCCGCCTGTGCGGCTTCTCGGTGTTCAAGCTGGCCCGCTACCTGAAGGCCGAACTGCTGCTGGTGCTGGGCACGTCCTCTTCGGAGTCCGCGCTGCCCTCGCTGATGGAAAAGATGGAACGCGCCGGCTGCAGCAAGTCGGTGGTCGGCCTGGTTGTTCCCACCGGCTATTCGTTCAACCTGGACGGCACCAACATCTACATGACCCTGGCGGCGCTGTTCATCGCCCAGGCCACCAATACCGAGCTGAGCCTGGGGCACCAGATCGCCCTGCTGCTGGTGGCGATGCTGAGCTCCAAGGGCGCCGCCGGCGTCACCGGTGCCGGCTTCATCACCCTGGCCGCGACCCTGGCGGTGGTGCCGGAAGTACCGGTGGCCGGCATGGCGCTGATCCTCGGCGTGGACCGCTTCATGAGCGAGTGCCGCTCGCTGACCAACTTCATCGGCAACGCGGTGGCCACCGTGGTGGTTTCGCGCTGGGAAGGCGCACTGGACCGCGACCGCCTGAAGCTGGCGCTGGATGGCCGCGAAAGCGAGCTGCCGCCGCCGGTCGACGCGGCCCTGCCGCTCGCCTCTGCCAAGATCTGACCCTTCCACGTCAGGATGCGGGGCCCGTCAGCAATGACGTGGCCCCGTAGCTTTTTCCGCGCTGCCAGGCATTCGTTGTCACACCCGCGTAGGGGGCGCAGCGCGATGCTTGGCAACACGCTGGAACCGGCAGGGTTGGTGCGCTGCAGCACGCGCGCGACAGCCCCGCGACAGGTCCAGCTCGTACAACGGGGGTATGATCCCCTGTCCCCCTTGCCCATTCATGTGCCCAACGTCGATGTCCAAAGAAGATTTCAAACAGGCCGCCCTCGATTACCACCGCATGTCGCCGCCGGGCAAGATCAAGGTCACGGCGACCAAGCCGATGCTGACCCAGCGTGATCTGTCGTTGGCCTATTCGCCCGGCGTTGCCTACGCCTGTGAGGCGATCATGGCCGACCCGCAGCAGGCCAGCGAGCTCACCGCTCGCGGCAACCTGGTGGCGGTGATTTCCAATGGCACCGCCGTGCTGGGCCTGGGCAACATCGGTCCGCTGGCCGGCAAGCCGGTGATGGAAGGCAAGGGCGTGCTGTTCCAGAAGTTCGCCGGCATCGATGTGTTCGACATCGAAATCGACGAGCTGGACCCGGACAAGCTGGTCGACATCATCGCCTCGCTGGAGCCGACCTTCGGCGGCATCAACCTGGAAGACATCAAGGCGCCGGAGTGCTTCATCGTCGAGCGCAAGCTGCGCGAGCGGATGAAGATTCCGGTGTTCCATGACGACCAGCACGGCACGGCGATCATCGTCGGTGCGGCGGTGCTGAACGCCATGGCGATCACCGGCAAGAAGATCGAAGAAGTGAAGCTGGCGACCACGGGCATGGGCGCGGCCGGCATCTCCTGCGTCAACATGCTGGTACAGCTGGGCCTGAAGCCGGAAAACATCCTGGCCTTCGACCGCGACGGCGTGATCCACACCGGCCGCACCGACCTGGATCCGGAAAAGGCGCGCTATGCGCGTGACACCGACAAGCGCACCCTGGCCGAGATCGTCGACGGGGCGGACATCTTCCTGGGCCTGTCGGCACCGGGCATCCTGACTGCCGACATGGTCAAGACCATGGCGCCGGATCCGGTGATCTTCGCGCTGGCCAACCCGACCCCGGAAATCATGCCCGAAGACGTGCGCGCGGTGCGTACCGACGCGATCATCGGCACCGGTCGTTCGGACTACCCGAACCAGGTCAACAACGTCCTGTGCTTCCCTTACCTGTTCCGCGGCGCGCTGGACGTGGGCGCCACCGCGATCAACGAAGACATGAAGATCGCCTGCGTGCGCGCCATCGCCGCGCTGGCGCGTCGTGCGGCCACCGACATGGGCTCGGCCTACGGCGGTGACACCCCGAGCTTCGGCCGCGAATACCTGATTCCGCGCCCCTTCGACCGCCGCCTGCTGGTCGAGTTGTCCGCTGCCGTGGCCCAGGCCGCGATGGATTCCGGCGTGGCCACACGGCCGATCGCCGACATGGCCGCCTACCGCCAGAAACTGTCCGAGTTCGTCTACCGCACCAGCCTGATGATGAAGCCGGTGTATGACCGCGCGCGCACCGACAAGCAGCGCGTGGTGTACGCCGAAGGCGAGGAAGAAGTGGTGCTGCAGGCGGTGCAGAACGTGGTCGACGAGGACCTGGCGCACCCGATCCTGATCGGCCGCCCGGACGTCATCGAGGCGCGCATCGAACGACTGGGCCTGCGCCTGAAGATCGGCGAGAACATCCAGGTCACCAACATCAACGATGACCCGCGCTTCAACGAATACTGGCAGTACTACCACGCGCTGACCGGCCGTCGTGGCGTCACCGTGGCCGCAGCGAAGAACCTGATGCGTTCGCGCCCGACGCTGATCGCCGCGGTGATGGTGGCGCGTGGTGAAGCCGATGCCCTGCTGACCGGCGTGGTCGGCCGCTTCCACAAGAAGCTCGGTTACGTGCGCAGCGTGCTGCCGCTGGAATCGAAGGTCACCTCGACCTCGGCCATGACCGGTGTGATCAACCAGCAGGGCGTGTTCTTCTTCGTGGACACCCACGTGCAGGAAGATCCCACTGCCGAACAGCTGACCGAAGCCACGCTGCAGGCGGCCTACCGCATGAAGCTGTTCGGCATCGAGCCGAACGTGGCGCTGCTGTCGCACTCCAACTTCGGCAGCCACGATTCGAAGGACGCGCTGAAGATGCGCCAGGTGCGCGAGATGCTGCTCAAGCGTAATCCACGCTTGAACGTCGACGGCGAGATGCAGGGTGACACCGCGTGGGATGAAGCACTGCGGCAGAAGCTGCTGCCGGGCTCGACCCTTAGCGGTCGCGCCAACCTGTTCGTGCTGCCGAACCTGGAAGCGGCCAACATCGCCTACAACCTGGTGCGCGTGTTCACCGACGGCGTGGCGATCGGCCCGATCCTGATGGGCGTGGCCAGGCCGGCGCACATCCTGACCAGCAGCGCGACCTCGCGCCGGATCCTGAACATGACCGCGATCGCTGCGGTGGATGCGCAGATCCGCAAGCAGCTGGAGGCTGAAAAGAAGGCCTGAGGCCTTCGGCGCCGAGCAAGCTCGGCGCTACGAAGCAGGCGGGGCGGGTAGTGTCGAGCTTGCTCGACACCAGTAGTGCCGAGCCATGCTCGGCGTCGCGCGATGCCTGATACATGCCGCCGAGCATGGCTCGGCGCTACCGTGCTTGTCGTGCTTCTGCGTACGCCGCCCACAGGGCCGGCAGGGCGTGGCCGGTGTGGGCTTCCCACAGTGCCGGGGTGTAACGACCACTGCGCAGGGCGCCGTCCAGTGCCTTCACCAGGCCCGGATGGGACGCCTCGCTCCACTTCAGGAACGCACCCGTCACCCGGTAGCCGGTGTCGAAATTCTGCCCGTCCTTTACCGCGAGCGGCAGCGCCCAGCCGGCGGCGGTGTTGTCCACGCCGTAGCGGTCACGCGCATAGTCGGCGATGCCTTCCACCAGCCAGCCAGGTACCCGTTCGTTGGCGTACTCCGGGTAGCCCTGCACGATGTGCATGGCCTCATGGGTCACCAGGTCGGTATCGCCAGGGTGCTTGGACAGCCACGCCGGATTGATGGTGATCGTCGCCGCCTCGGCCTTCTCCCCGACATAAGCGATGCCGTCGTATGCCGGATCGATCACGATGGCGGCCTGTGTCGGTGCCATCGGATGGAAGTCGGCGCGCTGCGGCAGGTAGGCCTTGAAGAACGTGTCGATGATCCGCTGGCGCATCGCCCCCGGCAGCGCATCGTGAGCGTCCTGGTAGCGCAGAGTCACGCCGCCCCGCTGCTGCGTTGCTTCGCAGGCACACGCGGCAGGGGAGGCGAGCAGGCACAGCGCAGCCAGTGCGCCTGGCAGCAGGCAAAGCGAAGCACGGTTCATGGTGTCGTCCCTGCGGCCAGCAGCTCCACTTCCGCCAGTTGCATCCGCCCGGGCGCACCAATGCGCAGGCGGTATTCGGCATACCGGCCCGGCTTGGCAATGCGGAACGGACGGGTCTGGCGGGCCCAGGCGAAGTCTTCGGCGCTGCGTGTATCCAGCGTGGTCCAGCGACCGCCGGCGGTGCGTGCTTCCAGCGTCCAGGCGCCGCCACGGATGCTGTTCTCGCCACTGGTCAGGGTATACATCGACGGCGCACCGTCGGCGATGCCGCTGAACACCACCGTTGCCTTCGCGCCCAGCGGCGCAGCCGTCGTGGCGTTGTCATCGACCAGCGCGTCCAGTGCGCGACCGTCTTCCAGCCGCGCCTGCGCGCCCTTGGCCAGCAGGTCATGCAGCAGGGCAGGGCGCTCGCCGCGCGCGGTCAGCGACGGCAGCACATCGCCCTCGCCGGTGCCCCAGCGCGACGGCTGCGGACCCATCTGGAAGTCCAGCGTGGCGCCGGCGGCGACGATGTCATGCGGCAGCCAGGTCTTCGTCCATGGCTTGCCGTTGACCTTCAATGACTGCACGTAGACGTTGGCCGGGGAGTTGTCGGCCGCATTGACGGTCAGCACCGCGCCGTCCTGCAGGGTGACCTTGGCGTGCCGGAACAACGGCGAGCCGATCGCGTACTCCGGTGCACCCATCCGTAGTGGATACAGCCCCAGCGAAGCGAAGACATACCAGGCCGACGTCTCGCCGTTGTCCTCGTCACCGGGGTAGCCCTGGCCGATCTCGCTGCCCACGTACAGGCGCGCCAGGATCTCGCGCACATGCTTCTGGGTCTTCCACGGCTGTCCGGTGTACAGGTACATCCAGGGGATGTGGTGCGAAGGCTGGTTGCTGTGCGCGTACATGCCCATGCGCACATCGCGGGCTTCGGTCATTTCATGGATCAGCCCGCCGTAGGAACCGGCAAAGGCGGGATCAGCGGTTTCCGGCGTGGCGAAGAACGTATCCAGCTTGGCGGCCAACGCCTCGCGCCCACCGTACAGCGCCGCCAGCCCCTCGCCATCGTGGGCGGCGGTGAAGGCGAACGTCCAGCCATTGGATTCAGTGTAGTCATGGCCCCAGACGCGTGCGTCGTAGTCCTTGGCAGCCACGCGCCAGCTACCATCTTCGCGGCGACCCTGGAAGAAACCGGCGGCCGGATCGAACATGGTGGAGTAGGCCGCTGCGCGGTGGCCGAAGTAGTCCGCTTCGGTGGCATAACGTTCGCGCTCGGCGCTCGAGCGGGCGTGGCCGGCCAGCCGGGTCGCCATGTTGGCGATGCCGAAATCGTTGAGCGCGCCTTCCATCGTCCACGACATGCCTTCGTGCACGTCGGCGCTGGCAAAGCCGGTGAAGGGGGAACGGTCCATGCCCTTGCGGCCGACATGCCGATCCGGCGGCACCACGGTGGCATTGCGCAGCGCCGCGGCATACGCGGTATCGACCTCGAAGCCGCGCACGCCCTTCAGCCAGGCATCGGCGAAGGCAACGTCCGAACTGGTGCCGACCATCAGGTCGGCGTAGCCCGGCGATGACCAGCGCGCGACCCAGCCGCCGGCCTTGTACTGTTCCAGGAAGCCCTGCACCAGCGTGCCGGCATCCTCGGCGCGGAACAGCGCATAGGCGGGCCAGGTGGTGCGGAAGGTGTCCCAGAAGCCGTTGTTGACGTACACCTTGCCATCGCGGATGGGTGCGAAACTGCGCACCGCACTGCCGTCGGAGTCCTCCGCTGCGCTGGCCTGGCTGGCGTAGCGCCACTCCGGCGCCTGTGCGGTGCCGACGTTCTCGTGGCCGGAATTGGGGAACAGGTAGAGCCGGTAGAGATTGGAGTACAGCGTGGTCTTCTGGTCGTCGCTGGCATCGCCGATGTCGAAGGCACCCAGTCGCGCATCCCACGCATCCTGCGCGCGGGCGGCGACGCGTTCCAGATCGTCGTCGGCGCTCAGTTCCAGGGCCAGGTTGTGGCGCGCCTGCTCCACCGAAATCAGCGAGGTGGCGATGCGCATGTTGACCTGGCGATCGCTGCCCGCGTCGAACTTGATGTAGCCGGTCGGGCGCCCGGTCTGCAGCGTGCCACTGCTGCGCCAGGGACGGTCGAAACTCGCTACCACATACATGCGCGTGGCGCCGTTGGACAGACCGCTGCGGGTATCGGTGTAGCCGGACAGGGTCTGGCTGGCAGCGTCCAGGGTCAGCCCGCCGCGCGCATCGACGTTGTCGAACAGCAGGTTGGCATCGCCCGTGGCCGGGAATTCAAAACGGAACAGCGCGGCGTGGTCGGTCGGTGCGATCGAGGCGGCGATGCCGTTGTCGAAGCGCACGTCGTAGCGATGCGGACGCGCGTTTTCCTGGTCATGCGAGAACGCAAGCGCGCGCTTGGCGCGGTCCGCTTCGGGCACGCCCCGGCTGGACGATGGCATCACATGGAAGGTCTGCCGGTCGCCCATCCAAGGGCTGGGCTGGTGGCTGAGCGACAGCGCCTGCAGGCGCGGGCGGTTGTCCGCGTCGTTGTGCTCGTTCCAGCGGTACAGCCAGTTCAACACGCCGGCGTCGGTCACCGGTGTCCAGAAATTGAAACCGTGCGGCATCGCCGTGGCGGGGTAGTTGTTGCCACGCGAGAAGCGCCCGTTGGACTGCGTGCCACGCGTGGTGAGCACCCGGTCGGACGGCCGCAGCGGGGCCGCCGAAGGCGCTGCATCCAGCTGCACATCGTCGATCCAGCCCGACACCGGCTTGCCCGCTGCGCTGCCCACTTCCAGCTCCACCGCTACCACGCGGCGGCCGCGCAACGCGGGCACATCGCCCAGACGCACGGACTTGCGCGCCCACTGCTGCGGATACAACGTCTTCGAATCGCCTTGGGCGGTTGCGCCCAGCGCGAACCCGTGCTGGTCACGCACGGCGCTGGCCGACACGCGCTGGCCGTCGTCAAGCAGCAGGTCCAGCGAGACATACGTGGAAGCGACGGTATCGCCATCCACGATCTCGGGCAGCACCATCCAGCTCAGGGTGGTGTCGGCGTCGATCTGCTGGTCGGTCGCCAGCAGCACTTGGCGGGCGGTGCCACCGGTGCTGCGGTACTGCAGGGCGCGCTGGCCGCTGTAACCCATGCCGGCCTTGGCCGCGTAGGGGTCTGCCGGGCCGGCGCCGACGCGCAGGCTCAGCGCCCCGCTGGCCGCCGCAGGCATCGGTTGGCCGGCCTCGAACGAGGTGGAAAGCGCGGCCGCATGGGCGGCGGGAAGCATGGCCAAGGCCAGCGCGAGGCACAGCGGCGCGCGGCGCGCACGGTCAGACGCATTACGGGGCATTGCGGTCTCCTCCCAGAGCAACGCGGACCATCCTGCAACACGCATGTTGGCGCTGACAAGTGCATTTGGTTCGATCCAAATCAGGCGGAATCGCGATTCCTCCATTGTTGCGCCGCGCCATTTGGAACGATCCAAAGATCGGTCCCCCGGGACGCCCGGCACGCCAGCGGGGCCGACCCTGCGCCGCGGCGGGTGCTAGAATCGCAGGCCTCGCAATCCCCTTCACGATGCCCGCCATGAGCCATACCGCCACCGCTCCCGCCAACGCTGAAAAGCGTTACACCGTGCACCGCGGCGACCTGCCGCTGAGCTGCCCGACGCCGGAGATGGCGCTGTGGAACTCGCATCCGCGCGTGTACCTGCCGATCGAAGACGAACCCAACGGCGAAGCCAAGTGCGCCTATTGCGGCGCCGTCTTCGTGCTGGCCGACTGATCGGGCGCCTGACCTGATGCGCCGATTGACCGTGGTGCAGTTGCTGCCGGCGCTGCACTCCGGTGGTGTCGAGCGCTCTACGCTGGAAATTGCCGCCGCGCTGGTCCAGGCCGGCCACCGTGCGCTGGTGGTGTCTGCCGGTGGGCGGCTGGTCGAGCCGTTGTTGGCCAGCGGCGCAGAGCACCTCACGCTGGATATCGGACGCAAGTCGCTGCTGACCCTGCGCCACATGCCGACGTTGCGGCGCCTGTTTGCCGAGGTCGGCGCGGATATCGTGCACGCTCGCTCGCGGCTGCCGGCCTGGCTGGGCCTGCATGCCGTGCGCGCGCTACCTGCCGCGCAGCGCCCGCACTGGGTGACCACCGTGCACGGACTGAACTCACCGGGACGCTACAGCGCGGTCATGACCACCGGCGAGCGGGTGATCTGCGTGTCCGAAACCGTGCGCGGCTTCGTCCAGCAGCACTACCCCGCGGTGCCAGCGCAGCGCCTGCAGGTGATTCCGCGCGGCGTGGATACGGCACAGTTCCCCCGTGTCGGCAGCCACGACAAACGCCCCAGGCTGGCGCTGGCAAAGGACCACCCCTGGCTGACGGAAGTAGCGGCCCCGTTGCTGCTGCTGCCCGGCCGCGGTACCCGGTTGAAGGGGCACGTCCACGCCCTGCAGCTGCTGGCACGCCTGCATGCGGCCGGGGTGATGGCGCAGCTGTGGATGCTGGGCACGGACGAACCCGGGCGCGAAGCCTACGTACAGGAACTGCGCCGGCAGGCGCAGGCACTCGGGGTCGGCGATGCCGTGCACATCAGCGCTCCGACCTCGCAGATCGCCCAGGCCTACGCCGCCAGTGACCTGGTCCTGCAGCTGTCCGACAAGCCCGAAGCCTTTGGTCGAACCGTGGTCGAGGCCCTTTCCGTAGGTCGACCGGTGCTGGGCTGGGACCACGGCGGCGTGGGCGAACTGCTCCGGCAGCTGCAGCCTGGCGGCGCGGTCGCTCTGGGCGACATGGACGCGCTGGGTGAACGCGCGCTGGCCTTGCTGGCCGGTTCCCCGTCGCTGCCGGCGCGTATCCCGTTTACCCTGCAGGCCATGCAACGCGACACCCTCCGCCTGTATGCCGACCTTGCCAGCTGACCCGCTACCCGCCGTGATCGATGATCGCGCCGGTCGCTGGGCGCCCTGGGTCGTGCTGGCGTTCGTGGCGCTGTGGCCGTTGCCCGGCATCGCCGAAGGGGTGCTGGCGCTGGGTGCGATCTACGCTGCCGTGCGCATGGTCACCCGCCGCCTGCAGGGCCAGCCGCGCCTGCTGAGTCCACCGGCCTGGGCGCTGACCAGCATCCTGTTCCTCGGCTACTGGCTGCCGCAGGCATTTTCCGCGCTGGATGCAGTGGATCCTTCAGCGGCCTGGACCAAGACCGCAGCCGGTCTGCGCTACCTGCCTTTCATGTGGCTGGTCGCCATTGCGGTGGCCACGCCGGCCCGGCGCGCGTTGACCCTGGGCGGGCTGGCGGTGATCACCGCAGCGTGGACGCTGGATGCCCTGGTGCAGGCGGCCGCCGGCACGAGTCCGTGGTTCTGGTCGCTGGACCAGCTCAAGCAGCTGGTCAGCCAGCGTCCGCTGTGCAGCCCGGAAGAGGCCGCCCTTGCCGACCGCCTGAGCGGTGCACTGGGACCGTGCACCCTCAAATTCGGCCAAGTGCTGGCCAGCCTGTCGGCCTTCCTGCTGCTGCCCGTAGCCGCCCGTTTCGGCCGTGTCGGCTGGCTGCTGGCCACCCTTGCCGTGGGCGTGGTGCTGCTGTTGGCCGGCTCGCGTGCGTCCTGGGTGACGTTCGCGCTGGTGGCGGCGTACAGCGGCTGGCGCGTGATGGGCGGACGCCGGCTGCTCTTGCTGGCTGCGTTCGCGGTGATGGTGGCAGCGGGGCTGGCCTACAGCGTTCCGCAGCTGCGTGAGCGCGTGGACCGCACCGCGCAGGCCTGGGAAGGCGATGACGATGGTTTGGAGCAGGCGCTGTCCGGCCGTGGCCGGATCTGGTCCGCGGCGGGCTGCATGATCCAGGCGCATCCGATCAACGGCGTGGGCGCGCGCGGCTTCCGCGATGCCTATCCAGGCTGTGACCCGGCCGCCGGAAGCACCGGTGTCTGGGGCGCGGGACCGGCGCTGCACGCGCATCAGATCGTGCTGGAAATCCTGGCCGAAACCGGGGTGATCGGCCTGCTGTTGTGGCTGGCGGCGGCCGCGCAGGCGTGGCGGGCATGGCGGTTTGCGCCGCCGTCGGCACGTGAGCGGGCGCGGCCGGCGATGCTGGCGCTGGCGGTCACGGTGTTCCCGTTGAATACCCACCTGGCGTTCCATTCCACGTTCTGGGGTGGGGTAACGGTACTGCTGGCGGCGTTGTTCGCGGGCAGCCTGCTGGCGCGGGACGAGCCGGGTTCCAGCGGCTAGACCCGCTCCACATGCTCAGCGCATGTCGGCTGTCGGTAGCGCCGAGCCATGCTCGGCGGCTTTTGCTTTTGCTTTTGCTCTTTCTCCCCCAACCCGGCGGAACCATCACACTGTCCGGAGGCGGGGGAGGGTGCTGCGCGGGACGCTGAGCCGCATGGATGCGGCGACGCAGCCTACATGGGTGAGAGCGCATGGCATGCGAGGCACTGCCTCGCATGCGCTCGAACGCACAGCCGCCAGCGGCTGGGCCGGGCCGCGGAGCGGGACCTGCGGCGTGTCCCGCGCAGCATCCTCCCCCGCCTCAGCCTGCGAATCGATCACAGCAGGACGCGGGCCGTCCCTCACTCGTAATAGGAACTGCGCCCGCCGGGTTGGCGCTTGAAGCGGCGGTGGATCCAGAGGTACTGGTCCGGGGCCTCGCGCACCATCTGTTCGATGGCCTGGTTGACCCGCGCGGTATCGGCTTCCACGTCCTGGGTCGGGAAGTTGTCCAGCGGTGCGCCCACCTTCAGATAGTAGTCGCCGCCTTCGCGGCGATGGAAGTACGGCACGACCGCGCAGCCGGTCATCCGGGCCAGCTGGTGGGTGGCGGTGATGGTGGCGGCGGTGTGCCCGAAGAAGGGCACGAACACGGTGTCCTTGCCGCGCATGTCCTGGTCCGGCGCGTACCAAAGGAACCCGCCTTTCTTCAGGTGCCGCACGCTGGCGCGGATGTCTTCGTTGGCGAACATCGCCGTGGCGTAGCGCAGCCGGCCGAACTTCACCGCCCATTCGTAGACCGGGTTGCGGTGCTTGCGGTACATGCCGGCCAGCTCGACGTGGTCGCACAGCAGGCGCCCGCACATCTCCAGGGTCATGAAATGGCCTGAAACCAGCAGCACGCCACGACCTTCGGCCTTCAGCTTCTGAAGGTGCTCCACGCCTTCCACGTGCACGCGCGGGCGGATGGTGGCGATGCTGCCCCACCAGGCGCGGGCGAACTCGAAAATGCCCACGCCGAGTGCATCGAAGCTGTCGCGCAGCAGGCGCTGGCGCCATGCATCATCCTTCTCCGGGAAGCACAGCTTGAGGTTGACCTCGGCTGCCTTGCGCCGGCTGCCCGCCAGCCGCCAGCTGACCCAGCCGACGCCGCGCCCCAGCGCACGCTGCAGCATCCACGGCAGCCGGGCGATGGCGAAGGCGCCGAGCATCACGGCGAACATGGGCCAGTTGCGCGGATCGCGCAGCGAAGGACGGGGGGCGGTGGTGGCATCGGACATGCCCCCATTCTACCAAGGCGCCATGGGCGGGCCGCGTGTCTTTCACCGGGCCCTCCCGTATCCTTCCCGCATGCGCAAAGACCCCGTCGAATGGATCCTGCGCGGCCTGTATTCGGCCGTGCTCTACCTGCTGCTGCCCATCACGGTGTACCACCTGGTCTGGCGCGGCTTCCGGGTGCGGGAGTACTTCCAGCGCTGGGACGAGCGCTACGCTTCCTACCCCGATTCGAGCTGCCAGCCGCGTGTCTGGCTGCATGCGGTATCGGTCGGCGAGGTCAACGCCGCTGCCCCGCTGGTCAATGCATTGCGCGCGCTGCGACCGGACATCCGCTGGGTGGTCACCACCATCACCCCGACCGGCTCGGAGCGCGTGCGCGCGATCTGGGGCGATGCCGTGGACCACGTCTATCTACCGTACGACGTGCCCGGCAGCGTCGGGCGTTTCCTCAACCATTTCCAGCCCAGCCTGGCCTTGATCCTGGAGACCGAGCTGTGGCCGAACATGCTGTTCGGTTGCCGAAGCCGTGCGATCCCGGTGTATATCCTCAATGCCCGGCTGTCGGCGCGCTCGCTGCGCGGCTACCGCTTGCTGGCCGCGCTGATCCGGCGTGCACTGCGCACCGTCACCTGCGTGGCAGCGCAGTCCGATGACGATGCCGCCCGCTTCATCCAGCTGGGTGCGGATCCGGCGCAGGTGCAGGCACTGGGCAACCTGAAGTTCGACATCGCCGCGCCCAACGTGCAGGCCTTCGTCGAGCAGTTCCATCGCAGCGTGCCGGCGAAGCGACCGGTGTGGATCGCCGCCAGCACGCACGAGGGCGAAGAGCAGGCGATCATCGATCTGCACCGGCGCCTGCGCGTGCAGCATCCGCAGCTGTTGCTGCTGTGGGCACCGCGCCATCCGGAACGCTTCGCCCGGGTCGATGCGCTCGCCCGCGAGCAGGGCTGGCAGGTGGCTACGCGTCGTGCGCAGCAATGGCCACAGGCCGACAGCGATGTGTTCGTGATCGATACCCTGGGTGAGCTGATGTCGTTCTACGCGTGTGCCCAGGTTGCCTTCGTGGGGGGCAGCCTGCAGGCCATAGGCGGGCACAACCTGCTGGAACCTGCGGCGATGGGAACCGCGGCCGTCACCGGTCCGCACCTGCATAATTTCGCCGAAATCTCGCGGCGCATGCTCGAGGCCGATGCGCTGCTGATAGGACAGGACGTGCGATCGGTGGGCGAGCACCTGCAGCACCTGCTGTCCGACGCGCAGGCCCGCGAAGACATGGCGCGCGCAGGCTGCGCGCTGGTCAGCAATGGCAGAGGTGCCCTGAAGCGCACGATCGCCCTGGTGGAACCGCAGTTGCCGCCGCCGCTCTCCAGCGCTGCGTCCGCCGGCTGCTGACGCGATACCGGTCGTCGCGGCGACGCATCGGCCGCGCCAGCTTCATTTCAGAATTGCCCGATAGGGCGCCCCGCAGCGGCGTCCTAGCGTCCACGAACAGGCATCCGCCTGCTTTTCGTGGAGAACGCCATGGTGCTTCGTCTTTGCCTGCCACGCCACCGAAGTGGGGTGCGCCTGGCCATCGCCCTGCTCTGGTCAATGGCTGCCTGCGCGCATGCGGCCGGCGTGCAGGATGCCCCGCATTTCATCGGTCCGCTGGCGACGCCGGCGCCCCCGCTGCCGAAGGGTGCTTTCAACATCGAACCCTACGTCATCTCCAGCCGGTCGGCGGCCCGTTTCGATGGCGAGGGCCATCGCCGGCGCAGCCCGGGGCCGATGCAGTGGAGCACCTCCATCCCGATGCAGTACGGGGTGACAGACCGGCTCAGTGTCGGCGGCACGTTGCGCGGGCAGTACAACAGGCTGGCCGGCGGCAGCCGCGCGCTTGCCACCGGCGATACCACCGTGTCGGCATCGTTCGGGCTGATCGATGCCGGCGGGCCGCACCGGGCGCGCGTAGCACTGACCGCGCGGCAGCGGCTTCCCACCGGCCGCCATGACCGACTGGAACGGCGCGAGGTGCCCGGCAGTGGGACCGGCGCGACCTCCACCACGCTGGTGCTGCATGGCCAGGCCTACCTGCTCGAGGGACGGCTGCGCGCGCGTGCCAGCGTCGACTGGACCCTGCCGGGGGCACGCGCACGCCTGCACGGGCGCAGCGTGTACGGCACCGACACCGGGTTCAGCGGGCGCATCCGCCTGGGTCACGGATCGGGGGCTACGGCGTCGGCGGAGTACAGCGTGGCCCCACGTTGGACACTGGTGGGCGAGGTGCTTTACGAACAGGACGGCGGCTCGACGCTGCGCGGCGACCAAGGGCAGGGCAGCGCCGGACGCCGCCGACGACCATCGATGTGGCGGCTGTCCGTGCTGCCCGCCGTGCAGTACCACCTCAGTGACCGGGTCGGGTTGATCGGTGGGCTCCAGGTGGGCGTGATGGGGCGCAACGCGACTGCGCTGTTTGCGCCACAGATTGCGATCAACATGGGTTTCTGAAACGTCGGGTGGAGTGCAGCGCATCGTGGAGATGCGCCGCACCCCACCCTCAGCGTGCTTGCCTCAGGCGCCCGCGCCGACCAACTGGTCTCCCAGCAGGGTCCAGGCAAAGCCGAAGTAGACGAACACACCGACCAGGTCCATCACCGAGGTGATCAGGGGTGATGACAGGGTGGCCGGATCAGTGCCCATGCGACGCGCAAGGAACGGCAGCAGCGCACCGATGACCCCGCCCAGTGCAGTGCACACCAGCATGCTCAGGCCGACCACGAGCAGCACGTCGATTCCCACGCCTTTGCTGAAGTACGCCAGCACCGCTTCCAGCAGCGCGATGGTGATGCCCAGCATCGCCGCCACCGGCAGCTCGCGCTTGATGACGAACAGGACATGCCGCCAGTTGAGTCCCAGTTCGCCCAGCGCCATGCTGCGGATGACCAGCGTGGCCGACTGGCTGCCGGTGTTGCCCCCCATGTCCACGATCGGTGCGATGAACGCGGCCAACACGATCGCCTGGCTGAGCAGCTCTTCCTGCGCGGCGACGAAGGTACTGGTGATGATGCCGAAGAAGGTGAGCACCGCCAGCCAGAACACGCGGACACTGAACATCCGCCGCAACGGACTGGCCATCATGTCCAGGTCCGTGCCGCCTGCCACCGAGGTGCCGCCGAAGCGTGCCAGCTGGTTGGCATCCTGCTGCTTGTCGATGTCCATTGCATCGTCGACAGTGACGATGCCGATCATGGCCTGGTTGGCATCCAGCACCGGCACAGCCAGCAGGTCATACCGGCGGATCAGCTCGGCGGCCTGGACACGCGGCCACGCGGCCTGTACGAAGACCGGGTCCGGCCGCACCAGGCTGGCCACCGTCGTATCGCCCGCGGCCACCACCAGGTCGCGCAACGAGACGGTTCCCTGCAGTCGACGCTGGTCGTCGAGGACGTAAAGGGAGTAGATCGTCTCGCTGCTGGGAGCAAGGGTACGGATATGCGCAAGCGCCTGTGCGACGGTCTGGGCGCTGTTGACTGCGACGAAATCGGAGGTGGTAACCGAGCCGATCGACTGCTCGGGGTAGGCGGAAAGCGTGAGGATGTCTTCGCGTTCCACGCCATCCAGCCCGGCCAGCAGGTCCGGTTGCGACAACGCGTCGAGGCGATTGAACAGATCCGCCCGATCATCGGCAGGCATCCGCTCGACCAGGTCGAAGACGGTCTGCCGGGGCAGCAGTGCGATCAGTTCATCCTGCTGGGAGAAGGCCAGATGGGCGAACAGGTCGGCCCGCTGCTGTGGATCGAGCAGCACCAACAGCGCTGACAGTGACTGTGCGGAAGTGCACAGCAGGGCTTCGGCGAGGTCGGAGGGATGCGATGCGCGGACCAGCGCCGCGAAGCCTTCGCGGTCGGGTGCATGGGCAAAACGGCGTACGGCGAACATCAACTCTTCACGGTTCATCGTGATGATTCCTTTTGTCTGGTGGAAGCGGGAATGCGGGGGGCGACGAGCATCGGGGAGACGCTCAGCGCGACAGCGGCAGGTTCAGGCCGACGGTGATCCACGACGTGCCGGTTCGGTCATGCACGCGGCCGGCGAGCAGATCCAGCGATGCCTCGCCGGGCAGGTGACGGCGGATGCCCAGATGGCTGCTGCGATGTCGGGCTGCGTCGCGCGCCTGTTCGGCCAGCAGCGACCACGTCGGGGCGATCCGGATATCGACCCCGGCACCCAGGGTGATGCCGCGTTCGTGGCGCGACCGGCTCCAGCCGGCGTTGAAGTGCGCGGTGGCCAGGGCCTGTCGGTCCAGTGCAACGCTCAGCGGAAGATTCAGTGACCAGCTGCGTGCGCCGCCCTGCCGGACATCGCCAGCGGTTTCGATGGATGCGGCCAACTGCAGGCGTTCGTCGTGCCAGTGGCGTACCGCGCGTTTGGCACCCAGTGCCCAGGGCAGGGCCCGCTCGCCACGCAGATGGCTCAGGCCCAGCGACAGTTCGGTGCCGGACAGCGTGCACGCCGGCACGGCGGTCAGTTCCCGATGGCCGGCATGCTGGCGCGTCCAGGTTTCAAGCTGGCACGTCCCTTCCGGCGTGGTGCCGGCATCGTCCACCAGCAGGCTCGCGGCGGCATGCAGCGGGCCGCTGGCAGAGAGGGTCGCCCACAGCGGGGCAAGGCGAAGGAAGGTGAAGCGCATGGTCGTTCTCCGGCAGACGGATACGCCAGCGGCTCCCACTTGGGCCGAAGGTAAACAGTGCGATGTTCGAAGTTCAGTCCGCCCATGGCGGGCGGCACCGGGCCCCGTCCTGGCGGACGCGACCTGCCTGGCAGTGTCGGGCCCGCTTAGTAAACGCAGGATCTACTGTGACTGTCCAAGCAGGGGGCCCCCGGGGCGATGAAGTGGACGCATGGTGTTGGCCTCCATCTGGTGCGTCAAGCAGGATCGAGGCCATGAGGGTGGTTTCGTGCGCGACAGCACGTTTCAACCGCTTTCAGCGCGTTGTTGTCGCTGCAGAACACGGCGAATGCGACGTTGCTGCCGCATCATCGTGCATGGCGCGCACTGCTTTCGATAGGCCGACTGTTTCTATTGAGGCCATTTGATAGCTTTCAAAATCTCATCTCCTCAACTTCCCGCATGTCCGTGTGGGGAGAGCGGCCATAGCGTTGTCAGGGCAGGCAGACGCCTGTGTCGAGGAGAGAAAACATCATGTCCGATCGCGTCAACCGCCGTTCCGCAGGGACCGTGGTCGTGATGCTGCTGGCATCCACGCTGGCCAGCCACGCCGCCGCCGCGGAGGGGCCGCGCTTTGCCGGCCCGCTGCTCAGCCCCGCACCGCCACTCCCGGTGGGCATGCTCAACATCGAGCCCTACCTGATCAACAGCCAGCTGCGCGGCCTGTATGACGAAAAAGGCAACCGTCGCGATGCCGGTGGACCGGACGGGTGGTACCTGGCCGTGCCTGTCCAGTACGGGTTGCATGAGCGCGTGACCATCGCGGCCAGCTTGAACGCGTCCTACAACCGGGACGACGCCAACCCGCGTGCCTTCGATATCGGCGACACCACACTGTCCGCGCTGTTCGGGCTGTACAAGGGGCAGGGCGTGCATCGGCCGACGCTGACCCTGGCCGTCCGCCAGAGCATCGCCACCGGGCACCACGACCGGCTGGAAGAGCGGCCGATCTCGGTCGCCAGCGGAACCGGCGTCGGCGCCACCAGCCTCGGCCTGCACGGCCAGGCCTACTTCCTTGACGGGCACCTGCGGATGCGCGCCAGTACGTTGTGGCGCACGCCAGGTGCCAACGCTGGCGTGCGCGGGCAAAGCGCGTTCGGCACGCCGGTAGGCTTCGATGGCAGGGTGCGGCTGGGAGCGGCAGTGACCAGCCTGCTGGCGGCCGAGTACAGCCTGTCGCCCACCTGGGTGCTGGCCGGCGAGCTGCTGCATGAGCGCGAAAGCGCCGGCAGCGTGCACGGCAGGGTGGCGAAGGAGACGGGGAGCGAGGATATGTACCGACGCGATCCGGCCAGTTGGCGGTTTTCGATCGTCCCGGCGATCCAGTACCACTGGAACGACCATGTCGCGCTCGTCGCAGGCGCGCAGGTGTCGCTGGCTGGCCGCAACAGCAGCGAGGTGTTCGTGCCGCAGGTGGCGGTGAACATGGCGTGGTGAGCGCGTCGACCGGTTGCCTGTGACGACCAACGGTCGTCACCCACCAGGCGGCCCAACCGATTGACGGCCAGCGGCCGTCACTACTCAAAAAGCCACCCGCATGCGGGTGGCTTTTCATGTTCACAGCGGCTTGGGATCAGTTGTTGACCGTGGTGCTCGGGTTGCCGGCGTCGACGGTCAGCAGGCGGTTGATTTCCTGCAGTTCGGCGATGTCCAGCGCGCCGACGGCCTGGCTCAGCAGCAGGCGGTTCTGCAGGAAGGTGTAACGCGCATTGGCGTAATCCAGCTGTGCCGAGAACAGGATCCGCTGGTTCTGGATCACGTCCAGCACGGTACGGGTACCCACTTCCAGGCCGACCTGCGATGCATCGTAGGCGCTCTGCGCGGAGACCACCGCCAGGCGGCGCGCTTCCACTTCACTGATGCCCGCCACCAGCGTCTGGTAGGCGTTGCGGGTGTTGCGGTCCAGTGCACGCTTCTGCTGCTCGTAGCCGTCCTGCGCGATGTCACGCTGGGCCAGCGCCTGGCGGACCGCGGACTGGGTGGCGCCGCCGGCGAAGATCGGCACGTTCAAGGTCAGGCCGACGCTGTTGGTGCGCGTATCCGGGCTCAGGCCGCCTGCACCGGTGCTGTCACCCCAGGTCGCGCCCTGGCCCACGCTGGCACCCAGGGCAAGCGTGGGCAGGTGGCCGGCACGTGCGGCCTGCACGCTGGCTTCGGAGGCACTGACCTGCAGTTCCTGCGCCTTCAGCGCTGGATTCTGCGAGACCGCACTCTGCACCAGCTGGTCGACGTTGCCGCGGTTGGCCGGCACTTCCGGACGGAAATCTTCCGGCAGGCCGCGCAGGTTGGTCACCGGCTGGCCGGTCAGTTCGGTCAGTGCCTGGTAGGCATCGGCCAGCGTGTTCTGCGAGACGATGGTATTGGCACGTGCCTGGTCGTACTGGGCGCGCGCTTCATGCACGTCGGTGATCGGCGCCAGGCCCACTTCCAGTCGCTTGTCGGCGAAGTCGAACTGCTTCTTGGCTGCTTCTTCGTTGGTCTTGGCCGCGTTCAGTGATTCGATCGCCACCAGCACGTTGAAGTAGGCCGCAGAGGTACGCACGATCAGGTCGTCGTTGGCCGAATCGAGGTTGAAATCAGCCGCACGGCTCAGTTCGCGCTGGGCGCGCAGGGTGCTGAACTGGCTCCAGTTGAACAGCGTCTGGCTGCCGTCGATGGTGTAGGTACGGCGGCGACTTTCGAAGGTACCGGTGTTGTTGCCGCGGTCTTCGGTGCGTGAGCGGTTCAACGAGGCGACGCCGTTGATCTGCGGCAGCAGGGCGGCGCGTGCCTGCACGGCGCCTTCCTTGTCGAACAGCCGGGTGGATTCGGCAGCGGACAGCTGCGGGTCGCCATTGCGGGCCATTTCATAGACCTGCAGCAGGTCGGCGGCATGGGCGGACAGCGGCAGCAGGACGGTGGCCAGCGCAATAGCGAGGGTTCGGCGGATCATTGCGGCTTCCTTGGACTCAGAGGTGGAACTGGGGGGCCGGCGCGGCACCGCGCAGGTAATCGATATCGGTTTCGAACAGCGACTCGGTGCTGCCATCGGCCTTGACCAGGATCGCTTCCATCGCCGGCGAACGGCCGTGGATGATGTACAGGCGACCACCCGGACGCAGCCATGAGGCGAACTGTGACGGCACGCGGTCGACGGCGCCAGTGACACAGATCACATCAAAACGGCGGTCAGTCTGCCAGGCCAGGGCATCGGCCACGTCCACGCGCACGTTGGTGCCCAGGCCGGTGCTGTCCAGGCGTGCACGCGCGATGGCGGCCAGCTCCGGATCGATTTCCAGGCTGAGCACTTCGCGCGACAGCGCACCGAGGCAGGCCGACAGGTAACCGCTGCCGGTGCCGATTTCCAGCACTTCGTCGCCCGGTTGCAGATCGAGCGCCTGCAGGGTGCGGCCTTCGACGACCGGCTTCATCATCTTCTGCCCGCCGCCGAGCGGCAGCTCGATATCCGCATAGGCCAGCGCACGATGGCTCTCTGCCACGAAGGCCTCGCGCGGCAGGCGCGCCAGGACGTCGAGCACCTTGATGTCCAGCACGTCCCAGGGACGGATCTGCTGTTCCACCATCAGTTCACGGGCGTGTGCGTAGTCAATCGTCATGAGGTTCCAATCCAGCGCAGTGGGCCGGCCATTTTACCGGTGCCGGAGGCCGTCGGCGCACCCGGAGCATGTATTCAGGGCGGCCGGGGTCGCAGTGCCGGAAGTCATCGCGACCTCCGGCTTGTTCAGGTTGTGGGTGTCAGCCACCGCGCGGACCCGCCTGGGCCGGGCGGGGGACATACGCGCGCAGGAAGAAATCCACGCAGGCCGCTACGTGCCGGCCGGCATCAGCGGCCGCCAGCGGCGGCTGCAGGCCGCACATCATATGCGTATGCAGCTCGCCCTTGACCAGGGTCATCAGCTGCAACGCCGCGGTGGGAAAGTCCTGTATATCCAGCTCGCCGCGTGCTGTGCGGGCGCGCAGGAACTCGGCCAGGGCCTCGGTGGTGCGCCGGGGGCCGGCCTGCCAGAACATCTCGCGCAGGCGGTCATCGGTTTCCGGGGCCATCATCACGCGCTGCACCGACACGGCCGCATCGGAGGTGACCAGCTCGAAAAAGGCCTCGCCGATGCCCAGCAGCTGGTCGCGCAGGGGCCCTTCGGCATCGGCGACGAACAGGGTGTCCGGCAGCATTTCCACGCACTTGGACTTGACCGCCTCGGTGAACAGCGATTCCTTGTCACCGAAATGGCTGTACACGGTGAGCTTGGAAACACCGGCCTGGGCGGCGATGGCATCCATGCTGACGCCGGTATACCCCTGTTCCACGAACAGCGCCTTGGCCGCTTCGAGGATGGCGGCACGCTTGCCAAGGTCCTTGGGGCGGCCCGGGCCTGCCGTCTTGCTGGCAGCTTTGGGCGCATTCTTGCGGGAGAAGGGACACATCATCGGCGTAATAGTAGACCAAGCGGTTCGATATTTATACTATACCGCCGGGTTCACTAAACCGCCCGGCGCCGCGCCTCCGCGCAGTTGCCACCACTCGAATGTGTAATCAGGACGAACACCGATGAAGAGCGTGCGCTGGATGGGAATTGCACTGGGAATAGCCGCGCTGGCCGCCTGTTCCGACAAGCCTGAAGCACCCGTCCCCGCCGTGCCGGTGCTGGTGGTGCACCCGCTGGTCGCGGCTGGTGACGGCGCCATGGTGTTTCCCGGCGAAGTACGCGCGCGCCAGGAAAGCGCGCTGTCCTTCCGGGTCGGCGGCAAGCTGCTGCGGCGTGACGTGGACGCCGGCCAGCGGGTGGTCAAGGGGCAGCTGCTGGCCGAGCTGGACCCGGCCGACTTCGCCCTGCAGGCACGTGCGTCGCAGGCGCAGCTGGCGGCCGCGCAGGCCGAACTGGTCCGCGCCCGTGACGACCACAAACGTTATGAAGCGCTGGCCGCGCAGCAGTTGATCAGCCGTTCGGCACTGGACCAGCAGGCTGCCGCGTTCAAGGCGGCGCAGGGCCAGGTGGACGCAGCGCGTGCCAATGCCAACGTGCTGGGCAACCAGGTCGGCTATGCGCAGCTGCGCGCGCCCGCCGACGGGGTGATTGCCAGCCGCGAGCCCGGTGCCGAAGCCGGGCAGGTGGTGGCGGCCGGGCAGACGTTGTTCACGCTGGCCGCCGACGGTGGCCGCGAGGTGCGGATCGATCTGCCCGAAGCGAGGCTGCGCGATTTCCCGGTCGGTACGGCGGTGCAGGTGGAGCCGTGGAGCCGCGGTGGGCCGATGTTGCCGGGGACGATCCGTGAGGTCGCTGCCGCCGCCGATCCGCAATCGCGGACCTTCGCCGCGCGGGTCAGCCTGGCCGCCGACGCGCTGGCCGATGTCAGCCTGGGCCAGAGCGCGCGCGTGCATGGGCTGGCCGGTGGCAAAGCGGGTACCGCCTTGCAGCTTCCGCTGGCGGCGCTGCAGCGTGGTGCCGACGACCGCGCCAGCGTGTGGGTGGTCGATCCTTCCACCGCGCGCCTGAAGGCCGTGCCGGTGACCACGGGCGCCTACGGCAGCGATACCGTGCCCGTGCTGAGCGGCATTACCGCAAGTGACTGGGTGGTTGCCGCCGGCGGCCACCTGCTGCGCGCAGGCCAGTCGGTGACCGCGGTGGACCGGCAGAACCGCCCGGTGCTGAAGCCGGCGGCTGCCGCCGCCACCAAGGCGGGGGAGTAAGCCGGTGCGTCGCTTCAATCTTTCCGAGTGGGCGTTGGCCAATCGTCCGCTGGTGTTGTTCGCCATGCTTGCCTTCGCCCTGATCGGCGCGTGGTCCTACAAGCACCTGGGGCAGTCCGAGGATCCTCCCTTCACCTTCAAGATCATGGTGGTGCGCACGCTGTGGCCGGGGGCCACGGCAGAACAGGTGTCGCGACAGGTCAGCGAGCCGATCGAGAAGGCACTGATGAACACCGGCGAGTTCGAGTTCATCCGCTCCTATTCGCGCCCGGGCGAATCGCAGGTCATCTTCGTGGCGCGCGACGACCTGCGTTCCAGGCAGATCCCCGACCTCTGGTACCAGGTGCGCAAGCGGGTCGGCGACATCCAGGCCACGCTGCCGCGCGAGATCGTCGGACCGTTCTTCAACGATGAGTTCGGCGATACCTTCGGCAACATCTACGCGCTGACCGGCAAAGGCTTCGACTACGCGCTGATGCGCGATTATGCCGATCGCATCCAGCTCGAGCTGCAGCGGGTGCCGGACGTGGGCAAGGTCGACCTGGTCGGCCTGCAGGATGAAAAAGTCTTCATCGAATTGTCCAACACCAAGCTGACCTCGCTGCGTATTTCCCGCCAGCAGGTGCAGCAGGCAGTGGCGGACCAGAACGCCGTGGCCAACACCAGTTTCTTCGAGACCGGCAGCGACCGCGTGCAGCTGCGCGTCAGTGGGCAGTTCAACAGCATCGATGACATCCGCGCCTTCCCGATCCGCGTCGGCGAGCGCACCGTGCACCTGGGCGACATCGCCGAAGTGCACCGCGGTTTCGCCGATCCCGCTTCGCCGAAGATGCGCTTCATGGGCGAGGATGCCATCGGCCTGGCGGTGGCGATGAAGGATGGCGGTGACATCCTGGCGCTGGGCACGCACCTGGATGCGGAGTTCGAACGGCTGCAGAAGACGCTGCCGGCCGGCATGCAGCTGCGCAAGGTGTCCGACCAGCCGCAGGCGGTGGAAGAGTCGGTGGGCGAGTTCGTGCAGGTGCTGACCGAAGCGGTGGTGATCGTGCTGCTGGTCAGCTTCTTCTCGCTGGGCCTGCGCACTGGGCTGGTGGTCGGGGTGACCATTCCGCTGGTGCTGGCGATGACCTTCTTCGTCATGCATTACTTCGGCATCGGCCTGCACAAGATCTCGCTCGGTGCGCTGGTGCTGGCGCTGGGCCTGCTGGTGGACGATGCGATCATCGCGGTGGAGATGATGGCCACCAAGATGGAGCAGGGCTACGACCGCCTGCGCGCGGCCAGCTTCGCGTGGGAATCCACCGCCTTTCCGATGCTGACCGGCACGCTGATCACCGCGGCCGGCTTCCTGCCGATCGCCACGGCGGCCTCCAGCACCGGGGAGTACACACGGTCGTTGTTCCAGGTGGTGACCATCGCACTGGTGGTGTCCTGGATCGCGGCGGTGCTGTTCATTCCGTATCTCGGCGACAAGATGCTGCCGGACCTGTACAACCGCCAGCCGCCGAAACCCGGCAGCCTGATGGGCCGCTGGCATGCACGCCGTCAAGCGTGGGCCGACCGCTTCCCCGCGATGGCCAACCTGCTTGCGCCGCCCGCGCATGGGCACGACCACGACCCGTACCAGCGTCCGTTCTACGTGCGCTTCCGCCGCTTCCTGGAAGGGTGCCTGCGCCACCGCTGGTGGGTGATCGCCGCGACTGTCCTGTTGTTCATCGGCTCGCTGCTGTTGTTCCGCTTCGTGCCGCAGCAGTTCTTCCCGGACTCCACGCGGCCGGAGCTGATGGTGGACATCGAACTGGCCGAGGGCGCATCGTTGAACGCGACCCGTGGCCAGGTGGCCAAGCTGGAGAAGCTGCTGGACGGCCGCGAAGGCATCCGCAACTACGTGGCCTACGTGGGCACCGGGTCACCGCGCTTCTACCTGCCGCTGGACCAGCAGCTGCCGGCGACCAACTTCGCCCAGTTCGTGGTGCTGGCCAACGACACCCATGCCCGTGAAAGCGTGCGCGACTGGTTGCAGCGCGAGGTGCTGCCTACCTTCCCGGACGTGCAGATGCGCGTGACCCGGCTGGAGAACGGACCACCGGTGGGCTATCCGGTGCAGTTCCGCATCTCCGGCGAGCACATCGCGCAGGTGCAGGCACTGGCCCGGCAGGTGGAAGAGAAGGTGCGCGCCAACCCGCACACGATCAACGTCAACCTGGACTGGAGCGAACCGAGCAAGGTGGTTCGGCTGGTGATCGACCAGGACCGTGCGCGCGCGCTCGGCGTCAGCAGTGCACAGGTCAGCCAGTTCCTGGCCAGTTCGCTGGCCGGCGAAGCGGTGAGCGTGTACCGCGAAGGCAACCGGCAGATCGAGATGCTGGTGCGGGGTGCGGGCGATGAGCGGCTGAGCCTGGAGCTGCTGGGCAGCCTGCAGATGCCCACGCCGTCCGGTGGCAGCATCAGCATGTCCCAGGTCGCCACGCTGGAGCATGGTTTTGAAGATGGCATCATCTGGCACCGCGACCGGCTGCCGACGGTGACCGTGCGTGCCGATATCGGCGATGGCATGCAGCCACTGGACGTGGTGCAGCAACTGCTGCCGACCCTGGATGGAATCCGCGCGCAGCTGCCCAGTGGGTACCTGCTGGAAACCGGCGGCACGGTGGAGGATTCCGCCCGCGGGCAGGATTCGATCAAGGCCGGCATGCCGCTGTTCCTGGTGGTGGTGGCGACCCTGCTGATGCTGCAGCTGCGCAGCTTCTCGCGCACCGCGATGGTGCTGGTCACCGCACCGCTGGGCATCATCGGCGCCACCCTGTTCCTGCTGCTGTTCCGCTCGCCGTTCGGCTTCGTCGCGCTGCTGGGCACGATCGCGCTGGCCGGCATGATCATGCGCAACTCGGTGATCCTGATCGACCAGATCCAGCAGGACATCGATGCCGGGCATGATCGCTGGGACGCGATCCTGGATGCCACCGTGCGGCGCTTCCGTCCGATCGTGCTGACCGCCCTGGCGGCGGTGTTGGCGATGATTCCGCTGTCGCGCAGCGCGTTCTACGGGTCGATGGCGATTTCGATCATGGGCGGGTTGATCGTGGGGACGGTGTTGACGCTGGTGTTCCTGCCGGCGTTGTATGCGGCGTGGTTCCGGGTGCGGAAAGAGGATGGTCGAACGGGCTGAGGCCCCTCGCGGGTGGCTGCTTGCAGCGCTGTGCGTGGGTGGCGCCGGGCGGTGGGGCTGTGCGGGGGACGGCAAGAGCCGCTCCTGCGGGCCTCGTTTCGCGCCATCCATGGCGCTCAACGCCCCCGCCCAGCCCCACCGCCCCGCGCCCTGACGGGTTCCGGGGCCGCCAGCCGCGTATGAAAAAAAGAAGAAAAGCGGTAGCGCCGAAGGCAGCGGCAGGAGCCGCTGCCAACGTCGCCTGCGACGGCCCGTAGGGTGCCGGTCAGGACGACCGGCATACCCATGGTCGGCGAGCGCAGCGGGCCGTTGGCGGGAACATTCCGCCGACCATGGGTCGGCGCTACCGACGGCCCCGGTGGCCTGTCTGGTGGAGGGAGCCCCTGAGTCAGGGGCGGCCGCGAAGCGGCGGGTGCTGGTGAGACGTGGACCCAGGGCGCAGCCCGGCAAATTTTTTACCCCTGCAGGTGCCCGAGCACCGCTGCGGTGGCCTCCGCGGTAGACACCGCACTACCGGCTGCAGCGAGGTCCGCAGTAAATACCCGCGCATCCAGCGCGGCGTGCACGGCCGCTTCAACCGCTGCCGCCTCGGCTTCCAGGCCCAGTGAATGGCGCAGCAGCATCGCCGCGCTGAAGATCGTCGCGTAGGGGTTGGCGATGCCCTTGCCGGCAATGTCCGGGGCCGAACCGTGGATCGGCTCGTAGATGCCGACCGCACCCGGTTCGCCCAGCGAGGCCGAGGGCAGCAGGCCGAGTGATCCGGCCAGCATCGAGGCTTCGTCGGTCAGGATGTCGCCGAACATGTTTTCGGTCACGATCACGTCGTACTCGCGCGGCTTGGCCAGCAGGTGCATGGCCATCGAATCCACCAGCTGGTGCTCCAGCGCCACGTCGGCGAACTCCTCGCGGCCGAGCCGGGTGGCAACGTCGCGCCACAGCCGCGAGGTTTCCAGCACGTTGGCCTTGTCCACCGAGGTGACCTTGCCACGGCGCTGGCGGGCCAGCTGGAAGGCGCTGCGCAGGACCCGCTCGATCTCCTCCACGCTGTAGCTGCACAGGTCGCTGGCCGCATCGGCGGTGCGGGTTTTTTCACCGAAGTAGATGCCACCGGTCAGTTCGCGCACCACCACGAAGTCGACGCCGCGCAGCAGTTCGGCCTTGATCGGCGAGGCGCCCAGTGCCGCCTCATGGGTGCGCACCGGGCGCAGGTTGGCGTACAGGCCGAGCGCGCGCCGGATCGCCAGCAGACCCTGTTCCGGACGTACCTTCGCATTCGGGTCGGACCACTTCGGGCCGCCCACCGCGCCCAGCAGGATCGCGTCCGCTGCACGGCAGGCGTCCAGCGTGCTGGCCGGCAGCGGCTCGCCATGTCGGTCGATGGCGATGCCGCCGATATCATGTTCGTTGAAGTTGAAGCTGTGGTTGAAACGGGTGGCGACGGCTTCCAGTACGGCCACGGCGGCGGCGGCCACTTCCGGGCCGATGCCATCACCGGGCAGGACGACGATCTCAGCGTGCATGTTCAGTCTCGTAACGTTCGATGTCGGGGACGCGGCCCAGCAGGTAGCCCAGCTGGTCGACACCTTCCAGCAGGCAGGTCTGCGAGAAGCCATCCAGCGGGAAAGCGTAGACGCGGCCATCGGGGGTGCGCAGTTCGCGTGCGGCGATGTCGAGGGTCAGCACGTCGTCCGGGCGCTGCATCAGCGCCTGCACGTCGGCCTCGTCGAGCACCACCGGCAGCAGGCCGTTCTTCAGCGCATTGCCGCGGAAGATATCGGCGATCTCGCTGCTGACGATGGCGCGCAGGCCCAGGTCGGTCAGGGCCCACGGTGCATGTTCGCGCGAGGAACCGCAGCCGAAGTTGCGCCCCGCCAGCAGGATGCTGCGGCCGGCATTCTGCGGCTGGTTGAAGGCGAACTCCGCGTTCGGCGTGCCATCGGCGGTCCATCGCCAGTCGTTGAACGCGTTGCGGCCCAGGCCGGCACGTTCGGTGGTGGACAGGAAGCGCGCCGGGATGATCTGGTCGGTGTCGATGTTGGTCTGGCGCAGCACCACGCTGGCCGACTCCAGGGTACGGAAGCCGCTCATCAGGCCACCTCCTGGTTGAACAGGTCGCGGGTATCGGAGACGCGGCCATTGACGGCGGCCCACGCGGCAGTCATCGGCGAGGCCAGCAAGGTGCGCGATCCGGGGCCCTGGCGGCCCTCGAAGTTGCGGTTGCTGGTGCTCACCGCCAGTTGGCCCGGCGCCACCAGGTCACCGTTCATGGCGATGCACATCGAGCAGCCCGGCTCGCGCCACTCGGCACCGGCGGCGCGCACGATGGCATCGATGCCTTCGGCTTCGGCCTGGCGCTTGACGATTTCCGAGCCCGGTACCACCAGCATGCGCACGCGATCGGCGACCTGCCGGCCACGCAGCACCTGGGCGACCTCACGCATGTCGCTCAGCCGTCCATTGGTGCAGGACCCCACGAACACCACGTCCACCGGGGTCCCCTGCAGGGTGTCGCCGGCATGCAGCTGCATGTAGTCCAGGCCCTTCTGCGCAGCGGCATCGTTGGCGGCCGGGATCGGCGCGTCGACCGCGATCGCGGTACCCGGATGGGTGCCCCAGGTCAGGGTCGGACGGATGTCGGCCGCGTTGATCGAAACCTCAGCATCGAAGCGGGCACCGTCATCGCTGCGCAGCTGCGACCAGCGCGCCACCGCCGCATCGAAGTCGGCACCCTTCGGGCCGCGCGGGGTGGCGGCCACCCAGTCGAAGGTGACCTGGTCCGGGGCCACCATGCCGGCGCGTGCGCCCGCCTCGATGGACATGTTGCACAGGGTCATGCGCTGCTCCATGTCCATCGCCGCGATGGTGCTGCCGCGGAACTCCAGCACATGGCCGGTGCCGCCGTTGACTCCGATCACGCCGATGATGTGCAGCACCACGTCCTTGGCGCCGACGCCGGCCGGCAGCGCGCCGTCCACGGTGATCGCCATGGTCTTCGCCTTGCGCTGCAGCAGGCACTGGGTGGCCAGCACGTGGCCGACTTCACTGGTGCCGATGCCGAACGCCAGCGAACCGAACGCACCATGGGTGGAGGTGTGGCTGTCGCCGCAGACGATGGTCATGCCGGGCAGGGTGAAGCCCTGTTCCGGCGCGATGACATGCACGATGCCACGGTCGGCCGAGGCCATGTCGAACAGTTCCACGCCGTATTCGGCGCAGTTGCTGGCCAGCATCGCCACCTGGGCTTCGGAGGCCGCGCTGGCATAGGGCAGGGAACCATCGGCGCGCGCGGGCAGCGTCGGCGTGGAATGGTCCATGGTGCCCTTGGTGCGGTCCGGCCGGCGCGGCGACAGGCCGCGTTCGCGCAGCTCGGTGAAGGCCTGTGGCGAAGTCACTTCGTGGATCAGGTGCAGGTCGATGTACAGCACGGCGGGGGCGCTGTCGGATTCGGGGACGACCACGTGGGCGTCCCACAGTTTGTCGTACAGGGTGCTGGGTGCGGGGGTCATGCGATGGCCTGGCAGGAAGGTGCGATGAAGAACATCAGGGGTAATCAGGAGGAGGTCAACACTCAGCGGCGACGTGCGAGTACGCGCAGCCGCACATAGTCGGCGAGCGGCAGGCCCGACGCATCACGTGGCAGGTCGCCCAGCAGGGCTTCGGCGGCATCGCGTATGCGACGGGCAGCAGCGCTATCCAGGTCGGCCAGCAACGGCGCGGCGAACACCCGCAACCAACCCGCGATGCCGGTGGGCAGCGGCGTGGGGCGCTCCACGCGCTCGGCGAACTGCACGTGGAAGCCATGCTGGCGCAGGCGGTCGCTGTACGCTTCCACGGTGGGGAAGTACCAGCTGAACGCGCTTTCTCCGTGGCCGTGCGCCACCCGGGCAGCCTGCACGGCACCGACGATGGCGGCGACGTTGCCATCGCCACCGAACTCGGCGACCAGCCGCCCGCCGGGTTTCAATGCACGCCGCACACCGGCCAGTACGCGGTCCGGCTCGCGCATCCAGTGCAGCGCAGCGTTGCTGAACACCGCATCGAACTCGCCATCGAAGGACAGCGCATGGCCGTCCATGACCTGCGCATCGACCCCGCGGGCGCGCGCGGCGATCACCAGCTCGGGCGAGGCGTCCACGCCGATCACCTGGGCGCCGGTCAGTGCGAGTTCGGTGCTCAGCACGCCGTCGCCACAGCCGAGGTCGAGGATCCGTTCACCCCGCCGCGCATCAAGCAGGCGCGCGATCGCGCTGCCCAGCACCGGCACGAAGCCGGCGTCGATGGCGTAATCCTGGGCATTCCAGGCCTGGCCGGCGTCAATGCTGACGGAGGTGAACGCGCTCATGCTGGAATCCTCAGGCGTGGGCCGCCGCAGCGGCGGTGTCAGGGGCGGCAGTGGCTTCGCGTTGGCGCAGCAGGCGGTTGGCGACGTCCAGCCAGGCCAGTGCAGAGGCCTCGATGATGTCGCGGCTGGTGCCGGTGCCTTCGAAGACATCCTCGCCACTGCGTACGCTCAGGTTGGCTTCGCCGCGTGCGTCCGCGCCGATGCCTACGCTGTGCACCTGGTAGCTGTCCAGCTGCAGGCTGACGCCGGTGGCAGAAGACAGGGCACCGAACAGCGCATCCACCGGGCCATCGCCCTGTGCGGTTTCGGCCACCCGGTTGCCATCCGGATCAGACAGTTCAACCAGTGCATTGGCACGGCTGCCGACATCGCTGATGGTCATCGAGGCCAGACGGTAGCCCGGGGTGCTGGCACCGCCCTGCATCAGGGTCTGCAGGTCTGCATCGGTGACCACGCGCTGCTGCTCGCACAGCGACTTGAACTGTTCGAACACCAGCTTCAGTTCTTCTTCTTCCAGCCAGAAGCCCAGTGCGCGCAGGCGCGCCTCGACCGCGGCGCGGCCGCTGTGGCGGCCCAGCACCATCTGCGAATCTTCCCAGCCCACGTCTTCCGGACGCATGATTTCGTAGGTGCCGCGGTGGCGCAGCATGCCGTGCTGGTGGATGCCCGATTCGTGGGCGAAAGCGTTCGCACCAACGATGGCCTTGTTGCGCTGTACCGGCATGCCGACCAGCCGCTGCAGCAGCTGCGAGGTGCCGACGATGCGCGGGGTGTTGATGGAGGTGTCCTGCTCGTAGAAGGCCTGGCGCACCTTCAGCACCATGGCGATCTCTTCCAGCGAGCAGTTGCCGGCGCGCTCGCCGATGCCGTTGACGGTGCATTCGACCTGGCGGGCGCCGCCTTCGATGGCGGCCAGCGAATTGGCCACGGCCAGGCCCAGGTCGTTGTGGCAGTGCGCGCTGAAGATCACCCGCTCGGCACCGCTGACATCGGCGACGCCGGCGATGACCTGCTGGAACATCGCGCGGATTTCCTCCGGCGTGGTGAAGCCGACCGTGTCCGGCAGGTTGATGGTGGTGGCACCGGCGGCGATCGCTACGCGGGATACTTCGATCAGGTAGTCCAGCTCGGTGCGGGTGGCGTCTTCGGCGGAGAACTCGACATCATCAATGTACGAACGCGCCAGCGCGACATGCTTGTGCACCGATTCCAGCACCTGCTCGCGGGTCATGCGCAGCTTGTGCTCGCGGTGCAGCGGGCTGGTGGACAGGAATACGTGCAGGCGCGGGTGCGCGGCTGCGTCCAGCGAGCGTGCCGAGGTTTCGATGTCGCCGGCCAGGCAGCGCGACAGCACCGCCAGGATCGGGCGCTGTACCTCGCGGCCGATCATCGTCATCGCCTCGCGGTCGGATTGGGAGCTGGCCGGGAATCCGGTTTCGATCACGTCCACGCCCAGCTCGTCCAGCGCACGCGCCATGACCAGCTTCTGCTGCGGGCTCATGCTGCAGCCGGGCGACTGTTCGCCATCGCGCAGGGTGGTGTCGAAGATGCGGATGCGCGGCGGGGTAATTCGTTCGATGGTCGGCGTGGTCATGGGGAAGTCTCCTCGACAGCGGGCAGTGCGGCGTGCAGGTGGGAAGGGGAAGAAACAGGTTTCAAGGCGGGCAGTGCGACCGCTACGGCGGGCGTTCGCAGGGTTTCGGGGCGGCGCCGGCGCGGTTTGCGCGGGGCGCGTGGTCGCACGTCGGTGAGCAGGCCGGCAAGTACCGAAGCGTCGATGTTGCCGCCGGAGACGACCGCGAACTTGCGGCGTCCGGCAACCCGGCGGCCGGCGGCCAGCGCCAGTGCGCCGGCACCTTCGGCAATCAGGTTTTCTTCCAGCGCCAAGCGCACCAGCGTTTCGCGCAGCTCGGCCTCGCGCACGATCACCACGTCGTCCAGCAGCGAGGTGCACAGGCGGCGGGTCAGGAAGCCGGGGATCTTCACCCGCACGCCGTCGGCCAGCGAGGGCACCGGGGCGATCGGGCGGACGTCGCCGCGGATCGCGCGGGCCATCGAGTCCACGCCTTCGACCTGCGCGCCGACGATGCGCACGCCCTGCGATTTCAACGCCAGGGCAACACCGGACGCCAGGCCGCCGCCGCCGATGGGCACGATCACCACGTCCGGCGAATGGGGGGCCAGTTCGATGCCGACCGTGCCTTGGCCGGCGATGACATCGGCATCGTCGAAGGCGGACAGGAAGCGGTAGTCATGGCGCTGGGCCAGTTCCACCGCGAAGGCCCAGGCGTCGTCGTAGCTCTCGCCATGCTGGCGCACGGTGGCGCCCCAGTGGGCGACGCCGGCGATCTTGGTGGCCGGCGCGCCGTGCGGCATGACGGTGATCGCCTGCACGCCCAGCCGATGCGCAGCCCAGGCCACGCCTTGGGCGTGGTTGCCGGCAGAGGCGCAGATGATCGGGCGCAGGTCGCCGCGCTCGCGGCCGGCCAGCAGGGCGTTCAGCGCGCCGCGGACCTTGTAGGAGCCGGTGCGCTGCAGGTTTTCCAGCTTCAGCCAGGTGCCGAAGCGCTCGGCGTAATGCAGCGGCGTAGGCGGCAGGAAGCGGCGCAGGCGGGCCTGCGCGGCCAGCACGTCGGCGACGGTTACATCGCCTACGTCAGGTTCGGTGCCGGCGCGGTCAGCGGCAGGCATCATGGACCACGCGTTGTGCGCACGGCGACGACGACGGGCGGCCGAGAAGACGCCTCCGTGCCGGCACCGCTTGCACGGTACGGGCGTTCATGCGGCTGCTCCCTGCAATTCGGTCACCTGCACCGATACGCAGTCGTAGATTTTCTCGATCTGCCGGCACAGCGTTTCCGGCGGACGGGTGCCGTCCACCACCAGCTGCAGGTGCCAACGGCCGTGGTCGTCGGCATCGGATGCACCGTGGATGGCGCGCGGGGCGAAGCCACGCCGCTCGGCCATGCCGATCACGCGCAGCAGCGCGCCTTCGGCGGGGTGCAGCACCAGGTCAAGCCGGTATTGCATTGGGGGTCTCCTGGCTGACATGGGCGGGATTGGATTCCAGCATCGTGCTGTTGGCGGTATTGGGCGGCACCAGCGGCCATACATTGGCGCGCGCGTCGATGGCCACGTGCAGCAGCGCCGGGCCGGGTTCGGCCAGCAGCGCCGCCAGCCCACCTTCCACCTCGTCACGCGCGTCGATGCGGGTGGCGGCGATGCCGAACACCTTGGCCAATGCGACGAAGTCCGGGTTGTCGGACAGGTCGATCTCGCTGTAACGCTCGGCGAAGAACAGTTCCTGCCACTGCCGGACCATGCCCAGCGAGCTGTTGTCCAGCAGCACGATCTTCACCGGCAGGCGGCAACGCGCAATCGTCGTCAGCTCCTGCACGTTCATCATGAAGCTGCCATCGCCGGAGACCAGCACCACGGTGCGCTCGGGGCAGGCGAACTGCGCGCCCATCGCCGCCGGCAGGCCGAAGCCCATGGTGCCCAGCGCGCCGCTGGTCAGGTGGTTGCGCGGGTGGTTGAAGCGGCAGTGCTGGGCCACCCACATCTGGTGTTGGCCGACATCACAGGCAATCACCGCATCGGCCGGCGCCAGCTCGCTCAGCCGCTTCAGCAGCGCGGGCGCGTAGATGTGCTTGCCCGGTGCGTCGTACCGGGCGATGAACTTCTCGCGGTGCTGCGCGCAGCGGCTGCGCCAGGCGGACTGCGTGGCCGCAGGGGTCGGGAAGGCGGCGTGCAGGGCACGGATGGCCTGCGCGACGTTGCCGGGAACGGCGACGTCGGCGGTACGCAGCTTTGAGATTTCATACGCGTCGGCATCGATGTGCACCACGCGCGCGAAGGGCGCGAACTCGGTCAGCTTGCCGGTGGCGCGGTCATCGAAGCGCGCGCCGAGCACCAGCAGCAGGTCGGCTTCCTGCACGGCCATGTTGGCCGCGCGGGTGCCATGCATGCCCAGCATGCCCAGCGATTGCGGATGTCCTGCTGGCAGTGCACCCAGGCCACGCAGGGTCAGTACGGTGGGTATGCCGCTGGCCGCGGCGAAGTCGCGCAGCGCATCGACGGCGTCACCCAGTGCGATGCCACCGCCGGCGTAGATCACCGGCTTTTCCGCGCCTGCAATGGCGGCAATGGCATCGGCGATGGCCTGCTCGGCCGGCGCAGGCGGTGCCTCTACGGTGGCCGGCACATGGGCCGGCAGATGGCTGGCATCGGCGACCTGGACATCCTTGGGCAGGTCGATCAGCACCGGGCCGGGACGGCCTTCGCGCGCGATGCGGAACGCCTCGGCGACCACGCGCGGCAGGTCATCCACGCTGCGCACCAGCCAGCTGTGCTTGACGATCGGCAGGGTCAGTCCGAACACGTCCAGTTCCTGGAACGCATCGGTGCCCAGCAGCGGCGTGGCGACCTGGCCGGTGATGCAGACCATCGGCACCGAATCCAGCATCGCATCGGCAATGCCGGTGACCAGGTTGGAAGCGCCCGGACCGGAGGTGGCGATGCACACGCCGACCCGGCCACTGGCACGCGCAAAGCCGTTGGCAGCCAGTGCGGCGCCCTGCTCGTGGCGCACCAGCACGTGCTTCAGCCGCGAATCCACCAGGGCGTCGTAGAACGGCATGATCGTGCCGCCTGGATAGCCGAACAGCGTCTGCACGCCTTCGGCCTCCAGCGCCTGGGTCAGCCAGCGCGCGCCGTTGGGCGGCGCGCTGCGTTGTGCGGGGATGTTCATGGGAAACCTTGCAGAGCGGGTGGGGGAGGGCCGCGTGGGTTACGCGGCCTGGCCTTGCAGCCAGACCATCTTGGCGCGCAGTTCCTTGCCTACCTTCTCGATCGGGTGGTCCAGGTCGGCCTGCTTGAACTTGTTGTAGTTCGGCAGCCCCGCTTCGTACTCGGCGACCCAGTTCTTGGTGAAGGTGCCGTCCTGGATGTCCTTCAGGACCTCCTTCATGCGCTCCTTGGTGCCGGCGTCGATGACCCGCGGGCCGCTGACGTAGTCGCCGTACTGGGCGGTTTCGGAGATGAACTCGAGCATCCGCGAGATGCCACCCTCGTAGAACAGGTCCACGATCAGCTTCAGTTCGTGCAGCACTTCGTAGTACGCGATTTCCGGCTGGTAACCGGCTTCCACCAGCGTTTCGAAGCCGGCCTGCACCAGCGCCGAGGCACCGCCGCACAGCACCGCCTGCTCGCCGAACAGGTCGGTCTCGGTTTCTTCCTTGAACGTGGTCTGGATCAGGTTGGCGCGTGCGCCGCCCAGCCCGGCGGCATAGGCCAGCGCATGCTTGGCGGCGTTGCCGCTCTTGTCCTGGTGCACGGCCCAGATGCACGGCACGCCACGGCCGATCTCGTATTCTCGGCGGACCAGCGCGCCCGGGCCCTTCGGCGCGACCAGCACCACGTCCAGGTCCTCGCGCGGGGTGATCATGTCGAAGTGGACGTTCAGGCCGTGCGCGAACAGCAGCACCGCGCCCTGTTTCATGTTCGGTGCCAGCACGTCTTCGTACAGCTTCTTCTGCACCATGTCCGGGGTCAGCACGGCGACCAGGTCGGCATCCTTCACCGCCTCGGCCGGCGCCTTGACGGTGAAGCCGTCGGCCTGGGCCTTTACTTCGGTCGGGCCGCCGGGCCGCAGGCCCACCACCACCTCGAAGCCGGATTCACGCAGGTTCAGCGCGTGCGCGCGGCCCTGGCTGCCGTAGCCGACGACAGCGATCTTGGTCTGGGGCAGGTCGTTGGTGCTCATCGTGGTGGTTCCTTGCAGAGGTATTGGATGGAGGGAGGGTGTTGCCATGTTCTGAAACGAAAAAACCCGCGCCGGGACCGGTGCGGGTTTTGATCGAGTACCTGTGTGTCTGTTGCTTACACGCTGGCTCGTCCCGCTCCGGTGGGCTGGCTAATAAGTACGAGTACGAGGAGCGAACGCAGCGAGGCGGCGCCGATGGCGGCGGGCTCGAAGTTCGTCGGCGGTGGCGTGTGGCGCTGCAACATGGGTCCGAGGAAAACATGCGGCAGATGGTGTGTCAACCCTTGGCGGTGCGTGCGCATTGGTTGCCGGTGAATCCACGTGAAAGCCTTGTGCCACGGGGATTGTTGCGCATGAAACCAGCTTCTCGACCTAGCGCGAAGCGAGCCGTTCGCGCCATTCGCGCAGCGTCCGTGGTACCGGCGCTGCACGAGCATGACCAATGCCGGGTACCGGTGGCGAAGCAGACAGGCGACTATCGGATACCCCTTTGCAGGAACTCCCCGACGTGACCCGACCACTGACCCGCTGCCTGCTGGCCGCTGCCCTGCTGGCAACGCTGCCGACGCTTGCCCTCGCCGCTGACCGCGTGACCGGCCACGGCTTTGCCACCCGTTCGGAAGTGATCGCACCGCATGCGATGGCGGCGACGTCGCAGCCGCTGGCCACCCAGATCGCCCTGGACGTGATGAAGAACGGCGGCAGCGCGGTGGATGCCGCAATCGCCGCCAACGCGGCACTGGGCCTGATGGAGCCGACCGGCAACGGCATCGGCGGCGACCTGTTCGCCATCGTGTGGGATCCGAAGACCCAGCAGCTGCACGGCTACAACGGCTCCGGCCGCTCGCCGCGATCGCTCACCCTGGCCGAGTTCCAGCGCCGCGAGCTGAAGGAAATCCCGGCCACCGGTCCGCTGCCGGTGTCGGTGCCCGGCGCCGTCGATGGCTGGTTCGCCCTGCACGGGCGCTTCGGCCGCAAGCCGATGGCCGAGAACCTGGCGCCGGCCATCCGCTACGCACGCGAAGGCCATCCAGTGGCCGAGGTCATCGCGTATTACTGGGATCGCTCGGTACCGCGCCTGTCGCAGTATCCCGGTTTCAAGGAACAGTTCACGATCAACGGCCATGCCCCGCGCAAGGGCGAGCTGTGGAAGAACCCGAACCTGGCCAACACGCTGCAGCAGATCGCCGATGGCGGCCGCGATGCGTTCTACAAGGGCGACATCGCGCGCACCATCGGCAGCTACTTCAAGGCCAACGGCGGTTACCTGAGCTTCGATGACATGGCCGCCCACCAGGGCGAATGGATCGACCCGGTGAGCAGCAACTACCGCGGTTACGACGTGTGGGAGCTGCCGCCCAACAGCCAGGGCATCGCCGCGCTGCAGATCCTCAACGTGCTGGAAGGGTACGATTTCTCGAAGATTCCTTTTGGCTCGGCCGAACACGTGCACCTGTTCGTGGAAGCCAAGAAGCTGGCCTTCGCCGACCGCGCGCGCTTCTATGCGGACATGGCCTTCCAGCCGGCCGCGCCGGTGGCCAAACTGATCTCGAAGGAGTACGCGGCCGAGCGGCGTGCACTGATTTCGATGGACAAGGCGCTGAAGGAAGTACAGCCGGGCACACCGAAACAGCTGGAAGAAGGCGACACGATCTACATGACCGTCGCCGATGCCGACGGCATGATGGTGTCGCTGATCCAGTCCAACTACCGCGGCATGGGCAGCGGCATGGCGCCCCCGGGGCTCGGCTTCATCCTGCAGGATCGCGGTGAGATGTTCGTCCTGCAGAAGAACCACCCGAACGGTTATGCACCGGGCAAGCGTCCGTTCCAGACCATCATCCCCGGATTCATCACCAAGGACGGCAAGCCCTATGCGAGCTTCGGCGTGATGGGTGGGGCGATGCAGCCGCAGGGCCATGCGCAGATCGTGATGAACCTGGTGGACTTCGGCATGAACCTGCAGGAAGCCGGTGATGCGCCGCGCATCCAGCACGAGGGTTCGACCGAGCCGACCGGCCAGGCCACGGCGATGAGCGACGGCGGCGAGGTCAACCTGGAAACCGGCTTTGCGTATGACACGATCCGCGCGCTTATGCGCAAGGGCCACCGCGTGGTGTTCGCCGACGGTCCGTATGGCGGCTACCAGGCGATCCTGCGCGATCCGGAAACGGGCGTGTACTACGGCGCGTCGGAGAGCCGCAAGGATGGGCAGGCGGCGGGGTATTGAGGGGAGGCGTCGAACGGGTGAGACCCCCCTCGCGGGTGGTGGCTGGAAGCAGGTTACGTGTTTGGCGACGGGCGGGTGGGGTTGGCAGGACACGCCGCAAGTACGTCCCTGTAGGCTGCATCGCCGCATCCATGCGGCTCAGCGTCCTGCCAACCCCACCCGCCCGTCGCCCTGACGGTTTCGATGGCCGCCCCCCGGCGTGATGAAAAAGAAAAAAAGCGGTAGCGCCGACCCATGGTCGGCGAGCGCAGCGGGCCGTTGGAGCAAACGTTCCGCCGACCATGGGTCGGCGCTACCGAAGGTTCCATGGCCACCATGGACCTGTCGAAGGTGGGGCGGGGTGGGTTGGCGGGAACGCTCATCCGCATGGGTCCGGCGCATGCGCCGGACGCGCTGGGCAGGAGCCCAGCGCAGGTCTTGCCGCCTGTGCAGGACTGCACCGGCAAGCAAGCGGATGGCGAGCCTCCATGGACGGATTCACGGCGATTCCCGCCAACCCATCCCGCCCCGCCAACATGCAGCCCTGCAGCCTTTGACGTTGACGTTGACGTTGACGTTGCTTCGAAGCGGGCGCCGGGCTGCAAGCCCGGCAACCCACCCCCACCCCATTAGTCGCGCTCAGCCGCGCGCCCGGCTTCCAGCCGCGTCTCTTCCTGCGCCGCCATTTCGCGTTCGATCCACGCCTCGATCATCTGCCGCGCACGCTGTGCCTTGCGCCGCTCGCGTGTCCATTCCTGGTCCAGCACGCGGTACAACGACACCATCACCAGGATCATCAGCACGGCGAAGGGCAGCGCGGCGATGGTGATCATGCCCTGCAGCGCGGACAGTCCGCCGGCCAGCAACAAGGCCGCCGCGATCAGCGCAATACCCACGCCCCACGCCAGCTTACGCTTCGGCGGCGGATCACCGGCTTCATCAGTGGACATGCTGGCCAACACCAGTACTGCAGAATCGGCGGAGGTCACGAAGAAGATCATCAGCAGCACCAGCGCTACGCTGGCCAGCAGCAGCGGGAAGGGCAGGCTGTCGAACATGGTGAACAGCACCGTTTCGTAGCCGTTGCCCAGCGCGGCGACAAGATCGACGTGGCCGAAAAGCTGCGACCACAGTGCCGTGCCGCCGAACACCGAGAACCAGATGAAGCCCAGCACGGTCGGTGCGATCACCACACCGATCACGAACTCCCGGACGCTGCGGCCACGCGAGATGCGCGCGATGAACGCCCCCACGAACGGTGCCCAGGCAATCCACCACGCCCAGTAGAAGATGGTCCAGTCGGCCACCCAGGTGCTGCCGGAGAACGGCGACATGCGCAGGCTCATCGTCACCAGCTGGTTGAGGTAGGACCCCAGCGTGGTGGTGAACGTGTCGAAGATGAAGCCGGTCGGGCCCAACACCAGCACCATCGCCAGCAGCAGCGCAGCCAGGCCGAGGTTGAAGTTCGACAGCCACTTGATGCCGCGGTCCACCCCGCTCAGGGTCGACGCCATGTACAGCACGAAGGCGACCGCGATGATCACCATCTGGGTCGGCACGCTGGACGGGATGCCGAATACGCGTTCCAGCCCGGCGGCGATCTGGATGGTGCCGAAACCCAGCGTGGTGGCCACGCCGATAGCGGTGGCCACCACCGCAGCGATGTTGACCACCTGGCCCATCCAGCCGCGATGGTGGTGGCCGATGATCGGCTGCAGCATGTCGCTGACCAGTCCGCGGCCGTTGCGGTTGAACTGGAACCAGGCCATCGCCAGGCCGATAAGCGCATAGATCGCCCAGGGATGCAGTCCCCAATGGAAGAAGGCGTAGCGCATCGAGGCACGCGCCGCATCCATGCCCATGGGTTCCAGCCCTTCCGGTGGTTTGACGAAATGGGAGACCGGCTCGGCCGCGCCCCAGAACACCAGGCCGATGCCCATGCCTGCAGCGAACAGCATCGACATCCAGCTGGCGCGGGAGAAGTCCGGCTCGGCATCTTCGCCGCCGATGCGCAGGTTGGCGAACCGTCCGAACGCCAGGTACAGCAGGAAGGTCAGCGCAAGGAACACGACCAGCAGGTAGAGCCAGCCCGCGCCGCGGACCACCTCGGCCAGCACGGCCTGTACGACGGCGTTGAAGGAGTCCGGTGCGAGCCCGGCGAGCAGCACCAGGACAGCGACCAGTGCGATGGAAATTCGAAACACCATGACGGGGCTTCTCCGATCAGTGAATGAGGGAGCGAGCAGAAGCTTGCAGTGCGATGCCGGGCAATACCAGCAATGCGGAGGACGGCGGACGGCCGCATGCCTGCAGGAGCAGGCGCGACAGTGCGCTGCGTGATGTTACCCAGCGTGGCGTCATGGACTCGTCAGTGTGTCGTCCGCGACAGCGGCGGTATGTTCTAATGCGCGCTGAAGCGGGGGTACCGCGGCCAACTGGCCGTGGTTGAGATAGTCCCTTGGAACCTGATCCGGCTCATACCGGCGTAGGGAAGCTTTGCAATGCCGTCCGTGCGTGGGCCCTCCCGGGGCCGGCGCGCGTGCGTCGGCGCACCGCCGCTTCGTCCCCGAACCTGATTGGACGAAGCCCGATGAACGCACCGTACGATGACCTGCAGCAGCAGGCGCAGCAGCTTTCCGAAACCGTCACCCGGCCGATCCCGGGATCGCGCAAGGTGCATGTGACCGGTTCCCGGCCGGACCTCCAGGTGCCGATGCGCGAGATTGCGCTCAGCCCGACCCCGGAGGCGTTCGGCGGTAGCGAGAACGCGCCGCTGGCGGTGTATGACAGCTCCGGTCCCTACACCGATCCCGCCGCGCGGATCGACCTGGCGGCGGGCCTGACTGCACTGCGCCGCGGTTGGATCGAAGAGCGTGCCGACACCGCACTGCCGGGCGGGTTGGGCTCGGTGTTTGGTCGTTCGCGCGAACTCGATGCGAGGCTGGCTGCGGTGCGCTTTCCGGCGCGCCATCAGCCGCGTCGCGCGCATGCCGGCGCCAACGTGACCCAGATGCACTACGCCCGCCAGGGCATCATCACCCCGGAGATGGAGTTCGTCGCCATCCGCGAGAACCAGCGCCTGCATGCGGTGCTCGATGCCGGACTGCTCCAGCAGCATCCGGGGCAGTCCTTCGGTGCTGCCATCCCGCGCGTGATCACGCCGGAATTCGTGCGCAGCGAGATCGCCCGTGGCCGGGCGGTGTTGCCCAACAACATCAACCATCCGGAAAGCGAACCGATGATCATCGGCCGCAACTTCCTGACCAAGATCAACGCCAACATCGGCAACAGTGCGGTGTCCTCGGGCATCGCCGAGGAAGTGGAGAAACTGGTCTGGGCGATCCGCTGGGGCGGCGATACGGTGATGGACCTGTCCACCGGCAAGCACATCCACGAAACCCGCGAGTGGATCATCCGCAACTCACCGGTGCCGATCGGTACCGTGCCGATCTACCAGGCGCTGGAAAAGGTCGGCGGTCGGGCCGAAGACCTCAGCTGGGAGGTATACCGCGATACCTTGGTCGAACAGGCCGAACAGGGCGTGGATTACTTCACCGTGCACGCGGGGGTGCGGGCCGCGCATGTGCCGCTGACAGCGAACCGGATGACCGGCATCGTCTCGCGCGGCGGCAGCATCCTGGCCAAATGGTGCATGGCGCATCGCAGGGAGAACTTCCTGCATACGCATTTCGACGACATCTGCGAAATCATGAAGGCCTACGACGTGACGTTCTCGCTGGGCGACGGGCTGCGCCCGGGCTGCATCGCCGATGCCAACGACGCGGCGCAGTTCGCCGAACTGGAAACCCTGGGCGAACTGACCAAGGTGGCCTGGCAGCACGATGTGCAGGTGATGGTGGAGGGCCCGGGCCACGTGCCGATGCACCTGATCAAGGAGAACATGGACAAGCAGCTGCGCGAATGCGGCGAGGCGCCGTTCTATACCCTGGGGCCGCTGACCACCGACATCGCGCCCGGCTACGATCACATCACCAGTGCGATCGGCGCGGCGATGATCGGCTGGTACGGCACGGCGATGCTCTGCTACGTCACCCCCAAGGAACACCTGGGCCTGCCGGACCGTCAGGACGTCCGCGACGGCATCATGGCCTATCGCATCGCCGCCCATGCCTCGGACCTGGCCAAGGGGCATCCCGGTGCGCAGGTGCGTGACAACGCGCTCAGCAAGGCCCGCTTCGAGTTCCGTTGGGAAGACCAGTTCCACCTCGGCCTGGATCCTGAAAAGGCCAGGGAGCTGCACGATCAGACCCTGCCGAAGGACGCACACAAGAGCGCCCATTTCTGCTCGATGTGCGGACCCCAGTTCTGTTCGATGAAGATCAGCCAGGAGGTCCGCGGGCAGTCTGCGGGCGGGTAGGGGACGGACAACCGCAGCTGCTGGTGGGTGACGACCGCAGGTCCTGGTGGGTGACGACCGTTGGTCGTCACGCTCTCCCCCGTTATCCTCCGCCCATCGTTTCCCAAGGCCGCGCCATGCCCATCCCGCCCACCCTCCGCTGGCTGGCCATCGCCCGCCGCCATCCCTCCGCCTGGTTGCTGGCGGTGCAGTTGCTGGGCGTGCTGGTGTATCCGGCAATGGATGACACCGCGGCGGGGCGGGCGGCAGTGGGCACGTTCGGCATCGCGGTGCTCGGGCTCGCCCTGTGGGTGGTGCAGCGCAGCCCGCTGGGCACCTGGCTTGCGTTGTTGCTGGCCATTCCCTCGGTGGTGTTCTCCATCGCGGCGGTGCTGTTGGGCAAGACCGGGTTGGGCATCACGGCGCAGCTGCTGGAAAGCCTGCTGTACTTCTACACCGCCGGTGCGTTGATCGCCTACATGCTGCAGGACCATAAAGTCACCCGCGACGAACTGTTTGCTGCAGGCGCCACCTTCACCCTGCTCGCGTGGGCGTTCGCGTTTGCGTTTTCGGTCTGCCAGCAGTGGTATCCGGGCAGTTTCCTGGCCACCAGCCAGACCCCGTTCCGAACGTGGATGGAGCTGCTTTATCTCAGCTTCAGCTTACTGTCTGGAGTAGGTCTCAGTGACGTCGTTCCGGTACACCCCCAGGCACGCGCATTGGTAATGCTGGCGCAGTTCTGCGGGGTCATGTACGTGGCCCTGGTGGTGTCGCGACTGGTCGGTCTGACCATGCTCGAGCACCGACAAAAATGAATGGCAGATAAAAAAATCGCGCCCCGGAAGGCGCGAATAGTGAAACTGATTATCTGAATACGTGGGCGAGAGAGTGCCTGATGTCCGCCGCAGCATGTGCGGTTAACTCTCATAGGCTAGTATTCGCGCGCTTCGATTCATTTGCGTTATGGGTTCATGCTGTTTGCAGAGTCTGGCTGTTCGCGATTGCACCTCCCGGTCATTCACGCGCACCTGGCTGGCATCCCGCCTGCCGCCCGCGTTCGAGATAGATGACCATCAGCAACAGCCCTTTCCATGACGTAGATATCCTGCGTATCGGCGAATGCACCGTGACCTTGTCGTCACGTGAAGTGCAGGTGCCCGGTGCGCGGCGACTTCGCAGGCTCACCCCGAAGGCGGTGGGCGTGCTGCGCGTGCTCGTCCGCAGCAACGGGCGCGTGGTCACCCGGGATGAGCTGTTCGCCGAGGTGTGGCCGGACACGCTGCCTACCAATGATGTGCTGACCCAGGCCGTGACCCAGCTGCGCAAGGCCTTCACCGCTGACAGCGAGGACGGTCCCGCCTACATCGAGACGATCGCCAAGACCGGCTATCGCCTGCGGGTGGCGGTGAGTGCGGTGGATCCGGTTGAACGGTCCACCCTGCCGGCGGGCGAAGCGCCAACGCCGGCACCGCCGGTGCAGTCGCCCGCTGGCAGGGATATGGACGTAGACGCATGCACGGACGTGGATGTGGCCGTGGACATGGAAATGGACATGGACGCCACCCGCACGCGTCCCGAACCCCCGCTGCTGGCGCCGATGCGGCCCCGCAGTGCCTGGCGACGCGTACGGCGCTGGGTGCTGCTGGGCGTAGGTCTGTCCATGCTGTTGGCGCTGGGCGTCATGACCTGGCTGCTGCTGCATCGGGATACGTCACCCTCGGCAGTCGATGCGGCGGTGGAAAACGGTACGCGGGTGATCGGCAGTCCGCAGCGTCCGTATCGACTCATCACCGCCGGTGCGGGCTTTGAAACCTATCCCACGTTGTCGCCGGATGGCTCCCAGGTGGCGTACGAAGCCAGTGAAGAAGATGGCGGCGGCCAGATCAAGGTGCAGACCTCCGGCAATGCGCCGGCGCGCAATCTGGTGGACCGTCCGGACGGGGCGGTGGACCGCTTCCCGAACTGGTCCCCGGACGGCCGCGAGATCGCCTTCGCACGCTTCTCCGGCGAAGGTCGCTGCGAAGTGCTGATCGCCAGCGCGACCGGCGGGAACGTGCGCCAGGCCACGCGCTGCGACGGTACCGAACTGCTCAGTTTCGACTGGACGCCGGACGGCAGCGGGCTGGTGTTCGGCAGCATGGTTGGCGCCTACGCCCACCGCGGGATCCGGGTACTGGACCTTGCCAGCGGGCGGTGGCGCGCGTTGACCTATGCCGCGCACAAGGACGACTTCGATTACGCCCCGCGTATTTCCCCGGACGGGCGCTGGCTGGTGTTCGTGCGCAACCCGCAGGTCGGTGACCTGTGGCGGATGCCGGCCGAAGGCGGGCCGCTGGAGCAGCTGACCGACGACGCCGCCGAGTTCCGTGGCTGGGCCTGGCTGGGTGACAGCCGGCAGATCGTGTTCGGTCGGCGGGTGGACAGCGAAGCGCGCCTGTACCAGCTGGACACCGAGGCACGCACGCTGCGCGATCTCGGCCTGGACGATGCACAGTGGCCGGCGGTGGCGCGCGCGACGAACTTCCTGGCCTTCGTCCACCGCAAGGCACAGTTCGGGTTGTACAAGGTGCCGGTGAAGGACCCTGCGCGGGCACAGCGACTGTTCGCCTCCAGCGGCCGCGACAGCCAGCCGATGCTCGCACCTGACGACCGCCAGATGGTGTTCGCTTCAGACCGTTCCGGCAGCTACGCCCTGTGGTGGGCCGACCTGCAGCAGCCGCAATCCCTGCGCCCCATCGAGGGACTGCGGCCGGACACCCGGCAGCCGCCGGCATGGTCGGCCGACAGCCGCCACCTGCTGGTGCTGGGCCGTGATGACCAAGGGGAGCCCCACGTCTACGAGATCACCCCGCGCGATGAACAGCTGAGCGTGGTGCCGGTGCCGGTGGCGCGCCCGCTGCAGGCCTTGTATCTCGATGATCCGGATCGCCTGCTGGTCATAGAGCGGGGCGACGACCAGCGCACCCGCATGAGTCTGTATGACCGGCGCGACTGGCAGCGACTGGCGACCTTGTACGGCGTGTCCCAGGCGCGCTTTGACAGTGAGCGGCAACGCGTGGTCTTCACCCAGTTGGGCGCCAGTGGACTGTGGTCGGTGGATGCCTCGCTGTCCCCGGCCAGCGTCCAGCAGCTGAGCGCCGACAAACCCTCGCGCTGGCGCTACCGCGCATGGTCGGTGGCCGGCGGCGGCCGCGTCGACTATCTGGATGAGTCCAACCAGTGCAGCTCCGGCCTGCTGCGTATCGCCGAAGGGGGCGAGCCGGTATCACGCTGCCTGGATGCGACGCGTCTCAGTGCCGGCAATGGATTGAGCAGCAGCGTTGACGGAAATGACGTGTACGTGTCGCTCGCCGTGTCCGACGGTGCCGACATCGGCGTGATGGCGCTGCCCGAGCGCCCGCCAGAAGTGTTCCCTGCTTTCATCAACTCGTTGAAAATAAAGCCATAAATGGTTTCGTAAGTTTTTCGTGCGGACATCGTGTCGATTTCGTCGCGAAGTCGTCGCAACGTCCTGACCGCTGACGCCTGATTTGGCAAAACAGACACCCTGTATTGGTAAATACGTGGTGCTCCATGCGTCAGCTCTCCCTGGCCGATCGCGGTCAAACGATCTCCCTCGACAAGTCGCCCGACGACGCGACGCCGATCTGCCTGAGCGTTGCCCGGCTGGGCAGCCTGCAGACCGCCGGCAGCTGCTTCACGGTGTGGATCCAGATCCGCGGCAGTGCGTGGGTGGAGGCCAAGGAGGGTCGTTTCCGGATGCGGCGGGGCGAGTGGATCGCCTTCGAGAAGGAGTCGCGTCCGCTGGTCCAGGCCGGCCGCAGTGGCCTGTGCATCGGCCTGGCACTGAATGCCGACGCCATGCGCATGTTGATGGAACTTGCCGATTGCGGCCTGTATGCCGGCCGTGGCCTGATGAAGCAGCCCGAGCTGCGGGTTGCCCTGCGCCTGTGGCGCGATGCGCTGGACAGTGGCCTGCCGGCGCAGGCGCTGCGCCCGATGCTGCTGCACCTTGCATCGCTGCAGCGCACGATGGCCGGCACCGTGCAGCGTTGCCCGGGCCGCTCGCGCAGCCGCAAGCGCCAGGTGTTCGGCCGCATGCAGCGTGCCCGCCTGTATCTGGAAGGCAACAGCCACCGCGTGGTGCGCATCGGTGAACTGGCCGAACTGACCAACTTCTCCAGCTGGTACCTGTCCAAGACCTTCCAGAGCCTGTACGAAGAAAGCCCGCAGGCCCTGTCGGCACGGCTGCGGCTGGAACGCGCGGCCGACCTGCTGCGCGATACCGACATGATGATCGGCGAAGTCGCCTCCGCCAGTGGCTTTGACAACTGCTGCAGCTTCGCGCGGGCGTTCCGCGCCCGTTTCGGCACGTCTGCGTCGCATTATCGTGAAAGTGCCGCCAAGCTGTCGCCACACTCGGCAAAGTCTCTCGCTGCATCACGCAAACCAAGGATCGCAACACAATCGTAACGTTTGATGGCGTTTTAACACGCCACTAACGTACCTTGGAGAGAGACATGAATTTCCGTACCCCCGCCGTGCGGCTGGGCATGCTGCCGGCCGGCATTGCGCTGGCGCTGAGCCCGAGCTTCGCCTCGGCGCAGGAAGCCGCAGCAGGCACCACCGACCTGGATCGCATCTCGGTCACCGGCTCGCGCATCCGCGCGGCCAACGTTGAAACCCAGCAGCCGATCCTGACGCTGAGCCGCGAGAGCCTGGAAAAGCAGGGCTTCTCTTCGGTCGCCGACGTGCTGAACAACCTGACCTCGGCCGGTTCCCCGGCGATCTCGCGTTCGGACGCCCTGTCCTCGGGCGAGAACGTGGGTGGTTACTACGTCGACATCCGCAACCTGGGCGCTGAGCGCACCCTGGTGCTGATGAACGGCAAGCGCCTGGGCGCGACCACCTCGGGCCTGCAGGATCTGAGCCAGATCCCGATGGGTGCCGTCGAGCGCATCGAGATCCTGAAGGATGGCGCGTCCGCCATCTACGGTTCCGACGCAATCGCGGCCGTGGTCAACGTGATCACCCGCAAGAACGTGGAAGGTGGCGAAGCCACTGCCTACTTCGGCCAGTACGGCGAAGGCGACGGCGACACCGAGCAGTACTCGATGACCCTGGGTGCTACCGGCGAGCGCGGCAGCCTGACCCTGTCGGCCGAGTACAACAAGGCCGATCCGGTCATGGCCAAGGATCGCTGGTACAGCCGCGGCGGAAACCGTGGTCCGAACTCGACCCCGGCTTCCTGGAGCGCCCTGAGCCAGAACGGCAGCTGGTGCAACCCGCTGGCCTACGACTGCTCGCCGAGCTCGACCACCTCGGTCTGGCAGACGCTCAACGCAGGCGGCAACCCGAACAACCCGGCTGACTACCACGTCATCACCCAAGGCGAGTTCGCGAACTCGAACGAGCAGATGACGGTCCTCACCGGTGTCGAGCGTAAGTCGCTGTACATCAACGGTACGTACGACTTCACCGATTCGATCAGCCTGAACACCGACTTCCTGTACAACGAGCGCAACACGTTCGCACAGCTGGCCGGTTACCCGTACCAGTCGCAGGCCTTCAACACCCTGCTGTCGGCTGACAGCGCATTCAACCCGGTCGGTCAGGACGTGCAGTTCCGCCGTCGCCTGTGGGAAGCGCCGCGCACCACTGACAGCCAGATGAAGACCACGCGCTTTGCGCCGACCGTCAGCGGCTTCTTCGACTTCGCTGGCAAGACGTTCGATTGGGATGTCGGCGCGCTGTTCAACCGCAACGAAACGATTGTCACCAGCCGTGGCGATGCGAGCCTGATCGCGACCGAACAGGCGTTGGGCCCGTCGTTCATCAACGGCGCTGGTGTCGCTACCTGCGGCACCGCTGCCGAAGTGATCACCGGCTGCGTGCCGTGGAACCCGCTGCTGCCGTACGGCGTTGCAGGCCAGGGCTCGCTGGCTGATCCGGCGCTGCAGGAGTTCCTGTTCCCGACCTACACCACCCGTGGCGAGACCAAGACCACCAGCTTCACCGCGAACCTTGCCGGTTCCATCGTGACGCTGCCGGCCGGTGACCTCGGCTTCGCCGTGGGCGTCGAGCACCGCGAAGAAGAAGGCAGCTATGTGCCGGACGCCTTCGCGCAGTCGGGCATGTCGACCGGCCTGGGCCAGAAGCCGACCCGCGGCGAGTACGAGCTGGACGAGGTCTACCTCGAACTGAACGTGCCGATCCTGTCGGACCTGCCGTTTGCCAAGGAACTGAGCCTGAACCTGGCCAGCCGCTACTCGGACTACAGCAACTTCGGTGACACCACCAACAGCAAGTTCGGCATCACCTGGCGTCCGCTGGATGAACTGCTGGTCCGTGCTACCTACGCCGAAGGCTTCCGCGCTCCGACCATCAGCGACCTGTACGGTGGCCTGAGCTCGAGCTTCGAGACCTACACCGATCCGTGCGGCGTGGGCGCACCGGGCAGCGTTGCCGGCAGTGCTGCCTGCCTCGCCGCTGGCGTCCCGGCCAACTACGTGCAGCTCGGCCAGGGCAACCAGCCGTGCGCCACCCTGCCGTGCGCCACGAATGACCAGTTCATCTCGGGCGCAAACCCGAACCTGAGCCCGGAAACCTCCAAGAGCACGACCGCAGGTCTGGTCTGGAGCCCGCGTTGGGTGCAGGGCCTGGACATCTCGCTGGACTGGTACAAGTACGAAATCAGCGACATGATCATCGCTGACAGCGTCGACCGCATCCTGCGTGACTGCTACGTGCTGGGTGATTCTTCGCGCTGCGCCAGCGTGGTTCGTGGTCCGGCCGGCAACATCACCGCGCTGACCTACGGCACCGCCAACCTGGGCCAGATGGAAACCCAGGGCTGGGATCTGGGCGTCAAGTACCGCCTGCCGGAAATGGCGATCGGTAACTTCAACATCGACTGGCAGACCAGCTACCTGTCCTCCTACGATGAAGAAGGCCAGAACAGCGCGGGTGACACCATCACCATCGGCCGCGTCGGTGAGCCGGGCCTGTTCCGTATCCGCTCCAACGCCACCCTGGGTTGGACCAAGGGTGACTTCGGCGTCAACTGGACCGCGCGCTACTACTCGGGCATGGCGGAAAGCTGCATCGCGATCGGCTGCACCGATCCGGACCGCTTCCAGAATGGTGAGTCGGCCCCGATCCGCAAGACCGGTTCGAACACCTTCCATGACCTGCAGGTCAGCTACACCGCACCGTGGGATGCCACCATCGCAGTGGGCGCGAACAATGTGTTCGACCACCGCGGCGCGCTGCAGTACTCGGCTCCGAACAGCAGCTTCGCTTACTACGGCGGCTTCGACATCGGTCGTTTCCTGTACATGAAGTACACCCAGCGCTTCTGATCCATCGAAGCACTGATGCGTAAGTGAAAAGGGGCGGACCGCAAGGTCCGCCCCTTTTCTTTGTCTGCGAAGGGAACCGGTAGCGCCGAGCCATGCGCGGCGGAACGTTTCCGCCAACGGCCCGCTGCGCTCGCCGACCATGGGCCGGCGCTACCGGGGTCACCCGGTCCCGCCCGCCAGCCACCGTGTGCGGCCATTGCTTCTGCCTGGATGCTGCCCCTGGCGATCAGGCTTCCGCCGGTGACAATCCCATCAATGCATTGGCGTGCTCGCGCCATTCCGGCAGCTTGTGCAGCACGTTGGCGCGCTGCAGGTAGTCTTCGTCCACCGCTTCGCCGTTGACCAGTGCCAGCGCCACGTGCACCGCGCCGGTCACCCAGAAACTGCGGGTGTTCGAACGCTGCGGCTGCAGGTGGAAGCCGACCGCCTCCACGATGGGCATGGGCAGGCCCCACAGGCCGAGCAGATAGGCGCCCGCCTCGGCATGTCCCGGACGGACATCATCGGTGCCTGCAGCGGCCGGTTCGGTGCGTTCGTTGCGTACCCCCGGCAGCAACAGGCCGATGTCGGCGAGCAGTGCAGCGGTGGATCCCAGCTCCGCGCTGGAGGCCGGCAACAGGCGCGCGGCAAGCCGCGAGGCGAGCAGGGCGCGCTGCTGCAGCGCATTGCGTTCGGCCGCCGACAGCGTGGAGGCGGAAAACACCTCGCTGGCCAGAACCAGGTCACGCAGCGTGGACAGGCCCAGGCGGGTCACCGCCGTACGCAGGTCGGAGATGGTGCGGCCGCTGCTGAAGAAGGCCGAGTTGGACAGCTGCAGCACCTTGGCGGCGATCGCCGGATCGGCCGCCACCAGCTTGGCGACCTCGTTGCTGTCCGCGTCGTCGTCACGTTCAAGCGCGCGGGTCAGGCTCATGTAGAGATGCGGCGGGGAAGGCAGCTTCTCGATGCGGCCGATGGCATCGCGCAGGCGCGGGCTGTCCAGCAGTTCGCGCAGCTCTTCCAGGCTGCTCAGCGCCTCCAGCAGCACCTCCGGCGCCAGCGGCAGCGGCAGGAAACGGTGGGCAATGCCGATCAAGCGCGCCGGCGGCGGGCGGTTGCCCTGCTGGGCATCGATCAGCGCCACGCGGATGGTCTCCGGGCGCAGGGTGCGGATCTGCCCCAGCAGCGTGGTGGCATCCATGTCCGGCAGGTAAGGGCTGACGATCACCGCATCCAGCGATGATGCCGCTACGGCCGCCATCGCGGCATGGCCGTCGACAACAGTGGTGGTATGCCATTCTTCCCCAAGATCGGCAATGAATTCGCTCAGCTCAGCCGGCAGGCTGGCTTCGTCCCCAACAAACAGAATGCGCACGACACGTTCCCCTTGCGGACCATGGCACGGCCATGGTCGATGTGAAGTGTCGCAATTTAACCGATTCGGCGTGACGAGAGATGTGCCACAAGGCCGAAAACCGCGAACTGCACCGCCCTGGCGGGGAGGCCAGGGCGATGGACGGAAGGCTCAGGCCTTGCCGTCGAGGTAACGCTGGTGGGCTTCGACCAGGATCGCCTTGGCTTCGGCAGCGCCGGCCCAGCCGTCCAGCTTGACCCACTTGCCCTTCTCCAGGTCCTTGTAGTGCTCGAAGAAGTGGCCGATGCGCTCCAGCCAGTGGCTGGACACCTGGGCGATGTCTTCCACGTGTGCGTAGCCGCTGAACACCTTGGAGATCGGCACGGCCAGGATCTTTTCGTCGCTGCCGGCTTCATCGCTCATCTTCAGCACGCCCACCGGACGGCAGCGCACCACCGAACCGGGGATCAGCGGCAGCGGCAGCACCACCAGCACGTCGGCCGGGTCGCCATCGCCACACAGGGTGCTCGGCACGTAGCCGTAATTGCAGGGGTAGCGCATCGGGGTGGAGAGGATGCGGTCGACGAAGATCGCGCCGGTGTCCTTGTCCACTTCGTACTTCACCGGCTCGGAATCCTTCGGGATCTCGATGATGACGTTGATTTCTTCCGGCGGGTTCTTGCCGGGGGAGACGAGTTCCAGACCCATGGGTGTACTCCGGTTGTGGGGCGAAAAAGAAGACCATTTTATGCGTTTGCCCGGCAGCGTGCTGGCCTTCCCCACAGCCCGCCGGGTGGCCTGCGGGCCGGCCGCAGGCGGATTCGCCGATAGGCCGGCCAACCGCAACGCGGCAGGGTGGAGGCTCCCGTTACGTTGGTGGATTTCATGATCCTTCTCAAGCACTTGGCGCGCCGGTCACGCGTTCGTATCGGCTGCGCAGTGGCCGGCCTGCTGGCGGTCGCCGCCACCGCAATGGCCGCCGAGATGCCGGTGCCGCCGGGTCCGGCGGTGGCTGCACGCTTTGTCGATCTGGTCGACCACCCGGCGCCGGAGGCCAACTGGGACCGGTTCTACGCCCTGGAAGACCATCTGGCCGGCGCCTTCCTCAAGGCATGTGGCGAAGGGGCCTGCCTGCCCCGGCGATTCCTGTGGCCGATGCAGCTGCGCTGTTCGGTCCGGGTGGCCGACGCCACGGTCGCGGCATGCATCTGGGTCATCGCCGGCAGCGATCTGCGGGTGCGCGCGGCAGGCAGCATCGACCCCGACGTAGTGATCTGGCGTTGCGCGCTGCCGCTGGGAGCCGGCACGGGGGTGGACGCCTTCCACGCAGCGCTGGAGGTGGACGATCCGCTGGCGGTTCGGCTGCCCGGCGCAGCCGAAAGCCTGCGGCAGGGCGTTGCGCGGTGCCTGGCCAAGCAGGGGGCCGCCTCATGATCATCGCCGGAATGCTGCTGCTTGCGGTTGCACCGTTCGCCGCGGGCAGCCATGTCGATGCCCGTGATTACCCCAGCGCCGGCGCGGGCGAGGCGGCCTTCGCGGTGATGGAACGCGCGCTGGTGCGCGGCTTCGATTACATCTGCGGCGACACGTTCTGCGAGGGCGACTACAGCAACCTGCGCGCCCTCCAGCTGCGCTGCTCCGTCCGCAGCGACAGTGGCGCGCTGGCCGGATGCCTGTGGAGCTTCGCCGGCAGCTACGCGTATGTCAGCCCGGCCGATGCGCTTCCGTCTGTCCAGGCCCGCACCTGGGCCTGCCACTTGCCGGTGGTCCCGGGCACCTCGCTGGCGGCCCTGCTGGAGCGCCTGCGCGGGCCGGACGCGCTGGATACGCCGCTGCCCGGCACCGGCGTCAGCAGTTACGAGGCATTGACCGACTGCCTCTGACAGCTGCGGCTCAGGCCGGATTCGCCTGCACGGTGGCGTCGCTGTGCAGCGCTTCGTTCAACTCATCCACCACGATCGCCCAGTCGTTGTCCGACTTCAGCGACTCGGCCAGGAAATGACGCTGCCCTTCGCTCCAGAACGAGGCCGTGGTGACCTTGACCTCCGCCGGCAGCTGGTGCTGCAGGATGAAGGCGGCGATGTCCGCTTCACCGGCGTCCAGGCCGAGCTGCAGGAACAGGTTGGTCATGTTCGGTTCGGTGGTGATCATCGTATCGCTGCATCTGCTGGGAAAGGTCACCGCCATTATGCCGCGACCCTGCGCGGGCGCGATGTGATGGATGTGCCCATCCCATCGCGCCCGCCGTTGTCAGAGGAGCGGCACCAGCAGCAGTGCCACGATGTTGATGATCTTGATCAGCGGATTGATCGCCGGTCCTGCGGTGTCCTTGTAGGGGTCGCCCACGGTGTCGCCGGTGACCGCGGCCTTGTGTGCCTCGCTGCCCTTGCCGCCGAAATTGCCGTCTTCGATGTACTTCTTGGCGTTGTCCCAGGCACCGCCGCCGGTGGTCATCGAGATGGCCACGAACAGGCCGGTGACGATGGTGCCGATCAGCAGCCCGCCGAGCGCGCGCGGCCCCAGCAGCAGGCCGACCACCACCGGCACGGCGACCGGCAGCAGGGAAGGGACGATCATTTCGCGGATCGCCGACCGGGTCAGCATGTCCACCGCGCGGTCGTACTGCGGCTTGCCGGTGCCTTCCATGATGCCGGGGATTTCGCGGAACTGGCGGCGCACTTCTTCCACCACCGCGCCTGCCGCGCGGCCTACCGCTTCCATCGCCATCGCACCGAACAGGTAGGGGATCAACCCGCCGATCAGCAGGCCGATGATCACCTCGTGGTCGGACAGGTCGAAGCGGAACTCGATGCCCGGATTGGCCGCCTGCAGGTTGTGCGTGTAATCGGCGAACAGCACCAGCGCGGCCAGTGCCGCCGAGCCGATCGCATAGCCCTTGGTGACCGCCTTGGTGGTGTTGCCGACGGCATCCAGCGGATCGGTGATGGCGCGGATTTCCGGCGGCAGGTCGGCCATTTCGGCGATGCCACCGGCGTTGTCGGTGATCGGGCCGTAGGCATCCAGCGCGACGATCATGCCGGCCATCGACAGCATCGCGGTGGCCGCTATGGCGATGCCGTACAGCCCGGCCAGCGCATGCGCGCCCCAGATCGCCACGCACACCGCGATCACCGGCAGCGCGGTGGACTTCATCGAGATGCCCAACCCGGCGATGATGTTGGTGCCATGGCCGGTGGTGGAGGCCTGCGCCACGTGCTGCACCGGCTTGTACTGGGTGCCGGTGTAGTACTCGGTGATCCACACGATCAGCCCGGTCAGCACCAGCCCGATCAGGGCACAGCCGTACAGCGCGTAGGGGCCGAACACGTTGTCGTCCATCAACGCGGTGGTGACCGGATAGAAAGCGATCGCCGCCAGCACGCCGGATACGATCACGCCCTTGTACAGCGCGCCCATGATCGATCCGCCCGGCTTCACCTTGACGAACAGCGCGCCGATGATCGAGGCGATGATCGACACCCCGCCCAGCACCAGCGGATACAGCACCGCGTTGCGTCCGGCTTCGGCGATCATCAGGCTGCCCAGCAGCATCGTGGCGATCACCGTCACCGCGTAGGTTTCGAACAGGTCGGCGGCCATGCCCGCGCAGTCGCCGACGTTGTCACCGACGTTGTCGGCGATGACCGCCGGATTGCGCGGATCATCCTCGGGAATGCCGGCTTCCACCTTGCCGACCAGATCGGCGCCGACGTCCGCGCCCTTGGTGAAGATGCCGCCGCCGAGGCGCGCGAAGATCGAGATCAGCGAGGAGCCGAACGCCAGTCCGACCAGGGCATGCAGGGCCTGCGCCACGTCCAGGCCGAGCCGCAGCAGGATGGCGTAGTAGCCGGCCACGCCCAGCAGTCCCAGCCCGACCACCAGCATGCCGGTGATGGCACCGCCGCGGAACGCCACGTCCATCGCCGCGCTGATGCCATGCCGCGCCGCTTCAGCGGTGCGCACGTTGGCGCGTACCGATACGTTCATGCCGATGTAGCCGGCGGCACCGGACAGTACCGCGCCGATGGCGAAGCCAATCGCGGTGTACCAGCTCAGGAATATCCCGACCAGCACGAACAGCACCGCCCCGGCGATGCCGATGGTCAGATACTGGCGGTTGAGGTACGCACGGGCACCTTCCTGGATCGCGCCGGCGATCTCGGCCATGCGTGCGTTGCCACTGGGTTGGCGCAGGATCCACCGCGCCGAGATGATTCCGAACAGGATTGCGATGACGGCGCACAGCAGCGCCAATGACAGCCCGTGACGTTCCAGCATGACCTCTCCCGATGTGGATGAAAGACATCCAGCGGTGGTGAACTTCACCACGAGGGGGACGACGGGCTGCAGCCTTGTAACCAACCCGTAACTGACCACGATGGTCGTCCGACGTATGGCGGTGTTCAGCATTCCCTGGTGGCCGCAGTATGCGGTCCGGGGCCAGCAGGCGCCAGCGCCTTTGCGCGCGGTTAAGCCAGGCTCTGCGACCGTGCGGCCATTACTGTCGTGGAGAACACCGATGCGCCTGCCCGTACTGATGATGGCCCTGCTGGTCCCGGCGCTGCCGGCGCTGGCAGTGGAAACGCCCGAGCTGCAGCGTGCGGTGGGCGCCGCCCAGGCGGTCGGTGCGGTCCATACCTTGCGCCAGATTCCCGAAGCCTGCGCGCGGCTGGAAGGTACCTTCACGGGGGATGCGGCGCAGCCGTACCGCTTCGCACCGGTACGCACCAGCGAGCAGTGCCAGCCGCGGGCGCGCTTCGTCGATTACGCCAAGGCGCAGCCGAGTCAGGCCAAGGGCTGGAAGCTCAACGATGTGATCCGGGTGCCGTCTGCGGCGTGCCCGGCCCAGCAGGCGGTGGTGCGGGTGTGGCGACTGCCGGTAGCGCCGACCACCGAACGCGACGGCCAGGGCCAGTCGCGCATCTATCTGGAAGAGGCCAAGAAGCAGGCCAGCAGCGGCAGGATCCCGCAGGTGACGATGTTCGCCGCGCAGCTGCAGATGGAAGGCACCGCCTGCCAGTAGACCGGGTAGCGCCGAGCCATGCTCGGCGAGCGCCAGACGCGGCCTGCGTCCAGCACCGTCGCACGGGCCCGGAGAAGCCGCCGAGCATGGCTCGGCGCTGCCGGTATCAGCCTCAGGCCTCGAACGGCTCCAGCTTTTTCTTGACCGCGACATTCTTCAGCGTGACGTACTTCGGCAACCCGTCCGGCCCGTAGGGCAGGGGGGCTTCGCCCTTGATCAGCGGCTGCAGGTAGGCCCGGGCCCTTTCGGTGATGCCGAAACCGTCCTTGCGGATGAAGCTTGTCGGCATCTTCTTCTCATGGTTGGCGATCTTCGCCAGCGGTGCCGAGTCGATCTTCCAGCGGTAGGGCTTGTCGCTGCTGCGCACGATCACCGGCATCACCCCGTTGTGCCCGGCCAGCGCCAACCGCACCGCCGCCTTGCCCACCGCCTGCGCCTGTTCCCAGTCGGTCCTGGAGGCGATGTGGCGTGCCGAGCGCTGCAGGTAATCAGGCACGGTCCAGTGCACCTTCAAACCGAGCTGGTCCTTGACCCGGCCGGCCAGGTGCGCGGCCACGCCGCCCAGCTGGGTATGGCCGAAGGAGTCCTTGCTGCCGCCGGCATCGGCGACGAAGGTCCCATCGGCCGTGGCGATGCCTTCGGAGGCCACCACCACGCAGTAGCCCACCTGTTCGACCACCGCGCTTACCTTGGCCAGGAAGGCCGCTTCGTCATAGGCGCGTTCCGGCAGCAGGATCACCTGCGGGGCCTCATCCGGTCCCGTACCGGCCAATCCGCCTGCCGCTGCCAGCCAGCCAGCGTGGCGGCCCATCGCTTCGTAGATGAACACGCGGGTGGAGGTCTCGGCCATGGCGGCCACGTCCAGCGCCGCCTCGCGAACCGATACCGCGGTGTACTTGGCCGCCGAGCCGAAGCCGGGGCACGTGTCGGTCACGGCCAGGTCGTTGTCGATGGTCTTGGGCACGCCGATGCAGCTCAGCTCGACCCCGCGCTCGCGCGCCAGTTCGGACACCTTCAACGCGGTGTCGGCCGAATCATTGCCGCCGTTGTACAGGAACCAGCGCACGCCATGGGCCTGCAGCACTTCCAGCAGCCGGTCGTAACGGGCTGCATCCTGTTGCAGGGATTTGAGCTTGTAACGGCAGGACCCGAACGCGCCACCCGGCGTCTGGGCCAGCGCCCGGATGGCGCTGATCGGTTCGCGCGAGGTGTCGATCAGGTCTTCGCGCAGCGCGCCGAGGATGCCGTTGCGCGCGGCAAGCACCTTCACCCCGCGGGCGCGGGCTTCCTGGATGACCGCAGAAGCAGTGGCATTGATGACGGCGGTGACGCCGCCTGACTGGGCATAGAGCAGGGTGCCTGGGCGCATCGGAACCTCGTGTCGGGACAGGGACATTGCAGGGACATTACCCGGATGCGGTAAAGTGCGGGTATTGCAGTGCAGCGATACCGGCCCGTCCGGACGCCGTACGTTCATGATTTTCAACACGTTGGAGTGAGCTAGATGCGATTGGTTCTGTTGGGGCCGCCCGGTTCGGGCAAGGGTACGCAGGCAACCCGCCTGAAGGAAAAGCTCGGCATCGCCCACATCTCCACCGGCGATCTGCTGCGTGCCGAAGTGGCCGCTGGCTCCGAGCTGGGCAAGCAGGCCAAGGCGGTGATGGATGCCGGCAACCTGGTGTCCGACGAGATCCTGCTCGGCATGCTGCGCTCGCGCCTGTCGCAGGACGACGTGGCCAAGGGCTTCATCCTGGACGGCTATCCGCGCAACGTGGCCCAGGCCAAGGCGCTGGATGGCGTGCTGGCCGATATCGGTCAGCCGCTGGATGCGGTGGTGCAGCTGGACGTGGACGCCGATCAGCTGATCGAGCGCCTGGCCGGCCGTGCCAAGGAACAGGGTCGCGCGGATGACAATCCGGATTCGGTCCGCCATCGCCTGCAGGTCTACACCGAGCAGACTGCACCGGTGGTGGATTTCTATGCCGAACGGGGCACCCTGGCGCGCCTGGATGGCATCGGCGAGCTGGAAGAAGTCGAAGCGCGCATCCACGCCGTGCTGCCGAAGGCCGGATGAGGCCGCCGAGGCCTGCGGTTCGCACCTGAAAAAACACAGGCCTGGTCCCTTCGGACCAGGCCTGTGTCATTTTTAAGCCAGCGGTGGGCTTGCTCAGGGCCCCGCAGCGTGAGCTCCCATGGGGATGGCCTCTTGGGGAGTAGGACCGGTTGGGAACTGCGGCTGGCACTGTGAATTGTGTCTATGTTCATAGGCTGCCGCTATCAGGATTTCCCTTACATGTCTTTGGCTTTGTCTGAGCTGTCTGTCGGACTTATCTGACGTTCTGCTTGTCAGGATGGCCCACCACCGGGTCGATCGGTAACAATGCGGGTCATGAGCAACGTACATATTCTTGGAATCGCCGGCACCTTCATGGGCGGCGTGGCCGCACTGGCGCGTGAGCTGGGACATGCCGTCAGCGGCAGCGACCAGGCGATCTACCCGCCGATGTCGACCCAGTTGGAAACGCTGGGGATCCAGCTGGACCAGGGGTATCGTGCCGACAGCGTTCCGCCGGACATTGCCGAGGTGGTCATCGGCAATGCCCTCTCGCGCGGCAATCCCGCCGTCGAAGCGGTACTCGACGCCGGCCAGCGCTATGTGTCCGGTGCACAGTGGCTCAGCGAACGGGTGTTACCCGGTCGTGACACGCTGGCCGTGGCCGGCACGCACGGCAAGACCACCACCACCACCATCCTGGCCTGGCTGCTGGAAAGCGCTGGGCGCGCGCCCGGCTTCCTGATCGGCGGGGTCGCCGAAGATTTCGGTGTGTCCGCACGGGTAGGGCTGGGCCGCGAGTTCGTGGTCGAGGCCGACGAGTACGACACTGCCTTCTTCGACAAGCGCAGCAAGTTCGTGCACTACCGGCCGCTGGTGGCGATCCTCAACAATCTCGAGTACGACCACGCCGACATCTTCCCGGACGTGGCGGCGATCCAGCGCCAGTTCCATCATCTGGTGCGCACCGTGCCGGCGCGCGGCCGGCTGATCGTCAACGGCGAGGACCCGCGCCTGGCCGAGGTGCTGGCGATGGGCTGCTGGACCCCGGTGGAGCGCTTCGGTTTCGATGCGACGCTGGAATGGCACGCCGAACTGCTGCGCGCCGATGGCAGCGCGTTCGTCGTGCATCATCGCGGGCAGCGGGTCGGCGTGGTCCATTGGGCGTTGCTGGGCCGCCACAACGTGCTCAATGGCTTGGCTGCGCTGGCCGCCGCACACGCCGTGGGCGTGGTGCTGGCCGACGTGCTGCCGGCGTTGTCACGCTTCCACAGCGTCAAACGGCGGCTGGAAGTGATCGGCCAGGCCGGCGGCATCACCGTGTACGACGACTTTGCCCATCATCCCACCGCCATCGCCACCACGCTCGAAGGCCTGCGTGCCAAGGTGGGCGATGCGCGCATCGTGGTGGCGATGGAGCCACGCAGTAATTCGATGCGGTTGGGCGCACATGCCGAGGCCCTGGCGCCTTCGCTGGCGTTGGCCGATGCAGTGGTGTTCCTGCACCGGCCCGGGCTGGAATGGGATGCCGCCGCGGTGATGGACGCGGTGCGCGGCCAGGCGCTGGCGGTGGCCGATACCGATGCGTTGCTGGCCCGGTTGGACGCCCTCGCCGAAGCCGGTGACCACGTGGTGTTCATGTCCAATGGCGGCTTCGATGCCGCGCCGCGGCGCTTCCTGGCGCAGCTGCAGGGCTCATGAGCGCGGTCGCGACGCTGCCGTTGTTTCCGTTGCACGCGGTGCTGTTGCCGCGCGCGAGCATCGGCCTGCGCGTGTTCGAGCGGCGCTATCTGGACATGCTGCGTGATTCAAGCCGCGACGGCGGTGGATTCGGGCTGTGCCTGATCCTGCAGGGCGACGAAGTGGGCGCGCCTGCGGTGCCCGCAGCCTTCGGCGTGGAAGCCCGGGTGGATGATTTCGACATGGGCAGCGATGGCGTGCTGCAGCTGCGGCTGCGCGGTGCGCGGCGCTTCCACGTGGAGCAGACCCGCGTGCGCGACAACGGGCTGGTGGTGGGCGAGGTGCGCTGGTGCGCGCCGGATACCGACGACGAGCTGCGGCCGCAGCATGCGCTGCTGTCGACCCTGCTGCAGCACATCATCGAACAGGCCGGTGAGGACTATGCACCGGCCACGCCGGCGCTGCTCGACCAGGCATCCTGGGTAGGCTGGCAGCTGGCGCAGCTGCTGCCGCTGGAAGAATCCCAGCGCCTGCAGTTGCTGCAGCTCGACGATGTCCACGCCCGTCTGGACCTGCTGCTGGGCTGGATCCCGTAACGGCTGACGCGCGTTATTCGGTGCGCAGTCGCAGCACCGGCAGGCCCGTTTCGGGATGCACGCCTTCCTGCATCGGCAGGCCTTCCACCGATGCCTTGACCGCCGCCATCGCCGGGTCGATCCCGCGCAGCGGATGCCACATGCCGATCCACTCGAAGTGGCGGGTGAAACGCAGCGTCTGCGCACTGCCCAGCCACAGCGGCACGTCGCCGGGCTGCAGCACCCTCGTCGCCGGCCACAGGCGCAGCACGTGGCGCTCGTCCGGCCGCTCGCCATCGCGCACCATCAGCAGGCTTTCCACCTGCGTATCCAGCGTGGCCGGCAGCACCGGCAGCGCTTCCGGACCGGTGTCCTGGTCGAGCATCAACAAGGCCTGTTCCCACCCGGCCTGCGGCTGCATCCTCCAGCCTTCTGATTCCAGCCGCGCCTGCAACGGGGCAAGCGGGCCGGCCACCTGCACGTCCAGCGGCCAGCGCTGGTCATCGTCGAATTCGTTGCGCCGCGCCGGCATCGTCTGCCAGTCCTGCTTCCACCAGCGATCGGCCTGCAGCGGCGCCGGAGCGGCCTGGTGCGGTTCGAAGCGTTCCAGCTTGACCGCGATGTTGCGCGGTGCGTACCACAGGGCCGCCACCAGAAACGTGCCGTAGAACAGCCAGGCGACCGGCTTGACCCAGAACGAGCGATTGAAGCGGCGGCGGTAGGCGATGCCCAGCACCAGCAGCCAGAACAGCCCGAACAGCATGCCGCCGATCACATCGCTCAGCCAGTGCGCGCCAAGGTAGATGCGCGAAAAACCGATCAGGCTGACCACGAAACCGGAGACCAGGTAGGGCCACACGCGGGTCCGGCCGGGCAGTTCCCGGGCGATCAATACCGCGAAGAAGCCGAAGGTGATCGTGGCCATGGTCACTGACACGGACGGGAAGCCGAAGCCGCTGCTGGCATCCGGCGGGCGCACTACGTCCACGGTGGCGCCCAGCAGCATCGTCAGCGCCAGGCCGAAGGCCAGTGCCGCCAGCCAGTGTGCAGCGGCCATCCAGCGCCGGCGCCAGAGCAGGTACCCCATGCCGACCGCAGTGGCCGGCAGCAGCACCGGCCAGGCGCCCAGCGAGGCCAGCGCGGCCATCGGATGATCGGCCAGCGGATTGCGCAGCGCGAGCATGGCCTGGTGCACGGCCAGGTCGATGCTGAGCGGCTCGCCGTGCGCCACCACCACCATCAGCAGTGCGAACCAGCACCAGCCCAGCACCAGCAGCATCAGCGCCAGCATCGCCAGCGGCACCGATTCGCGCCGCTGCGGGTCGAATACCGACACCGAGTAACGTCCCAGCGTGGGGTGGCGCTGCGACCAGTCCAGCAGCCGTGCCAGCCAGGTATCCATGCGTGCCGCCGACCAGCGATAGCCATACAGCACGATGGCCCACACCAGCCCCAGGATCACGCCAAGCAGGCCGACCACCACCACCAGTCGCCCGGCGACCGCAGCGACGGCGTCATACGCCCCGCCCAGCACCCAACCCGGCAACAGGAACAACACCGCCCAGGACACGCTGGCGATGCCGCTGGCCTGCATGTAGCGGCTGGCCTGCATCTTCATCATGCCGGCGATGGCCGGCACGAACGGTCGGATGGCGCCCACGTAACGGGCCACCAGGATGCTCTTGAAGGCATTGCGGCGGAACATCGTTTCGCCGCGGTCAAGCAGCTGCGGATAGCGGCTGAAAGGGAACACGCCGCGCAGCCGGTCGCCCCAGCGGCGGCCGATCCAGTAACTGATGCCATCGCCGGCGAACGCGCCCAGCGCCGCACAGGCCACCGCATACGGGCCGGATATCTGCCCCAGGCCGATGAACACGCCTACCGCGAACAGCAACGGCAGCGCAGGCACGATGGCGCCCAGGATGATGACCGCATCGCAGAACGCGATGAGGAAGATGGCTGCACCGGCGAGCACTGGATTGGCGGCAATCCAGGCGAGGGTGGCGTCGATCCATGAAGAGTCCATCGCCAGATTATAAAGGCGTGCAGGTGACTGGTTGCCTGCTTGATGCAGGCTGATCGAGACAACGTCGATCGCCTGGAGCGATCGCCTAGAATGGGCCATGGCAGATAACCGCACGCTCGCGCAGCACGCGCTCAAGTCAGACAGCTTCGGCCGCATCCTGCTGGTGCAGCAGGCCGAAGGCCGTTTCGTGCGTCGTGACCTGGGTGCCACGCCGTGGTGGCTGCGGGCGCCTGCCTGGTGGCTGGCACGACGCGAAGCGCGCGCGCTGCGGCACATCGATGGCATGCAGGCAGTGCCGAAGCTGCTGGCATGGGACGGCCGCTGGCTGGACCGCAGCTTCATGGCCGGCGATGCGATGTACCAGCGCCCGCCACGCGGCGACGTCGCCTGGTTCCATGACGCGCGCCGGCTGCTGCAGGAGCTGCATCGGCGCGGGGTGGCGCACAACGACCTGGCCAAGGAAGCCAATTGGCTGGTGACCGAAGCCGGTCATCCGGCGTTGATCGATTTCCAGCTGGCGGTGATCGGCAACCCGCGCTCGCGCTGGATGCGGCTGCTGGCGCGCGAAGACCTGCGCCACCTGCTGAAGCACAAACGGATGTACTGCCGTGAATCGCTGACCCCGGTGGAAAAGCGTGTGCTCAAGCGCACCTCGTGGGTGCGTGAACTGTGGTTCGCCACCGGCAAGCCGGTCTATCGTTTCGTCACCCGGCGCATCCTGCACTGGGAAGACAACGAAGGGCAGGGGCCCAAGCCCTGAGGCCACACGGCGGCCGCGCGACGTGGGCACGCGCATAATGCAGCGTCGGCGTCGGCCGGTGACCAGGAGAAAACGTGGTGTCCAACCTGCAGGGCAAGACTCTATTCATCACCGGCGCATCGCGCGGGATCGGGCTGGCGATCGCGCTTCGCGCGGCGCGCGATGGCGCCAACGTGGCCATCGCGGCCAAGTCCTCGGTGGCCAATCCGAAGCTGCCCGGCACCATCCACAGTGCGGCCGAGGCGGTCACCGCCGCCGGCGGGCAGGCGCTGGCGCTGAAGTGCGACATCCGCGAGGAAGACCAGGTGCAGGCGGCGGTGGCCGCCGCCGTGGACACCTTCGGCGGGATCGATATCCTGGTCAACAACGCCAGTGCGATCTGGCTGCGCGGCACCCTGGAGACGCCGATGAAGCGCTTCGACCTGATGCAGCAGGTCAACGCGCGTGGCAGTTTCCTGTGCGCGCAGGCGTGCCTGCCGTACCTGCTGCAGGCGCCCAACCCGCATATCCTGAGCCTGGCGCCGCCGCCCAGCCTGGACCCGAAGTGGTGGGCGCCGCATACCGGCTATACGTTGGCCAAGATGGGCATGAGCCTGGTCACGCTGGGGCTGGCGGCGGAGTTTGGTCCACGCGGCGTGGCGGTCAATGCGCTGTGGCCACGCACGGTGATCGCCACCGATGCGATCAACATGATCCCGGGCGTGGACGTGCAGGGCTGCCGCACGCCCCAGATCGTGGCAGATGCCGCGCACGCGGTGCTGGTGCGCGAAGCGGCCGGCTTCCACGGCCAGTTCCTGCTCGATGACGAGGTGCTCGCCGCGGCCGGCGTGACCGATCTTTCCGGTTACGCGGTGGACCCTGCGCATCCGCTGCTGCCAGATCTTTTCCTGGATTGATTCAACGGCACGTTGACGGCGGCGTCTGCTATGGTGCGCGGCTGTAATCGTTTCCAACAGGGAAGTACCCCATGCACCCAATCTTCCGTACGGCCGTCCTGGCCGCCTCCGTTGCGCTGTGCCTGGCCGCCTGCCAGAAGGGCGCTTCCAGCGCAGCCGCCGTCGAGGGCGCCGACAAGATCAACGCCTACATCGCCTGCTTCAACGGCGTGCAGCAGCCGATCCAGGAAAGCTTCCAGCGCTACGTTTCGTGGATCGCCGATCCGGCGGCCGGCCCCACCGGCAAGGAAGAAACCGTGCGTGCGCCGGGCACGGTCTTGTCCCACCGCGTCGAGTTCTGCGGCGCGCCGCTGACCGCCGCCCTGGCACAGCAGCCGGCCAACGCCGCGCTGGATCCGGCCGCGCGCCGTTACCAGGAAACCTTCACCGCGCTCAACGAGAAGATCAGCGATGCCGTGCGTTACTACGATCGCGAAGACTACAAGCGCGATGGCGGTGAGGGCATGCGCCAGCGGCATGCGCCGCTGATGCAGGCCTATTCGGCGTTCTTCGAAGCCGGTGATGCGATGGATGCGGCGCTGGAGGCGAACGAAGACCAGCGCCGCAAGGAGCAGATCGCGGCGATCGAGAAGGAAGAGGGACGCAGCGCGGCGTTCTACCACCTGAGCATCATCGGCGAGGGCAAGCAGCTGGTGAAGGTGCTGGACGGCGACGCGCCGGACCTCGCCGCCGGCCGTGCACAGCTGGCGCGCTACCAGGCCGTACTGGAAGAAGCGGCCAAGGCGAAGATCGGCCAGGGCGATCCGATGTGGGGTCACATGGAGCGTTCGGCGGACAAGCTGGCCAGCGAGGGCGGGCGCCGCATCGAACGCCTGCAGGCCAACCAGCCGTTGAGCCGCAGTGACCAGATCCTGCTGGAGAGCGGTGGCATGCCGCCGTCCGGCACCGCCCCGGCGCTGCTGGCCAGCTACAACGATCTGGTCGACATGAGCAACCGCATGGCACGTTGAGGTTGGCAGGGCGGGGGCGCGCCTGCGCCACCCGCCCGCTAGACCTGGTTGAACAGTTCCGGCAGGGGCTCGGCGCACTGCCGGCAGTAGCGTGCGTCGGGCGCGTGGCCTTCCAGCCCGCAGCGCAGGCAGCCACGTCCATCGCGTTTCTCGTTGTGCTCGGCCTCGCGCATCGTGCTGGCCAGTTCGGCGGTGTAGATGCCGGTTGGCACCGCGATGATGCTGTAGCCGATCAGGATCAGGATCGACGTGACGAAGCGGCCGAGCATGGTCTGCGGCACGATGTCGCCGAAGCCGACCGTGGCCATGGTCACCACCGCCCAGTACATGCTGCTGGGGATGCTGGTAAAGCCGTTGTGGGGCCCTTCGATCAGGTACATCAGCGCACCGGCGATGATGGTGATGGTGATGACCGTGAACAGGAACACCAGGACTTTGCGCCGGCTGCGCCACAGCGCCAGCATCAGCACGCCGCTTTCTTCGATGTAACGGGTCAGCTTGAGGATGCGGAACACCCGCAGGATGCGCAGCGCACGCACGACCAGCAGGCTCTGCGCGCCGGGGATGAACAGGGACAGATAGGTCGGCAGGATCGACAGCAGGTCGATGATTCCCCAGATGCTGACCGCGTAGCGCAGCGGGCGCTTCACCACCGCCAACCGCAGCACGTATTCCAGCGTGAACATCGCCGTGAACGCCCATTCCAGCACGTACAGGCCCGCGGCCCAGCGCAGGTGCAGGTGCTGCACGCTGTCGACCATCACCACGATGACGCTGGCGATGATCGCCAGCACCAGCAGCAGGTCGAAGTTGCGCGAGGGCCCGGTGTCGTGGCGGTAGATGATGTCGAACCAGTACCGGCGCCAGCCGGTGGCGCTGGCGGGGTTGAGCTGTGGAGCGGAGAAAGGGCGCATGCGCGCATTGTGCCGCACCGGCTGCGGGGCGAGAATGGGCGCTTTCCGAAGCTCGCCGGACCGCCATGACCGCCGCCACCGACCCCCTGATTTCCCTGTCGCATTACTACCTGCCGGTGTACAAGCCGCGCCAGGTCGTGCTCGAGCGCGGGCAGGGCGCGCGCGTCTGGGATTCGCAGGGCCGCGAGTACATCGACCTGGCGGCGGGCATCGCCGTGTGCGGCCTGGGCCACAACGATCCGGACCTGACCGCGGCGCTGCTGGAACAGGCCGGAAAGCTGTGGCACACCAGCAATGTGTTCTACAGCGCCCCGCCGCTGCACCTGGCCGAGGAACTGGTCAAGGCCAGCCGTTTCGCCGAGCGGGTGTTCCTGTGCAACTCCGGTGCCGAAGCCAACGAAGTGGCGATCAAGATGGTGCGCAAGTGGGCTTCATCGCAGGGGCGCCCGGCGGATCGGCGGGTCATCGTCACCTTCCGCGGCAGCTTCCACGGCCGCACCCTGGCGGCAGTGACCGCCACGGCCCAGCCGAAGTACCAGGAAGGCTACGAGCCGCTGCCGCAGGGCTTCCGCTACGTGGATTTCAATGATGAAGTGCAGCTGGAAACCGCGATGGCCGCCGGTGACGTGGCCGCGGTGATGCTGGAGCCGGTACAGGGCGAGGGCGGGGTGATGCCGGCCAGGCCGGGCTTCCTCAAGCGCGTGCGTGAACTGTGCGACCAGCACGGTGCGCTGCTGGTGCTGGATGAGATCCAGGCCGGCATGGGCCGCACCGGTACCCTGTTCGCGCACTGGCAGGATGGGGTGGTGCCGGACATGGTGACCCTGGCCAAGGCGCTCGGCGGCGGCTTCCCGATCGGCGCGATGCTGGCCGGCCCGAAGGTCGCCGAGACCATGCAGTTCGGCGCCCATGGCACCACCTTCGGCGGCAATCCGCTGGCCGCTGCGGTGGCACGGGTGGCGCTGCGCAAGCTGGCTTCCGATGAAATCGCCGCCAACGTCGAGCGCCAGTCACGCGCACTGCGCGATGGCTTCGAGCGCATCAATGCCGAGTTCGGCGTGTTCGGGCAGGTGCGTGGACGCGGGCTGATGCTCGGTGCGGTGCTGTCCAAGGATCACCTGGGCCAGGCCGGCGTGATCCTGGACCACGCCGCCGAACACGGCCTGCTGACCCTGCAGGCCGGTCCGGACGTGCTGCGTTTCGTGCCGTCGCTGAACATCACCGACGAAGAAATCGCCGAGGGCCTCAAGCGCCTGCGCGCGGCCGTGGCCAGCTATATCGCCGCACGCTGAGCGCTGCTGCGGACGCCGTGACGGCCGCCGGTCATCCCGGCAGACCGTGGCGCTTCAGCACGCGGCCCACGCTGCGCCCGTCGCGCACGGTTTCGGCCTGCAGGCCCGCCTGGCGCGCACCGCGCACGTTGGTGAACAGGTCATCGACGAACAGCGTGCGTGCCGGCTCGGCATCCAGCCGGTGCAGTGCGCGCTGGTAGACCACCGGATCGGGCTTGCGTCCGCCGAGCGCGCCGCTGCACAGCAGTCCGTCAGCCACGCGCTCGCAGAGCGTCGGCAGCAGGGCGCGAAGTACCTCGGCCATCAGCGGGCCGTTGTTGGTCAGCAAGCCGATGCGCACTGAAGCAGGAAGGGCGAGGATACGGCGCACCACATCCTCGTGCGGCCGCGATGCCGCCAGCCGTGCCTGGATCCAGCGCGCCGCGCTGACCTCGGCCTGCAGGCCCTCGCTCAAGGTGCGCAGGTAAGCGGCGGTGTCGATGGCGCCGCTGTCGTAGCGCCTTTCCAGGCCACTCTCGAACAGCACCTGCTGGACGCCCGCGCTGTCCACGCACAGGCTGCGGGCAAGATGCCGCACACGCACGCTGCGCTGGTAATCCAGCAGCACGCCATCCACGTCCAGCAGCAGCAATTCGATGCTTGGCTTCATGACCGAAGCATGCCCGATATGCCGGCGCGGCTGCGACAGCCGGTCGCAGCCGCGCGCTGCCCTTCCTTCCTACAATGGAGCGCACCAACAATCGGGAGCAGCCAATGATGAAGCAATGGGCATGGGGGGCAGGGCTGGGCGCGGTGCTGTTGGCGCCGTCGGCGATGGCGCGCGTCTGCGCGGTGACCATCGACAGCACTGACCAGATGACCTTCAGCGCGCGCGAAATCACGCTGGGCGCCGACTGCACCGAAGTGGCCCTGACCTTGCGCCACACCGGCCGCATGGCGGCCACCGCGATGGGCCACAACTGGGTGCTGACGCGCACCGCCGATTACCAGCCCGTGGCAATGGCCGGCATGCGCGGCACGCTCGCCGACAGTTACCTGCCCAAGGGCGATGCGCGCGTGCTGGCGCATACCAAGGTGATCGGCGGCGGGCAGAGTACCAGCGTCCGGTTCTCTACCCGCAGCCTGCAGAAGGGCGGGGACTACACCTTCTTCTGCTCGTTCCCCGGCCACTTCGCGATGATGAAAGGCAAGCTGGTGTTCGGCTAGGCCTTGAAGGCGATGCGGGCGGCGGCGAGGGTGGCGTCGATCACGGCATCGTCGTGTGCGCTGGAGAGGAAGCCGGCCTCGTAGGCCGATGGGGCCAGGAACACGCCCTGTTCCAGCATCGCGTGGAAGAAACGGTTGAAGGCGGGGATGTCACAGGCGGTGGCCTGGGCATAGGTCTCCACTTTCTGGTCGGTGAAGAACAAGCCGAACATGCCGCCGACCTGGGTCGTGGTGACGCTCACGCCGGCTTCGGCGGCGGCCTGTTCCAGGCCCGCGCACAGGCGCGCGGCGCGCGCGGACAGCTGCGCGTGGAAGCCCGGCTGCTGCACCAGCTCCAGCATCGCCAGGCCGGCGGCCATCGCCACCGGATTGCCGCTCAAGGTGCCGGCCTGGTAGATCGGGCCGGCCGGTGAGATCTGCTGCATCAGCTCGCGCTTGCCGCCGTAGGCGCCCACCGGCATGCCGCCGCCGATGATCTTGCCGAAGGTGGTCAGGTCCGGGGTGACGCCGTAGTGCGCCTGTGCGCCGCCCAGCGCAACCCGGAAGCCGGTCATCACTTCATCGAAGATCAGCACGGTGCCGAAGCGCGTGCACAGCTCGCGCAGGTGCTGCAGGTAGCCCTCGCGCGGCGGGATGCAGTTGGCATTGCCGACTACCGGCTCGATGATCAGGCCGGCGATCTGCTCGCCCTGGGCTTCGAACAGCGCGGTGGCAGCGTCGAAATCGTTGTAGGGCAGGGTGAGGGTCAGCTCGCTCAGGCCGGCCGGCACGCCCGGCGAGGTGGGCACGCCGAGGGTCAGCATGCCGCTGCCGGCCTTGACCAGGAACGAGTCGCCATGGCCGTGGTAGCAGCCTTCGAACTTGACGATGCGGCTGCGGCCGGTGGCACCGCGCGCCAGGCGGATCGCCGACAGCGTGGCTTCGGTGCCGGAGTTGACCATCCGCACCATCTCGCAGGAGGGCACCAGCCGGGTCAGCGTCTGCGCCATGGTGACTTCGGCCGCGCATGGCGCGCCGAAGGACAGGCCACTGTCAGCGGCCTTCTTGACGGCCTGGCGCACCGCCGGGTGGTTGTGCCCGACGATCATCGGGCCCCACGAACCGACGTAATCGATGTAACGGTTGCCATCCACGTCGTGCAGGTAGGCGCCGTCGGCGCGTTCGACGAAGAACGGCTCCCCGCCCACCGACTTGAACGCGCGCACCGGCGAATTGACGCCGCCGGGCAGCAGCGCCTGGGCGCGGGTGAACAGGGCGTGGGACTGGTCGTGGTTCATGCGGGATCCTTGAAGCAGGCGAGATAGGCGTGCAGGGCGGAGACCGGGTCGGCGGCCTCGAACACGCTGCTGATCACCGCCACCAGGTCTGCACCGGCGGCGATGGCGGGACCGACATTGTCCGGGGTCAGCCCGCCGATCGCCACCCGCGGCACGCCCAGTGCGGCGCTTTGCCGCAGCAGCTCCGGGGTGGCGCGGCGGGTGGTCGCCTTGCTGCGGCTGGGGAAGAAGGCGCCGAAGGCTACGTAGCTGGCGCCCGCGGCGACCGCCTGCTGCGCCAGCACCTGTTCGTCGTAACAGGACGCACCGATCAGCGCCGCCGGCCCCAGCAGCGCACGTGCCGCCGCCACGCCGCCGTCGTCTTCACCGATATGCACGCCGGCCGCGCCGACCGCCTGCGCCAGCCGTGCGTCGTCGTTGATCAGCAGCGGCACGCCGTGACGTTCGCACAGCGCCTGCAGCGCGGTCGCCTGCTCGTGGCGCAGCGCCGCCGTGGCGGTCTTGTTGCGGTACTGCAGCCACGTGGTGCCGGCGGCGAGCAGCGGCTCGACACGGGCCAGCAGGCGCGCGGTGTCGGCTTCGTCGGGCGTGATCAGGTACACGCCGCGAGGCGTTGCAGGTGCTGGGGACATGGATGGCTACCGGTTGCGCGGCCACGATGGGACAATGGCCGGGAAGTGCATCGAAGGACGTTATTTTGAAGGGGAACATCCGATGAGCGACACCCCCCCGGCCCGGTTCCGCACCTGGATGTGCGTGGTCTGTGGATTCCTGTACCACGAAGCGGAAGGCTTGCCCGAAGAAGGCATCGCGCCGGGAACCCGCTGGGAAGACGTGCCCGATACCTGGACCTGCCCGGACTGCGGCGTGACCAAGGATGACTTCGAGATGGTCGAGCTGGACTGAGGCGTGTGCCGCCGCGGCGCGGCTCAATGCAGCCGCGTGCGCGGTCCGCCCAAGTCCACCAGTTTCTCGCGCAGGGCCTGCGCGTCGCCCGCGTCGGGATTGCGCTGCACGTAGCGCCCGAGGTCGCGACGCGCACCGGCCAGGTAATCCAGCTTCAGGTAGGCCAGGCCCCGATCGCGCAGCGCATCGTCGTTTTCCGGCGCCAGTTTCAGCAGGCGGTCGGCACTGCGCGCCGCACGGTCCCATTGATGGTTTTCCGCATAGACGCCCTGCAGGTTGCGCAGCATGCGCATCAGGATCGCGCGGCTGGGCGCGGCGTCGAGGATCTGCGCCAGCACCTGGTCGTCCGGTCGCTGCCCGCCCAGGTGGGAGCTTGCGCGCTCGCGCAGTTCTTCCACGCCCAGCGGCCGGCCGCCGTTGAACGGATCCATCACCAGCATTCCTTCTTCCATCGGCAGGCGCACCAGGAAGTGGCCGGGGAAGGACACCCCGTCCAGCGCGATGCCCAACCGCCGCGCGACCTCCATCTGCACCAGGGCCAACGAGATCGGATTGCCCAGGCGGCGTTCGAAGACTTCGTTGAGGTAGCTGTTGCGCGGATCGTAGTATTCGTCGTGGTCGCCGCTGTAACCCAGCTCATCGAACAGATGGCGGTTGATCGCGGCCATTTTCAGCGGCGCTGAAGGGATGATCTCCACTTCCGCGCGCAGGTGGTCGACATGGGCCTGCACCGTCGCGTCGTATACCGTCGGATCCAGTGCGGGATATTCGTCGCGCGCGATCAGCAACGCAGTGGGCAGCAGTGGCAGCGACTCGTCGTCGAGTTCGGCCAGGGTGTCCCAGTCGGGCAATGTGATGCGCTCCTGCATGCCTACAGACTGGCGGCAATGCCGCAAGGTTTCAAGCTGCAGCAGGTGAAAGAATGCCGGCCGACGACCGGCATCCTGGTCCTTCCGGTCAGAGCGGCGGGATGCCCGGGCCGAGCTTCAGTTCGGTGCCGTCCTTCAACTTGATCTTCTCCGCCTGGCCGGCGTTGAGCTCCAGCACGTAGCGTGCCGGCCCACTGCTGGGATACGGCGGGCAACGGTCGCCCGCCGAGCACGGCGGCACATCGCGCTGCTGGCTGACCAGCCTGCGTGCACTGTCGAAGTAGAGGATGTCCAGGCCGATCCGGGTGTTCTTCATCCAGTAGGCGAGGGGTTCCTCGCGGTCGTGGATGAAGAGCATGCCGTGGTCTTCGGGCAGGCTGTCGCGGAACATCAGTCCGCGCGCGCGGGTCTCATCGTTCTGCGCAAGTTCCACCTTGTAGCGGGCGCCATCGAGCTCGACCCAGTGCTGGGACGCACCGGTGGCGCAGCCGGCCAGCGCGAGCAGCGGCAGCAGGAGCAGGGAACGGATCGACATGGGGTTTTCCTTGGTAGGGGAAACGGTCAGGCGGGCCTTGCAGCGCACGCCCCGCAGGGAATCAGAGCACCGCCGGCGGTTCGCCGCCGACGATCACCACGTCGGCGCGCCGGCGCGCGAACAGGCCCACGCAGACCACGCCGGGCAGCTGGTTGAGCTCGCGCTCGAGCTTTTCCGGATCGGTGATCTGCAGGTGGTGGATGTCCAGGATCTGGTTGCCGTTGTCGGTCACCACGCCCTCGCGCCAGGTCGGCTGGCCGCCGGTCATGTCGCGGATCCGGCGGGCGACCAGGCTGCGTGCCATCGGGATCACTTCCACCGGCAGCGGGAACCGCCCCAGCACCGGTACCTGCTTGGACGGGTCCACGATGCAGATGAAGCGCTCGCTGGCCTCGGCGATGATCTTCTCGCGGGTCAGCGCGGCACCGCCGCCCTTGATCAGGCACTTGCCGGGATCACACTCGTCGGCGCCGTCGACATACAGCGACAGCGTGCCGGTGTGGTTGAGCTCCAGCACCTCGATGCCGAGCTGCTTCAGGCGCGCGGTGCTCTGTTCGGAACTGGATACCGCGCCCTTGATGCGGTGCTGGATGCGGCCCAGTGCATCGATGAAGTAGGCGACCGTGGAGCCGGTGCCGACCCCGACGATCATGCCGTCTTCGACGTATTCGATGGCTTTTTCAGCGGCCAGGCGCTTGGCTTCGGACATGCGGGCGGTCTCGATGGAGGATCAGGATTTGCGTTCCAGCGACAGCAGCAGCTTCCACTGCGCCGCAGTCACCGGGAACACGGAAAGGCGGTTGCCCTTGGCGGTGAGCGGGAAACCCTCGCCCAGCGCATCGGCGTGCAGCTTGATTTCATCCAGCGCGATGACGCGATCCAGCTTGCGCTCGAAGCCCACGTCCACCAGCATCCAGCGCGGCTCTTCGCGGGTGGCCTTGGGGTCGTGGTAGTCCGATTGCGGATCGAACTGTGTGTCATCGGGATAGGCGGCACTGGCCACCGTGGCGATGCCGACGATGCCAGGCACCTTGGTGTTGGAGTGGTAGAACAGGATGCCGTCGCCGACGTGCATCCCGTCGCGCATGAAATTGCGCGCCTGGTAATTGCGGACGCCGTTCCAGGGCTCGGTGCCGACGCGTTCCAGATCGTCGATGGAAAAGGCGTCCGGTTCGGACTTCATCAGCCAGTAGCGCTTGCGGGCGGTCATGCGGTCACGTGCGAGGCGAAAAGGGTGTCTGCTTCGGTGCAGATGGCGTCCACCGCCACGTCCCAGGACGCGACCGGCAACGCATCGACCTGCTGCACGGCAAATGCCGCGCCGACCAGCCACGGCGGAGCAGGGCGGTCGTGCCGGAAGGCGAAGCTGCGATCATACCAGCCCCCTCCCATGCCCAGCCGGCCGCCCTGTGCGTCGAAGCCGACCAGCGGGGTCACCACCAGGTCCATGGCGCCGGCATCCAGCGTATCGGCAGGGTCCAGGTCGGGTTCGGGAATGCCGAAACGGTTCTGCCGCAGCGCCTGGCCCGGCCGCCACGGCGCGAAGCGCAGAATGGTTTCGTGCAGCACCGGCAGGCAGTAGGTCACCGTGTCGGGCAAGGTCAACTGCCAGCGATGCAGGGCGATTTCGCCATCCATCGCCCAGTAACCGGCGACATGCCCGCGTTGCGGGGCGAACGGCAGTGCCAGCAGGCGTGCAGCGAGGCGATCGGCGGCGTCGATCCGGGCGGCAGCGGGCAGGTCACGGCGACGCTGCCTGAGTTCGGCGCGCAGCGCGGTGCGGGGATCGGATATCGAGGGGGGCGAGGAGGGCATGACGCTATTGTGCCGCGCAGCCGGCCGGAAAAAACAAAGGCGACATCCGAAGACGCCGCCTTTGTCGAATATTGCATTCTCCGCGATGACGATGCATGCGAAACGACCTTGAACCCAGGGGCTCAAGTGGGAACGCTGGGGAACCATCGGGCTTCCCGCTGCAAGGCGGACATGCACTCCCGGCGCCGTCGCGCTCCCGGTGTCGTTCTTAAGGGACAAGGCGAATGTTTGCACATGCCGTCGTGTACCGCAGAGAACGCAGGAACAGTATAACCAGCTCGCCGCGCAGGGGGAGTCCGTTCGTCGGCAACAGTGCGTGCCAATTCAGATTCCACGGCGTTATACGTCGATCGCGCGGTCCAGGCGGCGGTTCATGTCGGCCAAGGTCTGCTGCAGGGCGACGGCCTGGCGGGCGTTTTCATCGCGCAGCTGCTGCAGCTCATGCGCCAGGTTCAATGCCGCCAGCACGGCGACGCGGTCGACGGCCGCCATGCGGTTGCTGCCGCGGATTTCGCGCATCTTCGCATCCAGCAGGCGCGAGGCGGCCACCAGGCTGTCGCGCTCCTCGGCGGTGACGCCGACGGTGTAATCGCGATCAAGCAGGCGGACGTTTACCGGTTCGGCACCGCTCATGTGTGCTGCTCCAGGGATTTGAGCCGGGTGATCATCGCTTCCACGCGCGAGCGGGCCTGTTCGTTCTTGGTCAGCAGCGTGGAGCGTTCGTTGACCAGCTGTTCCTGCTGGTGGCGCAGGCTGCGGTTCTCCTCGGCCAGCCGCTGGTTACGCTCAAGCAGCGCCTCCACCCGGGCGGCGAAGGCCTGCAACTGGTCGAGCGGGCTGGGATGGTCCATGGCGGCAAGAGTCTCAGGGCCGTTGATGACGGTCAAGCGTCAGCGGCACGGGCTGCGGGGCGACGCGCCACGTTCTAAACTAGTCCATCGACGACACAGGCAGCAAGGCGTGGGTCGTCCCCATCACCTATGAGCCCCCAGATGACCGAACTTCCTTCCATCGACGACGTTTCCCGTGCCAGCGCAACGCTCGGGCTGGGCGCCAGCCCGGCCGAGCTGCACGGCGGCCTGTGTGGCTGGCTGGCCGCTGGCGGCGCGCCGGGCAATGACTGGCCGGCCCGCGTGCTGGCCGACGATGCGCTGCAGCCGGTGGCCGAGGGCAGCGCGCTGGCGCAGTTGCTGGAAGTGACCATCAAGCAGCTGGAGGACCGTGATTTTGGCTTCGAGCTGCTGCTCAGCGACAGCACCGAAACCGAGCCGCAGGTGGATGCCCTGTTCACCTGGGCGCGCGCGTTCCTGGGGGGCTTCGGTCTGGGTTCGGGGCACAAGCGCCCGGCGCTGTCCGAAGAGGGCGAAGAAGCCCTGAACGACCTGGCCAAGCTGGCCCAGGCGTCCAGCGAGGACTTTGACAGCGACGGCGAGGACGACGACGAAGCGCTGGCCGAGATCGAGGAATTCATCCGCATTGCGGTGCTGCTGCTGCACGGTGACTGCGTGATGGCCGCGCGCCACCGCCAGCGCCTCAACTGATGGCCGGCGATCGCATGGACCTGCGCCAGCGCACCGGGATCGGCGCGGCCGAGTACAAGCGGCGCCGGCGCCAGTTGATGGAGATGGCCGGCGACGAGGCGATCCTGGTGCTGCCGGCCGCCTCGGAGAAGGTGCGCAGCCTGGATACGCACTACCCGTACCGCCAGGACTCGGACTTCCAGTACCTCAGCGGCTTCCCGGAACCGGAGGCCGTGCTGGTGCTGATTCCCGGGCGCCGGCATGGCGAGGTGATCCTGTTCTGCCGCGAACGCGATGCCGAGCGTGAAGCCTGGGATGGCAGCCGTGCCGGCCAGGAAGGCGCCGTGGCGGATTTCGGCATGGACGACGCCTATCCCATCGAGGACCTCGACGACATCCTGCCGGGGATGCTGGAAGGGCGCTCGCGGGTGTATTACCACTTCGGGCGCGATGCGGATTTCGACCTGAAGCTGATCGGCTGGGTCAACCGCGTACGTTCGCAGGTACGCCATGGCGCGCAGCCCCCGCACGAGTTCCTGGAGCTGGGCCATCTGCTGCACGAGCAGCGCCTGTTCAAGTCCGGTGCGGAGATCGCGCTCATGGAACAGGCCGCGCAGATCAGCGTGCAGGCGCACTGCGCGGCGATGCGGGCTGCGCGCGCGGGCATCCATGAGTACGAGCTGCAGGCCGAGCTGGAGCGGGTGTTCCGCGCCCATGATGCGTGCCCGGCGTATTCGAGCATCGTCGGTGCAGGGCGCAACGGCTGCATCCTGCATTACCGCGACAACAACGCGCGTACGCGCGACGGCGAGCTGGTGCTGATCGATGCTGGCGCGGAGTACCGCGGCTATGCCAGCGACATCACCCGCACCTTCCCGGTCAATGGTCGTTTCACTGCCGAACAGCGCGCGCTGCACGATCTGGTCGGCGCTGCACAGGCGGCCGCGCTGGCGCAGGCACGGCCGGGCGTGGCGTATGAAGCGGGCCACCTGGCTGCGGTGCAGGTGCTGACCGAGGGGCTGCTGCAGCTGGGCCTGCTCAAGGGCAGCGTGGAGGACAATATCGCGCAGGAGCAGTACAAGCGCTTCTACCGGCACAAGACCGGGCACTGGATCGGGATGGACGTGCACGACGTCGGCGATTACCGCCTGGCGGGCGAGTCGCGGCTGCTGGAACCGGGCATGGTGTTCACCATCGAGCCGGGCTTGTATGTCGGTGCCGACGACACCAGCGTGGAGCCGCGCTGGCGCGGCATCGGCATCCGCACCGAGGACGACGTGCTGATCACCGCCGATGGGCATCGGGTGTTGACCGAGGGCCTGGCGCGCAGCACCGACGAGATCGAAGCGTTCATGCGGGGGTGAGGGGAGGTGCCGGGTCTGCGGCCCGGCGGCCCGCTTTTTTCAAGCCACGGCAACGTCAACGTCAAGAGCTGCAGGGCTGGGTGTTGGTGGGGCGGGGTGGGTTCGTGGGAATCGCCGCAAGTACGTCCCTGTAGGCTCGCCATCCGCATCCATGCGGATGAGCGTTCCCACGAACCCACCCCGCCCCACCTTCGACAGGTCCATGGTGGCCACGGGACCTCCGGTAGCGCCGACCCATGGTCGGCGGAATGTTCCCGCCAACGGCCCGCTGCGCTCGCCGACCATGGGTCGGCGCTACCGCTTTTCATTTTTTTATTACGCGGGTGGCGGCCACCGGAACCTGTCAGGGGCCGGGCGGGGAGGCTGTGCGGGGCCTTGAGCGGCAGGAGCCGCGAAGAGCTACAGGGACGTACTTGCGCGTGCCCCGCATAGCCTCCCCGCCCGGCCCACCCCCCGCTGCGGCTTTCAAGCCACCCGCGAGGGGGTTTCACCCGTTCGCGAGAGCAAACTCCGGCCGCGTCAGGTTGTCCGCTTCGCCATCAGTGCACAGCACTTCGTCCTCGATCCGGATCCCGCCGTAAGGACGGAAGAAATCCACGCGATCCCAGGCGATGCTGGCGCCATGCCCGGCCTGCTTCACTTCGTCCAGCAGCATGTCGATGAAGTACAGGCCCGGCTCGATGGTCACCACCATGCCCGCCTCCAGCACCCGGGTCAGGCGCAGGTAAGGGTGGCCTGCCGGACGTTCGATCCGGCCACCGCCGTCGCCTGCCGCGAAGCCCGCCACGTCGTGCACCTGCAGGCCGATCAGGTGGCCGATGCCGTGCGGGAAGAAAGCCGCGCTGATGCCGGTTTCCACCGCGGTCTGCGGCGATACCTTGAGCACGCCGAAGTCCTTCAGTACGCCCATCAGCGACAGGTGCGCGTCCACGTGCAGCTGCTTGTAGTCGAAGCCCGCGCGGACCGCGGCACACATCTGCTGCTGGGCGGCGTCGACCGCGCCGACCATCGCGGCGAACTCGTCATGGCCGTGTGCGGCGTAGGTGCGGGTGATGTCGCTGGCATAGCCCAGCGCGCTGGCGCCGGCATCGATCAGGAAGCTGCGCAGCGGCTGCGGCGCGGTCCGGCCCAGCTCGGTGTAATGCAGCACGGCGGCGTGTTCGTTGAGCGCCACGATGTTGCCGTAAGGCAGTTCGTTGGCATCCTGGCCGACTGCCGCGCAGTACGCCATGTGGATGGAAAACTCATCGGCGCCATTGCGGAACGCGGCTTCAGCGGCGCGGTGGCCGCGCACGCCCAGCACCTGGGCCTGGCGCATCAGCGCGATCTCATAAGGCGTTTTGTACGCCCGGTGGTATTCCAGATAATCCACCACCGGTGCCGGGTTGTTCGGCACCCAGTCACCCAGCGTGCTCTGCGGCTCGCCCAGCACGGCGCAGCGCGAACGGTCGCGCGGCAGCAGCGCCAGCGCTTCTTCCGGCTTGCGGATGACCTGGATGTCGAAGTGCTCCACCCACCAGCCACTCGGTGCGTCGGGCACCACGTGCCAGTAGTCGAAGGGCTGGTGGAAGATCACCGTGGGACGCTTGCCCGGGGTGAACACCAGCCAGCTGTGCGGAACGCGGGTCAGCGGCAACCAGGCTTTGAACTGCGGATTCACCGCATACGGATAATCGCGGTCGTCGAACAGGTGGTAGTGCAGGGTGCCGCTGGGAACCACCAGATGGTCGAAGCCGCCGCGCGCCAGCGCTGTTTCGGCCCGCCGGCAAAGCACGGCCAGGTGGTCGGGATAAGGGGCGCCGGGGTCGTGCTGGATCATCGCGGTGACTCGCTGGAAAACAGCCCCTGATTGTGCCGCATGCGCCGGCCGACTGCTGTGCCGGAACCGGCGCTCAGGGCGCCGGAGATTCCTGTCCGATCCATCCGCGCAATAGTTCGCGGTGTTCGCGCGAGAGGGTGATGAAGCGGAAACCGGCCCAGGCCTGTCCCGCCACGTGCGCCGGTTCGGCCCACAGCAGGTGTACGCCGACGTCGATCGGCGTGGCGTGGCCATCGGCCAGGGGCAGGCTGAACTGCAGTTGGTACAGCGCGTCTTCGCGCAGGGGAACGGAGGCCAGCATCAACATGCCGGTCTCGGAAATGTTGCCAAGGCGGCCAACCACGCGTTCGGCGATCTGGTCGGTCACCGGCACCAGGTCGGCCACGTTGCGGCGTGGCGCGCGGCGGGTGTCGGTGCTGTCGTCGTCGGCACTCATGCGGCTTCCCCTCGTTCAGTACCGGCCAGCGAGCGCAGCGTGCGCAGGGTCGCCTGCCAGGCGCGATCGATCAGCCGTCCCTTGTCTTCGGTGACGATGCGCGCCTGTTCCAGTGCCATCAGGCGGGCCAGCGTATCCAGGGTGTACTCGGCCACTTTCTGCCCACGCGGATTGACGAACAGGGCGTGTTCGGTGACCAGGCTGTACCAGGACAGGCGCTGGCGGTGCAGGTCGCCCTGCTGGTTGCTGATGAATTCGAACCAGGTACCGAACGGCAGCGTGCGCAGCTGCCGGTAGCAGTCTTCTTCGACGTTGCTGCGTGCCAGCGGTGCGAGCCGCCGGGTGTCATGGGCTTCGGCATGTTCGCCCAGCCGGGTGCGCGCTTTCAGCCGCGCCGTCAGCTCGGTCCGCGATGTGCTGTCGTCCTCGCCGCCGGGAGTGGAGAGGCGGCGCGCGATGGCCCGCGCTTCGTCGTGATGGCAGCCGATCTGCAGGACGGCTGCCTCGATTTCGCCGAACAGGATGTCGTCGGCCGCATGCTCGCCGCCGGGGGCCTGGGCGGTAACCGCGGTGATGCGCGCGGTCTGCTTCAAGCGCTGCTGCCACAGTGCGGAGTCTTCGCCGTGGCGCAGCTGGGTCAGGGTCAGCACGTCGGCCCAGGCCTGGCGCAGCAGCGTCTGCACGAAGCGCGGCGGCTCGTCCTGCGCGCAGGCCTGTTCGATCAACGTTGTTGCCTGCTGCCGCGCGACCTCCAGCCGCTCCTTGCCGCGCGCGGCTTCCACGTGGCGGCGCTCGGCCAGCTCGGCCTTGTGGGCGGCGGCGCGGAAGTGCTGCTGTACCTCTTCGTTGGCGGCGGCAAACACGGCCGGATCGTCGTGGTACTGCGCCACCACGGTGTCCACCGTGCGCTCCAGCTTCTGCACCAGCTGCGGGTCCAGGTCATCGTCCTGCAGGCCGTTGGCGCCCAGTTCGGCGATGGTGTTGAGCAGCTCGCGGGCCGGGTGCTCGTCGCGCACGAAGAAGCCCGGATCGGCCAGCGCGGCGCGTGCCAACGGCACCTGCAGCCTGCCGACCAGGTCATTGCCGGCCGTCTGTGGGCGCTGTTCCTGGCGGATCTGCTGGAACAGCAGGCCGAGCAGGTCCAGGGTGTCGCCGTCCTTGACCGTCAGCGCGGCCTGTTCACCGTGCTCGGCGCGCAACTGGGTCAGCAGGGCCGTCTGCAGGTCGGACATGCTGCGCGCTGTCGCGCCGCCGGCGATGCGCGCCTGCAGCTGGCCCAGGATCGCATCGACCATCGCGCTGGGCACGGTGTTGGCATCGGGCGCCTCGCCCGGCATGCCGCCTTCGTGGTCCACCGCAGCGCCCGGCAGCGGTGCCTGCAGGCCGGGCGACGCCGCCGCGCCGGCAGCCATGGCATGCCGCGCACCGGCGAGCAGTTCGTGCAGGGCGCTCATGGCCGGGGCTGCGAGATCCACCACCGGGGCGGCAGTCGCGGGTTGATCCGGCGCACCGGTGGGCAGCGGCGGCGGTTGCGGTGGCATGGAGGCCGCCGCGTCGGTCGGCGGCGGATGACCACCCAGTTCGGCCTGCATCATCGCCGACCAGGAGCTGGCGGCGGTGCTGCTGGCCCCGTTCCAGCTGGTGACCGGCGTCGTGCGGGCCCGCGCTGCGCCGCTGCCCGGACCGCGGCCGGGTTGGGTGACGATCCGGCGGGTCGCCGCCGAGCGCGCCAGGTAAGGGGTGTAGACCAGTCCCGGCAGCACGCCTTCGTGCCCGAGCAGGACGTTGGCGCGTTCCAGCAGTTCGCCCAGCCGCTCCAGCACCTGGCGCTCGAAGCTGCGGTACAGCGCCAGCTGGGCCTCCAGTTCCAGCCCGCCTTCATCGCCGATCCGGCGCACGATGCCGCACAGGATGACCGGGCCGAACGGTACATGCTCGGCATCCAGCGCCGGCGCGGCGGCCAGCACTGCCAGCCGCTGTCCCAGCAGCTGCAACGCGTTGGCCGAGCGCAGCATTTCGCGCCGCATGATCTCATTGAGCACGATGTTGCGATCGATGTCGGTGTCGTTGACCAGGGTCAGCGCGGACATCGACGGGCGTTGGGGTTCGGCTGCCGCCGGCGCTTCGCTGGCAGGTGCGAACAGCGCGGCCAAGGCCTGTGCGAGGTGTGCCAGGAAGCGGTGGCTGAAGCCTTCGGCGAAGGGATGAATCTGCCGGGCCTGGGCGAACAGGTCGGCCTGCACCTGGCTGTTGCGGGCGCGCTCGGCCTCGCGCAGCAGTTCACGCTCCAGTTCCACCACGGTCAGCGTCAGCGGCGCGGTCAACGACTGCCGCGACAGTGCCAGCAGGACGCCCAGCAGCCGGCGCACGCGCGGTGGGGCGTCGACCGCGGCGAAGCGTGCAGTGTCCTCAGGCATCGGCGGAGGCGAGGAGGGCATGGGGCTGGGCATCCGTTTTCCCGGGGTCGGGCTCGGAATCTACCGTGTCGGGCGGGGCGGCGCTACTCGCCCAGGAACAGCTCCACCACATCGTTGGTGAAGCGTCGTCCCAGTTCCGTCGGTCGCAGCAACAGCTCGCCGTGATCGTCGCCGCCCGCGCCTGCACAACCGTGGCCGCCGCAGCCATCCCCGTGATCGTGGCCGCCACCCACGCGTTCCAGCCAGCCGCGTTGCAGCGCCTGTTGCAGCGGGGCGTCGATGGCCGTGGCGGGAAGGCCGGTACGCGACTGGAAGTCGCGCAGGCTGAAGCCTTCGTGCAGGCGCAGCAGGTTGAGCATGTACTCGAACGGCAGCCGGTCCGCCGCGATGATGTCATCGCCGCCGAAGCTGGCAGGGCTGCCGGCGGCGTCCATGTAGGCCTGCGGATGCTTCAGCTTCCAGCGCCGGCGCACGTTCTGCTCGGCGCCCGAGCTGATCTTGCCGTGCGCACCGGCCCCGATGCCCAGGTAGTCGCCGAAGCGCCAGTAATTCAGGTTGTGCGCACTCTGCCGCCCGGGCCGTGCATAGGCACTGACCTCGTACTGGTCGAAGCCGGCCTGCGCCAGCAGCGCCTGGCAGTGTTCCTGCATGTCCCACGCGCTGTCTTCGTCCGGAATGCCCTGTGGCGGGCGGGCGAAGAACACCGTGTTCGGTTCCAGCGTGAGCTGGTAGTGCGAAAGATGCGCCGGCTGCAGCGCGAAGGCCCGCTCCAGGTCGTGCTCGGCGGCGGCCAGGGTCTGGCCGGGCAGGGCATACATCAAGTCGATGTTGAAATTTTCGAAGCCGGCGTCCTGCGCCATCTTCACCGCGCGCTCGGCCTCGGCGCTGTCATGGATGCGGCCGAGTCGCTTCAGCGCCTCGTCGTTGAAGGTCTGGATGCCGAAGCTGAGCCGGTTGACGCCCGCCGCACGGTAGCCATCGAAACGGCCGTGTTCGGTCGTGCCGGGGTTGGTTTCCAGAGTGATTTCGGCGTTCGGGGCGAAGCGCAGCCGCGCCGAAGCCTGCTGCAGGAAGCGGTCGATCGCCTCGGCTGGGAACAGGCTCGGCGTGCCGCCGCCGAAGAACACGCTGTGCACCACCCGGCCCCATACCAGCGGCAGATCCTGGTCCAGGTCGCGTACCAGCGCATCGATGTAATCATCGAAGGGCAGTTCGCCCTTGGCCTGGTGCGAGTTGAAATCGCAGTATGGGCATTTGCGCACGCACCACGGCAGGTGCACGTAGAGCGACAGCGGCGGCGGAATGAGTGCGGGCATCGGCGTGGGTTACAGGGAGATCGAGGACAGCCGCTGCTTCAGCTGCTGCAGGGCCAGCGCGCGGTGGCTGAGCGTGTTCTTCAGCGCCGGCTCCATTTCCGCAGCGGTCAGGCCATGGCGCGGATCCAGGAACACCGGGTTGTAGCCGAACCCGTTGCTGCCACGCGGTGCGTCCAGGATCACGCCTTCCCAGCTGCCTTCGCAGACCAGCGGCTGCGGATCGGTGGCGTGGCGCAGCAGTACGATCACCGCGAAGAAGCGCGCCGTGCGCTGGTCGGCGGGTACGCCGTGCAGGTCGGCCAGCAGCTTGGCATTGTTGGCGGCATCGTCGGTGGGGCTGCCGGCGTAGCGCGCGCTGTACAGGCCCGGCGCACCGCCGAGGGCGTCGACGATCAGTCCCGAATCATCGGCCAGCGCCGGCAGGCCGCTGGCCTGGCAGGCCGCACGCGCCTTGATCAGTGCGTTCTCCACGAAGGTCAGGCCGGTTTCGGGCACATCGCCCACCCCGGCATCGGCGGCCGACAGGATCTGCAGCGGCAGCTCGGCCAGCATCGCCTGCATCTCCTTCAGCTTGCCGGCGTTGTGGCTGGCAAGCACCAGCTTCGCAGTTGTGGAAAGACGCATCAGGCCAGCTCCAGCAGGTCCCAGGTGTTGCCGTACAGGTCGCGGAACACCGCCACGGTGGCATAGGGTTCCTTGCGTGGTGCTTCGAGGAACTCCACACCCGCAGCCAGCATCGCGGCGTGGTCCCGCGCGAAGTCGTCGGTCTCCAGGAAGAACCCGACCCGTCCACCGGTCTGGTCGCCGATCCGCGCGGCCTGCACGTCCGAACTGGCGCGTGCCAGCAGCAGCCCGGCCGCGCCGTCGGTGGCCGGGGACACCACCACCCAGCGCTTGCCGCCGCCCTGGTCGATGTCCTGCTGCAGGTGGAAGCCGAGCGCGCCGGTGAACCAGGCGATCGCGCGGTCGTAGTCGTCCACCAGGAAGGTGGTCAGGGCCAGCCGGCGATTCATGCGCCCAGTGCCGCCTGCTGCGCGGCCAGCAGTTCGCCCACGCCCTTGTCGGCCAGTGCCAGCAGCGCATCCAGTTCGTCGCGACGGAACGCATGGCCTTCGGCGGTGCCCTGCAGTTCGATGAAGCCGCCGCCATCGTTCATGACGACATTCATGTCGGTGTCGCAGTCGCTGTCTTCGGCGTAGTCCAGATCGAGCACCGGGGTGCCGCGGTAGACGCCCACCGATACCGCCGCCACTGCGCCGATGATCGGGTTGCGCTTGATGTCACCGCGCTTGAGCAGCAGGTTCACCGCATCGGCCAGGGCCACGTAGGCGCCGGTGATGGCGGCGGTGCGGGTGCCGCCGTCGGCCTGCAGGACGTCGCAGTCCAGGGTGATGGTGCGCTCGCCCAGCGCGTTGCGGTCCACGCAGGCACGCAGGCTGCGGCCGATCAGGCGCTGGATTTCCAGCGTGCGGCCGCCCTGCTTGCCACGCGCTGCTTCGCGGTCGCTGCGGGTGTGGGTGGCGCGCGGCAACATGCCGTACTCGGCGGTGACCCAGCCTTCGCCCTTGCCACGCAGGAAGCCCGGTACCCGGTTTTCCACGGTGGCGGTGCACAGCACGCGGGTTTCGCCGAAGCACACCAGCACCGAGCCTTCGGCGTGGCGGGTGAAACCGCGTTGGAGGGTGACCTGGCGCATCTGGTCGGGCTGGCGGCCACTGGGGCGGGTATCGGACATGGCGGGGTACCGTTGGAGCGAGGGAACGGGTCCATGCCCGCCCCGGGGAGGGGGCAGGCAGGAGGCTCGAATGAAGCCGCTAGGGTACCATTCCCTCTTTGGGAGCATCTGGAAAACCCCATGATCCGAAGCATGACCGCTTACGCCGGGGGCGAGCGCGCCACCGCCTGGGGCACGCTGGGCTGCGAGCTGCGCTCGGTGAACCACCGGTTCCTCGAGGTCGGCACCCGCCTGCCGGAGGAACTGCGCGCGCTGGAACCGCAGCTGCGCGAGCGTGTCTCCGCACGCCTGAGCCGCGGCAAGCTGGACCTGGTGATGCGCCTGCGCACGCCGGAAACCTCAGCCAGCCTGCAGGTCAACGATGTCCTGCTGGGCCAGCTGGGCCAGCTGGCGCACCGGCTCACGTCCGACTTCCCGAACCTGCAGGTCAGCTTCACCGATCTGCTGCAGCTGCCCGGCGTGATGCAGGGCGAAGCCACCGATGCCACCGCGCTGCAGGCCGAGGCGCTGGCCCTGCTGGAACAGACCCTGGACGGCTTCATTGCCGGCCGAGAGCGCGAAGGCGACAAGCTGGCAACCGCCATCAGGGAGCGGGTGGATGCCATCGAGCGCATCGCTGCAGACGTGCGCACCCTGATTCCTGCCATCCGCGAAGGCCAGCGGGTCAAGCTGGCCGCGCGCCTGGCCGACCTGCCGCACCCGGTGGATCCGGGCCGCGCCGAGCAGGAACTGGTGATGTGGCTGCAGAAGCTGGACGTGGATGAAGAGCTGGACCGCCTCAACAGCCATATCGTGGAAATCCGCCGCGTGCTGAAGCAGCGCGATCCGGTCGGGCGTCGGCTGGACTTCCTGCTGCAGGAGTTCAACCGCGAAGCCAATACGCTGGGCTCCAAGTCGGTGGACAGCCGCACCTCCAATGCCGCGGTGGAGCTGAAAGTGCTGATCGACCAGATCCGCGAACAGGTACAGAACATCGAATGAGCATCCAACCTTCCCCGGTCGGCACGCCCGCGCGCGGCACCCTGTACATCGTTGCCGCGCCTTCCGGTGCCGGCAAGAGCAGCATCGTCAACGCCACCCTGGCGCGCGACCCGCAGATCGCGCTGTCGATCTCGTTCACCTCGCGGGCCACGCGTCCGGGCGAGGTCAACGGCGAGCACTACCATTTCGTCAGCGCGACCGAGTTCGAGGCGATGATCGCCGCCGGTGATTTCTTCGAGCACGCCTGGGTGCACGGCGACTGGAAAGGCACCGCCCGGCAGTCGGTGGAGCCGCAGCTGGCCGCCGGCCAGGACGTGCTGCTGGAAATCGACTGGCAGGGCGCGCAGCAGGTGCGCCAGCTGGTGCCCGGCACGGTGACGGTGTTCATCCTCCCGCCATCCAAACAGGCGCTGCAGGACCGCATGCGCAAGCGCGGCCAGGACAGCGAGGCGGTGATCAGCCAGCGGCTGTCCGCGGCACGCGAGGAAATGCTGCACTTCAACGACTTCGACTACGTCATCGTCAACGAGATATTCGACACCGCCGTCGATGAGCTGTGCGCCATCTTCACCGCCAGCCGGCTGCGCCGCGAAGCGCAGAAGGTCCGCCATGCGGGGCTGATCCAGGCCCTTTTGACCGCAGATCCGTCTGCAACTGACTGATTGCAAAAGGAACAGGGCAGGGTTGGCTTGATTTTGTCCAGCCCCTGCCCTTACACTCCGTCCCCTTTCCCTCATTCGACTGAGCGGCCGACCGGTCGCCGGGAGCCCGTATGGCCCGCATCACCGTAGAAGATTGCCTGGAAGTCGTTAACAACCGTTTCGAGCTGGTCATGATGGCGTCCAAGCGCGCCCGCCAGCTTGCCAACGGCGTGCAGGCCACGCTGGACAACAGCGAGACCGAAGACAAGCCGACCGTGCTGGCGCTGCGCGAAATCGCCGCCCGTCGCATCGACAACGCGCTGATCGACGAAGTCGAGAAGGCCGAGCGCGAGCGTGCCGAGCGTGAAGCGCTGGAATGGGCTGCCGCCGAAGTGGTCGCCGACGAGGACATGTCCAAGAACGACGACTGAGTCCAGTCGACACCCTTGGCCAGATGCGAAACAGCCCGCCGCAAGCGGGCTGTTTCGCATTCAGGATTTGCTGAAATTGTGACGCTGGCATAGGCTTCGGCCATGAACCCAGGCCCCACTGCCAAGGTAGCCGCGCCGTCACGCGCGGACGTACCCGATTACGTCCTTCAACTCGAGCGCGCAGCGCACTACCTGCCGCCGGAGCAGCTGCCGCTGCTGCGCCGTGCGTGGGAAGTGGGGGCCGCCGCGCACGCGGGCCAGACCCGCAAGTCCGGTGAGCCGTACATCACCCACCCGGTTGCCGTGGCGCAGGTGCTGGCCGAGCTTGGGCTGGACATGGAAGCGCTGATCGCCGCGATCCTGCACGACACCATCGAAGACACGCCGCTGACCCGCGAAGAGCTGGCCGCCGAGTTCGGCGAGCCGGTGGCCGAGCTGGTGGACGGGGTCACCAAGCTGGACAAGCTGAAGTTCCGCGACCGCCAGGAAGCGGCCGCCGAGAGCTTCCGCAAGATGCTGCTGGCGATGTCGCGCGACCTGCGCGTGATCATGATCAAGCTGGCCGACCGCCTGCACAACATGCGCACCCTGGGCGCGCAGAGCAGCGAGGCGCGTGGCCGGATCGCGCGCGAAACGCTTGAAATCTATGCGCCCATCGCGCAGCGGCTGGGCATGAGCCTGGTCAAGAGTGAACTGCAGAACCTTGGCTTCAAGGCGCTGTATCCGTGGCGCCATGCGATCCTGGAAAAGCACATCCGCAGCCAGCCGGTGGTGCGCCGCGAAGCGATGGCGCAGGTGGAAGTGCAGCTCAGCCAGCGCCTGGCCAAGGAAGGGCTGGAGCATCGGCTGGTCAGCCGGATCAAGACCCCGTGGAGCATCTACAACAAGATGCACGACGAGAACAAATCCTTCGACCAGGTCATGGATGTGTTCGGTTTCCGACTGGTGGTGCGCAGCGTGCCCAGCGCCTACCACGCACTCGGCGCGGTGCATGCCGCGTTCAAGCCGCTGGACGGGCGCTTCCGCGATTTCATCGCCATTCCCAAGGCCAACGGCTACCAGTCGCTGCACACGGTGCTGTTCGGCCCGTACGGCTCGCCGATCGAGGTGCAGATCCGCACCGAGGAAATGGACCTGATCGCCGAACGCGGCGTGGCCGCGCACTGGACCTACAAGTTCGGCGGCGACAGCCCCAACAGCGCGCAGAGCCGTGCCCACGCGTGGATCGTCGAACTGATCGACTCCCAGCGCGCGGCCGGTTCGTCGCTGGAGTTCCTCGACAACGTCAAGGTCGACCTGTTCCCGGACGAGGTCTACCTGTTCACGCCGAAGGGCAAGATCATGGCCCTGCCGCGCAATGCGACCGCGTTGGATTTTGCCTACGCGGTGCATACCGACGTCGGCAATACGGCGGTGGCGTCGCGGGTGGACAAGAAGCTGGTGCCGCTGCGCACCAAGCTGGTCAGTGGCCAGACCATCGAGATCATCACCGCCCGTTCGGCCACGCCCAAGCCCCAGTGGCTGGAATTCGTGGTCACCAGCAAGGCGCGCACGGCCATCCGCCACCAGCTCAAGCAGCTGGAGCACGAAGACGCCGTGCAGCTGGGCCACCGCATGCTCGATCGCGCCCTGGAAGCGATGGACTCGTCGCTGGAGCGCCTGCCCAAGGGGCGCCTGGATGCGTTCCTGGCCGAACATCGGTTCCCGCGCCTGGAGGCGCTGCTGGCCGAAGTGGCGCTGGGCAACTGGATGCCGAACCAGGCCGCGCAGGCGCTGATGGCCTATGCCGAACTGCGTGGCGGTGCGCGCCACCATTCGCAGGAAAAGATCCTGATCAACGGCAGCGAACGCGGCGTGGTCACCTTCGCCAACTGCTGCCAGCCGATTCCAGGCGATGAGATCATGGGTTACCACACCGCCGGCAAGGGCATCGTGGTGCACCGGATGGACTGCCCGAACCTGGCCGAACTGCGCAAGTCGCCGGAGCGCTGGGTGCCGATCGGCTGGGATTCGTCGGTATCCGGCGACTACGACACCTCGCTGGTGGTGGAAGTGGAGAACGGCACCGGTGTGCTGGCGCAGCTGGCCGCGGCGATCGCGCAGAGCCAGTCCAACATCGAACGCGTGGATTACCTGGACCGCGACTTCAACGCCGCCGTGTTGGCTTTCAACGTGCAGGTGCGCGACCGCAACCACCTTGCCGAAGTCATGCGCCGGCTGCGTCGCCTGTCGGTGGTGCAGTCGGTGCGCCGCCAGTAAGCGGTACACCCCTGGGTAGCGCCGGGCCATGCCCGGCGAGCGCCCCGCGCGGCGTGTTTCAGCCGGCGTGATGGCGGATCAGGAGCGTGACGACCAACGGTCGTCACCCACCAATGCGGCTGCGTCACCCGCCATTACGGCTGTGCCGGCCACCGATAGCTCCGCCCCGGGCGGTACAATGAGCGCTCTGTTTTTCCTGATACCGGAGCCCCCATGACCCGCCAGATCATCAACACCGAAAAGGCCCCCGCCGCCATCGGTCCTTACTCGCAGGCCGTGCGCGCCGGCAACACCGTGTACTTCTCCGGCCAGATTCCGTTGGACCCGGCCACCGGCGACATCGTCGGCGTCGGCGACGTGGAAGCCCAGGCCCGTCGTGCCTTCGACAACCTCAAGGCCGTGGCTGAAGAAGCCGGCGGCTCGCTCGACCAGGTCGTCCGCCTGGGCCTGTACCTGACCGACCTGGCCGAGTTCGCCAAGGTCAACGCGGTGATGCAGGACTATTTCAAGGCGCCGTTCCCGGCGCGTTCGACCATCGAAGTCTCCGGCCTGCCGAAGGGCGCCAACTTCGAAGTCGATGCGGTGATGGTCATCGGCTGAACCCCGCGTGGCACGCAAGGCCGCCCCTGCGCTGGCTCCATCCGGTGAAGCCTCGCTGGCGATGCTCGCCGGGGTCGGTCCGGCGGTGGCCGGCAAGCTGCAGGCACGCGGCCTGGGCACGCTGCAGGATCTGTGGCTGCACCTGCCGCTGCGCTATGAAGACCGGACCCGGTTGACCCTGATCGAAGACCTGCGTTCCGGCGTGCCGGCGCAGGTCGAAGGCCGGGTGATGGCGGTGGAGCGCGGCATGCGCTACCGGCCGATGCTCAAGGTCGCCATTGAAGACGAAGGGCGCGGCACGCTGGTGCTGCGTTTCTTCCATTTCCGCCAGCAGCAGCTCGGGCAGTTCGCGGTCGGCAACCGGCTGCGCTGCTTCGGTACCCCGCGGCCCGGCCAGCTGGGCCTGGAGATCGTCCATCCCAGTTACCAGGTGCTGGGGCGCCACGATGACCCTGCGCTGGGGGACAGGCTGGATCCGGTGTACCCGGCAGTGGAAGGGGTCGGCCCGGCAACCATGCGCAAGCTGATCCTGCAGGCGCTGGAGCGCTTGCCGGACGAATCCCTGCTGGAACTGCTGCCACCCGGATGGCTGGATGGCCTGGGCCTGCCATCGTTGCGCAGCGCACTGCTGACCGTGCACCAGCCGCCGCAGGATGCGGATCTTTCCGCGCTGGCCAATGGCATCCATCCCGCACAGCGCCGGCTGGCGCTGGAAGAACTGCTCGCCCACCACCTGAGCCTGCGCCGCCAGCGCATCGCCCTGCAGGCCCACCATGCGCCGCCGCTGGACGGGCCGGGAAGGCTGGCCAAGGCGTTGCTCAAGCAGCTGCCGTTCGCGTTGACCGGCGCGCAGCAGCGCGTGTTCAAGCAGATCCGCGAGGACCTCGCCCGGCCCAGCCCGATGCTGCGGCTGGTGCAGGGTGACGTCGGTTCGGGCAAGACCGTGGTGGCCGCATTGGCGGCCATGCTGGCGGTGGAACAGGGCAAGCAGGTCGCGCTGGCCGCGCCCACCGAACTGCTGGCCGAACAGCATCTCAACAACCTGCGCGGCTGGCTGGAGCCGCTGGGCGTGCAGGTCGCTTGGCTGGCCGGCAAGGTCACCGGCAAGGCTCGCGCCAAGGTGCTGGCCGATGTGGCCAACGGCGAGGCGAAGGTGGTGGTCGGCACCCATGCGTTGATGCAGGACGCGGTGGTGTTCCAGGACCTTGCGCTGGCGATCGTCGATGAGCAGCACCGCTTCGGCGTGCACCAGCGGTTGGCGCTGCGCGACAAGGGCGCGGGCGGTAACAGCGTGCCGCACCAACTGGTGATGACCGCCACGCCGATTCCGCGCACGCTGGCGATGTCCGAATATGCCGATCTGGACGTGTCGGCCATCGATGAACTGCCGCCCGGGCGCACCCCGGTGCAGACCGTGGCGCTCAACGCCGATCGCCGCCCCGAGCTGATCGAGCGCATCGCGCTGGCCTGCAGCGAGGGGCGCCAGGTGTACTGGGTCTGCACGCTGATCGAAGAAAGCGAGGAGCTCGATGCCACGCCGGCGCAGGCCACCTACGAGTCACTGCAGGCGCTGTTGCCGGGCGTGCGTGTCGGCCTGGTGCACGGGCGCCTGAAGGCCGCCGAAAAACTGGCGACGATGTTGGCGTTCAAGGCCGGGCAGATCGACCTGCTGGTGGCGACCACGGTGATCGAAGTGGGCGTGGACGTCCCCAACGCGTCGTTGATGGTGATCGAGAACGCCGAACGATTGGGGTTGGCGCAGCTGCACCAGCTGCGCGGACGGGTAGGGCGCGGATCGGCGGTATCGCGCTGCATGCTGCTGTACCAGACGCCGTTGTCGACGATGGCGCGCGAACGCCTGCAGACCATGCGCGAGACCAACGATGGCTTCGTCATCGCCGAGAAGGACCTGGAACTGCGTGGCCCCGGCGAGTTGCTGGGCACCCGGCAGACCGGCCTGGCCGGTTTCCGCATCGCCGACCTGGCGCGCGACGCCAACCTGCTGCCGGACGTGCACGCACTGGCCGAACGGCTGCTGCAGGAGCAGCCCGGCCTGGCCGACCGGGTGGTCGACCGCTGGATCGGCACCGCCGTGCGTTACGCCTCGGCCTGAGCGGATGCATCGGCGGATGCTCGCCAGCTGGCTGAGGGGCTGGGCGCGAGGCGTTTGCAGGGGGCGGCAACAGCCGCGCGTTACGCATCGGCCTGAACGGGTAGCGCCGACCCATGGTCGGCGGATGCTCCCCGCCATCGCGTTGCTTGACGCAGGCCGCGCTTCGCGCTCGCCGAGCACGGCTCGGCGCTACCGCTTTTCTTTTTTTTTTCCATGCCCGACGCCGGCGCAGGCGATGAGGGCCGGGCGGGAGCAGTTTGCAGGGGCGTTGAGCGCCATGGATGGCGCGAAACGAGGCCCCTTCCGGAAAACGCGCATCGCCCGTGCGCCCGGTTGTATTTGCAGCCACCGCGGTGCGACACTCCGTTGCCGCTCAGAAGACGGCAACGATGACCCACAAGATCCCGCTGTTGATCGACACCGACCCCGGTGTGGACGACGCACTGGCCCTGCTGATGGCCTTCGCCGATACCCGCCATGAGGTGGTCGCCCTGACCATCGCCGCCGGCAACGTCGGCCTGGATTACACCGTCCGCAACGCACTCAAGCTGTGTGAAGTGGTCGGCCGTGACGACGTCCCCGTGTTCGCCGGCAGCCCCGATCCGCTGCTGCATCCCTCGCTGGATGCCGCCCACGTGCACGGTCGCGACGGCTATGGCGATGTCGACCTGCCGCCCCCCGCCCGCGGCGCCGAAGCTGAACATGCCGCGCTGGCGATCCTGCGCCTGTCGCACCTGTACCGTGGCGAGCTGATGCTGGTCATGCTTGGCCCGCTGACCAACCTGGCGCTGGCGCTGAAGCTGGATCCCACCCTGGCCACCCGCATCAAGCGCATCGTGGTGATGGGCGGGGCGGTCACCTGCCACGGCAACATCACCCCCGCTGCCGAGTTCAACATTGCCTTCGATCCGGAAGCCGCGCACGTGGTGTTCGCCGCCTTCCCGCACCTGCTGGTGTCGGACTGGGAAGCGACCGTGGCCCACGGATTGCCGCTGCAGCAGGCCGAACAGTGGCTGGCCGCCGATTCGGACCGCGCGCGCTTTTATGAATTGATCTCGCGCAAGACCCGGGCGCTGTCCGAAGACAGCAAGGGCGGACGCTGGTTCACCGCCGATGCCCTGGCGATGGCCTGGGCGCTGAATCCGGAAGGGCAGCTGCAGGTGGAATCGCGGCCGGTGAACATCGAGCTGAACGGCACGTTCAGCCGTGGCGCCACCCTCGTCGACTGGAATCGCCAGACCGGCCAGCCGGACAACTGCGCGCTTCTGATGGCCTACGATCAGTCCCGTTTCGAGGCACTGGTACGGCAGGCGCTGGGTGCCTGAAGACAGGCACGGGGCAGGCAAGGGGCGCCCGCCTCAAGGCGGGTTGCCCCGGCGCGAAGTGGGGCTTATAATGCCGCTCTTGTGTTTCCCTTACCTATTTACGGTGTACGCCCATGAAGGACGATATCCATCCCGAGTACCGTGACGTCGTCTTCGAAGACGTCACCTCTGATTTCAAGATCCTGACCCGCTCGACCATGGCGTCGAAGGAAACCACCAAGTGGGAAGACGGTAACGAGTATCCGCTCGTGAAGGTCGAAATCTCCTCCTCGTCGCACCCGTTCTACACGGGCAAGCACAAGGTGATCGACACCTCCGGCCGTATCGACAAGTTCCAGAAGCGCTACGCGCGCTGATCCGTCGATCCACGTTTGGGTGAGCGGTCGCGCATTGCGCGGCCGTTTGCTTTTCCGGGATGCGATGCCGTGGCGTATGGTGGTGGAACGCAGCGTCCGGTTGTCGGCGACGACGCACCCCCGGCGCACTCCCGGCGAGGCCTCGGGCGAGTCCATATACGACTCTACGACTTCCGTCTAACCCCCGGAAAATGCTGCTGTGCGATAATGGCGGGATCCGCGGCACAGGTCGTGGACGTCATTCACGTGCCTGACCAATGCGCTTGGGCAGGCGCCTTCCCCTTGAAGGAGCGCACACAGTGTCCGATCTTGATCAGGTCACGCTCAACGCCGGCGAAAAGTCGGTCGTTCTGCCGGTCATCAAACCCACTCTCGGCAACGACTGCGTCGACATTTCGAAGCTGACCAAGGAAACGGGGTATTTCACCTACGATTCCGGCTTCACTGCCACCGCAAGCTGCAAGTCGGCCATCACGTACATCGATGGCGACAAGGGCGTTCTGTTGTATCGCGGCTATCCGATCGAGCAGCTCTCGGAAAAGTCGAGCTATGTCGAAGTCGTCTACCTGCTGATCAACGGCGAGCGTCCCGACGCGGCCCAGTTGAAGGCATTCAACGAAGAGCTGGCTGCTGAAGCCACCGTCGATGCATCGATCAACACGTTGATCGGCAGCTTCGCCAAGGATGCCCATCCGATGGCGATCCTGACCGCTGCGATCGCGCAGCTGTCGGGTATCTACCACGCCTCGCTCGACCTGGCCGACGCCGAACAGCGCCGCAAGGCCGCCGTGCGCCTGATCGCCAAGGTGCCGACCCTGTCGGCGCTGATCTATCGCCATGGCAAGGGCCTGCCGGCCAACACGCCGGATACCTCGCTGGACTACGTCAGCCGCTTCCTGAAGCAGACCTTCGAAGCCGCCGACGGCAGCTACGAACTGAACCAGGACGTGGTCCAGGCACTGGACCTGCTGTTCATCCTGCATGCCGACCACGAGCAGAACGCGTCGACTTCCACCGTGCGCCTGGTCGGTTCGACCGGTGCCAACCCCTACGCGTCGGTGGCCGCAGGCGTCACCGCGCTGTGGGGCCCCGCCCATGGCGGTGCCAACGAAGCCGTGCTGAAGATGCTGGAAGAAATCGGTTCGGCCGACAACGTCGAATCGGCCGTGGTCAAGGCCAAGGACAAGACCTCCGGCTTCCGCCTGATGGGCTTCGGCCACCGCGTGTACAAAAACTTCGACCCGCGCGCCAAGGTCATCGGCGAGATGACCGGCAAGGTGCTCAAGCAGCTGGGCGTGCAGGATCCGCTGCTGGACGTGGCCGTGAAGCTGGAGCAGGCCGCGCTGCAGGACGAGTACTTCGTCGCCCGCAAGCTGTACCCGAACGTCGATTTCTACAGCGGCATCATCTACAAGGCGCTGCAGATCCCGACCGAAATGTTCACCGTCATGTTCGCCCTGGGCCGTACGTCCGGCTGGGTCGCGCACTGGCTGGAACAGCAGGTGGATCCGGAAATGAAGATCGGCCGCCCGCGCCAGGTCTACACCGGTAGCGACGTGCGCGACTACAAGGGCTGATTCCGGTCTTTGCCTGTCGCATCGAACGCCCCGCCTCGCGGGGCGTTTTTTTTGCGCGTCTGTCAGCTCTGCGCGGGTCGCTATCGAAAAAGCGTCAGATCGTGGCAAAGCACGAAGCAATGTTTTGTTCCGCAACCAAGCGCACAAAACCGCTCACGACATCGCATTTTTGAAGATTGCCTTACGTTCAAATCAGAATGCGATGCCTATTCTCCTGCCGCCACCAGCTTTCGCTGATGGTATCGCGTCGTTTGAATGACGCCATATATCGATATCAAGGAGAGTAGTCATATGAAAACGCATTGCCGGAACGCGCTGGTCGCCATCGCGCTAGCCGCTGCATCCACCTCCGCACATGCCATCCAGGCCGACATCAAGGTCTGGGCAGATGTCGATCCCACGCTGGCCCTGCTGCGTGCGGATGGCAGCGCGTTGCCCGATGGCGTGGCGCTGACCCACAACCCGATCAATGGCCTGATGCCCTGGTCGGAGCAGGTGCGGATCATTTCCAACGATCCGCGCAAGGACATCGCCGTGCGCCTGGGTCATGCCGCCGAGCTGCGTCCGGTCATTGCTGCCCCCGGTGCGGTGGGGGTGCCGATGACGGTCAGCCTCAATGGCCGAACCGTATCGGTGGCGGGTACCGACTTCACCGCGGCCGAACTGTTCGATGGCGCGTTGCCGGGCGCCTCGATTGCCATGCCGCTCCAGATCGCGCAGACCACGCAGGCGCCCATCACCGCGGCGGGCCTGTACGAAGGACTGGTCAGCATCGTCCTGGCCCAGAAGACCGTCAGCCCGTAACTTCCTGCGCCGGCCCTACGGGGCCGGCCCTTTCGGCCACTCTCACATGATGACTACCGCCCCCGTCGTGACCGGGCTGGCGATCGCGCTCGCACTGCCCGTGGTAATGGGGGGCGTCACCGCCACTCGCGTCCCGGACGGCTTCGAAGACCTGGTGGAAGGTCAGGTGGAGCAGCTTGACGTCCGGCTGTTCGAGCGCTCTGCAGGCGTGGTGCCGGTGCTGGTCGATCTGGATACCGTGCAACTGCAGGATCCCGGCACCGTCCTCCAGGCGCTCGATCTGGACCCTGCGGCACGGGCCAGCCTGCTGCCAGCGCTGTCTGCTCCGTTGCCGCGCAACAGCCACCTGGCATGCCGGCACGGCAACGCCCAGGCTGGCTGCGGCTATCTGGATCCCCCCGAAGAGGCCACGGCCGTGGCCGCGATCTATGACGAAGGCGAGGGGGCACTGCGCCTGTTCGTGGCGCGGCAGTGGCTGCCGGCTCCACGCAGCACCGAGCGCTTCCACCAGGCCAGCGCCGCAGCCGAAAAAGCGTTTCTCCACCAGCACGTGATCAATGCAAGCGGTGGTCGCGACCAGCGCGCGCTGGCGATACAGGGCGCGGGCGCATTGGGGATGTCCGCCCACGGGCACCTGGCGGCGAACTGGAACTTCAGCCAGCATCACGGACACCGCAGTGGCGGTGGATTCGACATGGACAATGCGTATTACCGGCATGACCTGGACCGTCGTCACTACCTGCAGGCCGGGCGCATGGACCGGCGCAACCTCGCCAGTCCACTTGGCGGCACCTTCGGCTTCGGCATGCTCCCGCTGGACCGCTTCGACGGCCTGCGCGTGGGAAGCAGCCAAGCCTACATCGATGTCGAGGCGGCAATGCAGGCCACCCCGCTCACCGTGCTGCTGGCACGCGATGCGCGCGTGGAGGCGTTCGATGGCGAGCGCCTCCTGCAGACCTATTACCTGCCTGCCGGAATCAACGAACTGGATACCCGCAGCTATCCCTTCGGCAGTTACAGCGTCACCCTGCGCATCTACGAAGCGGGCGTGCTGGTACGCGGCGAAGAAGCGCCTTTCGACAAGCGTGGCGACGGCGCCGATGACGCCCTGCAGTGGTTCGTACAGGCGGGGCGGCGTGCAGAACGCGGCGCCCGATACCTGCCCGGCGAAGCCACGGTCATGGCGGGCCTGCGTTTGCCGGTCGGGCACGCCATGGCCGTGACCGCAGCTGCGGTGGACCTGGAAAGCGGCCGCTATGCGGAGCTGCGGCTGGACCTGCGGCAGCGGTTCGCCACCCAGGAGCTGCGCGCTGGGCTGAGCGCCATGCGCGGCAGCGAGGGCAGCCGTGGCACCCGGAGCCAGATATCCTACCGGCGACGGGCGTCATGGAATGTCCATCATCAACGCTCGCGCGACATCCGCTGCCGGTCGTTTGCGCGATACGACGGAGCGGGGTGCGTGGATGCGCTGAGTGCTTCGATGGCGTTGCCGCTACGCGGCGGGAGCCTCTACCTGGGCTACACGCGCCGCCAGGCGTGGCGCGCAGATCCCGCGCCGGACTACTCCGAGGCGGTGTTCATGCCACCCTCGCTGGCATTGCCCGGGCTGCGTGCCGGCAACGTCGATGCACAGCGCAGCCGCAACTGGCAGGGCAGCTTCAGCCGGATCGAGCGTTGGAAAGAGTACAGCGTTGCGCGTCGCTTCGGTCTTTGGCACCAGCGCAGCGACGCAACCGGTGGCCCTCGGCATGACCGCGGTTTTTTCTTCAACCTCAGCCTTGCCCGGTTGCAGCGCGGCGATCGGGCCACTTCCCAACGACGCCATGCGATGGACCTGCGGCAGCCGGCCCATCAGCGGCCGCAGATGAGCTACAGCACCAGCCAGACGCTGCGCCGCCAGTACGATGACCAGTCCGCCGAGGTGTCTGCCGATCTGCGTGGCGACAACAGCGAGCGATACAGCGTCGGTGTGGGCGCGCAGTTGCAGAACCACTTCGGCCATGGCAGCGCCACCGTGGCCTTCCATCGGCAGCCCGGGCGTCGGGAAACGGGCTACAGCGCGACGCACAGTGCGGCCTTCGCCTTGGGGTCAAGCGGCTTCTACTGGGGCGAAGGCAACGGCGCCGATGCGGGCCTGGCGGTGAGGGTCGACCCTGCACAGGACAGTGAACTGTCCGGGGTAGCGGCCGAGCTCCAGGTGGCAGGACGGCGCAGGCAGCGCCTGCGGCTTGGCGAGCGCAGGCTGGTGGCCTTGCCGGCCTACCAGATGCACCGTGCCGAACTGCAGGATGCCAGCAGCGGGGACAGCAGCGGGGCGGTGCGCGTAGGCGTAGGCGTAGGCGCTGGCGGTGCCGGGCGTGACGTGTTCCTGGCGCCGGGCCGGTTGCTGTCGATGGCCGTTCCCATCGAGGTGACCTACACGTTCATCGGCCGCGCGCAGGATCCCGCGGGCCTGCCGGTTTCGGCGGCACGCATCCTCAATGCGCCGGTACCTGCCACCGAGGGCAATGGCGGGTTCGTGCTGGATTTCACGCGACGCGAGCAGGTGCTGTACCTGTTGCAGGGCAGCCGGCTGCTGCATTGTCCACTGCAGGTGCGCGAGCAGCGCCTGGCCGTGTTGATGGTCGGTACCGTGCAGTGCCAGCCGTTGGACGTGGCGCAGTTGCCGGCCGACATCCGTCAGCAGGCAAGGGTGGCGCAACTGCTGGGGGAGCGGGCCCTGATCCGGCCGGGTCGGGCTGCGCAGCGTGGGCAGGAACGGTGATGATGCGCTGGCTTGCCGTGCTCCCTGCCGTGCTGCTGGTGCCTGCCGCCCGGGCACAGGCGCTACCGCTTACCGATCCCGTTGGCATCGTACAGGAGCACCCGTTGGCCTATGACCGGTCGGGGGCCCCCGCCTCCATCGAGCTGCTGGCACCACGCACGCTGCTCGGTTACAGCGCCGACCCTGCGCGTGGCTACGGAAGCATCCATCTCACCTGCCGGTCGGCTACGGATGCAGAACATGGCCGCTGCCCAACCGCCGATACCGGTGCCGAGGGTGGCGGACGCACCAGCATCGCGCTGCGCTTCACCGAACGCAGGAGCGGCATGCGCACGGAGATCGCCGTAACCGGCTCGCTGCAACGCGCCTTTGCAGACCGCGCCTGCCCGAACGACCTCTGGCACGGGACCGATCAGCCGCTGAGTAGCCGCTACGGGCCGGAATGCGCTGGCCGACCGCCTACTGGAACCGGTGCGGCCCTGTCCATTTCCGGTAACGAGTTGTCCAGGCTGGTGGCAGGGCGCTGGGAGGCCGAACTGATCCTGGACCTGCGCACTCAAGCCGACGGGCCGGCACTGGCGACTTACATGTTCCGTCTGGACCTCGACATCAGCGACCGCGATGCGGCGTCGGTGTACTTCCCCGCCTTCGACCTGGCAACGCCCCAGGTCGGCCTCAACCTGCACTACGACCCGATCTCGCAGACGGTCGGCGGACATGCCGCGCTGGACATGTGCCTGTATGACGGAGCAGGTTCGCAGAGCGACTACCTGGGCGTGACTGTCAGTGATGGCGAAGGTCCGTCGTCGTCGGCCAGCGGCTATTCGGTATGGCACGCGGACGGTGGAAACGACCCGACCCAGCGCGTGGACTACACCGTGACGCTGGACCACGGCGGAGCACGGCTGCCGATGGCCAATGGAACCGAGCAGATGTTGACCGGCATCGACCGCGTCCGGTTGCGGCTGGTGGCGCTGCCCGGCATGACCCAGCCTGTGTTCTGCGTGCCGACCCCGCTCAGCCTGGACACTCCCCGCGTTCCCATCTCGAGCAAGCGGCCCGGCCGCTACCACGGCGGGCTGCGGGTCGAGCTGCGCCTGCCGCCCTCCCGTCCCTGATACCAATGGAACCTTTCGTGAGAACTCGATTTTCCGGCCTTGCCCTCGCGCTGTTTCTGTCCACGCCGGCGGCGCACGCCAACCTGATCATCCATCCCATGCGTGCGTCGGTAGAGCCTGGCAAAGCAACGGTTTTCCGCGTGTATTCGCAATCCACCCAAGCGCAGTTCGTGCAGGCGTCCCTGCGCCACATCGTGGAGCCGGCCGGCGACGGGGAACACGAAGCGGACGTTGCACCCAGCCAGGCAGCCATTGCGCTGACCCCGTCCAGATTTGCCCTGGCGGGCGGGGGCAACCGCTTGATCCGGATCATTCCGCTGCAGCCGGTGCAGCAGGAGACCGCTTATCGGGTCTATTTCGAAGGTGTCCGCGCACCGGATGAGGTGGCCGTGGACGCCCCCGCGGAAGGTGCACAAGCCAGCATCGGCGTCAGCCTGGTCTGGGGGGCGCTGGTCAACGTGCTGCCCGCCGATGGCCGCGTGCAGGTGGAGCTGCGCGGCCGCACCCTGCACAACATCGGCACGCTGCGCGTGGGCATCACCAGCGTCGCCGGCTGCAGCGCGGCCGGTGCATGTGCGACCCATGAGGTATCGCGCAGCCTGTACCCGGGGGCCTCGCTGCAATTGCCGGCCGGGCTGGAGGCCGACAGCACGCTGCAACTGCGCTATCGCCTTACCGGCGACGGCTACCGTGAGCACCTGCTGACGCTGCCCCCTGCGATCGGCTGAGCTTGCCGGATCCGTTGCCCCGGGCCTGCTCAGCCCTGCGTGTCGCCTGGCGCCGGTGCGGTGTCCTGCAGCAGCTCGCGCAGGCGGGCCAGCGAGGCGCGCCGCATCGGCTTTTCGTCTACCGCTGACAGCGGCGCCTGGCGCAGGGCGTGGCAGGGCAGCACCAGCAGCTCGAAGACCACGCCATCGGCGCTGAACACCCACAACGGCGCATCGAGTACCCGTTCGCGATCCCATCGCAGGCGCCGGCTGCGTGCCTCGGCCGGGATGCCGTGCTCGTCGAGGAAACGCTGTACGGCATCCGGATCGTCTTCGTGCAGGTGCAGTTGCACGGGGCTGTGGGCATCAGCAGTGCCCTCCAGTACCGGCCCCACCAGCCGTGGTGCGAACGATTGCAGGAACTCCAGCGCGTGCAGCGCAGCTTCCCGCCGCTGCCGCAACGCATCGCTCTGGGCACTGCCGGCGAACAAGCGTTGGTGCTCGCGCAGGGCCTGCTCGATTTCAGCGTTGCGCGGCAGCGAAGCATCGTCATGGATGCCCAGCCGGATGGCGGCCTTGCGCTTGGCCTGGTGGAAATCCTGGATGCCGCCTTCGACCATCAGCCTGGCGGCTTCATGGGCCAGCCGATGACGGCGTTCACGGGTCTGGGTGGCGGTGTGTTCGCGCGCACGGTGCATGGGTTGCTCCCCCCTCTGCATGGCCTGGAACCAGCCTACACCCGCGCGGTGAAGGCCAGGTGGCGCGGCATGGAGTGCCGCGCCACCGCTCAGTGCCGAGGTCGGTCAGAAGATATCGAACGCCGCCGCATCGGCCTGCGGCGTCTGCAGGTTCAGGTCGTAGTCCTGCAAGCGGTCCATGTCCTCGACCTTGACCCACTCGGTGGCGCCGTTGAGACTGGCCTGCACCATGCCCGAGGGCGGATCGTTCTGCGCGATGGGCGTGTCCTTCAGCGCGGTGCGCATGTAGTCGATCCAGATCGGCAGCGCGGCCTTGCCGCCATATTCGCGGTAGCCCAGCGAACGGAAGTCATCGCGACCGACCCACACCGTGGTGGCGTAAGGACCGCCAAAGCCGGAGAACCAGGCATCGCGATGGTCGTTGGTCGAACCGGTCTTGCCGCCCACGTCCTCGCGGCCAAGCACCTTGGCCGCCGTGCCGGTACCGCGCTGGACCACGTCGCGCATCATCGACACCAGCTGGTAGGCCGTGCGCGCATCGATCGCACGCGGTGCTGTGCGCGCATCGGGGTTGAGCGGGGCCGGGACTTCAACCGCTGGCTGCGGCGTCGCGGCGGCGTCGGCCGGGGCCGGTGCGGCGGCAGCGCCGAAGTTGAAGCCATCCACCACCGCATTGGCCGGCTGGCCATGGCTGGTGCCTGCGCAGTCACGGCAGGCCAGGGCAGGGTTTTCCTTGAATACTTCCACGCCATCGCGGTCGGAAACCCGGTCGATCAGCCAGGTGTCGACCCGCGAGCCGCCGTTGGCGAACACGGCATAGCCACGTGCCACCGAAAGCGGGGTCAGCGAGGCGGTGCCCAGCGACATCGACAGGTTGGGCGGCAGCTCGGCTTCGGCGAAACCGAACTCGCTGATGTACTTGCGCGCATAGTCCACGCCCATGCCGTCCAGCAGCCGCACCGACACCAGGTTGCGCGACTGCACCAGTGCTTCGCGCAGGCGCATCGGGCCGCGGAAGCCGCCGCCATCGTTCTGTGGCGACCAGGTCTTGCCACGGCGGTCGCGGAACACCACCGGGGCATCGAGCACGATCGAAGCCGGGTTGTAGCCCTTGTCGAAGGCCGCTGCATAGATGAACGGCTTGAAGCTCGAGCCCGGCTGGCGACGCGCCTGGGTGGCGCGGTTGAACTTGTTGCCGGAGTAGCTGAAGCCACCCACCAGCGCCTTCAGGGCACCGCTGTTGGCATCCACCGAGACCAGCGCGGACTGACCGCGCGGGATCTGGTCGAGCAGCCACTGGCCTTCCTTCTCGCCCACGCGCACGCGCACGATGTCGCCGCGCTGCACCAGCTTGGCAGGGGTCTTGTTGGTCCAGCGCGCCGCAGCGGCGGGCAGGGTGACTTCAGTGCGGTTGGCCAGCACGGCGGTGGCGCTGCCATCGGCGGCGGTGGCGGCGATGATCGCCGGCAGCAGGCCGGACTGCGCACTGATCCCGGACAGGTGGCCGGCCAGCGTCGCCACGTCGTCGCCTGCGCCCAGCGCGACCTGCTTCTCCACGCCGTGCCAGCCATGCCGGTGGTCGTACAGCAGCAGGCCGTCACGCACCGCCAGGTTGGCCGCGGTCTGCAGCTCGGCATTGATGGTGGTGGTCACGTGGTAGCCCTTGTTGACCACGTCGCCGCCGAAGCGGGCGATCATCTCCTGGCGCACCAGTTCGGCCACGTAGGGCGCGTCGACCTGCACCGGTGGCTCGTGCACGGTGGCGTGCATCGGCACGGCCTTGGCCGCATCGGCCTCGGCCTGGCTGATGAAGCGCAGGTCGGCCATGCGCTGCAGGACGTAGTTGTCGCGGCGCTGCTGTGCGCGCTCCGGATTGGAGATGGGGTTGCCCGAAGACGGGAACTTGGGGATGCCGGCCAGCGATGCCATTTCATCCAGGTCCAGCTGGTCCAGCGACTTGCCGTAGTACAACTGCGCCGCCGCAGCCACGCCGTAGGCGCGATTGCCGAAGAAACTCTTGTTCAGGTACAGCTCGAAGATCTCGTCCTTGCTCAGTTCCGACTCGATCTTGCGGGCCAGCAGGATCTCGGCCAGCTTGCGCGTATAGCTGTATTCCGAACTCAGGAAGAACTGCCGCGCCACCTGCTGGGTGATCGTCGAACCACCGGGCACGCGGCGGTCGCTGGTGGTGGCCAGCAGCCACACCGCGCGCGCGATGCCCTTGTAATCGACCCCGCCGTGCTCGTAGAAGCGGGCGTCCTCGGTGGCCAGGAAGGCCTGCTTGAGGCGCTCGGGGACGTCCTTCATGGTGATCGGCGTGCGCCGCGTCTCGCCGAACACCGCCATCAGCTTGCCGTCGGCGGCGTAGACATACATGGGCTCCTGCATTTCCACGTCGCGCAGGGTCTGCACGTCGGGAAGCTTGGAGGAAATGGCGTAGTAGAGGCCGCCCGCAGCGGCCGCGCCAATCAACGCCAGGACCAGGAAAACGACCAGGATCCAGCGCAGCCAGCGGCGAAGGCGTGTCATCGGTGACAGATTCCGATTGCAGAATTCATGGCCGCAGAGTATAGATTACGCAAGGGGCTGGCTGGGGTCGGCTCTGGGGAGTGCAAGGGGAAGCCGCGTCACCGTGTGTCGTTCTGTGAAGAATCCTTCACGGCGGGACGGTTGCCATTTGCAAAAAAAACGTTATTAATGCGCGGGCGCAGCTATTGCGTCCAAGTGCCCATCGGCAGGGGAGAAACCGTGGGGCTCATCCCAAAAGGCCAGTCGTCGCTCATTGGCGTCGACATCAGTTCGACTGCGGTAAAGCTTTTGCAGCTTTCACGCAGTGGTAACCGTTTCCGCGTGGAACATTACGCCGTGGAACCGCTGCCGCCGAACGCCGTCGTAGAAAAGAACATCGTTGAAGTCGAGGCGGTAGGGGAGGCCATCCGTCGCGCCGTCAACCGGTCGGGCAGCAAGGTCAAGTTCGCCGCAGCAGCGGTGGCCGGCTCGGCGGTGATCACCAAGGTGATCCCGATGCCGGCCGATCTGGACGAGAACGAGATGGAGGCCCAGGTTGAACTGGAGGCCGTCAACTACATCCCGTACCCGATCGAAGAAGTGAACCTGGACTTCGAGGTGCTCGGGACCATCCCGAACAACCCGGAAATGGTCCAGGTGCTGTTGGCTGCCTCGCGTTCTGAAAACGTCGAGCTGCGCCAGTCGGCGTTGGAACTGGGCGGACTGACCGCCAAGGTGATGGACGTGGAGGCCTTCGCGGTCGAGAACGCCTTTGCCCTGGTCGCCAGCGAACTGCCGGTGTCCAGCGACGGCGTGGTCGCGCTGGTCGACATCGGCGCCACCATGACCACGCTGAACGTGTTGCGCGGGGGGCGCAGCCTGTACAGCCGTGAGCAGGTGTTCGGCGGCAAGCAGTTGACCGACGAGATCATGCGCCGTTTCGGCCTGAGCTACGAAGAAGCCGGCCTGGCCAAGCGCCAGGGTGGGCTGCCGGAAAGCTATGAAATGGAAGTGCTGGAACCGTTCAAGGAAGCGACGGTCCAGCAGATCAGCCGCCTGCTGCAGTTCTTCTATGCCGGCAGTGAATTCAACCGTGTCGACTACATCGTGCTGGCAGGCGGCTGCGCCGCGTTGACTGGCCTGCCGGAGCTGGTGGAAGAGCAGCTTGGCGTGCCGACCGTGGTGGCCAACCCGCTGGCGCAGATGACGCTGGGCCCGAAGGTGCAGGCGCACGCGCTGGCACAGGACGCCCCGGCGCTGATGATCGCCACCGGCCTGGCGATGAGGAGTTTCGACTGATGGCACGGATCAACCTGCTGCCGTGGCGTGCCGAACGTCGCAAGCAACGCCAGCGCGAGTTCTACGCAATGTTGGGCCTGGCCGCCGTCGGTGGCCTGCTGTTGTCGTTGATGGTGTGGTTCTACTACGACCGCCAGGTCAGCGGGCAGGGCGAGCGCAACACCTTCCTGCAGGCCGAGATCGACAAGGTCAAGCTGCAGAACAAGGAAATCGACCGCCTCGACGCGCAGAAGGACCGGCTGCTGGCACGCAAGGCGGTCATCGAGGAACTGCAGTCCAAGCGTTCCCAGATGGTGCACCTGTTCGATGCCCTGGTCCGCACCATCCCCGATGGCGTGGTACTGACCGCACTGAAGCAGGAAGGCGACGTACTGACCCTGGAAGGGCGCACGCAGTCCAACGCCCGCGTTTCGGCCTACATGCGCAACCTGGAGACCTCCGGCTGGATGACCAACCCGGAACTGTCGATCATCGAAGCGCGTGACCCGGAAAAGGAAAAGGAAGCCAAGACGCTGCCGCTGGCGGACGTCAGCGCGTTGCCGTACGTGTTCGTGGTGAAGGTCAAGCTGCCGGCGCAGAGCGAGGAATCCACGCTCAATCCGGATGGCTCGGTGGCCGACCCGAATGCGCCGGTTGCCGCTGATCCGGCTGCCCTGGCTCCGCTGGCCCCGGCCGACGGCGCCGCGCCTGCCGCCGCTCCTGCACCTGCAGGCAGCACGGCACCGGCCGCTCCCGCACCGCCCGCTGGCAGCCGGCTGACCCCGGCCGCCCCGCAGCAGACGCCGCCGCCGACGCCGGCCAGCGGTCAGGAGGGCTCGCCGTGAGCCAGAAGAAATTCAATATCAACGAGTTGGACTTCAACGATATCGGCAACTGGCCGCAGCAGGCCAAGGTGGTGTTCTGCGTGCTGATCGCGCTGGTCATCATGGCGGTGTCGTGGTTCGTGCTGACCAGCGGCAAGCGTGAAGAGCTCGCCACCCTGGAACGCCGTGAAACCGAGCTGCGCACCGAGTTCGAAAAGGAACAGGGGCGCGCGGTCAACCTGGAGCCGCTCAAGCAGCAGCTGGCGCAGATGGAGCAGGTGCTGCAGCAGATGCTGCGCCAGCTGCCCAGCAAGACCGAAATGCCGGACCTGATCATCGACGTTTCGCAGACCGCGTTGTCCAGCGGGCTGGTCAACGAACTGTTCGAACCCGAAGCCGAGCAGGTGCGCGAGTTCTACGCCGAAAAGCCGATCAAGCTGCGCATGGTGGGCAGTTACCACCAGTTCGGTGCCTTCGTCAGCGGCGTCGCCTCGCTGCCGCGGGTGGTCATCCTGACCATGCACGACATCAACCTGAAGCCGAAGGACCCCAAGACCGGCATCAACCCGGCTTCGATCCGTGCCGGTGCGCTGGAACTGTCCGGTACGGTCAAGACCTATCGCTACCTGGATGAGGCCGAGATGGAGCAGCAGGAAAAGGCTGCCGCCGACAAGGCTGCTGCCGAGAAGGGAGGCAAGCCATGATCCGCTCTTCCCTGCTGCGCAGCGCAGGCCTGGTGGTACTGGTGCTGCTGGCCGGTTGCGGCCGCGGCGTGACCAGCACGCCCGGCGATGCGCCCAACCTGCAGAAATGGGTGGAAGACGTGCGCGCACGTCCGGCCCCCGCGCTCGAACCGCTGCCGGTGATGCAGCAGTTCGAAACGTTTGAATATTCGGCGCAGGGCATGCGCGATCCGTTCACCGATGCCTGGTCCAATCCGCAGGGCGGCAGCGGCCTGCGTCCTGATCCGAACCGTCGCAAGGAGCCGCTGGAAGCCTTCCCGCTGGACAGCCTGGACATGGTCGGCACGATCGGGACCGGGGGTAGCACGGTGGCGGTGGTGATGGCACCTGACAAGGTGAGTTACCGCGTGCGGCCGGGCGTGTACATGGGGCAGAGCGATGGCCGGGTGACCGGGGTCTTCGAGGACCGCATCGAACTGATAGAGCTGGTGCCGGATGGCGCGGGCGGGTGGCTGGAACGGCCGGCCGCGCTCTCGCTTGAAGATCAATGATCGTTTACTGGGGATAGCACGATGACCTTTCACAATGCCAAGGGGCTGCGTCCGATCCGGCGCCCAACCTTGAACCGGATCGGCGCGCTGGGAGTCGCGTTGATGCTGGCGTGCGGCCACGCGACCGCGGCTGCGCCCACCGGCGCGCCCGCCGCCGCCGCAGCCACGCCGGTCAGCGCACCGGCGTCACTGTCGGTGTCCAAGATCGACTTCAAGCGGGGCGACGACGGCGCCGGGCGCCTGGTGCTGCAGTTCGACGGCCAGGGTGCGAACCCTGACCTGCGCAACCAGGGCGACAGCGTGGTCATCGACGTCGGCAACGCACGCCTGCCCGAGCAGCTGCAGAAGCCGCTCAACGTCACCGACTTCGCCACTCCGGTGCAGCGCATCGACGCCAAACCGTACGGCGGTGGTACCCAGCTGGTGCTGAGCACCAATTCGGCCTTCGAGTCGCTGGCGTACCAGAGCGGCAACGAGTACGTGGTGGAGATCACCCCGAAGCAGGGCATCGCCGCCACCGGTGCGATCACCACCAGCACCGTCGCCCAGGCCGCCAGTGCGGTAGCCCAGCGCGGTTACAGCGGACGTCCGGTCACGTTCAACTTCCAGGACGTGCCGGTGCGCACCGTGCTGCAGTTGATCGCCGAAGAGTCCAACCTCAACGTGGTGGCATCGGACAGCGTTGCCGGCAACGTCACCCTGCGCCTGGTCAACGTGCCGTGGGACCAGGCACTGGACATCGTGCTGCGTGCCAAGGGCCTGGACAAGCGCCGCGATGGCAGTGTGATCTGGGTCGGCCCGCAGGCCGAGCTGGCCAAGTTCGAGCAGGAAAAAGAAGACGCGCGCATCGCGATCGAGAACCGCGAAGACCTGATCACCGATTACGTGCAGATCAACTACCACAGCGCCTCGGCGATCTTCAAAGCCCTCACCGAAGCCCGCGGCATCGGCAACGGCAGCGGTGGCCAGGGCGGCGGTGGCAGTGGCAACTCGGCGCAGGAAGAAAGTGGTTTCCTGACCTCGCGTGGCCGCATCGTGGCCGATGAACGCACCAACATGCTGATGATCAGCGACATCCCGAAGAAGGTTGCGCGCATGCGTGAGCTGATCGGGGTGATCGACCGTCCGGTCGACCAGGTGCTGATCGAAAGCCGCATCGTCATCGCCACCGATACCTTTGCCCGCGAGCTGGGTGCAAAGTTCGGCGTCAGTGGCAGCCGTGACAACGTGTTCTTCAACAACACGGTTGGCAACAACGACGCCAACATCCGCGACCGTGCGACCGTGGACACGGCGTACCAGCGTGCGGTCAACGAGTGGGCGGCGGGTGGCGGCACGGGCGCGGCGCCGGTGCGTGATCCGTACACCATCACCCGCGGCCTGATGTCCAACCTGCCGGTGGCGGCGACCAGCAACCCGGCCTCGCTGGCGCTGTCGATCCTCAATGCGGGCTACCTGCTGGATGTTGAACTGTCGGCCATGCAGACCGAGTCGCGCGGCGAAGTGATCTCCAACCCGCGCGTGGTCACCACCAACCAGCGCGAAGCCCTGATCAAGCAGGGTAAGGAAATCGGCTACGTGACCATCTCCGCCGGCGGCGCCGGTGGTGGCAACCAGGCCAACGTCCAGTTCAAGGAAGTGGTGCTGGAGCTGAAGGTCACCCCGACGATCACCAACGACAACCGCGTGTTCCTGAACATGGCGGTCAAGAAGGATGAAGTCGACCAGTGGATCGAGCTGGAAGGTTACGGCACCGTGCCGTCGATCAACCGTCGCGAAGTCAACACCGCGGTCCTGGTGGAAGACGGGCAGACGGTGGTGATCGGTGGTGTGTACGAGTTCACCGACCGCAACAGCATCAGCAAGGTGCCGTTCCTGGGTGACGTGCCGTTCCTGGGCAACCTGTTCAAGAAGCGCAGCCGCAACAAGGACAAGGCCGAACTGCTGGTGTTCGTGACCCCGAAGGTCCTGCGCGTCGCCAAGGGCAAGTAACGGGTTGGGGTGCCGGGCCTGCGGCCCGGGGTCCGCGTCATCGCATTCGCGCTGCCGCTCCCACGGTTTGCTCCGCAAATCATGGGCCCCTTCTCACCAGCACCCACACCCCGCCGCTTCGCGCCCGCCCCTGACTCAGGGGCTCCCTCCACCAGACAGGTCCATTGGGCCCTGGTAGCGCCGACGCATGGTCGGCGGAATGTTGCCGCCAACGGCCCGCTGCGCTCGCCGACCATGGGTCGGCGCTACCGCTTTTCTTTTTCTTCATTACGCGTGTGGCGGCCCCCGGGACCTGTCCGGGCGACGGGTGGGTGGGGTTGGCAGGACGCTGAGCCGCATGGATGTGGCGATGCAGCCTACAGGGATGTACTTGCGGCGTGTCCTGCCAACCCCACCCACCCGGCGCCAAACATGCAGACTGCTCCAAGCAGCCACCCGCGAGGGGTCCCACCGCTCGATCCACTGTTCATCCAATCTTGATCACATTCATGACCGACCCCTGCGATGATGGGGAACCGGAATCCACCGGTGCTGGTCCAAGCACGATGAATCAGATCCCTGCCGTTCCCCCCACCCTCACCGCAGGCAGCAATGCCTCGCGCCTGCACGATGACTTCCAGGCCCTGCGCGCTGCGCTGTCCAGTGAGATCGTCGGGCAAGCTGAACTGGTCGAACGCCTGCTGATCGCGTTGCTGGCCGATGGCCACCTGCTGGTCGAAGGGGCGCCGGGGCTGGCCAAGACCACCGCCATTCGCGCGCTGGCCAGCCGGTTGGACGCCGATTTTTCCCGCGTGCAGTTCACCCCCGACTTGCTGCCAGCCGACCTCACCGGTACCGAAATCTGGCGCCCGCAGGAAGGCCGCTTCGAGTTCGTGCCCGGCCCGATCTTCCATCCCATCCTGCTGGCCGACGAGATCAACCGCGCCCCGGCCAAAGTGCAGTCCGCGCTGCTGGAAGCGATGGGCGAACGCCAGGTCACCGTCGGTCGCCACACCTACGCGCTGCCACCATTGTTCCTGGTCATGGCGACCCAGAACCCGATCGAACAGGAGGGCACGTTCCCGTTGCCGGAGGCGCAGCTGGATCGTTTCCTGATGTATGTCCGTATCGGTTATCCCGACGAAGGCGCCGAAACCGAAATCCTGCGGCTGGCGCGCGAACGCGCGCGCGGCGCGCTCGACGCTGCCCCGGAACCGCCGCGCCGGATGCCGCTGGAAGATGTCCACCAGGCGCGTCGGGAAGTGCTGGACCTGCACATGGCGCCGCCGTTGGAACGTTATCTGGTGGAACTGGTGCTGGCCTCGCGCCAGCCCGCCCGCTACGACGCCGCGCTGGCGCGGCGCATTGCGTGGGGCGCCAGCCCGCGTGGCTCGATCGCGCTGGAGCGTTGCGCGCGCGCGCGGGCCTGGTTGGCCGGGCGCGACTTCGTGACCCCCGACGATGTGCGCGCGATCGCCGCCGATGTATTGCGCCACCGCGTGCTGCCCAGCTACGAGGCGCTGGCCGAAGGCTGGGATGGCGAACGGCTGGTGCAGGAGCTGTTGGCCAAGGTGCCGGCCCCCTGACCGCGATGGCCGTTGATTCCCCCGATCTGCTGCACGGCGATGGCCTGGTTCCCACCCTCGCTGAACTGGTGGCCCTGCGCGGCACGGCGGTCCGTCCGCCGGCGCCGAAGCGTGGGCGCATCGGGCAGGCCGGCCAGGCGCCATCGCCGCTGCGCGGGCGTGGCATGGAGTATGCCGAATCACGCGAATATGTTGCCGGCGATGACGCGCGGCATATCGACTGGCGGGTGACCGCACGCAGTGGCCGCACCCATACCAAGTTGTTCCAGGCCGAACGCGAGCGGGTCACGCTGATCGTCGCCGATACCGATCCGGCGCTGTACTTCGGCACGCGTACCCGTTTCAAATCGGTGCAGGCCGCACGCGTGGGCGCGGTGGCGGCGTGGTCGGCGCAGCGTCGCGGTGACCGCATCGCGGCGCTGCGCGGCAGCCTCCACGAAGCACCGATTCCGCCAGCCGGCGGAACCCGTGGCGTGCTGCGCGTGCTCGATGCACTGAGCCGCTGGTACGCCGCGCCACAGGCCGAGGATGCCGGGCTGGAGCACGCGCTGCAGCAGGCCACGCGCGTGCTGCGGCCGGGCGCGCGCCTGCTGGTGCTGGCCGACCCGCTACGCGCCGCTGCGGTTCCGCTGGCGCGCTGGTCCGGGCTCGCCCTGCATCACCAGGTGGACGTGTTGTTGCTGGTGGATCCGCTGGAGCTGCAGCCGCCCACCGAAGCACTCGATTTCCTCGCCGAACAGCGTCGCGTGCGGGTCGACCTGCGCAGCCCGCAGGTGCGCGCGCACTGGCAGGACCACTTCGCTACGCCGCTGCAACAGTTGCAGGACAGCATGGCCACGCGCCGGGTGACGACCCATGTGATCTCAACCGATGCCCCAAGCAGTGGCTGGCTGGCCCCTGCAGTGCGTGAGGTTGTGGCATGAGCACGAACCTGCCCCTGCGTGATGTGCACCTGCCACCGGCGCCCAGTCTGTGGCCTCCGGCGCCCGGCTGGTGGTTGATCGCCGCCGCGGTGCTGCTGCTGGTGGCGATACCCGTGCTGCTGCGCGCACGCCGGCTTCGCCGCGAACGGGCCTGGCAGCGGCAGTTCGATGCAGAGCTGCAGGCGGCGGGCGAAGGCCCCCTGCGGCTTGCCGCGCTGGTGGAGCTGCTGCGCCGCGCCGCCCGCGAAAACCGCGCCGGCAGCGAGCTGCTGCAGGGTGAGGCGTGGTTGCAGGTGCTTGATCCCGGAAGCACGCTTGCGCCGGCGCTACGCGACCTGCTGCTGCAGGGCGCCTACCAGCCCGCCATCGATGCAGCGCAGCTGGCAACGCTGGAAGGTTGGGCGCGCACGCGGCATGTGGCGCTGCTGCGGGAGTCTTCCCGATGACCCTTCCCGCTTGGCCGTGGCCGGACCTGCTGCTGGCGTGGCCGTGGGCGCTGCTTGCGCTGCCGTTGCCGTGGTTGATGCGCTGGTGGCCACGCCGCGTGGCAGCGGAAGGCGCCGCGCTGCGCGTGCCGTGGTCGGCACGGCAACTGCAGGAAATCGCCGGTGGCAGCGGCCGCGACGGCGCACGCGTCCATCGCCTGCTGCTGTGGTTGGCATGGTGCTGCCTGTGCGTGGCGCTGGCTCGTCCGCAGCTGCTCGGTGAAGCGGTGAGTCCGCCCACCCAGGCACGTCAGCTGATGCTGGCCATGGACGTGTCCGGCAGCATGGGCGAGCCGGACATGGTGCTCGGCCGGCAGGTGGTGGAGCGGCTGGTTGCTGCCAAGGCGGTGCTGGCTGATTTCCTCGATCGTCGTGCCGGCGATCGCGTGGGCCTGCTGGTATTCGGCGACCGCGCCTATGCGCTGACACCAATCACCGCCGACCTGGCCAGCGTGCGCGAACAACTGGGCGATGCGGTAGTCGGTTTGGCCGGCCGCGAGACGGCCATCGGTGATGCGATCGCGCTGGCGGTGAAGCGCCTGCGAGACCAGCCCGAAGGGCAGCGCGTGCTGATCCTGCTCACCGATGGCGTCAGCAATGCCGGCGTGCTGTCACCGCTGCGCGCGGCCGATCTGGCGGCCACCGAGCAGGTGCGGGTCTACCCGGTGGCCTTCGGCGGGGATGGCGGCATGAAGCTGTTCGGCATGGACCTCGGCCAAGGTCAGGATCCCGTGGACGAGGCCACCCTGCGGCAGATCGCCGAGCGCACCGGCGGGCGCTTCTTCCGCGCGCGTGATACCGCCGAACTGGCCGGCATCTATGCCGAACTGGATCGGCTGGAACCGGTGACCGCCAAGGGGCCCGCCCTGCGGCCGCGTAACGAAGTCTATTTCTGGGCACTTGGAGTGGCGATGCTGCTGGGTGCATTGGCTTGGCTGTGGCCGGGGCGTCGGTCATGAACCTGGACCTGCATTCTGCGCTGCACTGGGCCCGTCCGCAGCTGCTGTGGGCGTTGTGTGTGCTGCCGTTGATCGCGCTGTGGGCGTGGCGCCGCGGGCGTGATGCCGGACGCTGGCAGCAGGCGGTGGATCCCCACCTGTTGCCGCACCTGCTGCAGGCCAGCGGCAAGGGGGCACGGCGCTGGCCGTGGGCGGTGCTGCTGGGTTGGACGCTGGCCGTGCTGGCACTGGCGGGCCCCGGCTGGAAGCAGCAGGCCCAGCCGCTGTTGCAACCGCAGTCACCGCTGGTGGTGGTGCTGGATCTGTCCACCCGCATCACCGCTACCGATCTGCCACCGTCGCGGCTGCTGCAGGCAAGGGCCAAGCTGGCCAGCCTGCTGCAGCAACGCGAAGGCGGCCAACTGGCGCTGGTGGTGTATGCCGACGATGCCTACACCGTGGCCCCGCTCACTGATGACGTGGCCAACATCGGCTTGTACCTGGATGCGTTGTCGCCGCAGGTGATGCCGGCCGATGGCCAGCGCACCGACCGCGCGCTGGACTGGGCCACCCAGCTGCTGCAACGCAGTGGCCTGCGCGCCGGCCAGGTGCTTCTGCTGACCGACAGCGCCGACGCGGCCGCCATCGAATCCGCGCGGCAGGCGCGCAGCCAGGGCGTGCAGGTATCGGTGATCGGGCTGGGTACCGCGGCCGGCGCGGCCTACCGGGACACCCGTGGCCAGATTGCCAACGCCGCGCTGGACGAAGCCAGCCTGCGCCGCCTGGCCGATGCCGGTGGCGGGCGCTACCAGCGTCTGGCCAGCGATACGGCCGACCTGCGTGCACTGGAGCTGCTGCGCGCCGACCGTTCGGTGGGCGAAAGCGAGCATGGCACCGTGCGCCAGTGGCTGGACCAGGGCTATTGGCTGCTGCCGCCGCTGATGCTGCTTGCCTTGCTGGCATTCCGGCGGCGCAGCGCGGTGCTGTCGGTGCTGCTGCTTATCGGCGGTGTCGGGCTGCAGCCAGCGCCCGTGCTGGCGCAGGGCGCACCCTCGGCCAAGCCGCAGGCCGGTGCCCGTTCCAGCCTCTGGCTGCGCGATGACCAGCGCCGCCAGCAGCAACTGGAGCAGGGCGTGCAGGCTTACCACGCCGGCGATTTCGACACCGCGGTGCGCACGTTTGAAGGCGTCCAGACGGCCGAAGGCTGGTACAACCTCGGCAATGCGCGTGCGCGCCAGGGCGACCTCGATGGCGCCGTGCAGGCCTACGACCATGCCTTGAGCCAGCGCCCGGGAATGCCCGATGCCGTGGCCAACCGGGCGGTCGTCGATGCCGCGCGCAAGCGCAAGCCACCACCTTCGCCGAAGGACGGAAAGTCCCCGTCATCGCAAGGCGGAAAGAGCAAGCCGCCACCACAAGGCCAGGGCCAGGCGCAGCCGCCATCGTCCGGCCAGCCGTCGTCTACCGGCAAGGGGGCCCCGAAGCCGGGCGATCCTGCCGAGCCGCCGCCGCCAGCGGGCGCGCCATCAGACAAGCCGGGACAGGGCCAGGCGCCGCAGCCGCCCCCTGTCGATCCGCAGGCCCAGGCGCGCGCCGACGCAGAACAGCGCCAGCGCATGCAGCAGGCGGTGCAGCAGGGCCAACAGGACAAACAGGGCAAGCAGCCCGCACAGCGCAGTGATGGCCGTACACCGCAGCAGCGCGAACAGCAGCAAGCCGTTGAAGCCTGGATGCGGCGCGTGCCGGACCGGCCGGGCGACCTGCTGCGCGCCAAGTTCCAGCTGGAAAACGAACGCAGGAAACAGGAAGGACCATGACACGCACCGCCTCCACATCGGCCATTGCGCGCCTGCTGGCGTGGCTGCTCGCCGTCGTGCTGTGCATGCCGCACGTGGCATCGGCACAGACCCGGGCATGGCTGGATCGCGCCCAGGTTTCCCTTGGCGACACGGTCACCTTGAACATCCAGTCCGATTCGGCCGCCGCGCCGGTGCTGACCCCGCTGGGCGCGGATTTCGAGCTCAGCAACCAGACCCGCAGCCGCCAGGTCGAGTGGATCAACGGGCGCATGCAGACGCGCACGCTGCACGGTGTGGCACTGTCGCCCCGGCGCAGCGGCACGCTGGTGGTGCCGCCGCTGCAGGTCGGCCAGGTGTTCACCGAGCCGCTGCAGCTGCAGGTCGCTGCGGCGGCCCCGGCGCGCAACGATGGCAGCGCGCTGGCCTTCATCGAAACGGAAGTGGATGACAGCAGCCCTTACGTGCAGCAGAGCGTGGGCGTGGTGGTGCGGTTGTTCTACGCCGCGCAGCTGGCGTCTGGTTCACTGGTGCTGGATACCCCCGAAGGGGCATCGCTGCAGGTGATCGGCCAGGACCGCACCGATGTGCGCGAGGTCAATGGACGACGCTACAACGTGGCCGAGCGGCGCTATCTGTTGATCCCCGAACGCAGCGGACCGCTGCGGGTGGCCGGTGCACGCTTCGATGGCCGCACGGCCGGCAGTTTCTTCGACGATTTCTTCGGCGGGCGCGGTGATGGCCGGCTGCGTGCGGCAGCGGCCGACCAGACCCTGCAGGTGCAGGCGCAACCGGTCGATGCGCCGCAGCCGTGGCTGCCACTGCACGACCTGCGCCTGCGTTACACGCTGGCCCCGGACCGGGCGCGCGCCGGTGAAGCGGCCACGCTGGAGATCGAAGGGATCGCGGTGGGAGCAACCCGGGCCCAGTTCACCGACCTGCCGGTGCCCGATGTCGGCAGCGATGCCCAGGTATTCGCCGAGCCGGCGCAGTACGACGAAACCTTCAGCGGTGGCTCACCCCAGCTGAAGATCACCCGACGCTATTCCATCGTGCCGCGCGCGGCCGGGACGCTGGAAGTGCCCGGCATCCAGATGCGCTGGTGGGACGTGAAAGCCGGGCAGGCGCGCAGCAGTGGCGTGCCCGCCTTGACGTTGGCGGTCGCCGCCGCCAGCGGCGGGGCGGCCCAGCCGACGCCGCCGGTGCAGGCGCTGGATACCGATGCCGCGCTGCCCGGTGGCGAGGTTGCCGCGCCTTCGCCCCCCGCAGGCGCCAGCACGGGCCAACCGCTGGGCTGGATGGCGCTGGCAGCGGGCTTGCTGGTGTTGTGGTTGCTGACCCTGTGGTGGGGCATGCGCCGGGGTCGCGCCCACCGCGCGGCGCCGGACGGGCATGCGCCGACGCCGCCGGGCGCCCCCTTGCAGGGAACCCCACGCATCGCCGACCTGCGTCGCGCCCTTGACGCCGAAAGCTTTGCCGAGGTGGCAGCGATGTTGTGCGCGATGGCGGGTGTGTCGCGTCTGGAACTGGTGCAGGCAAAATTGGGCGATGAGCGTCAGCGCCAAGCGCTGCAGGCCTTGCAGAAAGCGCGCTGGGCCGGCGATGGTGACCTTCCGGATGTGCGCAGGGAGCTGAAACAAGCGTTCCATGACGGACCGCACTGGTCGGCGCCGGTAACCTCGACGCAGACTGGACTGCCGCCGCTGTACCCGCCACCGCCGTGATCGGCAAGACGGGGGCGCGGGGCGCTTTGCTACAGTGGCCCTCATTTCCCAGGAAACCGACCCGATGACAGCAGCCAGCCCCGCGAAGAAGAAGATGCCTCTGCACTGGAAGATGGGCATCGGCTTCGCCATCGGCCTGGTGCTGGGTCTGGTGGTGCATGCGCTGGGTGCGCAGACGCCAGCACTGATGGACGCGGCGAAGTGGCTGATGCACTACATCACCACGCCCGCTTCCGGCCTGTTCCTCAACCTGATCTTCATGCTGATCGTGCCGTTGATCTTCTCCGCGCTGGTGATGGGCGTGTCGGAGATGGGCGACATCCGCGCGCTCGGCCGGATCGGCTGGAAGACCCTGGCTTACACCATCGTGCTGTCCAGCATCGCGGTGGCGATCGGGCTGGTGCTGGTGAACGTGCTCAAGCCCGGCGTGGGCGTGGACCCGGCCATGGCCAACCAGATCCTGGCCGAGAACCTGGAGCGTTCAAAGGAAATCGTGGCCGGTGCCGGCAGCCAGCCCAAGGGCATGGACATGCTGCTGTCGATCGTGCCGAGCAACATCGTGGAGGCCGCCTCCAGCAATGGCGCGATCCTCTCGCTGATGTTCTTCGCGTTGATGTTCGGCATCGGCATGGTGCTGACCGACGATGAAAAGGTCGCCCCGCTGCGGCGTGCCATCGAAGGCATCTTCGAAGTCTCGATGACCCTGATCAACCTGGTCATCCGCCTGGCGCCGTATGCGGTGGCCTGCTTCATGTTCAACCTGGCCGCACTGTTCGGCTTCGAGCTGCTCATCCGGCTGGGCGCCTACGTCGGCGTGGTGGTCCTCGCGCTGGGCCTGCACATGGTGGTGACCTATGGCGTGGCGGTATGGTTGTCCGGTCGCTCGCCGCTGGCATTCTTCCGCGATACCCAGGAAGCCACGGTGATGGCGTTCTCCACCGCCTCCAGCAATGCGACCCTGCCGACCGCGCTGCGCGTGGCCGATGAGATGGGCCTGCCGCAGAAGGTGTCCCGCTTCGTGCTGACGGTCGGCGCGACCGCCAACCAGAACGGCACCGCGCTGTTCGAGGGCGTGACGGTGATCTTCCTGGCGCAGTTCTTCGGCGTGGACCTGAGCATCGGCCAGCAGATCATGGTCATGGCGGTGTGCATCCTTGGCGGGATCGGCACGGCCGGCGTGCCGTCGGGCTCGCTGCCGGTGGTGGCGATGATCTGCGCGATGGTCGGGGTGAACCCGCTCGGCATCGGCCTGATCCTGGGCGTGAACCACTTCCTGGACATGTGCCGGACCGCGCTGAACGTCACCGGCGACCTGGCCCTGACCACCCTGGTGGCCAAGGGCGAAAAGGACGAGCCGGCCATGGCCGCGGCCGCGACGGCACCGACCGACCGCGTCGTCTGAATCGGTTCATCGGCGTTGCCGGGGCGATTGCTGCCCCAGTGCGCCGCTGCGCTCGCCGACCCTGGGTCGGCGCCACCGGGGGATCCGGCTGCTTTGGTAGCGCCGAGCCATGCTCGGCGGATGCCCTGGTGCGCCGCTGCGCTCGCCGATCCTGGGTCGGCGCTAGCGTTGGCTGACCCGGCGGTTACCGCGTGAGTCCGCCCGGCGTGGCACGGCGCTACAATGACTCGCCCGCACGTCCGCGGCCGCCTCCCTGATTCCGATAGAACCATGACGCAGCCTACCCGCCGCCAGTTGGCCAACGCCATCCGCTTCCTTGCCGCCGATGCGGTCGAGACCGCCAAGTCCGGCCACCCCGGCATGCCCATGGGCATGGCCGACATCGCCGAAGTGCTCTGGAACGACTATCTCCGCCACAACCCGAACAACCCGAAGTGGTTCAACCGTGACCGTTTCGTGCTGTCCAACGGCCATGGCTCGATGCTGCAGTACGCCCTGCTGCACCTGAGCGGCTACGATCTGCCGATCGAGCAGCTGAAGGCGTTCCGCCAGCTCGGCAGCAAGACTGCCGGCCATCCGGAACACCACGAAACCCCCGGCGTGGAGACCACCACCGGTCCGCTCGGCCAGGGCTTCGCCAATGCCGTCGGTTTCGCCCTGGCCGAAAAGCTGCTGGCCCAGCGCTTCAACCGCCCGGAGCTGGAAATCGTCGATCACCGCACCTACGTGTTCATGGGTGACGGCTGCCTGATGGAAGGCGTGTCGCATGAAGCCGCTTCGCTGGCCGGTACGTGGGGCCTGCACAAGCTGGTCTGCTTCTGGGACAACAACCACATCTCCATCGACGGCAATACCGATGGCTGGTTCACCGACAACACCCCGGAGCGTTTCGAGGCCTATGGCTGGAACGTGGTGCGTGACGTCGATGGCCATGACCCGGAAAGCATCAAGGCCGGCATCGACGCCGCGCTGGCGCAGTCCGACAAGCCGACCCTGATCTGCTGCCGCACCACCATCGGCTTCGGTTCCCCGGCCAAGGCCGGCAAGGAATCCAGCCACGGTGCGCCGCTGGGCAAGGACGAGCTGGAAGCCACCCGCAAGGCACTGGGTTGGGAATACGGCCCGTTCGAGATCCCGGAAGCCATCTATGGCGGCTGGCGTGCCGGCGGTACCGGTACCCTGCGCCAGGCCGAATGGGAACAGCAGTTCGACAAGTACGCCGCCCAGTACCCGCAGCAGGCTGAAGAACTGACCCGGCGTTCGCACGGTGAGCTGCCGGAAGACTTCATCGCCAAGGCCGATGCCTACATCGCCCAGGTGGCCGCCGAAGGCCCGACCATCGCTTCGCGCAAGGCATCGCAGCTGGCCATCGAAGCCTATGCACCGCTGCTGCCGGAGCTGGTGGGTGGTTCGGCCGATCTGGCGCACTCCAACCTGACCCTGTGGAAGGCCAGCAAGTCGGTCGCCACCGACGACGCCAACGCCAACTACGTGTACTACGGCGTGCGCGAGTTCGGCATGACCGCCATTGCCAACGGCCTGGCCCTGCACGGCGGTTTCCTGCCGTTCGACGCCACCTTCCTGGTGTTCAGCGACTACGCCCGCAATGGCGTGCGCATGAGCGCGCTGATCCCGGCCCATGCCATCCACGTCTATACCCACGACTCGATCGGCCTGGGCGAAGACGGCCCGACCCACCAGCCGGTGGAGCACCTGGCCTCGCTGCGCTACATCCCGAACAACGATGTGTGGCGTCCCTGCGATGCGGTGGAATCGGCGGTCAGCTGGAAGGCCGCGATCACCCGCCAGGACGGTCCGAGCTGCCTGGTGTTCAGCCGCCAGAACCTGCCGCACCAGCCGCGTGATGCGCAGCAGATCGCGCAGATCGAGCAGGGCGGCTACGTGCTGGCCGATGCCGAAGGCGGTAACCCGGACGTGATCCTGATCGCCACCGGTTCGGAAGTGTCGCTGGCCACCGAAGCCAAGGCGCAGCTGGACGCGGCCGGCCTGAAGACCCGCGTGGTCTCCATGCCGTCCACTGATGTGTTCCTGCGCCAGGACGCGGCCTACCGTGAATCGGTGCTGCCGAACGCGGTGCGCAAGCGCGTGGCGGTCGAAGCCGGTGTCACCGGTTTCTGGCGGCAGTTTGTCGGCCTGGACGGTGCAGTGGTGGGTATCGATACCTTCGGCGCATCGGCGCCGGCGGATGCGCTGTACAAGCACTTCGGCATCACCACCGGGCACGTGGTAGAAGCCGCCAAGGCGCTGTAAACCGCACGAACTGAAAACGCCCCGCAAGGGGCGTTTTTTTGTGCCATCGGACCCGTCGAAGAACGCTCCGCGCCCGCGGTAGTGACGGCCGCTGGCCGTCAGCTCCTGCCTTGGCCTTGGTGGGTGACCACCTGCTTTATCGGGGTGGGTGACGACCGTTGGTCGTCACGCTGTTGCTCCGTTGCCGTTGCCGTTACCGCTGCGCTCGCCGAGCATGGCTCGGCGCTACCTCCGCTACGCGGCCGTGCGGGCCAGCGCCAACCGCAACAGGCGCGCGTTCAAACGCTCGCCGAAATTCGCCGGCGCTTCAAGCCCCATCCGCTGCAGATACACCGCATCGCCATCGCCGGCGCGTTGCTTCAACGCCGCCCACACCGTGCGAAGCTTCGCACCGCGTGTCTGTGTGTTGGATTTCAGCCAGCCCAGCGCCTTCACCAGCACCTGCTCGACCGCGGTGAAATCACTGCCCAGCGGATAATCGGGCAAGGTGCCGTCGCCACGGAACGCAGCCAGTGCCGCGGACAACGCCTGCGGCGTATTGCGCTGCGACCGCGGATCGACCTGCGCCGCCGCTGCCAGCTTGCGCGCGGCCTTGGCCTGCTGCAGCAATGCGTCCTGGAACGGCTGTTCGGTGATGCCGGCCATGGCCTGCACGCAATCGGCGTCGGTCAGTCCGCGCAGGTCGGCGATGCCATATTCGTTGAGGTACACATCGCGCAGGTGGCGCGGAATGGTCGTGTGCCCATAGTTCCAGCGCACGTTGCTTTCGCGCGTGCCGGCATCTTCGCGTGCGGCGCGGAACATCAGCACGCTGCGGGCTTCGGGCAGCGCATGCGCCATCGCCACGAAGTTGTACTGGCCGCCCACGCCGGACACCACGCGCCCGTCTTCCAGCGCATCGGATACCGCAGCGCCGAGCGCGGTGGCCATCATGCAGGAATTGAAGAAGCGCGCATGGCGGCGCTGCAGCCGCTCCAGTTCTTCGTTGCCGCCGTACAGCTGGTTGATCTCACTGATCCGGCGCATGCCGATGGCGCGGCATTCGTCGTCGGGCAGGGTGCGCAGCCACTCGTAGAATTCGGGCGAGCCGAGGTAGAACGCGCCGTGCAGGTACTCGCCTTCGGCGGCCAGCGTGGCGTGGTCGGCGGTGTAGGCGCTGCCGTTGTCCAGCCGCTTCATCAACGCCAGGTCATCGTGCACCTTGCGCTTGATCACTCCACACTGCACCAGTTTGCGGAAGCCTTCGTTGAGCATTTCGCTGCAGCCGTACAGACCCTCTTCGAACGGACCCAATCCACCGATCTCGGCCACCAGTGGATGCACCGCCAGCTGTGGATCCAATGCATGCAGCACGCGCCGGTACAGCGCGTTGTCGGTATGGCGCAGCACCAGCGCGTGGCTGAGCGCATCGGCCAGCGCCCCGATGCCGATCTGCAGGGTGCCGCCGTCCCGCACCAGCGTGCTGGCATACAGGCCGATGGCATGGTCGGCATCGCTGACCGGCTGCCGCGGCAGGCCGAACAGCGCCGGATAGGGGCCGGGCGGGGTGATCACCAGGTCGAAGAAGGTCTCTTCCACCGCGGCACTACCACCCAGCCAGGGCAGCTGCGGATCCACTTCGGCGATCAGCAGCGGGCGCGGCAGGCCGCGTGCGGCCATCGCATCGAGGGTGTCCTGGGTGATGTCGTTGTTGCACGAAAGCGACAGCCGGCTGCTGCCCTCGCGGCGGGCCACTTTCTGCAAGATGGCGTGCGGCGCGCGCTGGGCCACCGCATCGGCGGCGTGGGTGTAGTTCAGGCTGGTGTAGCTGGCCTGCGCCTGCCGCGAACGCAGCAACGCGCCGGACTGCATGTAGAACTCTTCCACCTGCACGTGATCCGGCAGGGTGTCGGCTGCCATCGCATCGGCATAGGCCAGGCGCACGACGTCCTTGCCGAAATGGCGTTCGGCGAACGGTCCCATGAAGCGGGCCTCCAGCCCATCGCCATGCGCCACCGGCGGATTCAGCGACAGTGCGGTGTAGATCTGCAGAGGCCGCGCCGGGTCTTTCTCCACCCGCGCGTACAGCGCGTTGAGCAGCCGATGCGGCTTGCCCAAGGCGAGTGGCGCACCGATGCGGATGGATCCCTCCACGCGTGCCAGCAGCCAATCGACGGCGCCATCGAGATCGGTCAGGTGGTCGGTCATGCGTGCGGATTCCTTGTACATCATGGACGCATTACAGCATGCCCGGCTTGAACGTCATAAGAAGGTGGAAGAAGATCTGCCTCAGCGCCGAAGAACGGGCCAGGAGAATGAGAAGGGCTTTGCGCCTGAGGGGGAATTCAACGCCGGACGCAGCCCTGGCAGGGTGGATGAAGCCGGGCCGGTGGGTGTTATTTTTACGCAACGACGCCTCCTGACGAGTGATTCCCGATGCTGGATGCTGTGAGAACTTCGCCGCGCGACCTTCTCGCTGGGCGACAACGCGCCGTTGCCATGAAGCGACTGTCGGTGCTGGTGGCCGGCACCTTGTCGCTGGCCGGCTGCGCCACCCACGAGCACCTGACCGCGCAGGACACCCGCGCGGAGAACGTGGATCACCAGCGGCTGCAGGTGCGCAGGGACGGCGGCGGTGCGGGCGCCGTGGAAGCGTATGACCTGCGGCCAACCGAGGGCTACCGCATGCCGCAGCTGCATACCGCCCCGCCGCCGGTGCTGGGCAGTGCGGATCCCCGCCAGGAACTGGCGCCGACCAGGGTATGCCTGCAACTGGTGGTGGATGCGGATGGCAGGGTAGAGCGCAGCCTGCCGCTGGCCGATCGGCCGGAGTGCGAAGCCGGGACTGCTGCGGTCAACCTGCCGCTGCTGCAGGCGGCGCAGCACGCAGTGGCGATGTGGCGGTTCTCGCCCGCCGCGCTCTGCCATTTTCCTGCGGGAAGCGCACCGCGCGATGCCAGCGACTGCGACGGCGCCGAGCGGATCGAACCGGTGCCGGTCAGTCTGCTCTACGCCTTTACCTTCGAAATAGTGAAGGGCCGGCACTACGTTCGTAGCGAAACCGGCGGCTGAGCGCTCAGCCGCCCCCGAGCAGGTTGGACTTTATCGCGGGCTGCATCAGGCGCGGTTCGGCCAGGGTGGCATCGCGGGCCTGGCGCATGGCCACGAACTCGGCTTCGGTCATGCCGTCGCGGACATGGATGTTGTGCGCGCGCTGTTCGCCGATGCTGGTCTGGTTGGCGATGTCGCGGCCACCGGTGCCGTAGTCGTGGCACACGAAGACGCGTGTCTGCTCCGGCAGCGACAGCAGGCGCTGGATCGAGCGGTACAACTGCGCCGCATCGCCGCCGGGGAAATCGCAGCGCGCGGTGCCGCTGTCGGGCATGAACAGCGAATCACCCGGGAACAGGGCGTCGTCGATCAGGTAGGCGATGCTGTCACTGGTGTGCCCGGGCACGGCGATCACGCGTGCGTCCAGCGTGCCCAGCGCGAAGCGTTCACCGTCGGCGAACAGATGGTCGAAGGCGTCCGGGATCGCCGACAGGTCCAGCGCCAGCCGCGGCGCGAAGGTGGCCTGCACCGCGCGGATGCCTTCGCCGATGGCCAGCGTGGCTTGGGGAAAGCGTGCCTTCAGCCGGCGTCCGGCCGACACATGGTCGGCATGGGCATGGGTTTCCAGCAGCCAGCGCACCTCCAGCGCGTTGTCGCGCACGTGGCCCAGCAGCGGCTGCAGCGCCGCATCGGACAGCGCGCCTGACTCGGCGTCGTAGTCCAGCGCGGCATCGATAAGCGCCGCGTTGCGGGTCGCCGGGTCGTGCACCACATAGCTGAAGGTATTGCTGTCGGGGTGTAGGAACGACTGGACGTGGGCAGGCATGCGCGGGTTCCTCAGCGGCGGCCGAGGGCGCTGTTCACTACCTGCGCCAGCCGTTCGCCGGCGATGCGCAGTTCGCCCTCGGCCACGGGGCGATACTGTTCGGTGTAGTGGTTGTCGAGCTTGCGCGAGGCCGGGTAAACCCCGTGTTCAACCGCCACCCGGCAGCTGGATTCAGCCCATGCCGCCGCATCCCGGCGCACGTCCACGCGGCGCGCAAGCGACGGTCGCGGCAACGACTGCAGTACCTTCAGGTAGCCGTCGTCATCCAGCTTGCGCGTGTTGAGCAGGCCGCTGTCCCACAGCGAGTGCAGGTTGGTGCCGCGCCCGTTGAACTGCAGCTGGAAATCATTGCCGCCCTTGTCGTGGCCGTAGCCGGCGTGCATGGGCTGGTGGATGTCACCGACCAGGTGCACCACGAACTTCAGCGCCTGCGCACGCTCGGTGTCGCTGCGGTTACGGTCGGACAGGATCAGCGTCTGCTGCTTCAGCGCTTCGATCACGCAGTTGCCGTCCGGGCAGTGCTTGGGTGCCTGGTAGACGCAGCCGTCTTCGGCCATGTTGATGTAATGCCACTTCGCCGAACGACGTCCCAGGTCACGATCGGTGGCGCGCAGCTGGTCGGCCCACGGGGCGATGCCGGACAGGGTGGGATCGGTCTCGCCGGCAAGCAGGCGATCCACTTCGGCGCGCGCGGCCCGGGTAAGGCGGGTTTCTGCGACACGGCCCACCAGCCGGTGGCCCTGCGCGCCCCAGGCCAGTGCATCGGTGGAAACGAGGGTGAGCGCTGCCAGCAGGGCAGCAGCCGGGATCAGGGAGGAGAGTTTCATCCTGCGCATTCTAGCGGGCGCCCCGTGCCTCGGCTTGCCTGGATCTGGCCGCGATCGCCCGCACCGGGGTAGGCTGACAGCTTCTCGGCGAGGGTAACCTGCATGCAGCAGAGGATCGTGGGGCTGATCGGTGGCATGAGCTGGGAAAGTTCGGCCCATTACTACCGGCTGATCAACGAGCACGTACGCGACGCGCTCGGCGGCATGCACTCGGCGCGCTTGTTGCTGTGGTCGTTCGATTTCGCCGCGATCGAAGCGCTGCAGCGGGCCGCGGACTGGCAGGAAGCGACCCGCCGGATGATCGATGCCGCGCGCAGGCTCGAAGCGGCTGGCGCCACCTGCATCGTGATCTGCACCAACACGATGCATCGCATGGCCGAGGACGTGCAGGAGGCCATCGGTATTCCGCTGTTGCATATCGCCGATCCCACCGCCGCGGCTGCACAGGCCTTGGGGCTGAAGCAGGTGGGGTTGCTGGGCACGGCCTTCACCATGGAGCAGGCGTTCTACAAAGGGCGGTTGCAGGACCGGCACGGCCTGCAGGTGCTGGTGCCCGGCGAAGAAGACCGCGCCGAAGTCCACCGGATCATCTATGAAGAACTGGTGCAGGGCAGGGTACTGCCGGCGTCGCAGGCGTTCTATCGCCAGGTGATGCAGCGGCTGGTGGACCGTGGCGCGCAGGCCATCATCCTGGGCTGCACCGAGATCATGATGCTGGTCGGCCCCGACGATGCCAGCGTGCCGTTGCTGGACACCACGGCGCTGCATGCGCGCGCCGCCGCGCAGCATCTGCTGGGCGACGGCACGTCCGTTTGAACGCCGGCCCGGCCGGGTGGGCGACGACCGTTGGTCGCCACCCTGGCGGTAGTGACGGTTGCTGGCCGTCATGCGCTTTGAACTGCCTGCGCATCAGAACTTGACCACGTACGACACGCCATAAGCCAGCGGATCGATCTCCACGGTGCCCAGCTTCTGCCCATCCAGCTTCACCTTGCTGTCGATGTCCATCCAGCGCAGGTCCACGCGCAGCGCGGCCTTTTCATTGATCGCGAAGTCCAGGCCGGCATGCGCGGCCAGTCCCCAGGAGTCGTCCATCTTCAGCCTGCTGCCTGCCAGCGCGCCGCCGGTTTCCTCGCTGAAGAACGTGGTGTAGTTGACGCCTGCGCCCAGGAAAGGGGACACCTTGCCCTGGCTGTTGAAGTGGTACTGCAGAGTCACCACCGGCGGCAGGTGCTTGGTGCTGCCGACCCGGCCGAGCCCGTCGATGTTGATGTCATGCTTGAACGGCAGTGCGGCCAGCACCTCGATGCCCAGATTGTCGGCGATGAAGTACTCGCCGGTGATGGTCGGCTTGATGTCGCTGTCCACGTCCACCTTCAGCGTGCCACCGGCCAGCGCCCCATTGTTGGACTTCGGTGCCACCTGGTGGACGCCGGCGGAGAGCGTCCAGTCGCCCTTGGACTGGGCCATGGCCGGGGCGGCGGCGAGGGACAGGGCGGCGGCCAGGCCGGCCAGCAGGGGAGCGGTGATGCGCATGGTGCGGGTCTCGTTGCGGGGTGATGGGGCCAGTCTCGGCCGGGCCTGCCTGCAACGCCTTGATCCGGATCAAATCGGCCCGGGCAGCCCGGCAGCGGGCGGCTTGGCCGCCGGTGGTCAGGGCGGTTTGCTAGACTAGTGGGCCTTATCCATCCCGCCGCGTCGCGCGCGGCCGCAGGAGTTCATCAACATGGCAATCAAGGTTGGTATCAACGGTTTCGGTCGCATCGGTCGCAACGTCCTGCGTTCGGCGGTGCTGAACTTCGGCGACGACATCGAAATCGTGGCCATCAACGATCTGCTGGAGCCGGATTACCTGGCCTACATGCTGAAGTACGATTCGGTGCACGGTCGCTTCAAGGCCGACGTGGCCGTGGAAGGCGGCGACCTGCTGGTCAACGGCAAGAAGATCCGCCTGACCCAGGAACGCGATCCGGCCAACCTGAAGTGGGACGAAGCGGGCGTGGACGTGGTGATCGAATCCACCGGCCTGTTCCTGACCAAGGAAACCGCGCAGAAGCACATCGACGCAGGTGCCAAGAAGGTGATCCTGTCGGCGCCGTCGAAGGACGACACGCCGATGTTCGTGTTCGGCGTGAACGACAAGACCTACGCTGGCCAGGCGATCGTCTCCAACGCCTCGTGCACCACCAACTGCCTGGCCCCGCTGGCCAAGGTGATCAATGACAAGTGGGGCATCAAGCGTGGCCTGATGACCACCGTGCATGCCGCCACCGCCACCCAGAAGACCGTCGATGGCCCGTCCAACAAGGACTGGCGCGGCGGCCGCGGCATCCTGGAAAACATCATTCCCTCGTCCACCGGTGCGGCCAAGGCCGTCGGCGTGGTGATCCCGGAATTGAACAAGAAGCTGACCGGCATGAGCTTCCGCGTGCCGACCTCGGACGTGTCGGTGGTCGATCTGACCGTCGAGCTGGAGAAGGAAGCCACCTACGCCGAGATCTGCGCCGAAGTGAAGGCACAGAGCGAAGGCGCGCTGAAGGGCATCCTTGGTTACACCGAAGACAAGGTCGTGGCCACCGATTTCCGCGGCGAGACCCACACCTCGGTGTTCGATGCCGAGGCCGGCATCGCGCTGGACAGCACCTTCGTCAAGCTGGTGTCGTGGTATGACAACGAGTGGGGCTACTCCAACAAGTGCCTGGAAATGGTGCGCGTCGTGGCGGCGAAGTAATTCCGCGCCACGTGTGATCCTGCGAACCCCGGCTCCGGCCGGGGTTCGTCGTTGTGGAGCCAGGGTCTTGATCACATAAGCGTGCCCGGGGGCGCTTTCCTGATGGGCCGATGCAAGGCGCGATGCTACAGCTGGGTCTCCCAAGCCGTGAGCCAACGCCATGTCGAACTTCATCCTGCGATTGCTTCCTGTTGGACTGCTCTGGATTGCTGCATCGGCGCAGGGGGCGATGCCCGCCTTGCCGGACGATGCCGGCATCGTGGCCGCCATCGTGCATCAGATGGAATCGCCATCGCTTCGATCCTCCGGCACCGTACGCGTGGCATCGGCCGCCGACGGCAGCTGGAACGTGGAACTGGGGAGCCGGTTCCTGGCCGATACGCCCGGCCCGCAGATACCGGCCGAACTGGATGCGCGATTGCAGGCGATCCGCCTGGCCGTGCTGCTGCAGCGCGAGCGGGCCGGAGCCGTGCCGCAGCCGCTGCAGTTTCTTTTCAACGGCCGTCCCCTGGAAGACCATTTCCATGAGCGTCAGCCTGCGCGAACCGGCGGTGATGTCGCAGCGGCGGGGAGCGTGGGCGTCTTCGTATCTGCCAGCCATGGCTGGTACCTGCACGGTGGCAGGACGTGGCGGCTGCAACGCCCCCTCAGCAACGGCATGGTGGAAGACCTGGTTACGCCGCGGTTTGCGCGGCAGCTGGTAGACGCGTTGGGTCGTGATGGCGTCAGTTCGTCGCTTTCGCGTTCGGAAGACCTGTCGGTGCATCCGATTGCCGACAAGCCGTGGTGGCAGATGGCCGCGCGCTACCACGCACAGGCGTTGTATCCGGAACGTGCGGATATCTGGCAGAGCTATGCTGACCGTGACACGCCGCTGCGTGAGTACAACGACGATATCCGCAGCCGGCCGTTGCTGGCCAACGAACTGGGCGCCGGCGTGCTGGTGCACCTGCATACCAATGCGGCCGCCAATCCAGCGGCAACCGGGATGATGGCCTTCCACCAGTCCGGGCGCAGCGAGGACCAGCGGTTGGGGCACGTGCTGCTGTGCGCGATGCGCGATGCCATCCAGCGCGTTCCGGCCTACGCCGGCTATCGTGTACGCGTGCAGCCGAGCGTCGGAAATTTCGGCGAAAACCGCCTCGCGCTGGCACCTTCCATCCTGGTGGAACTCGGTTTCCACACCCATCCGCAGGACGCACTCGCGCTGCAGGATCCCGTGTTCCAGGCGGCGGTCGCCGAGGGCCTGCGCAGCGGCTACGCGGACTTCCAGCGCGGCGTGGGCGCAGGGGGGGCGCGCGTGTGCCAGTGAGCAGCGCGCCCAGCAGGGCCGGCTTGACGTAGCATGGCACGGCCCGGCGGTGCCATCGTGGCACCGTAGCGACAGCAGGAAGCCGTTGAATGGAAGCGTTGATCGTCATGCTGGGGCTGGTGTTGCTGGCCATTCCATTGTTGCTCGTGGTGGCGCTGGTGAAGATATCCGGCCTGCGCCGTCGCGTAGAGCTGCTGGAGGCCTCCCTCTCCGATGCTGCCAGCGTGCCTGCTGTGCGGGCACCGACCGCCGGGCCGCACCCACCAGCGGCCGAGTGGGACCCGGTCCCGCCGCTGCAGCCCTGGCCACTGCATGCCCCGCATGCGGAGGAAATCGATCGCGAAGCGGCGGCGGAGGGCTTCGCCAACGTCTCTCCCGCCGCGCCGCCACCGCTGCCGCCCGGACACCAGGACACCGCGGAGCCGCAGCGTGCGGCGGCCCATCGCGAACCGCCGCCTCCGTCCGGCCCCAATCCGGTCGAACGCCTGCTGGCAGGTGCCAAGCGCTGGTTCACCGAAGGCAACGTGCCGGTCAAGATCGGCATGCTGGTACTGCTGGCCGGTGTCGCCGCGTTGCTGAAGTACGTCAGCGACCAGGGCCTGCTGGACGTGCCGATCGAGCTGCGCCTGGCCGGCATCACCGTCGGCGCGCTCGGCCTGCTGGTGTTTGGCTGGAAGCAGCGCGGCCAGCGTCGCTTGTTTGCGCTGGCGCTGCAGGGCGGCGCCATCGGGGTGTTGCTGCTGACCACCTTCGCGGCCTTCAAGGTCTACGGTCTGGTCGATCCTGCGCCGGCGTTCATCGCCAGCATCCTGCTGGTGGCCGGCTTGTGCGTGCTGGCCGTGGTGCAGGAATCCCGCACGCTGGCGGTGCTGGGCATCCTGGCCGGCTTCATGGCGCCGCTGTGGCTGTCCACCGGCAATGGCAACCACGTTGGGCTTTTCAGCTACTACGCGGTGCTCAACGCCGGCATCTTCGCCATCGCCTGGTTCCGTCCGTGGCGCGCGCTGAACCTGCTGGGCTTCGTGTTCACCTTCGGCATCGGCACGGCCTGGGGCGTGCTGCAGTACCGCCCGGAGGACCTGCCCACCACGCAGCCGTTCCTGGCCCTGTTCTTCGCCTTCTACCTGCTGATCCCGCTGCTGTACGCACGGCGCCAGCCGGCGGAAAAACGCGACCTGGTCGATGGCAGCCTGGTATTCGGCACGCCCCTGGTGGCGTTCTCGTTGCAGGCCGCGCTGCTGCATGACCAACCGATGCTGCTGGCCGGCATCGCAGTGGGCGTGGCAGCGGTATACGCGGTGCTCGCCCGCGCGCTGCTCACGCGTCCGTCCTACCACGTGCTGGCCCAGTCGCACGCGGTGCTGGCGGTGGGCTTTGCCACGCTGGCGGTGCCGCTGGCGCTGTCGGCACGGGTCACCGGCGCGGTGTTCGCGCTGGAAGGCGCCGGCCTGGTGTGGCTGGGCCTGCGCCAGCAGCGCCGCCTGCCGCAGATCAGTGGCGCGCTGCTGCAGATCGCGGCGGCTTTCGCCTTCGTCGCCGGTGCGGACCATTGGGACAGCGACGCGCGCATGTTCCTCAATCCCACCGCGATCGGCGTACTGCTGCTGGCGCTGGCCGGCTTCGCATCGGCGTGGAGCTGCCGCCAGCATGCCCGCAGCAGCATCGCACTGGTGTACTACCTGTGGGGCCTGATGTGGTGGCTGGCGGGGCTCGTCGCCGAGTGCTTCCGTTTCGTGCCCGACCGTCACCAGCCGGATGCGTTGTTGATCATCGCCGCGGTGACCGGTTGGCTGGCTGCCGAGGCGTATCGTCGCCAGCCCGCACGCGTGCTCGGGCTGACCACGCTGGCCATGCTCGCCTTCGCCTTCCCGCTGCTGATCGCCCAGGTGGGCACGCACGAGCAGCCGTTGGCCGGCTATGGCGGCCTGGCGTGGGCGCTGATGGCCGTGCTCGGTACGCGTTCGCTGCATGCGCTGCGCCAGGGCGCGGGCCGCGTGGCCGTCGTCGCGCAGTTCCTGTGGTGGCTGCTGTGGCCCTGCGTGCTGTCGCTGGCACTGCAGCAGGTGGCCAGCCGCTTCGGCATGGCTGGCGGATGGCAGGTGGTGGTGGTGCTGCTGCCGTGGATCGCGCTGGTGGTGGCCACGCTGCATCGCTGGCGCTGGATCAGCCTGCCGCTCGGCGCGGCGTTCGATCCTGCCCGGCCGGTGCTGCAGAGCGTGTTGTTCGGCCTGCTGGGCTGCGTCTGGCTGTACCTGCACGGCACGCCGGGCCGCTCCGATCCGCTACCGTGGCTGCCGCTGGTCAATCCTGCCGAACTGGTCCAGTGGGCGATCCTGCTGCTGGCCGCGCGCTGGCTGTATATCGGCCAGGCGCCTGCCGCGCTGCAGCGGATCCGCGTGCCGCTGCTGTCGATCGCTGCTTTCATCGCAGTAACCAGCCTGACCCTGCACGCCGTGCATCATTGGGGCGGGGTGCGCTGGAACGATGCGCTGCTGGGCTCCAGCCTGGCCCAGACCAGCCTTACCGTGGTCTGGAGCGTACTCGGCGTGGTCGCCTGGGTATGGGGCTCGCGGCGCGGCCAGCGCGTGTTGTGGACAGTCGGTGCGGTGCTGATGGCGGTGGTACTGGCCAAGCTGATCCTGGTCGACCGCCAGCACCTGGGCAACCTGCTCGGCATCGCCTCGTTCATCGCCTACGGGTTGTTGTGTACCGTGGTGGGATACTTCGCGCCGGCGCCGCCGCGCCAGCCGCAGACCGTGGAGAACCAAGCATGAAATCGTGGATGGGGCTGATGCTGGCCCTGCTGGTGGTCCCCACTGCCGTGGCCGCGCAGGAACATCGGCAGCAGTACGTCGAGCAGTGGCCACTGAGTCTTTCCAGCGCGCAGTCCGGGGCCTACCGGATCACCCTGGAGCCGCAGATCTACCGCCGTGCGTGGTCACCGCAACTGGCCGACGTGCAGGTCTACAACGCCGCCGGACAGGCGCTGCCTTCGGCCCTGCTGGCGCCGGACCAGCCGCTGGCGCAACCGCCGGTGCAGCGTGAGCTGCCCTGGTTCGTACTGCCGCCACTGGATGTCCGCAGCCGCAACGACCTGCAGCTGCTGACCGAGCGCGACAGTGACGGCCGCGTGCGCCGGGTTGAAGCACGGCTCGGCGCATCGGCGGGAGCGGCGCAGTCGGCGGGCTGGTTGATCGATGCCAGCGTGCTGGGACAGCAACCGCTTGCCGCCGTGATGCTGGACTGGGAACCACAGGCACAACCGCTGCAGGCCACCGTGCAGGTCGATGCCAGCGATGACCTGCGCAACTGGCAGCAGATCGATGCGCAGGTGCCGCTGGTGGACCTGCAGCGCGCGGGCAAGCGCCTTTTGCAGCGCCGGATCGGCGTGGACCGCAGCGTGCGCTACCTGCGCGTGCTGCCCAACCAGGGCCAGCCTTTGCCCATGCTGCGTGGCGTGCTGGCGGAACTGCCGCCGGCCGCGGCGACGATTCCGTGGGAGTGGGTCGCGCTGCAGCCGGTGAAGCAGGGCAGCGGCAGCTTCGAATTCACTCTGGATGGCCGCTACCCGGTGAGCCGCCTGGATGTAGCCACCCGCGACAACAGCCTGGTGCAGTGGACGGCCTTCAGTCGCGATGATCCGGCGGCCGACTGGCAGCGCCGCACCGCGCCATGGGTGGCCTACCAACTGGAGGCCGGCGGCGGCAGTCGCCAGCAGTCCGCGCCGCAATTGTTGTCCGGGGTGACCCGGGATCGTTATTGGAAACTGGTGGCCGATCCGGCCACGACCCCCGCCGTGCCCACCCTGCGCGTGGGTTACCAGCCCGAAGTGCTGGTGTTCCTGAGCCAGGGCGCGGCGCCTTATGCGCTGGCCGTGGGCAGCGCGACGGCGGTGCGGCAGGAGGCGCCGGTGGGCGTGCTGATCGAGGATCTGCGGCAGCGCAATGGACCGGCGTGGCAGCCAACGCTGGCACGTTTTGAAGGCGGCCCGGAGCTGTTGGCCGGTGAGGCTGCACTGCAGGCGCCGCGCGACTGGAAGCGCTGGCTGCTGTGGGCGCTGCTGGTGCTGGGCGTCCTGGTGGTGGGCTGGCTGGCGCTGAGCGTGCTGCGGCAGAAGCCGGTCGCTGACAGGGAATGACGGCCCGGTAATGACGGCCTCTGGCCGTCATGGCCTGGTTGACGGCCAGCGGCCGTCACTACCGATGCCCTGGTTGACGGCCAGCGGCCGTCACTACCTGGGGTTTGCGATGCGCCTGCGCAGCCGGGACAATAGTGGGCTGCGCCGCACGGCGCGCTTCTTCCCCAGAACAGGAATGCCCATGTCCATCGTCCGCATGACCGACCTCGACCTCTCCGGCAAGCGCGTGTTGATCCGGCAGGACCTGAACGTGCCGATCGAGAACGGCCAGATCAGCTCCGAACAGCGCATCACCGCCTCGCTGCCCACGCTGAAGCAGGCGTTGGAGCAGGGCGCGGCGGTGATGGTGACATCGCACCTGGGGCGCCCGAAGGAAGGCCAGTGGAGCGAGGAAAATTCGCTGCAGCCCGTTGCCCGCCGCCTGTCCGAACTGCTCGGCCGCGACGTGCCGCTGCTGCGCGACTGGGTCGGCGGCGTGGACGTGCAGCCGGGCCAGATCGTGCTGCTGGAAAACTGCCGCATGAACGTAGGCGAGGGCAAGGACGATGAAGCGCTGGCCCGCCAGTATGCGGCGCTGTGCGATGTGTTCGTGATGGATGCCTTCGGTACCGCGCACCGCGCCCAGGCATCGACCCACGGCGTGATCCGTTTCGCGCCGGTGGCGGCCGGTGGCCCGTTGCTGATGGCCGAACTGGATGCGCTGGCCAAGGCGCTGAAGGAACCGGCCAAACCGTTGCTGGCGATCGTGGCCGGCAGCAAGGTCAGTACCAAGCTGGAACTGCTGGCCAGCCTGGTCGGCAAGGTCGACCAGCTGATCGTCGGCGGCGGCATCGCCAATACCTTCATCGCTGCGGCCGGATACCCGGTCGGCAAGTCGCTGTACGAACCGGACCTGCTGGATACCGCGAAGAAGATCGTTGCCGACGCCAAGGCGCGCGGCGCGGACATCCCACTGCCGGTCGACGTGGTGGTGGCCAAGCAGTTCCTGCCCGATGCAGAGGCGACGGTGAAGGCCGTCGATGCGGTGGCCGAGGACGACCTGATCCTGGACATTGGACCGCAGACCGCGGCGCAGTACGCCGAGCTGATCGGCAAGGCCGGCACGGTGGTGTGGAATGGCCCGGTCGGCGTGTTCGAGTTCGAATCCTTCAGCAAGGGCACCGAAGCGCTGGCGCGCGCCATCGCCAGCTCCCGGGCGTTCTCCATTGCCGGTGGTGGCGACACGCTGGCTGCGGTCGACAAGTTCGATATCGCCGGCGACGTCAGCTACATCTCCACCGGTGGCGGTGCGTTCCTGGAGTTCCTGGAAGGCAAGACCCTGCCGGCCGTGGAGGCCCTCGAAGCGCGGGGCGCGTAATGGCGCATGATCAGTGCGTGACGGCCGTTGGTCGTGACGCTGTCGAGGTGCGTGACACGCTGTTCTTCGATCTGGACGGCACGCTGATCGATTCCCAGATCGGCATCACCCGCTGCATCACCCATGCGTTCGAGCGGATGCAGCATCCGGCGCCTCCGGTGGAGGCGCTGCGCGGCTGGATCGGCCCCTCGCTGCGCACCAGCTTCGGTCCGCTGTTCAACGATGCGGCCAAGGTGGAACAGGCCGTGGCGTACTACTGCGAACGTTTCGAGACCGAAGGCTGGCAGGAGCACGCGGTGTTCGACGATATCGAACAGGTGGTGCGTGCGCTGCAGGCGCGCGGCCATCGCTTGGCCGTGGTCACCGCGAAGAATGAAGGCCACGCACGTCGCATCATCGAGCACCTGCCCTTCGGTGCGTGTTTCGACGAGGTCATCGGGGCCACCGCCGATGGCAGCCGCAGCAGCAAACCGCAGTTGGTGGCCGAAGCGTTGTCCCGGCTGTCGCTGCAACCAGGCCAGTGCTGGATGATCGGTGACCGCCGCATGGACATCGAAGGCGCGCGCCACCACGGCCTGCGCAACATCGGCGTGCTGTGGGGTTTCGGCGGTGCCGAAGAGCTGCGCGAGGCCGGCGCCGATGCGCTGGCGGCCTCGCCGACGGAGTTGCTGACGCTGATCGGCTGATGCCGGGGTAAGCTGGGTAGTGTTGACGTCGGTCTTCCATGCTGCCCCGTATTGTCTTGCAGACATCGCGCAGAACCAGACCCCGTAAGGATGTAACCGCATACATGGGCCGTGAAGGATGTGCTAATTTCCCTGCTTTAACGGGAGCCCCTAAACCATGTTCGAGCGTCAGCGTCGCACCAAGATCCTAGCCACCCTCGGCCCGGCCACCGATCCGCCCGGCATCCTCGAGGAGCTGTTCCGCGCTGGCGTCAACGTGGTGCGCCTGAACTTCAGCCATGGTGACCCGTCCGGGCAGGCCAAGCGCGCCGCCGACGTGCGTGCCGCCGCTGCCCGCGTGGGCGTGGAAGTGGGCATCCTGGCCGACCTGCCGGGCCCGAAGATCCGCATCGAGCGCTTCGCCGAAGGCAAGATCCAGCTCAAGGCCGGCGACCGCTTCGACCTCGTGGCCGCCACCAACGTGCCGCCGGGTGACACCACCCAGGTCGGCGTGAGCTACCTCGGCCTGCCGCAGGACGTCGGCCCGGGCGATGTGCTGTTGCTGGATGACGGCCTGATGCAGCTGCAGGTGGTGGAAGTGCAGGGCGAGCGCATCATCAACACCGTGCTCAACGACGGCGTGCTGTCCGACCGCAAGGGCCTGAACAAGCAGGGCGGTGGCCTGTCGCTGGGCGCGCTGACCGAGCGTGACAAAGAGCTGATCGGCATCGTTGCCAAGATCGGCGTGGACTTCATCGCCGTGTCGTTCTGCCGCAACGCGCAGGACATGAACGATGCCCGCGAGATCGCCGAATCGCACGGCTGCTATGCCGCGCTGGTGTCCAAGATCGAGCGCACCGAAGCCATCGAGAACCTGGAAGAAATCGTCGACGCCAGCGATGTGGTGATGGTGGCGCGCGGCGACCTGGGCGTGGAAATCGGCGATGCCGAACTGCCGGGCCTGCAGAAGAAGATCATCAAGGCCTCGCTGGCGCAGAACAAGGTGGTGATCACCGCCACGCAGATGCTGCAGTCGATGGTCGAAAGCCCGATCCCGACCCGCGCCGAGGTCCTGGACGTGGCCAACTCGGTCATCGACGGTACCGATGCGGTGATGCTGTCGGCGGAAACCGCTGCTGGCGCCTACCCGGTCAAGGCGGTGGAAGCGATGGCGCGCATCTGCCTGGGCGCCGAGCGCCAGTTCCAGACCGAAACCGACTTCGGCGCCTCGCCGCGCAACCTGGAACGTGCCGACCAGGCCATCGCCATGGCCACCATGTTCCTGTCCCAGCACGTGGGCGTGCGCGCGATCGTGGCGATGACCGAATCCGGCGGCACCGCCCGCTACCTGTCGCGTTTCCGCGCCTCCGCGCCGGTGTTCGCGGTGACCCGCCACGACGGCGCCCGTCGCCAGATGGCGCTGATGCGCGATGTGTTCCCGATCAATTTCGACAGCCGTGGCCTGACCCCGCGTGAAGCCGCGCGTGGCAGCATCCGCCTGCTGGCCGAAGCCGGGCTGCTGGCCGCCGGCGACCGCGTGGTGTTCACCAGTGGCGAACACATGGAAACCCATGGCGCTACCAACACCCTGCGCCTGCTGGAAGTGGGTGCGAACGGCAGCGCCAGCGGACTGGGCGAGCTGTAAGCAAGCCCGGACGGCGCGGCGCAATCGCAGCGCCGTCACGGTTACACGGCATGAAAGCGATTCCAGATCCCGTGGACGGACAGTTCACGGGAGGCGGGGGCTATAATCAGGTTTTTCCCGCACCCGCCACAGGAAGTACATGAGCATCGAACAGCTGGCTGAAACCGCCCAGGCCATGGTCGCCCCGGGCAAGGGCATCATCGCGATCGACGAATCCACCGGCACCATCGCCAAGCGCTTTGCCAGCGTCGGCGTTGAGAACACCGAAGAAAACCGTCGCGCCTACCGCGAACTGCTGCTGACCACGCCGAAGCTCAACGAGCACATCTCCGGCGCGATCCTGTTCGACGAGACCATCCGTCAGTCGACCAAGGACGGTGTGCCGTTCGCCAAGTACATGACCGACAACGGCATGATCCCCGGCATCAAGGTCGACAAGGGTGCGCACCCGCTGGCCGGCTGCCCGGGCGAGCTGGTCACCGAAGGCCTGGACGGCCTGCGTGAGCGCCTGCAGGAGTACTACAAGCTGGGTGCGCGCTTCGCCAAGTGGCGTGCGGTCATCAACATCGGTGAAAGCATCCCGTCGGGTACCTGCATCGAGTCCAACGCGCATGCGCTGGCCCGTTATGCCGCCCTGTGCCAGGAATGCGGCCTGGTGCCGATGGTCGAGCCGGAAGTGATCATGGACGGCGACCATGACATCGAAACCTGCTACGAAGTCACCGAAGCCACCCTGCGCTCGCTGTTCGACGCGCTGTACCAGCAGAACGTACTGCTGGAAGGCACCATCCTGAAGGCCTCGATGGTCATCTCCGGCAAGGACTGCGAAGAGCAGGCCGATGCCGAAGAAGTGGCCGAATCGACCGTGATGTGCCTGAAGAGCACCGTGCCGGCGATCCTGCCGGGCGTGGTGTTCCTGTCCGGCGGCCAGAGCGACGAGCAGTCCACCGAACACCTCAACGCGATGAACCAGATGGGCAACCTGCCGTGGCCGCTGACCTTCTCCTACGGTCGTGCCATGCAGCAGGCCGCACTGGCGCTGTGGGGCAAGGACACCAAGGGCAACTACGCCGCCGCGCAGAAGACCGTGTACGAGCGCGCCAAGGAAAATGGCCAGGCTGCACTGGGCAAGTGGAACGGCTGATCCGGCTGCCCCGCCGATGAAAGAACGCCGGCACGTGCCGGCGTTTTTTTTTTCCGCTATCGTGTCGCCTGCCCGGGGCATGGCCACTTCGCGGCCTCTGAATGATGGGCCAAGGAGAAACACCATGCGTACTGCAACGACACTACTGGCCGCCGCGCTGGCGCTGGCCATCGGCGGCTGTGGCCAGAAGGCGGGCGCCGCCGACGGCGGCAAGGCCGCTTCGCTGGACTTCGACAAGGCGGTGGCCGGCGAGATCACCACCTCCAGCCCGCTGAGCTTCAGCGACGGCAGCCGCTACCAGCTCTATTCGATGCAACTGAAGGACAAGCAGGCGGTGTCGCTGAAGCTGGTCGGTTCGCTGTCCGGCGCGATATCGGTATTCCGCGACGACGGCACCCTGGTGACCCGTGGCGAGCGCTCTGAAGACAGTGGCCTGGAAGTGACCTTCCGTGCCGACGGCGCCGGCCGTTACCGCATCGCGGTCAATGGCGACGACGCCGATGCTTACGGTCCGTATCGCCTGCAGGCCACCGAGGTGGTGCCCTATGACGGCAAGCCGCTGGCCAATGGGGGGCAGATCGTCGACCTGCTGGCCGACCAGCGCCAGGAATACACCCTGCAGGTCGACAAGCCCGGCCTGTACCAGATCAACCTGACCTCCAATGCGTTCGACACCGTGCTCGACCTGAAGGGCGCCAATGTGGAAGAGGAAGACGATGACGGTGGCAGTTCCACCAACTCGCGCCTGACCCTGATGCTGGACAGCGGCACCTACAAGCTGGGCGTGCGCGCGCTGGATGACGAAGGCAGTGGCCAGTTCCGCCTGGACGTGAAGAACACCGCGCTGGCCGCGGACGTGGTGTCCGCCGATGGCACCACCCTCGCTGTCGGCGCCAATGTGCAGGCGCTGCTGTCGCGGGAGGACGGCGAGCGCCGTTTCGTGCTGAACGTGCCGCAGGCCGGCTCGGTGCGCATCGATGCGCTGTCCGACCAGGTCGACACCACCCTGCGGCTGACCGGCGGCACCATCAACCTGGAAGACGACGACGGCGGCAATGGCACCAACGCACGCCTGCAGGCGAACCTGCCGGCGGGTCGTTACCAGTTGCTGGTTGCCAGCCTGGAAGAGAGCCAGGCCGTGGTGCAGGTGCGGGTGAGCGCGGGGAGCGGCGAATCGCTTTCGGTGCGTGATGCCGCATCGGCGGACAGCGACGTAGCGGTTGCGGTGCCGGCCGACGTGGACGCCAACTGATAATGCTGCAACGGTGACGACCCAAGGGTCGTCACCGCTTTCAGTAAGCGGGCATCAACGACTGCGCCGCAATGGCGCGATCACTGCTGCGCGCTGCCTCGCTCTCGTCTTCCAGGGTCTGCCCGGCGGCCGAAAGCGCCTGCTGGTAGGCCTTGAACGTGGCGGTGTTATAGGCCACCAAGATGATCCGCCGCGGCTCACGATGGCTGCGCTGCCAGGCCAACGTCTCCGTGGCCGCGATCTCGGCCGCACGGTACAGCGGATAACCGTAGACGCCACAGCTGATCGCCGGGAAGGCGATCGAGCGCGCGCCGAGTTTCTCGGCCAGTTGCAGCGATTTCCAGTAGCAATTGGCCAGCAGCGCGCTTTCATCGCGCTGACCGTCATGCCAGACCGGGCCCACCGTGTGCAGCACGAAGCGGGCGGGCAGCGCATGCGCGTCGGTGGCCACCACTTCGCCGGTCGGGCAGCGCACGCCGGGGCGCAGCTGCGGCAACTGCTCGCATGACTGCAGCAGCCCAGGACCTGCTGCCCGGTGGATGGCACCGTCCACGCCGCCGCCACCGAGCAGGGATTCGTTGGCCGCATTGACGATCGCATCCACCGCCAGGGTCGTGATGTCACCCTGCCAAACTTCGATCTTCATGCGTCCTTCTCCTGGCTGTCGTTGAAACGGCGCAACGTCCCGCGTTGCATGTGCCACCGTAACCGGGGCGACATGCAGGCTGCGTCATGACCGTCTCACACGCTGCGAACAGGAAAACAACACGCCGCCCGGAAGGGCAGGGGGCGCTTACGGCAGGCCGGCCAGCCAGTCGTCGTCGGAGCCTTCGTTCACATCGGCGAACAGCGGGGTGGAGAAGTAGCGCTCGCCGGTGTCGGGCAGCATCGCCAGGATCACCGAGCCCGGCTCGGCGCGTTCAGCGACATCCAGTGCGCTGGCGAGCGTGGCACCGGCGGAAATGCCGACAAACAGGCCTTCTTCGGCGGCCAGCCGGCGGGCGGTGCTGATCGCGCGGTCATCTTCCACGGTCACCAGTTCGTCCACCACGTTGCGGTTGAGCACGTCCGGCACGAAGTCCGGGGTCCAGCCCTGGATCTTGTGCGGCTTCCAGTCATCGCCCTTCAACAGCGCCGCGCCGGCCGGTTCGGTGGCGATGATACGGGTCTCCGGGCGGGCTACCTTCAGCACCTCGCCCACGCCGGTCAGGGTGCCGCCGGTGCCCCAGCCGCTGACGAAGTAATCCAGCCGCTTGCCGGCGAAGTCGCGCAGGATCTCCGGCGCGGTGGTGTTGCGGTGATAGGCCGGGTTGGCCGGGTTGGCGAACTGGCTGGCCAGGAACCAACCGTGCTCCTGGGCCAGCTCGGCGGCCCGGCGTACCATACCGCTGCCGCGCTCGGCGGCCGGGGTCAGGATCACCTTGGCGCCATACGCGCGCATCAGTTTGCGGCGCTCGATGGAGAAGGTTTCCACCATGGTGGCGACGAACTTGTAACCGCGGGCGGCGGCCACCATCGCCAGCGCCACGCCGGTGTTCCCGGAGGTGGCCTCGATGATCGTGTCGCCCGGCTTGAGCAGGCCGCGCTGTTCGGCGTCGAGCACGATCGCCAGCGCCAGCCGGTCCTTGACCGACCCGCCCGGATTGAACGCTTCGACCTTGGCGTACAGGGTGACGTGCGCCGGTGCCAGCCGGTGCAGCTTGACGATGGGGGTGTTGCCGATGGTATCGAGGATGGACTCGTACAGGGCCATGAGGGCACTCCGGGAAGGGCCGCGCCAGACGCGGCGGCAAGAGGGAAGGCGGCCGCTGCTGGTAACCGCCTTGGCCGGCTGACCGTAGCGCTGCCATATGACGGCAGGAAATAACCAGATACCTTTCATAAACAACGTTTGGTTATATGTTGGTGAGGGCAATTGACCTACAGTGGTTTTCCCTACCGAGCCGCCTGCCATGACGCTGACCCAGCTCCGCTATCTGGTCGCCATCGCCGACGCCGAGCTGAACATCACGCTCGCCGCCTCGCGCGTGCATGCCACCCAACCCGGACTGTCCAAGCAGCTCAAGCAGCTGGAGGATGAACTGGGCTTCCTGCTGTTCGTGCGGCGCGGCCGCAGCCTGGAATCAGTCACTCCGGCCGGGGTGGAAGTGATCAGCCGCTCCCGCGCGGTGCTCGCCGAAGCCAACAACATCCGCACTTACGCCGCCAACCAGCGGCGCGAGAGCCAGGGCCAGCTGGTGCTGACCACGACCCACACGCAGGCACGATTCGTGCTGCCGCCGGCGGTGGCACGGATCAAGCAGGCCTATCCGCAGGTGAGCGTGCACCTGCAGCAGGCCGCTGAAAGCGACGCGCTGGACCTGCTCAGCCAGGGCGATGCGGACATTGCCATCATCAGTACTGCCGGTGGCGAACCGAGTGCCGGGATCGCGGTGCCGCTGTACCGCTGGCGCCGTCTGGTGCTGGTACCCAAGGGTCACCCGCTGGACCGCGCCGGCCGCGCCCCGGACCTGGCCGCGCTGGCCGCCCATCCGTTGATCAGCTACGAATCGTCCACGCGTGCGGCGTCTTCGCTGCAGCGGGCCTTCGCCGGATCCGGGCTGGAGCCGGACATCGCGCTGACCGCGCTGGATGCCGACCTGATCAAGACCTACGTGCGCAGCGGGGTGGGCGTGGGCCTGCTGGCTGAAATGGCGGTCAGTGCCGCCGACCACGACCTGCGCGCCTGGGTGGCGCCGGCGCCGATCGCCGAATGCATCGCCTGGGCGGTGCTGCCGCGTGACCGCGTCCTGCGCGACTACGCGCTGGAACTGGTGCACGTGCTCGCCCCGCAGATCGACCCGCGCGACCTGCGCCGGGTACTGGATGGCAACCAGGCCGCGGACTGGCCGCTGCCGCCTACGTGGGAATCGTTGACCCAGACCATTACGTCCTGAGCGGTCGAAGGCGCCGCTCCGCTCGCCGACCATGGGTCGGCGCTACCGGGAAGGCGGGTCGGCGCTGCCGCGCTCTGTCGCGACCGTCGACGCCGACACATCCCGATACACGATGACACCCCGGCGCAAGCCCTTGCACGGAAAGGGTTCCGGCCGCTATCGCCGGACTGTCCCGCGGTAGTAAACGCTTGGCACATACGGTCTTCGCATGGCGCCCCCTACACTCGCCGGTCATGCAGAGGACGGGACTATTCATGGTGGGACGTATCGCAATGGGCACGGCCGTTGGCCTGGCCCTGGTGTTGCTGGCCGGCTGCAAGGGCGAACCGCAGGCGGCGCGCCGCCAGGGCGCCGATGTGCCGGTCACCGCGCAGGTCGTGGAATCGGCCGCGTGGAGCGATACGTTGCAGGCATTGGGCACGGCCAAGGCACGTGAATCGGTGACCATCACCGCCAAGGTCAGCGAGATCATCGAGCAGGTGCACTTCGAAAGTGGCCAGCAGGTGGCTGCCGGCACCCCGCTGGTCACCCTGCGCGGCCTCGCCCAGCAGGCAGCGCTGACCCAGGCCCAGGCGACCTTCGCCGAAGCCGACCAGCTGTACAAGCGCCAGCGTGAACTGGCCCAGCAGCAGCTGGTGGCCAGTTCCACCCTGGATACCCAGAAGGCGATCCGCGATACCGCCGAAGCGCGGGTGGCGGAAATGCAGGCCGAGATCGGCGATCGCAGCGTGCGGGCACCGTTTGCCGGTGTGCTGGGCATCCGCCAGGTCAGCCCGGGATCGCTGGTGACCCCAACCACCGCGATCGCCACGCTGGACGACATCCAGCGCATGCACGTGGACTTCCAGGTGCCGGAAGCGGAGCTGTCTTCGCTGGCCAACGGCAACAAGGTCGAAGCCACCAGCGTGGCCTGGCCGGGGCGTACCTTCGAAGGCGAAGTAACCACCATCGATGCCCGCGTCGACCCGTCCACCCGTGCGGTCACCGTGCGCGCCGACTTCGCCAACGGCGACCACGCACTGCGTCCGGGCATGCTGCTGGACGTGCGCATCTACCGCCCGGAGCGGCAGGCGCTGGTGGTGCCGGAGATCGCCGTAGTGCAGGTGGGCAGGGACTCTTATGTCTACCGGCTGAAGGCAGACAGCACGGTGGAGCGCGCCGACGTGGTGATCGGATCGCGCCGCGCCGGGGTGGTGGAACTCAAGCAGGGCATCAACGCCGGGGAGCGCATCATCGTGGACGGCACCGGCAAGCTGCGTGCGGGCCTGAAGGTCGATGCGCGGCCGGTACCGCCAGTGGATGCACCGGCGCCGGAAAAACTGCCGCCACCGCCGGCAGCGCCGGCCTCGGACGCGCCCGTCGCACCGGCCGGTAACGGCGGATGAAGCTCTCCAACATTTCCATCCAGCGGCCGGTCTTCGCCGTGGTGATGAGCCTGCTGCTGATCGTGCTCGGCATCATGTCGTTCACCCGGCTGACGCTGCGCGAACTGCCGGCCATCGATCCACCGGTGGTGTCGGTATCGGTGGACTATCCCGGCGCATCGGCGGCGGTGATCGAAAGCCGGGTCACCCAGGTGCTGGAAGATTCCCTGTCGGGCATCGAAGGCATCGACATGATCAACGCACGCAGCACCAACGGCCGCGCGCAGATCAGCCTGGAGTTCACCAGCAACCGCGATATCGAAGCGGCTGCCAACGATGTGCGCGACGCGGTCAGCGGCGTGGCTGACCGCATGCCCGACGAGGCACGCGCGCCGGAGATCGAAAAAGCCAACAGCGATGACGAGGCCATCATCTGGTTCAACCTGTCCTCCTCCGCCATGGACACGCTGGCCTTGAGCGATTACGCCGAACGCTATGTGGTGGACCGCTTCGCCAGCCTGGACGGTGTATCGCAGGTGCGCATCGGCGGCCGCCAGCGCTATGCGATGCGGATCTGGCTGGACCGCGACCAGCTGGCGGCACGTGGGCTGACCACCGGCGATGTCGAAACCGCGCTGCGCAACGAAAACGTGGAACTGCCGGCCGGCCGCATCGAGTCGGCCGACCGCGACTTCACCCTGCGCGTGGAGCGCAACTACGTGAAGCCGGAAGATTTCGCGACCATCCCGCTGGGCAAGGGCAGCGATGGCTACGTGGTGCGCATGGGCGACGTGGCCAAGATCGAGCTGGCTTCGGCAGAACGCCGTGCCTATTACCGCAGCAACGGCGAACCCGGCGTGGGCTTGGGCATCGTCAAGACCTCCACCGCCAACGCGCTGGACGTGACCCGCCTGGCCCGCGCGCAGGCCGACCGTATTGCCGAAACGCTGCCGCAGGGCACGCAGATCGCGGTGACATTCGACAACACCACCTTCATCGAAGCGGCGGTGGACCGCGTCTACGCCACGCTGGTGGAAGCCATGCTGTTGGTGCTGGTGGTGATCTGGCTGTTCCTGGGCAGTTTCCGCGCCGCGCTGATTCCGGCGGTCACCGTGCCGGTGTGCCTGGTGGCGGCCTTCATCGCGCTGTACGCCTTCGATTTCTCGATCAACCTGCTGACCCTGCTGGCACTGGTGCTGTGCATCGGGCTGGTGGTGGACGATGCCATCGTGGTGGTGGAAAACGTGCAGCGCCGCATCGACCTGGGCGAACCGCCGCTGGTGGCGTCCAAGCGCGGCACCGCGCAGGTGGCCTTCGCGGTGATCGCCACCACCGCCGTGCTGGTGGCAGTGTTCCTGCCGGTCGGCTTCCTGGAAGGCAACACCGGGCGACTGTTCCGCGAACTGGCGGTTGCGCTGGCGGCCGCCGTGGCATTGTCCGCGTTCGTGGCGCTGACGCTGACCCCGATGATGGCCTCCAAGCTGCTCAAGCCGCACACCGGCCAGGCCCCGCGTGGCCTGTACGGGGTGATCAACCGCAACCTGGAAAAACTCGCCGGCGGCTACGGCCGCGTGCTGGACCGCCACGTGGACCGTACCTGGATCTACCTGCTGGTGATGGTGGCCACGCTGTTTGCCAGCTGGTTGCTGATCAAGCACCTGCCGTCCGAATTGGCGCCGGCCGAAGACCGCGGCTCGTTCCAGATCATGATCGATGGCCCTGAAGGCGCAGGCTTCGACTACACGGTCGGCCAGGTGCAGGAAGTGGAGGCGATCGTTGCCAAGCATGTGGGCGAAGACCGCCCGATCGTGCGCGCCAATCCACGCGTGCCGGGCGGCTGGGGGTCCAGCGAGGAAATGCACACCGGCCGCATCAGCGTGTTCCTGCAGCCATGGCGCGAACGCTCCACCTCCACCCCGGAAGTGGCCGATGCACTGCAGAAGGACCTCGATGCCGTGCGTGGCGTGCGCGTGCGCACGCAGGTCGGTGGTGGCCTGGTGCGCAGCGGCGGGCAGCCGTTCCAGATCGTACTGGGCGGGCCGGAGTATGCTGAGATCGCCCAGTGGCGCGACCGCGTCCTGCTGCGCATGGCGGACAACCCCGGGCTGGTCGGCGTGGATTCGGACTACAAGGAAACCCGCCCGCAGATGCGGGTGAACATCGACCGCCAGCGTGCGGCCGACCTGGGCGTACCGGTGACGGCGGTCGGTTCGGCGCTGGAAACCATGATGGGATCGCGCCGGGTCACCACCTTCGTCGACAACGGCGAAGAGTACGACGTGCTGGTGCAGGCCGGCCGCGATGGGCGCGCCACCCCGGCCGACCTGGCCGCCATCCGGGTGCGCTCCAGCTCCGGTGAGCTGGTCCCGCTGTCCAATCTGGTCACCCTGAGCGAAGTCGCTGAAGCGGGTTCGCTGAACCGGTTCAACCGCCTGCGCTCGATCACCATCAGCGCTGGCCTTGCGCCGGGCTATCCGCTCGGCGAAGCCATCGCCTGGGCCCAGGGGGTCACCCGTGAGGAGCTGCCGCAGCATGCGCAGATCAGCTGGAAGGGCGAATCGCGCGAGTACCAGAGTTCCGGTGGGGCGGTGCTGCTGACCTTCGCGATGGCCCTGCTGGTGGTCTACCTGGTGCTGGCCGCGCAGTTTGAAAGCTTCATCCATCCGCTGACCATCATGCTGACCGTGCCGCTGGGCGTGCTCGGTGCGCTGGTGGGGTTGTGGGTGAGCGGTGGCACGGTGAACCTGTTCAGCCAGATCGGCATCGTGATGCTGGTGGGCCTGGCGGCCAAGAACGGCATCCTGATCGTGGAGTTCGCCAACCAGCTGCGCGATGAGGGACGCACGGTACGCGAGGCGATCATCGAATCGGCGCGCGTGCGCCTGCGCCCGATCCTGATGACCTCCATCGCCACGGTGGTCGGTGCGATCCCGCTGGTGGTCGCCGGCGGGCCGGGTTCGGCCAGCCGTGGCACCATCGGCGTGGTGATCATCTTCGGTGTGACCCTGTCCACGTTCCTGTCGCTGTTCGTGGTGCCGGCGTTCTATGCAAGGCTGGCCCCGTTCACGCGTTCGCCTGAAGCGGTGGCGCGCGAGCTGGAAAAGCAGGAGAAGGACACCCCATCGGTGGGCGGCCACGCCTGACCGCCGGTAGTGACGGCCGCTGGCCGTCAGAAGGTAGTGACGGGCGCTGGCCGTCATTCATCGACATTGACGGCCAGCGGCCGTCACTACCGTGCGTTCGCCAGCTAGAATCAACCGGTTCCCCTCAGCCGACGGGACGTCCCTTGTTCCGCCGACTGGAGAGAGCGCGTGGAAGCAGCCGTACATTTCATCAACAGCATCATCTGGAGCAAGGCACTGATCTTCATGTGCCTTGCCGCCGGCCTGTATTTCAGCGCCCGGACCCGTTTCATGCAGATCCGCGGTTTCTTCGAAATGTGCCGGCTTACCGTGGCCGGTGAGAAATCCGATGCCGGCGTTTCTTCGTTCCAGGCACTGGCCATGTCGATGGCCGGCCGGATGGGCATCGGCAACATCGCCGGCGTGGCCACCGCCATCGCCTTCGGCGGTCCCGGTGCGATCTTCTGGATGTGGGTGATGGGCTTCCTCGGCGCGTCCACGTCCTACATCGAATGTACGCTGGCGCAGATCTACAAGACCAAGGACGCTGAAGGTCGGTACCGCGGTGGCCCGGCGTACTACATCGAAAAGGCCATGGGCCTGAAGTGGTATGCGATGGCCTTCGCGCTGGCCACGATCGTCGCCGCCGGCTTCCTGATGCCGGGTGTGCAGGCCAATGCCATCGCTGACAGCATCGTCAATGCCTGCCGCGGCGGCGCCCTGTGCGGCCCCTTGGACGGCCAGATGTTCGGCATGGAGCAGGTACAGGCGCTCAAGCTGGGCATCGGCGTGGTGGTCGCTCTGTTGCTGGGCGTGGTCATCTTCGGCGGCGTCAAGCGCATCGCCAGCTTTGCTGAAATCGTGGTGCCGTTCATGGCCGCCGGCTTCATCCTGATGGCCATCACCATCATGGTGCTCAATGCCGAGCGCGTGCCGGAAATGTTCGGCATCATCTTCGACAGCGCGTTCGGAACCCATGCTGCGTTCGGCGCGATGATGGGCCTGGCGGTGGAGTGGGGCGTCAAGCGCGGCATCTATGCCAATGAAGCCGGCCAGGGTACCGGGCCGCACGCCGCGGCCGCCTCGGAAGTCTCCCATCCCGCCAAGCAGGGCTACGTGCAGGCCTTCGCGGTCTACTTCGACACCATGATGGTGTGCACCTCGACGGCCTTCCTGATCCTGGCGGCAGGCACCTACAACGTCTATTCGCCGGAAGCCGGTGCGGCGCCCATCTTCCAGGGGCTTGCCGGCATCGCCGAAGGCGCCGGCTACGCGCAGGCCGCCGTGGAAAGCGTCATCCCCGGGTTCGGCGCCGCCTTCGTGGCGGTGGCGATCTTCTTCTTCGCCTTCACCACGATCATGGCCTATTACTACATGGCCGAGACCAACCTGACCTACCTCAACAACAACGCCAAGCGTCCGCTGACGGTGCTGGTGCTGCGGCTGGGCATCATCGGCATGGTGATCTTCGGTGCCGTGCACAACGCACAGCTGGCCTGGGCGCTGGGCGATATCGGCGTGGGCCTGATGGCCTGGCTGAACATCGTGGCCATCCTCATCGTGCAGAAGCCTGCGATGATTGCCCTGCGTGATTATGAGCGGCAGAAGAAGCTGGGCCTGGACCCGACCTTCGACCCTGTCGCACTGGGCATCAAGAATGCCGATTTCTGGCAGAAGAAACAGGAAGCAGCGTAAGTGAACAACCCCTGGAACAACCGTCGTCCGTCCGCGCGCCCGCCGCGCGCCACCCCGCTGCCGCGCGCCGATGCGCCGGCAGCGCCGGCGGCACGTGGAAATGGTGACGAACTGCGCCTGTTCGGCGTCAACGCCGTGCTGGCTGCCTTCAACCAGCGCCCGCAGGCGGTCCGCAAGATCTACCTGCTGGAAGGCCTGATCCCGCGCATGCAGCCGCTGCTGAAGTGGTGCGTGGCCAACCGGATCGGCTACCGCGTGGTGGAAGACGGGGACCTGAACAAGCTGTCCGGCACCACCCACCATGAAGGCGTGGTGGCCGATGTGCAGCGCGCACCGGTGCTGGAGCTGTCGCAGTGGCTGCAGCAGTTGCCCGAAGGCCCGGTGCTGGCGCTGTGGCTGGACGGCGTGGGCAATCCGCACAACCTGGGCGCGATCCTGCGTTCGGCCGCGCACTTCGGTGTCGGCGGCCTGTTGCTGGCCGAGGGCAGCACGCTGGGCATTTCCGGCGCTGCCGCGCGCGTGGCCGAAGGCGGTGCCGAAGCGGTGTCGCTGGTGCAGCTGCCGGCCACCGCAGAGGCGATGGCGCAGCTGCGCCAGGCCGGCTTCAGCCTCGCGGCCACCCTGGTCGAAGGGGGCAGCAACGTGTTCGCCGCTGACCTGCCGCAGCGACTGGTCTACGTGATGGGCGCCGAAGCTGAAGGCATGGACCGGGCCTTGGCTGCGGCGTGTGACCTGCAGGTCTCGATTCCCGGCAGCGGGGCGGTGGAAAGCCTCAATGTGGCGTCGGCAACGGCCGTGTTGCTGGCCCAGTGGGCGCGTTCCCGTATTGCCTGACCCTGCGGTTGTCTTTCATCCCATGGCCGGCGGCCGAAGCGGATAGCACGCTATAGGCGCGGCATCGCATTGTCTCTCCGATGCGGTGTTGTTGGCCGGTGCATCCGCTGGATGCCGCCCGTCGCGTGGGATGGGTCGCTGCGGCAGCCCGGCCGACTCCACGGCCGGGCTCTTTTTCGCGTGCCCGCGTCAGCCGTCGTTGGCCGCCGCGTCCAGTGACGCCAGTGAAATGCTCACCGGCACGCCGTTGAGCAGCAGGAAGCCGGCATCGAACGGCGTCAGCAGTACCTGCACGCAGGCCACGTCGCTGCCGCTCTGCGGCGAAGGATAACGTGCAAGCCAGACCGTCATGCCGCAACCACTGAAATTGTCATGCAGGTGTTGGATCCGCCCTGCCAGCGACCCCGCGATGGGGATCCTGGTGCGGCCGAATGCCACTTCCTGGAAGCCGCCCCTGCGCAGGATCTCCTGGATGTTCTGGACGCAGAACGGGCGCTGCTGCCCTTGCTGCATGCCCAGCAGTCCCTGCTGGTGGTGCAGCCCTGGCGCTGTGGCGCCACCACGGTGGCGGGCGCCGGACCAGGCAGTGAACTCATGCGCTTTGAGCAGACCACGAAGCGCGCGCGTGGCGGCGTGTTCGCAGCTGAACCCTGCCCCTGCGGTGACCCGGTAGGCGGTCCTCGCCGAGGTCTCCGCGCAGGCCAGATAGGTCGGAACCGTACCCCTGCCGCTGATGTCGAACAGGTGCACCGGGTGGCCCTCGCGTTGCCGGACCAGCTCCAGCAGGCTTCGGATCGGCGGCGGCAGGGTCGCCATGTCCACTTGGAGCAGGTAGCGTTGCTGGCGCAGTGCAAGCCCTTGTACCGCGAACAGGCCGGCCGCCATCCGCTCCTGTGCGGCCAACATCCCCAGCAGCAGCGCTTCCTCCTGCGTGGGCCCGGCGGCGATGCTGTGGGTGCTGCCGTAGGCACGCAGCAGGTGATAGTCGAAATCGTCGTGCAACGCGCTGGCGTGTACGACCGTGCTGGCATCGCACAGGAAGGTCGGATGCAGCAGGACCACCGGTACCGGCAAGGTGCGTTCGCCGCCCAGTTCCTGCAAAGCGATGAGGGCCATGCGGCGCTCCGGTTGCTCGGCCAGGATCGGTACCAGGTCGCTCAGGGCGTCTTCAACATCAGGCAGTTGGAGATAGTCCGCGACCCTGCAGGCGTGCAGTTCCGAGGTCTGCCAATGGGTGGCATGGATGATCTGCGCGATGGCGGCATACATGCCCGAACGGGTCGCCTGGGCGGAGTCCGCGCCGACGCCGCAACGTTCGATGTCGTGCCCCACCCACGCGGCACTGTCCAGTTGGATCATGTGCAGGTGAAGCCCCTGTTCCTGCATGTGGAGGTTTTCGAGCGGCACGTGCAAGGCGCGGATGAACGCGTGTCCGGCGGTGTTGGCGGCGGCGTTGGGCGTTGCGCATTCCAGCGCCTCTACGTCCAGGAGGGCGGTGGAGGCCACGGGCAGGGGACGTGCGTTCATCGTAGGACAGCTCCTTGGTTGCATCGCTGCTGCATCACGCCCGACGCCTCATCGCGGGAAACGACAAGCGCCAGGACTACGCCGGAAGGCGGGCAGCGGGGCCGCAGTTGGCAGGACGATGCTCGGCTCAAGGGCCTGTCGCGGGGAACATCCGGCCCAGTCGATTCAGGATGGGTTTCGCAATGTGCGCGTCAGCAGGCTGTGCGTTGCGACAACGCGGTTCCATCGCGGTGCGGGAAGGGCCGGGAGGGTCAGGATTCCGGCTGCTGATGCTGCTCGATATCTGATTGGTGGGTAGGGAATCCCACTGATCCAGGCCGCTTCGATCACGCCAATGCCCACCACGGGTGCGTCCCTGCTTCGGCGCGACTTTCACAGCTTTCCTGATTGTTGGCGCTTCCTGCGCTGGGCAGTGTGGACATCACCCCCTCTGCCTCATGGAGTTGAGTCGTGAACATTGAGTCGATCGTTGGCGCCGTCGTCGCTATCGTCTGGAGTCCGTACCTGGTCGCGCTGTGCCTGCTGGGCGGCCTGTACTTCAGTATTCGCACGCGCTTCATCCAGCTGCGTGCCTTGCCGGAAATGCTGCGGCTGATGTTCAAGCACCGCGCGTCGGAATCCGGCCTGTCCCCGTTCCAGGCGCTGAACATCTCGCTGTCCAGCCGGGTCGGGGTGGGTAACATCGCCGGTGTCGCGATGGCCATCGCCTTTGGCGGGCCTGGCGCCATTTTCTGGATGTGGGTGGTGGCATTCTTCGGCGCATCCAGCGCGTTCGTCGAATCCACGCTCGCCCAGATCTACAAGCAACGCGACGCACGCGGCCAGTACCGCGGCGGTCCGGCGTACTACATGGAAAAAGGCCTGGGGCAGCGTTGGTACGCTGTGATCTTCGCGCTGTGCACCGTCGCCGCCTCGGCGATGCTGGCCGGTACCCAGTCCAATGCGATCGCCAGCGCATTGCATGAAGCCTGGGACCTGCCGGCGCAGGCCAGCGCGGTGGGCGTGGTGCTGCTGCTGGCACTGATCATCTTCGGCGGGGTGCGCCGCATCGCCGCGGTGACGCAATGGATCGTGCCGCTGATGGCCACCGCCTACCTGCTGGTAGCGCTGGTGGTGATGCTGCTGAGCTACGAGCGTATTCCGGAGGTGCTCCTGCTGATCATGCGCAGCGCGTTCGGCCTGGATGCGACCTTCGGCGCGATGATCGGCGTGGCGATCCAGTGGGGCGTGCGCCGTGGCGTACTGTCCAACGAGGCGGGCATGGGCAGCGGCGCCCACCCGGCGGCAGCGGCCGAGGTCTCCCATCCGGTCAAGCAGGGGCTGGTACAGGCGTTTTCGGTGTACATCGACACCATGGTGGTGTGCAGCGCGACGGCGTTCCTGATCCTGTCCACCGGCATGTACAACGTCTACGATCCGGTGGTGAACGGCGTGCCAGACCAGGCGCGCATGGTGCTGGACAACCTGCCGGGCATGGAAGCGGGGCCGCGATTCGTGCAGCACGCGGTGGAATCGGCGTTGCCCGGATTCGGCAAGTCGTTCGTGGCGCTGGCTATCCTGCCCTTCGCCTTCACCACGATCCTGGCGCTGTACTACATGGGCGACACCAACGTCAGTTACCTGTGCCGCGACAAACCATCGGGGTGGATCGTCAACGCCTTCCGCGTGCTGTTCCTGGCGCTGGCCGCTTACTCGGCCATCAACAGCGCAACGCTTGCCTGGACCCTGGGCGACATCGGCGTGGGCATGATGAGCTGGCTCAACATCATCGCCATCCTGCTGCTGCACAAGCCGGCACTGGCGGCACTGCGCGACTATGAAAGCAGCCGCAAGGCGGGCATGGACCCGGTATTCGATCCTGATCGGTTGGGCATCAAGGGGGCAAGCTTGTGGCAGCGCATCACCGCAGGGATGCGCTAGGCGTCGTGCGCCCGGGTTCGCCCTGGCGCAGTGGTCCGTGGCCCGGGTCGCTTATTCGCCCGGGGGCACGGTCGCCTTGGCCTCGCTGCCGAAGCTTCCATCGGCATCGGCGGCCAGGTAGGCGAAAACGGTATAGGCAGCTACGTTCTGCGCCAGCGCCTTCGGGTCGATCTTGTCCAGCGTGTCGTCGGCGGTGTGATGCAGGTTGAAGTAATCCGTCCCATCCTGCGCCAGCCATGCCCATGCGCCGCCCTTGGCAGCGAGCGGGCCGATGTCCGGGCCCGGACCGCCCTTGTCGGCAACGTACTCGATGCCCAGCGGCTTGAGTACCTCGGCGATCTGGCGGGTCGCCTCGCGCGATCCTTCCGGGTTCGGTGATCCGGTATTGAAGGCGTAGATACGGCCGGCGCCGAAGTCGCTTTCGGCCGCCACCTGGTGCAGCACGATGTCTTTGGCGTGCGCTTCGGCATAGGCCTTGCCGCCGTACAGACCCTGTTCCTCGTTGGCGAAGGCGACCACCCGGATGCTGCGCTTGGGCGCCTGCTTCAACTGCCCGATCAGGTGCCCCGCCGCCATGGTGATGCCCACGCCGGCCGCATCGTCGATGGCGCCGGTGCCCAGGTCCCAGGAATCCAGGTGGCCGCCGATCACCACGACTTCCTTGGGCAGCGTGCGTCCGGTGATCTCGCCGATCACGTTGTAGGACGTCGCCGTGCCATCCCACCCGCAATCCAGCGCCAGGCTCACGGTGGTGGTGCCGCGCGCGACCAGGCGCGCCAGCTGGTCGGCATCGGGCACGGACAAGGCGGCCGACGGCACCGGAGTCAGCCCGTCGTCATAGCGGGTGATACCGGTATGTGGGACGCGGTGGGAATCGGTGCCGGCCGAACGCATCAGGAAACCGACGGCGCCCTTGCGGATCGCCTCGGAGGGCCCCTTGCTGCGGATCGCGCCGCCGCGCCCATAGTCGCGGCCATCGCGGAACGGCAGCATCTGGTAATCGACGAAGGCGATCTTGCCCTGCAACGAACCGGCCGGTGCGGCCTGCAGCGCGGCCAGGTCGGCAAAGCGCACCACTTCGGCCTGCACCTTACCGCCCGGGCTGCCGCCCAGTGCGGTGATCGCCAGCGGCTGGGCATGCGCGCCGACCACGGCGGCGTGTTCGCTACGGCGCTCCCACTTGGGGAAGGTCACCGGCTCCTTCCAGACCTTGTCGAAACCCAATGCCTTGAAGCGTGCTTCGGCCCAAGCCACGGCACGGGCATCGGCCTCACTGCCCGCGATGCGGGGGCCGACCTCAGTGGTCAGCGATTCCACCACCTTCCAGCCGGTGTCGTCCGCCAATGCCTGCTCGCGCAGCTGGGCTGCGGTGTCCAGCGACGCCGGGGGCAGGGTCGTGATGCGCGGTGCGGCGAACGCTGGTGAGGCCAGCAGGGCAAGGGAAGAGGCGATGGCAAGAACGCGGCGGCGCATGCAGAGGACTCCGGCAGGGGGCATAAGCGTCTGAGCTTAGCAGCGTCATGGCCGGGGTCATGGGCCCTAGGTCATGTCCATCGGAAATAAGCAGAACCGGACAGATGGCGCAAAGGGGACATGCAAAAGGGGTCAGGTTCCTCTACCGCGCAAAGGAACCTGACCCCGGTGTCGTAGACGGTAGCCGCTCAGGCCTGCGGGCCGGACAGCTTGTCGCGGATTTCGCGCAGCAACAGCACTTCTTCGCTCGGGCCCTTCGGCGCGGCTTCTTTCTTCTTCGACAGGCGATTGATGCCCTTGATCACCAGGAAGATCGCGAAGGCCACGATCACGAACTGGATGATGGTATTGATGAAATCACCGTAGCCGATCACTACGGCAGGGATCTCCGCGCCATCGGCGGCGATGCGTGCCGGTGCCAGTGTCCAGACCAGGTCGGAAAAATCCACTTGGCCGATCACCCACCCCAGCGGCGGCATGATGATTTTCTCCACCAGCGCGGTGACGATCTTGCCGAAGGCAGCGCCGATGACCACACCGACGGCCAGGTCGATGACGTTGCCACGCGTGGCGAATTCCTTGAACTCAGTGATGAATCCCATTGAGGCCTCCTGAAAAGTGGGGTGTTCGCGTTGAAGGCTAACGCAGCTGACGTCAGCCCGCGATGACGCCGTGGCGCTCGCCGACGTTCTCCAGGCGTGCACTGAAACGGTCGCCCGGCTGCAAAGCGGCCACGCCGGCCGGGGTGCCCATGAACACCAGATCGCCGGCGCGCAGCTGCCATAGCTGGGACAGCTCGTGCAGGATCTCCGGCACGGTCCAGATCATCTGGTCCAGCAGCGATTGCTGGCGCACTTCGCCATTGATTTCCAGTGACAGGTTGAGTGCGGCCAGGTCTCCCACTTCACCGGCGTGCACGATCTCGCTGATCGGTGCGGAGGCATCGAAGCCCTTCGCGGTATCCCACGGATGGCCCTTCTGCTTGGCTGCGGCCTGCAGGTCGCGGCGGGTCAGGTCCAGGCCGACCGCATAGCCGTAGACCAACGACAGCGCCTGCTCGACCGGCAGCACGCCTTCGGGTGCATCCACGCCGATGGCCACCACCAGTTCCACCTCGTGGTGCAGGTCGCGGGTGGAAGGCGGGTAGGGGATCACATCATCGTGGCCGACCACGATGGCATCGGCCGGTTTGCTGAAGAACATCGGCTTGCCGCGTGCCGCTGCGTCCGGCACCCCCGCGCCCATTTCCTTGGCGTGGTCGGCGAAATTGCGGCCCACGCAATAGATGCGGTGCACCGGGAAGGTGCCACCGCCCACTACCGGGATGCGGGGGATGGGCTGGGCAGGAATTACATCGGTCATGCGCACGTCCTAACAATCAGGTCGTCGCAGTGTAGCGCCGGTAGCGCCGAGCCATGCTCGGCGAGCGCAGCGGTGTGCACTGGACACTGTGACGACCAACGGTCGTCACCCACCACCTGCCACCCAGCGGATCAGTGCGTTGGCAACGCCGGCTTGCGCACTACGCGGTACTCGCCTTCCACCACGTTGGCGTCAACCCCCCGTGCGGGCGTCTTGCGCTGTGCCAGCAGCTTCCAGGCCAGGCCGGCCATGATCATCGCCGCACCCACGAACACACCAACGAACACCATCACGCCCAGGATGGCGACGCCGAGCAGACCCACCGCTACGCGCACCAACGGATGACGCGGCTTGCGTGGCGCAAACAGGGTGCGGAACTGGCCGAACTGGAAGGTGCGGTTGATCATCGGTAACTCACTTGGCTGAAATCAGCGAGCGACCAGTATCGTTGGGATGCTTCTTCCACTGAGTGAAAAAATCGTTAATTCGCAGGGCGGTTCATTGCAGATCAAGGACTTGCGTTCATGTGACATCCAGCCACAAACATTGGCGTGCGACAATCGGAGTTCTTCCTAAAGTAGAGTCAGAAATGACCGACCAGCCGTTGATCGCCCTCGAAACCGTTGCCGACGGCGGCTTCGCCGAGACCGAGGTGCTGATCGAAGGTGACGCGGAATCGCTGGTGATCCATCGTGACGGTGACAGCGTGCGCGGCTTCCTCAACATCTGCCCGCATGCCGGCCGACGCCTGGATTGGGCGCCGGGGCAGTTCCTGAAAAGCCGTGAAGGCCATCTGGTCTGCGCCGCGCATGGCGCCTCGTTTGCATTGGACAGTGGCGAATGCGTGGCCGGACCGTGCAAAGGTGACCGGCTGCGTGCGGTGCCGCTGCAGGTGCGCGATGGACAGGTGTTCCTGGCGGAATGACGGCAGGGATTGACGGCCAGCGGCCGTCACTACCGGCAACGCATCGGTAGCGCCGCAGGCAGCGGCAGGAGCCGCTGCCAACGTCGCTTGCGACGGCCCGGAGGGTGCCGGTCAGGAAGACCGGCATAGCCATGCTCGGCGAGCGCAGCGGGACAGAGCAACCGCGTGACGACCAACGGTCGTCACCCGCCGGGGCAGGCCGTCATCACCGCTGCCTCAGAACATGATGTTGATCATCGCTACCACCACCATCGTATAGACCAGCGACAACGGTGCGCCGACCCGCCACAGCTCACGCGGGGTGTAATTGGCCGGGCCGGTGATCATCGAAATCACCGGATTGGAGGCGGTCATCAGGTTGTTGGACGCCGACAGCGCCACGATCAATGCGAAGGCGGTGGGATTGCCGCCGGCGGCCAGCGCCAGGTTCACCGCGATCGGCACCATCACGATGGTCGCCCCCACGTGGCTGATCACCAGCGAGAACGCCGTGGTCAGCAGCGCCAGCGCCACTTCCAGCACCCATAGCGGGATGCCTTCGGGCAGTTTGTCGATGGTGTGCCCGGCCACCCAGGCCGCCGCGCCACTGGAATCCATCGCCCAGCCGAGCGGAATCAGCCCGGCCATCATGAAGATGGTCTTCCAGTTGATCGATGCGTAGGCCTCGTCCATGCGCAGCACGCCGGTCAGCAGCATGCCGGCCACGCCGGTCATCAGGGTCAGCGCCACCGGCAGCTTGGAGGTCAGCGCGATCAGGATGGTCAGCGCGAAGATGCTCATCGCGATCTTGAACTTGTGCGGGCGCTGTTCGCCCTTCGGGTAGTCGGTGACGATGACGAACTCGCGGCCGCGCGCGGCCTGTGCCAAGTCGGTCCAGATGCTGTGGAAGACCAGCATGTCACCGGCGCGCAGCTGTACATCGCGCACGTCCTCGCGGATCACCTGCTTGTCGCGGTTGATCGCCAGCAGGCTCAGGCCGCGCTCCTTGCGCAGGCGCAGTTCGGCCGCGCTCTTGCCGATCACATCCGACGTCGGCGGCACCACCGCTTCGGAAATACCGGCACGGCTGGGGTTGAACAGGTCGCCCAGGTGCTTCAGCCGCGAGGACATGCGCAGGAACTGGTTCTGCGCGAAATCGCTGACCAGCTGGCGTGACCCCATCACCCCGATCACGCTGCCCACCCAGATGCGCATCTCCGCCGGCGGCGCCAGGCGGGTGTCGTTGCCGGTCTTGAGCGCCAGCAGCAGCGGCGCATCGTGCAGGGTTTCGGCCTCGCCCAAGGTCATGCCGACCATCGGGCTTTCGGCCGTAACCACCAGTTCGAAGACATCGCCTTCGATGCCGTAGGTCTTGGCGAAGTAGCTTTCCGTACGCGCCGGGGTCACCCCGTCATTTGCGAGCGTTTCCTCTTCCACCAGCTTGCGGTCGCCATAGAAGTGGAAGTACAGCAGCGCGGCAACCAGCAGGGCCACGCCGATCGGCAGCGGGGCGAACATCCGCAGCGGTTCGATCGTGGCCAGGCCCGAAGGCAGGTTGTTGTTGGCCGAAGCCAGCAGATCGTTGAGCAGGATCAGCGGCGAGTTGCCGACCATGGTCAGCGCACCGCCCATCACGATGGCCGCGGCGATCGGCAGCAGCAGGCGCTGCAGGGTCAGTCCGGTGCGCGCGGCCAGCCGCGAGGCCACCGGCAGATAGAGCGCCATCACCGAAGGGTTCTGCATGAACGAGGAGTTCAAGCCGGCGATCGCCGTGGTCATGATCAGCAGCCGCTGTTCCACCCCGTGGCCGCGTCGCAGCAGCCAGGCGGCCAGCCGGTTCAGTGCGCCGGTGCGGTCCAGGCCCGCGCCCAGGATGGTGGTGGCGATGATGCTCATCACCGCGTTACCGGAGAACCCACCAAAGATTTCTTCCGGCGCGATCAGGCCGGTGACGCCCAGCACCACCAGCACCACCAGCGCGACCACGTCGGCGCGGATGCGCTCGAACAGGAACATCGCCATCGTGAAACCGACCAGCCCCAGGACGAGCTTCATATCGGTGGTCAGCGTCAGCGCGGTTTCCATGGGGGCGCGATCCGGTCGGTATCAGGGTGTCAGGTGCGGTCGTACAACAGGTCCCAGACGCCATGGCCGAGTTTCTGGCCGCGGGTCTCGAAATGGGTCTGCGGCCGCCATTCCGGGCGCGGCACATGCCCGCGCGGACCGGCCCGGTTGACCAGCCCGGCGGTGGCGTCGAGCACGTCCCACATCTGCTCGGCGTAGTCTTCCCAATCGGTGGCGCAGTGCAGGCGACCCCCGGGGCGCAGCTTGCGCACCAGCAGTTCGGCGAACGCCGGCTGCAGCAGCCGGCGCTTGTTGTGGCGCTTCTTGTGCCACGGATCCGGGAAATAGATGCGCACTTCGTCCAGCGCACCGTCGGCGATTTCCTTCTCCAGCACTTCCACCGCGTCGTGGTGGTACAGCCGCACGTTGTCGACATCGTCGTCAGCCAGCGCGTTCAGCAGCCTGCCCACACCGGGAGCGTGGACTTCGATGCCGATGTAATCGCGGCTGGGATCCTGCTGGGCAGCGAAGCGCAGCGCCACGCCATTGCCGAAGCCGATCTCCATCACCTTGTGCGCATCGCGGCCGAAGGTTGCGGCAAGATCACGCACTTCACCGCTGAAATCCAGGCCGAAACGCGGCCAGCGCTCATCGAATGCGCGCTGCTGCGCCGGGGTGAAGCGGCCCTGGCGGAGCACGAAGCTGCGGATCTCGCGGCGTCCTTCGTGGACGGTGAACGGCTTGGCCGGGGCCTTGGAGCCGGTACTGGAAAACGGGTCGGTCATCAGCCGATCAATCCATCAATGGGGGAAGAGGCGCTGGCATAGCGCTTGCGCGGGATGCGGCCGGCCAGGAAGGCTTCACGGCCGGCTTCGACCGCCTTGCGCATCGCGCTGGCCATCAGCACCGGGTGGCGCGCGCCGGCAATTGCGGTGTTCATCAGCACGCCATCGCAGCCCAGCTCCATCGCGATGGCCGCATCGGAGGCCGTACCCACGCCGGCGTCCACGATGATCGGCACCTTGGCGTCTTCGATGATCTGCAGCAGGTTGTACTTGTTCTGGATGCCCAGCCCGGAACCGATCGGTGCGGCCAGCGGCATGACCGCCGCGCAGCCGATCTCTTCAAGGCGCTTGGCCAGGATCGGGTCGTCGGAGGTGTAGACCATCACTTCGAAGCCGTCTTTCACCAGCATCTCGGCAGCCTTCAGCGTGGCGACCACGTCCGGATACAGCGACTTCTGGTCGCCGAGTACTTCCAGCTTGGTCAGGTTGTGGCCATCGAGCAGTTCACGCGCCAGCCGGCAGGTGCGCACCGCGTCTTCGGCGGTATAGCAGCCGGCGGTGTTGGGCAGGATGGTGAAGCGGTCCGGCGGCAGCACGTCCAGCAGGTTCGGTTCGCCCGGGTTCTGGCCGATGTTCGTGCGGCGGATGGCGACGGTGACGATCTGCGCGCCGGCGGCTTCGGTGGCCGCGCGGGTTTCTTCCAGATCCTTGAACTTGCCGGTGCCGGTGAGCAGGCGCGAGGCGTAGGTCTTGCCGGCGATGACCAGCGAATCAGAGGGGGCGTGATGGTTCATGACGCGATTATCGCATGGGGTAACCGGCGCCGGGGCTCGCCGCGCGAGGGCGTTGACGCGCCCGGTGGTGACGGCCGCTGGCCGTCTGCTTCTGTTGTGGTGGGTAGCGACCGTTGGTCGTCACGCTTCAGCCCGCCGCTGCGCTCGCCGAGCATGGCTCGACGCTACCCGACGGCAGGCGTCAACCACCGCCCAGCGCGTGCACGATCTCCACCACATCGCCGTCGGCCAGCAGATGGGTGGCATGCAGGCTGCGGGTGATGATCTCGCTGTTCACTTCCACCGCGACGCGACGTTCGAGCAGCTGCTCGTGCTGCAGCAGGTCGTGGACGGTGGCGCCGGGGGGCAGGGTGCGGGATTGGCCATTGAGCTGGATGTTCATGTCGCTATTGTCGCTGATACGGCCATGGCAGGCAGGTTCGGTCTGTCATCCATCGCTCAAGTGTGTTGTTCAAGGGACTCCAGGCGACAATGCATGCCGCGGCGCAGCGTGACTTTGCCTGCGCTGATGAAACCATTGCACCGTGCGCTGGCGTATTGCCGGCGCTTGATCCCACAGGAGTTCCCCATGTTGTCCAGCAAACGTCCCGTCCGCACCCTGATCGCTGCGGCGCTCGCGCTTGCCGCGCTGCCGGCGATGGCCGCCGATCCGGCTTTCAACCGCACGGTGTTCTTTGGCGACAGCCTGACCGACAGCGGCTACTTCCGTCCGCTGTTGCCGCCTTCGGTGCAGCCGGTGACCGGCAAGTTCACCACCAACCCGGCCTGGGTATGGGCCGAACACGTGGCCGACTACTACGGCACCAACGCCACCCCGAACGGCAATGGCCAGAGCGGTGACAACTATGCGGCCGGCGGCGCCACCGTGGCCACCGACCTGGTCGGCGCGCTCGGCCCGACCCCGTCACTGAAGACCCAGGCGGCCCGTTACCTGGCGGCCAATGGCGGCAAGGCCGATGGCAACGCCCTGTACACCGTGTGGGGCGGTCCCAACGATCTGTTCGGCATCACCAATCCGGCCCAGGCGCCGGCGGTGATCGGGGCGGCGGTGACCAACCAGATCGGCATCGTCGGCAGCCTGCAGGCCGCTGGCGCCAAGTACGTGATGGTGCCGAACCTGCCGGACATCGGCCTGACCCCGATGGCCCGCGCCGGCGGCCCGGCGGCCATGGCGCAGTACACCGCCGTGGCAACGGCCTACAACAATGCGTTGTATGGCGGCCTGACCCAGGCGGGCATCGAGTTCATCCCGCTGGACACCTTCACCATCCTGCGCGAGATCGTCGCCAGCCCGACCAACTACGGCTTCCGCAACGTCACCGACATGGCCTGCACCTCGGCCTCGTCGGTGACCTGCAACCCGACCAGCCTGGTCGCCCCCGATGCCGCTACCGCCTATGTGTTCGCCGATGGCGTGCATCCCTCCGCGGCCACCCACCAGATGCTCGGCCAGTACGCCGTTTCAGTACTGGAAGCCCCGCGCCTGCAGCAGGTGCTGACCCACTCGGCACAGACCATCGGCCGCTCGCGCGCCGACCAGGTCAGCCTGCACCTGGGCGGCGCCCCGGCCGATGGCCTGTCGTGGTGGGGTGGCGTGCGTGGCGACATGCAGCGTTACGACCACGCCGATCTGTACGACGGCCTGGCCCCAGCCGGCCTGTTCGGCATTGATTGGGCGCGCGACGGCATGGTCGTTGGCGGCTTCGCCGGCTATGGCCGGATGGATGCCGATTTCGGCAACAGCCAGGGCGACTTCACCCAGTCCGACACCACCGTGGGCCTGTTCGCCGGCTGGTATGGCGAACGCGCCTGGGTCAATGGCCAGGTCAGCTACAGCTGGCTGGACTACGACGTCACCCGCAAGGTGCACCTCGGCCCGGCCACCCGCGAACACAAAGGCTCGCCGGAAGGCAGCAACCTGACCGCCGCACTGAACGCCGGCTACGAGTTCGGCCAGGAAGGCAGCTTCCGCCACGGTCCGGTGGCCGCGGTGATCTGGCAGAAGGTCAAGCTGGACGGCTATCTGGAAAGCAATCCGAGCAGCACCGCACTGGGCTATAGCGACCAGGACGCCGATTCCACCGTCGGCCGCCTCGGTTGGCAGGCACGCCTGGACGGCGGCAGCATCAAGCCGTACGTGCAGGTCACCTACGACCATGAGTTCGAAGACCGCCAGGACGGCAGCGCCTTCCTGCAGAGCCTGCCGGGCGTGGGCAGCTACCGCGTGCCGGGCCTGAAGTTCGACAAGGACTACGCGACCGCCATCCTGGGTGCGCGCATGGAACTGTTCGGCCTGCAGAGCAACATCGGCCTGAGCGCGACCACGATGCAGAAGAAGGCGATGGACACCTCGATCTTCGCCAGCTTCAGCGGCGCGTTCTGACGGTGGGGTAGTGACGGCCGCTGGCCGTCATCGCAATGGGTAGTGACGACCGTTGGTCGTCACCTCCCGCACCACGGCGGATTGCGCTTTCCATGGCCCGCCGCCTACACTGTCGCCCTGCATTGCGGGTGTAGCTCAATGGTAGAGCTGTAGCTTCCCAAGCTACTGACGAGGGTTCGATTCCCTTCACCCGCTCCATCGCATGAAAAAAGGGGACGGAGGGGATTAAGTCGTTAACGGCCATGCTGCCGGATACGACTTAATCCCCTCCGTCCCCTTTTACGTGCCGCGCGCTATGCTTCGCGCTTCCGCACGGCCCGGCCCCGATGAAACTCGCCATCCTTTCGCGCAACAGCAAGCTGTACTCCACCCGCCGCCTGGTGGAGGCCGCGCGCAGCCGGGGCCACACGGTGCGCGTGCTCGATCCGTTGCGCTGCTACATGCGCATCGCCGCCGACGGTTTCAGCATGCATTACAAGGGGCGGCCGATGACCGGGGTGGATGCGGTGATTCCGCGCATCGGGGCCTCGGTGACCCGCTACGGCACCGCCGTGCTGCGCCAGTTCGAGCTGATGGGCGCGCGTACCCCGAATCCGTCCGACGCCATCCTGCGTTCGCGCGACAAGCTGCGCGCGCACCAGTTGCTGGCAGCCAAGGGCATCGACATGCCGATCACCGTGTTCGGCGACAACCCGGATGACACCGTCGACCTGCTGTCCATGCTGGGCCCGCCGCCGCACGTGGTGAAGCTCAACGAGGGCACGCAGGGCAGGGGCGTCATCCTGACCGAGAAGGCCAGTGCCTCGCGCGGCATCGTCGACGCCCTGCGCGGTTTGTATGCCAACTTCCTGATGCAGGAGTTCATCGGCGAAGCACAGGGCGCCGACCTGCGCTGCCTGGTGGTCGGCGACCACGTGGTGGCGGCCATGCAGCGCCAAGCGCCGGAAGGCGACTTCCGTTCCAACCTGCATGCCGGTGGCACCGCGCAGCCGGCCAAGGCCAGTCGTGCCGAGGCGCAGGTCGCGGTGAGATCGGCCAAGGCCCTCGGGCTGAGCGTGGCCGGGGTGGACCTGATCCGCTCGGCGCGCGGTCCGCTGGTGCTGGAAGTGAACTCCACCCCGGGCCTGGAAGGGGTGGAGGGGGCGTGCAAGGTTGATATCGCCGGGCGCATCATCCAGCACGTTGAGAAGATCGTAAGTCGTTGAAAGATGTGAAAATAACGTTTCTCTTTGTGCGTGAGACGCCGATTTAACGACCCTTTAATCGGCCCTGTCGTATCGTCCACCGAACCGCAGCTCTGCCTCATCAGCAGGATCGGTATCGGGATATGAAACTTCAGACCCGGACGGAGACGTCCGGGTCTTTTTTATGGATCGCGCCACCACGCCAGCGCCTCGCTTGATCGACCCGCCCATCGCTCGTACAGTTGGGTTTCGTTCATGGAGGAAGCACAGATGAAGTCAGTTCTGATAGCAGCACTCGCCGTCGCGTTCGGCATGGCCGGTGTCGCCCACGCCAAGATTGATTCCAAGCCCGCTCGCGATTCCGCGCTGGTGCAGCTGGATGTCGAGGAGTCCGTCGCCCAGCAGCTGGCCCGCGTGGAAGGGGCGCTGCACAGCGAGCAGTACAGCGAGATCGGCGTTGAGGACAAGAGCAAGGTCAGCGCCGCCATCGCGCGCATCCGCGACAACCTGGGCGCGCACGAGACCGTGGAGCAGGCCAATCCGGAAGCCCGTACGGCGATCTTCAATGATCAGGAAGTCATCAATACCATCCTGACCCGCGCCCATGCGGACAGCCGGATGGTGTGCCAGCGCGAGCGGCTGACCGGCAGCAACCGTCATACCAATGTCTGCATGACCGTGGCCCAGCGTCGTGAGGCGCGTGAAAACAGCAGCGACGTGCTGCGTAACTACAACCGAGTCAATCCGAAGGCCAGCACGCTGTAAGACGCGGCGGGGAAGGCGCCCGATCAGGCGCAGGAGACGCTCCTGCGCCTGCGGCTTCGGATGTATCGTCGGCGGTACTTTCCTCCCTTGATTCCTTCCTCACATGACTCTTACAGTCAGGGTTCTTTCAAGGGGAGACCCGCATGAAAACGCGTCACACGGTGGCCCTTGCCATCGCCCTCGGCTTGACCAGCCTGTCAGCCCAGGCCTATGTGCAGTCCGAATCGGCGGCCGGCAATACCCGGGCACCGGTCCAGCTCAACGTGAAGGTGTCCGCCCAGGAGCAGTTGGCCGGTGTGGAGCGCGCGCTGTACAGCGAGCACTACAGCGAAGTGAGCCTGGAAGACAAGAGCAAGGTCAGCGCGGCGATCAACCGCATCCGCACCCGGCTCGGCAACCACGACAGCGTCGAGCAGACCACCCCGCAGGCCCAGACCGACATCCTGAATGACCAAGCGGTGGTCAACACCATCCTCAGCCGGGCCCATGCGGACAGCCGCATGGTCTGCCGCCGCGAGCGCGCCACCGGCAGCAACCGGCCGGAGCGGGTGTGCCTGACCGTGGCCCAGCGTCGCAAGATGCAGGAAGATTCCAAGGAAGGCCTGCGTCGCTTCCAGCACACCAATCGGTGACCTTGACGCTACCTGCGCGCGGTTTCGTGTGAAATGTTAATGCCCGGGTCTGTATGGTTGGCGTCAGCCGGCAACAGCCCCCGGGTCGCAATCTGCGGGTTGCGGCCACGCCGACCCCGGCACCCCATCATGAAACAGAGGTCCCAGTGCGAATTCTCGTCATCGAAGACAACAGTGATATTGCCGCCAACCTCGGCGACTACCTCGAGGACCGCGGCCACACGGTGGACTTCGCCGCCGACGGCGTGACCGGCCTGCACCTGGCCGTGGTGCACGAGTTCGACGCCATCGTGCTGGACCTCAACCTGCCCGGCATGGACGGCATCGAAGTCTGTCGCAAGTTGCGCAACGAAGCGCGCAAGCAGACCCCGGTGCTCATGCTGACCGCGCGTGATTCGCTGGACAACAAGCTGGCCGGTTTCGATTCCGGTGCCGACGACTACCTGATCAAGCCGTTCGCGCTGCAGGAAGTGGAAGTGCGCCTGAATGCGCTTTCGCGCCGCGGCAAGGGCGTGCAGACCCGCGTGCTGGAAACCGGCGACCTGGAATACAACCTGGATACGCTGGAAGTGCGCCGCCAGGGCAAGCTGCTGCAGCTCAACCCGACCGCGCTGAAGATCCTGCAGGCGCTGATGGAAGCCTCCCCGGCCGTGGTGACCCGCCAGGAGCTGGAAACCCGCGTATGGGGCGAGGAACTGCCGGATTCGGATTCGCTGCGCGTGCATATCCACGGGCTGCGTGCGGTGGTGGACAAGCCGTTCGACGTGCCGATGATCCAGACCCGCCATGGCATCGGTTACCGGATCGCCGCGCCGGATGCCTGAAAACGCAGCACCCAGGCGGGCACGCCGGCGCGGACCTTATCGTCGCCGGCTGCGCAGCCGCATCATCGTGTCCTTCGTGCTGTTGGGCTTCTGCCTGACCACGCTGTTTGCGTTCGCCACCAACTGGGCGCGCATGCGGGTGGAGAACCAGCTCGTCGAAGACGTGATGAACCGAAATATCGACGAATATGCGCGGCGTTTCGCGTCTGATTCCAGTCGTAATCCCGATCTTCCCGTGCAGCAGATGTTCGCCCGGCTGGTCAAGCCGGACCGCTTCGAAGCGCTGCGCCAGGAAGAACCCGACTGGTACGAATTCACCGACGGCATCCACAGCGTCAGTGGCACCGATGATCGCGGCCAGCCGTATTCGTACAAGCTCGCCGTGCGAAAGACGCCCCAGGCGTGGTTCTTTCTTGCCTATGACATGACCGAAAGCCTGCGCGGGGAGACGCAGCTCAACCGCGCGCTGTTCCTGTCGGTGCTGGTGTTCAGCCTGCTGTCGCTGGTGCTGGGCTGGTGGTCGGCATCGAAGGTGATGAAGCCGGTTTCGGACCTGGCCAAGCGGCTGCGGGCCTACCGTGGCGGCACCAGTGATCCCGAACCGCTGGCCCCGCGCTTCCCGGACGATGAAGTCGGCCAGCTGGCGCAGGCGCTGGATGATTATTCGTCGCGGCTGACCGAAGTGGTGCAGCGCGACCGTGAGTTCAACGCCGACGTCAGCCATGAGCTGCGCACCCCGCTGGCGGTGATCCGCGGCGCCACCGAACTGCTGCTGACCCGGCCCGGGCTGGACGAAAAAGTACTGCAGCGCCTGCAGCGCATCCAGCGTGCCGAACAGCAGTGCAGCGATCTGATCGGTGCGTTGCTGCTGTTGTCGCGCAACGAGCGCGGGCAGGGCACCAGCAACGTGGCGCGGGTGGCCGAACAGCTGCTCGATTCGCACCGTGCGCAGCTGGGCGGCAAGCCGATCACGCTGACCCTGGAAGGCGCCCGCGACGTGATCGTGGACGCGCCGGAATCCGCGTTGTCGGTGGCGTTGGGCAATCTGATCGGCAATGCGGTGAAGTATTCGCAGGACGGCGAAGTGCGGGTGAACGTCGGCAACAATGCCGTATCGGTGGCCGACAGCGGCCCCGGCCTGAGCGAAGAAGACGCCGCCAAACTGTTCCAGCGCGGCTACCGCGGCACGCATGCCGGCCACTCGCAGGGCGGCGGCATCGGCCTGTCGATCGTCAGCCGCCTGTGCGACCTGTACGGCTGGCAGGTAAGCGTGCGCCCCGGCGGCGACCGCGGCGTAGTGGCCACCCTGACCTTCGCCCCGAAGCTGCTCGGCTGACCCGGAAATCGGTAGTGACGGCCGCTGGCCGTCAGCGCCTTCCCTTGGTGGGTGACGACCGTTGGTCGTCACGCCTTTGATTTGGTAGTGACGGCCGCTGGCCGTCAGCATCCTGCCGCTGCGCTCGCCGAGCACGGCTCGGCGCTACCGTCGGTTTTTCACCAGCTCGCACAGCGAGCACGCCTGCCGTACGCTTTAGGCCAAGGGCACTGAAACAGGAGGCGGGATGCGCTGGAAATCAGCAACCGTGGCACTGGCCTGTGTAATAGCATCAGGTGCTGTTGCATGGCGCTTACACCACGAAGAACCTTCTTCCAGAACGCCTTCGCTGAACGCAGTCGAATCACCTCCGACGAAAGCCGTATCCGAACCGGCGCATGAAACGCAGGCAGTGGACGGCCCGACTCCCGTGGCCGAATCCCGGGCTACCGCGTTCTGGCGCAGCCAGCAGTCAGCAGACCTTTCAGCCCTGCAGTGGCAGGCTGACCAAGGCAATGCGATTGCCCAGCGTGAGCTCGGCCAAGCGTACCAGCGATGCTTTCCAGCGCTTGCGAGCCCAACGGACGACTATCTGCGAAGCGCGCGCAACATGGCAGCGAATCTCACGACTGCAGAAGAACGCGCGCTGCTCGTCGGGGCTGCACAATTTCGTCTCCAACAATGCCAGTCACTGGATGGTGGGCAGCGCGTTCCTGCAGAGGCGGCCGCGCTCTGGCTCGATGCCGCCGCAACGCGAGGGGACGTACCTGCGCAGGCGATGGCGGCGTTCCGGTCGTCGGGCGAAGGCAGGCCGGAGCGTCTTGCGGCCGCGTGGGAGCGCGCATTGCGGGAGGCCGATGGGCGCGCCCTGCATGCCCTGTTGGGCAGCGAAGACAGTGCCGGCTTCACCCGCCACCTTGGCACGGTGGTCAAGCCAAATGACGCCTTGGCGGTCATGTCGGTTGTTGCGTGCAGAATGGGAGAGGCCTGCCAACCTGGCGGAGAGGTGATGCTGGAACTCTGCCTCAACGCCTTCCACTGCAGCGACCGTAGTTTCGAGGAGTTGATTTTCCAGCCCGGTGAGCTTGGTGATCGAGAACTCGCGATAAGGGCGCAGATCGATTCCGTCGTGCGCGTCATCGGACGCATGCAGGCGGTCGATTGAGGCCCGGTCCAACGTGCGGCGCGGCCGGTTACTGGCCGGCCAGCGCCAGCTTCAAATAAGCCCCATGCAACCGCTCCACCTGCGCCTGCAGCGCATCCGGGTGACCCTCATTGGCCACCACGTCATCGGCCAACGCCAACCGCTGTGCCCGCGTGGCCTGCGCATCGATCATCCGCTGCGCCAGCACCGCATCATTGCCATCGCGCTGCATCAGCCGGGCAAGCTGCAGGGCCTCCGGCGCGTCCACCACCAGGATCCGGTCCAGCCAGCCGTAGGCCGCACGCCCGCCCGCTTCGGTCAGCAGCGGGATCGCGGCCATCGCATAGGGTCCTTTCGCCTGCTCGCATTGCGTGCGCAGCAGCTCGCGAATCGCAGGGTGGGTGATCGCTTCCAGTGCCTTGCGTTCCGCTACATCGGCAAACACGTGGGCACGCAGCCGCGCGCGGTCCAGTGCGCCATCGCCCAGCAGCATGCCGGGCCCGAATCGCTTGGAAATCATCGCCAGCGCCGGGCTTCCCGGTGCCACCACCGCACGCGCAGCCAGGTCGGCATCGGCGACGGTCACCCGCAGCGCCTCGAAGCGCCGGGTCACCTCGCTCTTGCCGGAGGCGATGCCCCCGGTCAGGCCGACGACGAACCGGCTCATCGCAGGCCGGCGTATCTCAGATAGCCGTCGATCAACGGCTCGCCCCACATGAAGACCAGCCAGCCGGCGATGGCCAGGTACGGGCCGAAGGGAATCGGCGTAGCGCGGTCACGGCCCCGGCTGTACAGCCAGATCGAGCCCACCACGGCGCCCACCACCGACGACAGCAGGATGATCGGCAGCACGCCTTTCAGCCCGCACCACGCGCCCAGCGCGGCCAGCAGCTTGAAATCGCCGTGGCCCATGCCTTCCTTGCCGGTCAGCTGTTTGAAGATCCACCACACCGACCACAGCGACAGATAGCCCACCAGCGCGCCCAGCAGGGCAGGCTTGGCCGGCATGTACAGATTGTCGACTGCGCCGATCAACCCCAGCCACATCAAAGGCAGGGTCAATTGGTCCGGCAGCAGCTGGGTGCGCATGTCGATGCCCGACAACGCCACCAGGAAGCAGGACAGCACGATCGCGCCAAAGCCCTGCCAGCCGAAGCCGAACTGCCACACGCTGGCGAGCACCAGCACGGCAGTCAGCAGCTCCACCAGCGGGTATTGGATGGAGATCGGGGCCTTGCAATGGCGGCACTTTCCACCTTGGACCACCCAGCTGAACAGCGGGATGTTCTCGTACCACGACAGCTTGTGCTTGCAGTGCGGGCAGTGCGAAGGCTCCACCACGATGCCAGGCGGCGGCGGCTCGTAGATGTCCTCCTGCTCCAGCACCTCGTGCGCGTCGCGCTTCCACTGCCATTCCAGCCGCTTGGGCAGGCGCAGGATGACGACGTTGAGGAAGCTGCCGAGCAGCAACCCCAGGCCGGCCGCGGCGGGGTAGCCGAGGACCGGATGCTGGTCTAGAAATGCCATTTGTTATCCAACCACCGCGCCGAGTTTGAAGATAGGCAGGTACATACCGATCACCATACCGCCAACGACCACGCCAATGAAGACCATGATCAATGGTTCCAGCAGGCTGCTCAGCGCATCGACGGCATTGTTCACTTCCTGCTCGAAGTACTCGGCCACCTTGAACAGCATGGTATCCAGGGCGCCGGCTTCTTCGCCGATGCTGGTCATCTGCACCACCATGTGCGGGAAGATGTTGACCTGCTTCATCGCCATGTTGACCGGGTAGCCGACTGACACGTCGTCACGCATGCGCAGCACGGCCTCTTCGTACACCTTGTTGCCGGTGGCGCCGGCGACGATACCGAGTGCTTCCACCAATGGCACACCGGCCTTGAAGGTCACCGCCGTAGTGCGGGCGAAGCGCGCGATCGAGCTGTTGTGCATGATCTGGCCGATCACCGGTACTTTCAGGATGAAACGATCCATGCCGTGCTGCATCCGCGGCGATCGTTTATAGGCCATGACAAAGCCGACGGCAGCGCCAGCGACGACGATGAGGATCAGCCACCACCAGGCGACCATGAATCGAGAAAGATTCACGATCATCTGGGTGAATGCAGGGAGCTCGGCACCGAACCCTTTGAAGACGTCCTCAAACTGCGGCACGACAAAGATCAAGAGAATCGCCGAGACGATCAACGCAACCGCCACGACCATGGCCGGATAGAAAAGCGCCTTCTTGATCTTGCCCTTCAGCGCCTCAATGTTTTCCTTGTAGTTTGCGACCGTATCCAGCACGGTTTCCAGTACGCCGGCCCCTTCACCCGCGCGCACCAAGTTCCTGTAGAGCTCATCGAACTGCACGGGGTGGCGACTGATCGCCTCATGCAACGACGAGCCGCCTTCGATATCGGCCCGGATGGTGTCGACCATCTTTTTCATGCGGGGGTTCTTGTGTCCGCCGCCGATGATCTCCAATGCCGACACGATGGGTACACCGGACTTCATCATCGTCGCCATCTGGCGACTGAAGAAGGCGATGTCCTTGGGAGACACCGGTTTGCCAGCCTGACCGAACAGTGGCTTGCTTTTCGGCTTTACTACCTTGGGTGTGATGCCTTGGCGTCGCAGGTCTGCCTTGAGCAGGTTGGCATTCTTAGACAGCTGCTCGCCCTTCATCTTGACGCCACGCTTGTCGGTCCCCTCCCAGACAAACGGCGTCAGCTCCATAGTGTTGCGCACTACGGGCTCTTTTCTAATCGCACTGCGACTTGCTGACATTTTGAGCTCCCCGGCCTGCCATCCCCAGCAGGCATCTAGCCGCAGATGCTAGCGGATTCCTGACCTCCTGGGCAGTCCGCTGGTGGGGTGACGCAGTCGGGAGGTCCTCATGGGCCAAAGGTGACGCACTGCGTCACATTGCTGGGCCCATCGCAGAACCCGGAATCAGGGCTTCACAATCGAAGGAATGCTGGCATTATTGCCGCCGGGGAGATGAGGAGGGCGTGCCGGGGAAGTTGGCACGCAACCTGCTTAGTCTTTTCCTGCAAGGTGCTGCGGCCCGCTCAACCGGTGGGACCACCGGCTCCGGCAGCAGTTCCTTTCCACACCACCTAATTCCTTGGGGATGTACAAAATGAAGAACCAGAAGGGCTTTACCCTGATCGAACTGATGATCGTCGTTGCGATCATCGCCATCCTGGCCGCCATCGCTCTGCCGGCTTACCAGGACTACACCACCCGCGCCAAGGTGTCGGAAGGTGCGGTCATTGCCAGCGGCGCCAAGGCGACCGTCGGTGAAAACATTGCCTCGGGCGCCGCTGATGATTGCGCTGGCGTCAATGTCGGCACCGTCAACATGACGACCCTGACCTGCGACGAAGGCACCCTGACTGCTGCTGTTGCTACCGGCACCAGCGCTGGCACCATCACCTTGGTGTTCGCTCCGACCGAAGCAGCGACCGGCGTGTCTTGGGAGTGCACGAGCGCCTCCGACGACAAGTACGTTCCGGCTGAATGCCGCGGCTAATTGATTGATCCTGCAGCTTTTGCTGCAGGTCATCGATTGAAGAAGGGTCCTGCCATGCAGGGCCCTTTTTTATTATTTGAGAAATTGGTGGACCCGCGGCTGCATTATTTCTTGGATGGTTCATTGGGTAGCGCGCGTAGGATCCAACATGTCCACGTGGCTGATGGTGCTGGCCCATTGAGTAAACTGGGTCCGTAAGCAGGCGCCGACACAGCGAGGGAAGCATTGGATCACCAGCGAACCAGAGCCTTCTGGCTCCTCCCCATCTTCATCCTCTCCGGCTTCGCAGGCCTGATCTACCAGTCCCTGTGGAGCCAGTACCTCGGCCTGTTCCTCGGTCATTCGTCCTACGCTCAATCCCTGGTCCTGATGCTCTTCATGGGCGGCATGGCCATCGGCGCATGGTGGGCCAGCCGCCGCAGCACCAACTGGCGCTACCCGCTGTTGGCCTACGCGGCCATTGAACTGCTGATCGGGCTGCTCGGCCTCGCCTTCGACGGGATCTTCCAGGGCGTCACCGGCTGGGCCTACGCGCACCTGCTGCCCGGCCTTGAAGGGCAGGGCGCCACGGCATTGCGCTGGGGGCTGGCCACGGTGCTGGTCCTGCCGCAATGCATCCTGCTCGGGGCCACCTTCCCGCTGATGAGCGCAGGTTACCTGCGGGTGCAGCCACAGGCGCAGGGGGAAGTGCTGGCCGGTCTGTACTTCGCCAACAGCATCGGCGCGGCGGCAGGCGCGCTGGCATCCACGTATCTGTTGTTGCCGGCGCTCGGGCTGCCGGGCGCGGTGATGGTGGCCGGGGCGCTCAATGTGCTGGTGGCGGTGCTCATCTACCCGCTGGCGCGCGCGGGTGAGCCGGGTGGCGGTCCGTCTGAGGATCCAACAGTTCCGGGTGGACCAGGTCGCGCGGATCGCACAGTTGCCGCAGTGCTCTGCATTGCGCTGCTTACCGGCGCCAGCTCGTTCGTCTACGAAATCACCTGGGTGCGCATGCTGTCGCTTGCGCTGGGCACCACGTTGCATTCGTTTGAGTTGATGCTCGCTGCGTTCATTGCCGGCATTGCGTTTGGTGGGCTGTGGCTGCGCCATCGCGCCGACCGCATGGCCTCGCCGCTGCGGGCAGCCGGGTGGGTGCAGGTGCTGATGGGGCTGGCCGCCTTGGCGTCAATGTTCGTGTACGCACAGGCGTTCGAGTGGGTCGGCTGGCTGATGCGCGTCATCGTGCGAAGTGCTGAAGGCTACGGGTTGTACAGCGTGGCCAGTGCGGTGATTGCGGTGCTGGTGATGTTTCCGGCGGCGTTCTTTGCGGGCATGACGCTGCCGTTGTTGACGCTGGCGCTGTTGCGGCAGGGGCGCGGCGAGAAGGTCATCGGCCAGGTGTATGCGTTCAATACGGTGGGCGCGATTGTCGGTGTGCTGGCGGCGGTACATGTGCTGATGCCGATGTTGGGGCTGAAGTACGCGCTGCTGGTGGCGGCGGTGGTCGATGTGGGGTTGGGGGTGTGGTTGTTGTGGCCGGGTGGGGTTGTGGGGGTAGGGGCAGGATCAAGAGCGTGGCGACCAACGGTCGCCACCCACCATGGGCAGGGGGTAGCCACCCACCGAGAGTCGCGGGTCGCCAGCCACCAAGAGCAGGTTGCCACCCAGCAGGATCAAGTTGCCACCGATCGGGAGCCGGTCGTCAGCTACCGTGGCGCCGCGCTCGCTATGGGCCTTGGAATTGCCGGCGTAATCGCGGCGGTGGCGCTGGTGCGCTTTGATCCGCTGGTGCTAAGTTCTTCGGTCTATCGGCATGGCGGTGCGCGCTTGCATGACAGCGCGAAGATGCTGTTCTTCAAGGACGGGCAGACCGCCACGGTGTCGGTGTTCGAGACCGACCGCGGGGCCGGGCCCGTGCGCTCCATCGCCACCAACGGCAAGGTGGATGCGGGCATGACGGTCAGCGTGGACCAGGAGCCCAGCGGTGATGAGTCCACCATGGTGCTGCTCGGCGCGCTGCCGCTGGCGCTTGGCCATGGCTTCGAGCGGGTGGGGGTGATCGGTTTCGGTTCCGGGCTGACCACGCATACCCTGCTTGGCGATCCGCGCGTCGGCCAGGTGGATACGGTGGAGATCGAACCGGCGATGGTGGAGGGCGCGCGTCTGTTCGGCGACCGCGTGAGCCGCGCCTACGACGATCCGCGTTCGCACATCGTCATCGACGACGCCAAGGCACATTTCGCCGGCAGCGGGCGCCGCTACGACCTGATCATTTCCGAGCCCTCCAATCCGTGGGTGGGCGGCACCGCGTCGTTGTTCAGCGATGAGTTCTACGCGTTCGTGCCGGGCCAGCTCAACGACGGCGGCCTGTTCGTGCAATGGTTGCAGTTGTACGAAATCACACCGGAATTGGTGTCTTCCGTACTGGACGGGCTGGTCGATCATTTCAGCGATGTGCGTGCTTACCTGGCCAACGATTCAGACCTGATCATCGTGGCCACGCCGAAGGGAAAACTGCCCGAACTCAATGCGGGTGTGTTCGAACATCCGGCGCTGCGTGCGGAGCTGGCGCGGGTGGGTGTGCACGGCCTGGATGACCTGCGGGATACCTACGCAATGGGGGATGCCGCGCTGCGTGCTTACCCGGCACTTTATCCCTCGCCGCGGCATTCCGATTACCACCCGATCCTGACCCTGCGCGCACCCATCGCTCGCTTCCAGCAGGGGTATGTGGGGGACGTGGAATCGATCATGACGGCGCCCTGGCCGCTCACCCGCGCATGGGGCGGGCCGGAGCCGCGCGCACCCCCGGCGGAGGGCGCCCAGCTGAACCTGCAGGTGCTGCAACGTCGCAGTACCGCCTATCTGTTGTCGCAGCGGCTGCAGCACGGGGCGGACCTGCCAGGCGGTGGCGATCATGCGTTGGCCGATGCGCTGCGCTTACTAGGTGAGCGCTGTGAGCTGGAAATCACCCCGCTGGAAACGGCCGGGCTGGTGTTCTTCCTGGCTGGTGAAACGGTACCGTTCCTGGCACCTGCCGAGCGCGAGGCGCTGTGGGTGCGGCCGACGTGGCGCCCGTGTCCGCTGCGCGATCCTACGGTCATCGATGCGCTGGCGCTGGTGTCTGCGGCGGCCACGGATGACCACGCGCAGGTTCTCGCAAGCGGCCAGCGACTGCTGGAAGGCCCGCACAGTGTTGGGCTGCTGGCCGATGCGCGATCGGGTTATTACCTGTTCGGGGCGATGCAGCACGCGGCGTGGGCCAGTGGCGATACGGCGCTGGCACGGGCTTTGTCGGATCGCTATTGGAACTCGCTGGGGACTGATGCGCGGGCCAGCGGGCGGTTGAGATTGCTGACTTATATGGCAGCGCTGGGAAGGCAGGAGCGGTAGCGCCGAGCCGTGCTCGGCGAGCGCAGCGGCAAGGGCAAAAGGCAAAGGCAAAGGCGTGACGACCAACGGTCGTCACCCACCCGGGTAGGTGCTGACGGCCAGCGGCCGTCACTACCGCAGAGCAGGTAGGTGTCGAGCAAGCTCGACACTACGGGAGCGTGCGTGTCGCGGTGGGCGTGGCTTTGCTTCGGTGCGAGCACGCGGAACGAGTTCGAGATGGGTCCGGCCGCCGTGCTGAGCGCCGGGCCTGGCGGCCGTCGCTTTTGCAGTTTCGCCCATGTACGCAAGGGCTTGTGGCTGATGGTATGGACACGCTGGCGACGAAGAGCGTCAGCCGGGATTGGCATCCTGCTAAGAACTTAGGATTTGGCTCTGTTTTGCCCTTTGGGCACGGCGGAGAATGCACTGCATCGCTTGCCGGTTTCATGGCGGGCGATGTGGGGGATCCCTGATCCGCCGGTCTTTTTCCTAAGTTCAACCGGTATGCCAACCCGCATCGCCCGCCACCTGACGCTTCGGCGCAGGTGGCCTCCAGCCTTGCGAGGTACGCCGATGGAACCGCATTACCCCCTTGCCGCCAAGCGGCTGTACGCCCTGATGGGCGACAAGATGCTCGACTTCCCCCCGCAGTTTATCGAGCGCCTCGAGCGGCGGCTGGAAGCGTTCGAAAACTCGCGCACCAACGAGCATGTCGTCGTGCCGTTGCGTCTGGTTTCAGACATCGAAAATGATGCCGCGCCGACGGATGACGACGGCAATGAAGAACCCCAACGCGCCGCACTGGTCGCGGTACCCATTCGCAACCTGCAGGCGTTGGCATCGATCCTGGAGATACTGCATTCGGTGCATCTGGGCAAACAGGATGTGCAGGCCGAAGGGGGCTTCAGCAACCTGATGGTGGAGGGTCTGATCGTCTCCGGGCGGAACCTTGTGCGCGCATCGGCCGACGCCATGTGGAGGCAGGAATGACGACGTACGAGCATGACAGCACCCGCGTCACCAACCCGCGCGCCGCTGTGACGGCGGAGCAGGTGGATAACTACCTGCGCACGCCCGATTACGACGAAGCCGCCCTCGCGCGTTTATTGCTGCTGGCGTGCGAATTGCATGGCATCCACCATGCCGCGCGGGCGTGCGTACTGAGCGAGGCCATCCTGCGGCGCCAATTGAACGGCAGGCGCCCTTTGTATCTCGACACCGTCCTGGGCGTGATGCGGGCGCTCGGTCTACGGTTTCGGGTGGAGGTTGTTTGAGGGAGGCGTGAATCTGGAACTGGGCGTGCCGCGCAGGCCTTCGCATGGTGGGCTAGGCAGCGCGTTGGTCGGTTCCATGGTTGATGAATCAGAGGTCCGAACCACGCCCGACGCCATTCGGGGATCAGGTGCCGGTTCTGTGAAGGGACCCTCCCGGTAGCGGAGGTGGCGACCGGGTGGGTGTCGAGCAAGCTCGACACTACGGGGAGGGGACGGGGGAGGAGGGTTGTCGAGCAGGCTCGACACTACGGCGGGCGCGGTGAAATCGGCGGTCTCAGGGTAAGATGGAGCCTGCTGCAGGGGGAGCCAGCAGCGGACCAATATGCAGCTGTACGGGGCGGGATGCGCCGGGCGGCACACAATGAGGAACCGCATGAACGCAGTCGCCACCGCAAATCTCGTCGGTATCACCGGTATTGCCCGTCGGCTGGTCCAGGACGGGGCGCTGGATGAAGCCGGCGCACGCGATGCGATGGCCAAGGCGACCGCCGCGCGGTTGCCGCTGCCGCAGTGGTTCGCGCAGAACAAGGTCGTCACCGCCGCCCAGCTGGCCGCGGCCAATTCGCTCGAATTCGGCATGCCGCTGTTCGATGTCGGCGTGTTCGATGCCAACCAGAGCGCGATCAAGCTGGTCAGCGAAGAGCTGCTGCGCAAGCACCACGTGCTGCCGCTGTTCAGGCGCGGTGGCAAGCTGTATGTGGGCACCAGCGACCCGACCCATTCCCTGGATGAAATCAAGTTCCACACCAACCTGGTGGTGGAACCGATCCTGGTGGACGAAGACCAGATCCGCCGCACGCTGGAACAATGGCAGACCAGCCACGATTCGATGTCCTCGCAGATGGGCGACGACGACGAGGGCATGGCCAACCTGGAAATCGGTACCGACGAGGACAACAGCGCCGGCGATTCGGGTATCGACGCCAAGGGCGATGACACCCCGGTGGTGAAGTTCGTCAACAAGGTGCTGGTGGATGCGATCCGCAAGGGCGCCTCGGATATCCATTTCGAGCCCTACGAAGACGATTACCGCGTGCGCCTGCGCATCGACGGCCTGCTGAAGATGGTGGCGCGTGCGCCGGTGAAATTGAACCAGCGCATCGCCGCGCGCCTGAAGGTCATGGCGCAGCTGGATATCGCGGAAAAGCGCGTGCCGCAGGATGGGCGCATCAAGCTCAACCTGAGCAAGACCAAGCAGATCGACTTCCGCGTCAGCACCCTGCCGACCCTGTTTGGTGAAAAGGTGGTGCTGCGTATCCTGGATGGCAGTGCGGCCAAGCTGGGCATCGACAAGCTGGGTTACGAACCGGACCAGGAGAAGCTGTTCAAGGACGCCATCCACAAGCCCTACGGCATGGTGCTGGTGACCGGCCCGACCGGTTCGGGCAAGACGGTTTCGCTATATACCGCGCTGGGCATCCTGAACGATGAAACCCGCAATATCTCCACCGCCGAAGACCCGGTGGAAATCCGCCTGCCCGGCGTCAACCAGGTGCAGCAGAACAACAAGCGCGGCATGACCTTCGCTGCGGCACTGCGTTCGTTCCTGCGCCAGGATCCGGACATCATCATGGTCGGCGAAATCCGCGACCTGGAAACCGCCGAGATCGCGATCAAGGCCGCGCAGACGGGCCACATGGTGCTGTCCACGCTGCATACCAACGATGCACCGCAGACCATCGCGCGCCTGATGAACATGGGCATCGCGCCGTACAACATCACCAGTTCGGTGACGCTGGTGATCGCCCAGCGCCTGGCGCGCCGGCTGTGCAACAACTGCAAGCGCCGCACCGAACTGCCGGCCCACGCGCTGCTGGCCGAAGGCTTCACCCAGGCCCAGCTGGATGCGGGAATCGAGCTGTATGAAGCCGTTGGCTGCGATGAATGCACCGAAGGCTACAAGGGCCGTACCGGTATCTACCAGGTGATGCCGATGACCGATGAGATTTCCACGATCATCCTGGCCGGTGGCAATGCGCTGCAGATCGCCGAAGCCGCCCAGGCGATCGGGGTGAACGACCTGCGCCAGTCGGCGCTGGTGAAGGCGAGCAAGGGCGTGACCAGCCTGGCCGAGATCAACCGCGTCACCAAGGATTGACGGTAGTGACGGCCGCTGGCCGTCAGCTTCAGGGATTGACGGCCAGCGGCCGTCACTACCCCCCCTGCCGTCACGACCGTGAATGATTTCACCTGCAACTGTCATCGGGATCGTGTCTAATACGACTCCCCACCGCGACACCCCACGCTCATGTCCCTCCAATCCCATGGCCCCGCGCCGTGCGACGACGCTGACGGCCACCTTGTCACCGCTGGCCCGCTGACGCCGCCGCCGGATATCGCCGGCACCCCGCAGGACGACCGCGCGCTGCGCCATTCCCATGCCGAAGACGTGCAGGGCATGGTGCTGGCCACGCTGGTGGCCTCGCTCGGCCTGGCCATCTTCGCCAAGGGCGGGCTGATGATCGGCGGCATGGCCGGGCTGGCCTTCCTGATCCACTACGCCGCCGGCTGGAACTTCGGCCTGGTGTTCGTGCTGGTCAACCTGCCGTTCTATTGGGTGGGCGTGCGCCGGATGGGCTGGGAGTTCACCCTGAAGACCTTCGCGGCGGTCACCGCCTGCGGCATCCTGACCGACCTGCTGCCACGTTGGGCGGATTTCGCGCATATCGCGCCGCTGTATTCGGCGCTGGTGGGCGGTGCGCTGGCCGGCCTGGGCATCCTGTTCTTCATCCGCCACCGCGCCAGCCTGGGCGGCATCGGCATCCTGGCGGTGTACCTGCAACGCACGCGTGGCTGGAGTGCCGGCAAGGTGCAGATGAGCTTCGATGCGATGCTGATGCTCGTGGCATTCAGCGTGCTGTCGCCGATCCAGGTGATGTACTCGGCCATCGGCGCGGTGGTGCTGAGCCTGGTGTTGATGTTCAACCATCGCCCGGGCCGGTACATGGGCGTTTGACGCAACGATCGATGCGAGAAACCTGACGGCCAGCGGCCGTCGCTACCGGGTGGATCGCCGCGCCGGGGCGAAAGGCCGCCGAGCATGGCTCGGCGCTACCGGGTGGGTCGCGGCGCCGGGTAGTGACGGCCGCTGGCCGTCATCCCCGTTGGTCAACGCGACGGTTGGGACCAGGCCGGTTTCAGTTTCAGGATCCGCTTCTGCACCGCGCAGTCGTCGGCGTGGGCGCCTTTCAGGTAGCCCAGGCTCATCAGGAATTCGCCGGTGATCTCCCCGCCGGTGAACCGGAAGGTCTTCTTGAACAGCTTCACCCAGCCGGCCTTGTCCAGCGGGTGGTGCGCGTCCAGCCATTCCACGAAGCCGCCGTGGCTGGCGCGCAGGCCCTGGATGACCTGCGCATTGTGGATGGCGGCCAGCACTTTCAGCCGGTTGCGGATGATGCCTGCGTCGCCCAGCAGGCGGTCGATATCCGGCTGTGCGTAGGCCGCCACGGTGTCCACGTCGAAGCCGTCGTAAGCGCGGCGGAAGCCCTCGCGCTTCTTCAGGATGGTTTCCCAGCTCAGCCCGGCCTGGTTGATTTCCAGCAACAGGCGTTCGAACAGCTCGGCTTCTGCGCGCTGCGGGAAGCCGTATTCGTGGTCGTGGTAATGCCCGTGGACCGGGTGGCCCGGGGCGATGCTGCAGTATCCGCTCATGGTGCTTTCCCAGGTTCTTTGGCCAGGTTGCCGATACTGGACGGGGCGCTGCCTTCCACTACCAGTTCCGGCCAGCGCGGCGCTTTCAGCGTCAACCGGCCACCGCGCAGGGCCGCCTCGATGGCGGCGGCCTGCGTGTCGGTTTTCTCGCGCAGGAACGCATAGGAGCCCACCGTCCACCAGCCGGCCGCACCAGATGCGTGCAGCTGGCAGTAAGCACCGGAGCGTGCGATGAGACCGCACAGCAGCACGTCGGCCTGACCATCGCCATCGAAATCACGGGTGGTGACCAGGCAGCGCGCGTCGGCCTCCAGGCAGCCGCCTGCTTCCACCTTGCGCGCCACCATCGCGTCCCACCAGCTGTCCGGGGGCGTGGCGGAGCCTTCGGCCAGCACCAGCCGCTTGCGCAGTGCGACCAGGTCGCGGATGCCATCGTCGATCACCTGCTCCCCGCCGCCCCAGTACGCCGTGCGCGCCAGGGCCTGGGTGGCCACGCTGGCCGCCCGCGCATCGGCAGTAAAACGGGGATCCTGCTGCAGGTCGCGCAGTGTCGCCACGCCCCGCCGGCCGAGGTCGAAGCGCAGCATCATCGCGTCCGCCGTGGTGATGCCATCAGGGTTGGCCAGCAGGCGTGCCTGCTGGCTGGCGACGGTGATCCGTACCGGGTCCAACAGCGGCGAACTGGCCAGCAGCGCCGCGCCCAGCACCCCCCAGCACATGATCCGGTTGGCCGGCTCCAACCGCTGCAGCCAGCGCCCGCGGCCGAACGGGGCCAGTGCATAACCGAGCGCATAGCCGGTCACCAGCACCGCGATCAGCAATGCCCAGAAACGCTCCAGGGTCCAGCCGTACTGGCCGATGCGCAGCCACACCGCGTACAGCGCCAGCGCGGACAGCACCGGCAGCGCCAGCAGGCTGGCTTCCACCAGCCGGCGCAGCCAGCGCGGGTAGGGCGGCTGGTCGTTGTCATGCTGGTACACCGCGTTGGTGAAGGTGACCAGCAGCAGCGCCAGCACCAGCAGCAGCGAGGCGGCCGACCGGGTCTCCCACAGCGGCTGCAGCCCGGTGAACGGCAGGCTCAGGGTGAAGATGACGGTGATGAAGGACAGCAACGGCAGCAGCCCCCGGCACACCGCGAACAGCACCTGGCGGGTGATCTGGATGGCGCGTTGCTGCGTGCGCCCGATCAGGATGCCGAAGCCGGCCAGGGTGCCGGTGGCCAACGCGATGAAGGCATCTTCGCGGAACAATTCGGTGAAGAACGTGATCTTCAGCAGGCCGAACAGGGACGCCCACAACCACAGCAGCAACCAGGTCAGGCCGGTGAACAGCAGCGCCAGCGCCAGGGTCAGGCCGTTCTGCCAGGCGCGTTCGAACAGCGCATCGTAGCTGGCGCGCCAGTGGCCGTGCTGCAGGCGGTGCTGCCACCACGGCAGGCTGATGAAGGTGGCGATCGCCATCGCCAGCGAGAACGGCATGCGCAGCGGTTCCGATCGCAGGCCGGGTTCTCCTTCCAGGTTCCAGCCGATCCAGCTGGCCAGCCCCAGTACCACCACCGATGCCAGCAACGCGTGCAGCCACAGCCGGCGGTCACGCAGGTCCACCACGGTCAGCGCGATGGCGCTGGGCACGCTGAGCACCCACGCATACCAGCGATAGCGCGATCCGACGTCCTGCAGCGGCCAGCTTCCGTCGAGCTGCTGCGCCAGATACAACAGCAGGCCCTGCAGCAGGGCGATCAACACAATGGCACTTCGGGTGGATGGGGGCAGCGTCGTGCTGGGGGACATCGCAGGCTCCTTGCTCGGTGGCCGCCATCCTACCGTCTCACGCGCCTGCACACGGCCCAGCGGTTAGAATGCAGCCATGTCCGAGATTTCGACTTCCCTTGCCCATCACCTGCTGGTCGCGCTGCCCTCCTTGGCCGACGAGCCCTTCGCCCGCAGCGTCGCGCTGATCTGCCAGCACGACCAGAACGGTTCCATGGGCGTGCTGGTCAACCAGCCCTCGGACTACACCATCGGTGAAGTCCTGGCGCAGATGGACATCACCACGGATGACGACGAACTGCGCCAGCGGCCCGTGCTTAACGGCGGCCCGGTGCACCCCGAACGTGGCTTCGTCATCCACGACGATGCGCGTCCGTGGGAGTCCAGCCTGCTGGTCGGCGAAGGCGTGTACCTGACCACCTCGCGCGACATCCTGGAAGCGATGGCGCGCGGTGAGGGGCCGGCCAATGCGCTGGTCACCCTGGGCTGCGCCGGCTGGGGCGAAGGCCAGCTGGAAGGCGAACTGGCCGACAACAGCTGGCTGACCGTGCCGGCCGACGCCGACCTGCTGTTCCGCACCCCGTACGAGCAGCGCTGGCAGGGAGCTGCCGCGCGCATCGGCGTGGACCTGTTCCGGCTGACCGATTACAGCGGCCATGTCTGAGCCGGCGGCCATCCGCCGCGACGGCACCGTGCTCGGCTTCGACGTGGGCTCGCGCCGGATCGGCGTGGCCATCGGCAGTGCCTTCGCCGCGCATGGGCGCGCGGTGGCGGTGATCGACGTGCACGGCAGTGGCCCGGACTGGGGCGCGGTGGAACGCCTGATCAAGGAGTGGAGCCCGGACGGCCTGGTGGTGGGCGACCCGCTCACCCTGGACGGCCAGGACCAGCCCAACCGCAAGCGCGCGCAGGGCTTCGCCCGCCAGCTGCGGGAACGTTTCAAACTGCCGGTGGCGATGATCGACGAGCGTTCCAGTTCGGTCGAAGCCGCGCGCCGGTTTGCCGTCGAACGCGCCGAAGGGCGCAAGCGCCGCCGTGATGCCGCTGCCCTGGATGCGGTGGCTGCTGCGGTGATCATCGACCGCTGGCTGTCTTCACCGGACGACGCCACCCCCATTCCCTGACCTGCCGACCGCCTGCCCATGACTGCCTCGCAACTCGATTCATCCGGACGCCTGCGCCACCTGCTCACCCTGCAGGGCCTGCCACGCGAAACCCTGCTGCAGTTGCTGGACCGCGCCGGCCAGATCCGCGATGCGGCCGTTGGACGGGTCGGCAACAAGCGCGCGGTACTGGCTGGTTCGGCGGTGTGCACGCTGTTCTTCGAGCCGTCCACGCGCACCCGCAGCTCGTTCCAGCTGGCCGCGCAGCGGCTGGGCGCGGACGTGCTGAACTTCGATGCGTCCACCTCGTCCACCCGCAAGGGTGAGACCGCGACCGACACGCTGCGCAACCTGGAAGCGATGGGCGTGCGCGGCTTCGTGGTGCGCCATCCGGATGACGGCGCGGTGGCTGCGCTGGCCGCGGCGGCGGGCGAGGGCACCGCGTTGATCAACGCCGGCGACGGCCGCAGTTCGCACCCCACCCAGGGCCTACTGGACATGCTGACCCTGCGCATGGCCAAGGGCAGTGATTTTTCGAAGATGAAGGTGGTGATCGTCGGCGACGTAAAGCATTCGCGCGTGGCCCGCACCGACCTGCACGCGCTGCGCACGCTGGGCGTGGGCGAGATCCGCGTGTGCGGCCCGCAGTCGCTGCTGCCCGACGATGACACGCTGAAGGGCTGCGTGGTCGGCCAGGACTTCGATGAGATGCTGGAAGGCGTCGATGCGCTGATGATGCTGCGCCTGCAGCGCGAGCGCATGGAAGAAGGCCTGGTGCCATCGCTGGAGCAGTACCACCAGCAATTCGGCCTGCACGCCGCCCGCCTGGCCCGCGCCGGCAAGGATGCCGCCGTGCTGCACCCCGGCCCGATCAACCGCGGCGTGGAAGTCACCGACGAAGTGGCCGACGGCCCGCAGTCGTGGGTGCTGCGCCAGGTCGCCAACGGCGTCGCCGTGCGCATGGCCGTGCTGGAAACGTTGCTCGGCTGAAGGTAATGACGGCCGCTGGCCTGGTAGTGACGGCCGCTGGCCGTCAGCCCGGTAATGACGGCCGCTGGCCGTCAATCGACCGCCCAAACGCACCACGCAAACGGATACTCCCCGATTGCACACGCCAGCCCGGCACGCACCGGGTTGGCGAGGATATATCTCGCCTGCCGTTCAAGCGATTCATCATTCCTCACCGCATGATCGAAATACCCCGCTTGCCACACGCGCCCCACGGTTCCGCTCATGCGATTGAGCGCCAGCGCGCTCGATGACTTTACGCGTCGGACAAGTTGCGCAAGCGTTCCCGACTTCAGTTCCAGCATCCAGTGCATGTGGTCCGGCATCACGACCCAGGCAAGCGAGCACACGCGTCCCTGAGTCTGCATTTCATGGAATTGATTGATCACGCAATCGGCCGAGGCTTTTGTCAGGAACCTGCGTTGTCGCGCGTGGCATGTAGTACTCAGGACGTAAACCTGCCCGGGGAGGGACCGTCGTCCGCGATTCAGTTGTTCACTGCTCATGCGCCATCGTGCGATGGAGGGAGGTGCGTTGGAGTAGGGGGAGCGGGCAGGCTGGGGTCAGCGCGTGGTGCTTTGACGGCCAGCGGCCGTCACTACCGAGCGTCGATGCTGCGTTGTCAGCGCTTCTGCGCCAGCAGCCAGGTCCACATCGCGGTATCGGCATAGGTGGCGTCCCAGGCGTTGTGGTTGCCTTCGGGATACTCGGTGTAGCGTGCGTCCGCAGCACCGACGGCCTTGAATGCCGCATGCAGCTTGCGGTCATCGTCGGGCAGCACGACATCATCTTTCGCACCATGGAACATCCATACCGGCACGTTCTTCAGGCGCCGGGCCAGCGCGGCGTAGGGGTCTGCTTCGTTGGCCACTGCGGCGACGAACAGGGTCTGGCGTTCTTCGCGCGGGGCGATGACGGCGCCGCATACCGGCACGATCGCAGCGAACCGGTCCGGCGCGGAAAGCGCGATGTTCCAGCTGCCGTAGCCGCCCATCGACATGCCGGTCAGGTACTGCCGCGACGGATCCGCCGGGAACTCGGCCAGCGTGGCATCCAGTGCTGCCAGCGCGACGCGGTTGTTCAGGCCGTCCCATTCCTGCCGGTTGGGCACCTGCGGCAGCACCACCAGCGCCGGGAAGGTGCTGGCGTGCTCGCGCAGGTACGGTCCGATGCCCGCCGTGGTCTGCTTCATGCCATCGCGGCCGCGCTCACCGGACCCATGCAGGAACAGCACCACCGGCAACGGCCCGGCCGCGCGCACGGCATCGGCGGGCACGAACACCTGGTAACGGGACACGTGGCCGTCCACGGTAACGCTGCGCGATTCAAATCGCCCAGCCGCGGGGTCCGGCGTGGTGGCACAACCGACCAGCGACATCAGCAGGGTGGCGGCAATGGTGAAGCGCAGCAGCAGGCGATACATGACAAATCCTGGCAGGATGAAAACGCTTCCATCCTAGCGGCCTGTGCAACCACCGGCATCGTGCAGTGCATCAGTCCGGGCGCGGGAAACTGGCGATGATCTCCAGCTGCTGCTGGGCTTCTTCATTGCCCGATGCCGCAGCGGCCTGCACCTGATCGATATCCGGATGGACCACGATCAGCAGCGGGTTTTCGCACACCGGGCAGTCGTACTCGGTCACGTCTTCGGCCAGTTCCATCACCATCGCGCGCGAGCTGCCTTTCCACTCGCAGGCTGCGCAGGTGTGCTGCTGGTCGCGCCAGCCGGCCTGGAAATAGTTGTCTACGGTGGTGGCCATGGTCGGTACCGGTCAGTGCAGCAGGATGAGGGTGGCCAGGCCGAGGAAGCTGAAGAAGCCCATGACATCGGTCACCGCGGTCACCACCACGGTACCGGCCACGGCGGGGTCCACGTTCATGCGCTTGAGCATCAGTGGCAGCAGCACGCCGGCCAGTGCGGCGGCACAGAAGTTGATCATCAAGGCCAGGGTGATGACGATCGACAGCAGCCAGCTGTGGAACCAGACGAAGGCGATCAGGCCGACCAGCAGGCCGATCAGGGTGCCGTTGATCATGGCCACCCGCAGTTCTTTCCACAGCAGGATCCTTGCGTTGCTGGGGCCTACCTGGCCGAGCGCGATACCGCGCACCATCAGGGTCAGCACCTGTACCGCGGCATTGCCACCGACGCCGGCGACGATCGGCATCAGCACCGCCAGCGCAACCACTTTCTGCAGGGTCAGTTCGAACTGGCCGATCACGCTGGCGGCGAGGAACGCCGTGCACAGGTTGATGCCCAGCCAGACCACGCGGCCGCGTACGGCGCGCTTGATCGGCGAGAAAAGATCTTCTTCTTCGTCCAGGCCGGCCGCGCCAAGTGCCTGGTGCTCGGCCTGCGAACGGATGATATCCACCACGTCATCGATGGTGATGCGGCCGAGCAGGATGTTGTTGTCATCCACCACTGGCGCGGAGACCCAGTCATGATCGGAGAACTGCCGCGCCACTTCATCGGCACTCTCGCCAACGTCGATGGCCGGCTGCTCGTCGTCGATCAATCGGTTGATCGGCGTGGTGTCTTCGTGGGTCACCAGTGCCGCAAGCGAAAGCCGCCCCAGGTACTGATGCCGGCGGCTGACCACGAACAGATGATCGGTGTGGTCGGGCAGTTCGCCGCGCAGGCGCAGGTAGCGCAGCACCACGTCGACATTGACGTCGGCGCGCACGGTCACCACGTCCGGGTTCATCAGGCGGCCGGCGCTGTCCTCGGGATAGGACAAGACCTGTTCCAGCCGCTCGCGGTTTTCGCGGTCCATCGACTTGAGGACTTCGTCGATGACGGTGTCGGGCAGGTCTTCGACCAGGTCGGCAAGGTCATCGATGTCCAGGTCTTCGACCGCGGCGATGATCTCGTCCGGGTCCATGTCCGCCAGCAGGCTTTCGCGCACCTCGTCGCCGACGTGGACCAGCACCTCGCCGTCGTCTTCCGGGTCCACCAGGCCCCACACCACTTCGCGCTTGCCGGGCGGCAGCGATTCAAGCAGGTTGCCGATTTCGGCCGGGGCCAGCGTGTTGACCAGGCGACGCACGGGGCCCAGTCGACCACTGTCCAGCGCATCGGAAAGCAGGCGCAGCTGGCGCGCGGTCTTGTCGTGGCGTACGGCCTCGGCCATCGGAACTCCCGCAGGAAAGAAAAGGCTGCGATCCTGGAGAGGATGCGGCATGAGGGGTGGTCAGCGCGTCATTATCGCCTGCGTGTGTGTCAGTGCGGTAGCGCCGCGGCGCGGCGGCGCCGGTAGTGACGGCCGCTGGCCGTCATTGCGCATCTGGCGGCCAGCGGCCGTCACTACCGCTTTGACGGCCAGCGGCCGTCACTACCGCTTTGACGGCCAGCGGCCGTCACTACCGGTCAGTTGCCGTTGATCCAGCGTTCGATGCTGCGGCGGTCGCGGGCGGCGAGCAGCTTCGGGGCGCGGGCGCGCAGTTCGCCGAGGTCGCTTTGGCGGATCGCGCGGCGCACCTCCAGCAGCGTGCCGGGATGCAGGCTGAACTCGGTCAGGCCGAGTGCAAGCAGCATCGGGGCCAGGCGCGCGTCACCGGCGATTTCACCGCATACCGCCACCGGGATCTGATGGCGCTGGCCGGTTTCGATCACCAGCTTCAGCAGCCGCAGCACGGCCGGATGCAGGGGCGAATACAGTTCACCGAGCGCTTCGTTGTTGCGGTCGGCCGCCAGCAGGTACTGCACCAGGTCGTTGGTGCCGATGGACAGGAAGTCGACCAGGTCGATGAAGCTTTCCAGTGCGAACGCGGCGGCCGGCACTTCGATCATCGCGCCCAGCGGCACACGTTCGCTGACGGCGTGGCCTTCGGCGCGCAGCTGGGCGGTGAGCCGGGTCATGCGCCTGCGCACGGCCAGCAGTTCTTCGCGTGTGCTGACCATGGGTATCAGGATGCGCACCTTGCCGTAGGCACTGGCTCGCAGGATCGCGCGCAGCTGCGTATCGGCCACCAGCGGGCGCGCCAGCGACAGCCGCACGCCACGCAGGCCCAGCGCCGGGTTGTCTTCGTTGCTCAGGGTCAGGCCGGTGCGGTCGGCCTTGTCCGCGCCCAGGTCCAGCGTGCGGATGGTCACCAGCCTGCCGGCCATGCCCAGCGCGGCATCGCGGTAGGCCTGGAACTGTTCTTCTTCGTCCGGCAGCTCGTTGCGCTGCAGGAACAGGAATTCGGTTCGGTACAGGCCCAGTCCCTGCGCACCGAACGCATGCGCCTGGGTCACGTCTTCCAGCGATTCGGCGTTGGCCAGCAAGGCGATGTCGACCTGGTCGCGGGTGCGGCTGGGTTTGCTGCGCAGGCGGCCCAGTTCACGTTGTTCGCGCGCATGTTCCTTCAGCCGTACGCGGTAGTCGCGCAGGTTCTGTGCCTGCGGATTGACGGTGATGCTGCCATCGCTGGCATCCACGATCAGCACGTCGCCGTCGCTTACTTTCTGCAGCAGCCCGGGCACGTTGACGATCAGCGGCAGGTGCAGGCTGCGGGCGAGGATCGCGCTGTGCGACAGCGCGCTGCCGGCCGTGGTGACGATGGCCACTACGCCCTGTGACTGCAGCTGGGCCATCTCCGAAGGGGCGATGTTGTCGCAGACCAGGATTTCGCCGGCCAGGCCTTTCACCGCCGGCGGCAGCACCGGCTGCAGGAAGGCGTGGATGCGCCCGATGACATGGTCCAGGTCGTCCATGCGGCTCTTCAGGTAGGCATCGTCCATGCCGTCGAAGACCTTGGCCAGGCGGTCGCGCTGCAGACGCAGCGCGTAGCCGGCGCTGTAGGGACCACTGCGGATCAATTCGTCCAGCCCGAACAGCAGTTCCGGATCGTCCAGCAGCAGTGCATGCAGGTCGAGGAACTCGCCGGCTTCCTGGTTCAGCGCACCTTGCAGGCGCTGGCGCAGGTCGAGCATTTCCTTGCGCGCGGCATCCAGCGCGACGTGCAGGCGCTTGAGTTCCTTGTCCACGTGCTGAGGGGCCACGCGCTGTTCGGCCACTTCCAGCGCATGCGCCAGGCGCACCCGTGCGCGCCCCAGCGCGGTACCGCGTGACGCGCCGTGGCCGGACAGCAGCTGCACCGGCCGCAGGCCGGTGGGTGCCAGTCCAGCACGGGCGCGCGGCATGCTCAGCTGTCCTCGTCGAAACGGCGTTCGAACAGCGAAACCACGGCATCCATGGCGGCCTGTTCGTCTTCGCCATTGATGCGGATGGTGACCGGAGTGCCCTGGCCGGCGGCCAGCAGCATCACGCCCATGATGCTCTTGGCGTTGATCTCACGGCCCTTGGCGGCCATGGTCACGTTGCAGCGGAAGGGCGCAAGTTCCTGCACCAGCTTCGCCGTAGCGCGGGCATGCAGGCCCAGGCGGTTGGTTACGGTGAGTTCTTTCTCAAGCATCGTCGACTATCGCTCCATTGCGCGCGCCCGCCGCCGCAGTGGCGGGCAGTTGATCCAGTCCCTGTTCCGGATAATTCATCACACGCAACAACATCGGCAGGCTTAGTGCGGCAACCCGACGGGCCGGCGTTCCCAGCCTGGCCAGTTGGGCGGCCAGATTGCTGGGGCTGGCACCGTACAGGTCGGTCAGGATCAGCACCCCCTCCCCCCCGTCCACCCGCCGCAGGGCGGCCGAAGCGAGCGGGAGCAAGGTGTCCAGATCCGCATCGAACGGTACGTCGAACGCTTCAGTCTTCAGCGGCAGATGCCGCAGCAGCCGGGTCGCCACCTCAAGCAGGGCCGATCCGACGCCAGGATGTGTTACGAGGAGAATGCCACAGGTCATGCTTGAACGTTAACAGGTCGGCATGACGCTGCGATAGCGGGCGCAGAGCCCTTCAGTGTTCCGTATTCATAAAAAAGGGGACGGAGGGGATTAAGTCGTTATTGGCTACTGCACGCCAATAACGACTTAATCCCCTCCGTCCCCTTTTTTCCCCTTTTTTCAGTCGAGTTCGCGGTGGTAGGTCGCGACGTCCTTCCAGCCTTGTTCGCGGGCGTGGCGGGCCAGGCGTTCGGCCAGGAAGACCGAGCGGTGCTTGCCGCCGGTGCAGCCGAAGGCGACGGTGACGTAGCTGCGGGTGTCGTTGCCCAGCTTCGGCAGCCAGGTGTCCAGGAAATCGGTCAGCTGTCCGACGTAGCGCTGCACCTCCGGCTGCGCTTCCAGGTAATCGCGCACGCCGCCTTCGCGGCCGCTCAGCGGGCGCAGTTCCGGGTCCCAGTGCGGGTTGGGCAGCACCCGGGCGTCGAACACGAAGTCGGCCTCGGCCGGTACGCCGCGCTTGTAGGCGAACGATTCGAACAGCAGCGACAGCGGCGTGGTGTGGCCCAGCGTGTATTCGGTGACGATGCGGCGGCGCAGCTGGTGCACGTTCAACGTACTGGTATCGATGATCGCATCGGCCGCGCGGCGCAGCGGTGCGGTCAGTTCGCGCTCCCGGGCGATCGCTTCGGGAAGGGACAGGCCGAGCTGGCTCAGGGGGTGGCGTCGGCGGGTATCGGCGTAGCGCTTGAGCACCGTTTCGTCGCTGGCTTCGAAGAACAGCAGCTGCGCGCGCACCCCCGCTTCATCGGCCAGTTGCCGCCATTGTTCGAGCTGGCCCAGGTCGCTCTGGCCGCGCACGTCGATGCCCACCGCCAGCCGCCGCGGGGCACTGCCGGGTGCGCCCAGCACGCCGCGTACGAACGCCGGCAGCAGGTCGATCGGCAGGTTGTCCGAGCAGTAGTAGTCCTGGTCCTCGAAGGTCTTCAAGGCCACGGACTTTCCGGAGCCGGACAGGCCACTGATGATGATCAGGGTCGGGGCGGACGGGGCAGGGCGGTTCATGGCGGACTCTTTGTTGGGGGCTGGTGGTTGACGGCCAGCGGCCGTCACTACCTGACGCTGGTGGTTGACGGCCAGCGGCCGTCACTACCGGGCTTACGGGGTGCGGCGTTCGAGCAGGTTGCTGTGGCGGGCGATGAACATGGCGGCCGGATCGATGCCCTTGGTGCGCAGGATATGCAGGCGGGTGGCCGCTTCGGTCAGCACCGAGAGGTTGCGGCCGGGCATCACCGGCAGGGTGATCAGCGGCACGTCCAGGTCCAGTACGTGGCGGGTGCCGGAGTCGCCGGTCAGGCGTTCGTATCCGTAAGCGCTGGGTTCGGTCATCGGCTTGGTCAGGTGGACGATCAGCCGAAGGTACTTGTTCTTCTTTACCGCTGTGTCACCGAACATCTCGCGCACGTTCAATACGCCCAGGCCGCGCACTTCCAGCAGGTCCTGCAGCAGCTCCGGGCAGGTGCCATCGAGCACGTCCGGGGCGATCTGGGTGAACTCCGGTGCATCGTCGGCGACCAGCCGATGGCCGCGGCTGAGCAGTTCCAGCGCCAGTTCGCTCTTGCCCGAACCGGCTTCGCCGGTGATCAGCACGCCGATGGAGTAGATCTCCATGAACACGCCATGCAGGATCACCCGCGGCGCCAGCGTGCGCGCCAGGTGGTAGGACAGGTGGTTGAGCAGTTCGTGGCCGCGCTTGGGCGAAAGCCACAGCGGCGTGTTGGATTCATCAGCGGCCGCGCGCAGGTCTTCGGGGCAGGGCTGGTTGCGGGTGATGACCAGCGCCAGCGGGTGCGACTGCATGATCTTTTCGATGGTTTCCCATCGGTGGCGGGAATCCAGCGAATCCAGCCAGGTCAGTTCCTCGGTGCCGAGGATCTGCACTTTGTTGGGGTAGATGGCGTTGAGGTAACCGGCCAGCGAAGGACGCCGGGATACGGTATTGCCGGCTTCAAGTTCGCGTTTTTCGCCTTTCTGCCCGGCCACCCAGCGCAGGGCGAGGCGGTCGCGTTGCTGGTCGAACAGCTCGCGTGCGGTGATGCTGGTATTCATGCGGCACTCGCCGGTGGCGGAAGATCGATGATGGCGCGCAGCGCGGCGGCATCGGGTGCATCGCGCAACGCCTGGCGGATGCCCGGCTCGGAGAACAGCTCGGCCAGTTCGGACAGCAGCATCAGGTGCTGGTGGGTGTAATGGGACGGCACGGCAATGGCGAACACCAGATCGACCGGCTCGTCCCCACCGAAGTCCACTGGTTGGAGCAGTTTCAGCAGGGCGCCGCGCGGACGTTCGAGCGCCGGTGCGCGGCCGTGCGGGATGGCGATGCCGTGACCGATGGCGGTACTGCCAAGCGCTTCGCGCTCGCACAGGTTGCGGTGAATCTGTTCGGTGTTGGCCTGGCGGCAGGCCAGCAGCTGGGCCGCTGCCAGCAGCACACTCTCGCGGTCGGCAGCCGCGCAGACCTGGGTCTGCACGGCGGCCATCAGATCGGTCAGGGGCATATCAGGGGGAACGTGAAGTCATCAGACTTCATTGTCGCTCAACGGCAGGGGGACGTGCTGCTGTTTCTTCTGCTGCTTCTTTTCCTTCTCCGAAGTCAGCAGCCGGTCGACCTTGTCGGCCAGGATGTCGATCGCCGCGTACATGGTCTGGCCACTGGCCTCGGCATGCAGGGTCTGGCCGGGGATGTTCACGGTGGCATCGACGTGGTGTTCGTTCTTCTGCAGCTTCAGCGTGACCCGAGTTTCGCAGTGTTCGCCGACGAAGTGCTTACCGGGCCGGGCGAGCTTGTCCGCCACGTACTTTTCCAGGGCCGGGGTGACTTCGACGTCTTTGCCAAACGTTTCAATGCGCATCGGGTTTCTCCTTTTGGATTTGCCAATGAACCTCTCCGCCGGGCGCGGTGTGCGTCAGGCGATCCGGACTCTTTCGTGCGAGGCGGAAATGTTCATGGCTTCACGATACTTCGCCACGGTCCGGCGCGCTACCGGTATGCCCGATGTCTTGAGCAGGTCAGCCAGCTTGGCGTCAGAAAGCGGCTTGCGCGGATTTTCGTCGTCGATCAGCCGGCGGATCATCGACTGGATGGCGGTGCTGGAGGCTTCGCCGCCGCCTTCGGTGTCGATGCCCGAGGCGAAGAAGGCGCGCAGCGGGATGGTGCCGCGCGGGGTGCGCACGTGCTTGCGGGCGATGGCGCGCGACACCGTGGACTCGTGCAGGCCCAGCTCGCCGGCAATCTCACGCAGGGTCAGCGGACGCAGCGCCTGCGCGCCGAACTCCAGGAACCCAGCCTGCTGCTGCAGCAGGCTGTTCACCACCCGCAGCAGGGTTTCACCGCGTGCTTCCAGGCCTTTCAACAGCCAGCGCGCTTCCTGCAGCTGGGTCTTCAGGTAGCCCGCATCGGCTTCGCCGCAGCGGCGGATCATGCTTTCGTAGCCGCGGTGGATGATCACCTTCGGCCCGGCGTGGCCAGCCAGCGCGGCCCGCCAGACGCCGGCCTGGCGCCAGATCACCACATCCGGTACCACGTAGGTGTCCTGGCTGACCGGGGCGATCTGGGTGCCGGGGCGAGGGTCCAGCGAGCGCAGCAGGGCCACGGCCGCTTCCACGTCGGCGACCGGGTGCTTGAGTTCCTGGGCGATGCCGGCCACGCCACTGCGTGGCAGCCGCTCCAGCGGGCCTTCGGTGATCTGCCGGGCCAGCGCCAGCGCCGGGGTGTCGGCCGGAAGCACGTCCAGCTGCAGGCGCAGGCATTCACCCAGATCGCGTGCGCCCACGCCGACCGGGTCGAAGCGCTGGATCTGGTGCAGCACGGTCAGGATTTCATCGTCGCCGGCGTGGATGGCCGGCAGCAGTGTTTCGGCAATGCCGGAGAGGGGCTCGCGCAGGTAGCCGTCGTCTTCGATCGCATCGATCAACGCGGCGCCGATGTTGCGGTCACGCGATGACAGATGCGACAGATGCAGTTGCCACAGCAGGTGGTCGGCCAGGGTCTCGGTCTCGGCGACGCGCTCGGCGGCGCTGCCCAGGTCGTCATCGTCGAAGGAGCCGCCGCTGCCGGCACCGCCACTCCGGTCCACTTCGGCCGGGGCCCAGTCATCATCGCCGGCGCTGGTGCCGGCCGGCGCGTCGCTGTCGCGCACCTGCTGGTCGGGGGAGGGCTGTTCGGTGGGCTGGTCGCTGCCGGGCACCGGTTCGGCGTTCTCCGCCCAGTCCAGCAGGGGATTGGTTTCCACCGCCTCGGCGATTTCCACGTCCAGTTCGGTGGTGGACATCTGCAGCAGCCGGATGGCCTGGCGCAGCTGTGGCGTCATGACCAGGTGCTGCCCCAGCGATGTCTGCAACCGCGTCTTCATGCCACCGCCCAACGTAAAAGGAAGGGTCCGGCGGCCGCCTTCACAGCTTGAAGGAATCTCCCAGGTAGACACGACGGACGTCTGCGTTTTCCAGCAGGTCCGCAGGCGCGCCCTGGGCCAGCACCGTACCTTCAGCGAGGATATACGCCCGGTCGCAGATTCCCAAGGTTTCGCGCACGTTGTGGTCGGTGATCAACACGCCGATGCCGCGCTGCTTGAGGTGGGTGACGATGCGCTGGATCTCGCCGACCGAGATCGGATCGACGCCGGCGAACGGTTCGTCGAGCAGGATCAGGCGCGGCCGTGCAGCCAGCGCACGGGCGATTTCGCAGCGGCGACGCTCGCCACCGGACAGGCTGGCGCCCTGCTGTTCGGCGACATGGCCCAGCTGCAGTTCGTCCAGCAGGCCGGCCAGTTCGCGCTCGCGGCCGGCACGGTCCAGATCATCACGCAGTTCCAGCACCAGCCGGATGTTGTCGGCCACGGTGAGCTTGCGGAACACCGACGGTTCCTGCGGCAGGTAGCCCACGCCCTGCTTGGCGCGGGTGTACATCGGGTCGCTGGTGATGTCCTTGCCGTCCAGCACGATGCTGCCGGCATCGGCGGCCACCAGGCCGACGATCATGTAGAAACAGGTGGTCTTGCCGGCACCGTTCGGGCCCAGCAGGCCGACCACTTCACCGGCCTCCAGGGTCAGGCCGAAGTCCTTGACCACTTCGCGCTGCTTGTAACTTTTGCGCAGGCCCTTGGCGATGAGCATTACTTGCTGCTCCCGGCGGCCGGCGCCTTGTTCTTGGGCTGGATGACGGTGCGCACGCGGCTGCCGTCGCCACCACTGTTCATTTCACCGCTGCGGGTGTTGTAGACCATGCGCTGGCCTGCGTTGGTACCGCGCGCGCTGGTGACCTTGTAATTGCCGGTCAGGGTGATGATCTCGCTGGTGATGTCGTAGTCGATGCGGTCGGCGGTGGCATCCATCCAGGTGCCATCGTCCATCTGCTGGCGCATGGTGGCCTGCTTGCCGGTGAAGATCGCCCGCACCGCTTCGCCGCCCTTGATCTGGATCTCGGCATTGGCTGCACGCAGGTCCAGCGAACCCTGGGTGATGACCACGCCGCCGGACATCAGCGTCTTGCCGTCACCGGTGAGGGTGCCGGTCTGCGCGCCGGCATCGATGTTCATCGGTTCGTTGCGGTCGGTGGATTTCGCGCTGGCCAGCAGCGGCAACATCAGGCTGAGCGCACAAAGGGCTGCAAGGTGGATTTTCATCGTGTCCGTTTCTGCCGGAGGGTGGCCTGGTCACGCCAGGCGGAAAAGGGAAGCAGCATGCCGCAGGGTCATCGCCGGGGCAGGTAGCGGCCCTTGGACTGGCTGAGGAAATGATACGTGTTGTTCTCGGAATCCAGCTCGAACCCGACGCCGCTCTGTTCCATGCCCGGGCGGGTCATGGTCACCAGCGCATCGGTACGGGCCCGGTTTTCCTTGGGGAAAACATTCAGATGGGTGGTTCGGAACGTGGTCGGCGGGGTGTTGCCCACGGTCGGGCTGTCACCGGCGACGTTGCCGCGCAGGCGCATTTCATCTCCCTTGGCACTGACCCAGCCGGTTTCCGAACGCATCGTCCAGTGGTTGCCGTCCTGCCCGGGCATCTCAAACACCGGGGTGGCGATGGTGAGGGTCTGGTCGGCACGCAGGCGCTCCAGCCGCGGCGCGCGCAACGTGGTCGATTCCTTGCCTTCATCGTCCAGCATGACAATCTGGAAGTCGTGCAGCACGTAGTCCACGCTGCCATCGTCGACGATGGCCTGCGGCCCCTTGTCGCGGTTACGCAGCAGCGACCAGCCGCTGAGGATTGCCACAACCAGCAGGGTCGCGCCAATGGCGGTGCGCCAGTTCATGCGCCGAACCCTGCAAGCACGGCGTCGACGCGGCCCTGCGCGGCCAGCAGGACGTCGCAAAGCTCGCGCGCGGCACCGCGGCCACCCTCGGCGCGGGTCTGCCAGTGCACGCGTTCGGCGATCCACGGATGCGCGTTGGCCGGGGCCACGGCCAATCCCACATGGCACAGCGGGCCCAGGTCGGGCAGGTCATCGCCCATGAACGCCACCTGGTCCAGGGTGATGCCGTGCTGCACGCACAGGGCCTGCACGCTGGCCAGCTTGTCGCCGACCGCGATCTGGGTGTCGATGCCCAGGTCCGCGCCGCGCTTCAACGCCGACTGGCTGTTGCGCGCGGTGATGAGCACGGGGTGGATGCCGTGCTTCTGCAGCAGTTTCAATCCCAGGCCGTCCTGCACGAAATATGCCTTGCTCTCGTTGCCTTCACGGTCGTAGTAAAGCTGACCATCGGTGAGCGTGCCGTCCACATCGAAACACGCCAGGCGGATGCGCGCGGCTGCGGCATGCAGGTGGGCAGGGAAGGCAGGCAGGGGGGACCAGGGCATTGGGTTGCAGGTATCCGGGTTGTCGTGCGGTAAGGGATGAATGGGGGCGGGGTGGGTTCGGTTAAACCACCCGCGCCCGCAACAGGTCATGAATGTTCAGCGCGCCGACCGCACGGCCGGCCTCATCCACCACCACCAGGCCATTGATTTTATGGGTTTCCATCAGCCGTGCGGCCTCCACGGCGAGCTGGTCGGCGCCGATCGTGCGGGGGCTGCGGGTCATCACCTCGGCGATCTTCGCGCTGCGAACGTCCAGTTCGCTGTCCAGCGCCCGGCGCAGGTCACCATCGGTGAACAGCCCGATCAGCACTCCCTCGGCGTCGACCACGGCGGTCATGCCGAGGCGCTTGCGGCTCATCTCCACCAGGGCCTCGCTGAGGCTGGCGCCGGCATCCACGCGCGGCAGGTCATCGCCGCTGTGCATGACATCGGTGATGTGCAGCAGCAGGCGGCGGCCGAGGCTGCCGGCCGGGTGCGAGCGGGCGAAGTCGTCGGCGGTGAAGCCGCGTGCATCCAGCAACGCCACCGCCAGCGCATCGCCCATCGCCAGCGAGGCGGTGGTGCTGGAGGTCGGCGCCAGCGCCAGCGGGCAGGCTTCGGCGGGCACGCTGACATCCAGGTGGACATCGGCGGCGCGGGCCAGGCTGGACTGCGGCTTGCCGGTCATGGAAATCAGCAGGTTGCCCTGGCGCTTGAGCACCGGCAGCAGCATCAGCAGCTCGTCGGACTCACCGGAGTAGGACAGCGCCAGCACCACGTCGGCTTCGGTGATCATGCCCAGGTCACCGTGGCCGGCCTCGCCCGGGTGCACGTAGAACGCCGGGGTGCCGGTGGAGGCCAGGGTCGCGGCGATCTTGCGCGCGATGTGCCCGGACTTGCCCATCCCGGTGGCCACCACCCGCCCGCGGCTGGACAGGATGTGCTGGCAGGCCTGCTGGAACGCTTCGCCCAGCCCGGCAGCGACCGCGTCCAGGGCTTCGCGTTCAATCTGGAACACGCGCTTGCCGCTGGCCACCAGCGCGGCCGGGTCGGCGGAAAGGCGGGCCGGGAGGCCGGCAGCAGGGAAGGGCAAGGTGGGATCAGCCATGCGAGCGCCACGCAGCAGAGTAGAATGTGCGGACATTTTATTAGGAAAGCCCGTTGGACGCCGACACCATCCGCAATCTGATCGAAACCGGCCTGCCGGGCGCCCGCGCCGACGTGCAGGGCGACGATGGCGTGCACTTCGAAGCGACCGTGGTCTGCGAGGCCTTCGCCGGCAAGATGCCGCTGGCCCGCCACCGCATGGTGTATGCCACCCTCGGCGATCTGATGGGCGGCGCTATCCATGCGCTGGCGCTGAAGACCGTGACCCCGGCCGAAGCCGGCTGAACCTGGAAAAGACCCTGATACATGGCCAAGATCGTTGTGACCGGCGGCAATGCGCTGCACGGTGAAGTAAGCATCTCCGGCGCCAAGAACGCCGTCCTGCCCATCCTGTGCGCGACCCTGCTGGCCGATGCGCCGGTGGAAATCACCAACGTGCCGCACCTGCACGACGTGGTCACCACGGTGAAGCTGCTGGGCGAACTGGGTGCCAAGGTGACAATCGACCAGGGCACGCTGTCGCGCGGCAGCGCGATCGTGGTCGACCCGCGTCCGGTCAACCAGCACGTTGCGCCCTACGAACTGGTGCGCACCATGCGCGCGTCCATCCTGGTGCTGGGCCCGCTGCTGGCCCGCTTCGGCGAAGCCGAAGTGTCGCTGCCCGGCGGCTGCGCGATCGGTTCGCGCCCGGTGGACCAGCACATCAAGGGCCTGCAGGCGCTGGGTGCCGAGATCGTCGTGGAGAACGGCTTCATCAAGGCCAGCGCCAAGCGCCTGAAGGGCGGTCACTTCACCTTCGACATGGTAAGCGTGACCGGCACCGAGAACGTGCTGATGGCCGCCGTGCTGGCTGAGGGCACCACCGTGCTGGACAACTGCGCGATGGAACCGGAAGTCACCGACCTGGCGCATTGCCTGATCGCGCTGGGTGCGAAGATCGAAGGCCTGGGCACCGCCCGGCTGGTGATCGAAGGCGTGCCGCGGCTCGGCGGCGGCCGTCATGAAGTGCTGCCGGACCGCATCGAAACCGGCACCTTCCTGGTCGCTGCGGCGATGACCGGTGGCAGCGTCACGGTGAACCGTGCGCGCCCGGACACCATGGAAGCGGTGCTGTCCAAGCTGATCGAGGCCGGTGCGAGCATCAGCACCACCGCAGACACCATCACCCTGGACATGCACGGCAAGCGGCCGAAGGCGGTCAACCTGACCACCGCGCCGTACCCGGCGTTCCCGACAGACATGCAGGCGCAGTTCATGGCGCTCAACTGCGTGGCTGATGGCGTGGGCGTGATCAACGAAACGATCTTCGAGAACCGTTTCATGCACGTCAACGAACTGCTGCGCGTGGGCGCGGACATCCAGGTGGAAGGCCACACGGCCATCGTGCGCGGTGCCGAACGCCTGAGCGGCGCGCCGGTGATGGCGACCGACCTGCGTGCGTCGGCGTCGCTGATCCTGGCTGGCCTGATGGCCGATGGCGATACCACCATCGACCGCATCTACCACCTCGACCGCGGCTACGAGAACATCGAAGAGAAGCTGTCCGCGCTCGGTGCCACCATCAGGCGCGTGCAATGATCCTGCGCGGCAAGTTCACCCGCCGCCGCAAGGCGCTGCTGGCGCTGGTGCTGCTGATGCTGGCCTACCTGGGTTATGCCTGGTTCGCCGACATCGCCATCACCAAGGGCGTGGAGCAGAAGGACATGGACTGGAACGGCGATGGCACGGTCACCCGTGACGAGATCATCCAGGCCTTCCACGCGGTGGGCGCGACCGATACCAAGGATGGCAACCGCGAGTGCCGCACCTTCGTGTGGCGCAGCACCGGCGAGCAGATCCGCGTGGACTGCCGCACCGTGTTCCAGGCCGAATAAGGTAGTGACGGCCGCTGGCCGTCAGCGCGCATCGGGTAGTGACGGCCGCTGGCCGTCAGCGCGGTGAAGGACGGCCAGCGGCCGTCCCTACCGATGCGTCAGCCACTTGGCAGGACGGCCAGCGGCCGTCCCTACCGTTACCTCAGTTCAGACCCTTGATGGTCAGGTCCAGCGCGTCCTTGCCGCTTTCGCGCTGCAGCAGGCGCGCCGGCACCGGGAACTCCGGCACGATCCAGGCGATCAGTTCCTTGTTGCCATCCACGCGCGACACCTTGGTCGCTTCGTAGCTCTTGCCGGCCACCGTCACCGCTTCCTTGCCGACCACGCGGTAGCTCATCGGCTTGATGCGGCCTTCGTCCACCATGCGGTAGTTCAGCGGCCTGCCGGCGGCCAGGTCGCGCGCGATCGCCAGGTTGATCAGCAGCGCATCCATGTCGCCGGCTTTCAGCGCCACCGGTCCCGCACGGTCCGGCTTGATGTCGCCGGTCCAGGTGGCCTGGTTGCTGGTCCAGTTGTAGTTGGCCTGCACGTTGCGCTTCTTGACCAGCAGAACGGAGCTGTCCTGGCTGCTCAGCGGACGCAGGCGGCCGTTGGCTTCCTCGAACACGGTGCTCTGGCTCAGGTCGGCCAGCTGGTTTTTCACCTTCAGGCTGTAACGCCATTTGCCGGTGCCTTCGCTGGCCAGGGTCATCGTGCCGTTGGCCTGCATGCCCATGTAGCTGGCGAGGTAATCGGCCTTGAACGGCTGCAGTGCCATCGCTGGCAGGCTGGCTACCGACAGGGCGGCAGCGGCGATCCAGGTCAGCGGGCGTTGGAACGTTGTCATGCTCAGACTCCTTGGTATTCGATGAGGCGCAGGTCGATGTAGTCCTGGCCATCTTTGCGTTGCAGGATACGCACCGGCGTTGGTACGCCGTTGGCGATCCACAGGATGGTTTCGTCGTTGCCACCATTTGTGCGCGCCACGCGCAGCGCGTCGTAGGACAGCTCGCCCACCTGCACGCTTTCGGTGGCGCTGGCGGACTGGTAATCGTGCTGGCGCACGCGGCCCACGTCGACATACCGGTAATGCATCGCGCTGCCGGGACGGGCGTCGCGCATGATCGCCAGGTTCAACAGCAGCGCACTCTGGTCACCGGCCTGCAGCGGAATCGGCTGCGTGCGTTCTTTCTTCAGATCGCCGGTCCAGCGTGCGGTACCGGCCTGCCAGTCATAGGTGCCGGTAACTTTCTTGCCGAGGAACAGGCCCTTGCGCACGGTGCTCTGGCTCAACGGCACGTACTGGCCGCCATGGTTCTCGAACACGGTGCTCTGTTCCAGGTTCAGGCCCAGCACGCTGGCGAAGCCGCGGCGGCCGACCACCTGCATGTCCACCCGCCACTGCGTGCCACCGGCATGGGTGACGCGCATGGTGGCGTCGCCTGCTTCCTTACCCTTGTAAAAGGCCTGGTAGGTGGCGGTGAACGGTTCCAGGGCGGGCGGTTCCCAGGCCAGCGCGGGCAGCGCGGGCACGGCCGGCGCGGCGGGTGCGGGCTCCGGGGCCTGCTGCGCAGCCGAAGGCAGCGCCGCCAGGCAGAACAGGGCGGACAGCAACAGCGCGGGACGGAGCAGCGTCGTGTTCTTCATACCAGCCAGCAACATGAGAGAAGGGAAGCATGCCAGCGCTTGGGTCAGCAGCGCGTGTTCAGCAACTCAGGCAGGTTGCAGCATGCGCGCCGAATCTAGGACCAGCGGGCTGAAAAGGGGGTGACCGTCGAGCTGGAGCTGAGCGTTCTGTTCAGTTACGCGGCCGCTGGCCAGCAGCTGCAGGCTTGCGATCAGCAGCGGATGCTCCACGGCCAGTACCCGCGCGGCCAGCGTTTCCGGCGAATCACCGGGGAGTACGTCAACGCGCGCCTGCGCCAGCACGGTGCCGGCATCCAGCTCGGGCACCACGAAGTGGACGCTGGCCCCGTGCTGCGTATCGCCGGCTTCCAGCGCCCGCGCATGCGTGTGCAGGCCCTTGTACAGGGGCAGCAGGGAAGGGTGGATGTTGACCAGCTTGCCATCGAAGCGGGCCACGAACGCCTCGCCCAGGATGCGCATGTAGCCGGCGCAGACGATCCAGTCGGGCGCGCTGGCGGCGATCGCGTCGCCCAGCGCGGCCTCGTAGGCGGCACGGTCGGCAAAGTCGCGCGGCGCTGCTGCCCAGCGCTGCGCAGCCGGTACGCGCTGTAGGGCCTGCGCCTCGCGGCGGTCGGAAAACACCCCCACCACCTCGGCCTGCAATTCTCCCTGCGCGATGGCATCCAGGATCGCCTGCAGGTTGCTGCCGCGCCCGGAGGCAAGCACCGCGATGCGTGTGCTTGCGGTCATGCCGTGACCTTGCGCGCGCCGTCCGGGAAGCTGGCGACGACTTCCGGGCGCAGCAGCGCCCACAGCGCGTAGACGGTCAGCGCGATGCCCAGGGCACCGGTCAGGCAGGCCAGCCCCGCCACGACCAGGCACAGCCGGTGCTGGCGACGCGCGCCCAGGCAGCGGGCGGCCTGCAGGCTCAATCCGCCCAGCACGACGTACACCCCCGAAGCGATGCCCATCACGATGAACAGCAGCCACGGGGCGGCGTCAGGACCACTGCCGGGCGGCTCGCTGACATAGCCGGCCAAGGTGACCAGCAGCAGGAAAGCGGCGAGGAGGAGTTCGAACCCCCCCAGCACATAGAACAGGATCTTCAGCGTGTGCAGGTGCGAATCGACCTGCATCGAGGTCCAACCGCGCGGGGCGTGCAGGGGGGGAGGCGTGGCGGACATGGAGGTCTCGTTGATGGCCTTGCAGGCGCCGGGTAACACCCGGCATCGGTAGCGCCGAGCCATGCTCGGCGGAATGTCTGGACGCTCCCGCTGCGCTCGCCGAGCATGGCTCGGCGCTACCGGCGCGGATCCGGGGATCAGCCGATGTGGACGCGCTCGGCACCTTCCGCGGCCGGCACGACCTTGCCGATGGTCCAGTGCTGCAGGCCCTGCGCGCCGGCAGCCTCGGCCACGGCGGCGCCCTGCTCGGCGGCGACGATCAGCACGAAGCCGATGCCGCAGTTGAAGGTGCGCCACATTTCGGTATCGGCCACCGCGCCTTCGCGCTGCAGCCACTGGAACACCGGCGGCAGGGTCCAGCTGCGGGCGTCGATGTCCAGGCCCAGGCCGTCGGGCACCACGCGGATGATGTTTTCCGTCAGGCCACCGCCGGTGACGTGGGCCATGCCGTGGATCGCCTCGCCGTGGGTCTTGAGCAGGGCCAGGATCGGCTTCACGTACAGGCGGGTCGGCGCCATCAGCGCATCGACCAGCTTCACGCCGTCGTCCAGCAGCAGATCGGCCGGCTGCCCAGCGCGGTCGTAGATGCGGCGCACCAGCGAATAGCCGTTCGAATGCGGGCCGGAGGAGGCGATGCCGATCAGCACGTCGCCTTCGGCAACGCTGGCGCCATCCTTCAGTTCGCTTTTTTCCACGCCGGCCACGGTGAAGCCGGCCAGGTCGTACTCCCCCGGGGCATACATGTCGGGCATTTCAGCGGTCTCACCGCCGATCAGCGCGCAGCCGGCCTCGGTGCAGCCGTTGGCGATGCCGCCCACGACCGCCGCGGCGGTGTCGATGTCCAGCTTGCCGGTGGCGAAATAATCCAGGAAGAACAGCGGCTCGGCGCCCTGGACCAGCACGTCGTTCACGCACATGGCGACCAGGTCGATGCCGATGGTGTCGTGGCGGCCCAGCTGCTGGGCCAGTTTCAGCTTGGTGCCGACGCCGTCGGTACCGGACACCAGCACCGGCTCGCGGTACTTGTTGGACAGGTCGAACAGGGCACCGAAGCCGCCCAGTCCGCCCATTACCTCAGGGCGGAAGCTGCGCTTGACCAGCGGCTTGATGCGCTCGACCAGTTCGTTGCCGGCATCGATGTCGACACCCGCGTCACGGTAGGTGAGGGGCGTAGGGGCGGAGGACGGGCTGTTGGTCACGGGCGTCGGCGCTGGCAAGGGTGAGACGGCGATTTTAACAGGCCACGTTGGCGCAAAGACCCTATTCGGGCAACAATCTCCCCGGATACGTCGAGCCAATGGAAGTCCAGATGCCCCGCAGCCCCCTCAGGACCACGTTCCTCATCATGCTCCTCGCGGCGTGCCTGCCCTTTGCCGCCCTGGCCCAGAGCGGCCCGCGCACCGAAGGGGACGTGGCCACCGCCAGCGGCGCCTACGAGGCCGAGGTCCCGGTCCGGGGCCAGAGCGACGCCGATCGCAACGGCGGCTTGTCGCGCGCGCTGGCCGAGGTGCTGGGCAAATTGTCCGGCGACCGCAACATCACCGCCCGTCCGGGCGTGGTGCAGGCCCTGCGCAATGCGAAGGATTACGTGCAGAGCTACGACTACAAGCAGGACCAGAGCACCAGCGCCAGTGGTGCGCCGAACTTCCGCACCCTGTTGGTCGCCCGTTTCCGCGAAGACGACGTGGATGCGATGGTCGCCGCGCTGGGCCTGCCGGTGTGGCCGCAGCCGCGCCCGAAGCCGGTGCTGTGGCTGGCCATCGACGATGGCAGCGGCCCGCGGCTGGTGACCGTGCAGCAGGCCAACGCGGTGCGCCCGGTACTGGCGCGGGCGGTGGAACGCGGCTTCAAGCTGGGCCTGCCGACCGGCAGTACCGCCGAACAGGCGCTGGTAGGTGCGATCTGGCGCCAGGACACCGCTGCGGTGGCGCGGGCGTCGGCCCGTTACGCCCCGCCGATGCAGCTGATCGGCAAGCTCTCGCGCGCGGATGGCGGCTGGACGGCGGACTGGGTGTTCGTCGACAACGGCCGCGAACTGAACAAATGGACCACCAAGGATGCCAACGCCATGCGCGCGATGGCCGGCGGTGCCGACGGCGCGGCCGACGCGCTGGTGCGCCGTTATGCCAAGCCCGGCGCGGCAACCGGCCAGGCCGGCACCTACCGCATCGTGGTGACCGGGATCGACAGCGCCGACGACTACATGCGCCTGGCCGCCGGCCTGCGCGAGGTGCCGGTGGTGCGCAACATCATCCCGCTGCGCGCAGTAGGCAACCGGCTGGAACTGAGCCTTGAAATGACCACCGGCCTTGCCGGGTTGAACCGCATGCTGGGCGAGGACGGCGTGCTGGTGCCGGTCGCGCCGGTGGCGATCACCCTGGACGGTGATGAACAGAATCCGGCCCCGGCCAGCAACGAGTATCGCCTGCGATGATCCACACTCCAGAGGCGGAAATCGCCCTGTTCCTGCGCCGCGTCAAGTTCGTCGCGGTCGCGCTGCTGATCGGCTGGGTGGTCTGGCTGCTGGCGCCCATCCTGACCCCGTTTGTGCTGGCGCTGGCGCTGGCCTGGCTGGGCGATCCGCTGGTGGACCGGATCGAGGCGACCGGGCGTTCGCGCAACACCGGCGTGATCCTGGTGTTCGTGGCGATGGTGCTGGTGATCACCGCGCTGCTGTTGATCCTGGTGCCGATGATCGAGCGCCAGATCAGTACTTTGATCGCTTCCGCGCCGCAGGCCCAGGCCTGGCTGATGGAGAAGGGCATTCCCTGGTTCGAACAGAAGACCGGCCTGGAAGTGATGCAGTGGCTGGATTCGGACCGGGTGATGGAGTACATCCGCAGCCACTGGCAGCAGGCCGGCGGGGTGGCCAAGCAGTTCTTCGGCTATGTGCAGCGTTCCGGCTTTGCGATGGTGACCTGGGTGGTCAACCTGCTGCTGCTGCCGATCCTGGCGTTCTACTTCCTGCGTGACTGGGACCTGCTGGTGGAGCGCGTGCGTTCGGTCATCCCGCGCAACCACGTGGGCACCATCACCCAGCTGGCGCGCGAATCCAACGATGTACTCGGCGCGTTCATCCGTGGCCAGTTCCTGGTGATGATCGCGCTGGGCGTGATCTACGCCGGTGGCCTGACGATGGTCGGCCTGAACCTGGGCCTGTTGATCGGCATCATCGCCGGGCTGATCAGTTTCATTCCCTACCTGGGTGCCACCACCGGCATCCTGATGGCGGTGATCGCTGCACTGGTGCAGTCGCAGGGCTTCGACCTGAAGCTGCTGCTGCTGGTCGGCGTGGTGTTCACCGTGGGCCAGCTGCTGGAAAGCTACGTGCTGACCCCGCGCATCGTCGGCGACAAGATCGGCCTGCATCCGGTGGCGGTGATCTTCGCGGTGATGGCCGGTGGCCAGCTGTTCGGTTTCCTCGGCATGCTGCTGGCGTTGCCGGTGGCGGCAGTCAGCAACGTGCTGCTGCGCTATGCCCACCAGCGCTACCGCGAAAGCGAGCTGTATGCCGGTGAGAAACCGTCGATCGTGCTCGATTCGTACATCGACAAGCAGGTCATCATCGTCGACGGCGCGCCGAAGGGGCCGGAACCGAAGTGAGCGCAGTACCGCAGCTGCCGCTGGCCCTGCATTACCCGCAGGACGAGCGACTGGAAACCTTCATCGGCGCACCGGATGGTGCGCTGGCGCAGCTGCGTGCGATTGCCGTGGGAGCCAGCCCGGACTGGGTGTACCTGGAAGGCGCGGCCGGCACCGGCAAGACCCACCAGGCCCTGGCGATGTGTTCCAACGCCGAACAGGCCGGGCGCACCCCGACCTACGTGCCGCTGAGCGCGGTGGTGGGGCGGGTGCGTGCGGTGCTGGAAGGGCTGGAGCAGCGCGATCTGGTGGTGCTGGATGGGCTGGACGCGGTGGCCGGTGGGCGCGATGACGAGGTAGCGCTGTTCGATTTCCACAATCGTGCGCGCGCTGCCGGTACGGCGGTGATGTACACCGCGCAGGCGGCGCCGGCGGAGCTGGGCCTGGTGTTGCCGGACCTGCGTTCACGGTTGGGGCAGTGCGTGCGCGTGGTGCTGCAGGCGCTGGACGAAGAGGGGCGTGCGGCGGTGCTGCGTGACCGCGCGTTGCGCCGGGGGCTGTCCATCGACGAGGCCTCCATCGAATGGCTGCTGTCCCACTCCGGCCGCGAGCTGGGTGGGCTGATCACGCTGATGGATTGGCTGGACCGCGAATCGCTGGCGGCCAAGCGGCGGATCACCGTGCCGTTCCTGCGCCAGGTACTGGAAGACGGCCGGCCGCGTTATTGATTGGTGGTGGATGCCGGGCTTGCAGCCCGGCGGCCCGCTTTTTTCAAGCCGGAGCAACGTCAACGTCAACAGCCTGCAGGGCTGTGTGTTGGTGGGGCGGGGTGGCTGTGCAGGACACGCCGTGAACCCGTCCATGGGGGCTCGCTTTTCGCATCCATGCGAAAAGACGGTCCTGCACAGCCACCCCGCCCCACCTTCGACAGGTCCACGGTAGCCATGGCGCTCTGGTAGCGCCGACCCATGGTCGGCGGATGGTGGGGAAATGGGATCTGATGGTTTCCGCCGACCATGGCTCGGCGCTAGCGCTTTTCATTTTTCATTACGCGGGTGGCGGCCACCGGAACCTGTCAGGGCGACGGGCGGTGGGGCTGGGCGGGGGCGTTGAGCGCCATGGATGGCGCGAAACGAGGCCCGCATGGATGCGGTTTTTGCCGTCCCCCGACCAGCCCCACCGCCCGGCGCCACCCCCAACGGCAGCTCCAAACCAGCCACCCGCGAGGGGGTCTCACCCGTTCGACCGTCCCAGCTCCAGATCCAGCAATCGCAGCCGATCCACCGTCCCCACATCGGTCCAGCGTCCGCGATGATGCTGCCCCGTGACCGATCCCTGCGCCATGAAGTGCTTCTGCAGCGGCACCACGCTGAACCGCGGCGGCGTGCGTTCGCTTCCCGCTGCGGTGCCGATCACCTGCCGCCAGTTGGCGACGATCGAGGGCCGGTACACGCCGATGCCCGCATAGGTCAGGCAGGCCCCTGCGCGGTCGTGGTGCAGCAGGCCTGCGGCATCCAGGCGGTAATCGCCCTGCGGGTGCTGGGCCGGGTTGTCCACCATCACCAGGTGCGCCTGCCCGGCCGGCTCGCGCGGCAAGGTGGCGAAATCGAAGTCCGTCCAGATATCGCCGTTGACCACCAGGAACGGGGCATCACCGAGCACGGGCAGGGCATTGAGGATGCCGCCGCCGGTTTCCAGCGGGGTGTCGCCTTCGTTGACGAAATGCAGCTGCACGCCCCACTGGCGGCCATCGCCCAGGGTCGGTGCGAAGGCTTCGGCGAGCCAGGAAATATTGACCACCACATCGCGCACGCCAAGCGCGGCCAGCCGCTCCAGGTGCGACACGATCAACGGTTTGCCGGCCACAGGCAGCAACGGTTTGGGGGTGTGCAGGGTGAGCGGGCGCATCCGCTCGCCGAGGCCGGCGGCGAAGATCAGCGCCTTCATCGGGCCAGCACCGGTTCGCCCTGGGCGGCCATCGCCGGCTTGATCCGCGCATCAAGCAGGTGCCGCAGCCCGGCCAGCTCCGGATAGCGCGGCAGTACTTCATCCAGGTAGGCGATGAAGCGCGGCGCATCGTCCAGGTAATGGCCCTTGCCATCGCGGTAGCGCAGGCGGCTGAAGATGCCCAGGCACTTCAGGTGGCGCTGGATGCCCAGCCAGTCGGCATCGCGCAGGAAAACCGCAAGCACCGGCACCGGCAGGCCGGCCGCCAGCGCGCGCTGGTGGTAGCGCGCCAGCCAGCCATCCACGCGCGCCAACGGCCAGCTGAGGAATGCGTCCTTGAACAGGCTGACCGGGTCGTAGGCAATGGGGCCACGCACAAGGTCCTGGAAATCCAGTACCGCCGGGCCATCGGCCACCGGCATCAGGTTGCGCGGCATGAAATCGCGGTGGGTCATCACCTGGGCCTGGCCCAGCGCGTTGTCCATCAGCAACTGCTGCGCGGCCTGCAGGCGCAGGCGGTCGTCGTCGTCCAGGGTGATGCCCAGATGGCGCTGCAGGAACCAGTCGTCGAACAGCCCCGCATCGCGTTGCAGCAGCGCCTCGCCGAAGCGGCCGAAGTCGTCCGGTACCGGCATCTGCTGCAGGCTGAGCAGCTGGTCCATCGCGCGCTCGAACCACGCATCGGCGCTGTCGGCGTCGATGACCTTGGCCAGGGTCGGGCCGCCCAGGTCTTCCAGCAGAAGGAGTCCGGTCTCGATGTCTTCGGCCAGCACAGCCGGTACGCGCAGACCGTGCCCCTGCAGCAGGGCGCGCATGCGCAACCACGGCCGCACGTCTTCCAGGCCGGGTGGGGAGTCCATCACGATGTGGCTGCCACCCCGGCTGGTGGCGCGCCAGTAACTGCGCATGCCCGCATCCACCGACGCGCGGTCCAGCATCGCCTGGTCATCGCCCAACTGTGCGCGTGCCCACTGCAGGCGCTGCGCGGCGCGTTCGGGATGGGAAGCGGGATCGTTCATGCAGGCAGCATCCGGGCGCCCGCAGGCGCCGACATCAGGGGAAGAAAAGAATCAGCGACGGCCGCCGCTGACCAGGCGGAGCAGGGCCAGGATCGCGACCGCGCCCAGTACCGCGCCGAGGAAACCCGCCGGTTCGCCGGCGGCGTACCAGCCCATGTACTGCCCGAACCAGCCGGCCAGCAGCGCGCCGACGATGCCGAGCACGATGGTCAGCAGGCAGCCCATGCGGTTGTTGCCGGGCATGACGAAGCGGCCGAGCAGGCCCACCACGAAGCCGACCAGGATGATGTAGAGCCAGCTGGTGCTGCCGAACAGACCATTCATGGACAGGGAATCCTTTGCAATGAGGGACGCCGCCGGACCGGGCCGGCGGCGTCGCTCACTTTACCCAGTTCAGCAGCAGCCGTGGCCGCCGTGGCGGGTTCCGCTGTCGGCGGCGACCGGCGAACCGCTGGTCTCCCCGCGCAGGCTGGCGGCGTGGTGTTCGCTGATCACCTTGGACACACAGGCGGTCACCTTCTTGCCCATCGGGATGTGCAGGAACTCATTCGGACCGTGTGCATTGGAATGCGGGCCGAGCACGCCGGTGATCATGAACTGTGCGCCGGGGAACTTCTCGCCGAGCATGCCCATGAACGGAATGGAGCCACCTTCGCCCATGTACATGGCCGGCTTGTCGAAGAACATCCGGCTGGCATCGTCGATCGCCTGGGTCAGCCACGGCGACATCGCCGGTGCATTCCAGCCGCTGGACGCCTTCTCCAGCTCCAGCGTCACTTCGGCACCGTTCGGCGGGTCGCGCAGCAGGGCTTCCTTCAGCAGTTCGCCGCAGGCCTTGCCATCGGCGGTGGGCGGCAGGCGCAGCGACAGCTTCACCGCGGTATGCGGGCGCAGCACGTTGCCGGCCGATTCCAGCGACGGCATGCCGCCGATGCCGGTCACCGACAGGGCAGGGCGCCAGGTGCGGTTGAGCACCAGTTCGGTCAGGTCTTCGCTCATCGGCACCAGGCCGTCCACCAGCGGGAACTTGTCGAAGATGGCGGTATCGACGACTTCGGCGGCGCGCTTGGCCTGCTCCAGGCGTTCGGCGGGAATCTCCACCTGCATGCCGTCGATCAGGATGCGGCCGGTGTCCTGGTCCTCGATGCGCGACAGCAACTGGCGCAGCAGGCGGAAGCTGGACGGCACCACGCCGGACGCGTCACCGGAGTGCACGCCTTCGTTGAGCACCTTGACCGAGAAGTTGCCGCCGGTCAGGCCGCGCAGCGAGGTGGTGCACCACAGCTGGTCGTAGTTGGCGCAGCCCGAATCCAGGCACACCACCAGCGACGGCTTGCCGATGCGGTCGGCCAGGTGGTCGACATAGGCGGGCAGGTCGTAGCTGCCGGATTCTTCGCAGGCTTCGATCAGGATCACGCAGCGGGCATGCGGCAGGCCCTGGGCCTGCAGCGCCAGCACCGCGGCCAGCGAGCCGAAGATGGCATAACCGTCATCGGCGCCGCCGCGGCCGTACAGCTTGTCATCGCGCAGCACCGGGATCCACGGGCCCAGGTCATCATCCCAGCCGGTCATTTCCGGCTGCTTGTCCAGATGGCCATACAGCAGCACGGTGTCGTCGCCGGTCTCGCTGCCACTTGCCGGGATTTCCAGGAAAATCAGCGGGGTGCGGCCCTCGAGGCGGACCACGTCGACCTTCAGGCCGGGGATGTCCTGGGCTTTGGCCCAGTTCTCCATCAGGACAACGGCCTGCTCCATGTAGCCGTTCTGCACCCAGTTGGCGTCGAACATCGGCGACTTGTTGGGGATGCGGATGTAATCGACCAGCTGCGGGACGATTTCCTCGTCCCATTTCTGGTTGACGTAGTGGCCGAGCTTGGCGCTGTCCATCTGGAGCTCCGAATTGGAATGACTGATCCGCCCATTCTACGCGTGCGGGAAATGGCCGACTGTGCGCCATAGGGGCGGCTGACGGAGTCGGCCCGTCTTTTCGCAGCAGCGGGGGTAGGAAATTTCCTACACGGCGTCGGGTATTTAGCTGGCTGTTAGAAATGTCACGGACCGATAGTCTGTGTACATGTGGTGACGGACAGTGTCTCTACCGACGGGAATGCCGGTCGGGACAGGTTCGGATCACAAGGAGAACGACGTCGTGCCTTGGTGGATCGTGTTGCGGGCACTGCTTCTGGCGATGGGGATCACGCAGGCCTTTGCGGCCGCGCCGGTCGACATCAACCGGGCAGATGCTTCTGCACTGCAGCAGGGATTGACGATGGTGGGGCCCAGCCGGGCGGCCGCGATCGTCGAGCACAGGCAGCAGCACGGGCCCTTCAAACGCGTCGAGGACTTGACGCAGGTGAAGGGCATAGGGAAAGCCATCGTCGAACGGAATCGACAGCGGATGACGACCGGGGACACGATGTCCCGGGTGGATCCGGTACCCGGACCGGTACCGGTGCGTTCCGTGCCAAGGCGCTGATACAGGGGAATTGTCGCGGTTCGCAGGAAGCGGACCCGGGCCGGCCACGGGACGTGGCGGCAGCGACCGGCGCAGGGAGGCGTCAACCACACCAGGACGGTGGCATCACAGACCTGTGGAAGGGGCTGGGATAAACAACCACGGATGATCGCGGCCTCCGTGCACGGAGCACGCTGCCCCCATCGCAGGATGCGCGGGGCGGCGGGAGGCCGACAAGGACGTTGTCAGGGCCCGGTACGACACATGGCTGTGTCGCCGGGCCTTCTTTTGTTTGCGCCGCCGACACGTTAGCGTGGTGGCTTGCCACGGACTGGATGACCGCGCTGATGCGACTGCTGCAGTGTTCCCTGATGATCGCCACGGCGCTTGCGCTTATCGCTCCCCTGCCGCTGCGGGCGCAGCTGCCCACCCCGGCAGCTGCCGCCAAAGCATCGGCCGAACCGGCCGTGCGCGGACCCACCGACCTCAAGCCTGGTGAATACCTCTGGCACCCGGAGATATCTCCATCGGGCCCCATCGTGCTGGTGGTCAGCCTGGAAGAGCAGCGCGCCTATGTATATCGCAACGGCATCGCCATCGGCCTGAGCACCATCAGTTCGGGAAAGGCGGGCCATGAGACGCCGACCGGGGTGTTCACCATCCTGCAGAAGGACAAGGACCATCGGTCCAACCTCTACAACAGCGCGCCGATGCCCTATATGCAGCGGTTGACCTGGGACGGCATCGCCCTGCATGGCGGCGCACTGCCCGGACACCCGGCGTCGCATGGTTGTGTGCGGCTGCCGCAGGCCTTCGCGCAGAAGCTGTTCAGTGCCACCCAGCGCGGCGATACGGTGGTGGTGGCCGACGCCAAGAGCTCGCCGATGACCCTGGCCTACCCGGCGGTGCTGGCCCCGGTCACCAGCCGGGGCCAATCCTTGCCGGAAGTCCCGGCAAGCGCGGAACAGGCGGCCTACTGGAACGAACAGGACGCCCCGGCGGGGCAGGTGGGCGTGCTGGTGAGCCTGCATGACCAGCGGGTCTACGTGCTGCGCGATGGCGTGTTGATCGGCGAATCACCGCTGGTGGCTTCGGCCTTGCCCGCCTTCGACGGCACCACGCTGTTCGTGATGGGCGAAGGGTATTCCGACCAGCCCAGCCCGCTGGATGCGCACCAGCGGCTGCACCGCTGGACCGCCTATCCGTTGCTGGGGCAGGCCAAAGGACAGGCCACCCCGGACCTGCTGGCCACGCCGTCGCTGCCGATGGCGCTGCCGCCGGATTTCGCCCGCCAGCTGTACGCCGCGCTGGTGCCGGGCACCACCCTGCTGGTGACCTCGCTGCCGGCGGTACGCCCAAGTGCAGCTGAACCGGGCATGCAGCCGGTGTTGGAATCCGAACCGGCCGGGTCCACCCTGTAGGGTCTGAATGGACCTGTTGAACCCGCCCAGATGAAACCGCCACGCCCCCGTTGGCTGGCTGCCCTCGGCCTGTTGACCGCCTGCAGCCTGTCCGCAAGTGCACAGCCGCCGCCGGCTGCGGTGTCCGGCCGTGACCTTGGCGCGATCCTGGCCCGGGTTGCGCCCAACGCCGACCGCAAGGTGCTGCAACTGGCAGCCAGTGCGATGCGCTGCGCGCTGCGCCGGCCCGAACTGGGCGTGGTGCCGGACCGGCTGGGCGTGATCGACTATTCGCGTCCCTCCACCCAGCAGCGCCTGTGGGTATTCGACCTGCGCCGCCAGCGCCTGCTGTTTGAAGAGTGGGTTGCGCATGGGCGCAACAGCGGCGCCGACCGCACCGAGCATTTCTCCAATCGCGAGGGCAGCTTCATGTCCAGCATCGGGGCGTTCACCGCGAAGGAAACCTACGTCGGCGGCAACGGGTATTCGTTGCGCCTGGACGGGCTGGAGCCGGGGTTCAACGACCACGCGCGGGAGCGGGCGATCGTGATCCACGGCGCGCCCTACGTGAATCCTTCCGCCGCACGCCTGCAGGGCCGGCTGGGTCGCAGCCTCGGCTGTCCTGCCGTGCGGCTGACCGTTGCCAAGCCGCTGATCGATGCCCTGAGCGGTGGCACGATGGTATTTGCGTACTACCCCGACCAGGACTGGCTGAAGCGCTCCCAGCTGCTGGACGCCGACTGCGGCGGCAGCCTGGCCAAGCGCTGACCGCACGACGCGTCGTCAACGCGAGGACGGCGCGGCACAATGGGCGCATGAACGCGACCGACATCCTGCAGCACCCCAGCCAGGTGATTCCGACCGTCGACTACCGTCGCGAACGCTGGCGCAATGGCCTGGGCTGGACCCGCGAAATCCTGCGCCTTCCGAGCGACGGCAAAGACTGGGCCGTGCGTCTCTCAATCGCCGAAATTGAATCAGACGCGGCATTTTCCAGCTTCCCGGGCGTGGATCGCGAGCTGGTGCTGCTGCACGGAAACGGGGTGCGCCTGCGCTTTGATGATGGCCGTCTTGAAGAGGTGCTGCCGCCGCATGGGCGGGTCCGTTTCGCCGGTGAGCAGTCCCTGCACGGCGAACTCGTGGATGGCACCACCCACGATTTCAACCTGATGTGGCGTCGCGACACGCTGGCCGCGCAGGTGCTGCACCGGCCCATCGTAGGGCCGATGTATTTCTTCACCGAACCGGACGTGGCCTGGGCCATCCATCTGCTGGCCGGGCAGGCCCGGTTCGACGCCGACGCCGGCCTGCCGCCGATGCAGCAGGGTGACACGGCCTGGCTGGCGGCAGGCGAGCGTCGTCGGCATGCACTGCACGGCGGCGGTGAACTGCTGGCGATCCGGCTGGGTCCGGCGGTGCCGTAGCGCGTGCTTCAGTACACGTCGCGGCGGTAGCGTCCGGCCAGCACCAGCGCCTCTTTTCCTTCGGCGCCCAGCACCTGTTCGATCACCGCGTCCACTGCCGGCGCCATGCCCTGCAGGCTGCCGCAGACCAGGATCGCGGCGCCTTCGTCGACCCACTGGCGCAGCCGCCCGGCTTCTGCCATCAGGCGATCCTGCACATAACGGTGGGCGCCGCCGTCTCGGCTGAACACCGCATCCAGGCGCTCCAGCATGCCGCGCTGCTGCATCTGCACCAGTTCGTCGCCGAAGTGGAAATCGTGCGCGGCATTACGCTCGCCGAACAGCAGCCAGTTGCGGCTGGCTCCGGCCGCTTCGCGTTCGCGCAGGTGCGCGCGCAGCCCGGCGATGCCGGTACCGTTGCCGATCAGGATCAACGGCCGCGTGCTGTCCACGCCGTGGAAATTGGGGTTGCGGCGCAAGCGTAGATCGATCGGGCCGCCGACCGGTGCGACGTCGCACAGCCAACCGCTGCCAATGCCCGGCGTGCCGTCGGCGCGCAGTTGCCGCCGCAGCAGGAGTTCCACCGCGCCGTCGTGCAGGGCCGAGGCAACGGAATATTCGCGATGCGGCAGCGGCTGCAGCATCGACAGCAGGGTCTGCAGGTCGCCACCCGCGGTGACCCCGGGCAAGTGCGAACGTGACAGCCGCGCCTGCAGGGTCTGCCCATCGGCCAGCAGCGTGTCGCCCTGCAGCCGGTGCCGCTGCAGCCATGCCTGCACCACGCCGGGGGCGTGCTGCGGGCCGATCTCGGCGATGTCGCCGGCCTGCCATCGCACCTCGCTGCCAGCTTCCGTTGCTGGCGGCTGCAGCCGCAGCCAGTGCACCGGGCCACCTGCGCTGCCGGGATTGAGATGTTCGCGCCGCAGCAGCGTCCACGCCTGGTAGTCCACCGGACTCCAGTCCGGCTGGTCGCTGGCATCGCCACCCAGTTGGCCCAGTAGTTGCTGCCAGTGGCGCAGGCTGGCCGGGTCGGCGTTGTCCACTTCCACCGTGTCGAACAGCGCGTGCGCACCATGCCGGCGCAGCCAGTCGTCCAGCTGGTGGCCGAACGCACAGTAGTGCGCGTAGCTGTGGTCGCCCAGCGCCAGCACGCCGTAATGCAGGTGGCCCAACGACGGCGTTGCGGTCATCAGCCGGCGCAGGAAGGGCGCGGCGTGGTCGGGCGGATCGCCTTCGCCCGTAGTGCTGGCGATGAACAGCGCGCGTTCGCTGTCTGCCAGCAGGGCGGCATCCAGCTGCTCGATGCTGCGCAAGCGCACTGCCAGGCCGGCACCGCGCAGGGCATCGGCACTGCGTTCGGCCAACTGCGCGGCAAAGCCGGTCTGGCTGGCCCACACCAGCAGGATCGGTCGCTGCGCCGGATCGGTCCGCTCGCGGCGTGGCCGGGTCTGCCACCACAGCAGGGCACACAGCGCGCCGTAACCGCCGACGGCGGCGATCGCGGTCCACAGCGCGGCGCGGCGCGGGGCAAGCTCCCACCCGCTTTCGCCCAGGTGCAGGCGCAGCAGCAGCCAGGCCACGATGGCCAAGGCCAACATCACCAGCAGGTTGCCGAACAGCGCGCGTGACGGGCGCAGGGTCATGGCAGCAACGCCTGGAAGGCAGGGCTGAGCGTTTCCAATGGACCCTCGCTGCTGCGTTCCAGGAAGCGCGCCGCCAACTGCAGGCGGGTCGCCAGTTCCAGCCCGGCATCGCGGCCTAGCACGGTCAGCGCGGTCGCCCATGCATCGGCGTGCATGGCATCGTCGGCGACCACGGTCACCGCCGCGGCCGCGCGCTGTACCGGCAGGCCGCTGCGCGGATCCACGCTGTGGCTGATCGGTTCGCCGTCCTGCTGATAGTGGTGCCAGCGGTCGCCGGAGGTGGCGATCGCCTTGCCGTCCAGTTCCAGCACGCGCGGCGGGGTCGGCGTACGCGCGTCTTCTTCCGGGGCCGATTCCACCAGCACGCGCCATGGCTGGCCATCAGGCTTGCGGCCGTACCCGTGCAGTTCGCCGCCTACTTCCACCAACGCGGCGCTCACGTGCTGGTCCTGCAGCCAGCGCACCACTTCGTCCACGCCGAAGCCCTTGGCAATCGCCGACAGATCCAGTTCCAGCGCGCCGGGCTGCAGCAGTGCATCGCCTTGCCACTGCAGCTTCTGCCAGCCGCAACGGGCGCGGGTCGCTGCGAGTACCTGCGGGTCCGGGCGGGCCCGCGCGGCGGCATGCGCACCGAAACCCCACAGCGCCACCAAGGGGCCGAGCGTGGGATCGAAAGCGCCGTCGCTGGCTGCCGCAACGTCCTGCGCAGCGGCCAGCACCTGGCGGGTCTGCAGCGGCAGTGGATGCCAACTGCCTGCGGCGGCCCGGTTGTAGCGGCTCAGGTTCGACGTCGGTTCCCAGGTGCTCATCTGCGCCACGACACGGTCCAGCTGGGCCTGGATGCCGGCATGCAGCGGATGCAGGTCGCGGCTGCGCGGCACCGCCAATGAAACCGACCAGGACGTGCCCATGGTGGTGCCGCCGAGGCGTGCGATATCGAGTAGCGGGTTGGTCATCAGCGAGTGCGTAAGGGTGCCAGTGGAGCCGGGCCAGGCCCGGCTCCGGGGATCAATCACTGCGGCAGCACTTCCAGCGTCGCCACGTAGCTCAGCCTACGCTTTTCAGCCTGCTTGACCGAGGTCTTGTTGTCTTCGGTCCCGGTTTCCAGCCAGTACATGCCGGCTTCCGGCCAGCTCACCTTGATCTCTCCCTTGGCATCGCTGGTGACCTTGATCTCTTCCTGCGCGTTGCGGTAACGCGTGGCGCCACGCACGATCTCGAACTCCAGCCCAGCGGTCGGCTTGCCGTCCACCAGCACGTGGAAAGTCGCTTCTTCGCCGGCGAACAGATCGTTCGGGTGGCCCACCGCGATCAGTTCGATGCCCTTGTTGGTCGGCTTGAGCGCGGTGGCGTTCGGCGCGCCATTGGTGACGAAGGTTTCCACCCGACCTACCGATTCGGATACCTGCACGTTCTTTGCTTCCTTCGGCAGTTCGCCGAAGCTGGCCGCGGTGCCGCGCCAGCGCTTGCGCTCGCCGTTCAACTCATAGGTGGCGAACAGGCCGTCGTTGACCGAGGCGATGCGGTAGGTACCGGCCTGCTTCAGCTCGATGTCGAACACGCTGCGGAACTTGCCGGTGGCACTGTTCTGCGGCTGCACGCTGCTGCCGTCCGGTGCGGTGACCACCACCGATTCCAGGCGCAGCGGCACGTGGTTGAAGTAGAACAGATCGTTGGATACGGCACCGTCCACGGTGATCCACGGGTTGGTACCGGCGATCACGGTCTGCGACGGCAGCAGCCAGGCCTTGTGAGCCACGGCGGAGAAGGGAAGGGCAGCAGCCAGGGCGGCGGCGAGGACGAGCGTGCGCTTCATCGGGGTATGACTCCAGGAGAAAGAAGGTACGGACCCATGCTGGAACAGCTCAGGGTTTGATGGCGAGGGTGACCTTGCCCAGTTCGGTGCTGCCTTGTGCCGAACCGTTCTGCGCGGACTTTGCCGGCCAGCTGAAAGGCAGCTTGACCAGTTCGCGGCCGCCGACTTCGCGCACCGCTTCCACCACCAGGGTGTAGTTGCCCGGCGCGAGGTCCTTCAGCGCGCGCTGGCGGTCGTTGAATGACAGCGCATGGGTGCCGACCGGGCGGGTCGGGCCGGTCACCCCGTCCACCGGCACCTCCAGCGTACGGCCGCTCTTGCGCCACCACTGGCGCAGGTCCGGCAGCCACTTGGTGCCATGGCCCTCGCTGTTGCCGGTCTGCTGGTACCAGACCGACAGGTTGGCGGCGACCTTCTGGTCGGCCCCTTCCAGCCACACCGCCACGTAGGGGCGGTGGTACTCGGCGACGTTGAGCTTGGGCACTTCGACGTTGATGTCCAGCGTGGTCGCATAGGCCGGCGAGGTGGCCAGCAGGCCGCTGAGGGCGATGGTGAGGGTGACGCGCATGGGCGGCTCCAGCAGGAAAGGTGGGAAGGTCAGTGGATCAACAGCAGGGCGATCAGCAGCGGAATCATCAGGCCCAGGCCGACCAGCGGCCAGGTCATGCGCCGCTGCCGCGCATGCAGGTGCAACAGGAACAGGCCGGTGATGCAGAACACCAGGCAGGCCACGGCGAACACATCCAGGAACCAGCCCCACGCCGGACCGGCATTACGCCCTTTGTGCAGGTCGTTGAGGTAGGACACCGCCCCGCGCGAAGTGGATTCGAACTCCACCGCGCCGCTTGCGCGGTCGATGCTCAGCCAGGCATCACCGCCGGGACGTGGCAGCGACAGGTAGATCTCTTCCGGCGACCACTCCGCGGCGCGGCCACCGATGGAAATGTCCAGCGCCTCGTCCAGCCACTGGCGCGCGGCACGTGGCAGCGGCGCGTTGCCGTCTTCGCGCGTGCCCAGTTGGTCCAGCACCGCGGCGGGCAGCTCCAGCTGGCGGTTCTGCACCTGTGGGCTCGCTTCGATCTTCGCTGCATGGTTCAGCGTGATGCCGGTAACGGCGAACAGCAGCATGCCGATCAGGCAGACCGCCGAGCTGATCCAGTGCCATTGATGCAGCGTGCGCAGCCAGAAACCGCGGCTTTGCTGTTGCTTCACGGAGGTAGAGACGGATCGGCTCACGCGGAAGGATAGGATTCGAGGAGACAGGGCATTACAGCATTGATGAGAATAGTTCGCAATTAGGGCGGTAGTGACGGACGCTGGCCGTCAATCCTTTCGCCAATGACGGCCAGCGGCCGTCACTACCCAGCCCGTCAGAACCTGAAGTTCAGGCTGACCCAGACGCTGCGGGCTTTGTCCTTGTTGTTGTAGTCATCCTCGAACAGCACTTCGTTGGTGCCATCGGCATAGGCGCCGTTGCCGTCCAGGTCGGTGAAGGTCGCCTGGTAGGTGGTGAAATCGCGGTCGAGCAGATTGTTGATGCGCGCGTTCACCGTCAGCCATTCGGTGGCCTCGTACGAGGCACCCAGGTGCAGCACGGTGTAATCCTTGTAGTACAGCGGCTGGCTGGTGATGGCGCTGACCCCGCGGTAGCGCTTGGATCGCATCTCACCGGTCAGGAACACGTTGAAGCGCTCGCTGGCCTGCCAGTCGAAGGTGGCGTTGGCCATGTGCTTGGCGCTGTTGCCCAGCGGCAGGCCCTTCTCCGCGCCGCTCTTCTGTTCGCTGTCGGTATAGGTGTAGTTGGCGCGCAGCGCGAAGCGTTCGCTGATCTTCCAGCGGCCGGCCACTTCCGCGCCCTGGATCACCACCTCGTCGATGTTCACCGTACGCGAGCTGCTGGCATAGCCCAGTTCGGCGTATTCGCCGCTGCTGGTGCAGGCCTGCGCGAACCCGGGGCCGCACGGCTGTGAGGCGATCTTGTCGTCGAATCTGTTGTGGAACACGGTGGCATTGGCGCTGTGCCCCTGCGGGTGCTGCCAGTACACCGCCAGTTCGGTGCTGGTGCTGGTTTCCGGCTGCAGGTCCGGGTTGCCGTACATCGGCGAAGTGCCCTGGCCGCCGAAGCCGGTCACCCCGTCATACAGCTGGGTGGTCTTGGGGGTCTTGAAGCCGGTGCTGACACCGCCCTTGACGGTCCACGCATCGTTGAACGTGTACACGCCATACAGGCGCGGACTCAGGTGGTTGCCGAACACCTCATGGTCGTCGAAACGCAGGCCGTAGGTGAGCGCGAACGGTGCGGTGATGTTCCAGGTGTCTTCGGCGAACACCGAATACATGTTGTGGTCCTGCACCTGCCCCGGATTGCCGCTTTCCATGCCGAATACACCGTCGGTCAGCTCACCGCGGATGATCTGCGCACCCACCACCGCGATATGTTCGCCCGCGGCCTGGAACGGAATATCCAGCTTGGCATCCAGGGTGTACTGGGCGCTTTCCAGCGTGCGCTTGGGGCGCGGCAGGAAGGCGGCTTCGGCAGCAGCGCGACGCTGGGCTTCGGTCTGGCCGACGTAGGCGCCGGTGCCGTTGAGCATCTGCAGCAGCTGGCGGCGCTCGTCAACGGTGAACGGCATGGTGCGGCCATCGTTGTTGGTGGCCACGTGGGCCAGCGACACCAGGCTGCGGCCGAAGCTCCAGTCCCCTTCGTGGGTCAGTGCCCACGCATCGCGGGTGAACTCCTGGCTGGCGCTGTAGCCGACGCGCGGATCGGCGCGCGTGCAGTTGCGGCGGGTGATGCAGGTGGTGGTGTTGCCGCGCCAGATCGAGGCGATGCCATCGACGGTACCGACCGGGTACTCCTCCACGCCGGCGTCGTTGATCTTGATCGAGTTGTCGTATTCCTGCCGCGAGGTATCGAAGTCCAGGGTGATGCGCTGGGCGTCGGTGGCATTCCATTCCAGGCTGACGCCGCCGGATTTATTGGTGTTGTCCACGGTCTTGCCGCCGGCACCGAAGCCGAGCGGGCGGGTGTGCTCCACCCCGGCTGGATCGGTGGATGGCGAGTACACCGGATTGGAGGCCTTGCGGTCATACCAGCTGGCACGCGCGCTGAGGTTCAACACGCCAGGCACCAGCGGCCCGGTGATGTAGGCATCGACGGTGCTGTCATCGCCGAACTGGTCATCGGTTTCGAAGGTGCGGCCGACGGTGGCCGAGCCGTGCCAGCTGTCCAGCGCGCGCTTGGTGATCACGTTGATCACACCGCCCATCGCGTCGGCACCGTACAGCGTGGACGCCGGGCCGCGGATCACTTCGATGCGCTCGATCGCATCCAGCGGCGGGATGTGGTTGAACTGGTTGCCGCCGAAGTTGTTCGGGTAGATGTCGCCATGGTTGTTCTGGCGGCGGCCGTTGATCAGCAGCAGCGTGTAGTCCGAGCCCATGCCACGCATCGACACCGAGCCCTGCCCGGTCTTGTCGCGGGTCTCGCCGACGTCCACGCCTTCCAGGTCACGCACCGCATCCAGCAGGGTCATGTACGGGCGCTTGGCCAGCTCCTCGCGGGTGATGACCGAGATGCTGGCCGGTGCATCGGTGATCTTCTGTTCGAAGCCGGACGCGGTGACCACCACCTGGTCCAGGGTGCGCGGCGCGGCGACTTCGGCGAAGGCCGGTGCAGCCAGGGCGCACAGCAGGGCGCTGGACAGGACAGTAAGGGAAACGGACGAACGCAGACGATGGCGCTGGGCCATGGCAGAAACTCCAAAGGGTGCTGGAAAGCGCCGCGGGCGACGCCGGAGGCGCGCTGAAGGGCGGTAGGGCCCGATCCGGGCCGGGAGGTGACGAATGCGAAGAAAGCGATCAACGTGCGCGCCTGGAAGCGGGCGAACGCGGAAGGTGGATCAGGCCAGCGGGGGCGCCTGGCCGCGTTGCTGGCGGCGTCCGGGCGCATCGGCGCGCGGCGGCCGTGCGCTGGCATGGCGCCAGTCGCGGGAAACATCAGCGCTGTCGCTCGGGGCGTGCGCCAACCGCATCCAGCCAAGCAGGGCGAAGGTGTAGGCCGTGTCCGGCGTAGCGTGCGTAGTCGGGGCATCCTCGCCCAGCGATACCCGGCGCAGCTTGGCCGGTGCCTGTTCGTGCAGCGACAGTTCGCCGCCGCCACGTTCTTCCAGCGGCAGCGGGGCCTGCAGCACGGCCGACGGCGCATGCGGATCGGTGCTCAGTGTGAGCAGCGGCAGCGAGCCCAGCAGCAACGCCAGCATCGCCACCCACGCCAGCAGGCTGGCCAGCGCGGGACGCTGGCCGCGCATGGCGGCGCCGAGCTGATGATGGCGGTGCGGATGACGCAAGGATGGGCCCCGGGTAGTGGCCGCCAGCGGAGCGCGGCGTGCACGGGGCGTGATTGTAGTGAGAGTCGTTTGCCGTTGCAAATGAGAACGGTTTGCGACATCTTCAATAAGGGGGCGGGAGGCGGGTCAGACCTCGCTCCAGCGTCGCAGAAGGTTGTGGTACACCCCGCTCAGCTGCAGCACGGCGGCGGCATCGGCCTGGCTCTGTCGCAGCCGTTCGATGGAGGTGTCCATCTCCCACAGCAGGCGCCGCTGGGCGTCATCGCGGACCATGCTCTGCACCCAGAAAAACGAGGCGATGCGTGTCCCGCGGGTGACCGGATTCACCTGGTGCAGGCTGCTGGAGGGATACAGGATCAGGTCCCCGGCGGGCAGTTTCACTTCATGCTCGCCGTAGGTATCGCTGATGACCAGCTCGCCCCCGTCGTAGGCCTCCGGCGCTGAAAGAAAGAGGGTGCACGACACGTCCGAACGCAGGTGCCCCTGCGCGCCATGGGCCATCACCGCGCCATCGACATGGAACCCGTAGGTGCCGCCGCCCTGGTAACGGTTGAAGCGCGGCGGCAGGATCTTCAACGGCAATGCAGCGGCAAAGAACAGCGGGTTGCGCTGCAGGGCCGCCAGCACCTTCTCGCCCAACTGCGCTTTCAGCGGCGATGCATCGGGCAGCTGCTGGTTGCGCTTGACCTGTGCGCCCTGGCGGCCCACGGTCTCGCGGCCGTCGGTCCACTCGGCCTGATCCAGCGGTGCCTGCAGCTGGCCGAGTTCCTCGGCGGTGAGCACGTTGGGAATGTGCAGCAGCATGGTGTTCGTCCGGTAAAGGAAAGGGCGCGGGAAGCACCGGGCTTCCCGCGCCGTCGGCTCAGAAGCGGAAGTCCGCGCTGAGCAGGAACGTACGCGGGGTGCCCGGGGTGTAACGGTAGCCGCTCTTGTTGATCGCAGCCACATACTGTTTGTCGAACACGTTGTACGCGTTCAAGCGCAGCACCAGCACTTCGTTCACCGCATACGACAGCACCGCGTCATACACCGTGTACGACTTGGTGAACGAGGGCGTGCCGACTGCGCCGTCGGTGCCGCGGTGCATCGCGCTGCTGTAGCGCACACCGCCGCCCAGCGTCAGCCCGAACGGCAGCTGATAGGTGCTCCATGCAGTGAAAGCGTCGTCGGGGGTGTAGGTCAGGTTGCTGGTACCGTCGGCGGCCACGTTGGCGCCTTCCTTGACCTCGGCGTCCAAGTGGCTGTAACCGGCCGACAGCGACCAGTTGTCGGTGATGCGGCCCACCGCGGACAGCTCCACGCCCTTGACCCGCTTGCTGCCGGTCTGGGTCGGGTTGCCGGCGTCATCCAGCACCTGGGTGTTGATCTCGTTCTCCACGTCGGTCTGGAAGATCGCCACGTTCAGTGCCAGCGCATCCTCGAGGAAGGCCCACTTGCTGCCGACTTCGAAGGTCTTCGCTTCCTGCGGATCCAGGCGCGGGTTGTCCAGGCTGCTGGCCGAACTGCTGAGCGCGAAATTGCTGCCGCCCGGCGGCTGCTGCGACAGCGCGTAGTTGGCATAGATGCTGGCCGTATCACCGGCCTTGTACAGCACGCCGAGCTTCCAGTTGAGCAGCGTGTCCGATGCTTCCAGCGTTGGCGTGTCCAGTACCGTGCCGACCGGGTTGGTGCCACAGACCGGACCCGCACGGCCGCCGCACACCACCGAACTGGCATACCGGGTGTCGTAGTGGTCGGCGCGCACGCCGGCGGTCAGCCGCAGGCTTTCGCCCAGGTGCAGGGTGTCGAATAGGTAGGCCGACCAGGTGGTGGTCCGCCCATGCGCATCGGCGCCGTTGTGCGCCCAGGCCAGGCCGCCGGCGTTCCAGTCCGGGGTGTACAGGTTCGCGGCCGGCCAGCTGCTGCCGCCGGTGACGGCCTGGCCGAAGCTGTCCATCTCTTCGCGGGTGAACTCCAGCCCGGTGCTCAGGTTGTGCGCGATGGCGCCGGTGGCGAAGTCGGCGCGCAGGTTGAGCTGGTCGGTCAGCAGGGTGTTGCGCTGGTCCTTCAGCGTGGGCAGGCTGCGCGCGATGGTGTACGTGGACAGGTCGTTGCGGTCGGTGTAACGGATGTTGCCGGTGGGCGCGCCGTTGGCGGCGCGGGTGCCGGTACCCATGAAGGCGGTGAGCAGGTAGTCCTGTTCGGTGCGGCCCCAGCGCGCGGTGTTGGTCAGGCGCACCGCATCGTTGAAGTCATGTTCGATGCGGAAGGTGGCCATCTTCGCGGTGACATCGTCATGGTCGGCGCGCGTACCGTAGAAGTTCTGCGGATCCACTGGGTTGCCGGCCAGCGCTTCCAGGGTAGGCTGCGGGATCCAGCCGGGCAGGCCGAGGGTGGGCACGCCGCCATCGGGCACGTTGTCCTGATCCACGTACAGCAGGTTGAGCACATAGCGGGTGTCGGTACCCAGGCCGAACGCCAGCGACGGCGCGATGCCCCAGCGCGAGTTGTTGACGTGGTCGCGGCCGGGCTGGTCGCTGTCCTGCCACATGGCATTCAGGCGCAGCGCACTGGTCGCCCCCAGCGACTGGTTCCAGTCGGCGGTGGCGCGGCGCTGCTGGTCGCTGCCCAGGCTGGCCGTGCCGGACACTTCATCGTGCAACGTGGCCTGCTTGCTGACCATGTTGATCGCACCGGTCGGCGCCGAGCGTCCGTTGTCGGTGCCGGCCGGGCCCTTGGTGATTTCCACCTGTTCGGTATTGAACACATCGCGCGAGATGGACCCCAGGTCGCGCACGCCATCCACGAACAGGCTGCTGGAGGTGTCGAAGCCGCGCATGTACAGCGCATCACCGCTGGCGGTGTTGCCGTTCTCGCCGACGAAGAAGGTGCCCACGCCCGGGCTGTTGCGCAGCGCTTCGGTGAGGGTGGTGGCGCCCTGCTGGTTGAACAGGTCGGCCGTGATCACCTGGATGGTCTGCGGGGTGTCCTGCAGCGACTGGGTGAACTTCGGCGAGGCGACTTTGTCGGCCTTGTAGCCGCGGGTGGCGTGCACGTCCACCTTGTCCAGCGTGCGTGCGCCGTCGTTGGTTTCGGCGAAGGCCAGTGAGGGCAGGGCGGCCAGGCCGAGGCCCGCCGCCAGGCTGGCGGTGGCCAGCGGCAGGGGACGGAACGCGGAGGCGTGCTTGCGGCTTTTGATCGGATTCATGGCAGGACTTCAGTAATGGCGGGTAGCGACCCGCCAGGCGACGACTGGGCAACGCATGGCCATCGGCCGGCGGCGTGCGAAAGAAAGCATGGGCGGCGCCGCAGGGCGACGGCCGTCAGGTCAGGGGCGGAGGCGCCTGGCCCAGCGGGCGACGTGGCCGTTGCGCACGGAAAGCCAGCGCCGCTTCGGGCACCTGCGCTTTATGGGGCGTGGTCCGCAGCCGGCAGGTAGCCGCGTTGGGATACCAGCCGGATGGCTTGCTGCGCCCGGGCTCTGGTTCCACTTCGGCGGCCGCCACGGCCTGTTCGAAAGGTAATCCCTGATGTGGCGCCGGGCTGCCGGAACGTAGCGTGGCGCTGTGCCCACCCGCATGCATAGGGGTGGCAACCGGGCTACCCGGCTGCCATAGCAGCAGCACCATCAGTACCGCCCACGCCAGCCATTTCCCTTGACCCAGAAGGGCAGAGGACGTGGCAGGAGGTGGCAGGCCAGCATTCAAGCAGGTTGGATCCAGTTACATAACGTTACAAATCGTAGCAGTAACGCGAACCATTCGCATGTGCGATTTCGGTCAGGTGGGGAACTGGTCAAGGCGCCGGTCGGGAAATCCTTGAAACAGCGTACTGGCATGCCGCATGCGGGCAGCAGAGGGCACTCCGTCAAGGATTCCGCGGGACAAGGCCCGTTAGCCTCTGTCACGCCAATTCCGGCTTGAATGGTCTCTTCCCATGCGGTTTACACGTGACAGCGGGGACATCTCGACAGTCCCTGAACCCACCAGCGCGCCCGTTGCCGGGCTGGATCCCCGGACCATCGGCAGGCTGGCCCGTCGCGCCGTGGCCGACATGGGCGAAGGCATCGCTTACGGGGACAAGGTGGTGTTGCAGCCTCACGATGACGAACTGGGGATGCTGCTGGATCGATCAGCCGCTGAATCCTGCCCGGGCAACCAGCGGCTGAACTGGAAATTGAATGCCCTGGTGAGTGCGAATGCCCGGTACTGCGCGGTCAAGATCGTCGGCTCCAATGCCTGCAACCACGCCTTGGGCCTTCCGCGTTCGCAGTCGCTGCTGACCCTGTACGACAAGCTCACCATGACCCCGCTGGCCCAGTTCGACGGCACGGCCGTGTCCGCCCGAAGGACGGGAGCCTATGCGTCGATGGCGGTCGACCTGCTGCTCGCCCACCGGGAGGGGTTGTCCATCTGCCTGTACGGCGCGGGGCCAATCGCCGATTGCGTCGTCGATGACCTCCACGCGCACCATGCCCGCCGTATCAACCGGATCCATGTGTGCAGCCGCCGTCCGTCGAGCGCACAGGCTTTCGCTGCCGCAGCTGCTGCCCGCACCGGGATGGATGTGCGTAGCGGCGACGATGCCCCGGGGCACGTCGATCTGGTGATCACCGCCACCAACGCCGGAAGTCCCATCGTGCCCGTCGACAGGTTGCACCCGGACGTAGTCGTGCTGCACCTCGGCGGTGACGAGCTGCCGGAGTCCTTCATCAAACACGTACTGGCGCGAGGCACGGTGGTCTGCGACGACGTGGCCAGCGTTTGCCATCGCAATTCGCAGAGCCTGCCGCTCTACTTCTCGCGGCAGCACCTGCGCCTGTCCGATCTCAGCGGGCTGTTCAAGATATGCAGCCTGCACGACCGGACCCTTCGCCACTGCGCCGAGCTTGCGCGGCCTGCGCTGATGACCTGCGTGGGGTTGCCCGTGCTGGACCTCTACCTGGCCCAGTGGCTGTACGAGCAGAGGGGCACCAGCACCTGCCCGGCGCACGCCACGGCCGCCCCCACGGCGCAGGTCAGCGTTTAATCGCGATCGTCCCGCGTCCAGACCGCGTCGTGTTCGCGTTTCACCGGGAATTTCGGCGCAGGGCTGTACGCGGGGGCACACAGGGCACGCCCGTCGCGCACATCGAAGCGGGCCCCGTGCAGCACGCATTCGATGCTGCCTTCGGCAGTATTGAACTCACCGGAAGAAAGCTCGAACTCTTCATGGGTGCACTGGTCTTCCAGCGCATACAGCTCGCCGTCCAGATTGAAGACCACGATCGGCGTTCCGGTCACTTCATCGAAGATGCTCTTCATCTCGCCCGGCAGCAGCTCGGTGCTGGCACAGACGAAGGTCCACGGCTCGCTCATGAGGGATGGCTCTCGAACACTTTTTCCAGGATCTCGAACTGCAGGTCATCGCGCTTGGGAATGCCAAACCGCTCGTCACCATACGGGAAAGGCTTCTTGATGCCGGTGCGGCGATAGCCACGGCGCTCGTAGAAGGCGATCAGCTCCTCGCGAATGTCGATCACGGTCATCAGCATGCTGGCCAAGCCCCATTCGCGCACGCCATGGGCCTCTGCTTCGGCAATGACCTGCTTGCCCAGGCCACTGCCCTGCTCGGTGGGCGCCACGGCGAACATGCCGAAGTAGCCGTGCTCACCGCCGTCGGCGACGTGGGCGCAGGCCACCAGCTGGCCAGCGCGTTCGGCGAGCAGGATGGTGGAGCGCTGGCGCGCGATGTCGGCCTGCAGCCCTTCGGCGTCGATGCGTGCGCCATCCAGCATGTCGGCTTCGGTGGTCCACCCGGCGCGGCTGGCATCGCCGCGGTAGGCCGAAGTGACAAGTTCGATGAGGGCAGGAATGTCGGCCGGCGTGGCGGCACGGAAGGTCAGCGTGGTCATGTCGCCATTCTAGCGAGGCCGTGCGGACTGCAGCAAAAAGATGGGGTCAGAGTCAGGGGTCAGAGTCCTTTTGCGGCGAGAGAAGGAATCTGACCCCTGACTCTGACCCCTATCCTACGCATGTCACTGGCAGGCCGGATAGCCAGCCTTGGCTGCTTGCTGGGATGCTTCAGCCATGCCTCGCAGACCCCGAGTATCCGCGCCTGGACTACCGCTGCACCTCGTGCAGCGAGGTAATGACCGCCAGTGTTGTTTCAGGAGCGACGCGGATTGTTTCCGGTATCTTTCGATGCTGCGCCGTGCGGCATCGTTGACTGGATGCGTTCTACACGCCTATGTCTTGATGTCCAATCACGTGCACCTGTTGCTGACGCCACAGACCGCGGGTGCCGCGTCACGGCTCATGCAGCACCTCGGTCGCCGCTACGTGCGGTACTTCAACGATGCGCATGTCCGATCCGGGACCCTTTGGGAAGGCAGGTTTCATGCGTCGCTGGTGGGCGATGATGCCTACGTCCTCGCCTGCTATCGGTACATCGAACTCAATCCGGTCCGGGCGGGAATGGGGGATCATCCCGCGCGCTACAGGTGGTCCAGCTATGCCTGCAATGCGCTGGGTATGCGCGCGGGAGAAGTCGTACCGCACGCGACCTATATCGCCTTGGGCCCAGACGCGAGCGCGCGGCAACAGCGGTATGTGTCTTTCGTGGAATCGACGATGCCGGAGGGGCAGATCGGGGAAATTCGCCGTTCGCTGCAGCGTCAGCGGCCCCTCACCAAAGCAAAAAACGGGTCAGAGTCAGGGGTCAGAGTCCTTTTGCCGTCAGCAAAAGGACTCTGACCCCTGACTCTGACCCCTTCTTCTCAACCCAGCAGCCGGCGGACTTTGTTCAACGCCATGATGAAGCGCTCGATTTCTTCGTGCGTGTTGTAGAACGCCAGCGAGGCGCGGCAGGTCGCGGCGACGCCGTAGTACTGCAGCAGCGGATGCGCGCAATGCTGGCCCGAACGGATCGCCACGCCTTCCAGGTCCAGCAGGGTGGCCAGGTCGTGGGCGTGTGCGCCATCGATCAGGAAAGACACCACGGCCGCTTTTTCCGGCGCCGTGCCGAAGATGCGCAGGCCGTCGATCTTCTGCAGTTCTTCGGTGAAATGCGCCAGCAGTTCGGCCTCGCGTGCTTCCACGTGGGCCAGGCCCAGCGATTCCAGGTAATCGACCGCCACGCCCAGGCCGATGAAGCCGGCGATGTTCGGCGTGCCGGCTTCGAACTTGTGCGGGGCATCGTTGAACACGGTGCCGTCGAAGCTGACTTCCTTGATCATTTCGCCACCGCCGAGGAACGGCGGCATGGCGTCCAGGTGCTCGCGGCGTGCCCACAGCGCGCCGGTGCCTGTCGGGCCGCACATCTTGTGGCCGGTGATGGCATAGAAATCACAGCCGATCGCCGCCACGTCCACCTTGCGGTGCGGCACCGCCTGCGAGCCGTCGACCACGGTGACGATGCCGCGCTTGCGGGCTTCGCGGCAGATCTCGCGCACCGGATTGACCGTGCCCAGCACGTTGGAGACGTGCGCCACGGCCAGCAGCTTGACCTCGGTGGTCATGGCGCGGCGCAGGGCGTCCAGGTCCAGCGAACCATCCGGGCTGATCTCGGCCACGCGGACGGTGGCGCCGGTGCGTTCGGCCACCAGCTGCCACGGGACGATGTTGGCGTGGTGTTCCATGCGCGACACCAGGATGACATCGCCGGCCTTCAGCCGCGGCAGCGCCCACGAATAGGCCACCAGGTTCAGCGCGAAGGTGGTGCCGCTGCACAGCACCAGCTCGCTGGCGCGCACGTTGAGGAAGCGCGCCAGCTTGTTGCGCGCGCCTTCGTAGGCGTCGGTGGCTTCGGTGCCCAGTGCATGCACCGCACGGCTGACATTGGCGTTGTAGCGGCGGTAGAACTCATCCACCGCACCGATCACCTGCACCGGCTTCTGGCCGGTGTTGGCGTTGTCGAAGTAGACCAGCGGCTTGCCGTGCACTTCGCGCATCAGCAGCGGGAAGTCCTGCCGCACGCGGTCCCAGTCCGGGGCGGCGCCGGTTTCGGCCTGCGGGCGCGGCGTAGACAGGTTCATGCCACGCCTGCCTCGGACAGGGCGCGGTCCAGCCGGCGACCCAGCTGCTCGCGCAGCGCGTCCGGGAGGATCTTCAGCGGTTCGTGGCAGAACGCTGCGCTGAGCAGTGCCTGTGCCTGCTCCTGCGGCAACCCGCGCGAACGCAGGTAGAACAGCGCATTGGCATCGAGCTGGCCGACGGTGGCGCCGTGCGCGGCCTTGACCTCTTCGGCGTCGATCACCAGCGTGGGCTGGGTATCGATCTCGGCGTCGGCCGACAGCAGCAGGTTCTTGTTGGACAGGTTGGCGTCGGTGCCGTCGGCCCCTTCGCGGATGTGGATGCCACCGTGGAAGACCACGCGGCTGCGGTTGGCGGCCACGCCGCGCCACAGCAGCTCGCAGTTGGTGTCACGCGCGATGTGCTCGATGCCCAGGCGGGTGTCCACGTGGCGGCGGCCGGTGCCCAGCAGCACCCCATTGGCGGTCAGCTGTGCGTTGTCGCCTTCCAGTCGTACGTTGAGCTCGTGGCGGCTCAGCGCGGCGCCCAGCTCCAGGTCCACGCGGTGGTACTGCGCATCGCGCGCCAGCACCGCGTCGGTGCGCAGGAAGCTGGTCTGGCGGGTGCTGCCGGCCTGCAGTCGGGCGTGCTTGAGCACGGCCTCCCGGGCAAGGTGGACATGCACCACGCTGTTGTCCAGGTGGGCGCCATCGCCGGCCTGCAGGTGGTGTTCGACGATGCCCAGGCTGGCCCCGGCACGGAGCTCGATCAGCGATCGATGGTGCCAGGCCAGGTCGCTGCCGGTGGCCACGCTGGCGAAGACCAGCTGCAGCGGCACGTCCACCTGCACGCCTTCGTCCACGCGCAGCACCACGCCTTCATCGGCCAGTGCGGCGTTGAGGCGGGCGAAGATCTCATCGCTGCGCTCATAGCGGCGGGCCAGCACGCGCGCGCCTGCTTCGTCGGCGGCCAACGCGGCCGACAGCGGTTCCAGCTGCACGCCGGCCGGCAGGCCGTGGGTGTCGCTCAGGCCATCGTGCAGGCGACCGTTGACGAACACCAGGCGCGGGGCGGGAATGTCATCGAGAAGGGCGACATCCAGCGCCGGCGGGGCCAGCGGAGCGGCGGCGAAGCTGCGACGTTCCAGCTGGCGCAGCGAGGTGTACTTCCACGCTTCGCTGCGTGGGCCCGGCAGGCCGTCGCGCAGCGCGGCGTCCAGCACGTCGCGGCGCGTGTCGCTGCCGCAGAACGTGGCGGCCAATGAATCCAGCAATGCGCTCATCAGACCGCTGCCTCCGGCACCACGCGGTTTTTCAGGAAGTCATAACCATGCTCTTCCAGCTGCAGCGCCAGCTCCGGTCCACCGGACTGCACGATGCGGCCGTCGGCCAGCACGTGCACGAAATCCGGCTTGATGTAGTCCAGCAGGCGCTGGTAATGGGTGATGACCAGGAACGAGCGTTCCGGGCTGCGCAGTGCGTTGACGCCGTCGGCGACGCTCTTCAGCGCATCGATGTCCAGGCCGGAATCGGTCTCGTCCAGGATCGCCAGCTTGGGTTCCAGCACGGCCAGCTGGAAGATCTCGTTGCGCTTCTTCTCACCGCCGGAGAACCCTTCGTTGACGCCACGATGCAGCAGTTCGTCCTTCAGGTGCAGCACGGCCAGCTTCTGCCGCACCAGCTTCAGGAACTGCATCGAATCCAGTTCCTCCTGGCCGCGCGCCCGGCGCTGGGCGTTCAGCGCGGCACGCAGGAAATAGGTGTTGTTGACGCCGGGGATTTCCACCGGGTACTGGAAGGCCAGGAACAGGCCGGCGGCCGCGCGTTCTTCCGGCGACAACTGCAGCAGGTCGGCGTCTTCGAACTGCACGCTGCCTTCGCTCACGTCGTAGCCTTCACGGCCGGACAGCACGTTGCCCAGCGTGGACTTGCCGGCACCGTTGGGGCCCATGATGGCGTGCACCTGGCCGGGCTTCACGTCCAGCGACAGGCCCTTGAGGATTTCCTTGTCGCCGATGCGTGCGTGGAGGTTGTCGATCTTCAGCATGGTGGGGGGGTTCCGTGGTGCGGGCCCGGGGCCCGCCAATGATGTTTTGGTTCGAATGCAGTACGCGGGGGCAGGGCGGGCGTCAGCCCACCGAGCCTTCCAGCGAGACGTCGAGCAGCTTCTTGGCTTCCACCGCGAATTCCATCGGCAGTTCGCGGAAGACCTGCTTGCAAAAGCCGTCCACGATCAACGACACCGCGTCTTCCTGGCTGATGCCGCGTGCGCGGCAGTAGAACAGCTGGTCGTCGGAGATCTTCGAGGTGGTGGCCTCGTGTTCGACCGTCGCCCCGGGGTTCTTGACCTCGATGTAGGGGAAGGTGTGCGCACCGCACTTCTTGCCGATCAGCAGCGAATCGCACTGGGTGTAGTTGCGCGCGCCTTCGGCGCCGCGCTCGATCTTCACCAGGCCACGGTAGGTGTTCTGGCCGCGGCCGGCGCTGATGCCCTTGCTGATGATCTTGCTCTTGGTGCGCTTGCCGACGTGGATCATCTTGGTGCCGGTGTCGGCCTGCTGGCGGTGATGGGTCAGTGCCACCGAATGGAACTCGCCCACCGAGTCATCGCCCAGCAGCACGCAGGACGGGTACTTCCAGGTGATCGCCGAACCGGTCTCCACCTGGGTCCAGGTGACCTTGCTGCGTGCGCCACGGCATTCGGCCCGCTTGGTGACGAAGTTGTAGATGCCACCGACGCCGTTCTCATCGCCCGGGTACCAGTTCTGCACCGTGGAATACTTGATCTCCGCATCTTCCAGCGTGACCAGTTCCACTACCGCCGCATGCAGCTGGTTCTCATCGCGCATCGGCGCGGTGCAGCCTTCCAGGTAGGACACGTACGCCTTGTCTTCGCAGATGATCAGCGTGCGTTCGAACTGCCCGGTATGGCCGGCGTTGATGCGGAAATACGTGCTCAGTTCCATCGGGCAGCGCACGCCCTTGGGGATGAACACGAAGCTGCCATCGGAGAACACCGCCGAATTGAGCGCGGCGAAGTAGTTGTCGCCTACCGGCACCACGGTGCCCAGGTACTGCTTGACCAGTTCCGGGTGCTCCTTGATGGCTTCGGACATGGAGCAGAAAATCACGCCCTTTTCGGCCAGTTCCTTGCGGAAGGTGGTGCCGACGGACACCGAATCGAACACCGCATCCACGGCCACGCCGGCCAGCTTGGCGCGCTCGTGCAGCGGCACGCCCAGCTTGTCGTAGGTATCCAGCAGTTCCTTGGGCACGTCGTCCAGCGAGGCGTACTTCGGGCCCTTCGGCGCGGAGTAGTAGCTCAGGCCCTGCAGGTCGATCGGCGCGATCTTGAGCTTGGCCCAGTCCGGCATCGCCATGGTCAGGAAATGGCGGTACGCCTGCAGGCGCCACTCGGTCATCCACTCGGGCTCGTCCTTCTTCGCCGACAGGGCGCGGATGGTGTCCTCGTCCAGGCCCGGCGGCAGGGAGTCCGATTCGATGTCCGTGATGAAGCCGGCCGAATACTTGCGGCCAAGCTGCTCGTGGATCTCGCGGTTGGGGGTGTCGTCGGTGACGACGGTATCGATGATGTCGGTGGCCATGGGGCTGCCTGTGGATCAGGAGACGACAGCGGCCGCAATGGCGCGGCGCTGGGAGTCGTCAACAAGGGGAAGGGGGGAGAGGATCTGGGCGAGGGTGACCGCACGCAGTGCCTCGGACACCACGTCGTTGATCAGCCGCCAGCTGCTGCGTGCGCCGCACTTGGGCGCCATGTTGCACTGGTGGTTGTCGTGGCTGCATTCGGTCAGCGCCAGCGGACCTTCCATGGCCTCGACCACCTCGAACAGCGAGATCTCGCCGGGCGCGCGGGTCAGCCGGTAGCCGCCGCGGACGCCGCGCAGGCCTTCGACCAGGCCGGCCTGGGCCAGCGGCTTGAGCACCTTGCTGACGGTGGGCGGTTCCAGGCCGGTGAACTCGGCCAGCTCGGTCGCACTGAGCACCTCGGCCGGACGAGCGGCGAGCACGGTCAGTACCACGGTGGCGTAATCGGTGAGCTTGGTGACGCGGAGCATGGGGGTCTGCAGCTGGATTGCAAAGCGGACCGAAATTGTACGCTTTTATGCGCCCGCGTCCAAGCCGGACGTTTTGGCGCTGTGGGGCCCGTGCTACCCCGGCGGCGGCGCAATGGTGCGGTCTGGCCATGATTTTGGCAATCACGAAGATTAAGGGAGAATCAACGCTCCTCTTTCCAGAACGCCCCTGCGCCCATGCCGAAGAAGATCAAAGCCCGCAAATCCGCCATCCACGGCAACGGCGTGTTCGCCATCGCACCCCTGAAGAAGGGTGAGCGGGTGATCCAGTACAAGGGCCTGCTGCGCAGCCACGCCGACGTCGACGCCGATGACAGCGGCGACGTGGAAAGTGGCCACACCTTCCTGTTCACGCTGAACGACGACTACGTGATCGATGCCAATTACAAGGGCAACGAAGCGCGCTGGATGAACCACAGCTGCGAGCCCAACTGCGAGGCGCTGATCGAAGAAAACGAGGACGGCAACCCGCGCGAGGACAAGGTGTTCATTGAAACCCTGCGCGATATCGCGCCCGGCGAAGAGCTGGTCTACAACTACGGCATCACCCTGGCCGAGCGCCACACCGCGCGTCTGAAGAAGGTGTGGGAGTGCCGCTGCGGTTCGAAGAAATGCAGCGGTACCATGCTGCAGCCCAAGCGCTGAGTTGCACGCGCTGTCCACATCGGTATCACCGCCGGAACATGGGCCGGCGGTGATGCTGGGGGCTCCTTTACCAATCGGAGCATTCCCATGGCACAGCGTCTTGAAGGCAAGAAGATCGCCATCCTTGCCACCCACGGTTTCGAGCAATCCGAACTGACAGATCCGAAGAAACTGCTCGAAGGCTGGGGCGCGACCACCCGTGTGGTCTCCCCGGCGAAGGAAGGCAGCATCAAGGGCTGGAAGGAGAAAGACTGGGGCGACGAAGTAACCGTCGACCAGCCGCTGGCGGACGCCAACACGGATGATTTCGATGCGCTGTTGCTGCCCGGCGGGCAGATGAACCCCGATACCCTGCGCATCGATGCATCGGCGCTGGCCTTCATCGAAGCCTTCGGCAAGGCCGGCAAGCCGGTCGCGGCGATCTGCCACGGCCCGTGGCTGTTGATCGATACGGGCCTGGCCAAGGGCCGGCAGGTAACGTCCTGGCCGTCGGTGCGCCGGGATCTTGAAAACGCCGGTGCGCAGTGGCGCGATGAGGAAGCGGTGGTTGACGGCACCCTCATCACCAGTCGCAAGCCCGACGACATCCCGGCCTTCAGCGAAGCACTGGCAAAGGCCCTCGAAGCCTGACGCTCACGGGTAGCGCCGAGCCATGCTCGGCGTCACCCCAACCGCAGGCGGAAACCCGCCCGCATCAATTGCCCAACAACCCGGCCGGCACCATCGTGCCGAGATCCTGGTTGAAGGTGACCTGCAGGCGGCCGTTCTTCACCTGCGCCGACTGCACCTGCAAGGTGCCCAGCAGGCCCGCAACGGCCGGGTCGATGCGGTAGATTGGCTCGCGCTGCGCGTAATCGCCCAGCCATGCATTGAGCAACGACTTGGTGCGCGAATCCAGGCGTGCTCCCTGCTGCGCCGGCACGAAGTCTTCCATCGTTGGCTGCTGCAGGTGGAAGCCCTGGGTCTGCTGGTCGTAGCGCAGGCCACTGCTCAGCTTCACCGTGCCCAGCTTCGCCGGCGCGCCACCGGCGGTCGCCAGGGCGATATCCATCCCCAGGTTGAGACGTTCGCCAGCCGGCAGGGTCAGCTGCGGGTGGCTCATGGTCAGGGCGATCAATCCGCCCAGTGCATCCTGGGTGCGTGGGAAGCTGCCCTCCAGGTACTGCTGCACGTCGCCGGCACCCACCGACAGCTGGCGACCCTCAATGGAGGGGGCGGCCTGTGCGCCAATGGCGGCGGCCACCAGTACCGTAGCGGTGCCCAATCGGGTGAAGAACGGACGAAGACGCATGGTCGTGACCATCTGAAGTAAGGACATGCAGAAGATAGCCGGTTGCACTGAACCGCGCGTGCATGGCGGTGGGCAGGTCAGTCCAGCACCGGCTGCAGGTTGGCTGACTGGATCAGCCAGGCACTGCGCTGCGGATTGGGTACCAGCCGGTACCAGCCCTTGTAGCGCAGCGTGGTGCTGGGGGTAGTGACGCGTATCCGCACAGGCACTTCGATGAGATGGGTCGGCTGCTGCCGGTCACGCGGCACGGGCGCATCGGTGTTGATCTTCAGATCGCGCACCTCGCGCAGTCCGCGCAGTGCGGCATCGTCGGCACGGCCCGGCGGCGGGGCGATCATCCAGTTGGCATCGGCCTTGTCGAACTCGCGGCGCAGCAGGTGGACGGCATAGGTGCGCACCACTGCACCCGGATCCGGCGCGTCTGCGGTGACTGCCGCCAGCAGCGGCAGCGCGTCGGCGCCATCGAGAATGGAATTGGCCACACGCGTTGGGGCGGCTGCAGGTGGCTTGGCCGCCGCAACATCTGCTGCGGGCGGGACATCCGGCGCGCGCTGGCACGCACCCAGCAGCATCAGCATCGGCAACAGCCAGCAGGCAACGCGGCGCATCAGGCGCACTCGTCAGGACGGAAGCAGTGAGTGTAGCCAAGGCATGGAGGTGGACACCATCAGGCCCCCTCCCAAACGCCGCCGACCATGGGTCGGCGCTACCAGATGGCCACCATGGACCTGTCGGAGGTGGGGCGGGGTGGGTTGGCGGGGGCGTTGAGCGCCATGGATGGCGTGAAACGAGGCCCGCAGGATGCGGTTGTTGCCGTCCCCCGCCAACCCACCCCGCCCCGCCAACAAGCTGTCCTGGAGCTTCTGACGTTGCAGTTGCCGTTGCCGGAACACCTCACGCAGCGCCGTGCAGGCTGTCCAAGGCGTCCAGCGCCGTGTCGAGCTTCACCGCGTGGGCGGCCAGCGGATGGTTGGGTTCGTCGGCGTGGCGCTGCACGACGTCGCGCAGGATCTGCGCGGCGATCAACACCGCCGCACGCTCGTCGCCACTGAAGCCAGCCAGCCGCGGAGCAGCTTCGAGCAGGCGCATCCAGTCACGCTGTGCGCGATGCTCCACTTCGATGGTGCAGCGGCCGCTGCACGGCAAGCCGTCTTTTTCGATCGGCGTGACGGTGAGGCGGTAGCGGGTGGAAGGGCTGGCCATGGCGGGCGTCCATTGGGGGATGTATCCACCATAGGGCCGCCACGCAGGGACTACGACCGGGCCGGCTGCACGCAGTGTTCCATTGTCCCGCAGGTGGCCCGCTGCAACCGGCTGCGGCGCGTTGCAGGGCAGCGCCTGACGTCCGGCTGCGCGGAATCGGCGGGCAACGGCACACTGTGTTGCGGCCCGCGCACAAACCCTGGAAAAGGAACGGGACGGCAATGAGCCGTCCCGTTCGCGATCAAAACCCGGTATGCCTACGCGATCAGAGCGCGGCGTCCTTGAGCTTCTTCAGCGGGCGCACCTTGAGCTTGGTGGTAGCCGGCTTGGCGGCGAACCACTGCTCTTCCTTGGTGAAGGGGTTGATGCCCTTGCGCTTCGGCTTGGCGGCAACGCTGACGGTGGTGATCTTCAGCAGGCCCGGCAGGGTGAAGCTGCCCGCGCCCTTCTTGTGTACCGAAGAGGCAACGGCGGTTTCCAGCGAGGCCAGCACCGCACGCACGTCCTTGGCGACCACGCCGGACGCTTCAGCGATGTGGGCAACCAGGCCGGACTTGGTCAGCACGTCCTTGATCGGCTTCGGCGCGGCCGGCTTGGCGGCTGCCTTGGTAGCGACTTTCTTTACTGCCTTCTTCGGGGCAGCCTTCTTAGCGGTCTTTGCCATGGTTTCCTGTTCCGTGAACGGTTGGTTGTTTGGTCATGCCGACCCCGTCGGCAAACGCAATGTAGGGCAACTACACCGCCCCGCCAATAGGTTATACGCGGAAAAGCCTGCTTTTTTCGCTCCCACTCGACCTTTGTCGGAGGCGTGGCGGCCAGCTCAGCCACGCCCGTCGTACTGAAGCCGTGGAATTGGAAGGGAAAAATCCGCTTTTCCGCCCGCGCCGGGGAATGCGCGACCGGAGGCCGGCCGTTCGTCGGGACGACCAGCGCCATCGCGTCGCAGCAGAGCGACGCGACGCTAACGCGGGCCTGCGTACGGTAAGTCCCGAACTCAACCGAAGGAGCTGCACAATGGGTATTTCACGCCGCGCCACCGCGCACTGGGAAGGTGACCTGAAGACCGGCAAGGGACAGTTGAGCACGCCGCAGAGCGGCCTGCTGGACAACACCCGCTACGCCTTCAGCAGCCGCTTCGGGGATGAGAAGGGCACCAACCCGGAAGAACTGATCGCCGCCGCGCACGCCGGCTGCTTCACCATGGCGCTGTCGGCCAAGCTGACCGAAGCCGGCTTCCCGCCGGAGGCGTTGGACACCGAGGCGCAGGTGGACCTGTCGATGGAAGGCGGCCCGCAGCTTTCGCAGATCACGCTGAAGGTCAAGGCCAAGGTGCCGGGAATTGAGGCGGAGAAGTTCCGCGCCATCGCCGATGACGCCAAGCAGAACTGCCCGGTGTCCAAGGCACTCAGCGCGGTACCGGTGACACTGGAAGCCACCCTGCTCTGACGTAGCGGACGCGGTAGGGACGGCCGCTGGCCGTCCTGTTTCCGCCTACCAATCGATCATGCCGCGGATGACGGTCTGTACCTGGCCACCGGACCACACTTCGCCTTGTGCATCCACATGCAGGTGCAGGCGCGCATCGTGGCCGACCTCGCGGCCTTGGCTGACCACATAGTCACGACGTCCGCCGGGAAGTCCTCCGCGCTCGTCCAGCCATGCCGCCAGCACCGCGTTGGCCGCACCGGAGGCGGCGTCCTCGAAGCGCCTGCCGTTACCGACGAAGGCACGCACGGCCAGATCCCAGGGCTGATCGCTGCAGCGCGCATAGGCGAACACGCCCATGCTGTCAGTGGACTCCGCCAGTGCCGCAACCGCGTTCCAGTCGGGCTGCAGCTCGCGCAGCGTTGTCTCGTCCGTCAGCTCGACCACCCACCAGCTGCGCCCGCCCTGCATGCGGGCGGGCGGGAGGGTGCCCAGTGGCCACCCCTGCAGGACGCTGGTCAGTCGCGGATCGGTGGGCTCGACCACCTCGGCGACCGAAGCGCGCGGAGTACGGATGGCGATCGTGCGTTGCAGGCCATCGCCTTCCACGCGCAGCGGCAGCATCCCGGCGATCCCGTCCTGCACCAGCAGCCCGTCGACCGGCACGGCCAGTGCCGCTTCCAGCACTGCATGCGCGGTGCCGATGCTGGGGTGGCCGGCGAACGGGACTTCCTTCTGCGGGCTGAACATCCGCAGGCGATAACTGCTCGCTGCATCCTGCGGTGGAAACACGAAGGTGGTCTCCGGCAGCCGGGTCCAGCGGGCGATGGCCTGCATGCTCGCGTCGTCCAGGCCCTCGGCATCCAGCACCACGGCAAGCGGATTGCCGGCACCCGGCGAAGGCGAAAATACGTCCAGCTGCAGGAAACGGCGGGTGGTCATCGGCGGGCTCCGTAACGGGGTGGCGCAGCTTACCAGTGCACCGTGCCATCGATGACCGGCTGCACCTGCCCACCGATCCAGGCCACCCCGGCGTCGTCCACGTACAGGTGCACGCGGCCGTCGCGGCCAACCTCGCGGCCCTGGCTGGCGATGCAGTGGCCATCGCGGCCGGGCAGCTGGTGGCGTTGGGCCAGTACGCTGGCAATCAGTGCATTGGCGCTGCCGGTCACCGGGTCTTCAGGCACGTTCACGGCATCGCCAGGACAGAACGCGCGCACCACCAGGTCGTGGCCGTCAGCGTGCTCCGGCGCGTATATCGCCACGCCGGTGGCCTCGGTGGCGTTGGTCCAGTCGCGCAGCTCGCCCATGTCCGGCCGCAGGCCACGCACGGCAGCGGCATCGCGCGCAGCCAGCAGCCACCAGCGCGGGCCGTTGTCCCACAGTTCCGCAGTCTGCGCCGGTCCGCCCAGGGCGTGCAGGCTGGCCGGCAGCGCGCCGGGGTCCACCTCGCAGCGGCGGGCGGTGGGGCTGGCCAGGTGGATGGTCGGCGCCGTGTGCGGCCCCTCCACCCGCACCGGCAGCAGGCCGGCCGCGCACTGCTGCAGCAGCGCGCCATTGCGAGGAACCGCCAGGCCGCCGGTCACCGCCGCCCAGGCCGCACCCACGCTGGGATGGCCGGCGAAGGGCAGCTCGCTGGTCGGGGTGAAGATGCGGATGTGGTAATCCGCACCCGGCGCGGTGGGGGCCACGAAAAACACCGTCTCGGACAGGTTCAGCCAAGCGGCGAGGGCCTGCATGGCCCCGGGGGACAGAGCGTCGGCGTCGAACGCCACCCCCAGCGGGTTGCCGGTGCCGGGGCGGGGGGCGAAGACATCAAGCTGAAGGTAGCGGTGAGCGGTCATGGGCGGCGTCTTGGGCTTAGAATCGGGGGTTCCGCTCCTTGCGGGCGGCCTCCCCACCATAACCAGAATACTTACATGCCAGTTTCTTCCCCTGTCGATCGCTGGATCGTCCTCAAGTTCGGCGGCACTTCGGTGTCGCGTCGCCATCGCTGGGACACGATCGGGAAACTGGCGAAAAAACGTGCGGAAGAGACCGGCTCGCGCGTGCTGGTGGTGGTCTCGGCGCTGTCCGGGGTGACCAACGAACTGACCGCCATCGCCGATGGCGCGGCCGACAGCCGTGAGCGCGTGGCCGCGCTGGTCGAACGCCACCAGGCCTTCCTGGACGAACTGGAGCTGCCGCCGTCGGTGCTGGCCGAGCGCCTGGCGGCGCTGCAGGCGCTGCTGGACGACGCGCGCTGCGCTGCGCGCACGCTGGACTGGCAGGCCGAAGTGCTGGGCCAGGGCGAGCTGCTGTCGTCCAGCATCGGTGCCGCCTACCTGCACCAGAACGGCCTGGACATGGGCTGGATGGATGCGCGGCAGTGGCTAGATGCGCTGCCCCCGCTGCCCAACCAGAGCCCGTGGTCGCAGCGCCTTTCGGTGAACTGCCAGTGGAAATCCGGTGACGCGTGGGCGCAGCGCTTCCGCGCGCAGCCGACCCGCCTGCTGATCACCCAGGGCTTCATCGCGCGCCACGCCGACGGCGGCACCGCGATCCTGGGCCGGGGCGGTTCGGACACCTCGGCGGCGTACTTCGGTGCGCTGCTCGGCGCCAGCCGCGTGGAGATCTGGACCGACGTCCCCGGCATGTTCAGCGCCAATCCGAAGGATGTTCCCGACGCCCGCCTGCTCACCCGGCTGGACTATTACGAAGCGCAGGAAATCGCCACCACCGGCGCCAAGGTACTGCATCCGCGCTCGATCAAGCCGTGCCGCGATGCCGGCGTGCCGATGGCCATCCTGGATACCGAGCGCCCTGAACTGCCGGGTACCAGCATCGACGGCAGCGCCGCGCCGGTGCCGGGGGTGAAGGCGATCAGCCGCCGCAACGGCATCGTGCTGGTGTCGATGGAGGGCATCGGCATGTGGCAGCAGGTCGGCTTCCTGGCCGATGTGTTCGGCCTGTTCAAGAAGCATGGGCTGTCAGTGGACCTGATCGGTTCGGCCGAAACCAACGTGACGGTGTCGCTGGATCCGTCGGAAAACCTGGTCAATACCGATGTGTTGTCAGCGCTGTCGGCGGACCTGTCGCAGATCTGCAAGGTCAAGATCATCGTGCCCTGCGCGGCGATCACCCTGGTCGGCCGCGGCATGCGCTCGCTGCTGCACAAGCTGTCCGATGTCTGGGCGACGTTCGGGCGCGAGCGCGTGCACATGATTTCGCAGTCGTCCAACGACCTCAACCTGACCTTCGTCATCGATGAGGCCGACGCCGACGGCCTGCTGCCGATCCTGCACGCCGAGCTGATCGACAGCGGTGCGATGCCGGTGGAAGAAACCGCGGTGTTCGGTCCGCGCTGGCGCGAAATCGCCGGCACCGTGCGCCCGCGCGGCACGCCCTGGTGGCGGGGCCATCGTGCGCACCTGCTGCAGCTGGCCGAAGCCGGTACACCGCGCTATGTCTACCATCTGCCGACGGTGCGCGCCCGCGCCCGCGCACTGGCCGCGATCACCCCGATCGACCAGCGCTACTACGCGATCAAGGCCAACAGCCATCCGGCCATCCTGGAGACGCTGGAAGCGGAAGGCTTCGGCCTGGAGTGCGTATCCCACGGTGAGCTGAAGCATGTGTTCAACGTGCTGCCGGGACTGTCGCCCCGGCGCGTGCTGTTCACCCCCAGCTTCTGCCCGCGCGAGGAATTCGAAGCGGCGTTCGCGCTCGGCGTCACCGTTACCGTGGACAACGTGGAAGCCCTGCAGCGCTGGCCGGACCTGTTCCGCAACCGTGAACTGTGGCTGCGCGTGGACCTGGGTCGTGGCGAAGGCCACCACGCCAAGGTGCGCACTGGCGGCAAGGAATCCAAGTTCGGCCTGCCGATGGCACGCGTGGATGAGTTCGTGCGCGTGGCCACCGAGCTGGGCACCACCATCGTCGGCTTGCACGCTCACCTGGGCAGCGGCGTGGAAACCGCGCAGCACTGGCGCCTGATGTGCGATGAACTGGCCGGTTTCGCCCGCCGCATCGGCACCGTGCAGACCATCGACATCGGCGGCGGCATGCCGATCCCCTACACCGAGGAAGACGAACCGTTCGATCTGGAGGCGTGGGCCGAAGGCCTGGCCGAGGTCAAGGCGGTGCATCCGGCGTTCCGCCTGGCGATCGAACCGGGCCGTTATCTTGTGGCCGAATCGGGCGTGCTGCTGACCCGCTGCACCCAGGTGGTGGAGAAGGAAGGCGTGCGCCGTGTCGGCCTGGATGCCGGCATGAACACGCTGATCCGTCCGGCGCTGTACGACGCCTGGCATGACATCGAAAACCTGAGCCGGCAGGGCGGCTACGCCGAAGCCGCCTTCGACGTGGTGGGGCCGATCTGCGAGTCCAGCGATGTGTTCGGCAAGCGCCGCAAGCTGCCGGCGTCCACCGCGCCGGACGATGTGATGGTGGTGGCAGATGCCGGTGCCTACGGCTACGTGATGGCCAGTACCTACAACCAGCGGGCGATGCCGCGCGAGGACATCCTGGAATGAGGTCCGCTTTCTCCGCGCTGGCACACAGCGCCTTGCATCACCCGACTGCCAACGCCGCCTGCGTGCCTGCACGCAAACGTGCCTGATCCGGATACCCCATGACTGCTTTCGATAAACACCAGGTTGCCTGCTTCCGCTTCGTCCGCTGCGATTTCGCTGCAGACACCGGCGTGGCGCGCCTGGTTTACGCCTTCGACCACGGCCCGGAGATGGTGGAAACCATCACCGTGCCCGGCGCCCCGTTCACTCTGTCGCCGGAACGCGCCGCGGCCGTGCAACGCGCGCTGCAGCTGCTGCACCTGATCGCCGGCGTGAGTTACTACAAGGCGGGCGTGCCGGATACGGTGGCCATCGAGGGCTACGCGATCGACGCGGAAACCGCCGGGCTGGTGGAAAGCATCTACCTGCACGGTCTGGGCGAGTTCGCCTACCGCAACGGCCTGAACCTGCGCGGGCGCTTCCGCCTGCCGGTGGCCGGCGCGGTCTCACCGGCGCCGACGTTGGGCCTGCAGTCCCATGCGCTGGTGGCCATCGGCGGCGGCAAGGATTCGCTGGTCAGCATCGAAGCGCTGCGCCGTGCCGGCGTGGACGAGACGGTCACCTGGATCGGCGGCTCACAGTTGATCCGCGCCTGCGCCGAACGTACCGGCCTGCCGACCCTCAACCTCGGCCGCGCGCTGGCACCGGAACTGTTCGAGCTCAACCGCCAGGGTGCCTGGAACGGGCACATCCCGGTGACTGCGGTGAACTCGGCCATCATGGTGCTGGCCGCGCTGCTGCAGGGCGTGGACCAGGTGGTGTTTTCCAATGAACGTTCGGCCAGCTATGGCAGCCAGATCCCGGGCACCGGCGAGGTCAACCATCAGTGGTCCAAGGGCTGGGCGTTTGAACAGGCCTTCGGCCGCCACGTGCAGCGCTACGTCGCCGCCGATCTGCAGTATTACTCGCTGCTACGTCCGATGTCCGAGCTGGCCGTGGCGCGGCAGTTCGCCAAGACCGATTTCTACGACGCGCATTTTTCCAGCTGCAACCGCAATTTCCACATCCTGGGCGAGCGCCCGGTGAACCGCTGGTGTGGTGTATGCCCGAAGTGCCACTTCGTGTTCCTGGCGCTCGCACCGTTCATGTCCAAGGCGCGGCTGGTACGCATCTTCGGCCGCAACCTGCTGGATGACCTGGACCAGGCCGGCGGCTTCGATGCCCTGCTGGAATTCCAGGACCACAAGCCGTTCGAATGCGTGGGCGAGGGCAAGGAGTCGCGTGCGGCGATGGCTACCCTGGCCACCCGTCCGGACTGGAAGGAAGACGCGCTGGTGAAGCGTTTCTGCAACGAGATCCTGCCGCAGCTGGATGCGGCCGAGCTGGCGCTGGAGCCGATGCTGGAACTGCAGGGCGAGCATCGCATCCCGACCGGGTTGTGGGAGCGGGTGCGTGAAGATTTCGCAGCTTGAGGGAAGGCGGGTCGCCTTGTGGGGCTGGGGCCGTGAGGGACGTGCGGCGCATGCCGTGCTGCGCGCGCGATTGCCGGCGCTGCCGCTGACCCTGTTCTGCCCGGCCGCCGAAGTGGATGCGGCGCGGACGGAGGCGGGCGGCACGCTGGATGTGCGTGGCGAACCCAGCGCGGAGCTGCTGGCCGGCTTCGACGTGGTGATCAAATCGCCCGGCATCAGCCCGTACCTGCCGGTGGCACAGGCAGCGCTGGCGCAGGGCACGCAGTTCATCGGCGGCACCGCGCTGTGGTTCGCCGAACATGCGTCGGACGATGGTACGGTGCGCAACACGATCTGCGTCACCGGCACCAAGGGCAAGAGCACGACCACTTCGTTGTTGGCGCACCTGCTGCGCGCTGCGGGGCATCGCACCGGGCTGGTGGGCAACATCGGGCTGCCGCTGCTGGAGGTGCTGGATCCGCAGCCGGCACCGGCTTTCTGGGCAGTGGAACTGTCCAGTTACCAGACTCGCGAGGTCGCCCGCAGCGGGGCGCACCCGCAGGTCGCGGTGGTGCTGAACCTCTTCCCGGAACACCTGGACTGGCATGGCAGCGAACAGCGCTACCTCCAGGACAAGCTGGCGCTGGTCACCGAAGGCGCGCCGCGCATCGCGGTGCTCAACGCGGCCGATCCGCGCCTTGCTGCGTTGTCCCTGCCGGACAGCGAGATCATCTGGTTCAACCAGCCGAGCGGCTGGCACATGCGCGGCGACATCGTGCACCGCGGCGGACAGCCGGTGTTCGACAGCCGCGATACGCCGCTGCCGGGGCGGCACAACCGCGGCAACCTGTGCGCGGTGCTGGCGGCCATCGAGGCGCTGGGGCTGGACGCGGTGGCGCTGGCGCCGGCGGTGCAGTCGTTTCGGCCGCTGCCCAACCGGCTGCAGCGCATCGGTGCGCGCGAGGGCGTGGTCTACATCAACGATTCGATCAGCACCACCCCGCACGCCAGCCTGGCCGCGCTGGACTGTTTTGCCGGGCAACGCATAGCGCTGCTGGTGGGCGGGCACGACCGCGGGCTGGACTGGAGTGACTTCTTCCAGCACATGGCACACGACCAGCCGCCGCTGGAGATCATCACCATGGGCGCCAACGGGCCGCGCATCAACGCGTTGCTGCAACCGCTGGCCGACGCCGGCCGCTTCGGCCTGCACGCCGCGCAGGACCTTGCCGAGGCGATGGCGCTGGCACGCGCTGCGCTCGGCAATGCGGGCGGGGTGGTGCTGCTGTCACCCGGCGCACCCAGCTATGGCGTGTACCGCGACTACGTCGCCCGCGGCCGTCACTTCGCCGTGCTGGCCGGTTTCGACCCGGACCTGATCAGCGCCATCCCTGGCATCGGCCTGTAAAAAAGGGGACGGAGGGGATTAAATCGCAATTGGCCGCCTTGTGGCCAATTGCGATTTAATCCCCTCCGTCCCCTTTTTTGAACGTCAGTGGCTGCGGCTGACGGCGTAGCGGGCCAGGCCGCGCAGGGCGGCTACCGCATCGTTGTCGGCCAGGCCGTCCAGTGCACGCTCGGCAGCTGCGGCGTATTCCTCGGCGCGGTTGCGGCTGTAGGCCAGCCCGCCGGTGGCGTGGATCGCCGCCAGCACCTCGGGCATCGCGCTGGCGTCACCGTCCTGCACGATGCTGCGCAGGCGCTGGCGGGTTGCCTCGTCCGAATGGGCCATGGCGTGGATGAGCGGCAGGGTGGCCTTGCCTTCGGCCAGGTCATCGCCCAGGTTCTTGCCCAGTTCTTCGGCGTTGGCCGAGTAATCCAGCACGTCATCGGCGATCTGGAACGCATAACCCAGCGCCATGCCGTAGTCGTACAACGCCTGCTGGGTGGCCTCGTCCACCCCGCTGGCCAGCGCGCCCAAGCGGGTGCCGGCGGCGAACAGCACCGCGGTCTTGCGCTCGATCACGCGCAGGTAGGCGGCTTCGTCGGTATCGGGGTTATGCACGTGCAGCAACTGCAGCACTTCGCCTTCGGCGATGCGGTTGGTGGTGTCGGCCAGGATCCGCATGACCGGCATCCGATCAAGTTCCACCATCAACTGGAAGCTGCGCGAATACAGGAAATCACCCACCAGCACGCTGGGCGCGTTGCCCCACAGTGCGTTGGCGGTGCTGCGACCACGGCGCAGGCTGGATTCGTCCACCACGTCATCATGCAGCAGCGTGGAGGTGTGGATGAACTCGATGATCGCCGCCAGCTGGTGGTGTTCCGGGCCGGCGCCACCGACCGCGCGGCCGGCCAGCATCACCAGCATCGGACGCAGGCGCTTGCCGCCGGCGGAAATGATGTGGTCGGCGATCTGGTTGATCAGCACCACGTCCGAAGCAAGCCGGCGCCGGATCAGGGCATCGACGGCCGCCATGTCGTCGGCGGCAAGCGTCTGGATCTGGGGCAGGCCCAGGGCGGCACGGGTGTCTTCGATGATGGTCATGCGGTCTGGCTTCAAGGCTCGCCGCCGATTATAGGCGCTGGCCGTGAATTCGGGCGCATCCGGGCCCGGACAGGGCGCTGGTGGCCGCCCGATGGACCGTTGAAGGCACCGGTCGCCGTGAATACGTATGCAGGCAGCTCCACGCCGCAGGGCCCGAGGCTAAGCTTCCATCGCTGCATTCCGGCCCGTGTTTCCGCAGGGGCCAACAGAGCCCGGAGGGGGGCCTGATGTCCAATACGCCATGGTGGCGCGGCGCCGTCATCTACCAGATCTACCCGCGCAGTTTCCTCGATGCCAACGGCGATGGAGTCGGCGACCTGCCCGGCATCATCGACCGCCTGGACTACATCGCCGCGCTCGGCGTGGACGCGATCTGGATCTCGCCGTTCTTCAAATCGCCGATGGCCGACTTCGGCTATGACATCGCCGATTACCGCGACGTGGATCCGCTGTTCGGCACCCTGGACGATTTCGACCGGCTGCTGGCCAAGGCGCATGCGCTGGGCCTGAAGGTGATGATCGACCAGGTGCTGAGCCATACCTCGATCGAGCACGACTGGTTCCGCGAGAGCCGCCAGGACCGCACCAATCCGAAGGCGGACTGGTATGTGTGGGCCGACCCGCGCGAGGACGGCACCGCGCCGAACAACTGGATGTCACTGTTCGGTGGCGTGGCGTGGCAGTGGGAGCCGCGGCGCGAGCAGTACTTCCTGCACAACTTCCTGGCCGACCAGCCGGACCTGAATTTCCATAATCCGGCGGTGCAGAAAGCCACGCTGGACAACGTGCGGTTCTGGCTGGATCGCGGGGTGGATGGATTCCGACTGGATGCGATCAATTTCTGCTTCCATGACCGCCAGCTGCGTGACAATCCGCCGAAGCCGGCGGACAAGCGCGTCGGGCGTGGTTTCAGTCCGGACAATCCGTACGCCTACCAGTACCACTATTTCAACAATACCCAGCCGGAGAACCTGCCGTTCCTGGAGGAACTGCGTGCGCTGCTCGACCAGTATCCGGGGGCGGTCAGCCTGGGTGAAATCTCCTCGGAGGATTCACTGGCCACCACCGCCGAATACACCACCGCCAAGCGCCTGCACATGGGGTACAGCTTCGAGCTGCTGGTGGATGACTACAGCGCGGCCTATATCCGCGATACGGTATCGCGGCTGGAAACGGCGATGACCGAGGGCTGGCCGTGCTGGGCCATCTCCAACCATGACGTGGAGCGCGCGGTGACCCGCTGGGGCGGGCATCCGGCCGATCCGCGCCTGGCACGGATGCTGGTGGCGATGCTCTGTTCGCTGCGCGGCTCCATCTGCCTGTACCAGGGCGAGGAGCTCGGCCTGGGCGAGGCGGATGTCCCGTTCGAGGCGCTGCAGGACCCCTACGGCATCACCTTCTGGCCGAACTTCAAGGGCCGCGACGGCTGCCGCACCCCGTTGCCGTGGCGCGATGCGCCGCTGGCCGGTTTCACCACAGGCACGCCGTGGTTGCCGATCCCGGCCGACCATCAGTCGCGCGCAGTCGCCGTGCAGGAAGCCCAGCCGGATTCGGTGCTGTCTGCTTTCCGCCGCTTCCTGGGCTGGCGACGCACGCAGCCGGTGCTGATGCATGGTGCCATCCGGTTCCTGGACAGTGCCGAGCCGGTGCTGCTGTTCGAACGCACGCTGGGCGAAGAACGGCTGCTGTTGGCCTTCAATCTGTCCTCCCAGCCGGTACGCCACCCGCTGCCCGCAGGGGCGTGGCGGGCGGTGGAGGTGCCGGGTCCGGATGCGGGCGCGATCGATGGCGTGGACATGGTGCTTCCCGCGCACGCGGTGTACTGCGCACGTCGCATCGACTGATTGTTTTTCTCCGTTGGTGGTAGTTGAAGGGGCGCGGCCGAGGAGCTGCGCCCCTTTTTTTGTTCATGGGCGGCCGGGTTGATGCATAAGAAAGATGAAACGAAGGCACGAATTCGGGTGCGAATTGCATCGGGACTTTGCAGTGTTCCTTAAAGACCACGCCGCCATGCAGCAGGATCATGAGCCTCCCCCGCACCTTTCCTGGAAGACAGAAACATGAAACGAAGCGTGCTGATCTGTTGTGCAATGTTGGGCGCTGTCCTGGCCTCCGCCAGTGCCTCGGCCGCCCCGATGGGAGGCATCGGCGCCCCTCGGGGGAGCGATGCGGAGTGCTTTGCCGCTTTCAACCAATCACCCGCCGCAAGCCAAGGGTGCACCTTGTTGAGAACCAATGCCTACGGTGAAAGCTCCTGCTTCCTGGAGGCAGTATGCAAGCGATCGGATGGATCGGAAAACAAGCAGAAGATGTACACCAATGTGGAAACGGTGCGGATACTCCAGAACTGCAACGGTGAACTGGGCGCCAACTGCTGACTGCCTGCTGCGCCGGTAGTGCTGGTTGAAGGGCGCGGCCGGTGAGTTGCGCCCTTCTTGCGTCGAACTCCTGGGCTCGAAGCGCATTCTCCTGAAGGACAGCGTCAGACCGGAATGGCAAATTCCAGGCTCCTGCCACAGAACGGAAGCGACATGAAGATCCACTCAACGACAGCCTTGGCGATGTGTACGTTGCTCGCTGCAGCCTTCGGTACGACCGCCGGAAACACGGGCTCGAACAGGGGGCCGGACCAGGATGCAGCGTGCGCCGATGCCTTCAGCCGATCCCCCGCCGCCGCAACCTGCACGCTGCACAAGGCTGAAGCCAACGTCAACCATTGCAACTTGTGGGCAAGCTGCAGGCGCGACAACGGGAGCTTCAACGAAACGTTCGGCGTATTCAAGGGAGACCGTGTTTACAGGGTCTGCAACAAGGATGGCAAGCTGGTAGCTGGCTGCCCTGGCTGAGCGACCCGGTGAACCGGGCACGACGGATGTTTGCCACACGCCGGAAACGAAAATGGCGCCCCATGAGGGCGCCATTCCGTTCAGTCCCGCGGAGGCAGGGTCAGAACTTGTAGTTCAGCCCCAGCATGTAGGTGCGGCCCCATTCCACGTATTCCAGCGGACGATCCGTCGTCCCGGCATAGGTGCGGTACGGTTCGTTGGTCAGGTTGGTGCCCTGCAGCAGCAGGGTCAGGCCAGCCATGGCGCTGCTGTCGCTGAAGGTGTAGCTCACCTGCGCGTCGGTCACGTTCTCGCCCACCACGTAGCGCAGCGTGCGGTTGCCGTTGAAGTTGCCGATTTCACCGATGAAGTCCGAACGACGGCGCTGGCTCACGCGTGCTTCAAACCCATTGCGTTCGAAGTAGGCGGTGAAGTTGTACACGCGGTCGGACAGGCCGGGCAGGGCGATCGGATCGCTGCCCACGCTGGAGGCGCTTTCCGGATCCAGGATCTCGATGTCGCTGTCGTTGAAGGTCGCGCTGGCCTGCACGCCGAAACCACGCAGGGCATCGGTGAACATGTCCAGCGGCAGCGAAGCGGTCAGTTCCAGGCCGCGCAGGGTGCCGCCCTTGCCGTTCTGCGGCGAAGAGAACGTGCCGGTCTGCAGCACCGGTGCCACCATGCCCGGCGGCGGCACGTAGCTGGCCAGCAGGTCGGAGAAGTCGTAGTCGTCCACCGACTGGGTGTACACGTAGCTCTTCAGGTCCTTGTAGAACACCGCGGCCGCCACATAGGCGCGTTCACCGAAGTACTTTTCGTAGGACAGGTCGAGCGCGGTGGCACGCCACGGATCCAGCAGCGGGTTGCCGCCGCTGCCGCCCGGACGCCCGGTGGCGGTGTCCACGCCGAACTCCAGGCCGGCACGCATCTGGTCCACGCGTGGGCGCGCCACCTGCTTGGCCGCGGCGAAGCGCAGGGTCTGCTGGTGCGGGAACATGAAGGCCAGGTTCAAGCTCGGCAGCCAGTCGTTGTAGGTCTTGCCGGCGTCGATCGGCAGCACGTTCTGGCCGTCCGGACGCGAGCGGTCGAAGTAGTTGGACTGCGAGCTCTGGTCGGCATGCTGCATCTGCACGCCGATATTGCCGCGTACGCCGACCACGCCGATGTCGGTGTTGATGTTGGCGCGCAGCCACGCGGTGGTGATCTTCTCCTGCACCGTCCACGACTTGGGAATCAGGTAGTCCAGATCGGTGACCGGGTTGAACTCCATGTAGCGCTCGACGGCGGCCGGCACGTTCCAGGCCGGGATGTAGCCGATGCCGGCGAAGCCCAGGTTGACCCGGTCACGCTGCAGGTCGGCGGCGATGTTCGCATCGCCCTGTGCACCGAGCAGGATGTTGCCCTCGGCCTGGGTCTTGTCCTTCTGGCGGTCGGCGTAGTTGACGCCGATGTCGAAGTCGGCGAACACCGACGAAAGGCCTTCCGGCGCCGGCAGGGTGAGTGCCACGCGCGCGCCCTTCAGGCGGTCTTCCACCGTGGGCACCTTGCCGTAGCCGGAGCCGTAGATGGTGTTGGTCAGGAACAGCGCATCGGGATTGGAGTAGTCCAGCCCCGGGGCGATCTGCGAGAAACCGTTCGGGTTGACCACCAGGCCGATGGTATCCAGCTGCGGCATCGGGGTCAGCTGCAGGTTGTTTTCCAGGTTCAGCTCATCGCGGGTGGCCTTGGAGTAATTCACGTCGGCCACCAGCTTGACGCCGTTGCCGAAGGTGAACTCGTTGTTCCAGCCGAACGCATCGATCTTGTCTTCGCGCTTGTTGTACATGCCACGCACCAGCGGGTAGACACCGCTGGCGGTGCCGCCGGCGAAGGTGCCATCGGCATTCACCTGCGGATTGCTGATCAGCAGGCCCGGCGTGTAGCCACCGTTGAAGTTGCTGAGGTTGACCTCGAACTGGTTGGCAGTGTCGATCTGCTCGGCTTCGGTATGGAAGGCATCCAGGGTGCTGGTCCAGCTGTTGGACGGCCGGAACTGCACGGTGGCCATCACGCCGTCGCGCTTGTTGTTGCCGGTGCGGCGCAGCGCCTTGATGCCATCGCTGAAGGCAACGCCCGGGGCTAGCCCCGGCCGGTTGCCGTTGTCGGTGTGTTCGGTGGTCCACGGCTCGTACAGACCGACCTGGTTTTCCTGGATCGGGTTGTCGCTGTGCGCGTAACCAATGGCAATGCCCAGCGTCTTGTCCAGGAACTGGTCGATGTAGCTGGCGCTGAAGCGGTTGCCGAACTCGTCCACGCCAGCGGCTTCGCCGAGCGAACTCTTCTGGTAGCGGCCGCTGACCGCGATCACGCGGTCCGGGAAGCTCAGCGGACGGGCGGTCTGCATGTCGATGGTGCCCGACAAGCCCTGGCCGACCAGGGCCGCGTCAGGAGTCTTGTACACGGTCACGCCGTTGACCAGTTCGGACGGATACTGGTCGAACTCGACGCTGCGGTTGTCACCGGTGCTGACCACTTCGCGGCCATTGAGCAGGGTGGTGGCGAAGTCCGGCGACAGGCCGCGCACGCTGATCACCTGGGCGCGGCCTGCCACGCGCTGGGCGGCCAGGCCGGGCAGGCGCGCGAGCGATTCGGCGATGCTGACGTCGGGCAGTTTGCCGATATCTTCAGCGGAAATGACTTCCACCACCGAGGTGGCGTCCTGCTTCACCGCGATGGCGTTCTCGATGCCGCGGCGGATGCCGGTGACCTGCACCGCATCCAGGTTGGTCGCCGCAGAACCGGTCTGGCCGGTGGCGGTGGTGGACGTGGTGGACTGCGCGAATGCGAGTACCGGTGACAGTGCGACGGCCAGCGCCAATGACAGCGCGTTGCGCTTGTGGTTCGACATTTCCCCTCCCAGGCAATGTTGCCGAATCTAGTTGTGGTCCGCGCCGGCACTGCCGATACGGGTCGCGGCACGGTGGCCGCTGACTGCGACGCTATGGTATGCAGCGCGCCGCGCGCTGGAATCAGCCTGCATACGTATTCAATGCAACGACATGCGGTGTAAGCGATTACAAAAAGGGGACGGAGGGAATTAATTTGAATTAATTCCCTCCGTCCCCTTTTTGAAGCGGATGGCCTGGCCGCCGCCGGGGCCGAGGATCAGGGTGAGCTGGTCGGAGCTGGTGACCTCGCGGGTCTCGCGCGCGAAGGCAAAAGGATTGGTGCGGAAATCCGCGCCGTCGCCATCGCGGTAGATCTCCGCCGTGTAGCGCACGCCCGGTTCCAGGAAGCCCAGTGATACCGGCAGCACGCGGCCGTGCTCATCGGTGATGCTGCCCAGGAACCAGTCGCGGCTATTGCGGTCGCGGCGGACGATGGTGACGAAGTCGCCGACCTCGCCATCCAGCACCCGGGTCTGTTCCCAGTCTACCGCCACGTCCTTGATGAACTGGAAGGCGTCCAGGTGCTGCTGATAATGCTCGGGCAGGTCGGCGGCCATCTGGATCGGGCTGTACAGCACCACGTACAGCGCCAACTGGCGGGCCAGCGTGCTGGGAATGGCCTGCCCATGGCGGCCCTTCAACGACAGCACCCCGGGGGTGTAATCCATCGGCCCGGACAGCATCCGGGTGAACACCAGGTTGACCTCGTGCTCGGGCGGATTGGGCGGCTGGCCCCACGCGTTGTACTCCATGCCGCGTGCGCCTTCGCGCGATATCCAGTTCGGATAGGTGCGGCGCAGGCCGGTGTCCTTGATCGGTTCGTGCGGGTTGACCGCGAGCCTGCGTGCGGCCGCTTCCTGTACCACCTTCAGGTGGTGGCGGGCCATGAACTGGCCGTCATGCCATTCGCGCAACAGCGGGCCACCGGCCGGGTTGCGTCGGTCCACCTGGCCGTCATCGCAGACGTAGCCGGTCTTGAACGAATCCACGCCCAGGCGCGCATACAGATCGAGTGCCGCGCCCAGCTGGTCCTCGTAATGGTCGATGGCGCAGCCGGTTTCATGGTGGCCCACCAGGTGCACGCCCTTCTTCGCACCGTACGCGGACAGCGCCTCGATATCGAAATCCGGCGTCGCGCGGGTGAAGTCGAAGTCGTAGCCGTTGCCGACCCAGTTGCCGTCCCAGCCGGGATTCCAGCCTTCCACCAGCACGCCACGGAAGCCGTTGGCGGCGGCGAAATCAATCACCTTCTTCGTCTTGGCGGTGGTGGCGGCGTGGCGCCGGCCGGTGGCCCAGCTTTCCTCGTCCAGGTGCATCGACCACCACACCCCGAGATACTTCGATGGCTTGACCCAGCTGACATCGCCCAGCGCATTGGGTTCGTTGAGGTTGAGGATCAGGTCCGATTCGACCAGTCCACCCGCGCGGTCGGCGATCTGCAGCGTGCGCCACGGCGTGCTGAAGGGCAGGGCACGGCGGACCTTCCAGCCATCGACGGACGGTGACAACTGCGCGCGCAGGCGCTGGCCTTCGGTGCGGCGCAGCCACATGCCGGCATAGTCCACCAGCGCAGCTTCGTGGATGGCCACGTGCAGCCCGGCGTCGCTGCGCAGGGTGATCGGGGTATGTGCCAGCGGCACCTCCTGCAGCGGTGTGCGCGCATAGAGGTATTCATAATGGATCGGCTCGCCGGCCGGGATCCACCAGGCCGTGGACGGCTGGGCGATGGCGAACTCGGTCAGCTCCTCGTCGATGATCGCCTCGGCCAGTCCCGGCTGCTGCGGAAACACGTAGCGAAAGCCCACGCCGTCATCGAACACCCGGAACACCACGTCCAGCCGGCGTTTGTCGCCGGTGGTCTGGCGCAGGGAAACGGTCAGCTCGTTGTAGTGGTTGCGGGTCAGTCGGCGTTCGCCCCACGGCTGTTCCCAGGTTTCATCGAAGGCACGGGTGCTGCTGCCGGTGATTTCAAAATCGCGGTCCAGCCGGCCATCGCGCAGTTCGAAGCCCAGCTTGGATGCGTCCACCACCGCATCGCCCAGTCGCTCCACCTGGTAGCGGGCCGTCCCGCCGTCCACCTGCAGCGTCACTTTCAGGATCTTCCCCGGCGATTCGACACTGGCCGAGGGGGTGGTGGCAGCCATCAGGACCGGGCTGGCCAACAGCAGGGCCAGGCCCAGCCACGGCCTGCTGTGCCCACGCAGCAACAATGAAAACAGCGACATTTCCCCTCCCAGGGTGATGCAGGAACTGCGCCGACCATAGCCCAGCCGGTACGGCCGCCTGACCCGACAGGCCATGAATACGTATGCAGGCAGACCGCCTCCGGCGCCTGCCGTCTACCATGTCCGCACGATGCCTTGAGGGAGGCGTTGCGCCCCCGCCGGCCGCTTGGCAGGCAGGGACCTACAACATGCAAAGAGGGAGGGAGGGTGACAGGCGCAAGCCGGTCGTCCGCTTCGATGCTGAAGATGATCTGCCTGACCGTCGCCATCGCGACGACGCTGGGTTCGGCCGCGCATGCCGCCGACCTGGAATTCGCTGGCCGCACGGCGCGCGCCGAATCCGTGGCCGGTGGCGGCTTCGTGCTGCACACGCCGGATCGGCAGCTGCGCATTGCCGCGCAGCCGATGCGCAGCGATACCGCCAGCCCGATGTTCGATGCCCTGTTCGCGCTTGCGCAGCAGGAACTGGACCAGGACCGCGTGGAGGCGATCCGCGATCCCTCCTTCGACGAGGGCCGCCCGGTGCCGTGCGAGTGCTTCAAAACCGGTGCCAACTGGCCGTATGTCTGGACGCGCGATGTCAGCTTCGCCGCCGACCTGGCGCTGGCACGGCTGGATCCGCAGCGCACCCGACAGTCGCTGCAGTTCAAGCTGTCCGAAGCACGCGATGGCCATACCTCCGGCCTGTTCGTGGCGCAGGACACCGGCTCCGGTGGCAGCTGGCCGATCAGCAGCGATCGCATCGTGTGGTTCCTCGCCGCGCGCCACCTGCTGGACGACACCGCCTTCGCCGATCAGGTCTGGCAGGCGCTGCAGGGCACGCTGGCGCAGGACCGGGCGATGGTGTTCGACGCGGCCACCGGACTGTACCGGGGCGAGACCTCGTTCCTGGACTGGCGCGAGCAGACCTATCCGGACTGGACCCGCGAGGACGTGCGCTTCATCGGCGATTCCTTCGCGCTGTCCACCAACGTGCTGCACTACCAGGCCCTTCGGCTTGGCGAGCAGTTGGCGGATCAGCACGGCGATGCCACGCGCGCGGCGCAGTACAAAGCCTGGGCCGATGCGCTGGGGCTGCGGATCGATGCGCGCTTCTGGCGCGAAGATGCCGGCCAGTACATGAGCTACATCGGCGAAGCCGCGCACCCGGTGCCCTACGCCAAGTACGATCTGCTGGCGACGTCGCTGGGTGTGTTGGCCGGCGTGCTGCCGACCGAGCGTGCACGCCGCGCGCTGGCTGCGTATCCGGCGAGTGCGGCCGGCAGCCCGGTGGTGTGGCCGCAGGAAGGCAACCAGCCGGTCTACCACAACCGCGCGATCTGGCCGTTCGTCAGTGCGTATTCGCTGCGCGCCGCGCGCCTGCTGGACGATGCGCCGCGCATCACCGGCGAAGTGCAGTCGCTGATGCGCGGTGCTGCGTTGGCCGGTTCGAACATGGAAAACTACGAGCTGCTGACGCAGAAGATCCACGTCGACGAAGGTAAGTTGAGTGGGCCGGTGGTGAACTCCGAACGCCAGCTGTGGTCGGTCGCCGGCTACCTGGACATGGTGCTGCAGGGCGTGTTCGGCATGGAAACCGACGGCCGAGTGCAGCCGAAGCTGCCGGTCGCGCTGGTGCCGGAACTGTTCGGTACGCGTGACCGCATCACGCTGCAGATGGAGGGCAAGCGCTATGTGCTGCTTAAGCCTGACGTGCTGCAGGGTGAGCTGCTGGTGGCCGGAAAAGTACAGCGCGACGGTGACACCACGACGGTGCAGCTGGTGCCCGCGGCGACTTCTCCGCAGCGTGTGGTGCGTGCCCAGAGGGCACGTACTGCCGTTGATGCGGCCGCCTATGCACCCGCGACGCCTGCCGCGCCTTCGGCCAAGCAGGACGGCAAAGCGTGGACCATCAGGGTGCCGGCCCAGCACGTGCTGTGGCGCGATGGTGCAGCCGTTGACGTGCACGATGGCGTGGCCCGCATGGCGGATGACGGCCTGCAGCACTGCCTCAGCCTGACCTATCGCGAAAACGCGCTGGAATCGCTGCACAGCCCGACCACCTGCATCGGCCCGCAGCAGCGCCTGCCCGGTGCGCAGCGCTGGTCGTGGACGCAACCCGCGGCCGGTCGCGTGCGCGTGCGGCTGCAGTTCAACAACCCCAACGGCCCGATCAACACCGGGGTCACCGCTGCGGTGAAGCAGCTCGCGGTAAGCTGCGCCGGCCAGCCCGTACAGACGCATACGATGGTGATGCCGCACAGCGTGGCGGTGCAGGAATCCACCGCGGCCGAGTTCGACCTGCCTGCCAGCGCGTGCACGTTCCAGCTGCAAGAGGGCTTCAACATGAGCGCGCTTCAGCACTTCGCCCACTACACCGGCGGCAAGGGCGGCCGCGCGGGCGTGCTCAACACGGCAGACGTCAAGGCGCTGCTGCTGGCACCCATCGCCCCGCTCGCAGGGGATCGCCCATGAGCCGTCCCGCTGTCAGCCGGCCTGACAAACCGCAGCTGTCGTTCTGGCAGATCTGGAACATGTGCTTCGGTTTCCTCGGCATCCAGTTCGGCTTCGCGCTGCAGAACGCCAACGCCAGCCGCATCTTCGAAACCTTGGGCGCGCCAATGGACGCGGTGCCCGGTCTGTGGATCGCCGCACCGCTGACCGGCCTGCTGGTGCAGCCGATTGTAGGCTACCTGTCCGACCGCACCTGGACGCGCTGGGGACGTCGCCGCCCGTTCTTCATGATCGGCGCGGTGTTGACCACGCTGGCCCTGCTGGTGATGCCGAACTCGCCCACGCTGTGGATCGCGGCGGGCACGCTGTGGGTGCTGGATGCGTCCATCAACGTATCGATGGAGCCGTTCCGTGCCTTCGTCGGCGACCAGCTGGCGCCGCGCCAGCGGCCGACCGGCTTTGCCATGCAGAGCTTCTTCATCGGCGTGGGCGCCATCGTGGCCAGCTTCCTGCCCTTCATCCTGGCCCACTTCGGCGTGGCCAACACCGCAGCGCCGGGTGAAGTGCCGGACACCGTGCGCTATGCGTTCTACTTCGGCGCGGTGGTGCTGCTGGCGGCGATCACCTGGACCGTGCTGAGCACGCGCGAATACTCGCCGACCGAGCTGGCCGCCTTCGCCGATGCCGAGCCGCCACACGCCCACGCGGTGGCCGCGCGCGGCGTGCCGCCGTGGGCGCAGATCGTGCTGTGGCTGCTGGTGGGAGTCGTGCTGGCGGCACTGATCGCTTGGCAGGGCGGGGACAAGATGCTGTATGTGCTGGCCGGCCTGTGTGCGGCCTACGGCATCCTGCTGGGCGTGGCCCGTGTGCTGCCCGGCACGCACATGCTGGCCACCATCGTCGATGACCTGCGCAACATGCCGGGCACCATGCGGCGGCTGGCGTGGGTGCAGTTCTTTTCCTGGTTCGCGTTGTTCGCGATGTGGATCTACACCACCGCCGCGGTGGCCGGCACCCACTTCGGTTCCAGCGATCCACAGTCGGCCGCCTACAACGAAGGCGCCAACTGGGTCGGCGTGCTGTTCGGCGCGTACAACGGCTTCGCCGCGCTGGCCGCATTGCTGATCCCGCTGATGGTGCGCGCCATCGGTCTGCGCTGGAGCCACCTGGTCAACCTGTGGCTGGGCGGGGCAGGGCTGGTGTCGATGATGTTCATCGACGATCCGCACTGGCTGCTGCTATCGATGGTGGGCGTGGGCTTTGCCTGGGCGTCCATCCTGTCACTGCCTTATGCCCTGCTGTCGGACAGCGTGCCGGCGGCGAAGATGGGCGTGTACATGGGCATCTTCAATTTCTTCATCGTGATCCCGCAGCTGGTGGCCGCCAGCGCGCTTGGCTTTGCCCTGCGCGCATGGCTGGGCGGCCAGCCGATGCAGGTGCTGGTACTGGGCGGCTGCAGCCTGCTCGTGGCCGGCCTGTGCGTGCTGCGTGTTCCGTCCCGTCCGGAGGTGGTGTGATGCGTGTGCGTTTGTCTGTTGCTGTAGGTTTCGCCCTGTTCGCTGGCCAGGTGCTGGCCGCCCCGCGCCCGGAGTACGTGGGCACCACCGAACCGTTCGCCAGTGATGCGGTGTACTTCGTGGTCACCGACCGGTTCGTCAATGGTGACCCGTCCAACGACCATCGCGACCAGGGCGGCAAGCACCGCACGTTCGACATCCCGGTACCGTGCCCGGACAAGGTGGATGGCAACATCGGCTACCTCGGCGGTGACTTCAAGGGCGTGCTGGACAACGCGGACTACATCCGCAACCTGGGCTTCGGCGCGGTGTGGATCACCCCCATCGTCGACAACCCGGACCAGGCGTTCACCGGCAGCAAGGAGATCAGCTGCACTAGCACCCTGACCGACCGCGGCAAGACCGGTTACCACGGGTACTGGGGCACCAATTTCTACAAGGTGGACGAACACCTGCCCAGTGCCGGCCTGCAGTTCGCCGACTTCACCAAGGGCCTGCACGCAGCCAAGCTGAAGGTGGTGCTGGACATCGTCGGCAACCACGGCTCGCCTTCGTGGACCATGCCGGCGCGCCAGCCGCAGTTCGGGCAGATCTTCGACAAGGACGGCACGCTGATCGCCGACCATGAGAACCTGGCGCCGCAGCAGCTGGACCCGAAGCACAACCCGCTGCACGCGTTCTACAACACCATCGGCCCGGTGGACTCGTCGAAGGGCTCGATCTTCGATGGCAACCTGGCCGAGCTCGGCGACTTCAACGAACAGAACCCGGCGGTGATGGATTACCTGATCGGCGCCTACCTGCAATGGACCGCGCAGGGCGTGGATGCGCTGCGCATCGATACCATCGGCTGGCTGCCGCACCCGTGGTGGAATGAGTTCGTGCGCCGCGTGCGTGCCGAGCATCCGGGCATGTTCATGTTCGGCGAAGCGTTCGACTACGACGCGGCGAAGATCGCCGAGCACACCTGGCCGGCGAACGCCAATGTCAGCGTGCTGGATTTCCCCTCGCGCGGGGCGATGGAAGAAACTTTCGGGCTGAAGCAGAAGGGCTTCGAAACACTGGCCGAGCCGCTGCACCTGCTGGGCGGACCGTACGCCAACCCGTACGAGCTGATGAGTTTCTACGACAACCACGACATGCCGCGGCTGGATGCCAGCGATACCGGCTTCATCGATGCGAACAACTGGCTGTTCACCGCGCGCGGCATCCCGGTGCTGTACTACGGATCGGAAACCGGCTTCATGCGCGGCCGCGCCGAACACGCCGGCAATCGTGCGTACTTCGGCCAGCAGCGCGTGGATGCCGCAGCGCAGAGTCCGATCTTCGGGCCGCTGCAGCGCGTGGCGAAACTGCGCGAGACGACCCCGGCACTGCAGCGCGGGCTGCAGGTCAACGAGCGTCTGCAGGGCAACGAAGCGGTGTTCTTCCGCGTGCTGCAGTTCGACGGCGTCAAGCAGACCGCGCTGGTGCTGTTGAACAAGGGGGACACGAAGGCGCGCATGGAGGTGACACGCTACGTGCAGCCCGGCACCTGGCGCGACGCCCTGGACGGCGGGAGCGTGGAAGTCTCCGGCACCCTTCAAACCGATGTCCCCGCGCATGGCATCAAGGTGTTCGTACTGGATGCCCCCGTGCAACAGGACGCCCTGCGTGCCGAACTCGACCGCGCCATGTCCGACCAGCACGCGCGCACCCGCAGACTCACCACCCCCTGACCATCCCGCACCGGTGTCGGTGGGTGACGACCGTTGGTGGGTGACCCTGCTTCGGTGGGTGACGACCGTTGGTCGTCACGCTGTTGTCTTTGAATCAAGAGCGTGACGACCAACGGTCGTCACCCACCACAGCGCGCCAGCATGCTCCGCTCCCGTGGGAGACCCACCACAGCCCTCCAGCGGCCCTCACTACCGCGGGTACAATCACGCTTCCGCCCGCCGTGCTCCACCCGCCATGACCGACCTCCCGCCCCAGACCCCGATCGAAACCCTGCTGCAGACCGCCATGGCCGGCCAACTGCCGATCAAGGCCTTCATGCAGGCCTTCGTGGCCTCCGAGGTGGTGCTGCTCACCGGCAGCCTGGTCACCCCCGACGGCAGCGGTTTCGATCCGCTGTTGTTCGACAAACAGGGCGTGCTGCACGTCGCCGTGTTCACCGATCCGGCACGCGTCGGCTTCCATGCCGAACAGGCCCCGCACCAGATCCGCTGGCTGATGCTCGACGTGCTGCGCCGCGTGCCGGGCGGCTACGGCGTGGTGATCAATCCCGGCACCACGCTGGGCTTTGAGATTTCGCCGGCGGGTGTGGGCGAGATCCTGAAGGATTTCGCGTAGCTGCTGTGTGCAGGACAGGTACATACAGCTTGCAGCCATACCTGATTGCTTCTAGTCCTCAAATTTAGGGAGAAGTCTTTTGTATATGACAAATCTGGATGCCGCGATTCTCAATAGTTCGGATCGAATCGAGCTCGTGGCGCGTCGTGAACACGCTATCTGTATTGAGCAGTTGGCTCACTTGGCGCATGCACTCGAGTCCAAGATCGATGAAATTCGTAACCAATTCACCACCCCCGAGATCAGTGGTGGCGGCGTGGTCAACGCGATCCGTGTCGATGAAGTGAGTTCTCAGTGGGAAGCTGTGTTTTCAGTGATCAATATGGCTTCCGGGCCGATCCTACAGCTTGCCCTGCGCGGACTTTACCTTTAGGCAATCTGTTTGATTCGCCAGGAGTACGAAGGGATTGCACAGTTGAGCCACATTGCCAGGGGAACGCGAAATGAGTCCAGGGCGCCGCACATCGGTCCATTGGAGGATGAGATCAAGCCTTGGTACGGAGAGCTTTCTGAGGGTGCGCACATTTCGAGTGACGCGATAACTCAGCTTCAATCAGTAAGGTTCGGGGGTGACGATCAGATCGTATGCTTGCCCTACGGTGCAAGTCTGATCCCGTGCTACAACCAACACACAACGAGTGTGCTCTTGGAGATGCACGTGAAGTTGCGCGGCGAGCTGCTGAAGCTGCTGACTGTTTACGTTGAAAAATGTGACCGCCCTGCTGCAGGGTAGTAGCTTGATCGTGCGTAGAGCGATGCTCAATAGGGGAGTGCGAAAGTGTGAATATTATTGCCGAAACTAGTTGGCTGGAGTTTGCCAAAATATTGTTTGGTGTAGTGGTTGCCTGTTCTGGCTGGCTGATTGTTCATTACTTTACAAGCTTAAGGGAGATAGCTGCTGCCAAACGGGCTATTCGCCTTGAAGCACTGGTTGCGTCTTACAAGGCACTGGTGAGGACCGGCATTGATGGCGTGCTCTTAGGTAAGGGTGCATCGGGCAAGGATGTAGATCACGTCGCATCCGTTGAAGACGCGATTGCTATAATTCATTTGTTTGGTACCAAAGAGCAGGCTGAGCTTGCCAATGATTATGTGAGTCAGATCCAAGATAATCAGCGTGTTGATGCCACTCTTTTGGTGAACTCACTGCGCTCCGATGTTCGTGGGATACTTGGCGCGAGCGATGAAATGCCCGTTCCCGCATATCTTCGGATTCGCGTCAAGAGTTGAGCAGACCTTTGTTCAATCTTGTAGGCTGGTTTGGTTGTACATAGTTTGAAGTTTATTGATTCGAGAACTCTCGCCAGAAGTCGCGTTAACGGAAAATCAAGTGGGACGGTCACGTTGCTGCGATGATTCGCGCAGCACCAGTTTCACGGGGATGCTCATTCCTTCGGCAGTTTCGCCGGCCACCAGCGCAAGTAGTTTCTCCACCAGAAGCTGGCCAGCCTGCTTGGTGTCCTGCGCCACGGTGGTCAGCGGCGGCGATACCGAAGCCGCCAGCGGAATGTCATCAAACCCGGTGACGCGCACATCCTGCGGCACGCGCAGGCCGTGTTCGCGCAGGGCGCGCAGCGCGCCGATGGCGATCAGGTCACTGGCCGCGCAGATGGCATCGAAGGGCACGCCACGTGTCAGCAGCAGTTCGCAGGCGGTCTGCCCGTATTCCTCGGTGGTGATGGCGTCCACCTGCAGCTGCGGATCGGCCGCCAGGCCGCGCGCTTCCAGTGCGGCCACGTGCCCGCGGTAACGCTCCTGGAACTCCGGATAGTGGCTGGAGGCATGGCCGAGGAAGGCGATGCGGGTGCAACCCTGGTCCAGTAGGTGGGCGGTGATGTCAAAGCCGCCCTGGTAGTTGTCGCTGCCGATCGACACGCCGGGCTGGCCGGGCAGGGCGGCGCCCCAGCGCACGAAATGCGTGCCTTGCTCGACCAGCCGCTGCAGGCGGGTCAGCGATTCGTGGTAGTCGCCATAGCCGAGCAGGATGATGCCATCGGCCTTGTTGCTGTCTTCGTAATCGGTATGCCAATCGGTGGACAGCTGCTGGAACGACACCAGCAGGTCGCGGCCGTGCAGGGCGCAGGCGCGGGTGATCGAGCCCAGCATCGCGTGGAAGAACGGATTGATCAGCGAATCGTCGGTGGTGGGGTCTTCGAAGAACAGCAGCGCCAGCGTGCCGGCATTGCGCAGGCGCAGGCTGGAGGCGTTCTTGTCGACCTTGTAGTTCAGTTCGCGGGCGATGGCGATGATGCGCTCGCGGGTTTCGGCATTGACCATCGGGCTGCCACGCAGGGCGCGCGACACCGTGGGCTGGGAAACCCCGGCCAGGTGGGCGATGTCCAGGGACGTGGCTTTGCCTTTGATGGTCATGAACGCGGCGCTGGGGTGACGGCCTTCATGATGCCACGGGCTGTCGCGGGTCGCTGGTTTGAGCCACGCCGGAAGGCCACCTGCGCCGAGGCACGAGGTGGCGGACGGTGCGGGTCACAGTACCGGCTGAGCATAACCCCCAATGATCCGGCGGATCCGAAGATCCCCGCGCACCGCCCGCCATGGAACCGACGGGGCGATGCATTCTCTGCCCTGACGCCAAGCATGGGCAAAGCGCGGGGGGTGTTGCTCAAGTGGGGACTGTGATCCCCGCTGGCCCCGCTGGACCAGCCCCGTCATCCTGCGCGGGACGGCCCCGGGCGGCTATGGGCAAAGCTGCAATCGGAAGGTCCGCGCCGCCGAGCATGGCTCGGCGCCATCCGGCCCCAGCCGCCCGCACGACCCCGCCGCCCCCATGACCCGGTAGCGCCGAGCCACGCTCGGCGGAATCCCACCGCAGGCCAACATCCTCGCCGCCCCCGTACACCGGTAGCGCCGAGCCACGCTCGGCGGGGTCCCCCCGCAGGCCAACATCCCCACCGGCCCCGGAAACCCCATACCGCCAAACCCCGCTCGCCCGGCCCCCACACAGGCAGAACCCGACCCCGCAAGACCCAATCCCGCCTGAGTCCAACGCCCGTCCGGTGGTAACATGGGGCGTTCTGCAATCCCCCCAATTCACTGGGGCGATCCCGCGCAGGCGCCCCCAAGGCCCGCCCGGACCGTCCCCGGACAACGGAAGAACACTCCTATGGCGCGTGGCATCAACAAAGTCATCCTGGTCGGCAACCTCGGCAACGACCCGGACGTGAAGTACACCCAGGGCGGCATGGCCATCACCCGTATCAGCCTGGCCACCACCAGCGTCCGCAAGGACAAGGATGGAAACCAGCAGGAGCGTACTGAATGGCACCGCGTGGTGTTCTTCGGCAAGCTCGGCGAAATCGCCGGTGAATACCTGCGCAAGGGCAGCTCGGTATACGTCGAAGGCAGCCTGCGTTATGACAAGTACACCGGCCAGGATGGTGTGGAAAAGTATTCCACCGACATCATTGCCGATGAAATGCAGATGCTCGGCGGTCGCGGTGAAGGCGGCGGTGGCGGCGGTGCAGGTGCAGGTGCAGGCGCCGGTGGCAACTACGGCGGCGATCGTCCGCAGCGCCAGCAGGCCCCTCGCCAGGAATACGGCGGTGGTGGTAGTGGCGGCGGCGGCGGTCAGCGCCAAGGCGGCCAGGGTGGTCAGGGCGGCGGCTACGGCCAGCAGCGTCCCCAGCAGCAGCAGCCGCAGCAGGCGCCGCCGATGGACGACTTCGCTGACGACGATATTCCGTTCTGATCCACTCCTGACGGTAATTGTCGAGAGAGATCCAAGAGGAGCCCCATTCGTGGGGCTCCTCTTTTTTGTGGGGCCTCGCCGATTCGTGTGGGCGGTATGGGGCTCAGCATGTGTCGGGCAGCTGTCCAATCCGTGGGCGTAAGACGTGCGTTGGGTAGGGGTAGCGACTACATGAGAGTGCGCGTGCCTGCAGAGGGGCTCGCGTACGGACGCGCTTTAGCCGGGAAGCTTATGCGCCCTGAGTTCCGCTGCAGCGACCCGAGCCCGTGCGACAGACGACTGAAGGGTCGGAAATGGTGTATCGAAAGGATGTCGCCGGCCCGGTTCGCATTTACGCGTCAGTGGCTGCTTCTGGCCGCAGGGCGTCATGCGACCCGAAGCGGACTTTCATTGCTGCTAAGTTTGGTTTCGTCGATCCGGTTATGCGTCTGCTTGTTAGCCGGACCGAGCAGCCCTATGATTGAGGCGTATCAGGGGTAGCGCATCTTGCGGTGCGCTGTGGATAATGCGTGCAACCGGACCCAGGGGTCCAGCTATTAGGCGGTTTTGCCGCAGGAGTTGGTTATTTCGCAGTCCTTAGAATCTGTTCTCGAACGCCTCGAGCAGATCATCACGCCGCCCACGTCGTACACTAACGACACAGTTATCTTGTATCCAGATGCAACCGAATCCGGCCCTGCTGCCGACCTCAAGCGCGATATATGGCGGAAGTGTGTCGCTGTCCTAGACACCGGCAGAGCTTGGCTCTCCCAAAGACAGCCACTGGGCTCCAGGCTCTTGTCAGGCAATGAAAGCGATAAGGCCGAGTCAGTTCTAGCCCAAGATCCCGAGCACCGGGCTTTCCAAGAAGCACTGATGCTTGCTCAGACAGCAGAAAACTTGTTGCATGAAGCTGCGGCCTAACAACTTCTCCAAGCCGACGCCGCTTCGCGGAGCGGGTTAAGTTAGGTGTTGCATTCCTCTGGAGAAATTCTCGGTATGAAGCACACGGGCTCGCTAGAAGACTTGCTCACAACAATCAAAGGATGCGGATTCTCGGTTGATCAGGTCCTAGATCAAGAGCACGGGCATCAAGTTCGCACCTCCGAGGGCGCCATCGTCAACTGGTACCCATCAAAGGGCACACTTGTTTTCCAGGGGATTCGTGAACAGCGGGAGAAGATACAGAGTGCGTGGGCGTCCTATACCGGAGCACCAGCAAGTCCAACGGTTCCTGAGCATGTTGGTGAACCAGAGGCGCCTGCCAATCCCGCAACTGCTAACAAGAAAGTGTTCCTGGTTCACGGCCATGACGTTGCGGCGCGTGAGCAATTGGAGCTGGTCTTGCACAAGCTCGGACTTGATCCATTTGTCCTAGCCAACACCGGCGGCGGTGGCCTCACAATTATTGAAGCACTGGAAGCCGAGATCGGTCCAAGAAACAATCAAGCGCGCTTTGGCATTGTCCTGATGACGCCAGACGACATGGGGTATTCAAAAGCAGATGGCTCGGAGGCTGTGCAACCTAGGGCGCGACAAAATGTCGTTCTTGAGACAGGCATGCTCATCTCAGCGGTTGGTCGCCCCAACGTGGCCATTCTCAAGCGCGGCCATCTTGAGGTCCCATCGGATGCGCAGGGAATCCTCTACATTCCCTTCAATGATCACGTAAAAGAGGTCGTTCCCAAACTTGCTGATCGTCTACGTGCGGCAGGGTTCGTGCTCAGTCCTGATGCAATAACCCGCGCCTCAAGCTGAGGGGTATAACAATTTTTTCAAGCCGATGCCGCTCTGCGGCAGGGCTAACTCAGGTGTTAGGCACTCATGACACATAGCTTCGACTTCGCAGGCGCAAGCGAGAAACTATTTGTCCTCCAGCAACTACAGGCAGCTAGCCGCGAATACTGCCGTAACGTTGGTCTTTGTCAGGGCTCGTATCCATATGGACACGACGACTGGAAAGACTATGCGCACCAGATAAAGCCAATCGTGAGCGGCTACATGATCGAGATTGCGGCCAAAGTAAGAATCCTCCAAGACTCTATGTCGGGTCATATTCGTCCGTCAGTCTTCGAAAGAGCGGACAAGTATGCGCTAGAGGATATCCCGCTGGGCAAAGTGCACTTGGGAGAATTCAAACTAAGTGTGAGAGAGTCTTGCAACAAGATAATTCACGCGACGCGGGTGGAGCTTGGCTGGGTGACCCGTAATCGTAAAACCAACAGCGCCTATACACATTGGTCGGGAGCGGTAAATCTCTTCGGCGAGAAGGCGAGCAAACCTTGGCATCTTGAGCTTGATGCTACCGCATGGTGCGTCTCAATTGACATCTATCTGGATCATGTTCTAAGTACTGCCTCAACTGACGGCATTCACGTCGCGTGAGTGCCTAGCAATTAAAACAAGCCGAACCCGCTTCGCGGATCGGCTTAATTCAAGCGTTAGGCCGCAGAAGGAAGTTCATGGGCTACATTCCAAAACATGCTGAGTTGCAGTCGCTATCGGAAGACGAGTTGATCGCTCGTTACGACGCCGCTGCGCACAACACTGTCGTAGGAACAGGCTTCTACCGTGACGAGATCGTCCGGAGGCAAATGACTAGGGAAAGCGCTCGCATGCTAGAGCTAACCCGCACAATGCGTGCCCTCACTTGGGTCATCCTCGCAGTCACCGCGGTTAACGCTGTTCTAGTGGGGTGGCAGATATGGGGCCCAAGGTGATTAGCTTGCGGTCTAACAATTAATTCGAGTCATTTCCGCTTCGCATCACGGCTTAATTCAAGCGTTTAATGTCCGCTTTTGGCGGAAGCGGACGTCCACTTGAGAACCTGCTACACGCCTCTGAGGCGATCCGTCGATAGGTTTGCTATCTGCCAAAAGATCAACGCATTTCCAGTTGCCCGGGCCGAGATCTGGACCGGCCAGACTTCCGTAGACATTCATGAGCCACTTTGCGCGTAGCGCCGCTCAAACTCTACAGGGGCTAGATTGCCAGCGAAACCATGCCGGCGAACTGGGTTGTAGAACATCTCGATGTAATTGAATACATCCGAGCGTGCCTCGTCCCGGGTCGGGTAGATCCGCCGCTTGATCCGCTCCTTCTTCAGTGCGCTGAAAAAGCTCTCAGCCACCGCATTGTCATGGCAGTTTCCGCGTCGGCTCATGCTTGGAAGCATGCCATGCTGCTTCAGCAACGATAGCCAGTCGCTGCTCGTGAACTGGCTGCCTTGGTCAGAGTGGATGATCTAGCCAGCAGCAGGCTTTCGCTTCCACACCGCCGATACCAGTGCCTGTAGCACAAGGTCGGTGGTCATCTGGGACTGCATCGCCCAGCCAACCACTTGCCGTGAGTAAAGGTCGACGATCACTGCCAGGAAAATCCAGCCTTCGTAGGTTCGGATGTACGTGATGTCGGTGACCCATACCTTGTTTGGTGCAGCGGGCGAGAAGTCGCGATTGACGACGTTCTCAACCATCCCACGCGGACCGCCTCGGTGGCGTGGCTTGGTGCCGTAGCCAATTTCTGCCCTTATGCCCTCTGCCTTCATCAGACGTCCAACACGATGGCGGCTGCAACGTTCACCGGCCTCACGAAGTTCCCGGGTGATCTTGCGGTAGCCGTATACCGTTCCGCTTGCCAGCCAGGCGTGCTTGATAAGGCCGCGCAAACGATCATCCTCACGACGACGCGGCCTGCCCGAATTGCCCGCCCATGCGTAGTAGCCACTGCGGTTAACCCCAAGCACTCGACACATGGCCGTCAGCCTGAACTCGCCCAAGTGCTCACGCATGAAAGCGTACTTCGCCGTCACCCCTTGGCGAAGTACGCCGCGGCTTTTTTTAGGATGTCGCGCTCTTCAGTCAGACGTTTCACCTCGGCCTTCAACCGACGCACCTCGGCTGAGTCCTTGGGCGTGGGCAACATTGAACCTGCCCCCTGAAATCGGACGCCAAGGCCTCGCTCTGGCCTTGCGGAGCCATTGGTAAAGGCTGTGGGATGGGACCCCCAGCCACTTGGCAACCTCGGCTACAGCAAAGCCCCTTTGGGTAACCTGCTTGACCGCTTCGGCCTTGGACTCATCCGTGTACTGCTTGCTCGCCATAGACACCTCTCTCGCTTCCATTGATTATGGCTCTGAGATGTCTACGAAATCCTGGCCGGTCCAGATAGTGCTTCATGCTCATGGCGGCGGCGGGCCCGGTGAGGGCAGCAGAATGATATGCAGGTTCGCTAGGATGGTAATCTGGTGGCGAGGTGTACAGATCCGTACGTCAGCCATTTACAAGGGTTACATATGAGCATTGTTGATTCGCGGTACGAAAAGCTGTGTCCGCGAGCAACGATTGTTCAAGATGAGGTCGTTCTTGCCCAGGCATGGAAAAAGACTCATACATTCGTTCGGCGGTACAACTGGTACGCCGATGTACTAGAGCTTGACGTCTCCGGAGTCTGCCTGCCAGAGAATCTAGCTGTTTGGTCCGCAGACATCCGAAGCGGAGATTACGCGACAGCTCCGGCATGGCTAGTTCCGGCGCCAAAGAATGGCCTGTGGTGTTTCTCTTCTGAATCGGAGGGTGGTTGGCAGCCGCGGCGCTTTGAAGCGGAGCAGGCTCCGGTACTGCGCCCCCTTGCTCACGTTGGGGTGCGAGAACAAACGATTGCGACTGCCGTCATGCTTTGTTTGGCTGATTGTATTGAATCAGCACAGGGCGACACTTCGCTCTCTGCGGATAGAGCAGCGGAAATGGGTGTTTTTAGCTACGGGAACAGGCTCTTCTGCAATTGGTCGAAGGATCGGGCTGTTGCATCGTTCGCATGGGGAAATTCGAACACGTACAGTAGGTACTTTCAGGACTACCAGAAGTACGTTGAGCGGCCCTTGGCAATCGCAAAGAACATTGAAGTTGGCGCAGATGCCAAGGTGTTCATTGTCAGCTTGGACCTGAGCGCGTTTTTCGACAACATAGACATCGCCCTACTCATAGGAAAGTTGAAGGCTGCGTACCAGAAATTCTTCGATAGCTCTGAGGGTGACCTACAGCCTGCGGACGATTCGTTCTGGGAGATTGCGCTACGGGCTTTGAGTTTCAAGTGGCGCGATGAGGACTTGGCTCTGAGTCCTTTGTTTCGAGATGGCGTATTGCCACTCGGGCTTCCCCAAGGACTGGTTGCGAGTGGATTCTTTGCAAATGCCTATCTTCTGGATTTTGACCGTGGAATTGGTTCCTTCATAGACCGTAAGCCTCGAGCGAGGAGCTTCCGAATTCACGATTACTGCCGCTATGTCGATGACCTGAAGCTGGTCATTTCAGTCGAGGCCGATGAGGAGGCTCCTCATGACCTCGCCGAACTGGGGAGCGAGATCACTGATTGGGTTCAGGGGCTCCTAAAAAGGCACACTACGCCATTTGGGGCCGAAGGTACGTATCTGAGGCTTAACGCGAAGAAGACCCAGCTGGAAGCGCTTGTCGAGATAGGAACTGAATCCGGCACCGGAGCGCGCATGAAGACAATTCAGCAGCAACTGAGTGGTCCTTTTGATCTCGACTCTTTGCGTCACGCTGAAGCCGGGCTCAACGGCCTTCTCTCTCTAGCAGAGCTTGGGCTCGTAGAGGACACAAGACCTGCGCACGGCGTTCTTAGTCTCGCGAGCGTAGCATCGCTAAAGCATGAGGTGAGGGATGACACGCTCACGCGCTTTTCTGCCTACCGACTTGTGCGTTCGTTACGCGAACGCCGGAGGATTACAGACCTGACGGAGTCCAGCGGCGGGGAGAAGGCCGTTGATGCGTTACGGCATGACTATCAGGCAGCCGCACGACGCTTAGTCTCTGCGTGGGCACTCAACCCTTCCCTTGTCCAGGTGCTTCGATATGCGCTTGACCTATGGCCCAGTGTCGAGCTGCTAGAGCCCATAGAGCAGGCGCTGCTGAGCAAGTTGTGCGACACGCGCCATGACTCGGAATTCGGGCGGAGGGTTGCTTTCTATGTTCTCGCGGACCTCTTCAAAGCTGGGGCAACCGAGACTGGCAGGGAGGCTATGCAGGACTCTAACTTTGAAGTTTCTGACGTGAGAGCTTACCGCGCTGCGCTCGCAGAACTCGCATCGCGAATGCTGGACGAGTGGGAGGCCCCTTGGTACGTCCAACAACAGGCAAGTCTCCTTCTAGCATCAGTCGGGCAGGCAGCAACAGTTCCACAGAATGCGCCTGAACTAAGACTCCATAGAGCCCTTCACCTCTTCTCTCGAGCAAGGTCACCTGCCATGGATCTTTCTTCCGAAGAGGAGGTAGTGGTATCGCTCGTTGGTCACCAGCTTCTCATGGATAACGCGCACTACACGCGATGGTTCATCAACTTTGGCGATGCGAGAAACAGGAGGCAGGTGTCAAAGGCTTGGGGAATTGTGGCTCAGGCATCTCCAGCATTGTTTAGGCACCTTCTTAGTTCCAAGCGAAATGGCATGCAGCAATTGATTGCTTGGGCGCCCGGGCACCTGATGCGGTTTGCTGAAACGCGATGGTCAGCCGGCAGTGCGCCTTTGGCCCTAAAGAGGTGGTTACCGCTACTGACTGTCATCACTCACCCGCATCAGTTCTTCAACCAAGAGAATGCTCTACTAAAGCTTGCGGAAGCACTAGGTAGGTCAAAAACAGTGCGAACGTTTGACCCTGAACTCCTTACGCCGCTGAACGTGGAGGTTCGGTCCGATGACTGGGAGCAATTGCGAAATCCAAGCTTCGCGACACTTGAGGCACGAGCGGTAGTTTCACTCAAAAGAACGGACGGCACCTATGACACGCCTTCCTGGTGTCGGCGCGAAGATGCCTGGATGTATGCCTTTGGGCGGTTGCTGCGCGCTGCGGCTACAGGAGAGCCGGACTTCACCGCACGTCACTGGCTCTCCAGCGAAGACACGGGTTGGTACAGCGGCCTAAAGAGTACGTGGCACAAGCGTCGTTTGGGCATGCTCCATTCCGCCGAAGGGCTGAGGGGCACTACATCTGCAATCACACCTTGGTTCTCGGACTTGCTGATGCACTTGTTGAGATGGCCGGGTGTGGCCGAACGGAAGAGCCTAGGGGCAGCCACGATCACGACAAGGCGAGATTTCGAGCGCGCTATTAGGGAGCGTCTTGAGTTTCAAAAGAAGCTCTATGGAGTCAGCAGCAGGGTGCCCATTTACCGCTATCCAGTCGAATGGTCCTTGAATCAACAACGTGGGCTGCGCGTGGCTATGGTTCAAGGTCTTATGCCGCTCCATGAACACTTCAAGGATGGACTAGCCGGCCTCGAAGATCCTGGTTACCGGGAGAAGCATCGCAACCACACTGCGGCGCTGCTGCACCTCACGCATAAGCACCTATCTGCGCGCGAGTACGTACTGGGAGCCTCGGAGAAACCGCATATCGACGTCGTCGTATTCCCTGAGCTCAGCATCCACGTAGACGACCAGGATCTCATGCGAGCGTTCTCGGACTCCACTGGCGCGATGTTGTTCTACGGCCTCTTGGGTGCAAAAGAACCGACCAGTGACGAGCCTATCAATGCGGCTCGATGGCTTGTCCCGCAGAGACATGCGGGCCGCCGCTCTTGGGTCGAGGTAGACCAAGGCAAATTCAATCTTACTCCCGAGGAGCGTCGCCTAGGAATAAAGCCGTGGCGACCATATCAAGTGGTCATCGAACTTCTCGATTCCACCAGTACGACAGAGAAGTCCTACCGACTAACAGGCTCAGTTTGCTTCGATGCAACGGACCTTTCTCTAGCCTCAGACCTGCGAAATGAAAGTCACATGTACGTGATTTCGGCGATGAACAAGGACATAAAGACGTTCGACGGGATGGTTGCCGCGCTTCGTTACCACATGTACCAGCACATCTTAATTGCGAACATTGGCGAGTTCGGCGGATCCACTGCTCAAGCACCTTACGACAAAGAGCATCAGAGGCTCATTTCTCATTCTCATGGCGGCAATCAACTGGCTATTTCGGTTATCGATGTGCGTTTGGAGGATTTCGGCCCCGAACTTGAGGCAGCGCTACCGGCAGTGACGAAGATGAAGGAGGTAAAAGAGCGCATCGGTAAAGCGCCGCCTGCCGGACTAGATCGCGCTTAAGCAGCTTGGCTGTCCCTCGACGCTGTGGCGTCTCGGGTCCGCCGCAGCCGATGGTAGTCTCCGGCCTCACCGACGTGCTGGGCCGGCTGTCGAAGTTAAGCTTCGCCTGACGGAGAGGAGTTGCTCGGCTGAGACAATGTCCACCTAGTGCGGCCTCGCGCCAGGTGGCGGTATGACCCCATCCGATTTGTTTTTTTTTTGGGGGGGGGATGAAAGGCGGGTCTATGTGTAGGTCGAGGGCTGCCAGGCTGGTAGGCAGAAGAAGGGGCAGGGTTGATAGGTGAGGTTCTCAAAGGCCTGCGGAGCCATAAGGGGCGTGAGATCTACAGATTCAGCTAAGTTTGGTGAGAAAAAGTTGTCGAAGTTTTCTGCAGGTGCATGATTTAAGACTGTTTTGCGCCCAGCGAGGTTTGGAGGTAAGGCCCTCATGTGTGCAAAACGGTCTGACGGATGGTCTGCTGCTAGCGTCCAGAATGTTGCAAAATCCCCGTTTCTGCGGGGCTTTTTTTGCGGTCGGCCTGTCCCTCACCAGCGGCCGGCGCGGTTGGCATTGTGCCCCGCATCATCCGTTTTCGTGCACTGCGTCTTGCAAAAAAACGAAGGTCTGCCCTATGGTGCAATCGATTGCATTTCGATGAATCGTTGCGTTTGATACCGGTTGGGAGGCCGGAAAGCAGATGCCCAGCCATCCGACTGGATCGATCCAAGGCCGAGTGCTGACGCGACGGGATGCGCTGCGCATGGCCATTGCCGGCAGCGTCGGCTTGGGCGCTGCCGCCGTTCTGCCCGCGCGCGCCGCAGACACCGCCACCTCACTCAAAGGCAACCTCAAGCACTCCGTCGCCCGCTGGACCTTCCCACAACAGTCGGTCGCCCAGCTCTGCCAGACGGTCAAGGACCTCGGCTTTTCCGCCATCGACCTGGTCGGCCCGAACGACTGGCCCACGCTGAAGGCCCATGGCGTGGACAGCTCCATGTGCAACGGCGCGGAGATCAGCCTGGAAAAGGGCTTCGCCGACCGCCGGTTCCACGATGAACTGGTGGCGCGCTACATGCGGCACATCGACCTGGTGGCCGATGCCGGTTATCGCAACCTGATCTGTTTTTCCGGCAACCGCAACGGCATGGACCCCCAGCAGGGCATGGCGCATGCCGAGGCTGGCCTCAAGCGCATCCTTGGGCATGCCGAGAAGCGCGGCGTAGTGCTGGTGATGGAGCTGCTGAACTCCAGGGTCGATCATCCGGATTATCTGTGCGACCACTCCGCCTGGGGCGTGGATCTGTGCCAGCGGATCGGTTCGGCGCATTTCGGCCTGCTCTACGACATTTACCACATGCAGATCATGGAGGGCGACATCATCGCCACCATCGGCAGGCATCACGCGTGTTTCAAGCATTACCACACCGCAGGCGTGCCTGGCCGGCACGAGATTGGAGACCAGCAGGAACTGCAGTATCCCGCCATCTGTCGCGCGATCCGCGACACCGGCTTCGATGGGTATCTGGCGCAGGAATTCATGCCTGCAGCGCCCGATCCCGTCGGTTCGCTGCGCGAGGCGATACGCCTCTGCGACGTCTGAAACGATATCCACCAAGGTGAAGTAGAACCCATGGCAGACAATCATTACGACGCAATCGTCGTCGGCTCCGGAATCAGTGGCGGTTGGGCGGCAAAGGAACTGACCGAAAAAGGCCTCAAGGTGCTGATGCTCGAGCGCGGACGCAACATCGAGCACGTCAAAGGCTATGTCAACGCGATGAAGGAGGCATGGGATTTCCCGCATCGCAACCGGCCCACCCAGGCGATGAAGGCGGACTTCCCGGTGCTGATGCGTGATTACGGCCTTGCCGAGAATCTCGAGGGCATGTGGGCCAACGAGAAAGACTCGCCTTACATCGAGACCAAACGGTTCGACTGGTTCCGCGGGTATCACGTCGGTGGTCGCTCGCTGATGTGGGGCCGGCAGAGTTATCGCCTTTCGGACCTGGATTTCGAGGCGAACCTGAAGGATGGCATCGCCACCGACTGGCCGATCCGTTACGCCGACATTGCGCCCTGGTATGACCACGTGGAGAAGTTCGCCGGGATCGCCGGTACGCGCGAGGGGCTGGACGTATTGCCGGACGGTGAGTTCCTGCCGCCGATCCCGTTGAACATCGTCGAGAAGGACGTGGCCGCGCGGATCAAGCAGGCCTTCGGCGGCACGCGCCACATGATCCACTCGCGCACCGCGAACATTACCCAGCCCAAGGTCGAACAGGGCCGCGTCAATTGCCAGTACCGCAACAAGTGCATCCTGGGCTGTCCGTTCGGCGCGTATTTCTCGACCCAGTCGGCGACGCTGCCGGCGGCGATGAAGACCGGCAACCTGACCTTGCGGCCGTTCTCGATCGTCAAGGAAGTGCTGTACGACAAGGACCGCAAGCGGGCGCGCGGCGTGGAGATAATAGATGCGGAAAACGGACAGACCTACCAGTTCACCGCCAACGTCATCTTCCTCAATGCCTCCTCGTTCAACTCGACCTGGCTGCTGATGAACTCGGCCACTGATGTCTGGGAAGGCGGGCTGGGGTCTTCGTCCGGCGAGCTTGGGCACAACGTGATGGACCACCATTTCGGCGCGGGGGCCTCCGGCCGGGTCGAAGGCTACGATGACAAGTACTATTTCGGACGTCGTCCCTGTGGCTTCTACGTTCCGCGTTTCCGCAACGTCAGCACCGATGACAAGCGTGGCTATTCCCGCGGTTTCGGTTACCAGGGGGGTGCAAGCCGCAACGGCTGGTCGCGCGAGATCGCCGAAATGAACATCGGCGCCGATCTGAAGGACGCGCTGACCGTGCCGGGCGACTGGCGCATCGGCATGACCGGATTCGGCGAGATGCTGCCGCACCATGACAATACGATCCGCCTGGACAGCGACAAGAAAGACAAATGGGGGCTGCCGGTGCTGGCGATGGACGTGTCACTGCGCGCGAATGAAACGGCGATGCGCAGGGACATGGCCGCAGACGCCGCCGAGATGCTGGAGGCGGCAGGTGTCAAGGACGTGAAGATGCACGACAACGACTACGCCCCGGGCAAGGGCATCCACGAAATGGGCACCGCGCGCATGGGCCGAGACCGCAGGAATTCGGTGCTGAACCAGCACAACCAGGTCTGGGACGCGCCCAATGTCTATGTCACCGACGGCGCCTGCATGACCTCCAGCGCCTGCGTGAATCCTTCGCTGACCTACATGGCCCTGACCGCGCGTGCTGCCGACCACGCGGTGCGTGAACTGAAAGCGGGGAACCTCTGATGGACCGCCGCGAACTGCTGAAGATGATCGTTGCCGCCACCGGTGCGGCGATGGTCGGCCTGCCTGCGCTGGCCAACGGACAGGTGCCTGCCGCGGGGTCGAAGAGCGCCTTCTCCGCCGTCGATGTCGCCACGCTGGACGAGATCGCTGAGACCATCCTGCCGCGCACTGGCACGCCGGGGGCAAAGGACGCCGGCGCGGGTGCGTTCATGGCGACGTTCGTCAGCGACTGCTACACCGCCGAGCAGCAGGCGGCGTTCCGCGCCGGCCTGGTGGATATCGACAAACGCGCCGGTGGCCGCTTCGTGGCGCTCACCGCGCAGGACCGCACCGAACTGCTGCGCACGCTGGATGCGGAAGCCGGGAAACGCATTGTCGAGGTGGACGACACGGGCACCGCAGAAGCCGCCGCCGCAGTGCCGCACTACTTCACGATGTTCAAGCAATTGACCATCTTCGGCTTCTTCACCTCGAAGGTCGGCGCGACCGAAGTCTTGAAGTACGTCGCTGTACCAGGCCGCTATGAGGGCGACGTCGCCTATGTTCCCGGCACGCCCGCGTGGGGGACCAGCTGATGAAGAACACGATGACCAGCCCCCTGCTGGCTGCCGCCTGCCTGCTGGCGACCGCGCCTGTGTTCGCGCAGGCCAGCGGCGACCCCGCGCGCGATCCGACCAGGACCGAGGTGTGGAAACCGGTGCCTGCGAGCGTGGCCACCCCCATCGGCGGCGCGCCCTCCGATGCCATCGTGCTGTTCGACGGCAGGGATGTTTCCGCGTGGGAATCCGAGCAGGGTGGACGCGTGCCGTGGCGCGTCGACGATGGCGCCATGACGGTGGTGCCGGGCAGCAAAGGCATCCGCACCCGGCAGCGGTTCTGCGATATGCAGTTGCACGTTGAATGGCGCTCGCCCAGCGCAACGGCCGGTTTCGAGGGCCAGGACCGCGGCAACAGCGGCATCTTCCTGCAGGAGTTGTACGAACTGCAGGTGCTGGACAGTTACAACAACCCGACCTACGCCAACGGCCAGGCCGGCTCGATCTACAAGCAGGCGATGCCGCTGGTGAATGCCTCGCGGCCGCCGGGCCAGTGGCAGGTCTACGACATCATCTGGAAGGCGCCGCGCTTCTCGCAGGGCGGCGGGCTGACCTCGCCCGCGCGCATCACCGTGCTGCACAACGGCGTGTTGGTGCAGGACGATACCGTGCTGGCGGGCAGGACCGAGTACATCGGTGCCCCCTCGTATGCGCCGCATGACTGCGCGCCGATCTCACTGCAGGAGCACGATTCCGCAGTCAGCTACCGCAACATCTGGGTGCGCGAACTGTAACCGCACGGCGCCATCCCGGCGCCGCGATCCTACTTCGCAAGGAAGCTCGTGATGTCGTCGATCTCCTGTTGGGAGAGCTGCGAAAAGGGTGGCATCAGGCCGCCGCCCTTGCTGATCTTTTCCTTGATCTGCGCCGGCTGCAGGCGCTTTCCGACGTCGGTGAGCGCAGGGAACGCGCCCGGCATGCCCGCGCGATCGGCGCCGTGGCAGGCCGTGCAGTGAGTTGCATAGAGCTGCGCGCCGGCGGCGGGGTCGTCCTTGGACCACGCCGCGTTCGCAAAGGTCGCCGCCGATAGAACCACGGCGGTTGTCAGGATCTTGTTCAAGTGGGTTTCCTTGGCGTGCTAGCGCGGTGCGCTGGCTGGCAGGGTGGCGGTCAGGTGGTTGCGCAGATAGTCCGCGCCGGTCTGGATGATGGCGGCCGGATCGCGCGGATGGTCGTGCTCGACGATGTACCACTGCACGCCGGCGGCTGCCGCAGCGGGCAGGATCGTGTTCCAGTCCAGCACGCCCTGGCCGACCGCCGCGAAACCGCCTTCGTCCTCGGCCTGGCCCTTGGGCGCATTGTCCTTGGCGTGCACCGCGAACACCCGGCCGCGGAATTTCCCGAGCATGAGCGCCGGGTCATGGCCGGCACGCGCTACCCAGGCCAGGTCCAGCTCGGTCTGCAGATCGGGCCCGGCCGCGGCGAACAGCAGCTCCAGGCCGGTGGTGCCGTCGAAATCGACCAGTTCGAAATCGTGGTTGTGGTAAGCCATGCGCATTCCCTGGGACCGCGCCCGCTTGGCGAGGCGGCCCAGTTCCTGGCCGAGCGCGGTCCAGCCGACGGCGTCCGTCGGGCGGTCCTTCTCGTCCAGGTACGGGACCACCAGCGTCGTGTTGCCGATCGAGCGGTTGAAGGCGATCACGCTGTCCAGGTCGTTGCGCAGCTCTGCCAGCTGCACGTGCGAGGACACCGCCTTGATCGCATACCGGTCCAGCAGCTGCTTGAGTTCGGCTGCGGTTACGTTCTGCGTGCCGACGGTCTCCACCGCATGCACCCCGGCGTCGTGGACGATCTTCAACTGCTGGTCCAGCGTGCCGGCGTCGCGCAGCGTATACATCTGCACCGCGATGGGCTTCTGCGGGGCGGTGGCTTCGCCGGCGAAGGCGGGCAGGACAGCGCACAACAGCAGAACGAGAGGGGCGGTGCGTGCAGCGATGTTCATCAACAGATCCTCCGGGGATTCAACCGATGGGGGTCCAGGCGCGCGTCCTGGCCGATGCGATGACGCGGTCGACGATCAACGCCGAGCGCAGGCCGTCTTCGAAGGTGGGCAGGCCCTGCGGTTGCTCGCCTTCGATGGCCCGATAGGTGTCGGCGACAAAGGCTTCGAAACAGGTGCCATAGCCCTGCGCGTGGCCGGCCGGCAAGGCCGACAGCCGGCGTTGTTCGGCAGTGCCGGCACCCGGCCCACGCACGAAGATTTCTTCGCGCTGGTCGGGCAGGCCGATCCACAGCCGCTCGGCATCTTCCTGGTTGAATGCCACGCTCGCCTTGGCGCCATCGATCTCGAACCAGAGGCGATTGTGGCGGCCCGCCGAGACCTGGCTGACCGTCAGCGAGGCGAGGGCGCCGGCGCTGGTCCTGAACATCGCCGCAGCCACGTCTTCGCTCGCGACCGGCTGCATCGCGCCGCCCGCCGCCGGTGTGCTGAAGCTCTGCCCGGTGAGGGTGCCGCGCTCGCCTATCACGGTGGCGAACGCCGCGCTTACGTCGACGAACCGCTCGCCGCCGACCCACTCCACCAGGTCGCACCAGTGCGAGCCGATGTCGGCGAACACGCGTGACGCCCCGCCCAGTGCCGGGTCCACGCGCCAGTTGTTGCTGGCCGGATCCAGCAGCCAGTCCTGCAGGTAGCTGCCGTGGATCAGGTGCAGCGGGCCCAGTTCGCCCTGGGCGATGCGCGCGCGGGCCTCGCGCACCACCGGGTGGTAGCGGTAGACGAAGGGCACCGTGGCGACCAGCCCGGTCGAGGCGGCCAGTGCTGCCAAGGCCTGTGCGTCTTCCAGCGTGGTCGCCAGCGGTTTCTCGCAGATCACGTGCTTGCCCGCTTCCAGTGCCGCCTGCGCCATGCCGCGGTGCAGATGGTTGGGCGTGCAGACGTGCACCACCTGGACCTGCGGATCAGCGAGGACTTCGTCGATATCGCGGTAGGCGCGCGGGACATTCCACGACTGCGCCACCTCGCGTGCGCGCTGCGGCGATGAGGCGGCCACGCCGCGTACCGTGGCGCCGGCGAGGAGGGCCGCGCGACGGTGCACTGCGCCGATCATGCCGGTGCCGACAATGGCGATTCCAAGCGTGCGCATCTGTGGTCCTCAGGGTGTGGAAGGGGCGGCGGCGACCACCGGCCGGTCGCGGAACAGCAGCAGGAAGGCGACCAGCACGACCAGCGCCACGCCTGCGGGGAACAGCCAGATCTTCTGCCAGTCCGGGCCGGCCGCAGTGGTGTAGTGCTCCACCACCGCGCCGGACAGGAACGTGCCGATCAACATGCCCACGCCGTAGGTGGCCAGGGTGATGAAGCCCTGTGCGCTGCTGCGCGCGGCGGGGCCGGCATGCGCATCGGTGTAGATCTGGCCGGTGACGAAGAAGAAGTCGTAGCAGATGCCATGCAGCACGATGCCGATCACCAGCAGGGAGAAGCCGCCGCCTGCATCGCCGAAGGCGAACATGACGTAGCGCAGCACCCACGCGGCCATGCCCACGGCCAGCATCGCCTTGACGCCCAGCCGCACGAACAGGAACGGCATCGCCAGCATCAGCAACACTTCGGATACCTGGCCCAGCGATTGCAGGCCCGCCGCGCCGCGCACGCCCAGGTCGTTGAGGTAGGGGTTGGTGAAGTTGTAGTAGAACGCCAGCGGGATGCAGATGGCGATGGAAGCCAGGAAGAACACCAGGTAGGAGCGCGACTTCAGCAGCCGCAGCGAATCCAGCCCCAGGATCTGCCCCAGCCCGGCGTCGCGTTGCCGGGCCAGCGGTGGTGTGTGCGGCAGGGTGAAGGCATACAGGCCCAGTGCCACCGAGGCGATCGCCGCCATCTGGAAGGTCAGCTCGAGACGATGCGCCTGCTCCCAGCCCAGCCAGCCGATCAGCACGCCCGCCACGATCCAGCCGACGCTGCCGGCGACACGCACGAGCGGAAACTGCTTTTCAGGCGATTGCATGTGCCGCATCGCCACGCTGTTGGCCAGCGCCAGGGTCGGCATGAACAGCAGCATGTAGCCCATGACGCAGGCGGAGAACGTGCCGAAGTCGGTCGCCGTGGAGGCCATCCACATCAGCACCGCGCCGGCAAGGTGCAGCACCGCGAGGATGCGCTGCGCAGCGAAGTAGCGGTCGGCGACCAGGCCGACCAGGAAGGGCGCCACGATGGCGCCGATCGACTGGCTGAGGAAGGCCGTCGCCACCTGGCTGGCGCTGGCCTGCAGCGGGCCCTGCACCAGGTACGTGCCCAGGGTCACGAACCATGCGCCCCAGATGAAGAACTGCAGGAACATCATCGCGCCCAAGCGCGACATGGCGTACGTCATGGCTACCCCTCCCAGGGCGGTGATGGCTCAGATCCCCAGCATGCGATGCAGTGACTGCGTATCCACGCCGCTGTCGGCGAAGTCGTCGAAGGCACGCTCGGTCACGCGGATGATGTGGTCGCCGATGAAGGCAGCGCCCTCCCGTGCGCCGTCTTCCGGGTGCTTCAGGCAGCACTCCCACTCCAGCACCGCCCAGCCCGGGAAATCGTACTGGGCGAACTTCGAGAAAATCGCCTTGAAGTCGATCTGGCCGTCGCCGAGCGAGCGGAACCGCCCGGGACGATCGATCCAGTCCTGGTAGCCGCCATACACGCCACTGCGCGCGCTGGGGCGAAACTCCGCGTCCTTGACATGGAAGATGCCGATGCGCGCGTGATAGCGGTCGATGAACCCGAGGTAGTCGATCTGCTGCAGCAGCAGGTGACTGGGGTCGTACAGGATTTTCGCGCGCGGATGGTGGTCCACCACGTCGAGGAAGCGCTCGAAGGTCGCGCCGTCGTGCAGGTCCTCGCCCGGGTGGATTTCGAAGCACAGGTCCACCCCGCAGGCATCGAAGGCATCCAGGATGGGACGCCAGCGGCGGCCGAGTTCGGCGAAGGCTTCTTCCACCAGCCCGGGCGGGCGTTGCGGCCAGGGATAGAAGTAGGGCCAGGCCAGCGCGCCGGAGAACGTGGCATGCGCCGTCAGTCCCAGGCGCTGGCTGGCCTTGGCGGCCAGCATCAGCTGCTCCACCGCCCAGACCTGGCGGGCGGCCGGGTCACCGCGCTTTTCTGGCGGTGCGAAGCCGTCGAACAGGCTGTCGTAGGCGGGATGGACGGCGACCAGTTGCCCTTGCAGGTGGGTGGACAGCTCGGTGATCTCTACGCCCTGCGCGGCCAGTGTGCCGGCGATGTCATCGCAGTACGCCTGGCTGCGCGCAGCCTCGGCCAGATCGAACAGGCGGGGATCGCTGGTGGGTACCTGCAGGCCACGATAGCCCAGCCCTGCCGCCCATCCGGCCGTGGTGTCCAGCCGGTTGAAGGGCGGTGTGTCGCCGATGAACTGCGCCAGGAACAGCGCGGGACCTTTGACCGTCTTCAAGGTGATTCGCCCTCGATGCAATCGATTGCATTATCCTAGCAGGGCCTCCTGGAAGAGCTGTTGTGCAGTGCACAGCGCAACCGAAGACCAAAAACCATGGCCACTATCTACGACATCGCAAAACACGTCGGCGTCTCCGCTGGAACGGTTTCGCGCGCGCTGTCCCGTCCGGACAAGGTCCTGCCGACCACGCGCAGCCGCATCGAACAGGCGGCCGCCGCACTGGGCTACGTGCCCAACACGGTGGCCAGGACGTTGAAAACCCAGCGCAGCGGCAAGATCCTGGTCACTGTTCCGGACATCGCCAATCCGTTCTTCGCGCAGATCCTGCAGGGCGCGGAGGACGCCGCGCAGGCGGTCGGCTACGCCGTACTGCTGGGCGACACGCAGCATCAGCCCGATCGCGAGGAGCGCTATGCGCAGATGCTCCGCCGCAACGAGGCCGACGGCCTGATCGTGCTGGGCCATCGCCTGCCGCCGACGGCGCGCGCGATCGTGCAGCAGCGGGGCGCCGCCGCGCCGGTGGTGAATGGCTGCGAGTTCGATCCCGCGTTGGGCATCCCCAGCGTCCACATCGATAACGCGGCCGCTGCACGGGCGGTGATGGAACACCTGTATGCACTGGGCCACGAGCGGATCGCCGTCATCGGCGGGCCGCCCGATAATCCGCTGCACCAGCAACGGCTGGAAGGCGTGCGGGCGGCCGGCAAGGCGCGCGGCCGTCTGCGCCAACTTGTCGTCGAGTCTGGCGACTTTTCGGTGGAATCCGGCCATGCCGCGGCGCTGGCGCTGTTGGCCCGAACGCCCGCTCCCACGGCGATCTTCTGCGTCAGCGACCAGATGGCGCTGGGCGCGCTGGCGGCTTGCCGGGACCTGGGCGTCCGCGTGCCGGATGACCTGTCCATCGTGGGCTTCGACGACCTTGCCTCGTCCCGCTACCTGACGCCGGCGTTGACGACTGTCAGGCAACCGATGCGGGAAATCGGCGCCTGCGCGGTCAATCTGTTGCTGGCCATCATCGAAGGTCGGGATGTGTCGCTTCAGCAGACGCTGGGTTTCAGCCTGATGGTGCGCGGCTCGACGGGTGGGCCAAGGAAGTGATGACGGCGCGGCGATGGCCCGGCAGGCGCAATGCCTGCCGGATCCCGTTGTCGGCATCACGCCACGGCGCGCTCACGCATCGCAGCGCACGCCGACTTCATCGAATGCGATCACCACGTCTTCTACCGGGTAATCCAGGTCCCGTGCGGCGGCAATGACGCCACAGGCGCCGCTTTCGAACGTGCTGCTCGGTGTCCAGTAGTTCTGGTTGGCCGTCGCCATCGCAATGAACGCCTTTCGGGTATCCCAGCCCTCGCGGTGCGAAAGCAGGTAAAAGGCCCTGTTGTAGACGCCGGACGAGTAATGATTGTTCGTGCCCGGACGGAAATCGCGCGCATGCCTGATCGACCTGCCGTCACGCGTCGGGTCTTCGAAGTAGCGAAGCGCCGCGTCACGCTTGATGATCCCGGCACCCACCAGGAAGTCGTTGCTGCCTTTCAGGTAGTACTCGGCGGCTTCGCCTGCGATATCCGAGAACGCCTCGTTCATGCCGCCGGAGTGCAGTGCGTTGTAGATCAACCCGGAGTTCTGTTCGGTGAAACCATGGGAGACCTCATGGGCGACCACATCCAGAGAGACCAGTGGATAGAACATGCTCTGCCCATCGCCGAAGGACATGACGCGGCCGTTCCATGTCGCGTTCTCGTAATTGCGCGAGTAGTGGACCTGAAGCTTCAGCTGGAACCGCAGCGGTGCGGTGTCCAGCCAATCGCGGTACATGTCGAACACGGTGCCGCCGGCTGCGTGCGCGTCGTTCAATGGGGAGTAGGCGCCATTGATGGCTTTGACTGTGTTCTGCGGGCAGCTGAAGCTGTGTGCTGCCGTGACCGCGCCTGATCCGCCGTGGTTGAGGTTGATGGTCCTTACGTTTTCGTTCTCCAGCTTGCACGTCGTGCCGTCAGTGGTGACGTCAAGGTGGGGCGCATTCGCGCCATAGGCGATCTGTCCGGTCTTCTCGTTGCCACCCGGGCCGATACCGATCTTCGCCGTGGCCAGGCCCTCCCATTGCTCCAGCACGTTGCCGTCCATCGCATCGACGATGGTGAAAGGGCGGGTGGCTGGCTGGTCCTCGCCCTCGGCCAGGAAATCCACCACCCATGCCAGCCGTGCCACCGCGTGTGCATCGAGATGGATAATCAGTCGCTGGTTCTGGTTCTGTATCCGCGTGCCGCCGGCGCGCATCCCGGGGGCACTGGCTTTGGCGATGTCCGCAGCACGCGCGCCTTCGATGCGGGGTGCCACATCGGGAACCTCGGCCTGCAGCGAGGCGACCGCCATGCCGAACAGGCTCCGCACCTGGCCCGTGGCAGCGGTGGCGACCACCACATGTTCACCGAATACCGGTACGCCGTGATGCAACTGTTCGAAGCGCTGATGCTGCACGCCGTTGCGGTCGACGTGGCTGGACATCAGTCGCAGGCTGGAACCGGCATCGAGCCCGAGCACCGAAGGAAGTCCAGAGGTGCCGGGGTTGCCGCGGGCCAACGCCGGGGTCGCCGCGAGATCGAGCCGATGCAGGGCAATGCGCTCGGCGGCCGCCGCAGGCACGGCCAGCAAAGCGGCGGAACACAGGGTAAGGGACAGCAGGCTGCGGGATGGCAGGTGGATCATGGGTGGCACTCCTCGCTGGATGGATGCCGGAGCGGTAGCCCTGCAGGAAGATCGGGCTTTCACGGGAGTTACCGCCGACGAGGGCACCGTGGTGCGGGGCGAGCGCCGCAGCAACGGCGGCGGATGCGACGACGGGGCCTGCGCGGCCCCGTGCCAGGTGGGATCGGCCTCCACGCCTGGCGTGATTCTCGTTTCTCCTTACCCTCGTGTACTTGAGTGCCTGACCCTTGTGGCAATAAATCCGTAGGTGCTGCTGGGTATGGGGGAGGGCAGGAAAGGCAAGCACGCAGGACGCAGACCATGCTGCGGTGCAACTTTTCATTTGTAGTATTATTTGATTAATTGCAATCCAGGCCGTTGGCCGTGCCGCACCGCCTCCGAACTATGGAATCGTGGTGCCCTTGGAGTTCCTTGCCGTGGAGCGTGGATTGCATGGTGATGCTGGAAAACGCCCATGGGCTACGGGCAGAGATCGCACAGCGCGGCGCCGCCCTGGCGGCCATGTGGGTGCCGGACCGTGACGGGCAGTTCGCAGACGTGGTGCTGGGCCATGCCGAGCAGCGCCAGCGGACGTCGGATCGGTCCTTCTTTGGTGCCAGCATCGGCCGGGTGGCGGGACGCATCAGCACGGCCGGCTTCCTGCTCGAGGGCCAGCATCATCGGCTCGATTCAGTCGATGGCGTCACCACCCACCATGGCGGACCCGACGGATTCGATGCCCGTGACTGGCAATGGCTGGGCGTGCGCCGTGACCGGGCGCGGCTGCAACTGGTCAGCCCGCATGGCGACCAGGGCTTCCCGGGCGCGCTGACGGTCACCGTGGACTATCGGCTGGATGACACCGACACCCTGCACGTGGACTACGCCGCCACCTGCGACCGCCCCACGGTGGTCAACCTGACCCATCATCCGTTCTGGAACCTCGCCGGCGAAGGGGCGGGCGCGGTGGACGCACATCTTCTGACACTGCCTGCATCGCGCATGGTGGCGCTGAGCGCAGCGCTCACGCCCACCGGACAACGGCCAGAGGTGGCGGGCAGCGCGTTCGACTTCCGCCGCGCGCGGTTGATCGGCGAGGCGCTGTCCGTCACTGGCGATCCGCAGTTGCAGGTCGCCGAGGGCCTGGATCATTACTGGATTCTCGATGCCCCGGCAGACGCCGGCGTGCGCCCGGCAGACGCCGGCGTGCGCCCGGCAGACGCCGGCGTGCGCCCGGCGGCGCGCCTGCATGACCCGCATTCCGGCCGCGTGCTGGACGTGCTGAGCGACCAGGCAGGCGTGCAGGTGTATTCGGGAAACTTCCTGGATGGCAGCCTGCAGGGGGCATCGGGCAGGCCATATCACGCACACGCGGCCATCTGCATTGAACCGCAGGCCTATCCCGATGCGATGAACCAGCCCGCCTTGCCGGACATCACGTTGCAGCCCGGTGCGGTCTACCGCAACCGCATCCGTTATCGCTTCAGCAAGGACACCCCATGAATGCAGTGACTGACCCCGCACAGCGGCTGGCCGGCAAGGTGGCGATCGTCACCGGTGCCGCCAACGGCATCGGCCGTGCCATCGGCGGACTGTTCCAGGCGCACGGTGCCATCGTGGCCGGCTACGACCAGTCCGCGCCCTGCGCCGAGGACGCGGTGTGTGCGCTCTTCCAGCAGGGCGATGTCAGTGATGCCGATGCGGTGGCGGCCTTCGTGGAACGTGTGGTGTCCGCCCACGGCCGCGTGGATGTGCTGGTCAGCAATGCCGGCATGGATGTGTTTTCCGCGCCGCTGGAGCTGTCTTCGCAGACCTGGCAACGCAACCTGGACGTCAACCTCGGCGGCCACTGGAACTTCGCCCGCGCCGTGCTGCCCTGCATGCTGGCGCAGGGCCGCGGATCGGTGGTCAACATCGCCTCGGTGCACGGCCATCGCATCATCCAGGGCGCCTTCCCGTACAACGTGGCCAAGCACGCCTTGATCGGCCTGACCAAGGCGCTCGGGTTGGAGTACGCCGACAAGGGCATCCGGTTCAACTCCATATCGCCCGGGCTGATCCTGGTGGACCGCATCGAACGCTGGTTCGAATCACAGCCCGATCCTGCCCAGGCACGCCTGGAACAGGAAGCACTGCTGCCACCCAAACGTATCGGCGAAGCGTCGGAAGTCGCGCAGACCGCGTTGTTCCTGGCCAGTGACGAAGCCCGTTTCATCAATGCCGCCGACATCCTGATCGATGGCGGCCGCAGCCAACTCTATTACTGAGCCCGCCATGACCCATTCCCCGCTTCCGCTGATCGCCATCCTGCGCGGCATCACCCCGGCCGAGGTGCGCGCGCACGTGCGCGTGTTGATCGATGCCGGCATCACCCAGATCGAAATACCCACCAACTCGCCGGACTGGCTGGGCAGCGTGCAGCTGGCCCTGCAGGAAGCCGACGGCCACGCCGAGGTGGGCGCCGGCACGGTGCTGGACATCGCCGATGTGGACCGCCTGGCGGACAGCGGCGCGCGGCTGATGGTGACGCCGAACACCGACCCGGTGGTGATCGCGCATGCACGTTCGCGTGGACTGGATATCGCCGCCGGGTTTGCCACCGCCAGCGAGGCCTTCGCGGCCTTGGCCGCCGGTGCGCAGCGTTTGAAGCTTTTCCCCGCGGCACATTTTGGCCCTGCCTATGTGCGTGCGCTGAAGGCCGTACTGCCGGTAGACGTGCCACTGTATGCGGTAGGGGGCATCGGGACGGACAACCTGGCCGCGTTCCTGCAGGCCGGCTGCGCCGGCGCCGGGCTGGGCGGTGAGCTGTATCGCCCGGGCCAGGATGCAGCCACCACGGCGGGCCATGCGGACGCCTTCGTTGCTGCCCTGCGGAGTGCGAACGCATGAAGATCACCCGCCTGAGCACCTACCGCGTGGCGCCACGCTGGATGTTCCTGAAGATCGAGACCGATGAAGGCGTGATTGGATGGGGAGAGCCGGTCATCGAAGGCCGTGCGCGCACGGTCGAAGCCGCCGTGCACGAGTTGGGCGAGCAGTTGATCGGCAAGGATCCGGCGCGTATCAACGACCATTGGCAGGTGATGTATCGCGGCGGTTTCTACCGCGGCGGTGCGGTGTTCATGAGCGCGCTGGCCGGCATCGACCAGGCGCTGTGGGACATCAAGGGCAAGACGCTCGGCGTGCCGGTGTACCAGCTGCTGGGTGGGCTGGTGCGTGACCGCATGAAGACCTATTGCTGGGTGGGCGGTGACCGGCCGGCCGATATCATCGAACAGATCCGGGCACGCGTGGCGCTGGGCTATGACACCTTCAAGCTCAACGCCTGCGAAGAGATGCCCTTGCTGGCGCCCAGCCGCACCATCGATGCGGCGGTGGCCAAGGTGGCCGAGATACGCGAGGCGTTCGGGCAGAGCATCGAATTCGGGCTGGATTTCCACGGTCGCGTCGGCTGGCCGATGGCCAAGACGCTGATCCGCGAACTGGAGCCGTACCGCCCGTTGTTCATCGAAGAACCGGTGCTGGCCGAACAGGCCGAATACTACCCGCGGCTGGCCGAACACACCGCCATTCCGCTGGCAGCCGGCGAACGGATGTTCTCGCGTACCGAGTTCAAGAGCGTGTTCGCCGGCGGCGGCCTGTCGATCGTGCAGCCGGACCTGTCGCATGCCGGCGGCATCACCGAATGCATGAAGATCGGCGCGATGGCCGAAGCCCATGACGTGGCATTGGCGCCGCATTGCCCGCTCGGGCCGGTGGCACTCGCGGCCTGCCTGCACGTGGATTTCGCCAGCTGGAATGCAGTGCTGCAGGAACAGAGCATCGGCATCCATTACAACGCCGATGGCGAGCTGCTGGACTACGTCAGGAACAAGGACGCCTTCACCATGCACGGCGGTTCGATCCTGCCCTTTACCCTGCCGGGGCTGGGCGTGGAGATCGACGAAGCGGTGGTGATCGAACGCGCGCGCCGCGCCGGTGAGTGGCGCAATCCACTGTGGCGGCACGAAGACGGGAGCGTGGCCGAATGGTAAGCATGGGCGAGGGCCGGACCCTGCCGACCGCCGCGCTGGCGTTCGACAGCCATTGCACGCTGGGCGAAAGCATTGTCTGGTGCGCGCGCGAACGGGTGCTGTGGTGGACCGACATCAAGGGCCGGCGCATCTGGCGCGGCAGCCCGGACGCGGGCAGTACCCAGTGGTGGAGCACGCCGGGGCGGGTAGGTTCGCTGGCGCTGTGTGAGTCAGGCCGGTTGCTGCTGGGGATGGAAGACGCACTGTACCTCGGTGATCCCACCCGCCACGCTGCCGGTACCGGTCTGTCCTGTGACCACCTGGTCGACGTGCCGATGGAGGGGGCGGCCATGCGCATCAACGATGGCCGCCTGGACCGGAGCGGCAACTTTGTCTTCGGCTGCATCAACGAAGATCCCGCGCATGCGCGGACGGCGCGCTTCCACCAGTACTCGCTCAGGCAGGGCCTGCGTGCGCTGGCCCTGGAGCCGGTGGCCATCGCCAACGGGATCTGTTTCGATCCCGATGGGCGGGGCATGTATTACTGCGACTCGCTGCAGGGACGGATCATGCACGTCGGCTACGACGCAGCCACGGCCACGGTCAGCGAGCCACGCGTGTTCGCGGTCATCGAAGGCGGGGCCGAGCCGGACGGTGCCGTCGTGGATGCCGATGGACGGGTGTGGGGTGCGCAATGGGCCGCGGGGCAGGTGGTGCGTTACGCCGCCGCCGGTGAGGTCGAACTGCGCGTGCCGGTGCCTGCATCGCAACCGACCTGCGTGGCGTTTGCCGGCGAGGATCTGGGCACGTTGTATGTCACCTCCGCACGGGATGGGCTGGATGCTGCCGCACTGCACGCGCTGCCGACCAGCGGAGGTGTGTTCACGGCCGTGCTGGATGGCGTGCGTGGCCTGCCTGACGTCCGGTTCGCAGACGCATGATCGCCATCGACTGGGGTAGCTCCAGCCTGCGCGCGTTCCGCCTGGACCGCGACGGGCAGACGGTGGACAGCCGTCGCTCCGACCAGGGGCTGTTGAACGCCAATGGACGATTTGCCGAGGTGCTGGAGGCACTGATCCACGGCTGGGACGATGCGCTGGTGGTGATGGCGGGGATGGTGGGCAGCCGCCAGGGCTGGAGGGAGGTGCCTTATGTGCAGGCCCCGGCGGGGCTGCATGAGATCGCGGCGGGAATGCAGCGATTGAACGACGCTGCCATCGAGCGCGAACTGTGGCTGGTGCCGGGCCTCAGCTGCGTGGACGTGCACGGCGTACCGGACGTCATGCGCGGCGAAGAGACCCAGCTGTGCGCGTTGCTGCCGGTGCTGGGGCCGGGCACGCATCCTGTCGTGCTGCCGGGTACCCACAGCAAGCACGCGCAGGTGGTGGACGGGCGCATCCAACAGTTCAGCACCTACATGACCGGTGAGCTGTTCGCGGTACTGCGCCAGCACAGCCTGCTCGGCCGGATGATGGTGGACGCGCCGCATGATGCGGCCGCCTTTGCCGAGGGCGTGGCGATGGCCGCGCGCGATGGCAGCTTGTTGCACCAGCTGTTCAGCGTGCGCACCCGGGCGCTGTTCGACCAGTTGCAGCCTGCGCAGCTGGCCAGCTATCTGTCCGGCCTGTTGATCGGCAGTGAACTGCAGGCCATCGATGCCGAGGGTGGGCCGCTGCACGTGATGGCCTCCGATGGCCTGGCCGATGCCTATGTTTGCGCACTGGCGCTGCAGGGACGGGCGGCAACGCGGCATGCCGAAGACAGCGTGGCGCAGGGTCTGTACCTGCTTGCCCGTGCACGTGAGCTGCCGATGTAAGCGCAAGCCAGGCGCAACGGTTACTTCTTTCCACTCCGAACGCCGGTGACAGATCCCGGCACCCGCCTCAAGGAAGCAGGACATGCAACTTTCGGTGCTCGATACCTCCATCGTACTGGTCTACCTGGCTGCTGTATTCGTGCTGGCGCAGTGGGTTTCGCGGGAAAAGGCCGGCCACACCAAGAATGCCAAGGACTATTTCCTGGCCAGCAAGTCGCTGCCGTGGTGGGCGGTGGGCGCTTCGCTGATCGCTGCCAACATCTCCGCCGAGCAGATCATCGGCATGTCCGGTTCCGGCTATGCCATCGGCCTGGCCATTGCCTCCTACGAGTGGATGGCCGCCTTGACCCTGCTGATCGTCGGCAAGTGGTTCCTGCCGATCTTCCTGCGCAATGGCATCTACACCATGCCGCAGTTCCTGGAGCAACGTTACGGCACCCGCATCCGCACGCTGATGGCGGTGTTCTGGCTGGGGCTGTATGTGTTCGTCAACGTCACCTCCATCCTGTGGCTGGGGGCGATCGCGGTCAGCCAGGTCACTGGCATGGACCAGATGCTGGCGGTGGTGTTGATCGGCGTGTTCGCGCTGCTGTACCAGCTCTACGGCGGCCTGAAGGCGGTGGCGCTGACCGACATCGTGCAGGTGTCGCTGCTGGTGCTGGGCGGGCTGCTGGTGACCGGGCTGACCTTGAGCCAGCTGGGCGAGGGCGCCGGCATCGTGGCCGGCTTCCAGCGCCTGTGGGATGCCCATCCGGGCCACTTCGAGATGATCCTCAGCAAGGACAACCCGTTCTACAAGGACCTGCCAGGCATCAGCGTGCTGGTGGGTGGGCTGTGGATCATGAACATCAGCTACTGGGGCTTCAACCAGTACATCATCCAGCGCGCATTGGCCGCCAAGGACATCGGCGAGGCGCAGAAGGGCGTACTGTTCGCTGCTTTCCTGAAGCTGCTGATGCCGGTCATCGTGGTGGTGCCGGGCATCGCCGCGGTGATGCTGGCGCCGGGCCTGGACGCGCCGGACCAGGCCTATCCGACCATGATGCGGTTGCTGCCTACCGGCATCCTCGGGCTGGTGTTCGCTGCACTGGTGGCGGCGATCGTGGCCTCGCTCGCGTCCAAGATCAATTCGGTGGCGACCATCTTCACCCTGGATTTCTACGCCCAGCGCAAGGGCCCGCATGAGCAGGCCACGCTGGTACGCGTGGGCCGCCTCGCCGCCGTGGTCACGGTGGTGCTGGGCATCCTGGCAGCCAAGCCGTTGCTGGGCAGCTTCGACCAGGCCTTCCAGTACATCCAGGAATACACCGGCTTCTTCACCCCGGGCATCGTGGTGATCTTCCTGCTGGGCCTGTTCTGGAAGCGGGCCAACGAAGCCGGTGCGCTGGCGGCGGCGGTGGGCTCGTTCGTGCTGTCGATCGTACTGAAGCTGGCGTGGCCTTCCTTGCCGTTCATTGATCGTGTCGGCCTGGTGTTCCTGCTGGCACTGCTGCTGGCGGTAGGCGTATCGCTGGCCACGCCTGCCGCGCCGGCCAAGGACGTGGTGCGCACCGACGACGTGGTGTACGCAACACGCACGTCCTTCAACGTGGGGGCCATGGCGGTCGTCGCGATCCTGGTTGCCCTGTACACCCTGTTCTGGTGAGGAGAGAGAGCATGACCTGCAAGACCCTGCTTGCCGTCGCCCTGGCGTTGGCTCCGTTGTCCGGCATCGCCGGCGAGCCCCGCGAAGACCTGCAACCCAGCGGACGCTTCAGCGTGTATGGACATGGCGCCGCTGCGACGCCGCCGATGGGCTGGAACCCGTGGAATGCATTCCGTACCGAAGTCACCCAGGACAAGATCCTGTCGGTGGCAGAGACCATCAAGCGCAATGGCATGCAGCAGGCCGGCTACCGCTACATCAACATCGACGACGGCTGGTGGCTGCAGCGCCGCGCCGACGGCGGCATCCAGATCCGCACCAGCATGTTCCCGATGGCGGCCAGCCGCAGCGGCGTGCCCAGCCTGCGGCCGTGGACCGACCACCTGCATGCGATGGGCTTCAAGGCCGGCCTGTATACCGATGTGGGGCGCAATGCATGCTCGCAGGCACATGATGCGCACAGCCCGAATCTTCCGGTCGGCACGACAGCGCAGCGCGAGATCGGCCTGGAGGGCTTCGAGGCCAGCGACCTGGCCACGATGTTCGGGGAATGGGGGTTCGACTACATCAAGGTCGACGCTTGTGGATTGGCTGATTTCGGCCAGGGCAGCAAGGCGTTGGCGAGCGCGACCTACCGCGAAGGGCGTCCGTTGATCGTGCGTGCCGATGCCCAGGCCACCGATGCGGACAAGGTCGAAGGCGCGTATGCGCGGGTCGGCAGGCTGCTGGCACAGGTCAACCCGGACAACGATTTCGTGCTGTCGATCTGCCCATGGGGAGAAGCCGGCGTGGGCAACTGGGGCGGCCGCCACGGCAACCTGTGGCGCACCAGCCCGGACATCGAAATGACCTGGGAAAGCATGCTGCACAACTTCGATACTGCATCGCGCCGGGAACTGTATGCCGGTCCGGGGCGCTGGAATGATCCGGACATGCTGGCGGTGGGACTGGGCGAATTCGGTGCCGACCACATGACCGAAGCGCGCACGCATTTTTCGATATGGGCCATCCTGGCGGCGCCGCTGCTGGTGGGCTTCGACCTGAACCATGCCACCCCGGCGCAGGTGGCGTTGCTGTCCAATCCGGAGGTGATCGCACTGAACCAGGATCCGGCCGGCAACCAGGGCCGGATCGTCGCCAGCGAGGGACCGCTGCAGGTGCTGGTCAAGCCGTTGTCCGCCCGCGGCGAACGCGGCGTGCTGTTGTTCAACCGGGGCGGAGCAACGGTGGAGGCACGGGTCACCGCCGCGCAGATGCTGCTCAGCGACGCCGCCCCGATCCGGGCGCGTGATCTGTGGGAACAACGCGACGTCACAGCCACCGACGGCGGGATGGCATTCACCCTGCCAGCCCACGGCGCGGTGCTGTTGAAGGTCAGCGGCACGCCCGATACGAGCGAGGGCACATCATTGGGGGAGATCACCGGCCGCATCCATGTGGCGGTGGACGGCCTGCCCGGTTACAGCGCCCGGCCGGCCGAGGTATCGGGTACCCCGCGGGTGGACCGCACACCGCAGGGCGGGCCGCTGCGCATCGCCGGCACGTCCTACGCGCGGGGTATCGGCATCCACGCCAATTCGCGCTTGGAGGTGCTTGCGTCAAGCCATTACAAGCGCTTCACCGCGCTGGCGGGCGTGGATGACAGTGCGGCGGCTGCGTCCGGCACCGTGGTGTTCAAGGTCTACGGGGACGGCAAGCCGTTGTTCACCAGCGCGCCGGTGCGACGCGGGCAGGCGCCGGCTCGGATCGAGGTAGCCGTGCAGGGCGTGCAGGTGCTGGAGCTGGTGGCCGAAGCGGCGACCGTGGGAGAAGGCGCCCGCACGCCGGTGGTGGCCTGGGCCGGCGCGACGCTGCAGTGATGGCAGGCCTGCAGGGGGCGCGTAGGGGGCCGGTCTATACTTGCCCCATGCAACCCCCACGCGCCCCCGACCAGGTCTGGCCATGATGGCGACATCCAGTCGTAGCCTGCATGGGCAGATCGTGCACGAGCTCGGCAAGCTGATCGTGGCCGGCCAGTACAAGCCCGGGGAAATACTGCCGCGCGAAGAACTGCTGTCCGCGCAACTGCAGGTCAGCCGCACCGCGCTGCGCGAATCGCTGCGTGTACTGGGTTCCAAGGGGCTGATCGAAACCCGCCAGAAGATCGGCACGCGGGTACGCGAGGCCGAACACTGGAACCTGCTGGATCCGGACGTGCTGTCCTGGCACGGTGCGGCGTTGCCCACGCTGGAGTTCGTCGAACAACTGGCCGAGATGCGTGAACTGATCGAGCCGCCAGCGGCCGCCTTGGCCGCGCAGCGGCGTACCGATGCGCAGTTGGCGCGTATCGGCCAAGCGTATGAGGCGATGGCGGCGGCAGAGGACATGGAGGCCTGGGCAGCGGCAGATCTGCGCTTCCACCACGCCGTGCTGGACGCGACCGGCAATGCGCTGCTGCGACCGTTGTTCAGCGTGATCGAAACCGCACTGGGCAGTTACCTGTTGCTGTCCGCGCGCAAGGCCGATGCAGACTTCAAGTATTCGCTGCCGCGACATGCGCGCGTGCATGAGGCCATCGCGGCGCAGCAGCCCGAGCAGGCCCGGCAGGCGATGCTGGAAATGATTGCCGATTCCCGCAGCAACCTGCGCAGGCAGGCGCCGTCTCCATGAACTGCACGATTCCGCCCGCGGTGGCACTGGATGCGATCCATACCGGACGCGCGGTCCCCTATACGCGTCCGGGAAGCTGCAGCGCGATCGCCAAAGTACCGGTCAGCGGGCCGGTGCGCATCCATGCCGAAGGCATCGAAGGTGATGAACAGGGCGATCGCCGGGTGCATGGCGGTCCGGAAAAAGCGATCCATCATTATCCGTTCGATCACTACGCGTTCTGGCGCGGGGCGCACCGGCATCCATTGCTGGACGGGAGCGGCGCCTTCGGCGAGAACTTCTCCAGCACGGGCTGGACCGAAGACACGATCCACCTGGCCGATGTGATCCGGGTCGGCACGGCCACGCTGCAGGTGTCGCAGGGGAGGCAGCCGTGCTGGAAGCTCAACGACCGCTTCGGCCTGCCGGACGTGGCGCGCAGCATGCAGTCCAGCGGCCGCACCGGGTGGTATTACCGGGTGCTGGAGGGTGGCCAGGTGGCACCGGGTGATGCGATGACCGTGGTGGAGCGGCTGTGCCCGGACTGGTCGTTGCGCCGGCTCGGCCATGTGCTGTTCGACCGTACCCTGGAGCGCAGCGTGCTGGAGGAAGCCAGCCAACTGCCGCTGACGGCATCATGGAAGAAGCTGCTGTCCAACCGGCTGCAGCGCAACGAAGTGGAATCCTGGCAATCACGGTTGCAGGGACCGGAAACCCGGTAGCGCCAAGCCGTGCTCGGCGGCCTGCATCAGGCATCGCGGTGCAGAGGTCGCTCGAACAATGCATTCAACGTAGCCCCCGACGCCGCACTTTCCAGTCCGGCGAAGCTCCCCTGTTCCTGCAGCAACTGCGCGGCCTGCATGAAACCGCCCCAGGCCGCCCGTGCCAGCGCGCCGCCCAGGCTGACCCGCCGCACGCCCATCGCGGCGATGTCCTGCAGGGTGAACGCACTGGGGCCGCCGACCAGCAGATTCACTGGTTTCGGTGCCACCGCGGCCACCACCGCCTCGATGTGCGCGCGCTGCACGATGCCCGGCGCATACAGGCAGTCCGCGCCCGCATCAGCGTAGGCGCGCAGGCGCAGCAGGGTGTCGTCGATGTCGGGTTGGCCGACGAAGAAATTCTCGGCACGGCCGATCAACATCACGTCCGCACCCGAACGGTCGATCGCCGCGCGCGCGGCACGCAACCGGGCCAGTGCTTCATCCAGAGGCCGCAGCGGCTGGAAGGCATCCGGGCTGGCATCTTCGATGGACAGGCCTGCCACGCCGGTGTCGATCGCGCGCAGGACGGCGCGTTCGACATCGGCCGGCGTCGCGCCGAAGCCATCGCCGAAGTCCGCGTTCAACGGCAGCGACGTGGCAGCGGCCATGTCGCGCAGATGCGCCAGCACCTGCTCCAGGTCCTCAGCCCCATCGGCCTTGCCCTGGCTCCAGGCATGGCCGGAACTGGTCGAGGCCAGTGCCTTGAAGCCGGCGCTCTGCAGGTAGCGCGCGCTGCCGGCATCCCATGGATTGGGAAGTACGAAGCAACCGTGCTGGTGCAGCGCGCGGAACTGTCGTCGGCGTTCGCTGGTATCGGGTGTGGTCATCGATGGAGGCCTGGTGGGCGGTGGAGGGCGGTGTCAGGACTGCGCAGCAAGATAGTGCAGCGCATCGCCTACCGGCGTGGTGCCCGCGGTCAGCTCGATGATCGCCCGCGTGATGCCGGGGCGCTCGACCAATGCCACCAGGGTAGCGGCCACGTCGGCACGCGGCACCTCGCCGTAGGCGATGGCCGGGCCGGCCGTTACCAGCCCGCTGCCTTCGGCATCGGACAAGGTGCCCGGCCGCAGGATCACCCACTCCAGCCCGGAGGCGGCCAGGTACACGTCGGCCTGCTTCTTGACCTGCATGTAGACCTCGAAGGTGTCCGACATCGGTTCGCCCCGGCCGGCCTCGGGAAACGCAGAGACCAGCAGGAAGCGCTGCACGCCGGCACGCCGCGCTGCATCCACCGTGACCTGCAGCGCGTGGCCATCGATGGCACGCGTGGCCTCCGCGCCGCCCTTGCCGCCGGCGCCGGCAGAGAACACCACCACGTCACTACCGGCCAGCATTTCCGCCAACCCCACCGCATCCAACTGCTGCAGGTCCCCGCACACCGGCACCGCGCCATCGGCCCGCAGCGCATCGGCCTGTTCGGCCCTGCGATGCAGCGCCCGCACCCGATGCCCCCGCTCCGCCAACTGCCGCACCAGGTGCCGCCCGACCTTGCCAGCCGCACCCACAACAAAGACCTGGCTCATACCGGCCACTCCACGGAGGAAAGGAACCCCTACCATGCCCCACCCAACGTTGCCTCCCTGTAGCGGCCGGCATGGTGCTCTCTTCTTTTTTCCTCCCATACGCGGCCTGCGCAGTGAACCTGTCATGGGCCGGGCGGGTGGGGTTGGCAGGACGCTGAGCCGCATGGATGCGGCGACGCAGCCTACAAGGATGTACTTGCGGCGTGTCCTGCCAACCCCACCCGCCCGGCCCACCCCAGACCCAGCGTCAAACGCCGCCCGCGAGAGGCCCAGCCGTTCGCCACAGAAAACTGCTTTCCGCACTGGAACCCCGGAGACGAAATCAGTCACGATGCACGGCTATCGTCCCCACTGCTCCCCCTGGAACCCCCACCGTGCTGAGTGTCATCGCTTCCGTTCTCGCGCTGTACATCGTGCTGCGCCTGGTCTGGCCCCTGCGCCTGCCACTGGCCGCGCGCCTTCTCCTTGCCGTGCTGGTGTTCGGCATGGCCCTGCACCATCGCATCGTCGCCCAGTTCGCCGGCACGATGGCTTCGCCGGAAATTCCGAAGATGGTCATCGCCGTGCTCGCCACCGGCTTCACCGCCCTGCTGCTGGGGGCGCTGTTCCTGCTGCTGCTGGATGCCGCGCTGCTGCTTGCGCGCTTGCTGCGCTCGGCCAGGGCCACCGCTGCATTGCGCGCGCGCTGGCTGCGGCCGGTTGCCGGCCTCACCGCGCTGGCGCTGGGCATTTTCGGTGTCAGCCAGGGCATGGCGGTGCCCAAGCCGCGCAGCATCGAGGTGGAGATCGCCGGACTGCCAGCCGCCTTCGATGGCTATCGCGTGCTGCAGCTGACCGACATCCATGCCAGCCGCCTGCTGACCGGCGACTGGGTGCGCAGGGTCGTGGCTGAAAGCAACGCGCTGAAGCCGGACCTGGTGGTCATCACCGGTGACCTGATCGATGGCACGGTCACCGCCCGTGCAGGTGATTTCCAGCCGCTGGGTGGCCTGCAGGCGCCGGACGGCGTCATCGCCATCACCGGCAACCATGAGTATTACGCGCAGTACACCGAATGGATGCAGGCCTTCCGCGGACTGGGCATGCAGGTGCTGGAAAACACCCATACCGAAGTGCGTCGTGGCGATGCGGGGCTGACCATCGCCGGTGTCACCGATCCGGTGGCAGAGCGCTACGACCTGCCGCAGCCGGACCTGGCAGCCGCGCTGCACGGCGCTGATCCGCAGGCGCCGGTGATCCTGCTCGACCATCGCCCGCGCGAGGCGCAGGCCAACGCGGCGCGCGGAGTGAAGCTGCAGTTGTCCGGCCACACCCACGGCGGCCACATCATCGGCATGGACCAGCTGGTGAAGCGGGCCAACGGCGGCTATGTATCCGGCCGCTACCAGGTGGGCGACATGACCCTGTACGTGAGCAACGGCGCGGGTCTGTGGCCGGGCTTTGCCGCGCGCATCGGCGTGCCTTCGGAGATCACCCTGATCACCCTGAAGGCTGCGCCGAAAGCGCGGGAATGATCTCCGCGCCGATCTGTTCGATGACCTCGGCGGCGGGTCGCCCGCCACTGAGGTTGAACATCACGTGGTCCACGCCGAGTGCGTGCATGCGCTGCAGGTAGTCCCGGACGGCAGCGCTGCCACCACGCAGGCCCAGCTCCAGCGGCGTAGCCGGCGCTGCAGGATCTTCCAGCAGCTGCAGCTGGGCGGACTGCACGAAGGGCTTGCGTGCACTGCCGAGCTTCTGCCGCAGGGCGTGCTGCCACAGTCCGATCCGGCCTTCCTGCGTGCTTTCTTCCCGATGGTAGGTGGCCCAGCCGTCGGCATGTTCGGCAATCCACTGCAGGGACTGCCGCGCCGATCCCACCACCAGCATGGGAATGCGTGCGGCAGGCGCGGGCAGTACCGGATAGCCCACCTGCTGCAGCATCAGCGCACGCTCCTGCACGTCCGGCGACAGTGCCGCGCGCAGCAGCGGCCAGCGTTCGCGGAACACCTGCGCGCGCTGCTCCAGAACGGCGCCGAAGGCGGCGAACTCTTCGGGCCGGTCGCCCGAGCCCAGGCCCAGCACGAAGCGCCCGTTCGACACACGCTCCAGGCTCAGGGCGGCCTTGGCGATGTGCAGCGGATGGCGCAGCGGCAGCACCGCCGCGGCCAGTCCGATGGCGATGCGCGAGGTGGCGGCGGCGAGCAGGGTGAGCCAGACGAAGGGGTCATCGACGGCACTGGCCTGTGGCGCAGCGGTGTCCCCAGGCGACCGCTGCGGCACCATCAACGGGACATCGCGCGCCCACAGCGCAGCGAAGCCCTGTGCTTCGGCCAGGCGCGCCAGCGCCTGTGCCTGGACAGGATCCGGCTGCGCACCGGCATCGCTGCCCAAGGGCGTCATCAATCCCAGTGTGAGATGGCCCGGAGCGAAGAGTGTGTCGTAAACGGCATTATGTCCCGGCACGGGCGGTGTCCCTTTCTTCGAGGACTGCAGCCTACCTGCAACGCCGTGCAGCGGGCGCCACCTGCAGTGGAATGCTGCAGGCCACTGTCGTGTGGGGTCTCCTTCACCCGTGCTGCGCTAGGGTGGCCGCTTCTGGAATGGAGGCTGTCGGATGCAGCATCGGGGAGCAGGCGCGAGCGGTGCGATGCATCGCCGCTCAATGTGGGTAGCGGCGCTCTCCACCGTCGTGGAGTGGTACGACTTCACCCTGTACCTGTACTTCGCCACCGTGCTCTCGCGGGTGTTCTTCGGCGGCGGCGAGACCGCGCTGTTGGCCACGCTTGCCGGCTTTGCGGTGTCCTACCTGATGCGCCCGCTGGGTGCGCTGTGTTTCGGCCATCTTGGCGACCGCCTGGGACGGCGCTGGATGCTGCTCGCTTCGATGGCATTGATGGCTGCGGCGATGCTGGCCACGGCCTTGTTGCCCACTCATGCGCAGATCGGTGCCAGTGCCGGGGTGCTGCTGTTGGCGTTGCGCTGCGTGATGGCGTTTTCAGTGGGCGGCGAATACACCGGCGTGGTCGCCTACCTGCTGGAAAGCGCGCCGCCGCGGCGACGCGGCCTGGTGACCTCGCTGGCGTCCGCGGCAAGCGAGGTCGGGGCGCTGCTGGCGGTTGCGTTGTCGGCGCTGACCGTGGCGCTGCTGCCGCCGGCGGACCTGGATACCTGGGGCTGGCGTATCCCGTTCTTCGTCGGCGCCGCACTGGCGCTGCTGATCCTGCTGGCGCGTTCGGGCATGCACGAATCGCCTGAGTTCGAACGCCAGCAACGCGAAGGCAGCGTGCCCAGTGCGCCGATACGGCAGATCCTGCGCACTCATCCGGGGGCAGTGGCGCGCACCTTCGCGATCTCTGCGCTGGGCTCGATCACGTACTACGTGGGCATCACCTATGTGCCGGCATTCCTGCACGCCAATGGGCGAGGGGAGGGCGAGGCGTTGTGGCTGTCGACCATCGCCGCGGTGGCGGTGATCCTCGCCACGCCGCTGTTCGGGCTGCTGTCGGACCGATTCGGACGACGGCCGCTGCTGCTGGGGCTGACCCTGCTGTCGGCGCTGTTGCCGCTGTCGATGTTCGCGTGGATGGCGCAGGCATCGACGCTGGGAGTAGTCGGTGCAGCGGTCGTCCTGGCCTGCGTGGCCGGTGGCATCAGTGCAGTGGCGGCCTCGGCCACGGTCGAACAGTTCCCCGGCGAAGGTCGGCTGAGCGGGCTGGCGCTCGGCGTGACCATGGCCACGGCGGTATTCGGTGGTGCGACACCGTGGCTGGCACAGTGGTGGGTCGAACGCAGCGGGTGGAACGCTGCGCCCGGGGCGATGATCGCCATCGTCGCGTTGCTGGTGCTGCCGGTGCTGTGGCGCCTGCCGGAGACCCGCCCGCTGCGGTAGCGCCGAAGGCAGCGGACGGCAAAAGCAGGACGGCCAGCGGCCCTCCCTACCGTGGTAGCGCCGAGCCATGCTCGGCGAGCGCAGCGGCAGGCAAAAGCAGGACGGCCATCGGCCCTCCCTACCGTTACAGCGACAGGGTTCTTTCGATGTCCGCCAACACGGCGCTGGCATCCACGCCGATCGCGATCGACTGCATCGCCTGGCCATCCCACACGCTGGGACCAAAGGCCATGCCGGCCGGCTTGGGGATGGTCATTCCGCGTGCCACGCCATCGGTGGCCACGCGTACGCTGGCATGTTCGAAGTCGAACAGTTCCGGACGGGTCAGCGCGATGCAGGCACAGCAGTCGTGCACCACCATGCCCTTGTGGCCGGCCTGCAGGTAGAAGTCCACATAGTCCTGTGACAGCGCACGCACCAGGTCCGCATCGGCGCCACCGGCGTGGGCCAGTGCATCCAGTCCGTGGCGGTCCATCTCCACCTGGGTGGTGACGTCCAGGCCGATGGCGGTCACCGGCCAGCTGGCGGTGAACACGATGTCGGCGGCTTCAGCGTCGCCCCAGATGTTGGCCTCGGCGGCCGGGGTGATATTGCCGTTGACATGGAAGGCGCCTCCCATGATCACCACGCCGCGCACCAGCGAGGCGATATCCGGCGCTTCGCGCAGGGCCAGCGCCAGGTTGGTCATGCGGCCCACGGCGACCAGGGTGACCTGGCCCGGCTGCGCACGGACCAGGTCGATGATCAGCTGGTGCGCGCTGCGCGGATCGGCGGCCACGTCCAGCTGCGCCGGCACCGGGTGGTTGCCCAGGCCGTTGTCACCGTGGATGTGCACTGGCCAGGCTTCGGGCTGGGCATCGGGCTGCAGCGGGCCGGCGGCGCCGCGCGCCACGGGGGCATCCAGGCCCCAGGCCTGCTTCAGGAACAGCGCGTTGTGGGTGGTCGATTCGACGGCGGCATTGCCGAACACCGTGGTGACGGCCAGCAGGTTCACCTGCGGGTGCTTGTGCAGGTACAGCAGCGCCAGGGCGTCGTCGACGCCCGGGTCGGTATCAAAAATAACGTTGTGCATCATGTTGTTGTTCTTCTTCCGTCCGGGGTGGTGCGGGGCGCGCCCAGCGGCGCTGCCCGTAGCGTAGTGTCTCAAGTGTCCGGACATGATGACAGGCGGGCTCGGCGGGCGGGGGCTGACGACCAGCGGTCGTCACCCACCAGCGGCAGGATCAGCGGGCGGTAGCGCCGAGCCATGCTCGGCGAGCGCAGCGGGATGGGAATGACGACCAGCGACTCGTCACCCACCGAGGGCGGTATCAGTACTTCCAGCGCAGGCTGAAGGCCACGAAGCGCGGTTCGCCGTAGTTGTTGTAGTCCAGGTTGGCCCAGTAGGTCTTGTCGAGCGCGTTGCGCACGCTCAGCGTTGCCGTCCAGCTGTCGCTGATGCGGTAGTTGGCGTTGAACTGCACAAGCGCATACGCCGGCTGGTTGACCGTCACCGTGCCGCCCGGGGGGTAGGGCACGTTGAAGCCCTGCACCTTGCTCTGCCACTGCACGCCACCGCCCAGGGTCAGGCGCTCCCAGGCACCGCGCAGGCGCACGCTGGTGTTGAGCTGCAGGAAGTCTTCGGGCAGGTTCGCGTACAGCAGGTCGGTCGCTGCCCGGGTCACCTTGACGTGGGTGAAGCCGGCATTGACCGTCCAGCCCGGCAGGATCTCGCCGTTGAGGTCCATTTCCCAGCCGCGCGCCTTGGTGCCGTTGATGCCGATGTAGGCCGAGCTGCCATCGCTGAGCGAACCGTCCGGCACGCTGGCATCGCGCACGGCGTAGTTGTCCTGCTTCGCTTCGAACACCGCGGCATTGGCGGTGAAGCGGCCGTCCAGCCATTGCGACTTGATGCCTGCCTCGACATTGGACCCTTCCACCGGGGCCAGCAGGTTCTCGTTGCGGTCCTTGTAGTTCTGCGGATTGAAGATCTCGGTGTAGCTGGCATACCCGGAAACATTCGGGGTGATGTCATACACCAGGCCCACGTACGGGGTGACTTCGTCATCCACCTTGTAGGCGCCGCTGGTGGCGGTGTAGGTGTTGGCGATGTTGTACGCGCGGGTGCGGGTTTCCCACGAACTCAGGCGCGCGCCGGCGATCAGCGAAAGTGGCTCGGCAAGGCGCAGGCGGGTGGATGCGTACACGCCGCGCTGCGTGGTGCGCGCATCGCGGTGCGCGCCGGTGCGGTTGACCACCAGCTCCGGCGCATTGCCATCCCAGGCGTGGATGTCGGGGATGTCGTAGCGCCAGCCGCCGGTGGGGGTCATGGTCCAGGCGGTGGACTGCAGGTCGGAGAAGCTGCCACCGAACACCACGTCGTGTTCGCGGCCGAACAGACCGAAGGTGCCTGACAGATAGACGTCCACGCCCTTGCGCGTGTCATCGGTCTCGCCCGCTGCACCCAGCAGATAGATGCCTGCGCCGGTGGTCGCATCCGGATACCCGCTGCCGTACACGCGCACGTTCTGCACGTTGCCGCGGGTGTAGGCGGTATTGACCCTCAGCAGCCAGTTTTCGCCGAAACGCTGTTCCAGGTTGGCGAACGCGGTGCTGGTCTGGCGCTGCCACCTGGCCCAGTCCGGGGCCAGGTTGGTGCTGCGCGGCAGGTGCGCGAAGCTGCCGTCGCTGTTGAAGAACGGCACCGTGCCCCAGGTGGTGGCGGTGGGATTGTTGTCCTGGGTCTGGAAGCCGACGGTGACGGTGGTGGAGTCGGTCAGGTCGCCTTCCAGTACCGCCATGCCGGACATCTTGTCCTCGCTGTAGCGGTCGTAGTAGTAGTCCTTGTCCTGCCAGGCGGCGACCACGCGGCTGCGGAAGCGGCCATCGGCGGTCAGCGGCGCGTTGACGTCGGCCTGCATGCGGCGGAAGTCCCAGCTGCCGGCACTGATAGCGAAGGAGGCATCGAAGTCCTTGCCCGGGCGCTTGCGCAGCAGGTTGACCGTGGCCGAGGGCACGCCGGCGCCGCTGAGCAGGCCGTTGGCGCCGCGGATCACTTCGATGCGGTCGTAGAAGGCGGTGTCGTATTCCTGGTTGGTCGAGCCGCTGTAGGTCGGCAGGCCGTCCACCTGGAAATCGGTGATGGCGAACCCGCGCGCGTAGTACAGCGGGCGCTGGGTGTCGTAGAAGGAGACGTTGACGCCGGTGACGTTGCGCATCACATCGTTGACGCTGAACAGCGATTCGTCCTGCAGGCGCTCCAGGCCGATCACGGTGCTGGACTGCGGCGTTTCCTGCAGGGTGATGGGCAGGCGCGTGGTGCTGGATGCAACGGCGCGGCTGCCGCGCACGCTGACTTCGTCGAGGGTCTTGGCATCCGGGGCGGCGCTGGCATCGGCAACGGTATCGGCCAAGGCAGGCGCGGTGGACAGCGCAGCCAGCAGGGCAACGGTCAACGGTGCGTGGCGGAACGAGAGAATGGCAGTCATGGCGGCTTTGAGGGAAGACGGGAAGGCGGGCAGGGCACGGCCGGCGGAAGGCGCCAACAGCCGGTCGATAGGCGCGCAAATGTAAATGATTATCGACAACTTTACAATTCTCATCTTCTGGCGGGGGTGTGACAACCAAGGTCGTCCGCTACAGAAGCGGAAACAAAAGCGGCCACCCGAAGGTGGCCGTTGGCGTGTTCCCGGAAGCGGGGCGCAGGCTTACAGCGCCTGCATTTCCTCGTTCCTGTTGCGCTTTTCCTGCGGCGGCAGCGGCGTTTCAGCCGGGCGCGCCACGGTCGCTGGAATGGCGGGCGGCTGGGCCACGTCAGCCGGTACGTCCAGGAACGGCAGCTTCAGCGTCTGGCTGGTCAGCGTGCGGATCTCGTTGGTCAGGGCAGGGCTCTCGTTGAGCTTGCGGCCGTAGGACGGCACGATCTCGCGCAGGCGGGCTTCCCAGCCGGCCTTCATCTCGTCCGGGAAGGCCCTGGCCATCAGGTCGAGCATGATCGGCGGCGAGGTCGAGGCACCCGGCGACGCCCCCAGCAGGGCGGCCAGGGTGTGGTCCTTGTCGGTCACGATCTCGGTGCCGAACTGCAGCAGCGGGCCCTTTTCCGGGTCGTTCTTGATGATCTGCACGCGCTGTCCGGCGGTGACCAGGGTCCAGTCCTCGCGCTTGGCGTTGGGGTAGTACTTGACCAGCTCGGCCTGGCGGTCATCGTCGTTCAACTGCGCCTGGCTCATCAGGTACTTCACCAGGTCCAGGTTGTCCGCGCCCACGTTCAGCATCGGCGCCACGTTGCTGTGGGTGACCGACGAATACAGGTCGAACCACGAGCCGTGCTTGAGGAACTTGGTGCTGTACAACGCGAACGGTCCGAACAGAACCACCGGCTTGCCATCAAGCTTTCGCGAATCCAGGTGCGGCACCGACATCGGCGGCGAACCGGTTTCGGCCATGCCGTAGGCCTTGACCCCGTGGCGCGAGGCGATCGCCGGGTTTTTGAAGGCAAGGAACTGGCCGCCCACGGGGAAACCGCCGTAGTTCTTCGACTCCGGGATGCCCGACAGTTGCAACAGCTTCAGCGCGGCGCCACCGGCACCAATGAAGACGAAGCGAGCGTGGGTGGTGCTCTCGTTGCCGGACTTGAGGTCCTTGACGGTCACGTTCCAGGTCTTGTCGTCGTTCTGGCGCAGCGCACTCACTTCATGACCCAGGTGCAGGCCGAAGTTCGGACTGCGCTTGAGTCCGTCGGTGAGCTGGCGGGTGATCACGCCGAAGTTGACGTCGGTGCCCAGCGGCATCCAGGTCGCGGCAACCTTCTGGTTCGGATCGCGGCCTTCCATCAGCAGCGGGGCCCACGCCTTGATCTGCGCGGGATCTTCGGAGTACTGCATGCCGTAGAACAGCGGGTTCTTCACCATTGCCTGCTGGCGCTTGCGCAGGAAGTTGATGTTGTCATCGCCCCACACGAAGCTCATGTGCGGGGTGGCGTTGATGAAATCGCTCGGCTGGCTCAGGCGGCCCTGGCGCACCTGGTGCGACCAGAACTGGCGCGATATCTCGAACTGTTCGGCGATGCCGACCGCGCGCTTGGTCTCGATGCTGCCATCGGGCAGCTCAGGCGTGTAGTTCAACTCGGCGAATGCCGAGTGCCCGGTGCCGGCATTGTTCCAGCCATCCGAGCTCTCCTGGGCCACGCCGTCGAGCCGCTCGTAGATCTGGATGTTCCAGTCCGGCTGCAGTTCCTGCAGGTAGGTGGCCAGGGTGACGCTCATGATGCCAGCGCCCACCAGGACCACATCGACGGGTTTTTCGTTGCTTGCCGCCGGCACCGAGCGCGTGGTGAGCGGCCAGTACAGGAACAGTACCGACGCCACCAACAGCAGCACGAGCAGGGCGACTAAAGCCTTGCCAAATTTCTTCATGGGAACGATTCGTTTGGGGAGGGAATCAGGATGCGTGCCGGACAGGTACGGCGCGTGAAAACGCGTCAGGATAGAGCCGCCCACGGCAACCAGTGTCGGATTTTACCCCTTTACGGTACGGATTTGGTGCGACGCAGCATCCTGCGGGAGGTAGCGGGCGGCCGGCCCGACCCGGCAAAGCCTCAGCGCTTGCGGCGGATCAGCGCGGTCGAGGCTCCCAGCACCGCCCGCGTCAGCAGGGCCATCGTCTGCACATCGCCCTTCCAGTGCTGCCAGTACAGCGGCACGTCTTCCCAGGCGCGCTGGCGCACGTAGACCAGCCGTCCGGCATCCAGGTGGCGCTTGACCAGCGGCAGCGGGTTCATGGTCCAGCCCAGCCCGCCCAGGTTGGCCTGCACGAAGGCGCGGGTGGAGGGAATCCACCAGGTCGGCGCCGTGTTGGGTACTTCCACCCCGGCCATGCGGCGGGCAAAGCGCGCCTGCATGTCGTCCTTGCGGTTGAACACCAGCACCGGCGCCTGGGCCAGCGCTTGGGCACTGACGCCCTTGCCGAAATGGCGGTCGCGGAACTCCGGGGTACAGGTGGCGGCGTAGCGGATGCTGCCGAGGGCATGGATCTGGCAGCCCTGCACCGGCTCGTCCAACGTGGTCACCGCGCCCAACACCGTGCCCTGGCGCAGCAGTTCAACGGTGTGGTCCTGGTCTTCCACGCGTAGGTCCAGGGTGGTGCCGGTGACCTGGGCGAACTGCTGGGCGGCCTGCGGGAACCAGGTTTCCAGGCTGTCATGGTTGACCGCCACCGGAATGCTGGCCTGCGGCAGGTCCTCGTCGGCCAGCCCCATGCGGTGCAGTGCATCGTGTTCCAGCAGGGCGGTCTGTTCGGCCAACTGCACAAGCACCTGGCCTTCGGCGGTCGCGGTAGCTGGTGCGCCCCGCTTCACCAGCAGCCGGCCGACGCGGTCTTCCAGTGCTTTCACCCGCTGGGACACGGCCGATGCGGTGACGTTGAGCGCCTGCGCGGCGCGGTCGAAGCTGCCTTCGCGGATGACCGCAGCGAGGGCGCGGAGCTGGGCATGGTCGACGCGCATGGCGATTAAGTTCCGCTAAAGAGGCTTAAGGAAGTTTAGCTTTTCTTGAGATTGGTGCAACGCGACAATACACCCGTACCCGGTGCTGTCCGCCTTCGCGAGGCACCGCCCCCTGCTCCACGAGGTCTTCCCATGTTCTCGATCATTTCCGCCAGCACCGGCCTTGCGGCCTGGTTCAGTGGCGCCGCCACCGGCATCGGCCTGTTCGCCGTGGTCGGCGCGCAGAGCGCCTTCATCCTGCGCCAGGGGATCCTGCGCAAGCACATCGTGCCGGTCGTGGCGACCTGCGCGGCGATCGATGCGGTGTTCATCTTCGCCAGCGTGGCCGGACTGCGCACCCTCATCCAGGCCGCGCCGTGGCTGACCAGCGCCGTGCTGTGGACCGGCGTGGCGTTCCTGGCGTGGTACGCGCTGAAGTCGGCGCGGCGTGCGATCGCCGGCGGCGGTGGCATGGGCGAGGCCGAAAGCGATGACGGCAGCCGCCGTGCCGTGCTGATGGCCGCGGTCGGCTTTTCGCTGATCAACCCGCACTTCTGGCTGGACATGATGGTGATCGGCTCCATCGCTGAAAACTTCGGCAACGACCGCATGGCCTACGCGGCCGGCGTGGTCACCGCCAGCTGCCTGTGGCTGACCGCGCAGGGCCTGGGCGCCCGCCTGCTGGCGCCGCTGTTCAACAAGCCAGGCACCTGGCGGGTGCTGGACGGCACCATCGCGGTGATCCTGAGCATCCTCGCGCTGACCCTGGCGGTCCGTGGCGTGAACTGATTCCACTCTCCAAGGTGGGGTGTGCAGGGCGGCATCGGAAACGGTGCCGCCCTTTTTTTCAGGTTTTCCTGATTCCCAATTCGTTCACCTCCTGTTTACAATCGCCCGGTCGCGGACATGGTGTCCGCAGGGGGCGGGATAAGGATGCGCAAGACGATACTGGCGGCGATGATCGCCGCGATGGCCCTGCCGATGATGGCAACGGCAGCGGACGTAGACCTGGACACGTTCCTCAAGCGCGACAGCTTCACCGATCTCAAGCTGTCGCCGAACGGCGACTACTACGCGGCAACCATTCCGCTTGAGAAGTCGACCGCCGTGGCCATCCTGCGCGTGGCCGACAGCCAGATCGTAGGGCGCTTCGTGCCGCCGGAGAACAACCATGCCGCGCGTTTCGACTGGGTCAGCGACGACCGGGTTCTGATCGAACTGGGCCAGAAGTTCGGTTCGCTCGACGAGCCGCAGCGCACCGGTGAGCTGTATTCCCTGCGTGCCAACACCACCAGCGGTGAGCTGCTGGTCGGTTACCGGGTGACCGGCGGCAACACCGGCACGCGCATTTCCGGCAAGAAGGCCGAGGCCGTCGCGGCGTTCCTCAGCGATGACCTGCCGAGCGATGACAAGCACGTGCTGATCGCGGTGACGTCGTTCAACGGTGACCCGTACACGCGCCTGGAGCGGATGGACGTGACCAGTGGGCGCCGCATCCCGGTGACCCGTTCGCCGGTGCAGCGTGCCGACTTCACCACCGATGCCGAAGGCAATGCGCGCTTCGCGCTGGGTGCCGGTTCGGACAACGTCAACAAGCTGTTCTACCGCGACCGCAACAATGAAAACTGGAAGCTGGTCAACGACGAGGCGGTGTCCAAGCGGATCGAGCGCGCGATCGGGTTCTCCGCCGACGGTGCGTTGGCCTACCTCAACGTGGAACAGCCTGCGGGACCGGACAAGATCGTCAGCTGGAACCCGGCCAGTGGCGAGCGCAAGGACCTGCTGCGCGACCCGATGGTAGACCCGGCGCGGCTGATCTACCGGCCGGGCACCGCGGTGCCGGTGGGCGCGCTGTTCCTCGGCGATACACCGCGCACCCGCTTCTTCGACGAGACCTCTGCCGACGCCAAGCTGTATCGCAGCCTGGAATCGGCCTTCGGCGGGGACGCGGTCTTCATCACGTCCAGCACGCGCGACAGCAACAAGGTCCTGGTGGAGACGTTCTCCGGCCGTAATCCCGGTGATTTCTTCATCTACGACCAGAAGGCGAAGGCGGCCCAGCACGTGGTCAGCCGCAGTACCTGGATCGACCCGGCCCAGACCGCGCCGGTCCGCGCGATCACCGTCAAGGCACGTGACGGTTTGCCGCTGCATGGCTTCCTGACCACCCCGCACGGGCGTGAGGCGAAGAACCTGCCGATGGTGGTGCTGCCTCACGGCGGGCCGTTCGGCATCTTCGAAGATGGGACCTACGACAGCCAGGCGCAGATGCTGGCCAGTGCCGGGTATGCCGTGCTGCAGATGAACTTCCGCGGTTCCGGCAATTACGGCCGTGCGTTCGAACAGGCCGGTGCCCAGCAGTGGGGCATGGCGATGCAGGACGACCTGACCGATGCAACCCGCTGGGCGATCAGCGAAGGCGTCGCCAACAAGGCGAAGATCTGCGTCTACGGCGCCAGTTACGGCGCCTATGCGGCGCTGATGGGCGCGGCGAAGGAACCTGGCCTGTACCGCTGTGCCGCCGGTTACGTGGGGGTCTATGACCTGCCGATGATGCACAGCCGCGGCGACATCCAGCAGCGGATGTCCGGGGAGACCTACCTGCGCGAATGGATCGGCCCGGCCGACAAGGTACGCGACGTATCGCCGGTCAACCTGGCATCGCAGATCAAGGTGCCGGTGTTCCTGGCGGCCGGTCGCGAAGACCAGCGTGCCCCGGTGCAGCACACCGAACGCATGGAAGCGGCATTGAAGAAGGCCGGCGTACCGGTGGAGAGCCTGTACTACCCGCGCGAAGGGCACGGCTTCTACGTCGATGCCAACCGTCGCGAGTACTACGGCAAGCTGCTGGCGTTCCTGTCGCAGAACCTCGGCGGTGACAAAGCGGCCGCGCCGAAGCCGGCCGCACCGTGAAAAAGGGGACGGAGGGAATTAATCTCGATTAATTCCCTCCGTCCCCCTTTTTCTTACTTCACTCCGTGCATCATGCGGCGAAGCAGGGGGGCGGTGGCGAAGGCGAGCACGGCGCAGCCCAGGCCGATCCACATCAGCAGCCAGAACAGGTGGGCGTAGCTGGCCGAGGCGCTCACCACGTCCAGCGTTTCGCCTTCGGGTACTTCGATGGCGGCCAGTTTGCCGAACAGCGCGGCCAGCGTTTCAGAGAACGCCGTGGCCAGGAACCAGGTGCCCATCATCAGGCTGACCACCCGCGGCACCGCCAACTGGGTGACCGCCGACAGGCCCACCGGGGACAGGCACATTTCACCACTGGCCAGCAGGAAGTAGGCCAGCACCAGCCACCACACACTGGCCATCTGGCCGGTGGCGCCGACCTGCTGCGCGGCCAGCGCCAGCGGCACGAACGACAATGCGCCCAGCACCAGGCCGATGGACGATTTCATCGCCTTGCCCGGTTCGGCACGGCGGCGGTCCAGCCACGCCCACAGCAGCGCGAACAACGGCGCCAGCACCACCAGGAACAACCCGCCCAGGTAGGTGAGCGAGCCGGCGGTCTGCGGGATGACCAGGCAATCACGGACCAGCAGCACCAGCATCACCAGCACGATGGCGATGAACATGCGGCGTGGCCACGCGGAGCCGGGCGAGCGGTCGGACAGCCGCGCGCTGACCACGAAGCCCAGCGGCGCCAGCAGCAGCGACAGGATCGACCACGGCAACGGGGTGCCCTCGCGGATCACCAACGCGGGCACGATGTCCTTGGTCAGCAGGCGATCGGTGAAGGTGACCCATGAGCCGTAGCTCTGCTCGTACAGGGTGAAGAACACCAGTGCCATCAGGATCAGCGCCATCAGCGCGATCATCTGCTGGCGCTGCACCGGCGTGCAGCGGGTGCCGGTGAACCAGGCAAACCACAGCAGCACGCCCCCCAGCACCACCAGCATCAGCATCAGCGCCAGGCTGATTTCACCGCCGAGTGCGAAGGCGCCGTTGCCGGCGGCCCACATCAGCCAGGCCACCGGCAGCACCGCCAGCACCGCGCCGGCGTAGATCAGCCATTCTCGCGGCAGGCCCAGCACGCGTTCGCGCAGTGAAGCCGGATCACGCGGTTCGGCGTGGCCGTGCAGGTACTTCTGCCCCCACAGGAACATGCCCAGGCCGACCAGCATGCCGATGCCGGCCGCGCCGAAGCCGTACTTCCAGCCGTAGGCTTCACCCAGGAAGCCGCACACCAGCGAAGCGAACAGGGCGCCCAGGTTGATGCCGGCGTAGAACAGCGAGAAGCCGGAATCGCGGCGCGGATCGTCTTCGGCGTACAGCTTGCCGACGATGGTGGAGATGTTCGGCTTGAGGAAGCCCACCCCCATGATGATCAGCGCCAGCGACAGGTACGTGATGGTCAATGCACCGGTATCGCGCACCACCTGGCCGTTTTCCAGGTAGGCCGCGTGCCCTTCGAAGGCCATGCCCAGGTGGCCGAGCACCAGCAGTACGCCGCCGAACAGCACCGCCCGGCGCATGCCCAGCCAGCGGTCGGCCAGCATCCCGCCGAACACCGGGATGCAGTACACCAGCCCGCCGTAGGCACCGAGCAGGTCCAGCCCGGCCTTGTCGCCGAACAGGTGGTACTTGGTGAGGTACAGCAGCAGCAGCGCCTTCATCCCGTAGAAGGAGAAGCGCTCCCACATTTCGGTGAAGAAGCAGACGTAGACGCCCTTGGGGTGGCCCAGGAAGTCGTCATTGGCAGCGATGGCGGTCATCGGTTCGGGGGCAAGCAATGAAGCCGGCGATTATGCGGTCAGAACTCCGTGGATGCGCGGAAAGTGCCAGCCATCCTCACAGATAGCGCAGCCAGGCGATATCCCGACGGCGTGCCTTGAGCGCGGCAAACGACCGGGTCGGCAGGTACAGCAGCAGCGCCAGCGCGATGCTGATCAACAGCAGCGCGGCCACAGATTCCACCGCGAACAGCGCGCCGTTGGTGGGTCCCCACAGCGCCAGCGCGGCCAGGTACATCAGCTTCAACACATACAGGTGCAGCAGGTAGAAGAACATCGGCGCCGCACCGATCCGGGCCAGCGGCTGCAGCGCGGCGGCCACGGCCGGCACTTCGTACAGGCGCAGCAACAGCAGGCCCACGCCGAGGGTGGCCAGCAGGAACAGCAGCGAAGGCGGGTACTTGGTGATGTTGAAAATGCCCATCAGCGTCTGCAGTGTGGTGGGCTGCAACTGCCACGGCGCATCGCCGTAGACATTGAGCGCGCGCAGCAGCATGAAGGCCGCCAGTGCGCCCCAGCCGGCCCACAGCAGCCAGCGCTGGCGCTGTGCCGGCGGGCGCGTGGCGGCGAACCACGGGCCCATCAGGTAGCCCAGCACGATCACTCCGATCCACGGCAGCAACGGATAAGAGGTACGCAGGCGCAGCGCATCGCCGAGCACGATCCAGTCGCGCTGGTGCAGCACCTTCCACAGCGTGGCCAGCACGCCGTCGCCTTGCACGTGCACGCCATCGAGCAGGTTGTGCCCGGCCACCAGCAGCAGCGCCAGTGGCAGCAGCACGCTGCGCGGCAGCCAGACAAGCCCGGCCAGCGCGATCATGCTCAGGCCGATCACCCAGATCACCTGCAGGTAGATCGTGTCCGGCGGGAACTGGAAGGTCCAGGCGAAGTTGACCAGGGTCAGCTCCAGCACCACCAGGAACAGGCCGCGCTTGAACAGGAAGCCGGCGATGGCGCGGCGTGGGTCGGCCTGGCGCTGGCCGTACAACCAGGCCGACAGGCCGGTCAGCAGCACGAACACCGGTGCACACAGGTGGGCCAGCAGCCGGCAGGCGAACAGGGCAGGGGACACCGTGGTCACGTCCATCGGATCGCTGACCTGGTGCTGCAGGAAGAAGGTTTCGCGGACGTGGTCGAGCAGCATCAGCAGCATCACGGTGCCGCGCAGCTGGTCGATGGAGGCCAGCCGGGTGGAGACGGAAGGGGGCATGCGGGCGCGCTGGAAGGGGTCTGGAAAGGATATAACATATCATTTAGGCCCCGACCCGTGCGAGGGCCGGGTACCGGCGTGCTGGACTTGCCGCAGGCCGGACGCTAGCGTTGCAGGGATTTTTTCGTATCAGGGGCTTCAATGAACAACGTCGCTGCGCCCAAGCAGCTCACGTTCCGCGCGGTGGTGCTTGCCATCGTGTTGGCCGTGGTGCTGTCGGCCGCCAACGCCTACCTGGGCCTGTTCGCAGGCCTGACCATCGCCACCGCGATTCCCGCGGCGGTCATCTCCATGGGCGTGCTGCGCCTGCTCGGCGGTGGCACCATCCTGGAAAACAACATCGTCCAGACCGGCGCGTCGGCCGGCTCGTCGATCGCCGCCGGTGTGATCTTCACCATTCCCGCGCTGGTGATCATGGGCTACTGGCCGGACTTCAAGTACTGGTGGGTGCTGGGCATCGCCGGCCTCGGTGGCCTGCTCGGCGTGCTGTTCTCGGTACCGCTGCGGCGCTCGATGATCGTCGAAGATCCGCTTCCCTTCCCGGAAGGCAAAGCGGCGGCCGAAGTGCTCAAGGCCGGTGAGAACCCCGGTCCGGGCCTGAAGATCCTCGGCCTGTCGGCGGTGATCGGTGCGGTGGTCAAGGTCGCCGCGGCCAGCGGCATGCGCTTGATCCCGGATGCCTGGGCCACCTCGGCCTACCTGGGCAGTTCGAAGATCACCGCCTTCATCGGCACCAACCTGTCGCCGGCGCTGCTCGGCGTGGGCTACATCGTCGGCCTGAATGTCGGCATCGTGGTGGTGTCCGGCTCGATCCTCACCTGGCACATCGCCATCCCGGTCTACCAGGCATTCTTCCTGCAGACCGACCCGGCGCTGGCCGCGTCCATCGCCACCGCTTCGTCCACCGATGCAGCGTTCGCCATCTGGGGCGCGAAGATGCGCTACCTGGGCGTGGGCGCGATGCTGATCGGCGGTATCTGGACCCTGTTCTCGCTGCGCAAGTCGCTGCTGAGCGGGGTCAAGAGTGGCTTCGCCGCCGCCCGCAAGAGTACCGGCCCGGCGCTGGCCGAAACCGAGCGCGACCTGCCGATGAAGTGGATGCTGGTGGCCCTGGTGGCCTTCACCCTGCCGCTGCTGGCGCTGTACCAGGCCATCGTCGGCCAGTGGCACGTGTCGATCCCGATGACCATCATCATGATCGTCGCCGGCTTCCTGTTCGTTTCCGTGTCGGCCTACCTGGCCGGCCTGATCGGCTCGTCCAACAACCCGGTTTCGGGCATCACCATCTCCACCATCCTCTTCGCTTCGGCGGTGCTGGTGCTGCTGCTGGGCAAGGATGGCCTGACCCCGGTCGGCGCCTTCGGTGCACCGCTGGGCGCGGTGGCGGCGATCATGATCGGTGCGGTGGTGTGCTGCGCGGCGGCGGTCGGCGGTGACAACCTGCAGGACCTGAAAGCCGGTTACATCGTCGGCGCCACGCCGTGGAAGCAGCAGCTGATGCTGGGCATCGGTGCGTTCTCCTGCGCGCTGATCATGGCCCCGGTGCTGAACCTGCTGGCCACCGCCTACGGCATCGGCGCCCCGACCCCGGAGCATCCGAACGCGCTGGCGGCCCCGCAGGCGAACCTGATGGCGTCGGTCGCGCGCGGCCTGTTCGGCGGCGAACTGCCGTGGAACTTCATCATGATGGGCGCCGTCGTCGGTGCCGCCATCATCGCCCTGGATGAGTGGCTGAAGAAGACCGGCAAGCGCTTCCGCGTGCCGGTGCTGGCCGCCGCGATCGGCATCTACCTGCCGCTGGAACTGATGGTGCCGATCTTCCTCGGTGGCCTGATTTCCTACCTGGTGGAGCGCTTCCACAAGGTGCGTGCCGATGACGAAGAAGGCCGCGACCGCGTGCACAAGCCGGGCGTGCTGTTCGCCGCCGGCCTGATCACCGGCGAAGCCCTGATGGGTATCGCCATCGCAGTGCCGATCGTGGTCAGTGGCCGCGCCGACGTGCTGGCGGTGCCGTTCGCGCTGCCGGCCGCGCAGTGGATCGGCCTGGCCGTGCTGTTCCTGGTCGGCTGGCTGATCTACCGCACCGGCAAGAAAGCCAACGCCGGCTGATCGGCGCAAGGGGAAGCGGGGAAGCGCCGGGCCGTGCCCGGCGTTTTCCTGTCGGGGGGCATGACCGATGGCCTTGGCACGCTGCCGTGCCGGGGCCTACCATCGACGTTTTGCCGTCCCGCGGAGTACCCGATGAAACTGCGTCATGCCTTGTTGCCGTTGAGCCTGCTCGCGGCGCTGCCGACCGTGGCTGCTGCCCGCGGCCTTGATGTCCGCGACCTGATCGCGTTGGACCGCGTTTCCTCGCCAGTGCTGACGGCCGATGGCGGCAGCGTGGTGTTCGCCAAGCGCAGCGTGGACAACGAACAGAAGGCCAGCAATGCGCTGTTCGTGCGCAACCTGCGGACCCGCGATGCCGCACCGCCCAAGCAGCTGACCCCGAGCGGCTGGAACGTCAGCTCCGCTTCGTTGTCGGCCGATGGCCGCACCGTGTACTTCCTCAGCGCCAAGAACGGCAGCCAGCAGCTGTACGCGCAGGGACTGGACGGCACCACGCCGCGCCAGCTGACCGATTTCCCGGTGGACGTGGACAGCTACCACGTGTCTCCGCAGGACGACCGCGTGCTGTTCAGCGCCGGCGTCTTCCAGGACTGCGGTTCGGACCTGGCCTGCACCGAAAAGAAGCTGGCCGCGATCAAGGGCACCAAGGCCAGCGGCCAGGTGTTCGATTCGATGTTCGTGCGCCACTGGGACACCTGGAACGATGGCCGCCGCAACACCCTGTTCGTCGCGCCGCTGCCGACCGGCAAGGCTGCCGGGGTGAAGGGCGCCTCCGCGCTCAGCGCCACCCTGGCCGGCGACGCGCCGTCCAAGCCGTTCGGTGGCAATGATGATTTCGCCTGGTCGCCGGATGGCACCAGCATCGTCGCCAGCATCCGCGTGGCCGGCCGCGAAGAACCGTGGTCCACCAACTTTGATCTGTACCGCTTCGACGCGGCCGGCAAGCAGGCACCCGTCAACCTGACTGCCGCCAACCCGGCCTGGGATGCCGGCCCGGTGTTCAGCGCCGATGGCAAGACCCTGTTCTACCGCGCGATGAAGCGCCCGGGCTTCGAAGCGGACCGCTTCGGTTTGATGGCGATGGACCTGGCCAGTGGCAAGACCCGCGAGATCGCTGCGGAGTGGGATCGTTCGGCCGGTGGCATCGTGCTGTCCGCCGATGGCAGCACGATCTACACCACCGCCGATGAGCTGGGCGAGCACCCGCTGTTCGCGGTGGACGTGGCCAGCGGCCAGGTCGACAAGCTGATCGGCGATGGCAGCGTGACCGCCGTTGACGTGGCCGGCAACAGCGTGGCCATCACCCGCAACAGCCTGAAGAGCAACGACCAGGTACTTGTCGGCCTGCTGCCGCCCGCTGGCCAGCCGATCGGCGAGCTGCGCGCGCTGACCCCCGCAGCCGGTGACGTGCTGAAGGATGTGTCCTTCGGTGACTACGAACAGTTCGAGTTCAAGGGCTGGAACAACGACACCGTGCACGGCTACGTGGTCAAGCCGCACGATTACCAGGAAGGCAAGCAGTACCCGGTGGCGTTCCTGATCCACGGCGGCCCGCAGGGCAGCTTCGGCAATGGCTGGAGCTACCGCTGGAATCCGCAGACTTATACCGGCCAGGGCTACGCAGTGGTGATGATCGATTTCCACGGTTCCACCGGCTACGGCCAGGCCTTCACCGATGCGATCAGCCAGCACTGGGGCGACCGTCCGCTGGAAGACCTGCAGAAGGGCTGGGACGCGGCGCTGAAGCAGTATTCCTTCCTGGACGGCGACAAGGCCTGCGCGCTGGGCGCCAGCTACGGTGGCTTCATGGTCAACTGGATCGCCGGCAACTGGAACAGCCCGTTCAAGTGCCTGGTCAACCATGATGGTGTGTTCGACCAGCGCATGATGGGCTATGCCACCGAAGAGCTGTGGTTCACCGAGTGGGAGCAGGGCGGTACGCCGTTCGCCAAGCCGGCCAACTACGAGAAGTTCAATCCGGTCAACCATGTCGCGGACTGGAAGAAGCCGATCCTGATCATCCACGGCCAGCTGGATTACCGCATCCCGGTCGAGCAGGGACTGGCGGCGTTCACCGCCGCGCAGCGCCAGGGCATCGATTCGAAGTTCCTGTACTTCCCGGACGAGAACCACTGGGTGCTGAAGCCGGCCAACAGCGTGTTGTGGCATGACACGGTGAACGCCTGGTTGAAGCAGCACATCGGCCAGTAAGCCGCGTTGAAGCGCCGCCCCTGGGGCGGCGCTTTTTTGTTTCGTAGCGCCGAGCCATGCTCGGCGGCTTCTGTCCACCGCTGCGCTCGCCGAGCATGGCTCGGCGCTACCCCTGGATTGGCATGGTCTCGACTCCCTTGATCCAGAACGACATCGTCGTCTTCGGCCTGATCGCCGCCACCCTCGGCGCGGTGTTCTGGACCGCCTCGCGCCAGCAGGGAATGTGGAAGCGCTTCTACACCTTCGTGCCGGCGCTGCTGCTGTGCTACCTGTTGCCCGGCATCTACAACACCGTGGGCCTGATCGACGGCCAGAACACCCAGCTGTACAACCCGATCGCGCGTGACGTGCTGCTGCCGGCGGCACTGGTACTGCTGACCCTTGCGGTGGACATCAAGGCGATCCTGCGGCTGGGCCCGAAGCTGGTGCTGATGTACCTGGGTGCTTCGGCCAGCATCATGCTCGGTGCGGTGGTGGCGTTCCTGCTGATGCGCGCGCTGCATCCGGAAACCGTGGCCGGCGACACCTGGGCCGGCATGGCCGCACTGGCCGGCAGCTGGATCGGCGGCGGTGCCAACATGCTGGCGATGCGCGAAGTATTCGACGTCGATGCGACCACCTTCGGCCAGTTCGCGGTGGTGGACGTGGGCGTGGGCTATGTGTGGATGGCGGTACTGATTTTCCTGGCCGGGCGCTCGGCGAAGATTGATGCACGCAGTGGCGCCGATACCTCCGCGATCGATGCGTTGAAGGAACGGATCGCGCGGTTCCAGGCCGAGCACGAGCGCATTCCCACCCTGACCGACCTGATGTCGATCGTGGCGGTGGCGTTCGGCGGTGTCGGCCTGGCCCACGCCATCGGCGCCCCGCTGGCGGCCTGGTTCAAGCTGCATGTCAGCTGGGCGTCGCAGTTCAGCTTGGACGCGCCGTTCGTCTGGGTGGTGGTGTTGTCGACCACGCTGGGCCTGGGCCTGAGTTTCACCCGTGCGCGCACGCTGGAAGGCGTGGGCGCCTCGCGGGTGGGCTCGCTGCTGCTGTACTTCCTGATCGCCTGCATCGGCATGCAGATGGACCTGGTGGCGCTGCTGGACCGTCCGTGGTTGTTCGCGCTGGGGTTGATCTGGATTGCGGTGCACATCGTGCTGCTGTGGCTGCTGGCCAAGCTGCTGCACGTGCCGTTCTTCTACTTCGCCATCGGTTCGCAGAGCAATATCGGTGGGCCGGCATCGGCGCCGGTGGTGGCTGCGGCGTTCCATCCTGCGCTGGCGCCGGTGGGCGTGCTGCTGGGCACGATGGGGTATGCGACCGGCACGTACCTGGCGTACGTGGTGGGGATCACGTTGCGGGCGTTGGCGGGGCAGTAGTTTTTTGTCTGTTTGCATGGGGCGCCGGGGGAGGCGGGGATCAGCGGGACACGCCGCAAGTACGTCCATGTAGGCTACGTCGCCGCATCCCTGCGGCTCAGTGTCCCGCCGACCCCCGCCTCCCCCGGCGAGCCAGCATTGCGCCGGCGGAGGGAAAAAAAGAAAAAAGCAGGTAGCGCCGAGCCGTGCTCGGCGGAGTTCCTCCGTGGCCGTCAACAAAGAGCCGCCGAGCATGGCTCGGCGCTACCGCTCTTGCTTTTTTTCCTCCCCACCGGTCGCGCTGAGCTGGCAGGCGCGGGTGGGGCAGGTTGCACGGGACACTGAGCCGCAGGGATGCGGCGACGTAGCCTACATGGACGTACTTGCGGCGTGTCCCGTGCAGCCTGGCCCGCCCGCGCCCTCGCAGTCCACGTAACTCGAAGCACGACTCAGCCGACCAACAACCCCCGTTCGACCAACCAAGCGCGCGCATCCTCGGCATCACCCTCGAACCACGCCCGCGTGGACCCCAGCCGGTACGTGTACCCCCACGCATCCATGTCCGCCATCAGCTGCGCGCTGCCCACTCCCGGCAGCCCCGCCGCCAGCACGATCTGCAGGTAACAGGTCGCATCTTCTTCGGGCACCGAATCGGTGGCGTCGGTATGCACCAGCGCACGCCGCTCCGGCGGCAGCACGATCAGGTGGCAGGCTTCGTGCAGCATCGAATGCACCGGCGTGTCATCGCGCACGTAGACATCGCTGGCGATGATGCCGGCCTCGGGCTCGCCCCAGTAACTGCCGGGGATCGGCTCACCGGCGGCCACGTGGTGCAGGTGCAGGCCATGCCCGGACAGCAGGCGCGCGGCATCGTCGAAGGCGATGTCGCCGACGCGGGTGACCGACGGTTCGGGGGCGGGTTCGTTCATGGCATCGAGCAGAAACCCCGCCCGCGGCTGGCGCGGGCAGGGCAGGGGATCAGGGCTTTTCGGGCCCTTCCGGCAAGGCGACGGAGATATCCAGCACGTCGTGCTGCCCGTCCTTGACCAGGTCGACCTTTACCGCATCGACATCGATGTTGACGTACTTGCGGATCACTTCCAGCAGCTCGCGCTGCATCAGCGGCAGGTAATCGGGACCGCCGCGGTGGCTGCGTTCCTGCGCGATGATGATCTGCAGGCGGTTCTTCGCTGTCTCGGCGGTGGTCTTCTTGGCTTTCAGGAAATCGAACAGGCCCATGCTTACCCTCCGAACAGCTTGCTGAAGAAGCCCTTCTTCTCCACGGCGGTGAAGCGCATCGGGCGGTCTTCGCCCATGATGCGCGCGACGGCATCGTCATAGGCCTGGCCGGCGGGTGACTCGCCGTCCAGGATGACCGGTTCGCCCTTGTTGGAGGCATTGAGCACATCGCCGGATTCGGGGATCACGCCGATGGCCTTCAGGCCCAGCACTTCTTCCACGTCGGTGATGCTCAGCATCTCGCCGGCTTCCACGCGCACCGGGGTGTAGCGGGTCAGCAGCAGGAAGGCCGGCACGTCATGGCCGTTTTCTGCCTTGTGGGTCTTCGAATCCAGCAGGCCGATGATGCGGTCGGAGTCGCGCACCGAAGACACTTCCGGGTTCACCACCACCACGGCGCGGTCGGCGAAATACATGGCCAGGAACGCGCCCTTTTCAATGCCGGCCGGCGAATCGCAGATGACATATTCAAAGCCATCGGCGGCCAGGTCCTTCAGGACCTTGCCCACGCCTTCCTGTGTCAGCGCATCCTTGTCGCGGGTCTGCGAGGCAGCCAGCACGTAAAGGTTGTCAAAGCGCTTGTCCTTGATCAGGGCCTGCTTGAGGGTGGCTTCGCCGTGCACGACGTTGACGAAGTCGTACACCACGCGGCGCTCGCAGCCCATGATGAGGTCGAGGTTGCGCAGGCCGACGTCGAAGTCGATCACCGCCACCTTCTTGCCACGACGTGCCAGGCCGCAGGCAAGGCTTGCGCTGGTGGTGGTCTTGCCGACGCCGCCCTTGCCGGAGGTGACTACGATGATTTCAGCCAAAGGACTTCTCCTGCTCTTGTTCTGGTTGGGGCTGCGACAAAGTCAATCCAGCGCAGCGATCTTGATCTGGTCCTGTTCCAGCCAGACCTGCACGGCCTTGCCGCGCAGGTTGTCCGGTACATCGTCCAATACCTTGTAGTGGCCGGCAATGGCCACCAGTTCGGCATGGAAATCGCGGCAGAAAATACGCGCCGCGGTATTGCCCTGGGCACCGGCCAGCGCGCGTCCGCGCAGGGTGCCGTAAATATGGATGCTGCCATCGGCGATCACTTCGGCGCCCGCGCCGACCGTGCCCATCACCGTGAGGTCGCAGTTTTCAGCGTACAGCTGCTGGCCCGAACGCACGTTGGCCAGCTGCATGCGGCCCGGCTTGGGGGTCTCACCCGGCACTGGCGCGGCGGCCAATGCGGCGACCGCGGGCGCGGCGCGGCGCGGTTCGCGCGCGGGAGCCGCCGGGGGGGCTGCACGGGGCGGGGCCGGCTCGGCGTCGGCACGTTCGTACTGTGCGCGGAACTTGGCCAGCAGCGGCAGGCCCAGCTGTTGGGACAGCAGTTCGATCTCCGAGGTGCCGTAGGCCAGTGCCACCGGCAGCACGCCGGCGCCACGCAGCCCGTCCAGCAGCGCCTTGGCGCTGGCCACGTCCGGGGTGCGGCTCAGGCCGCCGAAATCAAGGATCACCGCGGCGCGTCCGAACAGCTTGGGCGCGCGGTTGACCCGCTCGTTCATCTCCTGCACCAGACGCTCCACATCCATCGTGCGAATGCGCAGGTTGGCGATACCTACCTGGCCGATCTTCAGTTCACCGGCCTGTTCGTAATCCATGTTCACCGCCACCTCAAGTACCCGTCGACTGCTGGGCGGGGGCGGGCCGTTGCCGGCCACGCGCCCATGCCACGTCCGGCAGCTTGCCGCCGTAGGTATCACTCACCCAGGCATAGCTGCACAGTTCCTTGGCCAGCATGCTGGCGCGGACATCCACGTGCGGCATGGTGTTCTGGCCCAGTTCGCGGAAGCCGAAGCTGCCGTGGAAAAGCAGCGCCGCATCAGCGCCATGGTCCTGGAAGACCTCGCAGGTCATCTGCGGATAGCGCAGTTCGGCATAGCTCTGCGCATCGGCGTAGAACGCCCGGCCCACGCCACCACCGCGGCGGCGGCTGGCCACCACGATGCGGTCGATATAGAAGAAGCTGCTGGGCAGCTGCTGCTTGAACCAGGCGAAGTTGCTGCTGTCGTGCTGGCTCTCGCTGCCGAAGCCGATCAGGAACCCGGCCAGGTTGCCGTCGCGCTCGGCGACGCGGAAATACTCAGCGGTTTCATAGAACAGGTGCAGCCGGTGCGCGTCCAACGGCAGGATCGCCAGACCGGCGTTGTTGTTCAAGGCCAGGACGGAATCGAGCTCATGCTCGCGCACGTCGCGGATGACAATCGACATTGAGACTCCGTGGGGTGGTGCATGTTGCCCGTTGCTGGGCCCTTCCCACTGATTATTGCATGGGGGGGGCGCTGCCGGGGGAAACCGGGGCATGACTTCCGTGGGAGTGACGCAGGCCAGGTTCAGCCTAAGATGCAGGGATGTTGGGAGCCCTCAGTCATACCCGTGTCCTCCGCCTGGCTGGCCTGTTCACCTGGGTCATGGTCGGTCTTCCCCTGGTTTACTCGCAGATCGAGAACCTGCGTCGGCCGGCCAGCGACAACGGCGGGGCGGTGCTGTTGTTCGCCGCCTACCTGGTATTCGGCGGGGCCTACTTCCGGCTGACCCGCGACCTGCGCAGCGGCGGCCATGCCAGCTGGCTTGATCGCGGCATGCTGGTGCTGCTGACCATTTCCGCGCTGGGGGTGAGCTTCCTCAGCGGTTCCGGGCTGGGCAGCATCCTGATGATGGTGGCGGCCGGGGTCATCCCGTGGATGCTGCCGGCGCGCTATGGCGTGCTGTGGCTGCTGGTCAGCCAGCTGGCGGTGGCCCCCGTCTACTACGTGCTGCTGAGGTTCCCGCTGTTCGAAGCGGTCATGCAGTCGCTGCTGTATGGCGGCTTCTCCATGTTCATCTTCGTGACCAGCCTGGTCGCACGGCAGCAGACCGACGCCCGCGAGGAGCAGCGCCAGCTCAATACCGAACTGCGCGCCACCCGCGTACTGCTGGCTGAAAGCGCGCGGGTCAACGAGCGCACGCGCATCTCCCGCGAACTGCATGACCTGCTGGGCCATCACCTGACCGCGCTCAGCCTGAACCTGGAAGTGGCCGGCCACATCACCGAGGGCCGCGCACAGGAGCACGTGCACCAGGCGCATACCCTGGCCAAGCTGCTGCTTACCGACGTGCGCGAGGCGGTCAGCCAGCTGCGCGACAGCGGGGCGATCGACCTGGCTGCGGCGCTGCGCCCGTTGACCCAGCGCGTGCCCTCGCTGGACGTCCACCTGGACGTGCCCAGTCCGCTGAACGTGGAAGACCCCGAGCGGGCCCACGTGCTGTTGCGGTGCACCCAGGAAATCATCACCAATGCGGTGCGCCACGCCGGTGCGCGCAACCTGTGGATCACCGTCCGCCGCGAAGCCGGCGGGGTCAGCCTGGAGGCGCGTGACGATGGGAACGGCGCTGATGGCATCATGGTGGGCAATGGCCTGCGCGGAATGCGCGAGCGCCTGCAACAATGTGGTGGAGAGCTGCAGATTGAAACCCACCGGGGACAGGGCTTCCGCCTGCGTGCCTCGGTTCCTGGTGTCCCAGCGTTGGCGCTGAGCACCGCACCTGAAGGAGTTCGTTGATGATTCGCGTCTGCCTGGTCGACGACCAAACCCTGGTGCGGCAGGGGATCCGCTCACTGCTGGCGCTGGACGATGGCATCGAGGTGATCGCCGAGGCGGCGGATGGGCGCCAGGCCGTGGAGATCATTCCGCAGGTCAAGCCGGACGTGGTGCTGATGGATATGCGCATGCCCGCCATGTCCGGGCTGGAGGCATTGCAGATGCTGTCCAAGCTGGAGCAGCTGCCGCCGACCATCATCCTGACCACCTTCGACGACGACCAGCTGGTGCTGGCCGGGCTGAAGGCCGGTGCCAAGGGCTACCTGCTCAAGGACGTGACCCTGGACCAGCTGGTGGGAGCGATCCGCACCGTGTCCGAAGGCGGGTCGCTGGTGCAGCCGGCGGTGACCCAGCGGCTGCTCTCCGGGCTGGAGCACATGCGCAACGAGTTCGTCAGCCTGGACCGCCCGGATCCGCTGACCGATCGCGAAACCGAGATCCTGCGGCTGATGGCCAGCGGTTTCTCCAACAAGGAAATCGCCAATTCGCTGGGCGTGGCCGAGGGCACGATCAAGAACCACGTGTCCAATATCCTGTCCAAACTGGGCGTGCGCGACCGGACCCGTGCCGTGCTCAAGGCATTCGAGCTTCAATTGGTCTGAAAACCGTTCAACGGCGGGGGTTTACCGATAATATGGACCGGTAACCTCCGTCTGCCCCCTACTGGTGGGTGGCCCATGTGCGCTACCCTTCGGCCCCTTGTCTGTACAAATCGGTTGTCGACACGGAAACCGGTGGTCCAAACCAGATCAACAAAGCCAACGAAGCTGCTAGGATTGGCGCTTCGCTTCACTCAACCCGGCCGTGGGATCGGCCCCGGAGACTTCTGAATGACCCGTATTATCGAGTTCCTGATCGCCTTGGGGATCGTGGCTGGCCTGTTCGTCATCATTGGCGTGGTCCTCCCGGGCGAGCGCCATATTTCGGAAAGCATCGAGACCAACCGCAAGATGACGATCGTGTACGACACGGTCAACAGCCTGCGTCGCTTCAAGGATTGGAACCCCCTCCTGCTGCGTGATCCCGCTACCGACCTGAAGTTCTCCGGCCCGGCTGCCGGCGTCGGCGCCACCCTGGACTACGCGTCCAAGGACCTGGGCAACGGCACCTGGAAGATCACCGAGAGCGAGCAGAACAAGCGCGTCGCCATCGCCATCGAAGACGCCACCAAGGGTCACGACAAGACGACCGCCTTCATCCTGGAGCCGACCGGCAAGGATGGCCGCAACGTCAAGATCACCCAGGAATACAACGTCAAGTATGGCTTCGACCTGTTTGGTCGTTACGCCGGCCTGTACGTCAGCCGCCACATCGGTGACGACCTGAAGATGGGTCTGTCGCGCATGGCGAACATGCTGGCCACCGTGCCGAACGTGGACTACCGCACCGCCGAAGCACCGCTGAACGACCTGGCCATCGTCGATGTCCCCGCCGAAGACCTGCTGGTGGTCACCGCGGGCAACGTGGATCGTGGCGAAGCCACCATCACCAAGTCCATCGCTGACAACCAGGAATGGATCAAGCGCGTGATGGAGGCCAACGACCTCGAAGCCGTCGGCCCGTTCCGCATCATCACCACCGATTTCGGTGCCGAGAAGTACGCCTTCGACGTCGCCCAGCCGGTGAAGAAGAAGGGTACCGAAGGCGTGCCGGCCGAAGAGCTGGCGGTCAAGATCGATGGTGGCGCCCCGGTGAAGTACGTCCGCGTTGCTCCGCACCGTTCGGCCCATGCGACCTACACCGGTCACGTGGCTGGCCTGGACGTTGCCCGCAATGCACTGCGCGCCTGGTCGGTGACCGGCGGCAACGAAGTGATCGACCGTCCGTACGAGACCTGGAATGGTGGCGTGCAGAAGTCCTTCACTCCGGAAGGTACGTACGACATCTACTGGGCCGTCAAGTAAATCTGGACGCCTGATGTAACGTAGAAAACAAAAACGCGCCGCATCTTGCGGCGCGTTTTTTTTTGGCATTGCTGGAAAAGGAGTGGACATGTTTGCGATTGATCGACGCGCGCGCAGGCCCTCGTTGCTGGCCTGCCTCGGTGCGCTGCTGGCAGCGGCTTCCATCGGCCTGTCCGCCTATGCCTCGCACGGCGTCAGCGAGCCCCTGGCGCAACAGCACCTCAACATGGCCGCGTTGTATGCCTTTGCCCACGGTGCGGTGCTGGCGGCGCTGGGGCCGCGTGCCACGGCCACGTTCGGTCGGCTGGCGCTGTACGTGATCCTGCTCGGCACGCTGCTGTTCGCCGGCAGCCTGGCCGGCAATGCGCTGTGGCAGTGGTCCACGCGGCTGGCGCCGGTGGGTGGCATGGCGCTGATGCTGGGTTGGGCGCTGGTGGCCATCGATGCGCTGAGGCGCTGAGCCATGCCCCGCTTCGCGCGCGGCTTCGACGTGGAGCAGGCGCACGCCTGGCTTGCCCGGAGTGACCGCCGGCTGGCGGCGTGGATGCGCCGACTGGGTCCGCTGCCGGCGCCGGAGGGCTGGCGGAAATCATTCGATCCGGTCGATGCACTGGCCAGGGCGATCCTGTTCCAGCAGCTCAGCGGCAAGGCCGCCTCGACGATCGTGGGGCGGGTGGAGGCGGCCATCGGCAGTGCCCGCCTGCATGCCGATACGCTGGGCCGCATCGACGATGTGGCGCTGCGCGCGTGCGGGGTGTCGGGCAACAAGGCACTGGCGCTGCGTGACCTGGCCCTGCGCGAGTCCGCCGGCGAGATTCCCAGCCTGCGGCGGATGGCGGTGATGGAACACGAGGCGATCATCCAGGCGCTGGTGCCGGTGCGTGGCATCGGCCGCTGGACGGTGGAGATGATGCTCATGTTCCGGCTGGGCCGCCCGGACATCCTGCCGTTGGATGACCTGGGCATCCGCAAGGGCGCCCAGCGCGTGGACAAGGCCGAGCTGATGCCCACGCCGAAGGCGCTCGCCCTGCGCGGTGAAAAGTGGGGGCCTTACCGCACCTACGCCAGCCTGTACCTGTGGCGCATCGCCGATTTCAGCGAAGGCCCGGCCATCAAGACCAACCGCTCCCAGGACTGACCAACCCGGTAGTGACGACCGTTGGTCGTCAGCGCGCTGCCGCTGCGCTCGCCGAGCATGGCTCGGCGCTACCGGTTGCCGATCCTGCCTTGGGTGGGTGACGACCGCTGGTCGTCACGCTCTTCAGCTGCCGCACCAGCGCCAATGCCACGGCTCATGCACGATCCCATGCGGATTCCCGCGCGGATAACTCATCCGGAACCCATGCTCCGCCGCGTGTTCCTGCAGCCACGCGTACGCCGCCGTCTCTTCAAACGACGCCTCGGCCGGCGGATCCCCCGGCATCCCGATATCCAGCGCCATTCCGCTGTGGTGCTCGCTGAATCCGGGCGCGGCATTGACCTTCAGGATCTCCGCCACCTGCTGGCCGCGCGCCAGTTTGCGTTCGAAAATACCCAGCTGGTAATCGTGGCTGCGGTAACCCGAAATCGCGTCCAGCGTGATGCCTTCACGTGCCGCCTGCAGGCGCATGCGTCGCCACGCCTGCGCTGCTGCACGGCGCAGCCACAGCGGCCGGCCGAAGCGGTCGCGCCCGGCCAAGTGCAGCAGCACCGGCTCGGCTTCCAGTGCCAGGCCGGTGTCGGCGGCATACGCATCGGCGTCCAGTCCCAGCTGCTCCAGGCGTTCGTGCAGGCCCTGGGGTGAGAGCAGCCGCTGCTCCAGCGGCCCGCTGCCGCGTTGCGGGTTCAGCCAGGACAGCGCGTCCAGTGCCTCGGCGGCACCGGGTTCCTGCGGCAGGTGTGGAATCAGCGAGTGCACGCCGTGATCGAAGATGGCGGCCAGGTAGCGGCCATCACGTTTGCGCCGCAGCACCCAACGGGCACGCGCCAGCAGGCGTGCATCGGCGTTGCCATGGGCGCGCAGCAGCGCGGACGGCCACGCTTCGATGGCATCGGTATTGAGCAGCAGGGGCAGGGATCTGGACATGCGCCCAGCTTAGCGCGGACGGCCGGGAGGCGTGGCGGCCCGGCGCAGCGCGTCCAGCAGCGATTGCGGTTCGGCCAGGCTCAGCAACAGGGTCGGTCCATCGCGCACCGGAATCACCAGCACGCGGTGCACATCGGTCACCAATGCAAAGCCCTTGCCACCGCCGTGCAGGCGATAGTGTCCGGAGTGGAAGCCCGGCATGCTGTAGGCGTTGATCTTGTGCCGCAGGCCATGCCGCTGGTCCTGTTTAAGGTCTACCACGGCGGCGTTCGGCAGGTCCATGTGCTCCACCGGGGTGCGCTTTCGGTAGAACGTGGAATGGACGCTCAGCACGCTGCCATCCAGCTCCACCCGGCGCCGGAAGAACAGCCAGCACAGCAGCACGGTCAGCAGCGCGGCGATGGCCAGGCTCCACGCTGCGCTGCCGTGCAGGGTGAAGTAGGGCGGGGTGAGCGTGACCGCGAACGGCATCGCGCCGGCTTCGACAGGCTGCCGCAGGGGATACAAGGTGAGGCCGACGAACAGCAGCAACGGCGCGATGATCCACAGCAGCCGCAGTGGCGAGCCATCACTGACCGCGAAGCGGCGGGGATCACTGCCGCCGCTCATCGCTGCGCCTCGATCCAGCGTGCGGCGTCGTCGATCAGCTGCGGATCGACATGGCCGGGCTGGGTGTATTCCTTCAGCGAACCGGGGCCGCTGCCGGCGATGCCGATATGGTTCAACGACGGGTAGCGTTTCCACTGCACATCGCTGCGCCCCTGCAGTGCCGCCTGCCAGAGCGTCCAATCGGTGTCGGGCACCTGGAAATCGCGGCCGCCGTGCAGCATCAGCAGCGGCTTGCGCAGGGCCCTGGCGTCGGCGCGTGCGTCCACCGCTTCGATGCTCTTCCAGAAGTCCTGCGGCACGCCCAACGGCAGCGCACTGGCAGCAGCAGGTGTGGCGCTGCGCGCCGCGGCGATCTGCGTATCGAGTGTGTCCAGGAACGCCTGTTCCGCCGCGCTGATGCTGCCGTCCAGATTCAACAGGTAGCGGTTCTGTTCGGGCAGCAGGTCCAGCAGGGTGCGCGCGGGTGCGGCCCACAGGATCGCCCCGCGTGCCTGCGGCCAGCGCGTGGCAATGCGGGGAGCGAGCATGCCGCCCTGGCTGTGGCCGAGCACGAACACCCGCTGGCCATCGATGCGCGGATCCGCCGCGAGTGCAGTCAACGCAGCGATCGCATCGTCGGTGGTTTCGTCGTCGACATCGAACGGCTGCTGGAAATCCTGCGGCCGCGCCTTGCTGCGCTTGTCATAGCGCAGCACGGCGATGCCGTGTGCGGCCAGTCCCCGCGCGATGTCCATGAAGGGCCGGTTCGCGCCGATGGTTTCATCGCGATCCTGCGGGCCGGATCCGTGCACCAGCACCACGGCCGGGAACGGGCCCTTGCCGTGGGGCAGGGCCAGCGTGCCCGGCAACGCACCGCGTGCCTGCGGCACGTTGAAATCCAGCTCGCGGTAGTTCGCATCGGCCGGTGGCGGAGCCGCCTTTTCGGCCGCTGCCGGGCGCAGCAGCAGGCCGGCGACCTGGTCCTGTGCATCCACCGCGACCTGCGCGTTGACCGCCGCGCCGGCAAAGCGCAACGGCACCTCCACCAGGTGCATGCCCTGCTGCTTGCTCACCGTCGGCTGGCCGCGCTGCTGCAGTTCGCCCAGTGAATTCCACAGCGCCTGCAGGCGATCAGCCGGCGCGGCCGAGGCCATCGCCGGGGTCAGCATGGCGGCGGTGTCCTGCACGCGGCCGGCCTGCAGGTTATCCAGCAATTGCGTGGCCACCTGCGCCGGTTCGGCGGCGGTGGCGATCCCGGCCAGCAGCGAAAGCGTGGTGGCGACCAACATGCGCGGCGCGCGCCTGCCCAGGTTCCTGCTCATTGCTTGCTCTCCTGCGAGGGGGTGGGTTTCGGCAGCCGTCCGGCCTTGCGCAAGGCATCGCGCAGCATGTATTCGATCTGGGCGTTGAGGCTGCGCAGCTCGTCGTCGGCCCAACGCTGCGTCGCGGCCAGGACATCGGCGTTGATGCGCAGTGGATAGGCTTTCTTCTCGCTCATGGATACTCCTGGCTCAACGGCGGGTTCCGGCCAGCGGCCGGCAGGACACCGTCATACCGGCTCAGTACAAGGAGCCGGCGTTGACCACCGGCTGGGTGCCGCGGTCGGAACACAACACCGTAAGCAGGTTGCTCACCATGTGCGCCTTGCGCTCTTCGTCCAACTGCACCACGCCGTTCTTCTGCAGTTCGGCCAGTGCCATTTCCACCATGCCCACCGCACCGGCGACGATCCGCGTGCGGGCGGCGATCACCGCATTGGCCTGCTGGCGCTGCAGCATGGCCTGGGCGATTTCCGCAGCGTAGGCGAGGTGGCTGATGCGCGCGTCGATGATCTGCACACCGGCATCGGCCAGACGTTCGGCCAGTTCATTCTTCAGGTGCAGCGAAATCTCGCTGGCATGGCTGCGCAGGGCCAGCTGGCCTTCTTCGTGCTGGTCATAGGGATAACTGGTGGCCATCGCACGCAGCGCGGACTCGGACTGGATATGCACGAAGCTTTCGTAGTCGTCCACGTTGTACACCGCCTCGGAGGCATCCACCACCTGCCATACGATCACCGCGGCGATCTCGATCGGGCTGCCGTCCAGCTCGTTGACCTTCAGCTTGCCGCTTTCGAAGTTGCGCACGCGCTGGCTTACCCGGCGCTTGGAAAAGAACGGGTTGTTCCAGCGCAGGCCGTTGTCCTTGACCGTGCCGACGTACTTGCCGAACAGGCTCAGCACCGCGGCCTGGTTGGGTTGCACGGTGTACAGGCCAGCCAAGGACAGCAGGGCCAGGAGCATCACCAGCACGCAGCCCAGCAGCAGCATCGGGGCGGGGCGCATCCCGTTCGCGCCCGTGGCGCCGAGCAGGAACACCAGGCCGGCAAGGCCGGCGATGAGCACAACGGCGGCCAGTACGGCCAGACCGTTGAGGGAGCGGATCGGCTTCTCTTTCATGACGGAACATCCTTGAGGGTCTGGATTGGAAGATATCAAATTGATATCACTCCACAAGTGCCGTTCGTCGGCATCAAAGGGGCGACCGGCTAGAATGCCCGTCCGCCTTCACCTCCACGCTGGAACGCCACCATGTCCGCATTTGGAACTCCGTTGTCCCCCTCCGCCACCCGCGTGTTGCTGCTGGGATCGGGCGAACTTGGCAAGGAAGTGGCCATCGAGCTGCAGCGCCTGGGCGTGGAAGTGATCGCCGCCGACCGTTACGCCGACGCGCCGGCGATGCAGGTCGCGCACCGCGCGCACGTGATCGACATGCTGGACGCGATGGCCCTGCGCGAGCTGATCGCGCTGGAAAAACCGCATCTGGTGGTGCCGGAAATCGAGGCCATCCACACCGAGACGCTGGTGCAGCTGGAGCAGGAACAGGGGCTGCGCGTGGTGCCCACCGCGCGCGCAGCGCGGCTGACCATGGACCGCGAAGGCATCCGCCGGCTGGCGGCGGAAACGCTGGGCCTGCCGACCTCGCCGTACCGTTTCGTGGACACCGAAGCGGAGTACACCGCCGCCGTGCAGGCGATCGGACTGCCGTGCGTGGTCAAGCCGGTGATGTCTTCATCGGGCAAGGGCCAGAGCACGCTGCGCAACGAAGCCGACATCGCCCCGGCCTGGGCCTATGCGCAGACCGGTGGACGCGCTGGTGCCGGACGCTGCATCGTCGAGGGCTTCATCGATTTCGATTACGAGATCACCCTGCTGACCGTGCGGCATGCGGGTGGTACGTCGTTCTGCGCGCCGATCGGCCACCTGCAGAAGGACGGCGATTACCGCGAAAGCTGGCAGCCGCAGGCGATGTCCGCCGCGGCGCTGGCGCGCGCCGAGGAGATCTCCCAGGCCATCACCGATGACCTCGGCGGCTGGGGACTGTTCGGGGTGGAGCTGTTCGTGAAGGGCGACGAGGTGTGGTTCAGCGAAGTGTCGCCGCGCCCGCATGACACCGGCCTGGTCACCCTGGTGTCGCAGGAACTGAGCGAGTTCGCACTGCACGCGCGCGCGATCCTTGGCCTGCCGATCCCGGTCATCCGCCAGAGCGGCGCCAGTGCGTCCTGCGCGCTGCTGGCCCACGGCGAGGGCGTTCCGTACTTCACCGATGTCGCCGCCGCGCTGCAGGTGCCGGACACCGCCGTGCGCCTGTTCGGCAAGCCCAGCGTGCACGGCCACCGTCGCGTTGGCGTCACCTTGGCGCGGGCCGACAGCACCGACCAGGCCCGCGCGATCGCCGGCGATGCCGCCGCCGCCATCGGCGTTACCCTGAAGCCCTGACTTACTTCACGTCGGCCCAGACGAGGTGGTGGTCGCTGCCGTCAGCGATCTTCGCTTCGTCCGTGCCTTCGGCCGGCCAGAAAACGCCGCCGCCGACGTAGGCGAAGCCGACCGAGGGCAGCACGTAGTCCAGCCGCATCGTGCCGGACTTCGGGCCGAAATCGCCGGTGGCGTGCTGCGGGGCGCCGCGACGGGCGATGCCCTTGGCGGCGTAGGCCAGGCTGGTCTGCTCGCCGCCGATGCTGGACGGGGTGGCATGGCGCAGCACGCGCGGGTTTTCGATCAGTTCCAGGATACCTTCGTGCCGGCCATCGCCGTCCACCGGGTCATTGTTGAGGTCGCCCAGGATCACGAAGCGCGCGTCCTGCGCCAGCCCGCCACAGCGCTGCTGGTCGTCGCACAGCCACGGCTTGTCACCGGCCGACAGATACTCCTGCCACAGCTTCAGTTCGTCGTGGTTGCGCGCGGCGTTGCGCTTTTCCGGGCCGTCGAACACCGGCGGGGTAGGGTGGGATACCAGCGCGTGCACCACGCCCGACGGCGTGCGCACCGGCACGTCCCAGTGCGATTTGGACGACAGCCGCAGCTGCGACCACACCGCATCGGAATAGAAGCTCTTTCCGGTGCGCGGGTCGATCGGGCGGATCGCGCCGGGCAGGGTGTTCCACTTCAGCAGCTGGAAGCTGCGCACCTGGGTTTCGTCGATCGGATAGCGCGACAGCACCAGCATGCCGTACTGGCCCGGGTGCAGGCCGTAGCCCCACGCGTCGTTGCCGCGGGCGCGGCCTTCGCCGCCCACTTCGCCATTGTTGTCCAGGTCCAGCCCGCTCTGCACGCCGGTGTTGACCGGGGCGAGATAGCGGTAGGCAAAGTTCAGCGGCTCACCACCACCGGGCTGGGCCACGGCCAGGTAACGCTGCTGGAACAGATCGGCGGCGCGGTGCGCGTCGTCGTAGTCGAATTCGTTGAGCAGCACCAGGTCCGGGCGCACCTGCTGCAGCACTGCGGCGATCTTGCGCGCGTGCGCGCTGTCGCCTTCCAGTTCGGCGATCAGCCCGCCGGTCTGGTCGGAGTACAGGGAGGTGTTGTAGGTGGCCAGGCGCAGGGCGGTGGAGGCATCAGGCATCGCGGCGGCACGCTCGGGGGTCTGGGCGCAGGCGCTGCACAGCAGGGCCACGGCGACGGTCAGGGCGGAGAGGCTGAAGGCAGGAATTTTCATGGCCGGTATTGTGCACCGGCGCCTGTGTCAGCGGCTTGTCAGCGTCCGGCCAGTTCGCCGTCGAATTCGTTCCAGCGCCGGCCGTCGTAGGCTTCCAGCGGGCGGAACCGGCGCTTGTAATCCATCTTCAGGTGGTCGCGGATCCAATAGCCCAGATACAGGTGGGGCAGCGATTCGCGCTGCGCCCAGGCCACCTGCTGCAGGATCGCGAAGGTGCCCAGCCCGCGCTGTGCGTGGTCCGGGTCGAAGAAGGTATAGACCGCCGACAGGCCTTGATCGGTGACGTCGGTGACGGCCACGCCGATCAGCTCGCCCGGTCCGCCCTGCGGTGGCGGCAGGCGGATTTCCAGGAAGCGCGTCCGCGACCAGCTGCCGATCAGGAACTGCTCGAACTCGTGCGGGCCATGGGTGTCCATGCCGCCGTTGGCATGCCGATGGGCCAGGTAGCGGTGGTACAGCGTGAACAGTTCCTCGCGGGGGGCAGCGGCGGTGATGCGCACTTCCAGGTCGGCATTGCGCGCCACGCAGCGGCGCTGGCTGCGGTCCGGGGCGAAGCGCTGCACGGGAATGCGCACCGCCACGCAGGCATGGCACTGGGCGCAGTGCGGGCGATAGACCAGGTCGCCACTGCGACGGAAGCCCCAGCTCAGCGCCATCGGGTACAGGCCGCCCAGGCGGCGGTCATGCGGGTCCAGCACCAGGTCGCGCGCGGTCCGCTCCGGCCAGTAGCCGCAGGGGTGCTCGCCGGTCTGGAAGAGCCTCAGTTCGTCGTCGCGGTCGCCTTGTATCGCCATGCCCACAGCATAACGTCCGGCTGTCGCAGTGGCCGCGACTGTCTGCCAAGTGAACGCGCCCGGGGCCGACGTCAACCGTGGCCGCGTCCACGCGTTGTTGTCTTTCGAGGGTGATTGAAAAACACCCCGTCCCCTTCTACTGGAGTGACCCCATGACCCTGCGTACCCCCCTGCTGCTGGCCCTGCTGCTGAGCACCTCCGCCACCGGCATCGCCCTGGCTGCCGATGCGCCGCCGGCGCCGCAGCGCCCGGTCAAGCTGGACACCAACAACGACGGTTTCATCGATCGCACCGAAGCCGCCGCCGCTCCGCGCCTGGCCGCACGTTTCGACCAGCTGGACACCAACAAGGACGGCAAGCTGTCCCGCGAAGAACGGCCGCGCGGCAAGCACGGGCATCGTGGCCCGGGGCGCGGCCATGCCGAGCAGCTGGCCCGTCTGGATACCAACAAGGACGGTCGCATCAGCCGCCAGGAGGCCGCTGCCGATCCGCGCCTGGCCGGGCGCTTCGACCAGATGGACCTCAACAAGGATGGCTACCTGGACAAGGCCGACCGCGAGCTGCGCATGAAGCAGCACCGTGATGCCTGGTTCACCGCGGCCGACACCAACAAGGATGGCCAGCTGAGCAAGGCCGAGTTCGATGCGGCCAAGGGCCCGATGCGTGGCCCGCGCCACGAGGGTCATGGGCCGAAGGGTCCGGTACGGCCGTTGTAAGACTGACGGCCAGCGGCCGTCACTACCGGGTTTCGAGTGCGGTGACGGCCTCTGGTCGCCACCGCTTCGGATTACAGCGCGCCGTTTTTCCACAACAGCCAGCACACCATGAGCAAGGCCGCCAAGGCCGCCCCGATCATGCCGTGCTTGCCGTACAGCGCTTCGTATTTCCAGTTGCGCTGACCCTGCAGCCCGCGCCGCTCTGCATCGCGGTCGATCAGCGGCTGCATGATCCGCCGCAGCGGCACGAGGCACTGCCAGCACACCAGCGACAGGCCCGCGAACAGGGCGAACAGGCCCACCCACGCCGGCAGCGCCAGCAGTGACAGCACCAGTACCGTTACGCAGACCACCAGCGCGGTGAAGGTGTTGAGGTGCACGAAGCGCCGGATCCGCGAGCGTTCCTGCGGTGACTCCGCGAAGGACATCAGGTAGCGGCCGCCCAGATAGCTGAAAACCGTCCCGCCGACCACCGCGCCGATCATCGCGCCCACGTTGACGTGGTCGACGAAGCCCGGAAACTGGCCCGCCGCCGCGGTAAGCGACCCCATCGCCGTTCCCGCCGAGGCGCTGGCACCGCCCAGGCCGAGCTTGCTGCCGCCCACGCCCACGCCGGTACCCAGGGCCACGATCGCTGCGCTGGCCGTTCCCGGAGCGGCCACCATCAGCATCGACACCACCGTGGTGGCGAACGCTGCACCGGGCGCGCTGCTGCGCGCGAACTCGCCGAAACGCTGCAGCAGGCCTTCGCGCACCCTGCCGCGGGCGCGGGAAAGCCGCTTGCGCACGGCCGCATCGCTGAGCCCGAGCAGGCTGGCGACGTGCTGGGAACGCTGGCCTTCGCGGTAGTACAGCAGCAGCACTTCGCGGCTCTCCTCGGGCAGCGCGGAGATGATGTCCTCGGCGGCGACTTCTTCTTCGATGCGCAGCAGGCGATCGGCCGCGCCGGGGGCGGGATCGGCAGCCATGTTGATCGCCAGCTCTGCTGCTTCGCCCGAAAGCGGACGGCCGCGCTGGCTGCGCAGCCAGTCGCGGGCCAGGTTGCGGGTGATCTGGCGCAGCCACGGCATGAAGCTGGAGGGATTGCGCAGCTGGCGCAGCTGCTGCCAGGCGCGCACGAACGCTTCCTGGGCGATGTCTTCGCTGGCGTGGCGGTCGCGGGTGATGGCCAGGGCGATGGCGGTCACCGTGTTCTGGCAGGCCACCACGATGCGCCCGTACGCATGCTGGCAGCCATGGGCCGCGGCGGGCAGCTCGCGGTGCAGGGTGTCGTCGAGGCTGGCGGCTACTGCGGTCATGGGCGGCGCTCCTGCGGGGATTGTGTCCCAAGACGGAGCGCGGCGCAGGATGTGACCGGTGGTCGTCACCCACCAGGGCAGGCGCAGGCATCGGACGGCCAGCGGCCGTCACTACCGGCTCAGGGTTGCGGCGCGGAGGGCTGGATGCGCACGCGGACTTCTTCTTCCTCAACCGGCGCGGCCGGTGCGGCGGGCTGCTGTTGCGGAGCAGGTGCAGGAGCGGGCGCCGGGACGGCCGGCTGCTTTGCGCCGCGATGGCCCATCCCGATGAACAACGCCACGCCGGCAATCACCACCAACAGCGCGATACGGATGCGCCAGGCCCAGCCGCGGCCGTTGGGCGGCGCTTCGGTTTCGCGGAAGGCGAACTCGGCGGTCGGGTGGTCGCGTCGGGTGGTGTCGAGCAGCCGCGCATCACGCAGGATCTCGCGCGCACGCGGCTGGTCGTCCGCGCGCACCACCCATACCGTGGGGTGGCGGATGTTCTTGCTCTGGTCGAGGTAGCTGAACTGCCCGCGGCGCTTGGTGTGGTACGTGCGCCCATCGGTCACGCGCACTTCGATGTCGTGGCTGCGCAGCAGTTCGGCCACGCCTTCCACGGTTTCCACGCGCTGGCTGCTGAAAATCTGTCTCATGGCGCGTTCCTCAGTCCTTGGCCGGGACGGCAGCAGCGGCGGCGCTGTCAGGCACCACGCGGATCAAGCCTTCCTGCGCGGTACTTGCCACGAGGCGACCGTGGCGGTCGAAGAACTGGCCACGTGCCAGCCCACGCGAATCCTGCGCGCTCGGGCTGTCCAGCGCATACAGCAGCCAGTCGTCGGCGCGGAACGGACGGTGGAACCAGATCGCGTGGTCCAACGATGCCATCTGCACGTGCGGCTGGTAGTAGCTGATGCCGTGCGGGAAGGTCGCCGTGCCCAGCAGATGGAAATCCGAGGCGTAGGCCAACAGCGCCTGGTGCAGTTCCGGTGCATCGCCGACCGGTTCGGTCAGGCGGAACCAGACCTGGTGGTAGGGCGGGCGCTTGGGCGGGTTGAGTTCATCGCGCGGATAGACGTGGCGGAACTCGAACGGGCCACCCCGCGACAGCCAGCGCTGCACCTTGATCGGCAGCCGGTCCAGCACGTCCTGCGGCAGCGGACGGTTGGGTTCCAGGTCTTCCGGCTGCGGGACTTCGGGCATCTTGTGCTGGTGCTCGGCGCCGCTTTCTTCCTGCTGGAAGGAAGCCGCGCAGAAGAAGACCACCTTGCCATGCTGGATCGCGGTCACCCGGCGTACCGAGAAACTGCCGCCATCGCGGGTGCGGTCCACGTCGTAGACGATGGGATGGTCGATATTGCCCGCACGCAGGAAATACGCGTGCAGCGAATGCACGTGGCGCCCGTTTTCCACCGTGGCCTGGGCGGCGGCCAGCGCCTGGCCCAGCACCTGCCCGCCGAACACGTACTTGGTGCCGATGTCGCGGCTCTGGCCACGGAACAGGTTGTCTTCCAACCGCTCCAGGGTGAGCAGGTCGATCAATTCGGAGACGACGGGTTCGTGCGTGTCGTTCAAGGGGGACGGCCGGTGTCGGAACAGGCGGTGATTATAGCCGGGCGGCCGTTCAGCAGCCCCCGGCAGGTGCTGCCGGCGGTTGCCCGGTGGCTCAGCCCTTGCCGAGCCGGGCCACCAGCGCCTGCAGTGCCTGCTGCGCATCCGGCGCATACCAGGCTTCGACGAAGCGATCCAGGCGGATCAGGTCCGGGTGCAGGGCTTCATGCAGGTCCTGGCGGGCGATCGCGCGGGTCAACAGCATCGGCTGGCGTGGCATCTTCAGCAGCCGCTGCAGCCAGGCCACTGCGCGCGCTACGACCAGATCGCCGTCTGCCAGCTCATCGACCAGGCCGATCTGCAGGGCCTGCTCGGCCGGCACCATGGCGGCGGTGGTCAGCAGGATCCCGGCGCGGTGCATGCCCACGGCGCGGCGCAGCAGGCGCTGGATGCCCTCCGGTGCCACCAGGCCCACCTGCACTTCATTCAGGCCGATGGCGAACGGCTGCGCCGGATCGGTACTGCGCGCCATCACCCGGTAGTCGCAGCACAGGGCCAGCACGCAGCCGCCGGCCGGGGCGTGCCCGGTCAGTGCGGCAACCACCGGGATGCGGCTTTCGGCCAGCGTGCGTACCGCGCCGAAGAAGGCGTTCCAGCTGTCCAGCAGGGCGTGCTGATCGTCCCCATGCGACAGCAGGTGGGGCACGTCCATGCCGCCGGTGAATACCCGTTCGTTGCCCGACACCACCAGTCCGTGCACGTCTTCGGCCATGGCCTGTTCGACGGCGTGGATCAACTGCCGGCAGAGGTCGGTGTCCAGCGCATTGACCGGCGGCCGCGCCAGGCGCAGTTCGCGGATCGGTCCATGGTTGTACACCTCGATGAGCGTGGTCATGCTGCGATCTCTTGCCGGGAGGGAACGTGGTCCGATGATAACCAAACCATGCGTTGGCGTACTGTTCGCGTTGTGTGCAGTGGCAGCATCGGGAGTGGCGCTGGCCGCGCCGGTGGAGTGCCTGCAGTTGAAAGACGGATGGGCGCGGTTGCCGCCTAGCGCGGCGATGAAGATGACCGCCGGCTACGGCACGATCCACAACACCTGCGCCACTGCCGTGACGATCATCGGCGCGCGCAGCGTGGCCTTCGGGGAAGTGTCATTGCATGAAACCACGCTGCAGGGCGACGTCAGCCGCATGCAGCACCTGCACCATCTGGCGTTGCCGGCCGGTGCGACGGTGGAGCTCAAGCCCGGTGGCAAGCACCTGATGCTGATGCAGGGCAAGGCCGCGCTGAAGGACGGGCAGGCAGTGCCGCTGGTGCTGCAGCTGGAAGGCGGCGGTGAAGCGGCCGCGACGCTGCAGGTGCGCGCCACCGGACGCTGATGACGGCCAGCGGCCGTCTCTACCCGTCGGGACCGGTAGCGCCGAGCCATGCTCGGCGAGCGCAGCGGCAGTGCAGGCGCATGACGGCCAGCGGCCGTCACTACCTCAGGTGGAGGCGTTGCGTACGGCGTCGGGAAGCGGGGCGCTCTTGCCGGTCTGGGTGTCCATCCACACCACCACTACGTTGCCGTCCGAATACAGGCGTGATTCGTCCTGCTGGTCAACGATGCGGTGGCCGATGGTGACGCTGCTGTTGCCCAGCCGTTCCACGAACAGTTCCACCAGGATGTCGTTGGGCCACACGATCGGCAGCCGGTAATTGACGTTGGTGGCGGCCACCACCGGGGCAATGCGGTCGGTCATCGCCACGCCTTCCACGCCCAGCATCCAGCGCACGCGCGCTTCTTCCAGATAGGAAATGTACTTGGCGTTGTTGACGTGGCCCATGCTGTCCATGTCGCGCCAGCGCACGCTGATCGGGATGCGGGCGAGGATCTTGTGCTCGGTGCTCATCAGGCGTCCTTCTTCTTGCGCGTAGCGGTGGTCTTGGTCGTGGTGGATTTGCTGGGAGCGCCGGTGCTCTTGGCCGCGGCGGCCTTCTTCTTCGGCTCCGGCTTCACCTTGCGCGGCGGACGCGCATCAGGCTTGTTGGCCACCGCTGCCGGCTTGTCCGGGCGCGCGCTGACCGAGGGCAGCATCTTGGCCAGGAACTGGCCGGTGTAGGAGGTCGGGCAGGCCGCCACGTCTTCCGGGGTGCCGGTGACCAGGATGGTGCCACCGCGATGGCCACCTTCCGGACCGAGGTCGACGATCCAGTCGGCGGTCTTGATGACGTCCAGGTTGTGCTCGATCACCACCACCGTGTTGCCTTCGTCGCGCAGCTTGTGCAGTACGCCCAGCAGCGCTTCGATGTCATGGAAATGCAGGCCGGTGGTCGGCTCGTCCAGGATGTACAGCGTGCGCCCGGTATCGCGGCGCGACAGCTCCTTGGACAGCTTCACGCGCTGCGCTTCACCGCCGGACAGCGTGGTCGCGCTCTGGCCCAGCTTGATGTAGCTCAGGCCCACGTCGACCAGCGTTTCCAGCTTGCGCGCGATGCTCGGCACCGGCTCGAACAGCTTCAGTGCATCTTCGACGGTCATCTGCAGCACGTCGTTGATGTTGTAGCCCTTGTACAGGATCTCCAGCGTCTCACGGTTGTAGCGCTTGCCATGGCAGACATCGCAGGGCACGTACACGTCCGGCAGGAAGTGCATCTCCACCTTGATCAGGCCATCGCCCTGGCAGGCTTCGCAGCGGCCGCCGCGCACGTTGAAGCTGAAGCGGCCCGGCGAATAGCCGCGCGCACGTGCTTCGGGCACCTGGGCGTACAGTTCGCGCAGGGGGGTGAACAGGCCTGTGTAGGTGGCCGGGTTCGAACGCGGGGTGCGACCGATCGGCGACTGGTCGATGTCCACCACCTTGTCGAACAGGTCCAGCCCGTCGATTTCCTTGTACGGGGCGATATCGTGCGATGCGCCGTTGATCTCGTTGGCGGCCAGCGAGAACAGCGTGTCGTTGATCAGCGTCGATTTGCCCGAACCGGACACGCCGGTGATGCAGGTCATCAGGCCCGCTGGAATGGCCAGGTCGACGTTCTTCAGGTTGTTGCCGCTGGCCCCGCGCAGGTGCAGGGTCATCTTCGGGTTCGGCTTGTGCCGGCGTGCCGGGATCTCGATCGCACGCTTGCCCGACAGGTACTGGCCGGTCAGCGAGCGCGGCGCGTCCAGGATGTCCTGCAGGCTGCCCTGGCCGACGATCTCACCGCCATGCACGCCTGCACCCGGACCAATATCGAGCACGTAGTCGGCCAGGCGGATCGCATCTTCATCATGCTCCACCACGATCACCGTGTTGCCGAGGTCGCGCAGGCGGGTGAGGGTGCCGAGCAGACGCTCGTTGTCGCGCTGGTGCAGGCCGATGGACGGCTCATCCAGCACGTACATCACGCCGACCAGACCGGCGCCGATCTGCGAGGCCAGGCGGATGCGCTGGGCTTCGCCGCCGGACAGCGTATCGGCCTTGCGCTCCAGGCTGAGGTAATCCAGGCCCACGTCGACCAGGAAGCCCAGTCGTTCGCCGATCTCCTTGACGATCTTGCTGGCGATCTCGCCACGCCAGCCGGGCAGGCTCAGCGTGCTGAAGAATTTCAGTGCTTCGTCGATCGGCATCACCACCAGGTCCGGCAGCGGGCGGTCGGCCACGAACACGTTGCGCGCGGCGCGGTTCAGGCGCGCGCCCTTGCACTCCGGGCAGCTCTGTTCGCTGATGTACTTGCCCAGCTCTTCCTGCACCGCCGCCGATTCGGTTTCCTTGTAGCGGCGTTCCAGGTTGGGAATGATGCCTTCGAAGCGGTGCTTGCGCTGGGTGCGCCCACCGGCTTCGGTGAAGTAGGTGAAGCTGATGGTTTCATCGCCGCTGCCGTACAGCACGGCCTTCTGTACGCTGGCCGGCAGGGTGTTCCAGGCCGCGTCCACGTCGAACTTGTAGTGCTTGGCCAGCGAGGCGATCAGCTGGAAATAATAGGCATTGCGACGGTCCCAGCCGCGCACCGCACCGGCCGACAACGGCAGCTCGGGATGCACGACCACGCGCGAGGGATCGAAGAACTCGGCCATGCCCAGGCCATCGCAGCCGGGGCAGGCGCCCATCGGCGCATTGAACGAGAACAGGCGCGGTTCCAGCTCCGGCAGCGAGTAATCGCAGACCGGGCAGGAGTACTTGGAGGAAAACAGCGCCGGCGCGGTCTCAGGGTTGTCCAGCGACTGCACCGACACCATGCCGTCGCCCAGCTTCAGTGCGGTTTCGAAACTCTCGGCCAGGCGCTGCTTGATGTCCTCGCGCGGGCGGAAGCGGTCGATGACTGCTTCGATGGTGTGCTTCTGGCGCAGCGCCAGCGGCGGCACCTCATCGATTTCATACAGCACGCCATCCACGCGCACGCGCACATAGCCCTGCGCGCGCATCTGGTCGAACACCTGGGCATGTTCGCCCTTGCGGTCGCGGATCACCGGTGCCAGCAGCATGTAGCGCTGTTCCGGGTCCAGGGTCAGCACGTGGTCGACCATCTGGCTGACGGTCTGCGCCTCCAGCGGATAGCCGTGGTCGGGGCAGCGCGGGGTGCCCACGCGTGCATACAGCAGGCGCAGGTAGTCGTAGATTTCAGTGATGGTGCCGACGGTCGACCGCGGGTTGTGCGAGGTCGATTTCTGCTCGATCGAGATGGCCGGGGACAGGCCTTCGATGTGGTCCAGGTCCGGCTTTTCCATCACGCTGAGGAACTGGCGGGCATAGGCCGACAGCGATTCCACGTAACGGCGTTGGCCCTCGGCGTAGATGGTGTCGAAGGCCAGCGAGGACTTGCCCGAGCCGGACAGGCCGGTAATCACGATCAGCTTGTCACGCGGCAGATCGAGATCGATGTTCTTGAGGTTGTGCGTCCGCGCGCCGCGGATGCGGATGAAATCCATCGCCATGGGGGATCCGGTGTTGGGGGCTTGGGCTGGGGCCCGGCCAGCAGGAAGGGCGTCGGGGAGGGCAATCAAGCAGCCTACCGAGCAGACCAGATGGGGGCAATGGGCGACAATGCCAGCCGCCTGTCGCAGCACATGAGACTGACGTACAGGGTGATGAAGGCCTTGTCGCGCCTGGGTTTGCGGGGTGTGGGGGAGGGTTGACCGGGGCCGGGTGTGCCGGTACAATTCCGCTCCTGTCTGCCCTCGATGGCAGCAGTCAATAGACCACAATAACTACAAAGGAAGTCTGGTCATGTACGCAGTACTGGTCACCGGCGGTAAGCAATACCGCGTCGCGCAGGGCGAAAAGCTCCGCGTGGAAAAGCTCGAAGTCGAAGTCGGCAGCGAGATCAAGTTCGACAACATCCTGCTGCTCGGCGACAGCGATGGCATCAAGATCGGCGACGCCCTGAGCGGCGCTGCGGTCACTGCCACCGTCCTGTCCCAGGGTCGTGCCGACAAGGTCCGGATCATCAAGTTCCGTCGCCGCAAGCACCACATGAAGCGCCAGGGTCACCGTCAGTACTACACCGAAATCGAGATCACCGGCATTGCCGGTGGCAGCAAGTAAGGAGATAGGTCATGGCACATAAAAAAGGCGTAGGCTCTTCGCGCAACGGTCGCGACTCCAACCCGAAATACCTCGGCGTGAAGATCTTCGGTGGCCAGGCCATCGACGCCGGCAACATCATCGTGCGTCAGCGCGGCACCCAGTTCCACCCGGGTACCGGCGTTGGCCTCGGCCGTGACCACACCCTGTTCGCCCTCGTGGACGGCAAGGTGGAGTTCTCGGTGAAGGGTGCGAAGAAGCGTCGCACCGTCAGCGTGGTTTCGGCCGAAGCCTGATCCAGGCGCGGCTGGCGCCCATGCCAGTCATGGGTGCGCTGCAGAAGAGCCCCGCTTCGGCGGGGTTTTTCGTTGGATGCAGCAGGTAGTTTCGACGTACATCCGGTCCACCGCGCAGGTGGCCGAGCCTTGGCGACGCCGGGGCAGTAGAATCCCAAGGCGACGGCAGGCTGCCGCGCCCATCGCAGGCATCGAAAAATGAAACTGGTAGACGAAGCAGAAATTGAAGTGTTCGCCGGCAACGGCGGCAATGGCTGTATCGGCTTCCGTCGCGAGAAGTTCATCCCGCTCGGTGGCCCCGATGGTGGCGATGGCGGCGGCGGTGGCAGCGTGTGGATCCGCGCCGACGAGAACCTCAACACCCTGGTCGATTTCCGCCATGACCGCATCTTCAAGGCGCAGCGCGGCGAGAACGGCATGGGCCGCCAGGCCTATGGCAAGGGCGGCGAAGACCTGGTCATCACCGTGCCGGTTGGCACCACGGTGACCAACGTGGCCACCGATGAAGTGATCGGTGACCTGACCCAGCACGGCGATCGCCTGCTGGTGGCCAAGGGCGGCCGCGGCGGCCTGGGCAACATGCATTTCAAGAGCTCGACCAACCGCTCGCCGCGCCAGGCGCTGCCGGGCGAGCCGGGTGAAGAGCGCTCGCTGAAGCTGGAGCTGAAGCTGCTGGCCGACGTCGGCCTGCTGGGCTTCCCGAACGCCGGCAAGAGCACGCTGATCCGTGCGGTGTCGGCGGCGACGCCGAAGGTGGCCGATTACCCGTTCACCACGCTGTACCCGAACCTGGGTGTGGTGAAGGTGGAGAACTACCGCAGCTTCGTGATCGCCGATATTCCGGGGCTGATCGAAGGTGCCGCCGATGGCGCCGGCCTGGGTGCGCAGTTCCTGCGCCACCTGCAGCGCACCCGTCTGCTGCTGCATCTGGTGGACATCTCGCCGATGGAAGGCGGGGTGGAAATCTCGCCGGTGGAGCAGGTGCGTGCGATCGAGCGTGAGCTGGAGCGGCATGATCCGGAGCTGCTCGACAAGCCGCGCTGGCTGGTGCTGAACAAGGCCGACCTGATGTTCGAGGACGAGGCCAAGGCAGCGGCCGAGCAGATCATTGCGGACCTGGGTTGGAAGGAGCCGTGGTTCCTGGTGTCGGCGCTGGGTCGTGAGGGGACGTTCCCGGTGATGAGCAAGATCATGGCGTTCTTTGATCGCCAGAAGGAAGACGAACTGCAGGCGCGTCACGCGGCTGGCGAGTAATCGGCTTCGTTTGGCATCGCGCGAAAAGCCCGGCTTCGGCCGGGTTTTTTTGTGGCTGTTGGTTGGCGGCGAGTTGGCGGCGAACGGCGGAGCCCCTCGTGGTGGGTCGCTGGGTGCCGGGGTTCTGGGTTGGGCCGCGCGGGAGGGGTTGGTGGGGGACGCCGTGAATCCGTCCGTGGAGGCTCGGCGCCGCATCCATGCGGCTTTAACGCCCCCACCAACCCCTCCCGCCCGGCCCTGACAGTCTGCGCGCGTGGCCCGCCACGTAATGAAAAATGAAAAGCGGTGGCGCCGACCCATGGTCGGCGAGCGCAGCGGGCCGTTGGCGGAAGCATTCCGCCGACCATGGGTCGGCGCTACCGACCTGCTTTTCTTTTTCTTTTCCGTGGTGGGCCGCCGCAGAATTCCGGCAGGGCCGGGCGGTGGGGCTGGGCGGGGGCGTTGAGCGGCAGGGACGCCGCGAAACGAGGCCCGCATGGATGCAGTTTTTGCCGTCCCCCGACCAGCCCCACCGTCCTGCCCAACCCAATGAGCCGCTTCCAGCGACCACCACGAGGGGCTTCGCCGTTCGCCGGCCCAAATCGCAGGCAACAAAAAACCCGGCCGGAGCCGGGTTTCAAGTAGCAGCCAACGCCCTGGGGGCGCGGGCGACTTCGCCTGATCAGGCGGCCTTGAGGGCCTTGATGCGGGCGGTCAGGCGGCTCTTGTGGCGAGCAGCCTTGTTCTTGTGGATCAGACCACGCGCGCTGAAACGATCGAGGATCGGCTGGGCAACGGTGAAAGCGGCTTCGGCGCCGGCTGCATCGTTGTTATCCAGAGCCTTGATCACTTTCTTGACAGCGGTGCGCAGCATCGAGCGCTGAGCCACGTTGCGCGCGTTGCGCACGACGGTCTGCTTGGCGCGCTTCTTGGCGGACTTGATATTGGCCACGGTGGTGGTTTCCTGAAAAATCGGTGTTATGGGAACAGCAAGCTAGCTAGTATGATGACTCGAGAAATGTACGTCAAGTCGATTGTCAAGAGGATGTTTGAGTGAGTTCACCCAAGATGCTGCGGGGCCTGCTGTCGTTCAGCAGCATGACAATGGTTTCGCGGGTGTTGGGGCTCGTACGGGACACCGTCATCACCACGACTTTTGGTACGAACGCCACGACGGACGCGTTCTGGGTCGCCTTCAGGGTACCTAATTTCCTGCGCCGGTTGTTCGCCGAGGGCTCTTTTGCCACCGCCTTCGTGCCGGTGTTCACCGAAGTGAAGGAGACCCGCAGCCACGAGGAGCTGCGCGACCTGATGGCGCGGGTGGCCGGGACGCTCGCCGGCGTATTGATGGTGGTGACGGCGCTGGCGCTGATCTTCGCGCCGCAGCTGGCCAATCTGTTCGCCAGCGGCGCCACCACCGATCCGGCCAAGCAGGGCCTGCTGGTCGACCTGTTCCGGCTGACCTTCCCGTTCCTGTTCTTCGTCTCGCTGACCGCGCTGGCGGGCGGGGCGCTGAACAGCTTCCAGAAGTTCGCGATGCCGGCGCTGACCCCGGTCATCCTCAACCTGTGCATGATCGGTGGCGCCCTGTGGCTGGCCCCGCGCATGGACGTGCCGATCCTGGCGCTGGGCTGGTCGGTGCTGGTGGCCGGCATGCTGCAGCTGCTGTTCCAGTTGCCCTCGCTGAAGGGCATCAACCTGCTGACCCTGCCGCGCTGGGGCTGGAACCACCCGGGCGTGCGCAAGGTGATGACGCTGATGATCCCGACCCTGTTCGGCTCGTCGGTGGCGCAGATCAACCTGCTGCTCGATACCGTCATCGCCGCCAAGCTGACCGATGGTTCGCAGTCCTGGTTGTCCCTGGCTGACCGCTTCCTGGAGCTGCCGCTGGGCGTGTTCGGGGTGGCGCTGGGCACGGTGATCCTGCCGGCGCTGGCCCGCCACCACGTCGGCACCGACCGCGCGGGCTTCTCCAATGCGCTGGACTGGGGCCTACGGATGACCCTGCTGATCTCCATCCCGGCCATGCTGGGGCTGCTGCTGCTGGCCGAACCGTTGATCGCCACGATCTTCCAGCACGGCCAGTTCAGCGCGTTCGATACCCGCATGACCGCGCTGGCCGTGTATGGACTGAGCTTCGGGCTCCCGGCCTTCGCCCTCCTGAAGATCGTGCTGCCGGCCTTCTACGCCCGCCAGGACACCCGCACCCCGGTGCGCGCCGGCATCGCCGCGCTGGTGGCCAACATGGTGTTCAACTTCGCCCTGCTGGCCGTGCTGTATCAGGTGATGGTGCCGGCGGAGCTGCGCGCGCAGGGTGTCATGCAGGCGCTGGGGCAGCAGCCGGGCCTGCACCTGGCGCTCGGCATCGCCAGTGCGCTGTCCAGCTACCTGAACCTCGGGCTGCTCTGGTACTGGCTTGGCAAGACCGACGTGTATGAGCGCCGCCCCGGTTGGTCGCGTTTCCTGGTCCGCCTGGCGGTGTCGTGCGTGGCGATGGTGGGCGTGCTGCTGGCCCTGCTGTACTGGCTGCCGGCGTTCTCGCCGATGGGCCTGTGGCAGCGGATCGGCGCGCTGTCGCTGCTGGTCGGGGCGGGCGGGGCGACCTACCTGCTGGTGCAGGTGGCGTTGGGCCTGCGTCCGCGCGACCTGCGTGGGCATTGATCCATGGCCACCACGGCTATACTTCATGGTTACCACAGTTGATCCAGCGGCCCGTGCCGGCCGCGAGCGGAGTTGATGAGCAGGTTGTTTCGAAGCGTTGAGGGCGGGGCGTTGTTCCCGCACGGAAGCGTGGTCTGCATTGGTGCCTTCGACGGCCTGCACCTGGGCCACCGGGCGCTGGTGCGCCACGCCGTCGCCCGTGCCCGCGCGCTGGGCGTGTCGGCCGTGGCCGTGGCCTTCGAGCCGTTGCCACGCGAATTCTTCGCCCAGGGCACGCCGCCACCGCGGCTGACGCTGGCGCGCGGCAAGGTGGAGATGCTGCGCGAACTCGGCGTGGATGCCATCGGCCTGCTGCGTTTCGATGCGCGCATGGCCGCCATGCAGGCCGAAGATTTCGTACGGCGCCTGCTGGTGCAGCGGCTGAGCGCGCGTGAAGTGTGGATCGGTCCGGAATTCCAGTTCGGCAACCGTCGGCGCGGCAACCTGGCGTTGCTGCAACAGATGGGCGCCGAGTTCGGGTTCCAGGCCAATGAGATCGAGCCGGTCCATCTGCGTGGCGAGCGCATCTCCAGCACCCGCATCCGCCAGCTGCTGCTGGCCGGTGATTTCGACCACGCCAGCGACCTGCTGGGGCGTCCCTACGCGATCAGCGGACGGGTGGTGCGCGGGCGCCAGCTGGGCCGTACGCTGGGCTATCCCACCGCCAACCTGCGTTTCCCGAAGACGCCGGCGCTGTCGGGCATCTATGCCACCTTGGTGCACGGCGTTTTCGAGCAGCCGTGGCCGTCGGTATCCAGCTTCGGCACCCGTCCCACCGTAGACGGCGTGGAGCCGCTGCTGGAAGCCCACCTTTTCGATTTCCAGGGCGACCTGTACGGTCGACACATCGACGTCGAGTTCGTGGCAAAGCTGCGCGACGAAGAAAAGTTCAATGATCTGGCGGCGCTGACCGACCAGATGCACCGCGATGCCGAACAGGCGCGCGCCATCCTTTCCGAACATAGATTGCGAGCCACTGCGTGAGCCAGGACTACAAAGCCACCCTCCATCTGCCGGCCACCGAATTCCCGATGCGCGGCGACCTGCCCAAGCGCGAGCCGGGCATCCTGGCGCGCTGGGAAGAGCAGGGGCTCTACGCGCAGCTGCGCGAGAACGCCGCCGGCCGCCCGCTGTTCGTACTGCATGACGGCCCGCCCTACGCCAACGGCCGCATCCACCTGGGCCATGCGGTCAACAAGATCCTCAAGGACATCATCGTCAAGTCGCGCTACCTGGCCGGCTTCGATGCGCCCTACGTGCCGGGCTGGGACTGCCACGGCCTGCCGATCGAGATCGCGGTCGAAAAGAAGTGGGGCAAGGTCGGGGTGAAGCTCGATGCGGTCGAATTCCGGCAGAAGTGCCGTGAGTTCGCCGAGGAGCAGATCGAGATCCAACGCGCCGACTTCAAGCGCCTGGGCGTGACCGGCGACTGGGACAACCCGTACAAGACGCTGAGCTTCGAATTCGAAGCCAACGAGATCCGCGCGCTCTCCAAGATCGTGGCCAATGGCCACGTGATCCGCGGTGCCAAGCCGGTGCACTGGTGCTTCGACTGTGGTTCGGCGTTGGCCGAAGCGGAAATCGAATACCAGGACAAGGTCTCCCCGACGGTGGACGTGGCCTATACGGCGCGTGATTCCAAGGCGCTGGCCGCGGCCTTCGGCGTGGACCTGCCCGAAGGCGTGGAAGTGGCGGTGCCGATCTGGACCACCACCCCGTGGACCCTGCCGGCATCGCTGGCGGTGTCGCTGGGTGCGGCCATCGAATACTCGCTGGTGGAAGGCCCGGCGCACAACGGCGGCCGTCGCTGGCTGGTGCTGGCCACCGCGCTGGCCGGTCGTTCGCTGGCACGTTACGGCGTGCAGGACGTGGTCAGCCACGGCCATGCCAACGGCGCGGCGCTGGAAAACCTGCTGCTGGCCCACCCGTTCTATCCGCAGCGCGATATCCCGCTGCTCAACGGCGCCCACGTGTCCGACGAAGACGGTACCGGTGCGGTGCATACCGCGCCCGGCCACGGCCAGGAAGATTACGCGGTCAGCCAGCAGTACGGCCTGCTGGAGCGCTACCACGCCGGCGAAATCAATCCGATCGACGGTGCGGGCGTGTACCTGCCGTCGACACCGCCGGCCGGCGATGTCGTGCTCGCCGGGGTGCACCTGTGGAAGGCGCAGCCGCTGATCGTGGAGGTGCTGCGCGCGTCCGGCGCACTGCTGGCCTTCGCCGAGATCACCCACAGCTACCCGCATTGCTGGCGCCACAAGAAGCCGGTGGTGTTCCGTGCCACCCCGCAGTGGTTCATCTCCATGGAGAAGGCGAAGCTGCGCGAAGACGCGCTGAACGCCATCGACAACGTGGGCTGGTTCCCGGCGTGGGGCAAGGCGCGCATCCAGAGCATGGTCGATGGCCGGCCGGACTGGTGCATCAGCCGCCAGCGCACCTGGGGCGTGCCGATCGCACTGTTCACCCACCGCATCACCGGTGAAATGCACCCGCGCAGCGTGGAGCTGATGCAGGCCGTGGCCGATCGCGTGCAGGTGGACGGCATCGACGTCTGGTACTCGCTGGACGCCGCCGAACTGCTGGGCGCCGAAGCGGCCGATTATGAAAAAGTCACCGATATCCTGGATGTCTGGTTCGATTCCGGCGTCACCCACGAAGGCGTGCTGCTGGCGCGTGGCTTCGGCAAGCCAGCCGACCTGTACCTGGAAGGTTCCGACCAGCACCGCGGCTGGTTCCAGTCCTCGCTGCTGACCGGCGTGGCGATCGACCGCCATGCGCCGTACAAGCAGTGCCTCACCCACGGTTTCACCGTGGACGAGCACGGCCGCAAGATGTCCAAGTCGCTGGGCAACGGCATCGAACCGCAGGACATCATGAAGACCCTCGGCGCGGACATCCTGCGCCTGTGGATTGCTTCGGCCGACTACAGCAATGAAATGTCGCTGTCGCAGGAGATCCTCAAGCGCAACGCCGATGCCTACCGCCGGCTGCGCAACACCGCACGCTTCCTGCTGGCCAACCTGGACGGTTTCGATCCGGCCGTGCACCTGCGCCCGCTCAACGACATGGTCGCGCTGGACCGCTGGATCGTGCACCGCGCATTCGAGCTGCAGGAAAAGATCAAGGCGGCGTACGAAAGCTACGACATGGCCGAGATCGTGCAGTTGCTGCTGAATTTCTGCAGCGTGGACCTGGGCTCGCTGTACCTGGACGTGACCAAGGACCGCCTGTACACCATGGGCGAGGACTCGCGCGGGCGGCGTTCGGCGCAGAGCGCGATGTACCACATCGCCGAAGCGTTCACCCGCTGGATCGCCCCGATCCTGACCTTCACCTCCGACGAGCTGTGGGGCTACCTGCCGGGCGAGCGCAGCGCACACGTGCTGTTCGATACCTGGTATGACGGCCTGGCGCCGTTGCCGGCCGATGCAGAGCTTTCCGCCGCCGATTTCGACCAGCTGCTGGCCCTGCGCGAACAGGTGTCCAAGGTGCTGGAGCCGATGCGCGCCAACGGTGCCATCGGTGCCGCGCTGGAAGCGGAGATCACCGTCGCCGCCAGCGATGAGCAGGCCGCACGCTGGCAGCCGCTGGCCGAGGAACTGCGCTTCCTGCTGATCAGCGGTGACGTGCAGGTGCGCCCGGCGACCACCGACGAAGTGTTCGTCAGTGCCCAGCCGACCAGCAAGACCAAGTGCGTGCGCTGCTGGCACTTCCGTGCCGACGTGGGCAGCGTGGCCGAGCATCCTGAGATCTGCGGCCGCTGCGCCGACAACATCGACGGTGCCGGCGAAGATCGGCGGTGGTTCTGATGACCGCCGTCCGTCCGCGTCCGAACGCGCTGATCTGGCTGGTCCTGTCGGTGGTGGTCATCATCCTGGACCAGTGGAGCAAGGCCTGGGTGCTGTCCAGCCTGCCCGAATACGAGCCGGTGCCGGTCATCGAGGGCTTCTGGAACTGGTTCCGCACCTACAACACCGGGGCGGCGTTCAGCTTCCTCAGTGATGCCGGTGGCTGGCAGAAGTACTTCTTCACCGTGCTGGCGATCGGCATCAGTGGCCTGATGGCGTGGTGGCTGTATGGCACCGCCCGCAGCAACTGGCGCAGCGCGCTGCCGTTCGCGCTGGTGATCGGCGGGGCCATCGGCAACGTGATCGACCGCCAGGTGCACGGCCATGTGGTGGATTTCATCCAGTGGTACGTGGGTGACCACTACTGGCCCTCGTTCAACATCGCCGATGCGGCGATCGTGGTGGGCGCCGTCGGTATCGCGGTGTTCGGCCTGTTCGAGGGCAAGTCGTCCAAAAAAGCGGATAATACGACCCCGTAACCCCCCCAAGCCGGCCGACGCCGGGAGACGTTGAAGATGGATGTCCTGCTCGCCAATCCGCGTGGTTTCTGTGCCGGTGTCGATCGTGCGATCGAGATCGTGAAGCGCGCGATCGAAACGCTCGGCGCCCCCATCTACGTGCGCCATGAAGTGGTGCACAACCGTTTCGTGGTCGACGACCTGAAGCAGCGTGGCGCCATCTTCGTCGAGGAACTGGACGAAGTACCGGACAACAACACGGTCATCTTCAGTGCGCACGGCGTATCCCAGGCAGTGCGCCAGGAAGCCGATCGCCGTGGCCTGAAAGTGTTCGACGCCACCTGTCCGCTGGTGACGAAGGTGCATTTCGAAGTGGCGCGCCACTGCCGCGCCGGCCGCGACGTGGTGTTGATCGGCCATGCCGGCCACCCCGAAGTGGAAGGCACCATGGGCCAGTGGAACCAGGAAGCCGGCACCGGAAAGATCTACCTGGTGGAAGACGTGGAGCAGGTGGCCTCGCTGGTGCTCGACCAGCCGGAAAACTTCGCCTACACCACCCAGACCACGCTGTCGGTGGATGACACGCGCGGCATCATCGATGCGCTGCGTGCCAAGTTCCCCGCCATGCAGGGGCCAAAGAACGACGACATCTGCTACGCCACGCAGAACCGCCAGGACGCCGTGCGCGACCTGGCCAAGCGCTGCGACCTGGTGCTGGTGGTGGGCTCGCCGAACAGCTCCAATTCCAACCGGCTGAGCGAACTGGCTCGCCGTGAAGGCGTGGAGTCGTACCTGATCGACGGCGCGCACGAGATCGACCCCGCGTGGGTGATCGGCAAGCAGCACATCGGCGTCACCGCTGGTGCATCCGCGCCGCAGGTGCTGGTGGACGGCGTGCTGGCCCGCCTGCGCGAACTCGGTGCCGACGGCATCGGCGAGCTGGAAGGCGAACCCGAATCGATGGTCTTCGCCCTGCCGAAGGAACTGCGGCTGCGGCTGGTCGACTGACCACCGCGTTTTGAAGGCGCCGCGCTGCGCGCTCGCCGAGCACGGCTCGGCGCTACCGGGGCGTCTGACCGGCAGGGTGTGGTAGCGCCGACCCATGGTCGGCGAGCGAAGCGGCCGCCTTTGCGTTTGACGTTCCGGGCGGCGCACACCCGACTTTGCCCAATCCGGCCACCGGCCGATCCGTGACCTTTGGCCATGGGGCAGGGCGTTGCCGTGGGCCTAGGATCAAGGTTCCCCTTCTGCTGGAACTGCCGATGAAAACCCGTGCCCTGGCGCTGTCCGTCCTGCTCTCGTTGACGACAACGCCGGCACTCGCGCAGACACCGCCACCGGTCGGCAGTGCCTGGCCCGGCACGCTGCGCATCAACGTCGACGCACGTGACCTGGACCGGCGCATCTTCAAGGTCACCGCCACGGTGCCGGCCACGCCGGGCCCGCTGACCCTGCTGTACCCGCAGTGGTTGCCGGGCAACCATTCGCCCAGTGGCCCGATCGACAAACTGGCCGGCCTGCAGGTCACCGCCAATGGCACGCCGCTGAAGTGGGAGCGTGACCAGTTCAACGTGTATGCCTTCAAGGTGGACGTGCCGCAGGGCGCCACCGAAGTGGTGGCGCGCTTCAATTACCTGTCTTCGCAGGGCGGGAGCCAGGGCCGCGTGGTGATGACCCCGGAAATGCTCAACCTGCAGTGGAACGCCAGTTCGCTGTATCCCAGCGGCGTGGATGCCGGAGGGCTGCAGGCGCAGGCCAGCGTGACCCTGCCGGCCGGCTGGTCCTATGCGACCGCGCTGGAAACCGAGCGCCGCGACGGCGACACCGTGGTATTCAAGCCGATCAGCTATGAGCACCTGGTGGATTCGCCGTTGTTTGCCGGCGAGCACTTCCAGCGCTTCGATCTGGATCCCGGCGCGAAGCAGCCGGTGCACCTGAACGTGTTCGCCGACGATGCCAAATCGCTGAAGGCCAGCGCGGAGCAACTGAAGGCGCACCGCGCGCTGGTGCAGCAGATGGACAAGCTGTACGGCGCACGCCATTTCGATCATTACGACTTCCTGCTGGCCCTGACCGACAAGCTGGGCGGCATCGGGCTGGAGCACCACCGTTCCAGCGAAAACAGCGGCGATGTGGGCTATTTCACCGAGTGGGACAAGAACTGGTGGGCGCGCGATCTGCTGCCGCACGAGTACAACCATTCCTGGAACGGCAAGTACCGCCGCGGCGCCGACCTGGCAACCGCCAACTTCAACGTGCCGATGGGCGACAGCCTGCTGTGGGTGTACGAAGGGCAGACCCAGTTCTGGGGCCAGGTGCTGGCCGCGCGCTCCGGATTGTGGAGCACCGACCAGGCGCGTGACATGCTCGCCAACGTGGCGGCGACGTTCGATCGCGGGCGTCCCGGACTGGCCTGGCGGCCGCTGCAGGACACCACCAACGACCCGACCATCGCCCAGCGCCGTGGTCTGGCGTACCGCAACTACCAGATGAGCGAAGACTACTATTCCGGCGGGCAGATGCTGTGGCTGGAAGTGGAGGGCAAGCTGCGCGCGCTGAGCGGTGGCAAGCGTGGCCTGGATGACTTCGCCAAGGTCTTCTTCGGCATGGACAACGGCGCGTGGGACGTCAATCCGTACACCTTCGATGACGTGGTGGCCACGTTGAACACCATCGCCCCGGCGGACTGGGCCGGCTTCCTGCGCGAGCGCCTGGATGGCCATGGATCGCTGATCGGCGGGCTGGAAATGGCAGGCTGGAAGCTGGCCTACCGCGATACCCCGAACGAGGCCTTCAAGGCGCAGGAAACCCGCGCCAAGGCCGCGCTGCTGACCTATTCCATCGGGGCCACCGTGACCGATGCCGGCGTGGTGGGTGACGTGGTGTGGGACAGCCCGGCCTTCAACGCCGGTCTTGCACCGGGCATGTCCGTGATCGCCGTGGACGGACGCGAGTACAAGAGCGAGCGGCTGAAGGAGGTCGTGGCCGGCTCCAGGGACAGCAAAGCGCCGATCACCCTGCTGGTGAAGCACTTCGACCGGGTAATGCCGATCAGCATCGATTACCACGGCGGCGCGCAGTACCCCGCGCTGGAACGGATTGCCGGCACGCGCGATGGGTTGTCCGCGCTGTGGAAGGCGCGCTGACCTCAGCGTTGAGGCTCAGCCTGCCCCGGTAGCGCCGAAGGCAGCGGCAGGAGCCGCTGCCAACGTCGCCTGCGACGGCCCGGAGGGGGCCGGCCAGGACGGCCGGCATCGCTATGCTCGGCGAGCAGCATCCTGATCCATCTGCACACGCGACGGATTCCCGGGATCGTAAATAATCTGCATCGTCTCCCGCGGAATCGTCGCCAGATCAAGCAACGGCACGTAGCGCCGGATCACCGCGCGCTGCGGCTGTCCGGCCACATCGGTAAACCGCAGCTGGAACTCCACCTGCGGCTGTTCGTTGAAGAACGCACCGGTCTGGCGCACGTCGTCGATGATGGCGACGGTGCCCACGCCCCGATACTTCAGCGCGTTGCCCGCTGCATCCGCCTGCAGCCGGCGCATCAACAGTCGTATGCCAACCACGAACACCCACAGCACCAGCGGACAGATCAGCAGCGGATGCCCGAGGCTGAGAAACGTCCAGCCCAGTCCGTCGTTCTGCAGCTGCCACGCCACGCCGTACGCACTCGCGACCACTGCCACGAACAACACGCCGATCGAAACGCGCAGCCATAACGTGTTGTGGTTGATCTCCGGCGTGCCGCCTTCCAGGGACATGTTGGGATAGGGGCCGGGCGAGCGGCTCAAGCGGGCGGGCAGCGTGCGGCCGACCTCGTAGCGCCGCTGCATCGGCTTGCTGTCCACCAGCACGAGTTCATCGGTGATGGGCGTGCCGGATAGATTGTCGAAGGCCAGGCGCAGCCGCAACTGCGGGAAACCGTCGACGCTGCCCGGCAGGCTGACCACCTGTTCGATAAGTGCGTTGCGCGGCTCACCGCGGGTCAGGATGTCGTGCATCCGGCGCACCGAGCGGACTCCGGCAAGCACGAGGGTGTCCACGTAGACGTAAAGCAGGCCCAGCCACAGGCCCATGGAGACGGCCAGCATCGTCAGCGCCCACCCCGGCGCGACGCGGGCGTCCAGCGGCACGGGGTAACTGACCTGGCCGTACATCATCACGGGCAAGCCGACGGCGAACATCAGCGCGAAGAACAGCAGGAATGCGCCCCAGAACCAGAGTGGATTTTTCACGGCCATGTGAGGGGAGTACAGGGGAGGGCAGCGTACTACAGGGGTGTCAGGGCCTTGTCGGGAGTGGCGTTGGGGGCACGCGCAGCCGGTGACGTTTGAGGGCACTATAAGGACGACACAGCAGGAGCACGGGACCCGATGAGAAGGACAGCGGTAATCGCAGGATGCGTAGTAGTTGTAGTGGCAATCGGCGGTGCGCTCTTGTTCTGGCGTGGCGATGCGCAGCCCGGGACGGTGTCGGCTGTTGAAGCGGAGCTTGTCGGCGGTGTTGCAGGCAGCGCAATGCCCGTCGCACGGCTCACGCCCCGGCAGCCTTCAGGCCGCCCCGGATCCTCCGCCTACGATCCAGCCATGCTGCAGCAGGTGGGTGCGAAGGCCTACAGCATCCACCGCCCCCCGGCATGGCGGGCGGCCGGGGACGCGAAGCAACAGGTGCTCGCGCTGAAGCCCCGCTCGGACGCGGGTGACGGTCTCGCCACGTATGAAATCGAGCTCGCGGTGCGTGACTGCAGGAATCTGATCTCCGGGGAACCCGAAGCGAGCTGGCAGGCCATGCGGCGCGCTGGCATGCGACCCGATCCGGACTTCCTGAGCAAGCTGGAGGTGCGCCTGGGCGAGTGCGTCGCCCTGAGCCAGGACCCCGCGCTCTACCGGGCGCCATGGCTGGCGCGCGCGGCCGAGCAGGGCTCGGTGGAGGCGCAGCTGCTCTACGCGATCGACGTGCGGACGGCGGTGGGCGCGTCGTCGGCAGCGGAACTGGCTGAGCGCGAGGAGGACGTGCTGGCCTGGCGTGAGACCTCCCTGCGCTACCTGCATGCGCTGGCGGACGGTGGCAACGTGGAGGCGCTGTCAGGCCTGCAGAGCGTTCATGAAAGTGGTTACCGGACCGTCAAGGATCCGGTCGCGGCTTACGCCTATGGGCAGGTACTGCAACGGCTGAGCCCCACTTTCTGGTCCGATGCGCTGCTGGCCCAGTCCCGCCAGGCCCTCTCCCTGGACCAGCAGCGGATGGCCGCCGAGCAGGCGGAAGCGATCTATCGCCGCTGCTGCATGCTGCCCCGGTCCGGTGATTGACCGGCTGTTCCCCAGCCCCTAGAATTGCCTGCTCAGCCGGAATAGCTCAGTTGGTAGAGCGGCGCATTCGTAATGCGTAGGTCGTAGGTTCGATTCCTATTTCCGGCACCAGTTGTACGAAAAGCTCTGGCCTTGGTCGGGGCTTTTTGTTTGTTTGCGGTGGCGCCGACCTATGGTCGGCGGCAGTCAGTTGCCGACCTCTCCAACGTAAGTCGGCTTCCCGGACGCTCACCGGCATCCTCCCTTCCGGAGCACATGCGACGTGTGCTATGAAGGCAAAGCCTTGCTTCAAGGTTCTTTCATGGATGGGAAAGATGACTGCGTTCGGGAGACGCGTCGCCGGTGCGTTCGCGCACATTGCGGCGGCTGCAACCAGTAGGCTCGGGGTCAGTTCGGTAGCGCTCTGGAGCTGCGCGTTGGTGGCTGGACTGTCCTGGCTTGCGCCAGCTTCGGCGCAGACAACGGTCCGCTACCTGCATACCGATGCACTGGGGTCGGTCGTGGCCAAGACGGATGCCAATGGCATCGTCATTGAGCGGATGACGTACGAGCCTTACGGCGATGTTGTGGGGGAGGATCTGACTGACGGTCCTGGCTATACCGGACATGTGAGCGATGCCGCTACCGGTCTGAGTTACATGCAGCAACGGTACATGGATCCGCAGTTGGGGATGTTCCTATCTGTGGACCCGGTGACGGCGTTTGAACAGCCTGTGGGGCAGTTCAATCGGTATCGGTACGCGAGCGGGAATCCATATCGCTTTACTGACCCAGATGGGCGTCAAGCGCTGGGAGCGCCGAAGGACTTCTACAATCCTGTAACAGCTGAGCAAGCCCGGCAGATCCTCCCTGCAGTTGCCGACTTCACTCCTGTCTTGGGTGACGTCAAAGGTATTGTTGAGGCAATCCAAGCTCCAACACCTGCGAATATTGCTGGGGCGGCAATTGGTCTGGTCCCACTTGCAGGTGATGCCGGGAAGGCAGTCCTGAAGCATGGTGACGAAGTCGCGAAAATAGGACGGAAACTCGCCAGCGAGCAGAAAGGTGCTGGAACGATTTATGTCGATTCCAAGGGAAACGCGATCCCGACACCTCCAGGTGGGAAAATTGAAGGATCTCCGGATGGCCGTTTCGTTCAGGCGAAAGGGCCTGATGGGCAGCCTACTGGGGTGCGTATGGATGGAGGACATAAACCATCAACCCATCCCGATCCGCGAGCGCAGCAGCCGCATGGTCATGTTCCAGGGGTAACCAATGCCGACGGGACCCCTTGGCTTCCAATAAAACAATAATAGAGGGGCTGCGTGGAACATGGATAATGATGCAGGGCTCATCAAGATGACGATGCTTGTTAGAGATTTTGCACTCGGCACTGTCAACGCCCAGAGCTTCATCGACGAGTACTCCAACTTCTACTATTACGAGGCGTTGGACGGGCACGAGGCTTCAAGCGCGATGCATTATGGAGATATGGTGCGGCCAGGTCCGGCTGTTGAGTTGCACCGCCGCATTCAAGAGGAAGTTGTGAACAAGATTTCGCTTGATCCGGAGTTTTCAGCCGAAGCATTGAAGATGGCAGGGCGACTGACGGCCAGTGAAGCCCGAGAGCGTGCGCTTCGGATCTGTACAGACGTCGGAATTGACGCTGTACTGTCGGCGGTAGGCCCCGCTTGAGTAGATGGTTCTGGGATATCCAACGGATGCCATGCGGATCGTACTGGTCGGAGAGCTTCTCAATGCCCCAGTGGGTTGCCTGGTAATGCGTAGGTCATAGGTTCGATTCCTGTTTCCGGCACCAGTTGTACGAAAAGCCCCGGCCTTGGTCGGGGCTTTTTGTTTGTTTGCGGTGGCAACGCCCTCCGGGCGCTCAGCCCACTACCCGGTTGCGCCCGCTCTGTTTGGCGGCATACAGGTGGTCGTCCGCAACGGCGAGCAGCGCGTCGAAGTCCGGATTTCCACTGGTGCCCGCTGCAACCCCTGCGCTCAACGTGGCGTTGACGGGCTCGTCCCCGACGGTTCGTGCTGCCTGTTCGAACGCCGCTCGAAGCCTTTCTGCTGCCTCTACCGCTCCGGCATGGTCCACGTCCGGGAGCACGCACAGGAACTCCTCCCCGCCGAGCCGGAATACCCAGTCCTTCTTACGCAGGGAATCCTCCGCGACGCGGGCGGCCAGCACGATGACCTGGTCGCCGATGGCGTGCCCGAGACGATCATTGATGCGCTTGAAGTGGTCGATATCAAAATAGACCAATGCGCGGGAGCGTCCAGTGGACCTGTCGCCCCGTTGCCACGCCGCCTTGCGATCTTCCAGGAAGCGGCGGTTGTACAGGCTCGACAGAGGATCGCGGATGGAGGCCTCGTAGAGCTGCAGGGCAGCCCGTTCCTTGCTCATCGTCACCATCAGCGCGCTGGCGAGCAGCACTTCGATGAGGATCTGCGCGTTGAAGAACACGACGGCCCACGTTTCAGCCGGCGCAGCGCCGAGGGGTTGCGGCAGCCATACGGTGAAGGGCAGCGCCAGCACGGCCAGCGCGCTCGCCACCAGGAAGACCATCCCGAGCGACCGCCGCGATGGCAGGCCCGGATCCTGTTCCCGCAGCAGCTGGTAGGCAGGCAGCCCGGTATACAGCGCAACCAGGCCGATGCGCAGGGTGGCGTTCAGCGCTTCCATCCCCAGCCGGTCGAACCACACGAACGCGGCAGCAAGCCAGGCCAGCGATGGCAGCAGCAACCAGCCCCATCGTGCTTTGTGCCCGAAGAACGCGCGTACTGCCTGCCATCCAAACGCGAACGCCAGCGAGATGAAGAAGGCCCCCAGATGCAGCCCCGTCTTGCCTGGAAACGCGCTGGGATGGACCAGGAAAGCGCAGCCGATCGCCCCTGCGGCGAAGGGAGCCGCGAACCAGGCAATGCGTCGGCCGGTCGGCCGGACAGCCCCCAGGAGCACCGCTATGAGCAGGAGGACGACCGCGCTGTAACCGAGGAGGGTGGGGATGTCGACCATCAGTTGGCTTGATAGGGGGCGCGGTGCTGCGCGGTTGCGGCCCGGGTGCTGGCAGCCGGAGTCGGAAGTCCTGCTGGACGGGCAACGATCGCCGCGTTGGATTCAATGGGTAGAATACGTCGGCCCGATGGAGCGTCGGCTGAAGCCAGCGGGCGCAGCGGGCGATGTGCTCACAAGACGAGACGGGGACCTTCAATGCAGTCTGGCTCATCGGAGCAACACACGAAGATCCTCGTGGTGGAGGACGACCACGAGTTACGCGACCAGATCCTGGTGCCGGACCTGATTGACTTGGGTTTCGATGTCCAAGCGGCCGGCAGCGCGCTTGAAATGTATAGGCAGCTGATGCGGGGGCGCGTGGACGCCGTCGTGCTCGACGTTGGGCTGCCTGATGAAGACGGCTTCAGTGCATTGGCGCATCTACGGCAAAGCGATGACGTTGCCGTCGTGCTGCTCACTGGGCGCTCGGGAAGTGCGGACCAGATCCGCGGATTGGACGGCGGTGCCGATGCCTATCTGGTCAAGCCGGTGGAAAGCGAAGTCCTTGCCGCTACCCTGCGCAGCGTGTTGCGTCGCCGTGGGCGGGAAACAGCGGGGCCCGCAACCGCCACGGTGCTGAAAGCCTCCGGCTGGAGCCTGGCGCTGGAAGGCTGGCGTCTGACCTCGCCGGCAGGAAAGCAGGTCCAGCTTTCGCACGCCGAGCTTCTGCTGTTGGCGGCGTTGATGCGTACACCGGGGGCGGCCATGTCACGTGATGACCTGACAAAGAACATCGTCGCCCAGCTTCCCGAATTCGACCCCTATCGGCTTGAGATGGTCGTCCACCGGCTGCGACGCAAGGTCGAGGAAGGCGCCGCGCAGCCGCTGCCGGTGCGTTCCATACGTTCAATCGGCTACGCCTGGGCCTCGTAGCCGGCTGTCTTCACCGTTTATTTCTTTTTATTTCACGCGATGAAAACATCCGTGATTGAGTGGTAAACAGTCGCTGCTTATAGTGCGCGCCTCGCAATGGGGCGCTCGGCAACTCGCCGCAGCATCGTGCTTTCTCCCGCTCCGACCGCTGACGCCAGCGGTGCGCTTTCGTGCGCGTGCGTGATCTTCGCAATTGGCTTGTGCCGCCGCACCAACAGGGGTTCCAAGGATATGGCTCGTCAGCTCGCACGCTCTCCGCAAGGGCGCTTCCGTCGTTGCTTTGGTTTCGGGTTCTGGTTGATGGTGCTGGTGGCCCTGGCGCCGCTGACCGCATTCGCCCAGCTCGCCCCGCGCCACAGCTTCAACGTCCGCGGCGATGTGGCCATGGTCGGCAACGCCCTGTTGACCTGCGCCACGTCCGGCACGGGCTCGGCGAACTGCGCCAGCCAGCGCATGAGCAACAGTACCGGCGGCAACGGCAACCGCGTGATGGAGTTCATCAACGTGGATGCGGACGGGCTCCCGTCCACCGTGCCGGCGAACTCCTCCGCGGCCACCTTGAGCGTGCCGGCAGGCGCGCGGATCCGCTCGGCTGGCCTGTACTGGGGCGCGCGAGCGGGCAACACCGATGCCGCGCGGCGGACGATCCAGCTGCGGGTGCCTGGTGGCACCTACCGCTCGGTGACCGCCAGCGCTGCCGACCTGAACACCTTCAATGATCAAGGCGATACGAACGCCAACCGGCCCTACACCGCTTACGCGGACGTGACCGCGCTGGTCGCCGCGTCGGGCAACGGAACCTATTTCGCCGGTGGGCTGACCGCCGTCACCGGGAATGGCGGTGGGCTCGGTAACTACGGCGGCTGGGCGTTGATCGTCCTGTACGAAGACGACAGCAAGCCATTCCGCCGCTTGATGGTGTTCGACGGCAACGCCGGTTACGTCAGTGGCGGCAATGCACAGTCGGCCTCCGTGTCGGGTCTGCTGACGCCGGCAAGCGGTCCGTTCAATGCCTTCATGGGTGCCCTGGTGTGGGAAGGCGACGGCGACATCACCGGTGACGCATTCCAGCTGAGCGGCAACGGAAACGTGCTCAACGCAGGCGCTGTCAGCGATGCGCTGAGCCCGGCCAACAACTTCTGGAACAGCGGCATCACCCGTCTCGGTGAGCGCTTCACCAACAAGACACCCGACTACGCCAACCAGTTCGCTGTCGATCTGAAGCTGGTCGACATTTCAAACAATGCGGCGAACGCGGCGTCTGCCCGCCCGCGGCTGGCCAACAGCGCCACCGGCGCCACCCTGACGTTCACCAGTACCGGCGATGCCTACTTCCCGCATGCGCTGGTGTTCGTGACGGACCTGTTCGTGCCCGATCTGGTCAGCTCGCTGGACAAGACGGTACGCAACCTGACCCACCCGACCGGTCCGTTGCGGCGCGGCGACATTCTTGAGTACACCATCTCCTTCCAGAACAGTGGCCAGGATGGTGCGACGCGCACCACCGTCCGCGATCCGATCCCGACCCACACGGCGTTCGTACCGGGCAGCCTGCGCGTCGTCGCGGATGAGGGGCGGGGCATCAGCACCGGTGAGAACCCGGCCGAGACCGATTCGGCGGGCGACGACGTCGCGGAATTCGACGCTGCCGGCAACCGTGTTGTGTTCCGCGTGGGTGCAGGCGCCGATGCGACCAATGGCGGCCTGTTGACGCCGGGGCAGGGCGCAACGCTGCGCTTCCAGGTCAAGGTCAGTGACACGGCGCCGGATACGGCGCAGATCATCAACAACGCCGAGGTCACCCACAACGGCCAGACCGTGGAGGTGCCCGATGACTACGAGGGACGCGCCTCGGCCACCATCGGCCCGGTCGAAGTGCCCGCCATTGCCGCAGTGGATTTCTGTCCTGCCGACGGTGGCATTTTCGGCGTGGTGAACGGAGCGGGCTTCCGACGTTACGTTCCGGGCGCCAGCACCGACGAAGCCGTGGGTGACCTGGCCATCAGCCTGCCCGGCAACCTCAACGGATTGATGGTGGATGCCGCGCGCAACCGCCTGTTGTTCCACACCCGGGCAAACGGCTCCGGCGGTGAAGTGTGGGCGTATGACGCCAACAATGGCGGCTGGTACCAGACCGGTGCGGTGATCGCCGCGGACCTGCCGCGCGCTGGCATGACACGCGAAGGTATTGGTTACATGGTCACCGCCGTCAGCGGCAGGACCGCCCGCATGTATCGGCTGGACCCGGCGGGGACGTTTGGTTACACCCCCGGTGCCCCCACCACGTTGACCTACGACGTGGCCCCGTCGGATACCGGCTCGGGCGACATCGCCTTCGACCAGGATGGCATCGGCTGGCTTGTCGCCGGTTCGGATCTCTACCGGGTTGATGTGGATGCCGGCACGGCCACCCTGCAGCAGCGCTTCACGGGAGCGCCGAACGGTGCCTTCTATGCCGGCGCGGCGTTCGGCGCGGATGGCCGGCTGTACGTCGTGGTCAACGCGACGGGCAACTACTACGCGATGGACCTGGCTACCGGCACCATGACGCTGGCGGGCAATTCGTCCCTGGCCAGCGGCGGCGACCGCGGCCGCGACCTGGCCTCGTGCAGTTTCCCGGCGATCGCTCCGCCCCAGCTCCAGGTCGACAAGGTGCTTGGCGCCGTGAACGGCGGCGCGCCGGGCACCAGTGTGGCGCCGGGCGACGTGCTGGAGTATGAGATCCGCATCCGCCACGTCGCCGGTTCCCAGGCCGCCACCCTGTTTGCAGGCGATGTGGTCGAGGGCGTCCCCGCGAACACGACGTTCCTTCCGGCCGGCAGCGACTTCACGTGCAGCGCCGCCGTGTGTTCGAACACCAACGCGGTCAACATCACGGCCGGAGGCTCGGTCACGCTGCGCTTCCGGGTGCAGGTGGCGGCCACGGTGCCAAGCACGGCAACGGCGATCCGCAATGAAGTGGCCGTGCAGGGCAACACGCCCGTGGACTGTGCCGCGACCGGCAACGACTGCGAGGAGACCACGCCGCTCACGCTGACGCCTGGCCTGGCCTCGACCAAGGCGCTGAGCCTGGTCAACGGCGCCGCGCCCAGCGGAACCGTCGCTGTCGGTGATGTGCTGACCTATACGGTCACCGCGACGAACAGGGGCAACATGGTGCTGCCTTCGGTTGTCGTGGCCGATGCACGCATCGTGCCGGCCAGCATCACCTGCACGGATCTGGCGCCCGCCGCCGCGTGCGTTCTGTCCGGCGTCTATACCGTCAGCCAGACCGACGTTGACACCGGACTGGTCCGCAACACGGCCACGATCACCACGCCGGGCACCGACGGGGTCTGCCCCGTCGGCAACAGCAACGCCTCGTGCAGTCCCACCCTGGAAATCCCGGCTGAACCGGCGCTGCCTGCATTGACGATCGTCAAGACGGGCAGCGCCCCGGCTACGTCCGCCGTCGGTGACACGATCACCTACAGCTTCCTGCTGACCAACACGGGCAACGTGACGTTGAACGCGCTGGCGGTCGTCGATGACAAACTGGCCACGCCCCCGGTGTGCCCGGTGACCACGCTCGCTCCGGGAGCGAGCACCACCTGCACGGGCACCTACACTCTGGTCCAGGCTGATCTGGATGCAGGCCGCGTCGTGAACACGGCCCATGCGGAAGGCACGCCGCCGGCGACGCCCGGCAATCCGAACCCGCCGCGCGTGCCGAGCCCGGAAGACGAGGAAACCACGGACCTCACGTCGGCCCCGGCGCTCACCATCGTCAAGACCGCGGGTCAGCCCAGCGGCACGGCTGTCGGCAGCACCATCGCCTATTCCTTCCTGGTGACCAACACCGGCAATGTCACGTTGACCGGCATTGCCGTGGTCGACGACAAACTGTCCTCCGCGCCGGTGTGCCCGGTGACCACGCTTGCTCCGGGAGCGACCACCACCTGCACGGGCACCTACACTCTGGTCCAGGCTGATCTGGATGCAGGCCGCGTGGTGAACACGGCCCATGCGGAAGGCACCCCGCCGGCGACCCCGGGCAATCCGAACCCGCCGCGCGTGCCCAGCCCGGAGGATGAAGAGACCTCCGTGTTGCCGGCGATGCCGTCGTTGACGCTGGTCAAAACGGCCGGATCGCCGAGCGGCAACGCCGTAGGCTCGACGATCCCCTACAGCTTCCTGGTGACCAATACCGGCAACATCACCCTGACCGGCGTTGCCGTGGTCGATTCGAAACTGACCACGGCGCCGACCTGTCCCATCTCCACGCTCGCACCGGGCGCGACGACCACCTGCACCGGCTCCTACGCGCTGACCCAATCGGACCTCGACACCGGGCGCGTGCTCAACACGGCTTACGCGGAAGGCACGCCGCCGGCCACCCCGGGCAATCCGACCCCGCCGCGGGTGCCGAGCCCGGAAGACGATGAAACCACCGAGCTTGCCCAGACCCCGGCACTGACGTCGGTGAAGCAACTGGCAGGCAATGCGGACGAGGACGCCTCGAGCACGGTGACCCTGGGCGACACGCTGACCTACGCGGTCACGGTGACCAACACGGGCAATACGACGCTCGCCAACGTCACGGTGTCCGATGCCCGCATCGTCCCCTCGACCACCACGTGTTCCAACCTGGCACCCACGCTCAACTGCGTGCTGACCGGCACCTACCGTGTCAGCCAGAACGACATGGACAGCGGCCTGGTCCGCAACACTGCCGTGGTGTCCACCCCGGGCAACCCGTCCTTGTGCCTGGCGGGCAACACCAGTGCGCTCTGCAATCCGACGCTGGACATCCCTGTGGACGCGCCGGCGCCCGCGCTGAGTATCGTCAAGTCCGCGGCCACCCCGACCGGCAACGTCGTCGGCAGCACCATCGCCTACACCTTCGTGGTCACCAACACCGGCAACGTCACCCTGAGCGGCATTGCCGTGGTGGATGCCAAGCTGTCCGTTGCCCCCGTCTGCCCGGTCACCACGCTGGCACCGGGTGCGGCCACGACGTGCACGGGCAGTTACACGCTGGCCCAGGCCGATCTCGATGCAGGCCGGGTGGTCAATGCGGCCCATGCCGAAGGAACGCCGCCGGCGACGCCTTCCAACCCCAATCCGCCTCGCGTGCCGAGCCCCGAGGATGAAGAAATCACGCCGTTGCAGGCGACGCCAGCACTGACGATCGTCAAGACGGCGGGCACGCCCAGTGGCAACACCGTGGGCAGCACCATTGCGTACTCCTTCCTGGTCACCAACACCGGCAACGTCACGGTCACCGGCGTTGCGGTCGTTGATGACAAGCTGGCGCAGGCAGCGCTTTGCCCCACCACCACCCTGGCCCCGGGCGGAACCACCACTTGCACCGGGACTTACACATTGGTCCAGGCCGACCTGGATGCGGGCCGGGTGGTGAACGTGGCGCATGCCGAAGGCACGCCCCCGGCGACGCCGTCGAACTCCAACCCGCCACGCGTGCCCAGCCCGGAAGACGAGGAAACGACCGACCTGCCGTCAGCCCCGTCGCTCTCGATCGTGAAGACCGCTGGGCCGCCGTCGGGCGCCACGGTCGGCAGCACCATCGCCTACACCTTCCTGGTGACCAACGCCGGCAATGTCACCCTCAACGACATCCGCATCGTGGACGCGCAGCTGGCAGCGGCTCCGGTCTGCCCGACCACCACGCTGGCCCCGGGTGCCGCCGTTTCGTGCACGGGCAGCTACACCTTGAGTCAGCTCGATCTCGATGCGGGCCGGGTAGTGAACCGTGCGCATGCAGAAGGCGTGCCGCCGGCGACCCCGGGTAATCCCAACCCGCCGCGCGTGCCCAGCCCGGAAGACGAGGTGATCGTGGACCTGCCGGCGGCGCCGTCGCTGAGCATTGAAAAGACGGCAGCTCCGGCCAGCGGCAACGCAGTGGGCAGCACCATCGCCTACACCTTCCTGGTCACCAATACGGGCAACCTGACGTTGACCGCGGTCAACGTGGTGGACAGCAGGTTGGCCACTGCACCGAGCTGCCCGGTTACCGTGCTGGCGCCCGGTGCGAGCACGGTCTGCACGGGCAGCTACACCCTGGTCCAGGCCGACCTGGATGCGGGGGAGGTGGTCAACACCGCCCATGCCGAAGGCACGCCGCCGTCAACGCCGGGCAATCCTGGCTCCGGCCGCGTCACCAGTCCGGAAGACACGGTGCGCACTCCGGTAGCGCAGCTGCCGGCACTGGAATCGACCAAGCTGCTTTCCCGCAATGCCGATGAAGACGGGTCGGGCACGGTGAGCCTCAACGACACGTTGACCTACACCATCACCGCCACCAATGCCGGCAATACCACGCTCAAGGACGTGGTCGTGACAGACAGCAGGATCACGCCCGCAAGCGTCGCCTGCGCGGCCCTTGCGCCCGCAGCGAGCTGCGTACTGACCGGCACCTACCAGGTCAGCCAGGCGGATGTGGTCGCAGGCAACGTGCGCAACGTGGCTGCCATCGTCACGGCAACGCCCGGCCTGTGCGAAGCCGGCAATGATGATCCGATCTGTTCGCCGAGCCTGGACGTCCCGGTGCTGGCCTGGGACATCGACGCCGTCGATGACCGTGACCGCACGCCGCAGAACACCCCGGTGACCACGCCGGTCCTGCAGAACGATCTGCTCGACGGCAGGGCGGTCGACCCTGCGACGGTGCAGGTGAGTGAACTGGTCCCGCCGACCAACGGTTCCATCGTGGTCAACGACGACGGCACCATCACGTATATGCCCAACCCCGGTTTCTGGGGCGAGGACAGCTACGAGTACCAGATCTGCGAGCGCGCCAACCCGACCAACTGCACCACCGCCCGCGTGGTCATCGCCATCGATCCCAACCGGGTTGAAGCGATCGACGATGCAGGCCGCACCGAGCCGGGTGTTCCCCTGCAACTGGTCGTGGTCGGCAACGACCGCAGCCACGGCGCGCCGCTGGATCCGGACTCCGTGTTGCTGATGACGCCGCCGGCGAACGGCAGTGTCACGTGCGCGGCAGGCAGCTGCAGCTACACGCCGGCGCCCGGTTTTGCCGGCACCGACACCTATGTCTACCGGGTGTGCGATACCTCGTACCCCACGGCACTGTGTGCTGACGCAACCGTTACGGTGGACATCGAAGGCACGGCCTCGCTCCGGCTGACGAAGTCGACCACCTCGCGCGACATCAAGACGGGCGACCTGGTCCGTTACAGCGTCACGATCGAGAACGTCGGCACGGTGGATCTGTCCGGCGGCAGTGTGCTGGACACCCCACCGGCTGGTTTCACCTACGTCGAAGGCTCGCTGGCTGCCAGCGACGCGCGATCGACCGTCGTTGCCAGTGGCTTCAACCCGGTCCGCTTCGGCGGGATCGATCTGAAGGTCGGCGACCAGATGACCCTGGTCTACCTGATGCGGGTGGGCGCAGGGGTACAGCGGGGCGTGCAGGTCAACCGTGCGCAGGCGCTCGATGGAACCGGACAGCCGGCGTCCAACGTGGCCACGGCGGAAGTGGTGCTCGATGCCGATCCGCTGCTGGATGAAAGCCTGGTGTTTGGCACCGTGTTCGACGACCGCGACGGCGATGGCTGGCAGGACAGCGCGGCATTGACGGGTTTGAAGGTGCAGGGTGGTTTCGCAGCAGGCGACTACATCCGGGGATCGACCCTTGTCGACAATGGCGATGGCACCGGCTTGTTGCCGGTCGCTGATGCGAGCGCCCCGTTGTTGCGCGGCCTGTCGCTGGGCCGCCTGAGCGGACGTCAATCGGTGGCTGACCCGGCGGAGCGCCACGTGCTGGTGATTCGCCAGCGGCTGCGCACCGCTGCCTTCACCGACGACTTCATCCTCGAAAGCGACCAGGGCATCCGCGTCCGCATGGCCGCCGATGGCAGTACGCGCATCGAGATGCGGGGCGATGCAGCGAAGGGGCTGACGGCCGCAGCGCCAGTGGTCGAGCGTCGCTCCGTCGTCGAGGGCAACGAGGTCGTCGTGGATTACATCATCCGCAACGAAGGCATCGATGAGCGCGGCATTCCGGGCGTCCGCCTGGCATCGGTGGAAGGGCTGCTGATCGAGACCGACCAGTTCGGCCGCTATCACCTCACCGGAGTCGATGGTGGAGCATGGGCCCACGGGCGCAACTTCATCCTGAAGGTGGATCCTTCCACCCTGCCGGCCGGTGCGGGATTCACCACGGCCAATCCGCTGCTGCGGCGGGTTACGCCGGGCGTGCCGGTGCGCTTCGATTTCGGCGTGCGCATGCCCGAACCGATCCGCGCCGACGCGCAGGCGGTGGAGCTGGAACTGGGCGAGGTGCTGTTTGCCCCGGACAGCGCAGTCGTGCGGCCCCGCTATGGCGCGGTCCTCGACAAGATGGCCGCGCGGGTCGAAACCCACCACGGCGGCGACGTGCTGATCCGGGGCGACGGCAACCAGGCGCTGGGCTACCAGCGCGCCGTTGCGGTGCGGGATGCGCTGGTTGCACGGCTCCCGCCTGACGTGGCTCAACGCACCTCCATCAGCGTGCGCGGTGACCTTGGCGATCCGGCCAGTCGCTCACTCACGCTGCAGGGCGCGGACACCCTTCTTGGGACCGTGCTTTTCGATACCGACAAGGCCGAGATCAAGCCGGAGTTCGGCCCGCTGATGGAGCAGGTAGCGGCGGCCGTCGTGCAGGCGAAGGGACGCGTGATTGTCACCGGCCATACCGATGTGCGCGGTTCGCACGCCTACAACAGGCAACTCGGGCTGCGCCGTGCCCAGGCTGTGCAGCGCGCCATTGCGGCGAAGCTGCCGCCCGGGACGGTCCAGGCAGTGAACGTGGAATACAACGATGACCCGGCAGCCCCTGCCGAGCACGGTCGCTGAGAAGGAACAGGGGACAGCCATGAATATTCAAATGAAGCTGCTGGATTGCGCGCTCATCAGCCTGCTTGCCGGCGGAATGGGGCTGGGAACGGCCTACGCCCAGGAACCGGCCGCCGACTGCACGGACAGCGGTTGCCGCTCCGAAGACGGAGTGCTCTTCCAGCTCCGCACCCGAAGCTACGACGAGCCCGTGACGCGCGGAACGGCGCCGGACTCGGGGTCTCGGGCGCTGGCGCCTGATCGCCGGGTGCAGGTGGCGTTGGCGCAGCCGGGTCGCGCCGTCGCCAGTGGAAAGTTTTCCATCGATCTGCCGAACGGTGGCGCGGTCTGGGCCACCGAAGACCCCACGCTGGGTCAGCCGACGCTGTCCATCTCGGCGCCGTCGATCGTGGCCTTCGACGGGACCCGCGTGACCAAGCCGGTCCAGTTCTACGTCCGCAGCAACTACCCGCGTTTCATCGACCGATACGAGTTGAGCATCCATCGGGCAGAAGATGTGGACCTGATCGAGCCGCTGGCCCGCGTGCCGCTCGCGGTTGCTGCCGTGTCGAGCGGCGAATGGAACGGAGAGCTGCCGGGCCGCTACCGTTACCGGGCAGGGGACGAACTGGTCTACGTGCTGCGCGCCTACGATGCAGAGGGGCGCTTTGACGAAACGCAACCGCGTCAGCTGCAGCTGGTGCGCCCTGAAGAGGCCGAGCGCGGTGCGGTCGCGCTGCGCCAGAGCGTGGAAAAGAGCATGGGGACCGCGCTCACCACCGAGCAGGCGCAGCAGCAGAGCCTGCTTGACGAGGTCTTCGCGGTCGATGGCCTCCGTCAGCAGAACATCCCGATCCACGGCTCCCGCATCCGGATCAATGGACGCAACCTGCCCGAAGGCCTGGGCCTGAAGATCAACGGCGACACCTACCCGGTGGACATGGAGCGCAAGTTCGTTGCCGAGTACCTGTCCCCGATCGGCTTGAGCTCGTTCCTGATTGAGCTGGAAGGCAAGGGCGAGCCGATCCGCAGCACGCTGGATATCGATGTCACCGGGCGCTACCTGTTCGGCGTGGGCCTGGCGGACGTGACGGTGTATCAGAACAAGGTGGGAGGCTCCGTCGACGCAACGGCGTTGAACGAACGGTTCGCCGATGATGTGATCAGCGATGGTCGCCTCGCGTTCTATCTGAAAGCCAAGACTCAGGGGCGTTACCTCATCACCGCACAGGCCGATACGACCGAGCGTGACCTGGAAGCACTCTTCACTGGATTCACCAAGGCAGAGCCCACGGACATTTTCCGCCGCCTTGATCCGGACCTGTACTACCCGGTGTATGGCGATGATTCCAACGTCCACCGGGACGTGGATACCATGGGCCGGTTCTACGTGCGGATGGACTGGGACAAGAACCAGGCCCTGTGGGGCAACTTCGCCACCGGCATCACCGGCACAGAGTACGCGCAGTACGTGCGTTCACTGTACGGCGCAGCCCTGGACTGGCGTTCGCGTGCAAGCAACGCGTGGGGCGATCCCGCGACCCTGCTGCGAGCGTTTGCATCCGAAGCGCAGACCGCACCGGGACACAGCGAGTTCCTGGGCACTGGTGGCAGCCTGTACTACCTGCGCCATGCGGACGTCCTGCCGGGCTCGGAGCGCGTCGTGCTGGAGATCCGCGACCTGACCACGGGCCGGGTGGAAAGCACGGTATCGTTGCAGCGCGGCGCGGATTACGAGATCGATGAACTGCAGGGCCGCATCCTGTTGACGCGTCCGCTCGCGCAGGTCACCCGCGAGAACCTGCCCTCGATAACGCGCGATACGCCGCTGGACGGCTATCAACAGCGCCTGGTCGTGGATTACGAATGGGTGCCCTCCGAGTTCGATGCCGAGGACATGACGGCGGGCCTGCGGGCCAAGCACTGGTTCGGCAACCACGTGGGCGTGGGCGTCACCCAGGTCAACGAGAACCGTTCGGGCGAAGACTATTCGCTTTCCGGTGCGGACCTGACGCTGCAGGCCGGCAAGGGCACCTTCCTGAAGATCGAGCACAGCCGCACCGAGTCGAGCAGCGCACCGCTGTTCTTCTCCGACAATGGTGGCTTCACCTTCCAGCGCATCGACGGCGCCGGACCGCAGAGCGGTGAAGCCACGGCGGTCGAGGGCCGCGTGAACCTCAAGGAGCTGGGCTGGACCGCCCAGGATTGGAGCGCGGCCGCGTGGTGGCGCGAAGTGGGGGCGGGCTACTCGATCAGCCGCTACGACACGGCAGCCGATGTCACCGAGTACGGCGCCGAAGTGCTGGGCCAGGTCCATCGGGACCTGTCGCTCTACAGCCGTGTGAGCCGCGCCGAGCGGGGCAGCGAAGCACTGGAGCAGGCGCAGGTGACCGCGCAATGGCGGATCGGCGATTTCGATGCACTGACGGCCGAGCTGCGACGAACCGATGAAGAGCGCGCCAGCGGCAATGCTGCTGGAACCCTTGGCGCACTCAAGTACACCCGCCGCCTTGGTACGGCATTGGACGTGTACGGTGTGGCGCAGGTGACGCTCGACGATGACCATGGCAAGTACGCCGACAACGATGCGTACACGCTGGGTAGCAAGTATCTTTTCGGCGACAGCTCGACCGTCGGCCTGGAGACCACCCGGGGTGACAGGGGAGATTCCACCCAGGTCGATGCCGAATACCGCGTCAACGCGCAGCAGAGCCTGTATGGCAGCTACACAGTTTCCACCGACAGCACGGGCTACGACTCGTTGTTCAACCCGCAGCGCCAGTCCGGCTGGACGGCTGGCCAGCGGTGGCGCCTGTCCAACCAGGTGAACGTGTTCAACGAGAGCCAGTACCTGAAGAATCCGGACGAATCCGGCCTGGCGCACACCTTCGGCATGGATTTCTATCCGGCACAGGGCTGGAACCTCGGCTTCACGCTGCAGGACGGCGAGCTGGTGAACAACGATGGGGGACAGGTCGATCGGCGCGCGGTGAGCGTGTCGGGCGGACGCACCTCGGTGGAGACCGATTGGCAGAGCAAGCTGGAATGGCGGCGCGACACCGGTGCCGAGCGCCGCGAACAATGGGTGCTCAGCAACCGGCTGACCCACCGCTTCAATGACAGCTGGCGCATGGCAGCGCGCCTGAACTGGTCGGACACCGACGACGAGCTCGATCCCACGCAGGGCGCCCGCTTCATCGAGGGCAACGTCGGCTTCGCCTGGCGCCCTTGGGAAAGCACGCGCTGGGGCGTCTTCGGCCGGTATACCTATCTGTATGACCTCTCCACACTGGGGCAGGTCAACGGCACGAACGTGGACCAGAAAACCCAGGTGGTTTCCCTCGAGGGTGTTTACCGGATCGACCAGCGGTGGGAAGTCGCGGCAAAGGTGGCCCAGCGCGAGGGCGAGGTCCGCATGGGCCGGGGCGCCGGCCCGTGGTTCGACTCATCAACGACCTTCATGGCGGGGCAGTTGAGGTATGACCTGTTGCAGTCATGGCATGGGTTGGCCGAGTACCGCACGCTGCAGGTGAAGGACGGCGGTACCCGCCAGGGCTGGCTGGTCGGCCTGGACCGGGACATCGGCAAGAACTTCCGCGTGGGGGCAGGCTACAACTTCACCGACTTCAGCGATAAGCTCACCGACTTCGACTACGACCACCGCGGCTGGTATCTCAACGTGGTGGGCACTTATTGAGATACATGCAGACCACGTCACCCGGGCACGAACCCTCCAACGAACGCGGCGATGCTGCCCGGCAATCCATCGGGCGCGGCACGCTTTCCGTGCTGGCCCAGCCCGTCCGGTGGCTGCGGAACGTGCCCGTGGCCGATCCGGTGGACCTGCGCAACGCACCGATGCTGCAGTTGGTCCTGCTCCTGCTGGGAGGGCTGCCGCCGCTTGCGTGGGCCTACCGGGCGTTTGCCATGGACGTGCCGTGGCGCGAGGGAGAAGTCGGCAGCATGGCCTTGAGCCTGCTGTTGAGCGTCGTCGCGCTGAGCGGGTTCGTCCTGGTCCGGATGGGGCACTTCCGCTGGGCGGCCTATCAGCTGCTGGCCGTTTTCGCAGTGTCGGTATGCCTGTCCTATGCCGGCAGTGGGTTCGGCGCCCAGCGCTTCGAACAGCCGGTGCTGACCGTCTGCATGGTCATTGCAGCCCTGGTCGTCGGCCGTGCTGCGTTGTGGGGCGTCACGGCGGCCATCTGGATCGCGTTCGGTCTGGGGGTCTGGTCTGAATGGTCTGCCGATGGCTCGGCAGCGCTGGTTGTCGATGGGCTCATCAGCGGGGCGATCTTCCTGCTTATCGCCGTGGTGCTTGATCGCGCCAGCTCGGCACTGCGACAGAGCCTGGCCGAAGCGAGGGCGAAGGGGCGCGAGGCGAACGAGGCCTACGTGCGGCTGCAGGGGGCGGTGGAGCAGCGGCGCAAGGTGGAGCAACAGCTGGTACATGCCCGCAAAATCGAAGCCGTGGCACGCTTGGCGGCAGGGCTGAACCATGATTTCAACCACCTGTTGTCGCTGATCCTGGGGTATGTGCAGCAGGCAAAGCGCGGCCAGACCGCGGAGAAAGTGGCGGGCTCGCTTGCAGGCGCCGAGAGCGCCGTGCGCAGGGCCGATGCTCTGAGCCGACGGCTGCTGACGTTCAGCCGGCAGAATGATCCGGTGATCGAGCGCCACGAACTGCGCGAGGTGGTGGAAGAGCTGGCGCCGCTGCTGCGACAGACGGTGTCACCGGGCGTGCGGGTACATACAGACATCCCGGCAGGGCTGTGGGTGGAGTTCGATCGGGATCAGTTGGGGCTGATCTTGCTGAATCTGTTGAGCAACGCGGACGACGCGATGCGCGGGACGGGAGACGTCCAGCTGGTGGCGCATGGCACCGCCAATGAAGTCTGGCTGGTCTGCAGCGATTCGGGCCCGGGAATCGCGGCCGAACTGCAGGATGCGATCTTCGAACCCTTCGTCACCAGCAAGCCGGCCGGGCAGGGTACCGGCCTTGGGCTGGCCATGGCGCGCGACCTCATGTCCAGCCAAGGCGGCAGCATCGCAGTTGAAAGTACGCCGGGCCGCGGCGCCACCTTCCGCCTGCGCTTCGTGCGGTCTGCAGGCTGCGCCGCGTGAGCGGATCCTGATCCCTGCGCACGAATATCGGAATTGCCAACGGTTATTTAAGCGCGGCGACGTGACGTGAAACAGTGGGCCTTCGTTCACGGTCACCCACGGAGTCCGCCCGCCCATGTCCACCGCCCGTTCCGCGTCGCCGTTCAAGGTGTTCGGCGCGACAACCTTGTCTGCCATGCTGCTGCTGGCCGCGCCGCTCGTTTCCTCAGCGGCGGAAGGGGGCTCTCCCCTGCGTAGCTATCTGGCCGCCAAGCGCGAAGCCATCCAGGCGCAGTCCGCGCAGCCTGCCGCGCCCACCGCGATCCACGCCAAGGTCACGGCCGAAAGCCGCTCCGGCGTACGTCGCCTGCGCATCGGGCCCACGGGCGAATTCCAGTACATCAGCGATAGCGGCCGCAACTACGCCGGCTACAACCTGGGCGCCGGTTCCTGGGATTCGCTGGTCGGCACGCTGGCCAGCTCGGTTGCCGATGAGTACATCGTGCAGGCGGCCGAGCAGAATGTCCCGCTGGATGCGCTGGACGTGGTGTTCACCAGCATTCCCGAACGCAAGAGCGAGAGCCTGGCGTACCCGAACAACCTCTCCTATGTGGCGTACATCGATTCGCCTGCCACCGCCGCGCAGCTGCAGGCGCTGAAGCGCGCGGTGCACGAAAAATCCTCGGCCATCGACCTGGTAACGCGGCCTCAGCAGGTCAGCCATGCCGAAGTCGAGTACATCCATAGCGATGCGGTGCGCGACCCCACGCTGCCGCCCGGTCTGCGCGATTTCATCACCGAGGAAAAGCGTCCGGCAGTGCTGGCCAGGCAGGCCAAGCCGGCCTCGGGCAAGGACAACCCGGCAGAGCCGCAAACCCTCGTGGCGCGCGCCCATGTCGAGCCACGCACCGGCCTGCGCCGGGTGTTCCTGGGCAAGGACGGTTATCACCAGCAGCTGCACGACAGCGCGCCCGGCCTGCTCGGCTATGGACTGGCCCCGACGGTGGAGGAACACCTGTTGGGCGTGACCGGTACCTGCCTGACCCACATTTTCGAGGTGCAGGCCGCCGCACGGAATGTGCTGTTGGATTCGCTGGAGCTCACGGTCGATGGTCAGCTGAGCCCGCGTTTCGCCAGCAACATCCGATCGCCGGCCCGCTACAGCGACATCCGTTACAGGGTGCGGATTGAATCGCCTGCATCGGAACAGGAGATCGACGCGCTGCGCCAGTCGGTCGAGGCGACGTGCCCGCTCTACAACCTGGTCAAGGACGAGCAGAAGCTCGAAGGCAGCATCGTCCGCGGTGCCTACGCCGAAGCGACGAACCAAGCGCGATAACGCACGCCGCGATCCATCCGGCAGTGCCCTTCAGCCATCCTCTGGGGATATTCGATGAGTCGCACCCTCCCTTCGCCGTTGACCGCGAAACGCCCATGGCATGCGCTGCATGGCCCCCGTCCTCGTCGCGGTCGGTTGGCCTTCGCGTTGTGCACCCTGCTTGCGCCGGCAGCGTACGCCGCCGAGGAAACGAACGCGGCGGCTGCGCAGTCACCGGGTTCGAATGCCCGCCTGCTGGACAAGGTGTCGGTGCTGGGCTCGCAGATCGCCGGGGGTGGCGCGCAGGCCGCGCTGCCGGTGGTCGCGGTGGATCGGGAACAGATCGACGCCACGGGGGCGACCAACGGTAACGAGTTGTTCCGCAGCCTGCCGCAGTTCGGTGATGTCGCTGTCAGCGAGAAAGGCACCACCAACGCAGGGCGAAACTCCAATGTCGCGCGCGGTGACGTGGGCTCCATCAACCTGCGCAATCTGGGCGCCAAGTACACGTTGCTGCTGGTCAACGGCCGACGCACGGTGCAGCACCCGATCAGCAACAGCGGTGACGATACGACCTACAACGCCAATGCCATTCCGACCTTCGGCCTGGAGCGGGTCAACCTGCTGCTGGATGGCGCGGCGTCCATCTACGGGTCCGATGCCGTGGCGGGCGTGGTCGACCTGGTGACGCCGAGCAACCTGCCCAGTGGCGGGGGAATCAAGCTGAACTACGGCAAGGTGGCCGATGGCCATCGCGAAGACATCTCGCTGGACGGGTATTTCGGCAGTGATTTCGCGCAGGGGCGCGGCAATATCTCGGTGCTGTATGGGGTTTCCAAGCGCACGGCGCAGCGAAATTCAGATGCGTGGTTCACCGCCACCGATGGCCGCCGTCCCCTCGGCGATGGCACCAGCGTGCCGGATCCAGACGGCACCTCGGGCTTCAGCACACGAACGCCGTGGGGTCACTTTGATACCTATGCCGGCAGCCGGCGCACAGGCAGCTGGCACGTCGATCCCGCCAGCGGCGCGCTGGTGTCCGGCGCGGTACCGACGCGCTATCACTACGATTCAGCGGCCGAGCCGGGCATCACCTCGGCACCGGCCATCAACAAGGGGAATGTTTTCGCTAGTGGACGCTTCGATGCCACCGACAACCTGCAGCTGTTCGGTGAGCTGGGGTACTACCGGGCGACCTCCGAATCCTGGGTGAGCAGCGAGTCGGGCTTCGGCGGTGACGGCTTCCTGCTGCATATCCGGCCGGACGCCTATTGGGTGCCGGATGCCTTGCGCGGCGCCGATGCGATCCGGCTGCTCAACTACCAGTTCGCTGATTCGGGTATCCGCCGGGTCAAGGTGGATAACGATCAGTCGCGCGTGCTGCTCGGCGTGCGCGGCTGGACCGACGGTGGCTGGAACTGGGAGACCGCGCTGCTGTACTCGCGTGCACGCAGTACCGACACGCAACAGGGCGGGCTGACCGATGCCTTCATTACGGCGGTGAACCGTACCGATGCCGGTGCCTACAACCCCTTCAGTGGCGGTGATCCGGCCAGCATCCGGCTGGGCGACGCCACGCCCTACGACACCTCAGCGTTCATTGGCGAAGCCACCCGCGAAGGCACCACGGGGCTGGCGCTGTGGGATTTCAAGATCAACCGGTCCGATCTGTTTACCTGGTACGCCGGTGACATCGGCCTGGCGGCGGGTGTTGAGTACCGCTACGAGAGCCGCGAGGATGACCGCGACGAGAACATCGATGGCAGTCGTCCCTATACGGACTGGTATACCGGTACGGTCGCGGCCAGCAACTTCTTCACCCATAGCCCCCGGCCCGATGTCCGCGGCAGCCGCAACGTAAAATCGGCGCTGATCGAACTCGCCGTGCCGCTGGTTTCGCCCGCGCAGGGCATACCGCTGGTGCAGTCACTGGACCTGCAGCTTGCGGGCCGCTGGGAGGACTACAGCGATGCCGGCAAGGTGGCCAAGCCGAAGCTGGCGGCGGCGTGGAAAGTAAATGACAGCCTGTTGCTGCGCGGCTCGGTCAGCGGCGGTTTCCGCGCACCGGGACTGGAACTGGTGAACTCCCCGCCAACCTACGGGTTCGGCTTCAACAACGATGCGATCCGCTGCCACGCGCTGATCATCAAAGGTGCGCAGCCCGACTACAGCGCCTGCTTGAATGCCTACAGCAGTGGTTCGTCGGTCAAGCCGTCGGTGAGCGCGGTGACCTCCTACGGCGACGACGTGAAGCCGGAGACCACCCGGCAGTCGTCATGGGGCGCGGTGTTCGAGCCGCAGATCCTGCCGGACGCCCTGGGGTCGATCAGCCTGAGCGTGGATGCCTGGCGGGTGCAGGTAGAGAATCCGATCAATACCTTGGGCGAGGAGCTGTTGTACGACGCGTATCTGCGCGTGGTGGAGGGCAGCAGCAACCCGAATGTGGTGCGTGCGGCGGTGACGGCAGAAGATACCGCGTTGTTTGCGGGCTCGGGTCTTGCGCCTGCGGGCGTGGTGACGCACGTGTACAACCGCTATCAGAATCGTCGGCCGCTCACCGCATCGGGCGTGGACTACAACTTCACCTGGCGCCTGCGCGAGACGGCGTGGGGAAATTTCGCGTTCCTGCTCAGTGTCAGCCAGCTCAAGGAATACACCCAGCAGAAGCCTGCCGAGGTGCAGCAGGTGGCCGCCGCGATTGCCAATGGCCAGTTGAACATCATCGCGCCGGACCTGGGCGCGGCCAACGAGGTCGGCATCAATGGGGCCAAGCCGGAATGGCGGGCCAGCGCGACCTTGATCTGGAACCTGCAGGACTGGACGGTCCGCCTGCGCGACGACTACATCGACAGCGTGACCGCCGGGGCCTACTCCGACCGCACGCCGTTCGTGGTCGGCTCCACCCAGCGCTGCGCGTTGTCGGTCAAGAAGGATTTCAACACAGGACGCCTGAAGGGAACGGCAGTGGAAGTGGGGGCGCGAAACCTGTTCAACGAAGAGCCGCCGCTGAACGCCACCGGCAACTACCTGAGCGCGTTGCACGAAACCTACGGACGCTACGTCCACCTCGGTATTTCCAAAAACTGGTGACCTGCATGAAGACGCACACGCTTGCCTCAGTACTTGTTGTCACCCTGCTTGCGGTTGCATGCAGCCCGCAGGATAAACCTGCGCCGGAGACTTCCGCAGCGGCGACTGCAGCGCTTGAATTCAAGAACGAACACGCCGAGTGGGTGCATGAACGTGCCGCGGACCTGGGCAAGCCCGATGGGTGGACCAGCCTGATCGGACTGCACTGGATCGAACCCGGAACGCAGAGTGTGGGCGGTGCTGAAGGCAATACCATCCGCCTGGCGATCGCACCGGACCGCCTGGCCCAGCTGGAGCAGCGCGCCGATGGCCTATACGTCAGGCCGGTCGAGGGGGCGCAGATGACCTCCGATGGCAAGCCGGTGGAGGGAGAGGTGCGGCTGGAACCAGAAGGGAAGGGCGGGGGCACCAAGCTGTCCTATGACGAGGGCAAGGGGCAGATCACCGCGATCAAGCGCGGGCAGCGGCTGGCACTGCGGGTGCGGCATGCCGATGCACCGGCGCGCCTGCATTTCGGTGGCCTGGACTTCTTCCCGGCCGAGGAAAGCTGGCGCGTGCAGGCGCGGTTCGTGCCGCACCCGGCCGGCAGGACGCTGCCGATCGTGAACGTGCTCGGCGAGGTCGCGGATACTCCGAACCCGGGCTACGTGGTGTTCGAGAAAGAAGGGCGCGAGTGGCGGTTGGAAGCCCTCGGCGACCCGACGAAAAGCTTGAACCTGATGTTCCAGGACCAGACCACCAGCCGCCAGACTTACGGGGTGGGGCGCTACCTGCGCACCGATGCGGTCGCGGCAGACGGCACGGTCACGCTGGATTTCAATCGCGCCTACAACCCGCCGTGCGCCTATACGGACTTCGCTACCTGCCCGTTGCCGCCACCGGAAAACCGCTTGGCCCAGCAGGACGCCAGCGGTGAACGCGTGCGGCTGGCGGTGCTGGCGGGCGAGAAGAAATACGCCCTGGCGCAGCACTGACCTGGTAGCGCCGACCCATGGTCGGCGGCACACGAGTGATCAACGGCTGATCCGCACCCGGTTGCGGCCGTTGGCCTTCGCCTCATAAAGCGCTTCATCTGCGCGCGCCACCAGGTCTTCCAGCAGCCTCGCATCGCTGCCCGGCAGGGCCTCGCCCATGGCGCCGCCCACGCTGGCCGTTACATCGATGCGAAGGCCGCCCACGTGCACCGGCGCGCCGGAAATCGCGTTGCGCAGGCGTTCGGCGGTGGCGGGTACTTCATCGGCAGTCGGTGCCGCCAGCAGCGCGATGAACTCCTCCCCGCCAAAGCGCGCGAACAGGTCACGCTCACGCAGCGCCTCGCGACAGCGGCGGGCGACCACCTTCAGCACTTCATCGCCGATCGGGTGGCCGTGGGTGTCGTTGATCTTCTTGAAATGATCGACGTCCAGCATCAGCACCGCCACCGAGCGTCCGGTGGCCTCGCGGGCGGCGATGATCTGCGCGGAGCGCTCTTCGAAATGCCGTCGATTGGGCACGCCGGTCAACGGGTCCGACGAAGCCAGGCGCCGCAGTTCGGCCGCCATCAGCAGGTCCGCGGTGATGTCGGTGAACAGCCAGATGCGGCCCTGCTCCCCATCGCCGCGCACCGGATGGGTATCCACCTCGAAGGTGCGCTCGCCCATCACCCAGTTCAGGGTGGTGGCGAAGTTGAGGTTGCCCACCTGCGCGGCGTATGCCTGTTCCAGTTCGGCATGGTTGTCGCAGCGCTGCCGCAGGGCGCGCATGGGGCCGACGAGATCCGCTGCCCGGTGCTTGCCAGGCTTCTGCCCCAGCAATTCGGCCGCACGCTGGTTGATGACCGTCCCCAGGCCGTCGCCGTCGAACAGCACGATACCGGCCGGAACACTTTCCACCAGGTCGATGAACTGGTTGCGCACGACGATGTCATGCACCGCGCCGCGTCGCGCCGAAAGAAGCTGCGCCACACTGGGGCCAAGCAATGCCATCGAGGCAGGGGGCGGGTCGGGGCTGGCACCGGGCTTCCAGAGCAGCAGCAGGCCGCTCGATGGGGCGTCGTCCGACGGCGCGGGGATGAACAGCACGCTGGCCGCAGGGCCGCCCAGCGCGGTGAGAACAGCTGTTGGCAGGCGGAAGCGCGAGGCGTCCACCGGCTGATCATTCCAGGCGTGCTCCAGCACGCCACTGCGCGCGAGATTGAAGCCGGAGAACGAGGTCACGGGAAAGCCGGTAGACCATGCGACGCGCCCGTCGGTCTGCACTTCAACCACGATTGCCAGGTCGGCGCCGGAGGCGCTACGTGCAAACTGGCTCAGGCTGACCAGGGCATTGCTGTCGGCCATGTTCAGCGCGCCGTCCGATCCAGTCGCTGTTCGAGTATTCGGGTCACTTCATCGGGTGCGGTCATGTGCGGAAGGTGGCCGGAGGCCTCGATGATGTCGAGAGTTGCCCCCTCGATGGCCTCGGCCAGCCACTGACCGACGGCCACCGGCACGGCGACGTCGACCGAGGTCTGGATCAGGTGCACCGGGCGCGAAACCTGTGCCGCCAGTGCCCGGACATCTGAAGTGAAAATGGTGCGGGAGGTATTCAGCGCGATATCCGGACGCATCCGGAACAAGGCGTTGGAAAAATCGGCGATGACCTCGCGGTCATCCACGCCGACCACCATCGGGGCGAAGCCGGCGACCCAGGCCTGGTAATTCGCGCTCATGCTGTCGAACAGCTTTTCCAGGTCATCCGGCTTGAACCCACCGGTGTAACCGTCGTCGTCAAGATAACGCGGCGACGCCCCGATGAGCACCATGCGCTCGAACAGCTCCGGCCGCGCGATGGAGGCAAGGGCGCCGATCATCCCGCTCATGGAGTGCCCGATATAGGTGCAGCTCTGCACGTCCTGCTCGTCCAGGATATCCAGAAGATCATCGGCATAGCCGGCCAACGAACCGTGCCGTTCGAAGTCGTAGGTTTCCGTACCACGGGGACCGCAGCCGGCGAGATCGAATGAAATGACATCGAACCGTTGTTCGAACCAAGGACGCAGGGCAGACCAGGCGTTCTGGTCGGTGCCAAAGCCATGCGAAAGGACCGCGATGGGCTTGCCTGCACCGCTGCGGTGGCCGTTGAATCTGTCAAAACTTTCCACGAACAAGGTACCCATGGCGTTTCGTAACCCGCGATAGTAGGCCACGTTGGGGCGAGGGTCCATTACACCTGCGGGGTAGGGGGGATACACCCGGCCGCGGGCGGCACCTTGGCGCAGGGCGGCCGGTTACTGTCCTGCTTCCGCCCTCAACTGCACCCCCAACGCCCGGCTCACCCCAAGCACCGTCTCGAAATACAGCGGTCGCGTGCCATCCAGTTGCCGGCGCATGGCGTCGCTGCGCATCCCGCAGGCGCGGGCGACGCGGCTCATGCCGTGCAGTTCGGACATCAGCAGCAGGGCGCGCGCGATGCTCGCTTCGTCGCAGTCCTGCAGGCGCAGGCGGGAGTCCAGATGTTCCGCCATCTGCCAGGCCGGATCCATGTTGCGGGGCGGACGATGCCCCGGACTTCCGTTGCCGCCAGGGCTCATTGGCTCCTCCACGCTGTCTGCGCGGCGTCACTGACCAGTGCCTGTCCGGCAAGGAGCAGGCCCTCAACGTGCCGTTCGCTGATGCCGCTGTTGGTGATGCCATTGATGCGGACCGTGTAGGCGGCATGCAGCAGGTCCAGCACGCAGGCCAGTCCTTGCAGGGTTCGCATCGGCACGGCGACGCGGCTGGCGTAGGCGCTTTCCTCGTGTTGCTTCGGCGTGTTCTGTAAGGCGTTCTCGACGTTATCGGCGACCAGCCGCAGATGCACCACGCTTTCGCCACGGGCGCGCGAGGTTTCGTACTCTTCCAGCCTTCGCTCGAGTCGTTCAATGAAGTGGGGCGGGAAGTCGAGCATTCTGTCGCCCAACAGGGCGTGCAGACGTTTGGCACTGAGCGGATGCTTCGGATCCATCGGTCGTCCTTCGCAAGGCGTGAGGCCACCTGCGCGTGCGCGCAAGGTGGCAGGCGATGCGGGTTGCCATACCGGTGAACATTGACAAAAAAGCCGGCGGATCAGGGATCCCCCACATCGCCCGCCATGGAATCCACGGGCAATGCAGTGCATTCTCCGCCGTGCCCAAAGGGCAAAACAGAGCAAAGTTGTCAATGTCTCAAACAGGATGGCAATCCCGACTGATGCTCTTCGTCATCAGCACGGCCATCCCAACAGCCATTGCCCCACGCGTACATGGGCGGATCTTCAAAAGCAGGCGGCGTCCGTCGTCCGGTGCGTCGGTATCAGCCCGCGCGTGCCGGGAAAAGTGCACCGGATCCCAGCCGACCCACACCGAATGCCAGCTGCCGCAGGTAGCCGCCCATCGCGCCCGCCGCGATGCCCGCCAGCGCCCGCCGCGCCACGCCAAGCGCCGGCCCCGCATGGCCGCGCAGCCACGGCAAGGTCGCCAGCATCTGCGCCCCCAGCAGCATCGCCAGCACGTCCAGGCCCAGCGCATCCACCACCGGCAGCAGCGGCAGCAACTCCGGATTGCAGGCCATCAGCAGCGCGAACACCGTGGTCAGCAGGAACAGCGTGCGCTTGCCCGCAGGGGAGGTCGTCCAGCGGACGATGCGTGACATGAGCAACATGGCGGGGCCTCATGGGCGGTTGACCGACAGTGTAGCGCCGGGCGACCCTCGCGCCTGTTACAGTCCGCAAAACGTCATGGGGAAGGAAGTCCTGTATGAAAGTCGCCGTTTTCAGCGCACGCCCCTATGACCGCCGCTCGTTGGATGAAGCCAATCAGCAGGGAGGGGCGGCCAACGGGGTCGAGTTCCAGTATTACGACGCCACGCTGGACGTCCACACGGCCACTCTGGCGCAGGATTGCGACGCGGTCTGTGTGTTCGTCAACGACCGTCTGGACGCTCCAGTGCTGCAGGCATTGCATGGAATGGGGGTGCGCGCGGTGCTGCTGCGCTGCGCCGGTTTCAATAATGTCGACCTCGCCAGCGCCGAAGGCCTGGGGTTCTTTGTCGCGCGCGTGCCCGCCTATTCGCCCGAGGCCGTCGCCGAGCACACGCTGGCGTTGATCATGACGCTGAACCGCCAGACCCACCGGGCGTACAACCGGGTGCGCGAGGGCAACTTCATGCTTGAGGGACTGCTCGGCCGCACCCTGCATGGCAAGACCGCGGGTATCGTCGGCACTGGAAAGATCGGTCTGGCGACCGCGCGCATCCTGCACGGCATGGGCTGCATCGTGCTCGGCCATGACCCTTATCCGTCACCGGACTTCGCCGGGTTGGGCCAGTTCGTGCCGTTGCAGGAGCTGCTGGCACGTTCGGATATCGTCTCGCTGCACTGCCCGCTGACGGCCGACACCAAGCACCTGATCAACGATGATTCACTGGCGCTGATGAAGCCCGGCGCGATGCTGGTCAATACCTCGCGCGGCGGGCTGGTGGATACCGATGCGGTGATCCGCGCGCTGAAGTCGCGGCAGCTCGGTCACCTGGCCGTCGATGTGTACGAGCAGGAAAGCGCGCTGTTCTTCCAGGACCGTTCCGGACAGATCATCGACGACGATGTGTTCCAGCGCCTGATGACTTTCCCCAATGTGCTGGTGACCGGCCACCAGGGGTTTTTCACCGCCGAGGCGCTGCAGGAAATCGCCGAGACCACGCTGGGGAATCTCCAGCATTTCGCTGCCGGCACCGACTGTCCCAACAAGGTAGCCAAGGCGTAACAACGGTCTTCATGCGCGCACCCGCCGGGCATGCCCGGCACCACCATAGGAAGGCGGGCCATGTGGCAACAGAACTACGATCCGCTGGGTAACCCCAATCTGTCGGCGCTGCTGGCCGCCTTGCCGGTGCTGGTATTCCTGCTGGCATTGACCGTGCTGCGCTTGAAAGGGCTGACCGCCGCGTTGCTGGCGGTGGTGGTGTCCGCGCTGGTTTCTGCCCTGGTATTCGGCATGCCGGCCGGCACCATCGCCGGGGCCGGGCTGCTGGGCATCGCCAACGGCGTGTTCCCGATCAGTTTCATCGTGCTGATGGCCCTGTGGTTGTACAAACTCGCCATCCGCAGCGGCAAGTTCGAGGTGATCCGCGGCAGCATCGCGACCATCTCCGAAGACCAGCGCATCCAGGTGCTGCTGATCGCGTTCTGCTTTGGTGGCTTCCTGGAGGGCGCGGCCGGCTTCGGCGTGCCGATCGCCATCTGCGCCGCGTTGCTGGTGGAGCTGGGTTTCCGCCCGTTGAAGGCGGCCATGCTGTGCCTGCTGGCCAACGGCGCGGCCGGTGCGTACGGGGCGATCGGCATCCCGGTGCTGGTGGGCGCGCAGCAGGGCGGGGTCAGCCTGGATGCGATGTCGCTGATGCTGATGGCGCTGGTGCAGGTGATCGCGCTGCTGTCCCCGGCGATCCTGGTGCTGATGCTGGATGGCTGGCGCGGTGTGCGCGAGACCTGGCCGGTGCTGCTGGTGGTGGGCGGGGTATTCAGTGGCGTGCAGACGGCGGTGCTGTATCTGCTGGGGCCGGAACTGGTGGACATCATCGGACCGCTGGCGGCGATGGCCGCACTGGCCGGCTTCATGCAGGTCTGGCGGCCCCGCCGCATCTACCGTGAAGCGGATACGCCGCCGGGGCCGGTGCAGCGCTACACCTTGAAGGAGGTGCTGCTGGCGTGGTCGCCGTTCTACATTCTTACCGGCGCCATCCTGCTGTGGAGCCTGCCGGCGTTCAAGGCGCTGTTCGCCGCCGGCGGTGCGCTGGGCAGCACCGTGCTGCACCTTCCGATCCGTCTGCTGGATGGCCGCGTGCAGGAGTTGCCGCCGCTGGTGGAAAACGTGCATACGCTGCCGGCGGTGTGGAATGTCGGCTGGTTGAATGCTTCAGGTACCGCCATCCTGGTGGCTGCCGTGCTGACCGTGGTGCTGTCGCCCCGGCTCAACCTGCGCATGGCCGGGGAGGAGCTGGCACAGGCCGGCCGGGAGATGTGGAAGCCGCTGGCCACGGTGTCGCTGGTGATGGCGGTGGCCTACATCACCAATTACTCCGGCGCCTCGTCCACCATCGGGCTGGCGCTGGCGCAGACCGGCGGCGTGTTCCCGTTGCTGTCGCCGGTGATCGGCTGGATGGGCGTGTTCATCACCGGCTCGGTGGTCAACAGCAATACCCTGTTCGCCCATCTGCAGGCGGTCACCGCCGCCCAGATCGGGGTGCCCGAAGCCCTGCTGGTGGCGGCCAACACGGCCGGCGGGGTGATGGCCAAGCTGGTGTCCCCGCAGTCGATCGCCATCGCCGCCGCAGCGGTCAAGCTGGTGGGGCAGGAGTCGGCGATCATGCGCACCACGCTGGGCATCAGCCTGGGTCTGCTGGCTTATGTATGCCTGTGCACGTGGGGGCTGTCGGTGTTGCTGGGGTAGGGGGGCACCCACGCGCCTTGGCGGCCGAAAAGCACGCATTTCGCAATTTTTCTCATGTACGGCGATGACGTCAGGCCACACGATGAACGTGCTGGACGCAGCTCCTCCGGCCGGTGGCGGCCCCTTCTCTCGAGGGCGTCGCCACCGTTTCAGCCTGTCATTGGGCAACGGCGGAAGTGTGGCGTCCTCGTCCTCACAGGGGGGGCGTCTGCATGGGGTCATGCCCATCCGCCGTATTTTTTTTCATCTGGTTGGTTGCCCTGCTTGGGGGCAAGGGGTAGGGTGCCTGGGGGAAGAGCGTGACGACCAACGGTCGTCACCCACCAGAGCGGCAGTCGTCGCGCACAAGGGCGGCGGTCGGCATCCATGGGGTGCTTTTTTCGGGCGACCTGCGCCCTGCGACAGGCGGCTGCGACAACGTGTCGCAGGCCGAAAACGTCGAAAACTGCGTCAGATCAATGTCAATGGCTTTCTTAAATGGGCAGTGACGGCCTAAACTTGAAAGGCTGACTCTTCCCCCGTTCTCCGAACCCGTCGATTCCTGACAGGTCGGGCCGGCTTTTGCCGGACTGGGCAGGGCGGGGTGGCATTCCCTCGCAATTGGATCGACCGATGATTCCGTTGAAAACCCTTGGACGCTTCTTGCGTCCGGGCCTGCTGTTCGCACTGGCGGTGTTCCTCACCGGCTGCAACACGGCCATCCTGAACCCGAAGGGCCAGATCGGCCAGGATGAGAAGACCCTGCTGATCACGGCTGTCGTGCTGATGCTGCTGGTCGTCGTCCCGGTCATCATCATGACCCTGACGTTCGCCTGGAAGTATCGCGCTTCCAACACCAAGGCCCGTTACGAGCCGAACTGGTCGCATTCCACCGCGATCGAAGTGGTGGTCTGGTCGATCCCCTGCATGATCGTGCTGGTGCTGGCCGTGCTGACCTGGCGGTCTTCCCACGCGCTGGACCCGTATCGCCCGATTGAATCGGACGTCAAGCCGGTCGTGATCGAGGCCATCTCGCTCGACTGGAAGTGGCTGTTCGTCTACCCGGAAGAAAAGATCGCCGTGGTCAACGAGATCAAGTTCCCGGTCAACACCCCGCTGAACTTCAAGATCACCTCCGATACCGTGATGAATGCGTTCTTCATCCCGCATCTGGGCAGCATGATCTACTCGATGGCCGCGATGGAGACCAAGCTCCACCTGATCGCCAATGAGACCGGTGAGTTCCCGGGCATGTCCTCGCACTACAGCGGTGCCGGCTTCGCCAAGATGCATTTCACCGCCCATTCGGTCACCGAGCCGGAGTACCGCGCGTGGGTGGACCAGGTGCGTGCCGAGCAGGGCAACAGCCTGAACAAGGACACCTTCCGTGCGTTGGGCGAAGAGCGCAACTCCGACTGGCATCCGGTGACCTACTACGGTCAGGTGGAAGAAGGCCTGTTCGACTGGGTCATCGCCAAGCACATGGGTGACAACAAGCACTACGGCATGAAGCACGCCCATGCCGGTGCTGCGGCGGCCGACGCGGGCTCGCAGGAAGACCATGAGGGCCATGCGCCGATGGACGACCACGAGTCCAAGGCGTCTGGCGAGAACCTCGACGCCAACACCAACCACGACGAGCACGCGGGCCACGCCGGCCACGAGGGCTCGGGAGAATGAACATGCTGGGTAAACTCTCTATTGAGTCGATCCCCCACGATCCGATCGTCCTGACGACGTTGATCGGCGCGATCCTTGGTGGCCTGGGCGTTGTCGCCCTGATCACCAAGTTCAAGCTGTGGGGTTATCTGTGGAAGGAGTGGTTCACCTCGGTGGATCACAAGAAGATCGGCGTGATGTATCTCATCGTCGCCTTCGTCATGCTGCTGCGCGGTTTCTCCGACGCCATCATGATGCGTACCCAGCAGGCCATCGCCGTCGGCGGGTCCGAGGGTTACCTGCCGCCGCACCACTACGACCAGATCTTCACCGCCCACGGCGTGATCATGATCTTCTTCGTGGCGATGCCGCTGATCACCGGCCTGATGAACCTGGCCGTGCCGCTGCAGATCGGTGCGCGCGACGTCGCGTTCCCGTTCGTGAACTCGCTCAGCTTCTGGCTGTTCGTGTCCGGTGCGGTGCTGATCATGCTGTCGCTGTGGATCGGTGAGTTCGCCGCCACCGGCTGGCTGGCATTCCCGCCCTTGTCCGGCATCGAGTACAGTCCAAGCGTCGGCATGGACTACTACATATGGGGACTACAGGTCGCAGGCCTGGGCACCACGCTGAGCGGCATCAACTTCTTCATTACCATCCTGAAGATGCGCACGCCCAGCATGAAGCTGATGCAGATGCCGATCTTCACCTGGACCGCGCTGATCACCAACATCCTGATCGTCGCCGCCTTCCCGGTGCTGACCATCACCCTGGTGCTGCTGACCCTGGACCGTTACCTGGGCACGCATTTCTTCACCAATGACGGTGGCGGCAACGCCATGCTGTACATCAACCTGATCTGGATCTGGGGCCACCCGGAAGTCTATATCCTGGTGCTGCCGGCCTTCGGCGTGTTCTCCGAAGTGATCGCCACGTTCTCGCGCAAGGCGCTGTTCGGTTACAAGGGCATGGTGTACGCCACGGCCGCCATCGGCGTGCTGTCCTTCATCGTGTGGCTGCACCACTTCTTCACCATGGGCTCGGGTGCCAACGTCAATGCCTTCTTCGGCATAACGACGATGATCATCTCCATCCCCACCGGCGTGAAGATCTTCAACTGGCTGTTCACCATGTTCCGCGGTCGCGTGCACTTCACCTCCCCGGTGCTGTGGACCATCGGCTTCATGATCACCTTCGTCATTGGCGGCATGACCGGCGTGATGCTGGCGATCCCGGCCATCGACTTCGTGCTGCACAACAGCCTGTTCCTGATCGCTCACTTCCACAACGTGATCATCGGCGGTGTGGTGTTCGGCATGTTCGCGGGCATCACCTACTGGTGGCCGAAGATGTTCGGCTACAAGCTCAATGAGTTCTGGGGCAAGTGCGCCTTCTGGTGCTGGTTCATCGGCTTCTACGTGACCTTCATGCCGATGTACGTGCTGGGCTTCATGGGCATGACCCGTCGCCTGCAGAGCACCGTCAACCCGGCCTACGAGCCGCTGCTGCTGATCGCTGCAGGTGGTGCCTTCATCGTCGGCGCCGGCATCCTGTGCCAGGTCATCCAGATCTTCGTGTCGGTCCGCGACCGCAAGAAGAACATGGACCTGACCGGCGATCCGTGGGATGCCCGTACGCTGGAGTGGGAAACCTCTTCGCCGCCGGCCTTCTACAACTTCGGTACGCTGCCGCAGGTCACCGAGCTGGACGATTTCTGGGCGCGCAAGCAGCGTGGTGAAGCCTGGCCGAAGCCGGCCAAGTACTCCGACATCCACATGCCGCGCAACACCGGCACGGGCGTGGTGATCGGTGCCTTCAGCATGGTGTTCGGCTTTGCGATGATCTGGCACATCTGGTGGCTGGCCATCATCGGCCTGGTCGGCATGATTGGCACGTTCATCTACCGCACCTTCGACAAGGACGTGGACTACTGGGTCCCGGCCGCCGAAGTGGAGCGCATCGAAAACGAACACCGCAAGCACCTGGTTGCCCAGGGCCTGGTCAAGTCGGAGCTGAAGGCATGAGCACCCATACCCCAACCGTGAACCACGGGCACGCCGCGCAAGCGGCGGCCCATGGCCATGACGAGCACGAGCACCACGACACCGGCGGCAACACCGTCTTCGGTTTCTGGGTGTACCTGATGAGCGATTGCCTCATCTTCGCTTCGCTGTTTGCCACCTACGTGGTGCTGGTCGGTGGTACCGACGGCGGCCCCGGCCCGGGCGATCTGTTCGAGCTGCCGTTCGTTGCGTGGGAAACCGCGCTGCTGCTGACCTCCTCGCTGACCTTCGGCCTGGGCATGATCGCCATGCACAAGAACAAGGTCGGCCAGCTGTACCTGTGGCTGGGCATCACCTGGCTGCTGGGCTTCGGCTTCATGTGCATGGAAGTCTGGGAGTTCAACCACCTGATCCACCAGGGTTACGGTCCGGACCGCAGTGCTTTCCTGTCGGCGTTCTTCGCCTTGGTGGGTACCCACGGCCTGCACGTGAGCGCTGGCCTGCTGTGGCTGCTGGTGATGTTCATCCAGGTCAAGCAGAACGGCCTGACCCCGACCAACAAGACCCGCCTCGCGTGCCTGAGCCTGTTCTGGCACTTCCTGGACCTGATCTGGATCGGCGTGTTCTCCGTCGTCTACCTCAATGGAGCGCTGTAATGGCACATGACAACGCACACGACCATGGCCACGGCGCCGGCGGCGAAAGCCACGGCAGCGTCAAGTCGTACCTGATCGGCTTCGTGCTGGCGGTGATCCTGACCGTCATCCCGTTCTGGGTGGTGATGTCGGGTGATTTCTCCCGCACCGTCAGCGGCGTGGTGATCGCGGTCTCCGCGGTGCTGCAGATGCTGGTCCACCTGGTGTTCTTCCTGCACCTGGACCGCTCGTCGGAAAGCCGCTGGAACGTCAATGCGGCGGTGTTCACCGTCGTGGTGATCGGCATCATCGTCGCCGGCACCCTGTGGGTCATGCACAACATGAACGTGCACATGATGCACTGACGTCTTCGCGACGTTGCCGCAAACGAAAAGGCCACCCCCAGGGTGGCCTTTTTGCTGGGTAGTGACGGCCGCTGGCCGTCATGGGTTGGACGCATTGCCCCGGTAGTGACGGCCGCTGGCCGTCATGGGTTGGGCGCATTGCCCCGGTAGTGACGGGCGCTGGCCGTCATGGGTTTCTCGTGTTGACGGCCAGCGGCCGTCACTACCGTGATGGGTGTTGACGGCCAGCGGCCGTCACTACCCTCAGGCGACCTTGCGCAGGAACTCGTCCGGGGCCATCGGGCGGCCCAGGTGATAGCCCTGCAGCTGGTCGCAGCCCAGGCTGCTGAGGTAGTCGCGCTGGCCGGCGGTTTCCACGCCTTCGGCCACCACGTTGAACTGCAGCGAACGACCCAGTGCCACGATCGAGGACACGATGGCTGCATCCTCGGCGTTGTCTTCCAGGTCGCGTACGAAGGCGCGGTCGATCTTCAATTCGGTGGCCGGCATGCGCTTGAGGTACAGCAGGCTGGAGTAGCCGGTGCCGAAGTCATCGATCGAGATCCGCACGCCCAGCGCGGTCAGCGCGTTGAGGATCTGCAGGCTGGTTTCCACGTTCTTCATCGCCGTGGTTTCGGTGATCTCCAGCGTCAGCCGGCTGGCCTCCAGACCATGCCGTTCCAGCGTTTCCTTTACCGTTTCCACCAGGCCGGCCGCGGCGAACTGCAGCGGCGACAGGTTCACCGCCATCGTCCAGTGCGGATTGCCGGCGTCATGCCATGCCCGCAGCTGCGCGCATGCCTGGTCCAGTACCCAGTCGCCAATCGGCAGGATCAAGCCGCTGCGCTCGGCGATCGGAATGAAGATGTCCGGCGCCAGCATGCCCAGCTCCGGGTGCTGCCAGCGCAGCAGCGCTTCAGCGCCCACCGCAGGGGCGCCGGCGGCGACAAATTTGGGCTGGTAGTGCAGCAGCAGCTCGCCGCGTCCGGTGGCCTTGCGCAGGTCCTGCAGCAGCCGCAGCTGGCGGTTGGCGCTGACCTGCATGGACGGGGTAAAGAAGGTGTAGCCGTTCCGCCCTTCCTGCTTGGTGTGGTACATCGCGGCATCGGCGTTGGCCATCAGCTCGCGTTCGTCTGCCGCATCGTCCGGATACAGCGCAACACCCAGGCTGGCGGTAACCTGCAGTTCGGCCGCCTCGATCAGGAAGGGTTCGGCCACGGCCGCGATGATGCGTTCGGCCACCACCATCGCATCGTCGGGTTCGTCGATGGGCAGCACGATCACGAACTCGTCGCCACCCAGGCGTGCCAGTGTGTCCTGCGGGCGCAGCAGGGAGCCGATGCGCTGGCTCACCTTCACCAGCAGTCGGTCGCCGAGCTGGTGGCCGTAGGCATCGTTGACGGTCTTGAAGCCGTCCAGATCACAGAACATCACTGCCACGGCGTGGTTGCGCCGGCGTGCTTTTTCGATGGCCTGCTCGATGCGATCCTGCAGCAGCGAACGGTTTGGCAGCTGGGTCAGCGGATCGTGCAGCGCAGCCTGCAGCAGCTTGTCATTGGCGCGTTCCAGCGACTCGGCCAGCAGGCCGGTGCGTTCGCGCATCTGGCGGTCGAACAGCGAGGCCACCAGCGCGATGCCGATGGTGCCCAGCGTGGTGACGATGACCAGCACCGCCAGCCATTGCGCGTCGATGCCACCGTCGATCACCGCCCCGCACAGGCTGCCCAGCGGGAAGCGTGCGGCGGCCATGCCGGTGTAGTGCATGCCGACGATGGCAAGGCCCATCACCAGCGACGCGGCGCCGCGCAGGCGGCGGGTATTGCGGCCTTCGATGCGCAGGCGGAAGGCGATCCACAGCGCTGCGCCGGCCGCGCCGATGGCAATCAGGATGGAGGCGATGAACCACAGCGGGTCGTAATCGATGCCCGGCTGCATGCGCATCGCGGCCATGCCCAGGTAATGCATCGCGGCGATGCCCAGGCCCATCAGCAGCGCACCGGCGAACAGGCGGCGGGTGGGCAGCTGCGGACGCGAGACCAGCCACAGCGCATACGCCGAGGCGCCCACCGATACCGCCAGCGAGTACACGGTGACGGCCAGGTCGTAGCCGATCGGGATCGGCAGCTTGAAGGCCAGCATGCCGATGAAATGCATCGACCAGATGCCCAATCCCATCGCCGCCGCGCCGCCGGCCAGCCACCAGCGCGCCACGCGCCCTTGCGCCGTGGCCAGTCGGCCTGCCATGTCCAGTGCCGTGTAGGAGGCCAATACGGCCACCAACAACGAGAAAAAGACGAGGCTCTGGCTGTAGCTGCCAGTCATGGAGAGTCCTTGGAATGGGGGAGGGCGCGCATGGCGGCGCACATGGTATCGGCCGGTCTGCGCTGAACCTGAGTGGAGCATCACGCTGCCCGCGGGGGGGCGGTCGCAGCGGTTGCGACGGGGCTCGGCTATGCTCGCCATCCAACGCGCAACCGGAATGATCATGGCCAAGAGCCGCACCGCCTACGTCTGCAGCGAATGTGGCGCCGACTACAGCAAATGGCAGGGCCAGTGCACCGAGTGCAAGGCCTGGGACACGCTGTCGGAAATCGTCGTGGAAAGCGCGGCGGCGGCCGGTGCGCCGGCCTCACGTCGCAGCGGCTGGGCCGGCAAGATCGATCCGCCCAAGGTCACCGCCCTGAAGGACGTGGCGCAGACCGACCACATCCGTGTCACCACCCGCATCGGCGAGTTCGACCGGGTGCTCGGTGGTGGCCTGGTGGAGGGCGCGGTGGTGCTGGTTGGCGGTGATCCGGGCATCGGCAAGTCGACCCTGCTGCTGCAGGCGGTGGCGCTCATGGCCGCCGAACTGCCGGTGCTCTATGTCACCGGCGAAGAGTCACTGGCCCAGGTGGCCGGCCGCGCGCACCGGCTGGAGCTGCCGCTGGAGGGCGTCAACGCGCTGGCCGAAACCTGCGTGGAAACCATCCTGCAGCACGCCGGCAAAGCCAAGCCGCGGCTGATCGTGGCCGACTCCATCCAGACCCTGTGGACCGAATCGCTGACCGCCGCCCCCGGCTCGGTCAGCCAGGTCCGCGAAAGCGCCGCGCGGTTGGTGCGATTTGCCAAGGAGACCGGCACCGCCGTGTTCCTGGTCGGCCATGTCACCAAGGAAGGCGGTATCGCCGGCCCGCGCGTGCTGGAGCACATGGTCGATGCGGTGCTGTATTTCGAAGGCGAGAGTGGCAGCCGTTTCCGCCTGCTGCGCGCGTTCAAGAACCGCTTCGGTGCGGTCAACGAACTGGGCGTGTTCGCGATGGGCGACAAGGGCCTGAAAGAGGTCTCCAACCCTTCGGCGATCTTCCTGTCCGGCGGCAGCACGCGGCAGCCGGGCTCCTGCGTGATGGTCACCCGCGAGGGCACGCGGCCGTTGCTGGTGGAAGTGCAGGCGCTGGTGGATGCCTCGCCGCTGTCCAATCCGCGCCGCGTGGCGGTGGGCCTGGAACAGAACCGGCTGGCGATGCTGCTGGCGGTGCTGCATCGCCATGGCGGGGTGCTGGTCGGCGACCAGGACGTGTTCGTCAACGTGGTCGGCGGTATCCGCGTGCAGGAGACCGCAGCCGATCTGCCGGTGCTGCTGGCGGTGCTTTCCTCGCTGCAGGATCGCGCCTTGGCGGAGAAGACCATCGCCTTCGGCGAAGTGGGCTTGTCCGGCGAGATCCGCCCGGTACCGAATGGCGAAGACCGCCTGCGCGAAGCGGCCACCCATGGCTTCAAGCGCGCCATCGTACCCAAGGCCAACGCGCCCAAGGGCGGCACGGTGAAGGGCATGGAAGTGATCGCGGTGGAGCGCCTGTCCGAAGCGCTGGAAGCGGCTGCACAGTAGCGGTAGCGCCGAGCCATGCTCGGCGGCTTTTGCTGCTGCAAACGATATCGGCGTGTCCGCCGAGCATGGCTCGGCGCTACCGGATCCGGATCAGGTAGTGCGCGAATACGGCCCGCTGCTTCAGCGGGTCGTATGCCCGAACACCAGTTCGATCACGAACTGGCTGCCGAAGAACGCCAGCAACAGCAGCAGCATCGCGCTCAGGGTCCAGTGCACCGCCTTCAGGCCGCGCCAGCCGTAACGACGGCGGCCGATCAGCAGCACGCCGAACACGATCCACGACAGCACGCTGAGCACGGTCTTGTGCACCAGTTTCTGCGCCAGCAGGTCATCGACGAACAGCACGCCGGTGACCAGGGTCAGCGTCAGCAGGAAGAAGCCGACGGTGATCACCCGGAACAACAGTGATTCCAGGTCCGCCAGCGGCGGCAGGGCACGCAGCCAGGGGCGGAATTCGCGCCGACGCAGGGCGCGTTCCTGCAGCCACTGCATGATCGCCAGCAGCGCGGCGATGCTCAGCGTGGCGTAGGACAGCAGTGCCAGCCACGCGTGGGTGGCAAGCCGCCAGCCCAGTTCCTTGCTCGGCTCATGCCCATAGCCGTGGTAGGCGCCCAACAGCACCGCCGCCAGCGGGAACACCACCACGCCGAGTGCGGCCATGCGACCGCGCGCGCCGACCAGCGAGGTCAGCCCGGCCATGCCCAGGCCGACCAGCGACAGCGCGGCGAAGAAGTGCATGTCCGGCCCGCCGGCGCTCTGCAGCGCCACCTGCACGTGGTAGCCGGCGTGCAGCAGCAGCGCCGGCACCGCAGCGGCCAGCCAACCGCGGCCCGGGCGCGGCGCATCGCTGCCGACCGCGCGCACCAGCGCGGCGGTGGCGATCAGGTAGAGCAGGGCTGCGATGAGAACGATTGTCATCGTGGAAGTTTCGCACACCCCCAACGCAGTGGCGACGGCCCATCGCGCGCGCCCGGGTCGCCGGGGCGACCGGCTATACTGTCTGCCTCATTGTCCCCCGTTCCAGACAGGTTGCATCGCATGTTCGAGTCCCTGACCCAGCGCCTTTCCGGCACCATCGAGCGCCTGCGCGGCCGCGGCCGCCTGACCGAGGAAAACATCCGCGACGCGACCCGCGAAGTGCGCATCGCGCTGCTGGAAGCCGACGTCGCCCTGCCGGTGGTGCAGGCGCTGATCGAGCGCATCAAGGAGCGCGCGGTCGGCCAGGAAGTGCTGAAGTCGCTGACCCCCGGCCAGGCCCTGATCAAGGTGGTCCGCGATGAGCTGACCAACGTGATGGGCGCTGAAGCCAGCGACCTGAACCTCAATGTGCCGGCACCGGCAATCATCCTGATGGCCGGCCTGCAGGGTGCGGGCAAGACCACTACGGTAGGCAAGCTTGCCAAGCACCTGAAGGAAAAGCGCAAGAAGAAGGTGATGGTGGTGTCGGCCGACGTCTACCGTCCGGCCGCGATCGAGCAGCTGAAGACCCTGGCCGAGCAGGTAGGCGTGCTGTTCTTCGCCTCCAGCGCCGACCAGAAGCCGGAAGCCATCGTGCGCGCAGCGATCGATGATGCGCGCAAGTCCTTCGTGGACGTGCTGATCGTCGATACCGCCGGCCGCCTGGCCATCGACGAAGCAATGATGGCCGAGATCAAGGCCCTGCACGCTGCGGTCAATCCGGCCGAAACCCTGTTCGTGGTCGACGCGATGACCGGCCAGGATGCGGCCAACACCGCCAAGGCCTTCGGCGATGCGCTGCCGCTGACCGGCGTGGTGCTGACCAAGACCGACGGTGACGCCCGTGGCGGTGCCGCGCTGAGCGTGCGCTACATCACCGGCAAGCCGATCAAGTTCGTCGGCGTCAGCGAAAAGCCGGACGGCCTGGATGTGTTCCACCCGGACCGGATCGCCAGCCGCATCCTGGACATGGGCGACGTGCTGTCGCTGGTGGAGCAGGTCGAGCAGCAGGTCGACAAGGACAAGGCGCAGAAGCTGGCCGAGAAGGTCGCCAAGGGCAAGAAGTTCGATCTGAACGACATGCGCGACCAGCTGGAGCAGATGCAGAACATGGGCGGCATCGGCGGGCTGATGGACAAGCTGCCGGGCCTGGGGCAGATCCCCGAGCACCTCAAGGCGCAGGTCAGCCAGGGCAAGGAAGTGCCGCGCATGATCGCCATCATCAGCTCGATGACCAAGAAGGAACGGCGTAATCCGGGCCTGCTCAACGGTTCGCGTCGTGCCCGCATCGCGCGCGGTTCGGGCACCCAGCCGGCCGACGTCAACAAGCTGATGAAGCAGTACATGCAGATGGAAAAGATGATGAGCAAGATGGCCGGCGGCGGCATGAAGGGCATGATGCGCAGCATGAAGGGCATGATGGGCGCCATGGGCGGCCGCGGCCTGCCGTTCCGCTGATACCGGATTGCCCCGCACGGACTCCTTCGAAGAGGGTCGATGCATGCGTGATGATGGAATTGCTGGCCGGGTAGAACGCTTCTGCCAGCGCTTCAACCTGCAGATGCCGGTCCTGCTGGCGCCGATGGCCGGTGCCTGTCCGGTGCCGCTGTCGGCGGCGCTGGCAACCGCCGGCAGCATGGGCGCGATGGGTGCGGTGCTCTCCCCCGCGGCCGATATCGGTCGCTGGATGGATGAGTTCCGTCGCCGCAGCAGCGGCCCGGCGCAGGTGAATCTGTGGATTCCCGATGCGCCTGCGCTGCGCGATGTGCAGGCCGAAGCGGCGACCCGCGCGCTGCTGGCGCAGTGGGGGCCGGAGGTGCCGGCCAGTGCCGGCGACGCCGGTCCGGCGGACTTCGATGATCAGTTCACCGCCGTGCTCGCCGCACGACCGGCCGTGCTGTCCACCATCATGGGCGTGCTCGAGGACCGCCACGTACAGCAGCTCAAGCAGGCCGGTATTGCCTGGATTGCCTGTGCCACCACATTGGCCGAAGGGCGCGCGGCGCAGGCCGCCGGTGCCGATGCGGTGGTGGCGCAGGGCTTCGAAGCCGGCGGACACCGCGGTGCGTTTGATCCGGCGCAGGCCGAGCGCCAGCTGGTGGGCCTGTTCTCGCTGCTGCCGCGCCTGGTCGACCATCTGGATATTCCGGTGATTGCCGCAGGCGGCATCGCCGACGGCCGTGGCATCGCCGCGGCACTGACCCTGGGTGCCAGCGCGGTGCAGATCGGTACCGCGTTCCTGCGCACGCCGGAGGCGGCGATCGCGCCGGCATGGGCCGATGCGCTGGCCGCCACGGAACCGGAAGACACCTGGCCCACCCGTGCCTTCAGTGGCCGGCTGGGACGCGGGCTGGCCACGGATTATGTACGTGCGGCGGGCGAAGCCGATGCGCCGCCGCCGCGGCCCTATCCGGTGCAACGCGGGCTGACCGCGGCGATGCGTGCGCAGGCGGCACGTGACAACGCCCTGGCTTCGATGCAGGCCTGGGCAGGGCAATCGGCGTGGATGGCGCGCGCCGAACCAGCCGCTGCGCTGCTTCAACGCTGGTGGCAGGACGCGCAGGCGCGCCTGTGAGCGCAGCCACCGGCACCGCGCTGTTCTGCAATGGCGAGCAGGCCGATGCGGCGACGTTGCGCGCGGCCCTGGTCAACTACGGCCACTTCACTTCGCTGCAGGTGCGCGGCAATGCGGTGCAGGGGCTGGATCTGCACCTGCAGCGATTGGCCCATGCAACCCAGGTGCTGTTCGGCAGCGTGCTGGATGAGGGCCAGGTGCAGCGATGGATGGCGCAGGCGCTGCAGCATGCCGGAGTGGCCGACGCATCGCTGCGGGTGACGGTGTTTTCCCGTGCTTTTGATTTCCGCGCTCCCCTCGCCACGGTAGCCGTGGACGTGCTGGTGGCGGTGTCCGCGCCGGTACGGCTGAGCGCGCCGCGCGCCGTGTGCAGCGTGCGCTATCAACGCGAATTGCCGGCGCTCAAGCACGTCGGCACCTTCGGTCTGTTCCAGCAGCGACGCGAGGCGATGGCCGCCGGCTTCGACGATGCGCTGTTCCTGAACGAGGAGGGTCTGGTCAGCGAAGGCAGCACCTGGAACCTGGCCCTGCACGATGGGCAGCAGCTGGTATGGCCCCAGGCCCCGGCGCTGCGCGGCACCGCCGAGACCCTGTTGCGGCAACACTGGAATGGGCCGCAGGTGGCAAAGCCGGTGGGCGTGGCAGAACTGGACGAGGTGCAGGCCGCGTTTGCCTGCAACGCCAGCGGCATCTGGCCGCTGGTGGCGATCGATGGCCGCGCGCTGGCCGGATCGGAGGCGCTGGCCGGGCAGGGCAGGGCAGTGATGGCCGCGGTGCCGTGGCAGCCGTTGCAGGCGTGAAGGTCGCAAACCCAGGCTGGGGTTGGCTTGGGCCGAACCTGCCGCTATAATCGTCGGCTTACCGCGCCATCCTGGCGACTGGGTTACATAGGAAAATACACCATGGTCAAGATTCGACTGACCCGCGGCGGCGCCAAGAAGCGTCCGTTCTACCACATCATCGTGACCGACGTCCGTAGCGCCCGCGACGGCCGCAACATCGAGCGCGTCGGTTTCTACAACCCGGTTGCACAGGGTGGCGAGAAGCGCATCGAGCTGGACCTGGCCCGCGTTGACCATTGGGTCAAGAACGGCGCCCAGCCGACCGACAAGGTCCGCAACCTGATCAAGGAAGCGTCCAAGTCCCAGGCCGCTGCGGCCTGATCTTGAAGGGCCGCGCCCGTCGCGGCCCATCTGGCATACGCAGATGAAAGATATCGAGCGCCGGATCCTGCTGGGCAGGGTTGCCGGCGCTTTTGGTGTGCGCGGCGAACTTAAGCTCGAGTCCTGGACCGAGCCGCGTTCTGCCATCTTCAATTACCAGCCGTGGATCGTGGTCAGCCCTTCGGGGCAGGAATCCACCGTTTCCGGCGTCCGCGGCCGCGATACCGGCAAGCACCTGATCGCCCGGTTCCCCGACGTGGATGACCGCGACGTGGTCGAGGCCATGCGCGGTACCGAGGTCTACGTGGCCCGCAGTTCGCTGCCGCCGCCGAAGCCGGACGAGTACTACTGGGTCGACCTGGAAGGCCTGGACGTCAAGACCGTCGAGGCGGTATCGCTGGGCCAGGTGTCGCACCTGTTCTCCACCGGTTCCAACGACGTGCTGGTCACCCGCGGCGACCGTGAGCGGATGATCCCGTTCGTGCAGCCGGAGTTCGTCAAATCCGTGGACTTCGATGCCAATCTGGTCATCGTCGACTGGGATCCGGACTTCTGATGCGCTTTGACGTCATCACCCTGTTCCCGGAATTCCTTGCCCAGTCCGCCGGACTGGGCGTGGTCGGCCGGGCGCAGGAAAAAGCGTTGTTCAGCCTGCACGGCTGGAACCCGCGTGATTACGCCGAAGGCAACTATCGTCGCGTGGACGACCGTCCGTTCGGCGGTGGGCCGGGCATGGTGATGCTGATCGAACCGCTGCAGGCCTGCCTGTCCGCGGTGCGCGCGGCGGACCCGACCCCGGCGCCGGTGATCTACCTGAGTCCGCAGGGACGCCCGTTGACCCAGGCCAAGGTGCGTGAACTGGCGGCATTGCCGCGCATGATCCTGCTCTGCGGCCGTTACGAGGGGATCGACGAGCGGTTCCTGGCCAGCGAAGTCGACGAGGAGATTTCCCTCGGCGATTACGTGCTGTCCGGCGGCGAACTGGGGGCGGCGGTGATCATCGACGCCGTGGCCAGGTTGCAGGAGGGCGCGTTGAATGACGCCGAATCCGCCGCCCAGGACAGCTTCGAAGGTGAACTGGGGCTGCTCGATTGCCCGCATTTCAGCCAGCCGGCCCAGCATCCGCTGGGCGACGTCCCGGATGTGCTGCGCTCGGGCAACCATGCCGCCATCGCCGCCTGGCGCAGGCAGCAGTCGCTGCTGCGGACCTGGCAGCGGCGGCCCGAATTACTGGACGAGTCCACGTTGAACAAGGCCGACCGCAAGCTGCTGGCACAGGGCCGGGACGCATTGGAAAGCGACAAGAACCCCTAGCAAGGACGGCCCGTATTGGGCTATGATTGCGAATTACCATCGCCCGTACTGGTCGATGTGCTCCATACATAACAAACGTGCGGCACAGTCCAGTGACCGCATGAGCCCACGCTGTCGAATGACACGCCCACCCGAACATATGAATCGGTGTAACCCATGAGCAAGCTGAACAAAACCATTCTCGCGGACTTCGAAGCCGCCCAGATCACCCGCGAACTGCCGAAGTTCAGCCAGGGCGACACCATCGTCGTGAACGTGAAGGTGAAAGAAGGCAACCGTGAGCGCGTCCAGGCCTACGAAGGCGTTGTGATCGCGACCAAGAACGGCGGCCTGAACTCGGCCTTCACCGTGCGCAAGATCTCGCACGGCTACGGCGTCGAGCGCGTCTTCCAGACCCACAGCGCCATCATCGACTCGGTCGAAGTGAAGCGTCGTGGTAAGGTCCGCGCCGGCAAGCTGTACTACCTGCGTGGCTTGGAAGGCAAGGCTGCCCGCATCAAGGAAGATCTGGCTGCTGCTGCGCAGGCCAAGGTCGCGCGCCTGGCTGCCAAGGCTGCCCAGTAATACCTGCCGACAACTCCGGTTGTCGCCGCAACGGCCGCCTTCGGGCGGCCGTTTGCGTTTGGGTCCGCGCAGCGGCTATGTTCCGGGCATGAATACGTCTACTCCCCCGATTTCCGAGCGCTATCCACCGCAGGTGCGCCGCGCGCTGCAGCAGCTGGACGCCGCTGGCGTGAAGCGCTCGATGTCCGCGCCACCGCTGTACCGCCTTTTCTGGCGGCTGGGCTGGGGCGTGGCGCCGCCGATCCTGACCGGCTTCGCCACCAATGTGCTGACCACCGGCGCGTGGTTCGGCATCGGCTGGGGCACGGTGATGTGGCTGATGCTGTGGCGCAGTAGCGGCATGACCGGGCTGGGGATGGTGACCACGGCCGTCCTGGCCGGCCTGGCCTTCGGCGTGTTGATGGCGGTGATGCTGCGCTATCAGCGGCAGCGCTTGGGCCTGCCGCTGTGGAAAGACATCGCGCCCTGAGGCAAGGTCCATGACACACCCGGTAGCGCCGACGCATGGCCGGCGAGCGCAGCGGGCCCTGCGCGGAGAGATTCCGCCGAGCATGGCTCGGCGCTACCGGGAACAGGGTAGCGCCGACCCATGGTCGGCGAGCGCAGCGGGCCCTGCGCGGGCGGCCTCAGCGCGGTGGCGCGGCGGGCGACGCGGCCGCAGGGGCGGCGATTTCCAACGCAGCATCCGGGTCGGCTACCGGCGAAGGCGGACTGGCCGGGACTTCGGCCGGCGTGCCGTGCGCGGGGCTGTCCAGCATCCGGGCCTTGCGCCATCCGCCCCAGCGGTAATAGGCCAGCGACAGCAGCATCGACACCAGTGAGCTGGCCGGGAAACTCCACCAGATCGCGTCCACGCCCAGGTACGGCTGCAGCAGTTCGGCGAAGGGCACCCGCACACCCCACAGCGACCCGGCCAGGATCAGCAGCGGCGCCAGCACCGCGCCGGTGGAGCGCACCACGCCGGAGATCACGAAGCTGACGCCGAAGAACAGGAACGACCACACCGCGATGTGGTTGAGGTGCCGTGCCGCCTGCAGCGCCTGGCTGCCATCGGGCAGGAACAGTGCCAGCGTGTAGCGGTCAAGCAGGATCAACGGGGCGATCAGCACGCCCGTCATCAGGAAATTGAACAGCACGCCCTGGCGCGCGGTGGCACGTACGCGTCCCCACAGCTGCGCACCGACATTCTGCGCCGCCATCGACGAGCACGCCGCACCGATCGCCATCGCCGGCATCTGCACGTAGGTCCACAGCTGCAGCGATGCGCCGTAGGCCGCAGCGGTATCGGTGCCGTACTGGTTGACCATGGTCATCAGCATGATCATCGACAGCGAGATCAGTACCATCTGCAGGCCCATCGGCACGCCCTTCACCACCAGCGCTTTCAGGATCGGCAGGTCCACTTTGAACAGCGCCATGTCCCTGCGCCCCAGCCACAGCACGTGGCGCTTGTGGCGCATGTACAGCAGCAGCGCAACCAACGACAGCGTCTGCGCGATCAGCGTGGCCCACGCCGCACCGGCAATGCCCAGCTCCGGCAGCGGCCCGAGGCCGAAGATCAGCAGCGGGTTGAACACGATGTCCAGCGCGACGGAAACCAGCAGGAAGCGGAAAGGCGTACGCGAATCGCCCGCGCCGCGCATCGCCGCGCTGAGGAAGGCGAACGCGTACAACGTCGGCATCGCCAGGAAGATGACCTTCAGGTAGGCCTCGGCCAGCGGCAGCGAGGCCGCCGGCGTGCCCATCGCCGCCAGCAGGGGATGCGCCAGGAACCAGCCGGCCACGGCGATCACCACCGACAAGCCGATGAAGAACGTGGCGCTGGTCCCCATCACCCGGCGTGCCTGGCCGATGTCCTTGGCGCCCATCGCCTGGCCGATCAGGATGGTCGAGGCCATCCCGATGCCGAACACCGAGCCGATCAGGAAGAACATGATGTTGTTGGCGTTGGCCGTCGCGGTCAGTGCCGCTTCGCCGAGGAACCGCCCGACCCAGACCGCATTCACCGAGCCATTCAGCGACTGCGCGATGTTGCCCGCCAGGATCGGCAGGGAGAACAGCAGCAGGTTGCGCCCGATGGGGCCGGAAGTGAGGTCGAGCGGCGCTTTTGCCATGGGTTGGAGATCGAACGGGCGTGCGCGCACACTAGCATTTGGCGGGTCTGCGGGATGTGCCGGTGAATCATTCACCGAGGGGCACAGCAGGTAGCAGGAGGAAGCTTGATTGCCGCAGGGACGGCCGCATGTCCTGAGCAGCATCTCCTTGAACGAGCCCGCGGAGCAACCCCTGTCGATGACCGAGCTTTCCCTGCCGCAGCCCAGCGTCCGCCTGGATATCTGGTTGTGGGCGGCACGATTCTTCAAGACCCGCAGCCTGGCCAAACAGGCCGTTGAAACCGGAAAGGTGACCGTAGCTGGCCAGCGGCCGAAGTCCTCGCGCGCGGTGCGGGTCGGCGAGCAGCTGACCATCGAGCGCGGCGAAGAGCAGTTCGAAATCGCGGTGGCCGCGTTGAGCGACCAGCGCGGTCCGGCGCCGGTGGCCCAGCAACTGTATGCGGAAACAGACGCATCCAAGGCACGCCGTGCAGAGCAGCGTGCAGTGCGGATCGCGGCGCGTGATGGCTACAAGGCGCCGGAGCACAAGCCGGACAAGCGGGCGCGAAAGCTGATCCGCGCGTTGGGGGACCTGGACGCGCTTTGAGTGTGGGGTGGAAGGCGGTGACGACCAACGGTCGTCACCCACCCGGGTCAGGGACTGCGACTTCAGCCGTGCAGGTCGTAGCGATCCAGCTCCATCACCCGCGTCCAAGCGGCGACGAAGTCCTGCACGAACTTCTTCTGGCCATCGGCACTGGCATACACCTCGGCCACCGCGCGCAGCACCGAGTTCGATCCGAACACCAGGTCCGCACGGCTGGCGGTCCAGCGCGTGCCACCGCCGTCGCGGCTGCTGCCTTCGTAGCCATCGCCGGCGGCCTTCCACTGCGTGCCCATGTCCAGCAGGTTGACGAAGAAGTCGTTGCTCAGCGTGCCGACACGATCGGTCAGCACGCCGTCCTTGCCGCCGTCCACGTTGGCGCCCAGCACGCGCAGGCCGCCGACCAGTGCGGTCAATTCCGGTGCGGTCAGGGTCAGCTGCTGGGCCTTGTCGATCAGCAGCGCTTCGGCGGGGACGCTGTAGCGGCCCTTGAGGTAGTTGCGGAAGCCATCGGCTGCCGGCTCCATCACCGCGAAGGATTCCACATCGGTCTGTTCCTGGCTGGCATCGGTACGGCCTGGAGTGAACGGCACGCTGATGTCATGGCCACCGGCCTTTGCCGCCTGCTCGATGCCCACGCCACCGGCCAGCACGATCAGGTCAGCCAGTGAAACCTGGGCGCCACCGGCACCGTTGAAGTCGGCCTGCACTTTCTCCAGCGCGGCCAGCACCTTGGCCAGCTGCTGCGGCTGGTTGACCGCCCAGTCCTTCTGCGGGGCCAGGCGCACGCGTGCCCCATTGGCGCCACCGCGCTTGTCTCCGCCACGGAAGGTCGACGCCGATGCCCACGCGGTGGACACCAGTTCGGCCACGTCCAGCCCGCTGGCGGCGATCTTCTGCTTCAGCGCGGCCACGTCCCTGGCGTCCACCAATGGGTGCGTGGGTTCGGGCACCGGATCCTGCCAGATGAAGGTTTCGGCCGGGATTTCCGGGCCCAGGTAACGGGCACGCGGGCCCATGTCGCGATGCGTCAGCTTGAACCAGGCGCGCGCGAAGGCATCGGCGAAGGCCTGCGGATCGGCCAGGAAGCGGCGCGAGATCTTTTCGTAGGCCGGATCGAAACGCAGCGACAGATCGGTGGTCAGCATGGTCGGACGGTGCTTCTTCGACGCATCGTGTGCATCGGGAATCACCGCCTCGGCATCCTTGGCCACCCACTGGTGGGCACCGGCGGGACTCTTGGTCAGTTCCCACTCGTGCTTGAACAGCAGCTCGAAGAAGTCGTGGCTCCACTGCGCCGGGGTGCGCGTCCAGGTGACTTCCAGGCCGCTGGTGATGGTGTCCCCGCCCTTGCCGCTGCCGAAGCGGTTGCTCCAGCCCAGGCCTTGGCGTTCCAGTCCATCGGCCTCGGGTTCCGGCCCGACATTGTCGGCCGGGCCTGCACCGTGGGTCTTGCCGAAGCTGTGGCCACCGGCGATCAGCGCAACGGTTTCCTCATCGTCCATCGCCATGCGACCGAACGTATCGCGGATGTCGAAAGCGGCCAGCAACGGATCGGGGTTGCCGTCCGGGCCTTCGGGGTTCACGTAGATCAGGCCCATCTGCACGGCGGCCAGCGGGTTTTCCAGCTTGCGCGAATGCACGTCGCCGTCGGCGTCGTCATCGGATACCAGCACGCCGCCGGCCTTCTCCACGCCCTCCGAACCGTGCTTGTAGCGTTCGTCGCCGCCGAGCCAAGTGGTCTCGCGGCCCCAGTACACGTCCTGGTCGGGTTCCCAGGTATCCGGGCGACCGCCAGCAAAGCCGAGTGTCTTGAAGCCCATCGATTCCAGCGCGACATTGCCGGTGAGGATCAGCAGGTCCGACCAGGAAACAGCCTGCCCGTACTTCTGTTTGATCGGCCACAACAGGCGTCGTGCCTTGTCCAGGCTGACATTGTCCGGCCAGCTGTTGAGCGGGGCGAAGCGTTGCTGCCCACGGCCGCCACCGCCGCGACCATCGCCGATGCGATAGGTGCCCGCACTGTGCCAGGCCATGCGCACGAACAGGCCACCGTAGTGCCCGAAGTCGGCCGGCCACCAGTCCTGCGAGTCGGTCATCAACGCTTTCAGGTCATTCTTCAGCGCCTGGTAGTCCAGGCCTTTGAACGCGGCGGCGTAGTCGAACTGCGGATCCAGCGGATTGGAGCGCGAGGAATGCTGGTTGAGCAGGTCCACGCGCAGTTGCTTGGGCCACCAGTCCCGGTTGGTGGTGCCTTCACCGGTGACGGCGTGGTTGAACGGGCACTTCGCTTCGCTATTCATGGGTCTCTACCTGTGTACTGGCGAATGTTTAATAGGGAACGTGAATCGAGGTTCCCCTCCACGGTAAGCACCGGGCGCGGGAACGTACATTCGATTCGCTCAACCTCATCAATAGTAAGAAGCTATGAACTAGGAGCGATTGGACAGTCGTGCCCAATCAGGGGCGCTTGCCGAGCAGTCCACCGCCGATTTTCAGGACATCACCGAGGCCAAACTGCCCATCGCCGTCCTGATCGAGCAGTGCGCCGAGGCCACCGCCGGCCATGCCTGATGACTGTGCTTCCTGTCCGAGAGCCTGGCTGAGCTGGCCGGCGTTGCCCTGTTGGGCAAATTTCTGGGCGAGGAACGACATCACGATCGGGGCAAGCAGGGCCAGCAGCTGGCCGGACCTGCTGCTGTCCAGCCCGGTCTTCTGGCCCAGCAGCTGCGCGGCCTGCGGACTCTGGCTGCCGAATACATGACCCAGGATGCCGGCCCCATTGGTGGCCTGGCCGCCGGCCCCGCCGAGCACCGCACCCAGCAGGCCGCCGAGGTCGAAACCGCCTGCGCCGCTGGCGGCGGCCGGGCGGGTTCCGAGGTGATCACGCTGCAGTGCATTGAGCAGCGACTGCGCACCCTGGGGATTGCTGGCGTTGTTGCCCAGGGCGCCCAGCAGCAGCGGCAGCGCGGACTGGATTGCCTGGCTGGCCTGGTTGCTGTCCACGCCGAGGGTCTGGGACACCTGCTGCAGGGCCGGACCCTGCTGCAGCTGCTGGAGGAGGGAGCTGGTGAGCGACTGCGTGTTCATGGCGGAACTCCTGCGGCTCGGTGTGGGTGCGACTCGGGTGTCGAACCCGCCGAGCATAACGCCGCCTGCACGAAAGCGATGCGAAGGCTTCACGGTGTGCCCTGGGGCACACCAGCAGCAGGCGGTGCCGCCATCGCGACAGTGCGCTCCCCTATCTCCAGCAGCAGGCGGTCGAAATCGGGCAGCAGGGTGCGGTTGCCGTGCCCACTCAGGTGATCCTGGTCGAAGAACAGAGGCTGGTCGCCATCCATTGCCGCGCAGCGCTGTGGCGTGCACAGCAAAGGCATGGGATCCCAGACGTGCAGCGCCGGATAGCGCGCCGACAGACGTTCCAGCATCGCCATCTGCGGCGCGCGCAGGGCCTCCATCTCCGCACGCGGCACGCTGAGTCCCCCGGCGCAGGCCGGGTTCATCCGGTTGAAGGCATCGGAGCATCGGTAGGCAGCTGACCGGAACACCGGCATCGGTGCATCGATGATCACCTGCACGTTGAGCGCCTGCAATCGCTGCAGCACGGCATCGGCGTCGCGCTCGGCCGCAGCGGTATCTTCCGCACGGCGCTCGCCGCGCAGGGCAGCGAAGCCCGCTGCTTCGCCATCGCTCCAGTCCGCGTCGCGCAGTTCCTGCATGCGCAGCGAGGCCAGCAGTACGATGTCTCCGGGCCGCGCCTCATCCTCGATCTTCTGCAGGACGCGATCCAGGTAGGGCGCGCAGTCGACGCTGCTGGCCCGCAACAGGTTGACGATGCTGCAACCCCCGCGCTCTTCAATGTGTAGCTCAAGGTCGAACTGTCGCGCCGCAATCGTCACCATGTTGCGATAGGCCGCCGCGTGCGAATCCCCAGCGACGAACAGACGGCGGCCCGCAAGTGCAGGTGCATCGATCGGCTCGACCGGCATCCAGGCGGGTTGCCGTTGTGCCCTCCAGGTGTAGCCATCGCGCGTGGCGCTCAACGACAGGCTGTCGGTGTACTGGAGGATGGTCCATGCACCTGCGGTGGAAACGCCCAGCCCGGCCATGGCGCAGAGCAGCACTTTGCCGGGGTGCCAGCGGCGACCAGCGTGAGCATTGCGCAGAGGGCATTCCACCCAGTGATACGACGCGCTGGCCAGGGCCAGCAGCATGACGGGATAGGCCCACAAGGCGATGCCCTGCATGCCGTAGGTCCAGCGCAGCAGGACCAGCAACGGCCAGTGCCACAGATACAGCGAATACGACAACCTTCCCAGGTACACCAGCGGCGCCCATTGCAGGCCGCGCAGAAGGACATGCGGGCGTGCCGCGCCGTTGGCCGATGCCGCAGCGCCAAGCAGCATCACCGTGCCGACGACGGTGGCGATGGCGCCGGGGAACGGCACCGGCTGATCACCGGCGAACAGGAACCCGACCACCACCAGCAGCAGTCCCGGCACCGCCCAGCCTTGCCAATGCGGCGCCAGCGTGCGGGTGGCGATGTACTGGTACAGCAGCGCGCCAGCGGCCAGTTCCCACAGGCGTGCTGGCAACAGATAGAACGCGCTGGTGGGCGCGGCCTTGGTCTGCCAGGCGGCCAACAGCAGCGATGCCAACGCCAGCAGCGGCAGGATCCCGTTTACCCATGGCCGCGATTGCCGTGCCCGCAGCCAGACCAGGAACAGCAGCGGAAACAGCAGGTAGAACTGTTCCTCCACGCCCAGTGTCCAGGTATGCAGGAACGGATTGAGGTCTGCACCCGGAGAGAAGTAGTCCCCCTGCTGCCACGCCAGCACGAAGTTGGCGACCCCGAACAGCGCGCCCAGTCCGGTCTGGTCGAACTGCTCGTTACGCCACGCACGCGGCATCAGCAGGGCTGACAGCAGGAAGGTTGCCAGCAGCACCAGCAGCAGGGCGGGCAGCAGGCGGAGGACCCGGCGACGGTAGAAGTCCAGCAGGTAGGGGACGGCACGGGCGTGCGGACGCGATTCCAGCGACTGGCTTATGACGAAGCCGGACACTACGAAGAAAAGGTCCACGCCACTGAAGCCCCCGGGCAGCAGGGATGAATCGACATGGAAGATGACCACCGCAAGTACGGCGATGGCACGCATGCCATCGATGGCGTTGTCATGGCGCGGTTTGGGATAGGACATGGACGAACCTGTGGCGGGCAAGGCCACAGGATCGAAAGCTGCGCGGTGGCGGACAAGCAGCAGATGCGACACGCATGATTGCTGTTTGGCCAGCGTTGGGCCCGCCCCGGTAGCGCCGACCCATGGTCGGCGAGCGCAGCGGGCCGTCCAGAATCAGATGAGCGCTTTCAACCGATACAGTGCTTCCAACGCCTGCCGCGGCGTCAGTTCATCCGGGTCCACCGCCGCCAAGGCATCCAGTGCGGCGGTGTTGTGGGCGGCAAACAATCCAAACTGCTGCGGCGCATCCAGCGCCTGCGGCGCAACGGCCGCCGACTGGGTTTCACCGCCGCGCTGTTCCAGTTCGGCCAGCCGGCGTCGTGCCTGCGCCACCGTTGCCCGCGGCAGCCCGGCCAGCGCGGCTACCTGCAGGCCGAAGCTGCGGTTGGCCGGGCCATCCTTCACTGCATGCATGAAGACCAGCCGCTCGCCGCCGTTCTGGTCGGTGTGTTCCACCGCGTCCAGATGCACGTTGGCGATGCCGCTGCGGCCGCCTTCGTGCTGTTCGCCGGCCAGTGCGGTCAGCTCGAAATAGTGCGTGGCGAACAACGTGTAACAGCGGTTCTGCCACGCGAGATGGCGCGCCACCGCATCGGCCAGCGCCAGGCCGTCGTAGGTCGACGTACCGCGACCGATTTCATCCATCAGTACCAGCGAATGCGCAGTGGCGTGGTGCAGGATGTAGCTGGTCTCGGCCATTTCCACCATGAACGTAGACTGCCCGCGCGCCAGGTCGTCGCCGGCGCCGATGCGGGTCAGGATGCGGTCGATCGGCCCGATCACCGCACGGCTGGCGGGCACGAAGCTGCCGATATGGGCCAGCAGCACGATCAACGCGTTCTGTCGCATATACGTGGACTTGCCGCCCATGTTGGGGCCGGTGATCACCAGCATGCGGCGTTCCGGGTGCAGGTCCAGGTCGTTGGGTTCGAACGGCTGGTCGCGCACCGCTTCCACCACGGGGTGGCGGCCGCGTTCGATCTTCAGGCAGGGCGCGGTGTCCAGCTCCGGCCGCGACCAGTCCAGCGCCTGCGCGCGTTCGGCGAAGCCTGCCAGCACATCCAGCTCGCTCAGCGCGCCGGCGCACTGCTTCAGCGGCTCCAGGCAGTCACCCAGGGTGTCCAGCAGTTGCTCGTAAAGCTGCTTTTCGCGCGACAGGGAGCGGTCGCGCGCGGAAAGCACCTTGTCTTCAAAGCTCTTCAGTTCTTCGGTGATGTAGCGCTCGGCATTGGTCAGTGTCTGGCGGCGGGTGTAGTGCACCGGCGCGCGGTCGGACTGGCCTTTGCTGATTTCGATGTAATAGCCGTGGACGCGGTTGTAGCCGACCTTCAGCGTGGCGATGCCGCTGCTCTCGCGTTCGCGCTGTTCCAGGTCGATCAGGAACTGGTCGGCATGCGTGGACAGCCGGCGCAGTTCATCCAGTTCTTCATCGAAGCCATCGGCCAGTACACCGCCGTCGCTGAGTTTGAGCGGCGGCATGTCGGCGATGGCGCTGGCCAGCAGGCGCGCGCAGTCGTCATGCTCGCCGAGCAGCTGGTTCAACGCCTGCAGGCGCGGCGAATCCAGCGGGGCAAGCACCTCGCGCACCGACGGCAGCAGCCCCAGGCCATCGCGCAGTGTGGAAAAATCGCGGGGGCGCGCCGAACGCAGCGCCACGCGGGTCAGGATGCGTTCCAGGTCGCCCAGGCGCCGGAACTGTTCGCGGATATCCGCATCCGCGCCGCGGTCGATCAGGGTTTCCACGGCATGGTGGCGCTGTATCAGCACCTCGCGCAGGCGCAACGGCCGGTGCAGCCAGCGCCGCAGCAGGCGCCCGCCCATCGGGGTGACGGTGCTGTCCAGCACGCCGAGCAGCGTGTTGCGGGTATCCCCATCGACGCGGGTATCCAACTCCAGATGGCGGCGCGTGGCGGCATTCATCGCGATCGCTTCGCCCGCGTTTTCCATCGCGATGGACGTCAGGTGCGGCAGGCGCTGCTTCTGGGTTTCTTCGACGTAGCCCAGCAGCGCACCGGCGGCACCGGTGGCACGTGGTTTGTCATCGATGCCGAAACCACTGAGGTCATGCAGCTTGAAGAACGCGAGCAGCTGGCGGCGGCCACTGTCGGCGTCGAACAGCCACGGCGCACGCAGGCGCACGCCCTTGCGCTGGCGCAGGAATTCCGGCCAGTTTTCTTCGTCGGGAACCAGCAGTTCGGCCGGCTCCAACCGTGCCAGTTCGGCTTCCAGCGCATCATCGGTGTCGACTTCATTGACCAGGAAGCGCCCGCCGGCCAGGTCTGCCCACGCCAGTCCATAGCCGGACCTGCTGCGCGAGAGCGCCATCAGCAGGGTGTCGCGGCGCTCGTCCAGCAGGGCTTCGTCGGTGACGGTGCCGGGGGTGACGATGCGCACCACCTTGCGTTCCACCAGCCCCTTGGCCAGGGCGGGGTCGCCGATCTGTTCACAGATCGCCACCGATTCGCCCAGAGCCACCAGCCGGGCCAGGTAGCCTTCATAGGCATGCACGGGAACACCGGCCATCGGGATCGGGGCACCGCCGGAGCTGCCACGCTGGGTCAGGGTGATGTCCAGCAGCCGCGCGGCCTTGCGTGCGTCGTCATAGAACAGCTCGTAGAAATCGCCCATGCGGAAGAACAGCAGCAGGTCCGGGAACTCGGACTTGGCGGCGAAGAACTGCTTCATGAGCGGGGTGTGCTCTGGCGCACTTCCGGATTTCTGCTGCTTTTCAATTTTTGACATATCAATCAATGCTTTAAGTAATCTGTTTGGCAGCAACTGCGGACGAGTAGGGGCATCTGTTCCCGTCTTCGGACAAGCGCCTGTAGCGCCAACGTAGCGCCCTAGGATAACGTCCAGCGAAACAGGGTCCACCCGGAGCTACACGATGAATAACAAGGCCTCTTGACGTCTGGCGCTCACGGCGACCATGGTCAAAGAGCAGCTGTCTTTCACGCGCGTGCCGGAGGTCAACGCCGAGGGCAAGATCGCCAAGTTTGCCCCGAATACGGATCAGAAGCGCTATGTGGTGTTCGACAGCACCGAAACGCGCCGCTTGGCTCTGGTGTGGCGGTGAACAAAACCGGGATGAGCTACATCCTGCAGCGGCGCATCGGACCCGGTGTGCTCAAAGCGACCTTGGGGAACTGACGGGACATTACGCTTGCCAAGGCCCGTGAAGACGCCAGGGTTGCTCTGGCTTCCATGCAAGCCAGTGGCAGGACGCCCGCCCAGGCCAAGCAAATCGACAAGGACGAGATCCGGGTTAGCCTCATGACGGTAGAGGCGTGCTTTGCGCCCTGTCGCCGTCACCTGATCGAGCGGGCAAGGCCCGCCAAGGACAGCAGCCTTCGGGGGCTGGAATAAGCCGAGAAGCGGCTCGGCCGGGCTGAGGCGGATCTGTTGGATTGTCCTATCGGTGACTTGGTCAACGAGCAGCGGACTTTGGACGCGTTTGACGAAATCGCCAAGGGCAAGCGCCACCTGGCCGAGGGCACCAAGCGCGCGAATGCCACAACCACGGCGTCTGACAAGCCAACCGTCACCACCGCAGAACTGACTTTCCGTTGGGCCAGTCGCGCGGTGGGCTACTGCATGGATCGGGAAAAGCGCATTGCGGTGAATGCGATTCTTGGTCGAGCTTGGCGCGTGGATGATCGTGGCATCCATGATCGTGCCCGCACGTAGGCTCAGGCACTGATGCTGCAGGTGTGCGTAGACCGCCTCAGGCATCTTGGCGGCCAGCCCGTGCGTCTCCAGCAACCGGGGGAAGTTGAGGACCGTAGTCTCATCAGGATGCGCTCCAGGCTGTTGATACCGGCGAACCGGCGCATCCCCGCCGTGTCGTACAACGCTTCTTCCATCGGCGGATCGCTCAACGCGTACCACTGCTGCAGGAAATGGATGCGCAGCATGGTTGCCAGTGGACACGGCTGACGGCCGCGGCGGCCTGCAACCGGATAGTGCGGCTCGATCAGTGCCAGCAGTCGCTTCCAAGGCACCACCGGGTCCATGTCGTTGAGGAACAGCTCGCGGCGCGTCTTCTTGCGCTGGGCCAGGCCTTCGACGTCACCGAATGTCAGCCGCATGGAGGGGCCTTCAACGTTATCTGATGGAACTCAATCTTGCCGGCCAGCGGCCGGCACTACCATCGGATTTCGTGCAGATTTGTTCAGACCACCCTTGGAAGGAGTTTTGCTGGAAATGCAGAAGATCAATGTTGAGTTTGATGTTCCCGTGCTGATGAGAGACGGCACTATCCTAAGGGCAAACGTATCAACCCCGGCCGGTGATGGGCCCTATCCCGTCTTGGTCGAGCGCACCCCCTATGACAAGAATGCCCCGCTCGCGATGGGCTTCGAGGTTCTCGATGCGGCGCGCGCCGGCTATATCGTCGTTCGGTTGGACACTCGTGGCAGCGGGTCTTCGGACGGAGAGTGGTTGCCGTGGAAATACGAGCGAGAGGACGGCTACGACACTGTTGAATGGGCGTCATCGCTGCCGAAGAGTAACGGCAAAGTCGGCATGTTCGGTGGCAGCTACAACGGCAGCACCCAGTGGAGTTCGGCCATCGCTCGCGCACCTGGTCTGGCAGCGATCGCGCCGATGGTGACGTGGGCGGATCCGGAGGATGGGCTGCTGTTCCGTGGCGGGGCCACCGAGCTTGGCATTAACGCCTTCTGGAGTATTGGAATGGCGCTGAGTCACTTCCACAAGGTCTATCCCCCGGACGAGGCGTCCGCAAAGGCGAAAGCGGCATTTCCGCATTACGCCGGCCTCAATGAGAGCATCTGGGCACTGCCTTCCGCCGCGCAACCTTACTTCGTGGAACTGGGTATGCCGGACCTCGGCGTTGCACGCGCGTTCGAGGACCGATCGACAACGGACGACTCCCGGGTGGCCGGCCGCTACGACCAAATCATCGTGCCTTCACTCAATTTCGCGGGCTGGTACGACGTGTTCCAACAGGGTGCGCTGGACAATTACAGTGCGATGCGCGCACGCGGCGTCGTGACTCGACTCATCGTTGGGCCTTGGATGCACACTTCAACGATTTCCGCTGTCAGTAAGGGAGAGGTTGGTGAGGTCAACTTCGGCCCGTTGTCGCTCATGCCGGGCGGTGAACCAATCTCAAAGCTGCACTTCGATTGGTACGATCACTGGCTCAAGGGGTCTCCTGCGACCAGCGCACACGCCTCGGGCGTGCTGATTTTCGTCATGGGGACGAACGAATGGAGAGTCGAACCAGACTGGCCGCTTGCGCGAGCGATCACCACGCCCCTCTATCTGGCGCCCGATTCGACACTGCGCTGGGAGCTGCCAGAACAAGAAGGCGGGGAGTCGAAATACGTCTACGACCCGGCCAACCCGGTGATCACACGCGGCGGTAACCTGTTCATGGATGCCGACTACCCCGCCGGGCCATTTGACCAGCGAGAGGTCGAGGGCCGTGACGACGTGCTGGTGTTCACGACGGAAGCGTTTGAGCGGAATACGGAGATCACCGGGCGAATCAGGGCAACTTTGTTTGCGGTCACCGACGGCCCCTCGACTGACTGGGTCGTTCGACTGTGTGAGGTCGACAACGCCGGTGTTTCCCGCAACATCGTCGACGGCATCACGCGAGTTCGCAGCGAGCCGGGCAGGGTGGATGAGGTCGGTATCGATCTCTGGTCGACGTCGATTTTGATCAAAGCAGGGCACCGTCTTCGAGTGCACGTCACTTCAAGCAACTTCCCGCGCTGGGGCCGGAATTTGAACACTGGCGAAAGAGAGGACAGGGGAGTCGCCATGCGTATCGCCAAGCAGCGAATTCTGCACGACAGCCGTCACCCATCCCGGGTGGACCTGCCAATCATTCCAGGTTGAACGCTGGGAGGCGCTTGTAGGCTTGACAGCTTGGAGGCGGCCCAGGAAGGGCTTGGAATTTTCCCCAAGAACGGTGAGCGGCGATCGTTGCCCTCAACCGGGAACTCAACCCCCCTCGCGCTGAACTGCGCGGGGGAATGACGGTGGATTGCTTTTGGGTCTACCTATAGGTAGGATGGCATCCTCGCTTACGGTGATGCCGCTATGTTTGCCCAGCTTTCCCCCAAAAGTGCCGAGATCGTCGCGCACACACGGACGCTGCTTGAATCTGGCGGCTACAACAGCTTCAGCTATGCCGATATATCGGCGTTGGTGCAGATCAGCAAGGCGAGCATCCACCATCATTTTCCCAGCAAGGTGGATCTGGTGCGTGAGGTGGTGGCGCGCTATCGGGCCGAGGCATCTGAAGGGCTGGGACTGCTGGAACGGCAACTGGCCGATCCCCTCAAGGAACTGACCGCCTACGCGGATTACTGGTCAAGCTGCATCCGGGGAGGCAAGTCGTCCTTCTGCATTGCCGCGATGCTGGCAGCGGAGTTGCCGACCATTCCTCTGGAGGTCGCCAGCGAGGTGCGTGGCCATTTCGCAGATCTTGCGGCATGGCTTGCATCCACCCTGGAGCGTGGGGTGGCGAGCGGGCAGTTCCACCTGACGCAGAGTCCTGCGCTTGAAGCCCAGGTTTTCATGTCCTCGGTATACGGGGCCATGCTGGCCGCGCGAGGGCTTGATGATCCGGACGCATTTGAATCCGTGGTGCGGGCATCCATCGGTCGTCTTACGAGTGGCCACTGAGCCCCGTGTAAGTCGCTGCTCCGCCAGGTAAACGGACCACCGCATTCGTACAGGCCGCTTCGGCATGGTCATGCGGCCTATCAACTAGTAGATATACAGTTATTTCCGCAGCCCAACATTCACTGGAAACCATCATGCAAGCAGCCAAGTCTCCCTCGTCCCCCACCGCCAATCAGTGGCTGGCAACCTATTACTTCCTCCGGGCAGGAGTCTCCTTGGCCTGGATCGCGCTGGCGGTGCTGCTGGGAAGGCACGATGCAACGCTCGGAGCGGTCCTGTTGGTGATCTACCCGGCGTGGGACGCCTTCGCCAATTACGTTGATGCGCGGAGGAATGGCGGGTTGATCCGCAACTCGACGCAGACGCTCAACCTGGTGATCAGTGCCGTTGTCACCGTCGCCATCGGCTGGGCATCGACCATCAGCATGCCAGCCACCATCAAAGTATTCGGCACCTGGGCGATCCTGTCGGGCCTGCTCCAACTGGCGACCGCAGTGCGCCGCTGGAGAACATCCAGCGGGCAGTGGGTCATGATCCTCAGCGGCGCGCAGTCTGCCGCGGCCGGTGTCTTTTTCTTCAAGATGGCCGCAAGCGGCGCCGCTCTGGGCGTGGTCACGGTGGCGCCCTACGCGGCGCTGGGTGCGGTGTACTTCCTGATATCGGCGGTCTGGCTGGCGGTGAGGAATCGGCGGCAGCACGCCGGCTGACGAGCACGGCCGGACGATCCTGCGATGCTGTCAGGGCGGCCCGGCCAGCATCGCCGCCCGCCGCGCCCGATACACCTCCGGCGTCTGCGGTTTGATGAACACCGCTGTCAGCTCGGGATACTCGCGCTTCACCGCCTGCTCGATGCGGGTGATGCATTCCTCGATCTGCGGCGTGGTGCGGTCATCTTCGAACTCCGCACTGAGCATCGCCACCACCTGGTTGGGTCCCATCTGCATGGTGCTCAGGCCGTTGGCACGGCGCACGTCCGGATCGGCGTTGGCTACTTCGAGAATGCGTTCGGCCACATGCGGGTGCGCCGCTTCGCCGACCAGCAGTCCCTTGGTTTCGCGGGCCAGCAGAAAGGCGGTGGCAGCCAGCACGGCGGCAATGCACAGCGACGCCACGCCATCCAGCACCGGCATGTCCAGCACCTGCGCGGCGAGCAGGCCGACCATCGCAAAGCCCAGGCCGAGCAGCGCCGCGCTGTCTTCCAACAGTACGGTAAAGGTGGTGGGGTCCTTGCTGCGTCGGAACGCTTCGAAGTAGCCCATTTGACCCTTGGTAGCGCGGAATTCGCGAAGCGCGATCCACCACGACGTGCCTTCGAACACCATCGAAACACCGAGCACGATGTAACTCACCAGGTGGTTGGTCGCCGGTTCCGGGTGCAGGATGTGCTGAACGCCCTGGTAGCCGGACACGATGGCACCGGCGGCGAACACCAGCAGGGCGACGATGAAACTCCAGAAGTAGAGCTCGCGGCCATGGCCGAACGGATGCGTTGCATCGGGCGTGCGTTCGGCGCGGTGCAGGCCGTACAGCAACAGCAGTTCGTTGATGGTGTCGACCAGCGAATGCACGCCTTCGCTGACCATGGCCGAGCTGCCGGACAGGCCAGCGGCAATGAACTTGGCGATGGCGATGGCGAGGTTGCCGGCGAGCGCGGCGTAGATCACGAGACGGGAACCGGACGGCTTGGCCATGGCAGGGCAGACGGGTGGGGGGCTATATCATCGGCAAGCGGCCGTGCCGGCTGCGTGCAGGGCGCGCCGGGGGGCATCCCGCGGCAGAAGCGGCATGGCATCATCACGGTCTTGTCCTGTCGTGTGATTGTCTATGCGAACCTACCTGCTATGCCTTGCCTTGTTGCTTACGCCGCTGCTGCCGGTGCAGGCCACGCCGCCCCAGCCCCAGAACGGGGATCTGTTGTTCGTCACCGCCGCCACCACCGGCCTGAGCGGTGCGATCAACGATGCCACCGGCAAGCCAGGCACCCTGAGCTACGACCACGTCGCGCTGATCGCACGTCAATCCGGCGGCGCGGTCGTGCTGCATGCCGATGACAAGGGATCGCGCGAACAGACGTTGGACAGCTTCCTCGATGATGCCCGTGCCAAGCACCGCCACGTGGTGCTGTACCGCCTGAAGGGGGAAAAGCGCGCGGCCATTCCGGCAGCCATCGCCACGGCGCGCACCCTGCTGGGCAAGCCCTACAACGACACCTACGTGCAGGATGAGGACAGCTACTACTGCTCGGATTTCATCGAACGTGCGTTCCGGGCGCAGCAGGTGTTTGCCACCCAGCCGATGAACTTCAGGAACCTGCAGACGGGAGAAGTGTCGCCGTACTGGGTGGAGTTCTACCGCAGCCGCGGCATGGACGTGCCACAGGGCGCGCCGGGCACCAACCCGAACGACATGTCCGCTGCGCCGGTGCTTGAGCGCATCGGGGAGATGGAATGATGCGCCTGCTGGTATCGAGTTTGTTCGCCGTGCTGCTGGTGGGCGGTGCAAGCGCGGGTGAGCGCGCCCCTGCACAGCGCGGACACGGCCAACCGTACGAGATCATCGGCAGCCAGGTATGGGACGTGCCGGATCCTGCTTCCGGACGCGATTACCAGGTGTTCGTGCAGCTGCCCGCTTCGTACGGGAAGGAGCCCGCGCGCCGCTACCCGGTGCTGTACGTCACCGATGCCGACTATGCCTTCCCGGTACTGCGCCAGGTTGGCCGCCGGCTGGGCAGTTCGGTGCAGGAGTTCATCCTGGTCGGGCTGTCCTACGCAGTGGGTGAGGAAGGCATGCCGAGCCGCCGCCGCGACTACACGCCCACCGCCAACGGCGCAGACGGTGCGCCGGCCGATGCGGTGCATGGCGGCGGCGCGGCGCACGCCGCTTACCTGCGCGACCAGGTGCTGCCGTTCGTGGCCGGGCGCTTCCGCACCGATGAGACGCAGCGGCTGTTCCTGGGCCATTCCTATGGTGCACTGCTGGGCACGCAGATCCTGCTGAGCGAGCCGTCGCTGTTTTCCGGCTATGTGCTGGGCAGCCCGTCGTACTGGTTCGACCAGCACGTGATGGAGCGCATGGAACAGGCGTCTGCGGCAACCCTGAAGGACATGCCGGCGAGGGTGTATTTCTACATCGGCGAGTACGAGGCGAAGCGGGTCGGTGATCCGCGTTACCTGCAGGACGATGACATGGTGGAGGACGCGCGGCGCATGGAGCGCACGCTGCGCAGCCGTGGCTATCCCTCGCTGGTGATGCGGTTGGATGTATTGAACGACGAGGACCACCTGAGCATCGCACCACGTGGTTTCACGCTGGGGCTGCGCTATCTGCTGCCGGGCAAGTCCGCACCGTAGTGGCGACCTTGGTCGCCACCTGAGGCATCCGCCGAGCATGGCTCGGCGCTACCACGGCCAGCGCGGAGCCGCCCCGCAGGGCGCCATCACCCGTCACGCGGGCTGCAGGTGGATCTGCGGGTGGCTGGCGAAGATGTCCAGCACGATGTCGAAGTAGGTCTGCCCGTGGCCTTGCTGCAGGGCCCACAGCTGCGCCTGCAGGGCGGCCGTGTTGAAGGTTCCTGGCTGGTCCAGCTTGTGCTGCAGCCAGGCTATGGTGGCTGTCACGCCGAGCGCGGCGCGGCTGGTTTCCATGTCCTGCCAGACCACCGTTACTGCCTTGTGGCCTTGCAGTGCGCCATAGCCGCCATACAGCAGGTCATCCAGCGCATCCAGGCTGTTGCCGAGCGCCCAGTCCTCGTCTGCCATGAACACGCGGTTGAGCTCGGCGTAGAGCGAGGGAATATCGAGAACAACGCTGCCGTGCAGCGTGAATTCGATGCTCATGCAACGCCCCGCGAGGGAACGCATTGACACTGTTGCCGCCACTTGTGCATTAGATTGCCCGCTTTCCTGGTCCTGGCGTCCGCAGTCTTGTCGACTTCCCCCTACCTGGGCAAGGCCCAACGCGGATTCCCCTTCACCGACGGGGATGCGGCCGATCGCGTGCGCGTCCATGACTGGCACGCTACTTCGCTTGGCCATCCGGATGGCTGGCCACTCGCACTGCGGCATGCCACCAGCCTGATGCTGGCCAGTCCGGAGAGCATGTACCTGGTGTGGGGTGATGAGCTGGTGTTCCTGTTCAACGATGCCTACAGCCCGATCCTCGGCCCGCGGCTGGAACAGGCGATGGGCGCGCCGCTGCGCACGCTGTGGGCCGATGCGTGGGACGCAGTGAGGGGGCCCATTGAACAGGCTTTGGCAGGAGAATCATCGCGCTTCGACAACATGCCGGTGCAGATGAACCGCCATGGAGCGGTGGAAGACACCTGGTGGACGTTCTCGTTCTCGCCGATCCTGCTTGAGGACGGCCGTGTCGGTGGGGTGTTCTGCGTGACCCGCGAAGTCACCCAGGCCATCGTGGCGCAGCAGCGGCTGGCCCATGAGAACGAGCGGCTGATCGCCCTGTTCGAGAAATCACCGATGTTCATGGCCTTCCTGAGTGGGCCGGAGCACCGGGTGGAGCTGGCCAATCCGCGATACGCCGAGATGGTCGGGAATCGGCCGGTGATCGGCCAGCGGCTGGCCGATGCGATCCCTGAAGTGATCGACCAGGGCTACCTGCCGCTGCTGGACCAGGTGTACCGCAGCGGGGAGACCTACATCGGTACGGAGGTGACCTATGACCCGCTCGCTGCCGACGGCAGCACGGCCGAGCCACGCAAGCTGGACATCGTCTTCCAGCCGGTCAAGGACGAGGCGGGCCAGTCGATCGGCGTGTTCGTGCAGGGCCTGGATGTCACCTCGCAGGTGGCGTTGCAGCGCAGGCTCAGGCGCAGCGAGGCGCGGCATCGGCAGATCATGGACAGTGCGATGGACTACGCCATCTTCGCCATGGACCTGGAAGGGCGCATCACGCTGTGGAACGAAGGTGCACGGCATACGCTTGGCTGGACCGAAGCGGAGATGCTGGGGCAGACCCCCGAGCGCTTCTACCTGGAGAAGGATCGCCGGGCAGGCCGGTTCCAGCACGGGATGAAGGTGGCGCTGGCCGAAGGCGGGCTGTCCGGCGAGCGCCCCTTGCTGCGAAAGACCGGCGAAACCTTCTGGGCCCAGGGCGCATTGACCCTGCTGCGTGACGAGGAGGGCACCGCGATCGGCTTCGTCATCGTGCTGCGCGACCGCACCCTGGAGCGGGCTGCGATCGATGCCCTTGCCGCCAGCGAGCGGCGGCTCGGCGCGCTGGTCGCTGCCTCTTCGCAGGTGCTGTATGCGCTGTCGGCGGACTGGCGCGAGCGCCGGCAGATACTGCGCCAAGGCGATACCGCGCAATTGTTGCCGCCAGACTGGAACTGGCGGGAAGCCTTCGTACATCCTGATGACCGCGCCATGGTGGATGCCGCCATTGCCGAGGCGGACCGGCACAAGAAGCCGTTCGAGATCCAGCACCGCACGCCGCTGCGCAACGGCAGCCATCGCTGGGTGCTGATGCGCGTGGTACCCATGTTGGACGCGGACGGGTCGGTCAGCGAATGGTTCGGCACGGCCACGGACATCACCGGGAAGCGCGAGGCCGAAGAGCGGCTGCAGCAGCTGACGGTCACCCTGGAAGAGCGCGTGCGCGAACGCAGTGCCGAGTTGTTGATGACCGAAGAAAAGCTGCGCCAGAGCCAGAAAATGGAAGCGGTCGGCCAGCTTACCGGCGGCATCGCGCATGATTTCAACAATCTGCTGACGTCGGTGTCGATGGGGCTGGAACTGCTGGAAATGCGGGTCGCGCAGGGACGTATCGACGACCTGGGCCGCTACGTGGAAATGGCGCGTTCCGGTGCCGACCGCGCCGCGGCGCTGACCCAGAGACTGCTGGCGTTCTCGCGGCGGCAGACCCTGGCCCCCACCGGTGTGGTGGTGGAGCAGATGGTGCTCGGGATGATGGAGATCATCACCCGCTCGCTTGGGCCGTCGATCACCATCAGCACCGCTTTCGACGATGGCGGTGCCACGGTGCAGGTCGATGGGCCCCAGCTTGAGAATGCGCTGTTGAACCTGTGCATCAATGCACGCGATGCCATGCCTGATGGCGGAACACTGGACATCAGCAGCCACGCCATCGACCTGGCCGGTACCGATGCGGCGGCGCTTGAACTTCCGCCTGGCCCCTATGTGCGCCTGTCAGTGCGCGACAGTGGCACGGGCATGGAAGCGGACGTCGTAGCCAAGGTGTTCGAGCCGTTCTTCACCACCAAGCCGATCGGCCAGGGCACCGGCCTCGGGCTGTCGATGATCTACGGGTTCACGCGGCAGTCCGGTGGTCAGGTCCAGGTGGATTCCCGCCCCATGCAGGGCACCACGATGCATCTCTACCTGCCGCGGATGGCCGAAGGCATGCAGGCGCCGGCGGACCCGGTGGCGGCGGTGGCCGAACACAGAGTGCGACGCGGGCCGACGCGCACCGTGCTGCTGGTGGAAGACGAAACCGCAGTGCGCGTACTGGTCAGTGAGGTGCTGGTGTCGGCAGGCTATCGGGTGATCGAAGCCTCCGAGGGGCCGCCTGCATTGGACGTGTTGCGCTCGGTGGAGCCGATCGATCTTCTGCTGACTGACGTCGGACTGACCGGACCCTTGAATGGCCGGCAGGTCGCCGACGCCGGCCGGCAATGTCGACCCGGCTTGCCGGTCATGTTCATCACCGGCTACGCGGCCAGTGCGGCGGTCGGCGCCGGGCACATGGAAGCAGGGATGGAAGTGCTGGCCAAGCCGTTTTCCGCGGCCGAGCTGGTGCGTCGCGCGGACGCATTGCTGTCCCGCAGCGAAGACGCCCCTCGGTCGCCACGGCCCACCGCTGGCTGAACAGGGCGACCCGCCTGCACAGTGCCTGCACGGAAATTCACCCCGGTTTCCCAGCGTCACGGGAAGACTGTCGGCATACACCCGGACCGTGAAGGAGTCCCCGATGAAGATGTCCATCTCCCTTTTGTGCGCTGGCGCCCTGATGGCCGCATCCTCGGCGGTGTCCGCGCAGACCTACGGCCCGCGCGATGAAGGTCGTCGCTTCGACGACGGCAGCCGCGTGGTTTGCCGCAACGTGGAAGTGCAGCGCAACAGCAAGGATTCCAACCGCATCGCAGGTACCGCCACCGGCGCGGTGGTGGGTGGCCTGCTGGGCAACCAGATCGGTGGCGGCAACGGCAAGAAGCTCGCCACCGTCGCCGGCGCCGTGGCCGGCGGCGCGGCAGGCCGCAACATCCAGGGCCGTCACCAGCAGAAGACCGGGGATCGCGTGGTCGAGCGTCGCTGCGAGCGCGAGTACAGGTAAGACCGCTGACAGGCGCAACGCGACTGTCATAGCAGCAACACGAGGGCGGCTTTGGCCGCCCTCCTGCGTTCGTGGCACGGCCGACGACCACGCGGGAGCGTAACTGCCTGCCGGCATCAGCTGCCCAGCACCCCGGCGAATTCATCCAACTGCTGCTGGCTGGTCGACCACGCCGTGACAAAGCGCACCGGTACCTCGTCAGCGCCCAGCGGCATTGACGGTGGCAGGCTGTCCGGGTACCAGTCGTAACACTGAACGTCGGCAGCGAGCAGGCGTTCCAGCAGCATTCTGGGCATCACTACAAAGACTTCGTTGGCCTGCACCGGCCAGGCCAGGCGGATGTCCGCATGCGCCTGCAGGGTGGTGGCGAGCACCTGGGCTGCATGATTCGCCTGCGCGGCCAGTTCCAGCCAATGGTCGTCCTGCAGCCAGGCGGTGAACTGGGCGCCGAACAGGCGTCCCTTGGATACCAGTTGGCCGGCGCGCTTGCGCCGGTAATCGAATCCCTCGGCAAGTTCCGGCTTGAAGAAGACCACCGCCTCTGCCGCCAATGCGCCGTCCTTGGACGCACCGAAGGACAGCACGTCGATGCCAGCGTGCACGGTCATTTCGGCAGGCGTGCAGCCCAGCGCCGCCACCGCGTTGGCCAACCGTGCCCCATCCATGTGCACGCGCAGCCCGTGCTCATGGGCGAGGTCGGACAGCGCCTTCAGTTCGGCGGGCGTGTACACCAGGCCGTTCTCGGTGGCCTGTGCCAGCGATATTGCCGCCGGCTTGACGCTGTGCGGCCGCGCATCGGGCAGCCGCTTGAGCGTATCGCGCAGCGCCGCCGGGGTGATCTTGCCGCTGTCGGTGGCGATCGGCAGCAGGCGCGCGCCACCGGTGAAGAACTCCGGTGCAGTGGATTCATCGCTGATCAGGTGCGCCTGCGCATGACACAGGATGGCATTCCAAGGCTGCGCAACTGCAGAAAGGGCAAGGCAGTTGGCGGCGGTGCCGGTGGCCACGAAGAAGGCCTTCACGTCGTGCTCGAACACGCGCGCGATCGCCTGTTCGGCCTGGCGGGTCCACGCATCATTGCCATACGAGGCGGCGGTGCCCGAGGACGCCGCGATGAGTGCATCAAGGATACGTGGCGAAACGCCGGACTGGTTGTCACTGCCGAAATTCATGCAAGGCCCTTCACTGGATGACATTGGCAAAGCGTACCGCGTGCAACCCACCTGCGGTTTATGGATCTGATCCGTGCACCGTATGTGCAAGGGCGCGTGTGGCGCGCAACGACTCGATCACTGGCAGCGAACGTAAATTTACGTTTTTGGTTGCTCTAATGCGCACGACCGATCTGTCGGGATCGGCACACAACTCGTCACCCCGTCCAGCGCTGCCTGCCTGGCGCGTGCTCCCCCAGGATCCCCCTGCGCACCCGTTGCTGCCGGCCGGGGAGGTGCATGCCTTTGTCTGGCGCCGCACCTCGAAAGGAATACCCTGCATGTCCCCATCCGCTCCCCCGCGCCGCCGCCGCATGCCGACGCCCCTCCTGCTTCGGCGCGCGCTGCTTCCTTCGATGATCATGGGCATGGTGGGCACTGCGCAGGCGCAGGCGCAGGTGCCGGCCACGGCATCGGAACCGTCCGCGCCGGTGGCTGCGAAGCAACTGGATTCGGTGCAGGTGCGCGGCGTGCGCGGCAGTGCGACCGGCGCGGTGGAGGCCAAGCAGGCCAAGGCGGAGATCAGCGATTCAGTCGTCGCTGAAGACATCGGCAAGCTGCCTGACAACAGCGTGGCCGCCGCACTGCAGCGGGTCACCGGTGTGCAGGTGGCGCGTGGCGGTGCGGAAGTCGGCACGGTGCTGGTACGCGGCCTGCCGGACGTGGTGACGACCTTCGACGGCCGCAACGTGTTCACCGCCAGCGGGCGCGGCATTGCCCTGCAGGACATTCCGGCCGACCTGCTGCAGAGCGTGGACGTCTACAAGACCGGCAGCGCGAAGTTCCTGGAAGGGGGCATCGGCGGCAGCATCGACGTGCACCTGCGCAAGCCGTTCGACCTGGACAAGGCCACCACGCTTGCCGGCAGCATCAGTGCCGTCCGCGGTGACCAGGCGGATGACACCAAGCCCAACGGCAGCCTGACCGCCGCACACAACTGGGACAGCGGACACGGGCGCATGGGCGTGCTGGGCAGCATCTCGCTGCAGCAGCGCCCCTACCAGGAGAGCAACAGCTTCCATGGCACCTACGATCGTGTTGCCAATCCGGCTGATCCCTCCCAGGAGATCTTCGTGCCGTACAACGCCGGCGGGCTGGTGGCGAACAACACGCATAAGCGGCGCGCGGCCAACTTCACCTTCCAATGGGCGCCGACGGACAACAGCGAGGTCTATCTCGACACGTTCTATGTCAATTACGAGGGCCGCAACAACGTCAATTACTGGATGCCGTTCCCCGGCCTGGTGAACCCGGGCAACGTGGAATCCGTGAGCCTTCGCCCCGGCAGCAACGTGATGGACGGCTTCGTCGCGCGCGACCTCTACACGCTGTCCAGCACGCAGGCACACAAGCAGACCTCCGATACCTTCCAGGCGGCGTTGGGCGGCAAATGGCACAACGACACCATCAGTCTGTCCACCGAACTGGCCTACACCTGGAGCACCAACAAACACCGCGCGATGACCCTGGACATGGGCATGGAGGCGCCGTTGATGCATATGCGCGATGCCGGTGGGGTGCCCGATACGTGGGTCACCCAGGCCGATGGCTCGGCATACGATGTCACCCACCCGGCCAACTGGTACCTCAGCCAGTACTACGACAGCTGGGACGAGCAGAAAGGCGAGGAGTGGGCATGGCGCGGCGACAGCACCTTCCAGTTCGAAGCCGGGCCGTTCAGTTCACTCGATGCGGGGCTGCGGATCAGCCGTCGCACTGCTTCCAACCACGGTGGCGATCCGGGCGCGATGGACAACATCACCGGCAGCCGGGTGTACGCCAGCGATGTCGCGGGGCTGGCCGACGTATCACCCGGTGGCATGCTGGATGGCGCCCGCGCGTTCTCCACCGACCGCTGGGCGGTCGCCAACGCGGACTACCTGCTGCAGCAGACCGCGCAGCTGCGCCAGGTCATGGGCCAGTCGCCGGACGCACCGGCCGAACTGGCCTCGCTGTTCTTCGACAACCGCGAAGACAACTACGCCGCCTACCTGCAGCTCAACTGGGGCACTACGCTGGGCAGCATCCCGGTGGATGGCCGCATCGGGGTGCGCGCCACCCGGTTGGAATCCGAGCTCAGCGGCACGCGGACCCTCGATGGCGTGGACGTGCCCAGCCGGATAAAGACATCGCAGACGAAGTTCCTGCCCAATGCCAGCGCAAATTTCTCGCTGCGCGAAGACCTGATCCTGCGGCTGTCCGGTAGCCAGACCATCGCCCGCCCGAACTTCGCCGACCTCAATCCGCAGCTCAGCCTGTATGAGTCCACCGACAGCCTGCCGGCGCGTGGCAATGGCGGCAATCCGGAGCTGCAGGCGGTGGAGTCGAAGAACCTGGATGCCTCGCTGGAGTGGTATTTCCAGCCCGGCTCGTTGTTGTCGGCCGCCGTGTTCCATCGCAGGCTGGACGGCTACGTGCAGCGCTATGCCGATGATGAAGTGATCGGTGGCACCACGTATTCGATCACCCGCCCGCGCAATACAGGGGAAGGCACGCTGAAGGGATTCGAGGTGGGTTACAGCCAGTTCTACGACTTCCTGCCAGGTTGGCTGTCCGGCTTCGGCACCCAGCTCAACTACACCCGCATCAGCGCCGAAGCCGAATCGCCGACCGGACAGATGCAGCCGTTGACCAATGTGTCCAAGCATGCTTTCAACGCGGTGCTGATGTACCAGTACGACCGCTTCTCGGCCCGCTTGGCGTGGAATCGTCGTACCGACTATACGGCCAGTTTCAACAGTTCCGGTGACCAGCCCAGCGAGATCCGGCATGCCGACGAGGACTGGCTGGACGTAGCATTGAACTACGACGTCAACGAGCGCATCACCGTGTTCGCCGAGGCGACCAACCTGCTTGGCGGCTCGACCCGCAACTATTTCGGCAGTCCGGCCTTCCCACGCGACTTCGCCTCGCCCGAGCGCACCTATACGGTAGGGGCGCGTTTCCGCCTGTGACTGCGGCTGAAGGGGCCAGTGTGTGCCGGGAGGGGAGACTCAGTCGTCGAGCCCGATCACGCCAGGCGCGAGCGGCACCCGCTTACCGTCCAGCAGGCCACGGCTCAGCCGGCCTTCTTCCATGAACAACAGTTCGCCGTTCTCGCCGTTCTTGATGCTGCTGTCGACTGCGATGACGCGATCGCCATGGAAGCTGCTCACGTGCGGCATCGAGGTGTGGCCGACCACGATGCGTTTCAGTCCGAGACCATCCAGCACCGCCTGCACGCCCTCCGTATCCAGGCGGCCATCGAAATAGCCGCGGTACCAGATCGGGCTGGTCTTGCCGTCGTACAGGGGGGCAGTGGATGGGTCGGCTTTCACCTGCTCGCGCGGGAGGCCCAGCGAGGACCGGTAGGCGGCATTGGTCGCCGCCGGATCCAGCGCCAGCGCGAGTGCATCCGGTGAGATGCCACCGTGCAGGAACAGCGTATCGCCGATGCGCAGCAGGACCGGCCGGGTGCGCAGCCATTGGCCGATCACCGAGTCAGGACCGTACAGCTGGGGGTAGCTGCGACCCAGCAGCTGCGCACTGCGCAGGTACTTCGGATTGACGTAGCGCAGGTCGTCGTACAGCACCATCGTCTCGTGGTTGCCCAGGACGAAGTGCACCGCGCCGCCTGCAGCGCTGGCTTGCTGCTGCAGGCCGTACAGCAGCCAGAAGGCCTCGGTCACCTTCGGCCCGCGATCAAACACATCGCCTGCCACGACCAGCGTGTCGGTACCCCGCGCCCAGCGGTCCTGCGCATCGATGATGCCGTTGGCGCGCAGCAGCTGCACCAGCAGGTCGTACTGGCCGTGGATGTCGGACAGCACCACCACGCGCGGCACGGCAGGCAGTACGTCCACCGCTGCGACCGCCCCGGGGGCGACGTCCACGGGGTGCGGATAACCACAGACCGGCGCGACGCGGGTGGCGGTCTGCTCGCGGGTGACCACCTTGTCATCGCATATCCAGCGCGCCTGCACCTGCTCGCCGTCACGCACGATGTAAGGACCATCGGCGTCGACGTGGGCGGCTGGCGCGGGGACTTCGCGCGCGCTGGATGCCGTGCTTGCAAGCAGGCCGGCAAGCAGCAGAAGGGGCGTGGTGCAATGGATCATGGCGGGACATCCGGGAAGGAATCGGGCAGGGCCGCGAAGGCCCCGCCCATGATCCTACCCGTTGTGCGCAGGCCGGGTCAGAACTTCGCGCGGACGTTGAACAACACCCGCCGCGGCTCGCCCCAGTAACCGGAATTGAAGAAGCCGACGTTGCGGTAGTAGACCTTGTCCAGCAGATTGGTGACGGTCACCCCGACGCTGACGTTGTCGTTGATGCGGTAGCGGCCCATCAGGTCGAACAGGACGTAGCCCCCTTGGCGGACCGCCCCTTCGGCGGTGTCCGGCGTGCCATTGGCGTTGAAACGGCCGGTGGGAATCGGCTGGGTCTGGGAGATGTCGCTCTGCACGGTGAAACCACCGCCAACGGACCAGTCACCCAGGCGGTAGGTGGTATTGAAGCGTGCCAGGTGCATCGGGCTGGTGGAGCCGAAGCGGCTTCCATCCGGATTGCTGCTGTAGGCGTAGGTGTAGCCGCCGGTCATGCTCCAACGCTCGGTGATGGAGCCGGACACCTCGAATTCGCCGCCCTGGGTCTTGATGCCGGCACGCGCAATGTACGGTGTGCTGCCATCGGGCAGCTTGATGTCGCCGGCCGCCGGATCGATCTCCGATACGTTGTCCTGCTCCATGTAGAAGCCGTTGAGCGCGGTATAAAGGCGGCCGCCGAAGAACTCGCCCTTCAGGCCGTACTCGTAGTTGCCGCCCGTGGTGGGGTCGAGCAACTGGTTGTTGATGTCGCGCCGCGCCGTGGCCTGGAAAACATCCGAATAACTGGCGAACGCGCTGATGCTGGAGCTGAGGTCATGGATGACGCCCACGTACGGGGTGGCGACGTGCGCGGTGGTGCGTGCGGTCTGCCCGGTGAACACGCCGTCCACGTTGTAACCGTCGGTGGTGGTTTCGTAGTCGGAGTAGCGCACGCCGGCGATGACCTTCAGCGGGTCGATCGGGTTCAGGCGCACGGCGGCGTAGTAGCCGGTTTCGGTGGTGTGGGTGATGCTGGACGGGATGCCGGCATTGAAGGTGGTCGGCTTGCCGATGTTGCCGTCCCACGTGAAGATGCTGGGGAACGCGGTGGTGCTGTAGGGGCGCGAGGTGATGCCGGCGCGGATCGTGTCCAGGTCGCGGTCGTAGTGGTTCACGCCGAGCACCAGTTCATGCTGGCGGCCGAACAGTTGGAATGGGCCGGAGGCGTAGAGGTCGAAGGCGTCCTCGCGGGTTTCCGACACCGAGTAGGTGTCCGAAACGGAAAGGCCCAGGCCGGTGATGGGATCGGCAAAGCCGGTGCCACGCGAGGCGTTGTAGCTGTTGGAACCGGCCAGCAGCAGCGAATCAGTATCGGTGGCACGGTGGTTGTAGGCGATGCGGCCACTCCAGCCTGCGGCCAGCTGCTGTTCCAGCGTGGCGAAGTAGTTGGTGCTTTCGCGGTTCCACTCGTTCCAGCGTGCCGCGGCGCTGTAGGAGCGCGACATCTTCGCGCGGCTGCCATCGCGGAAGAACAACGGTGATGCGCTCCACGCGCCCCCATCGGATTCGGTCTTCAGGTAGTCGATGCCAGCGCGCAGGCGGGTGCTGTCGGTCAGGTCGGCTTCGATCACGCCATACAGGCTGGGCGAGGTGTCGTGCTGGAAGCGCACCCAGCTTTCCTTGTCGGTGTAGGCGCCGACCACGCGCCCGCGAACGCGGCCGCCCTTGCTCAACGGGCCGGACACATCCAGTTCGGCGCGCTTGTAATCCCATGATCCGGCACTCAGGCTGGTGCTGGCCCGGAAGGTGTCGGTGGGACGCTTGCGCACCATGTTGACCGTGGCCGACGGATTGCCTGAACCGGTGACCAGGCCGCTGGCGCCGCGGACGATCTCGATGCGCTCGTACACCGAGGTATCACTGAGGATGGAGTTGCCGCCGGCGCCGGTGGTGTAGTTGGTGGGGATGCCATCGAACATGAAGTTGTTGATGGCGAAGCCGCGTGCGTTGAACAGCGTGCGGTTGCTGTCGTAGGACTGCACGGTGATGCCGGGGGTCTGCTGCAGCACCTCGGCAATGGTGATCAGGTTGAAGTCTTCGATGCGCTGGCGGGTGAACACGGTCAGCGACTGCGGCGTCTCACGCAGGGTCAGCGGCAGCTTGGTGGCGGTGTTGGTGCCATATACCTGGTAGCCCTCGGTGCGCTGGGTGACCATCACGCGGTCCAGTTCGGTGGCCTCGGGCACGTCGTTCACGGCGGCTGTGGGCGTGGACTGGGCGGAGGCCAGCGGGGCGGCAAGCAGCCAGCCAGCGGCCAGGGACACGGCAAGGACATGCCGGCGCGGGGCGCCAGGGGACAGCGTTTTCATCAGCGGGATCTCGGTATCAGGAGCGGGAAGACGGGCGTGGTGCCGGCATGGCCGGGTGGCGGAAGCTGAGCCAGAGCACCATCGCTCCGGCAGCGGCGGCGAGTACGCCGCACCAGCCGACCACGCCCCACGCAATGCCCCAGGCGCCGATGCTGGCCGCCAGGCTGGCGGCGAGGCTGCCGCATCCCAGCAACCGCAGCAGGCGTCGGCGCGCCGCTGCAGGCGGGTACCCGGCAACATCGCGGTGATGGCGCTCCATCGCCAAGGCCAGGCAGGCAAAGGCGAGGGTGGCCAGCAGCAGGGCCAGCACGCTCACAGCTTGGCCTCGGCGGTGGATGTGCTGCGCGTCGTGCGCGGCTTGCGCATGGCGGGCACGAACCGATGGACCTTGCGGGCGCACCACAGAAGGCCGCTGCCGATCAGCAGCAGGCCGATATCGATGCCGGCCTTTGCGCCGTCGCCCTCGCCCAATGCGCTGAACAGTCCGCCGTGCCAGGCGATGAGGTTGTAGACCGGAAGCCCCAGCGCCAGCACGCCGGCCAGCGCGAGCTGTTCCACCCAGCTGCGTCGTGGCAGGCGTAGCAGCGCGTGCAGCAGGCAGGCCGCCCACGTGTAGAAGAACACGCGGACTTCGGCATCGCTGCGGTCGGCCAGTTCCAGCGGCAGCAGCCGACTGCCCCACAGGAAGGCCAGCATGGCCACCGGCAGGCCGGCCACAAAGGCGATGTTGAGGCGTTCGACAATGCGGAAACCCAGGTGCGGGCGCGCCGGGTCGGGCAATTGGGCGCGGCGCTTGACCGTCCACAGCACCAGCCCGGTGGCCACCATCAGCGTGCCGGCGACGCCGGACAGGAAGAACAGCCAGCGCATCGCAACGGGCGCGAACCGCGCCGCGTGCAGGCCGATCATGCCGTCGCGGGTGACCACCACTGCCGACCTCGCGCCAGCCTCGTCGACCAAGCTGCCGCTCGCATCGAAAGTGAGTGTCTGGTCGGCGTCGGCGATGCGATCTCCCGATTGCCGGCGCACGCTGATGCGCATCGCCGCGTCTGCGGGGTGTTCCACCTGGACCGAGCCGCCGCGGCCATCGCCCCACTGCAGTTCGGCGCGGTGCAGCACGTCCTTCAGGTCTGGCGGGGTGGCGGCGACGTGGCGAGGCTCGACCTTCGCCGCGCGAGGGAACAGCTCGGCGAAGAACGCATCGCGGCCGCCGCTGAAGTTGGCATCCACCGCCCACGGCATGTACAGCGTCATCAGGGTGATCAGGCCGGTATAGGTGATCATCAGATGGAAGGGCAGGGACAGTACGGCCAGCGCATTGTGGCCGTCCAGCCAGCTGCGCTGGCCCTTGCCACGGCGGAGGGTGAAGAAGTCGGTGAAGATCTTCTTGTGGGTGATCACCCCGCTGACGATGGCCACCAGCATGAACATCGTGCAGAAGCAGACGAACCAGCGCGCCCACAGCACCGGCACGTAGTGCAGGTCGAAATGCAGCCGATAGAAAAAATCGCCACCACGGGTTTCGCGGACCTGGACCGGATTGCCCTGGGCGTCCAACGTGGCCTGGTAGGGATTGCGCTGGCCACGCCGGCGCTCGGCCGCGCCCGGCGGCTGCCAGCTGACCGTGGTGGCGCTGCTGCGGTGGCCGGGTAGTTCGATGGACCAGCGCTGGGCGTCCGGCGCGGTGCGCGCCAGGAAGCGCTGCGCCTGTTCCAGCGCGACCGGGGCGGTGGCAGGCAGCCCGGTTTCCGGCTGCATCCAGCGCGTCAGTTCAACGCGCCAGTAAGCAGCGGTGCCGGCGATGAAGATCAGGAACAGTACCCAGCCGACCAGCAGGCCGGACCAGGTGTGCAGCACCGATTGCGATTGGCGGATGCCGCCCAGGCTCATGCCGAGCCTCCGCGCAGCAGCCAGGCGATGGTCAGCCCGAGCGCCCCCGCCATCAGCAGCCCCAGTGCGGCACGTGCGGTGCTGCGCGCGGCGAACGCCCAGATTGCCGCTGCGGTGTAGACGAGAAAGGAGAGCATGGTGGCGATCAGCGCGGTGTCCGCCGCACCGCCCGGCAACAGACGCGCCAAGCCCGCCGCCCACGTTGCTGCGACTGCGTAGCCGCCGAGCAGGGCCAGGCCACCGCGTGCCCACAGCACCCCATGGCCGGCGCCGCGCGCGTTGCGCTTGGCCGGTGCGCGGGCAGGCGGAAGGGAACAGGAGGATGTCGACATTCTGAAGATGAATGAGAACCGTGTGCAATTGCGAGCAGATGCTATTTGAGCGCAACGGTGCTGTCGACCCCTCGATCGGGGGATGCGCTTCAGCCCGGGTCGAGCTTGAGCACCAAGGTGTCGGCGGCCTCCAGCACGCGACCTCGCGGCGTGCGGGGTTGCATGTACGGCAGTTCACGGCCGCTGCTGCGCTCCACCAGTCGCGAGTGCGGCTCGCCCGGAGTGAAGCGCTGCGCCTGGCCCCACTGCCGCAACGCAACCACGACCGGAAACAGCGCAGTGCCCGCCTCGGTGAGCACGTACTGCTGGTAAGAGGTGCCATCGGCGGCCGGCTGCAGTGCCAGCACGCCGCCGTCGACAAGGCGGCGCAGACGTTCGCTGAGGATATTGCGGGCCACCCCGAGGCTGCGTTGGAAGTCGCTGAAGCGGTGCACGCCATCGAAGGCGTCGCGGACGATCAGCAGGATCCAGCGGTCGCCGAGCAGCTCGGTGGCGCGGGCCACGGGGCAGGGGGAGGAACTGGGCATGGTCGGCTCGGCGATGGATTCTGGTTGCATTTTAAAACCAAACTACCTACGGTGCGAGCAGTTGCAATTTGAAACTGGTCCATGAAGAAGTCTACCCCCTCCCCGGTTGTCGGCCCCAGGCTGTTCCTGCTTGCCACTGCGGCCGGCGCCAGCGTTGCCAATGTCTACTACGCACAGCCACTGCTGGACCGCCTGGCCGATGCCTTCCGGATGGATGCCGCGATGGCCGGAATGGTGGTGGCGGCCACCCAGGTGGGCAGCGTGCTGGCGCTGTTGATCCTGCTGCCGCTTGCTGATCGGCGTGAACGCCGAGGCTTGCTGCTGTTGCAGTTCGGTCTGCTGGCGTTGTCGCTGCTATGGCTGGCTGCCGCGCGCGGAAGCGTGTCCCTGCTGCTCGGCATGCTGCTGGTGGGCCTGTTCGGGACGGCCTGCACGCAGGCCTTGATCACCTGCACGGCGGCGATGGCCACGCCAGCGGTACGCGGCCGCCACGTCGGCACCGTGCAGGGCGGTGTATTCGCTGGCCTGCTGTTGGCACGCGTGGTGTCCGGGACGGTAGCCGCCGGGCTGGGATGGCGCGCGGTGTACGCCGGTTCGGCGGTGCTGATTGCTGCGCTGGGGATGCTGCTGTGGCGGTGCTTGCCGCCGATGCCGGTAGCGCAGGGGCGAGTCCATCAACGCGGCGTCATGGCGTCGATGTGGCGTTTGCTGTGCGCGGATGCGACGCTGCGCGAACGGGGCGTGCTGGCGTTGCTGCTGTTCGCCGGCCTCAACCTGTTCTGGAGTGCGGGGTCGCTTGCGCTGTCGGCACCGCCGTTGGCCTGGTCCACGACGGGTATCGGCGCGCTGGGCCTGGCCGGGCTGGCGGGCGCCTTGCTGGCGGGGCGGGTGGGCCGCTGGATGGACCACGGTCATGGGCGCGCGGTGAGCGCTGCGGCCTTGTTGCTGATGCTGCTGGCATGGCTGCCGCTGCTGCAGCTGCCCACTTCACTGGGGTGGTTGCTGCTGGGCATCGTGTTGCTGGACCTCGGCGGCCAGGCCTTGCATGTGAGCAACCAGGCGCTGGTGCTGCGGGCGGCGGAGCCCGTGCACGGGCAGCTGATCGCGCTGTACATGCTGTTCTACGCGGTGGGCAGCGGCATGGGGGCGGCGGCCGGGCCCGCGTTGCAGGCACACGTGGGGTGGACAGGGGTCTGCAGCGCAGGCGCGGGCGTTGCGCTGCTGGCCTGCCTCTGGTGGGTCGCGGCGCGCTGGCACGGGACCGCCGCAGTGCGCTGCAGATGACCGCGTCGAGGGCGATGTTATAACCGGTGTGATGGTATCCCCTGCACGTGGGGCGTAGCCTGCCGGCAACACACAGGAGACCCTGATGGGCCACGACCACAACCATCTTCCCGCTGAAATCCGCCACGAAAAGCCGCTGTGGTGGGCACTGGGCCTGACCGCCGCGTTCCTGCTCGTGGAAATCATCGGCGCGTTCGTGACCAACAGCCTGGCGCTGCTGTCCGATGCGGCGCACATGGCCACCGACACCCTGGCTTTGATGATCGCGCTGGTCGCGGTACGGCTGAGCCGGCGTCCCCCCGATGCCCGCCGTACCTACGGCTACGCGCGGCTGGAAGCGCTGGGTGCGATGTTCAATGGTGGCATGTTGTTCGTGGTGGCCGGCTACATCCTGTGGGAGGCCATCGCCCGGTTCCGCCAGCCGCAGGAGATTGCTTCCACCGGCATGCTGGTGATCGCCGCGGTGGGCCTGGCAGTGAACCTGGTCTCGATGCGCCTGCTCAAGGCCGGCAGCGGCGAGAGCCTGAACGTCAAAGGCGCCTACCTCGAAGTCTGGGCGGACATGCTGGGATCTGTAGCGGTGATCATCGGCGCGCTGCTGATCCGCTGGACCGGCTGGAAGGTGATCGATCCGATCCTGGCGGTGCTGATCGGCCTGTGGGTGCTGCCGCGGACCTGGGTGCTGATGCGTGAAGCGATCAACGTGCTGCTGGAAGGCGTGCCGAAAGGCGTCGTGCTGGCCGATGTGCGCAGCAGCCTGTGCAACCACGGCGCGGTGGTGGACGTGCACGACCTGCACGTATGGGCTCTGGCCTCCAGCACGCCGGCGTTGAGCGCCCACGTGGTGCTGCGCGAAGGCGCCGATGCGGACCAGGTGCGGCGCGAGCTGGCCGACGCGCTGCACGAGCGCCACGACATCGACCATGTGACGCTGCAACTGGAAGCCGAGCATTGTGGCGATGCCTGCGCGGTGGGACCGGCGCCGACGGCACACGAGCACGGTCACGACCACGACCGTCACGGCCATCATGGCCATGTCCACCACTGAGCCGGCGCCCGGCGTTCTTTCACCGTCTACAATGGCCGCCTGCCTTCCCGATGTTGGAGACCCTGCAGTGACTCGTAAACTCGTACTGTTGCGCCACGGCCAGAGCCAGTGGAACCTGGACAACCGCTTCACCGGTTGGGTCGACGTGGAGCTGACCGACAAGGGGCGCCAGGAAGCGGCTGCCGCCGGTCGCCTGATGCGCGAAGAAGGCCTGCAGTTCGACGTGGCCCATACCTCCGTGCTCAAGCGTGCCATCCACACCCTGCAGGGTGCGCTGGCCGAAATGGACCAGGATTGGCTGCCGGTCAGCAAGAGCTGGCGCTTGAACGAACGCCATTACGGCGGCCTGCAGGGCCTGGACAAGGCGGAAACCGCGGCCAAGCATGGCGAGGAACAGGTCAAGATCTGGCGCCGTTCCTACGACATCCCGCCGCCGACGATGGACATCGAGGATCCGGGCCATCCGCTGCACGACCGCCGCTATGCCACGCTGGACCGCAACGCGCTGCCGGGTACCGAATCGCTGGCCACCACGCTGGACCGCGTGCTGCCGTACTGGTTCGATTCGATCGCCCCGCAGTTGAAGGACGGCAAGACCGTGCTGGTCACCGCGCATGGCAACTCGCTGCGTGCGCTGTACAAGTACCTCAACAACGTCTCGCGCGAGCAGATCCTGGAACTGAACATTCCGACCGGCATCCCGCTGCTGTTCGAGCTCAACGATGACCTGACGGTGCAGTCGTTCCGTTACCTGGGCGACCCGGAAGCCGCGCGCAAGGCCGCCGAAGCGGTGGCCAACCAGGGCAAGGCGAAGTAAAGGCGGTTGTAGTGCCGACCTTGGTCGGCAGTCGTTGCAATGGTGCCGACCAAGGTCGGCACTACACCACGATGCCCAGCGCCTCATCGGCCTGGGCATCGTCGTAACCGGGTTGCCAGGCGAAGCGGTGTTCCTTGTCCGGCAGGAACATGACCACGGCCTGCAGGGGCTGCCCGCCACGGTGACGCACCGCCATGCCGAGGTAGTCGTCATGGCAGTCCTCGCGCACCGCGCGGAAGATGACCTTGTAGTCCCCATCGAGCACCTTCGCATCTTCCACGCCGGTATCGATCCGGTGGCCGTCTGCAAGCAGCTGCGCGCACTCGCTCAGCAGCGCGTGCGCCTTGGAACGCTGGAGCCCGAACACCATCACTTCCGGCGCGTCATACGTCGCCTGGAAGCCTATCGAGTAGGAGAAGCCGGTTTCGCCGTCCGGTCCGGGCAAGATGTGCAGACAATGCCAGCCGTGCGCGCGGATATCGTCGGCCACTCTGCGATCCTGGGGTCTATCCGCTGTTGTCATGTGAAAGCCTGCCCGTTGATCGTGAAGGACGACCGCCAGTGTCACACGTGTGGCGGCCATGCGCGCGGCGTGACCTTTGGCGGTCCCCTGGGCCCCATGTCCGGGCTACCCTCGGGGATTACCTGTCGGAGAGTCCCATGAAGTTGCGCACCCTGGCCCCGTTGGGCCTGACCGTTGCCATCGCCGCCTCGCTGGCGGCCTGCGGCAAGACCGAAACCGCGCCCGCCGCCACTGCCGATGCGGCCAAGCCGGCCTTCGACCAGTCGCTGATCAAGACGCCGCTGATCTCGCTCGACAGCGCCGACCTGGACACTGCCATCTCGGCCTGTACCGACCTCAATGCGTTCGTCAACCAGAAGTGGTTGAGCGCCAACCCGGTGCCGGGCGACCAGACCACGTGGGGCAGCTTCGAGATCCTGCGCGAGCGCTCGCTGGAAGTGCAGCATGCATTGGTCCAGCAGGCCGCAGCCAGCGAGGCCAAGGCCGGCAGCGTGGAAGCCAAGATCGGTGACATCTGGAAGACCGGCAGCGACGAGGCGAAGATCGAAGCCGCCGGACTGGCGCCGCTGCAGCCGCAGCTGGACAAGATCGCCGCGCTGGGCGACACCGCCGCGATCACCCAGTACCTGCGCGACAGCCAGGCACAGGGGCAGGGCGTGCTGTTCTCGCTGTTCGCCAACGCGGATTACAAGGACTCGGCCAACGTCATCGCCTATGTCGGCCAGGGTGGCCTGGGGCTGCCGGAAAAGGGCTACTACTTCGATGCATCGCAGGCGAAGATCCGCGATGCCTACGTGGCCTACATTGCCCAGGTGTTGACCCTGTCCGGCGTGGACGCCGCGCAGGCGTCCGACCAGGCCAAAGCCGTGCTGGCCTTCGAAACCCGCCTGGCCAACGCCTCGCTGTCGCGCATCGAAATGCGTGATCCGTCCAAGCGTTACAACCCGGTCAGCGCCGCCGACGCGGACAAGCTCACCCCGAACTTCAGCTGGACCGCCCTGTTCGACACGCTGAAGGTGCCGGCCGCGCAGAAGTTCTCGCTGGCCCAGCCGCAGTTCTTCACCGAAGTGGACAAGATGCTGGCCGACGTCCCGGCCGCCACCTGGCAGGCGTACCTGCGCTTCCACACCATCGACGATGCTGCGCCGTACCTGAGCAGCAACGTGGAAAAGGCCAACTTCGATTTCTACGGCAAGACCCTGCGCGGCCAGCAGGAGATGCAGCCGCGCTGGAAGCGCGTGCTGGATTCGGTCAACACCGGCATGGGAGAAGCGCTCGGCCAGCTGTACGTGGACGCGGTGTTCCCGGCCGAAAGCAAGGAGCAGATGCAGCACCTGGTGGAGAACTTGTCCGAAGCGCTCAAGGCCCGCCTGGAGAAGCTGGAATGGATGGGCGAAGACACCCGCAAGAAGGCGCTGGAGAAGTGGGCCAGCTTCACCCCGAAGATCGGCTACCCGGACAAGTGGCGTGACTGGTCGGGCCTGCAGACCAACGGCGACAGCTTCCTGGGCAACATGCAGGCAGCGCGTGCGTACAACTACCGTTACATGCTGGACAAGATCGGCAAGCCGGTGGACAAGACCGAGTGGGGCATGACCCCGCAGACCGTCAACGCGTACTACAACGCTACCAAGAACGAGATCGTGTTCCCGGCGGCGATCCTGCAGGCACCGTTCTTCGACGCCAAGGCCGATCCGGCGCTGAACTACGGCGGCATCGGCGCGGTGATCGGCCACGAGATGATGCACGGCTACGACGATTCGGGCAGCCAGTTCGCCGCCAACGGCAACTTCGACAACTGGTGGACCGACGCGGATCGCAGCGCCTTCACCCAGCGCACCGACCAGCTGGTGGCGCAGTTCGATGGCTACGAAGCCGTGCCGGGCGTCAACGTCAAGGGCAAGCTGACCCTGGGCGAGAACATCGGCGACCTGGGCGGACTGACCGTGGCCTATGACGCGCTGCAGATGGCGCTGAAGGAAGATCCTTCGAAGAATGTACCGGTGGACGGCTACACGCAGGACCAGCGTTTCTTCATGAACTGGGCCACGGTGTGGCGCCGCAACTTCACCGATGGCGAGCTGCGCGTACGCCTGAACACCGATCCGCATGCGCCGGCGAACTTCCGTGCCAACGGTGCGCCGTCGAACATGCCGGCGTTCGCGGCGGCGTTCGAGTGCAAGGCCGGCCAGCCGATGGTGCGCGCCGACGACAAGCGCGTGGTCATCTGGTGATCATGCGCTGCCGTTGAAACAGGAAAAACCCGGCGCACGCCGGGTTTTTCTTTGGCGGCGGCGTAGCGCCGGTAGCGACGACCGCTGGTCGTCACGCGGGTGCTGCCTTGCCGCTGCGCTCGCCGAGCATGGCTCGGCGCTACCACTCCGGCGAGGTCACCTGACGGTGCCGGGTCAGCCCGGCGCCAGCGTCGTCAACAGCGCCTTGGCCGCATTGAAGCGGTCTTCCGGCAGCGGCAGTGGATGCTTGATGCGCAGTTTGTCCGGGCCATCCATGCTGTACAGATTCGACTGCTTCTGGATCAGCTGGATCACCGACATCGGATCGATGTTCGGCTTGGCCTCGAACACGATGCGGCCGCCGGCCTCGCCCAGGTCCAGCTTGCGGATGCCCAGCTCATTGGCCTGCAGCTTCAGTTCGGCAATGGCGAACAGGTGCTTGGCCGCATCCGGCAGCAGGCCGAAGCGGTCGATCATCTCCACCTGCAGCTCGCGCAGTGCCGCACTGTCGCGCGCGCTGGAAATGCGCTTGTACAGCGTCAGGCGGGTATGCACGTCGGGCAGGTAGTCGTTGGGGATCAGCGAGGGCACATGCAGTTCCACTTCGGCCCCACGCGCTTCCTCGCCGGCGTCCAAATCGGGCAGCTTGCCCAGCCGGATGCTGCGCACGGCGCGTTCCAGCAGTTCGGTGTACAGGCTGAAGCCCACTTCGGCCATCTGCCCGCTCTGGTCTTCGCCCAGCAGTTCGCCGGCGCCGCGGATCTCCAGGTCGTGGGTGGCCAGTGTGAAGCCCGCGCCCAGCTCGTCCATCGAGGCGATGGCTTCCAGGCGCTTCTCCGCATCCGGGGTGATCGAGCGGCGGTCCGGCACCACCAGGTAGGCGTAGGCACGATGATGCGAACGTCCCACGCGGCCGCGCAGCTGGTGCAGCTGGGCCAGGCCGAAACGGTCGGCGCGGTTGATGATGATGGTGTTGGCGTTGGGGATGTCGATGCCCGATTCGATGATCGTGGTCGACAGCAGCACGTTGAAGCGCTGCTTCTGGAACTCCAGCATCACCCGTTCCAGCTCGCGCTCGGGCATCTGTCCGTGGGCGATGCCGATGCGGGCCTCGGGTACCAGCTCGGACAGCTCACGCTGCATGCGGCCGATGCTTTCCACGTCGTTGTGCAGGAAGTACAGCTGGCCGCCGCGGGCCAGCTCGCGCTGGAAGGCTTCGCGCAGCAGCGCATCGTCCCATTGGCTGATGAAGGTCTGCACCGCCAGCCGGTTCGGCGGCGGGGTGGCGATGATCGACAGGTCGCGCAGCCCGGCCATGGCCATGTTGAGCGTTCGCGGAATAGGCGTGGCGGTCAGGGTCAGCAGGTGCACGTTGGCACGCATCGCTTTCAGCGCTTCCTTCTGGCGCACGCCGAAGCGCTGTTCCTCGTCGACCACGACCAGCCCGAGGTCCTTGAACTTCACGTCCGGCTGCAGCAGCCGGTGGGTACCGATGATGACGTCGATGGTGCCGTCGGCGACCTTCTCCAGTTCGGCCTTGATCTCCTTGGTGGACTTGAAGCGCGACAGCACTTCCACCTTCATCGGGTAATCGGCGAAGCGGTCGCGGAAGTTGCGGTAATGCTGTTCGGCCAGCAGCGTGGTCGGCACCAGCACGGCGACCTGCTTGCCGGCACTGGCCGCGGCGAACGCCGCGCGAACGGCCACTTCGGTCTTGCCGAAGCCGACGTCACCACAGACCACGCGGTCCATCGGCTGGCTGCTGGCAAGATCGCGCAGGGTGGCATCGATGGCGGCCAGCTGGTCCTGGGTTTCCTCGAACGGGAAGCCGGCGGCGAACGGTTCGTACATCGCGCGGTCCACATCCAGTGCCAGCCCGGCGCGGGCGCGGCGGCGCGCCTGGATCTCCAGCAGCTCGGCGGCAACGTCACGGACTTTCTCGGCGGCCTTGCGCTTGGCCTTGGTCCATTGTTCGCCGCCCAATGAGTGCAGCGGGGCGGTTTCCGCCGATGCGCCGGAATAACGGCTGATCAAGTGCAGCTGGGCCACCGGTACGTACAGCCGGTCGCCCTTGGCATATTCGATTTCCAGGAACTCGCCGGGCATGCCGCCGACGTCCATCGCGATCAGTCCGCGGTAACGGCCTACGCCATGGTCTTCATGGACGATCGGCGCGCCTTCGGTCAGTTCGCCGAGGTCGCGGATGATCGCCTCGGGCTCGCGACCGGCACGACGCGAGCGCCGCTGGTGCGCTGCGCGTTCGGGGAACAGCTGGCGTTCGGTCAACACGGCGATGCGCGGATCGTCCAGCGCGAAGCCGTCCTCCAGCGGCGCAACGGTGATCGCGAAGCGCTCGCTGCCGGCCAGGAAGGTCGGCAGGTCGGCCACCACCGGCGGACGCAGGGAGGCGGCCTGCAGGACTTCCAGCAACGCCTCGCGGCGACCGGCGGTATCGGAGGCGATCAGCACGCGGCCGGGATACTGCTCGATGAAGGTGGCCAGCGCCTGGCCTGCCGCGGCATCACGCGCAGCGACCGGCAGCGGCGGCAGCGCGGTGTCACCCAGCGCGTGTGCCTGCTCGATGCGCGCATGGCCGGGCGGCCACACTTCCACGCGGGGCAGGTCGTTGAGCTTTTCGCGCAGCAGTTCAGGCGACAGGTACAGCTGCCCCGGCGGCAGCAGCGGGCGTTCGACGTCGTGCCGGCGCTGTTCGTAGCGCTGGCCGGTCTGCGCCCAGAAGGCAGCCGCGGCTTCGCCGACGCCGGCGGCGATCACCGGAAGCACCTCGGCGGAAAAGTAATCGAACAGCGTCGCGGTGTGGTCGAAGAACAGCGGCAGGTAGTACTCGATGCCCGCCGGCGCGAGTCGGGATTTCAGGTCCTGGTACAGCGAACTGCGGCGCGTGTCGACATCGAAGCGTTCGCGCAGGGCGTCCATCACCCGCGAGATGCTGGCATCGTCCATCGGCACTTCGCGACCGGGCAGCATGTGCACGGCCTGGACCTTCTCCAGCGAACGCTGGGTTTCCGGGTCGAAGGCGCGGATGGTGTCGATGTCCTGGTCCAGCAGTTCCACGCGGAGCGGTTCGCTGGCACCCATCGGGTACACATCCAACAGGCCGCCGCGCACGGCGAAATCACCCGGATCCATCACCTGCGGCACGTTGCGGTACCCGGCGCTTTCCAGCCGCCGCTTTTCCGCATCCAGGTCCAGCCGCTGGCCGACCTCCAGATCGAAACTGCCCCCGATCACATATTGTTTCGGCGCCAGCTGCTGCATCAACGTCTGCACCGGCACCACCACCAACCCACGCTTCAGCCCGGGCAGGCGATGCAGGGCGGACAGGCGTTGGGAAATGATGTCCGGGTGCGGACTGAAGCGATCGTAGGGCAGGGTTTCCCAGTCCGGGAACGCCACCACCGGCAGCGACGGATCATCGCCGAGCAGCGTGCGCAGATCCGATTCGATCTGGTTGGCGCCGTGGTTGTCCGGCGCGACGACCAGCACCGGGCCATCGTGTGCCTGCGCCGCACGGGCGAGGTACCAGGCCAGCGCGGTGGGCGAACTGGGAGCGCGCCACCAGGCGCGGAGCTGGCCCGGACGGGGCAGCGGCGGAACGGGATAGGGAGAGCGCGACATTGGCCGCAGATTCTACCAGAGCCGCCTGTGCAGGCCCGGACAACACCGCGTCAAGCAGGGGGAGTACTGACCCACGCCGGTAATGGGTAGCGCCGAGCCATGCTCGGCGAGCGCAGCGGCCAGGCAAGCATCGCCGGGCAACGCCCGGCGCATCCGCTCAGCTATCCAGTTCCAGCACCATGCGCACCAGCCCGGGCGTACCCTGCGGATGCGGCACCGGCTTGAAGCCCAGCGAATCGGCCAGCTGCTTCATCGGCTCGTTTTCTTCGGCGACATCGCCATACAGGCGATCCAGATACTTGCCGCGCGCCCACTTGACCAGCTTGCGCATCAGCTGCCGGCCAAGGCCCTGGCCGATCAGGAAGCGGCTGATCAGGATGGCGTACTCCGCTTCACGGGTTCCCTGGATGATCGAGGCACGCGCGACGGCACCGACCACCGCTTCGCCGGCAGGCAGCGACTCGGCGGCGACCAGGGTGATTTCGGTCTTGGGATTGGGATGGGTCAGCCGCTGGGTGGTTTCCGGCGACAGTTCGGTCACCGCCTGCAGGAAGCGATCGCGGATTTCTTCCGGGCCGAACAGGCTGAAGGCCGCCTGCAACGGCGGGCCGTCTTCGGGCCGGATGGGACGGATCAGCAGTTCATGGCCACTGGGGGCCTTGAAGATCTCGTGCCAGGGCGGCATGCGGTTGCGAGTGGCCATACCGGGTAGTTCCTTGGTGGTCCAGCGATTGTGGCATCCCCATGGCTGCATTCCGTGAACGGAAGGTTCACGGGAGGCAGCGGCCAGGACGCCTTAGTCGGCGGTCTTCAACCAGTCCAGGCGAGTGCTGGCGCCGGGCTCGCCCAGGTGCTGCTTCAGGGCGGGCAGAGCGGGGCCAACCATGCGGTCGAACTGGAACGGGGCATTGAGGATCAGCATGCCGCTGCCATTGAGGCGCAACGGGGATTCATCCGGACGCACCAGCAGTTCGATGGTCATCGCGGATTTATAGGGCAGGGCGGTGGCCTTGCGCAGGAAATGGAGGATGGTGCGGCGCTGCTTGATCGGGAACCAGACCGCGCAGGTGGCCTGCGGCCAGCGCTCATGGGTTTCTTTCAGGGCGGCGAGGATGCGGATGTACTCGGCGTCCTGGCCCTCGTAAGGCGGATCGATCAACACCAGGCCGCGGCCGATCTTGGCGCCGTTTGCCTTCGGTGGGACCAGAGCCCGTATTTTTTCGTAGCCGTCGCCTTCATACACGCCGACCCGTGCATCACCGGCGAACAGCTTCTTCAGCGCGGCGGCTTCTTCGGGCTGCAGCTCGCAGGCGGCCAGACGGTCCTGCGGGCGCATCGCCTGGGCCGCCAGCAGGGGGGAGCCGGGGTAGGTGATCATCGCCCCGACCGGGTTGTCGGCCTGCACGGCCTTGAGGTAGCGCTCGACCACTTCGGGCAGCTTGGGCTGGGACATCAGCTTCATGACCCCGTCTTCGGCTTCCAGGGTCTTGCGGCTTTCTTCGCTGGCCAGCAGGTAGCGGCCGCGGCCGGCATGGGTGTCCAGCACGAAGAACGGGCTGTCCTTGCGCTTGAAGCTGTCGATCAGGGCCAGCTGCACGATGTGCTTGAGGACATCGGCATGGTTGCCGGCATGGAAGGCGTGGCGGTAGTTCATGGGGCGCAGTGTACGGGTCGGCAGGCGCAGCGGCTATCGCAGCGGCTATGCTGCCGCCCATGACAGAACCCGTTGCCCGCGTGCTGGTGGTTGAAGACGAAGCCGCCATCGCTGAAACCGTGTTGTACGCCCTGCGTAGTGAAGGCTTTGCGGCCACGCACTGTCTGCTGGGTGGGCAGGCCCTGCAGCAGCTGCAGGAGGGCACGTTCGATCTGGTGATGCTGGATGTGGGCCTGCCCGACCTGGGCGGCTTCGAGGTCTGCCGTCGCCTGCGCGCGCTGCCGGGCGCGGTGGGACAGCTGCCGGTGATCTTCCTGACCGCGCGCAACGACGAGGTCGACCGGGTGATGGGGCTGGAGCTGGGCGCCGATGACTACGTCACCAAGCCGTTTTCGCCGCGCGAACTGGTGGCGCGCGTGCGGGCCCGACTGCGCCGCAGCGGCGTGGCGGGGACCGCGCCCGATGGCCGCTGGCAGCAGCAGGGTACGTTCCACATCGACCGGCAGGGCCGCCGCATCCGCTATGGCGAGCAGCTGCTCGACCTGACGCGCTACGAGTACGCGCTGCTGGCCGCGCTGCTGCAGCGGCCCGGGGCCATACTCAGCCGGGCCCAGCTGATGGACCGCGGCTGGGATGCCAGCGCCGACAGCGCCGACCGCACCGTGGACACCCACATCAAGACGCTGCGCGCCAAGCTGCGCGGTGCCGGGGCCACCGATGACCCGATCCGCACCCATCGCGGCGTCGGCTACGCGCTGGAGGCCTGAGCATGCGGCTGGGGCTGAAACTGTTCCTGGGCTTCTTCCTGATCGTCGGCCTGGCCGCGTTCTTCGTGATGCGCGTGTTCGTGGAGGAAGTGAAACCGGGGGTGCGCCAAGCGATGGAATCCACCCTGGTGGATGCAGCGAACGTGCTCGCCGAGCTGGCGGCGCCGGAGCTCAAGGCCGGCACGCTGGCCCGCGGTGGCTTCACCACCAGCCTGGCCCGCGCGCAGCGTCGCGACCCGAAGGCGATGGTCTGGCGCTTTCCCAAGCGCGCGCTGGACTACCGGGTGACCATCACCGATGCCAAGGGCATCGTGCTGTACGACTCGCTGGGCCGTGACGTCGGCCGCGACAACTCGCGCTGGAATGATGTCCATCGCACCCTGCGTGGCGAATACGGCGCGCGCTCCAGTCCGGAGGTGCCCGGCGATGCCACCCACACGGTGATGCACGTGGCGGCGCCGGTATACGACCCGGCCGATGGCCGAACGTTGATCGGCGTTCTGTCCCTGTCCCAGCCCAACCGCAGCATCGATCCGTTCATCACCGCCAGCCAGCGCCAGATCATGCTGCGCGGTGCGTGGCTGATCGGCCTGTCCGCGCTGATCGGCATCATGATGACGGCATGGTTGATGACCGGTGTGCGACGGCTCAACCGTTATGCGCAGGCGGTCAGTGCCGGTGAGCCGGTGGCCCCGCCGAAGCCGCGGCGCGATGAGATCGGTGACCTCGGCCGCGCGCTGGAAACCATGCGCCGGAAGCTGGAAGGCAAGGCGTACGTGGAGCAGTACGTGCAGTCGTTGACCCATGAAATGAAGAGCCCGCTGGCGGCGATCCGCGGCGCAGCCGAGCTGTTGCAGGAGCCGATGCCTGCCGAAGACCGCGAGCGCTTTGCGCGCAGCATCGTCGACCAGCAGCAGCGGCTGACCCAGACCATCGACAAGCTGCTTGCGCTGGCCGAAGTGGAGCAGCACGGCTGGCTGCAGTCGCGTGACACGTTGGTGGTGTCCACGCTGTTCGCTGCGGTGGTGCAGGGTGCGCAGCTGCGCGCGCAGGCCGCCGGCGTGCAGGTGCAGGTGCAGCCCGTTGGCACGCTGACGCTGCAGGGCGATGGCTACCTGCTGCGCCAGGCGCTCGGCAACCTGCTGGACAACGCGATCGATTTTTCGCCGGCCGGCAGCAGCATCCAGCTGATCGCCGACGTGGAGGGTGCCGGCATCGCACTGCAGGTCGTCGACCAGGGCACCGGTATTCCGGCGTTCGCGCGCGGACGGGTGTTCGAACGCTTCTATTCGCTGGCACGCCCGGCCACCGGCGCACGAAGCTCCGGGCTGGGCCTGCCGTTTGTCAGCGAGGTGGCACGCCTGCACGGTGGGAACGCCAGCGTGGAAGCGGGCGCCTCCGGTGGTACCCGCGCGGTGCTGTGGCTGCCACGGTAGCGGCCACTTCACATTCGCTTCAAATTCAGCTCAAACCCCGCACATCCGGGATGTCCATCCTGCAGGCCTCTCCAACGAGGATGGACCATGAAATCCCTGCACCTTTTCCTGCGCTTCGCCATTGTCGGCGGGCTGATCCTGCTGCTGCTGGTTCCGCTGATGCTGATCCGCGGTGTGATCACCGATCGCAGCGAGTACCGCGAAGAGGCATTCCGCCGGGTGGCCGAAAGCCGCGCCGGCACCCAGCAGCTGGTCGGCCCGGTTCGCGTGGTGCCGTGGATCGAACGCACCACGGTGGTGGTGGTCGACAAGGCAGGCAAGAGCAGCAACGAAGTGCAGATCACCCAAGGCCACTGGTTGCAGATGCCCCGCCAGTTGAGCGTGGACGGACGGCTGGCGCCGGACCTGCGCTCGGTCGGTCTGTTCAAGGTGCCGGTGTACAGCTGGCAGGGGCACATCGCGGCCGACTTCGCTGCCGATGACTACCCGGTGAGGGAGGGGCGCAGCTATGGCACGCCTTACCTGGCCATCGGCCTGAGTGATGTGCGCGGCCTGGTCGGCACGCCGGACCTGCGGGTCAACGGTGCACCGTTGCGGCTGCAGCCGGGCGTCGGGATGGCAGACGCGCTGGGGCGGGGCCTGCATGCCGAGGTCGCCGGGTTCGCCGATGCACGCGGTGGCACGCTGGCCGCCAGCCGGATCGAGCTGGACCTGCAGGTGGATGGCAGCCGCTCGCTGGCGGTGGTGCCGGTGGGCGATGACAACCGGATCGCACTGCGTTCGCGCTGGCCGCACCCCTCGTTCGCCGGCGCGTTCCTGCCCAATGAGCGCCGCGTCGATGCGCAGGGCTTCGAGGCGCGCTGGACCGTGTCTTCGCTGGCTTCCGATGCACAGCCGCAGCTTCGCGCCGGTGATCCGTCGACGCAGGCGGTCGAAGTTTCGCTGGTGGATCCGGTGGATGTATATACCCAGGCTGATCGTGCTTCCAAGTACGGCGTGTTGTTCGTGCTGCTTACCTTCGTTGGCTTCCTGCTGTTCGAGCTGATCCGCCAGCTGCGCATCCATCCGCTGCAGTACCTGATGGTCGGCCTGGCGCTGGCGATCTTCTTCCTGCTGCTGATCAGCCTGTCCGAACACATCGCCTTCTGGCAGGCCTATCTGGTATCGGCGCTGGCCTGCATCGGCCTGCAGGCGGTTTACCTGGCCAACGTGCTGGGCCACTGGAAGCGCGGCATGGGCTTCGCCCTGATGCTGACCGTGCTGTACGGCGCGCTGTATGGCCTGCTGGTGTCGGAGAACAACGCGCTGCTGATGGGCTCGCTGCTGCTGTTCGGCATTCTGGCGCTGGTGATGTGGGTGACCCGCCGGGTGGACTGGTACGCGCTGGGCATGGGAGCGCCCCCGGCGCTGCCTGCGGACACCGCGCCGCGCAGTCCAGGCTGATTCTTTCCGGCACGCATGCCAGAGCGCCACGTTCCGGATCGGAATGTGGCGCTGCTGCCTTGTGTGACCTTAGGCATCTGGCGTGCGCGGCCCTTCGCCCTACACTCGGGGATTGATCTATGACGGCGCGTGCCGGGGGCTGGACGATGGGGAAGTGGGGTGTGCTGGCGATCGCGCTGGCGTTGAGCAATCCGGCAGTGGCGCAGCACGCCGAGCCGGTCGACCTGGACATGGTCAGCAAGATCCGCCAGGAAGCGTTCCATCGCTCGCAGGTAATGGATACGTTCAGTCATCTGACCGAAAGCATCGGCCCGCGACTGACCAATTCGCCGGCCATGGCCCAGGCCAACGCCTGGACGCGCGGCAAGTTCAACGAATGGGGCCTGGTCAACGTACACGATGAAGCGTTCGAAGATTTCGGGCGTGGCTGGGAGTTCACTTCGGCGTCGGTGTTGATGCTGGGCAGCGGCTCGCAGGGTGACCGCATGCAGCCGCTGCATGCGCTGCCCAAGGCCTGGACCCCGGGCACCAACGGCCCGGTGGAAGGCGAGCTGGTGCAGGTGGACATCAAGAAGCTGGCCGACCTGGAAAAGTACAAGGGCAAGCTGCGCGGCAAGATCCTGCTGCTGGGCGAAGCACGTGAGTACAAGCGCGGCACCGAGCCGGATTCGCACCGCCACGATGCGACCTCGCTGGAAGGCCTGCAGGAATTCACCGTGCCGAAGAATGCCGCAGCCGACAAGGAAAAGCGGGTCAAGGAGTACACCGAGCGGCAGGCGCTGGCCAAGGCGGTCAATGCCTTCTTCGTGGAAGAAGGCGCGCTGGCGGCGATCAGCATCAGCGGCTGGGACAACGGCATCATCCGGGTCGCTGGGGGCGGTTCGCGCAAGGCCGGCGAATCAGCAGGCATCCCGGAGCTGGCGATGATCTCCGAACACTTCAATCCGCTGGTACGCGCGCTGCTGGCCAAGCAACCGGTGAAGCTGCGCGTGGACGTTGCCGCACGCTTCACCGATGACAGCAACCAGCCCGGCTACAACACGCTGGCCGAGATCCGCGGCAGCGGCAAGGCCGATGAAGTGGTGATGCTCGGTGCCCACATGGATTCGTGGCATACCGGCACCGGCGCAGCCGACAATGCCGCCGGCGTGGCGGTGATGATGGAAGCCATGCGCATCCTGAAAGCCGTGGGCGCCAAGCCCAAGCGCACCATCCGGGTCGCGCTGTGGAGCGGGGAAGAGCAGGGGCTGATCGGCTCGCAGGCCTACGTGGCCAAGCACTTCGCGCAGTTCCCCGAACCCGCCGATGCCGCGCAGAAGGCCTTGCCGGCGTCGCTGCGCGAGCCGACCGGTGCACTGGTCAAGCGCCGCGATTACGAGAAGTTCTCGGTGTACTTCAACATGGACAATGGTTCGGGACGTTTCCGTGGCATCTACGCCCAGGAGAACCTGGCGGCGATGCCGGTGTTCGAGGCTTGGCTGAAGCCGTTCAACGACGTCGGCGCGACTACCGTGGCCACCCGCAACACCGGTTCCACCGACCACATCAGCTTCGACCGCGTCGGGCTGCCGGGCTTCCAGTTCATCCAGGACAAGCTGGACTATTTCAGCAACGTCCACCACAGCCACCTGGACACCTGGGACCACGCCGAACCGGAGGACCTCAAGCAGGCCGCCGCGATCGTGGCCTCGTTCGTCTACAACGCCGCCACGCGCGAGGACCTGTTCCCGCGCAAGGCGCAAAAAGGGGACGGAGGGGATTAAGTCGTAAACGGCACAGGTCCGGCGTGAAGGGTGGGGGGATCGCGACTTAATCCCCTCCGTCCCCTTTTGCTAAAATCGGCGGATATTCGTTCCCCGAGCGTCCCATGACCTGCCGCACCCGCTTTGCCCCCAGTCCTACCGGCTACCTGCACATCGGCGGCGCCCGCACGGCGCTGTACTGCTGGCTGGAGGCCCGCCACCGTGGCGGGGAGTTCGTGCTGCGCATCGAGGACACCGACCGCGAGCGCAGCACCCAGGGCGCCATCGACGCGATCCTGGAGGCGATGGACTGGCTGGGCCTGGGCTATGACGAAGGCCCGATCTACCAGACCCAGCGCGTGGCCCGCTACCAGGAGGTCGCCGAACAGCTGGTCGCCGAGGGCAAGGCCTACTACGCCTACGAGACCCGCGAAGAGCTCGACGCGATGCGCGAGGCGGCCATGGCGAAGCAGGAAAAGCCGCGTTACAACGGCGCCGCGCGCGATCAGGGCCTGCCTTGGCGCGATGACCCGAACCGGGTGATCCGCTTCAAGAATCCGCTCGACGGTACGGTGGTGTTCGACGACCTGATCAAGGGGCCGATCGAGATCGCCAACAGCGAGCTCGACGACATGGTGATCTTCCGCCCGGACGGCTACCCGACCTACAACTTCGCCGTGGTGGTGGACGACTGGGAAATGGGCATCACCGAGGTGATCCGCGGCGATGACCACATCAACAACACCCCGCGCCAGATCAACCTGTACCGGGGCATCGGCGCGCCGGTGCCGAAGTTCGGCCACATGCCGATGATCCTGGACGAGCAGGGCGCCAAGCTGTCCAAGCGCACGGGCGCGGCCGACGTGATGCAGTACAAGGACGCCGGCTACCTGCCGGAGGCGCTGCTGAGCTACCTGGCCCGGTTGGGCTGGTCGCACGGTGACCAGGAGATCTTCACCCGCCAGGAGCTGATCGACCTGTTCGACGTGACCAACTGCAACTCCAAGGCCGCGCGGCTGGACATGGCCAAGCTGGGTTGGGTCAACCAGCATTTCCTGAAGACCGAGGCACCCGCGTCCATCGCGCCGGCGCTGGTGTACCAGCTGGAGAAGCTGGGCCTGGACCTGAACGCTGGCCCGTCCGCGGAAGATGTCGTGGTCGCCTTGCGCGAACGCGTGCAGACGTTGAAGGAAATGGCCGAAAAAGCGGTCGTCTGGTACCAGCCGCTGGAAACCTACGACGAAGCCGCCGTGGCCAAGCACTTCAAGGCTGGCGCCGAACTGCCGCTGGGCAAGGCGCGCGAACTGCTGGCGGCGCTGCCGGAGTGGACCGCCGAGAGCGTTGGGGTGGCGCTGCATGATGCCGCCGCGGCGCTGCAGATCGGCATGGGCAAGGTCGCCCAGCCGCTGCGCGTGGCCATCACCGGCACCCAGGTGAGCCCGGACATTTCGCAGACGGTGTACCTTGCCGGTCGCGATGAGGCCTTGAAACGCATCGATGCTGCCATTACCAAGGTAGTGGCCGCGGCCTGAAATCCGCCCGAACTGGAGAACCCGCATGTCCGCCAAGCACGCCTGCACGGCCCCGCACCACCACGTCCACGACGCGTCGGACTTCGTGGGGGTGGTCGAGCGCGTGTGCCGCGAGCGCGGACTGCGGCTGACTCCCATCCGCGCCAATGTGCTGCGGCTGATCGCCGAGGCCGGCAAGCCGGTCAAGGCGTATGAGCTGCTGGAGTGGGTGCGCAGTGGCAAGGGCGTGGGCGCTGACGCCCCGCCGACGGTGTACCGCGCGCTGGATTTCCTGATGGCCAACGGGTTCGTGCACAAGCTGGAATCGGTGAACGCTTTCGTGGCCTGCCACCATCCGAGCAGTGCGGCGCATTCGGTGCCGTTCCTGATCTGCAACAGCTGCCACAGCGCGGTGGAGCTGGAAGACCGCGAGATCGTCAGCCAACTGGAAAAGCGCGCCAAGGAACTTGGGTTCCAGCCGCAGGCACAAACGCTGGAAGTACACGGTCTCTGCGCCCGCTGCGCGGGGTGAAGTTTTGTTGTTGCCGGGCCTGCGGCCCGGCGCCTGCTTTTTCAAGCCAGAGCAACAGCCACAGCAACGGCTGCGGGGCTGCGTTTGGCGGGGCGGGGTGGGTTGGCGGGACACGGGTCCACGCCATCGCATTCGCGCTGTCGCTCCCACGCTTTGGTGCGCAAACCGTGGGCCCCTCCTCACCAGCACCCATACCCCGCCGCTTCGCGGCCGCCCCTGACTCAGGGGCTCCCTCCACCCGACACGCCATCGCGGCCTTGGTAGCGCCGACCCATGGTCGGCGGAATGTTCCCGCCAACGGCCCGCTGCGCTCGCCGACCATGGGTCGGCGCTACCGCTTTTCTTCTTTTTTTTACGCGGGTGGCGGCCACCGGAACCTGTCAGGGGGCCGGGAGGTGGGGCTGGGCGGGGGCGTTGAGCGCCATGGATGGCGCGAAACGAGGCCCGCATGGACGCAGTTTTTGCCGTCCCCCGACCAGCCCCACCGCCCGACCCAACCCCAGATGCAGCTCTAGAAGCCACCCGTGAGGGGGTCTCACCCGTTCGACCACTCACCGCTCGCGCGGCGCCGCAGCAGCCTCAACCGACGTATCCACCTTCGCCACCACCGACATCCCCGGCCGCAGCCGCGCTGCCAGCGGTTGATCGGCATCGATCGCAATCCGCACCGGCAACCGCTGCACCACCTTGGTGAAGTTGCCGCTGGCATTGTCCGGCCGCAGCACGCTGAACTCCGAACCGGTCGCCGGTGCGATCTCCTCCACGCGGCCGCGCAGGACCTCTCCCTGGAATGCATCCACCGCGAAGGTGGCCGGCTGGCCGATGCGCATCTGCCAGGTCTGGCCTTCCTTGAAGTTGGCCACCACCCACAGCACATCCGGCACCAGGAACAGCAGCTGCGAACCGGCCGTGACGTACTGCCCGACCCGCGCGCTGGCTTCGCTGACCTGGCCATCGCGCGGGGCGAGCACCGTGGTGTTGGCCAGGTCGATCCGCGCCAGTTCCAGTGCCGCCTGCGCACTCTCGACCTGTGCCTCCAGCCCCTTGCGGGCGACCTGGGTGGAGACCAGCGTCTCTTCGGCAATCTGGATCTGCGCCTGCGACTGCTGCACGCCGGCCTGCGCGGAGGCCTGGCTGGTGCGGAACTTGTCGCGGTCGTTCAGCGCCACCAGGCGTTGTTCGGCCAGCTGCTCGTAGCGCGCAAGCTCGGCACGCGAACGCTGCAGTTCAGACTGCCCGGCCGCCAGCGTGGCCTTGGCCGAAGCGATCTGCGCGCGGTTCTGCGCCTGCGACTGGTCCGAATTCGCCAGCGCCGCCTTCGCGCTGTCCAAGGCCGCTTCGGCCTGCGCGACGCGCTGGCGGTAGATGCGGTCGTCGATGCGCAGCAACACATCGCCCTGTCTGACGTGCTGGAAATCCTTCACCAGGACGTCGGTGACGTAGCCATTGACCTGCGGTGCCAGCACGGTGACCTGCCCGCGCACGTAGGCGTTGTCGGTGCTGGCGATGGCGCTGGTGAACGGCCACAGCTGCCAGCCGCGCAGGATCAGCGCGATGCCCACCAGCGCCACCACCACCATGATCACCACGGCCCGGTTGCTGGGTTTGAGGTACTTCGGCGCGCCTGTGGGGGGCGCCGCAGCTGCCGCCGGCGGGGGCGGGGCAGGGGCCGGTGCGGCATCGGTGGGAGGCGCCGGGTTCACGTTTTCCGGGGCGTCGTCATCGCGGGGTGGTTGCTGGGACATGGAGTTACTCAACGCGGTGCGGCAGCCGCATCGGGCGCCGCGGGGAGGAAGAGGAGGGGCGGCGCCTGCGCCATTGCTTCATCGCGGCGATCCACAGCTGCAGTGACAGCAGCCAGCCCAGGAAGCCCAGCGCCAGCCAGCCGCTGAGCGTGAACACATCATTGAAGCCACGCACGTTGGCTTCGCGGCGCGCAATCTGCGCCAGCTGCGCGGTGCCCTGCGCGCTGCGCTGCACCGGGTCTGTGATCTGCGCGCTGTAAAGCTGCTGCTGCAGGCGCAGCCGCTGCGCGACCACCGGATCGGCCGGGTCCAGCTGGCTGACCAGCGCGCTGGAATACAGCTGTTCGCGATGCAGCTGCACCGTACCGAGCACCGCTGAACCGGCCAGCCCCCCCAGCGTCTGGGTGATCGACAGAGTGACCAGGAAGGTGATCATATGGTCCACGCCCTGCTTCAGCACGGCGGTGATGCCGAGCATGATCAGCGGGCCCATGAACATGCCCGAGCCGACCGAAGCCAGGAATTGGCTGACGAAGAAATCATGCGGACGGTCCAGGCTGGTGCGGTGCTGGTCGAGCAAGGCCGCGCTGCCCAGCAGCAGGATCGCCATCAGCACCTGAGGGATCAGTCGCTTCGGGCCGAAGGTCAGCGAACTGGCGGCGATGCCGGTGACCACCCCGGCCAGGATCACTGCGAAGAGCGGCCGCATCTGGTCCGGCCCCATGCCGAGAGCGCGCATCAGCCCGACCACGCCATAGGACTGTTCGGTAGTGAGAAAGCGCAGCAGGAACGCGCCGACGATGAAGTGCAGTACCGGCAGGCTGGCCAGCCAGCGCACCTGCAGCAGCGGATTGCGTCGGTAGTGTTCAATCACGAAGGCCGCCGTGGCCATCGTGATCGAGGCAATCAACGCCCAGCCCAGCCAGGGCGTGTCGGTCCACCAGCGCACGTACCCTTGTGCCAGCACCACCACCAGCAGGCCAACGGCTGGTGCCAGCAGCGCGAAGGTCAGGAAGTCCATCGGTTCGAAGGCCTTGATCTGCACGCCTGGTGGCAGCTTCAGCAGCACCACCGCAGCGAAGGCACACAGCGCCAGTCCGGCTTCGAGGAAGTACAGCAGATGCCATTGGCCGGTGCCCACCAGGCTGGGCGAGACCACCCAGGCCAGCGGCACCGCCAGCTGTGACAGCCCCACGCCGATCACCAACAAGTTGCCGGTGTAGCGGCGTGGCAACGACTGCAGCATGTACAGCGTGCCCAGCGTCGAGCACGCCGCGCCGGCGAAACCGCTGGCCGCGCGCAGCAGCACGGTGGTTTCGAAACTGCCGACGGCCAGGTGCAGCAGGGCCAGCGCGGCGTACAGCCCAAGGCCGATTTCGGCGAACAGGCGGATGCCATATTGCTGGCGGAACTTGAAGGCAAGCAGGTTGGCCGTCACGTTGACCATCACGTAGGAGGCGACCAGCCAGGTGCCCTGAACGGGGCTCAGCCCCAACTGGCCCTGCAGGAAGGGCAGGTTGGCGGTGACCAGCGCAGTGCCGAGGCCGCCGGTGATGGCCACCAGCACCGACACCAGCGCATAGGCGGCACGCCGGTGCGGCGGATGCCACGGCATCGACGCCGAGCCCGGGAGAGTGGGCTTCTCGTGTTCCTCCCAGTCCGGGATGGGCTTGAGGTACTGCGACATCAGGCCTCCGTGGCGCTGGTTCCCTGCAGGCCTGCGCGCAGCAGCTGCAGCGCGCGTCCTGCCAGTGCGCTGCGCTCTTCGCGGTTCTTGCCGCGCAGGGCCGCACCCAGCATGCCCGAGATCAGTGAAATATCCGTGGAGGTAAGGTCCGGCCGGCACAATCCGGCGGCGATGGCGCGCTGGATAGGTGCCTCCATCAGGGCGCGCACGCGTTCGCGCGCACCCCGCACGGTCGGGTCGTCCGGATGCACCGCGCGCCAGTAATCGGCCAGCGCAGGCGAATCGATGATGCGGCGGGCCATTCCATCGAGCAGCTCGAACAGCGCATCGTCGCGCGTGCCCAGTTCGGCTACCTGGCGCGCGATACGGTCGACGGTCCGCTGCAGCAGCGCTTCGATCAACGCGCTGCGATCCGGGAAATTACGGTACAGCGTCGCCCGTCCCACCTGCGCCCGTTCCACCACCAGGTCGAGCGGGGCGGTGACGCCGTGGTTGCCGAACACATGGTCGGCGGCATCGAGGATCAGGGCGCGGCGGGCGGCGGCGTCGGCACGTAAAGAAGTCATGGATCATTTTCGGACAAAAATGTCCGAACCACCAGCGCAGATCGCCGCTGCAGCGTCGCTGTGTCAGGGCGCAGTTCGCTTGGTGATGGTCGGGTGAGCGGAACTCAGGCGGTGCTCGCGGTTGCCAGCCGCGCTGCCTGCTCACGTATCGGGAAGTGCGCCACGGCGGCAATCAACGCAAGTGCGATGTCCAGGTACCACATCACCATGTAGTTTCCCGTATTGGCCAACACCACCCCGCCCAGCCAGGCGCCGAAGAAACCGCCGACCTGGTGCGACAGCAAGGTCAACCCGAACAGCGTGCCCAGGTAGCGCGGCCCGAACAGCTTGCCGACCAGGCCGGCGGTGGGCGGCACGGTGGCCAGCCAGGTGAAGCCCAGCGCAGCGGCGAAGACATAGAAGGTCAAGGCGGTCGGCGGGGCGACGAGGTACAGCCCGATCATCAGCGCGCGGCTGGCATACAGCGCCACCAGCAGCAGCTTCATCCGGTAGCGCTGGCCCAGGTAGCCCATCAGCAGGCTGCCCGCCACGTTGAACAGCCCGATCAGCGCGATCGAGGTGGATGAAACGGTGGGCGACAGACCGCACAGTGCGATCTCACCGGGAAGGTGGGTGACCAGGAAGGCGATGTGCAGCCCACAGGTGAAAAAACCAAGGTGCAGGTACCAGTAGCTCGGCTCGCGCAGGGCCAGCCGGAGTTGCGCGCGCAGCCCGATTTCGGCGGCTGCCGTGGCATGCGCATGGTCGCCGGCACGGCGGCGCAATGGCCAGGCCATCGGCAGGGTCAGCAGGGACACCACGGCCATCAGCAGCATCGCCCGTCCCCAGCCTGCCACGGTGATGACCACCTGCAGGATCGGTGCGAAGACGAACTGGCCGAGCGAGCCTCCGGCATTGATCAGGCCCGCTGCGAACGAACGGCGCTCGGCTGGCAGCCGATGCGCGGTGGCACCGATCAGCACGGAGAAACTGCCGGCACCAGCACCGGCCGCCATCATCAGGCCCAGGCTGAGGCCCAGCCCCCATCCGCCCGGAAGCAGGGGCGCGAGGGCCAGTCCTGCGGCCAGCAGGATGCCGCCGCCGATCAGCACCGGCAGCGGCCCGCGCTGGTCGGCCAGCGCACCGAACACCGGCTGCACCGCCCCCCAGACCAGTTGGCCAATGGCCAGCGCGAAGCTGATGTCGACGATGCTGACGCCGGTATCGCGGTGGATGGGATCGACGAACAGGCCGGTGGTCTGGCGTGCCGCCATGGTGATCATCAGGATGCCCGAGGCCGCCAGCAGGATGCCCCAGGGGAGACGCGTGGTGGAGTCGGTGGTCATGGCCGGCACTATAGGCCGTGATCAGCCAGTGCGGTGACGACCAACGGTCGTCACCCACCGACAGCGGAGCAGGCCAGCGGTCGTCACCCACCGAGAGCGGAGCAGACGGCCGGCGGCCGTCACTACCGACAGCGGGAGCAGACGGCCAGCGGCTCAGCCGATCAGAAGTACGCGCGGATGCCGAAGGCCACGCCGCGTCCCGGCAGCGGGGCGTAGTCGCGCAGCAGCGAGGTGTGCGGGCGCACTTCGCGATTGGTCAGGTTGCTGCCGTCCACGAACACTTCGTAGCTGTTGCTGTCGCTGCGGTCCCAGCGATACGCGAAGTGTGCATCCACCAACGTGTAGCCACTGGTCGGTTCTTCGTTCTGCGCGGTGTCCTTCTGGCTGCTGTAACGCACCGCACCGAGCGATGCGCGCCAGCCGTCCTTGGCCCAGCGCAGGTCGGCGCCCACGCGTGCCGGCGAAATGCGCGGCAGGTAGCCCCCGTTGGCCAGGTCCACGGTGTAGTTGTGGTTGTGGTCGCCATGCGGCACGGCGATGTCCACGCTACGGCTGCCACTGCCATCCAGTTCGGCCTTGACGTAGTCACCGAACACGCGCAGGTCCCAGTCACCGGCATTGCCTTCGAACAGATGCACCAGGGCCTCCGCTTCGGCGCCCTTGAAGGTGGCGTCCTGCTGCGCCCACAGGCGCACCGGCAGGTCTTCCACCACGCCGGTGTCGGCCAGGTAGATGAAGTCCTTGAACTTGGTCTGGTACACCGAAGCGGAGAAGTCCAGGCGATCGCTGTGCGTGTGGATGCCCAGTTCGATGCGCTGGCCGCGCTCGGTCTTCAACTGCGCATCGCCCAGTTCGATCGAACGCGTGGCGATGTGGGCACCGGCCGCGTACAGCTCTTCATTGGTCGGTGCACGCTCGGAACTGTCCACGCCGAAGCGCAGGTCCACGGCATCGTTCAACGTCCAGATGCCGGCGGCGGACAGGTTGGTGGCATCGAACCTGCGGCGCTGGTAGTCGGCGGTCGGGTCCAGCTTGACCTGGTCATGGCGCGCGCCCAGTTCCAGCTTGAACGGGCCGAACTGCTTTTCCTGCAGCACGAACACGCCCAGGTTCTCGGTCGTGGTATCCGGCACGAAAGCCTCTTCGCCCTTGGCGCCGAAATCGCTGTTGCCGAACTGCAGGCCGAAGGCACCGTTCCAGCCGGCGATCTCGTTCTGCACCGCTTCCAACCGGCCTTCGATGCCCTGGTTGGTGAAGCGGGTCGCCGGGGTGCCGGCTTCCAGTTCGGTGTGCTCGTAGTCGGTGTAACCCGCGCGCAGGGTAACGTTCTTCAGGAACGAGGTGGGGTTGTAGATGCCGCCTTTGAAGTCGAAGCGGTTCTGCACCATGTCGATGCGCACGTCGTGCTCTTCGCCTTCTTCTTCCTCTGCGCCGTGGTCGTGGTCATGGTCGTGGTCATCGCCGTCGGCGTGCACGTGCGCGCCGTTGGGGATGCCGTAGTTGGTGCGGTAGGTGCCGGCCGACAGGCCGAAGAAGCCTCCATCACCCAACCAGGTGGCACCGACGCCGCCGGCGCGGGTGCGGATGGAACTGTTGTCCAAGGTGCCGCGGCGCGGCTCATCGGCATCGCCGTCATCGTGTGCATGGTCGTGTTCTTCCAGCGCATCCACCACCGCGTAGCCGGGGATGCGGTAGTCATCGCCGTTGCGCACCAGGCCGTCCACGTGCAGTACCCAGTTGCCGTTGACCCCATCCAGCCGGAACATGCCGCTGCGCTCGTCGTTGACACTGTTGCCGCGCACTTCGGCGCGGCCGCTCAGCGGGCGCTCCGGCAGTTCGCTGGCAATGCGTCCGTCGACCACGTTGACCGCGCCGCCGATCGCGCCACTGCCGAACAGCAGGGTGGCCGGGCCCTTCAGGACTTCAATCTGGTCGGCCAGGAACGGTTCGATGCTGGTGGCGTGGTCGGCACTGACGGTGGAGGCATCCATGTTGCCGACGCCGTTGGACAACACGGCCACGCGCGGGCCTTCTTGGCCACGGATGATCGGCCGGCCCACGCCGGGACCGAAGTAGGAGCTCTGCACGCCGGGCAGCTTGGCTACGGTGTCGCCCAGGGTGCCGGCCTTGGCTTCGTCCAGGCGTTCGCCCGCGAGCACCTCGACCGGCCGCGCCAGCGATTCGGCATCGCCCTGCAGCGGCGAGGCGGTGACCTTCACTGCGGACAGTTCGGTCAGGTGTCGGTCGGCCGGGGCGTCGGCGGCCATCGCCATCGCGGGCAGCAGGGCAGCAGCGAGGGCCAGGGCGAGAGTGTGCGGGCGGGGCCGGGTACGCAGAGCAGTCATGGGGCTTCCAATGAATTGTTATAACGTATCAACAAGGGGGCGCACGAATCCCATGGCGGACAGCGGGAGAGAGTCGCTGGGCGAAACAGGCCGTGCGGGTACAGGAGGGATGTTATATTATTCCATAACGCTTCGCCGACCCTGCTGGAAGTCATGCCCCTGATCCCACGCCTCCGCCATCTGATTGATCGCTTCGGTGCCACCGGTTCGCTGCTGTGCGCGGTGCACTGCGCAGTGATCCCCGTGGCCTTGGCCGCTGCGCCCTCGCTGGGCCTGTCGGTGTGGCTGGGCGATGGCATCGAGCAGGCGCTGGTGGTGTTCGTCACCCTGCTGGGGTTGTTCAGCCTGTTCTGGGGTTACCGGCGCCATGGTGCGCTGCGTGCGCTGGGCTTCCTGATTCCCGGCCTGGTCGCTTTGTGGACCGGCGTGCTGTACGACCCGCTGCACCACGATCCGGTTCCGCATGCGGTGGTGATGACCCTCGGCGGGTTGCTGGTGGGCGTGGCCCACCTGGTCAACCTGCGCCTCAACCACGGGCACGTACACGACGCCAGCTGCGCGCATTGAGGCCGTCGTGGTAGGCTTTCCGATCGTGCGCGGGGGCGTCCAGCAAGACGGCCCCGCCAAACCCGTGTCAGCACGGGGTAATCAGAATCAACATAGCCAGGAGTTCAAGACATGGGTAAGGGTGACCGCAAGACCGCCAAGGGCAAGCGCTACAACGCCAGCTACGGCAACGCCCGTTCGCACACCGTGAGCAAGGCCGCCGTCGGCGCCGCCGCTCCGGTCGCCAAGAAGACCGTGGCCAAGGCCCCGGCAAAGAAGGCCGTTGCCAAGAAGGCCGTCGCCAAGGCCAGCTGATCCGCTGACCGGCAGAACACGAAAAAACGCGGCGCCCAGCGCCTCGTTTTTTTTATGCCTTGATGTTGCCTTCTTTACTTCACCGACCGGCACACGGCAACAGACTGTCCGGAGGCACGGGGAGCTGCGGCGCAGGACCGTTGGAGCCCCGGACGGGCGGAAACGAGCCCCCATGGATGGGTTTACGGCGTGTCCTGCGCCGTAGCTCCCCGTGCCGGGCACATCAGCAGTAAAGCGAACCGCAACACGGTCACACCACTTCTTCGCGCAGCACCGGATTATCCCAGCCCGGCCGCGGCGAGAACCGATCCCCATGCCGCTGCTGCAGCACCTTCAGCCGCTCCACCAGCGCATCGGCGCCGGTCGCCCGGATGTACTGCACCGGCCCCCCGCGGAACGGCGCGAACCCGGTCCCGAAGATCACGCCCGCATCCAGCAGGTCTGCATCGGCCACAACGCCTTCGTGCAGGCACGCCACGGCTTCATTGAGCAACGGCAGGATCAGCCGATCTTCCAGATCACCCGGCGCCTGGTAGCCCTTGGGCACTTCCGGCTTCTTCGCGCGGCCGTTTTCCCAGGCATAGATGCCCTGACCATCCTTCTTGCCGCGCTTGCCCTGTTCGACGGTCTGTAGCGCCGCCGGAATCTGCAGGCCGAGGAACGGAGCGAGCTCTTCGCCCACGCCGGCCGCTACGTCCAGTCCAACCGTATCGAGCAGTTCGATCGGCCCCATCGGCATGCCGAATTTGACCGCGGCCTTGTCGATCACCGGGCCCGGGATGCCTTCGGCATAGGCGGTCGCCGCCTCCAGCATGTACGGGAACAGTACGCGGTTGACCAGGAAGCCGGGCGTGCCGGCGACCGGCACCGGGAACTTGCCCAGCGCCTTGCAGAAGGCGGCCAGGCGGCGCTCGGTCTCCGGTGCCATGCCGTCGTGGTGGATGATTTCCACCAGCGGCATCTGCGCGACCGGGTTGAAGTAATGCAGGCCGGCGAACTGCGCCGGACGCTGGATGTGGTCACGCAGTTCGATCAGCGGGATCGAAGAGGTGTTGGTGGTCAGCAGCGCATCGGCCTTCATCTTCGGCTCCAGCGTCTGGTACAGGTCGCGCTTGGCCTGCGGGTTCTCGATGATCGCCTCGATCACCAGGTCCGCCTGCGCAGCGCCCGCGCCGGCCAGGTCGGCCTGCAGGCGCGCGGCCACCGCCGGCCGCTTGCTTTCATCGCGCACCTTCTTCTCGAACAGGGTCTGCGCACGCTGCATGGCCGGGTCGAGGAAACGCTGCTCGCGGTCCTGCAGGGTCACGTTGAAGCCCTTGTAGGCCGACCACGCGGCAATATCGCCCCCCATCACGCCGGCGCCGACCACGTGTACGTGATGGATGCCGTGGTCGCCACTGCCGAGGGCCTTCAGGCGTTCGGTCAGGAAGAAGATGCGGATCAGGTTGCGCGCCGTGGGCGTGCTGGCCAGCTTCACCACCGCGCGGCGTTCGGCATCCAGGCGCGCCTGCACCGGCTTGCCGCCACTGCGTTCCCAGGTGCTGATAAGCGCGTACGGAGCAGGGTAGTGCTCCTTGCGGGCCTTGCGTGCGACCTGCTTGGCCATCTGCGGGGCCAGCAGCTTGCGCGCCGGCCAGGTATTGGTCGCCCAGGCGGTTGCGCGCTGCTTGAACGGGCGGACGGTGCCCTTCAGCGCCAGCGCCACGCCGGTGTCCAGCAGCAGGGCCGGGGCCACCACCTTGTCTACCAGGCCGATGTTGCGCGCCGCGGACGCCGACAGGGTGCGGCCGGTCAGCATCATGTCCATGGCCGCCGGGGCGCCGACCAGCTGCGGCAGGCGTGCGCTGCCGCCCCAGCCCGGGAAGATGCCCAGCTGGGTTTCTGGCAGGCCGATACGGGTGCTGCTGTCGTTGGAGGCGACACGGTAGCGGCAGGCGAGTGCCAGTTCGGTACCGCCGCCCAGGCAGTGGCCATGGATCGCCGCTACGGTCGGGCAGGGCAGCTCGGCCAGCTTCTGGTAGGTCACCTGGCCGCGGCGGATGGCGTCATTGACGGTGCCGCGGCGGTCGAACTCCTGGAACTCCTTCAGGTCCGCGCCAGCGATGAAGCCGGCCTGCTTGGCCGACTGGATCACCACGCCCTTGGGCGGATCGATGGCGATGCGCTCGAGCAGGTCGCCCAGTTCCAGCAGGACATCCTGGGACATCGCATTGACGTTGGCGTCCTGGCGGTCGAGATTGAGCACCACGACCCCGTCGTCGCGGATCTCCGGGTGCCAGTGCGCGAGGCGAAGCCCATCGAAGCCTGAGAGCATGGACGTTCCATCCGGTTGTGTATGGAGAAGGCGGCTATGATCCAGAGGTTGTTTCCCTTCCGTCAAATCCCAATAGCTGGGGTAGCGATGGCGGAGGTTCATAGCATGGACCGCTACGTTAACGGAACGTTGGTTAAAAGCTGGTGCGGTGCCCGGTCAGATGGCGCTGAACTTTTCCCGGGATTGGCAGTCTCATTGCCTGACGTCGGTTGGGCTGACAGGAGTTCGGTCCCCAATGGCCGAGGTTGAAACACCACAGGAGCTGGACCTGGAACTGGTCCGGCGTGTGCAGCGCGGCGAAAGCGCGGCATTCGATGTCCTGGTGCGCAAGCACCAGCATCGGGTCGTGTCGCTCGTCGGGCGCTACATCGCCGACTGGAGTGAGTGCCAGGACGTTGCCCAGGACACGTTCATCCGCGCCTACCGCGCGATCAACAGTTTCCGCGGCGACGCCCAATTTTCGACCTGGTTGCACAGGATTGCCGTGAATACCGCCAAGAACCACCTTGCTGCAAGCAATCGTCGCCCGCCGACCGATGACATCGAAATCGGCGATGCCGAACAGTTCGATTCGGGAACGCGCCTGCGCGATACCGATACGCCGGAACGCCAGCTGATGCGCCAGGAGCTGGAAACCACGGTGATGAAGGCCGTTGCCTCCCTGCCGGAGGAACTGCGCCTGGCCATTTCCCTGCGCGAGGTGGAAGGCCTGAGTTACGAGGAAATCGCGCAGAAGATGGGGTGCCCGATCGGCACCGTGCGCTCGCGGATCTTCCGCGCCCGCGAGGCGATCGACACTGAACTCCGGCCGCTGCTGGACACCGGCAGCGCCACCCGTGAGAAGAGCCGCCTATGAGCAAGTACGACCAACCCGAAGACAAGATCGACCTGCATAACCGCCAGCAGTTGTCTGCGCTGGTCGATGGCGAACTGGCCTCAGACGAGGCCCGCTTCCTGCTGCGCCGCCTGCAGCATGATCCCGAGCTGCAGGCCTGCCAGGAGCGCTGGGCCCTGCTGGGCGAGGTGATGCGCGGCAAGGCCGTGGCGCCGGCGCCGCTGGATTTCGCCGCGCGCGTTTCGGCGGCGGTGGCGCAGGAACCCGTTCCCCAGGCCGAGCCGCGGCGCGAAGTGCGCACCGGCTGGCGTCGCTGGAGCGGCGGTGCCGCGCTGGCCGCGTCGGTGGCCGCGGTGGCCTTCTTCATGGGACGCCAATCGCTGGATGAGGGCGCACCGCCGGCAGAGCTGCCGGTGCAGGTGATCGCCAGCCAGGCCGAACTTGCGCTGCCGGCGTCCGCGCCGGTGCAGGAGCCTGCTGCATCGCCGTCCGGCGCAGCGCTGGTGGCCAGTGTCCCGGCGGCCGCGGTGGCCGCTGCGGCGCGTCGCCAGGACGCCAGCGTCCGCCGCGCCAGTGCCACGCGCAGCCAGCAGATGGCGCGCATCGCGCAGCGTGATGACGAGCCGCAGCGTGCGCTCGCCGCAACCCAGCCGGTGCTGTCGACCCCGCTGTCCACGGCCGCCCGGCACGAGCTGTCGTTCGGCAATGTGGGGGCGCTGCAGGCCCGGCCGTGGCCGCGCTCCAGCGTGGGTCCGGCCGCTGGGGCTGCACTGAATGCCAGTTTCCCCGGCAACACGCCGGGCACCTTCTATCCCTTTGAACCGCGGTTGCAGGACGCGCCGCCGGTCCAGGGCCCGCGCGACTGACCGCGCGTGGCCTGCGCCTGCCCGCCCGATGGCGGGCAACGCTTTCCCTTTCTGCTGTCCGCTGACCTGCCGGAGGTTGTATTCCGATGATCCCGCTTACCCGTTCGTTCCGTACCCAGGCCTTGGGCCTGCTGGCGATGACCCTGCCGCTGGCCGCCTGCGCGCAGTCACCTTCGCCGGCCCCGCAGGCCACCACGGCGCAGTCCGCGGCCGCCGCGCCGCGTGCGCCGGCCCAGCCGCTGGTATCGGGCCTGCCGGACTTCACCAACCTGGTCGACCAGGTCGGGCCGGGCGTGGTCAACATTGAAACCACCATCGTGCGCGGCGGCAACCGCCAGGCACGCGGTGGCGGAATGGGGCCGGGCCAGGATGAAATCCCGGAAATCTTCCGCCGCTTCTTTGGCCCGGAATTCGGCATGCCCGGTCCGGGCGGCCCCGGTGGCGACCCGGATGGCGGCCCCAGCATCAAGGGCCGCGGCATGGGCTCGGGCTTCATCATTTCCGCCGACGGCTACGTGCTGACCAACCACCACGTGGTGGCCGATGCGTCCGAAGTGAAGGTGAAACTGGGTGACAACCGCGAGTTCATCGCCAAGGTGGTGGGCAGCGACCAGCAATACGACGTAGCCCTGTTGAAGATCGAAGGCAGCGGCCTGCCGACCGTGCGCGTCGGTGATTCACGCACCTTGAAGCCGGGTCAGTGGGTGGTCGCGATCGGCTCGCCGTTCGGGCTGGACCATTCGGTCACCGCCGGCGTGGTCAGCGCCACGGGCCGCAGCACCGGCGGCGCCGACCAGCGCTATGTTCCGTTCATCCAGACCGACGTGGCGATCAACCAGGGCAACTCGGGTGGCCCGCTGTTGAACACCCGCGGCGAAGTGGTCGGCATCAATTCGCAGATTTTCTCCGCTTCGGGCGGCTACATGGGCATCAGCTTCGCGATCCCGATCGACCTGGCGATGGGCGCGGTCGAGCAGATCAAGAAGACCGGCCGGGTTAGTCGTGGCCAGCTCGGCGCGGTGGTGCAGCAGATCGATTCGTTGAACGCCCAGGCGCTGGGCCTGAAGGACAGCCGTGGCGCACTGGTGAATGAGATTGTCGCCGGCAGCGCGGCGGCCAAGGCCGGGGTGCAGGTCGGTGACGTGATCCGCTCGGTTAACGGCAGCCCGGTGAACTCCTTCAGCGATCTGCCGCCGTTGATCGGTGCGCTGCCGCCGGGCAGCAAGGTCAGCATCGGCCTGGTGCGCGATGGCAAGGAGCGCGAGCTCAGCGCCACCCTGACCGAACTGGCCGAAGACGCCCAGGCGGCGGCAAACCGTCCGGCGGCGGCCAACGAGGACGCGGCGCCGCAGACCGGTGCCAACGCCCTGCTGGGTCTTGAAGTGGCCGACCTGACCGCCCCGCAGCGCAAGCAGCTGGGGCTGGAAGCAGGCGAGGGGGTGCGGGTGACCCGCGTCAACGGCCAGGCCGCCCGCGACGCGCGGCTGTCGCCGGGGATGGTGATCCTGCAGGTCGGCCGTACGGCGGTGGGCAGCGTGGAGGCCCTGAACCGGGCACTGGCCGGTTACAAGAAGGGTGACGTGGTGATGCTGCTGGTCCGCAGCGGCGGCAACAGCGCCTTCGTGGCCGTGAAGACCGGCAGCTGACCGGGGGCGCGGTAGCGCCGGGCCATGCCCGGCGAGCGCAGCGGCAGGCAGGAGCGTGACGACCAACGGTCGTCACCCACCGAGGCGGAAAGCTGACGGCCAGCGGCCGTCAGGACCCACCGGCGGCGGCCGTCCCGTGCGATAATCCAACGTTTACCCTGACGACGCCCGGCGCCGCCGCCACCTCTATGTCCTCTGATTCGATGCGGAACATCCGCAACTTCTCCATCATTGCCCACGTCGACCACGGCAAGTCCACCCTGGCTGACCGCATCATCCAGCTGTGTGGCGGCCTGCAGGCCCGCGAGATGGAAGCGCAGGTGCTCGATTCGAACCCGATCGAGCGCGAGCGTGGCATCACCATCAAAGCGCAGTCGGTGTCGCTGCCGTACCTGGCGGACGACGGACAGACCTACCACCTGAACTTCATCGACACCCCCGGCCACGTCGACTTCTCCTATGAAGTCAGCCGCTCGCTGGCCGCCTGCGAAGGCGCGCTGCTGGTGGTCGATGCCGCCCAGGGCGTGGAAGCGCAGTCGGTGGCCAACTGCTACACCGCGGTGGAGCAGGGCCTGGAAGTAGTGCCGGTGATCAACAAGATCGACCTGCCCACCGCCGATATCGAACGCGCCAAGGCCGAGATCGAGGCCGTGATCGGCATCGATGCCGAAGACGCCGTGCCGGTCAGCGCCAAGACCGGCCTGAACGTGCGCGATGTGCTGGAAGCGATCGTCAAGCGCATCCCGCCGCCGGTGCCGCGTGATACCGACAAACTGCAGGCGCTGATCATCGATTCCTGGTTCGACAACTACCTCGGCGTGGTGTCGCTGGTGCGCGTCATGCAGGGCGAGATCAAGGCCGGCGACAAGCTGCAGGTGATGTCCACCGGCCGCAACCACCAGGTCGACAACGTCGGCGTGTTCACCCCCAAGCGCAAGGTGCTGCCGGCCCTGCGCGCAGGTGAAGTGGGCTGGGTGACGGCCAGCATCAAGGACGTGCACGGCGCGCCGGTCGGCGACACGCTGACCATGGCCGGCGATCCGGCACCCAAGCCGCTGCCGGGCTTCCAGGAAATGCAGCCGCGCGTGTTCGCCGGCCTGTTCCCGGTGGATGCCGAAGACTACCCGGACCTGCGCGAGGCACTCGACAAGCTGCGCCTGAACGATGCCGCGCTGCGCTTCGAGCCGGAAAGCTCCGAAGCGATGGGCTTCGGTTTCCGCTGCGGCTTCCTTGGCATGCTGCACATGGAAATCGTGCAGGAACGCCTGGAGCGCGAGTACAACCTGGACCTGATCAGCACCGCGCCGACCGTGGTCTATGAAGTACTCAAGACCGACGGCAGCATCGTCAACATGGACAACCCGGCCAAGCTGCCGCCGGTGAACCAGGTGCAGGAAGTCCGCGAGCCGATCATCCGCGCCAACATCCTCACCCCCGAGGAATACATCGGCAACATCATCAAGCTGTGCGAAGAAAAGCGCGGCAGCCAGCTCGGCATCAACTACCTGGGCAGCCAGGTGCAGATCAGCTACGAGCTGCCGATGGCCGAAGTGGTGCTGGACTTCTTCGACAAGCTGAAGTCGGTCAGCCGCGGCTATGCCTCGCTGGATTACGCCTTCGTGCGTTTCGATGCCGGTCCGTTCGTGCGCGTGGACGTGCTGATCAATGGCGACAAGGTCGACGCCCTGTCGCTTATCGTCCACCGTTCGCACTCCGATCGTCGCGGCCGTGAGCTGTGCGAGAAGATGAAGGAGCTGATTCCCCGGCAGATGTTCGACGTGGCCATCCAGGCCGCGATCGGCTCGCAGGTGATTGCCCGCACCACCGTCAAGGCCATGCGCAAGAACGTTCTTGCCAAGTGCTACGGCGGCGACGTGTCGCGCAAGAAAAAGCTGCTGGAGAAGCAGAAGGAAGGCAAGAAGCGCATGAAGCAGGTCGGCCGCGTGGAAATTCCGCAGGAAGCCTTCCTCGCCGTACTGCAGATGGACAACAAGTAACGGTACAGTCGGCCCCTTACCGGGCCGGTTGGCCCCGCGACGCTGCAAAGGACATTGAATGAAAGCGTTTGAGTTCCTCCTGGTTGCCTTGACCCTGGCCTCCGGCCTGATCCTGCTTGCCGACAAGCTGTACTTCGCCCGCCGCCGCGCCCGTCGCGCCGGCCTGCTGGACACCGAGCCGGCGCTGGTGGACTACTCGCGCGCGTTCTTCCCGGTGCTGGCGATCGTGCTGGTGGTGCGCAGCTTCATCGCCGAACCGTACAAGATCCCGTCCAGTTCGATGATGCCGAACCTGCTGATCGGTGATTTCATCCTCGTCAACAAGTTCGCCTACGGCCTGCGCCTGCCGCTGACCAACACCAAGTTCGTGCCGATCAGCGAACCGGAACGGGGCGACGTGGTGGTGTTCCATTTCCCGGGCCACGACGACCAGGACCCCAACAAGGGCGAGAATTTCATCAAGCGCGTGATCGGCGTACCGGGTGACCAGGTCACCTTCGAAGGCAACGGCCTGATCCTAAACGGCCAGCCGGTGGAATACGAAGACAAGGGCATCTACGCCGGCCATCGTGGCCATGGCGAAGGGTCCAGCCTGCTGGTCGAAAAGCTGCCGGGCCGTACCCACACCGTGCTGGAGACGGCGTATCCTGCCGGCCAGGGGGAATGGACCGTTCCGGCGGGCCGCTACCTGGTGATGGGCGACAACCGTGACAACAGTGATGACGGCCGTTTCTGGGGCCTGCTGCCGGAGCAGAACCTGCGCGGCAAGGCGTTCCTGATCTGGCTCAACTGCTCCGGCTGGTTCTGCAAGGACGGCTTCGAACCGTCGCGGATCGGCTCGGGCGTCAATTGATTCATCCACGCGTATCTGGGGAGAAACGCAATGAACAGCATGAAGGCGCAACGCGGCATTACCCTGACCTCCTTCCTGGTGGTCCTGATCGTGGTTGGCTTCTTCCTTTATGTCGGGATGAAGCTGTTCCCGATGTACCAGGAAAACTACGCCGTCCGTTCGGCCATGAAGAGCCTGGCCAATGAGCCCGGCATCGGCAGCATGCAGCCGGCCAATATCCAGAAGCTGCTGTTCAAGCGCCTGTACATCAACTACTCCGAGAACGTGAAGCCTGCCAACGTGAAGTTCGACCGCAAGGACAATGGCTGGACCATGCGCGTGAACTACGAAGTGCGGCGTCCGCTGATCGGCAACATCGACGTGGTCGGCAAGTTCGACTCAACCCAGGATCTCAGCCGTAGCGGTGTCGAATAAAACCTTCCAACGTGGTGACCTGATCGGCCACTCCTTCGCCAATGCGGACCTGCTCACGCAGGCCCTGCGGCACCGGTCTGCCGGCGTGCCGAACAACGAGCGCCTGGAGTTCCTCGGCGACAGCATCGTCAACATGCTGGTGGCGCAGGCGCTGTATGCGCGCTGGCCGAAAGCCGACGAGGGCGCGCTGACCCGCGGCCGCGCCGAACTGGTGCGCGAAGGCGCGCTGGCCGAGCGCGCCCGTGAACTCAAGCTGGGCGAACGGCTGGTACTGGGCGCCGGCGAAATGAAAACCGGCGGCCACCGGCGCGATTCGATCCTCGCCGACGCCTTCGAGGCGGTAGTGGCAGCGATCTACCTGGACGCAGGCTTCGATGCCTGCCGCGCGGTGGTGCTGCCCTGGTTCGATGCGGCCATGGACGCCCTGCCGGCGACCGGACGGCCGGAAAAAGACCCCAAGACCCGGTTGCAGGAATGGCTGCAGGGCCGACAGAAGGCGCTGCCGTCGTACGAACTGGTGTCAGAATCCGGTGACGACCATGCCAAGACCTTCCGGGTACGCTGCAACCTGACAGAACCGGCCGTGTGTACCGAGGGCGAAGGCTCCTCGCGGCGGCTGGCCGAACAACAGGCGGCTGCGGCCGCGCTTGACCTACTGGTGGATTCAAAGTGACCGAACAGACCCCCCATCGTTGCGGCAGCGTTGCTGTCATCGGCCGCCCCAACGTGGGCAAATCGACCCTGACCAATGCACTGGTAGGGGCCAAGGTCAGCATTGTCTCCAACCGGCCGCAGACCACGCGCCACCGGCTGCTGGGCATTGCCACCTATCCGGAAGGCCAGCTGGTGCTGGTGGACACGCCCGGCCTGCATAAAGTGCAGAAGCGGGCGATGAACCGGGTGATGAACCGTGCCGCGCGTGGATCGCTGGAGGGCGTCGACGCCGGCCTGCTGGTCATCGAAGCCGGACGCTGGGACGAGGAGGACAGCCTGGCGTTCAACGTGCTGCGTGATTCCGGCATCCCGGTGGTGCTGGTGGTCAACAAAGTGGACCGCATGAAGGAAAAGGCCGCGTTGCTGCCGTTCCTGCAGCAGATCACCGAAGGCCGCGAGTTCGCTTCGGTGCATCCGATTTCCGCGCAGAAGCGCAATGGTCTGGAAGCGCTGGTGCGTGACGTGCTGGCCCTGGTGCCGGAAGCCCCGCCGATGTTCGGCGAAGACGAAATCACCGACCGCAGCCAGCGTTTCCTGGCCGGCGAACTGGTGCGCGAGCAGCTGATGCGCCAGCTCGGCGAAGAACTGCCGTACGCCACCACGGTGGAGATCGAGCGCTTCACCGAAGACGGCAACCTGCTGCGCATCGGTGCGGTGATCTGGGTCGAGCGCGAAGGGCAGAAGGCCATCGTAATCGGCAAGGGGGGCACCCGCCTGAAGGACATCGGGGCCAAGTCGCGCATGCAGATGGAGCGCTTGTTCGGTGCCAAGGTGTTCCTGGAAACCTGGGTGCGCGTGCGCGAGGGCTGGTCCGACGACGAGGCCGCGCTGAAGGCCTTCGGTTACGAATAAGCAGCGCCTGCGGGACCCGCCCTGATGGAGATCGCGTCCGAACCGGGCTTTGTCCTGCACGCGCGGGCTTACCGTGAGACCAGCCTGCTGGTGGAGGTGCTCAGCGCCTCGCACGGGCGGCTGGGCCTGCTCGCGCGCGGCGTTTCCAGTGCGAAAGGACAGGTGCTGCGCGCGGCGCTGCAGCCGCTGCAGTGGATCCGTTTCGACGCGGTGCAGCGTGGCGACCTGGCACAGCTGCGCGGTGCCGAGGCGCTGGATGCTGCACCGCGCCTGGCCGGCAATGACATGCTGGCCGGTTTCTATCTGAATGAACTGGTGATGCGGCTGGCGCCCCGGCACGACCCGCTGCCGGACCTGTACCGGGCCTACGGCGAAGTGCGCGCGCGGCTGAGCCTGGAGCTGTCGCTGGCGTGGAGCCTGCGCCGGTTCGAACGCGATCTGCTGGAAGCGCTGGGGGTCGGTTTCGACTTGGCCTTCGCCAGCGACGGCAGCGCGGTGGACCCGGCCGCGCGGTATCTGCTGGATCCGCAGGAGGGGCCACGGCGGTTGCTCAGCGAACGCGATGGGGAAGGGCGGAGGGGGACAGCAACCGGGGCTGCGCTGCTGGCGCTGGCGCGCGATGAAGAACCCGGCACCGACGACCTGGCCAGCCTGCGGCTGCCGATGCGGGTGGTGCTGGCCTACCACCTGGGATCGCGTGGCCTGAAATCCTGGGAGCTGCTGGACGACCTGGCACGACGCCGCTGAGCGGCCCCTTCAATGCAGCAGGGCGGCCACCGCATCGCGGAAGCTGGCCTGGGCCATGTGCGAGGCGGGCATCTGGTGCAGGGTGCGCACCGCGCGGCTCAGCCGGGCAGCACCGACGAAACCACAACTGGCCTGCAGCCGGTGCAGCTGGTTACGCAGGGCCGGCTCGTCATGGCGGTCCACCGCCTGGTCGACGGCATCGCGCACGCTCGGCAGCTCGGCCAGGAACAGCTCGCGCAGCGCCACCAGATGGTTACGTTGCCCGTTCAGGGCGGCCAGCGCGGTGATCTCGTCCCAATCCTGGGCCTCGTTCAGCACCATGGCCTGGATCGGCGCGCTGTCCACCCGGTAACGGGCCCCTTGGCCCAGGCTGCGACGCACGCCCTTGAGCAGGGCATCGCGGCCCAACGGCTTGACCAGGATGTCGCCGAATCCGGCGTCCCGCAGGCGCCCATGCGCGGACGCGTCGCGATCGGCGGTATGTGCCAGTGCCGGCGTGTCCGGGTACTGCCGGCGCAACTGCTGCAGCAGCTCGCTGCCATGGCCATCGGGCAGGTTCGCATCGATCAGCCACAGGTCGTACTGCCGCACATGGGCCCGGGCGAGCGCGGCGTTGAGCGAGTCGGCGGTATCCACGTCCGCTGGCAGGGTTTCCAGCGCGGCCTTGAGGAAACCACACGTGATGATGTCGTCCTCGACCAGCAGGAAACGGGGGCGCGCGGGGCGCGGCGTATTCGTCTGCATAAGGCTGCCTCCATGTCAGCTACGCTGCATATTAACCACCGCGCGCCGCCTTGCAAGGGTAGAGAGGCGACTTTCCCCCTCATCTGAGACAATACGCGCCCTTTTTCACACGCAGCCCTTCGCCACGTGGCCCGTCAACGTTCCCGCATCGACCGCACCCTCTTCAGAACCGACATCCTCGACCTGAGCCACGACGGCCGCGGCGTTGCCCGCCGTGATGGCGAAGGTGGCAAGGTCACCTTCATCACCGGCGCGCTGCCGGGTGAAGTGGTGATGGCCGAACAGACCGCGCGCAGCAAGCATTTCGACCAGGCGCGCACCGTCGAAGTGGTGGAAGCCTCGCCGCTGCGCGTGCAGCCGAAGTGTCCGCATTTCGGCGTCTGTGCCGGCTGCGTGCTGCAGCACCTGGAAGAAAGCGAGCAGATCGTGGCCAAGCAGCGGGTGCTGATGGACAACCTGCAGCGCATCGGCCACGTGCAGCCGCAGCAGGTGCTGCCGCCGCTGGTGGGCGACAGCTGGGGCTATCGCCGCAAGGGTCGCTTCTCTGTGCGTCGGGTCGAGAAGAAGGACAAGACCCTGGTCGGCTTCCGCGAGCTGGATCCGCGCTTCGTGGCGGACCTGTCCCAGTGCCTGACGGTGATCCCGGAGATCGGCACCAAGGTGTCGGTGCTGTCCGCATTCGTTGAGTCGCTGGATGGCCGTCGCGACATCCCGCAGATCGAGTTCATCGCTGGCGACGACGCGATCGCGCTGACCATCCGCCACATGCAGCCGCTCAGCGCGTCCGATCGCGCGGCCTGGATCGCGTTCGGGCAGGAACACGGATTCGCCATTTTCCTGCAGCCCGACGGCGTGGATTCGGTCCACCCGCTGTGGCCGCAGGAGGTCCCGCTGTCGTTCCGGCTGGCACCGTGGGACGTGGAGCTGGCGTTCCGCCCGCTGGACTTCATCCAGGTCAATGCGAACCTCAACGTGAAGATGATCGAGCATGCGCTGGCGCTGCTGGATGCCGGCCCGGACGAGCGCGTGCTGGACCTGTTCTGCGGGCTGGGCAACTTCACCCTTCCGCTGGCCCGCGGCGTGCGCGAAGTGGTCGGCGTGGAAGGCGATGCCGGGCTGGTGGCGCGGGCGAAGGAGAACGCGCAGCGCAACGGGCTGGCCAATGCCAGCTTCCATGCCGCCGACCTGACCCAGGACCAGCGCCAGGCCTCGTGGATGCTGGAAGGCTTCGACAAGCTGCTGCTGGATCCGCCGCGCTCGGGCGCCATCGAAGTGCTGCAGCAACTGCCGCTGGAGCAGTTCAAGCGCATCGTCTACGTCAGTTGCCATCCGGGTTCGCTGGCGCGCGATGCCGGCTACCTGGTCAAGGAGCGTGGCTTCACCCTGGTCAGTGCCGGGGCGATGGACATGTTCCCGCATACCGCGCACGTGGAAAGCATCGCGGTGTTCGAAAAAGCCTGATCATGGTGGATGACGACCGTGGGTCGTGGTGGGCGACGACCGTTGGTCGTCACGCTCTTCCCGCATAATCCCCACATGGGCATTGAAATCGAACGGAAATTCCTGGTCACCGATGATGGCTGGCGGGCGGCGGCGCATGCTGTCATTCCGATGGCGCAGGGCTATATCAACGACATGGGTGCGCTGGACCGGGGCGACCAGAAGGCCTCGGTACGGGTGCGCATCGAAGGCGACGGCGCCGCACTGAACCTCAAATCACGCACGCTGGGGCGCAGCCGGCAGGAGTTCGAGTATCCGATTCCGCTACGGGACGCGCGTGAGCTGCTGGCGCTGTGCGCGGGCGGGCTGATCGACAAGCGCCGGCACCTGGTGCAGCACGACGGCCTGCTGTGGGAAGTGGACGAGTTCCTCGGCGACAACGCCGGGCTGGTGGTGGCCGAAGTGGAGCTGGATGACCCTGAGCAGGCGATCAGCCTGCCCGCGTGGGCCGGCCGCGAAGTCACCGACCAGGCCCGCTACTACAACGTAGCGCTGGCTTCCCACCCTTACACCCGCTGGTCTCCCGAAGAGAAAGGCGACGGCGGGGAGTAAGTCGTAGCCGGCGCGTCAGGGCTTGCCCGAACCCACGTGATCCCGTCCGCCCCTTTTCCGGGGCGCGGCCGTCCCCATGTCGGGGGGATGAAGATCGATATCTATTCCGACGTGGTGTGTCCGTGGTGCTGGATCGGCAAGCACCGTTTCGCGCAGGGTCTCGCGCTGCTTGGCGATGAGGTGCCCGCGCTGCAGGTGCGCTGGCAGCCGTTCCAGCTGGATCCGGATGCCGACACCACGCCGGTGCCGCTGCGCGAGGCCTACGCGCGCAAGTTCGGCGGTGCCGAGCGCACCAACCAATTGCTGGGCCAGACCCAGGCGACTGCCCAGGCCGAAGGCCTGCCGATGGATTTCAGCCGAGGCCAGGTCCGCGTGACCACGCTGCAGGCGCACCGCGTGCTATGGCTGGCCGGGCAGCATGGGGTCCAGGATGCGGTGGGCGAGGCGCTGTTCCGCGCGCATTTCGAACACGGGCACAATCTGGCCGATCCGCAGGTGCTGCTCCAGGCCGGGGTCGAGGGGGGACTGGCCGCCGACGACATCCAGGCGATGCTCGGCTCGGACCTCGGGCTGGACGAGGTGCAGCAAAGCCTGCAGCACGCCCATGCCATTGGCATCACCTCGGTGCCGACCTTCGTCATCGACGGCCGTTGGGCAATCCAGGGTGCGCAATCGCCGGAAGCGATCGCCCAGGCGCTGCGCCAGATCGCCGCCGAACGCGGCGAAGCCGCCGCTTCCGGCGCGCTGGACGCTGAAGACGGGTGTGGCCCGGACGGCTGCAGGGTCTGACGCTGGGCCACGCTTCTGCGACAATGCGGCGCTGCGCCATCGTGGCGCCTGCCGTGGAGACCTGAACATGCTGCTGATCGGCGTTGCCGGTACCGAACTGACCGCCCAGGAGCGTGAGTGGCTGCAGCACGATGCCGTGGCCGGCGTGGTGCTGTTCAAGCGCAACTTCGCCTCCCGCCAGCAGATCGCCGCGCTGTCCGCCGCGATCCGTGAGGCCGCACCGCGTCCGCAGTTGATCTGCGTGGACCAGGAAGGCGGACGCGTGCAGCGCTTCCGCGAAGGCTTCACCGATCTGCCCCCGCTGCAGCAGATCGGCCTGGGCTACGCGCAGGATCCACAGGCCGCGCTGGCCGCCGCCGAACAGCACGCCTGGCTGATGGCCAGCGAGGTGCGCGCCAGCGGCGTGGACCTGAGCTTCGCGCCGGTGGTGGACCTGGGCCATGGCAACCGCGCCATCGGGGATCGCGCATTCAGCGAAGATCCGCAGGTGGTGGCCGCCTTCACCGCCGCCTACGTGCGCGGCATGCACAGCGCCGGCATGGCCGCCACGCTCAAGCATTTCCCCGGCCATGGCAGCGTGCTGGAAGACACCCACGTCGACACCGCGATCGATCCACGCGGGCTGGATGAACTGCAGGCGCGGGACCTGGTGCCCTTCGTGGCCGGCATTGCCGCCGGCGCCGACGCGGTGATGATGGCCCACGTCATCTACCCCCAGGTGGCCCCGGAACCGGCGGGCTACTCGCGGCGCTGGGTCCAGGACATCCTGCGCGGCGAGCTTGGCTTCCGTGGCGTGGTGTTTTCCGATGACATCGGCATGGCCGCCTCGTTCAGCGCGGGCGGGGTGAAGGCCCGCGTCGACGCCCACCTGGATGCAGGCTGCGATGTGGTGCTGGTCTGCCATCCCGAGCTGGTGGACGATGCGCTGCAGGCCATGCAGCATCGAACCTCGAACACCGCCGCGCTGCTCGGCCTGATCGGCCGCGGCGCGCTTGGCTGGGACGGCCTGCTGGCCGATGCCCGGCATGGCGACACCCGAACCCGTTTTCTTGAATCCTCTGGAAGAACCGTCTGATGCCCAACCTCACCATTTCCCAGGCCCTGGAACAGGCTGACCTGCTGGTCGACCGCCCCACCATCGATCAGGCCATCGGCCGCATCGCCGACGCCATCGCCAGCGATTACAAGGGCGAAGTGCCGCTGTTCCTGTCGATCATGCATGGCGCGCTGCCGTTCGCCGGCCAGCTGGCGCTGGAGCTGGGCGCGCGCGGCCAGGACGTGCAGTTCGATTACCTGCACGCCACCCGTTACCGCGGCGAAACCACCGGCGGTGATCTGGTGTGGAAGCACAAGCCGGCCACCGCGCTGTTCGGCCGTCGTGTGCTGCTGGTGGACGACATCCTGGATGAGGGCTACACCCTGCAGGGCGTACGCACCTGGTGCCTGGAGCAGGGCGCCACCGACGTGCGCATCGCTGCGCTGACGGTGAAGAAGCACGACCGCGCGCTGCCTGACGTGCAGGCCGATTATTCCGGCGTGGAGCTGCCGGACCGCTATGTGTTCGGCTTCGGGATGGACGTCAACGAGACCCTGCGCTGCGTGCCGGCGATCTACGCGATGAAGGAAGGCTGATGCAGCCCATCGCCCTGGCGGTCATCGGCGGCACCGGCGTGTACAACCTCGCCACGCTGGATGACGTGCAGACCCACGAGGTCGAAACCCGCTTCGGTACGCCGTCCGGTCCGATCCGGGTCGGCAGCCTGCTGGGCCACCGCGTCGCTTTCCTGGCCCGCCACGGCGAGGGCCATTCGCTGCCGCCGCACAAGATCAACTACCGCGCCAATCTTGCCGCACTGCAGCAGATCGGCGCGCCGCGCGTGCTGGCCCTGAATACGGTCGGCGGCATCGGCGATGCCTTCGGGCCGCGCGTGCTCGCCTGCCCGGACCAGATAATCGACTACACCTGGGGCCGGATCTCCACCGTATGTGAAGAGGCGGGCAGCGAGGTCCTGCACGTGGACTTCGGTCACCCGTACACGCCTATGCTGCGAAGCAAAATTCTCGCCGCTGCAAAGGTGACCGGCGTCACGGTGCACGACGGCGGTTGTTATGCTGCAACGCAGGGCCCCCGCCTTGAAACCATTGCGGAAATCGCGCGTCTGCGCCGTGACGGCTGCGATCTGGTCGGCATGACCGGGATGCCCGAAGCGGCCTTGGCACGCGAGCTCGGGCTCGACTACGCCTGCCTTGCGATCGTGGCCAACTGGGCCGCCGGGTGTGGCGATGGGGAGGAAATCACGATGGCCGAAGTGCTGTCCAACGTCCAGGCCGCGTCCAACGGATTGCCCGAGCTGATCGGGGAATTGGCACGGGGGTGATTGTCATCCTCGGGCAAGGTTTGCATACTCGCCCCGTGCGCAGGGTTTTTGCGCACACCACCCATTCATTGCAAAGGTCTCGCATCAACATGGCAACAGGTACCGTGAAGTGGTTCAACGACGCCAAGGGATTTGGCTTTATTACTCCGGACGACGGCGGCGCTGATCTGTTCGCGCACTTCTCCGCCATCCAGGGCAACGGCTTCAAGTCCCTGCAGGAAGGCCAGAAAGTCACCTTCGAAAAGACCCAGGGCCCGAAGGGCGACCAGGCATCCAACATCCAGCCCGCCTGATCCATCCAGTCGCGTGTTGGAGAACCCCGCCTCGGCGGGGTTTTTTTTTTGCCTGCCGCGCGGATCAGGCACAATCGCAGCATGGATCCCCGCATGCGCATCGCCGTCATCGGCTACGGCACCGCTGGCCAGGCATTGGCCATTCTGTTGTCCCGCGACGACCACCACGTCGACATCTTCGAGCGCGCGCCCCACCCTGGGCCGGTCGGCGCCGGCTTCCTGCTGCAGCCCAGCGGCCTGCAGGTGCTGTGGCAGATGGGCCTGCTGGATGCGGTGCGCGCGCACGCCGCCCCGGTGCACCGCCTGCATGGCGATACGCCCTGCGGACGGGCGGTGATGGACATGGGCTACGACGGACTGGATGCGCGCCTGCACGGATTGGGCATGCAGCGTGGCGCGCTCTTCCAGCTGCTGGACCAGGCGTGTGAGGGCCTCGGGCAGCTGCACGCAGGTGTCACCATCGCATCGGTCGACCATGAGCGTGGGCTGCTGCGCGATGGCGAAGGACGCCAGCATGGTCCCTACGATCTGGTGATTGCCGCCGACGGCTCGGCATCGGCCCTGCGCGCGCAGGTCGGGGCGACTTCGCTGGACCGGGTCTACCCGTGGGGCGCGCTGTGGTGCCTGTTGCCGGCGGAGGATTGGCCACACGTGAACGAACTGCGCCAACGCTACGTGGCGGCGCGCAAGATGATCGGCCTGCTGCCGGTGGGGACGCGCCCCGGGGATGCCACGCCGCGCCTGAGCTTCTTCTGGAGCCTGCCGCGCGAAGACTTCACGCGCTGGGAGGCCGATGGCCTGCAGCCGTGGCTGGATGAGCTGCATGCGCTGTGGCCGGAGGCCGGCCCGCGCTTCGCCCACCTGCAGCAGGCCGGGCAGCTGGCGCGCGCCTCCTACCGCGATGCGGTGATGCGGCGCTGGCACAACGGCCGGCTGGTGCTGGCCGGCGATGCCGCGCATTCCATGAGCCCGCAGCTGGGGCAGGGGGTGAACATGGCGCTGCTGGACGCGCTGGCCCTGCGTGACGCGCTGCGCGTCCACGGCAAGGGCGAAGCCGCCCTGCAGGCCTACCAGGCGCAGCGACGCGCCCACGTGGCCGTGTACCACTACTGGAGCCGCTGGCTGACCCCGTTGTTCCAGTCCGACCGCGATGCGTGGTCGAAGGCCCGGGACGTGCTGCTGGGGCCGATGGGGCGCCTGCCGGGGGGGCGCGGCCACATGCTGCGCGTGCTCAGTGGCACTCAGCGCGGCTGGCTGGGAAAACTGCCGCTGGATCCTGCATTCATCGATGCACTGGGCGCGCCGCGCGAGCCTGCAGCGGAGGCTGCATTTTCTGTGGCGTGAACGCCGCCATGACCGGAGTTGACGGTCGGCTCACCCCGTTCGTGGCACAACAGGGGGGAACGCACGCACCGCGTGCCCCCGCACTGTTCCGTGATCCTGTATCGCGCCCCGGCGGGCGGCCCGTACTGCTGCCCCCTCTGGCTCGGGCGAGCCGCATGCAAGGAGTACCCCATGTTGTTCTCGGCTGAAGCGCTGGAATCGGAAATCTGCAAACTGCGCGGGTTGCTGCAGATGCTGCACGAAGACCAGCCGGACGTGCTGGAAGATGTCTTCGAATTCCATGTCGGCAGCCTGATCAGTCATTCCTCCCCGGAGCAGCACGGGTACATCCGCACGTGCGCCCAGGAGATGCTGGCCACGATCCGGGCGTTGCCGCGGCGGGTGGAAAGCCGCGGGCCGGATTTTCGACTGATGCCGGAGATGCTGGCGGTCGCGTGAGTGTTCTGCGCTGCGCGCGGGCTTGAAGCCAGAGCCAGAGCCAGAGCAACAGCTGCAGGGCTGCTTGTTGGTGGGGCGGGGTGGATTGGCGGGGGGCGGCAAGAGCCGCTCCTGCGGGCCTCGTTTCGCGCCATCCATGGCGCTCAACGCCCCCGCCAACCCACCCCGCCCCGCCTTCGACAGGTCCATGGTGGCCATGGACAGAGCAGGGGTTGAAGGGGGGGAGAAAGATGGGGTCAGAGTCCTTTCGCGTAGCGAAAGGACTCTGACCCCGTTTTTTTATTCTTTTTCCTTGCGCGGGTGGCGGCCACGGAACCTGTCAGGGGGCCGGGCGGGGAGGCTGTGCGGGGCCTTGAGCGGCAGGAGCCGCGAAGAGCTACATGGACGTACTTGCGCGTGCCCCGCACAGCCTCCCCGCCCGGCCCCAAACACGTGGCCAACAGCAAAGCCACCCGCGAGGGGGTCTCACCCGTTCGACCCACCTACCGCGAAGGCAACAGCACCGCCGCCGAGTCCACGCACGCGACCAGCCGCTCACCAGCCGCCAACACCGGCACCACCCCCGCCGTGAACTGCGAGAACGCCGGCAGTACCGTCACCCGATCCCGCAGCCAGAAGGCCGGCAACCGACGCGGCAATCCCGGCAGCGCCGCCAGCGGATGCAGGTGTCCCCCAATCACGTGGGCCTGCGCATCCGGCTCCGGTTCGTGGCGCAGCAGGAAGGGACCCAGTGCAGCCTGCTCCTCGTGCACCTGCACCTGCAGAGCGGCTTCGGACAGCGCGCGGTCGTGGTTGCCACGCACCACGTGGACCGCAAGCCGGGGCCGCTGCTCGCGCCAGGCCAGCCAGTGGCTGTACCACGGCGCGCGGTGCAGCGGGCCGTGCAGCACATCGCCCAGGATCCACAGCTGCTCGCAGGCGGTACGTTCGACGAGCTGCTGCAGCCGCTGCAGGTCGGCGGCGGTGCCACCCACCGGCAACGCGATGCCGGCGCGGCGGAAGATGTCCGCCTTGCCCAGGTGCAGATCGGCGATCAGCAGCGCGTGCAGTCGCGGTATCCGCAGAGCGCGCTCGCCGAGCAGGATCACTTCTTCGCCGGCCAGTTGCAGGACCAGATCATCGGACATTGCGCTTTTCCAGTTGTTGCGCGGCACGCTGTACGCGCGTGCGCCAGTCTTCGTTGCTCAACTGGCCGCGCAGGCGTTCGGCCCACAGCGGGAAGCCCAGCGGCGTCAGCGAGCGCGGCGCCTGCAGCGACAGTGAGCGGCCCTGCATCCGCTGCAGCGCGTCGCGCAGTCCGTCCACGTCCAGGCTGTCATGCAGGACTTCGCGTTCGGCCAGCTGCAGCAGCATGTGGTCCGGATCGTGTTCGCGCAGCACGTCGTACAGCAGTCCGGCGGAGGCCTGCAGCTGGCGCAGGGAACGCGGCATGCCGCCCGGCAGGCTGGGCACCAGCAGGCCGGACACCCGCGCGATGCCGCGGAACTGGCGGCGTGCCAGCTCCCCCAGGTTGACCGCCGCGCGCAGGTCATCAAGCAGCGCGCCAGGGTCCAGCAGTGCGTTCCATTGCGCAGCATCCAGGTCGATGGGCAGTGCCGGCGCCAGCACGAGCCCGTGGTCGTTCACCGCATAGCCGATGCTGTTGCGCTGCAGCCGCGTGCAACGCAGGGCCAGCAGCGCAGCAAGCGCTTCATGCACATGGCGTCCGGCGAACGGGTACACGAACAGGAACTGGCCTTCGCGCCGGCGCACGTCTTCCACCAGCAGGTGATCCGGCGAAGGCCGCGCCGACAGTGTTTCCTGCAGGGCCAGCAGGGGTGCCAGCCAGCGCGATTCCGGGCTGTCGTCGGTGCCGCCCAGCACCGCTTCCAGTTCGTGCCCCAGCGAAGGCGACAACGCCAGTTGGCCGCCCTGCCAGCGCGGCACCACGCCTTCTCCACCGCGCGCCACGCGCACGTAGGCGGTCATGTCCTTCAGCTGTACCAGTTCGAGCAGGCGGCCGGCGAACTGGAAGCGATCACCACGGCGCAGGCGGCCGGCGAACTGCTCTTCCACCGCGCCCAGGCTGCCGCCACGCAGGAACTGCACGCGCACGCTGCCGTCGCTGCTGATGGTGCCGATGGAAAGGCGATGGCGCAGTGCCTGGCGGCGGCCGTGCATGCGGTAGATGCCATCCTCGTCCTGCACCGCCTTGTGGAAATCCGGGTACTGCGCCAGCGCCCGCCCGCCCTGCACGATGAACAGCAGCACGTCCTGCCATTGCGCATCGGTGATGTCTGCAAAGGCGTGCGTGCGGCGGACCTGGGCAAGCAGCGAATCGGCGTCGAAGCCACCGGCCAGGGCGCGGCTGATGCAGTGCTGGGCCAGCACGTCCAGCGACAGCCGAAGCGGACGTCGCGCTTCGACCACGCCCGCGTCGAGGGCGCGGCGCGCGGCAGCGTACTCGGCCAGTTCCAGCGCATGGCTGGGCACGCAGAGGATCTCGCCGCTGGCGCCGGGGCGATGCCGCGCACGTCCGGCGCGCTGGCGCAGCCGGGCTACGCCCTTCGGGCTGCCCAGCTGCAGTACCTGTTCCACTTCCGGGAAATCCACGCCCAGGTCCAGGCTGGAGGTGGCGACCACGCAGCGCAGGCTGCCAGCGCGCAGCCCATCTTCCACCTGCTGGCGTAGTGCGGGATCCAGCGAGCCATGGTGCAGCGCCAGCGTGGCGCTGTCTTCGGGCCACACCGCCGACAGCGCCTGGTGCCAGAGTTCGGCCTGCGCGCGGGTGTTGGTGAACAGCAGGCTGCTGCGTGCGCCCATCAGCGCCTGCAGTACGCGCGGTAGTTGCCCCAGCCCCAGGTGGCCAGCCCACGGGAAGCGCTCGCCCGGCTCGGGCAGCAGGCTGCGCACGCGTACCGGGCGCGGACGGGCGCCTTCCACGGTCACTGCATCGGAGCGGCCGGGCAGCAGCACCGCGCGTGCCTGCTGCAGGTTGCCCAGCGTGGCCGACAGGCCCCACAGCTGCATCGAGGGGGCACTGTCGCGCAGCAGGGCCAGATTGAGCTGCAGCAGTACGCCGCGCTTGCTGCCCAGCAGCTCATGCCATTCGTCCACCACCACGCAGCGCAGCTCGCGCATGCGCGCCAGCGTATCGGGGTAGCTCAGCAACAACGCCAGCGATTCCGGCGTGGTGACCAGCACGTCCAGCCGGCCCTCGCGGGCGAGGCGTTTGTCGCGGCTGCTGGCATCGCCGCTGCGCAGGCCCACCTGCCAGTCCAGCCCGATGGCCTTCAGCGGCGCCTGCAGTGCGCGCGCGGTGTCGGTGGCCAGCGCGCGCAGGGGTGTCACCCACAGCACCTGCAACGGCCGTACCGCGCTGCGACGGGCCGGCGCGGGCAGGGGATCGATCAGCGCCTGCAGCAACGGGCCGCCGAACATCGCCAGGGTCTTGCCGCTGCCGGTGGGGGTGTGCAGCAGGCCGGACTGACCGGCCAGGTAGTGCCGCCACATCGTGCGCTGGAACGGCAGCGGCCGCCAGCCGCGCTCGGCGAAGAACCCCTGCAGGCGCTTGAGCGCCTCCGCTGCGGTCATCGCGCAAGGGCCTGCAGCTGCTGGAGATTGTCGGCTTCGGCGGCGGGCTTGTCCTGGCGCCAGCGCAGGATGCGCGGGAAGCGCACGGCGATGCCGGACTTGTGCCGCTTGCTGACATTGACCGCTTCGAAGCCCAGCTCGAACACCTGTTCGGCACGCACGCTGCGCACCGGGCCGAAGCGTTCGCGCGTGTTGGCGCGGATCCAGCGATCCAGCGCGAGGATTTCCTTGTCGTCCAGGCCGGAGTAGGCCTTGGCCACCGGCACCAGTTCGTCACCCTTCCAGACCCCGAAGGTGTAGTCGGTGTACAGCGTGCTGCGCCGCCCATGGCCCGCCTGCGCGTACAGCAGCACCGCATCGATGGTCAGCGGATCCACCTTCCACTTCCACCAGTCACCACGGCGGCGACCGGCCTGGTAGATCGAATCGGCACGCTTGAGCATCAGGCCTTCCACGCCGCGCACGCGGGCTTCTTCACGCAGGGTGGCCGCGTGCTGCCAGTCCTCGGCATGGACCTGCGGGGACAGCTGCAGGCGGGGATCATCCAGCGCGCCAAGCAGCGCCGCCAGGCGTTGCCGGCGCTGCTGCAACGGCACGTTGCGCAGGTCTTCGCCGCCTTCTTCCAGCAGATCGTAGGCGAGCACACGGACCGGCGTGCTGCGCAGCGTCGCCGGCCCCGGCTTGCGTCGCTGGATGCGCGTCTGCAGGGCAGTGAAGGCGCGCGGCAGGTCCTCTTGCGCGTCCCAGGCCAGCAGCTCACCGTCGATCACGCAGCCATCGGGGAGGGCGGCTGCGGCCTGTTCGATTTCCGGGAAGCGCCCATCCAGCTGCTCTTCGCCACGCGACCACAGCGCGACCTCGCCTTGCCGGCGCAGCAGCTGCAGGCGGATGCCATCCCACTTCCATTCCAGCAGCCAGTCGCTGACCGGCCCCAGCGTCTCCACCGCCGCCTCCATAGGCGAGGCGAGGAAGAACGGATAGGGCTGCTGCCGGTCAAGCGGCAGCTCTTCGTGCGTCAACAGCGTCGCCAGCAGCGTCGGCGAGGGCACCCACTCGCCGAGCATGCGCTGGGCGATGCGGGCGATGTCCAGCCCGGACAGTTCGGCCAGCGCTTGTTGCACCAGGCGCTGCGATACGCCGACGCGCAACGCGCCGGTCAGCAGCTTGTTGAACACCAGCCGCTGCGGCGCAGGCAGCGTGCGCCAGCCGGTTTCCACGGCGGCGCGGCGGATGGATTCGTCCTGGTTGGCCACGGCCAGCAGATGGGTTTCGATCCAGTCCACCAACGGGCGATCCGGCGCTGGCTGGCGCGGCTCATCCACCAACAGGGTCAGCGTTTCGGCCAGGTCGCCGACCTGCTCGTAGCTGTCTTCGACCAGCCATGCCGGCAGGCCGGATTCATCCACCAGCCAGGCGCGCAGTTCACCACTGGCGGCGATCTTGCGACGGGCGCCGCCGACCTTGCCGCCGCTCAGCAGGTACAACGCCCATGCGGCGTCGTGCGCGGGTGCATGGCGGAAGTAGTCGACCAGCGCGGCGCGTTTGTCGCCGGTGGCGGTACTGCGGTCCAAGCGCTGGTACAGGTCGGCGAAGGCCTTCATTCTTCGCTCCCGTAGTCGGTGCGGAAGGCTTCGGCGGCGGTGCCGTTTTCGCGCAGGTAACGGATCAATGCATCGGTGTTGCCATGGGTGGCGATGATCCGCGTGGCGCCGGTCTGCGCGATGGTCTGCAGCAGCGCCGGCCAGTCGGCATGGTCGGACACCACGAAGCCGCGGTCGACGTTGCGGCGGCGGCGGTTGCCGCGCAGGTGCATCCAGCCGGAGGCAAACCCGAGCTGGTGGCGGCCGAAGCGGCGCACCCACGGCGTTCCCGCAGCCGAAGGCGGGGCCAGCACCAGGCGGCCGGCCGAATCGGGCTGGCGGCCCTGTTCGGCGACCGCCTCGGTGGCCAGCATCGGCACGCCGGCCTGGCGGTAAACCTGCACGCCGTTGTCGATCGCACCGTGCAACCACGCCGGCTGGTCGTCCAGCGGCAGCAGTTCGGCCAGCACCCGCTGCGCCTTGCCCAAGGCGTAGCAGAGCAGGATCGCCGCTTCGCCCCGTTCGCCACATTCGCGGCGCCAGGCGACGATGTCGGCGGCCACCTCGGAGGTATCCGGCCAGCGGTAGATCGGCGAGGCGAACGTGGCTTCAGTGATGAACGTATCGCAGGGCACCACCTCGAACGGATCGCAGGTGGGATCGGGCTGGCGCTTGTAGTCACCGGACGCCACCCAGACCTGCTCGCCGTCGTCGATGCGCACCTGTGCAGAGCCCAGCACGTGGCCGGCCGGGTGCAGGGAGACCTCGACGCCGCCCATCCGGAACGGCACGCCCCAGCGGTGGGTGTGGATGCGCACATCGCCCAGCCGCCAGCGCAGGATGGCTTCGCTGGAGGTGATGCAGTGGTATTCCTGCATGCCGCCGCGGGCATGGTCGCCATGGCCGTGGGTGATCACCGCGCGCGCTACCGGGCGCCATGGATCGATGTGGAAATCGCCAGCGGGGCAGTACAGTCCTTCCGGACGCAGCACCACCAGATCGTCGCGTCTGCTCATGCCGTCACTGTGCCGGGGCGCTCGTGCAGGAGGTGAGAATCCGCCTGAACAGCAAGCACTCCCGCGCTGGGGCAGAATCAAGGGCCATGCGGCCAGGGAGGCGTTCCACCATGCGCGACCAAGCAGCACCGTTCCAGACCCACCTCGTGCAGAACCAGCCTCCCGCCTTCGCAGGGCGCCACCTGTGGGCCGATGATGCGGCGCTGGTGGAAGCGGTGGACCGCGGTGGTGCGTCGTCCTTCGCCGGTCGCCTGGCAGCGTACGGACGGCTTGCAGGCGATGCGCTGTACGGGCTCGGTTTCGATGCCAACCGCGATCGACCGCGCCTGCGCACCCACGATGCGCAAGGCCACCGCATCGACACCGTCGAGTTCCATCCGGCGTACCACCAGTTGCTGCGCACGGCCAAGGAACACGGCGTGGCCGGGCTGTCCTGGCATGAGCCGCAACCTGGCGCGCACGTGGCGCGCGCCGCGCTGAGCTACCTGCACCACCAGGCCGAAGCCGGGACCAGCTGCCCGCTGACCATGACCCACGCCGCGGTGGCGGTGCTGGCCGACCACCCGGTGTTGTCGGAGTGGGCAGGCAAGGCGGCCGCGCCGGTGTACGACCCGCGCGATGTGCCGATCGCCGACAAGGTCGGCATCACCCTGGGCATGGGCATGACCGAAAAGCAGGGAGGCTCCGATGTGCGCGCCAATGCCACCGTCGCCGAGCCTGGCGCGGATGGCAGCTACCGGCTGGTGGGGCACAAGTGGTTTCTCTCCGCGCCGATGTCCGACGGCTTCCTGGTGCTGGCACAGGCGCCGGCAGGCCTGACCTGCCTGCTGATGCCGCGGCGGCTGGCCGATGGCAACCGCAACGCCTTCCAGTTGATGCGCTTGAAGGACAAGCTGGGCGACTGGTCCAACGCCTCCAGCGAGGTGGAATTCACCGGTGCCCAGGCTTGGCGCGTGGGCGATGAAGGACGCGGCGTGGCAACCATCATCCACATGGTGATGATGACCCGGCTGGACTGCATGCTCGGCGCTGCCGCGGAAATGCGCATGGCGCTGGCGCAGGCGCTGCACCACGCGCGTCATCGGCACACCTTTGGACAACGCCTGTGCGACCACCCGCTGATGGCCAACGTGTTGGCCGACCTGGCACTGGAATCAGAAGCGGCGACCGCGCTCGCCCTGCATGTGGCGGCGGCGGTGGACCGCGCCGCGCGCGACCCGCGCCAGGCCCTGTTGGCACGGGTCGGCACCGCGCTGGGCAAGTACTGGGTATGCAAGCGCGCGGCGGCGTTCGTCAATGAAGCGCAGGAATGCCTGGGCGGAGCGGGCTACGTGGAAGAGTCGATGCTGCCGCGGCTGTATCGCCAGGCGCCGCTCAATTCGATATGGGAAGGCAGCGGCAACATCCAGTGCCTGGACGTGCTGCGCGCGATGCAGCGTGAGCCGGCGGCGCTGCAGGCGCTGCATGAGGAACTGCTGGCCGGCAGCGGACTGGATGCGACCTTTGACGAGGCGATGTCGCGCTGGTGGAACGCCCTGCCACCGGAGCCGGCGCTGGCGCGTGTGTACTGCGAGCGGCTGGCGCTGCTGCTGCAGGGGTCGATCCTGCTGCGTGCAGGCAGCCCGTTCGCGGCCACGTTCGTACGCAGCCGGCTGGGCGGTGAGCACGGCCTGGCCTTCGGCACGTTGCCGCTGGGGATCGACAGCGCGGCGATGTTGGCACGCGCGCTGCCCTGAGCCGGGGCAAAAAGAAAGGCGCCGGCCTGCGCCGGCGCCCGCCAGATGGAAGGGGGCCAATCAGTGCTGGCTGTGGTCGGCGTTGTCCTTGGCATCATCGGCAACGTCGCGGGCTTTGTCGGCCACGTTCTGTGCTGCCGTTGCGGTGGCTTCGCTGGCATTGGCAGCGGCATCCTTGGCGGCAACCTTGGCTTCGGCGGCGGCCGCAGCGGTGGAGTCGGCGGCACGGTCCAGCGCCTGCTGGGTATCGGCGGCGGCTTCGCGGGAGGCGGCGGCGGCGTCATCGGTGGCATCGCGGGTAGCAGCAGCGGCGCGGTCAACCGCATCGCGTGCGGCGACGCCGGCGCTGTCGGCGGCCTGGGCGGCATCCTGTCGCGCCTGTTCGGCTTCGGGACCCTTGCAGGCGGCCAGGCCGAGAACCAGCGCGGAGGCCAACAGGGACGTGGTCAGGGTGCGGATCTTCATGGCGCGCTCCAGGATCAGGGTTTCAGGGATCGCCAGCCTATTCATCGACCGGTCTAGGGCGGGTGAAGTTTTCTGCGCGTGCGCGCGGCTTTGGAGCCGACGGCAACGGCAACGTCAACAGCTGCAGGGTTGTTGGTTTGGTGGGGCGGGGTGGCTGTGCAGGACACGCCGTGAATCCGTCCATGGAGGCTCGCTTTTCGCATCCCTGCGAAAAGACGGTCCTGCACAGCCACCCCGCCCCACCTTCGACAGGTCCATGGTGGCCATGGGCAGAGCGGGGGTGGGAAGGTTGGGAGAAAAATGGGGTCAGAGTCCTTTCGCTATGCGAAAGGACTCTGACCCCTGCCTTCACGTCTGGTGGAGGGAGCCCCTGAGTCAGGGGCGGCCGCGAAGCGGCGGGGTGTGGGTGTTGGTGAGATGGGGCCCGCGGTTTGCGCAGCAAAGCGTGGGCGCGGCAGCGCGAATGCGATGACGTGGACCCGCGCCATGGATGGCGCGAAACGAGACCCGCAGGAGCGGCTTTTGCCGTCCCCGCGCCCAGCCCCATCGCCCGGCCCAAGCGAAGCTGCGGCTTTCAAGCCACCCCGCGAGGGGGTCCCACCCGTTCGACCACCCCGAACGGCAGGCAAAGAAAAAGCCGCTGGCGAACCAGCGGCTTCTTCAGAACAGCGTGAAGAGAGAAGTTATTACTTCTTGGCTTCTTCAGCAGCGTCCTTGGCCTGCTCGGCGGTGCCTTCGGCAGCCTTGGCAGTGTCAGCAGCTGCGTCGGCAGCAGCGTCGGTGGCGGCGCCAGCGGCGGCACCGGCAGCGTCGGCCGAAGCGTCAGCAGCGGTAGCGGCGGTGTCAGCAGCCTGCTGGGCAGCATCGGCGGTGGCGGTGCCAGCGGCAGCAGCCTGGTCAGCAGCGGCCTGCGCTTCGGTGGCAGCTTCGTTGGCCGAAGCGGCGGCGTCCTGGGCAGCTTCCTGCTTCGAGCAGGCAGCCAGGGCCAGGGCCAGGGACATAGCAACCAGCAGCTTGTTGATGCTCATTTGGTGAATCCTCGTCGTCGTTAGATAGGCAACGCGCAGTTGCGCGCCGCCAACATGATGACAAGCCACGAATGGCTGTCAAGCGATCCCGCATTCAGTTTTGCGAAACGGGAGTTAAATCCAATCAAATCAATTCGATGGCGATGGCCGTTGCTTCACCACCGCCGATGCACAGCGTAGCGATGCCGCGCTTGCCGCCGCGGCTGCGCAATGCGTGGACCAGGGTGACCACCAGACGCGCACCGGATGCGCCGATCGGATGGCCCAGCGCGCAGGCGCCACCATTGACATTCAACCTGTCGTGCGCGATGCCCAGTTCACGCATCGGCGCCATGGCCACCACCGCAAATGCCTCGTTGACCTCGAACAGGTCGACATCGGCCAGCGTCCAGCCTGCCTTCTCCAGCAGTTTGTGGATCGCGCCGATCGGGGCGGTGGTGAACCATTCCGGCTCCTGCGAGTGGGTGGCATGGGCAATGATGCGGGCCAGCGGCTGCAGGCCGCGGGCGTTGGCATCGTCTTCGGACAACAGCACCACCGCAGCGGCACCATCGGAGATGCTGGAGGAACTGGCGGCGGTCACGCTGCCGTCTTTCTTGAACGCCGGACGCAGGGTGGGGATCTTGGCGATGTCGGCGCGGGTGGGCTGCTCGTCGACGGAAATTTCGACCTCGCCCTTGCGGCTGGCGACCTTCACCGCGACGATTTCATCGGCGAATGCGCCATTGGCCTGCGCGGCCTGGGCGCGTTTGACCGACTCGATCGCGTAGGCATCCTGTTCTTCGCGGCTGAACTGGTACTTGTCCACGGCGCACTCGGCGAACTCGCCCATCGCCTTGCCGTCGTAGGCATTGACCAGCCCGTCGTGGGCCATGTGGTCCACCGCCTGGAAGTTGCCGAAGCGGTTGCCGGTGCGCGAATTGGGCAGCAGGTGCGGCGCGTTGGACATGGACTCCATGCCACCGGCGACGACGATGCTGGCCGAGCCGGCCTTGATCAGGTCATGCCCCAGCATGATCGCCTTCATGCCCGAACCGCACACCTTGTTCAGCGTGGTGGCGCCGGTGGACAGCGGCAGTCCGCCGGCGATGGCGGCCTGGCGGGCGGGCGCCTGGCCCAGGTTGGCTGGCAGCACGCAGCCCATGATGACTTCGGTAACGTCGCTGGCCGGCACGCCGGAGGCTTCAAGCGCGGCGGCGATCGCGGTCGCGCCCAGGGTCGGGGTGGGGACGCCGTTGAACTGGCCGAGGAAGGAGCCGATGGCAGTACGCTTGGCCGCGGCGATGACGATGTTGGACATGGCAATCTCGTTGTTGCGTGAGCAAATTCGGAAAAGGAGACGCGAGCCGTTGGAAGGCGACGCGAATCCCGGCAGACTGCGTGGGGGACGCCAGTATAGGCGGTGCCCCTGACTGCGGGTTGGCTGGCCCAGTGCCAGCATCCGGCGAGTGCGGCACTCGACACCTTCGACGGGGGATACAGGGATGAAACGGGTTCAACTGAATACGGCTGCAGGGATGAAGACCGCCCTGGCCATGGCGCTGGCCGCGGCATTGAGCGCCTGTGGAGGTGGTGGCGGTGGGGGCAACGTCCGCGTCGAACCACCCGTCCCGCCGCCGGTCACGCCACCGCCGGTGACCCCGCCTCCCGTTACGCCGCCGCCCGAAGCGCCGCCGCAGCCAAGCAGGCAGGGCCATCTCACCGCGATCAACGCGCTGGGCACCGGGCTGACCGGGCAGGGTGTGCGTATCGGCGTCGTGGACTCAGGCGTCAACCGCACCCATCCGGCGCTGGCCGGTCGTGTGGTCGCCAACTACACCTATGTCGATCCACGGGAGAACGACCTGGGACGCGACGATGTGGTCGGGCATGGCACCACCGTGTCGATGCTGGCCGCCGGTGGCGCCTATTCCGGCTCGCAGGTCGGCGTGGCGCCCGGTGCGGAGATCGTCTCGGCGCGGATCATCGCCGACAAGCGGCCCGTGGATGACGGCAGCGGCAATGGCAACCAGGTCAGTGGTGCGATCGGCCTGGCGCCGGTGCATCGCGACCTGATCAATGCCGGTGTCAAGATCATGAACAACTCCTGGGGTGGCCTGTACTGGACCAACGCGGCGACCACCGCACAGATCGCCGACGAGTACCGCCCGTTCATCACCAGCAACGGCGGACTGGTGGTGTTTGCTACCGGTAATGACGGCAGGTCCACCCCGTCGAACATGGCCGCGCTGCCGAGCCGCCCCGGTGTCGGCGGCAGCACGCCCGCGGCCGACCTGGTGCGCGGCTGGCTGGCGGTAACCGCCGTGGATACGGTCACCCCGACCCAGCTTGCCCGCTACGCCAATGCCTGCGGCGAAGCCGCCAGCTACTGCCTGGCCGCGCCCGGCACCGCGGTCTATCCGGATCCACAGGCGACCACGGCGACCGCAAGCTATTACTACGGCTGGGGCACGTCCTATGCGGCGCCACTGGTATCCGGCGCGGCGGCGCTGGTCTGGCAACGCTATCCATATTTCAGCAACGACCTGGTCCGCCAGACCCTGCTGGGCACGGCAACCGACATCGGCGCTGCCGGGGTGGACCCGGTGTTCGGCAACGGGCTGCTCAATGTCGGCAAGGCCGTGAACGGTCCGGGCCGACTGGACTGGGGCGATGTCAGCGTCAACGTCAACCGGCTCGGGCTGGATTCGGTATGGAGCAACGACCTCAGTGGGTCCGGCGGCCTGGTCAAGCAGGGCGTGGGCGCCTTGGGCCTGTCGGGACGCAACACCTACAGCGGTGCCACGCGCATTGAACAGGGCACGCTGGCGCTGCGCGGTGGCGCCTCGATCACTTCCAGCGTCGGTATCGTCGCCCAGGCCGGCAGCCCCGCTGGCGCCGCGCTGCAGTTCATGAACGGCACCACCCGGGTGGTCGGCAGTGTCGACAACGGCGCCAGCGTGGTACTGACCAGCGCCAACGCCGATGCCACCATTGAAGGCAATTACCTGCAGCGCGACGGTGCCCAGCTGATCGTCGCGCTGGGGGTCAACGCATTGAAGGTAACCGGCACGGCGACCCTGCAGGGCGGTGGGGTGGTCGTCAACGGCGCGATTGCCGGTTATGTGCCGGCCGATGGCACGCGGCAGTCGCTGATCCAGGCACAAGGGGGATTGTCCGGCCAGTTCAACACCGCGGCGGTGGGGCAGAACGGCGTGTCGCTGCTGGAATCTTCGTACGGCTATGACAGCACGACGGCATGGCTCGAATTGACCCGGGTCAGCGTGGTGGCCGCGGCCAGCGCGGCGTCGCTGGATGCGGGCGCACTGGCATCGGCCGAGCGCGTGGAGCGCGCCTTCGAACGGCTCGACGGCAGCCCGGACCTGCAGGGCAGTGCGTTGGCCGATTCGGCCGGCGAGCTGCAGCGCACGCCCGGTGGCATCAGCGGCCTGTCGGCCAGCCTGGACAGCCTGTCCGGCAAGGCCCACGCACTGGCCACGCAGGCCACGTTCGACAGCGTGGACATGAGCCGCCGTGCGGTGGCTGCGCGCTTCGGCCAGGTGCAGGCACGCCCGGCGCTGCGTGGTGCGTGGCAGCGTGCGCTGGGCGAGGCAGGGCAGGGCAATTTCGCCGGCAATGGAGCGCAGACCCGGGGCTGGATGGTGGGCCATGAGAGCGCGTTGAGCGGCAATGGCGTGCTGGGCGTGGCCTTCGGCGAAGTGCGCAGCAACGCCAGTGGTAACGACAACGGTGGACTGGGGCGTGATCGCCAGGCACAGGCGCAGCTGTACGCCGGTTGGAGCGAGGGACGTGGCTATCTGCTGGCGCAACTGGGCGCTGGACAGTTCCAGCGCCAGGTGGATCGTCAGCTGCTGCTCGGTGCGCAGGCGGTAGCTGCCGGCGCGCGTTACGGCGGCCGCTTTGCCAGTGTCAGCATGGAATCCGGGCTGCGCTTTGGCGGCCCGCGTACGGCGCTGACGCCGTACGTGGCGGCCAGCCAGGTGCAGGTCCGGTCGGACGGGTTCACCGAGCAGGGCGGGCTGGGCTTCGGCCTGCGCATGCAGGACACCCTGGCGCGGCGCAGCCTCGCCATGGCCGGTCTGCGCGCAGAGCGCCAGTGGCGGCGCTGGACGCTGCGCGGCTACACCGAATGGCAGCAGGAGCTGTCCAGTGAGGGGTTCGATGCTCAGGCCGGCTTCACCGGCGTGGAGGCGTGGGCCCCGCTGGTTTCCGGCGCATTGCCGCGTGCGTCGGGCCTGCTCGGCGTGGCGCTGGAAGCCGGGGTCGGACGTAGCGGCCGGGTGTCGTTCGGCTACGACCAGCGCTTCGGTGGTGGCCTGGATGTATCGCAGGCGGCGCTGAACTACAGCACCGGCTTCTGATTCCGGGGCCGCGCGGTCGGCTTTCCGGGTCGGCGCCGTGGGGTCTGATGGAAGGCGCCGCGCTTTGCGCTCGCCGAGCATGGCTCGGCGTTACCGGGTTTTCCGGGTCGGCGCTAGCGGCGGTCAGCCGGCGCGCAGGTCGCCCAGGCGCGGAGTGGCGCGTCCCATCGGCAGCTTCAGTCTGCCGATCGACTGGATGCGCGCTTCGGCAATGCGGTCGGCCGCGCGCTGCGGGGCGATGTTCTCGCGCTGGGACAGCGCAAAGATGCGGCCCAGGTTGTGGTAGATGCTGCGGATCAGGCGCATCGCGCGTTCGCGGTTGTAGCCGTCGATTTCCAGCGAGACATTCATCACCCCACCTGCATTCACCGCGTAATCCGGCGCGTACAGGATGCCGCGCGCGTGCAGTTCGTCGCCCACTTCCGGGTTGGCGAGCTGGTTGTTGGCGGTGCCGCAGATGATGCGCGCCTTCAGCCGCGGCAACACGTCCAGGCTGATCGCACCTTCCAGCGCACACGGAGCGAACACATCGGCGTTGACCTCGTGGATCTCGTCCGGCTTCACCGCCTCGGCGCCGTACTCGGATACCGCGCGGTCCACCAGCGATGCATCCAGGTCGGTCACGTACAGTTTGGCGCCGCGGTCGCGCAGCAGCTTCACCAGTTCCATGCCGATGTGGCCCAGCCCCTGCACGGCGATGCTGGTCTTGCCTACTTCCTCATGGCCCAGCTTGGCCTGCAGCGCCGCCATCAGCGCCTGCAGCGCACCGTAGGCGGTGAACGGGGCCGGATCACCGGAGCCGCCATGCACCTGGTGGACGCCGGTGACGAACTGGCTTTCCAGGTAGATGTTTTCCATGTCGTTGACATCGGTGCCGACGTCCTCGGCGGTGATGTAACGACCACCCAGCGCATCGACCTGGCGACCGAAGGCACGCAGCAGCACTTCGGTCTTGTCGGTGCGCGGGTCCCCGATGATCACCGCCTTGCCACCGCCGACATTCAGCCCGGCCAGTGCGTTCTTGTAGGTCATCGTGCGGCTGAGTCGCAGCACGTCGGCCAGTGCTTCGTCCGTGCTCGCATAGGGACGCATGCGCACACCGCCCAGGGCCGGGCCCAGGGTGGTGCTGTGCAGGGCGATGATGGCCCGCAACCCCGCGTCGGGGTTGTTGCAGAAAACGACCTGCTCGTGACCGGTAGTGGCGAGGGTTTCGAATAGCATGGCGACTCCGTTGGCGTGAACAGCAGCGAACCACTTCGAACAGGCCAGCAACGATAAGGGTGCAGAAACAAAAAAAGCGACGTCGTCAGTTCAGGGGACGGGCCGCGCGGCGCCATTCTAGTCCATTCCCCGGGGTGGTGCTGTGCACGTCCGGGCCCATGGCCAAGTGGGTGGCCGGGTTAAAGAACCGACCCTGTCGGCCGATGCTGGATGCACGGCGGTGTCCGCCTGAACCCAAGGAACGGTGCGGTGGCAGTAAAGCAATCCTACGCCCGCTTTGCCGGGCCATGCGGGGCGGGCCGATGAGCATGACGGGCAGCAGTGGCTGGGCCGGCTGGTGGGGGCGGCTGTTCGGCCGTGCCGGGGCGGGACATGCCACGCAGCAGCGCATGCAGCGCCACGATGTCTTCGTGGCCGAAGCCGCTGCGCCGGCCAGGGCGGAAGCCGATGCCCATGCCGATGCCGAGGCGCGGCTGCACTCCGGCCTGTATGCACTGGCCCTGCACCCGGCCCTTGATGGCGGCGCTGCCTGCAACGACGCCCTGCTCGAGGCGACCCGGCAGGCGCTGCTGTCACGTGACTGGAGCGCGCGCCAGTTGCCGCGGCGCCCGCAGCTGCTGCCGCAGCTGATCCAGACCGTCAACGACCCGGAATCCTCCGCGCGGGCGACCGCGGCGATCATCGGCCAGGATCCGGTGCTGACAGGCAACCTGCTGCGCATCGCCAACAGCCCGGCTTTCCGCATGCAGGAGCGGCCGGTGGACAGCCTGCAGCGGGCCATCACGCTGGTCGGCACCGAAGGCATCCGGCAGATCATCAGCGCGGTGCTGGTGCAGCCGGTCATGCACCTGCAGTGCAGCGAGTTCCCGCAGTTCAGCACGATCATCTGGGAGCATGCGCTGCTGTCCTCGCGCGCGGCGGCCGACCACGCGCGCACGGTGAGCCAGCAGGATCCGTTCGCCGCGCAGTGGCTGGGGCTCACCCAGGGCCTGGGCGCGGCGCTGGTGATGAAACAGCTGCTGCAGGAAGCGCAGACGCTGCAGGTGCCGCTGGACTACCCCAGCGCCGAGGCGGTGCTGCGTCAGTGGACGTTGCCGGTCGCCCAGCGCGTGGCGGCGGCCTGGGAGCTGCCCGCGCCGGTGCACGAAGCGCTCAAGGAAACCAACGCCGACAGCCCGCTGCCACGCACCCTTCGCTTCGCTCGCGCGGCGGCGGCGGCCAGCCTGTTGGCCCGGCATGGGCACATCGGCAAGAGCCAGGGGTTGGCCTGGCTGGAGCAGCTGCCCGGCACCCCACCGCATGCCCTGCTGTGGATCTGGCGGCGCCTGCACGGTCGGCCGGTTGAAACCCTCGCCGACGAACACGACGGCGACGCCTGAGCGGCGTCAGAGCTGCGATTCCAGCGGCAGCCAGCTGATCACCCGGGCACTGGCGCGCAGGCGCACGCTGCTGTCCGGTTCGGTGTCGACCCAATGCGGCGGTGGATCCCGTTCCAGCCAGCGCACCCGGTCCTGTGCGTCCAATGCCAGCCACCAGCTCTGTTCCGGGCTGGACAGCCGCAGGTATTCGGCCGTCAGCTGGGCCGCCAGCAACGGGTCGTCGAAGATCACGCCCATTTCCGTGTTGAGGTAGGCCGAGCGCGGATCCAGGTTGAAGGAGCCGACGAAGCCGTGCCGGTCATCGAGCACGAAGGCCTTGGTATGCAGGCTGGCACCACTGCTGCCGAACAGGCCGGAACTGGTCGCCTTGCCATGTGCCTTCAGTTCGTACAGCTGCACGCCGGCCTGCAGCAGCGGCACGCGATAGGTCATGTAGCCGCCGTGCACGGCGACCACGTCGTTGGCGGCCAGGGAGTTGGTGACCACGCCGACCTGCACGCCGCGTTCGCTCAGCCGGGATAGTCCATCCAGCCCCTCGTTGCCGGGCACGAAGTACGGCGATATCAGCAGGGCCTTGTGCTGCGACGCCGTCAGCATCTGGACCAGGTCGCTGACCAGCCAGTTCTGCGGATCATCGCGGCGATGCTTCATGGGCGGATCGGAAACGATGCGCACGTTCCTGCTCCAGTGCAGCGGCGCCGCACTGGCCCGTGCGCGCTGCCGCGACTTCGCCACTTCCGCAAGGTACGGCCTGGCCGATTCCAGTCGTGCTTCATTGTCCGATTCGCGCATCAGCAGGCGCAGCTGCTGGCGCGTGTGGTAGGCCAGCGCGGCGATCGGCACGGCCGCTTCGCTGTTCCAGTAAGCGTCGAACACGGTGTTGGCCTGGCCGACCGCTTCACCGGCCACCAGCAGGTCCAGGTCGCGGAAGTTCACGTCCGGGCGCGCGCTGAAGTACTCCTCGCCGATATTGCGGCCGCCGACGATGGCGACCCGGCCATCGGCGATCCAGCTCTTGTTGTGCATGCGGTGGTTGACCGAGAAGAACCGCTGCACCATCTCCAGCATGCGCCACGGTCCATTGCGGTTGCGGAACGGGTTGTACAGGCGGATCTCGATGTTGGAATGGGTGTCGAGCGCCATCATCAGCGCGTCCTTGTCCTGCGCGTTCATGTCGTCGAGCAGGATCCGCACGCGCACGCCCCGTTCGGCGGCGTCGTGCAGGGCACGCGCCATCAGGTGGCCGATCAGGTCGTCCTTCCACATGTAGTACTGCAGGTCCAGGCTGCGTTCGGCGCGTTCGGTGATGACCGCGCGCGCAGCGAAGGCATCCAGTCCATCGGACAGGAAGGCCACGCCGGATGCCCCGGGATGCGCCGCCTGCAGCGCGCTGACCTCGCGGTCGATGCGGGTCTGCGCGGGGTGCACCGGCAGCACGTGCGATGTTTCCCCGCGTGCCTGCGGAGTGAGGTAATCGGCCAGCAGCAGGCCGGACAGCACCAGCAAGACCAGCAGCGCAAGCACGATGGCCAGGCCGCGCAGCAGCCGGCGCCACAGGGGAAGGGGTTTACTCATGCACCGATCCTAACCGCCAGGCCGGTGCACGCGCAGTGCACTGCTCAGAAACGCTCGTCGCTGCCCAGGTAACGCCAGCTGCCCGGGGCCAGTTTGCCCAGCGAGACACGCCCGATGCGCAGGCGGCGGATGCCGACCACCTGCATCGAGGCGCCCGCGCAGGCTTCGCGCAGCATGCGCGGATGCAGGCCCTTGCCGGCGAAACGCAGCCGCTGTTCGCTCTGCCAGCTGATCTTGCAGCCGGGAATGGTGCGTCCGTTTTCTTTCAGACCGGTCTGCAGCCGGGCCACGTCCCACATCGCCCGCTCGCCCTGGATATCCACCAGGAACTCCTGTTCGGTGCGCGCAAGCTGCTGCTGCAGGTGGGCGATGATCAGCGGGTCCTGGCTGACCACCACCAGGCCACTGTCCGAAGCGGGCAGCGCGGCGGCCAGCTGCAGGCCGTGGAAGTGGCGCTGCAGCGGACGGATGCTGCCCAGGTCCAGCGGGCTCTGCGATTCCGGGGTGACCATCGCGCTGAGCGTATGCGCAGCCGCATCGACCGGCTTGGCCAGCAGCATGGTGACGCGCTCGGTTTTCTCATCGCGTGCGGCCGGGTCCATCTCCACGGTCTCGGTGGTGACCTGCGCCTGCGGCTGTTCCACCACCTGGCCATCCACGCGCACCCAGCCGCCTTCGATGTAGCGGCGGGCTTCGCCACGGGGGCAGCCGAGCAGTTCGGCCAGGCGTTTGTCGAGACGGGTGGAGAGCATGGGGCAAGGAACCTCAAGGGGGCGCGCAGTGTACCTGCCACGGCGCCTGGCTGCTTCAGCCGCCGCGGTGGGCCAGTTCAGTCAGGAACAGCCGGGTGTCGAATTCCAGCTGCAGGTAGTCCGGTTCCATATGCTGGCATAGCTGGTAGAAGGCCTTGTTGTGGTCGGCTTCCTTCAGGTGCGCCAGTTCATGCACCACGATCATCCGCAGGAAGGCGGCCGGAGCCTGCCGGAACACGCTGGCCACGCGGATCTCGCGGCTGGCCTTCAGGCGTCCGCCGTGCACGCGCGACACCGCGGTGTGCAGGCCCAGCGCATGTTTCACCACTTCCAGCTTGTTGTCGTAGCAGACCTTGTTCAGGTGCACCGACTGGCGCAGGTAGCGGTCCTTGAGGTCTTGGGTGTAGTCGTACAGCTGGCGGTCGCTGCGTACCTCGTGCGCCTCGGGATAGCGGCGCTGCAGCAGCGCGCCAAGGCGGTCTTCGGCCAGCAGCTGGCGCACCTGTTCCTGCAGGGGTTCGGGGTAGCCGGTCAGGTATTTCAGGGAGGGCATGGGGCTGCCGGGGCTCCGGTATCATGGACGTCCCTAAGATAGACCAGTTGCAGGCAGGACCATGGCAAAGCCGAACGCGCTGCAGGAACAATTGCTCAAGGCCGGGTTGGCCAAGAAGGCGCAGGCGAGTGCCGCGGCCCGCGAGCAGGCCAAGGCCCGCCAGGGCAAGGCGCCGGATGCATCTGCGGAGATCCAGCGCGAGGCCGAGCGCGTGCGGCTGGAAAAGGTCGAGCGTGACCGCGCGATCGCCGCCGAACGCAATGCACAGCTGCGTGCCACCGAAGGCCGCGCGCAGGCTCGGCAGATCGTGCAGGCGCATGCGGTTCCGCACGCGGGCGAGAGCGAGTACCGCTTCACCCACGGCGAGGTGATCCGCACGTTGCTGATCGACGCCAAGCTGCGCAAGGCGCTGTCGGCCGGTGCGCTGGTGATCGTGGCGGCGGGCGAAAGTTATGCGTTGTTGCCGCGCGCGGCGGCGGAAAAGGTGCGCGAACGCGCCCCGGAACTGATTGCGGTCGACCACGGCCAGGCGGGTGAGAGCACGGTCGCCTCCACCGGCAATGCCGAGGACGATGCGTATTACGCGCAGTTCCAGATTCCGGACGACCTGGTCTGGTAAAGGGTTTTTCTGCGCTTGCGCGCGGGCTTGAAGCAACGGCAACGGCAACGGCAACGTCAACGTCAAAAGCTGCGGGGCTGTGGGTTGGGCGGGGTGGGGTGGCTGTGCAGGACACGCCGCAAGTACGTCCCTGTAGGCTCGCTTTTCGCATCCATGCGAAAAGACGGTCCTGCACAGCCACCCCGCCCCGCCTTCGACAGGTCCATGGTGGCCACGGGACCTTCGGTAGCGCCGACCCATGGTCGGCGGATTCTGGAGGAATGGGGTCTGATGGATTCCGCCGACCCATGGTCGGCGCTACCAGACCGCCACCCTAGGGGCCGTCGCAAGCGACGTTGGCAGCGGCTCCTGCCGCTGCCTTCGGCGCCACCGTTTTTTTTGCTTTTTTTTACGCGGGTGGGAGCCACCGGAACCTGTCGGGGGTCGGGCGGGGAGGCTGTGCGGGGCCTTGAGCGGCAGGAGCCGCGAAGAGCTACATGGACGTACTTGCGCGTGCCGCGCATAGCCTCCCCGCCCGACCCAACCCAGCTCCAGCTTCAAAGCCACCCGCGAGGGGGTCTCACCCGTTCGCCACACCCAACGGGTGCTTCACCCGTGCGGGATTAGGCTGGATACCCATATCCCCCGTGGAGGAAGCCCCCATGGCCACCGGATGGGCACAGGACGGCGCCGTGCAGGACCAGATCGACGCCACCGTCGACGATGCCATCGCCCGCGCCCGCAGCCAGCTCAAGCAGGGCCCCGGCCTGGAACACTGCGAAGAATGTGGCGCCCCGATCCCGCTGGCACGCCGCCAGGCCGTGCCCGGCGTCCGCCTGTGCGTGGCCTGCCAGCAGGCCCACGACGAAGACGAAAGCGCGCAGTCCGGCTACAACCGCCGCGGCAGCAAAGACAGCCAGCTACGCTGAACCAGCAGCGTATTGCCCAAGCTCGCGGACAGAAAGATGGGGTCAGAGTCCTTTCGCATAGCGAAAGGACTCTGACCCCTGCCTTTGTTTTTTTATCACGCGGCCGGCGGGCCCGGAACCTGTCAGGGGTCGGGCGGTGGGGCTGGGCGGGGGCGTAGAGCGCCATGGATGGCGCGAAACGAGGCCCGCAGGAGCGGCTCTTGCCGTCCCCCGACCAGCCCCACCGCCCGACCCAGACCAAGGCTGTAGGTTCAAAGCCGCCCGCGAGGGGGTCCCACCCGTTCGACAACCCCTCAACCGTCGCCCTGGATCCCACCCGGCGCCGTAGACGGATCCAGCCACCGCCGCACGGTGCGCTGGAAGAACAGGTTGTTCGGCAGCTGCAACACCGTGCCTTCGTGTCCCTCGCCGGTTTCCTGCAGCGTGGTGTAGATCAGGTTCACATCGATCACCCGGCCCTTCAGCCCCGGCTTCTCGCCGTTCTCCAGTACCTCGATGTAATCGTGCAGGCGGAACGGCCGCGTGGTGAAGATCAGCAGGGTGCAGAAGATGTTGGAGAGCACGCTCCAGGCCGCGAAGAACGCCACCGCGCCCACCGCCGCAAAGCCGGTGAAGGCCGTCCACAGCACCGTCCCGGAGGTGCCCAGGATGCGCAGGATCACCAGCAACGTACCGAAGTAGATGACGAAGGTCGTGATCCGGCGCGCGCCCATCACCATTTCCGGCGGCAGGGTGTAATGCGCAGCGAAGCGGCGGATCAGCCGTCGCAGCACCAGCTTCAGCAGCCAGGCGGCCAGCAGCGTGGCCAGTACCAGCAGGACCATCTCTGCTTGTTCCAGCCAGGCATGGGCCCACGGCGGCAGGTACTTTTCCATCGAACAGACATCCGGTAACGCAGGGGGAGGTCGATGTTACCTGCGCCCGGCCCGGGGATCGACCATCGCCATCGCGCCGGGCAGCTCGGCACAGGCCGCTACTACGCCCTGCTGCAGCAGGCAGGCGCGGTTGCCCTGCAGGCGCACCTGCAGTTGCAGGGGATTGCCCTGCAGCAGTCCGCAGACGAGGATGGCAAGCAGGCCGCTGGCGGCGGGGGTGGACATGGGCCTTCTCCTTGGCCGTGGTGGCCGCTGGGTGTCTGGCTTGGATGCAGGTGGGGGCCGAAAGGTTTAACGCCACCTCCCGCTCAACCGCTTTAAACCTTTTCCGCAGGTGCCGCATCCAAGGGTCATGCTCGACACGCTCACGCCCGCACTGGATACAAACCTGCCTGCCTACGACGAACCGGCGGTGGTGCGGGCTGCCGCCGCGGGCGATGTGGCCGCCTACGAGCAGCTGTACCGGCGGCATGCGCCGCGCCTGTTCGCGGTGGTGTGGCGGTTGTGCGGCGGCCAGCAGGCACGTGCCGAAGACGCGCTGCAGGAAGCGTTCCTGCAGGCTTGGAAAGCGCTGCCGGCCTTCCGGATGGACAGCAGCATCGCCACCTGGCTGCATCGGCTGGCGGTCAACGCCGCGTTGATGGAGCTGCGCGCACGCAGCAACCAGGCCCACGACAGCCTGGACGATGCGGACCTGGACCTGCCGGAAATGCACGTGCATGACCGTTGCGCCGGGACCGAGCGCGACCTGGAAAGGGGGCTGGCCACCTTGCCGCCGCGCGCCCGCGCCGTGCTGGTACTGCATGACATCGAAGGCTGGAAACACAGTGAGATCGCCGAACAGCTGCAGATGGCGGTCGGCAGTTCGAAGGCACAGTTGCATCGAGCACGCGGCCTGCTGCGCGCGCGCCTGGGAGACATGACATGACCCACGAAGACCCCCGTATGACCGACGACACCGACCACACCGACGATGCGCTGCAGCAGCGCCTGCGCGCGCTGCCAAGGGAGCTGGCGCCGCCAGGTGACGGTTGGGCACGGTTGCAGGCTGCGCTGCCGCCGCGGCCGGCGATCGTCGCCGCCCCGCTGCGCACGCTGGGCCACGGCCGCTCCGCACGGCGCCGCCTGCGCTGGGCATTGCCAGCCGGCGCGGCATTGGCCGCCAGCGTTGCCTTGTACTGGGTGGCGCCGATGACGATGCAGCTGCCATCGCAGACGCCGGCTGCGCCCAGCGTGCTGCAGCAGCAGGCCAGCGCGATGAGCGCCGATTACCAGCAGGCCATCGCAGCGCTGCCACGGGTCGATGCGCCTGAGTGGCGCCCGGCGCTGCGCGAGCTGGACGACAGTGCCCACCAGATCCATGCCGCGCTGGCGCAGAGCCCGCGTTCGCGCCACCTGCTTGAACAGCTTCAGCGCACCTATGCGCTGCGGCTTGAACTGACCCGGCAGGCGGCAACGTCCGCTACCGGCCTGCCCAGCTGATCCGATCCAACAGGAGAATCATGACCATGAACGCTTGTTTCCTACGCCGCCCGCTGCTTTTCGCCGCGTTGGCGCTGCTGTCCCTGCCGGCGTGGGCGGACACCCGCGTCGATGAGCGCCACGCCATCGCCAGTGGCGGGCGGGTCGAATTGAGCAACATCGCCGGCAAAGTGGTGGTACGCGGCTGGGACCGCAGTGATGTGCAGCTCACCGGCACGCTGGCCGAGGGATTGACCTTGAAGCAGGAAAAAAGCGCCAACCGGGTGCGCTGGGAAGTGCAGTACCCGCGGCGCAGCAACAGTGGCGGCGCCACGCTGGAACTGCGCGTGCCGCGTGCGGTGGAGCTGCAGCTGGGTACGGTGAGCGCCGGCCTGGACATCAGTGCGATCGACGTCAAGCGCCTGCAGGCAAACACGGTCAGCGGTGACCTGCGCGCTGCCGGTCGCAGCGGCGAGAGCACACTCAACACCGTCAGCGGTGATATTGACGCGCAGGTGCAGACCCCCCGCATGGACGCGCGGACGGTGAGTGGCAGCATCCGGGCCGGTGGTGGGTTGTCCGGCGAAATCGGCGCCACCTCGGTGTCGGGCCGGGTTGGCGTGGAGGCCGGGCGCACCCAGCGCATGGTGGTGGAAACCGTATCGGGCACGGTCGAGCTGTCCGCGGCGGCCTTGGCACCGGGCGGGCGGATCAGCGTGGAATCGGTCAGCGCGCCGATCTCCCTGCACCTGCCGCGCAACGTGTCCGCGCAGCTGTCGGTGAACAGTTTCAGTGGCTCCATCCAGAGCGACGCCGGCAAGGTGGAACGGCCGCGTTACGGGCCAGGCAGCTCGCTGGATACCCGGTTGGGCAATGGCGATGGGGACATCAGCCTGGAATCGCATTCCGGTGGCGTGCGGGTGCGGCTGGATCGCTGACCCGTTGGCAGGGGCCAGCCTTGGCCGGCCGCGGCGGTGATGCCGCCGCGGTCGCCGACGCGGTCAGCTGGCTTTCTTCAGCGACCAGGTGTTGCCGAGGACTTCGATCTTGCCGCCAGCCTTGCGGAACGCGGCCAGGTCGGCGGCGATGCTGTTGCTGCTGGGCGTGGAGGATGAACCGCCCTTGCGCTCGTTGCGGATGGTGTTGCTGGCCTTCGCGGGGGTCTTTGCCTTGCGGGGCATGGGTGCTCCTGTCAGGTGGAAGGGTGGGGAGGGGTCCAGGCAAGTGCCTGGTTCTGGTAATCCTGCCGTTCACGCTGGCAGTCATCGCCGCCCATCTCGAACTGGCGACAGATGGCGGGGCGCTGCGTATAGATGGAACAACGCAGGTGATACGGGTCGATGGCTGCGCACCAGCCTTCTTCGTTCTGCGCCATGCGGCGACCGCCGTGGCCGTCGCTTTCAACGAACCAGATGGGGACGTCATCGCCCGGCATCAACCACACCGGCATACGGCAGCACACCGCGTCACAGCGACGACAGTCGATGGAGGAGGGGGTCTGCTCAGGTTGTAAGGCCTCGTGGGCCTTCGTAATGCCCAAGGATGGTCTCGATCGCGGCTCGGAGCGGGTGCGTGGTCATGGCAGCGCCAAGGAAAGCATGGCCACAGGGCCCGCAGGGGGCGGCTGCGCACTGGAGAGCGCGGCGTGCGCCACAAGGGCGGCACGTCAGCGGTAAGCGCAGGTGAATGTCAAGCCGGTCGAGTTTAACGCGGATAGTGCGGAGATATGTTAATGCGAACCCGCTGCGGCCAGCGCGAGGCCCTGCACGACGCCGAAGGAGGCGTCGCCATGCACCTGCCGCGCCTCCGGGAAGGCGTCTGCGGCGGCCTGCCGCAGGTAGCCGGCGCGGGACATGCCGCCGGTCATGAACACCGCATCCGGTGCCTGGTCGATGTCCTGGCGGACCTGGTCGAGCAGCTCGCGCAGCTGGCCAAGGTAGCCGTGCGCGGCGTGCCTCAGGCCCTCGGCGGAGGTTTCCGCCTGCAGGTCCTTTTCGATGAACGGCAGCGGACTGGCATGCGCGGCAACGCCACTCAGGCTGATCTTGGCGCGTTCCACCTCACGGTACAGGCGTGCGGTGTTGCCGGTGTCCTGCAGCGCCTGCAGCCGGCTGCCATAGGGGTCTTCGACGTGGTCGTAGCTGTGCTGGCGGAAGTCGCGTTGGCGGGTCATGTCCTGCACCATCGCCGCTTCCACGTAGTGGTGGGTCGGCACCCGGGTGATGCCACGGCCGAACAGCGGCATGTAGGCGGCCAGGCTGAGCGCCAGATCGATATCGGTACCGCCGCGGGCGATGCCCCAGGCGCGGTGGATGCGCGGCGGCTCGCCCCCGCCCACGCGGGCATGGGCGATGTCGGTGGTGCCGCCGCCGATGTCCACGATGATCGCCTCGTGCGGCTGCCCACTGGTGGCGTGGTAGTGCATGGCGGCAGCGGCGGGCTCTTCCATGAAGGCCACTTCGTCGAAACCGGCGCCCAGCGCGGCTTCGCGCAGGATCGCCAGCGCCTGGTCGTTGCCGGCATCGCCGATGGAACTGCGGAACTGCACCGGCCTGCCCAACAGGGCTTCGCGCACCGGTGCGCCCAGCTGCGCGCTGGCGGTGAGCCGGATGTGTTCCAGGATGTGGGTGGCGATCCCGGTGATGGTCTGGCGAGCGCGCGGATGCAGGTTGTAGCCGAGCATCGATTTCGGGCTCTGCACCAGGTTGCCTTCGTTCTCCTCGAAGTAGGCTTCCAGCGCGTCATCGCCATACACCGCGTTCTGCAGCAGCTGGCTGGAACTGCGCGGCTCGGCCATGCGCTTTTCCATCCACTGGCGGCGCAGCGACAGCAGTGCTTCGCGGCGCAGGGCTTCCAGCGGGCGGGCTTGACCGTTGGCACGTGCCTGGGCGGCGGCCGCTTCGATGAGCGCCTGCAGCTCATGTTCCTGGCCGGGTTCCAGCTTGAACTCACCGGGGTCCTGCATGATGCCCGGGAAGTACACCGAGGTGCGGAACTGGTCGGCGTCGCCGAAACGGATCGGCTGTACCTGGCCATCGCGGACGATGGCTGCGGCGGAGTTGCTGGTGCCGAAGTCGATGCCCAGGCGCATGGTGGGGTTCCGCTGTTTCGAGGGCCGCGCACTGTAGCGCGCTGGCCGGCCCAGCGGTAGGGCCGGTCCGCCAGGGCGGGCGGTTACAATGGCCGCTGTTGAACTACAGCCAGGTTTCGCCCGATGTCCGCCACCCCCGCCTGCCCGCAATGCACGCTTGAAAACACCTATGCCGATGGCGCCCTGATGATCTGCGCCGACTGCGGCTTCGAGTGGACCGCCGAGGAAGGTGTCGGTTCCGGCGTGGTGGTACGGGACAGCAACGGCAACGTGCTGGCTGCCGGTGACACGGTCACGGTGATCAAGGACCTGAAGGTCAAGGGCTCGTCGATCCCGCTCAAGCAGGGCACGGTGATCCGCAACATCCGCCTGGTGGAAGATGATGCCGAGCATATCGAAGGCAACTCGGACAAGATCAAGGGCCTGGTGCTGAAGACCTGCTTCCTCAAGAAGGCCTGATGCCTCAGCGGCCCAGCCGGGCGCTGGCCTGCTGCCGCCGCCAGCGCTGCAGGCTGTCCAGCTTGTCCTGGTAACGTGACTGCAGGGCTGCACCGCCCAACGCCTGTGCGCGCGCCAGTTCGTCATTGGCACGCTCCAGCTGGCCGGCCATCAGGTAGGCACGGGCGAGCGCGAAATGGAACTGGTGTGCGCTGTCGTACAGACGCAGCGCACGCCGGTAATAGGTGATGGCCGCATTGGCATCACCGGCGCGTTCGGCCTGGGTGCCCAGCACATACTGGAAGAACGGATCACTCTGCCGCACGCTGCGCAGGCGGGCCTGCAGGCGTGCCGCTTCGCTGGTTTCGCCCAGCCGCAACAAGAGGTTGCTCGCATTGGCCAGGCTGGCGGGGTTGCGCGGTGCGATGCGCAGCGCATCGGCGTAATGCTGCCGCGCAAGTGCCAGGTTGCCCTGGCGGGTTTCCAGGACGCCAAGGTTGTTCAGCGCCGAAGGGAAGTCGCTTGCCTGGCCCAACGCGGCGCCGTACCACGCACGCGCGCCTGCCACGTCACCGGCCTCCATCCGTTCGGCACCGCGGTTGTTGTAGAAGTGGGCAAGCGCCCGCGCATCACTGATCGGCCGTGGGCCGTCGCGGTCGTACAGCACGTTGCGGTCCAGGTCGACGGTGCCGCGGCGGCCGTTGAATTCGATGCCCGCGTTGACGTGGCCGACGTTGTAGAGCACGCCGGCGTCCTGGTACCACGACACCACCTGCGCCACTTCCTGCACCTGCGCCTGGATGCCGATATGGCGCGCCAGGGTGACGAACAGCAGGGTGAAGGACAGGCAGTTGGCGCGACGATGCTGCCATGTCTCTTCGATGGTGTAGGTCGCCCCGGCGTCGTACTGCAGGTCCATGCCATCGCGGTCGAAGATCATTTCCGCCAGTCGAAGCAACTGTGGTCCGCGGCCGCCGCCGGGATCGATGACGCGGGCCTGCAGCAGCGCGGACAGTGCCGGCGGGATGGCCGTCACTTCAGCCGGGGAGGGGGCCGGTACCGTCGGTGGCACGGTCTGCAACTGGGCGGAAGGGATATCCACCGTTGGCTGGGCCATCGCCGGAGCGGCGGCCAGCGCGACCAGGGCAAGCATCACCACGGCGTGCAAGGACAGGCGGCTCATCGCCATTCTCCGCAGGCGCGGCACGCGCCATTGGGCCGAGCATAGACCGGCCCATGCCCGCCGCCGCACCGCTGGTCGGACACATGCCGGTCATCCACAGCGGGTGTGGACCATGCGCGGAGAAAGCTGTGCATAAGTGGCGATGACGCTGTCGTTGCAGGGCGCGTGAATGGGTGGTGAAAGATTGTCCAGTGCTTGCGTCGCGGCGGCCCGCTGGCACATCCTGAGCCGATGGAATTCCAGCCGATCATCCTGCCCGCCGGGCAGTGGGACGCCCTGCAGGCCAGCTATGCCGCACCGCCGCGGGCCTACCACCACTTCGGCCACGTGCGCGCCTTGCTTCAGCACGCGCAGTGGGTCGCTGCGCAAGCGCCGTGGCAACAACCGCGCGAGGTCTACCTGGCCGTGCTGTACCACGATGCGATCTATGAAAGCGGGCGCAAGGACAACGAGGCGCGTTCGGCTGAGCTCGCTGCCGAAGCCATCGCACAGTGGCTGCCCGAACAGGACATCGACGTGGCGCGGGTGCGCGAACTGATCCTGCTGACCGCGCGCCACGGCAGCCTGCAGCCCGGCGACGTCGACGACGAGGCGGCGTTGTTCCTGGACTGCGACATGGCCATCCTCGGCGCGCCCGAAGCGGTGTTCGACGCCTACGACCGCGGCGTGGCCGAAGAGTACGCCGGCAGCGTGCCTGCGTTCCTGTACCGCGCCGGCCGTCGCCGCTTCCTGCGCAACCTGGCGCGGCAGCCACGCATCTACCTCAGCGATCTGTTCCACCAGCATTTCGACGCACCGGCACGGGCCAACCTGCTGCGGGTGGCCGGGCCCTGACAGCGGCCGCTACACTGGCGGCCTGTCCTGTTGGCCTGATTGCGTGACTGATCCCGATCCCCGTCCGATACCGCCGGAAGCGCCCGGTCCGAATGAATGCTGCGGCAGTGGCTGCCCGTTGTGCGTGCTCGACCTGTACAGCGAAGCGCTGCAGAACTACCGGCAGGCGCTGGCGGCATGGTTGCTGCGGCATCCGGAGGCAGGCGCGCCATGAACCGTGCACGCGACCCTCGCTGTGCCAGTGGCATTGCGATGGTGGCGTTGCTGCTGTTCGTGGCGACCGCCCTGTGGACCCAGTTCGCGCGCGCTGACCTTGACTGGGTCAACGCTACCCTGAGCCTGTATCTGCACGGACCCTGGGGGGTTGCGCTGCGCACGGCGTACTGCCTGCTGGCAGGGGCCATCGTGGTACTCGGGCTTTCCATGTACCGGCACCTGCGCGGTCCGCGCCGCAGTGGCGCAGCAGCGCTGCTGTTCGTGTGTGCCGGGCTGGGCCTGGTTGGCGTTGCGGTGGGGGACAGTTGGCTGCCCGAGCGGGCCCCGCTTGCGTGGCCGCTGGTGCACGGCCTTTCGGCGATGACCGCATTCCTGTGCGCCAGCGTGGCGATGCTGCTGCAGTCCTGGTACCTGCGCCGCGAACCCGGTTGGAGGCGCGCGGCGGCGGTGCTGTGGTGGTGGGCGTGGCTGGCCTTCGTGCTGTTGTGGCTGCACGTGCTGTGGCGTGGACCGCCGCGCGGGGCAGGGCAGAAACTGGTGATCGCGGTGATCGTCGGCTGGCTGCTGTGGTTGGCGTGGTCCAGCTGGCGCCACGCGCGCCCCCCACGCTGAGCGGACGCCCATTCCGGCACACCCCCTTGGCAGCTGCCGGGCGTATCGTGGGCGCAGGTCAGGTCCCGGTGGAGTGGTGCATGCGGTTCAGTGGAAGATGCGCGCGCGCGCTGATGGCGTGGTGCGTGCTGGTGCCCTGCGTAGCGGCTGGAATGCCCGTACAGCAGGCCAGCCATGGACGGTTCCAGCAGGTGCCGCTGGCACAGCCGCAAGGCACGGTGCAGCGCGTGGTGCTGTGGTTCCATGCGGCCGGCAAAGCCGACGCCGCCCAGCGCGAACGCGATGCGCTGCGTGATGCCGGCGCGCTGGTGGTAGCGGTGGACCTGGGACAACTGAATAAAGTGCTGCAGCGCGAAGGCAGTGGCCCGTGCGCGTTCGGTGCGGGCGACGTGGAGAATTTCTCGCGCTGGCTGCAGGCGTGGCTGCACCTGCCCGGTTATCGCCTGCCGCTGCTGGGCGGTGACGGCGAGGGCGCCCGGTTCGCCTATGTGCTGGCGGCGCAGGCGGGCGACGGGGTATTCGCTGGCCTGCTGACCACCGGCTTCCAGCCGGGTGTGGCACCGCAGCGGATGGCGTGCGGCGCCGGTATCGTCGATGGAACCCTCAAGCCCGTGCCGCTTGCGCTGCCCTGGCTGGCCGCCGATACCGGCGCGCAGTCGCGTGCCTTCCAGCAGACAATCGCTTCGGCACGTACCTTTCGCCGTACCGCTGGCGGCGATGCGCTGCCTGGCCTGCTGGCCGCGGCGCGGGTGCTGGGGGAAGCACCCGGCGTCAACGTGGCGCCTGCCCCGAAGGACCTCGATGGCCTGCCCGTGGTCGAGGTTCCGTCGACCGTCCCCGGCGATACCGTTGCCATCTTCGTCTCAGGCGATGGCGGCTGGGCGGGACTGGACAAGGACGTTGCCGCAGCGTTGGCCGCGCAGGGCGTGTCGGTGGTCGGAGTGGACTCACTGCGCTACTTCTGGAGCGCCCGCACGCCGGCCGGCTTTGCCGCCGACCTGACCCGCATCGCCGACTATTACCGGCAGCGCTGGCAGCGCCCGAAACTGCTGTTGATCGGCTTTTCCCAAGGCGCCGATGTACTGCCGGCCAGCATCAACCGGCTGGCGCCGGCGCTGCGCGCGCAGGTGGAGCTGATCGCGCTGCTGTCGGTGGGGCGCACTGCGGACTTCGAGTTCCACGTCAGCAACTGGTTGGGCAGCAACGACGATGGCCTGCCGATCGCACCGGAGATCGCGCACCTGCCCGCCGACAGGACCCTGTGTGTTTACGGGCAGAAGGACGCCGACGCCCTGTGCCCGGACCTGCCACCGGGCGTGCGCGTGCTGCCGTTGCCTGGCGACCACCATTTCAATGGTGACCACGACCGCCTCGCCCGGGAGATCCTCAATGCCGCTGCACGCTAGTGGCGGGGCTCGAGTGAGATCAGGCGGGTGGCATCGAGCAGCGCCGCCGGCAGGTGCACGCCACCGGGTGCAGCCAGGTAGCGCGGCCGCCACTGCGGGGCGAACTTGGATTTGAACCGACGCAGTCCGCTGAAACCATAGAAGCGCTCGCCGTGGCGTGCCACCAGCGTTGCCACGCGTGACCAGCGACCGGCCAGGCGATGGTTGGCCAGCCCGGACAGCGGTGCCATGCCCAGCGAGAATCGGATGTCGCCGCGCTCGCGTGCCCACAGGAACAGTTCGATGAACAGGAAGTCCATCGTGCCCTTCGGCGCATCGGGCAGGTGGCGCATCAGGTCGACCGACAGTTCGTGCCCTGCCGGTGCGTGCCACAGGTTGGCGAAGGCCACGATGCGGCCCTCCGCTTCCACCAGCGCCACCGGGAAACGTGCCAGGTAAACGGGGTCGAAGCTGCCCAGCGAAAAGCCTTTTTCTTCGCCGGCCTTGTCGTCCAGCCAGGCACTGGAAACCGCCGACAGTTCGGGCATCAGGGCCGGCACCTCGTCGGCTGCGGCCACGCGGAAGTTCAGTCCGCTGCGTTTGCCCCGGTTCCAGGCTTGCCGCAGGTCGGCTCGGTCGCGCCCTTCCAGGGTGAACTCCTGCAGCGGCACCATCGCCTCTTCGCCCAGTTTGACCAACCCCAGCCCCAGGTCGAGATAGGTCTGCCAGTAGGCTTCGCCGACCTGGTAGAAGACCGGCCGCAGGCCAAGGCGATCCGCTTCTTCGCGGAAGCGCCAGATCAGCGTCCGGGCCACGTCCGGTGGCCCCACCGGGTCGCCCATCGCGATCAGCGAGCCGCCATGCCGCTGCATCATCACAAAGCCCAGCCCAGCCTCGTCGCGCAGCACGGCCTTGTCGGCGGTGAGCACCAGGCAGGCCTGGGTATCGCGTGCGGCCGCCAGTACGGGCGCCAGCGCCTGCAGGGTGGCCTCGTCGGCCGCCGGCAGCGGGCCGCGGGTGCTGTGCAGCAACCGGCCGATGCCGAAGATCGCCACGGCCATCGCCACCACCAGCAGCGCGCGCAAGGCACGTGGTGCGTTGCCGGACAGCGCGAACTGCCACCACAGTTCGTTCTGGTATTCCACATGGCTGTAGACGAAGAACAACAGCCACACCACCGCCACCAGCACCAGGCCCAGGTTGCGCAGCCACGGCCACGACCATGCCTGGTCCAGCAGCGCGCCTTCGCGGTAGAACTCGCGGCGCGCGGTCCACAGCGCTACGGCCACCAGCAGCGCGGCTACCGCGATCAGCACCTGCCCACCGCGCAGCCAGATCGGCAGCGGCGCGGCGATGCAGATCACCAGCGCCAGCACCCAGGCGGCGTGGCTGCGGCGTGACAGGCCTTGGCCGATCAGCAGCAGCACCACGCCGGCCAGGCTGCCGAGCAGGTGCGAGGTTTCCAGCAGCGGCAGCGAGGCCGTGTGCAGGTGCCGATGCGGCGCCGGCAGCGTGCCGTCCACGATCAGCGCGGCGCCGACACTGAACACCGCCAGCGCCACGATGTGCGGCAGCCACGGGCGCAGCGCGTTCCAGCCAGCGCGGGTGGCACCGGCGCTGGCACGCAGCGGGCGGCGCAGCGCCGGCGCGGTGGCCAGCAGCGTGGCCAGCAGCAGCGGCAGCACGTAGTAGGTAACGCGGTAGACCAGTGCGGCGGCCAGCACCGCACCGGGTGCCACCTGCGGCAGCAGCTTCAGCAGGCTCCATTCGAACACGCCCAGTCCGGCCGGCACGTTGGAGACCAGCCCGGCCAGCACCGCCACCAGGTACATGCCGACGAAGCCGGGCAGGCCGGTGGGCGTGGAATCGGGCAGCAGCACGTACAGCGCGGCAGCGGCGAGCACCAGTTCGACCACACTGAGCGCGGTCACCGCCAGCATGGTGCGACGATCCGGCAGCCACAGTGCATGGCCGAACACGGAGAACGTGCGGCCTTCGTGGCCCACTGCCAGGATGGCCCCGGCATAGCCCAGCCATAGCGCCGCGCCGACCGTCTGCAAGGCACCGACCTGCAGCGGCAATGCAAGGGCGGCTGCGGCCGGTTCCAGGCACAACGCGGCGCCAAGCAGTACCCAGGCGCCAAATACGAAGCCCAGCGTGCTCATCAGCACCACCTGGCCGATCTGCGCCAGGTCCAGCCCCGCGCTGCGATAACCGCGCAATCGCACGGCGCCACCGGTAAGCGCAGCGAAGCCGACGGTCTGCCCCAGCGCATGGGCGAGGAAGGCGGTGATGCCGATCCGTGCCGGATGCACGTGCACGCCGCTGCGGCGCAGCCCGATCGCATCGAAGCCGACCAGGCACGCGTAACTGGCCAGCCCCAGCAGCACGGCGAGCAGCAGTTGCCCTGTGCCGAGATCACGGAACGCCTGGCGTACCGCGCGGTAGCCATGTTCGTCGAAGGCGCCGGCCAGTCCGTGCAGCGCCATTGCCAGCACCAGCAGCGGAAACACCACGGTCAGCAGCCGCTTGACGCGTTGGCGGGCCGGAGAGGCGAGCGGGGCGGATTCAGTCATGGAAGGAAAGTGGACCCGCACGGGCGATGGGCGCGTCAACGGCGCGAAGCTGCGCATCGTGCGCCCGTGCCGGGGGTTTGGCTAGAGGCGGGCGGTTGCGCTGTTGCACTGCCGTTGGCCATCACCACAAGGCGGTCGCGGTGGGCCAGAATGGGGCTTGTCCACAGAAAGAGGAGCACGCCCGTGTTGGAGCGTTTCGATGTTGGTCCGCGCATGTCCGAGATGACCATCCACAACAAGGTCGCCTACCTGTCGGGGCAGATTCCCGAGGACACCAGCCAGGACATCACCGGGCAGACCCGGCAGGTGCTGGAAGAGATCGACAAGCTGCTGGTGCTGGCGGCCAGTGACAAGCAGCACGTGCTGCGGGCGGAGATTTTCCTGGCCGACATGGCCGACTTCGATGGCATGAATGCCGCGTGGGACGAATGGGTGGTGGCGGGCATGACGCCGGCGCGTGCGACGGTGGAAGCCAAGCTGGCGCATGCAGAGTGGAAAGTCGAGATCGTGGTGACCGCCGCGGTTCCTTGATCGGGTGTTGATGTGTTGCCGGGCTGCGCCCGGCACCTGCTCTTCAAGCAACGGCAACGGCAACGGCAAGAGCCTGCAGGGCTGTTGCGTTGGCGGGGCGGGGTGGGTTCGTGGGAATCGCCGCAAGTACGTCCATGTAGGCTCGCCATCCGCATCCATGCGGATGAGCGTTCCCACGAACCCACCCCGCCCCACCTTCGACAGGTCCATGGGGGCCATGGGCCCTTCGGTAGCGCCGACCCATGGTCGGCGGAGGGTGGGAGGAATGGGGTCTGATGGTTCACGCCGACCATGGGTCGGCGCTACCGCTTTTCTCTCTTTTTTTACGCGGGTGGCGGCCACCGGAACCTGTCAGGGGCCGGGCGGGGAGGCTATGTGGGGCCTTGGGCGGCAGGAGCCGCGAAGAGCTACATGGACGTACTTGCGCGTGCCCCGCATAGCCTCCCCGCCCGGGCCACCCCCATCCCCAGTTCCAGCTTTCAAGCCACCCGCGAGGGGGTCTCACCCGTTCGACCGACCAGATCGATGCAGTCCACCGGACACGGCGGGATACACAACTCGCACCCGGTGCATAGATCGGCAATCACCGTGTGCATGTACTTGGCCCCGCCGACGATCGCATCCACCGGGCAGGCCTGGATGCACTTGGTGCAGCCGATGCAGTCGGCTTCGATGATCACCGCCACCTGCGCTGGCTTGTGCTCGCCGCGGCTGCGGTCATACGGCAGCGCCGGCACGCCGAGCACCTGCGCCAATGCGCGCGCACCAGCATCACCGCCCGGTGGGCAGCGCTCCACGCCGGCTTCGCGGCGGGCCATCGCCGCGGCGTAGGGGCGGCAGCCGTCGAACCCGCACTGGCCGCATTGGGTCTGCGGCAACAGGCGGTCCAGCCGCTCCACCAGCGGGGGAGGCATCAGGCTCATGCGGGGCGATGGCGGCGCAGGGGAATCATCGTTCCAGTGGTTTTCCGCGATACCAGCGGTCGTGGGCGAGGGCGAGCATCGGCGCGTCCTCGCAACTGTCACCGTAAGCATGGATGCGCGTGTAACGGGATAGATCGAAGCGCTGCCGGATGTGCTGGGCCTTGCGGGGGCCGCAGTCACCGCCGGCATAACGGCCGGTCAAACGGCCCTCGCGGTTTTCCAGTTGGTTGCAGATCAACTGAAGTCCCAACTGGTCGCACCAGGGCCGCAGGTACAGATCAAGCGACGCCGACACGATGGCTACGGTGTGCCCCTGCGCCTGGTGCCAGCGGATCTGCTCAAGCATTTCCGGGCGCATCATCTCCGGCAACGCATCGCGTGCGTAGCCGGCGGCCAGCAGCGCGATGTCATCGGCGTGGCGGCCACTGAACACCAGCGCGGTGACGCGGGCGCGGATGCGCTCGGCGCTGATCAGCCGCAGGCGGAAAGCGGCCAGCCAAGGCCCCACCAACCACCAGGCGCGCGCCCGTTGTTCGGGTGTAGCCACCCGCCGCAGGAAGCGGCGGTAGCTGTCGGCCGTGGTGACGGTGTGGTCGAAGTCGAACAGCGCCAGCTCCATCGCACCCTCCGGCGTGGCCAGTTGCAGGTCAGCGGACCGGCATGCCTGGCAGCGCGGCACTGTCGGCATCCAGCAGTGCCAGGGCACCGCCGTCAAAACCGGCCGACAGGATCATCCCTTCGCTCAGGCCGAAGCGCATCTTGCGCGGCGCCAGGTTGGCGATGAACACCACGCTGCGGCCGACCAGCTTTTCCGGTTCGCCGTAACTGGCGCGGATACCGGAAAAGATCTGCCGGGTGCCCAGCTCGCCGGCATCCAGTTCAAAGCGCAGCAGCTTGTCCGAGCCCTCCACGAATTCGCAGGCCAGCACCTTGCCGATGCGCAGGTCCAGTTTGGCGAAGTCGTCGATGCCGATGTATGCCGGCGCGGCGTCGCCCTGCGCCGCGCTCATGGCAGCAGCAGGCTTGGCTTCGGCCTTGGCGGCAGGTGCGGCAGCGGCAACAGGGGCAGCGGCGATCGGCTGCAGGGTGTCCTTGGAGGCGTCGGTCATGGCGTCGATTTTCTTCGGGTCGATTCGGGTGAACAGCGCAACGTAGTCGTTGATGCGATGCGCCAGCAGCGGCTGCGCCAGTGCGGTCCAGTCGCTGACCGGTGCGGCCAGGAAGGCTTCGGCCTGCGCCGAGGTGGCAGGCAACACCGGCTTGAGCGCGGTGACCAGCACCCGGAACAGGTTCAGGCCCTGGGTGCACACCGACTGCAGCTGCGCATCGGCGCCTTCCTGCTTGGCGATCACCCACGGCTTTACGTCGTCGATGTAGCGGTTGGCTTCGTCGGCCAGCGCCATCGTCTGGCGGATGGCGGCGGCCGGATCGTTGCGCTCGTAGGCTTCGCGGATCGGCGCGAGGGCCTCGACGAAACGCTGGTACTGCGCCGGGTCGGGCAGCTGCGCGGCCAGCTGGCCATCGAAGCGTTTGCTGATGAAGCCGGCGCAGCGGCTGGCCAAGTTGACGAACTTGCCCACCAGGTCGGCGTTGACGCGGGCGATGAAGTCGCCCAGGTTCAGGTCGAGATCGTCCACCCCGCCGGAGGATTTGGCGGCGTAGTAGTAACGCAGCGCTTCCGGTTCCAGCCCGGCATCCAGGAACGTCCGCGCCATCACGAAGGTGCCGCGTGACTTGCTCATCTTCGCCCCGTCCACGGTCAGGTAGCCGTTGACGTGCAGTCGGGTTGGCGCGCGGTGGCCGGTGGCATGCAGCACCGCCGGCCAGAACAGGCCGTGGAAATTGACGATGTCCTTGCCGATGAAGTGGTGCAGTTCGGTGGAGGTGCCGGCGCGCAGGTGCGATTCGAAATCCACGCCGGTCTTCGCGCACAGCGTCTGGAAGCTGGACAGGTAGCCGATCGGTGCATCCAGCCACACATACAGGAATTTGCCCGGGTGGCCGGGGATCTCGAAGCCGAAGTACGGCGCATCGCGCGAGATGTCCCACGCGCGCAGGCCGCCATCGGCGTTCATCCATTCCATCAGCTTGGCCTTGACCCCGGGCAGGGCGACATCGCCGCCCAGCCAGTCGCGCAGGAAGCCTTCGAACTTGCCCACTTCGAAGAAGAAATGCTCGGAATCGCGCACTTCCGGAGTCGCTCCGGAGATCACCGATTTCGGCTCCTTCAGGTCGGTCGGGCTGTAGGTGGCGCCGCAGACTTCGCAGTTGTCGCCGTATTGGTCGGCGCTGCCACAGTTCGGGCAGATGCCCTTGATGTAGCGGTCCGGCAGGAACATGCCCTTGGCCGGGTCGTAGAACTGCGCGACCGAGCGGCGGCTGACGTGGCCTTCCGCTTCCAGCTTCAAATAGAACGATTCGGTCAGCGCCTTGTTGGCAGCCGAGTTGGTCGAATCGTAGTGGTCGAAGTCGACCCCGAAGGCGGCGAAATCGCGCTCGTGGCCGGCCTGGATGCCGGCGATGAACACTTCCGGGGTCAGTCCGGCCTTTTCGGCGGCCAGCATGATCGGGGTGCCATGGGTGTCGTCGGCACAGACGAACCAGGTGGTCCCGCCGCTCATTCGCCGCGCACGCACCCAGATATCAGCCTGGATGTAGCCCACCAGGTGGCCCAGGTGCAGCGGGCCGTTGGCGTAGGGCAGGGCGGTGGTGACGAGCGCGGTACGGGTCATGGTCACGGCGTGCAGCGAGGGGAATCCCGGATTATCGCACAAGGGGGTCGGATGGCCTTCCAGAAAAGGGCGATCCGACCTCCGTGACCGCCTGCGCTTACTCGCGCTGCCAGGTCTGGGCGCGGCAGATGAAAGCCACGCAGCCGGACACGTCCAGGCGGGTGCCACCGGGCTGCAGTTTCATCTTGGATTTGTAGGTCTTGCCGTTGGCCGGGTCCAGGATGGTGCCGCCGGACCAGCTGGCGGTGCCGTCGGACTTCAGGTTCCAGAGGATGGTCATGCCACGCACGGGCTTGTCCTTGTTGGTGCCGCTGCAGTCGCTGCAGACCGGGTTCGGCCCCTTGTCCGATTGCAGGATGTCGACCACCTTCCCGCTCAGCGTGCCGTTGCCCGCCTGGGTGATCTCCACGATCGACTTCACCTTGCCGGTCTTGTCATCGATGGTCTTCCAGCGGCCCACCGCCGAATCGGCGGCGTTCGCTGAAAGCGCGGCCACGCACAGCGGCAGCGCCAGCAGCAGGGTCTTGAAGGTCTTGCGCATGGTCCCCTCCCAGGGCTTTGGTTCAACGCCGGCGCGGGTGCCGGCCTGTGCCGACTGTATACCCATCCGGGTAGGTATGGTGCAAGGGCCGTCACTACCGCAGAGGCTCCGCCGTTTCGTACAGCTCCAGCGGCAGGTCATCCGGATCGGCGAAGAAGGTGAAGCGGCGGCCGGTGTACTCGTCCACGCGGATCGGCTCGCACTTCACGCCGTGCCGGGCGAGGTGCGCGATGAACGGTTCCAGCGCCTCCAGCCGGAAGGCCAGATGGCGCAGCCCCTGCGCCTCGGGCCGGCTGGGGCGCGGCGGCGGGTTGGGGAAGGAGAACAGCTCCAGCTGGCTGCCATCGGGCAAGGCCAGGTCGAGTTTCCAGGAGTCGCGTGCGGCCCGGTGATGCTCGGCCAGTACCGCCAGGCCCAGCACATCGACATAGAACGTGCGCGAACGCGCATAGTCGGCGCAGATCAGCGCGACGTGGTGAATGCCTTGCAGGCCGTGGGACATGGGGCGTGCACCAGGGAAGGCTGGCCATGATCTCAGATCAGGCCTCTGGACGCAGCCGCCACCCCGTTGCCAGAAGGACGAAAAGCGAAAGCCGCTGGACGCGGGGGGAGGCAGCCTAGGGTCTCTTCCGATCGCAGAGAACCGTTATGACCGCCATTACCGATGACCCGGTGAGATACACGTCGTTTCTTTCGGTCAAACTGGCGGCGAAGCCACCTGTACCGAATGCGCTGCCGTCCATGCTGGCGGTCAGCAATCCACCGTCCGAACAACACGGTTTGCTCCAGAAGCGCACGCTGGAGCCAGCGCCGGCTGTACCCGGTTCGCCACATGCATCGGCTGCGCCAGCGGCGAATGCAGCGGCGGATGCCGGTGACTGGAAGGACTTCGTCAGTCATCTGCAGCAACAGGGCACGGTGCCCGGCGCGGGACGCGCGGATCCTGACCAGGGCGTCATGAGCACGCCGAACGTCAAGGTGAAGCAGATGCTGGCGTATCTTGGCAATCAACCGTCGGCAACGCGTGCCGGTGTCGACCCGTTGGTTCGCCCAGGGCCCGCGACCGTGGCTGCGGGAGCTGGCTCGGCTCCGGTCTCGCCAGCGACCGGCGTGTCGACCCATGCAGCAGCCGATGCCGGTGACTGGAAGGACTACGTCGGTCATCTGCAGCAACAGGGCAAGTTACCTGGCGCGGGACGCGCCGATCCTGACCAGGGCGTGGTGAGGCCGTCCACCATCAGAGTGACGCAGATGCTCGCGTATTTTCGCAACCAGCCGCCAGCAACGCCTGCTGGTATGGCGAAGGTGGTGCGCCCGCCAGCGCCGGCGGCGGCCATGGATGTTGCAGCGGCCGCGGAGCCGGCAACCGTGCCATCGATGTCGCTGCTGCAGGATGACGAACCGGTGTCCGCCGATGATCCGTGGAACGTGACCGAGCTGCTGGAGCAGATGGAGCACCAGCAGCGTGCCGCTGGAATAGGGGCCGGGTTGATCGACCCGCAGCCGCTGGAAGAAGATCGCACCATGGACGGAGAACCCGGCGTGCTGGCTGACGCGCAGCGTCCGCGCGGCACTGAGCTTCCGATGATCCACGAGGAGCACGACGAGGATCCGTTCCACCCGTCCGAACTGTTCGGGACGATGCCGCGCACAGAACTGGCCAGGCTTCGCAGGGAAGCGATGCTGCGCGGAAACGCAGCGCTTGAAGAGGAGGATGCCGAGCAGGTGATGAGTCCGCAGGGGCGCCGGGGAACCGTGAGATTTGATGAGATCGAAACCAGCCGTGTGCTCGAGGTTGATGCCGAGTCGGGCGAGTCGGTATCAGTGACAGACGCGTTCTTCCTGACCAAAGAGCACGATGGGAAGTGGAGGCAGAATCAATCCAAGCAGTCGATATCGCCGGACCGGATCAGCGACAACGCAGGCCCACGCCCACGCCTGGCCACGTCCACAACGCCGCGCGTCTTGACTGCTGCCGATGACAGCGGGTTCGTGGTGCATTCTGAGCTCCACGAAGATCGGTATGGCCAGCCGACCCATGCCGAGATCGGTGAAACCTTCTGGGCCGATCTTGGCCGGGACGACGAGCCGGCTGAGCCGGGCGTGGGCGAGGCGCTCCTTCAGCTGCAGCAGCTGCAAGCGTTGCATCGCAAGGTGGAAGCCGCCCTGCGCCGCAACCAGCAATTGAAAGAGGAGGTCGGCGTCTACTTCTGACCCTTGGCCTGTGCCGGATCCCGTGCCCTGCGGCAGCGGGATCCGGCCCCATCAGCGGCCGGGCTGCGCCTGCCAGCGGCTCATCCGCTGTTCCAGGATATCCAGCGGCATCGAGCCGTCCTTCAACAGTTCGGCATGGAAGGCGCGCAGGTCGAAGGCGCCGCCCTGCGCCTGCCGGGCGCGGTCGCGCAGCTCCACGATCTTCGCCTCGCCCAGTACGTTGGACAGCGCTTGTCCGGGCTGGGCCATCATCCGTTCCACTTCGGCGTTGGCATCATCGACGGCCATGCCGGTGTTCTGCTCCAGATACTCCACCGCGCGCTTCTTGTTCCAGCCCTGCGCGTGGATCCCGGTATCGGCCACCACCCGCGCCGCGCGGGTCAGCGCGGCGTGCAGGTAGCCGATGTGGTCGTAAGGATCGGCGTACAGCCCCAGCGGCTCGCCCAGCGATTCGGCATACAGGCCCCAGCCTTCCACGAAGGCCAGGTCGCCGCCGAGACGTCGGAAACGGGGCAGCTTTTCGATTTCCTGCTGCAGACCCAGCTGTACGTGATGGCCCGGCACGGCCTCATGCAGGTACAGCATGGGCACGCTCCAGCGCTTGCGTGCGGGCAGGTTGCTGGTGTTCACCGACAGCACGGCGGGGCGGCTGCCGTTGACGCCGGGCTGGTAGGACGCCGCTGCCGAGGAAGCGGCGCGGTCGGCTTCCACCGGCTGGATCTCCAGCGCGGCCTTGGGCAGGGTCTGCAGCACGCTGGGCAGTTTCGCGGCCACCTGTTGCTGCACCTGCCGGTAACGGCCCAGCAGCGCATTGGCATCGGTGTACTGGAACTGCCTGTCGCTGCGCATCCGCTGCAGCAGCTTGGCTTCGCTGCCGCGCAGCTTGTTGTCCTTCATCACCGCGGCGATCTGTGCATGCAGGGCCTGCACCCGCTGTTCGCCCCAGGCATGCAGCTGGGCCGGGTCCTGGGCGGTGGCGGTGGCCTGGCGCAGCGTGCCGGCGTACCACGCCGCGCCATTGGGCAAGGCGCCCAGGCCCGCGGTTTCGCGCGTGGCGGGCAGGTACTCGGTGGCGATGAACCCACGCAGCGCGCGGTAGGCGGGCATGAGGCGGAACTCGATCATGCGCTTGTACTCGGCGCTGATGCGGGTTTTCTCTTCGGCCGGGATGGTGTCCGGCATGGTCCGGATCGGCGTCCAGAAGATGCTTTCTTCGGCAGTCGGCTTGATCACCGCATCCAGCTGCGGCAGCACTTTTTCCATCAGGTCGCGCGGCTGCACCACACCGGCGGCCATGCCCTGGCGCATGTTCGCGGTGGCCTGTTCGAAAAGGGCCGGGATGCCCAGCGAACGCTTTGACCAGTCGTCGTAGTCCTTGACCGTATTGAACGGCTGCGCCCCCGCGCCGGCGCCGAGGATGGCCATGATGCTGCCCAGGTTGTAGTACTGGCTGATCGGCAGCATCCACGAGGGGTATTGCTCGGCTGCCAGCGATGCCTTGGCATCGCGGACGAAGATCTCATAGCTCAGCAGATCCTGCCCCTGCAGGCCGCTGCTGCCGATCTTTTCCACCTTGCCCAGCCATTGCGTAGTGAAGTCATGCGACTGCTGGCGCCAGGCCGCAGACAGGATATTCGGTAGCTCGCCGTTGTAACGCGCGTCCCCCTGGAACGTGGCCTGCAGGGGATTGAGCCGCATCGACGCGTCCCAGTACTCGTCGTACAGGCGCTCCAGCTGGGTCGCCTTGCTGGCCGGTGCAGCCGCGGCCTGCCGGCCGGCCGCAGCTGCCGGGCGTGCACGCGGCCTGGCCTTGGGCTTGGTCGCCTGGCGGGTCTGCGCCGCCGCAGGGCGGGTGGCTTTCTTCTTGGCGGCTTCGGCCGGCGGCGCGGCGCTGAACAGCATCAACGAGGCAAGTGCGACTGCCAGGGCGCGGGCAAGCTGGGGCATCGGACATTTCCGTGGAACACAGACCGTGGAGCTTGCACGATCTAGACGCATACGGCCAGCATCGAGCGCGCAGTCAGGAAACGCCGCGTTGTCGCTCAGTCAGCTGCCGCGTCGGCCCGTAGCTGTTGTGCCCGGTCCGCACCCAGGTATTGCGTGATCGCATGCCGCATCAGGTACAGCAAGGGAATGAGGGCAATGGCGAAGCCCATTTTGTAAACGTAATTGACACTGCTGACTGCCAGGAACAGCGAGGTCGGCCACTGTTGCGGCCCCAGCACGAAGGCGATCCAGATCACCACGAAGCTGTCGATCAGCTGTGACACGGCCGTTGATCCGGTGGCCCGCAGCCAGACATGGCGTTCGCCGGTCACGCGACGGATGCGGTGGAACACCGCTACATCGATCAGCTGGCCCACCATGAAAGCGACCAGTGAGCCGGCGATGGTCCACATACCCTGGCCGAAAACCACGGCAAACGCCGCCTGGTAGTCCGGCACGCCCTGCGCGCTCATCGAGCCGACCCACCAGCCGGCCGGTGCCAGCGAGATCGCCGCGTAGGCGAACAGGAAGCCGTAGCAGATCAGGACCGCCGCCAGCCACGAAATGAAGCGCACGCCGCGCTTGCCGAAGAACTCGTTGATGGTGTCGGTCATGACGAACACCACCGGCCACAGCAACGTGCCGGCGGTGAAGCTGAGCGAGCCGGTCTGGCCGAACAGGTTCCAGTCCAGCGGTGCGATGCCGAGGGTGTCTTCCAGCGCGAAGATCTTCACCCCGATCAGCTCGGCCAGCACCGCGTTGGCGCAGAAGAACGCGGCCAGCGCGATGAACAGCAGGACCGCACGGTCCTGCAGCGGCCGCGCGCTCATCAGCCGCGTTCGCCGGCGCGGGTGAACGGCACGGTTTCCGGCGCGACGGCACCGCCGGAGATGATGAAGCTCATCGCCTGGTCCACGGTCCAGTCGGTCGGCGTCAGCAGTTCCACCGGCACGATCTCCAGGTAACCGGAGGTCGGATTGGGCGTGGTCGGCACGTACACCGCCGCCAGCTCGCGGCCGGTGCCCTGTTCGCGGATGACCCGGGTGACCAGGCCCACCGCCTTCATGTCACGGTGCGGGAAGTCGATCAGCACCACGCGCTGGGTGGTGCCCGGCTCGGTCTGCAGCATGTCCAGCAGCTTCTTGGCACTGTCATAGATGATGCTGGCCAGCGGAATCCGTTTGATCACCGCGCCGACCCAGCGCAGCAGTCGCTGGCCCACCACCCGGCGGCTCAGCACGCCCACGGCCAGGATCACCAGCAGGGTGGCTAGCAGCGCCACCACGTTCTGGATCCATTCGACGTGGACCCAGCCCAGGTAGTGCGGGAACCGTGTGGCGATGGGTTCGGACATCGCCACCACCAGCGGACTGGAGATGCCGGACAGCAGCACGAAGACGAACTTCACCACGACCCAGGTCAGCCAGATCGGCAGCAGGGTCAGCAGGCCGGTCAGGAACAGCCGCTGCAGGGAAGGGCGGGGGGTGAGAGTGGGAGCTGGGAGTGACATCGACGCATTGTAGCGGTCGCGTGCCGCCGGTTAGGCTCTGCTGTGTCATAGGACGTGGCAGGGAGGTGGGTTGCGATGGTGTCGAGGATGGCAAAGGGGGTGAAGTGGTCGGTGGTCAGCGTGCTGGGCGTGCTGGCGGCGGCGGTGCTGCTGTGGTGTGCATCGCATTTCTGGCCGATGCCCGACAACCAGCGCCGCGCGTTGGCGCTGATGCGCACGCAGGTCCCGGTCGAAGGCCGCAACGGCTATGCGTTGTTGTGGATGCTGGACTTCGATGGCATGGACGACCGCTCCCGCGCGGCGGCGATGGCGGTGGACGCCGCGCGCTGGCAGGTTGATCCGGACCTGGCCGGCGGCGTGCGGATGAGTGCCGAAGGCGATCATCCACGCGCGGCGTATCCACAAGGACGCCACTGCAGCGGCCCCACCGGCACCTGCCTGGAGCAGGTGCGCAGCGACCCGCAGCGTTTCGCCCAGGCCCACGCCGGGCATGCAGGCCTGCATGCACGCGTGGCGCAGACGGCGGCATCCGCGCACTTCACCAGCCCATGGGACAGCCAGGTCGCCGCGATCATGCTCCCGTTCCCCGCGTTGAATGGAATGACCGATCCGGTCACCGCGCACGCATTGGCCCATGTCCAGGGCGATACCGCCGGTGCCTTGCAGGGTCTGTGCAGCGGCCTCCTCGCTGGCCGCCGTCTGCTGTCCGGCAGCGATACACTGCTTGCCAGCAGTGTCGGCATGGCCATGGTGGAACTCAATGGTGGCGTGCTGGGCGAGGTGCTGGCCGAACTGCCGCGCGACGCCTCGCTTCCCGCTGCCTGCAGCGCGGCGCTGCGGCCGATGACGGCGGCCGAAACCAGCCTGTGCCGACCGCTGCAGGGCGAGATGCGCTACGCCGACATGGCGATGCATTACTCTGTGCGATCGCCGGGTTCAGTGCTGGTGCTGGATCCCGAGCGCTCCCTTGCGCGCATCGCCACGGCGCATGCATGGGCGTGCGACCCCGCACAGCAGCAGCGATTGGGCGAGGACAGGCAGATCGAGACGCCCACGCCGGCCACGCGCGGCTTTGACTGCGTAGCCAACCTGGCAGGTTGCGCGATGAGCGATATCCCCGCGCAGCTTTACCTGCGCTATGCCGACCGCAGCCAGGACGCCGCCGCGATGGTGCGGCTGCTGGCGGCGCAGCAGTGGCTGCGCACGCGGTCGGATTCACCCGCCGATGCGCTGGCCAGGCTGCCGGTGGCGCTACGTTCGGCAACCCGCGCTCCCCATGCGGATGCCGAGGGGCGCTGGCTTCAAGTCGCGCGGCGTGACACCTCGCGCTCGCCCGACGACCGCCTGCTGAGGGTGCCGCTGCGCTGGGATCCAGAACCCTCACGGCAAGCTGCGAAGTGAGGCGGACCCTGCGCAGGTGTCAGCCTGTGGCGAGCACCACCGTCCACTCTGCTTCCAACGGTTTATCCTCCCCCACGCTGCGCGGCAGCAGGGTGACGGTCTCGCGATCTTCGGCAGACAGCGCCTGGTAGAGCAGGTCGCTGTCATTGAGTGGCTCGCCACTGAAATAGATCTGCGTCACCAGGCGATCATGCTGGCCGCGGATGTCGAAGTGGATGTGCCGCGTGCGAAACTGATCCGGGCCGGTCCCGATGGGATACGCTCCGGGGACGATGGTCAGGAAGCGGAACCTCCCCTCCGCGTCGGTTTCCTGTCGACCAAACCCCTGGAACGCAGGGTCAAGCGGCGCAGCCTCGTTGGCGTCGGTGGCATGCGCGTAGCGCCCGTGGGTGTTGGCCTGCCACATCTCGATCCAGGCGCCTGCCACCGGCTGGCCCAGGGTGTCGACGACGCGTCCACGCAGGTCGATCCGGGTGCCCTGCGCAACGCCCGGCTGTCCATCGACGCGGGTAAGGTCCGCGTCCTCGTCCAGCGGTCGCTGGATGGGATAGTACGGACCCATGATGTCCTCCACGGTGATCCGGCGTTGCTGCTGCGCGGCGGTGGTGGTGGTGAACAGGGCGGTGGCCGCCCACCCGGCGGCCTGCAGGGCGTGGCGTCTGCTGATCGTTGCTGACATTTCGTTTCTCCGATGAGGATCGGCGCACCGCATGTGCGCCGCACTTCATCATCGATATGCCGCGATGCGGTGCCGTGTGCTCCATCTCGGTATAAGCACAAGCGTTCGATTCGGCGGTACTCGCCTCAATCGACAATTGCGCCGCCGCGCGCCTGCGGCTTGAGCCGGATGTAGACCTGCTTGCGCACGCGTGCGATCACCTCTCCGGAAGCATCCAGTACGTCGTTGCTGTACCAGCGCAGTTGCTTGCTGCCATCGGCAGCGGCCGAGCGGATTTCCGCGAGCATTGCGTCATCGATGCGGAAGGTCGCACGTACCGTCCCGCGGCCGGGTTTCAGGAATTCGATCTCGCCGGCGCGATCCCAGACGTAGTAGTCGCGGCCCAGGTTGTTCATCAGCCCCAGCATCCAGAACGGATCGGTCATCGCGAACAGGCTGCCGCCGAAATGGGTGCCGACATAGTTCCGGTTCCACGGACGCATGCGCAGTTCGACGACGATGTCGCGGTAATCCGGCGACACCCGGGTTACGTGGATGCCGGCGAACAGGAAGGGCGGCCACAGATTGATGCCGTGGCGGAACAGGCTGGCTTTCATGGTGGACCGGCGCCGCAGTGGGGAGGCCAGTGTAACCATGCGGGTGCGTATGGAAAAGTCTGATGGGGAGGGCGGGGTTTCAGCCCTCATCCAGTACATAGCCGTCGCGGCCATTCGCCTTGGCCCGATGCAGTGCGGCGCCTGCGCCGGCCACGAACGCCTGCACGGACAGTTCCGGGTCCGGCACCCGGCAGAATGCGCCGATGCTGAGGGTCACCTTCGAGGCGGCCGGATCGGTCGCGGCAGAGGCAAGCCGACGTACATCGTCGATCAGGTCCTCGGCCACCTGGAGGGCACCGCCCGGCGCGGTATCGGGAAGGATCATCGCCAACGCATCGTCGCCAACGCGGGCAGCGGCGTCGCGTGGTCGGCGGGCATGGGCGGCCACCAACCGGGCGACCGCGACCAGCACCTGCTCGTCGGCGCGATGACCGGGCCGGAGGGGGTGGCCCATGCCGCGCTGCACCTCGATCAATACGACGGTGAGCGGCCTGCGCGCGCGCTGCCCGGCCTCGCGCTCCTGCTGCAGGGTGTGGTCGAAGCGCTGCCGGTTACCCAGCCCGGTGAGCGTGTCCAGCCCGGCCCGTCGACGCCATCCGGCGATCGACCACGCGGCGACTGCCGTGATGCAAGCGAGCGCCACGACCCACGCGGCCGCGGGCGCCCACCACAGGTTGCCGGACCGCAACAATCCCAACGCAAGCAGCAAGGGCAGGACCAGCCCGACCATCACGCCCACCACGGTGGCGGTGCGCCCGCCACAGACCCCAAGCACGCAAAGCGCCACCACCAGCGCGCTGATGCCGTCTTGCCAGGTCCCTGCCATGACCTGCAGCCTGCGTGACTGCAGCAGCATCGAAGCTACGTGGGCCTGGAATCCGGTTGCGCTGATTCCGGATCCGCCTGCGCCTGGGGGACGCAGGCGCGGAGCGATGGCAGGGGCGGCAGGCCCCACCAGGACGCGCCGGCCGTGCAGCAGGGAGGGCGCCACCCGACCTTCCAGCACCTCGACATAGGACAGCTGCGGGACCCCCTGTGGCCCCGCGTATCGAAGGCGGACGTAGTCGTCGCCGACCCATTGGAAAGGCGCGGCGTGCTGTTGCCGAACCGGCAGGCCCTTCTTGCGCTCGGGCAGGTCGGCAAGTGCGACGCCCAGCGCTGGCCAATGGGCTGATCCGATGCCGGCATGCAGGAAAATACCGCGTGCCACCCCATCGGCGTCGACGTGCACCTCTGCGTGGCCCAGCGCGGCCGCATTGGCGGTCATCCGTGCAATGGGTAGCCGTTCTTCGGCCAACCGGCCGTCGCGGGCCGGTACCGCCAGCACCGGCAACACCACCTGGCCGTTGCGCGCGATCGCCGCCGCCAGGGCGGCGTCGGCGCCCGCATGACGGTCAGGTTCGGACAACGGCAGGTCCAGCAGCACCCGCTTGCTGCCGGCCTGGGTCAGCCGGTCCAACAGGCGCGCGTGCACGCTGCGGGGCCAGGGCCACGGGCCGATCTGCTGCAGGCTTGCCTCATCGATGGCGACGATCAGCAGGCTGGGGTCGGCTGGGTAACTCCAGCGGGCGACGTAGTGATCGAAGATCGCCTCGTCCACTGCGCCCAGCCATCGGCCATGGCTGGCGGCAGCAGCGGCCAGCCCGGCAGGCAGCGCCAGCAGCAGCCGATAGCGCCAGGCCAGCGGCTGCCGCTTCATCGCCGCCGCCAGCCGCATGGGGTTACCCCTTCAGCAATCACGCGATCCTCCCCCGGGAAAGATCGGTGGAGCGATGCCCTCGGCCGGCTGGCCGGGTTTCATTCCCCCGAATGAACCGTGACGTCTAGGACGCCACCGGATCAGTATCGCGTGCCGGCCGCAGGCCGGTTCTGAACGTATTTACCTTCAGAACAGCAGCGCGGCCATCTTCCGCCGGTACTGGCTGACCAATGCGGGGTCGGTGATCACGTTGAAGGCATCGATCAACGCCTTGCGCGGCAGGCCGTCCTGGAAACTGCGATCCACCCGCAGCATCTCCAGGAACTGCTCCAGCGCCGCCGCGTCTTCGCCTGCCAGCAGCAACTGCACGCCGCGCAGGTGGCGGGCGGCCAGGTCGCCAGCATCGGCCGTGATGCGCGCTTCCAGCGCTTCCGGGGCCGGTGCATCCTTCAGGGCCGAAGCGAACGAAAGGCGGGCGCGGGCGCGCACGGCGCGGTCATCGGTGGCCAGGTTGGCCGGCAGTCCATCGATCAGGGTGCGGGCTTCGTCCACCCCGCCGATCTGCAGCAGGGCGACGGCCAGGTCCAGACGCAGCTCGTCCTTGCCCGGTTCGGCCGCGATCTGCGCGCGAAGCACGTCGACCTGCGCCTGCGCATCCAGCGGCTCCGGCTCGGCTTCGGCCACCGGCTCGGCCGGGGCGATGCCGTGCTGGGCCAGGAACTCACGCAACTGGCCTTCGGTCACTGCGCCGGGGAAACCATCCACCAGCTGGCCGCCCTTGACCAGGAACACGGTCGGCACCGAACGGATCTGGAACGCCGCGGCGATCTGCTGTTCCTTGTCCACGTCCACCTTGGCCAGCTGGAAGGCACCGTTGTATTCACCGGCCAGCTTTTCCAGCAGCGGTCCGAGGGTCTTGCAGGGCTCGCACCAGGCCGCCCAGAAATCGACCAGTACCGGCGTCTGCAGGGACTTCTGCAGCACTTCGGCTTCGAAGGTTTGGGTGACAGCGTCGAATACGTTCGGCAGTTCGCTCATGGAAACTCTGGATCTACGGCGGGAGATCGATTCTATGGTGGCGGACGCTTGCGGCTTCAACCCACCGCCGGTTCGATGTTCCACAATAGGGTCCCCGATTTCCCGAGTGCCGCTCCATGCCGACCCTGCTTCCGCGCCGTCTCGAGAACCTGCTCGGTCCCGCCGCGGCGGTGGGGTGGGTGCTGTCCGTGGCCGGTTTCGGCGTTGCGCTGGACGGCTTCGAGCAGGGGCGCCATCCCGTGGCGCTGCTTGGGGCGGGCGGCATCGCCCATGCACTCGGCTTCAACCTGCTGGGTTGGGTGCTGCCGGGCCTGCTCGCCACGGCGATGGCGCTGTGCCTGCTGGCGCGCCTGCCGGCCGGCAGCAGCTGGCTGCTGCGGGTGGCCGGCCAGCTGCTGGTGCTGGCCGGACTGGCCTTCGTCGGCATGGGCCTGTTCCCGTTGGACGTGCAGGACCTGGACGGCCCGGCCAGCCAGGCGCATGCCAGCGCATGGATGGTGTGGGCACTGGCGTTCATTGCCGGCACGCTGATGCTGGGCGTCGGCAGCTGGCGCAGATCGCCGCCGTTGGCGCGGCTGGCGCTGGGCTGCGGGCTGGTCGCGGCGGTCACCGCTTTCGCCCTGCAGGGCGTGGTGCCTGCACCGCTGGCGCAGCGGCTTACCTTTGCGGCGTGGGCGTCATGGCTGCTGCTGGGGCTGCGCCTGCTGGGCCCGGCCGAGACCCGCCGGTAAGCCGCCGGGAGCGGTCGGGGGGCCGCCTGTCGGCCGGATTGGAGGCTTTTGCCGCACTGCGGTACCCTGTGCCGCTTTGCCGCCGCACTTGTGTGTTCCATGACCAGCGTCGAACCCAACGCCTACGACCCGCAGCAGGTTGAATCCGCCGCCCAGCAGTTCTGGGACGGTACCCGTGCCTTCGAAGTCAACGAGACCTCGGACAAGCCGAAGTACTTCTGCCTGTCGATGCTTCCGTACCCGTCGGGCGCGCTGCACATGGGCCATGTGCGCAACTACACCATCGGTGACGTGATCAGCCGCTACAAGCGGATGACCGGGCACAACGTGCTGCAGCCGATGGGCTGGGACGCGTTCGGCCTGCCCGCCGAAAATGCCGCGATCAAGAACAAGACCGCGCCGGCCAAGTGGACCTACAAGAACATCGACCACATGCGCAGCCAGCTCAAGTCGCTGGGCTATGCCATCGACTGGTCGCGCGAGTTCGCCACCTGCAACCCGGACTATTACGTCCACGAGCAGCGCATGTTCACCCGCCTGATGCGCAAGGGCCTGGCCTACCGCCGCAACGCGGTGGTCAACTGGGATCCGATCGACCAGACCGTGCTGGCCAACGAGCAGGTCATCGACGGCCGCGGCTGGCGCTCCGGTGCGCTGGTGGAAAAGCGCGAGATCCCGCAGTGGTTCCTGCGCATCACCGATTACGCCCAGGAGCTGCTGGACGGACTGGACGAACTGGATGGCTGGCCGGAATCGGTAAAGACCATGCAGCGCAACTGGATCGGCCGCTCGGAAGGGCTGGAGATCCAGTTCGCCGTACGTGATGCCGAGGGCAACACGCTGGACCCGCTGCGCGTGTTCACTACCCGCCCGGACACGGTGATGGGCGTGACCTTCGTGTCCATCGCCGGCGAACATCCGCTGGCGCTGCATGCGGCCAGGAACAACCCGCAGCTGGCTGAACTGCTGGCCGGGCTGAAGCAGGGCGGGGTGTCCGAGGCGGAACTGGAAACCCAGGAAAAGCGCGGCATGGATACCGGCCTGAAGGCCATCCATCCAGTGACCGGCGAGCAGGTGCCGGTGTGGGTGGCCAACTTCGTGCTGATGGGCTACGGCACCGGCGCTGTGATGGCCGTGCCGGGCCATGACCAGCGCGACAACGAATTCGCCAACAAGTATGGCCTGCCGATCCGCCAGGTCATCGCACTGAAATCGCTGCGCAAGGACGAAACCGCGTACGACGCCAGCCGTTGGCAGGACTGGTACAGCGACAAGAGCCGCGAAAGCGAGCTGGTCAATTCCGGCGAGTTCGATGGCCTGGATTTCCAGGGCGCCTTCGAAGCCTTGGCCGAACGCTTCGAGCGCAAGGCCCAGGGCCAGCGCCGCGTGAACTACCGCCTGCGCGACTGGGGTGTAAGCCGCCAGCGTTACTGGGGCTGCCCGATTCCGGTGATCTACTGCGACAAGTGCGGCGCGGTGCCGGTGCCGGAAGAGCAGCTGCCGGTGGTATTGCCGGAAAACGTGGCCTTCTCGGGCACCGGTTCGCCGATCAAGACCGATCCGGAATGGCGCAGGACCACCTGTCCGGACTGCGGCGGCGCGGCCGAGCGCGAGACCGACACCTTCGATACCTTCATGGAATCGAGCTGGTACTACGCCCGCTACACGTCCCCGGGTGCCCGCGATGCGGTGGACAAGCGCGGCAACTACTGGCTGCCGGTGGACCAGTACATCGGTGGCATCGAGCACGCGATCCTGCACCTGATGTACTTCCGCTTCTATCACAAGCTGCTGCGTGACGCGCGGATGGTGGACAGCAACGAGCCGGCGCGCAACCTGCTGTGCCAGGGCATGGTGATTGCCGAAACCTACTACCGCGCCAACCCGGACGGGTCCAAGGACTGGATCAACCCGGCCGACGTGGACGTGCAGCGCGACGAGCGTGGCCGCATCACCGGCGCCACCCTGGTGGCCGACGGCCAGCCGGTCGTGGTCGGCGGCACGGAGAAGATGTCCAAGTCGAAGAACAACGGGGTGGACCCGCAGACCATGGTCGGCAAGTACGGCGCCGACACCGTGCGCCTGTTCTCGATGTTCGCCGCACCGCCGGAACAGTCGCTGGAGTGGAACGAAGCCGGCGTGGACGGCATGGCGCGCTTCCTGCGCCGGTTGTGGGCGCAGGTGCACAAGCATGCCGCCGACGGTGCGGCCCCGGCGCTGGACGTGTCCGCGCTGGACGCCGGCCAGAAGACGCTGCGCCGCAAGACCCATGAAACCATCGGCAAGGTCGGCGACGACTATGGCCGCCGCCACAGCTTCAACACCGCCATTGCCGCGGTAATGGAACTGATGAATGCACTGGCCAAGTTCGATGACGCCACGCCGCAGGGCCGGGCGGTGCGCCACGAAGCCCTGCAGGCGATCGTCCTGATGCTCAACCCGATCACCCCGCATGCCAGCCATGCGCTGTGGCAGGTGCTGGGTCATGGCCAGACGCTGCTGGAAGACCAGCTCTTCCCGCAGGCCGACCCAGCTGCCCTGGTACGCGATGCACTGACCCTGGCGGTGCAGGTCAACGGCAAGCTGCGCGGCACGATCGAGGTCGCCGCCGACGCGGCGCGCGAGCAGATCGAAGCCCTGGCGGTGGCCGAACCGAACGCCGCCAAGTTCATGGAGGGCCTGACCGTGCGCAAGATCATCATCGTGCCCGGCAAGATCGTGAACATCGTCGTCGGCTGACCCCGGTCGCGCCGGCTGACGCCAAGCGCCGGTGGGTGACACCCAGCCCTGGTGGGTGACGACCGTTGGTCGTCACCGCCTTCCCAGGCCCCGATGATCAACCGTCATTCACGCCTCATCGGGCAGGCTGTATTGCCGCAGCCGCCCGGCTACTACAGACTGTGTCCATGACCCGAATCCTGCTTGCCCTTCTCTTCGCCCTCGGCCTGGCCGGTTGCGGCTTCCACATGCGCAACAAGCTGATGCTGCCGGCTGATACGGCAGCAGTGAAGGTGGTCTCGACCGCACCTTACAGCGAGCTGGCCAAGCTGCTGCGACGCAGCCTGCTGGCCTCCGGGGCGACCTTGGCCGACGACGACTCGACCGCGCCGGCCGCGCAGCTGCAGGTGCTGTCCGAACGCTGGGGTGACCTGCCGATCGCCATCGACGCGCAGGGCCGTGCGCAGGAATACAGCCTGCGCTACGCGGTGATCTTCATCTTCCGCCGCGAAGACGGCAGCGAACTGGTACCGCAGCAGGTGATCGAGCTGTCGCGCGATTACGTGTCCCCGCCGACCGACGCCACCGGTACCACCACCGAGCGCGAGATCCTGGCTGATGAGCTGCGCCGTGAAATGTCGGCCTCGATCATCCGCCGCATCGACAGCGTGGTGCGCAATGAACTGCGCGAAGGCCGCAGCATTTCGGCCCCGGTCGAGGCGGTCGACGGCCAGGCGATTCCGGCAGGCCCGGCGCCGGCCGGCGTCCCCGCCATCAAGACCACCATCCCGACCGCCAAGCCTGTCCCCGAACCGGCCGCCCCGCCGGTGCAGGACTGAGCCGGCACCCGGATGGAACTGCGCCCGGAGCAGTTGGCCAGCGCCACCGGTGGGCAGCCGCTGGCGCCCGTCTACCTGATTGCCGGGCCTGAAACCCTGCGCATTCTGGAAGCGGCCGATGCGGTGCGGGCGAAAGCGCGCGCCGAGGGCATCAGCGAACGCGAAGTATTCGATGCCGATGGGCGCGATTTCGACTGGGGACGGCTGCAGGCCGGGTTCAACGCACCGAGCCTGTTCAGCGCACGCCGCCTGATCGAAGTGCGTCTGCCCAATGGCAAGCCGGGCAAGGAGGGTGCCGAGGTCATCAGTGACTTCTGCGCCTCGCCGCCGCCGGACGTGGTGCTGTTGATCACCGCCAACGAATGGAGCAAGTCGCACCAGGGCAAGTGGGCCGATGCCGTGGGCCGTGCCGGCGTGATCTCGGTAGCGTGGGCGATCAAGCCGCACGAGCTGCCTGAGTGGATCGAGCGCCGCCTGCGTGGCAAGGGCCTGCGTGCCGATCCACAAGCGGTGCAGCGGCTGGCCGAGCGGGTGGAAGGCAACCTGCTGGCGGCCGCGCAGGAAATCGACAAACTGGCCCTGCTGGTCGAATCCGGCCAGGTGCTGGACGTGGAAAAGATGGACGCGCTGGTCGCCGATGCGGCCCGCTATGACGTGTTCCGGCTGGTGGAGTCGACTTTCTCCGGCCAGCCCACCGCGGTGCTGCGGATGGTGGCCGGGCTGCGCGCCGAAGGCGAGGCGGTGGCCGCCCTGATGCCGATCGTCATCCGCGAACTGCTGGCTGGCGCTGCATTGGCCCAGGTGCAGGCGCGGGGCGGCAACCTGGCCGCGGAAATGAAATCACGCGGCATCTGGGAGTCCCGCCAAGCGCCGTACAAGCGCGCGCTGCAGCGGCACCCGGAAGCCAAGCGTTGGGAGCGCTTCGTTGCCGAAGCCGGGCTGGTGGACCGCATTGCCAAGGGGCGCGCCGACGGCGATCCGTGGCTGGCGCTGGAACGCCTGCTGGTGGCGGTGTCCGAAGCACGCGCGGTACGCCTGCTGGCGCGTGCCTGAGCGCTGGCCATGGGCCTTCGCATCTATTACGGCGGTACGTTCGATCCGGTGCACAACGGGCATCTTGCCATTGCCCGAGCCGCACGCGATGCCTTGAACCTGCCGATACGGCTGCTGCCGGCGGCCGACCCACCGCACCGTCCGGCACCCGGCGCCAGCGCCGAGCAACGTTGCCGGATGCTGCAGCTGGCGCTTGCCGATGAAGCCGGATTGCTGCTGGACCGTTACGAACTGGAGCGCGCCGCCCGCCATCCGCAACGTCCGTCCTACACCGTGGATACCCTGACCGAACTGCGGCAGGCCTTCGGCGCGGATACGCCGCTGGCGTGGCTGGTGGGGGCGGACAGCCTGTTGTCGCTCGCCACCTGGCATCGCTGGCAGGACCTGTTCGGGCTGGCGCATTTCATCGTCGCCGAGCGCCCCGGCAGCAGCTTGCCGCAGGTGGTGGAGGGCGTGCTGGGCCAGGCACTGCACGGCCGCTGGACCGACCAGCCGAAGGACCTTGAAGGTGCAGCGGCAGGGCGTGTGCTGCGCCTGCATCAGCCGCTGCGCAGCGAGTCGGCCAGCGAGGTCCGCGCCCGCATCGCCGCCGGCGGGCCGTGGCAGCCGCTGGTGCCACCGGCGGTGGCTGATTACATCGCCGAACATCGGCTTTACGGCTGCTGACCCTCGGTGAATGCCTCCCGCGCCGGTCCCACGTATAATCCCCCCTACGTTTATCGAGTCGACCCGCTTTGAGCAACCAGCCCCAACCCCAGACCATCAAGGTCGAACTGCCCAACCCGCCGCCCTCCGTGGAGCAGCTGTTGGCCTGCGTGACCGACGCGACCGAAGAACTGAAAGCCAAGGACGTGGTCACCATCGACGTACGTGGCAAGTCCAGCGTCGCCGATTACTTCGTGATCGCATCGGGCACCTCGTCGCGTCACGTGAAGTCCATCGCCGAGGAAGTTGTCCGCTTCGCCAAGAAGCTGGACATGATGCCGCTGGGTGTTGAAGGCGAGCGCGAAGCCGAGTGGGTGCTGGTCGACCTGGGGGATGTCGTGGTCCATGTCATGCTGCCGCGCGTGCGCGAACTGTATGCACTGGAGCGCCTGTGGACGGTGGGTGACCAGCGTCGCCAGCATGAAGAAGAAGAAGGCCAGGACGACGAGGTCTGATCGACCGACCTGCTGCCTGTGGTGTACCCCGACGGCGCCGATGGCGCCGTTGGACGTTATGAGGATGCCTGATGAAAGCGCGACTGATCGCCACCGGTGAACGCGCCCCCAGCTGGGTGGCGCAGGGCTTTGCCGAATACCAGAAGCGGCTCTCGCACTGGCTGCCGTTCGAGCTGGTGGAGATCGAGCCGGGCCTGCGTGGCAAGGGCCGCGATGCGCGCCGTGCGACCGATGACGAAGGCAAGCGGGTGATTGCCGCGCTGCCGAAGAATGCCTACGTGGTGGCGCTGGACGTTCCCGGCCGACAGCTCAGCTCGGAACAGTTGGCGCAGCGGCTGGAGCACTGGCGCGGACAGGGCAGGGACCTGGCGTTCCTGATCGGCGGGCCGGAGGGGCATTCGTCGGAGGTGTCGGCGCTGGCGGATGAAAAATGGTCGATCGGCCCATTGACCCTGCCGCACATGCTGGTGCGCCTGGTCGTCGCCGAACAGCTGTATCGCGCCGCGGCGATGTTGGCCAACCACCCCTACCATCGCGCGTGAAGAGTCGTTATACTGGTCGTCTGCCCGAATAGCTCAGCCGGTTAGAGCACTTGACTGTTAATCAGGGGGTCGTTGGTTCGAGTCCAACTTCGGGCGCCATTTTGAAAACCCGCATCGCGAGATGCGGGTTTTTTTTGTGTGGCATGCTGCGTCCATCCTTGGCTGGAGCGTTACGATGGGTGAAATCATCACAGCGGGTATCGTCTTCACCTGCCTGAGCGCGGCGTCGATCGGCATGATGTACCTGTATCCGCGGCTCTCGGCCCGGCACCGCGACGATGAAACCAATACGGTCCTGCGGTTGGTGGCCAATATCTTCGTGGTGATGACCTCGCTGGTGTTCGGCCTGCTGATCAATTCGTCGAAGAATACCTTTGAAACCATCGATTCGAACGTGCACGGTTTTTCGACCAGCCTGATCATGTTCGACCGCTCGCTGCGGACGTACGGGGTGGAAACCGAGGAGACCCGGCGGCGGCTCAGGGAGTACATCGAGACCGCCATCGCCCATCCCGCGCGCAGCGACGACGCCCTCGTCCATCATCACGACCCCGCGGCCAACGCACTGGACCAGGTCGGTGGCGCGCTGGACCGCATCGCACCGTCGGATCGTTTCCACGAGGGGCTGCTGGCCGATGCACGACAGCAGTACCAGACCGTCGTGCTGCAGCGATGGAGCATCGTCGAACAGTCCGAAGCCAGCGTGCCGCGGTTGATCATCTGGATGCTGATGGCATGGTTGACGCTGATCTACGGCAGCTTCGGTTACCGCGCCCCGCATAACCCGATGGTGGTCGGCATGTTCCTGGTGTCCGCCGCGTTGATCGCCACCTCGGTGTATTTCGTACTGGACATGAGCGTGCCCTTCCATGGCCCGATCCAGGTGTCCGACGCACCGCTGCGCCGCGCACTGGCCGAAATCCAGCCATGAGGTAATGCGGCGGATGTGCCCGCCCCGGTAGCGCCGAGCCATGCTCGGCGGTAGGCTGCCGCAGCCAGAAACCACAGGCTCCCGGCGACGTCGATGAGCGGCCCTCGGGAGCCACGGACGTTTCCGCCGAGCATGGCCCGGCGCTACCAAGCAACGCGCCCTCGGGTGCAGAAAAAAGGCCGGGCACGAGGCCCGGGCTTGGTCACATCACACAGTGAAGCCGATCAGTTGAACGTGTACTTCGCGCCCACCGTGAAGTAACGCCCGATGGCGCCACTGAATTGCAGCGGGTTGTGGTTGATGCCGCCGTAGGTCGCCGAAATCCAGCCATGAGGTCACCCAGCGCATGTGCCTGCCCCGGTAGCGCCGAGCCATGCTCGGCGGTAGGCTTCAGCGGCCAGCATCGGCATCAGGAGCAGTATCTCATGGAGAAAAAACAAGCCGCCGCCATCGCAGAGGCGGTGCTCGACCCCCACCTGCAGGCACAACAGTACCGTTCCGCGGCATTGACGGCGGCCTCGCGTCAGCGGGCCCGAAATCGGGATGTCGCCTGGTTCGGCCTTGCCGGCTTGGTCGTGGGCATGCCGCTCGCCTGGCTGCTTGGTGCCGCGCCCGGCCACGGCGCGCTGCTGGGCGTGGGGGCAGGGTGCGTGCTGGGGTGCATCGCGCGCGTCCTCCGATCCACGCGTCGCCGTTAGTCATACCGCGGGCCGATGCGCGCGCCCAGAAAAAAGCCCGGGCACGAGGCCCGGGCTTGGTCACATCACGCAGTGAAATGGATCAGTTGAACGTGTACTTCGCGCCCACCGTGAAGTAGCGGCCGATGGCGCCGCTGAAGTGCAGTGGGTTGTAGTTGATGCCACCGTAAGTGGCCGGATCCAGCGGTGCGGTGCGGTCGAACACGTTGGCCACCGAACCGAAGATCTCCAGTCCATCCATCGCCTTCCAGTTGGCCGACAGATCGAAGGTGGTGAACGAAGCGACCTCGCAGTTGCCCGGGGCCGGGCTGCCATCGGCGCGGAAGTTCAGGCAGTCGTCTTCCTTGGTGCCGCCGGTTTCGGCCAGGTTGTCCATCGAACTGATGTAGTTGACGATGCCGCTGACCGACCAGTCGTGGTAGTTCCAGGTGGCGCCGAAGTTGATGCGGTCCTTCGGCGTGCCGATGCAGTTGGTGACATCGCAGTTGCCGTGGGTGCCGGCGTATTCGTGGGTGGTGTCACCCTCGGTACGCTCGAACTTGCTGGTATGGCTCCACTGCAGGTCCAGCCGCAGGTCGCCCGCCGTGCCCAGCGGGATGTCCTGGCGGATATCGGTATCGATACCCTCCACCTTCGACGCACTGGCATTCACGTAATTCGTGTTGATGGCCAGGATCGAGCCGGTGCCCGGCACGCCGTTGAGCAGGTCGGTATCGCGCAGCACGTTGCCCGATGCGATGGCATCGGCCGTCGAACCCTGCGCGATTTCATTGCTGCGCTTGATACGCCATGCGTCCACCGTGATCGACGTGGTGCGGGTCGGCTGCAGCACGATGCCCAGCGAGTAGCTCTTGGACTCTTCGGCTTCCAGCAGCGGGTTGGGGCGGGTGATGATCGCCACCGGCTGCTGGCCGCAATCGTCCTGGGTACCACCCGGGGCCGGTGTGCCGCCCGGGCAGCGGACCGGATCAAGCGCATTGGAGAACGCGGCCAGGCCACCGTCGCCGTTTTCGGCTGGGTTCGGTGCACGGAAACCTTCGGCATACGTACCGCGCACGGCGATCCAGTCGATGGGGGTCCACTTGAAGCCCACCTTCGGAGTCACCGAATCATCGCCGCTTTCGTATTTGTCATAGCGCGCGGCGGCGGTCAGTTCCAACGACTCCAGCACCGGCGCGGCCAGCTCGGCATACGCGGCGTAGACGTTCTGGGTACCGTCATAGGAGGAGAAGCCCAGGCCGATGATGTCGCCGGTATCGGTGTACGTCTGCGGCGACAGGCTGTTGGTGGTACGACGCCATTCGGTGCCCAGCGCCAGGCCCAGCGGGCCGCCAGCCAGGTCCATCAGCGAGCGGTTCACCTTGAAGTCGAACATGTCCAGGCTGCTCTTGGCGGTGGCCTGGATGGTCGGGGAAATGTAGTCGTACAGGCTCTGCGGATTGCCTTCCGCGCCGGCACCGATGTTCCATGTGCCGGCCGGGCAGGCCAGGTCGCCCAGCACGCACTGCACGGCGCTGTAACGCAGGAAGCCGTCGCGCTTGTTGACCAGGTTGGTGGACGAATGCAGGTAGCCGGTGTCGTAGCTCCATTCGCCCCAGGTGCCCTTTACCCCGGCCAGGAAGCGGATGAACTCGTTGTCGTTGTTGGTCTTGCGCGGGCCGACGTCGAAGGCGTTGTAGCGCACGCGCACCGGTTCGCCGTACGGGTTGTCGGGATGCCCGACCGCCAGTACGGTGGCGCCGGGGCCGCTGTTGGCGTTGACCGGGCCACCGGGATAACCCCACGCCCCGGACACGTTGGAGGGGGTGTTGTTGAAGGTGGTTTCCTTCTTGGAGTAGCCCATTTCCACGTAGGCTTCGGCGCTGTCGTTGAAGGCGAAGGTCGCACGTCCGAATACGTTGACGTACTTCTCTTCCGGGCTCAGGTCACGGTAGTCGGCCATGTCCCACAGGCAGCCGCCGCCTGGATCCTGCGGGGCGACACTGGAAAGGCCAGAACACCCGGGCAATGATTCCAGCAGGCCGGTGGTCGGGTTGAAGATGCTGCCGGTCGGCGAGTTGCCGCCGCCGCTGCCGTTGCCGGTGATCGCGCCACCAAGGAACTGGCTGCCGCCGGCGCTGTAGCCCCAGCGACGCAGGTCGCCGGTGCCGATCCAGTCGCGGTTGCGGCGGTCGCTTACGCGGATGCCATCGGACTTGCCCACGTCGATGCTGGCAAAGGCGTTCCAGCCATCTTCGGACAGATTGCCGGTACCGGCGGTCAGAGTGGCCTTGCGCGCATCGCCGTCACTGTCGCCGGACAAGCCATAGGAGCCGCGCAGGATCACGCCTTCGAAGTCACTGCGCAGGATGATGTTCACCACGCCGGCGATGGCGTCCGAACCATAGGTCGCCGACGCGCCGTCCTTCAGGACTTCCACGCGCTCCACGGCATCCAGCGGGATGGTGCTGAGGTCTGTGAAGACCTTCTGTCCGTCATCGGCCAGGCCATAGGTGGCCATGCGCCGTCCGTTCAACAGCACCAGAGTGGAACCAGCGCCCAGGCCGCGCAGCGAAATGCCGGCGCCGCCGCCGGCGAAGCCGTTGCCGAAGGTCTTGGGGATGGAGCCGGAGCCGTCCGAAGTCAGGGTCTGCAGGTATTCGGCGACCGTGGTCTTGCCGGTACGGTCGATCTCTTGGCGGGTGACCACCTGTACCGGCGAGGGGGTTTCGGTATTGGTGCGCGGGATGTTGGAGCCGGTGACGGTGATCCGGTCCAGATTGGTGGCGGGGTCCTGCGCGAAGGCCGTGGTGGATCCGGCGGCCGCGATCAGCAGGGCGCTGCCAGCAAGGACGTGGGTGATGGACGTGGCAAGCGACGTGCGGCGGCTGGCACGTGGAAGGGTCGGGTATTTCACAGCTCTCTCCTGACTGGGAATACGTAGTGGCGTGTCCTACCGCAGGCCCCCTTGCCCCGCGATGTCGCCAATCTAGGTTTCTTTCAGGTGACGCAAGAGTGAAATTTTGCTTAATCGGGACCGCTTTGTGACGTGCGTCAGGAAGCAGGACAGGGGGTGACATCCGTCACCCCCTGTCGCGCCTTACTCTGGCAAGGAGAACTCGATCGGCACCAGGCCCACCGAGGACGTGGCCACGCCGTCCTGCATGGACGGTTCGAATCGCCACTGGCGCAGCACCTGCTGGCGCGCAGCAAGGTCCAACGCACGCGAACCGCTGCTGCGTTCGATGGAAACCGCAGTGGGGCGGCCCTCGGCACTGACTTCCACCCGCAGCAGGACGGTGCCCTGCTCACGGCCACGCAGGGCGGCGATGGGGTAGGCCGGCGGCGGGGCGGAGCGGTACCGCAGCTGTACGCCAGGGCCGCTGCGGGTAGGCGTAGCGGTCTGCAGGGGCACGCTCGGAACGGGGGCGGGCTGCGGTTCGGCGGCGGGCACGGCGTAGGCCGGGACCTGTTCGGTGACGGTGGTGGGGGTCGGCAGGTGCGTCGGCTGGGGTTTCACCACGGTCTGCGGCGGTGCGACCTGCTGGACGACTTCCGGCGGAACCGGCGTGGGCGGCAGTGGCTTGTCCGGGGTGATCCAGCGGATCTGCGGGGCCTCACGTGGCAGGGGGGCAGCCACGTAGGCGGCGGGGATGACCAGCAGCATGAAGGCCAGCACGTGCAGCGCGATGGCGGTGCTCCATGCAGCGATGCGGGCGGGGTCGAAGCGGAGCGGGACTACCGGGTACGTACGAACCATGGTTCACCTCCATGCAAGCCAGCAGGGGGACGTCATCGGGGCCGGTGGGTGCCGGTGGACCAGCAATAGCGCGGGAAGCGCGGCCTGCCCAGCGGGGCAGGCGCGTTCGTTTTGTCAGCAGTCAGGTAAAGCGGGGGTGCTGCGTAGTGACGACCAACGGTCGTCACCCACCAAAAGCGGTCGTCGCCCGCCCCACGCCGGCTCAGCGGCCCAGTTCGAACACCACGTCCAGGTTCACCGATACGGTGGTTTCACCGGCGGCCACCGGGGTGCTGGCCATGTCGGCGGCCATCGGCGCGGCGGCCGCGCGCATCATCACCGGGCGGAAGCCGCCACCGCTGCTTTCGGAGATGCTGACGATGCGGCGCACCTGCAGGCCCAGCGACTTGGCGTAGGTCTGCGCACGGGCCTGTGCCTTCTTCAGCGCGGCCAGGCGGGCTTCGTCATACACCGGCTCCGGTTGGTCGATCTCGAAGCTGGGGCCGTTGATCTGGTTGGCGCCCTGTGCGGCCAGCGCGTCCAGCACCTTGCCCAGCTTGGCGATGTCACGCACCTTCAGGCTGACGGTGTTGCTGGCCTGGTAGCCGGTGATCTTCGGTGCCTCGTTTTCGGCGTAGCGATACTGCGGGCTCAGGTTCACTCCGCTGGTCTGCACGTCGCGCTCGGCGATGCCGGCGGCCTTGATCGCGGCCAGCACCGTGTCCATCTTCTGCGCGTTCTCGCGCATGGCGGTGTTGCCGTCCACGGCCTGGGTAACCACGCCGGCGGAAAGCGTGGCGATGTCCGGCACGCGGCTGGCTTCGGCGTTGGCCGATACGTTGAGCAGGGTGCCTTCCACCGGGGCGATGGCAGGGGCCGGTACGGCGGCTTGAGCGGTCACGGAAGCTCCCAGGGCGAGGGACAGGGCGAGCAGCAGGGGCGAGAGGACAGGGTGACGCATGGATATCTCCTTGAAGGCCATCGAGGTTGCTGGCGAGGGGATGAACGCGTTGTGAGCCGGAACGGGGTTGCGCATGACCGCGGCAGGTTGCCTGCGATTCAGGCCGTGCGCGCAGGGTATGCTGTGTCGATGCTCTATCTTGCCTCCCGCTCCCCCCGCCGCAGTGAATTGCTTGCCCGCCTTGGCCGTCCGTTCCAGACCCTGGACCTGGACGTGGCCGAAGTGCGCGCTGCTGGCGAAACGCCGCGCGATTACGTGCAGCGCGTAGCCGCCGACAAGGCCCGCGCCGGACTCGCCCACATGCTGGCCGCCGATCCCGAAGCGGTGGTGGTCGGGTCGGATACCGAAGTGGTGCTGGGTGAGCGCGTGTTCGGCAAACCGGCTGATGCCGAGGATGCCGCCGCCATGCTGGCCGCGCTGTCCGGCCGCACCCACCAGGTGATGACCGCCGTGGTGCTGGCTTCTGCCGGCGGCCTGTCGGTGGACCTGGTGGTGTCCGAGGTGACCTTCGCGGCGCTGGATGATGCCCGCATCGCCGCCTATGTAGCCACCGGCGAGCCGTTCGGCAAGGCCGGTGCATATGCCATCCAGGGAGAAGCAGAGCGCTTCATCACCCATCTGGCCGGGAGCTATTCCGGCGTGATGGGATTGCCGCTGTACCAGACCGACCGGCTGCTGGCCGGCGCGGGCTTGCCTTCCTACCCTGTTGCCGCCACGGAGGCTGCCGTACATGTCTGAAGAAATACTGGTCAACGTGACCCCCCGCGAAACCCGGGTGGCGGTGATCGAGAACGGCATGCTGCAGGAGCTGCACATCGAACGTGGCTGGCGCCGCGGGGTGGTTGGCAACATCTACAAGGGAAAAGTGCAGCGGGTGATGCCCGGCATGCAGGCCGCGTTCGTTGAAGTGGGGCTGGAGCGCGCCGCGTTCCTGCACGCCAACGACGTGGTGCGGCCGGCCCCGGTGGCCAGCCCGGACACCGATGGCACCACCTTGCCACCGCCCTCCAGCGTGCCCATCGTGGAGCTGCTGCGTGACGGCCAGGACATCGTGGTGCAGGTGGTCAAGGACCCGATCGGCACCAAGGGCGCGCGCCTGACCACCCAGATCAGCATCCCCTCGCGTTACATGGTGCTGCTGCCGCAGTCGAAGGTGGTCGGCGTTTCTGCGCGCATCGAAGACGAAGGCGAGCGCGCACGCCTGAAGGCGCTGGTCACCGAACTGTCGGCCCAGCACGGCGGCTACGGTTACATCGTGCGCACCAACGCCGAAGGCCAGCCGGCCGAGGCGATTGCCGAAGACGTGGCGTACCTGTCGCGGGTATGGAACGTGGTCGAGCGGCGTGGCCGCGAAGCCGCTTCGTGCAGCGTGATCTATGAAGACCTCAGCCTGCCGCTGCGTTCGGTGCGCGACCTGATCCGCAAGGACGTGGACAAGGTGAAGGTCGACTCCAAGGAAACCTTCGTGCAGCTGCAGGCCTTCGTGGCCAAGTACATGCCGGTGCTGGCCGAGAAGCTGGAGCTGTACGCCGGCGACCGTCCGATCTTCGACATGTTCGGCGTGGAGGACGAGATCGGTCGCGCGCTGGACAAGCAGGTGCCGCTGAAATCCGGCGGCTACCTGGTGATCGACCAGACCGAAGCGATGACCACCATCGACGTCAACACCGGTTCGTTCGTCGGCCAGCGCAACCTGGAAGAAACCGTTTACCGCACCAACCTGGAAGCGGCGCAGGCCGTTGCCAGGCAGCTGCGCCTGCGCAACCTCGGCGGCATCATCATCATCGATTTCATCGACATGGTGGACGCCGAGCACCGTCGCCAGGTGCTGCGCACGCTGGAAAAAGCACTGGCCCGCGACCATGCCAAGACCACTGTCTACGACTTCTCGCCGCTGGGTCTGGTGGAGATGACGCGCAAGCGCACCGTGGAAAGCCTGGAGCGCCAGCTGTCGGAAACCTGTCCGCAATGCAGTGGCCGTGGCAGCATCAAGACCACCGAGACGGTCACCTACGAAATCTTCCGCGAGATCACCCGTGCGGTGCGCCAGTTCGAAGCGGCGCGCCTGCTGGTGATCGCCTCGTCGAAGGTGGTGGCCCGCATAACCGACGAGGAATCCACGGCCGTTGCCGAACTGGAAGAATTCCTGGGCAAGAGCATCCGCTTCCAGGCGGACGACCAGTACCTGCAGGAACAATTCGATGTGGTCCTGCTCTGATCTTTACCGGCCGGTTGCCGGCCAGGGCCGATGAGCGCGCCGCCGCGCCTGCGACTGCGAAGGATCCGCCGTCTTGCCCTGTACGCGTCCGCCATCACTCTGGTGGCGGTGGCGTTGCTGGTCGGTACCTTCAGCCAGCTGCTGCCGCTGGCTGAGCGCCACCCGGAACAGATTGCCGCCTGGTTGACCGCACGTGCCGGCCAACCGGTGCGCTTCGATGACCTGAAAGCGCAGTGGACGCGGCGTGGTCCGCTGTTGCAGCTTGACGGCCTGCGTATCGGGGCCGGCGATGGCCTGCGCGTAGGCCAGGCCGAAGTGCAGGTGGCGATGTACGCCGGCCTGCTGCCAGGGCGTTCGTTGACCGAACTGCGCCTGCGGGGGCTGGCGCTGACCCTGCAGCGTGCCGACGATGGACGCTGGAGCGTGCGCGGCCTGCCGAGCCGGCCGGGCAGTGATCCGCTGGAGTCGCTGCGGCGTCTTGGCGAGCTGCAGGTCGAACGCGGCCGCCTGACGGTCGATGCACCGTCACTGGGGCTGCAGGCGACCCTGCCGCGGCTGGACGTGCGGCTGCGGGTCAACGGTGACCGCCTGCGCGTCGGCGTGCGGGCATGGGCCAATGAAGATGCACTGCCGTTGTCGGCGGTGCTGGACGTGGACCGCCGCCTTGGCAATGGCGAGGCCTGGCTGGGCGGGGATCCGGTGGACCTGCAGGCGTGGTCGTCGCTGCTGTCCGGCGCCGGCGTGCAGGTACTACAGGGCCGCGGCGAACTCAACGCGTGGGCCGCCCTGCGTGATTTCCGCCCGGTGATGGTCACCACTGATTCGGACCTGTCCGCGCTGCACCTGTCCGGCGCGCCCACGGCCCACGTGGCGCGGCCGACGCTGGAGGTGGAACGCCTGCAGATGCGCGCGCGCTGGCGTTACAGCGAAGGTGGCTGGCGCGCACAAGCGCCCCTGCTGCGGGTGCGTGCCGATGGCCGCGAACAGGTGCTGGACGGCCTGCTGGTCGGTGCCGGGCAGCACATGGCGCTGGTCGCCGACAACGTGGATGGCAATGTGTTGCTGCGCGGACTGGCACTGACCGATCGGGTCGATGCCGGTCTGCGTGACTGGCTGTACCGCGCCCACCCGCAGGTGCGCGTGCGTTCGCTGCAGGCCCGCGGCGAACGCAACGGTGCGCTGTGGGTGCAGGGCGATCTGGAAACGCTGGCGTTTTCCAGCGTGGACGGCGGGCCGGGACTGGCCGGCGTGGGTGGCCGCTTCCAGGGCGACGCCGAAGGTTTTTCACTGCAGTTGCAGCCGCAGCAGCAACTGCAGTTCGACTGGCCCAAGGGCTTCGGCGTGCGCCATGACGTGCGCCTGGCCGGTGAAGTGGTGGGCTGGCACGACGAAGCCGGTGGCTGGCGCATCGGCACCCCGGCGCTGCGCGTGCAGGGCACCGATTACGCGGCCGACCTGCGCGGCGGGTTGTGGTTCCAGGGCGACGGCACGCGGCCGTGGATGCAGCTGGCGGCGAAGATCGACGATGTGCCGATGACCGCCGCCAAGCGCTTCTGGATCCGTTCGAAGATGAGCGCCAACGCGCGCGATTGGCTGGATACCGCGCTGCAGTCCGGGCGCGTGCGCAACGGCATCGGGCTGGTCACCGGTGATCTGGATGACTGGCCGTTCGACCGCAACAACGGCCGTTTCGAGGCCACCGGGCATATCGAGGACGGCACCATCCGGTTCCAGAAGACCTGGCCGGACATGACCCAGGTGGATGCGGAGATCGCCTTCATCGGCCCGGGCTTCTCGCTCAAGGGCCGCGGCGACCTGGCCGGCGTCAACGTGGATGCGATGGAAGCCGGCATCGAAGATTTCGGCCAGACGCCGCTGTACGTGCGCGCGCAGAGCCGCAGCGAAGCCAGCCGGTTGTTGGCGATGCTGCGGCGCAGCCCGCTGCACGGCCAGTACGGCGACACCCTGGATGCACTCAGCGCCAGCGGTCCGGCCAACGTGGATTTCGACCTGCTGCAGCCGCTGCATCCCGGCCAGCCCGGGCACCTGCAGGGCAGCGTGGCACTGGACGGGGTGAAGCTGTCCGACAAGCGCTATGCGCTGGATTTCGAGGACGTGCGCGGCAGCGCGAAGTACGCCGGTGGCGGCTTCGGTGCCGACAACCTCAGCGTGCGCCACCTCGGCGCGCCGGGTACGTTGAGCCTGCGCGCCGGCGGCTTCGTGCGTGATCCGCAGCTGGCCTTCGAATCGGAGCTGGATGCCAACCTGGACGCCGGCACGCTGCTGGACCGCGCTCCGGAAATGGCGTGGCTGAAGCCCTATATCGAAGGCCGTTCGGACTGGAAAATCGGCGTGGACATGCCCAAGGCGGTGGCTGCGGCGCCGTCTGCGGGCGGCCAGGCAGCGCCGACTCCGCCGGCACGCCTGCACCTGCAGTCCAACCTGGTGGGCACTACGCTGAGCCTGCCGGCGCCCTTGGACAAGCCGGCCGCCGAGGCGCTGGATACCCGCGTGGCGGCGCAGCTGCCGATGGGCGATGGCCGCATCGACGTGGCCTTCGGCGAACGCCTGGCACTGGCTGCGCGCACCCAGCAGGGCCAGACCGGGGTGCAGGTCACGCTGGGCAGCGCGCGGGTGGACCGCGACCCGCCGGCCAGCGGGCTGGCGGTCAATGGCCGCAGCGGCTCGCTGGATGCGCTGGAATGGATATCCCTGGCGCGTGGTTCGGCCGGCGATGGCAAGGACGCTGGCCCCCCCAGCGACCCGATGCCGCTGCGTTCGGTGGATGTGCAGGTGGCCCAGCTGCTGTTGATCGGCGGGGTGTTCGAACAGACCCGCCTGCAGCTGCGGCCGACCGCCCAGCACCTCGACGTACGCCTGGAGGGGCCGTCGCTGGCCGGCCAGCTGCAGGTGCCCAACGCGAGCGGCGGCACCATCAGCGGCACCCTGCAGCGCGTGCACTGGAAATCGCTGCCGGGCCCGGTGCAGCGGCGTCCGCGCGATGGGGCGCCGATCGTGATGCCCGATGGCCAGGTGATGGCCGCGCGCGTGCAGGCCAGCGCCAACGACACCGATCCGGCCGCCATTCCGCCGCTGTCGCTGGATATCGCCGACCTGCAGTTCGGCAAGATCAACCTCGGCCAGGCGGTGGTACGCACCCAGCCGGTCGCCAACGGGCTGCGCGTACAGCAGCTGGATTTCCGTTCGCCGAAACAGGCCATCGACGTGCGTGGCAACTGGCTGGGCAAGGGGCCTGCGGCGCGTACGGACCTCACCGCGCAGGTGCGCAGCGAAGACCTCGGCGACCTGCTGCGTGACCTGGATTATGGCGGCCAGCTGCGCGGCGGGCAGGGCAGCATCGACCTGCAGGCCGGCTGGGCCGGCGGTCCGTCGGACTTCCAGCTGGGCAACCTGCAGGGCAGCATGAAGGTCGATGCACGCAACGGCCAGCTGCTGGAACTGGAGCCCGGTGCGGGGCGCGTGCTGGGCCTGCTGAGCATCACCCAGCTGCCGCGCCGGCTGATGCTGGACTTCCGCGACTTCTTCTCCAAGGGCTTTGCGTTCAACCAGATCGCCGGCACGCTGGCCTTCGCCGATGGATCGGCCACCACCGACAAGGTGATGATCGAAGGGCCGGCCGCCAACATCCGCATCCGCGGCCGGACCGACCTGCGCGCGCAGCAGTTCGACCAGACCATCGACGTCAACCCGCGCTCGGGCAACCTGCTGACGGTGGTGGGTGCAGTGGCCGGCGGCCCGGTGGGCGCGGCATTGGGCGCGGCCACCAATGCGGTGCTGTCCAAGCCGCTGGGCGAAATCGGCGCCAAAACCTACCGCGTCACCGGCCCCTGGAAAGACCCGAAAGTGGAGGTGGTGGAGCGCGATGCGTCCGTACCCCCGCCGCCCAAGCCGACCGCGCGCTGAGCGCGCCGGCTCTCCTCCCAGCATGACGCGGCTTGCCATGGCCGCGTTTCGCCCCCAGATTGAATACCATGACCGATAACGCCCTCACCCTCGCCACCGACCGCCTGTTGCAGCCCGCCGGGCTGGACGCCGGCACCTTGGAAAACACCTTCGGCCACCTGCTGGGCCCGGGCATCGACTTCGGTGACCTGTACTTCCAGCACGCCCGCCGCGAAAGCTGGAGTGTGGAGGACGGCATCGTCAAGGACGGTGCGCATTCCATCGAACAGGGTGTCGGCGTGCGCGCGATTTCCGGTGAGAAGACCGGCTTCGCCTACTCCGATGACATCCACCGCGATGCGCTGTCCAACGCCGCGCAATCGGCCCGCGCGATCTCCCGCGAGGGTGGGGCGCAGACCGGCAAGTCGCTGCTGCGCGGCGATGCGCGCGCGCTGTACCCGGCGCTGGATCCGGTGGACAGCATGGGCAACGAAGCCAAGGTGGAAGTGCTCAAGCGCCTGGACGCCTACCTGCGTGCCGCCGACCCGCGCGTGAAGCAGGTGATGGTGAGCCTGTCCGGCGGCGTGGACACCATCCTGATCGCCCGCAGCGACGGCGTGCTGGGTGCGGACATCCGCCCGCTGGTGCGCTTGAACGTGCAGGTGATCGTGGAGCACAACGGCCGTCGCGAATCGGGTTATTCCGGTGGTGGTGGTCGCTATGACTACACCGAACTGTTCGCCAGCGGCCGTCCGGAAGCCTTCGCCCGCGAAGCGCTGCGGCAGGCGCTGGTGAACCTGGACGCGGTACCCGCACCGGCCGGTGTGATGCCGGTGGTGCTCGGCCCGGGCTGGCCGGGCGTGCTGCTGCACGAAGCGGTCGGCCATGGCCTGGAAGGCGACTTCAACCGCAAGGGCACCAGCGTATATGCCGGTCGCCTGGGCGAGCGGGTGGCCTCGCCGGGGGTGACCATCGTCGATGACGGCACGCTGGAAGGCCTGCGCGGCTCGCTCAACATCGATGACGAAGGCCAGCGCACCCAGTGCACGACCCTGATCGAAGACGGCATCCTGGTCGGCTACATGCAGGACTCACTCAACGCGCGCCTGATGGGCATGGCGCCGACCGGCAACGGTCGCCGTGAGTCGTTCGCCCACCTGACCATGCCGCGCATGACCAACACCTACATGCGCGCCGGCGAGCATGACCCACAGGAAATGATCCGCTCGGTGAAGAAGGGCCTGTACGCGGTGAACTTCGGTGGCGGCCAGGTCGACATCACCAGCGGCAAATACGTGTTTTCGGCCACCGAGGCCTACCTGATCGAAGACGGCCGCATCACCGCGCCGGTGAAGGGCGCCACGATCATCGGCAACGGGCCGGAAACCATGCAAAAGGTGCGCATGATCGGCAATGACCTGGCGCTGGACCAGGGCGTCGGCATCTGCGGCAAGGATGGCCAGAGCGTACCGGTCGGCGTGGGCCAGCCGTCGCTGCTGATCGATGGACTCACCGTAGGTGGCACCCAGGCGTGATGCCAGCGGTGCCCCTGCCCGGTGGCGCCGCGCGCTTCCCGGCGGTATCCCGGCCCGGTAGCGCCGAGCCATGCTCGGCGGCTTTCCCGGCAGTGCAGGCAGGTAGCGCCGAGCCATGCTCGGCGGCTTTCGCGGCAGTGCAGGCCTCAGTCCTGGCTGTCGTCCGCGTCGTCTTCCACCGCTTCGGCGTCTTCGCCGCTGTCGGCCACGATCAGCCCCAGCGCGGCCGGCAGCATCAGCGTACGCAGCACCTGGAAGATTTCCCGGTAGGCGCGCGGCGGCTTGTTCTTGGCTTTCTCGGCCTGGGCGTTGCGCACCAGCGTGCGCAGCTCCTGGCGATCGGCCTGCGGGTATTCGTCCAGCAGCTTGGACAACGCGGCGTCGCCATCGCTCATCAGCTTTTCGCGCCAGTCTTCGGCCCGGTGCATCATCGCCACTTCGCGGCGGCCGGTATCGCTGTTGGCGTCCAGCGCTTCGCGGATGGCATCCAGCGTGGACTCTTCCTCGCGCCGCATGTGCTTGGCCAGGAATGCCAGCTGCCGCTTGTGCGCGATGTGGGCGGTGATCCGCTTGCATTCGGCGATGTGCGGGAGCAGGTCTTCCGGCACCGGCAGGCGGGCAAGCTGTGCAGGAGTCAGCGAAACCAGCTTTTCGCCCAGCGCAAGCACGTCCAGCGCTTCGTTGCGCTTCTGTTTGCGGCTTTTATCGTGGAATTCACCGGTTTCTTCGTCGCGTCCGCGCATCGTCTTTCCTACTTTCGTAAATACGTCGCCCGGCGCAGTGCCGGGCCCAACCTGTACAGGATAAAGCATTGAACGTCATCGCCCCTGAAGCGGCCGCTGCCGCTGGCACCGAGGCCCGGCTGGAACAGCTGGCCGATATCTCCCAGCAGCTGCTGGACCACGCCCGCCGGCTGGGCGCCAGCCAGGCTGAAGTGTCCTGCAGCGAGGACCGCGGGTTGGACGTGAACGTGCGCCTGGGCGAGGTGGAGACGGTTGAATCCACCGCCGACCGGGGGATCGCGGTCACCGTCTACTTCGGCAAGCGCAAGGGCAGTGCCAGCACCGCCGACCTGCAGCCATCCAGCCTGGTGGCCACGGTGGAGCAGGCCTGCGCGATCGCCCGGCATACCGAAGACGATGCCGCCGCCGGGCTGGCCGACGCCGAGCTGATGGCCCGCGAATTCCCGGAACTGGACAGCTGGCACCCATGGGCGCTGCAGGCCGACCAGGCCATCGACCTGGCGCTGGCCTGTGAGGCGGCCGGCCGCGACAGCGATGCGCGCATCAGCAACACCGATGGCGCCTCGGCATCGACCGGGCAGAGCCTGTCGGTGTATGCCAACTCGCACGGCTTCTTCGGCCGCGAGCGCGGCACTCACCATTCAATCAGCGTGGCGCTGATTGCCGGCCACGGCGACGGCATGCAGCGCGATGGCTGGTACACCAGCGCGCTGGCGCGGGAGGATCTGGAGGACCCGGCCGCAGTGGGACGCAGGGCCGCCGAGCGCACCATCGCCCGGCTGCAGCCGCGTTCGATGGCCACCAGCAGCATGCCGGTGCTGTTCGCCCCGGAAGTGGCGCGCAGCCTGGTCGGCCACCTGCTGTCGGCGATTTCGGGCGGCGCGCTGTACCGCCAGTCCAGCTTCCTGCTGGACAGCCTGGGCACTTCCCTGTTCCCGGCATGGATGCAGATCGACGAGCTGCCGCACCTGCGTCGTGGCCGCCGCTCGGCCGCCTTCGATGGCGACGGCGTGGCGACCCGGACCTCGGCGATCGTGCGCGATGGCGTGCTGCAGCGCTACATCCTGGGCAGTTATTCGGCGCGCAAGCTGGGCCTGCAGACCACCGCCAACGCCGGTGGCGTGCACAACCTGCAGGTGGCCGCCAGCGCACCGGGGCTGGACCTGCATGCCATCGCCCGGCAGATGGGCAACGGCCTGCTGGTGACCGAGCTGATGGGGCAGGGCGTCAACGGCGTGACCGGCGATTACTCGCGTGGTGCCGGCGGCTTCCGCGTGGAGAACGGGGAAATCCTGTACCCGGTGGACGGCATTACCATCGCCGGCAATCTGCGCGACATGTTCCAGTCCATCGAGGCGATCGGCAGCGACGTGGACGTGCGTTCGCATATCGCCATCGGCTCGCTGTTGATCGGCAAAATGACGGTGGCCGGTAACGACTGACGTCGTTATTGGCGTACTCTTGCCGGGCTGCGACGGCCCACGGGGAGTGGGTCGCGCCGACCCTATACCTTAAAAGGAGTTTTCCGTGAGCGAATTCGACAACGTCACCGCCCCGCCGCCGCCGCCGTCCAGCGTGGAGCCGGCCCCGGCCGACCAGCGCACCATGGCACTGGCCGCGCACCTGCTGGGCATCTTCACCTGGTTCATCGGCGCGCTGGTGATCTGGCTGATCAACAAGGACGACGCCAGCAAGGCGTTCGTCACCGACCAGGCCAAGGAAGCGCTGAACTTCCAGATCACCATCGCCATCGCCATGGCGATCTGCGTGGTGCTGATGATCGTTTTCATCGGCGCCCTGCTGATGCCGGTGGTCGGCGTGTTGAACGTGGTGTTCTGCATCATCGCCGCAGTGAAGTCCAACAACGGCGAAGCCTACCGCTACCCGTTCACCCTGCGCCTGATCAAGTAATCACGGTGGGTGACGACCGTTGGTCGTCACGCTCTGCACAAAATGCCCGGCCATGCCGGGCATTTTTTTTAGCAATGTAGCGCTGCGCGCTCGCCGAGCATGGCTCGGCGCTACCCGGTTCCCGGATCGGATCGCGGAGTATCAGCCTGCGCTCGGCGGCACCGGCGTGTTGAGCAGCTGCTGTTCCCACAGGTAGGCGATTCCGCTGCCGGTGGCGTGCTGCTTCAGCACTTCGGTCAGTTCGGCTGCGTGCTCGGTACGTGCCCAGTCGCGCTGCCATTCGGCGGCCAGTGCCATCCAGGTCATCATGTTGGCGCCGGCCGCGATCATGCGTTGGATCGCCACCTGGTGGGCCTCGACCGAAACCGCGCCGGAGGCATCGGTGATCACGGTGACATCCCAGCCTTCGCCCAGCGCCTGGATCACCGGCATCGCCACGCAGATTTCGGTCCACAGGCCAGCGATGATCAGCTGCTTGCGGCCGGTGGCCTTTACCGCATCGACCACCTTCGGGTCTTCCCAGGTATTGATGAAGGTGCGGTCGATGACCTCCTGGCCGGGGAAAACATCGGTGATGTGCGGGAAGATCAGTCCACCGCGGTCGGCGATGACGCTGGTCAGGATGGTCGGCACCTTGAAAGCCTTGGCTGCCTTGGCCAGCGCGGTCGCGTTGTTCACCACGGCATGCGGGTCGTGGCTGTTGAGGTTCGCCAGCTGGTAGGGCTGGTGGTCGATGAGGACCAGCACGGAATCTTCAGGGCGGAGCAGCGAGGAAAGGCCGTTGCGGAAGGTCATGGAGTGATCCTGTTGTCGAGGGGTGTGCAGCGAACCCGAACCTTGTCATCCCCCCGTCCGGGGCGGTAGAACCCTTTACTGCCAAGCTGTGTCGCACAATGAGGAACGCGGGACGGGCCCGGCGTGTGTCAGGCTGGCGAGTGGATCCGGGAGGTCACGGTGGATATCGAAGAACTGCGCACGTTCGTGGAAGTGGCCAACGCAGGTGGCGTTTCGCCTGCCGCGCGCCGGTTGAATGTGTCCAAGTCGATCGTCAGCCGGCGGCTGGCCCGGCTGGAGGCGGAGCTGGGGGTGCAGCTGCTGGCGCGCACCACGCGCGGTGCGGCGCTGACCGAAGCCGGCGCGACGTTCCGAGATCACGCCGCCAAGGCCTGCGCGGAGATCGATGCGGCGCGCGATGCGATCCTGCCCAGCGGTGATCTGCGCGGGCGCCTGCGGGTTGCCGCTCCGCTGACTTTCGGACCGACCCACTTCGCTTCAGTGTTCGCCGAGATGGCGCGGCGCCATCCACAACTGCATGTGCACGCGTCCTACAGCGACCGCTTCGCGGACCTGGTGGCGGAGGGTTTCGACTGCGCGATCCGCGTGGGTTACCTGCCCGATTCCAACCTGGTCGCCCGCTGCGTGGGGCCACTGTACGGGAAGCTTGTCGCTAGTCCAGCGTATGTGGCGGCGCATGGCGCGCCGGAAACGCCGGACGAACTGTTGGCCCACGAGGCGTTGATGCAGGGCACCGAAGCCTGGCAGTTCAGCGATGGCGATGCCGTGGTGACCGTGCACCCGCGTGGGCGCTTCAAGGCCGACAACGGTACCGCGCTGATTGCCGCGGCGGTGGCGGGACTGGGCATCGCCTGGCTGCCCGATGGACTCACCCAGCCGTACCTGGACGCCGGCACGCTGGTGCCGGTGATGCCGCGTTATCCGCCGCCGACAGCGGGAATCTATGTGATCCGTCCGCCGGGCCCGCACCCTTCGCTGAAGGTGCGGGCGCTGACCGAACTGCTGATCTCGTGCTTCGACGAGGGGCCGCGGGAAGCGGCGTTTCGCCGCTAGCTGCTGCGCCAGCCGCGGGTCAGGATGAAATCGAGCACGCCGATGACCAGCAGCGACAGCCCCATCAGCGGGAACAGGATGCCGCCGATGCACAGCAGCGCGAACACGATGGCGACCGTGCGTTTCGCGTGCGGCAGGGGAGGGATGCCGATGCCACCGGCGGGACGGCGTTTCCACCACATCACCGCGCCGCTCACGCACAGCAGGAAGATTGCCGCGCAGGCCATCAGCAGCACCAGCCGGTTGAAGGTGCCGTATTGCTGGCCGAGGTGCACGTTGATGCCCCATTCCAGTCCACGGCCCAGCGCGCCATAGTCGGCGTAGCCCATGTCCAGCAGGATGCGGCCACTGTACTGGTCCATGTGCACCACGCGTTGCAGGCTGACCTGCTCGGGATAGACCGATGCGGAGTACACCCCCATCGCGCCACGCGGCAGTGCCACGCTGTAACCGCGTGCCATGCCCAGCCCGTTGAAGCGCTCCAGCGCGGCATCGATGCCGATGGCCCCGGGCTGCGGCGAAAGATCTCCGGGCACCATGCCGCCGTGGCCTTCATGGCCCTCGTGCGCCTGCTGCGGTGGCGGCGCGGCGTGCCGTGCAGGGGCGTGGTGCGAGGTCGGCAGCCTTGCCTGCTCCATCGACCAGCTGGGGACGGTGGTATCGGCCAGGCGCTGGTCGGACATCGGCACGTCCACCCGCATGCCCGCCGGGTAACCAGAATTGTGGCCGTTTGCCCAGACGTTGACCTGCTTGCCCCAGACCAGTGACCACGGCATGCCGGTCAGGGCCAGGAACAGCAGCACCGCACCCACCCAGACGCCGGTCACCGCATGCAGGTCACGCCAGAACAGGCGCTGTGCAGGTCGCCCGCGCACGCGGGTGAGGCCGCCACGCTGCCCGCGCGGCCACCACAGGAAAACCCCGGTGATCACCAGCAGGATCGCCCAACCCGCGGCGATTTCGATCAACGCGCTGGCCCGGTTTCCGATCAGATCCAGGCTGTGCAGCCGGCGTACCACGCCGGAGAACGTGCCCTTGTCCGGCAGCGAGCCCAGCACGCGCGCGGTGCCGGGGGCGACGTAGTACACATCGCGCGCTCCATCGGCCTGCTGCACGCCGATTTCCACGCTGCCATCGGCGCGCTCGGGCAGGGTGTAACGGAACGTTCTTCCTGCTGCGATGGCTTCAACGGCGGCGATCTGGGCACTCGCTGATGTGGGCATGCCGTGCGCGGGTTCCACCACTTTCAGATCGTGGTGGATCCAGCGGTCGATCGGTTTCTGGTACAGATACGCCACGCCGGTCACCGCCAGCCATGCGATGAACGGCAGCACGAACAGGCCCGCATAGAAGTGCCACCGCCACACCGCGCGATGGAAGCGCCAGCGATCAGTCGGCCGTGGAGAAGGCGTGGTCTGCATGTCAGATATCCCGTGTCCAGCTCAGGTAGAGCGCGCGTCCATCACCGGGTGAATAACCGGAGGATCCGCTGTCATACCAGGCATACACATAGAAGTGGTCGGTCGCGTTCTTCAGCTGCAGGGCCACGCGGTTACGCTCATCCGCATGGTAGGTCGCGCTCAGGTTGACCAGCACGTAGCCGCCATGACGGCCCAGCGCATTGGTGCGTTCCACGAAGTAATCGCCTTGCCCGTTGCCCCATGCGCTGAAGCTCCAGTCCGCACGCGGCGCGTACTCCACGCCGGCACTGGCCAGCCAGTTCGGCACGTTCTCGATCTGCCGGCCACGGGTCTGCGGCGCGCTGGGGTCGGCCACGGTGATGACCGCTTTCTGGCGCGAATACGAGCCCCAAGCCCGCCACTGGTCGTTGGGCTGCCAGCTCAACTGGGCATCCCAGCCGCGCCGCAGCGTCCGGCCGACATTGCCGACCTCATTGGCACCGATCGCGCCGTTGACGCCCAGGATGGTGGCCACTTCATCCGATGCGCGCTGCTCCCAGTACGCCACGCGGGTCTGCAGCCCCGGCAGCGGCGTCCACTTGAGCCCACTCTCCCAGCCTTCATTGCGTGAGGGCAGCACGTTGTTGGCCTGGATACGGTAGGCACCGTTGCCACTGCCGATCTGGAACGTGCGGCCCCAGTTGGCGTATGCCACGGTGCGGGCGCCCAGATCGTAGGACACACTCAACTTCGGCTGTTTGATCAGCCCGTAGTTGTAGGCCGGCGCATGGCTGCCATCGGCGCGGTTGTGGAACCCGCCGTCGATGTGGTCCACCCGGTAGGCCGGTACGATCTTGAGGGCTTCAACCGGCTTGACCACGGCCTGCACATACGCGCCCTGGGTATCCAGGTTGAAGCGCCAGTCACGCAGGGTGGTCTGGCGCTCGCGCGCCACGGTGCGGTAACGGGCGGCGAGATTGTCCTGCCACTGCGCGTCCACGCCGGCATCCAGCACCAGTTCGGCCAACGCCGTGGAAGGTCGCCAGGTGGTGTTGAGGATCACCCCGCGGTGCGTCTCGTCATTGAAGCGCTCCTGCTGTGCGCCGCCGGCGGTGAAGGTCACCCAGCGCTGGTTGCGGTAGTCATTCTGGTAGGCCTTGGCATTCCAGCTCCAGCCGTTGCCCAGCTGGCCATCGGCATGCAGTGCGGTCTGCACGGTCTGGCGTTCACTGCGGTCATCGCGGGCGTAATACGGGGATTGCGTTGGATTGGCCTGCACTTCGGCGTAGCTCAGGTAGCCGGCTTCCAGTGCGGTGTTCTTGTAGTAGCGGGTGCTCAGCCCCGCACGCCATTGGCCTTCTTCGTTGGTGTAGAACCACTTGCCGGCGAAGCTGCGCTGGTTGGATTCGGCATGGTCGCGCTCACCATCGGAGCCGCGCCAGCCGACGAAATAGTTCTGCGCCCACGCGCCCTTTTCGAATCCTTTGGCGATCTGGACATCGCGGGTGCCGAAGCTGCCGACGGTGAGGCTGGCCTGCCCGTCGTTGCCGCCTTGGCGGGTCAGCACATTCACATCGCCGGCGATGGCATGCAGGCCATAGCGGGCATCGTTGGTGCCGCGGACGATTTCCAGTGCGCTGATATCCTGCGGGAACACCGCATCCAGGTACGGCATGCCGCCGGCATTGTCATTGCTGGGAATGCCGTCGATCAGCAGCTTGACCGCGTTGATGCGGCCTTCGCCGTTGAAGCCGCGGAAGGAGAAGCGACCGGCATCGGTGCCCATCTTGAACTGGGTCACCTGCACGCCGGGGGCGTTCATCAGCAGCTCCCAGCTGTGGTCGACTTTCTGCTGCTGCAGCAGGTCACCGCCGATGACATCCACCGAGGTGAACATCAGGCGCGCCGGCAGCTCCCGGTGCACCGTCGCGCGGGCCTGTACGGTGCCCAGCGTCAATGCGGTTCCATCCTGCGCGATTGCCGGCGTAGGCACGGTGGTCGCGCACGCCAGTGCCGCCAGGATCGCCGTTGGCAGCGGGTGCTTTGATTGAAGTTTTTTCATTGTCCACAACATCGAAATGCCGCGACCGGGTGCGGTCGAGACAGGCAGAAGATCCGGTGCGTCAGCCCGGTGGAAGAGGAATATAGGATTCAGTCACGCGTCGAAACGCAGCGTGCAGCCGCAGGCTGGGGAACTGAATCAGCAGACGATGGCGGGCGGACCGCGGGCGCCCAGCGTGCCCAGCGCAGGAGCGGGCCGGGTCGGGTGACGTGCCGTGATCGTGCAGAAGGCCGTGGGCCAGACGGTGAGCAACAACAGCAACGCCACCAGCAGGCTGATCATGCGCGCGGCGATCAGGCAGTAGTCGCACTCCATGCCCATCTCATGCTTGGCGTGGGGATCGGCGGAAGAGGGTGCTACGGATTCGCTCGACGCCGCGTGGGACGGCGCTTGCGGCGCCGTCATGTCGTGATGCATGGCGTGATGCATATCGTGCGCGCTGGCCGTGTGCGGGTTCGCGGCAGCGTCCATGGGCCCCGGGACAGCGATCGGCGCGGGTTGCTCCGCCAGCGCCCGGCTGATCAGCGGCGCCACCATCACCAAGGCCATGGCCAGGCATGCCCAAGCGTGGAGCCAGCGGTGGAAGAGGGGCGAGCGCACGTCCCGGATTCTAGGGGAAGCCGGCGGGATCAGGGCGTGAGGCAGCCGTTCAACTGCCCGCTGCGACGCTTTGTCACACCTCGGCCAAGGGTCACCCGTGCCGGGATGCTGCCAATTGGGCCGCTGTTGAATATAGTGAGGCCGGGGGCGCCCTGCGCAGGGGGATGGATCGCAAGGCCCGCGCCGAGACCCGTGGTTCGAACCGCTGACAGAAAGGATGCATCGTGAGCCCGGAAACCATCCTTGCAGGCGTCGCCGCCACAGTCGTCATTCTGGGGCTGATCGGATCGTTCTGGCCCAAGCGCAAGCCACCGCACATGGTGTTCAAATGTGGGCGTTGTAACACCGCCAGCCGACACAGCAATCGCACCATCGAGGCATGGCGTCGTGGAAAGACACGGTTCTTCTGTCCGCCCTGCCACCTGAAATGGCTGCAGTCGCAGCCCCGGCGTGAGCACGATACGTATGCCGGCCATGGACGCAGCGGCGGTTCGGGGTGCCTGGGCGTCTTTGTGGTGCTGGGCTTTCTGCCCGCCGGTGGCATGCTGGCGTGGGCCTTCGTATGAACAGGAAAAGCGCGTGAACGCAGTGGTCATTCCACTCCGCCGTTGGTTTCCACCACGAAACACGCGCCGGATGAGCCAGTGGCCGGCTCAAGCCTGATCGTCCACCCATGCGACAGGCAGATTTCCAGGCAGATGGACAGGCCCAGTCCCGCGCCGCGACTGTCGCGCGCAGTGCCGCGCCAGAAGCGTTTGAACAGGTGTGCGCGATCCGCTTCGGCGACGCCGCATCCCCGGTCGCACACGCTGAAGCCATCCGGCTGAAGTGCGATGGTGATGGTGCTGCCTGCCGGCGAATGATGCAGTGCGTTCTCCAGCAGGTTCTTGACCAGCACGAACACGGCCGAAGCGTCGGCTTCCACGACAGGGGTGGGCATGCTGCCCGGCAGCACCACCACGTGCACCGCGTGCTGCGCTGACAGCCGCGCCAGGTAGTCCACCGCGTCGGTGACCACTGCGCCCAGCTGGATGGGGGCGAAGGTGTAGTTGTGGCCCTCGCTGACTTCGGCCAGGTGCAGAAGTTGATGCACCTGGCGCGCCATCTGTTCGGTATCACGCAACAGCAGCGGTGTGTTGGGCGCGCCGCTGAGTTCGATCTCGGCCTGCAGCAGGGCAAGCGGGGTCTTCAGCTCGTGGGCGGCAGCGGCGAGGAAGTCCTGCTGCACGCGGAAGCCTTGTTGCAGGCGTTCCAATGCGGCGTTGAACGCCTCGATCAACGGCACCACTTCGGATGGCAGCCCGTCGCTGCGCAGGCGGGCGCCCAGGTTGCGTGGACCGACCCGCGCCGCCACGCGTGAGGCCTGCCGCAGCGGCCGCAGCATGCGGTTGACGGTGAGGGTGATCACCAGCGCGAAGGTCAGCAGGGCGAGGATGACCACCGCCGCGCCGGCACGAAGGTACAGCTTGTCTGCGTGGTTTTTCAGGGTGATCACCAACCGGTCGCTGCGTGCGATGTTTGCCACGTAAGCGCGTCCGGCATGGTCGATCCGGGCGCGGATCACCTGCAGCGTGATGTCGCCGCGGGGGTTGGCAACGGTCATCCGCGTTGCGCCGGCAGGCAAGGCCATCAATGCGTCCAGCGCCGGACTGGCACGGCTGCTGGCGACCGTGCGGCCCTGGGCGTCGGTGATCCAGTAGGCCGCGTCGCGGGGCATGGCGTCGTAAACGTTGCCGGCCTGTGGCGGCAGCACAACGTGCAGCTTGCCAGCGGCATCCAGCCGAAGGCCTGCGCGCACCTCATCGACTTCTTCCAGCAGCTCCTCGCGCACCGCGTCCTCCGGCGTGCTCGTCCTTACCCAGGCCGTGACCGCGACAGCGGCGGCCGCCGCGGCCAGCATTGCCAGCAGCGTGGCCAGCATCAGGCGTGCGCTGAGGCTACGCGGCAGCATCGGCTGCCCGCAGGGCAAAGCCCAGGTTGCGCACGTTCACCACACCCAGGCCCGATTCGATGGCCGCCAGCTTGCGCCGCAGCCGGTGCAGCGCCACGTCCAACGCATTCGGGGTCACCGCTTCACCGACACCCCACGCGGCCGCCTCCAACGTGCTGCGGCGGACCACCTGCCCACCGGCGTGCACCAGCGAGAGGATGATCTGCAGCTCCGCTGGCGCCAGGCTGATCTGCTCGTCGCCGCAGCGCATGCAGCCTTCGGCAGCCTTCACGTACAGGCCCTGGTGGGACACATCCAGCGCGCGCAGTTCCGATGGCCGGCGCATCAAGGCGCGCACGCGCGCGGTCAGTTCTTCAATGGCAAACGGCTTGGGCAGGTAATCATCGGCCCCGGCATCCAGCCCATCCACGCGATCGTGCAGGCCGTCGCGTGCGGTCAGCATGAGGCAGGGAATGCGGTTGCCGGCCGCCCGCATGCGGCGCACCAGGTCCAGCCCATCGCCATCGGGCAGGCCGCGATCGATCACCGCCGCTGCGTAACCGTTCCTTGCAATCGCATGCCACGCGGTTTCCACGCTGGGGTAGATATCCACTGCGATGCCCGCTGCCCCCAGCCCGCGCTCGACCAGGCTGGCCAGGCGCGGATGGTCTTCGATCAGCGCGATCCGGTTGGGCAGGGCGGCGAGGGGAGGCGGTGGCATGGCAGGCAGGTACCGGGAAGCGGGAGGTCAGAAGCTGCGGGTAATGCCGATCCGGAGGCCCGCCGAGCCGTCCGTATCGGGCTCGCTCAGGGGGCTTTCGGTGATTTCGTCGGGCAGGAACCGGTAGTCCACGCCGCCCATCACGCGCCACTTTTCACCCAGCGGATGCGAGAAGCCGACGCTGATCTGCGGTACCACCGCCGATCCCGGCTGGTAGCGGGCCACGCCGCGCGCGACCTCCTTCTCCAGCGTGCCATGGTAATAGTTGACCAGGCCGTCGGACATCCAGCGAACGCCGACCCCCGGGACGATGGTGGTACGGCCCCAGGTGAGAGCGTACGCATAATCGGCGGCGATTTCGTAGCCGCCGCTGGTATCGGTGACATCGGCCAGTGCGCTCAGCTTGAACTCGCCGGCACGGCTGCTCCAGCTGGCCGCCAACCCCGCATCCAGAGCGTCATCGCGGTCCTCCAGCAGATCCCGATCGACTCCGTTGCGTGCCAGCTCGCGTCGTCCGAGATCCTTGATGTCGAGGCCATCGAAGCGGCCGGCCAACACCGCATCCAGGGTGAATGATTCGCCCTTCACCAGGTGCACGCCACCACTCACCCCGCGCCAGAAGATCCGCTCGCCTTCGAAGGTGATCAGCGGCAACGGCCGCACGCGGGTGCCTTCGCCGGCATACGGGCTCTGCCTGGCCGCGGCAGCCACGCCGATCGACCAGCGGTCGTTGTCGACCTTGGCCAGCAGGTCGCCGGTGCTGGAGGAGTTCTGCGCGAGGGCCAACGCCGGCAGCAGGAAGGGAACGGACACGACGTACTTGAGCATCGGAAGGACTTCGCTGGGGAGAGTGCGGCGAGTCTTGCGGGGGCTGACTTACAGGCGACTTACCGGGGGTACCTGGGTGGTGGATGGTTCAGGCAGCGGCGCACGCAAACGGTAGCGCCGAGCCATGCTCGGCGAGCACGGCGGCAACAGCATGACGGCCAGCGGCCGTCACTACCGGGTCGGGCCTTGCGGCGGCCAACCTAACACTGTTAGATTCGCCCCCTAACACCGTTAGGTAGAATCGTTTTGCGCCAACCGATTGCCCGCGAACAGATCGTCGGGGCGGCCTTCCGGATACTCGACGAGGCCGGCCTGGAGGGCCTCACCCTGCGCAAGGTCGCCTGCTCGCTGGGGATCCGTGCGCCGTCGCTGTACTGGCATTTCAAGAGCAAGCAGGCGCTGATCGATGCCATGGCCGACGCGATGATCGCCGACGTGGCGCAGGCCATCCCGGACGGCCAATCCTGGCGCCAGACCCTGCTGCAGATCGCACGCGAGTTCCGCGTCGCGTTCAAGGCGCGGCGTGATGGCGCGCGGGTGTATGCCGGGACCTTCCTGGCCACCGAGAACGTGCTGCGCGTGGGCGAGGCCAGCATCGCCGCACTGGTGGGCGCCGGTGCATCGGCCTGCTTTGCCGCCACCACGGCGATGGACCTTGTGTACTACACGATGGGGTATGTCATCGAAGAACAGTCCTGGCCGGGCGACGGCAGCATGGAAGCGCTGGGCGAGGCGTTCATGGCGCTGGCCGAGCAGCGTTTCCCGCATTGCTGGGAAGCGCGAGAGGTCTGGCGCGAAGTCGATTTCGATACCCGTTTTGAACAGGGCCTGGGGCTGATGCTGGACGGCATCGAACTGCGGCTTGGCCGCAGCCCCTGACTCCCGCATTCCTTTTGAACCTGATGCCTCCACACGGAAAGCTACTCATGCGTGCACCCTTCTTGATCCTGCTGGTTTGCCTGCTCGCCGGCTGCGGTGGCAAGGACGAAGCGGCCGATGAAACCGCCGCCGACAGCTCCGCGCTTCCAGTATCGCTGGCCCCCGCGCAGCAGCAGGCGATGGCGCGCACGGTGCTGGTGTCCGGGCCGGTCACCGCCTACGAGGAAATGCAGCTTGGCGTGGAAATCAGCGGCCAGCGGGTCACCGCGCTGCCAGTTGACGTGGGCCAGTGGGTGAAGAAAGGCCAGGTGCTGCTGCAGCTGGACCATCGCACGCTGGACAGCGAACTGGCACAGGCCGATGCCTCGCTGCGGCAGGCGCAGGCTTCGCAGGAACTGGCACGGATGAACTACGAGCGCAGCGCCAAGCTGGCCGCCCAGCAGTTGATCAGCGCCAGCAGCCTGGATGAGCTGCGCGCCAACCGCATCAATGCTGAAGCGCAGACCGCCACCGCTCGCGCCGCGCGCGATGCAGCCAAGCTGCGGCGTGACTTCGCCGACCTGCGCGCACCGGCGGATGGCTTGATCTCCAAGCGGCTGGTGCAGCCCGGCCAGGTGGTATCGGCCGGCACCGAGCTGCTGCGCCTGATCCGCGATGGTCGCCTGGAATGGCGCGCCGAACTGCCGGAAAACCAGCTGGCCGACGTCGCCGTGGGCAATACCATCGAACTGCGCTACGCAGGCCAGGTGGTTACCGGCAACATCCGCGCGGTCACTCCTGGCGTGGATGCACAGACCCGGACCGGCACCCTGTACGCCGACCTGCCCACGCCCGGTCCGCTCAAGCCCGGCGTCTACGTGGAAGGCCGCATCGTCACCGGTGATGGGCAGGCGCTGACGATCCCGACAGCAGCGATCGTGCAGCGTGATGGCCACAACTACGTGTTCACCGTTACCGACAAGCATCAGGCCAGCCGCCATCGCGTCAGCACCGGCCAGGCCGTGCAGGGCCGTACCGCCATCCTGGAAGGCCTGAAGGCCGGCGACCAGGTGGTAGTGGACGGCGCGGGCTTCCTGGGTGAGGGCGACCGCGTGCGCGTGGTCACCACGCCGAAGGCCAGCGATGCGAAGGCGGCTGCGCAATGAATTTTTCCGCCTGGGCGATCAAGCGCCCGCTGCCCGCGCTGCTGATCTTCTTCGTGCTGTGCGTGGCTGGACTCTGGGGCTTCTACCAGCTACCGGTAGCGCGCTTCCCGGACATCGCCTTCCCGATGACCACCGTGACGGTGACCCAGCCTGGCGCCTCGCCGAGCCAGCTGGAAGCAGAGGTCACGCGCAAGGTCGAAGACTCCGTCGCCACCGTCAACAACGTAAAGCGCGTGATGTCCTCGGTCAGCGAGGGCGTCAGCACCACCACCATCGAGTTCCAGCTGGAAGCTGACCTCGCCACGGCGCTGGACGACACACGTGATGCGGTCACCCGCATCCGCACCGACCTGCCGCAGGACATCCAGGAGCCGGTCATTTCCAAGGTCGATATCGGCGGCTCGCTGATGACCTATGCGCTGGTTGCGCCGCACATGAGCAGCGACGAAGCCAGCTGGTTCGTCGACCGCGATATCGCGCGCGCCATGTACGGCGTACCCGGCGTGGCCCAGGTCACCCGGGTGGGCGGCGTGGAGCGCCAGGTACGCGTGGACCTGGACCCCAACGCGCTGATCGCCATGGGCATCACCGCCGGCGATGTATCCCAGCAGCTGGCGCGCATCCAGGTGGAGCGCGCGGGCGGCAAGGCCGAGATAGAAGGCGCCCAGCAGACCATCCGCACGCTGGGTACGGTAGGCGATGCGCAGGCACTGCGTGACTACTCCATCGCGCTGCCGGATGGCCGCGCGGTGCGTCTTTCCACGCTGGCCACGGTGACCGACGCGGCCGCCGACCCGACCGAAGCAGCGCTGCTGGACGGCAAGCAGGTCGTGGCGTTTTCGATGTCGCGTACGCGCGGCTCCAGCGAGGTCAAGGTGGAAGCCGGCGTGCATGCCGCGCTGGACAAGATCAAGGCGGACCATCCCGGCATTGATTTCCGGCTGGTCACCACCGCCATCGACGAAACCCACCGCTCCTACGATTCGTCGATGACGATGCTGTGGGAGGGGGCGCTGCTGGCCCTGCTGGTGGTGTGGCTGTTCCTGCGCGACTGGCGTGCCACCTGGGTGGCCGCGCTGGCGTTGCCGTTGTCGATCATTCCGACCTTTGCGGTGATGTACTTCTTCGGCTTCACGCTGAACATGATCACCCTGCTGGCGTTGTCGGTGGTGGTCGGCATCCTGGTCGACGATGCCATCGTGGAAATCGAGAACATCGTGCGCCACCTGCGCATGGGCAAGCCGCCACTGGAAGCCGCGCGCGAAGCCGCCGGTGAGATCGGCAATGCGGTCATCGCCACCTCGCTGACGCTGGCGGCAGTGTTCGTCCCGGTGGCGTTCATGCCCGGCATCGCCGGCAAGTTCTTCCGTGAGTTCGGCTGGACAGCCGCAACCGCGGTGCTGTTCTCGCTGCTGGTGGCGCGCCTTCTCACCCCGATGATGGCCGCCTACCTGCTCAAGCCACACGGCGAAGAGAAACCGGATTCGCGCCTGATGGTCTGGTACCTGGGCTGGGTGGATGCAGCGCTGCGCCACCGTGGCCGCACGCTGTGGCTGGCCACCGGCCTGTTTGTCGCCTCGTTGGGGCTGGTGCCGTTCATCCCGGCCACCTTCATCCCGCAGTCCGACCTGGGCCGCAGCAACCTCAACCTGGAACTGCCGCCCGGCACGCGCCTGCAGGACACCGTGGCGGTGGCCGAACGTGCCCGCGCGCTGCTCAAGGACATGCCGGAACTGAAGCAGGTCTACACCGCCGTGGGCAGCGTGCTGGACCTGGGTGACCCCGGCGCCACCGGCGTGGGCGAGCCGCGCAAGGCGACGCTGGTGCTGGACTGGGGACCGGCCGATGACCGCGACCGTGACCAGCGCGCACTCGAACGTGAGGCCCGGCACAAGCTGGCCAACCTGCCCGGCGTGCGCGTGAGCTACGTGAGTTCCGAACCGGGCAACCTGCTGCAGTTGGTGCTGTCCGGTGATGATCCGCAACGCCTGCAGGAGGCCTCCACCGCGCTGGAGCGCGACCTGCGCGGCATCCAGGGACTGGGCAGCGTGAGCTCCACCGCCTCGCTGCTGCGGCCGGAAGTGCAGATCGTTCCGGACTCGGCGCGCGCCGCCGATCTGGGCGTGGCAACGGCCGACATCGCCGAAGCCGCCCGCATCGCCACCGCAGGCGACTACGAACAGCGCCTGGCCAAGCTCAACCTGCCGGACCGCCAAGTGCCGATCCGCGTGGGCTTCGCCGAAGCGACGCTGGCCAACCCGGCGTTGATCAGCCAGTTGCGCGTGCCCGGGCGTGATGGCCCAGTGCCGCTGGCGGCGGTGGCCGATATCCAGCAGGGCAGTGGCCCGTCGCAGATCTCGCGTTACCAGCGCCAGCGCAATGTCACCCTCACCGCCGAACTCAACGGCCGTCCGCTGGGCGAGGTGATGGCTGAAGTGCAGGCATTGCCCGGGGTGAAGCAGTTGCCGCCGGGCGTGAGCTTCCTCAACACCGGCGATGCCGAAGTGTTCGTGGAGCTTTTCATCGGCTTCATGCTGGCCATGGCGGCGGGCCTGGTCTGCATCTACATGGTGCTGTTGCTGCTGTTCAACCATGCGCTGATGCCGGTCACCATCCTGGCGGCGGTGCCGCTGTGCGCCGGTGGTGCGTTCGGTGCGCTGTTGATCACCCAGAACATGCTGTCGCTGCCGGCGTTGATCGGCCTGCTGATGCTGATCGGCATCGCCACCAAGAACTCGATCCTGCTGGTGGACTACGCGGTGATCGCCGAGGACGAGCACGGCATGAGCCAGCACGATGCTCTGGTGGATGCCTGCCGCAAGCGTGCACAGCCGATCATCATGACCACGCTTGCGATGGGTGCGGGCATGATGCCCATCGCGCTGGGATTTGCGGGTGACTCCAGCTTCCGCGCGCCGATGGCGATCGCGGTGATCGGTGGCTTGATCACCTCCACGCTGCTCAGCCTGATCGTGATCCCGGCCGCATTCACGGTGGTGGATGATCTGGGCGAGTGGATGTCACGCAGGTTCCGGCGGAAGTCCTCGCATCCTGCCACCTAGCCCGGTAGCGCCGAGCCATGGTCGGCGGCATCCGTCACCATCCGGCCGCGGGAACCGTCACCGGGCTGCCGCGGCTTGCTCTGCATCTGTTGCGGTGTCTGCAGCAGCGTCCGGGTAGTCGCACGCAGCACCAGCGTGGACGGTACGCTTACGCGGCTGGCAGGCGGGTCATTGCCCAGCATTTCCACGCACTGGCGGCCCAGCAGGGTCATGTCCTGGACAAAGGTGGTAAGGCGGTTCTGCTGCCATGCCGCCATGGGAATGTCATCGCAGCCGATGACCTGGATGTCCTCGGGCACGCGCAACCCGGGCACGGTCCTGATGGCGTCCAGTGCGCCGATGGCCACCAGGTCGTTCACGCAGAACAGCCCGTCGGGCCGAGCCCCGGATGCCAGCAGCTGCACCATTGCGGCGTAACCTTCTTCATAGGTGAATCCGGCCACAGCACGCTGCGGTGTGGGCAGTCCGCGGGCGACAACGCGCTTGCTGAAGCCGCTTTCGCGTTCGCGCTGTGATGGGTTATCGCGCCCGGCCAGGTACGCCAGCTGCGTGCAGCCCCTGTCCACCAGCGCGTCCGCAGCATCCCGGCCGATGGTCCGGTTCGAGGTGGATACCACCCTTAGCGTGCCGAACTGCCGGGAGTTAACCGCCACCACCGGAATGCCAAGCTGATCGAGCCGGGCGGCGACCTTGGCCGAACGCACCGCCAGTGCGCTGATGGCGCCATCGATCCGGTAGCGCGACAGGTCGTCGACGCGATCCCCCAGGTTCTCGTCGCTGCCGGCATCGACCAGTACCGCTTCCAGCCGACGTTCCTTCAGGGCGGTGGTGATGCCGTGGAGAATCCCTGCGTATACCGGATTGTAGAAGCCGCCCATGACTACCGCGACCAGGCCTGAGCGGCCTGTCTGCAGGATCGCGGGCAGCGCGTTGGGGCGGTACTTGAGCTGGTCCGCGGCGGCCAGGACTTTCTCCCGCACCGGCAGGGACACGGACGCCCCGGGCGTGAAGACCCGGGAGACCGTGGACTGGGAAACGCCGGCCAACCGTGCCACGGACCAGGAAGAGACCTGCGGTCGCCGTTTTCCGTTCGATGTCGAGCCTGCAGGACACATGGATGCACCGTTTGATGATTCGGTTTTCACTTTCGCGGGCGTAGTCTTGCATAGCTATGCAAACAAAGTTTCATCCCCCGAAGCGGCCCGCTGCGCCAGATGTGACGCCCGGCCTGCTTACCCGGTCTCCCCCGGGGACCCGCCTGCACCGGTACCCAGGCGCCAGGCACGCGTCCCCCTCTCTCCCGGAACTGAAATGAACTCCTCGGAAAAACCCCTCGTTCGCGCAGGTCGGTGGCTGTTGTCGCTGGTCCTGGCCGTGTTCGGCCTGTGCATGGTCGGCGGCGGCATCTGGCTCATCGCGTTGGGCGGCAACTGGTACTACGCCATCGCCGGGCTGCTGAGCCTTGGCAGTGCCATGGGATTGGCGCGGCGACGGCCATCGGCCTCGCTCTGGTTCGGCGCCTTGTTCCTGCTCACACTGGCGTGGACCGTCTGGGAGGCCGGTTCACGCTATTGGGCCTGGGTGCCGCGCTTTGCGTTGGTGCTGGTGCTTGCCATCGGCTTCTCGCTGCTGCTGCCTACGCTGCATGCCCGCATGACCCGGCGCAGGGCAGGGGCGGTCACCGGTGTGCTGGTCGCCGCTTTCCTGGTTGCAACCGGGCTGGCCTTCGTACCGCAGGGCGTGACCGAAGCAGAGAATGTACCGGCCGTCGCAGGCAACGCATTCGAGGCGGCCACCGGGGCCGGCACGGACAGTGCGTTGCCGTCCACCGATTGGCCCGCCTACGGCGGCAACCAGGCCGCCATGCGCTATTCGCTGGCGAGCCAGATCACGCCTGGAAACGTGAAGAATCTCGCGGTGGCATGGACCGCGGAAGTCGGCGAGGTGCCGAGTGATTCGCGCTGGGGCGTGCAGAACACGCCGCTGAAAATCGGCGATTCTCTGTACGTATGCGGCTACCTCAATACGGTGACCGCATTGGACGCTGCCACGGGCAAAGCGAAATGGACCTTCGACCCGGGCGTGACGTCCAAGGCAGTGCCCTACACCCCGGCCTGTCGTTCGCTGGCGTACTTCGCCGAACCGGCCACCGACACCGCGACCGCGGGTGCCACCTGCGCGAGCCGCATCATCGTCGGCACGCTGGATGCGCGCATCATCGAACTCGACGCGCGTGACGGCAAGCGCTGCGATTCCTTCGGCAGCAACGGCGAAGTGAAGCTCACCGAAGGCATGGGCGAGGTGTACCAGGGTTACGTGGCCATTACCTCTGCGCCTGCGGTAGTGCGCGATACGCTGATCGTCGGGCACACCACCATCGATGGGCAGCGCGCTTATGGTCCTTCCGGCGTCACCAAGGCCTACGATGTGCGCACCGGCAAGCTGAAGTGGGCATGGGACGCGGCAACCCCGATGGATACCGCGCCGCGCGTGGGCGAGGACGTGTACAAGCGCGGCTCGCCGGACGTGTGGACCTCCTTCACCGGCGACAACAAGCTGGGCCTTGTGTACCTGCCGGTCGCCAATGCATCGGGCGACTATTATTCCTCCGAGCGCACGCCGGAAGAACTGAAATACTCGCCCTCGTTGACCGCGCTCGACGTGGAAACCGGGCAGCCGCGCTGGACCTTCCAGAACACCCACGCCGATGTGTGGGACAACGATCCGGGTTCACCGCCGACCCTGTTCGACTATCCGCAGGCAGACGGCACGCGCATCCCGGCGGTGATCTTCCCGACCAAAAGTGGCGACGTCTACGTGTTGAATCGCGAGACCGGCAAGCCGGTGTTCCCGGTGGAAGAGCGACCGGTGCCGCAGGGTGGCTTCGAGCCGGCGGCGCGTTCAAAGACGCAACCGTTCTCGCTGTTCAACAGCCTGGCCAAGGGAGACATGACGCCGGAGAAGACCTGGGGCCTGACCCCGCTGGACCAGCTGGCCTGCCGCATCCAATACCACCAGGCGGATTATCGCGGGCAGTACACGCCGCCCAGCGTGGACAAGCCGATCATCAACTATCCCGGCTATAACGGTGGCTCGGACTGGGGTGGCGTGGCGCTTGATCCGGCACGCGGCCTGATCATCGCCAATTACAACGACATGCCCAACTACACCCGGCTGGTCAGCCGTGCAGAGGCGGACAAGCTGGGTTGGAAGGCCCCGCAGATCATCAACGATCCCGGCTACAAGGCGCATGGCGAAGGCGCAGGCGATCCGCAGGAAGGCCTGCCGGTTGCCGTGGATGTCAATGCGGGCTGGCAGATGAAGTTCACCGGCATGCTGTGCAAGGAGCCCCCGTACGGTGGCATCCGCGCGATCGATGTGCGCGACGGTCGTACCGTGTGGGATCGACCGCTGGGTACGGCCCGCAAGAACGGTCCCTTCGGCCTGCCCACGGGGCTGCCCATCGTCATCGGCACGCCGAACAACGGCGGCTCGGTGGTCACAAAGTCCGGCCTGGTCTTCATTGCGGCGGCAACCGATGACCTGATCCGTGCCATCGACATCACCACCGGCAAAACCGTCTGGTCTGCTCCGCTCCCTGCCGGTGGCCAGGCGATGCCGATGGTCTACGAGGCAGGGGGCAGGGAATACGTGGTGATCACGGCGACCGGCCACCACTTCATGCACACCCCACGCGGCAACTTCGTGGTGGCCTACGCATTGCCGCAGTAGCACGACGTAGGCGCGACAACTGCCGGCGCCCGATCCTCTTTTCCTGATGGAAAGGGGTTCTGGCGCCGCGCAGCGGGGCGGACGGCGCTCATTCTGCACGGCGGTCATTCACCACCGGCGTTTGCCTTTTTAATTCGATGCGCTATGGCGCAGTGTCCACCCGCATCCTGGTCCCCGGTGCACCCACCACGTTACGCCGGCGTTCGCCAGCGCCCGCAGCGTAGTGACGGGGATGACGATACGTTCGACATGCGTCAGGTTGGCAGCACCGTCGTAGGTCGGTGCTGTTCCTTGATCGTGGACTCCGTTGACCGGCCTCAGTTGCACCACGCGAGCTGGCCGGGCACGCCGCTGCTACATCTCTTCCAGCTTGCGTTCCAACTGGATGACGAAGCAGGAGGGAAGTCGTGCACGGTCACGGGTACACGGCGGACGTGGATTGCGGCAGTGCAGTACGAACCACTTCACAGATTTGCTGTCGTGCCATTCCTTCAGCCATCCTTCATCCTTTAGACTTGACGCCTAAACAGCGCATGGAAGCGTCGTCCGCCGTCGTGGCCGGGTACGCGGACGTGTAGTGAAAGGGAGACTGGGGTTGACTACGAAACTGAGCTGGGGCGGCCGTATCGGCGCCGCCCTACTAGCTGGCTTGTGCGTGAATCAGGCTGCGGCCATCGAGCCATACCAGGAGTACCGCAAGCACATCGAATCGGCGCAGAACCTCACCGCGCTGAAAGATGACCTGATGGGCGACAACGTCAGCCTGTACAACGGCAAGACGGAGTTCGCCGTCACCGACATCACCCTGCCGGGTAACAATTCCCTGCCGGTGCAGATGCGTCGGCGCTTCAGCGTCGAGCTGGATCTGATCGGTGGCACCAACTACAACGCCAATCTTGACGGCGTAGGCGGCTGGGAAGTCGATGTGCCCAGCATTTCGGGGACCTTTCCGGCCAGCGGCTGGGGTGAGAACCGCTGTAGTGGGCACATGGTGCCCTCCTATCCACCAGCGTTCCAGTTGACGGAGATCTGGCAGGGTAATCAGATCCATATTCCGGGTGGCGGCGACCGCGCCATGCTGGGACTCAACGCCGACACGCCGCGCCCCAATGATGGCGTGGCCCGTAAATGGACCACAGCCCAGCGCGATGCCATCGACTGTATTCCGATGAAGTCTGGACTGGCTGGTGAGGGGTACCGGGTCAAGACCACGGAAGGCGTTTCCTACTACTTCGATACGGCTACCAGCCGACTGGCTGGCATCATTGACCGTTCGTTGGGCGAGGGTGGTCGTGCCCGTACGTCTCGCATGCGCATCTACGTGCAGGCCAGCCGTGTGGAAGACCGCTTCGGCAACTGGGTGCAGTACGCCTACAACGCGGAAGGAAGGCCGGTACGCATCTGGTCCAGCGATGGGCGCGAGATCGTGCTGACCTACAGCGGTGGCCACTTGGCGACGGCGACGGCAGCGGGACGAACCTGGTCGTATTCCTACGGTAGCGTAGACGGGCAGACCCGTCTTACGCGCGTCGCACTTCCAGACGGCAGCGCGTGGTCCTATGCGTACTCAAGTGCGTTGAGGACGGAAGAACAGTCATGGGATGGGAATTCCCGCCCCAACTGCGCTGAGCAGCCGCCTGAAGCTTTCGGCGAGTTGACGATGACGATCGGCCACCCCTCTGGTGCCGCCGGAACATTCCAGCTTCGCAATCTGCGGCATGGCCGCAGCGGCGTTCACATAAGCGAATGCCTGCAGCGGATAAGCAACGCCGTGGGCTCGGCAGGAACTTACTATTACGTGTTGGGGCGTCCCTTCTTCTTCGACGTCGTGTCGCTGACCAGCAAGACCATAACTGGCCCGGGGCTTTCCAAGCCACTGACATGGTCATACGCCTACGGCGGAGGAATGGAGCCGTTGTGGGGCAGCGCAGGTACGCCAGCAGTTTATCCTTGCACCACATGCAAAAAGGAAAAGAACGTAACCATCTCCAATCCGGATGGCACGCGGACCGTTCACCGCTACGGCACGCTTTTTGCGCTCAACGAAGGTAGGCTGCTCGGGACCAGTACGCTGGATGCCGCAGGCAATACGGTCAGTACGCGGTCCAGTGTCTACATGACGACGGGTGAAGTCGCAGGCCAGCCCTTTGCCCCAACCTACGGTCTGATCTACGGTAGTGATGACCCCAGCGTTGCCCAGGTACGACCGGTCGTGGCCGAGGCCATCGATCAGGACGGTGACAGCTACCAGACCAGTATGTTGGCTTTTGATTCCATGGCGCGCCCTACACGGGTCAACCGTTCCAGTGCCTACGGTTCGCGCACGGATACTACGACCTATCAGGACAACAGTGCATTGTGGGTGATGGGCCAGACGGCCAAGCTCACCAATGATGACACCGGGGCCGTTGAATCGCAGACGACCTTCGATTCGCTGATGCGTCCCATCGAAGAACGCGCATTCGGCAAGCTGAAGCAGGCATTGGGCTACAACGCCGATGGCACGGTGGCCTCTGTAACGGACGTGCTGGGCAACGCGACCACGTTGTCTGCATGGAAGCGCGGCACGCCACAGCAGATCCGCTTTGCCGACGGTGCAACGCAGTCCGCCGTGGTGGACGACAATGGCTGGATTGCCTCGGTCACAGACGAGAACGGAGCGACCACCCAGTACGGCTATGACGCCATGGGCCGCATTGCCAGCATCGACTGGCCGGCAAATGACAGCGTTGCCTGGACGCGCACCACACAGACGTTCTCTGCGGTGAATGGCGACGAGCATGGCATTCCGGCCGGCCATTGGCGACAGAGCACCATGACTGGCAATGCCCGCAAGAATACATATTTCGACGCGTTCTGGCGGCCGTTGGTGACCGAGGAATACGACAACGCAGCGCGCAGTGCAACGCAGCGTTATCAGCGGTTCGCGTATGACGAGGCTGGGCGTCGTGTATTCGCCTCCCATTGGGGGACCAGCGCGACCCTGAACGCGGGAAACTGGACGACGTACGATGCGCTTGGTCGGCAGCGTTCGGTTTCCGTCGATTCCGAGTCGGGTCTGTTGACCACGCTGACGGATTACCCTGGCGGCGGTCAGATGAAAGTTACCGACGCGCGCGGAAACATCACCACGACGCGGTTTCAGGCCTTCGGCGCACCATCAACCGATGCCCCAACCTTCATTTCTCATCCGGAAGGCGCGGTTACCGAAATCACGCGCGATGTGTTCGGCAAACCCCGTTCCATCGTTCGCCGTAACCTTGATGGCAGCACACGCATTACCCGCAGCTACGTCTACGACGCCAATCAGCGCTTCTGCAAGTCGATTGAGCCGGAAACCGGTTCGACACTGATGGGTTACGACGACGCGGGAAATCTGGTCTGGAGCGCGTCAGGTCTCAACCTCCCCAGTACAACGTCGTGTGACATGGCTTCGACCACCATCGCCGCACGGAAGGTGACGCGTGGCTACGACGCGCGCAATCGTCTGATCACCCTGCGCTTCCCGGACAAGAATGGCGACCAGGACTGGACTTACACCGCGGACGGCAAGCCGGCAACCATTACCACGTCGAACGAGGCGGGCACCGCCCAGGCCATAAACACGTACAGCTACAACAAGCGCGGAATGCTTGTTGCTGAAACGTCCAGTGAAAGTACGCTGGGTATTCAGTCCATCGGATATGCGTACAGCCCGCTGGGCGCGTTGGCGGGGCTGACCTATCCCAGCGGCCGCTATGTCGATTACGAACCCAATGCGTTGGGTCAGCCGACCAAGGCCGGCAGTTTTGCAACCGGCGTCAGCTACTACCCGAACGGTGGGATGAAGCAGTTCAGCTATGGCAATGGCATCGTCCACACGATGCAGCAGAACGCACGCCAGTTGCCTGCACGGGTGACCGACAGCCGCGGCGCACTTGATACCACTTATGAGTTTGATGCCAACGGCAACGTGGGGCGCATCGTGGATCACCTGGACGGCGCGCGCACACGGACGATGAGCTATGACGGCCTGGATCGCCTTGTGCAGGCGAACTCGGCGTCGTTCGGCGGCGATGGTGTGTTCCGTTACACCTACGATGCGGTGGACAACCTGCGTAGCGCGAAGTTGGGTGGGGTCAAGGACCACAACTACTGGTACGACGCCAAGAATCGCCTGGCCAACGTGCAGGACAGCGCGGGCGCAACAACCATAGCGCTGACCTACGATGTGCAGGGCAACGTCGCCAAGCGCAGCGGTGTCACGCACACCTTTGACTTCGGCAATCGCTTGCGCGCGGTGGCTGCCGCTGAGCGGTATCGTTACGATGCACAGGGGCGGCGCATCCTGTCGACCGCGACCAGCGGTGGCAGCACCATCCGCTCCCTGTATGGGAACGACGGCGTTCTACGCCGGCAGGACAATGCTCGCGAAGGCAAGAACACGGAGTACATCCAGCTCAACGGGAGCTTGGTCGCGCGCGCGATCCAGGTCGTTGCGCCGACCACGCCAGCGCTGACTGTTGCATCGTTCAGCAATAGCGGGACGTATGTGGTGAGCTGGACCGCTGTCAGCTATGCAACACGCTATGAATTGCGCGAGCAGCTCGGGACGGGTGCGTGGACCACTGTGCACAACGGCACAGCGCGAACCTGGAGTGCCTCTGCCAAAGCCGAAGGAAATTATGGCTACAGCATCCGTGCGTGCCAGCAGGACGCCTGTGGTAGCTGGAGTGCAACGGCCACGATCTCGGTGCAGAAGCCGCCCGCTGCCTCTGCAGTTGTCTCAGTTCCGACAACCGCGCTGAACGGCAACTATCCCGTCACCTGGACGGCTGTAACGGGCGCTGCCACGTACCGCCTGCAGGAGCAGATCGGCAGTGGTACATGGGCAACGGTGCAGGAGACTGCGGCGCGTAGCTGGGCGGTTTCGGGCAAGGCGACGGGCAGCTACGGGTACCGTGTCTACGCTTGCAACCCGGCAGGATGTGGAGCGGTGTCGGCTACCGCAAAGACGACGGTTCTTTATCCGCCGGCAAGCGCGCCGGGTATCTCCGCACCCGGTCAGAGTCTGGGGGGGGCCTACACCGTGAGCTGGAATGCGCTGGCTGCGACCACGCGCTACGGCCTGGAGGAAAGTGTGAATGGCGGCGGCTGGACGGTGGTGGCTTCCATTACCGGTACCAGTCAGGCGTTCAGCGGCAAGGGGACGGGTAGTTATGCATACCGCGTGCGTGGCGGCAACGATGCAGGGTGGGGTGCCTATTCGGGAACCGCGACCGTCTCGGTCATCCAGCCTCCGGGCGCGCCGGGGTTGAGCGGCCCGGCAAGCACTGGTAGTGGAAGCGCCACGATGAGCTGGAATGGCGTTGCGATGGCGGTGAACTACGTGCTTGAGGAGAGCGTGAATGGCGGCGGTTGGGGCGTGGTCCAGAACGATGGATCTACCCAGTCAACGCGCAATGGCCTTGGGTTTGCCACTTACACGTATCGGGTGAAGGCGTGCAATGCCGCCGGCTGCAGCGGGTATTCCAACAACGTGGCGGTAGTTTCCAACCCGCCGCCTGGTACGCCTGCAATCACCAAGTCGGTCAAGTATCAGTGGATCGTGAACCGTGCCACCAAGAACCGCTGTGAGGCGCAATGGACCGCTGTGACAGGGGCTGCAACGTATGAGTTCCAAGCTTATGGTGGCCGAACGCAGTACACCGGGCCGCTGACCTCCATCAAGTCTGAGGGCGCCGGATATTGTGCGTCCAGCCACATCATCCGTGCCTGCAATGCCAGTGGTTGCTCTGCATGGTCCAGTCCGCCTGTCAACCAGTCGTTGGTTGACCTGGGCGACCTCACTAACCCGTGGTGACGAACAGATGCGAACCATGAACATCATCAAGCGATTGGCCACGGGCGCTGTGTTGCTGGCAGGCACGTGGAGTGCCGCTGGCCAGGAGATCATCGAGTACATCCACACCGATGCGCTGGGCTCGCCGGTTGCGGTATCCGATGCCGCGGGGAACGTGACCGAGCGGACGGTCTATGAGCCGTACGGCGCGACCGTAGGAGCCGGTCCGTCGGATGCGCCGGGTTTCACGGGGCATGTCGCGGACTCCGCGACGGGTCTGACTTACATGCAACAACGCTACTACGACTCAGAGATCGGCGCCTTTCTTTCAGTCGACGCCGTCGCTGCTTACAGCGGTAGTTCTGCGAACTTCAATCGCTACCGTTATGGGAATGGGAACCCGCTCAAATTTCTTGATCCTGACGGGAATGATGCGATTTATTTCACAGACGCAAATGTAGTTGTCATACCCGTTCATTTTAGTGGTTCTGGTGCAACGCGAGAGAATGTTGGGGAAATCAAGCGTAGAGTGGATTCGCTTAAATCCGAATTCTCTGGGCTGAGGATAGTGCTTCAGCCCCTTCAGGCGCCAGGGGGTATTGGAACTAATGTTATGCAGCTCGAGGAGGGGAGGGACTACAAATCCTATCCTCGCGCTGGCGAAGGGGTTGACAGCTTTGGCGGAAACAAAGGCTATATTGACACGGGTGGGCTCAACTGGCGCGGAGCAGCGGTGCATGACATATTGCATTTTGCTGGCGCGCCTGAGGGCTATGCTGACTCAGGTAGCAGGGAGGGGCGTACATCCACCTATCGGCCTGGGTATTCGCAGAAACATATCATGGCTGATCGCAGTGGAAACTCGCTTCGCGCAATGGATGAGGATGCAATCAAAGGAAACTCCACTACATTCAGGCACCAATTGGGATCTTTCCAAGGGGTGTTCAGAGTGAGTGGTAGGATTGAATCAAAGCAGCTTGAGAAAAAATTGGGTGGTAAATAATGGGAAGAAATCGATTGTCGCTGAGCATGCGGGTAGTGAGATCCGCGTTTCTGCTTGGCTCTGGTTTTATGCTGGCTGGATGTGGCTACGCTCCATGTCAGGTTGTTGTTATCAACCAGATGCCTAGTGCGGGAATGGCGCAGTGGTATCAGGTAGAGCTAATGAGGCGTGTCCAGCTCGCGCATACGGCCGATTTAAATAATGGATCATGGCAAATTAACATCCGAGAGGTCAGGCCCTTGACTCGAGACGTTGTGCAGGCAGCGGATGGAAGCCCGCTGTCGAAACATTTGATCGACTTCGACGTGCAGGATCCTCAGTCGAATTCAGTAGAGGGTCGTTGCGATAATGGGTTCGATGAATGTATCGAACAGGTGCTGTTAAAGCTGCCCGAGCAGTGCGTCATGTAAGTTTTGCGACATTCCCACTTCTATTCGTGCAGGGTAAAGGTGGCTCATGTTGTTGGCTGTAGATGGAGTTGCCGCTCACAAGTCACCGCCGATGGAAGCGTCGAGGGTCCGCACGGGCATGGCGGGTTTGTACAGGAGGCTTCGAAGCTTCTGGCTTTTCCTTCTGGCAGCCTTGAGCATGAGCGTGTGGCCCGCTGCGGCCAAGGATGCAAAGCTCTGGCTCTATAGTTGTGATCACTTCCCCGGCTCAGCCTGCCCACGACTGCCCAACTTCATGTCGGTGTCCTATGAAGTGCCGACTGGCTTTGGAATTCATCAGGTCAGTGCAAAGTCTGGGATGTCGCTCACGCTGTACGAAGGCGATGCGCGATCTCGGAGCATCTCGGATGACGCACCGTCGTTGTCATTCAGTGCGGATGGTCGAGTGGTGACGGGCTATCAGCAGTCCCAGGGGACAGGCTGGGAGGTCGTTGATGTTGTCGTTCTGCAGGGAGGATCAGGCAAGGGCGCTGTGCACATGCATGTGGTGATCGAGAGTGAGGCCGAGCGTGCAGATGCCGCACGCGTTTTGTCTGGCTTTCGCCCATTTCGTTTGCGGATTTCCTGCTGGGAGGCCACGCAGTCTTGTCTGCGGGTGAACAGCATCGGAGAACGTATGGTTGCGTGGCTGATGGCGAGCAAGGTCGATGACGGCTAACCTGATGCGTGTGGGCCACGGCTGCGGTAATTGATCCAAAGAAAAAACAGGGTGACGACGACTTGCGCAAAGATGGAGCTGGATACGGAATCTGCCATTGGCGCGCTGCTTCATATGCTTGCACGGGCATGCCCTGACAGCTTTGGTGTTACCAGCATTTCCATCTCCCTTCGATTCATCAATCCTGTCTTGATTCCGGGCGAGGGCCTGTACGTTGACGTCGATTTTGGGTGTGCTGCCACGATTCGCGAGATGGGACCGTCGCCCGACACGCCGAGGTCAAGCGACTTCTTTGTCGGGCGGATTGAGTTTCTTGCGCGGGTATTCTTTTGTATTGGCAAGGCGGTTGATGCCACTCAACTCCAAGCGGATGGGCGGCTATCCATAGTCATTGCCGCCGTGGTGATCGAATTGTGTGTGTCCGTGGAAGACGACGGGCAGGATGATTCGGTGTGGGACGTTTCCGTGCAAAGGGCGGATGCTGGGCATCTTCCTGCGCAGGCCATAGCGTGCGTACCAGATGGTTCCGGTGTCAGATTTCTGGTCGATTCGGAGTCAAGGAGTAGTTTTTATGGCTGATGATGAAATCAGGGATGCCATCATCAATGGTATCCGGACCCTTCTTCTATCCGAGCCGGAGTGCAGGGAGGGCATGGCGCAGTGGAACAGTGATGCAGCGACCATCAAGCGGCTCATGATGCTGGAGCGAGGCGCCGTGGGTGTTCCGCATGAACTGTGGCATTACCTCGACGATGTGGATATCAGGGTGAAGGACAGGGATTACGCGAAGGCGCAGATTGAGCACGTCGAGGATCTAATTCGGCAGTGGACGAGCCGCAACGAATGATGGTTTTTTAAAGCAGGTCCTCGAAGGACTCCAAACCTCACCCCGCCGTAGGCCACACCAGCGTCCGATGGATCTGCGCCCCCGCCCACGCGCCATCCGCCACGGCCAGTGAAACCGAGTGCGGCATGCGCGCAACGTCGCCGCAGGCGAACACACCTTCAACGCTGGTCTCCTTGGCATCGGTGGTCTGCAGCTGGGTACCCATCGGCGTCTCCATCAGCGCACAGTCCAGGGTCTGCGCGATCGGCGTGGAAGGCGCGTTGAGCGAGGCGGTGAACAGCCCCGCAAAAGACAGCCGCCGCCCGTCCGCCAGCACCACATCGGCATGTTCTTCGATACGTGCGATGGGCGTCTCTTCGATGCGTACGCCACGCGCAACAAGTTCCTCGCGCGCCGCCGCATCCAGTTCGATGGCCCCGTTGAGCAGGAACGTAACGTTGCCCCATTCGGGCAGCAACTGCGCCTGGTGGATCGACATCGGCACCGCGGCAATCACCCCGATCTCGCCCTGGTCCAGCTCATAACCATGGCAGTAGGGGCAGTGGAATACGCTCTTTCCCCAGCGCTCGCGGATGCCGTCGATCGGCGGCAGCTCGTCCGATAAGCCGGTGGCCAGCAGCAGGCGACGGGCGCTGAAGGTGCCGGATGCCGCAGTCGTCACACTGAAGGCATCTCGCGTTCCCGATGCATCCAGGGCCACGTCTTCCACCCAGGTCAGGGTGGGGTAGGCCTGTAGTTGTTGGCGTGCGGTGCGGGCGATCTCGGCGGGGTCGGCGCCGTCCTGGCTGAGGAAGCCGTGCGAATCGGCGGCCACCTGGTTGCGTCGCTTGCCTGCGTCGATGATCAGCACGCGCCGCCTGGCACGTACCAGCTGCAGGGCCGCGGCCATGCCGGCGTAGCTGCCGCCGATGATGATGACGTCGTGGGTGTTCATGGATGCTTGCTCCGCAGATGGTGGGCGTGACGGCGTTTGAAGTCGGCGGCGAGATCGGCCAGTGAGACCGCGGCAAAGCGCTCCAGCAGCAGCGTTTCTGCCTGGTCGAAGGCATCGTCCAGGGCGGCGTTGACGGCCTGTTCGACCAGGCACTCGGGGTTTTCGTGGCGGTTGCCGATGGCGAACAAGGCCGGCTCACCGAGTGCCTCGTGCAGTTGGCGCAGGCTCACCTTGCTCAGGTCAGCCTTGATGCGCCAGCCGCCGGCGTGGCCGCGCACGGCGGCGACCAGCCCGGCTTCGCGCAGCAGGCCCATGGTGCGGCGGACCACCACCGGATGGGTGCCCAGGCAGGTCGCCAGCGCGTCGGAGGTCATCGGTCCGGGTTGCTCGGCCATGTGCAGCAGGGCATGCAGGACGGCGGAAAGTCGACTGTCGCGTTTCATGTAACTAATGATGTTACCTTTGGCGTCACAGGTCAAATCGACGAGGCAGGCACATGTTTTCCGATCCCCACGCCATTGCAGGCTATGCAGAAGGTGCGATGCAGAAGGTCCCGGGCCTGCTGGACATGCAGCGCATGGCGCGCCTGTTGCTGGAAGAACGCGTACCGGCAGATGGCACGGTGCTGGTGCTCGGTGCGGGCGGTGGGATGGAGTTGCGTTGCTTCGCGGAGGCGCAGCCCGGGTGGCATTTCCGCGGCATCGATCCGTCTATGCCGATGCTGGACATGGCGCGCCAGACGCTGGGGCCGTTGGCATCACGCGTGGCGTTCACCGAGGGCTACATCGACGATGCGCCTGATGAACCATGCGACGGCGCGGCCTGCCTGCTGACTCTGCATTTCCTGCCGGCTGAGCAGCGGCTGCACACGCTGAAGGAAGTACGGCGCCGGCTGAAACCGGGCGCGCCGCTGGTGGTGGCACATCACAGCTATGCGCAGGATGTCGCACAGAAGCGCCGCTGGCTGCAGCGCTTTGCCGCGTTCTCGGCCTCGTCGGGCATCGCGCTGGACGTGGCGCACACCGTGGACAGCATGGCCCGCCTGCTGCCCGCGCTGTCACCGGAGCAGGACGTGGCCCTGCTGCATGAGGCCGGCTTCGGCACGGTGGAACTGTTCTACGCCGCCTTCAGTTTCAGGGGTTGGGTAGCCTACGCCGGGTAGTCCCCGCTTGCTGCCGGTCAACCGCGTTCGCTGGTGATGGTGGCGCCTTCGCGCATCGCGAGCGTCACCGGGGTGCGCTCCACCACGTCCAGCAGGCGCGCCCACTGGGCGTCGGTCACGCTGGCCGATGCGCGCAGCGTGCGATGCACCAGCAGCTTGCCTGCCGCGTCGCGCGTGGAGGTCAGCTCGGCATTGAACTCGCCCAGCTCCCAGCCCTTCTTTTCGGCATACATGCGCAGGGTAATGGCGGTGCACGCGGCCAACGCGGAAAGGTACAGGTCGAACGGGGCCATGCCCTGGTCCTGGCCTCCCAGTGCCGCGGGCTCATCGGCAAGCAGCGTGTGCTGGCCGCTGCTGATGCGATGGGCGAAGTTGCTGCCGGTGGAGGTGACGTGGACGTGGGCCATGCGGGTGCTCTCTGTGCGGAACGGCGGGCCTGCGATGGTAAGGCGGGGCAGCGGCCAGTACATCGCCCGGTGGGGGGACTGGTCGAAATGTAATGTTATTCTGTAACATTGCCCCGCTCATGACCTTGTCCCCATCCGCATCAGGCGTTTCCACCCCATGAAGATCCAAGCTCTGGTCGCTGCCACGGCGGCCATCCTGTTCGCGCCCGAGTCGCGCGCGCAGTCCTCCAGCTCCGCCCTGACCCTGGGCAAGGTGGATGTGCACCAGCACACCGACGGCCAGCTCACCGCGCACCAGGTGCTGACCTCGGTGGACGTGCTGGGCGCGGACCAGATCGAGGACAAGAACGTGTCGCACAGCTGGGAGCTGCTGGGGCAGATGCCCGGCATCCAGCTCACCGAAACCCGGCAGGGTGCCGAATCGGGCAAGGTGAGCTTCCGCGCCTTCAACGGCGAGGGTTACCTCAATGCCATCAAGACCCTGATCGACGGTGTGCCCAGCAACGTCAACAGTGGCAACCAGCGCTTCATCGACATGTTGTTCCCGCTGGAAATCAGCTTCATCGAGGTGGTGCGCGGCACCAACGATCCGCGTTACGGCCTGCACAACATCGGTGGCAACGTGAACTTCGGTACCCGGCAGGGGGGCAACTATACCGATGCCCGGCTCGGCTATGGCAGCTACAACACGCGCGACGCGCAGTTGGCGGTTGGCCGCGAGCGCGATGGATTCGCGCAGAATTACTTCATCGGGACCCAGGCGTCTGATGGCTACCGGGACCACGACGCCTCCGAAAAATACGCGCTGGGTGGCAAGTGGTTCCATGGGAATCTTGAAGACGGCATGCGCATCGGTCTGACCGCGCGCGCCTATCACCACATCGCCGATGAACCCGGTTTCATGACCGCCGACGAGCTGCGAAGCGACCGTCGGGGGTCGCAGCGGCGCAACCTCAATGACCGCGATGTGCGCGACATGCAGCAGGTGGGCGTACATCTGGACCTGAAGCTTGCCGAGAGCCTGTTCCTGGGCAGCAAGCTGTACTACAACCGCTATGAAGACGACCGTCGGGTGACCTTCAGCGACCTGCCTACCGGCAACGCGCCGCGCCAGCGCCGGGTGTGGGACGAGAAGCAGACCGGCATGCTGACCACGCTCACCTGGCATGCCAGGGACAGCCTTACCCTGGAAGGCGGGGTGAACTACGAACACCAGGACAACGGCTACCAGCGGCAACGCTTCAGCTACAGCGAGCCGACCGATTTCAACAGCGCGCCGGCGCGCATCCAGAATGATGACCGGCATACGTTCGACAACTGGGGCGCCTACGTACAGGCGATCTACCAGCCGATCGAGCGGCTGAAGATCGTGCCGGCGTACCGCGTGGACCGCTTCGATGGCGATACCCGGCTGCCCGGCGGCGTCACCGGCCCGCTGCAACGCTACGGCACGATTGAACAGCCGAAGCTGAGCGTGGTCTATGCGCTGGCGCAGGACACCAATGTGTATGCAAATTGGGGACGCACCTTCCAGGTACTGACCGGCTCCACCGCGCCTGCCTACCTGACGCCAGGGCAGGCGGCGATGCGTCCGTCGACCAATACCGGCATGGAGCTGGGCCTGAAATTCAGTCCGTTCGTGGGCAGTCAGGCACGCATCGCGGTGTGGCAGCAGGACGCGGCCAACGAGGTGTCGAACATGCCGGCCACAGGCACCACGGTGACGCTGGGCAAGACGCGCCGTCGCGGCGTGGATGCGCAGATCAGCACGCAGTGGGGCGACAACTGGACGCTGTGGGCGTCGCATGCCTACCAGGAAGCAAAGATCACCCGCGATGATCGGGATGCGGCCCTTTCGCTGCAGGGCCGCGAAGTGGCCGCCACCCCGCGCTACATCAGCAACATCGGCGCGGATTACCAGGCCAGCGATGCGTTGCAGTTGGGCCTGCAGGCGCGTGCGCAGGGCGATTACTACCTGGAAGAACGCAACGTGGCGGGCAAGTTCGGCAGCTTCGCGGTGCTGGACCTGAGCGCGCGCTACCAGATCAATCCAGCTTGGAGCGTGGACCTGCAGGTGAAGAATGCCACCGGCCGGGAGTACGCGTATGCGTGGTATGACAGCTTCTTCTGGGAGCAGGCGCAGCCGATGTTCTCGCCTGCTGCAGGGCGTTCGGTGTATGTGGGGTTGAACATGAAGCTGTGAGGGGGAAGGGCGTGACGGCCAGCGGCCGTCACTACCAACGGTCCTCACCCACCGAAGGCGGGGTAGCGCCGAGCCATGCTCGGCGAGCGCAGCGGAAGGCGGAAGCTTGACGGCCAGCGGCCGTCACCCACCAGGGCGGTCGTCAGTGGTCGCGTTCTATGGCCAGGCGGCCGAGGGCGCGCAGGGCGTTGGCTTCTTCGCCGTAGGCGGCCAGGGCGTCGTGCATCACCGCGCTCAGTTCGTCCAGCTTGGCCTTGGCGCCCTCCATGCCCAGCAGGGCGGGGAAGGTGGACTTGTCCTGCGCGACGTCTTTGCCGGCGGTCTTGCCCAGCTGCTCCGAGCTGGCTTCCACGTCCAGGATGTCATCGCGTACCTGGAAAGCCAGGCCCAGCGCATCGGCGAAGCGATCCAGGCGCGCAAGATCCGCCGCCGGTGCGTGGCCGCACAACGCGCCCATCCGTACCGCGGCGCGGATCAGCGCACCGGTCTTCAGGGCATGCATGCGGGTCAGCGCGTCCAGCGACTGCAGCTGGCCGGTGGCATCGATATCCAGTGCCTGGCCGCCGCACATGCCGGCGGCGCCAGAGGCGTGAGCCAGCGCCTGCAGGCAGGCAACACGCAGCTCCGCAGGCAGCGCCGCTTCGGCCAGCAGGCTGAAGGCGCGGGTCTGCAGGGCATCACCGGCGAGGATGGCGGTGGCTTCGTCGAAGGCGATGTGGGTGGTCGGCTTGCCGCGACGCAGGGCGTCATCGTCCATCGCCGGCAGGTCGTCGTGCACCAGCGAATAGGCGTGGATCAGTTCCACCGCCATCGCCGGGGCGTCCAGCTGGTGCGGGTCGGTGCCGAACACTTCACCGGCCGCATGCACCAGCAGCGGACGCATGCGCTTGCCGCCGCCCAGCACCGAATGGCGCATGGCCTGGTGCAGCCGGCGCGGGGCATCGGCCGGCGAGGGCAGGGCGGCGTCGAGCTGGCTTTCGATGCGATCGCGCAGGCGCGCGAAGCTCGCCTCAAGCGTCATTGGAAGGCGGATCGAAAGGCTCGGCGTTTTCCGGCTGGGCCGGATCGGTGAGCAGGCGCACGCGCAGTTCGGCCTGTTCCAGCGCCTGCTGGCACTGGCGGTACAGGCCGACGCCGCGTTCGTAGGCGCTGAGCGAAGCTTCCAGGCTGAGCTCTCCGGTTTCCATCTGCTCTACGAGCTGCTCCAGCGACTCGAGCGACTGCTCGAACTGGGCTACCGGGGAGGCGTTTTCGGGGGTTTTCTTAGCCATGCGACAAGTGTGGACGGCCCGCGCGCAGGGGTCAATTCACCAACCGCCCGGACGCCAGTGCAGCTGGGCATCGTGCTGCTGCAGCCAGGCCTGCAACGGCGCGGACAGCACCACGTCGGCAGCGGCCTGCAGCTGGCCATTCGCGAACAGCAGTGGCAGCTGGCGGCGGCGCCACGGGGCCAGGTGTTCACGCTGCAGGCAGTCCTTCAGCGCGTGCTGGTGGCGGCGGCCGGGCAGCTGGATGCGTTCACCGCCTTGCCGGCCCGTCACCTGCATCGGTGCCTCGAATGCCGCCGCGCCCTGCAACCGGAGTTGGCCGCCGTCGGGCAGCGCCAGCGGTGCGCGGCCATCCCATGTGGCGTGCCAGCCGGCCGGCAGCTGCGGCAGCTCGGCCGGCAGCAGGTACCAATGGCCGCGCCACAGGCGGATGCTGTGCTGGTGCCAGCGCACCTGCGCATCGCGATCCGGCGCGGCAGCCAGCAGTTCGTGCTCCAGCTGGGATATCACCCGGCACGGCAGCGCGGGCACACCGTGGGCCAGCACCCAGCGCCGCAGTACGCGGGCACGGCGTTGCGGTGATACCTGCCGCAACAGCTCCACCGACAGCACGCGCGATGCCACCTGCAGATGCTGCAGCAGCTCCTCGTCTTCTTCGTCCAGCATCCGCCGTGTGTCGCCACACAGCGCGGCACTGGCGGCCAATGCCTGGCCGGCATGGGGCCAGCGCTGGCGCAGCAGCGGCAGCACGTGAAGGCGCAGGAAATTGCGGTCCGGACCGTCATCGGCGTTGCTGGGGTCTTCGATCCACTGCAGTGCATGCTGCCGTGCATAGACGAGCAGCGCGCTGCGCGGAACGCCCAGCAATGGCCGCCACAGCCGATGCGTGCCGAGTGCCGAATCGGCCGCCATCGCCGCCAGCCCATCCACGCCGGAACCACGCAGGGCACGCAGCAGGAAGGTTTCGGCCTGGTCATCCTGATGCTGGGCCAGGGCCAGCGTCTCGCCGTCGCGCAGTTCGGCGGCGAACGCGGCACGCCGGGCCTGCCGTGCGGCGGCCTCCATTCCCGTGCCGGCGCGCAGATCCACGTTGACGCGGTGGATATGCAGCGGTACGCCCAGTGCGTCGCACTGTTGCTGGCAGTGCAGCGCCCAGTCATCGGCCGCAGCCTGCAGCCCGTGGTGCACATGCACAGCGCGCACGCCCACGCCCGCCGCCGCAGCCGAGCACTGCAGCCAGTGCAGCAGCACGGTCGAATCCAGCCCGCCGCTGTAGGCGACCAGCAGGGGGGTATCGACACGGGCGAGGGCAGGGAACAGGGGCATGGGCAGCACGAAAAAAAGGCGGCGACCAGTATGGTCGCCGCCATCGTATTGCTCCAGTCCCGCTGCGCGCTTACTGGGCGGGCGGGGAACGCTCGAACTTGGCCGGCGCCGGCAGTTCCACCGGAACGCCGTTGCCATCACAGGTGCCGGCCTGGCACAGGCGCTCGCGCAGGCGCGGGGTGGCCTGCACGATCATGTGGTAGATCGCGTTCTGTTCCAGCGTGCCGCGGATCGCCTTGCTGCCGGGGCCGCGCGCCCAGATGCCCACGTCCTCGCCACCGTGCGATTCACTCTTGCCCGGCACCAGCGCTTCCTGCATGTAATCGGGGTGCTCGGTATCCACTGCAGTCAGGTCCGGACGGCCGGTGGACGGGTCGAAGCTGGACGGGTTATGCGGGTAGCGCTTGGTGCCGGCCGGCTGCTGGTTGGTGGCGCCGGTGAAGCCGGGGCCGTTGGCGTAGCTCAGCGTGGTGTACGGCTGGCCGCCACCGTCGCGGGCCAGGTCCAGCGCGCCCAGGCCGTCTTCGCCGCCCTTGTCCTTCACCTTGCCCAGGATCGGGTTGCCGCGTGCCGGGTAGCCCACGAAGTTGAGGGTGTGGGAGTGGTCGGCGGTGACGATGATCAGGGTGTCGTCGTCGCGGGTCATTTCGGTGGCCACGCGCACCGCATCGGACATCGCCACGGTATCGGTCAGGGCACGGTAGGCATTGCCGCTGTGGTTGGCGTGGTCGATGCGCGCCCCTTCGATCATCAGCACGTAGCCCTGCTTTTCCTTGGACAGGTTGGCGATGGCGGTACGGGTCAGTTCGGCCAGGCTCGGCTCACCGCCGGCGTCGTTGGCACGTTCGTACTCGTACTGCATGTGGTCCGGCTCGAACAGGCCGAAGATGGCCGGCGCGTTGGCCGCTGCCTTCAGCTGGTCGGCGTTCCACACGTAGGCACCCTGCGGGTTGGCCTGCTGCCATTCGCTGACCAGGCTACGCCCGTCCAGGCGCTGGCCGACCTTGTCGTCGTACTCGGGATCGCGCTCTTCCACCGTGGTGAACTCGCCGCGCCCGCCGCCCAGGATGACCTGCGGACCGCGGCCGAAGCGCGAGGTGGTCAGCAGCTGCTGGGCGATGTCCTTGCAGCCGGCGGCCTTGGCCTCTTCGGTCAGGTCGGTATCGTTTTCCCAGTTGCGTTCCGGCGAATGCGCGTAGGTGGCCGCCGGGGTGGCGTGGGTCAGCCGTGCGGTGGTGACGATGCCGGTGGCCATGCCGGCGCTGTCAGCCAGCTGCAGCCAGCTCAGCAGGCCCTTCTGCAGGCTGTCGGCGCAGTCCGGACGCTTGCCGGCGCTGACCCCGATGGCGCCCATGTGGGTCTTCACGCCGGTGGTGATGGCGGTCATGGTGCCGGCCGAATCCGGGGTCTGCGAGTCGACGTTGTAGGTCTTGCTGAATGCCGTGGCCGGGAAGTGCTCCCAGGACAGCAGGTTCTCCTCACCGGATGCGCCCTTGCGCTGGCCTTCGAAGATGCGCGCGGCGGCCACGGTGGTCAGGCTCATGCCATCACCAAGAAACAGGATCACGTTCTTGGCTTTGCCGTTCATGGCGCCATTGCCAGCGGCCTGGGCCGCGCCACTGCGGTACCACCACTGCGGGGTCTCGCCATCCGGGTGGGCCACCGTGGGTACGGTGATCGACAGGCCGGCCGGGCGGGATGCCGGCGGCGTGCTGGAACAGGCGCCCAGCAGCAGGGTAGCGGCGGTGGCGGCGAGCAGGGAGGTGGTACGGATCATGGACAGCGCGTCCTCACGAAACGAAACAGGTGTTCATTATGACCGGCTGGACAAGGCATGCCGATGACACGCTGATTTGTCCGCAGGCTGGTCGTACGCCGGGCCGGCTTGGGCTAAGGTGCGAGCATTGTTCTCTCCCCCTGGAATTTCCATGAAGCTGGTCTCTGCCTGGCTGCGCATCCCGTTCTGGCAACGCGTGGTCGCAGGCTTCGTCCTTGGTGCCCTGGCCGGCTGGCTGATGGGGCCGGCGGCTGAAACCTGGTTCGGCCCGCTGGGCGAGCTGTACGTGACCCTGATCAAGATGATCGCGGTGCCGCTGGTGTTCTTCGCGGTCATCAATGCGATCTCTTCGCTGCACGGACAGAAATCGGTGGCCGCGCTCAGTGGCCGCACCTTCCTGTGGTTCGTCATCACCGCCGCGCTGGCCGTCGGCATCGGCCTGCTGGTGGGCACGGTGATGCAGCCCGGCACCGGTGGCCTGCAGCTGGCGATGGCCAACAACTACGTGCCGCGCGAAGTGCCCAGCGTGGTGCAGGTGCTGCTGGACGTGGTGCCGTCCAACGTGTTCTACGCGCTGAGTGGCATCGGCACGCGGGTCAATGCGGCCGGCGAAACCGTGTTGGCCGCGGGGCGCGGTTCGATCCTGCCGGTGATCTTCTTCGCCGGGCTGGTGGGCTTTGCCATCGTCAAGCTGGGCGAGAAGGTCGGCCAGGCCCGCCAGCTGGTCGGGCAGATGAGCGAGATCATGATCCAGGTGACCCGCTTCGTGCTGGAAGTCACGCCCATCGGGACCTTCGGCCTGATCGCCGGGCTGGTGGGCAGTTACGGCTTCGAGAAGCTGCTGCCGCTGGGCAACTTCGTGCTGGCGCTATACATCGCCTGCGCGCTGCACATCGTGGTGGTGTACAGCGCGCTGCTGCTGTCGCATGGCCTGAACCCGCTGAAGTTCTTCCGCGGTGCCGCGCCGGGCATGCAGGTGGCCTTCGTCAGTTCGTCCAGCTTCGCGGCGATGCCGGTGGCGCTGCGTTCGATCACCCACAACCTGGGCGTCAACAAGGACTACGGGTCGTTCGCGGTGCCGCTGGGCGCCAGCATCAAGATGGATGGCTGCGGGGCGATCTACCCGGCGCTGTGCGCGGTGTTCATTTCGCAGTACAGCGGCGTGCCGATGTCGCCGGAGCAGTATCTGATCGTGCTGATCGCTTCGGTGCTGGGCAGCTTCGGCACCGCCGGCGTGCCGGGCACGGCGGTGGTGATGGCCACGGTGGTGCTGAGCGCGGCCGGGTTGCCGCTGGAGACCATCGGCTATCTGTATGCGATCGATCGCATCCTGGACATGATGCGCACGATGACCAACGTCACCGGCCAGATGCTGGTGCCGGTGCTGGTGGCCAAGGAGACCGGGCTGCTGGACCAGAGCGTGTACGACAACCCGTCGACCAACGTGGGTATCGATGACCCGGATCCCGCGCCGCGGGTGTGAGGGTACGCGTGATCGGATTGACGGCCAGCGGCCGTCACTACCGAGGCATTGCCGGTACCTGAAGCGGGGGCGTACGCGGTTGTGTCATGACCTGTAACAGGTCTGTTACACCCCGGCGCCGGGCAGGCGCAGCAGGCCTCTCTGCGGGTTCAGGCGCTCGCTGCGCTCAACCGAGGTGTAACGGTCGGCATCCAGCTGGCCCCTTGTTGCCAGCCGGAATCCCTTTGTTTCAGGGCCCTGCGTACTTGGCACGAAAGCTGCGTCCTCCCTTCCCGTACGTAACGGGAGAGCGGCATGGACAGCAGCACGAAGCGCAGGATGTTCCTGGTGGCCAGCTTGGCCGCGCTGGCGGTATGCCCTGTGCTGGTGCATGCCTCCGGTGCCCGCCAGGGCGTCACCCAGAAGCCCGGCGAGATCGTCTTGCTGCGCGATGTGCACACCCGCACCGCCTATCGGCCCGCCCCTCCGGGTGTGGCGCTGATCGCCGATCCTTCGCCGCAACGCGAAGTGGCTGCCGCCCTGGGTACCTCCAATGGCATGGCTGAACTCAGTGACGATGACTTCGCTGGCCTCGGTGCGGGCCAAGCGGTCCACACCCCGCATGCCGGCACCACCACCGTCGAACGGGTCACCAGCACCGCGCTGGGCGGGGCGGTGGGACGGCTCGGCAGTTCCAACGGCGGCATCATTTCCGGCAACCAGATCAGCGGGGCGATGAGCGGCCCGCTGGGCGCAGTCGGCAACACCACGCGCGGCATCGGCGATACGGTACGCGGCGCCCTGGCGCAGTTCCCGATGGGCGCCCCGGCAGGTGGCAAATGAAGACGCGCGCGCTGCTGCTCGTCGCCTTGCTGCTGCCGTCGCTGGCCCAGGCTGACGACTACGCCGGGATGCTCGGCTACCTCAACCAGTCGCGCATTGACGGCCGCGCGCTGGCCGGCGCCAGTGGTGCCATCGCGATCAACCAGGTGGCCGGTGACATCAACACCCAGGCCAACCTGGTGGGCATGGCCCAAGGCAACCAGGCGCGGGTGGATATCGATGCGCGCAGCACCTCATCGCGCAACAGCGTGCTGCTGGACGGACCGCTGCACGCCAGCGCGCACCTCGATGGCCAGGTCCTGCAGGGCGCCAATGGCATCGCAACGATCAACCAGACCAGCGGCATCGCCAACGCCAGCATGAACGTGGTGCGCGCGACGCTGGCCCGGGAAGGAATACGCGAGTCCGACGATGAGGCCCTGGCCGAATCAGGCGTGACCGCGTCAGCAGGGGGGCAGGGCAGGGCCGGCAACGGCCTGGCCGCGGGCACCCGCAGCGTCGGCGTGGCAGCGTCGGCACTGCGGGGGTTCGACGGTGTCCTGCAACTCAATCAAATCGCGGGCGCAGGAAATGACACGGCCAACATCCTCGGTATGGCAGTGCACGGCAACCCGTGAGTGGTACCCACCCGTTACACCACTGATGAGAGAGAAGGCACCATGAAAGCGATCGTTAAAGGGACTGTACTCGCCATGGCCATCGCAGGCGTGGTCGCCACCGCACACGCGGCGGATGACCAGAACGCAAGCGCCACCATCAACCACAACCACAACGTCAATGAAAACTGGACGTTGAACGACACCCGCAACGTCACCCGCAACAACGTGACCAGCAACACTGACACCGATACGGACACGGTGAACGACACCCGCAACGTGGTGCGCAACACCACCCGCAACACCAATACCACCAACAACACCAGCACCACCGACAACACCGCCAACACCACCTCGAACGTGCGGTACTCCAGCACCACGACCAACACCAGCCGCTCCAACGTCGATTACTCCGACGTAGACCACACCCGCGACGTATCGGTCAACGAGACCAGCAACATCTCGGCCGACGAGCGCAAGGAAAAGAACAACCACGGCGTGGACGTGAACCTGGAGAAGGACCTGCGCTTGAGCTCGGACATCAATTTCTCGGGTGATCCGGAAATCACCGGCGACATCGACCTCGACTCGGCCGCCATCGCCGTCATCGACAACCGTCAGTCGATCAGCGCCAACGAAGCCTCCAACGAGATGCTGGACAACACCGCGTCGATCTCCGATGACGTGGCGTCCGGTGCATCGGGCAACCTGGGCTTCAACGTCGCCGCCGGTGACAACAACGCACAGGACAACGCCGCTTCACTGTCTGCGGCCGATGCCTCCTTCAGCTTCGGCATGGCCGATGCGGAAGTGTTCGTCCACCAGGCGGTGGGCGGCAACACCACCCTCAACGAAGGCGTCACCAACGCCGCCGGCCTGGGTGGCAATGCGTTCTCCGGCGCGTCGGGCAACATCGGGGTGAACGTCGCTTCGGGCAACAACAACGCGCAGAAGAACGCGCTGGCCGCCTCGGTCGCTACCGCCGCGATGGCGCAGTCGAGCATCTCGTCCAACCAGGTATCCAGTGGCAACTCGGTGTCCAACGCCGGTTACGTGCAGCGCTTCAGTGACACCACTGAAGTCAGCCTGCGCGGTCGTGTGGCAGGTGCCACGCTGGCCTTCGGTGCAGGTACCTATGAAGGTACCGGCAACGCCTACCAGCAGGACAACTACTACCTCGACAGTTGGGATGGCGCGCTGCCGCACACCAGCGGTGACAGCACCGGCCACATCGACCTGGACAACGAGATCCAGAACGCTACCGACAACCCGTACCGTGACGGCGTGGGCGGCATCGCCTTCGACACGGACGAGGAAGGCACCAGCCAGTTCGTCGAACTGGGCGTGGCCGACCTCTATGCCAGCCTGAGTGGCACCGTGCGCACCTCGCGCTGGGTGGCGGTCAATGCGACCAACACCGCGGGCCTGTCCGGCAGTGCGTTCTCCAACGCGTCGGGCAACATCGGCGTGAACGTGGCTTCCGGCACCGGCAACCTGCAGGCCAACAGCCTGGCCCTGGCCGTGGCGCAGCCGTCGACCGGCGGCGGCACCCCGGGCGGCGGCGGCGAGTAACACGTGGCGTGACCGCTTTCGCAGGCTTGCTGCGTTGAGCGCAACAAACCCGGTCATCCGCCAATGACCGGGCTCCCCGGGAGCCCCTGTCCCATCTCCCCCTTTGGGGCAGGGGCTCCTACCTTGGAAGGAGCCGTTGCAATGCGAGTTGCCTGGTCCACCTTGTTGTTGCCTTGCCTGCTGCTGCTGGCGGGCACCACGCCGGTACGTGCCGGCGACGTGGCCTTCAGTGGCGTGCTGCCCAACGGCGGCCTGCTGCAGCAACGCGTGGAGAGCATGCAGGAACGGCGCTTCCGCCACCTGGTCCGCCAGCACACCGATTACAGCTGCGGCGCCGCCGCGCTGGCCACCATCCTCAAGTACGCCTATCACCTGGACGCCGACGAGGCCACGGTGATCGAAGGGATGATGAACGTGTCCGACCAGACTCTGGTGCGCGACCGTGGTTTTTCGTTGCTGGACATCAAACATTACGTTGAATCGATGGGCATGCGTGGGCGCGGTTACCGCGTCGACGAAGCCCGCCTGCGCAACCTGCGCGTACCTGGCCTGGTGCTGATGGACGTGCGTGGTTTTCGCCATTTCGTGGTCATGAAACAAGTCCGCGGCGACTTCGTCGAAGTGGCTGATCCGATCCTCGGCAACCGCAGCGTGCCGCTGGCGGAGTTCCTGGAGGCCTGGCCATCACGCGCGGTCTTCATCGTGATCGGCAGTGATTTCGATCGCAACACCGTGCTGCTGCAACCCAGCGAACGGCCCAGTGCACGCGCGCTGTATGCGCGCCAGGGCCCCATCACCGATGCCGAACTGGTCGACTTCGGCTTCAGCCACGCCGACCTGTTCTGAAGGAGTTCCACCATGAACATGCGCCTGATCGTCCTTGCCAGCGCCCTGGCCGTCCTGTTGCCCACTGCGCTGCACGCGCAGGAAAAGCGCAGCGGCAAGGGACTGACCGAAATCCCCGATCCCGAACTCAACCTGATGCGTGGGCGTTACACCGTAGGCGGCAACAACGTCGCCTGGTTCGGCGTGACCATGGCATCGCAGTGGCAGGCATCCAGCGGCGCGGCGATGGAAGGCGCGCTGAAACTCGGCATGGACTTCCGCCAGGGCGGTACGCCGAAGGTGAGTTTCACCCCGACCGTGAGCGTCACCGCGGCCGACGCGCCGCTGCCGCAGACGGCCGCCGACACCGCCAGCGCGGCAGTTGCCAGCGTGGACAGCAGCGGGTTGGCGAATGTGTCCGGCCTGGTGCAGAGCGTGCAGGTCGCCGGCGATGAGAACAGTGCGCGCAACGTCACTTCGCTGACCATCCGTGATGGCGAGGTACCCGCCGTCGCCGACAGCGGCGCGCGCAGCGCGACCGCACAGCAGGGCGGCGCCAGCGCCACCGCGTCCTTCGACAACAACCAGGCCCGGCTGGAACTGCAGCTGGAAGGCGTGGGCGCGGTGCAGCAATGGATCCGCAGCGGCAGCGTCGGGCAGACCATCGCGCTGGGCGGCAATGCGCAGCAGGTCAGCAACCGGCTGCAGATCGAACTGGTCACGCAGAGCATGGCGAGCAATACCCCGTTGACCCAGAACATCGCCCAGGCGATGGCGCTGACACGCGGGATCGGGCCGGGCCAGTAACCGCGGCGCGGCAAGGGGGATGGCACTCAACGGACGAAGGACATGCACAGCAATCACCGCATCACCCCGCTGGCGCTGGCGGCGCTGGCCTGGATCGTGTTCGCCGACAACGCGCACGCCCAGCCGGCCACGGCGGCCGGCAACGAACAGGCCGATGTGCAGGCATTGATGGCCCAGCTGGAAACACTGAAGGCCAATTACGCGCAGGAGGTGCGTCGCCTGCGCGAGTTGGACATGCAGGTGCAGGCCATGCAGGCGCGGCTGTCCGGCAAGGCCGGAGGCGTGGCGCAGCAGGGGCCACCGTTGCCACCCGAACCGGCACGTGCGCCCGCCACGGCGACCGCCGGCGCCGAAGGCGGCTACGCCAGCAGCGCAGCGGAAGCGCAGCAGGCCAAGCAGGCGGCGCGGCGCAGCGTGGACGATGTGAAGCAGCAGCAGCAGGCGCTGTTCTCGCGGCGTTTCACCATCGAAAACAGCCTCACCTACGCGCGCTATGACCGCAAGCAGCTCACCCTCAACGGCTTCCTGGCGCTGGATGCGATCTTCCTCGGCAACATCGGCATCGAGAACGTTGAATCCGATTCGCTGACCTACAACCTGGCCGCGCGCTGGGGTGTCAGCCCCAACCTGACCGTCAACATGGACGTGCCGTGGGTGGCACGCAGGACGGTCTACCAGAAAGGCGGTGCGGGCGGATCCGCTGCGGCGGTGGCCGAAGAGGAAACCAGCGGCAATGGCATCGGCGACGTAGCCCTGAGTGCCAACTACCGGCTGTTCGGCGAACGCGGCTGGAAACCGGAAACGGTGCTGACCGCAGGCGTAACCGCGCCCACCGGACGCGAGCCCTATGGCGTGGACTGGACCGTGCTGGAGCGCGATGACGATGATTACATCCGTTTCGCCGTGCCAAAGGACCAGCCCACCGGAAACGGCGTGTGGCAGGCCAACGTGGGCCTGTCGATCGTCAAGACCGCCGACCCGGCGATCCTGTTCGCCAACGCCGGCTACATCCATTCCTTCGAAGCCAGCTTCGATGATCTCGACGGCAATCCGGATACGGTCAACCCCGGTGACGTGAAGCTCGGCGGCTCCTATTACTTCGGTGCCGGCGTGGCGTTCGCGTTCAACGAGCGCACCAGCCTGAGCATTTCCTTCAGTGACAAGCTTAGCGCCCGCGCGTCCACCCGCTACCACAATGGCCAGTGGATGAAGGTGATCGGCAGTGATGCCAACGCGGCGACCTTCAACCTGGGCGTCACCTACGCGCTCAACCAGAAGACCACGCTGGTGAGCCTGCTCGGCATTGGACTGACGCCCGACGCACCGGACTTCACCCTGGCGTTCAAGGTGCCGTACATGCTGTAAGTCCGCGCGGGGCGTCGAGGCGACTCGACGCCGGCAGGGCTCAGCGCAGCGCCGGCAGTTCCACCTGGTGCTTGCGGCACAGCCGGTACACGGTGACCCGCGAGACCTGCATGTGGCGTGCGCAGGCGGATACATTGAACTCATGCTCGCGCAGGGCCTGCAGCAGCAGCTCGCGTTCCACCTGCTCGCGCGCATCCTGCAGCAGGGCGCGTGCGGCGGCGGGCAGGGTGGCCACCAGGTCCAGGTCGGACGGCTCGATCAGCTCGCCGTCAGCGACGATCGCCGCGCGCTGCACGCGGTTGAGCAGTTCGCGCACATTGCCCGGCCAGTCGAAGCGTTGCATGGCCTGGCGCGCACAACTGCTGAAGCCGCGCGCGCGGCCCGGGTGGCGGGCACGGAACTGGCGCAGGAAATGCTCGGCCAGCACCAGCACATCGCCACTGCGTTCGCGCAGTGCCGGCATCGCCAGCCGCAGCACGTTGAGGCGATAGAACAGATCACGACGGAAGCGCCCTTGTGCCACGGCTTGTTCCAGATCCACGTGGGTAGCGGCCAGCACGCGCACGTCCACCCTCAGGGGCTGGCTGCTGCCGACGCGTTCGATGGTGCCCTCCTGCAGTACACGCAGCAGGCTGGTCTGCGCATCCAGCGGCAGGTCGCCGACCTCGTCCAGGAACACGGTGCCGCCGTTCGCGCTTTCGAACAGGCCCAGCCGCCGTTGCGCCGCACCGGTGAAGGCGCCGCGCTCATGCCCGAACAGTTCGGACTGCACCAGGTTGGCCGGGATGGCGCCGCAGTTGACCGCCATGAAGGGATGATCGGCGCGCGCGGACATTGCATGCAGCGCATGAGCTGCCAGCTCCTTGCCGGTACCTGTTTCGCCGGTGACCAGCACCGGCAGGTCCACCGGGGCGAACTTGAACAGCGATGCGCGGGTGGCCAACAGGGCCGGACTGTCACCGATCAGCCGCTGCGCGGGGCTGTCCGCCACGCTGGCGGCATCCGGCTCGTCGCGCTGCAGATGGTCCACCAGCCCGGCCAGGTCCTGTGGCATCACGTAACGATGCGGGCAGGCGTCCAGCAACGGCTGCCAACTGGGCGGGGGGGAGCTGATGCCGCCTGGCAGCGCTGCCAGCAGCGGCAGGTGGTCGTGCTGCTGGATCCACGCCTGCACCGCCCCGAGCGCATCGGCGGGAATCTGCCGCAGGTCGATCATGCCGACCAGCTGGTCGCGGGCACGCAGCCCGACGGCCTGTGCGTTGTGCGGATCCACGCTGCGCACCTGCCAGCCGGCCGCTGCCAACGCCGCGCGTTCGGCTACCAGGGGATGGCCAAACCAGATCACGCACCGTGACTGAATCTCCGAGACCGCCGCCATGCCTCACCTGTCCTTGTAGAGGGGCGGTCGACTACTCAGGAACACGTGCGTGCCGCCCCCACGCCGCCATCCCGGAAGGACATGGCTGCCCGACCGCCGCCGGATCCATTCCGGGGATACCAATGCAAACGCGGTTGGCAGCCGATAGCGGCCATTGGATTGGAGATCCGCCCATGAAAAAAAGCCGCTGCAGGGCAGCGGCTTTCAACATGCGGCGCGGTATGGCGGGTCTTACAGTTCGACCCGGCGCGCCTGCATGAACTTGTTGCCCCAGTAGCCGGTCAGCAGGGTGTCCACGCGGACGTCCTTGCCGGTGCTCGGCGCATGCAGGAAGCGGCCTTCGCCGACATAGATACCGACGTGGTCCACGCGGCCCTTGCGGCCGAAGAACACCAGGTCGCCTTCGGTCAGCGCGGTGCGGTCGGCGATCAGCTGGTTGTTGCGGTCGCTGGCCATGTCGCGGGAAACGCGCGGCAGCTCGACGCCCAGCGCGGTGCGGAACACATAGCCGACCAGGCCGCTGCAGTCGAAACCGCTGTCCGGGGTGTTGCCGCCCCAGCGGTACGGCGTGCCCAGCAGGGTCATCGCACGGCGCAGGACCGACTGGATCTTGCCGTTCTCTTCGGCGCCGCCGACCACGATCGAACCCGATGCGCTGGTGTCGTAGTTGGCGAGCAGGCGGCTGAGGTCGCCGGCAACCATCGCCGAACGGTCCATCAGGGGAATGCTGTCATTGGCTGCAAGATGCGGCAGCAGGGCGGCCAGGGTGGCGCTGGCGGCGGCATCGGCGCGGCTGCGCGTGGGAGCCGCTTCGGTCTTGGCTTTTACAACGGCTACGGCGGCTTCGGCAGTGGCCGGGGTGGCCGGTGCATTTTGTGCCCAGGCCGGCGCGCTGGTGAGCACGAGAGCAAGGGAGAGCAGGGCGGCGCGCTGGATGCGCTGGGTCAGGCGGGGTGAATTCACGGCGCGCTGGCCTTCACACATCAGTTCGTCGGTCGTCACTCGGCGGTCACAGGGTTGGAAGCGATGGGCAATCATGCCCTGCCAAAGCGTGGAACAAGTACAAATTTCGTTAAAGTTTCGTTTGTTTCAGTGTGATTTGCATCACGTTTTGAAGCATTTGGCCTGTTCAGCTTAGTGCAGGACGCGTTTCGCTCCTGTGTAGTGGTCCTTCCAGTAGTGTCCGCCCAGGGAATCCAACCTGACGGTTCCACCAGAACTTGGCGCATGCACAAAGCGGCCTTCCCCTACATAAATTCCGACGTGGCTGACGTTGCCACGGCTGCCGAAGAACACCAGGTCGCCGGTCGCCAGCCGCTGGGGCTCGATCTTCGGGCCCTGCACGGCGGCCAGTTCGCGCGAGGTCCGCGGCAGCTTCAGATCCACCATCTCGCGGTAGACATAGGTGACCAGGCCGCTGCAGTCGAAGCCGGATTCGGGCGTGTTGCCTCCGTAGAGGTAAGGCGTACCGACCAGCCCGATGGCGCGCATCAGCACCGCATTGGCGACCTGCGGGTTGGCCGGGGACGTACTCGGCCAGACCTGCGTGGCGGGCGGCGGGGCGGCGGGGCGCCCGGTCTTTCCGCCACCGCAGGCCGTCAGTGCGGCGGCGGCGATCAGCAGCGCCACGGTGGCCACGCGGCGGTGCCGTCCGGTCGAAACTGGCGTCATGTGCGTGATCTCCGGATAATGCGCGACCTCAGATAGGCCGTCATGATGGCGGCGTACCCGTCGGGCGGCAACCCGCCCCCACCGCCTGCCCTTGGCAGTTACCAGACAGAGTTGCGCATGAAGATCGAAAAAGACCGCGTCGTCCGTTTCCACTACACCGTGTCCGAAGTCGGCCAGGAGCCGATCGAGTCCTCCAAGGACCGTGAGCCGCTGGCGATCCTGGTGGGCCACGGCAACATCATCCCGGGCCTGGAAAAGGCCATGGAAGACAAGGAAGCCGGCGCCACTTTCGGCGTGGACGTGGTTTCGGCCGATGCCTACGGCGAGCGCCGCGAGGGCCTGACCCAGCGCGTGCCGAAGAAGCATTTCGGCAAGGAAAAGCTGGTGCCGGGTGCGCAGGTCGTGCTGCAGACCAACTTCGGCCCGCGCGCGGTGACGGTGCAGAAGGTGGGCATGAGCGTGGTCGACGTTGACCTGAACCACCCGATGGCGGGCAAGGACCTGCACTTCGACGTGGAGATCATCGACGTGCGCGAAGCCAGCGAAGAAGAGATCCAGCACGGCCACGTGCACGGCGATGGCGGTCACCAGCACTGAGTGCTGAGCGCGTCTGAACCCGTTCGAACGGCCCGCGCAAGCGGGTCGTTTTTTTTTGGGCAACAGAAACATCAACGGCTGCAGGGCTGTGTGTTGGCGGGGCGGGGTGGGGTTGCGGGAATCGCCGTGGATCCGTCCATGGGGGCTCGCCATCCGCATCCATGCGGATGAGCGTTCCCGCCAACCCACCCCGCCCCACCTTCGACAGGTCCATGGGGGCCATGGAACCTTCGGTAGCGCCGACCCACGGTCGGCGGAATGTTCCCGCCAACGGCCCGCTGCGCTCGCCGACCATGGCTATGCCGCTCGTCCTGACCGGCACCCTTCGGGCCGTCGCAAGCGACGTTGGCAGCGGCTCCTGCCGCTGCCTTCGGCGCTACCGCTTTTCTCTTTTTCTACGCGGGTGGCGGCCACAGGAACCTGTCCAGACGCCGGGTGGGTGGGGTTGGCAGGACGCTGAGCCGCATGGATGCGGCGATGCAGCCTACAAGGACGTACTTGCGGCGTGTCCTGCCAACCCCACCCACCCGGCGTCAAACACGCAGCCTGCTTTCAAACAACAACCACCCGCGAGGGGGTCACACTCGTTCGACCCACCCCCACCGCATAATGGCGCCCCGCACCCCCGGATCCCCCGTGACCACCGCGACTCCTGCCTTGCAGCCGCTGCCCCCCGCCGACCGCATCACCGTGATGGACATCCTGCGTGGCGCCGCCCTGTTCGGCATCCTGTTGATGAACATCGAAGCGTTCACCGGTCCACTGGACCTGTCCTTCACCGGGGTGGATCCGCACTGGCACGGCATCGATTACCTCGCCGATGCGCTGGTGTATGTGTTCGTGCAGGGCAAATTCTTCCTGCTGTTCTCGCTTTTGTTCGGCGCTGGGTTCGCGGTGATGGCCCAGCGTGCACAGGGCGCCGGGCGGAACTTCACCCCGATCTACCTGCGTCGCAGCAGCGCCCTGCTGCTGATCGGCGCCTGCCATGCGCTGCTGGTGTGGTCCGGCGACATCCTGCTGGTGTATGCGCTGCTGTCCTTCCTGTTGCTGGTCACCCGGCGCTGGCCGCTGTCGATGCTGCCGGGGATGGGCGTGCTGGTGTATGCCTTCGCCGTGGGGCTCAGCCTGCTGTTCGCGCTGCTGGTGTGGGCGGCGGCGCGCGGTGGCAGCCCGCTGGACAGCGCAGGCAGCATGCGCGCGGCGCAGGAGGTCCTCGAAGCCCAGCGCCTGGCATATGGGCAGGGAAGCTGGGCGCAGGCCAATGTGCAGCGGTTGGCCGACCTGCGCCACATGATCGGCGGCATCCTGATCACCGGCCCGGAAATCTTCGGCATGTTCCTGATCGGGGCCTGGTTCGCGCGCAGCGGTGCACTGGCCGATCCCACGCGCTTTGCGCCTCTGTACGCGCGCCTGCGCTGGATCGCCATGCCCGTGGGCGTGGTGCTGATGCTGGCCAGCGCCGCGTGGCATCCCTACCTGGCGCCCGGCGAGTTCACCGTGCAGACCGGGCTGTCCTACGCGCTGGCCGCGGTGGCCAGCCTGTTGATGGCGCTCGGCTATCTGGGCTGGATCGTGCACGCGCGGCACGCACTGGGCTGGCTGGCCGCCCCGGGGCGGATGGCGCTGACCCACTACCTGCTGCAGTCGCTGCTGTGCACTTGGCTGTTCTTCGGCTATGGCCTGGGCTTCTTCGAGCAGCTGCCGCGTGCGTGGCAGCTGGTGTTCGCCGTGGCGTTGTTCGCGCTGCAGGTGGGCATCAGCAACCTGTGGCTGGCACGCTTCCGCCATGGCCCGATGGAATGGCTGTGGCGGGCGATGACCTACCTGCACTGGCCGCCGCTGCGGCGCACGCAGCCGACGCGCTGATCGGGCACCGTCACGTCTGGCGCGCGGCCGGCCGTGGCATGCTTTGCACTGCCCCCCCTGTTGACGCAACGAAGCGAGCGAGCCCGATGACAAACACTGCGCATGACTACGACCTGATCGTCCTGGGGGGCGGATCCGGCGGCCTGGCCGCTGCCTTCCGCGCGGCACAGCACGGCAGGAAGGTAGCGATGCTGGAGCCCGGCGAACTGGGCGGCACCTGTGTCAACGTCGGCTGCGTGCCGAAGAAGGCGATGTGGCTGGCCGCCGACCTGGCCGGGCGCATCGGCTTGGCCCGTGCGATGGGCTTCGACGTCCCACTGCGTCCGGCGCTGTCCTGGAAGGAACTGGTGGTGCATCGCCAGGCCTATATCGAGAACATCCATGTCAGCTATCGCAAGCGCCTGGACGAGACCGGCGTAGTGCGCGTACCACGTCGTGGGCGGCTGGTGGATGCGCATACGGTGGAGTGCAGCGACGGGGTGCGCATCAGCGGCGAGCACATCCTGCTGGCCACCGGCGCCCACCCCCAGCGCCCCGACATCCCCGGCGCGGAACTGGGCCTGGTGTCCGATGACTTCTTCAATCTGTGCGACGCACCGGAGCAGGTCGCGATCGTCGGCGGCGGCTACATCGCGGTGGAGCTGGCTGGGTTGCTGCAGGCGCTGGGTAGCCGGGTAACGTTGCTGGTGCGCGGTGGCCGGCTGCTGGACCGCTTCGATGGCGAACTGGCCGCGCAGCTGGCCGACAATCTGTGCCACCAGGGAGTGCGCATCCAGTTCGACTACCGCCTGCGTGAACTCCAGCGCGACGATGATGGCCAGCATGTGCGCGTGCTGGGCCACGATGGTCCGCTGGACAGCGTGTTCGATACGGTGTTCTTCGCCATTGGCCGGCGTGGCAACTCCACCGATATCGGCCTGGAGCAGGTCGGTGTGGCGGTGGGTGACCGCGGCGAGGTGATCGTCGATGAGTGGCAGGACACGTCCGTGCCAAGCATCCACGCGGTAGGGGACATCGGCGGCAAGGTGGGCCTGACGCCGGTGGCGATCGCCGCTGCGCGGCACCTGATGGACCGGCTGTTCGGCGGCAAGCCGGACGCGAAGATGGACTATGAGAACGTCCCCAGCGTGGTGTTCTCGCATCCCCCGTTGGGCATGGTCGGCCTGGGCGAAGAGGAGGCGCGCGCCCGGTACGGCGAAGTGCGCACCTACCACAGCAATTTCCGGCCGATGCTGCAGGCGCTGGCCGACGGCACCCAGCGCAGCATGTTCAAGCTGGTCTGCGTGGGTGCCGAAGAGCGCGTGGTCGGCGTACACCTGCTGGGCGAGGCGGCCGACGAGATCCTGCAGGGATTCGCGGTGGCGGTGAAGATGGGCGCGGCCAAGGCGCAGTTCGACGATACCGTGGCGATCCATCCCACCTCCTCGGAAGAGATCGTGCTGATGCGCGGCTGAGCGCGCCTGCCGGGCTTGGGTGGCAGGGTGGATCACGGTGCCGACCAAGGTCGGCACGACAAAGGGCAGGGCCGCACCCATGCGATAATGGCGCGCTCCATGAGCACTCCGTCGCCCATCGCCACCTCGTCCACCCGCATCGCGCTGGGAGGTATCGGGCTGGCTGCGATCGGTGCGGTGGCCGCGTCCGGCAAGGCCGTCATCGTCAAGCTGGGCCTGCGCCATGGCGTGGATCCGACCACGCTGCTGGCGCTGCGCATGGCGATGGCGTTTCCGCTGTTCCTGCTGCTGGCCTGGTGGTCCTCGCGCCGCGCAGCATCGCTGGGCTGGGCTGACCGCGCACGCGTCCTGTGGCTGGGTTTCACCGGCTATTACCTGTCCAGCTGGCTGGATTTCCAGGGGCTGCAGTACATCAGCGTGACGCTGGAAAGACTGATCCTGTACCTCAACCCGACCCTGGTGCTGCTGATCAACGTCCTGCTGGCGCGGCAACGCCCGGGCCGTTGGCAACTGGCCGCGCTGGCGCTCAGCTACGCCGGCGTACTGGTGGCGTTCGGCCACGACCTGCAGCGCGAAGGCGGGCAGATCGTGCTTGGCAGCCTGCTGGTGCTCGGCAGTGCGATCAGCTACGCGCTGTATCTGTTCGGCAGCGGGCAGGTGGTGGCGCGCATCGGCGCGGTGCGGCTGACCGCGCAGGCCAGCTGCGTGGCCTGCGTGCTGGTGCTGCTGCATTTCGGCCTGACCCATCCCTGGCCGCTGCTGTGGCAGGCACCGGCAGCGGTGCAGTGGCTGTCGCTGGTCAACGCCACGGTCTGCACGGTGCTGCCGGTGATGGCGATCATGCTGGCGGTCAAGCGCATCGGCTCGTCGCTGGCCGCGCAGGTCGGTATGCTCGGGCCGGTTTCCACGATCGTGATGAGTCTATGGCTGCTCGACGAACCGATGGGCCCGGCGCAGATCGCCGGCACCGTGCTGGTGCTGTGCGGGGTGCTGCTGGTGACCCGCCTGCGGCGCTGACCCCGGAGCAGGCGCGCGAGCGCATCCTGGCGGTGATCCGCGCCATTCCGGCCGGGCAGGTGATGGGATACGGGCAGGTCGCCGCGCGCGCCGGGTTGCCGGGCAGGGCGCGGCTGACCGCGCGCGTGCTGGGCATGAATGATGATCCGCAGCTGCCGTGGCACCGCGTGCTGCGCGCGGATGGCCGAATCGCCATGCCGGAGGGTTCGCGCGGCTGGCGTGAGCAGAGCCAGCGCCTGCGTGCCGAAGGCGTGGTGGTGGAACGAGGGCGCGTGCGGATGCCTGCGCTGGATCCGGCGCAGGCGCTGGATGCGGAGATCTGGGGGCCGCGCTGAGCGTGCCAGCGGCCTGAACGCGTGAGCGGCGGAAGACAACGCCATCCACGGGCGCTGCCGTTATGATGGAGGCCGTTCCAGAGGATGCCCCCATGCTTCCGCGACTGCCCACCGTTACCAAGGCGTTGCTGATCGCCAACGCGATCCTGTTCCTGCTGCAGCAGCCGTTCCTGCTGGGCGATGCGACCTTCGCACCGTTCATGCTGCAACCGCTGCAGGGCAGCTTCGATGCCTTTTCGCCCGGCGGTAATTTCCAGCCGTGGCAGCTGCTGACCTACGGTTTCCTGCATGGCAGCTTCGGCCATCTGTTCTTCAACATGCTCGCCGTCTTCATGTTCGGCGCACCGCTGGAACAGACCTGGGGCGAGAAACGCTTCCTGACCTTCTACTTGGTCTGCGTGGCCGGCGCCGGCCTGTGCCAGCTGCTGGTGGGCAGCCTGATGGAGAATCCGGCCACGGTGCTGGGGGCTTCCGGCGGCGTGTTCGGTCTGTTGCTGGCCTACGGCATGCTGTTCCCGAACCAGCGGGTGATGCTGCTGTTCCCACCGATTCCGATGAAGGCGCGCACGTTCGTGATCCTGTTCGGCGTGGGTGAACTGGTGCTGGGCGCCACCGGCTGGCAGCCGGGCGTGGCCCACTTCGCGCATCTGGGCGGCATGTTGTTCGGCTGGTTGCTGATCCGCTACTGGCGCGGCCAGCCGCCGTTCAAGCCGCGCCCGCCGGGCCCGCCGAAGCGGCCGAACCACCTGCGTTCGATCAAGTAAGACAGCCCAGGGTAGTGACGACCGCTGGCCGTCACGTGCGGGATGATCGGGTTGACGGCCAGCGGCCGTCACTACCGGGCTCACCGGATGGCGGCCTCGATGGTGGCGATGTCGATCTTGTGCATGGTCATCATGGCGTCGAAGGCGCGCTTGGCCAGCGCCTTGTCCGTACTGGTCACCGACTCCAGCAGGATGCGCGGGGTGATCTGCCAGGACACGCCCCAGCGGTCCTTGCACCAGCCGCACGCGCTTTCCTGGCCGCCGCTGCCGACGATGGCATTCCACAGCCGGTCGGTCTCGGCCTGGTCTTCGGTGGAAACCTGCAGTGAAAACGCTTCGGTCTGGCGGAAGGCGGGGCCACCATTGAGGCCGACGCAGGGCAGCCCGCAGACGGTGAACTCCACGGTCAGCACGTCGCCCTGGCTGCCTGATGGAAAGTCGCCGGGCGCATGATGGACGGCGACCACCTTGCTGTCCGGGAAGGTCTCCGCATAGAAGGTGGCCGCGTCCAGCGCGCCGTTGTCGTACCAGATGCAGACCGTGTTCTTGTGGACCATGGTGGTGCTCCCGAAGGGACGAGCGTGCAGCGATAGCACGGCCGATGTTAATCCCGGATCGTGTTCCACGGAGGCGCCGCCACGTTACCCTGTGGGCAGGGCGGACACGGACGGAACGCAGGTGAAGATTCTCATCCTCGGGGCTACGGTGTGTTCGGTGGGCGGCTGGCCCGGCTGCCGGCCGACCTTCCCGATCTTGAACTGCTGATCGAAGGGCGCAACCTGGCCGCGGCAAGTGCGTTCTGCAGCGCGTTTGCGGGCGATGCCCGCCTGCGCCCGCCTTCGCTGCAGCCGCTGTCTCCGCTGTTCCATCGGGTGTTGAACCGGATGAAGTCCGGCGAGCACCGTGGCGGCATGATGGTACGCGCCAAGGGGCTGCGTGCAGGCGTGTCCGTCGTGCAGAGCTGGCACTTGTTGGCCGAGGGCGATGACGGCCCCTACATTCCGTCGGTGGCCATCGAGGCGATCATCCGCAAGCTGCTGCAGGGGAGCGCCCTGCGGTGGGTGCGCGGGTGGCCACGCATGCGCTGCAACTGGCGGACTAATGAGCCGCTGTTCGAAGGCCGCTACACCCACACCGGATTCCGTCATGACGGAGCCGGTGCCAGCCTTTACCAACGCGTGCTGGGTACGGCGTATGCCACGCTGCCGGCGAGCGTGCAGGCCCTGCATGCGCCTTCGGCGGCGAAGCGTTGGCACGGCACCGCGCGCGTGGAGCGGGGCAGCGGGATGCTGTCGCGGTTGTTGGCAGGGAGGTTCGGGTTCCCCGCCGCAGGCGAGCAGGTGCCGGTCATGGTCGAGGTCACCGATGAGGCCGGTGGCGAGCGCTGGACGCGCACCCGGAGGGGAATACAGGTGTCGCGAGTGGCTGGAACCCCGCTTTCGGCTGTCGTGCCTGTGTGACCGAGGCGGGCTGATTGCGTAACGGAGCGCCGTCATCGACCATGAAACGCCCTCATGTCGTGTTCTTCGTAGGCCTGCGGTTCAGCTGCTTGTTCAACTTGTGTTGCAGATCTGCGGTGGACCGCGGCCTGCTTCCCCTTGGACAAGGAGTTTGCATGAGCAGCATCAAGCGGGCCGCACCATTGAAGCGGACCAGCATCGTCGTGGCCCTGATGTCGATCATCGGCGCGGCCTCCGCACAGAGCACCACCGGCTCGCTGTACGGCAGCGCACCGGGCGCTGCGGGCGCCTCGATCATCGTGGAGAGCGACAGCGGTTTGAAGCGCACCGTGGAGGTCAATGCCAACGGCCGTTACACCCTCGGTTCGTTGCCGGTCGGCAAGTACACCGTGACCCTGCAACGCGATGGCAAAGTGGTGCAGCAGCGCGACAACGTGCAGCTCAAGGTCGGTGCGGGCACCGATGTCTCCTTCGCCGAAGCGGCGGCCACCACGCTGGAAACCGTGACCGTGACGGCGGCCCAGCTGCCGAAGATCGATGTCACCAACACCGTCTCACGCTCGGTGATCACCTCCGAACAGCTGGATGTGCTGCCGCTGGGCCGCAGTGCCGAAGCGATCGCGCTGCTCGCGCCGGGCGTGGTCGCGGGCAGTGGGGCGTTCCTCAACGGTTCGCGTTCTTCGCTGTCCTTCGGCGGCGCCAGCGTCACGGAGAACGCGTACTACCTCAACGGCTTCAATGCCACCAATCCGCTCAACAACATCGGCGGGGTGAGCCTGCCCTACGGCTCGATCGACCAGCAGGAAACCTTCACCGGCGGCTACGGGGCCAGTTACGGACGCTCCACCGGCGGGGTGATCAACCAGCTCGGCAAGCGCGGGACCAGCCAGTGGCATTACGGTGTCCAGGCCACCTGGCAGCCGGGTTCGCTAGCCGAATCGCCGCGCGATATCCGCTACCCCGATGCTTCGCTGCCGCCCGGCTATCAACTGCAGGATCCAACCCTTCCCGGTTCGCTGTACCGTTCCAGACGCGGCGACAGGGCCGACCGGACCACCTACAGTGGCTATGTCAGCGGCCCGCTGATCGAAGACCGGCTGTTCGTGCACGTGGCTGGCGAGGTCGACAAGTCCAGCGGCGTCCTGACCCACAGCATCGAATCGGCACAGCAGGTGAAGCGCCATTACACCATCAATGCGCCGAAGTTCTACGGCAAGGTCGACTGGAACATCAACGACAGCAACACGCTGGAGTACACCCGCATCCAGAACACGGATCGCTACGACGCCTACTACCGTGCCTACGACTACCCGACACGGCAGGAAGGCGAGCGCACCGGCACGTTCGCCAACACCACCAAGCTGAAAGACAACTACGACATCTTCAAGTTCACCAGCTACCTCAGCGACGACCTGACGCTGAGCGCGCTGTGGGGGCGCAGCAGGCAGCGCAACCTGGACGCGAACCCCCTGAATTCGCCCAACCCGTTCATCAGCGGCGCCAACAACCAGGATCCCTCCATCACCGGTGGCACGCCGATCCGCAACGACCAGCCCGCCATGAATGACAAGGCCTCCAATGCGGGCAGCAACACGCGCGGCCTGCGCGTGGATCTGCAATACCGCATCGGCGACCACGAGCTCACCGCCGGCATCGACAACATGACCTTCCAGGCCAACAACGAGGGCCAGGCGATGACCGGTCCCGGCCATGCGTGGATCTATTCGCGCGTTGCCCCGGGCTCCTCGCCGGCGCCGGGCTTCGGCATCACCCCGCCCGGCGGTGATGGCTATTTCGTGCAGAAGTACATTTTCTCCACCACCACCAGCATGTCGCTGCAGCAGAAAGCGTACTACCTGGAAGACCGGTGGCAGGTGACCCCGGACTGGCTGCTGACCCTGGGCCTGCGCAACGACAAGTTCACCAACTACAACAGCGCAGGTGTCGCCTATGTGGAAAGTGGTGACCAGTGGGCCCCGCGGCTGGGCGCGGCCTGGGATGTGTTCGGCGATTCCTCGTTGAAGGTGTTCGCCAACCTGGGGCGCTACTACCTGGCGCTGCCCAACAGCGTGGCCATCCGTGGTGCATCGGCGTCGACGTATACCCGCGAGTATTTCACCTACAGCGGCATCGATGCCAACGGCAACCCGACTGGCCTGACCCCGCTGGGACCAGGGCCGGTCTCTTCCAACAACGAATACGGGCAGACGCCGGATCCACGTAGCGTGGCGCCGTCGGACCTGAAGTCGCAGTTCCAGGACGAGCTGATCCTCGGCTTTGAAAAGACCCTGGGCGAATCCTGGAACAGCGGCGCCAAGGCGACCTATCGCCGCCTGCAGACCGCAATCGACGACACCTGCGATTCCGGCCGGATTGCCGACAAACTGGACGCGATGGGGGTGGATTCCAGCACACTGGATATCCCCGGCTGCGTCATCTTCAATCCGGGCAAGAGCAACACCTTCCTGGTGAAGAAGCGTGACGGCTCGGGCTATGTCCCGGTGAGCATGAGTGGCGAGGATTGGGGGCTGGGTGGGCAGAAGGCCAAGCGTGACTACGTGGCGGTGGACCTGTTCATCGAGCACCCGATGCGCAACAACTGGTACGGTCGCGTGGACTACACCTGGTCGCGCAACTTCGGCAACACCGAGGGCCAGGTGAAGTCGGACCTGGGTCAGAAGGATGTGTCCAAGACCCAGGACTGGGATTCGTCGTACCTGATGGAGTACGCCGGCGGCTACCTGGCCAACGACCGTCGCCACCAGCTGAAGGGCTATGGCGCCTACCAGTTCACCGACGAATGGACGGCCTCGGCCACGCTGCGGGTGATGTCCGGTGCACCCAAGACCTGCCTGGGATACTACGGCGCCGATGAGAGTGACCCGATCAGTTATGGATCGTCGTACCACTACTGCAATGGCAGCCCGTCGCGTCCTGGCGATGCCGGTCGCCAGCCGTGGACCGCCCGCTTCGACCTCGGCGTGATGTATCGCCCCGGGTTTGCGCAGAAGCGGCTCGCGTTCGGGCTGGATGTGTTCAACGTGTTCAACCAGCGCCGCCCGCTGCAGTCCGAGAGCAAGTATGAGGAGGGCCCGTACACCGTCTCCAACATCTACGGCATCGGGACCTACTTCACTGCGCCGCGCTCGGCCCGGCTGACCGCCTCGTACGATTTCTGACGATCGAACGCTGCATCGGCCACTAAAAAAAGGGCGCCCCTCCGGGCGCCCTTCCTGTTGGGGCCCAAACAGCCGGCTCAACGCCAGACGCGGATCTGTTCGGCGTCGGTACGCTGCATCGGCTGGCCCGGCTTGCAGGTGAAGCTGGCGCCGAAGGCCGGCAGGTTGGCCAGCGGGCCATTGGTGCGCCACTTGCCCGGTGCTTCGATGTCCATGCTGGCGCGTGCCGCTGCTTCGTTGGGCGACAGCTGCTGCGGCCACAGGGCGGCCCAGGCAGTGAAGAAGCCCTGCTGGTCGGCCGGCTTGGCGTTGGCTTCGACGGCGCGGTAGGCCTCCCAGGCAAGTTCCAGCCCGGCCAGGTCGGCCAGGTTGTTGTCCGCGGTGAGCGCGCCGTTGACCTTGGCACCCTTCACGCCCGGGAAATCGTAGGCGCTGTACTGCGTGGCCATGCGCGTGCCGAGCAGGGTCCAGGCGGTCTTGTCGGCCGGGGTCCACCAGCTGCGCAGTTCGCCGCGCGCGTCGATCAGCGCGCCCTTGGCGTCGATCGCACGGGTCAGCTCATGGCCGACCAGTGCGCCGTAGCTGCCAAACTTGTTGGCCGCATTGGACTGGGCGTTGAAGATCGGGCCCTGCAGGGCGGCGGCGGTGACGATCAGGCGGTTCTGCGCCAGGTCATACGCCAGCGACGGCTGCTGTGGCAGCACGTCCCAGCGACGGTCTGCGTTGCCGCGGCCGATGCGCTTCATTTCTTCGCGGTGGCGCCAAGTGGAAGCGATCAGCATGTTGCCGCCGAAGCTGCCACGACCCATCGGCTGCACGCTGTAATCCAGGTCGCGCAGCGGGGTGCCGATCTCGATCTTCAACGCGCCCAGCTTGGCTTCCGCTTCGGCCTTGGCTTCGGCGCTCAGCCAGGTGCTGCGCTTGACTGCTTCGATCTGCGTTTCGCGCAGCTTGTCGATGATCCAGGCCGCCTGGCGGCGGTCTTCGGCGCTCAGGTGTTTGGCGGCGTACTCGCGGCCGAGCATCGGGCCGGCGGCCACGTTGATCGCATCCAGGACCTGCTCCCAGCGCGCGGCGGGCAGGGTCTGTGCACGCAGCACACGGCCACGGAATTCGAACTCGGCGTCACGGTAGGCCTTGGACAGGTACGGTGCCATCGCATCGCCCACGCGCCAGCGCAGGTAGGCCTTCCACTGGTCCGGCTTGATCCGGGTGACCATGCCGTCCAGCGCCTGGAACAGCGCGGCGTCGGACAGCGACACCAGGTCGTCGTTGACGCCCTGTACCTTCAGGAACGCGTCCAGCTGCAGGTTCTTGTAGCGGCCGTTGAGGTCGCGGGTGGAGATCGGCGCGTAGTTGCGGAACGGGTTGTTGAGGTCGGCCAGCGACTGCGCGTTGCGCGCCAGCTCGGTTTCCAGCGCGATCACCGAGGCGACTTCGGCATCCAGCTTGGCCGCAGGGGTGCCGGTCAGCGCCAGGATCTGCTTGACGTAGGCGCGGTAGCGGCCCATCACCGCGACGGTGTCGGCGTCGGTGCGGGTGTAGAAGGCCGGGTCCGGCAGGCCCATGCCGCCCTGCATGAAGTAGCCGATGTGCCGGTCCAGCGCCTTCAGGTCAACGTCCGGGCTGAAGTTGAACGCCACCGGGATACCGACCTGGTGCAGGGCGGCGATCGAAGCGGGGACATCCTTGGCGCGCTTGATCGCGTTGATGCGGGTCAGCAGCGGGGCGATCGGGTTGGAGCCATCGGCTTCCACCGCCGCTTCATCCAGGCCGCTGGCCCAGAAGTCGCCGAGCAGCTTCTGCACGTTGCCCTGCGGGCTGGCCATGGCGGCGTCCAGCAGTTCGCGCTGCTGCAGGCGGCTGCGCTCGACCAGCTGCCCCAGCGCGGTGGTGGCGCCGGTCTGCGGAACCGGGTTGGCCTTCAGCCAGGCGGCATTGGCCGCGTCGTGGAAATCGGTGCACTGGGCGCTGACGGCCGGCGCACGTGCGGCCTTCTTCTTGGCGGCGAGCGCATCGTGGGCGGGGACCAGCATGACCAGGCTGACGCCCAGGGAGATGGCAAGCGGACGAAGAGTGGGCATGTAGAGCAAATCCATGATGGATTAAGGGCGGGCGAACTATAGCAAGCCGGACATGTGCACGGCATGCACGCCAGCGCCGGTCACCCCGCGGCCGGCATCGCCAACGAAAAGGCCCGGGTTTCCCCGGGCCTCGCTTTCAACGCGGCGTCAGCCGTGGCTTACCAGATCACGACCTTGGCATCGCCAGCGCGCGACATCGGCGAACCGGCCTTGCACTGGAACGCGGCGGCGAAGGTCGGCAGGTTCGACGGCGCGCCCATCGCACGGAACTGCGCCGGTGCGTGCGGATCGGTGGCCAGGCGGACCTTGGCGTTTTCCGGGGTGTACTTGGTGCGCCACACGGTGGCCCAGTTGAAGAAGAAGCGCTGGTCGCGGGTGAAGCCATCGACCTTCGGATCTTCCTTGCCGGCCGACGCCTTCTGCAGCGCATCGTAGGCGGTTGCGAGGCCGCCCAGGTCGGCGATGTTCTCGCCCAGGGTCAGGCTGCCATCGACGGCCTGGCCATCCACCTTGTACTCGTTGAACTGCTTGACCAGCTTGCCGGTCAGGCCGGAGAAGTTCTTGCTGTCCGCTTCGGTCCACCAGTTCTCGAAGTTGCCGGTCGGTCCGAAACGGCTGCCCTGGTCGTCGTAACCATGGGTCATCTCGTGGCCGATCACCGCACCGATGCCGCCGTAGTTCAGCGCGTCGTCGGCGTTGGGATCGAAGAACGGCGGCTGCAGGATGGCGGCCGGGAACACGATCTCGTTCTGCAGGGGGTTGTAGTAGGCGTTGACGGTCTGCGGGGTCATGCCCCACTCGGTCTTGTCCACCGGCTGGCCGACCTTGGCCAGGTTGAATTTGTAGTTGAAGGCGTTGGCGGCGCGGACGTTGCCGAGGAAGCTGTCACGGCCGGTTTCCAGGCCGGACCAGTCACGCCACTTGTCCGGGTAGCCGATCTTCGGGGTGAAGGTTTCCCACTTGGCGATCGCCTTGGCCTTGGTCTCATCGCTCATCCAGGTCAGGCCCTGGATGCGCTCCTTGAGCGAATCGGCCAGGTTCTTCACCAGCGTTTCCATCTTCGCCTTGGCTTCCGGCGAGAAGGCGACCTTGACGTACAGCTGGCCGAACGCTTCGCCGGCACCGTTTTCGATGGTGCCCAGCACGCGCTTCCAACGCGGCTTCTGTTCCTTCTGGCCGTTGAGGGTCTTGCCGTAGAAGGCGTAGTTCTCATTGGCGAACGCATCGCTCAGGTACGGCGATGCGCTGTCCACGGTGTGGAAGCGCAGGTAGGCGCGCCACACCGCCGGATCGGTATCACCCAGCGCCTTGCTGACTTCTTCATGGAAGGCCGGGATGGCCAGCGAGAACTTCTCCGGCGCGGCTACGCCCTGGCTCTTGAAGAACTCGGTCCAGCTGAAGTTCGGGGTCAGGGTATCGGCTTCGGCCAGGGTGACCGGGTGGTAATACAGCGAGACGTCGCGCGACAGTTCGACGCTGGACTTGGAGGCCTTGGCCAGGCGGGTTTCGAACTTGATGACCTCGGCCGCCTGGGTGGCGGCGTCGGCGGCCGGCACGCCGGCCAGCTCCAGCACCTTGGCCACGTGGGCCTGGTAGGCCTGCAGCTTGTCGGCCTTGGCCGCGTCGGTATAGAAGGTCTTGTCCGGCAGGCCCAGGCCGCCCTGGCTGGCGTAGGCCATGTTCACGGCGGAATTCTTGAAGTCCGCTTCGGCGCCGAAGCCGAACAGCACGTTCTCGCCCTTGGCGGCGGTGTCACGCAGGTAGGCCGCGATGGCGGCCTTGTCGGACAGCGCGTCGATGGCGGCCAGGTCGGCCTTCAACGGCTCGATGCCCTGGGCGTTGATCTTGGCTTCGTCCATGCCGGTGGCCCACAGGTCACCGACCACCTTTTCGATGTGGTTCGGGTTCTTGACCTGCGCGACCTGCTCGGCCAGCTGGTGCTGGGCGGCGACCGAACGCTCGTCGAGGATGGTGAACGCGCCCCAGCTGGTGCGGTCGGCCGGGATTTCATTGGCGGCCAGCCACTTGCTGTTGACGTAGTCGCCGAAGGCGGTGCACGCGTCCAGCGTGGTGTCCAGGTCGCTGGGCTGGAAGGCGTTGTACGCCGGCAGCTTGGCCTGGTCCAGGGTGTAGGTGTGGGCTTCGGTGGCGGCGGCCGGGGTGGAGGCGGCGCCTTCCTTGGCCGGGGTTTCGCTCTTGCCGCAGCCGACCAGCGCGGCCGAAACGGCCAGGGTCAGCAGGACGATCTTGGGAGTACGGGTCACTTTTGTATGGCCTCCAGGCCGCGTGATGTCTGGGAAGGTTCCCAGAGGACGATAGGCCGGACGATACGCCTCCGGCCCAGCCTGCAAGGGTGTCGAAGGTCATGCCGGGGCGCAAGGGGCTCCGGTGGACAGGCTCGGCAAACGCTGGGCGGCGCCCGCATCAAGCCGCCACGCCACGCAGGCCAGCAGCGGCACGTGACCCACCGGCTTGTATCATGGCAGCCGACCGTCTTTAAGATTCCGGAGCACCGCAGTGAACAACCCGCAACGCCGTCCCCACGCCAGCCAGGTCCAGAAAGGACTGAGCCCGCATGCGCGCATCCGCAACGTCGTCGCGGTGGGCTCGGGCAAGGGCGGGGTCGGCAAGAGCACCACCTCGGTGAACCTGGCGGTGGCCCTGCAGCAGCTGGGCGTGCGCGTGGGGCTGCTGGATGCGGACATCTACGGCCCGTCGGTGCCTGCGATGATGGGTCTGTCCGGCCGCCCGGAAAGCCCGGACAACAAGAGCATCGAGCCGCCGCGCGCGTTCGGCGTGGACACCATGTCGATCGGCTACCTGATCGAGGACGAGACGCCAATGATCTGGCGCGGGCCGATGGCCACCTCGGCGATGACCCAGTTCTTCAACGACACCTTGTGGGACGACCTGGACGTGCTGCTGATCGACCTGCCGCCCGGCACCGGCGACATCCAGCTGACCCTGACCCAGAAGATTCCGCTGGCCGGCGCGGTGATCGTCACCACCCCGCAGGACATCGCCACCCTGGATGCACGCAAGGCGCTGAAGATGTTCGAGAAGGTAGAAGTGCCGGTGCTGGGCATCGTGGAAAACATGGCCGTGCACACCTGCAGCAACTGCGGCCACGTGGAGCATCTGTTCGGCCACGGTGGCGGGGAAAAGATGGCGGCGCAGTACGGTGTGCCGCTGCTGGGATCGCTGCCGCTGCAGATCGACATCCGCGAGCAGGGCGACGCCGGTACCCCGATCACCGCCGCGCAGCCCGAGTCCACTGCAGCGCAGGCCTACCGCCAGGCCGCCAGCCGGCTGCTGGAGGAACTGGCCAAGCGTCCGCGCGCTTCCATCCCGATCCTGTCCTCGCTGCTGTGAGGCGGTCGGGCCTGTAGAATCAGCTCCCGGGCGCGCGCCCGTCCCTCCCAGCCAGGACTTAGCATGAGCATCAAGAGTGACCGTTGGATCCGCCGCATGTCCGAACAGCACGGCATGATCGAGCCGTTCGAAGCCGGGCAGGTGAAGCAGGCCAACGGCGAGCGCATCGTCAGCTATGGCACGTCCAGCTATGGCTACGACGTGCGTTGCTCGCGCGAGTTCAAGGTGTTCACCAACATCAATTCCACCATCGTGGACCCCAAGCACTTCGACCCGAAGAGCTTCGTCGACGTGGTGGGCGATGAGTGCATCATTCCGCCCAACAGCTTCGCGCTGGCCCGCACGGTGGAGTTCTTCCGCATCCCGCGCGATACGTTGGTGGTGTGCCTGGGCAAGAGCACCTACGCGCGTTGCGGCATCATCGTCAACGTGACCCCGCTGGAGCCGGAGTGGGAAGGCCACGTGACCCTGGAATTCAGCAACACCACGCCGCTGCCGGCGCGCATCTACGCCAACGAAGGCGTGGCCCAGATGCTGTTCTTCCAGGCCGACCAGGATGACATCTGCGAGACGTCCTACAAGGACCGTGGCGGCAAGTACCAGGGCCAGACCGGCGTCACCCTGCCGCGCACCTGATCATCCGTGGCGTGCCGGCCCGGTTGGACCGGCACCGCCGGGCCGTGGCTTACTTGCCGCGGCCGAACAGCATGCCGATGCCCACCGCCACCAGGCCGACCGGCCACCAGGTGGTGAGCAGGCGGGTGAAGTTCATGTTGGTCCAGCCGAGGTTGGTGGCGAGCATGAACAGCCCGACCAGGATCAGCAGGATGGCAGCGACTAGATTGAAACGCATCGGAGTCTGCGAACGCTCAAGGGTGGGGCGGATATCCTAGCTTGTCCTTCCAGTGTGCGACACGCCGTTGCAGTTCGTCGGCGTCATGCCGATGCGCCTGGCCACTGCCCCAGACCGGTCCGGGCCAGGCCGGGTCGCCTTCATGGCGGCCGATCACGTGGAAATGCAGCTGGCGCACGATGTTGCCCAGTGCGCCGATGTTGATCTTCTCCACCCCGTCTTCGGACTTCAGTGCCTTGGAGGTGCGGTTGAGTTCGGTGCGCAGCTTGTCCTGCTGCTCGCCGTCCAGTTCGATCCACTCGGTGACACCGCCCAGCCGCGGCACGATCACCAGCCACGGGAAACGTTCGTCGTTCATCAGCCTGATCTGGGACAGGGGGCCTTCGGCCACCAGCACGCTGTCATTGGCCAGGCGCGTATCCAGTTCAAAATCGCTCATCCAAGATGCTCCGTGAAGAAGTCCAGGGTGCGTTGCAGCGCCAGGGCGGCGCTGTCTGGATCATACGCATGTCCGACGTCGCGGTTGAAGCCATGGTCGGCCGGGTAGACGAAGGTCTCCATCTTCGGCAGCTTCTCGCGGTGGGCGGCGATGGCTTCCGGCGGGATGCTCTTGTCCAGCGCGCCGAAGTGGAACATCACCGGCGCCTTCGGTGTTTCATCCAGGAACTGCACGTTGCGCGCCCCGTAGTAGCTGACCGACGGCAGGCCCAGACGCAGCGCGGCGAGCAGGGCGATGCTGCCACCCCAGCAGTAGCCCACGGTGCCGACCTTGCCATGGCCGGCCAGCCGGGTAGCCGCGGCGCGGACCAGCACCAGCGACTTTTCCACGCCGATGGCGTTGACCGCATCCAGGCCTGCCTTGACCCCGTCGTTGTCGTAGGGGAGCTCCAGCGGCTTGCCGCCGTCGGCGTCGTCGAGCAGGTCGAAGAAGGACGGCACCAGCACCGCATAGCCTTCGGCGGCGAAGCGCTCGGCCACCGAGCGCATGTGTTCGTTGACCCCGAAGATTTCCTGGATGACCACCAGGCCGCCGCGCGGGGTGCCTTCCGGCAGCGCCTCCCAGGCCCGGGCCTTGCCGTGGTGGGTATCCAGGGTGATCCAGTTGCCCATGGTGTGACGCCTCTTCAGTGTGATTTCGACAGCATTATCCTCCTCTGGGACGTCAGCGCGGGGTCAGCTCAGCGGCATCCCAGGTGTTGTGGGTGCTTGCCCTGCGCCCTCAGGTCGGCAAGAAAGGCCTCGAATTTGGCCATCGCCGCCTGCAGGTTCGCCTCGACGTATTCCACGCGGCGGACCACGGGCTGGCCGTTCGCGTAAAGCCGATAGGAGCAGGTGTAATGGTTGTCAGCGGCACGGGCGCCGGGTAGGGCGGCGGCCAGCAGCACGGCGGCCAGGCAGGTGGCGGCAAAGGGTTTCATCGGGGGCTCCTGTTGAATGGATGCCGGCACCGTGCCGGCCCGGCACGCGGGCGATGTCTGTCGCGCGCCCGTCCATCCTGTGACTGTCTGGGCTGTCTGACCATGCGAAATGCTGTGGAATCCACGTAGGTGACTAGCGTGTCCTTGCCGTGACCACCTGTGGGCCGGGCAGGGTTCAGGGGCGCCCGGCGGGCCCGGTATACTTGTCCGATCCAGGCCCCCAGGCCACGCCCGGCCCAGGCCCCCAGAGTCCCGATCCATGTCCCAGCTGAACCCCAAAGTCGGCTTCGTCAGCCTTGGCTGTCCGAAGGCCCTCGTCGATTCCGAGCGCATCCTCACCCAGTTGCGGGTAGAGGGATACGACATCGTCCCGACCTACGACGCCGCCGACGTGGTGGTGGTCAACACCTGTGGCTTCATCGATTCGGCGGTGACCGAATCGCTGGATGCGATCGGCGAGGCGATGAACGCCAACGGCAAGGTGATCGTCACCGGCTGCCTGGGCAAGCGCCCGGAGCAGATCCGCGAGGCGTACCCGGACGTGCTGGCCGTGTCCGGGCCGCAGGACTACCAGAGCGTGATGGAAGCGGTGCATGCGGCAATTCCGCCGCGTCACGACCCCTTCGTGGACCTGGTGCCGGACTACGGGGTCAAGCTGACCCCGCGGCATTACGCGTACCTGAAGATTTCCGAAGGCTGCAACCACAAGTGCAGCTTCTGCATCATTCCTTCGATGCGCGGCAAGCTGGTTTCGCGGCCGGTGGATGAGGTGCTGCGCGAAGCCGAACGCCTGGTGCGTGGCGGTGTGCGCGAACTGCTGGTGGTGTCCCAGGACACCTCCGCCTACGGCGTGGACGTCAAGTACGCCGAGCGCATGTGGCGCGACAAGGCCTACCAGACGCGGATGAAGTCGTTGTGCGAAGGTCTGTCCGAGCTGGATGCCTGGGTGCGGATGCACTACGTGTACCCGTACCCGCACGTGGACGAGATGGTGCCGCTGATGGCGGAAAACCGCATCCTGCCGTACCTGGACATTCCGTTCCAGCACGCCAGCCCGCGCATCCTGCGGCTGATGAAGCGTCCGGGTGCGGTGGAAAAAACCCTGGAGCGGGTACAGAACTGGCGCCGCATCGCGCCGGACATCACCGTGCGCTCGACCTTCATCGTCGGCTTCCCCGGCGAAACCGAAACCGAATTCGAGGAACTGCTGTCGTTCCTGGATGAGGCGCAGCTGGACCGTGTCGGTGCGTTCGCGTACTCGCCGGTGCAAGGCGCCACGGCCAACGACCTGCCCGATCCGGTGCCGGAAGAAGTGAAGCAGGAGCGCCTGGCGCGTTTCATGGAAAAGCAGGCGCAGATTTCCGCCTCGCGGCTGGAAGCCAAGATCGGGACCGTGCAGCAGTGCCTGGTCGATGCAATCGAGGGTGATATCGCGGTGGCGCGTTCCAAGGCCGACGCGCCGGAGATCGATGGGCTGGTGCATATCCAGAATGCCGATGAGGTGACCCTGCGGGTCGGCGATTTCGTCGACGTGGAAATCACCGAGAGCGATGAGCACGATCTGTACGGCGATGCATTGCCGCCGACGGCTGTGCCAGGCGCCCGCAAGGCGCTCGACCTGAAGATGCTGTGACCCAGGCAGACGCGCCTGATCCCGGGTGGGTGACGACTGTGGGTCGTCACGCTGCGGAGTCCGGCGCGACCCGCCGCCGCTTCGTCGCGCCACGGCGCGAGGCGGTGGATGCGGCCCGCTTCGCGCATCCTCTGTTTGACGCACTGGCGCCGTTTACCCGGCTGCTGGCGGATGCGGAGTGGCCTTCCATCGAAATGCTCAACGCCGTGCTGCCATTGCAGGTCAAGCGGCTGGTCGAGCAGGACGCGACCTTGCTCGCCGATGGCTGGCACTATGAGCAGCGCATTGCCGAAACCGGCCAGATTGCCACGCGCGCCTGCAATTGGCACGACCTGTTCAACGCGCTGGTCTGGGCGCGCTACCCGGACATCAAGCGGGCGCTCAATACCCGCCAGTGCGTGCATATCCAGCAGATGGGCCCACACGCCCGCAACCGCGCACAAGCCGCGCTGACCCAGTTCGACGAGTCCGGCGTGATCGTGCGGGTGCGTGACGCGCGCCTGCTGGCGGCGTGGGATGCGCACGACTGGCAAGCGCTGTTCGTGCAGGGGACAGGGGACTGGGCGAGCGGCGACATCGGCGTGGCAGCGGTGATCGGTCATGCGCTGCTGGAGCAGGCATTGCTGCCGACGCGGCTGCTGGTGGGCAAATGCCTGGTGGTGCAGGGCGAGGATGACGCTGCCTGCATCGCGGCCGTGGCGCGTGCGCTGGGTGAGGGGGCGGTGCTGCAGGATCCATTGGAGCTGCGTCCGTTGCCGCTGGCCGGCATCCCGGGCTGGCACCCGGCGCAGGACGCCGGGTTGTACGAACAGACGGCGTATTTCCGTCCGTTGCGGGCCGGGCGCGGGTATCCGCCGCCGCTGTAGGTCAAGGGTTCCCCGCGCGCGTCCCGCGCGTTCTGGTAGCGCCGAGCCATGCTCGGCGGCTTTTGGGGTGGCCGCGCTATGCGCTCGCCGAGCGTGGCTCGGCGCTACCGGTCCTGCGTTCCGGCGCCGTACCGCACGGACAGGATCGCGAAGCCATGGCGGCCGCCGGGCAGTTCGACCTCGAACTCATCGTCTACGCGCTTCTTCAACAGCGCCCGTGCCAGCGGGGAGTCAATGCTGATCCAGCCGGTGGCGGCATCGGTTTCGTCCGGCCCGACGATGCGGTAACGGCTGATCTCCGCCGTGTCCACATTCTCCAATTCCACCCACGCGCCGAAGAACACCGCCTGCGGGTCGCTCGGTTCGCCATCGACCACGCGCAGCGCCTCCAGCCGCTTGCTGAGGTAGCGCACGCGGCGGTCGATCTCGCCCAGCTGCTTCTTGCGGTAGGTGTACTCGGCATTCTCCGAGCGGTCACCTTCGGCCGCCGCCGCGGCCAGCGCCTTCACCACTTCCGGGCGGCGCGCGCGCCACAGGTCCTCCAGCTCGGCTTTCAGCCGTGCATGGCCGCCGGAGGTGATCAGCGCGGTGCTCTTTTCTGCGGGGGGACGCCAACGCGACATCTACTGCTCTCTACGCAACTGCAATGCGACAGCTTACGGGCCTTCAGCGCTTTCCGCCGAAGATGCCACCGAGGATCCCGCGCACGATCTGGTTGCCCAGCCTGGTGCCCACCGTGCGCGTGGTCTGCTTGGCCATGGTTTCGATCATGCCCTGGCGTCGCTTGGTGCCGAAGATCGCATCCTTGATCGTCTGGCCGAAACCGCCGTCGTGCGCGTCGTCCTGCTCGCGCGTGCGCGCCTTGGGGGTGGCGGCCTGCTCGACGCTCTTCTGCGCGCGCTGGGCCAGCAGTTCGGCCGCCGATTCACGGTTGATGGCGGTGTCGTAGCGGCTGCCGACCGGGCTGCCGGCACGCACCTGCGTACGTTCGGCGTCGGTGACCGGCCCCATCCGGCAGCGTGGCGGGGCGATCAGGGTCTGCTGCACCGGCATCGGGATGCCTTTGTCCTGAAGGGTGGACACCAGCGCTTCGCCGGTGCCCAGCGAGGACAGCACGCGTGCCACGTCCAGCTTGGGGTTCGGCACGAAGGTTTCGGCAGCGGTCTTCACCGCCTTCTGGTCGCGCGGGGTGAAAGCGCGCAGCGCATGCTGCACGCGGTTGCCCAACTGGCCGAGGATGTTGGATGGCACGTCATCAGGGAACTGCGAGCAGAAGTACACGCCCACGCCCTTGGAACGGATCAGCCGCACCACCTGTTCGATGCGCTGCACCAGGGCAGGGGGCGCATCGTTGAACAGCAGGTGGGCCTCGTCGAAGATGAAGACCAGCTTGGGTTTTTCCAGGTCGCCCACTTCCGGCAGGGTTTCAAACAGCTCCGACAGCAGCCACAGCAGGAAGGTCGAATACAGCTTCGGCTTCAGCACCAGCTGGTCGGCGGCGAGGATGCCGATGACCCCGCGGCCATCGTGGTTGACCCGCATGATGTCGGCCAGTTCCAGTGCCGGCTCGCCGAAGAACGCTTCGCCGCCATCCTGCGACAGCCGCAGCAGGGCACGCTGGATCGCCGCCACCGACTGCGCACTGACCAGTCCGTATTCGGTTGAAATGTCCTTGCGCTCTTCGGCCACCAGCCCCAGCAGCGCACGCAGGTCGTCCAGGTCCAGCAGCAACAGGCCACGGTCGTCGGCCAGTTTGAACACGATGTCCATCACCCCGGCCTGGGTGTCGCTGAGTTCCAGGATGCGGGTGAGCAGGGTGGGTCCCATCTCGCTGACGGTGGTGCGCACCGGATGGCCCAGCTTGCCGTACAGGTCCCAGAAGATCGCCGGACTGGCGGCCGGCGCGTAGTCGGCCACGCCGATCTGCGCGGCGCGCTGCAGCAGCGTATCGCCGCCGGCGCCGGCCACGGCCAGGCCGGACACATCGCCCTTCACGTCGGCCAGGAACACCGGCACGCCGATCCGCGAGAAACCTTCGGCCAGCGTCATCAGGGTCACGGTCTTGCCGGTACCGGTGGCGCCGGCCACCAGGCCGTGGCGATTGCCGAGCTTCGGCAACAGGGTGACCGCTACGTCGTCGGTGATGCCCTTGCCGAGCAGAATCGGGTCCATGGTCCATCCCTTGTGATGAATGCGCGCAATGTTAACCGGCTGCACGGTGCGGGCCATCTCCGGGTTGCCCGGATCGTGGCGGCACCGCTACTCTGCCTGCCTGATTCGCACACAGTGCCAAAAATGCCCGTTCCTGTCCTGCTTGTTCGTGGATTGCCCGTCCTGGCCCTCGCCAGCCTGCTGCTGGCCGTCCCCGACGCCCATGCGCAACGTGTTTCCAACCGTGACCGGGCCAAGGCCGAAGCGCTGCAGCAGCGCATGGGCGTGGCCGAGAAGCGCTATACCGACGCGCTGCTGCGCGTGGCCAATGCCGATCCCAAGGGCGCCGCCGAGGCTGATGCCGCGCTGGAAGACATGGAAGACGTGCTGAGCGAGTGCGTGGTACAGAAGGGCTGCCAGATGAGCACCCTGCTGGCCACCTACAAGCGCCTGCTCAAGCGCGACGCCGACGCCGAGGGCCAAGACAGCGTCGCCGACGAAGCCGGTGACACCCTGCAGGCCGATCCGGACCACATCGGGCCGTTGGCGGCCGACGTGCCCGAAGCGGCGCGCGCGGCGGCGCTGCTCAATGACAAGCGCCACGCCTTCGACAGCATGGTGGAGTACAACCCGGCCATCCAGGCGGGTATCCGGCGCTGGCTGACCGATATGCGTCCGGCCCTGCTGACCAGCTACGAGAATTACCAGAACGTGCGCGCGGTGATGTGGCCGGAATGGGAGAAGCGCGGCCTGCCCGAAGCGCTGTTGTTCGGCATCATGGCCAAGGAGTCCAATGGCCGCGTGCACGCCTCTTCGCGTGCCGGCGCTGCCGGCCTGATGCAGTTCATGCCGGCCACCGGCCGGCGGTTCGGGCTGGGTCCGGATGGCACCGGCTTCGACACCCGCTTCGATGCGCGCAGCGCAGCCGAAGCCAGTGCGACGTACCTCAACGAGCGCATGCGCCAGCTCAACAACAACATCGAACTGTCGCTGGCCGGTTACAACGGCGGCGAAGGGCGCGCGCTGCGCGTGTTCCGGCAGAACGCTGGACAGAGCTTCTGGGTGGACAGCGTCTACAACGAGTTCCCCGCCGAGACCAAGGACTACGTGCCGATGGTCATTGCCGCAGCCTGGATTTTCCTGCATCCGCAGCAGTACGGCGTGGAGTTCCCGAAGGTCAACGCGCAGCCGGCGACGGTGCGCCTGGCCAAGTCCACCACGATCTATGAGCTGACCATCTGCCTGGGCAGTCAGGGTACGCGCGATGGCTACATGCGCACGCTGCGCAACCTCAACCCGCGTTACGAAGCGGACGGCTGGATTCCGGCCGGCACGCTGATCAACGCGACCACCCGCATCGCCGGCCTGTACACGCGCAACTGCGTGAGTGGCCCGCGCGCCGATCTGGCACGTACCTTGATCACGGCCGATCTGAACGCGGCGATCGTTCGCCCGAGCGCAGCCAGCTTCACCGGCAGCGTGGCGGTGGGCGGGGTGGTGCCGGTGGCCGCAGCGGAAGCCAGCGTGGTGGGCACCGCCCCGACCGCGCCGGTAGTGGCGCCACGTCCCGCTGCGCCGCGCGCGCAGCCAGTGCGTTCGCACAAGGTGGGCCGGGGTGAAACCCTGGGCCGGATCGCGGCGAAGTTCAGCTGCGATGTGCCAACCCTGGCCCGCGCCAATGGCCTGAAGGCCCCGGCCTACAGCCTGCGCCAGGGCCAGACACTGAAGCTGCAGGGCTGCGGCAACTGACCAACCCGGTAGTGACGGCCGCTGGCCGTCATGGGGTTCCGCTGCCGTGGTGGGTGACGACCGTTGGTCGTCACGCGGCTGGATCCCGCCGAGCATGGCTCGGCGCTACCGATTCACAGGGGGTAGTGACGGCCGCTGGCCGTCATCTGGTTCCACTGCCTTGGTGGGTGGCGACCGTCGGTCGTCACGCTGCTGGATCTAGTGCAGGTCGCGCAGGTTCAGGCGGCGCAGCGTGGGGTTCTTCCACGCCGTGATGCCCGCCACGCTGAGCACCGCAAAACCGCCCAGCACCACCGCCGGCACCAGCCCCAGCCACCTGGCCATCGTGCCGGCATAGAACGCGCCGAGTTCGTTGGACGAACTGATGAAGATGCCGTTGATCGACGACACCCGGCCGCGCATTTCTTCCGGCGTGGCCAGCTGCAGGATGGTCGAACGCACCACCACCGACACGCCGTCGAACGCACCGTAGAACAGCAGGATCAGCGCCGACAGCCAGAAGTGGTGCGACAGCCCGAAGCCGATCACGCACAGCCCGAAGCCGGCCACCGCGAACAACAGCACGCGGCCGGCATGCTTCTGCAGCGGGTGGCGGGCCAGCCACAGGCCGACCGCGATGGACCCCAGCGCAGGCGCTGCACGCAGAATGCCCAGCCCTTCGGGCCCGTAATGCAGGATCTCCTGCAGGAACGCAGGCAGCATCGCCACCACGCCACCCAGCAGCACCGAGAACATGTCCAGCGCCATCGCCCCGACCATGATCCGGTTGCCGATCACGAAGCGCGCGCCTTCGGCGATGCTGCGGAAGATCGGCGCGGCCGGGCCGGTGTGCACCGGTTCGCTGACTTTCAGCGTGGCCAGGCAGGCCATCGCCATCAACGCAAAGCCAGTCGCAGCGCCGTAGGCCACGCCCTTTCCGCCCCAGCCTACCAGTACGCCGCCCAGCGCCGGCCCCACCACCATGCCGGCCTGGAAGAACACGCTGCCCAGGCCTGCGCCGCGGGCAAACTGATGCCGCTCCAGCACCCGTGCGAACAGCGCGTTGTAGATCGGCGACAGGAAGGCGCGGACCATGCCGGTCAGCGCGATGGCGGCATAGATCGGCCACACACCGTGGAACGGCAGCCAGCCCAGCGCCACCGCGCACAACACCAGTGCGGTCGCCACCAGTCCGGCGCAGGCCACCATGCCCAGCCGGCGTCGCGGCAGATGGTCGACCAGATAGCCGGCAAACGGGGCCACGCAGAAGAACGGCAGCACTTCGGCCAACCCGACCAGGCCCAGCGAAAACGGATTGCGGGTCACTTCATAGATGTGCCAGCCCACCGTGACCGCAACCACCTGGTAGGACAGCATCGCGAAGATGCGGTAGGCCAGCAGCTGGCTGAAGCCCGGCCGCGCCAGCAGGGTACGCGCGGTCTCTTCGGTGGGGGCCGGCAGACTCACGGGCGCGTGGAGTGCAGCTGGGCCTGCGCGGTTTCGCGGATGAAGGCCAGCATCGCGGCCACGCCGTTGCTGCGGGTGGGCGACAGGTGCCGCGACAGGCCGATGTCCTGGATGTAGCTGGGTTCGGTGTCGATGATCTCCTGTGCGGAGCGCCCGGAGTACACGCGCAGGGCCAGGAAGATCAGCCCGGACACGATCGCCGAGTCACTGACCGCACGGAAGTGCAGGGCATCGGCATTGCCCTCCGGCACGATCCAGACCATCGACTGGCAACCCAGCAGGCGGTGCTCCTCGGTCTTCCATTCTTCCGGGAAGACCGGCAGCTTGCGGCCCAGGTCGATCAGGTACTGGTAGCGCTCGGACCAGTCGCCGAAGAAGGAGAACTCCTCGGCGATGGTGGTCTGGGCCTCGGCGGCGGTAGGTTCAAGCGGGAACGGGGAATCGGTCATTTCATTCTTCATCTGGCGGGGTGCGGCCGGCCGGGATGGGGCCGGCACGAGGGCGATCAGGCGCGCTTGCGCACCCAGCGCACGCCCTGCGCGGTGTCTTCCAGCACGATGCCTTCGGCGGCCAGCTGGTCGCGGATGGCGTCGGAGCGGGCGAAATCGCGTGCCTGCTTGGCCGCGCTGCGCTCATCGATCAGGGCCTGGATGCGGGCATCGTCGTCGCTGCTGCCGCCGGCGGTGCCGAACCAGGCGGCGGGATCCTGCTGCAGCAGGCCCAGCACCAGGCCGGCGCCCAGCAGGTCCTGCTTCAGCTGCATGCGCTCGGCCGGATCGGTGGCCTTGCGCGCTTCGCCGGCGATGCGGGCCAGTTCAGCCAGCGCCAGCGGTGTGTTGAGGTCATCGTCCAGCGCGGCTTCCACCACGGCCGGTATGCGTGCACTGGCCTGCAGGTCGGCGAGATCGCGCAGGGTGCCGTACAGGCGGTCCAGAGTGCGCCCGGCCTGCTCGATCACCGCATCGGACCAGTCCAGCGGTTGACGGTAATGCGCCGAAAGCAGCGCCAGGCGCAGGGCTTCGGGCGGATGCTGGCGAACCAGGTCGTGCACGCGCTCGATGTTGCCCAGTGACTTGCTCATCTTGGCGCCGCCGAAGTTCAGCATGCCGTTGTGCAGCCAGAACCGCGCGAAGATCTCACCGCCATGCGCGCACTCGCTCTGCGCGATTTCGTTCTCATGGTGCGGGAACTGCAGGTCCACGCCACCGGCATGGATGTCGATGGTCGGGCCCAGGTGGGCGGCGGCCATCGCCGAGCATTCGATGTGCCAGCCAGGGCGGCCACGGCCCCACGGCGAGTCCCAGCCGGGCAGATCGTCGCTGGAGGGCTTCCACAGCACGAAATCGCCGGCTGCGCGTTTGTAAGGGGCCACTTCGACGCGGGCGCCGGCCAGCATTTCCTCAGGATCACGGCGGGAGAGCTTGCCGTAGCCGTCGAAGGTGTCCACGGCGAACAGCACGTGGCCTTCGGCGGCGTAGGCGTGTCCGCTGTCGATGAGCCGGGCGATCATCTCGATGATCTGCGGCATGTGCGCGGTGACCTCCGGTTCGATGTCCGGCGGCACCACGCCGAGGGCGGCCATGTCCTCGCGGTAGGCGGCGGCGAACCGGTCGGTGATGGTGCTGATCGGGACGCCCTGCTCGCGCGCGGCGGTGTTGATCTTGTCATCCACGTCGGTGATGTTGCGGGCGTAGCGCAGGGTGCCGAAGCGACGGCGCAGCAGGTCGGCCAGCACCCCGAACACCACCGGGCCGCGCGCGTTGCCGATGTGCACGTAGTTGTAGACCGTGGGGCCGCACACATACAGGGTCGGACAGGCCGGATCGAGCGGAGTGAACGTTTCCAGCTGGCGTGTCAGGTTGTTGTGCAGGCGCAGGGTCATGGTGGGGGCGCTGGGGGACAAGCCGTCGATTCTAGCGCTGCAGGGGCTCCCGGGGTACCGCGCGGGGTCATTCGGGCACGCCATGGGCTGGCCCCCTGCGCCGCGGACGGGTAATGTTCAGCCCCTTGGCGTCCGTGCTGCCTACACTATCAATGTGCCCTCGAACCCGTTGCCGATGAGATACCTCTTCCTTCCTGCACTGGCTGCCTGCCTGCTGGCCGGCCCTGCCATGGCCCAGTCGGAAGAGGCCGAGCCGCGCAACCGGGTGGTGATCGTGGAGAACATCAAGCTGGATTACGCCCAGGTGCTCAACGTCGAGCCGGTGTTCCAGATCCTGCGTGCCACCCGCACCGAAGAGCATTGTGAACCGGTCACCACGCGCAACCTGCCGCCGGTCAACGTTACCGGTGAAGAGCCGGTGGAAGAGAAGGGCCGCTTCGGGCGCCTGTGGGATTCGGTGCGATCGATCTTCAAGCCCGGCGAAGAGGGCAGTGACGAGGTGGCCGCCGTGTCGGCCGGGGCCCAGCCCAGCAACGCGCCGATCCTGACCCGGGACTGCCGCATCGTGCCGGTCGGTCGCGAGTTCCGCCGGCCCATCGCCTATGACGTGGACTACGTCTACAAGGGCACCAAGTACCGCTCGCGGCTGCCCGAAGACCCTGGCAACCGGCTGAAGATCCGGGTCTCCATCACCCCGTGGGTCGGTGCGGAACAGGGTTCGCCGGCAAATCCCTGAGGGCGGGTCTTGCACCGCACCATCGGCCATGCCACCATGGGCGGAAATGAACGCAACCGACTTCCAGCACGACTCCAGCGCCGCCCGCCAGGCCAGCAGCATGACCTCGCGTGCCCGCCGACCGGAATCCCACATTTCCGCTGGGTGACCGGAGCTTCGTGCTGTCTGTTCGGTAAAAAACCCAGCCCCCCGGCTGGGTTTTTTCGTTTCCGGGTTCTGAAAAGTTGCATCCGCACCCATTCCACACCGCAAGGATCGATTGATGTCCCTCACGCACTTCCTGAACACCCAGGACTGGAGCCGCAGCGAACTCGATGCGCTGTTGACCCAGGCCGCGCTGTTCAAGCGCAACAAGCTCGGCGACCAGCTGAAAGGCAAATCGATCGCGCTGGTGTTCTTCAACCCGTCCATGCGCACCCGCACCAGCTTCGAACTGGGTGCCTTCCAGCTCGGTGCCCACGCCGTGGTGCTGCAGCCGGGCAAGGACGCCTGGCCGATCGAGTTCAACCTCGGCACCGTGATGGATGGCGATACCGAAGAACACATCGCCGAAGTTGCCAAGGTTCTGGGCCGCTACTGCGACATGATCGCGGTGCGTGCCTTCCCGAAGTTCGTGGACTGGTCGGTCGACCGCGAAGACACCGTGCTGAAGAGCTTTGCCAAGTACTCGCCGGTGCCGGTCATCAACATGGAAACCATCACCCATCCGTGCCAGGAGCTGGCCCACGCGATGGCGCTGCAGGAGCACTTCGGCACCCAGGACCTGCGTGGCAAGAAGTACGTGCTGACCTGGACCTACCACCCCAAGCCGCTGAACACCGCGGTGGCCAACTCCGCGCTGACCATCGCCACCCGCATGGGCATGGACGTGACCCTGCTGTGCCCGACCCCGGATTACATCCTGGACGAGCGCTACATGGGCTGGGCCGAGCAGAACGTGGCCGAGAACGGCGGTTCACTGCAGGTCAGCCATGACATCGAAAGCGCCTACACCGGTGCCGACGTGGTGTACGCCAAGAGCTGGGGCGCGCTGCCGTTCTTCGGCAACTGGGAACCGGAAAAGCCGATCCGCGACCAGTACAAGCACTTCATCGTGGACGAGCAGAAGATGGCGCTGACCAACAACGGGGTCTTCAGCCATTGCCTGCCGCTGCGTCGCAACGTCAAGGCCACCGATGCGGTGATGGATTCGCCGCAGTGCATCGCCATCAACGAGGCCGAAAACCGGCTGCACGTGCAGAAGGCCATCATGGCCGCGCTGGCCGGCCGCTGATTTCTTTCTGATTCGAACATTCCGCCGGGCATCACCTGGCGCTACCAGGACCTTACCCCCATGAGCAACAAAGACGTCGTCCTCGCCTTCTCCGGCGGCCTTGATACCAGCTTCTGCGTGCCCTACCTGCAGGAGCGCGGCTACAACGTGCACACCGTGTTCGCCGACACCGGCGGCGTGGATGACGAAGAGCGCGACTTCATCGAAAAGCGCGCCGCCGAGCTGGGCGTCACCAGCCATGTCACCGTCGATGGGGGTCCTGCGATCTGGGAAGGTTTCGTCAAGCCGTTCGTCTGGGCCGGTGAAGGCTACCAGGGCCAGTACCCGCTGCTGGTGTCGGACCGTTACCTGATCGTCGATGCTGCGCTCAAGCGCGCCGCCGAACTGGGTACCAACATCATCGCGCATGGCTGCACCGGCATGGGCAACGACCAGGTGCGTTTCGACCTGGCGGTGAAGGCGCTGGGCGACTACCAGATCATCGCCCCGATCCGCGAAATCCAGAAAGAACACACCCAGACCCGCGCTTACGAGCAGAAGTACCTGGAAGAGCGCGGCTTCGGCGTGCGCGCCAAGCAGCAGGCCTACACCATCAACGAGAACCTGCTGGGGCTGACCATGTCCGGCGGTGAGATCGATCGTTGGGAAGCGCCGGGCGAAGGCGCCCGCGGCTGGTGCGCACCGCGCAGCGAGTGGCCGGAGCAGGCCCTCACCGTCACCCTGAAGTTCGTCGACGGCGTTGCCGTGGCGCTGGACGGCAAGGCACTGCCGGGCGAAAAAATCCTGGCCACGCTCAACAAGCTGTTCGCTCCGTATGGCGTGGGCCGTGGCGTGTACACCGGCGACACCGTGATCGGCCTGAAGGGTCGCATCGTCTTCGAGGCGCCGGGCCTCGTGTCGCTGCTGGCCGCGCACCGTGCACTGGAAGATGCGGTGCTGACCAAGCAGCAGAACCGTTTCAAGCCGGACGTGGCGCGCAAGTGGGTCGAGCTGGTGTACGAAGGCTTCTACCACGATCCGCTGAAGACCGACATCGAAGCGTTCCTGAAGTCCTCGCAGGCCAAGGTCAACGGTGAAGTCGTGCTGGAGACCCGTGGCGGCCGCGTCGATGCGGTGGCCGTGCGTTCGCCGCACCTGCTCAACACCAAGGGCGCCACCTATGCGCAGTCGGCCGACTGGGGCGTGGAAGAGGCGGAAGGTTTCATCAAGCTGTTCGGGATGAGCTCCACCCTTTATGCGCAGGTAAATCGCGGCTGATTGCCGCTGAGGGACCTGCCGGCCGTTGGCCAGCAGGTCTTGCTGACATCGTTGCCGGCCAGCGGCCGGCACTACCGGGATCGTTGATTCATGCTGGAACAGACGCTTCATCACCTGCAGGCCCTGGTGTCTTTCGATACCCGCAATCCGCCGCGTGCGATCACCACGGGGGGAATCTTCGATTACCTGCGCGACAACCTGCCCGGCTTCCAGGTGGAGGTGATCGACCATGGTGACGGGGCGGTCAGCCTGCATGCGGCGCGTGGTGCGCCGAAGTATCTGTTCAACGTGCACCTGGATACCGTGCCGGACTCGCCCCACTGGAGCGCGGATCCGCATGTGATGCGTCGCCTGGACGACCGCGTGGTCGGGCTGGGCGTGTGTGACATCAAGGGCGCGGCCGCGGCGCTGGTGGCTGCCGCCAATGCCAGCGAAGGTGATGCGGCATTCCTGTTTTCCAGCGACGAAGAAGCCAACGATCCGCGCTGCATTGCCGCCTTCCTGGCCCGTGGCCTTCCCTACGAGGCGGTGCTGGTGGCCGAGCCGACCATGAGCGAGGCGGTGCTGGCCCATCGTGGCATCAGCTCGGTGCTGATGCAGTTCGCTGGCCGCGCCGGCCACGCGTCGGGCAAGCAGGACGCAGCTGCCAGTGCATTGCACCAGGCCATGCGCTGGGGCAACCGCGCGCTGGACCATGTGGAATCGTTGTCCTCGGCACGCTTCGGCGGGCTGACCGGGCTGCGTTTCAACATCGGCCGCGTGGAAGGCGGGATCAAGGCCAACATGATCGCGCCGGCGGCCGAGCTGCGTTTCGGTTTCCGCCCGCTGCCGTCGATGGACATCGACGCGCTGCTGGCCACATTCGCCGGACTGGCCGAGCCGCAAGCGGCGCTGTTCACCGAAACCTTCCGTGGCCCCAGCCTGCCGGCCGGGGACATCGCCGATGCCGAGAACCGGCGCCTGGCCGCGCGTGACGTGGCCGATGCGCTGGACCTTCCCATCGGCAACGCGGTGGATTTCTGGACCGAAGCCTCGCTGTTCTCGGCCGGTGGCTACACCACGCTGGTGTTCGGCCCGGGCGACATCGCCCAGGCCCATACCGCCGATGAGTTCGTGACGCTGGAACAACTCCAGCGCTATACCGACGCCGTGCACCGGATCATCAGCGCCGGCGCGTGAACCCCCCGATGCCGTCGTGCCCCGGCACGGCGGACCTGCAACGCGGCCCCCGCCGCCTGTGACGAAACCGAAATGTCCCCAGCCCTCCAGCCTCATCGCCAGACCCGCCAGACCATCGTGCGCCTGCTTTCCAGCATGGCCAGCGCGAAGGAGATCAGCCAGTACCTCAAGCGTTTTTCGCAGCTCGACGCCAAACGCTTCGCGGTGGTGAAAGTGGGTGGGGCGGTGCTGCGCGATGACCTGGAGGCGCTGACGTCCTCGCTGTCGTTCCTGCAGGAAGTCGGGCTGACCCCGATCGTGCTGCACGGTGCCGGCCCGCAGCTGGACACCGAGCTGGCCGCTGCCGGCATCGAAAAGCAGACCATCAACGGCCTGCGGGTGACCTCGCCGGAAGCGCTGGCGATCGTGCGCCAGGTCTTCCAGCAGTCCAACCTGCGGCTGGTGGAAGCGCTGCAGCAGAATGGTGCGCGTGCCACGTCCATCACCGGTGGCGTGTTCGAAGCCGAGTACATGGACCAGGCCACCTATGGATTGGTCGGCGAAGTGAAGAAGGTCAACCTGGCGCCGATCGAAGCCAGCCTGCGTGCCGGCTCGATCCCGGTCATCACCAGCCTGGGCGAAACCCGCAGCGGGCAGATCCTCAACGTCAACGCCGACTTCGCCGCCAACGAACTGGTACAGGAGCTGCAGCCGTACAAGATCATCTTCCTGACCGGCACCGGCGGGCTGCTGGACGAGGAGGGCAAGGTGATCGATTCGATCAACCTGTCCACCGAGTACGAACACCTGATGAGCCAGCCGTGGATCCACGGCGGCATGAAGGTGAAGATCGAGCAGATCAAATCGCTGCTTGACCGCCTGCCGCTGGAGTCCTCGGTGTCGATCACCCGGCCGGCCGACCTGGCCAAGGAACTGTTCACCCACAAGGGCTCGGGCACGCTGGTGCGCAAGGGCGAACGCGTGCTGCGCGCGACCTCGTGGGAGGAACTGGACCTGCCGCGCCTGCGCGGGCTGATCGAATCCAGTTTCGGCCGCGTGCTGGTGCCGGATTACTTCGACAAGACCCGCCTGCTGCGCGCGTATGTCAGCGAGAACTACCGCACCGCAGTGATCCTCACCGACGAAGCGGAAGGGGTGTACCTGGACAAGTTCGCGGTGCTGGATGATGCGCAGGGCGAGGGCCTGGGCCGGGCGGTGTGGAACGTGATGCTGGACGAGACGCCGCAGCTGTTCTGGCGCTCGCGCAACGGCAACCCGATCAACCACTTCTACTACGCCGAATCCGATGGCTGCTACAAACAGGGCACGTGGAAGACCTTCTGGTTCGGTGCCGATGGCTTTGACCGCATCAAGGCCTACGTCGACCATTGCGCGCAGCGTTCGCCGAGCCTGCTCGGATGAGCACGGTCACCGGGTGGACCGCTGCGCCGACGCTGTCAGGCCGCCATGTCTCGCTTGAACCGCTTCAGGCCGCACACGTGCCGGGCCTGCAGCGCGCCGTGGAAGGCACCGGGCTGGACCAGCTGTGGTTCACCCAGGTGCCATCGGTCGCGGGCGTGGCTGACTATGTCGAGGCGGCGCTGCAGGCGCAGGGCGAAGGCACGATGCTGCCGATGGTGATCCGTGATGCAAGCGGAGAGATCGTCGGTACCACGCGCTATTACGGACTGGATGCCAGCGTACCCAAGCTGAGCATCGGTTACACCTGGTATGCACCACGCGTGCAGCGCAGCGGGGTCAATACCGAGGCCAAACTGCTGTTGCTGCGGCATGCCTTCGAAACGCTCGGCTGCCTGGCCGTGGTGTTTGAAACCAGCTGGTTCAACCATGCCTCGCGCACGGCCATCGCGCGCCTTGGCGCCAAGCAGGACGGCGTGCTGCGCAACCATACCCGGCATCCCGACGGTACGCCGCGCGATACCGTCGTTTTCTCCATCATCGATACGGAATGGGCGGCGGTGAAACGCCACCTGCAGTTCCGCCTGGATACCCACGCATGAATGAAACAACCTTCACCCTGGGCATCGTCGGCGCCCGCGGCCACACCGGTGCGGAGCTGATCAAGCTAGTGGCCGCGCATCCGCGCCTGCAGCTGGCTTTCGTGTCCTCGCGCGAGCGCGCTGGGCAGCGGCTGGCCGGGCACCACCCGGAAATCACCGGCGAGCTGCAGTACGAAAACCTGGACGCCGATGCGGTCGCCGCCAAGGGTGTGGACGCGGTGATCCTGGCGCTGCCCAATGGCCTGGCTGCACCGTTCGTCGCCGCGCTGCAAGCCGCCAAGCCGGACACGGTCATCGTGGACCTGTCTGCTGACTACCGCTTCGAGGGAAGCTGGTACTACGGCCTGCCCGAGCTGACCCGCGGCAACTACAACGGTGAGAAGCACATCAGCAACCCGGGGTGTTATGCCACCGCGATGCAGCTGGCGATCCACCCGCTGCTGGACCTGCTGGCCGGTCCGCCGCAGTGCTTCGGTGTTTCCGGTTATTCCGGCGCCGGCACCACGCCTTCGGACAAGAACAATCCGGAACTGCTGGCCGACAACCTGATGCCGTACGCATTGACCAACCACGTCCACGAACGCGAGGTGTCCGCGCACCTGCGCGTGCCCGTGGAGTTCATGCCGCACGTGGCGCCGCACTTCCGCGGTATCACCATGACGGTCAATATCTGGCTCAACCAGGCCCAGACCCGCGAACAGATCGCCGCGCGCTTCACCGATGCCTATGCTGGTGAGCCGCTGATCGAAGTGGTCGACGAAGCGCCGTGGGTGAGCCGCATCGCCGGCCGCCACGGCGTGCAGGTCGGCGGATTCACCGTGGCGCCGGGCGGCAAGCGGGTGGTGGTGGTGACCACGCTGGACAACCTGTTGAAGGGCGCAGCCACCCAGGCCATGCAGAACCTCAACCTCGCCCTGGGCATCGACGAACTCACTTCGATCCCGCACTGATTGAATCAACGGGCGGCCCACGCCGCCGATGGAGCACAGCATGGCAGACCTTCTGTGGCAGAAGCCGGGCGTCGCGGTCGACGCAAAGATCCAGACCTTCCTGGCCGGTGATGACGTGATCCTGGATCGCGAATTCTTCCTGCATGACATCGCCGCCAGTGCCGCGCATGCCGAGGGCCTGCAGCACATCGGCATCCTCGGTGCCGACGAGCTGGCCGGGTTGCAGCGCGAACTGGAGGTGCTGGCCGATGACTTCCGCGCCGGCCGGTTCGTGCTGGACGAACAGTACGAAGACGGCCATTCGGCCATCGAAGCGCGCTTGACCGATCGCCTCGGCGATGCTGGCCGCCGCATCCACACCGGCCGCAGCCGCAACGACCAGGTGCTGGTGGCGACCCGGCTGTGGCTGAAGGAAAAGCTGCAGCGCGTGGCGCAGCTCAGCGCGGAGATCGCCAAGGTGGCGCTGGACCGTGCAGAGGCCGAGAAAGACCTGCCGATCCCGGGCTATACGCACATCCAGCGTGCCGTCGTTTCCTCCGCCGGCATGTGGTGGGCCGGCTGGGCCGAGGCGTTCATCGACAACGCCGTCCGCGCCCGCGATACCCACGCGCTGGTGGATGCCAATCCGCTGGGTACCGCCGCCGGCTACGGCGTGAACCTGCCGTTGGACCGTGAACACACCACTGCCGCGCTCGGCTTCGCGCGCATGCAGGTATCGCCGATCTACGCGCAGCTGTCGCGCGGCAAGTTCGAGATGGCCGCGTTGGAAGCACTGAGCGGCGCCACCCTGGACCTGCGCCGCATCGCATGGGACCTGTCGCTGTTCACCAGCGCGGAATTCGGCTTCGTGGCGCTGCCGGCGCAGTACACCACCGGCAGCTCGATCATGCCGAACAAGCGCAATCCCGATGTCATCGAGCTGATGCGCGCCACCCATGCCAGCGTCGCCGCTGCCCGTACCGAGATCGAGCAGTTGCTCTCGCTGCCGTCCGGCTACCACCGTGACCTGCAGGGGTCCAAGGGCGCGATCTTCCACGGCTTCGGCCGCGGCCTGGCCGCGCTGGAACTGCTGCCGGCGCTGCTGGCCAACCTGGAATGGCGCAATGACAAGCTGCTGGCTGGCATCGATTCGGGCATGTACGCCACCGATGTGGCGGTCGAGGCGGCCGTCGCCGGCGTACCGTTCCGCGAGGCCTACAAGGCCGCTGCCGCAGGTGCGGACACGGCCGGGCAGGGCCGTACGCCGGAAGGCAGCCTGGCCGCCCGGGTGTCGCCCGGCGCCGCCGCCGACCTGCGCCTGGATGTCCTGCGCGCGCGCTGGCAGGCGCTGGCCTGATGGCCGGCACCGTCTACCTGGTGATGGCGATGCGCCGGCCGGATTTCGACCCGGCGGCGGTGCAGCCGCACATCGCTTTCCTCGATGAACTGCGTGCCGCCGGCCAGCTGCAGCTGACCGGTGGCTTCAGTGACGGCAGCGGTGGCGCCTACGTGCTGTGCAACGTCGCCACCCTGGAACAGGCGCGTGCCATCGTCGCGCGCGATCCGCTGGTGACCCTGCAGTCTTCGGACCTGACCGTCCACGAATGGATCACCCGCTGAGCCCCTGATGAGCGACCCTGCCGCCATGACCGCATCGCCGTTTCCCGAACAAGCGTTGCCGGACTGGCGGCGCGCCGTGCTGAAGGTCGGCAGCAGCCTGCTCGCCGCCGATGGTGGCGGGCTGTCCCCGCGCTACGCATTGGGGCTTGCCCAGTTCGTATCGGCCAACGTACTGGCCGGCCGCGAAATGGTGATCGTGTCTTCGGGCGCGGTCGCCGCCGGCCGCGCGATCCTGCCGCGGGTGGAGGCCAATGGCGCGGCGATGGCTGCCCGCCAGGCGTTGGCCGCACTCGGCCAGGCCCAGCTGATCGGGCTGTGGCAGCGCTTCTTCGAACGTCCCGTGGCGCAGGTGCTGCTTACCCACGATGACCTGCGCAACCGCCGTCGCTACCTCAACGCCCGTGCCACGCTCAACGAGCTGCTGCGGCTGGGCGCGCTGCCGGTGGTCAATGAAAATGACACGGTATCGGTGGACGAGCTCAAGCTTGGCGACAACGACAACCTGGCCGCTACCGTGGCGGCGCTGGTGGATGCCGATGTGCTGTTCATCGCCACCGACATCGACGGCCTGTACAGCGCCGATCCGCGCCGGTATGCGTCGGCACAGCCGATCGCGCAGGTGCATGAACTGACTGCCGAGGTGCTGGCGATGGCCGGGGGCAGCGGCAGCAGCGCCGGTACTGGCGGCATGCGCACCAAACTGGAAGCCGCATCCAAGGCAGCGCGGCTGGGCATCGAGACGATCCTGTTCAATGGCCGCAACGGCGATGTGGTGCGTGCGCTGGCACAGGGGCGCTTGCAAGGAACGCGCCTGCATGCCGCGCAGAGTCGCGAGGCCGCGCGCAAGTACTGGCTGCGGCACGCACCCGTGGAACCCGGGGTGATCTGGGTCGACGATGGCGCGGTGCAGGCGATGCGGGCCAAGGGGGCTTCGCTGTTGCCCGGCGGCATCACCGGCGCGCACGGCGAGTTCCGCCGCGGCGACATGGTGGAGATCCGCTCCCGGGCGGGCGATGCAGGCAGCGAGGTCAGCGTGGCACGCGGCATCACCCAGTATGCGGCCAGCGACATACGCCGCATCGCGGGCCGCCATTCGCGCGACATCGAAGCGGCACTGGGCTACAACTATGGTGGAAACGTCGTGCACCGCGACGACCTGGTGCTGGTATGAATCACGAGGCGATTGCCATGAGTGACATCGAACAACAGGCACGCGCCTGCCGTGCGGCGGCCACGGTGGTGGCCGGGCTGGACACGGCGCAGCGCGGTGCGCTGCTGCGGGCCATGGCTGCGGCGCTGGAATCCAACGCTGGGCAGATCCTGGCCGGCAATGCGCGTGACCTTGCCGCAGCACGCGCGAAGGGCATCGGCAACGCCATGCTGGATCGACTGATGCTGGATCCGTCGCGGCTGTTCGCCATGGCCGAGGCAGTGCGCGAGGTGGCCGCACTGCCGGACCCGGTGGGCCAGGTGACGCGCGACGACGTGCGTCCCAATGGGATCCGCGTGCAGAAAGTGCGCGTGCCGTTGGGGGTGATCGCGATGATCTACGAGGCGCGGCCCAACGTCACCGCCGAGGCTGCGGCGCTGTGCCTGAGGGCCGGCAACGGGGTGATCCTGCGCGGCGGTTCGGAGGCGATCCATTCCAACACCGCCATCGCCACTGCGCTGGGCAGCGCACTGGCGGCCCACGGCGTGCCGGCGGCGGCGGTGACGGTGCTGACCGACCTGCGCCGCGAGGCGATGCTGGAACTGCTGCAGCTGCACGAGCTGATCGATCTGGCGATTCCGCGCGGAGGAGAAGGCCTGATCCGCTTCGTCGCCGAGCATGCGCGCGTGCCGGTGATCAAGCACTACAAGGGCGTCTGCCACCTGTTCGTGGATGCCAGCGCCGATATCGGCCAGGCCGTCGAACTGCTGGTTGACGGCAAGTGCAGCCGGCCCTCGGCGTGCAATTCGCTGGAAACCCTGTTGGTACATCGTGATATCGCCGAGGAATTCCTGACGCGCGCTGGCGAGGCCCTGGCTTCGCGCGGGGTGGAGCTGCGCGCCGATGCGCTGTCACAGCCGTTGCTGCCGGGCAGCACGTCTGCCTCCGAGGAGGACTACGCGGCCGAGTTCCTGGATCTGATCATCGCGGTGAAAGTGGTGGATGACGTGGAGGCTGCGATCGCGCATATCCGCCGTTACACCTCCGACCACACCGAAGTGATCGCTACGCAGGACGCCGCCAATGCCGAGCGTTTCATCCATGCGCTGCAATCGGCAGTGGTGATGGTCAATGCCTCTTCGCGCTTCTCCGATGGCGGCCAGCTCGGCCTGGGCAGCGAGATCGGCATTTCCACCACGCGCCTGCATGCGTACGGCCCGATGGGTCTGGAAGCGTTGACGGTGGAACGTTTCGTGGTGCGCGGGGAAGGGCAGGTGCGTACGGCAAAGGTGTGACGACCAACGGTCGTCACCCACCGGGGCGGGTCGTCACCCGGTAGCGCCGAGCCACTGCGGGTCGTCACCCGGTAGCGCCGAGCCATGCTCGGCGAGCGCAGCGGCAAAGCGAGCGCAGCGGCAAAGATGTGACGACCAACGGTCGTCACCCACGACGGCCAGCGGCCGCCACTACCGGAAAGCAGGTTGCATCAGCACCTGTTCGGTCATGCCGACCGGGCGTGCATCATCGTCCATGTGCAGCGTGACCGCCTTGGCGCCGGACAGCTGGCGTGCCAGCGCATCGGTGGCTCCCAGGTCACGCGCGATCTCCGGCAGTTCGACATCCACGCGCGGGGCGCGGCGCTCCTTGCCACCGAAGCGGTAGCGGTTGTACTCCGCCCACAGGATCAGCAGCGCCGCGCAACCGATCAGCAATACCGGCAGGGCGATGACCAGGAACGGATCGAGCTGCTGCTTGCGCTCGTACAGCTGGATCCAGGCCAGGCGGCCACCCACCAGCCAGGACATCAGGGTCAGCACCGGCGCCCACAGATAGAAATAGAACGCCCAGAACGCGATGGTGACGAAGCCCCATGCGGTGCGCTGCAGGCGGGGTTGCTGGCGTGGCTTCTGGATGAGGCGCGAATCGAAACGACGGGACGGCTTGTTGGCGTTCATCGAATTCCCCGGTCCGGGCTGACCCAGGTGGCGCGCTTCCTGCCCCGCTTCATCAGCGTTTTCGGCAGTGCCACCAGGGTGGTGAAGAGGCTGATCAACCAGTAGGCCATCGGGTACCAGATCACCCAGAAGTAGTTACGGCCGATGTTGATCTCGTAACGACGGTCGATGATCAGGCTGCTGGCGAACTGCAGCAGGCAGACCAGCGCCAGGATCACCCCGTGCCACTGCGGCAGCAGCGTCTGGATGTACAGCGACGGCGGCAGTTCGACGACCTTGCCCAGCGCCCACAACACGATGATCAGCAGCATCACATAGGCCCACAGCACGCTGAAGATGTACTCCACCAGCACGCCCCACATGCGCCGCTTGCGCCAGTTGAACAAGCTCATGCCATGCCGCAGCAGCACCTCCACGCCGCCCTGTGCCCAGCGCAGGCGCTGCTTCCACAGCCCGCGCAGGGTTTCCGGCATCAGGATGAAGCACAGCGCGTTGGGTTCGTAACGGATGTCCCAGTGGTCCAGCTGCAGGCGCCAGCTGATGTCGATGTCTTCGGTGACCATGTCATCGGCCCAGTAGCCGATGCGGTGCAGGGCGGTGCGGCGGAAACCGGCGATCACCCCGGAGATGGTGAAGATGCGCCCGTACACGCGCTGGGCCCGCTTGATCATGCCGATGATGGAAGAGAACTCGGCCACCTGCAGGCGGCCCAGCAGGGTGGAGCGGTTGCGGATGCGCGGGTTGCCGGTGACCGCGCCCACGCGGGAGCCACGGGTGAGATGCCAGACCATCCAGTGCATGGCGTGCTCTTCCAGCATCGCATCGCCATCGATGCACACCAGGTATTCCGAGCGCGCAGCCAGTGCCCCCATGCGCAGCGCATTGGCCTTGCCCAGGTTGCGGTCCAGGTGCACCACGCGCAGGCGCGGATGGATCGCCGCCAGCGCATCCAGGCGCGCGCCGGTGTCGTCGCCGCTGCCATCGTTGATGGCGATCACCTCGAAGTCCGGATAGCGCTGTGCCAGCGCCGCGCCGAGGGTGTCTTCCAGGTTGTCCGATTCGTTGTGGCACGGAATCAGCAGCGAAGTGAACGGGTACTCGTCCATCGGCGGCGGATCATTGCGGTCGCGCGACTTCCGCTCGCGGCGGAAAAAGTAGTACAGGCCTCCCGACATCCAGAAGAACGCCATCACCATCGGGTAGAAGAAGGCGAACTGGAACAGGTAGTAGACAGGCGTGTGGTCCATGTCACCGCTCCGGATAGGGGAAGTTGCGCGCCGACATCGCCGCGCGTGCATCGGCGGTGGACGGCTTGTCGGCGATGAAGTCATCCGGGTACCAGGCCAGGTGGCGCACGCCCTGTGCCTGCAGGCGGCGTACCTGCGCGCGCAGGCGCTCGCCGGGGATCGCGGTCTGGGTACGCCAGTCAACGGTCTGCAGCTCGAACAGGGTGTGCTTCAGCTCCGGATCGTGTTCGCGCACCGCGGCCACCAGCCGGTCCAGCCAGCGCTCGGGGTGGCGGCTGCCTTCCATCCAGGGCATCGCCATCAGGGCGGTATGGTCGTAGGCGGCGTTGAACAGGTCCAGGCGCTGGGCGAACCATGCCGCGCTCTGCGGCTCCAGCACCGGCTGCGCGTACAGGTTGCGCACGGTGCCCAGCTTCGGCCGCCAGCGCTGCGCACGGTCACGCAGGGCCAGGGTGAAGTCGATCAGCGCCTGGGTGCGGTTGCCGTCCAGGCCTTCCTGCGCCAGGCCGGTGAGTTCGGTATCGCGTACGTAGGCATCGTCGTGGAACAGCAGCCCTTCGAAGTAGGAGTTGATCGCCAGGTCTTCGTAGATGTCCAGGATGATCTGGCGCGCGGCCGGCTTGGTGAAGTCCATCCGGTACATGCCGTCTTTTTCCGGACTGGCGATGCCCAGCGCCTGCTTCTGCGCCGGATCGGGCAGTTCATAACCCAGCACCGGCAGCCACGCGTACACCTTGACGCCTGCGCGGGTCTTCAGCTGCCATGCCACGCGGTTGAACAGGTCCGCGCGCATCGGCAGGTGGCGATTGGGGAAATACAGCGCATCGGCGGTGTTGTTGCCGTCCGGGTCGGCGAAGGCCTGCAGGTAGACGTGGGTGGGGCCGATCTTCTTGACCCGGTCGATCAGCATGTCCAGGTTGCGCGCCAGCTGCGCCGGATCCTTGTCATACACCGCGTCCAGGTCGATCTGAAGGGCGCGGGTGCCGTCCAGGGTGGTGTTGCGGCGCAGTTCGAAGGCCAGTCCAGTGACGTTCGGATTGCCGCTCACCAGCAAGCGTGCCAGGCCGTGCAGGTCGCGGGTGACCGGCGTGCTGCGGCCTTCCAGGTCGAAGGACACCGGCATGCCGAGCTGCTCGGCGATCGCGTTGCTGAGCTGGTTGTAGGCCGCGTACGGCCAGACGATGGCCTGCGGGCGCACGCCGAGGTTCTTTTCAATCAGTCCGACACTGCGCGAAAGGTCATCGCGCAGGCGCTTTTCGTAGGCGGCCGCGGACTCGTAGCGGCCGGTGGCCGGGTCGTAGGCACGGGTGATCACCGCAGGAGTGGAGTTGCCCTGTGGGTTGGACTGCACCCCGTGGTGCTGGTTGTCGGTATGGCTGGCCAGCTCGATCAAGCCGCTGTCCTTCATCTCGCGCAGCTGCTCCCAGGTCAGGAAATCATCGCGACCGAACGGACGGTAGCCGTAATCGATGGTGCGATCCGGCGCCATGTCCACGTAGTCGGTGATCACCGCCACCAGAGCGGGATAGTCGTACGCACGCAGCAGCGGGTAGACCTTGCTGTAGACGCTGCGCAGGCCGTCATCGAAGGTCAGCAGTACCGGCTTGGACGGCAGCACCGCTTCCCCACGCGATGCCTTGACCAGCTGGCTCAGCGACACCGGGTGGTAGCCGTGCGCGGACAGCCAGTCCAGGTGGGCAGCGAAGTTCTGCGTGCTCACCGCGTAGGCATCCGGATCGCCCTTGGCGGCCACGTCATCGCGGATGTCGTGGTAGCTCAGCACCAGCAGGCCGTTGCCGGCCGCATCCAGTTCCGGGCGGGTCTGGGCCTGCAGCGGTGCGCACAGCGCCAGCAGCACCAGCAGGATCATCATCATCGGCAGTCGCAGGTTGCTCACTCGCATCTCATTCTCCCCAGCGCAGGCCGGCTTCCAGGCCGACATGCCGCTCGCGTTGGCCGTCATACACCGGACGCGACCAGCGCACCCCGTACTCGAAAATGCGCCCCGCGCCGATCTGCCACTCGTGGCGATACTCCACCGAGGGCACCAGTGCGCTGCCGAAGTCCTCCTGCCAGTAGTCGCCTACCGACACGGTCAGGCGGTGTCGGAAATGCTTCTCGTAGTGCCGCCACAACTGCTGGTCGATGCGCAGGCCGATCTCCACCGAGCGGTCGCGGGAGGGATTGAAGTAGGGCACGTCATCGTGGCTGCCACGGCTGGCATACAGGCTGCCCAGCCCATCCACCTGCAGGGTCGGGCGGCTCAGCAGGCGCTGTTCCACCGAGGTGCTGATGGCGTCGCGGTGGTTGCCATCGTCATAGCGGTACTGGCTGGCGCCGATCCGCCACTGCGTGCGCTCGTTGCGGGTATAGGTAGTGGCCAGCGCCACGCTGTCGGCGGTGATGCCGGACACGCGGGCCTGCATCGAGGCATCGGCATCGTTGCGTGCGGCGCTTGCGCCAATGTGCCACTGGTCGTTGAACTGCCAGCCGAGCCCCGCGCGCAGGCCGGTATCGCCAACGTCGTCATTCGGATGCAAGGCCACCAGTTCGCCGTCCAGCTGGTCGAAGCGGTAGTTCACCCCGGCGCCGAACCACCACGGGTTGATGCGCTGGTTCTGGAAGTCCACCGAACGGCGGTCGGCGAAGGCCAGCACCCGCCAACGATCAGCCAGGATCGGCGAGGACGCCTGCACGCGGTAACTGCCGTCGTCGTTGCCCAGCGGCGAAGCGCCACCCCCGCCACTGCTGCGGCCGACTTCCGCGTTGGCTTCCAGCTGCCAGCCGCGGTGTGCGCGCCAGGCGCGGTCCATGCGCTGCACCGATGGCTGGTTCGGATAGCGGGCCAGCAGGTCGTCGTGTATCGGGCGGGCACGGTCGTCGCGCTGTAGCGCGATGTGGGACTCGAACATGCCGATGCGCGGAGAGACGTCGCGCGGATCCAGCGTGTAGGCCATCTGGTGGCGTTCCAGCGCACGCCGCGGCCAGCCGCGCATCTGGTAGACGCCGCCCAGCGCAGTCTGCAGGCCCCCGTTGCCCGGCCCGGTGGCGACCAGCTGCTCCAGCTCGCCCTGTGCGGTCGGCAGGTCGTTGCTGTAGGCGCGGATCATTGCAAGGTTGAGGTCGGCCTCATAGCGGGCCCAGTTCGCGTAGGGGGCACGCGCATTCGGGCCCCAACGCCAGATCGGCTCGTCTTTCTGCCAGCTCACCAGGTAGTCGATGGCAGTGCCGGCCTGCTCGGTTTCCAGGTACGCATAAGCCAGTTCCGAGCGTGCCTGGAAGCGCGAGGGGTCATTCTTCACCGCCTGCGACAGCACCGGGATCGCCTCGTCCGGATGCTGGGTGGCCATCAGCGAATCGCCCACCGCCGGCAGCACGTAGTCGGGCAGCTCCACGCCATCGGCGCGCAGGGCGAGATATTCCTCGCGCAACTGGGCGTGGCGGGACAAGCGGTTGAGCAGGATCAGGCGGTCCAGGCGGATGCGCCGGGGGGCCTGCGCCAGTGGGGTACCGTCGCGCTGCAGGTACTGTTCCATCAGCGCCAGGGTGTCTTCGGCTTCATCCAGGCGGGTGTCTTCGCTTTCGCCGTAGGCCATGCTCCAACCCACCAGGCGGGCCAGATAGTCCGCTTCGAAGCGCTGCTTCTGAGCCGCATCGAACAGCTCCGGGCGCGCCTGGTACAGCTGCCAGGCCCGGCTGGCGTTGCCGATGTCGCCCAGGGTCAGCACCTGCAGCTTGTACAGCAGGTCATCACCGGGGCTGGACTGCTGCGCGCGCTCGATCGCCGCCAACGCGTCCAGCCACTGGGCCTGGTCGCGATGGCGGCTGATTTCAGCCATCTGCCCGGCGCGGCTGGACGGGGCAGGGGCGGCGTGCGCGCCTGTCGCCAGGACGAGGCAGGCCAGGCCGACGCAACGCGCCAGCGGACGATGGACAAACATGAAACCCCCAGAAGCTGGTTCGTGCGATGAAGAGTTAGAAAGTGTGACGCACATCACGTGCCAACGGCCTGAAGTACGGAACCGCGAAGCGCATCCTCCTCCCCAGGCGCAGTGCAGGGGCGGCTGGAAGCTCGCCCAGGAAAGGACATTCATGCTGCGGCCCCCCCCCCCGCAGAAAGACATCCTGCGGTACACGCAGGGTCAACTACTGACGTGCTGCGTCAGTTACGACGGATTATGGCGTGATTGTCGTGGCTGGATTTTTCGCCCAGCAATGTGTCTCACCACAGGTCTTCAAGCTTGCGCGGCTTGCAGGCGAACCACGACGCGCACAGCATCACCAGCGCGCAGCAGAACAGGAAGCCGAATGGCAACGTCCAGTTGCCGCTCACGTCGTGCAGCCAGCCCACCAGGAACGGACCCAGGCAGCTGAAGCTGTAGCCCACGCCCTGCATGAAGCCGGACAGGGCGGCCGATCCGGTCGGGGTGCGCGTGCGCAGGTTGATCAGCGTGAGCGCCAGCGGGAAGGTCGACGGACCGAGTCCCAGCAGGCAGGCCCACAGCAGCGGGGCCTTCATCGGCGCCAGCAGCAGCCCGGCGAAGGCCACCACGAAGGAGCCAAAGCCGATCAACACCAGCGGGAACGGGTTGGCCATGCGCACCGCAAGCGAGGGAATCACCAGCGAAGGCAGCAGGCCCAGCGCGGAGAACATCGCCACCATCACCCCACCGAAGGCCGGCGAGGCGCCCGCTTCCACCACGATGCGCGGCAACCAGGTGAACATCGAATAGGTCATCAGCGAGGTCATGCCGAACATCAGCGTCATGCCCCAGCCCAGCGAGGTCGCGGAGACCCGGCCGTGCGGCTGCGCACTCGGATCCGGGCCGTCGGTGATCACATCGTGGCGCGGGGTGCGGCGCACCAGCATCAGCCACGGCAGGGCCGCGGCCAGTGCCAGCAGCGCCCACATGCCCAGCGACACGCGCCAGCCGGCCGCGTTGGCCACCGGCACCGCCAGCAACGCAGGCAGCATGGTGCCCAGCTGCAGCGCGCTGATGTACAGCGTGCTCATCGTGCCCACCTTGTTGGCGAAGTAACGCTTCACCAGCGGGGGCACCACCACGTTGCCGATGCCCATGCCCGCCAGCGCGATGATCGAGCCGCCCAGCAGGCTGCCCACGCCGACCGCGCTGGAGCGCAGCAGCAGGCCGACCAGCGCCAGCAACATCGCCAGCAGCGTGGTGCGCTCCAGCCCGAGGCGGCGCGCCAGCATCGGCGTGCACACGCCGAACAAGGCGAACGAAGCGGTCGGGAGCATGCCGAGCACACCGGTCATGGTGGTGCCGAAGCCGAACGTCTGGCCCAGCACGTCCAGCAGGGGGGTGACCGAGGTGACCGCGGTACGCAGGTTGACCGCGGCCAGCACGATGGCCGCGAAGACCAGGGCGCGCCCGTGCAGCAGCGAAGGCGCAGGCGACGAAGCGGAGGCGGTGGGGCTCATGGTGGATCCTTGCCGGTGGCGCGCGCGGCGGCCTCCGGATGCAACGGCGGCACCGGGCGGACGCCGGTGCGGCAGGGTGGGGGAGGGCGCCATTGTACGTCGCCATAAAACGACAGGCACAAAAAAACCCGGGAGACCGTCGTCTTCCAGGTTTCTTCGTGACCAACAAGTGGTCGGGGAGACAGGATTCGAACCTGCGACCTCTACGTCCCGAACGTAGCGCTCTACCAGACTGAGCTACACCCCGAAGGGTAGCCGCCTATCATATCGATTCCCGCACTGGGCGGCAAGGGGAATCGCATTTTTCCTTCGGTCGTTCCGACCACCGGAGTGGTCGGGGAGACAGGATTCGAACCTGCGACCTCTACGTCCCGAACGTAGCGCTCTACCAGACTGAGCTACACCCCGAAGGAGCCGCCTAAGATACCGTGTGAAGGCCAAGGCGGCAACACTTTTGTTACATCATTTACCGTCGCGGCCGTCGATGCTGCCCGACTCGCGGGCTTCGAACCACATGCCGTTGAGGATGGCCACGACCGAGGCCAGGCCGGTGCCGAGGATCCAGGCGAAATACCACATGGTGTGCTCCTTCAAGAGGTGCCGGCCGTTGGCCGGCACGTGGGAATCAGTACGCGTTGGGGTTGTCTGACATGTCTTCCGCAGTGGTCTTGCCCTTCATCACCCGGTAGACCCAGGTGGTGTAGGCCAGCACGATCGGCAGGAAGATCACCGTAGCCACCAGCATGATGAACAGCGTCAGGTGGCTGGAGGATGCATCCCACACGGTCAGGCTGGAACCGGGCTGGCTGGAGGACGGCAGCAGGAACGGGAAGATCGCAAAGCCGACGGTCAGGATGATGCCGGTGATCGACGCGCCCGAGGCCAGGAACGCCAGCCCGCCACGCCGGGCACGCAGCAGCACCGCGCTTGCCAGCGCACCGAGCAGGCCGACGATCGGTGCCAGCAGCGTGGCCGGCATGCTGCTGTAGTTGCGCAGCCAGCCGCCGGCAGCGGCCCCTTCAGCGGCGGTTTTCAGCAAGGGATTGGTTGGCCCATCGGTCACCACCTGCGAGGTGATTTCATAGCCGGGCAGGCCGAAGGCCACCCAGGCGCCGGCCAGCGCAAACAGCACGAAGCTGAGCAGCGCCGCCACGCTGCCATAGCGGGCCGAGCGTTCGGCCACCGGGCCGTCGGTCTTCAGCACCAGCATGGCCGCCCCGTGTGACACCAGCATCGACACGCTGACCAGTCCGGCGATCAGCGCGAACGGGGTGAGCAGGCCGAAGAACGAGCCGGTGTAGAAGATCCGCATGCTGTCATCGAAGTGGAACGGCACGCCCAGCAGCACGTTGCCCACCGCCACGCCGGCGATCAGGCCGGGCAGCAGGCCGCCGACGAACAACACCCGGTCCCAGTTGTCGCGCCAGCGCTTGCCGGGCATCTTGCTGCGGTACTTGAAGCCCACCGGGCGCAGGATCAGCCCGAACAGCAGGGCGAAGATGGCCAGGTAGAAGCCGGAGAAGCTGACCGCGTACAGCGGCGGCCAAGCGGCGAAGATCGCGCCGCCGCCGAGCACCAGCCATACCTGGTTGCCTTCCCACACCGGGCCGATGGTGTTGATCACCAGTCGGCGTTCTTCATCGGTCTTCGCCACGAACGGCAGCAGCGTGCCGACGCCGAGATCGAAGCCGTCCATCACGGCCCAACCGATCAGCAGGATGCCCAGCAGCAACCACCAGATGATGCGCAGGGTGGTGTAATCGAGTCCAAGGAATTCCATCGGGGTTCTCCTGCCTTATGCCTGGCCTGGGGCCGGGGCGGCATTGTGGGAAACGGACACGCGCGGCGCCTGCAGGGACGGCAGGATCTCGTCGGGACCGGTGCGGATCCCCTTCAGCATCAGCTTGACCTCGATCACCAGCAGCACCGTGTACAGCAGCGTGAACACCGCCAGGGTGGTCAGGATGTCATGCAGGGCCAGGCCGGAGGCGGCGTAGAAAGTGGGCAGCACGCCATCCACGGCCCATGGCTGGCGACCGTATTCGGCAACGAACCAACCGCATTCGATGGCGATCCACGGCGCCGGCAGCGACCACAGGGCCAGCGTCAGGAACCAGCGCTTGTCCTGGAAATTGTTGCGGCAGGAGTAATAGAACGCCAGCGCGAAGAAGGCGATCAGGTAGAAACCCAGCCCGGCCATGATGCGGAAGGTCCAGAACAGCGGCGCGACCCGCGGTACCGTATCCATCGCTGCCTTGCTGATTTCTTCCGGCGTGGCGTTGCCGATGTCCTCGCGGTAGCGCTTCAGCAGCAGGCCGTGGCCCAGGTCCTGCCAGTGGCGGTCGAACATCTCGCGCGCCTGCACATCGTTCTTGTCCGCACGCACCCGCTGCAGCGCACCGTAAGCGATTTGCCCGCCGCGGATGCGATGCTCGGCCCGTTCCACCAGTTCCAGGATGCCGGGGATCGGCTGGTCCACCGAACGGGTGGCGATCAGGCCCATCAGGTACGGAATCTTGATCGCGAAATCGTTCTGCTGGGTGGTCTGGTTGGGAATGCCGAAGGCAGTGAAGTCCGCCGGTGCCTGCTCGGTCTCCCACATCGCTTCGATCGCCGCCAGCTTCATCTTCTGGTGCTCACTGGCGGCATAACCGCTCTCGTCACCCAGTACCACCACCGACAGCGAAGACAGCAGGCCGAAGGCTGCGGCCACGGCGAAGGAACGGCGTGCCATGTCACGGTGCTTGTTGCGCAGCAGGTACAGCGCGCTGATGGACATCACGAAGATCGCACCGGTTACGTAGCCGGCACTGACGGTGTGCACGAACTTGGCCTGCGCCACCGGGTTCAGCAGCACCGCGGCGAAATCCACCACCTCCATGCGCATCGTTTCCGGGTTGAATATCGCCCCGGTGGGATTCTGCATCCAGCCGTTGGCGATCAAGATCCACACCGCTGACAGGTTGGTTCCCAGCGCCATGAACCAGGTCACGGCCAGGTGCTTGACCGGCGTCAGCCGCTTCCAGCCGAAGAAGAACAGGCCGATCAGGGTGGCTTCGAGGAAGAACGCCATCAGGCCTTCGATCGCCAGCGGCGCGCCGAAGATGTCGCCGACGTAGTGGCTGTAGTACGACCAGTTCATGCCGAACTGGAACTCCATCACCAGCCCGGTGGCCACGCCGATGGCGAAGTTGATGCCGAACAGCGTGCCCCAGAACAGGGTCATCTGGCGCCAGACCGGCTTGCGGGTCATGACGTACACGCTCTCCATGATGGCCACCATGAAGGACAGGCCAAGGGTCAGCGGAACGAAGAGGAAGTGGTACATCGCGGTCAGGGCGAACTGCAGCCGCGACAGTTCTACGACTGTCGAATCAATCATGGCCTGGCTACCTCGTGGGATAGTGCCGTGGGGGTGCGGGAAGGGTGGTCTACGTGGAGCGATGATGTGACCGACTACTTCGAACAGCCTTGATTCAGATCAATGTAGAAAAGGATCCCCGCCGTGATCGTATGCCAACCGCAGTGTCCGTGCGACCGTACGCCGCAGGGGCGCGGTGAGCTGCGCCTACAATGCCCCCAGACCGTTGCCGCCGAGCCACCGTGAGCCAGGACACCGAAACCCAGCTGAGGCAAGCCCAGCGCCATGAGGCGCAGCAGCGCAGACTCCGCCAGCACTGGCTGGATACGCTGGGAGCGGCGGCAGGCGGCCGCCGCCGGCTGGCCGCCATCGCGATAAGCGTGTCCGGGGTGCTGCTGGTGGCCCAGGCCGGCGCCATTGCCTGGCTGGTCCAGCACGTGCTGCTCGAGCGGGCGCCGCTGGCCGATGGCCTGTGGGTGCTGGCCGCCCTCGGTGGGGTGCTGCTGTTGCGTACCCTGCTGGGCAGCGTGACCCAGGCGTGCGCCGGCGACGTGGCCGATGCAGCGCGACTGGCGCTGCGCGAGCGCGCCTACGCCAGCGTGCTGGGCAAGGGGCCGCTGTGGCTGCGGCAACAGCGCAGCGGCGAGTTGGGCGAAGTGATGCTGGCCCATGCCGATGCCATCGAAAATTATTACAGCGGCTTCCAGCCGGTGCGCATCGAGGTGGTGGTGGTGCCGCTGATCATCGCCCTGGCGGTGGCCTGGGTGGACTGGGTGGTGGCGATCATCTTCATCGCCACCGCGCCGCTGGTGCCGTTCTTCATGATGCTGGTGGGCTGGGGCGCCGAGGCGGCCGGGCGCGCACAACTGGGTGAACTGGCGCGGATGAGCGGGCACTTCGCCGACCGCATCAAAGGCCTGGGCCTGCTGCGCCTGTACGGCCGCGGCCAGGCCGAACTGGAGGGCGTGGCCGACGCGGCCGAGGGCGTGCGCGAGCGCACCATGAAAGTGCTGCGGATCGCGTTCCTGTCCTCCACCGTGCTGGAGTTCTTCGCATCGGTCAGCGTGGCGATGGTGGCGCTGTACCTGGGGCTGAGTTACCTCGGCATGATGTCCCTGCACGCGCAGGTGCCCACGCTGGGGGCCGGCCTGTTCTGCCTGCTGCTGGCACCGGAGTTCTATGCGCCGCTGCGCCGCCTGGCCGCGCACTACCATGATCGTGCCAACGCGCTTGCCGCCGCCGCCGAAATCGAGCGTCTGCTCGGCGCGCTGCCGGGGCCGGCTGCGGCGCTGGCTACGGTGCGGCCGCTGGCCAGCGCAGCTGCCGAGCCGCTGCAACCGCATGCTCCGTTGCTGCAGGCGCGCGCGCTGGTGCTGCGTCCCTTGGGTACCGGTCACGATGTGCTGAGGGACATCAGTTTCCAGCTTGAATCCAACCAGCGACTGGCGGTGGTGGGCCCCAGCGGCAGCGGCAAAAGCACCCTGCTGGAAGCCTTGGCCGGCTGGCTGCCGCCGCGCGAGGGCAGCCTCTTGCTACGCCCCGGAGTGGAGGTCGGCTACGCCGGCCAACGCCCCTACCTGTTCCACGGCAGCATCGCCGACAACCTGCGCCTTGCCGATCCCACCGCCAGCCTGGCCACCCTGCGCCACGCGGCCGAGGCCGCGCAGGTGCTTGCCTTCGCCGACCACCTGCCCGACGGGCTGGACACGGTGATCGGCGAGCGCGGATTCGGCTTGTCCGGCGGTGAGGCGCGGCGCATCGGGCTGGCCCGGCTGCTGCTGAGAAACCCCGGCATCGTGCTGCTGGATGAACCCACCGCATTCCTTGATCCGCATACCGAAGCGGCCCTGCTGCATGCGCTGGCGGTGTATGCGCGCGGTCGCAGCGTCATCATCGCCACCCACAGTCCGCTGGCCATCGCCTGGGCCGACAGCACCCTGCGGCTGCCCGCCGGCCACCTGCACCACGACCCGCGGCAGGTGCGCGCATGAGCGCCGCGCAACGCGACCCGCTGCGCAAGGTGTTCGCCCGGCACATGCCGCGGCTGCTGCTGACGGTACTGCTGTTATGGACCACGATGCTGGCCGGGACGGCGCTGCTCGGGCTCTCCGGCGGCTTCCTGACAGCGGCCGCGCTGGCGGGCGCGGCGGGACTGGGTAGCGGTTTCAATTTCTTCTCACCGTCTGCCGGCATCCGTGGCCTGACCATGGCGCGCATCGTGTCGCGCTACTTTGAAAAGCTGGTCGGCCACGATGTGACGTTGCGCATCGCACGCGATGCACGGGTGTGGTTCTTCCGCCGCGCCCTGCCACTGGCACCGGCGCGGCTGGGCAGCACGCGTACGGGTGAGCTGCTGGCCCGGCTGCTGGGCGACATCGCCGAGGTGGACGGTCTGTTCGTGCGCGCGCTGGGACCGCTGTGCGCGCTGGCAGCCCTGAGCCTGGTGGCCATCGGATCGGCGTGGCTGATCCTGCCGCAGGCAGCGGTGCTGCTGGCGGCCATGGCGGTGCTGGTCGGCGTGGGCGTGCCGTGGCTGGGCGTGCGCGGGCGCGCCGGCGAAGAGCGGGACCGCGCCGCGCACCGCACGCAGCTGCGCAATCTTTCCTTCGAGGGCATCGAGGGCGCTGCCGACCTGGCGGCGCTGGATGCGCTGGACCACTGGCAGGGCAGGGTGGAAGTGGCCGCACGCCAGCTGCGCGCGCGCGATCGTCGGCGACGCTGGCGCCTGTTGGCCGGCACCACGTTGCACGGCGTGGTGACCGGCGGCGGGCTGTTGGCGATGCTGGCGCTGGCGCTTTCGTCGCATGAGCAAGGGCGCGTCGATGCGCCCATGGCGGCCGGACTGGTGTTTCTCACCGTGGCCATGATCGAGCTGTGGGCCGGCCTGGGCCTGGCCTGGCAGGCACTGCAGTCCGGCCAGGTGTCAGTGTCCCGGCTGCAGGCCATCGTCGACCAGCCGCCTATGGTCAGCGAGCCTGCATTGCCGCGGCCCCTGCCGACGGTAGCGGCGGCGGTAGGCTGGGAAGCCGTTTCGTTCACCTGGAAGGACGGCGGTCGCAGCGTGCTGGACGGTGTGGACCTGCTGTTGCAGCCGGGCCGGCGCATCGCCATCCGCGGCGACAGCGGCAGCGGCAAGACAACGCTGTCCAGCCTGCTGCTGCGCCTGCATGACCCGACCAGCGGACGCATCACCCATGGCGGGACCGACATCCGCCATTACGCGCAGGACGACTGGCACCGGCAGCTGGCGTGGCTGCCGCAGCACGCCCCGGTATTCGCCGGCAGGGTGTCCGACAACCTGCGTCTGGGCGACCCCCACGCCAGCGACGCCAGATTGTGGGCAATGCTGGAGCGGGTGCGGCTGGGTGACTGGGCACGTGCGGTCGGTGGCCTGCAGGGCTGGGTCGGCGAGAACGGCGCCACGCTGTCGGCGGGGCAGGCGCGCCGCTTGGCACTGGCGCGCGCGCTGCTGCGCGATGCCCCGATCCTGATACTGGACGAACCTACCGAAGGCTTGGACGTGGATGCCGCGCATGCACTGCTGGCCGACCTGCCCGCGCTGCTTGAAGGACGCAGCCTGCTGGTCATAACCCATGATCCGCTGCCTGCCGGCGTGGTGGACCAGGTGTACCGCCTGCAGGGCGGGCGGCTGCACGCGGTGGAGCCCTCCTGAGCCCGACACCGGCAGGTGATTCCCGGAGCTGGCGCGGCAGCGTTGTCCGATGGAACCAATCCTGGCGTTCAGCACACTGGCGTTGCGCCACCCCGTGGCGTGCGCGGGCATCGGTCCGCGCCACTGTCCCAGGAGGAACCTCCATGCGCCTGACCTTGTCCCAGGCCCTCTTCGCCAGCGCTGCCTGCTCGCTGCTGCTGTCGCCCTCGGCCGCCGGTGCGCAGGCCAGCACTGATGACCCGGCGTGGTCCATCGAAAAACCACGCCAGACCCGGATCGGCCCTGGCTACTCGCAGGAGCTCATCGAAGTGAAGTTCCGCAATGCCGACCGCACGGCGCCAGGCAAGGCCGGCTGGACCTCCCGGCGCAGCGGCGCACTGCCCCGGCTTGATGCATTGACGGCCGAGGGCGGTCCGGTACTGCGGGTCACCCCCCTGTTCTCTGCGGATGTCGTGCACGACACATCCGATCGCGTGGACCTGCCTGCACTGGGCCAGTGGTATCGCATGCAGTTGAAACCGGGCCAGGACGCGGCCGTCATCATTGACCTGTTGAACGGCATGGACGCGGTGGAAATCGCCTACGCCGCACCGCTTCCGGCGCCACCGCCATCGGCCGCTCCGGCGCCCGCCACGGCGCAGTGGGCGTCACCGCTGTTCATTGAGCGGCAGGGGTATGCGCTGGCTGCCTCGTCCGGTATCGACGCCGTCCACGCACGCACGGTGCCGGGGGGCGACGGAACGGGCATACGCGTGGTCGACATTGAATACAGCTGGAACTGGCAGCACGAGGACCTGACCAAACTGCGCGTGCCGGGAACCTGGATCAGGCAGGGGGCCAGCATCTCTGATCCGTTCAATGACAACAACCACGGCACATCGGTGCTTGGCGAGATGATCGCCGATGACAACGGGTTCGGGGTGCGCGGGCTGGTCAGTGGGGCCACGCCGCACTACGTCAATGTCACCAGTCCACAGACCGGCTACAACGCAGCCAATGCCGTGGCGCTGGCGGCGGCGAAGCTGGGGCCGGGCGATGTGATCCTGATCGAACAGCAGTTCCCCGGCCCGGCGCCCTGCAACGGCTACGTGGCGCCGGAATGGATCCCCTCGATCTACGACGCGGTGGTCTCCGCGGTCAGGCGTGGCATCCACGTGGTGGAGACCGCAGGCAACGGCAACGTCAACCTGGACTCCGGCTGCTTCGGTCCGGGTTTCCCGCGCGGGCGGCCTGATTCGGGCGCCATCCTGGCGGGCGCGGGTGGCGCGGCGGCCACGCAGTGGTGCAGAGATGCCGTGGTACCCCGCTCACGACTGGGTTTCTCCACCCACGGGCGCCGGGTCAACCTGCAGGGATGGGGCGGCTGCGTGGCCACCACCGGAGGCCGCGACCTGTACAGCGGTGGGCCCAATGCGGGCTACACCCAGCGCTTCAACGGTACGTCCAGCGCGGGACCGATCGTGGCTTCGGCGGTCGCGGCGGTATCGGGTGCGGCCAAGGCCAGCGGCAAGACGCTCACGCCGCTGCAGATGCGCAGCCTGCTCGTTGAAACCGGCACGCCACAGGTCGGCAACAATGGCCACATCGGCCCTCTTCCCAACCTGCGTGCGGCACTGGACCGGCTTGCTGGCATGCCATGACAGGACGTCTACCGGCGAACCCCGATGTCTGCCAGGGCCATCTGCCCGGCAGGCGTCGGGTGTTTGCCCGAGGTCGCTTCATGGTCGAGCGCCGCACAGTCGAACTGTGTCCTTTCCCTGGAGCGCGCAATGAAACATGCAGCAGCAAACGCTCGTCGCCTGAGCTGTGTCCTGGCCCTGTGTTCAACGCTTTCCGTGGCTGCCAATGCAACTGAGCCGCTTGTCGCCGGGATCACCCGCGCAACGGACCTGCGGCTGGTCCCCTCCGCGTCGCGCGATGCGGGTGAAACCACGCCCATCGTCGTGTCTGCACAAGATGCCACCTACATCAAGGTCCATCTGGGCCGGTTCGATCTGCCGCGGGGGGTGACGCTGGAGGTTTCCAGCCCGGACGGAACGCAAGTCCACCGTTACAGCAGCCAGGCTCGTGATGCCCACACCGTTGATGCGGGCCTTGATGAGGACGGTCGCTCCCGGTTCGGTGTGATGTCCATTCACGGCGACACCGCCATCCTGCGCCTGACCGGCACGGCGGAAGAAGCGTGGGACGGCCATCGCGGCGTGCAGGTCGCGCATTATGACGAAGGGTTGCCCCTTGACCAGGTCGCCGGGCCCGCTGCGGTCAGCCCAGCGGAGGGCGCGGCCGCAGGGACACGCGCGATCTGCGGCGCCCATGACCTGCAGCCGGTCGCGTGCCTGGCAGGCAACGACCGGCAGGCGTACAACGCGGCCAGGCCGGTGGCACGGTTGCTGATCGGTGGGCGTTTGCTATGCACCGCGTGGCGGGTAAGCAGCGACAATCGCCTCTTCACCAACAACCACTGTTTCAACAGCGCCGCAGGGGTCGCCTCCACGGAGGTCTGGTTCAATCATGAGGCAGCGCGGTGTGGCAGCGGGATCCCAGCGGCGGTGACGAAAGTGAGTGGCGCCACCCTGCTGAAAACCGACGCTGCACTCGACTACAGCCTGTTCACGGTCAACCAGTTCGCGACCATCGCACGCTTTGGCCACCTCGGTCTGGATGTCGGCACGCCGCGGCCCGGGCAGGAGATCTTCGTCCCGCAGCATCCTGGCGGTCGCCTGAAAGAGCTGTCGGTCACCAGTGATGCGCAGGGTGGGGGGCGTTGCACGCTCATCAGCACCACGGTGAACAGCGGGCGCGATGCCAGCTACAGCTGCGATACCCAGGGCGGAAGCTCCGGATCGCCTGTCATCGGGCGTGCCAGCAACCGCGTGGTCGCACTCCATCACCTCGCTTGGGGAAACTGCACCAATTCCGGGGCAAGGATCGACCTGATCTGGCCGCAGGTAAAACATTACTTCAACAACGTCGTGCCGTAGGCACTAGCCGGCACGTCAGCCGAACGCGCGCAGCAGTGCCATGGTGCACGCTGCGTTTGCCACCACGCAGATCCAGAACACCTGCTGGAAGGAAACTTTCCTGTTCTTGTGGCGCAACAGCGACTGGGCAAACAGGGCGCCCGGCCAGCCGCCAAGCAGCGCAAGCACCTGCAACGTGCGCTCCGGCGTACGCTGCTGGGCGCGGGTCGCCGCGCGCTTGTCGCGCCAATAGAGGACGAAGGTCCACACGCTGGCCAGCAGCATCCAGCCAGCCAGCCACTGCGGCAGCCAGCCGGCCACCGTGCAGCCCAGCAGCATCCCGGCCACCAGCAGCGCCAGGGCGGTCCGCGGGCTCAGTGCGGGTGCAGTGGCCGCAGGCTTTGCGCGCTTGCGTGGCGCGGCGCGGCGACTCACAGTTCGCCGAGAAAGCCCCGCACCGCGGGACCGAAACGCTCGAAATCGACCAGGAATGCGTCGTGTCCCTGCGGCGAATCCAAGCCGATGAAGCGCGCTTCGGCGCCACCCGCGCGCAGCCCGTCGGCGATCTGCTGCTGCTGCTGTACCGGGAACAGGATGTCGGTATTCGCACCGATCGCCAGTGCCTTCTCCACCTTGATCCGCGCCAGGCCGGCCAGTACGTCGCCATCACCTTGGTCGGCCAGGTCGAACCAGTCCATCGAGCGGCTGAGGTACAGATAGCAGTTCGGATCGAAGAAGCGGACGAAGCGACGAGCGTGGCCTTCCAGGTAGCTTTCCACCTGGAATTCCAGCCCGAAGGGATCGTCGTCGGCCTGGTCCGAATCCAGCCGCACGCGACCGAAGCGACCATCCCACTCCAGTGCCGAGCGGTAGGTGATCACCCCCAGCTTGCGTGCCATGCGCATGCCCGATTCGGGATAGTGATCGTCATCGTACTGCCCCCCGTTCCACTGCGGATCCAGGCGGATGGCTTCGCGCTGCAGCGAGCGGATGGCGATGGAAAACGGCAGGGCCTGGGCACTGCCTGAAATGTTGACGTGGCTGCGCGCGATGCCCGGATGCAGCAGCAACAGCGCCAACGCGGTCATCCCACCCATCGAGTTGCCGACCAGGCAAGCCAACTGCGTGATGCCCAGTGCACGCACCACCTCGACAGACGCGCGTGCGCCGTCTTCGACCGACAACTCCGGGAACGTCAGGCGATAGGGCTCGCCGGTCGCCGCGTTGATGCTCGCCGGGCCGGTGGAGCCCTTGCAGCTGCCCAGCGAGTTGACGCAGATGACGAACCAGCGCTCGGTATCGATCGGCTTGCCGGGGCCAACCATGCCTTCCCACCAGCCAGCGGCCGGGTTGGCGGCGTTGCTGGCGGCGTGCGCGTCGGGCGAGAGCCCGGTGACGATCAGGATCGCATTGCCGGCATCGGCATCCAGCGTTCCCCAGGTCTCATACGCCACGCGTCCATCGATCAGCGTGCCGCCGCGCTTGAACGGGAAGGGCGAGGGCAGGGCGTGGAACAGCGTGCCGGGCGGAATGAATTCAGTCATGGCCGCATTCTATCCCCAGCGCTGTCGCCGCTGCGCTCTGCGGTAGTGACGGCCGCTGGCCGTCTCGCTGTTGTTCTGGTGTGGGTGGGTGACGACCGTCGGTCGTCACGCTGTTGCTTGCCGCTGCGCTCGCCGAGCATGGCCCGGCGCTACCGCAGCGGCAGTGGCAGACGGCCCGATCAGCGCAGCGTGGCCAGCGCCTGTCCCAGCTGCACCGCGTGTTCGGCATCCAGGTGCGGGGCGAAATCGGCCACGCCGGGCGGCAGCAGGACGATCACGGTGGAGCCATAGTTGAACCGCGCCATTTCGGCGAAGCGCTCCAGCGTGATGCCTTGGCCGCGGTAATCCTTGCGCGTGATGCGATCGCCGTAGTGCGGGATCTCCTCGCCACTCCAGACGGTCTCCACGCCGGACACCAGCAGCGCGCCGACCATCACGCTGACCATCGGACCGAAACTGGTATCGAAATGGCAGACCAGCCGCTCGTTGCGGGCGAACAGCCCGGGCACCTTGTTGACCGCCGCCGGGCCCACGCTGAACAATCGACCCGGCACGTGCACGGTTTCGCGCAGGGTGCCGGTCCACGGCATGTGCACGCGGTGGTAGTCCTTAGGCGACAGGTACACCGTGGCGAACAGGCCGTCATTGAACGGCTTCGCATCCTCGGCGCTGCCGAGCAGTTCGGCAGCGGTAAAAGACTGACCCTTGGCCTGGAAGATGCTGCCGCCTTCGATGCGGCCGAGCTGGCTGATGCGGCCGTCCGCAGGCATCACCAGGTTGCGCGGATCGGCATCGGCGACGCGCGAGCCGGGTTTCAACGCCCGGGTGAAGAACTGGTTGAACGTCTTGTAGCTGCGCGGGTCCGGGTCGGCCGCCTCGCCCAGGTTCACCCCGAACTTCGCGGTGACGGTATCGATCAACCACTGCGACACGCGCGGGTTGTCCGAGTACGCCAGCGCGCGCGCCATCGAGGACAGCAGACGGTGGGGCAGGGCGTAGCTCAGGGTGGTCATCAAGCTCATGGGGCGGATTTCTCGGTCAGCTTCTGCAGGTCGCGGGCGATCGCCGGCGCATTGAACGGGGGACGGATGATGCCGGCCAGCCGGCCTTCGGCATCCAGCACGGCCAACGTGGCCGAGTGTTCCATCGTGTAGTCCTCGGGGTCTTCATCGAATGCCTTGCCGGGCACCTTCTGGAACACAAGGCCCAGCGAGGTCGCGAACTTTTCCAGCGATGGCACGTCGCCGGTGGCGGCCAGGGTGTCCTTGTGGAAGGCGTGGACGTATTCGCCGAGCTGGGTGGCGCTGTCGCGCTGCGGGTCGACCGACACGAACAGCACGCGCGGGCGCAGGGTCTCAGGCACCGTCTCCCACTGCTTTTGCGCCTCCGCCAGTTCCAGCAGGGTGGTGGGACAGACATCCGGGCAGAACGTGAAGCCGAGGAACACAAGGGTCCAGTGGCCCTTGAGCTCGCCGGAGATGAGGCGGGTGCCGTCGGACTGGGCCAGGTTGAAGTCCGGCAGCGGTCGCGGCTGGGGATAGAACGTGATCGCTTCGGTGGCGGGCTGGCCGGTGGGCGCCTTGGGCGCGAACACCTTCTGCGCGGCCAGCAGGCCCAGGCCCGCGGCCAGGGCGATCAGCAGGATGATGCCGACGTTGCGATTGAACATGAGGGCCTGCGCTGCCGAGGGATCGGCCCCCATCATAACGGCAGCGGGGCGGCGGTTTCCCCTGCAACGGATGCCGAGGCAAGCGCCAGACCCTATAATCGGGGGCCAATCTACCCGTCGTACCGCCATGACCGCCGAACCGGCCGCCGAACTCCACACGATCATCGACCTGATCCGCTACGGCACCAGCCGTTTCAACGCCGCAGGCCTGACCTTCGGGCACAGCTACGACAATGCGCTGGATGAAGCGACCCAGCTGGTGCTGCACGGCCTGCACCTGCCGCACGACCTCGGGCCGGCGTACGGGCAGGCGCGCCTGCTGCAGTCGGAAAAGCAGGAGGTGCTGGCGCTGTTCGAGCGTCGTATCGACGAGCGCGTGCCGGCCGCCTACCTGACCGGGGAGGCGTGGTTTGCCGGGCTGAGCTTCAAGAGCGACAGCCGTGCGCTGGTCCCGCGTTCGCCGATCGCCGAGCTGATCGAAACCGGTTTCGAACCTTGGCTGGCTGGCCGCCACGTGGACCGCGCGCTGGACCTGTGCACCGGTTCGGGCTGCATCGCCATCGCCATGGGCCACTACTACCCGAACTGGGAAGTGGACGGCGTGGACCTGAGCGATGATGCGCTGTCGCTGGCCCACGAGAACAAGGAACGCCTGCAGGCACACAACGTGACCCTGCTGAAGTCGGACCTGTTCACCGGCCTGGCCGGGCGCCATTACGACCTGATCGTGACCAATCCGCCGTATGTCACCAATGACGAAACCGACGCCCTCCCGCAGGAGTATTCGTACGAGCCTGAAATGGGCCTGCGCGCCGGCGACGATGGCTTGGACCTGGTGTTGAAGATCCTGCGCGATGCGCCGCTGCACCTGAGCGAAGACGGCCTGCTGATCTGCGAAGTGGGCGAATCCGAACAGCACCTGGTCAAGCTGCTGCCGGAAGTGGACTTTGCCTGGGTGGAGTTCAAGGTCGGCCAGATGGGCATCTTCGCGGTGGAATGCCGTGAGCTGATCGCCCACAGTGCGCGCATCACCGAGCTGGCGGCGCAGCGGCCGTGAGTTCCAATTCGTTCGGCAAGCTGTTCACCGTCACCACCTTCGGCGAGTCGCACGGTCCGGCCATCGGCTGCGTGATCGACGGCTGCCCGCCGGGGTTGGCGCTGGACGCGGCCGAATTCGCCCACGACCTGCAGCGACGCGCCACCGGCAAGAGCCGGCATACGTCCGCGCGCCGCGAGGCCGATGAGGTGGAGATCCTGTCAGGCGTGTACGAGGGCTTGACCACCGGCACCCCGATCGCGCTGCTGATCCGCAATACCGACCAGCGCAGCAAGGATTACGCCAACATCGGCCAGCAGTTCCGCCCGGGCCATGCCGACTACAGCTACTGGCACAAGTACGGCATCCGCGATCCGCGCGGTGGCGGCCGCTCGTCGGCACGTGAAACCACCATGCGCGTGGCGGCCGGCGTGGTCGCCAAGAAGTGGCTGGCCGAGCGCTTCGGGGTGACCGTGCGCGGCTACCTGTCCCAGCTGGGCCAGATCACGCCGAACGGCTTCGACTGGTCGGCGGTGGAAGACAATCCGTTCTTCTGGCCCGATGCCGCGCAGGTGCCGGAGCTGGAGACCTACATGGATGCGCTGCGCAAGTCCGGTGATTCGGTCGGTGCGCGCGTGGACGTGGTGGCCGACAACGTACCGCCGGGCTGGGGTGAACCCATCTACGGCAAGCTGGATGGCGAACTCGCCTCGGCGCTGATGAGCATCAACGCAGTGAAGGGCGTGGAGATCGGCGACGGCTTTGCCAGCGCCGCGCAGAAGGGCACCGAGCACCGTGACCTGCTGACCCCGCAGGGATTTGCCAGCAACCATGCCGGCGGCATCCTCGGCGGTATTTCCACCGGGCAGCCGGTGACGGCGTCGATCGTGCTCAAGCCCACCTCCAGCCTGCGCCTTCCCGGCGCCTCGCTGGACAGCGAAGGCAAGGTCATCGAGGTGGTCACCACCGGCCGGCATGACCCTTGCGTGGGCATCCGCGCCGCACCGATCGCCGAGGCGATGATGGCGCTGGTGCTGATGGACCAGGCGCTGCGCCACCGTGCGCAGTGCGGCGATGTCGGCAGCATCACCCCGCGCATCCCGGGCCACATCGATGGCTGATGCGCGCCGCGTTGTCTGGGTCAGCCAGCCGCTCATCGATGCGGTGATCGAGCCGCTGCGTGCGCAGGTCGAACTGATCACCACCGACGCGGTGACCGCGTGGACGCCGGAACAGCTGGCAGAGCGGCTGGCGGGCGTCGACGGTGCCATCATCACCCTCAACGAACGCATTGGCGCGGCCCAGCTGGCCGCTGCCGGTCGCCTGCAGGTGATCGCCAATGTCGGCGTGGGCTACAACAACCTGGATGTCGACGCGCTGAGCGCGGCCGGCATCCTGGCCAGCAACACCCCGGACGTACTGACCGAGACCACCGCGGACATGGGCTTTGCCCTGTTGATGGCCGCCGCGCGCCGGATCACCGAATCCGAACGCTGGCTGCGCGACGGCCAGTGGGGCCAATGGTCGTTCCAGACCATGCTGGGCGCGGACATCCATGGCAGCACGCTGGGCATCCTGGGCATGGGCCGCATCGGTCAGGGCATCGCCCGCCGCGGTGCGCACGGCTTCGGGATGCGCGTGCTGTACCACAACCGCTCGCGGCTTCCGGCTGCGACCGAAGCGGACGTAGGCGCCCAGTACGCCGAGCTGGATGCCCTGCTGGCGCAGAGTGACCACCTGGTGCTGGTGCTGCCGTACACGGCAGCCTCGCACCATCTGATCGACGCGGCCGCACTGGCGAAGATGAAGCCCACCGCGACGCTGGTGAACATCGCCCGCGGCGGTATCGTCGACGAGCTGGCGCTGGCCGATGCACTGGCCCACGGCCGGCTGGCGGCGGCCGGGCTGGATGTCTACGAAGGCGAGCCGCAGGTGCGTCCGGAGCTGCTGGCGCTGCGCAACGTGGTGCTGACCCCGCATATCGGCAGCGCCTCGCTGGGCACCCGCAAGGCAATGGTGCAGCTGGCGGCGGACAACCTGTTGGCCGCGCTGGGCGTGGCCGGTGAAGCGACGCGCATGCCAAGCGCGATCAATGCCGACGCGGCGCTGGCCGCGCGCGCTGCTTCGGGCGATAAAAGCAAAAAACGATAGGGAGCCTCCGCGCCTGCACGAGGAGGTTCCCCGAACCCGGCCGCATTGCGTGAACCCCCTCCTTTTTTGAGAATGCCCCATGAGTACCGAACAACGTTCCTTCCATGTCGCCGTCGTCGGCGCCACCGGTGCGGTCGGCGAAACCATGCTGTCGATCCTGGCCGAGCGTGACTTCCCGGTCGGCACGCTGACCCTGCTCGCCTCCTCGCGCTCGGCCGGCGGCGAAGTCGAGTTCAACGGCCAGAAGTACATCATCAAGGACCTCGCCGACTTCGATCCGACCGGCGTGGACATCGCGTTGTTCTCCGCCGGTGGCAGCGTGTCCAAGGAATACGCGCCGAAGTTCGCCGCCGCCGGTGCGGTGGTGATCGACAACTCCTCGGCGTTCCGTTACGACGATGACGTGCCGCTGGTGGTCTCCGAGGTCAATCCAGACCAGGTCGCCAACCGTCCGCGCGGGATCATCGCCAACCCGAACTGCTCCACCATGCAGATGCTGGTCGCGCTGGCGCCGCTGCATCGCCGTTACGGCATCGAGCGGATCAACGTGGCGACCTACCAGTCGGTGTCCGGCGGCGGACGGTCGGCGCTGGAAGAGCTGGGCAAGCAGACCGGCCAGCTGCTCAGCTTCCAGGAAATCGACCCGCAGCGTTTCCCGGTGCAGATCGCCTTCAACCTGATCCCGCACATCGACGACTTCCTGGACAACGGCTTCACCAAGGAAGAGATGAAGCTGGTCTGGGAAACCCAGAAGATCCTCGGCGACAGCAGCATCCTGGTGAACCCCACGGCGGTGCGCGTGCCGGTGTTCTATGGCCACTCCGAAGCGGTGGCGATCGAAACCCGCGACAAGGTCACCGCCGCGCAGGCGCGTGAACTGCTTGCGCAGTCGCCGGGCGTGGAAGTGGTGGATCGCCACGAAGCGGGCGGCTACCCGACCCCGGTCACCCACGCCTCGGGCACTGATGCGGTGTACGTCGGCCGCATCCGCGAAGACCTTTCGCACCCGCGCGGCCTGAACCTGTGGATCGTCTCGGACAACATCCGCAAGGGCGCTGCACTCAATGCGGTGCAGTTGGCCGAGCTGGTCGCCGCCGAACCGCGTTGAGCAGGGCGGGGGGCGTGCCGGTCAAGACCCCCCACTTTGTGGCGGCCAGCCGTTATATTGGCCGCCATGAACAACGGGGCCCGCGGCGTCATGCGACCGCTCAAGTATCTTTCCACCCTCCTGCTGGCGCTCGCCAGCAGCTCGGCGATGGCGCTGGGGCTGGGTGACATCCGTGTGCTGTCCCGTCCCGGGCAGCCGCTGGTAGCTGAAATTCCGATCATTTCCGCCGATCCGTCCGAACTGCAGAACCTGCGGGTCGGGCTGGCTTCGCCGGTGACGTTCGAACGCGTGGGCCTGCAGCGCCCGACCGGCCTGGTCAGTGAACTGCAGTTCGAACTCACCCGTACCGCACAGGGACGGGCGGTGGTGCGCGTCACCTCGGCTTCGCCGGTGGAAACCCCCGCGCTGGCGTTCCTGATCGAGGCCGACTGGGGCCAGGGCAGGCTGGTGCGTGAGTATTCGGCGTTGATGGACGCACCGACCAGCGCGGTTGCACTGAGCGAGCCGGAGATCGAGGCGCCGGCCGGCGCGATGTCCAATGCGATCATCCGCGAGCCGCAGGCCGCACCGGCGCAGTCGCCGCCGGAAACCTCGACTGCAGCCGCTGCACCTGCCCCTGCAGCGCGCACCGCCAGCACGGCTGCACCACGCGCGCCGGTGCCCGAGGCCACCGGCGCTGCCGGCGATATCGCGGTGCGGCAGGGGCAGACCCTTTCGCAGATTGCACAGTCGCTGGCCGTCGGCCAGCAGATCAGCCGCGAACGCGCGATGATCGCCCTGCTGCGGGCCAATCCGGAAGCCTTCATCCGCGGCAACATCAACCTGCTCAAGCAGGGTGCGGTGCTGCGCGTGCCCGATGCGGCCTCGCTGGCCGCCGTTGATGGCAGCGAGGCGGCAGCGATGGTGAGGGAGCATGCTGCGCAGTGGCGGCAGTCGCGCACCATTCCGCAGCCTGCCGCAGCTGATTCGAATGTTGTGGCCGCCACGCCGGCTCCCGCCGCAGCGGCGGCCCGCGGCACCGGCGCGCGTCTTGAAATCGCTCCGGCGGTGGCGGCTGCCGCTGCCACGGCTGGCTCAACCACCGGCACCGGTGATGGCAACGAGGGTGACATGCTCGGCAACGAACAACTGCGTCAGGCAAGGGAAGACGTCGCCACGCGCGATGCCGAGATCGATGAACTCAAGCAACGCGTCGCGGATCTGGAAAAACTGAAAGCGCAGCAGCAGGCGCTGGTCAGCCTGAAGGACACCGAGATCGCGGCCGCACAGGCGCGCTTGGCAGAGGCCCCACAGCAGGCGTCCAGCGGCCCTTGGTTCTGGCTGGCGCTGCCGGTGTTGCTGCTGGTGGCCGTGGGCTGGTGGCTGTCGCGTCGCCGCAAACCCTCGCCACTGCCGCCGCTGCGCCGTGACGACCACGACGACAGCGCGCTGTCGGCCGCCGTCCCGGCCGGTGCCGGGCTGGATGTGCTGGCCGAGCGCGCGGGGTGGGAGCAGGAGCCTCGGGAACAGGCCGACGCCGAGACCGACGCCGGCAGGGTGGTCGACGTGCTGCCCGATGCGCACATCGAAAGCCGCACCGACACCGGCATTGCCGGCGAAGCGCCGGTGCATTTCGATCTGGAACCACCGGCCAGCGTTTCGACCGCGGCGCCGCCTGCCGAGGAACCCTTGCTGGAGGCAGAACCGGTCGTTGACCCGGTGCCCGCCTACGCCCGCCATGCCGAGCAGCAGGAGGCCTTCCGCGGCGTCTTCGAGCTTCCCGCAGGGGACGCGCCGGTGGCGCCGGAGATGTCGGACCATGCAGCGGCGCACGCCCCCGACACGATCGCCGCCGCGCCGGCGCATGCCGGTGGCCATGACCGCCTCGAATTGGCCATCGCCTATCTGGACCTGGGGGATGCGCAGACTGCGCGCTCACTGCTGGAAGAGGTGGCCCGCAGCGATGATCCCCATCTGCAGGCGCAGGCGCGCGAACTGTTGGCGCGCCTCGGCTGACCCCTGGGCTGTACGGAGTATCGACCATGCAACGCGACCATCGCATCGACTACATCGAATTCGCTTCGCAGGATCCGGCGGCGAGTCGCGCGTTCTTCCAGGCCGTGTTCGGCTGGCAGTTCCAGGATTACGGCCCGGACTACACCGCCTTCGATGACGGGCGGCTGCAGGGCGGCTTCTATCGTGCCGCGCCGGTGTCCACCGACACCGCAGGCGCGCCGCTGGTGGTGCTGTATGCCGACCAGCTGCAGCCGGTGATCGAGGCAGTCCTCGCTGCGGGCGGTGAGCTGCTCAAGCCGGTCTTTTCGTTTCCGGGGGGCAGCCGGTTCCACTTCCGCGAGCCCGGCGGCAATGCGCTGGCGGTATGGTCCGAGCGCGATCCAGCCGGCTGACACCGGCACCGGCGGCCGGCTTGGCGTCTTTTCACAGATTCAGAGGTAGCAGCATGCGTTACGCCTTGGGCGTGGAGTACGACGGCAGCGATTACAAGGGCTGGCAGAATCTCGGCGAAGCCGGCCCGAGCGTGCAGGCCAGCCTGGAAAAGGCGCTGTCGTCGGTCGCCGATTCCCCAGTACGCGTGGTCTGCGCCGGCCGTACCGATGCAGGCGTGCATGGTCAGTGCCAGGTCGTGCATTTCGATACCGATGCCGTGCGCGATCCGCGCGGCTGGACCCTCGGCACCACCGCGCGGCTGCCCAGGTCGATCGCGGTGCGCTGGTGCACGCCGGTCGCCGATGACTTCCATGCGCGCTTTTCCGCACGCGCACGACGCTATCGCTACCGTCTGTTGAACCGTTCGATACGACCGGCGCTGCAGCGGCAGACGCTCAGCTGGGAGCGGCGCCCGCTGGATGCCGGGCTGATGCACCAGGCCGGGCAGGCGCTGCTCGGCGAGAACGACTTCAGCGCCTTCCGCAGCATCCAGTGCGAAGCGTTGCACGCGCGTCGCCAGATGCAGTCGGTCAGCGTGCTGCGCAACGAGGAGGTGATCGAAGTGTCGGTGCAGGCCAATGCATTCCTTCATCACATGGTTCGCAATATCGTGGGTTCGCTGATCCTGGTGGGCAGCGGGGAGCGTCCGGTCGAGTGGATCGGTGAGCTGCTGGCCGGCCAGGACCGTACCGTCGCCGGGCCCACTGCACCCCCTCAGGGCCTGGTGTTCCTGGGCCCGTTGTACCCCGACAACTGGCACCTGCCTGCCGAGGTCACCCTATGAGCCGCTCCTACTACCGTACCCGCATCAAGTTCTGTGGCATGACCCGCGCCGGCGATGTCCGCCTGGCCGGCGAGCTCGGCGTGGATGCGGTGGGCTTCATCTTCGCCCGCGAGAGCAAGCGCCGCGTGGCGCCCGCCGAAGCACGTGCGATGCGCCAGGCGATCGCGCCGATGGTCGATGTGGTGGCCCTGTTCCGTGACAACACGCGTGAGGAAGTGCGTGAGGTGCTGCGCACCGTGCGTCCTACGCTGCTGCAGTTCCACGGCGATGAAGACGAGGGTTTCTGCCGCGGCTTCAACATGCCCTACCTGAAGGCCATCGCGATGGGCGGCCGCGAAGAGGTCAACGCACGCACCCTGCAGCTGCGCTACCCCAGTGCGGCCGGTTTCCTGTTCGACAGCCATGCGCCGGGCGGCGGCGGCGGGACCGGCGTTGCCTTCGATTGGACGCGCATTCCGAGCGGCCTGCACCGACCCTTCCTGCTCGCCGGCGGGCTGACCCCGGAAAACATCTTCGACGCGGCCGTGGCGACCCTGCCGTGGGGCGTGGATGTGTCCAGCGGGATCGAATCCGAGCCGGGCATCAAGGACGGTTACCTGATGCGCAAGTTCGTCGAAGAAGTCCGTCGCGCGGACTGCGCAAGTCTCGATTGAGCGCACCCTGCTGCCGGTTTACCGATCAGCAAGTTCGGCCTTCAGCCAGGCCACCAACGCATCGACACGCGGATCCGCACGGGCAGCGTGCCGCGCCAGCACCCAGGCGCCGGCGGTGGCGGTGAATCCCCACGGCGCGATCAGTCGCCCGCCTGCCACATCATCGGCAACCAGGGGTTCCGGCGCGATCGCCACGCCCAGTCCCGCCACCGCCGCTTCCAGCAGGTAATACAGGTGTTCGAAGCCCTGGCCTCGCCGTAGCGCGCGCGCGTCCAGCGCATGCGCAGCGGCCCAGGCCGGCCATGCCTGCGGCCGCGAGGTGGTATGCAGCAGTTCCTCGGGCAGCAATGCGGACGCCGGCCGACCCTGCAGGCGTGCCGCTGCCGGGTGTTGTGGGGAGAGCACCGCGCCGACCCGTTCCGGTGCCAGTTCGATCACCTCCCAGCCGTTCGGCCACGGCGGTTCAGCCAGCAGCAGCACGGCATCCAGCCGTGCCTGGGCTTCGCTGAAGCTGCCGTCCAGCGCCGACCAGTGGACGTTGAGCGCGGGCAGGGCGGCCTGCAACCGCGGCAATCGCGGGATCATCCAGCGCGCCAGCACGCTGCTGCTGCAGCCAAGCACCAGGGCGTCGTGCAGGGCCGGGCGATGCAGCTGGTCCACTGCAGCGTGCAACCGTCCAAACGCATCCTTGCAGGCGGCCTGCAGGGTCTGGCCGCTGGCGGTCAGGCGCAGGCCGCGCCCGTCGCGCTCGAACAACGCCAGGCCGAGATCTGCCTCCAGCAGTTTGATCTGCCGGCTGATCGCGCCGTGGGTGACATGCAGGGCCTGCGCTGCGCGTCCGACGCCGCCCAGCCGGGCCGTCGCTTCAAAGGCGCGCAGGGCATTGAGTGGGGGCAGCGGGCGCGTTGTCATGTGAGAAATACTGACATGATGTGGCGGAAATATCGATATTCCCCGTGCAACCCGTGCGCTAGAGTGGCGGTCCACCTGCTCGACCCGGTTGCCCTCATGTCGCTCCCCCCGATTCCTGACTTCCATGCCTATCCCGATGCCAACGGGCATTTCGGGCGTTACGGTGGCAGCTTCGTCGCCGAGACCCTGGTCGGACCGCTGCAGGAGCTTGCCGCGGCCTACGACCAGGCGCGCAAGGATCCGGCCTTCATCGCCGAATACGACCACGACCTGGCCCATTACGTGGGCCGACCCAGCCCGATCTACCATGCGCGGCGGCTCAGCGACCACGTCGGCGGCGCGCAGATCCTGCTCAAGCGCGAGGACCTGAACCACACCGGCGCGCACAAGATCAACAACACCATCGGCCAGGCGCTGCTGGCCTCGCGGATGGGCAAGAAGCGCATCATCGCCGAGACCGGCGCTGGCCAGCACGGCGTGGCCAGCGCGACGGTGGCCGCACGCCTGGGCCTGGAATGCGTGGTGTACATGGGCGCCACCGACATCGAACGGCAGAAGATCAACGTCTATCGGATGAAGCTGCTGGGCGCGACCGTGGTGCCGGTGACGTCGGGTTCGGCGACGCTGAAGGATGCCCTCAACGAAGCGATGCGCGATTGGGTCACCAACGTGCAGGACACCTTCTACATCATCGGCACCGTGGCCGGCCCGGATCCGTATCCGCGCATGGTGCGCGATTTCAACGCCATCGTCGGCCGTGAAGCACGCGAACAGATGCTGCTGGAATACGGCCGCCTGCCCGATGCGATCACCGCCTGCGTGGGCGGAGGCAGCAATGCCATCGGCCTGTTCCATGCGTTCCTGAACGACCGCGAGGTGCAGATCTTCGGCGCCGAAGCGGCCGGTGATGGCATCGAGACCGGGCGCCATGCCGCCTCCATCGCGGCAGGCCGCCCGGGTGTGCTGCACGGCAACCGCACCTATGTGCTGTGCGATGACGATGGCCAGATCATCGAGACCCATTCGGTGTCCGCTGGCCTGGATTACCCGGGCGTCGGGCCGGAGCACGCGTTCCTGGCCGACAGCGGCCGCGCCACGTATCTCGGCATCACCGATGAGGAGGCCCTGCAGGCCTTCCACCTGCTGTCGCGTACCGAGGGCATCCTGGCTGCGCTGGAGTCCAGCCATGCGCTGGCGCAGGCGATCAAGCTGGCCCGTGAGCGTCCGCGCGACCAGCTGGTGCTGTGCAACCTGTCCGGCCGCGGTGACAAGGACGTGCATACCATCGCCGCGCGCGAAGGCCTGATCCTGTGATGTCTGCCATCCCTGTATTGATCCAAGGACGTGCCTGAAATGCCTGTATTCCGACTTGATGCCCGTTTCCAGCGGCTGCGTGATGCGCAGCGCAAGGCGCTGATTCCCTTCATCACCGCCGGCGATCCGTCGCTGGAGGCCACCGTCCCGGTGATGCACGCGCTGGTCGAGGCCGGCGCCGACGTGCTGGAACTGGGCGTGCCGTTTTCCGATCCGATGGCCGATGGCCCGACCATCCAGCGCAGTTCGGAGCGTGCGCTGGCGCGCGGCGCCGGGCTGCGTTACGTGCTGCAGGCGGTGGCCGAGTTCCGCAGCCGCGACACTGAAACGCCGGTGGTGCTGATGGGCTACCTGAACCCGGTGGAGATCCACGGTTATGCCCGCTTCGCCACTGAGGCCGTTGCCGCTGGCGTGGACGGGATCCTGCTGGTCGACCTGCCGCCGGAAGAAGCGGGGGAGGCCAACGCAGCGTTCGACGCGGCGGGCCTGGCGCTGGTGCTGCTGGCCTCGCCGACCACCAGCGATGCACGTGCCGCTACGCTGCTGGGCTTGGCGCGCGGTTATCTCTATTACGTGAGTTTCGCCGGTGTTACCGGGGCATCGGACCTGCTCGACCATGAGGCGGCGGGGGCCCGCCTGCAGGCGCTGCGCGACCGGGCCAGCGTGCCGGTGGTGGCCGGGTTCGGGATCAAGGATGCGGCCAGTGCGGCGTCGATGGCGCGCCAGGCCGATGGCGTGGTGGTGGGCAGTGCGTTGGTGTCGGTGCTGGCGCAGGCGACCACGGTGGACGAAGCGGTGCAGGCGGCGGGGGCGTTCCTGGCGCCGCTGCGGCAAGCGTTGGATGCTTAAGGCGTCTGCAGGGCTAGCGGGGCGGTGGGGCGGGGCGGCCGTGCAGGACACGCCGTGAACCCGTCCTTGGGGGCTCGCTGTTGCCATCCATGGCAACACACGGTCCTGCACAGCCACCCCGCCCCACCTTCGACAGGTTCCTGATGGCCTTGGTAGCGCCGACCCATGGTCGGCGGATCATGGCGGCGGGGTGGTGGATGGCGTGGTTTTGCTGCAAACGTACGCCGGGGCACGGTTTTATGGGGGTGCACGGGTGGGGAAGGGCTGAGCTAGACTGTCGGCCTTTGCGGCCTTCGGGCCGCCCTGAACGGAAGTAGCAACCCGCATGAGTTGGCTCAGCAAGTTGATGCCGTCGGGCATCCGCACCGACAACGTCCCCAACAAGAAGCGCAGCGTGCCCGAAGGCCTGTGGGAGAAGTGCAGCAGCTGCGGCAGCGCGCTCTATGGCCCGGAGCTGGAAAAGAACCTGGAGGTCTGCCCCAACTGCGGGCACCACATGGCGATCCGCGCGCGTGCGCGGCTGGCTTCGCTGTTCGACGCCGACAGCATGACCGAGATCGCCGCGCGGCTGGGTCCGAATGATCTGCTGAAGTTCAAGGACCAGAAGAAGTACGCCGAGCGCATCAAGATCGCGCAGAAGAATACCGGCGAGTACGACGCGCTGATCGCCATGCGCGGCCTGCTCAAGGGCCGTCCGCTGGTCGCGTCTTCGTTCGATTTCGCCTTCATGGGCGGTTCGATGGGCTCGGTGGTCGGCGAGCGTTTCGCGCTGGCGGCGGAAACCGCGCTGGAGATCGGTGCACCCTACATCTGCTTCTCCGCCAGCGGCGGCGCGCGCATGCAGGAAGGCCTGTTCTCGTTGATGCAGATGGCCAAGACCTCCGCGGCGCTGGGCAAGCTGCGCGCTGCCGGCCTGCCGTATATTTCGGTGCTGACCCATCCCACCACCGGTGGCGTGTCGGCATCGTTCGCGATGCTCGGCGACATCAACATCGCCGAGCCGCAGGCACTGATCGGTTTTGCCGGTCCGCGCGTGATCGAGCAGACCGTGCGCGAGAAACTGCCGGAAGGCTTCCAGCGCTCGGAGTTCCTGCTCGAACACGGTGCCATCGACCAGATCTGTGATCGTCGCGAGCTGCGCGACCGGCTCTCCGAGCTTCTGGCGATGATGCGCCGCGAACCTGCGCCGACGGAGGCTTGATGGGAACGCGCAAGTATTTCGGCACCGACGGTATCCGTGGCCGGGTCGGCCAGGGCGTGATCTCGGCTGATTTCGTACTGCGGCTGGGCAATGCGTTCGGCCGCGTGCTGCTGGCCCAGCAGGCGGCGGGCAACCGTCGCCCGATCGTCGTCATCGGCAAGGACACGCGCATTTCCGGTTACATGTTCGAAGCGGCGCTGGAAGCCGGGCTGGTTGCTGCGGGCGTAGACGTGCAGTTGCTGGGGCCGATGCCCACGCCGGCTGTTGCCTTCCTGACCCGAACGCTGGGGGCGGACGCCGGCATCGTGATCAGCGCCTCGCACAACCCGCATCATGACAACGGCATCAAGTTCTTTTCCGCCCAGGGCGAGAAGCTGGACGATGCCACCGAACTGGCGCTGGAAGCGGGCATCGATGAGCCGTTCACCACCGCCGAATCGGAAAAGCTGGGCAAGGCGATGCGTGCGCGCGAGGCGATCGGCCGCTACATCGAATTCTGCAAGGCCAGCGTGCCGCGCGACTTCGACCTGCGCGGCGTCCGGCTGGTGCTGGATTGCGCGCATGGCGCGACGTACCACATCGCACCGCTGCTGTTCCGCGAGCTGGGGGCGGAGGTGATCGCCATCGGCGCGGCGCCGGACGGGGTCAACATCAACGACGGCGTCGGCTCGACCCACATCGACAACCTGGCGGCCAAGGTGCGCGAAACCGGTGCCGACCTGGGCATTGCCTTCGACGGTGACGGTGACCGGGTGCTGATGGCCGACGACCAGGGCAACCCGGTCGATGGCGATGACCTGCTGTTCATCCTGGCCCGCGCCTGGCAGGCCCATGGCCGCCTGCGCGGTCCCGTGGTGGGCACGCTGATGACCAACTTCGGGCTGGAACAGGCGCTGGAAAAGCTGCAGATTCCGTTCGTGCGCAGCAACGTCGGCGACCGCTACGTGCACCAGGCGCTGGTGGAAGGCGGCGGCGTGCTCGGCGGTGAGGCGTCGGGGCATCTTCTGTGCCTGGATCGCGCCACCACCGGCGATGCCATCGTCAGTGCGCTGCAGGTGCTGGTTGAACTGCGCCGCAGCGGGCAGAGCCTGCGTGAGGCCCTGCAGCCGCTGTCCCGGGTGCCGCAGAAGACGGTCAATGTGCGGCTCGGCGACGTGTCGGCCAAGGCCACCGTACAGGCTGCAAGCGTGCAGCAGGCGCTCGTCCAGGCGCAGCAGGCGGTGGCCGGCCGCGGCCGCGCGTTCCTGCGCCCGTCCGGCACCGAGCCGGTGGTGCGGGTGACTGTGGAGGCCGATGAGGCCACGCTGATGCAGGAAACGCTGGATCGCTTGTCCGATGCAGTGAAGGCCGCTGCTGCGGCCTGACCCCGTTCCGCAGCGCCGCCGGGCATCGGCGGCGTGCGCGGAGTGCGCAGGATGTGCCTCAGCGTCGGCGGAAGCGGGTCAGTTCGTCCCAGGCTTCGCGCAGGCCGGCGCTGTCTGGCTGCTGCACGGGCAACGGCAGGTAGTCCGGCCCCAGTGCCGTGCTGTTGCCGAATTTGTCGAACACATAGGTATCCGGACCCTGGCGGATGCCACGCTGCGACCAGCTTTCCACCAGCAGCGAACGCGGTGCCATCGGTGCCGGTGCCAGCAGGTCCTGGCCGGTGCTGAAGTCTTCGAGCGGGTTTTCGCAGCCCAGGGCATGCCGCATCAGCGTCGGCACCCAGTCCTCATGCGAACTGATGCGCGCCTGCCTCGATGCCGTCATTCCCGGCCAATGCAGCACGAACGGCACCTGCAGTTGGAAGTCGGAGAAATTGCCGTTGTGGCCCCAGTAGTTCAGGCCGAGGTCGTTGAATTCTTCGGCGTGGTCGCCGGTGACCAGCACGATGGTGTTGTCCTCCACGCCGGCTTCGCGCAGTGACTGCAACAACTGGCTGACCAGGCTGTCCGCATAGTGGACGGCGGTGCGGTAGCGATTGCGCTCCGGGGTGGCATCGTGGTCCTGGTCCAGCGCCAGGAAGTTGATGTCCTGGGCCATCGGCGTGTCCAGCGCAGGGTATCCCTTGGGCAGGTGGTACGGCGCATGCGTGGCATCGAGGAAGGCGAAGCCGAACCACGGCGTGCCGGAGGGGGTCGCGGTGATTTCCGCACGCAGCGTGTCGACCACGTGGCGGTCACGTTCGGCCACGCTGAGTGCCGCCGGTGCGGTCTGCAGCAGCTCCCGTACGTCGGCGAAGGCGGTGCGGTCGAACTCCGGGCTGTACAGCGGCGCGCTGCCATGCAGGTACATCGCATAGCCCTGCTGCTTGAGCACGTCGAACAGGACCGAGCCGCGCTGCTCGCCCAGCATCGGCTGCCAGTAGCCGCCGGGCAGGCCGTACAGCAGGCCGAACAGGCCGAAACGGGTGGCGTTGCCGGTGCTGTAATGGCGGTCGAACACCTGCGATTGCCGGGCCAGCGCCCAGGTGCCGGGCATCGTCTGTGGATCCAGTGCGTCGGCGCGCAGCGATTCCAGCACTACCACCAGCACGTTCGGTCGCCGGTGGCTCTGGCAACGCAGCGGGGCGCTCGGGTAGGCCAGTTCACTGAGCTTCGGATCGGTCAGTGCGGCGGCGCGATCGACCACCGGCACGCCCATCGCACGCATCTGCCGCTTGGCCGTGATCGGCTGCGCCCAAGGCAGGTAGGCCCACTGGCTGATCACCGCGCGTTCGCCGCGTGCGTCGTAGTAGGCCGTGGCGATCTGGCCTGCGGTCATCAGCACGGCCGCTGCCGTCCACCCGGCCAGCACCCAGGCGCGACGCGGACGCATTGGCAGCAGCCGCCAGCAGCCCCAGGCCAGCAGCGCCTGGGCAGCGAACACCGCCGCGACCACGCCGGCAACCTGCAGCCAGTTGCTCCAGGACAGGCTGACCTGGTCCTGCATGGCGCCGCCGAACACCATGTTCAGCACCATCGCATTGAGGTGGAAGCGATACAGCGCGAAGACCTTGGCATCCACCAGCAGCAGGCACAGCCAAAGGCCCTGCATGACCACCGCCGTGATCGTGAGCGGCCGCGCGCTGCGCGTCCACAGGCCCACCAGCAGCGCCGGCAGCATCACCAGCGCGCCGAAGGCAAGGAAATGACCGGGTACGGCCAGGGTCAGGTACAGCTTGCCGAGCATTCCGCCGGGATTGGACATCCATGGGATGTTGGCCGCGCTGATGCCGATCGCCAGCACAGCGCCCACGGCGGTCATCAAGCTCGCCCATGCAAGGCGCTGCCACTGCGGGAATGAGGTGGGGGAAGAGGGGCGTGCAGGCATCGAGGGGTTCATCGTGCAGGGGAGGGCAGCACGCAGGCGTCTGTCGTGGAGGGGGCGCATTGTATCGGCTTGTATCGCTGCGCCGATGGCCGCTGCCGGAAGGCGACGCTCAGGGGCCGGGGGGCAGGCCCTTGCGACGGGCCTTGAAGCCGTTGAACAGGGGAGCCAGTGCCGGCAGGTAGCTGCAGGCAATGCGCCTGCGCAGCCACGAAGCCGGGCGGTCGCGCACGGCGAAGCGATAGATGTGCCCGGCGTCGCCCCCGATGCGGTTGCGACCGAACGGGTGCGTCGTATGCAGGTAACGGAATCCATGCGCGCGGGCGATCTTTACGTGGTCCGCGTCGAAGTCGCCGTAGGGCCAGCACAGTGTGTCCGAGACGCTGCCCAGTTCCTGCTGAAGCACCTGGCGTGCTTTGGCCAGATCGGCATCCAGCCCGCTTCTGCGCTGGCTGCGGTCCAGGTCCGCGCGCTGCAGCCAGCGCGTGTGCGAGTGCGTGTGGCAATGCACTTCAAAGGTGCCGGCGGCGATGGCCGCGCGTGCCTCGTCCCAGCGCATCATCACCTGGTCGGCCTGCCCTTGGCGGAATATCGCCTCTTCGCATCCACGATGGTCCGGCGTGGCGGGCAGCAATGCGCCGGAGTGACCCGCGTGCGGACGTACCGGTCCCTGGCCCATCCAGCCGGTGACGACGAAGACCACGGCATGCATGCCATGTGCCTGCAGGATCGGGTGGGCGTACACCCAGTTGTCCAGATAACCGTCGTCGAAGGTGATGACGATGGACTTGCGCGGGACCGGCTTGCCCACCAGGAAGCCGGCGTACTGATCCAGTGTCAATGACGTCCAGCCGGTGTCGGCGAGCCATGCGATCTGGCTTTCGAAGTTCGCCGGGGACACGGTGATCATCCCCGGCGAAGGGCTGACGTGATGGTGCATCAACACCGGCACGCTGTGGGCCTTACGCATGTCCAAGTTCCTCCAACCATTGGTAGTAGCAGGCTTCCGTCGCGCGGCAGTGCCCGACGGGGCTGAATCGTTCGTCGCGGCGCATCCAGTCCCAGCCGGCACGGCCCATCTGCCTGCGCAGCCCCGGCTGCTCGACCAGGCGTTGCAGGGCCATGGTCAATGCGGCTGGATCACCCGGCTCGACCAGCAGCGCGTTGGAACCCTCGCGCACCATCTCCGGTACGCCGCCAACGCGCGTGGCCACGATGGGCACGCCGACGAAGGCGGCCTCCAGGAACACGGTGCCGGCCGCCTCTTTGTGCGTGGCCAGGGCAAACACGTCCAGTCCTGCCATCAGGCGCTGCGCGTCGGAACGGTGACCCAGCAGATGCACCTGCCGCTGCAGCCCCAGCCGCTGGCTGGCGGTGCGCAGTTCGGTCATGACCGGCTCGCCATCGCCGATCACCACCAGGTGAAGCGAGGGATGGGCGTGGCAGAGCGGCGCGATGGCGTGCAGCAGGTCCATGTGGCCCTTCGGGCGACGAAGCACCGCGACGCAGCCGACCGCCACATCACCGGCGACGAATCCAAGCTCGGCCCGCACCCGGGCGCGGGTATCCTGCAGGCACTGCCAAGGATCCGGTCCGCGTACACCCTGCCATTGCGGTGGAATCGCGATGGGCGGTACCACGCCGATGCGCCCCTCCTGGATGCCCCGCGCGACCAGCTGCTGCTTCACGAAACGGCTGACGGTCAGCACGCGGTGGGGCAGGCCGGTGTAGGTCAGCAGCGAGTTCACCGGACTCATCAGGTGGCGCGAGCGCACCACCAGCGGCGCGCGCGCCAGGCGTGCCCCGGCCGCGGCGATAAGGGCGTCGCGGCGGCTGGTCGTGTTCACTACGTCGAAGCGATGCGACCTTACCAGCGCGGCTACCCGGTCGATGCCCCGCAGCAGCCGGACCAACCCGCCCATCCGCAGCCGGTGCACGATGAATCCATTGGCTTGCGCCAATGCGCCCAGGCGGGCGCCTGGCTGGCATAACAGCGAGACATCATGGCCGCGCGCCCGCATCGCGATCATGTGGCGGAAGATGTAGATCTCCTGGCCACCCAGGCCCATCGCCGCTTCGGTATGCAGAATGCGCAGGGGACGTTGCATGTGAAGCCAGTGCACGCGTTCGGGGCAGGGAGGCCAGCGTGACGCGGAAGATGCGGGCGCTTGGGCGGCGGAGCGTGCGCCGGAGATCAACGATGTTCACTGCGACATACGGGGGCGATATCGGCCGGGTCGGTGGGGTGTTCCGCGTGGCCCGTCGTGCCTGATGCGACACGGTGGTGGCGCGCCTGGGGCAGCCTGGGAGGCAACGTGCCGCAGCCTGATCTGTCACAATGCGGGCACGGAAACGCGGCCCCTGGGCAGCGTGTGCCGCTGTCCAGACCCATGACCAACCAGGTACCGTTGTGAGCCAGATCCCCACCCTCGACATCACCCGCTTCGACAGCGACCGCGAGGCCTTCGTGGCCGAGCTGGGCGCCGCCTACCGCCAGTGGGGCTTCGCCGGCATCCGCAACCATGGCATTCCGCAGGCCGACATCGACGCGGCCTACGACGTCTTCAAGGCCTTTTTCGGGCTTCCGGAAGAGGTCAAGCGCCGTTACCACGTCGCCGGCAGCGGCGGCGCGCGTGGCTATACCCAGTTCGGTGTGGAAACGGCGAAGGGCTCCAGCCACTTCGACCTGAAGGAGTTCTGGCACATCGGGCGCGAGATTCCCGATGATTCCAAATACCGCGAGGTGATGGCGCCGAACCTGTGGCCGAGCGAAGTGCCGGAGTTCCGTGAGCGTGGCTATGCGTTGTACCAGGCGTTGGACCACCTGGGTTCGCGGGTGCTGTCTGCCTTGGCGCTGCACATCGGCCTGCCGCAGGATTTCTTCGCCGACAAGACCAACAACGGCAATTCGATCCTGCGTCCGATCCACTACCCGCCGATCACCACCGACGACATCCCGAACGTGCGCGCGGGCGCCCATGGCGACATCAATTTCATCACGCTGCTGGTCGGCGCCAGTGCCGCTGGCCTGGAGGTGCAGTCGCATGATGGCAAGTGGGTGCCGTTCACTTCGGATGCGGACACCATCGTGGTCAACATCGGCGACATGCTGCAGCGCCTGACCAACCACGTGTATCCCTCGACGATCCATCGCGTGGTCAATCCGCCGGGCGAGCTGGCACGCCAGCCGCGTTATTCGGTGCCGTTCTTCCTGCACCCGAACCCGGATTACCTGATCGACGTGCTGCCCTCGTGCATCACCCCGGAAAACCCGAGCCGGTATCCGGAGCCGATCACCGCCCATGGCTTCCTCGAAGAGCGCCTGCGCGAGATCAAACTGAAGTAGTGCCGGCCGCTGGCCGGCAATCAGGCAACAGCAACGTCAACGTCAACGTCAAAAGCTGCAGGGCTGTGTGTTGGGGGGGCGGGGTGGCTGTGCAGGACACGCCGCAAGTACGTCCGTGTAGGCCCGCTTTTCGCATCCATGCGAAAAGACGGTCCTGCACAACCACCCCGCCCCGCCCTCGACAGGTCCCCGGTGGCCCCGGTAGCGCCGACCCATGGTCGGCGGAATGTTCCCGCCAACGGCCCGCTGCGCTCGCCGACCATGGGTCGGCGCTACCGCTTTTTCTTTCTTTTCATACGCGGCTGGCGGCACCCGGAACCTGTCATGGGTCGGGTGGTGGGGCTGGGCGGGGGCGTTGAGCGCCATGGATGGCGCGAAACGAGGCCCGCATGGATGCAGCTTTTGCCGTCCCCCGACCAGCCCCGCCGCCCGGCCCCCAAGCACGTAGCCAGCAACAGCAGCCAGCCGCGAGGGGGTCTCACCCGTTCGACTACCCGCAAACAAGATGTAACCGGTTACGGCCCAACGGCGGATAATTTCATTCGTTATCATGTCCGGCTGATACGAAACGGAGCCACCGCCCATGCGCCGCAAGATCGTCGCCGGAAACTGGAAACTGCACGGAACCCGTGAGTTCGCCACCACCCTGGTCACCGACATCGCCAACGGGGCGCCGGAGCAGGGGGTCGAGCTGGTGATCCTGCCGCCGCTGCCGTACCTGGGCGAACTCGCCGATGATTTCGCCGATACCGCCGTTGCCTTTGGTGCCCAGGACGTCAGCAGCAACGAGAAGGGCGCCTACACCGGCGAAGTCTCGGCCAGCATGCTGCACGAAGTGGGCGCCCGTTACGGCCTGGTCGGGCATTCCGAACGCCGCCAGTACCATCACGAGAGCAGTGAGCTGGTCGCGCGCAAGTTCGCCGCCGCGCTGCACGCCGGCCTGGTGCCGGTGCTGTGCGTGGGCGAGACCCTGGAGCAGCGTGAAGCCGGCCAGACCGAGGTGGTGATCGCCAGCCAACTGGCCCCGGTGCTGGCGCTGGTGGGCGGGCAGGGCTTTGAAAACGCCGTGGTGGCCTACGAGCCGGTCTGGGCGATCGGCACCGGGCGCACCGCCAGCAAGGAGCAGGCCCAGCAGGTGCATGCCTTCATCCGTGGCGAAGTGGCCAAGGTGGATGCTAGAATCGCCGATTCCCTGACCATCCTTTACGGTGGCAGCGTGAAGCCTGACAATGCCGCCGAGCTGTTCGCACAGCCCGACGTCGATGGCGGGCTGGTGGGTGGCGCCTCGTTGGTGGCCGCCGATTTTCTGGCCATCGCCCAGGCGGCGGCTGCAACCTGATTAGAAGTAGTCCGAGGACGGATTCCAGATGCTGATGTTGATCCTCAATGTCGTTTACGTGCTGGTCGCAGTGGCCATGATCGCGCTGATCCTGATGCAGCGTGGTTCCGGTGCCGCCGCTGGCTCGGGCTTTGGTGCCGGCGCCTCGGGCACGGTGTTCGGCGCACGTGGTGCGTCCAACTTCATGTCCAAGTCCACCAAGTGGCTGGCCGTGGTGTTTTTTGGCATCAGCCTGTTCATGGCGTGGTATGCCGGCCATGGCAGCCGCCCGGCCGAGCAGCAGGGCCTCGGCCTGATGGCCGCGCCAGCCGCCAGCGTCCCGGCTGCACCGGCGGGTGAGCGTCCGGCCAGCGTGCCGGCGGCCGCTCCGGTCCCGGTGCAGCAGCCTGCCCAGCAGCCGGTTCCGGCCGCGACTGTGCCGGCTCAGGCGGAATCTTCAAATTCTGGCGAAGAAAAGCAGCCGGAAGGCTCCCAGAAAGACTGAAGACGGTTACAATACGCCGCGCACTGGATAGATAGTCCAGCGTGATCGTAAGCCCAGGTGGCGGAATTGGTAGACGCACTACCTTGAGGTGGTAGCGACTTAGGTCGTAGGGGTTCGAGTCCCCTCTTGGGCACCATTTAGTAAGTAAAGCGGGTACGTCCGGCGCGCTCTGCGCCGGGTAGCGTTGTCCCCGTCCACTCCCCCATGCCAAAGCGCCTGCAGGCGCGGCGGCAGAGGCAAGAGAGAATCGCTGTGCTGGCCGAATATTTGCCGTCTCTGCTGTTTCTGATCGTCGCTACCGGTATCGGCATCACGCTGATGCTGATTGGACGATTCCTCGGCCCACGCCGTCCCGATCTGCAGAAGCTCTCGCCGTACGAATGCGGCTTCGAGGCTTTTGAAGACGCACGCATGAAGTTCGACGTGCGTTATTACCTGATCGCGATCCAGTTCATCGTCTTCGATCTGGAAATCATCTTCATCGTGCCCTGGACCCAGGTCTTCATGGAGCTCGGCGCGCGTTCGCTGGTCACCATGGGCCTGTTCGTGGGCATGCTGTTCCTCGGCTTCATTTACGTCTGGAAGAAGGGAGCGCTGGAATGGGAGTGATCCAAACTCTCGACGGCCTGATGAACAACCCCACCCCGGAAGGGCGGGTTGACGACATCCTGCGACCGGCTGGCGATAACCCGCTGCTGGAAAAGGGCTATGTCACCACCAGTGTCGATGCCCTGTTGAACTGGGCCCGTACCGGTTCTATGTGGCCGATGACCTTCGGCCTGGCCTGCTGTGCCGTTGAAATGATGCATGCCGGTGCCGCGCGCCTGGACCTGGACCGTTACGGCGTGGTGTTCCGCCCGTCGCCGCGCCAGTCCGACGTGATGATCGTGGCCGGTACGCTGGTCAACAAGATGGCCCCGGCGCTGCGCAAGGTCTACGACCAGATGCCGGACCCGAAGTGGGTCATCTCGATGGGGAGCTGCGCCAACGGTGGCGGCTACTACCATTATTCCTATTCGGTTGTTCGCGGTTGCGATCGCGTGGTGCCGGTGGACATCTACGTCCCGGGCTGCCCGCCAACCGCCGAAGCGCTGGTGTACGGGATCCTGCAGCTGCAGAAGAAGATCTGGCGTACGCAGACCATCGCCCGCTGACCCTTCCACACTACAAGAGCGCGCCAAGCCCCCATGGCAGAGCAAGCATCCTTCATCGACCGACTTTCCGCCCGCTTCACCGGCGGCAAGGTCATCGTGGTCGAACCCCGCGGCGAAGTGACGCTGGAAGTGCCTGCCTCGGATTGGCACGCCACCGCGCTCGCGTTGCGTGACGAATTTGGTTTCGAGCAGGCCGTCGACCTGTGCGGCGTCGATTACCTCGGTTACGGTTCTGACGAATGGGACACCGCTGACGTGTCCTCGCAGGGCTTCAGCCGCGGCGTCGAGGGCAAGGGCGCCGGCCGTTTTGCCTGGGGTGAATTCCCCAGCGAAGAAGATGCCGGCGGCGCACAGCCGCAGCACATGCCGACCCAGCGCTTTGCCGTGGTCGCGCAGCTGCGTTCGTACCAGCACAACCTGATGCTGCACCTGCGCTGCTTCGCCCCGAACGAGGGCCTGCCGGTCGTGCGTTCGCTGACCGACGTGTGGCCGGGCCTGAACTGGTTCGAGCGCGAAGCGTTCGATCTGTTCGGCGTGATCTTCGAAGGCCACCCGGACCTGCGCCGCATCCTGACCGACTACGGATTCGTCGGCCATCCGTTCCGCAAGGACTTCCCGCTGATCGGCAACGTCGAAGTGCGTTACGACGAAGAGAAGAAGCGCGTGGTCTATGAGCCGGTCACCTCGGTGGAGCCGCGCGTCGGCGTGCCGCGCGTGATCCGTGACGACGCCCGCCTGCAGACCGCAGCCGGCGAGCGTTCGCAGGAGGCAATGAAGTGAGTGCACAGGTGATCAAGCCGGTCGAACAGGCGCACGGCGCCTTCGCCAGCAATGCTGCCGAGAACCGGCAGGAAATCCGCAATTACACGATGAATTTCGGCCCGCAGCATCCGGCCGCGCACGGTGTGCTGCGCCTGATCCTGGAAATGGACGGCGAAACCATCATGCGTGCCGACCCGCACGTCGGCCTGCTGCACCGTGGCACCGAAAAGCTCGCCGAATCCAAGCCGTTCAACCAGTCCATCGGTTACATGGACCGCCTGGATTACGTGTCGATGATGTGCAACGAGCACGCTTACGTGCGTGCCATCGAGACCCTGATGGGGATCGAAGCGCCGGAGCGTGCGCAGTACATCCGTACCATGTTCGACGAAATCACCCGCATCCTGAACCACCTGATGTGGCTGGGTTCCAACGCGCTCGACCTGGGCGCGATGGCGGTGATGCTGTACGCCTTCCGTGAGCGCGAAGAGCTGATGGATTGCTACGAGGCCGTGTCCGGCGCCCGCATGCACGCGGCGTACTACCGTCCGGGCGGCGTCTACCGCGACCTGCCGGACCACATGCCGAAGTACAAGGAATCGCGCTGGCACAAGGGCAACGCCCTGAAGCAGCTGAACGCATCGCGCGAAGGCTCGCTGCTCGATTTCATCGAAAACTTCACCAACGAGTTCCCGGGCCGCGTCGACGAGTACGAAACCCTGCTCACCGACAACCGCATCTGGAAGCAGCGTACGGTCGGCATCGGCGTGGTCACCCCGGAACTGGCCCACCAGTGGGGCATGACCGGCGTGATGCTGCGTGGTTCGGGCGTTGCGTGGGACCTGCGCAAGAAGCGTCCGTACGCCAAGTACGATGCCGTCGATTTCGACATCCCGCTGGGCAAGGAAGGCGACTGCTACGACCGCTACCTGTGCCGCGTGGCTGAAATGCGCGAGTCCAACCGCATCATCAAGCAGTGCGTGGCGTGGCTGAAGGCCAACCCGGGTCCGGTGATCGTCAACAACTTCAAGGTCGCGCCGCCGTCCCGCGAGGCGATGAAGGACGACATGGAAGCGCTGATCCACCACTTCAAGCTGTTCAGTGAAGGCTACTGCGTGCCGGCCGGCGAAACCTATGCCGCCGTCGAAGCGCCGAAGGGTGAGTTTGGCTGCTACCTGATGTCCGACGGCGCCAACAAGCCGTTCCGCGTGCACCTGCGTGCGCCGGGCTTCGCCCACCTGTCCTCGATCGATTCGATAGTGCGCGGCCACATGCTGGCCGACGTGGTGGCGATGATCGGCACCTACGACCTGGTGTTCGGCGAGGTCGACCGGTGAATCCGGCTGACCTGACCCTCTTTCCTGCAGGCAGCCGGCGCAAGCCGGCGCCGCAGCATATGGAATTCCAAGACATGCATTTCGCTGAGGTCGGCCGATGAAGGCGACAGGTAATTTCGAGGCGGCGCGCGACGTCGATCCGATGGTGGTGCTGAGCGACAAGACCCGTGCTCACATCGATCACTGGCTGTCCAAGTTCCCGCCGGACCGCAAGCGCTCGGCCGTGCTGCAGGGGCTGCACGCTGCGCAGGAACAGAACGCCGGTTGGCTGACCGACGAGCTGATCGCCGGCGTGGCCAAGTACCTGGACCTGCCGCCGGTGTGGGCCTACGAGGTCGCCAGCTTCTACTCGATGTTCGAGCTGGAGAAGGTCGGCCGCCACAACGTGGCGTTCTGCACCAACATCAGCTGCTGGTTGAACGGTGCCGAAGACCTGGTCGCGCACGCCGAGAAGAAACTCGGTTGCCGCACCGGTCAGTCCACCGCTGACGGACGTATCTATCTCAAGCGCGAAGAAGAGTGCCTGGCCGGTTGTGCCGGTGCACCGATGATGGTCATCAACGGCCATTACCACGAGCGCCTGACCGTCGAGAAAGTCGACGAGCTGCTGGACGGGTTGGAGTAAGCCATGGCACATCATCACGCACCCAGTGGTCCGGTCGGTCCCGCACCGCTGCCGCACCAGGTGGTCTACACCACCCTGCATTACGACACTCCGTGGTCGTACGAAAGCTACCTCAAGACCGGTGGCTACGCCGCCCTGCGCAAGATCCTCGAAGAGAAGATCTCGCCGGAGCAGGTCATCGAGATGGTCAAGCAGTCCAACCTGCGCGGCCGTGGCGGCGCCGGTTTCCCGACCGGCCTGAAGTGGTCCTTCATGCCCAAGGGCACGATGCAGAAGTACATCCTGTGCAATTCGGATGAATCCGAGCCGGGTACCTGCAAGGATCGCGACATCCTGCGTTACAACCCGCATTCGGTGGTGGAAGGCATGGCGATCGCCTGCTACGCCACCGGCAGCACCGTGGGCTACAACTACCTGCGTGGCGAGTTCCACCACGAGCCGTTCGAGAACTTCGAGCAGGCCCTGGCCGACGCGTACGCGAACGGCTGGCTGGGCAAGGACATCCTCGGCAGCGGCGTGGACATCGACATCTACGGTGCGCTGGGCGCCGGCGCCTACATCTGCGGCGAAGAAACCGCGCTGATGGAATCGCTGGAGGGCAAGAAGGGCCAGCCGCGCTACAAGCCACCGTTCCCGGCGAACTTCGGCCTGTACGGCAAGCCCAGCACCATCAACAACACCGAGACCTATGCTTCGGTGCCGGCGATCATCCGAAACGGGCCGGAATGGTTCCAGGGCCTGTCGCTGACCAAGAACGGCGGGCCGAAGATCTTCTCGGTGTCCGGCTGCGTGCAGAAGGGGGGCAACTTCGAGGTGCCGCTGGGCACCACCTTCGACGAGCTGCTGGAAATGGCCGGAGGCCTGAAGCCGGGCCGCACGCTGAAGGGCGCGGTTCCGGGCGGCGTGTCGATGCCGGTGCTGAAGGCCGAAGAGCTGAAGGGCCTGCAGATGGACTACGACACCCTGCGTGCCCTCGGCACCGGGCTGGGGTCGGGCGCCATCGTGGTGCTGGACGACAGCGTGTGCTGCGTCAAGTTCGCCTGCCGCATCAGCCAGTTCTTCCACAAGGAATCCTGTGGCCAGTGCACCCCGTGCCGTGAAGGCACCGGCTGGATGCACCGGGTGCTGGAGCGCATCGTCGCCGGCAAGGCCACGATGGAAGACCTGCACCAGTTGAAGGCCGTGGCCGGCCAGATCGAAGGCCACACCATCTGTGCGTTCGGTGAAGCGGCGGCATGGCCCATCCAGGGTTTCCTGCGCCAGTTCTGGGACGAATTCGAGTATTACATCGTCAACGGTCATTCGATGGTTGACGGCAAGAAGGTGGAGGCTGCTGCCGCATGAGCGCGCAACCCGTAACGCCCAACGTGCCACCGGACCACGTCACCGTCGAAATCGACGGCCAGTCGCTGGTGGTGCCCAAGGGTTCGATGATCATCCAGGCCGCCGACAAGGCCGGCATCCCGATCCCGCGCTTCTGCTACCACGAGAAGCTGCCGATCGCCGCCAACTGCCGCATGTGCCTGGTGGACGTGGAGAAGTCGCCGAAGCCGGCGCCTGCCTGCGCCACGCCGGTGATGGATGGCATGAAGGTTGCCACCCGCAGCGAAAAAGCGCTGAAGTTCCAGCGTTCGGTGATGGAGTTCCTGCTCATCAACCATCCGCTGGACTGCCCGGTCTGCGACCAGGGCGGTGAGTGCGAGCTGCAGGACGTATCGCTGGGCTATGGCCGTTCGGTCAGCCGCTTCAACGAGCGCAAGCGCGTGGTGGTGGACGAGGACATGGGGCCGCTGGTGGCCACCGAAATGACCCGTTGCATCCAGTGCACCCGTTGCGTCCGCTTCACCGCCGACGTTGCAGGTACCTATGAACTGGGTGGCATGTACCGCGGTGAGAACCTGCAGATCGGTACCTACGACGGCAAGCCGTTGACCACCGAACTGTCCGGCAACGTGGTGGATGTGTGCCCGGTGGGCGCGCTGACCAACAAGGTGTTCCAGTTCCGCGCACGTCCGTGGGAACTGACCGCGCGCGAATCGCTGGGCTACCACGATGCGATGGGCTCGAACCTGTTCCTGCACGTGCGTCGCGGCGAAGTGCTGCGCACCGTGCCGCGCGACAACGAGCTGGTCAACGAATGCTGGCTGTCCGATCGTGACCGCTACTCGCACCAGGGCCTGTACAGCGAAGACCGTGCGGTCAAGCCGCTGCGCAAGATCAATGGCGAGTGGAAGGAAGTGAGCTGGGCCGAAGGCCTGGCTGCTGCCGCCGACATCCTGAAGGCCAACCAGGGCGACGCCCTGGGCGTGCTGGTACACCCGTCGACCTCGAACGAGGAGGGCGCGCTGCTGGCCCGCCTGGCATCAGGCCTGGGTTCGACCAACATCGACCACCGCATCAACAACCGCGACTTCTCCGACGCGTCCACCGCCGAAGTGTTCGGGCTGCCGCTGGCCGAAATCGAAGGCGCCGACCAGATCGTGGTGCTGGGCAGCAACATCCGCCATGAGCTTCCGCTGCTGCATGCCCGCCTGCGCAAGGCGCAGACCAGCAATGGCGCGAAGATCCACGTGGTCAACCCGGTCGATTTCGACTTCGCCTTCAGCATCGCCAGCAAGCAGATCGTCGCACCGTCGACCTTCGCCGGCGCACTGGAAAACGCTGACCTGCGTTCGGCGGTGCAGGGCGGTCGCAACACCGTGCTGATCGTCGGTGGCATCGCCGAAAACCACCCGCAGGCCGCCGCGATCCGCGCCGCTACGCGTGATTTCGCTGCAGCAACCGGTGCCAAGCTGTGCCGTATTCCGCAGGGCGCCAATGCCATCGGCCTGACCCGCGCCGGCGTGCTGCCGGCCGGCAAGGATGTGGCGGGCATGCTGTCCCAGCCGCGCCAGGCCTACGTGGTCTATGGCCTGGAGCCGGGCCTGGATTTCGCCGACGCCCCCGCCGCCCGCAAGGCGCTGGCCGGTGCCCAGGTGGTGGCCTTCAGCCAGTTCGCCTGCGCCTCGACCCGCGACGTCGCCGACGTGATCCTGCCGATCGGCGCACTGCCGGAAATCGACGCCACGCTGACCAATCTCGATGGTCGCTCGCAGTCGGCACGCGCCGGCGGCAAGCTGCCGGGTGAGGCCCGCGAGGGCTGGCGCGTGCTGCGCGCCCTGGGTGGCGAAATGGCACTGGCCGGTTTCGAGTTCATCGACCTGGCCGGCCTGCGCGCCAGCCTGGCGCCGGTGAGCGTGACCGTCGCCGCTTCGTCGGCCGCTCCCGTGGCCAGCGAAGGCCTGGAAGTGGCTTCGACCGCGGCGATCTACCGCAGCGACGCGGTCGTCCGTCGCGCACCGGCGCTGCAGTCGCATCCGCTCAACACCGCCCCGCGCATCGTGCTCAATGCCACCGATGCCGCCCGCCTGCAGCTGCAGGAAGGCCAGATGGCCAAGGTCGGCACCGATGCCGGCCGCGCCACGCTGCCGGTGGTGGTCGACGCCCGCGTCGCCGTGGGTTCGGTCTGGATTGAATCGGGCCACGGTGCAACCGCACCGCTGGGTGCCGCACGCGTAACGGTGGTGGCTGCATGAACGAATTGCTGTTGAACGCAGTGGACCCGCTGCACCAGTGGCTGCTTGGCCTTGGTGAGATCGGCGCCCTGCTGTGGATCATCCTGAAGATCCTGGTGATCACCATGCCGGTGATCATCTCGGTGGCCTTCTACGTGGTCTGGGAACGCAAGCTGATCGGCTGGATGCACGTCCGCCACGGCCCGATGTACGTGGGCATGGGCATCTTCCAGGCCTTCGCCGACGTCTTCAAGCTGCTGTTCAAGGAAGTGCTGCAGCCGGCCAACGCCCACAAGGTGTTGTTCCTGCTGGCGCCGTTGATCACCCTGGCACCGGCCTTCGCGGCCTGGTCGGTGGTGCCCTTCGATGCGCAGCTGGTGCTGTCCAATGCCAACGCCGGCCTGCTGTACCTGCTGGCGATGACCTCGCTGGGCGTGTACGGCATCATCCTGGCCGGTTGGGCATCCAATTCGAAGTACGCGTTCCTGGGTGCAATGCGCGCCTCGGCGCAGATGATCAGCTACGAAATCGCCATGGGCTTTGCCCTGGTCGGCGTGATGATCGCTTCGGGCAGCCTGAACCTGACCGGCATCGTGATGGCGCAGGCCGGCAACTCCGGCTTCCTGGACTGGTTCCTGCTGCCGCTGTTCCCGCTGTTCGTCGTGTACTGGGTGTCCGGCGTGGCCGAAACCAACCGCGCGCCGTTCGACGTGGTGGAAGGCGAATCGGAAATCGTCGCCGGCCACATGGTGGAGTACTCCGGCGGTGCCTTCGCGCTGTTCTTCCTGGCCGAATACGCGAACATGATCCTGATCAGCTTCCTGATCGCGATCTTCTTCCTCGGTGGCTGGTTGAGCCCGATCCAGGGCTGGGTGAACCCGGGAGCGATCTCGCCGTTCATCGACTGGATCTGGACAGGCGGCTGGCCGTGGCTGTTCATCAAGGTGTTCTTCTTCGCCAGCGCCTACATCTGGTTCCGTGCCAGCTTCCCGCGCTTCCGCTATGACCAGATCATGCGGCTGGGCTGGAAGGTCTTCATCCCGCTGACCATTTTCTGGATCGCGGTCACCGCCTTGATGGTGTTCTTCGGCGTGATTCAAAAGGGTGTCTAACGTAATGAACAGGATTACCCATTACTTCAAGAGCCTGCTGCTGCTGGAGCTGTTGGCCGGTCTGTGGCTGACGCTGAAGTACAGCTTCAAGCCGAAGTACACCATGATGTACCCGATGGAGAAGTTCCCGCAGTCCCCGCGCTTCCGCGGCCTGCACGCCCTGCGTCGTTATCCCAACGGTGAAGAGCGCTGCATCGCCTGCAAGCTGTGCGAAGCGGTCTGCCCGGCACTGGCCATCACCATCGATTCGGCCAAGCGCGAGGACGGCACCCGCCGCACCACGCGTTACGACATCGATCTGTTCAAGTGCATCTTCTGTGGCTTCTGCGAAGAAAGCTGCCCGGTGGACTCGATCGTGGAGACCCACATCCTCGAGTACCACTTCGAGAATCGTGGCGAAAACATCGTTACCAAGCCGCAGCTGCTGGCCCTGGGTGATCGGCTTGAAACCGAAATCGCCGAGCGCCGTGCCGCCGATGCCGCTTACCGCTGAGGTCGAGACATGGATTGGGTAAATATCGCTTTCTGGGTTTTCGCCATCGCAGCCGGTGTCTCGGCCGCGGCGGTGATCAGTGCGCGCAGCCCGGTCAACGCCGTGCTCTGCCTGGTGCTGACCTTCTTCTCCGTGGCCTGCATCTGGATCCTGGTCGGGGCTGAGTTCCTCGGCGTGGCCCTGGTGCTGGTGTATGTCGGCGCGGTGATGGTGCTGTTCCTGTTCGTGGTGATGATGCTGGACATCGACACCGACAACCTGCGCGAAGGCTGGGTACGTTACCTGCCGGTCGGGCTGGTGGTCGCGGTGGTGATGCTGGTGCAGATCGTCACCCTGATCGGCGTGCGGGGCAGGGCGGTCAACCCGTTCCCGGCCGACAACGCCGCTGCGCTGGCCGCTGACACGTCCAACATCACCTGGCTGGCGCGCAGCCTGTTCACCGAATACCTGCTGCCGTTCGAGTTCGCTGCGGTCATCCTGACCGTCGCGGTGGTCGCCGCCGTGATGCTGACCCTGCGCCATCGCACCGGCATCAAGACGCAGAACCCGGGCGAGCAGACCATGGTCAAGTCGCGTGACCGCCTCACCGTGGTCAAGATGGACGTCGACCAGCCGTTCGTGCACAGCAACACCAAGGCCGCCGTCGATATGCCGGCCGCTGGCGAGGAGACCAAGCCATGATCACGTTGGGCCATATCCTGGCGCTGGGTGCGGTGCTGTTCTGCATCAGCCTGGCCGGCATCTTCCTCAACCGGAAGAACGTCATCGTCCTGCTGATGTCCATCGAACTGATGCTGCTGTCGGTGAACATCAATTTCGTCGGGTTCTCGCGCGAACTGGGTGACACGGCCGGCCAGCTGTTCGTGTTCTTCATCCTCACCGTCGCAGCCGCCGAGGCCGCCATCGGCCTGGCAATCCTGGTGACCCTGTTCCGTACACGTCGAACGATCAATGTCGGCGAAGTCGATTCGTTGAAGGGCTGATTAACAGATGGAAATCACACTCGCCAAGAGTCTGTTGATCGCAGTGGTGCTTGCACCGCTGTTCGGCAGCATCATCGCCGGCCTGTTCGGTCGTCAGGTCGGGCGCCTCGGCGCGCAGACCATCACCATCCTCGGCGTGGCGGTCAGCTGCGCCCTGTCGATGTACGTGTTCTACCAGCTGTTGTGGGGCGGCGCGCAGCCGTTCAACGAGAACCTGTACACCTTCTTCGAAGTCGGCCAGTACTCGGCGCATGTCGGTTTCATGGTCGACAAGCTCACCGCCATGATGATGGTGGTGGTGACCTTCGTGTCGCTGCTGGTGCACATCTACACCATCGGCTACATGGAAGAAGACCCGGGTTACCAGCGGTTCTTCAGCTACATCTCGTTGTTCACCTTCTCCATGCTGACGCTGGTGATGAGCAACAACTTCCTGCAGCTGTTCTTCGGCTGGGAAGCGGTGGGCCTGGTGTCCTACCTGCTGATCGGTTTCTGGTTCAAGCGGCCGACCGCGATCTTCGCCAACATGAAGGCCTTCCTGGTCAATCGTGTCGGTGACTTCGGCTTCCTGCTCGGCATCGGCGGCGTGTTGTGGGTGTTCGGCACCCTCGACTACGCCACCGTGTTCGCCAAGATCATGGACCCGGAGCTGGCCAACGGTGCCATCCAGGTGTGGTCCGGTTCGATCGACCTGTTCGGCCTGCACACCATCCAGGTACTGGAACAGCCGGTTGTCTGGGCCAGCGCCACGGTGATCTGCATCTGCCTGTTCATCGGTGCGATGGGCAAGTCCGCCCAGGTGCCGCTGCACGTCTGGCTGCCTGACTCGATGGAAGGCCCGACCCCGATCTCGGCGCTGATCCACGCCGCGACCATGGTCACCGCCGGCATCTTCATGGTCACCCGCATGTCGCCGCTGTTCGAGCTGTCGCCGACCGCACTGAACTTCGTGCTGTTCATCGGTGCCACCACTGCGTTCTTCACCGGCCTGATCGGCATCGTGCAGAACGACATCAAGCGCGTCGTTGCGTACTCCACGCTGTCCCAGCTGGGCTACATGACCGTTGCGCTGGGCGTGTCCGCGTACTCGGCCGCGGTGTTCCACCTGATGACCCACGCCTTCTTCAAGGCGCTGCTTTTCCTCGGCGCGGGCTCGGTGATCATCGCCATGCACCACGAGCAGGACATGCGCAAGATGGGCGGCCTGCGCAAGTACATGCCGATCACCTTCATCACCATGTGGATCGGCACGCTGGCCCTGGTCGGCACGCCGTTCTTCTCCGGCTTCTACTCGAAGGACACCATCATCGAGGCCGCCGAGATCCACGCCCACATGTCCAGCAGCTGGGTCGCGACCTATGCCTACTGGGCGGTGCTGGGCGGTGTGCTGGTGACCAGCTTCTACAGCTTCCGCCTGTTGTTCCTGACCTTCCATGGCAAGGAACGCTTCCGCGACGTGGCCCACGACGGCCATGGCCACGCTGCGCATGCGCACGATGACCATGCCCATGCCGTCGACGCACATGCAGCCGATGCGCATGCCGACCACGGTCATGACGACCATGGTCACGGCCATGGCCCGCATGAGCCGCACGAGACCCCGTGGGTGGTGACGCTGCCGCTGATCCTGCTGGCGATCCCCTCCATCATCATCGGCTTCTTCAGCATCGGCCCGATGTTGCATGGCACCGACTGGGCCGGACACCACGCCCATGAAGGCATCAAGGGCCAGGCCACCAACTTCTTCACCGGCATCGTGGACTTCTACGACCCGGCCAAGAACACCGTGGGCTTCCTCGGCGAGCACTTCCATGGTCCGGTGGCGTTCGCGCTGCATGGCATGACCGCCTGGCCGTTCTTCCTGACCGTGGCAGGCTTCCTGCTCGCCGTGATCTTCTACCTGTGGAAGCCGGACCTGTCGGGCCGGGCGCGCAGGACCTTCGCGCCGATCGTGTCGGTGCTGGAAAACAAGTACGGCATGGACACGCTGTGGATCGACGGCTTTGCCGGCGGCAGCGTCAAGCTGGGCAGGGTGGCACGCTGGCTCGACACGAACATCGTCGACGGCACCGTCAACCTGGTCGCACGTGGGGCGGACGTGGCAGCCAATGTGCTGCGTCGTACCCAATCCGGTTTCCTCTATCACTACGCCTTCGCGATGATCATCGGCCTGATTGCCCTCCTGGGCCTGCTGATGCATTACCTGCGTTGATGACCTGTACGGAATAAGAAAACGTGTCGAACTGGCCCCTACTTAGTGTCCTCATCTGGCTGCCGATCATCGGTGGCGCCCTGGTCCTTGCCATCCGTGATGCGCAGACCGCCCGCTGGGCGTCGCTGGGTGTCGCGCTGCTGACCTTCGCCCTGAGCATCCCGCTGCTCACCGGTTACGACCCGGGCATCGACGCGCTGCAGTTCGTCGAAACCCGCGCCTGGATCCCGGCCTACGACATCGGCTACAACCTGGGCGTGGACGGCATCGCCATCGCGCTGATCGCGCTGACCACGCTGGTCAGCGTTCTCGCGCTGATCGGCGCCTGGAGTGCCATCGACAAGCGCGTGAACCAGTACGTGGCGGCCTTCCTCATCCTGGAAGGCGTCACCGTCGGCATCTTCGCTGCCACCGACGCGATGCTGTTCTACGTGTTCTTCGAAGCGATGCTGATCCCGATGTTCCTGATCATCGGTGTCTGGGGCGGCCCGCGCCGCATCTACGCCGCGCTGAAGTTCTTCCTTTACACCTTCCTCGGCTCGGTGCTGATGCTGGTGGCCCTGGTCTACCTGTACCTGAAGGGCGGCAGCTTCCAGCTGGCCGACCTGTATGCGCTGCAGTTGACCGCCACCGAGCAGACCTGGATCTTCTTCGCCTTCCTGATCGCTTTCGCGGTCAAGGTGCCGATGTTCCCGGTGCACACCTGGCTGCCGGACGCCCACGTGGAAGCCCCGACCGCCGGTTCGGTCATCCTGGCCGCCATCGCACTGAAGATCGGTGGCTACGGCTTCCTGCGCTTCAACCTGCCGATCGTCCCGGACGCCTCGATGGAATGGGCGTGGCTGGTGATCGCGCTGTCGCTGATCGCAGTGATCTACGTCGGCCTGGTCGCCCTGGTGCAGGACGACATGAAGAAGCTGATCGCCTATTCCTCGATCGCGCACATGGGCTTCGTCACCCTGGGTACGTTCATCGCCCTGTGGCTGGTGCGGGAAGCCGGCAATGCCGACGCCGCCCGCCTGGGCCTGCAGGGTGCGATGGTGCAGATGATCTCGCACGGCTTCGTGTCCGGTGCGATGTTCTCCTGCGTGGGCGTGCTGTATGACCGCATGCACAGCCGCCGCATCGCCGATTACGGCGGCGTGGTCAACGTGATGCCGTGGTTCGCCACCTTCGCGATGCTGTTCTTCATGGCCAATGCCGGCCTGCCGGGTACCTCCGGTTTCGCAGGCGAGTTCATGGTCATCATGGCGGCCTTCCAGCGTAATCCGTGGATCGCACTGGGCGCTGCCACCACCCTGATCATCGGCGCCGCCTACACGCTGTGGCTGTACAAGCGCATCTTCTTCGGTGAGGTGGCCAACGCCCACGTCGCCGAACTGAAGGACATCAACGGCCGCGAGTGGCTGGTGCTGGGCGTGTTCGCCATTGGCGTACTGGCCCTGGGCATCTACCCCAAGCCGCTGACCGACCTGATGGAGCCGTCGATCGCCAAGCTGGCGATGCAGATTGCTTCCAGCAAATTGCTCTGATCGGCCTGCCGAGCGAACTGATTCCAGGATTTGATAATGACCACCTCGCCGTTGCTGCCACTGACCGCTGCTGACCTGCCCCCGCTCGCTCCCGAGCTGGTGCTGGTCGCGAGCGCCTTCGCCCTGATGATCCTCGATCTGTTCATCAGCAAGCAGAACAAGCTGATCACCCATCTGTTCTCGCTCGCCGCATTGGCGGTGGTGCTGGTCATGCTGGCCACCGGCACGGGCGGGCAGGGGGAGGTCTTCCACGGCATGTTCGTGCGTGACACCGCTGCCGACGTGATGAAGGTGGTGATCGTGCTGTGCAGCGGGCTGAGCCTGGTGTACGGCTGGAGCTACCTGCGCGAGCGCGACCTGTTCCAGGGCGAGATTCCGGTGCTGGTGCTGTTCGCCACCGCCGGCATGATGATCCTGGTCTCCGCCGGCAGCCTGCTGATGGTCTATCTGGGCCTGGAACTGCTGGCGCTGTGCTCCTACGCGCTGGTCGCCAGCAACCGTGACAACGGCCTGGCCTCGGAAGCAGCGATGAAGTACATCGTGCTCGGTTCGCTGGCCTCCGGCCTGCTGCTGTACGGCATGTCGCTGATCTACGGCGCTACCGGTTCGCTGCACCTGGACGCCATCAACGCGGCCATCCCGCAGTCGGACGAGCGCATGCTGCTGCTGACCGGCGCGGTGTTCATGATTGCCGGCGTGGCCTTCAAGCTGGGTGCGGCGCCGTTCCACATGTGGCTGCCCGACGTCTACCAGGGTGCCCCGGCGCCGGTCGCGCTGTTCATCAGCTCGGCCCCGAAGCTGGCTGCGTTCGGCATGGCCTACCGCCTGCTGGAAGTCGGCGTGGGTCCGCTGTCGGATGAGTGGAAGCTCCTGATCGGTGGCCTGGCGGCGCTGTCGCTGGTGATCGGCAACCTGATGGCGATCGCCCAGCACAACCTGAAGCGCATGCTGGCCTTCTCCACCGTGTCGCACATCGGCTTCCTGCTGATGGGCATCGCCGGGGGTGGTTCGCAGGGCTATGCCGCCGCGCTGTTCTATGCGGTGAGCTACGCGATCATGTCGACCGCCGGCTTCGGCGCGATCATCGCGATGTCGCGCAACGGCTTCGAAGCCGAGAACATCAACGACTACAAGGGCCTGAACGCCCGCAACCCGTGGATGGCCGCGCTGATCCTGTGCATCATGGCCTCGATGGCGGGCATCCCCCCGTTCCTGGGCTTCTGGACGAAGCTGGCCGTGCTGGGCGCGGCGGTCAACGGCGGCATGCTGTGGCTGGCGCTGCTGGGTGTGATCTGCGCGGTGATCGGTGCGTTCTACTACCTGCGCGTGATCAAGGTCATGTACTTCGATGAGCCGGTGGGCGAGCCGCTGCCGCGCAACAACGACCGCGTGCTGGGCGTGGTGCTGGGCGTGAACGCGCTGGCGCTGCTGGCCCTGGGCCTGGCCTGGAACCCCATCATGGTGTGGTGCCAGCAGGCATTTGCACATATTTCATGAAAAACGATACAAAGCTGCGCAATTAGTGTAATATTCGTTTCCTGAGTTGTGACTGCAGCGGTTCTGCCAGAACATCGTTGCAAGACGCCTCCCTCGCGGGGCAGCAATTCGACCACTTCTGATGCGGGGTGGAGCAGTCTGGCAGCTCGTCGGGCTCATAACCCGAAGGTCGCAGGTTCAAATCCTGCCCCCGCTACCAAGACGAACAAGCGACTCCGGAAACGGGGTCGCTTTTTTCGTTATGGGGATTGGATGCGCTGGCCGCGCAGGCAGAAGCCAGACAACGGCAACGGCAACGGCAACGGCAACGGCGAAAGCTGCAGGGCTGCTGGTTGGGCGGGACGGGGTGGGTTGGCGGGAACCGCCGTGAATACGTCCGTGTAGGCTCGCCATCCGCATCCATGCGGATGAGCGTTCCCGCCAACCCACCCCGTCCCACCTCCGACAGGTCCCTGGGGGCCCGGGTAGCGCCGACCCATGGTCGGCGGATGGTTTCCGCCAACGGCCCGCTGCGCTCGCCGACCATGGGTCGGCGCTACCGCTTTTTTCTTTTTTCATACGCGGCGGGCGGCCACGGAACCTGTCAGGGGCCGGGCGGTGGGGCTGGGCGGGGGCGTTGAACGCCATGGATGGCGCGAAACGAGGCCCGCATGGATGCAGCTTTTGCCGTCCCCCGGCCAGCCCCATTACCCGGCCCCAAGCATGTAGCCTGCTGTAAGCCACCAGCCGCGGGGGGGGTCTCACCCGTTCGACCAACCAACCCGACAACGGAAAAGTGGAGCAGGGTTGCGCAGCGCAGCAGAATGCTGCATAATTGCGCTTCTGGTGCGGGGTGGAGCAGTCTGGCAGCTCGTCGGGCTCATAACCCGAAGGTCGCAGGTTCAAATCCTGCCCCCGCTACCAACTAGGCATCAGACGAGAGCGATTCCGGAAACGGGGTCGCTTTTCTCGTTTCAGGGGCTTCAAAGGCGCGCGCAGCTTGCACCAACCCGGTGCAAGGTCTATCATCAGCGGGCTGGCGGTATATCTGATGGTTGGCTCTGCATGGAGCGCGATCATCCCGCCACCGGCTTCGACCAGAAGCTGGGCTTCGCAGGGGATCGCGTCAGCGCGCCCTGCGGCCGGAATCCAATGACCGGATTTCACCGGACAAAGGGCCCAGTGGGCCCTTTTGCATTTCCGGAACGGGCCCGCCGCGGTCCGGATCTCTTCCACATTCAACAACAAGGCAGGCTGTGAGCGACAAGGCAACCGAAATCGCGAATCTGCTCGGCCCCACCGTCGATGCGCTGGGCCTGGAACTGCTGGGCGTCGAGTATCTGCCCGCACCCGGCGGCGCTACGCTGCGTCTGTACATCGACGTGCTGATCGCCGAGCAGGACGAGCGCACCATCAACGTCGAGGACTGCGAGCGCGTCAGTCGCGAAGTGTCCGCGCAGATGGACGTCGAAGACCCGATCAGCGGCAATTACACGCTGGAAGTGTCTTCGCCGGGCGTGGACCGCCCGCTGTTCAACCTGGCGCAGTTCGGCCAGCACCTGGGGCAGAACGCCAAGGTGCAGCTGAAGCTGCCGCAGGACAACCGTCGCCGCCTGCAGGGCCGGATCGATTCGGTCGATGCCGAGCAGGGCACGATCAGCTTCACCGTCGACAAAACCACCCTGGTGGTGTCGGCCGACAACATCGACAAGGCACGCATCATGCCCGACTGGGTGGCGCTGGGGCTGGCCCCGAGCAAGCCGACCGGTCCGGCCAAGCGTCCGAAGCCGACCAAAAATCCATCCAACGAGCCTGCGGCCAAGAAGCCGCGCGCGGAGTGAGCCAATGAGCAAGGAACTTCTGCTGGTAGTTGACGCGGTCGCCAATGAAAAAGGCGTGCCGCGTGAAGTGATCTTCGACGCGATCGAGGCCGCCCTGGCTTCGGCGGCGAAGAAGCGCTACCCCGACGAGGAAGTGCTGGCGCGCGTGGTCATCGACCACAAGGACGGCACCTACCAGACCTTCCGCCGCTGGGAAGTGGTGGCAGACGACGTGGTCATGGAGTCCCCGGACCGCCAGATCCGCCTGATGGACGCCATCGACGAAGCCGAAGGCGTCGACGTTGGTGACTACGTCGAAGAACAGATCGAAAACCCGGACTTCGGTCGCATCGCCGCCCAGGCCGCCAAGCAGGTCATCGTGCAGCGTGTGCGCGAAGCCGAGCGGCAGCAGGTCGTCGATGCCTGGAAGGATCGCGTCGGCGAGCTGATCACCGGTGTGGTCAAGCGCGCCGAGCGCGGCAACATCTTCGTCGACCTGGGCGGCAACGCCGAGGGCTTCATTCCGAAGGACAAGGGCATTCCGCGCGACGTGCTGCGTGCCGGTGACCGCGTGCGCGGCTACCTGGCTGAAGTGCGCTCCGAACCGCGTGGCCCGCAGCTGTTCATCAGCCGCGCCGCGCCGGAGTTCATGATCGAGCTGTTCAAGCTGGAAGTGCCGGAAGTCGGCCAGGGCCTGGTGGAAATCATGGCCTGCGCCCGCGATCCGGGCGACCGCGCCAAGATCGCCGTGCTGGCCCACGATACCCGTACCGATCCGATCGGTGCGTGCATCGGCATGCGCGGTTCGCGCGTGCAGGCGGTGTCCAACGAGCTCAATGGTGAGCGCGTGGACATCGTGCTGTGGAACGAAAACCCGGCCAACTTCGTCATCAATGCGATGGCGCCGGCCGAAGTGCAGTCGATCATCGTCGATGAAGACAAGCACTCGATGGACCTGGCTGTCGCCGAAGACCGCCTGGCCCAGGCGATCGGCAAGGGCGGGCAGAACGTGCGCCTGGCCAGCCGCCTGACCGGTTGGCAATTGAACGTGATGACCCAGGACCAGGTCACCGCAAAGTCCGAAGCCGAGCAGACCTCGGCCCGCCAGCTGTTCATGGACAAGCTGGAAGTGGACGAGGAAATCGCTGGCATCCTGGTCAGCGAGGGCTTCGGTACCGTGGAAGAAATCGCTTATGTACCCGTCGGCGAACTGCTGGCGGTGGAAGGCTTCGACGAGGACATCGTCGAAGAACTGCGCGCACGTGCCCGTGACGCGCTGCTCAACGAGGCGCTGGCCGTTGAAGAAGGCCTGGAAGACGGCGTTCCTGCCGACGACCTGCTCGCCCTGGAAGGCATGGACGAGGTTACCGCCTACGCCCTGGCCAGCCATGGCGTGCGCACCGGTGAGGACCTGTCGGACCTGGCTGCCGACGAGGTGGTTGAATTCGGCATCGAGGGGCTGGACCAGGAGCGCGCCGCGGCGCTGATCCTGTCTGCCCGCGCCGAGGAGATCGCCCGACTGGAACGCGGCGAATGAGCCGGCAATGAACAGGGCCCTGAGCCGATCAGGGCGTAGAATCCGCGCTACCTCCACAAACGGGGGGGCGCCCTCAAGATCATAGGATCCGAATGTCGCAGCAAACCACCATCCGCAAGCTTGCCGAACTGGTCAATACACCGGTTGAAAAACTGCTGGAACAGCTGGCGGGTGCCGGCATGAAGTTCAGCGGTCCCGAACAGGTCGTGACCAGCACCGAGAAGGTGAAGCTCCTGGGCTTCCTTCGTCGTGCCCACGGCAAGCCCGAGCAGGCCGTCGAAGAAGCCACCGAGGCTTCCAAGAAGATCACCCTGAACCGCCGCAAGCACCAGGAAGTGACGGTGAACGCGGGTCGCAGCAAGACCACCGTGAACGTGGAAGTGCGCCAGAAGCGCACCTACGACAAGGCGGCCGCGCGCATGACCCCGGATGAGGAGCGCGCCGACATCCTGCGCAAGCTGGAGGAATCCCGCCAGCGCAATCTTGATGAACAGGCAGCGCTGGCGGAGAAGGACCGCCTGCGTGATGAAGCCATCGTGCGCAAGCGCGAGGAAGAAGTTGCCGCCAAGGAACGGGCTGAAGCCGAGAAGAAGGCTGCTGAAGAAGCCGCCATCGCCGCCAAGGCCGCCGAGGCCGCTGCCGCCAGCCGTCCGGCTGCTGCGCGTCCGGCCGATGCCGCCCCGGCCGCCCCGCGTGCGGCACGTCCGCCGGCCGGTGGCCCGTCCGCGCCGCCGCGTGGCGCTGCACCGCCGCGTTCGGACGACCGCAACAACCGCGGTCCGGCACGTACCGATCGCCCCGGTGGCGATCGTTTCGCCGGCCAGATGCATCTGTCCGCCGCCGACCGTGCGCGCCGTGGCAACAGCAACAACAACAACAACCGTGGCCGTCCGGGCAGCCGTCCGCAGCCGGGTCGTCGCGACATGCGCGGCAGCCAGAACAGTGGTCCGCACGCCTTCGAGCGGCCGACGGCGCCGGTCGTGCGTGAAGTGGCGATCGGCGACAGCATCACCGTCGCCGACCTGGCGCAGAAGCTGGCCCTGAAGGGCGGCGAAGTGGTCAAGGCCCTGTTCAAGATGGGCGTCATGGCGACCATCACCATGAGCATCGACCACGACACCGCGGCACTGGTGACCGAAGAGCTCGGCCACGTCGTGGTCCGCGCTGGCAATGACGACGTCGAAGAGGCGCTGCTGGCCGCTACCGGTGAAGAGCGCGGCGAAGCCGTATCGCGTCCGCCGGTGGTCACCATCATGGGCCACGTCGACCACGGCAAGACCTCGCTGCTGGATTACATCCGCCGCACCAAGGTCGCCACCGGCGAAGCGGGTGGCATCACCCAGCACATCGGTGCGTACCACGTGGAAACGCCGAAGGGCGTGATCAGCTTCCTGGATACCCCGGGCCATGCTGCCTTCACCTCGATGCGTGCCCGCGGCGCCAAGCTGACCGATATCGTAGTGCTGGTGGTGGCTGCCGATGACGGCGTCATGCCGCAGACCAAGGAAGCGATCCAGCACGCGCGTTCGGCGAACGTGCCGCTGATCGTGGCGATCAACAAGATCGACAAGTCTGGCGCCGACCCGATGCGGGTGAAGAACGAACTGCTCACCGAGCAGGTCGTCTCCGAAGACTTCGGTGGTGACATCCAGATGGTGGAGATCTCGGCCAAGGCCGGTCTGGGCATCGACGACCTGCTGGAAGCCATTTCCGTGCAGGCCGAACTGCTGGAACTGAAGGCCGTGGCCGACGGCCGCGCCAGCGGCGTGGTCATCGAATCCTCGCTGGACAAGGGCCGTGGCCCGGTCGCGACGGTGCTGGTGCAGCAGGGTTCGCTGAAGAAGGGCGACTACCTGGTGTGCGGCATCCAGTACGGCCGCGTGCGTGCCCTGTTCGACGAAACCGGCAAGCAGCCTGACCAGGCCGGTCCGTCGATCCCGGTGCAGGTGCTGGGTCTGTCCGGCGTGCCGGAAGCGGGCGATGATTTCGTGGTGGTCGAAGACGAGCGTCTGGCCAAGGACGTGGCGCAGCAGCGCGAAACCAAGCGCCGTGAATCGCGCCTGGTGCAGTCCGCCGGCAGCCGCATGGAAGACATCATGGCCACGCTCGGCAAGGGCGAGGGCCAGCAGGTGCTCAACCTGGTCATCAAGGCCGACGTGCAGGGTTCGGTGCAGGCACTCAGCCAGGCGCTGGTGGGTCTGTCCAACGACGACATCCGCATCAACGTGATCCACTCCGGCGTGGGCGGCATCACCGAATCGGACGCCAACTCGGCGGTGGCTTCGAAGGCTACCGTGATCGGCTTCAACGTGCGTGCGGATGCTTCGGCCCGTCGCATCATTGAATCCAACGGCGTCGACCTGCGTTACTTCTCGATCATCTATGACGTGATCGACCAGGTGAAGCAGGTGGCTTCCGGTCTGCTGGGTGTGGAGATCCGCGAAGAGATCATCGGTATCGCCGATGTGCGCGACGTCTTCCGCAGCTCGAAGTTCGGCGCTGTCGCCGGCTGCATGATCGTGGAAGGCATCGTCAAGCGGAACAAGCCGATCCGCGTGCTCCGCGACAGTGTCGTGGTGTTCGAGGGCGAGCTGGAATCGCTGCGTCGCTTCAAGGAAAACGTCGACGAAGTCCGCAATGGTACCGAGTGCGGTATCGGCGTGAAGGCGTACAACGACGTCAAGCCGGGTGACCAGATCGAGTGCTTCGAGCGTATCGAAGTGCCGCGCACCCTGTAATGCTGCAAGGGACCGGGCCGAAAGGCCCGGTCCTGCTTCAAGGCATCACCGTTCACCGTGTCACCCCCCAAATTAAAGAGCCCTGCCGCGTGCCCAAGACTTTCCATCGAACCGACCGTGTTTCCGCCCAGATCCGCCGCGAACTTGGCACCCTGGTGCATAACGCCGTGCGCGAACACGGGCTGCCCTCGGTCAGCGTGTCCGATGTGGAAATCACCCGCGACATGTCCCATGCCAAGATCTTCGTGACCGCGCTTATGGCCGAGCGCTCCGAAGAAGCGATGAAGGGCCTGAAGGAACTGGCCTGGCACCTGCGCATGGAACTGGCGCGTGCGATGAAGCTGCGCCACGTGCCCGAGCTGCATTTCCATTACGACGATTCGGTCGATCGCGGTGAGCGCATCGACAACCTGCTGCGTGAACTGCCCGACACCGTCGCGGCGGAGAAGAAGCGCGAAGGCAACGAAGAGTAAGGATCCGCTGGCGCCGGATGAAGCCCGGCGATTGCCTGCATCACGGATCCTGCCCGCCGGGGACTGCTCGGCGCTACGATGAATATCCATGACACGTATCCAATTCCGTCGCCTGGACGGCATCCTGCTGCTCGACAAGTCCAGCGGCATGAGTTCCAACGCGGCCCTGCAGGTCGCCCGGCGCCTGTTCCGTGCCGAGAAGGGCGGCCACACCGGTAGCCTGGACCCGCTGGCCACCGGCCTGCTGCCGCTGTGCTTCGGCGAGGCCACCAAGATCGCCGGGCTGCTGCTCGGCTCGGCCAAGGCCTACGACGCGGAAGTCGTGCTCGGCCAGACCACCGATACCGATGATGCCGAAGGCCAGGTGCTGCTGCAGCGTCCGGTGCCGGAGATCAGTGCCGATGCCCTTCAGGCCGCGCTTGCGGCGCTGACCGGCCACATCCGTCAGCGCGCCCCGATCTATTCCGCGCTCAAGCAGGGTGGGGAGCCGCTGTATGTGAAGGCCCGCCGTGGCGATGCCATCGAGGCGCCCGAGCGGGATGTCGAAGTGCGCTCCATCGAGGTGCTGGAGCAGCAGCCGGACCGCCTGCGGCTGCGCGTCACCTGCGGCTCGGGCACCTATATCCGCAGCATCGCCCGCGACCTCGGTGAGGCGCTGGGGTGCGGGGCGCACATCAGTGCACTGCGCCGCTTGTGGGTGGAGCCGTTCGCCGAACCGGCGATGGTCACCCTCGAGCAGCTGCGCAGCATGGCCGATTCCGGTGATGAAACCGGCATGGACGCCCTGTTGTTGCCGCTTTCGGCCGGGCTGGTGGATTACCCCCGGGTTGACCTGGATGCACAGCAGGCGGTCCGCTTCTGCCTGGGGCAGCGCCAGCGCGATACCCGCTGGCCGCAAGGGCTGGTGGTGGTTTACGGCGCCGACGGCGGCGCCTGTGGCTTGGGGCAGGTCGATGAAACCGGCCTGCTGGCGTCCCAGCGGCGCTTCAATCCGTGACATCCCCCGGGGCCATTCAGCCCCGGACCTTGTTCCGGGAGGGCGCTCCCGTTACAATTTTGCGGCCCTTTCACGGGCACCCTGCGTCCTGCAGGATCATCATCAGCCTACGGCGAGCCAAGCGGTGCGTGAACACGTTCCTGCTGGCCCCGCATCAGAAGAGAAAAGAAAATGTCGATCGACACCCAGAAGGTTATTGAAGACAACAAGCGCAGCGCCTCCGACACCGGTTCCCCGGAAGTCCAGGTCGCCCTGCTGACCGCCCGCATCGAACTGCTGACCGGCCACTTCAAGACCCACAAGAAGGATCACCACAGCCGTCGTGGCCTGCTGCAGATGGTCAACCGCCGCCGCAGCCTGCTCGACTACCTGAAGAAGAAAGACGTGACCCGTTACAAGGGTCTGATCGAAAAGCTTGGCCTGCGTCGCTAAGCAACGAATCCTCCGCGGCGCAGCGATGCGCCGCGGTTTTGTTTTGTAGCACCGTAATACCCATCGCATTCAGACCGGAACGACCGGTCACCCGCAGGCGGCACGGGTCGCCGACGGTCCATTCGCAGACAGCATCCCAAGGACACCCTCCGTGGCAAAAATCACCAAAACCTTCCAGTACGGCAAACACACCGTCACGCTTGAGACCGGCGAAATCGCCCGCCAGGCCGGCGGTGCCGTCATCGTCAAGTTCGACGATACCGTGCTGCTGGTCTCCGCCGTTGCCGCAAAGAGCGCGCGTGAGGGCCAGGACTTCTTCCCCCTGACCTGTGACTATCAGGAGAAGTTCTACGCCGGTGGCCGTATCCCGGGTGGCTTCTTCAAGCGTGAAGGCCGTGCGACCGAGAAAGAGACGCTGATTTCGCGCCTGATCGATCGTCCGATCCGTCCGCTGTTCCCCGAAGACTACAAGAACGAAGTGCAGATCATCGCCACGGTGATGTCGCTGAACCCGGACATCGACGGCGACATCGCCGCGCTGATCGGTGCCTCGGCCGCGCTGTCGCTGGCCGGCACCCCGTTCAAGGGGCCGATCGCCGCTGCCAAGGTCGGTTACAAGAACGGTGAGTACATCCTCAACCCGACCGTGACCGAACTGAAGGATTCGGAGCTGGAACTGGTTGTCGCCGGTACCGCCAATGCCGTGCTGATGGTCGAATCCGAAGCCGCCCTGCTGTCCGAAGAGGTGATGCTGGGCGCCGTGACCTTCGGTCACCGCGAGATGCAGAAGGTCATCAACGCGATCAACGAGCTGACCGTGGAAGCCGGCACCAAGCCGTCGACCTGGGTCGCCCCGGTCAAGAACGACGTGCTGATCAGCGCCCTGCAGGAAGCCATCGGCCCGCGCCTGGGCGAAGCCTTCCAGGTGCGCGACAAGCTGCAGCGCCGCGACGCCATTTCGGCGATCAAGAAGGACGTGGTCGAGTCGCTGGCGGGCCGCGTGGCCGCTGAAGGCTGGAACCCGGCTGAGCTGTCGAAGGAATTCGGCGAGCTGGAATACAGCACCATGCGCAACTCGGTGCTGGACACCAAGGTCCGCATCGACGGCCGTGCGCTGGACACCGTCCGCCCGATCGCCGTGAAGACCGGCATCCTGCCGCGTACCCATGGCTCCTCGCTGTTCACCCGCGGTGAAACGCAGGCCATCGTGACCATTACGCTGGGCACCGCCCGCGACGGTCAGGTGATCGACGCGGTGTCCGGTGAGTACAAGGACAACTTCCTGTTCCATTACAACTTCCCCCCCTACTCGGTGGGTGAGACCGGCCGCATGATGGGCCCGAAGCGTCGCGAAATCGGCCACGGCCGCCTTGCCAAGCGCGGCGTCCTCGCCGTGATGCCGTCGCTGGAAGCCTTCCCGTACACCATCCGCGTGGTGTCGGAAATCACCGAATCCAACGGCTCCTCGTCGATGGCCTCGGTGTGCGGTTCCTCGCTGGCCCTGATGGACGCCGGCGTGCCGGTCAAGTCGCCGGTGGCCGGTATCGCCATGGGTCTGGTCAAGGAAGGCGAGCGCTTCGTCGTCCTGTCCGACATCCTGGGTGACGAAGATCACCTGGGCGACATGGACTTCAAGGTGGCCGGTACCGCTGAGGGCATCTCCGCCCTGCAGATGGACATCAAGATCGAAGGCATCACCGAAGAGATCATGAAGCAGGCACTGCAGCAGGCCAAGGCCGGCCGTCTGCACATCCTGGGCGAGATGGCCCACGGCCTGACCGCGCCGCGCCAGGAGCTGTCGGACTACGCGCCGCGCCTGCTGACCATCAAGATCCACCCGGACAAGATCCGCGAAGTGATCGGCAAGGGCGGTTCCACCATCCAGGCCATCACCAAGGAAACCGGCACCCAGATCGACATCCAGGATGACGGCACCATCATCATCGCTTCGGTCAATGCCATCGCTGCGCAGGCTGCCAAGGCCCGTATCGAGCAGATCACCTCGGACGTGGAGCCGGGTCGCATCTACGAAGGCAAGGTCGCCAAGATCATGGACTTCGGTGCCTTCGTCACGATCCTGCCGGGCAAAGATGGCCTGGTGCACGTGTCGCAGATCTCCAGCGACCGCGTCGAGAAGGTCGGCGACGTGCTGAAGGAAGGCGATGTGGTCAAGGTCAAGGTGCTGGAAGTCGACAAGCAGGGCCGTATCCGCCTGTCGATGAAGGCCGTCGAAGAAGGCGAGGGTGTGTCTGCCGAGTAATCGGTGGTGGGTGACGACCGTTGGTCGTCACGCTCTTCGCTTGAACGAGAAAGCGGGCTTCGGCCCGCTTTTTCTTTGCCCGTCGTCCGGCCAATCACTCGCTGGTGATGCCTGTATCGACACAGCGCGCTGCGTCAGGGCCGCGACGAAGGAGGGGACTGCGGCGGGATGGGACGCGCCGGACAGCAGTTTCTTGGTCGAGGCGACGAATGCTGTGATCGCCTGAAAAACTGCGCCTACCGACCACCCTCCGGAAACGTAGCATCATGAAACGCAGCCCTGTGAAAGACGCCGCCACGCTGGCATTGCCATTGATTGATGACCTTGGCAGGCGGCGCATGCTGCAGCTTGCCATTGCCGGTACCTTGAGCGGCCTGCTGCCCCCCTTCCCGGTATCTGCCGGAAGCTTCCACGCCGAACCTGTGCCGGCGCATTTCATGCCTGTCCTGCCGTTGGTATCGGAGGGGCTCGCCAGTGGATTGCGCAACGTACTGCTTGCCGCCCTCAATCTGATTCCCGTCACGGGAGGCTTCCTGTCGTTCATCGGCGCGCTGTTCATACCGGGCGTGGGCAAATCCGCTGAACAGTTGTGGCGGGAATATGTAGACCGGGCTATCTCGGACGCGTTGTTCAGGCTCGTACAGAGCGACCTTGAAGGTCTCTCGGCCGTTGCTGAACTCTACCGGCAGACTGTCGATTCCGGTGACCTCAACGCGATGGGTGTGCAGAGCATCGCTGCCAACACGAGTTTCGTGACCGCCATGCCGAGCTTCCGGCTGCCACGCGAAGAAATCGCCCTGTTGCCGCTGTATACCGTTGCCGCGACGATGCACCTCGCACTGTTGCGTGACATGGCCTTGAAGGCTGATAACCTGGGCTTCGACCCGGCATTCCGCAGGAGCATCGAAACGCAGCTATCCAGATGCATAAAGGAGTACACACGATACGTCGACACGCAGGTTGCCGCCGCATTGGCAAAAGCAAAAGCGGACAACCCCAATCGGGGCACGCCGCAGACGCGCAACCAACCTTTTGCCGCCATGCTGGGTGCGAAGGCCGCGCTGCAGGTAGCGGTGATCGACATCCGGGATACCTGGTATGCGTTCGATGCTGTGAAGTACCCGGCCCGGGTACGCGTACGGTTGGACAGGGAGATCATGTACCTGGCCGGATGGTGGGACAGCCACTCCAAAGCGCCGGAGAATATTCCGCAATACCCGCTCCCCAGCAGCACCATCCGCAGCATTGAATTCTGGGAGCATGAGTTCGCGAGGCTTCTCTATCTCGCTGGTGTCTCGCTTGATTACGCGGACGGGACTCGGCTTCGCACGGGTGAGATAGCGGGAAAGCGCACCACCATCGATCTTCCAACGAGTGGCTACATCAATCGCGTCAGCATCCATTACGGGTCCGCTGTCGAGCGTGTCGAGCTCGGGTTGGGGCGCAATCGCCAATGGCGTACCGTGGGGACACGTCGTACCCAGACCGCTCCGGCGATCGTCGCGCCGGCCGACCATCGGCTTTCCTCGATGCGAAGCGCAGGTGGCGCCCGCTGGACGGATGGCAGGGACGATTGCGGCTACATCATCGGCTTCCAGCTTGTGGACCAGGTTGCCCAGCCAATGCCTCTGGAACTGTTCGACCGGATTGCGCCGAACATCGCTCCACGGCTGTTGGACTGGGTCGTGGGGGAGTGAGGAGGTGGGGCTCCACGGCCCGCGCTGCCTTCAGCGCATGCACTCGGCCGTGGAAGCCCCCGCTTCGCCGCTTCAGAAGTTTGAAGGCAGCTCGGTGCCCGCGATCCGCTGCGAAGATGATGCTTGCATCGCCAGCCATTGCATGACCTGCGGCGGTAGATCCGGTGAGAGCTGCATGAGAAGGTCTGTAGAATCCGGCGCGGCCTCCTTGTCCAGCAACTGGAATCCCGCAACGAAGCCGCTGACGGCGCCCTCGCCACTGTTTACGCCTTTTCCGATGCTGCGCAGCGAGGACAGGCGATGACCCCGGGGGGCGAAGGCGGTGATGACACGCTGGGACTCATAGGGATCAGGGCCCACCTGATGCAGTCGGTTGTCCGGGTGTGTACGCAGCTTCATTCCGCCGATGGCTGACCCGGAGTGCCCAGCGACGTTTGTCGCATAACGATCGGACATATCCAGAAGGGTTCGGGTGCCTGACATCTCTCCCGTAGTGAGCTCGGTGGAGTCCGCGTAGGTGACCTTGAAGCCGTACATCCACTCCGTCCGCCATTGTGTCCTGACCCAGAACTCGACGGACCGGATGTCCGGGGGAGCAAACCTCCACGATTTCGGAATGCCCTGCGGCGGTTTCGAGTCCCTTTCCCACCAGCCGATGATCGGACTGAATACCTGGCGGTCCAGAACGATGCGTGCGCCGTTGGGATACTTGCGGGCATCGAATGCCTTCCATGTGCTGAAGACGTCGATGACATCCAAGCTCATCTGCTTGTGGAGGGAAAGCACCGCAGTCAAGGGTTGGTTCCTGCCAGCGGGATCATTCGAATGCGGATTATCGTCAATCGCCTTGGCGACAGCCTTCTTCATGGGTTCAACAAGGTAATCGCCATAGCGCTTGATGCGCTGGGTGAGGTCTTCTTTCACCGACTCCACATTGTCATCGGACAGGCCTATCTCTTTGCCAGTGAGCGCCATGTCCCTCAGGAGCGTCATCTCAAGGGTGGCGGCGAGCGTAAAGTAGGGAAGCAAGGCAATCTCGTGCCCGCTCATCTGGAACTGCGGCAAGCGCTGGGCGAACACGGTGCGTGCCGCGATGCTCTGCGTCTTGATGGTGTCCTTGTCTCCGTCGCGTACCGCATCACGGTAGAGCCGGGCGACGTCGCTGAGCCCAGCCATGTCCGCCTTCACCAGGTTGATTACCGCTTCTTCGATTTTTGCATCTGTGTAGCGCTGCCATAGGGTTTCGGGCTTCTCCCCGGCGGTAGGAATGAAGAAGTCCCCAAGGGCGGCGAAGAATCCGCCCACCACCGGCGAGGTCTTGGCAAGGCTGGCAAGCAGAAGCGCTCTGATCGTGTCGATGGTAGGTGCACCGGCCGCAGGGTTGGCCACTGAACGCGATAGTGGCTGCCCCATCAGGTCCACAAGGCCGGGAAAGGCGTTTGCCGGCGAGGCAAGCAGGCAACCCAGGCCCGCTGCGGAGGATGCCTGGAGGAATCTCCGGCGCTTGATGTCATCAGCTGGCAACGGGCCCTGGTGGCATACGGGAGTAAACATGCGGCGTTTCATGGACGACATCCTGTGGCGGAAGAAGGGGTGCGCTTGCGCCATTCCAGTCTTCCTTGCGCTACTGGCCCGCGACAGCGGACAAGACCGCCGCCGCATAGGGTCCTTTGCGTATGCTGGCGTCAGATTCCCGCCCGTTCGATCAAGCGGGCAAACGCATCATCGGCGGCGCGTTGTCGCCTTGCTGATCCGGGGCGATGCTCACTGTGGATCGGCCCAGACACTGTTCGGATCACCATCCCGCGCGCGGCGTGCGGTGGCACGCGCCAGCACCGCGAAACCGGCCGCCATGGCCAGCGCCACCGCATCCACCCAGAACAGCGCCCAGTGGCCATGGCCCGCGCTGGTCCACCACCACCATCCACTGAGTGCGCCATGCGCCAGCGGTACCAGCGCGGTTGCCACGGCAGCCGCCCACAGCAGTTCGCGCGCGGCCTGCGCCGGGCGTCGCAGCGCGGCCCACAGCGCGCACGCACCCCAGGCCAGGAAACATACCCAGCGGATACCGGCATCCACCGCATGCGGCGCCACGCGCTCCAGTATCTGCGCCGCGACGAAGGCGGCCGAGATCGCCACCACCAGTCCAATGCAGACGCCGACCGTGGCGCGCGCCATGTTGACCTGCGCGCGGCCTTGCTCGACCTGCCGCCGCTTGCGCCGTGATTCGATCCACAACAGGTTGCCGGAGTAGAACAGGAAGGCGCCGCCCAGGCCCAGCAGGAAATACAGCCAAGCCACCACGCCATTGCCGAATTCGCCGAAGTGCAGGGCATAGGCCGCGCTCAGGGTGGCATGGTTGGCATCGCGGCGGCCCGGCAACTGGCTGGCCAGCAGGCGCCCGCTGGCGACGTCGAAGGCGACCGCGCCGGCCGGGCCGAGCGTGCCTTCGGATTCGCCGGTGATCTCGATGGTGGCCGCGGCGTCGCCGGCGTTGGCCAGCTTCAGGTAGGCCGGTTCGAAGCCCTGCACGCCCTGATCGCGGGCCACCTGCAGCGAACGCGCATGCAGGTCGGCCAGGTTGACCGCCTCGCCGGCGGTGCCGCTGGCTGCCCGGACCGGCGCGGTATCCATCGCCGACGGTACCGCCTGCATCAGCCTGCCGTTGTAGATCAGTGGATTGAGCAGGGCCATCTGCAGGAAGACCAGGCACAGCAGTGCCCCGGTGACGGCGAACATCAGGTGGAAGGGCAGGCTGAGCACGCCGATGATGTTGTGCGCGTCCTGCCAGAACTGTTTCAGGTTGCGGCCCGGGCGCAGCGCGAACAGGTCGCCGGCCAGCTTGGGCAGGTGGATCACCAGCCCGCTGAGCAGCGCCACGCCGTACAGCAGGCTGACGATGCCCATCAGGTAGATGCCGGCCACTGGCAAGCCCAGCGTGTAATGCAGTTCGTTGACCAGCTCGGCCAGACCGGTCTGTGGTGGGGTGACACTGCCGTCGTAGTGGTCCAGCCAGGCGTACTGCCAGATTCCCTTGGCGTCCTGCCAGTAGGCGATCGGCTGCGGATGGTCGCCGCCGGGGAAGGTCATGCCCATGTGCGCACGTGCGGCCGGATGGCGTTCCAGCACGCCATCCAGCAGGCGTTGCGCGTCGGCCAGGGTGGCGGCGGGCTGGTCCACCGATGCCGGGGTCTGCCACATCGGGATGTCGTGGTGGAACACGGTCAGCGCGCCGGCGTAGAAGGCCACGAACAACGCGAAGCCGGCCACCAGGCCGACCCAGGTATGCAGCGTGGTGAAGGTGCGCAGGGTCTGCGAGCTGAACTTCATTGGATCATTCTCATTGCACTGCGCCGGACAGGCGCAACAGCCACAACAGGAGGAAGCCAGCGGTGGCACAGGCGCCCATCACGCTCCATGCGCGCGCTCCGCTGCGGAAGCTGAAGGCCCACATCGCCGCCAGCATCCACAGCGGGATGAAGGTGATCAGGCTGGGCACCAGCGCGGAGGCCCAAGGGCCAGGCGGCAGCCACGCCACCAGCCCTGTGATCGCGGCGGCCACGAACAGGCCTGCGATGAGGCCGGCAAAGGCGCGCGGCCACATCAGCGCGGCTTCCTGGCCGGCAGCGCGGCCGGGCGGTGCCAGGCCGCGAGGGCAGGTAGCAGCATGGCGGCGGCCATCCATACGCACAGGGCAATCACCAACCCCGCGCCGACGCCCAGGTCAGCCATCCACAGCCACAGGCCAGCAACGGCGGCCACGGTGCCTATCTCCCGGCCCAGCCGGCCGGCGCGATGAAGTCGTGGCCAGCGGCAGTGAGGCGAAGCGGCATAGAACGCCAGTGCGGACAGTGCGGTGGCCAGCATCGCCAGCGAGCAGAAGCCCAGCGAGGACAATCCGATGGTGGGTACCTGCATCAGCGTGGGATTCCCGCCAGGTACAACGAGGGACGACGATCAGGAAGCGGGGTCATCGGGGATCCGGAGGGTAGAAGGTGCAGCGACGCACGCGTATGGTAATCATTGACTTTTGCGTGATCCAGTGTCCGCTATTCAGGCGACTGCGGCCGACGCGCTTGGGCTTTGTGCCGCGCTGGTTTAAGATCGACCACAACCAACCCACTGGATGCAGGTGGCCCGCGCCAAGCGCCGGCCGAGCGTGTGACATGAGCACTACCATCGCCCACTGCTGACCTGCACCCGAAGGCTCCCATCCAGGCGCCCTCGCGGCGCTTTTTTATTGCCCGGGCCTTGCCCGGATCCGCATACCAGCCCGCCGCGCGGGCACAGCAAGAAGCCATTTCGATGATCACGATTACTCTTCCCGACGGCAGCCGCCGCGAATTCGAACATCCCGTCAGCGTCATGGAGGTGGCCCAATCGATCGGCGCCGGCCTGGCAAAGGCCACCATCGCCGGTTCGGTCGATGGCGTGCTGGTCGATGCCAGCGACGTGATCGCCAAGGACGCGACACTGCGCATCATCACCGCCAAGGACGAGGAGGGCGTGGAGATCATCCGCCATTCCAGCGCGCACCTGGTCGGTCATGCAGTCAAGCAGCTGTATCCGGATGCCAAGATGGTGATCGGTCCGGTCATCGCCGAAGGGTTCTATTACGACATCCAGTCCGAGCGTCCGTTCACCCCGGATGACCTGGCCGCGATCGAAAAGCGCATGGGCGAGCTGATCTCGCAGGACTACGACGTGGTCAAGAAGGTGACCCCGCGTGCTGAAGTCGTGGAAATTTTCAAGGCGCGCGGCGAGGACTACAAGCTGCGCCTGATCGAAGACATGTCCGAAGACATCCAGGCGATGGGCATGTACTACCACCAGGAATACGTGGACATGTGCCGCGGCCCGCACGTGCCCAACACGCGCTTCCTGAAGGCCTTCAAGCTGACCCGCATTTCCGGTGCGTACTGGCGCGGTGATGCGCAGAACGAGCAGCTGCAGCGCATCTACGGTACCGCCTGGGCCGACAAGAAGCAGCTCGATGCGTACATCAAGCGCATCGAAGAAGCAGAAATGCGCGATCACCGCCGCATCGGCAAGCAGCAGGACCTGTTCCACCTGCAGGAAGAGGCGCCGGGCCTGGTGTTCTGGCACCCCAAGGGCTGGGCACTGTGGCAGGTGGTCGAGCAGTACATGCGCCGCGTCTACCGCAACAGCGGCTACGGCGAAGTGCGCTGCCCGCAGATCCTCGACGTGTCGCTGTGGAAGCAGTCCGGCCACTGGGACAACTACAAGGAGAACATGTTCTTCACCGAATCGGAGAAGCGCACCTATGCGGTCAAGCCGATGAACTGCCCGGGCCACATCCAGGTGTTCAACCAGGGCCTGCACAGCTACCGCGACCTCCCGATCCGCTACGGTGAATTCGGTTCATGCCATCGCAACGAGCCGTCCGGCGCGCTGCACGGCATCCTGCGCGTGCGTGGCTTCACCCAGGACGACGGCCATGTGTTCTGCACCGAATCGCAGATCGAAGACGAAGTGACCGCGTTCCACCAGCAGGCGCTGGCGGTGTACCAGCACTTCGGCTTCGAGGACATCCAGATCAAGATCGCGCTGCGTCCGGAATCGCGCCTGGGCGACGACGCAACGTGGGACAAGGCCGAGGGCGCGCTGCGCTCGGCGCTGTCCAGCTGCGGGGTGGAATGGCAGGAACTGCCGGGCGAGGGTGCCTTCTACGGCCCGAAGATCGAGTACCACCTGAAGGACGCCATCGGCCGTACCTGGCAGCTGGGCACCATGCAGGTCGATTTCATGATGCCCGGCCGCCTTGGCGCCGAGTACGTGGATGAGAACAGCCAGAAGAAGCACCCGGTCATGCTGCACCGGGCGATCGTCGGTTCGATGGAGCGCTTCATCGGCATCCTGATCGAGCACCATGCCGGCCAGTTCCCGGCCTGGCTGGCGCCGACCCAGGTGGTGGTGGCCAACATTACCGATGCCCAGGCTGAATACGTGAGCGAGGTTCGCAAATCCCTTGCGGATCAAGGCTTCCGGGTAGTCGCCGATTTGCGTAATGAGAAGATCGGTTATAAGATTCGCGAGCACACGCTTCAGCGCGTGCCGTACCTGCTGGTCATTGGTGACCGCGAAAAGGAAAACGGCGCCGTGGCGGTGCGTACGCGTTCCGGCGAGGACCTGGGCAGCATGAGTCTCCAGGCCTTCATTGAACGGCTGCAGGCCGAGGGCGCGTAATCAAAGGTCCGGTCCGTGTGCAATGGCGCGCGGACCGGTTCGATACCCCTGGGAGATTGCAATATCAGTACCCCTGACAATAAACAGAATCGAAAGAATCAGGAAATCCGCGTGCCGCGCGTACGCGTGATCGGCAGCGATGGCGAAATGATCGGCGTGCTGACGCGCGACGAAGCCTTGGCCATGGCCGAGGAAGAAGGCCTGGACCTGGTTGAAATCCAGCCGCAGGCCGATCCGCCGGTGTGCAAGGTGATGGACTTCGGCAAGTTCAAGTTCGAAGCCCAGAAGAAAGCCAGCGAAGCCAAGAAGAAGAGCAAGCAGGTCGAGATCAAGGAAGTGAAGTTCCGTCCGGTCACGGACGAGGGCGACTACCAGATCAAGCTGCGCAAGATGCGCGGTTTCCTCGAAGAGGGCGACAAGATCAAGGTCAACATCCGCTTCCGTGGGCGCGAAATGAGCCACCAGGAACTGGGTCGCGAGATGGCCAACCGGATCGAGACCGATCTGGGCGAGGACATCGTGATCGAATCCCGTCCGCGCCTGGAAGGCCGCCAGATGGTGATGATGATTGCTCCGAAGAAGAAGACATAAGGCGTGACGGGCTGCCCTTTGCGGGCGCCTGGCGGCTGAATGCAACGGGAGGAGGGCGCCGCTGGCGCCTTTCTGCTTTTCCGGGCGCGGTCCGCGCTCGCCGAGCATGGCTCGGCGCTACCGTTGCAGGGTCAGGGGGGCGTTGCCCGAGGCCCGTTTCCCCTGTATGATTGCCGGCTCGACCCATCAGGAGGGGTCGTACGCGGATCATGGCAGGACGGAAAGAGTGGCCCAGGCCACCGCCAGATCAGTCAGAAACCAGGGTCAAATCCCATCAAGGACATAGCAATGCCCAAGATCAAGACCAACCGGGCGGCGGCCAAGCGTTTCCGCAAGACCGCCTCGGGCAAGTACAAGTGCGGCCACGCCAACCGTAGCCACATCCTCACGAAGAAAGCGACCAAGCGTAAGCGTAACCTGCGTCAGACGAATCACGTCCGCGCAGAAGACGCCGGCCGTCTGGACCGCATGCTCCCTTACCTCTGAGGAATTAACACATGGCACGAGTAAAGCGTGGCGTACAGGCGCGTCGCCGCCACAAGAAAATCCTGACTCTGGCGAAGGGCTACTACAATGCCCGTCGCAAGGTCTTCCGCGTTGCCAAGCAGGCCGTCATCAAGGCCCAGCAGTACGCGTACATCGGTCGTAAGCAGAAGAAGCGTAATTTCCGCTCGCTGTGGATCACCCGTATCAATGCCGCGGCCCGCATCAATGGCCTGAGCTACAGCCGTTTCATGAACGGCCTGCTGAAGGCTGGCATCACCCTGGACCGCAAGGTGCTGGCAGACATCGCCGTGCACGACGCGGCCGGTTTTGCCGCGCTGGCTGAAAAGGCCAAGGGCGCTCTGGCGGCATAAGTCCTCCTCGGTCGTTGCCGTTGACGCAACGCCCGCAGGTAAGGCAATGCATGGGGAAGGGCGCAAGTCCTTCCCCATTCTTTTTTGTGCGGTGGCCAGCGCAATGCGCGGCGGCCGGACAGCGGTGGCGACGGGGGTCGGCCCTTCGCGCATCGCGAGGGCATATCCGACCCGAGGTTCCGGCACCCCATGAGTGACATCCAATCCCTGACCGCCCAGGCACTGGCCGATGTGGCTGCCGCCCAGAGCCCCGATGCGCTGGAACAGCTGCGCGTGGCCCTGCTGGGCAAGAGTGGCAGCATCACCTCGCAGCTGAAGCAGCTTGGCGCCTTGCCGGTCGACGAGCGCAAGGCCGCCGGCGAAGCGATCAACCGCGCGCGTGACACGCTGACCACGGCGCTGGCCGAGCGCAAGGCCGTTCTGGAAGACGCCGCGCTGGATGCGCGCCTGTCCGCTGAAGCCATCGACATCACCCTGCCGGGTCGTCGCGGTGGCCGGGGTGGGCTGCACCCGGTGACCCGCACGCTGGAGCGCATCACCGAGATCTTCGGCCGCCTGGGCTACGAGTTGTCCGAAGGCCCGGAAATCGAAGATGACTGGCACAACTTCGAAGCGCTGAACTTCCCGCCGCACCATCCGGCGCGCGCGATGCACGACACCTTCTACTTCGGCGATGGCCGCCTGCTGCGCACGCATACCTCCGGTGTGCAGGTCCGCTACATGGGGGAGCACGCGCCGCCGCTGCGCATGATCGCCGCCGGCAAGGTCTACCGCAGCGACAGCGACCAGACCCATTCGCCGATGTTCCACCAGGTCGAAGGCCTGCTGGTGGACGAGCGCTCCAACTTCGCCGATCTCAAGGGCACGCTGTCCGAGTTCGTGCGTGCGTTCTTCGAGCGCGATTTCGAGATGCGTTTCCGTCCCAGCTACTTCCCCTTCGTTGAACCAGGTGCGGAAGTGGACATCGCCTGGCAGCAGCCCGATGGCAGCACGCGCTGGCTGGAAGTGCTGGGCTGCGGCATGGTGCATCCGAACGTGCTCCGCAGCGTCGGCATCGATCCGGAACGCTACACCGGCTTTGCCTTCGGCCTGGGCGTGGAGCGGTTCGCGATGCTGCGTTATGGCGTCAACGACCTGCGCGCGTTCTTCGAGAACGACGTGCGCTTCCTGAAGCAGTTCGCGTAACGGCTGTCCGTAGCGCCGAGCCATGCTCGGCGGCACATCATCAAGGTCCAGGCGCATGCGCCGGACCCACCAGGGTGACACCATGAAATTCTCCGAAAACTGGCTCCGCAGCCACGTCCCCACCACCGCCTCGCGCGATGAGCTCAGCGCCGTGCTGACCGCCATCGGGCTGGAAGTGGAAGAGGTCGACGCGCTCGGCGGTGGCCTGGACCACGTCGTCGTTGCGCGCATCGTGGAGGCCGTGCGCCACCCGGAAGCCGACCGCCTGCAGATCTGCCAGGTCGATGCCGGTCGCGGCGAACTGCTGCAGATCGTCTGCGGCGCGCCGAACGCGCGCCCGGGCCTGGTCGCGCCGTTGGCGATGGTCGGTGCACAGATCGGCGCGTTGAAGATCAGCGCGGCCAGGCTGCGCGGCGTGGATTCCAACGGCATGCTGTGTTCGGCCAAGGAGCTGGGCCTGGATTCCGATGCGTCCGGCCTGTTCGAACTGCCCGATGACGCACCGGTGGGGCAGGGGCTGGTCGAGTATCTCGGCCTGCCCGACAGCAGCATCGAGATCAAGCTGACCCCCAATCGCGCCGACTGCTTCAGCGTGCGCGGCATCGCCTTCGACGTGGCCGCTGCCACCCGCAGCGAGGTGGTGCCGTTCGCCGCCGATGCGGTGCCGGCCACCGGCTCGCGTGAGCTGGCGATCGAACTCAATGCCGGCGCCGAAGCGCCGCGTTACCTGGGCCGGGTCATCGAAGGCGTCAACGCCGCTGCCAGGACCCCGCTGTGGATGGCCGAGCGCCTGCGCCGGAGCGGCGTGCGCCCGGTGTCGCTGCTGGTGGACATCACCCAATACGTGATGCTCGACCTTGGCCAGCCGATGCATGCCTATGACCTCGGCACGCTGAGCGGCCCGATCGGCGTGCGCCGTTCGCGCGCGGGCGAAGCCCTGAAGCTGCTGGATGGCCGCGACGCCGCGCTGGACGACAGCTTCCTGGTGGTCACCGATGCGGACCGTCCGGTCGGCCTAGCCGGCCTGATGGGCGGCCTCGACACCCGCGTGACGGACGCCACCACCGATGTCTTCCTGGAAGCGGCGCACTTCGCGCCTGCGGCGATCATGGGCCGCGGCCGCAAGCTGGGGCTGCACACCGATGCCGGCCATCGCTTCGAACGGGGCGTGGACCCGGCGCTGCCGCGAGCGGCCATCGAGCACGCCACCGCGCTGGTGCTGGAACTGGCTGGCGGCACCGCTTCTCCGGTGACCGAATCGCTGCGCGCAGACGACCTGCCGTCGCCGGCGCCGATCATGCTGCGCCGCGCACGCATCACCCGCGTGCTGGGCATCACCATCGAAGACGCCGAAGTGGAGCGCATCCTGCGCGCGCTGGGCATGGACGTGGCGGCAGCGGGCGAGGGCTGGCAGGTCACCGCGCCCAGCCGTCGTTTCGACATCGCCATCGAAGAAGACCTGATCGAAGAACTGGCCCGTATCCACGGCTACGAGCAGATCCCGACCACGCTGCCGGGCGGCGCCGCGCGCGTGGCGATGCCCAGCGAAACCCGCCTGGAAGAGCTCAGCGTGCGGCGCCAGCTGCTGGCGCGCGAGCTGCAGGAAACCATCAACTTCGCCTTCGTCGATGCGCAGCTGCTGCAGCAGTGGCAGCTGGTTGACAACCTGGTGTCGCTGGCCAACCCGCTGTCGGCCGAACTGGCGGTGATGCGTCCGGCGCTGCTGCCGGGCCTGGTCGCCACGCTGGGCCGCAACGTGGCCCGCCAGGCCGGCCGGGTGCGCCTGTTCGAGATCGGCCGCGCGTTCGCCGCGCAGGCTGGGGAAGGCGCGCCGGCGCCGCTGGAAACCCAGCGCGTGGCCGCCGTGGTATGTGGTGATGCCGACGCCGAGCAGTGGGGCCTGGCCGCACGCAAGGTCGACTTCCACGACCTGAAGGGCGACCTGGAAGCATTGGCCGCCGCCAGTGGCGCCGAGCTGACCTTCAAGCCCTCGGCCCAGCCTTACGGGCATCCGGCGCGTTCGGCCGATGTGTATCGCGGCGAGGTGCGCCTGGGCTGGATCGGGCAGATCCACCCGCGCCTGGCCAAGGCGATGGACATCGATGTGGACGTCTACGCTCTGGAGCTGGAACTGGCGCCGTTGGCCGCCCGTGAACTGCCGCGTGCCAGCGATCTGTCGCGATTCCCGGCGGTGCGTCGCGACCTGGCCGTGCTGGCCCCCGACGCGGTCGCCTGGACCGATCTGGCAGCCACTGTCCGGCTGGCCGCCGGGCCGCTGCTGCGCGAGCTGAACCTGTTCGACCGCTACGTTGGGCAGGGGGTCGAGCCGGGCTTCAAGAGTCTCGCTATGGGCTTGATTTTGCAGGACAAGTCGCGCACTCTGACGGACCGCGACGTGGACGCGGTGGTGACCGAGGTGGTCGCTGCCATCGAGCGTGAACACCACGCCCGGATCCGCGGTTGAGCGGGCAGCACCCAGGGGTATGCAGGCGATGGCACTGACCAAGGCTGAAATGGCCGAAAAACTATTCGACGAAGTGGGCTTGAACAAGCGTGAGGCCAAGGAATTCGTCGATGCGTTCTTCGATGTGCTGCGTGAAGCGTTGCAACATGGACGTCAGGTAAAGCTGTCCGGCTTTGGCAACTTCGACCTGCGGCGCAAGAACCAGCGCCCGGGTCGCAACCCGAAGACCGGTGAGGAAATTCCGATTTCCGCCCGCACGGTGGTCACCTTCCGTCCGGGCCAGAAGCTCAAGGAAAGGGTGGAAGCGTATGCTGGATCCGGGCAGTAACAGAGAGCTTCCGCCGATACCGGCCAAGCGCTACTTCACCATCGGTGAGGTCAGTGAGCTGTGCGACGTCAAGCCGCACGTGCTGCGCTACTGGGAGACCGAGTTTCCCAGCCTGGAGCCGGCCAAGCGCCGCGGCAACCGTCGCTATTACCAGCGCCATGACGTGCTGATGATCCGGCAGATCCGCAGCCTGCTGTACGAACAGGGCTATACGATCGGCGGGGCGCGGTTGCGGCTGGATGGCGCCGATGCGCGTGGCGAAGCCGCGCTCAGCCAGCAGATCATCAAGCAGGTCCGCGTGGAACTGGAAGAAGTGCTGCAACTGCTTCGCCGCTGATTCTTTTTTCGCGTTGATCCGCTATACTTCACGGCCCGCTTCAACGGCGGGGCAACATCGCAGATATTCGGGGCGTAGCGCAGCCTGGTAGCGCATCTGCCTGGGGGGCAGAGGGTCGTCGGTTCGAATCCGGCCGTCCCGACCAATTTGTGATGTTAGAACAAAGGCTTGCACTTCGCGGTGCGAGCCTTTTTTCGTTTTACACCCTATTTCCACCCTATTCCCACCCTATAAGGATGTGCGTTGGTAGCGCGTTCCCCCTGCCAGCTGAGACACTTTGTGTCGAAGTGGTTGCTATCGAATGCAGGTGATAACCTGTGGCCCGTTAGGCGCCACGATGGCTTGGAGAAACAGGATGCAGCGTGCCCAGGCAAGGACGAAGCGCCAGCACATTGTTGGCAAGAGCCGAAGTGTTAGCTCCGAGCCGCATTGCCACGAACGACCTACGCCGGCGACATACGCGCGCTTTCTTCGCGGCGACGTATCGACCAACAAGGACTTCACCTTCGTCAGCCTCTTCTCTGGGCAGGGATAGGAGACTATGGCCTGAAGCTCGCCGGCGGGCGTTGTTTGGGCGCATGCGAAATTGACCCTCATCGTAGAGCCGTGCACGAGGCAAACATCGCCGCCGAAAGACTTTGGGGGGACATTCGGGAAGATGCTCCCGCGATTGCGGCGCATTTCGCAAGCTCTGCAGTAGACCTGGTCATGCTGACGCCTCCTTGCCAAAGCTTTAGTACAGCTAATGCGCGAAGGGGTAACCGGGAGTTGCCGGATGATGCCGACAAAGATCATCGAAATGGTCTATTTTTCGTTGGATTGGATGTTGTCAAAGCTATCCGGCCTAAGGTGGTCGTCTTCGAGAACGTGCCGAACTTCCTCGAGCGTTTAGTGCGCGATCCAAGTTCCGGAAAGGTCGGCAAGATCCAGGATTTGATAGAGCTGCATCTCGAGGATTACGTCGGGATCACATTGGTCACCTGTTTTTCAAAGCCGTGTCCTCCCCGCTCGAGGTCGGCTCCACCTACCGTTTTGAGGCGGTCAAGGTCGAAGAACCAGACGCCGGGGCACAGGCGCCAGCTGATCCGGTCGAAGATGCTGCGTAAGGGCCTGGCAATGCCTACGCAACGGCCGCGAGCAAATCCGGCACGTTGTTCCTGGGCGAGTTCACGGCACGGCTGACGCGGTGGGCTTCCATCGCCGGAGGCTCGCTGATCAGAAGCATCGCCATGGCATCATCGGGCTCGGCGGCCATCCAGTCGTCCACCTGCCCGGGCTGAAGCCACACCGGCATGCGGTCGTGGACGTCGGCCGAGACGCCGCTGCTGTCGCCGGTGATGATGGTGAAGGTGCCGAGGTTCCCCTCGGCTAGCAGTGGGCTGGTGTCTTCCCACAGGCCGGCCGCCAGCAGCGGTCCGGCGGCATGGATGAACCACGGATCCTTCTTCCCTTCCTTGTGGTTGACGGGCCATTCGTAGTAGCCCGCCATCGGCACCACGCAGCGGCGCTTCTTGAAGGCAGTGCGGAACGCTGGCTTCGTGGCCACGGTTTCGATCCGCGCGTTGATCGTCGATCCCTGCAGGCCCTTGGGCTTGGCCCAGAAGGGCAGGCGGCCCCATGCCAGCCGGGTGACCTGCCTCCCCGTGCCGCAGTCGAGGATGACCGACGCGCGCTGGGTCGGCGCCCGGTTGTAGCTGGGCGGCAGCTCGAGCAGGTCCTGCGCCAAGTCGGGCAGGCCGAGCTGGTCAGGCTTGAAGATGGGGGTCTGGACGAATCGGCCGCACATGGACGCACATACTCCCCGGTGCCCCCTCTGACCTTCGCGCGTCGTGCACCTTGGCAACCGGGACGGCCAAGGACTACACCAGCGGACTGCGTTCCCCGGTGGGCTTGCCTGCCGCGGTGCTTAGACTCAATAGAACCGCATTGTTCCAGTCTTAAGAAAGCCATAGCACTTCGGCACAGAATGCACTCGATTAATGAAGGAGCTTGAGGCCTGCCGCACTGAGCCGAGATATCGGCATAACGATGACTGTCTGGCACCCGCCAGGTAAGGGAGAGGTGTAAAGTGCAGCTTTCGCCAATCCGTATGCCGTCCAGCCGCTGTAAACGGGCCCGCCACTATCACCCGCAGCACAAGCGAGGCTCGGGCCATCTATTCGCATCCAGTTGCCCGACGGGCAGGTTTCTGTCACCGCGTTGTCGCACCTTCCAGGAAAGATGTATTCATTGGTCGTGACCGTACCGCAGCTCCGTCCCGTGGCTTGACCCATGTGGCATGCCGCCCGACCTATCTCTGGCGTGCTATTCGAACTTTGAATTACCCCGCCGCAACTATAACGCGAAGTGCAATATGTACCAACGACCGGATGCCCAGAGGGGAAGGTATGCCACTGAAAGTCATTTTCTGCGCCCCAGTGTTCTGAAACCAATTCAACCGGCGCAACCACAGCTGGCAGAGTTTCGTTTGCGGCCGGATAGCTCATGTAAACCAAATCGTTAGGACAGTGCCCTGCCGTTACGACCCCTCTTACATCTGTTTCAGCGTGCTTCACTGCAAAGCCTACCGTGCAATACTGAGCAGCCCCGCCCATTAGTTGCCTACCCCCACCTACCTGCGGCAGCGCGGCCGATGACATCGACTGAATCGGCACCCTTCGCGCATGATGTTCATCTTGTTCTTCTAGTCCCTGTATGTGCTCGAGCCCAGGCCGGTCAAATCTAAGCTCCACCTCAGCGTCCAACAAGCGGCGGAGCGCGCCCGCCTCAGAGAGTGCTGACTTCGATCGTTGCTCAGGCATACCTACGTCCAGGATTACATTTCCGCTTTTCTCATCCACCCAGCCTCCCCTTAGTGTTGGAATTTGCTCAACAAGCTTAGGCATAGCCCGTCTGAGACGGGAAGTCAGGTCTTTGATCGTGGCTGGTGCACCAGTGCGGAACGTTACCATGACGGGGCCAGCGGGCGTCTGTATAAGACGATTCGGTACGGGCTCCGTACCCGTCAGTCTGATAATGACCCCATGGTCGGGATAGGGCTGCCAATAAAGTCCAGCAAGCCTTTCGGCATAAGATCTTCTCAACGCGCCTACCTCCGAACTCGCCATCTCCTCACGCTCCAAGCTAGAGATTGCGTCATTCATGCTCGCGCCCGTCCGGGTTCTATAATCGGCAACCTCTTCAGGTGTGACGATGTAGGGCTCGTCAGCCTCGATCGCTTCAGCGCCTGAACTGCCAGAAGCGCCAAACAAGAAGAGACTAAGGATCGCAACCGTTTTCCTTCTCATTTAAATCTCTCATCCTTGGTTTCTCATAGCCTAAGCGGCACAGGTTAAGACGTGGTGAGACGGGGTAGAACCCGTCGAGCTGTTCCGTGTCCTAGCTGCCGTGCCGATCCGCTGCGCCCTGGATCTCTTCACTCATCACCGCCAGGGCCTGCTGAAAGGCGGAGTGGTAGATCGGTGTGCCCCCCTTCACGCTGGCTTGTTGGTCGGCCACCTCCGGCAGCACGTGTGCCCATAGGGTCGCCAGAGCGACCGGGTCCTGGTGCTCGGCAATCACCGCGTGCAAGCCGTACTCCAAGGCCTTGATATAGCCACGTGCGGTCTGGAGTTCGAATTCCCATGTCGCTAAGCGTTCGCGGGTCTGGTCTGTGGGCTGGGTCATGCGTGGCGTCTCTGGAACGCCGGTGCGGTGATTCAACAGCCTCAGTCAGCTGCCGTTGCCTGCGTATCGGTTCATGCGACGACGCCGCATCACCATAGCTGTATGGCAAATACGAACATCAGCAAAGCACGCTGGGCGCGCGCACGCAGTGCCTCGCTCGAAGAACAGGCCAGGCTGTTGGAGCGGGAGAGGGACGGAGGGTGGGAGGCACGTGCGCGGAGGCGCAGAAGCGCTGATCGCCTGCGGACCGAGGCAGCGAAGATGAGGCAGATAGCCGTTCGTTTTGACCCCGCTGGCGCCTGCGCAGTGTCACCCTATGAGACTGTAACTATCTGATCCACATGGGCTTGGAAGGGTATGTTTGGCGCCGCCGCCGGAGGTCGGTTTTCCCATCCAATCATCCGCTTAGCCCGATCAGGGCTGCTGCCTTGGGGGCAGAGGGTCGTCGGTTCGAATCCGGCCGTCCCGACCACTGTGGTGAAGAAGAGGCTCGTGCATCAATGCGCGGGCCTTTTTCGTTTCGTTGGTAGCGCGAGCCATGCTCGGCGAGCGCAGCGGCAGGCCGAGAGCGTGACGACCAACGGTCGTCACCCACCGAAGGCGGCCGTCATTACCGGGCCATCATCGACGCCAGTTCGTGCGCCGCCAGGGGTTCGGCGAACAGGTACCCCTGCAGCTGGTCACAGCCCAGTTCGGTCAGCACCTGCCGCTGCTCCAGGCTTTCCACGCCTTCGGCCACGGTGGTGTAGCCCAGGCCCTTGGCCAGCTCGATGATGGCCTTCGCCTTCAGCCGTGCGCCCGGGTCATCGCCCAGATGGTCCACCAGTGATTTGTCCATCTTGATGGTGGAAATCGGCAGCCGCGAGAGATAGCCGAAGTTGCTGTAACCGCTGCCGAAGTCATCGATCGCCACGCGTACGCCCACTCCGGCCAGGCGCGCCAGCTGGTCACCGGCGACGGTATTGGCACGCAGCCATTCGCCCTCGGTGATCTCGATTTCCAGCAGGGTCGGGGGCAGGTCACGCGCGGCCAGCTTCTGCAGCAGGCGCTCGGCCATGCCGTCGGTGGACAGATCGGACGCGGCCAGGTTGATCGACATGCCCAACGAAAGGCCGTCGCGCTGCCACGCCGCCAGCTGATCCAGCGCCGCGTCCACCACCCAGTCGCTGACCGCCGGCATCAGCGCAGTGCGTTCGAACACCGGAATGAACTCGCCCGGCCCGACGGGACCCAGCCGTGGATGGTTCCAGCGGATCAGCGCCTCGGCCGACACCACCGCGCCGGTCAGCGTGTCCACGCGCGGCTGGAACAGCAGGTAGAACTCTTCGCGGCGCAGGCCGCGTTCGGCATCGGCGGCCAGCCGGTAACCACGCCGAAGCAGTTCGTCGCGGCGCTCGGAGTACCAGCAGAAATCGCGGCGGCTGCTGATCGCCGCCTGCACGCCCACCAGCAGCTTGCGCAGCACGTCATTACTGCTGTCGGTGGTGGGATCGAAGGCGCAGATGCCGGCATGGAACTGCGGCGACATCGGCACCGCGGCGGCCATCACCGGGCGGATCACGCGCTGCTTCAATTCCAGCAGCAGCGCCTCCACGTCGTCGGGCGTGGGCAGGTCGATCAGGAACGCAAAACGGCTCACGCCGACGTGATAGACATCGGTGATGTCTTCGAGCGCCACGCGCAGGCGTACGCCGGAGCGATGCAGCATCGCTTCCAGTGGGGGCATCCCGAGCGCTTGGCCGGCTTCGTCCAGGCGCGGCACGTCCAGCACGTCCAGCATGACGGCGTACATCATTCCGGCGGTGGCGCGCGCTACCAGCCCGTCATAGTCGATATGGAACTGATGGCGGTTGGACAGGCCGCTGACCGGATCCTGGCGGCCGGACAGGCGCCGCAGTTCCAGCTGGCTCATCGCCATGGCGGCCAGCGTTTTCAGGTGCTGGCGTTCGTCTTCGCCGAGCTCGCGCGGTTCGGCGCCCATGACGCAGATGGCGCCGATTGCCACGCCGTTCTTGGCGATCAACGGCGCGCCTGCATAGAAGCGAAGATGCGGTGGACCGCAGACCAGGCCGTTTTCCGCGAATCGCGGATCGGCGCGCAGGTCGCTGACCACCATCACGTCAGGTGAGGTGATGGTATAGGAGCAGACAGAGGAACGGATGTCGGTTCCGCTGATCTCCAGCCCGACCCGTGAGATGAAGCGCTGATTATCCACGCCGACGATGGAGACGAAGGCGACCGGTGCGTTGAATGCGAAGGCCGCCAGCTGCGTGATGCGGTCCAATGACGCTCCCGCTGCCGCATCCAGCACCTGGAGGGCGCCTACGGCGGTCATCCTTTCCTGGACTTTCAATTCCTCTGACAGCTGCGGCATGGGAAGAGGTGCTCGGCGCACTCACGCGCTGGTAACGAATGACAGGATGCGCCCGACCGCATCAACGTGGTGTCCACGACCTGCACCGTCGCGCATTCAGCGAAAAGTCGCAGGTCGTGGGAGCAGGCGACCCGTAAACGCCATAGCCCGAAGGTGTAACGGTGTTTCACGTCATCCTCAGGTAAGGTACTTGCCTCGGCATCCCTGCCTACTACGCCATGGCGCGTCGTCGGCGGCTGCCGGATCCAATGCCCCTGCCGTGGGCTCAACCTGAGGGCCGTTTTCCCCCATGAGTATTTCCCAATCCACCGCGGCATCGCCCGTTTCGGAGCGCGCTGCGCTGAAACGTTCGGTGTCCAACACGCTGAAAGGCTCGGCCGGCAACCTGGTCGAGTGGTACGACGTCTACGTTTACTCGGTGTTCGCCAAGTACTTCGAATCGCAGTTCTTCTCGGCCGACGACAAGAACTCCACGATGTACATCTGGGGAATCTTCGCTGCCACCTTCCTGATGCGCCCGATCGGCGCATGGTACTTCGGCCGCTTTGCCGACCGTTACGGCCGTCGCCTGGCGCTCACCGTGTCGGTCAGCGTGATGGCCGCCTGTTCCTTCCTGATCGCCATCGCGCCCACCGCGGCGTCCATCGGCATATGGGCGGCGGTGATCCTGCTGTTCGCACGCCTGCTGCAGGGCTTTGCCACCGGCGGTGAGTACGGCGCCAGTGCCACCTACATGTCCGAAGCGGCCGTGCCCGGCTGGCGCGGTTTCCTGTCCTCGTTCCATTACGTCACCCTGGTGGGTGGGCACGTCCTGGCGCAGGCCGTGCTGCTGGTGATGCTGCTGTCCTGGGACACCTCGCACGTGTCCGAATGGGGCTGGCGCGTGGCCTTCGGCATCGGCGGCATCGGGGCGCTGGTGGTGTTCTGGCTGCGTCGGACGATGGATGAATCGCTGAGCGCGGAATCGATCGAAGCGGCGAAGGATGGCAAGGCCAAGGCCAGCGGGTCGATGCGCGAACTGTTCGTCAACCAGTGGCGCCCGCTGCTGCTGTGCTTCCTGATCACTGCCGGCGGTACGGTGGCGTTCTACACCTACACCATCAACGGCCCGAAGATGATCCAGACCGCCTTCGCCGGTGACGACGTGATCACCGGCACGCTGATCAACCTGGGTGTGTTGACCTTCCTGATGCTGTTGCAGCCGCTGGGTGGCCTGTTGTCCGACCGCATCGGCCGCAAGAGCCTGCTGGTGTTCTTCGGTGTCGGTGGCGTGCTGTACACCTGGTACCTGGTCACCGCATTACCGCAGCAGACCTCGGCGCTGTCGGCGTTCCTGATCCTGGCCACCGGTTTCGTCATCCTGACCGGTTATACGTCGATCAACGCGGTGGTGAAGGCTGAACTGTTCCCGGCGCACATCCGCGCACTGGGCGTCGGCCTGGGCTACGCGCTGGCCAACTCACTGTTCGGCGGCACCGCGCCGCTGCTGTACCAGGGCGCGCTGAAGGCTGGTCGCGTCAATGAGTTCGTCATCTACATCACCGCGGTGATTGCGGTGTCGTTGGTGGTCTATATCTTCTTCCTGAAGAACAAGGGACCGAACTGGCTGGACGGCACCCGCAGGTAACGCCGCACTGAGGCAGGAACGAGAGGCCCGCGCCGTGAAGCGCGGGCCTTTTTCGTGCAGGCCGGGGACGCATGATGCTGACGCGGCCTGCACGCGGCGTGCACTTCGCCGATGCCGGATGTAACGCACTCTGTGGGGGTAAGCCAACGCATTGGAGCACTACCCATGAATACCCCTGGAAAACCGAAACCCTCCTGGCGCCAGAGCCATTACCTGATGATCGCGTTGGCCGTGGTGCTGGTGATCGTAGGGGTCACCATGTTCGCACCGTGGTAAAGCCTGCCTGACGTGCTGATCCTCGTCGGTACGCTTAGTCGAAGTACGCGGAAATCCCGAGCCCGGCCTGCAGGTCCGGGCTGTGGGCGTCCAGACCGGCATCAAACGACGCATCCAACTGGACCCGATCGGTCCACATCCAGGTCACCCCGCCACCGGCCACCGTTTCCCGTGGCTCGCCGTGTTCCTTGGTCACCCCAGCCTCCACGAATGCAGACAGCCGGGGCGTGAGGGCCAGCGATACGCTGGGCGACCACACCGTGCTGCGCTCGCCGTCACCGCGGCTGTGGCTGGCATACAGTGCACCGGTCCACTGGTCGCTGAAGTCATGCTCATAACTGCCTGCCAGCGCGTACTGGCGCCCCTCGCTGAATGCTGCGTCGCCGCGTGCCACCGTGGCCGACCCCAGCAGTGCCCAGCGGTCGGTCTCGCTACCGGTCGGCGGTGCCCACTTCAGGGCGAGTTGTGCATCGCCGCCGCCTTGTGCGCGCGTGCTGGCCATGCCGGATAAACGGCTGCGCTGGCGCTGCCAGGGCGATCCGGAAAACTGCAGTTCCCAGCGTTCAAACAGGCCGGTGCGCAGCGTCACCTCGCCGGAGAGCTGTTCGGTGCGAAGACCATCGGCATCGCGATCGCGTTCATGGGAGGGAAGTCCCAGCTCCAGTGCCAGCGCGCCGCGCGGCACGATGCCGGTGCCCAGGCCGATGCCGGGGCGATCAAACGACGGCGGTTCGTCGGCCTGTTGTGCCTGCACGGCGCCACTGACGAAGAGCGTGGAACAAACCATCAGGGCCAGGCACGCGTTACGCATCGGGACATCCGCCGGGAGATGCACCGATCATGCGGCGGTGTCGGCCTGACGGTCAATCGTCGAGGCGGGCGAAACGCGGCTGGCTACCGTCCGCGCGGTCCACCTGTTCCACGAACATCGCATAGGGGCGCACCCACAGGCCGCCTTCGCCATACAGTGCGCGGTAAAGCACCATCGGCTGCAGGGTCTCGCTGCTGCGGACCACGTCCAGGACTTCGTACAGGCCGCCTTTGAAATGGCGGTAGCGGCCGGGTTGCAGGACGGGCAGGGCAGGCAGGTCGGACATGGAACACTCACGCAGGCATTGGAGCCAGTGATTGTTCAATGCGCCGGGCGCGGCGTCCACCGGCGTGTCAGAACAGCGATGCGCGGATCAGCTCCTCGACGAGGATCACATAGCTGGCGCCGAAGTAGAACTTGAGCAGGGAAGGACGCTGGTACAGAAAGGTGCGCATGTGGAAGGGGCCCCCTAAGGTGTACGTAGTGTGAAATGGTTAAAGCGCCGTGACAAGCATCACGGAATCGGGCTCGTGAACAGCGTCAGTCATGTGAGGGCAGGGCAATTCAGACCGGAACGATGGGTCTCCCAGGGGCGGCGACCTAGGCTGCATGCATGGCGCTGTCGCTTATGGCGCCCCCGCTGCAATCCGGAGAGCCCGTCCATGGTCATCGTCGTCCAGAACATCAGCCGCCACTGGCGTGTCGTGCATCCCAGCTGGGAGCGTTCCCGGAATTTCATCTGCGGAAAAGAGGCTTTCGATGCCGCCGCAGCGCTGGCCCTGGCTCATCACGGCCACACCGGCACAGCGGTGACGGTGCAGGTGGCTGCCTTTGGCACGGTCGTGGAGGCCCTCCGCTTCGGTTGAAATTTCAGAAAACCCTGATGCCGTGCGACTGGAATCTGCCCTAGCCTCCGTAACTGGCGGGGGCCATTGGTGTCATGGATCAGGCGAAGCACAGCGGTAGCAAGGTAGCTGCCCGCGATCGTCGGCCTTCATGGCAACCCGTCCGATCATGGAGAGAGACCTTATGTTGATCCGCGTCCAGAACGAGCAGCGCCATTGGCGCGTGCTGCATCCGCAGAAGCCGGAAGCCATTTCCTTCCACGAGGGCAGTGCGGCGTTCGATTTCGCCGATGCGCTGGCCCGTGAGCTGCACACCCGTACCGGGCAGGCCTGCTCGGTGCGCGTGGAGGTCAGCGACGCCTTCGTCGATACCGTCAGTTACGGCTGACACCGCGCGCCGGGTCCGAAATCGGATGAACTCGTTCAGCTTCCGCTCGCCTACTTGAATGGGCAGCGACCGAGGGTGTGCGGGCTGTCTTTGCGCGGCCTTCCGGTTGCGCCATGCTCGGCTCATTCCGCCACACCAGGACGCACCACGATGACCCAGGAACTGTCTGTTTCGCGCCGCCCTTCGATGCTGTGGGCCGTCTGTCTCCCCTTGCTGGTGGGCGCGGGCATTGCCGGCTCCGCGCAGGCGCAGTATCGCGACAACGATCGCTATGGCTACAGCGGGGGCAACACGATCCGCTGTGAGTCGATCAAGAACCGCAATCAGGAATGCCGTCTGGACGGCCGCGCACGGCTGGTCCGCCAGCTGTCAGGTGCCGCCTGCGTTGAAGGCCGCAGCTGGGGCCAGTCACGCGGCGGCGTGTGGGTCAGCAACGGCTGCCGCGCGGAGTTTGTCGGTGAACGTGGGCGTCCGTCGCGACCCGGCCACGGTGGGGGCAACTGGGGCGGCGGCAATGGCAACGGCAATGGCTGGGGTTCGTCCGGCCAGGTGATCGACTGCGATTCCAATGACCGTCGCCAGCGCCGCTGCAACGTCACCATCCGCCAGGATGCCCGCCTGGTGAAGCAGAAGTCCGGCACGGCCTGCATCGAGGGCCAGAGCTGGGGCTGGGATCGCAACGGCGTATGGGTCAGCAACGGCTGCCGTGGGCAGTTCATGGTGCGTTGACCGCGCGTGTCATCCGGCCGTGGGTAGCGCCGCAGGCAGCGGCAGGAGCCGCTGCCAACGTCGCTTGCGACGGCCCGGAGGGTGCCGGTCAGGACGACCGGCATAGCCATGCTCGGCGAGCGCAGCGGCCGGAGCGTGACGACCAACGGTCCTCACCCACGCCGGCAACAGCTGACGGCCAGCGGCCGTCACTACCGCGGTAGCGCCGAGCCATGCTCGGCGAGCGCAGCGGCCAGAGCGTGACGACCAACGGTCGTCCCCACCCCGGCAACAGCTGACGGCCAGCGGCCGTCAGTCCCGGGTTCAGCCCGCCGCGCTCAGCGGCGCGCTGCCGGCCTGCAAGGTCGGCCAGCGCTTCAGCACGGCTGCACGGATACCCGCCGCATCGATGCCTGCTTCGCCCAGCAGGTCTTCGCGGCTGGCATGATGCTGGAAGCTGTCGGGCAGGCCCAGGTGCAGGATCGACTTCAGCACGTCCTCGGCGCTCAGCAGTTCGGCCACGGCCGAGCCGGCACCGCCGGCCACCACGTTGTCTTCGATGGTGACGAAGCCGTCGTGGCGTGCGGCCAGCTGCAGCACCAGCTCGCGATCCAGCGGCTTGATGAAGCGCATGTTGACCACGGTCAAGCCGAGTGCACGGCCCACTTCCTCGGCCGCCGGCACGGTGCTGCCGAAGGCCAGCAGGACCACGCGACTGCCTTCCACACGGATCTCGCCCTTGCCGATCGGCAGGGTGGACAGATCGCTGCCAGCGTCCACGCCGGTGCCGCTGCCGCGCGGATAGCGCACCGCGGCCGGGCCGGCGTACTGCAGGCCGGTGCTCAGCATCTGCCGGCATTCGGCCTCGTTGGATGGGGCCATCACCACCATGTTCGGCACGCAGCGCAGGAAGCTCAGGTCCAGGTTGCCAGCATGGGTGGCGCCGTCCGGGCCGACCACGCCGGCGCGGTCGATGGCGAACAGCACGTCCAGCTTCTGGATCGCCACGTCGTGCACCAGCTGGTCATAGGCGCGCTGCAGGAAGGTGGAGTAGATCGCCACCACCGGCTTGGCACCCTGGGTCGCCATGCCGGCGGCCAGGGTCACGGCGTGTTGTTCGGCAATGGCCACGTCGAAGTAGCGTTCTGGATACTCGCGGCTGAAGCGCACCAGGCCGGAGCCCTCGCGCATTGCCGGGGTGATGGCGTGCATGCGTGGGTCGGCCGCAGCGGCGTCGCACAGCCAGTCACTGAACACATCGGTATAGGTCGGCTTCTTCGCCCCGCCCTTGGCCACCAGGCCCTTGACCGGATCGAACGGACCCACCGCGTGGTAGCCGATCTGGTCGCCTTCGGCCGGCTCGTAGCCCTTGCCCTTGGTGGTCAGCACGTGCAGCAGCTTCGGGCCTTTCAGCGTCCGCAGCGTCTTCAGCGTGGACAGCAGCGCAGGCATGTCATGGCCGTCGATCGGGCCGGTGTAGTGGAAGCCCATCTCTTCGAACATGGTGGAGGGCACGAACATGCCCTTCCAGTGTTCTTCCCAGCGCTTGACGAAGCGCGCCGGGTTGTTGCGCTTGTCACCGAGGATCTTCTTGCCGCCTTCGCGCAGCGCATTGAGCGTGCGGCTGCCGGTGGCGCGGCCGAGCACCTTGGTCAGCCCGCCGACGGCCTCGGAGATCGACATGTTGTTGTCGTTGAGAATCACCAGGAGGTTCGGCTCAGGTTCCATGCCGCCGGCGTGCATCAGCGCTTCGAACGCCATGCCGGCGGTCATCGCGCCATCGCCGATGACCGCCACCACGCGACGGTCATCGCCTTCGCGCTGGCGTGCGATCGCCATGCCCAGCGCGGCGGAAATGGAGGTCGACGAATGGCCGACGCCAAAGGTGTCGAACTCGCTTTCCTCGCGCTTCGGGAACGGCGCCACGCCGTCCTTCTGCTTGACCGTGTGGATCTGGTCGCGACGGCCGGTGAGGATCTTGTGCGGATAGGTCTGGTGGCCTACATCCCAGACCAGCTGGTCATGCGGCGTCTGGTACAGGTAGTGCAGCGCCACGGTGAGTTCGATGACGCCCAGGCCGGCAGCAAAGTGCCCCCCGCTGCGGCCAACCGATTCGATCAGGTAGGCGCGCAATTCGTCGGCGATGGCCCTCAGTTCGGATTCGTCGAACGTGCGCAGTTCTTCCGGTGTCTGGATGCGCGAGAGGCGGGGATAGCGGGCAGAGTCGATCATCATGTTCGTACTTGTGCTGACCGGCTATTTTCGCGCTCAAACCGGGGTGGAGCAAGCAGACCCCGACATGCGTGAGCGCGCAGTGAGTTTGGCCGCGCGTGGCTTCACGCGGAAAGCTTGGACTTCTTCGGCAGCTGTGCCTTCAGGAACGTCATCTGATCGGCCAGGATGTTGCGGTTGGAGAGGATCAGGTGTTCGATCCAGCTCGGCCGGAAAGGCACGGCCAGCAAGGGCATGCCCGCCTGCTGCGGGGTCCGGTTGCTCTTGCGCGAGTTGCAGTGGAAGCAGGCGGTGACCACGTTTTCCCAGACGTCCAGGCCGCCCTTGGACAGGGGCATCACATGGTCGCGGGTGAGAACGGGACGCGAATGCTGTTGGCCGCAGTACAGGCAAAGATGCGCATCGCGCGCGAAGAGCGCGGCATTGGTGAGGTTGGGGGTGGGGTCGGGGGCGCGGGAACGCGCATGGCCACGGGTGGCGATGATCGGATGCAGGTCCAGGCCGCTGCGCAGCCCGCTTAGCCGGTTGGTCCCGCCGTGGATGTGCAGGCAGGGGTCGCCGAGGGTCCAGGCCACCGCGCCACGTGCATACAGACACGAGGCATCCTGCCAGTTGATCCAGTCAAGGACACGACCGTGGGCATCAAGGGAGAGCAGGCGGACACTGCCGGGGCGGTGCAGGGGGCTGGGCCCGGGCGATGACCCGGCGTCCGGAGCGGGAAAGGCAGCTCCGGTAGTGATCAGACCCAAGCGTGTAGTGTCTGTCTCCATCGGGATAACAGCTTATACCCGAATGTTTGCATTTTGTGTATTCCCCTGAGCTTGCAGCGCGGGGGAGTACACAAAATGCCCGCGCATTCTTCCTCTACCCCCGCCTGTCGGCGCGCCCCCTTCAACAGAAGGGGGCTTTTCTCCAGAGGAATGCAGGCCACGGCCCGGTAGTGACGGCCGCTGGCCGTCATGCTTCGGCCGTTGCCCTGTCTCAGGCGCCGAAGCGCGCGTCGTCCATCGCCATCAGCGAATCCGCACCGGCCTGGATGGCGGCAGCATGGCCCAGCGTGCGCGGCAGCACGCGCGCGAAGTAGAACCGCGCGGTCTCCCGCTTGGCCAGTTTGAACGCCGCCGTCTGGCCGCTGGCATCGGCCGCGGCCACGCTGCGGGCCCACCAGTAAGCCAGCACCACATACCCGGAATAGAACAGGTAATCGTGGCTGGCGGCACCCAGCTCATCCGGGCTGGCAGCCGCGCGCTTCAGCACGTCCATCGTCAGCCCACCCCATTCGGCGGCCTTCGCCCGCAGCGGTGCGATGAACTCCGCCAGCGCCTCATCACCTTCATGCGCCTTGGCGAACGTCTCGATCTCAGCCAGGAACAGCTTCAGGCCCGCGCCCTGGCTGGAGGCGGTCTTTCGGCCGATCAGGTCCAGCGCCTGGATGCCGGTGGTGCCTTCATACAACGTGGTGATGCGCGCATCGCGGGCCAGCTGCTCCATGCCGTGTTCGCGGATGTACCCATGGCCACCAAAGCACTGCAGCGCGTTGTAGGTGTTCTCGATGCCCCATTCGGTCTGGCATGCCTTGGAAATCGGGGTCAGGAAGCTCACCAGGGTGTCTGCGCGTTCGCGCTCGGCCGGGTCCTGCGCGCTGTGCGCCACATCGATCAGGGTCGCCGCGTGCAGTGCCAGCAGGCGGCTGCCTTCCACCAACGATTTGATCGTCAGCAACATGCGGCGGACGTCCGGGTGCACCAGGATCGGGTCCGCCGGCTTGTCCGGGAACTTGGCCCCGCTCAGCGAACGCGACTGCAGGCGCTCGCGCGAATACTTCAGCGCGTTCTGGTAGGCACGCTCGGACAGGCCAATGCCCTGCAGGCCCACCCCCAGGCGTGCGGTGTTCATCATGGTGAACATTGCCTGCAGGCCCTTGTGCGGCTGGCCGACCAGGTAGCCTTCGGCGCCGTCGAAGTTCATCACGCAGGTGACCGATCCCTTGATGCCCATCTTGTGCTCGATGGAACCGCAGCGCAGTGCGTTGCGCTCGCCGACGTTCCCGTCGCGGTCGACCTTGAACTTCGGGGTGACGAACAGCGAAATGCCCTTCGCCCCCGGGGGCGCATCGGGCAGCTTGGCCAGCACCAGATGCACGATGTTGTCGGTCAGGTCGTGCTCGCCGGCGGTGATGAAGATCTTGGTGCCGGTGATGCGGTAGCTGCCGTCCGGGTTCGGCTCGGCCTTGGTCTTCAGCAGGCCCAGGTCGGTGCCGCAATGCGGTTCGGTCAGGCACATGGTGCCGGTCCAGCGGCCTTCGATCAGCGGCTTCAGGAAGGCGTCGTGCTGCCACGCTTCGCCATGCTGCTTCAGCGCCTCGATCGCACCGTGCGACAGCAACGGGAAGTTGCCCCACGCCAGGTTGGCGCCGTTGATCATCTCGTTGAGCGGCACGCCCAGGGTGTGCGGCAGGCCCTGTCCACCGACCTCCGGCGAGGCGGTCAGGCCGGTCCAGCCGCCTTCCACGAACTGGTCATAGGCCGCCTTGAAACCGGGCGGGGTGGTGACCTCGCCGCTGGCCTGGTCGAGCACGCAGCCCACTTCATCGCCCACGCTGTTCAGCGGTGCCAGCACCGAAGCGCTGAAGCGGCCGGCTTCTTCCAGCACGGCATCCACTACGTCGGCGGTGGCGTCGGTGAAGCCCAGGCGGGCGAACAGCGGCTCTACCTTGAGCACGTCATGCAGGGCGAAACGCAGGTCGGAAAGCGGGGCGGTATAGCTGCTCATCGTTGAAGCATCTCGATCAGGGGGCGGGGGCGTGGCGCGGCGATGAAAGTGCGTCGCCTCAGCGCAGCACGCCGGGCAGGCCCGGGGCGTGGTTGAGGGTGCTGCGGTTGTTGATCTGGAACGTGCGTTGTTTCTTTTCTTCCGGCGTGGCCGACACCGACCCTTCCAGCGTGTAGGCCAGCGTGTGGTTGCTGGCCAGCGCGTCGGCCACTATCAGGCGGGCCTGGGCGGCCGGCTGCAGCTGCAGTTCGATCACATCGGCCGATGCGCCGCCGATCGATACGCCGGGCTTGGCACTCAGGGTGCCGGCCTCGGCATCGCCGACCGAAAGCTTCAGGGCAACGTCATCGAAGCGCATGGGCATGGAGCTGAAGTTCTGCAGGCGCAGGGCCACCTTCCAGCTGCCATCGACGTTGACGGTCAGTTGCTGCAGGCTGCTGGCCGGTTCGGAAACGCGTTTGACCACCTTCTCGCCACAGGCGGCAAGGGCGAGGACGGACAGGACGATCAGGATGAAACGGAAGCGGTGGAGCATGGCGCAGGTCCTCGCGGAAGGGGTGCGTGGAGAGAAAGATACTACGGCGTATGGTGGCGTGCACAGGCACTCACCTGAACGCAAGAGATTAACGCGCACCGCTGCCAGTGGCAGCGGGCGGGCACGGGGGCGTCAGGTGGGGTTGGGCAGCACGCGGCGCGGCCGGCGGATCAGCGCAGTGGCGCGAGAACCTTCAACGGAGCCAGGTCGTAGCCCATCGCTTCGGCCCGGGCCTTGAGCGCTTCGAACTGCCCGCGTTCCATGCTCGGCGAGCGCGACAGGATCCACAGGTACTTGCGGTCCGGCTCGCCGACCACCGCCCATTGGTAGTCCGGATCCAGCGCGATCACCCAGTAATCGGCCCAGACCAGCGGCACCCAGGACAGCCAGTCGGGGGCAAAACGGACCTCCAGTTGACCCGGTTCGCCCTTGACCGGGCGTGCGACACCTTCGGCCTGTATTCGGGTGCCGTCCTCGACCCGGCAGCCGTTGAGTACCGAAATGCGGCCATCGCTGCGCAGCCCGTAGGTGGCCGTGATGTCCCCGACGCATTTCTTCTGGAAGGACACCGGCAGATGGGCGATTTCGTGCCACTGCCCGGCATAGCGGTCGATATCCAGCGTATCCACCGCGCGCACCGGTTCGGCGGCGTGTGCGAGGCTGGCCAGGGGCAGCAGCAGGGCAAGCGCACAGGCACGGCGCAGGGAAGGCAGGGTTGGCATCGGCATGGCTCGTGTGGCGACCGCCCGAGCTTAGCGGTTGCCGCGTCGAGGGTGACGTGAAGCACGTCGCGAAAGGCGTCCGACGCCTTGGCGGCTGGCAGATGTGGCATGCTCGCGCCGTCGCTACCGACAAAAGGATTACCGCAATGAGCAAGGGTCTGGACAAGAAGAAAGAGCAGAAGAAGAAACCTGCCAAGACCGCCAAGGAAAAGAAGGCGGAAAAGAGCGAAAAGAAGACCACCCGCGGGTTCGGTCCGGCCTGACCCAGGGCTGCTGCGTGTCGTCGCCTCGGGCGGGGACACGCGGGAAAACGGCGCGGGGCGGCGCTGTCTTGTACAGGAGTTACTTCGGCGCGCGCTCGCCCTTGCGCAACGTCAGCACGCGCACGCCGGCGGAAGTAACCGCCACCGTGTGTTCGAACTGGGCGGAGAGTTTGCCGTCGCGGGTATGCACCGGCCACGCGTCGGGCTGGTGGCGGATCGCCGCCTTGCCCTGGTTGAGCATCGGTTCGATGGTGAACACCATGCCTTCCTGCAGCTCCACGCCGGTGCCGCGATGGCCGTAATGCAGGATCTGCGGTTCTTCGTGCATTTCACGGCCAATGCCATGGCCGCAGTATTCCTTGACCACGGTATAGCCCTGTCCGCGCGCGAAGCGGGCGATGGCATGGCCGATGTCACCGGTATGCGCGCCGGGACGTACCGCAGCGATACCTTTCCACATGGCCTGATACGTGGCCTGCACCAGTCGCCGGGCCGGGTAGGGCACCTCGCCAACCAGATAGGTGGTGCTGGAATCGGTGATGAACCCGTTCTTCTCCAGTGTGATGTCCAGGTTGACGATCTGCCCTTCGCGCAGCACGTCGTCGGCGGAGGGCATGCCGTGGCAGACCACGTCATCGATCGAGGTATTGAGCACGAACGGGAAGTCGTACTGGCCCTTGCTGGCCGGACGCGCGTGCAGCTCTTCAACGATCATCCGCTCGACCAGATTGTTGATGTCCATCGTGCTGCGGCCGCGCAGGTCCAGCGTGTCCAGGTGGTCGAACACCTGGGCCAGCAGCGCGCCGGATTGCGCCATCAGTTCGATTTCCCGGGCGCTCTTGATCATGTGTGGCGCTCGGCCAACCGCGGTGTCTGCACGCCGGCGCTGCGCAGCTGCTCGGCGACGATCTGCTGGTAGCTCAGTTCCGGGTGCAGTTCGCAGAGCATGCCGATCTTGATCCAGAAGTTGGCTTGGGCGTTGATCGAGCGATGGCTGACGGTGCAGGCGCGGCGAAGCTGGTCGTGCAGTTCGTCGTCGATGTTGACGATGCCCATGGGGGGGACTCTTTGTGGAATATACGAATCGTATATGTTGCGTATAAGGCTTGCAAGGGCGACGCCTGCAGGCCTGAAGGGCGGTGTGCGGTGCTCGCATCACGACGCTTTTTCACAACTCGAACGACGGATGAGTTGATGCGAAAGCCCGCCCACCAACCGACACCGGGTGATGCATCTGTCGCTTACGTGGAAGATCGCCTGCAGATGATCCGCTGCGATGACGAATACGGACTGAGCGACGATGCCATGCGACGGCAGTTGATTGGCTCGCGCCCGTTGCACTACGACAACGTGCTGGGCGTGACGCGCGTGCTGGACATCCGGCCGCAGTTGGAGCCGATTCAACGCGGCTCTGCCTGGCGATCTGGCTGGGTAGGGCAGGTCGCGCGGCCCATCCGCGCAGACCCGCACAATAGGCGAAAAAAAAGGCCTGCATTTCTGCAGACCCTTCAAAAACAATGGTGGCCGAGGACGGAATCGAACCGCCGACACGGGGATTTTCAATCCCCTGCTCTACCAACTGAGCTACTCGGCCACTTGTTTCGTTGACAGCGATGTCGCTGCCGAGGAGGCGCATATTACGGAGGTCACGCGGTTTCGGCAAGCTTTTTGAATAAAAAACTTCACAATGGTGTCTCCGCATCGCTCATGCGCGCGCAAGTGCTTGATCCTTCGTCGCCGATAGCGTGCACGGCACTGGGATGCTGATTTTTCAGGCATCTCATCCCGTCTGGTTGCGCGTACCGTCGAAGGCCACTTCCACTACCGACGCTGGCCGTTACCGGAAATGACGGCCAGCGGCCGTCACTACCCTCAGATCTCGGCGTGGGCCACCGCGTGCAGTTTGCTTTCGCGCAGTTCCAGTGCTGGGCGACGGGCGCATCCCGTGCCGCGAAGACACCGTGGATGGACTGCCGCCGTTCTTCTGCTTGCCGCAGGGATACAACTTCTGCAAGCGGAAGGTCAAGCTGGAGTGAGCGCTTTCAGGGCGCGAAGCGGACCTGGCGCGGGTCGTTCAGCCGCAGCTGGGTCTGGTAGTAATACTTGTCGCTGGGGATGCCATCTGTGCTGAAGACGATCTTCTGGCGCCGCGCAGTGCCCTGTACCAGCAGGCGGCGGTTGACCAGGCGTTCCAGCGGCAGGTTGTCCAGCTGCGCGCGCAGCGTATCGGCCTGGCCGGGTGCCAGCCACACGGTGAGGTTGGCCTGGTGGCGGTAGTCGGCTTCGCTGTTGAGGTACAGCCCGTGCTCGGTGAGGTCCACATTGCGCACGGTGACCAGGAAGGTGCCACTGATGCCGTAGCGCGGGTCATCATTGGCGGCATGCACCGCTTCGGCCGGGGTGATCAGGCCGGCGGCCGTCATCGGCGGGGCGACGACGCTGCGGTGGGCACAGCCCACGCTGAGCAGCAGGGCAGGGAGCAGCAGGGCCAGGCGCATGGGACATCCTTGTTCCAGTGTGGGCCGCCATTGTGCCGCGCCCAGGTGACCGCGCCAACCGTGCTGAACGGTCGGTCGCCGCCTCGTGATCTGTACATCACGGCGGCGCCGATAGCGTGGAGTGCCCCGACACACTACAACGAGCAGGCACGCAGAATGGGTACCGAAAAGAACGAGCAGGAAGACCGGGCCGGCGTACAGGAAAGCCAGCAGGACCAGCGCCAGGACGACGTGGCGAAGCAGCGCCAGGGACAGCAGGACCAGAAGGTCCGTGATGACCACACCAAGAAGCCCGATCGGAAGGATGGCAGCGGTGAGCCGGCCTGAACGAGAAAAGCCCCGGGAGCGATCCCGGGGCTTTCCGTTTCAATTCGTGGTGGAGCCAAGGAGGATCGAACTCCTGACCTCGTCGATGCGAACGACGCGCTCTCCCAGCTGAGCTATGGCCCCACAGTGGAACTGAGTCTATCCAACTGCCGGATGCTTGCCAAGCCCGCACGTGCGGACAGAAAGTGGGACATCGACGCGCCTGTGCCGCCACCGTTGGAAGAAACCGATGGAACCTTACCGCCCGATTTCGTGTGACCTGCACGACCATCTGGAGATCGCCTGCCTGCGCCGCCTTCGCCTCCGGGTGGAGCTGGCCGATGGCACGCAGGTGGAGGGGCGCGCGCTGACCACCGTGAGTACAGCGGCCAAGGAAGAATTCCTACGTTTGGATTGCACCGATGGGGTGCGTGACTTCCGGTTGGATCAGCTGCACACGGTCAGCGCGCTGGACGACGAGAGCGGTTTTGGGCGGGTCGTACTCTCGGAGTGAGCTCGACCCCATGTAACCGATTCCAGCGCCCTTCCCGCGGCAAATCAATTGCTTGGATGCTGAACGGTGGCGGAAATTTGGTCGTTCGGGAGCTAAAGAGGACCAGAATGGTGCCGATAAAAGTGTGACGCCCAGCGCGACCCCCTTCCTATCAAGTGCCTCTCGATGACGACTTCTGCCGCCACCGGTTCCACGCTGTCCATTTCTTCCCGTCTGGCGATCCTGCTTGCAGCCATCACCGCCGCTGCCTTCGTGCTGCTTGCCCTGCTCATCTACCGGCAGACCGCCGCCAGCTACCAGACGCGCGTGCAGGCCGGGCTGGACACCTCGGCCAGCCTGATGCGGGATTCGGTGGCGCTGTACGACCGCAGCCTCAGCCAGAGCACCGCGCACATGGCCGAACTGTTCCGCGCCTCGCTGCCGGCCGGCGATGCCGCCGTGGATACCGCGCGCAGCGTGGAGGTGGCCGGCCAGGTCGCGCCCCAGCTGATGTTCGGTGGCAGCCCGCTGGCGCTGGATGACCCGGCGGTGGATCGTTTCGCCGCCTCCACCGACGGTGTGGCGACGGTGTTCGTGCGCGATGGCGACGACTTCGTGCGGGTGGCGACCTCGTTGCGCAATGCCGCCGGCGAACGCGTATTGGGCACCAAGCTGGACCATGCCCACCTGGCGTACCCGAAGATGATGGCCGGCGAAGCCTTCAGTGGCCCGGCGCATCTGTTCGGCACGGACTACATGACCCACTACATGCCGCTGAAGGATGCGGCCGGTGCGGTGGTCGGCATCGCCTTCGTCGGCCAGGACCAGTCCGCCGGCCTGGCCGCCCTGAAGGCCAGCCTGCGCGATTCCACGCTGGGCAAGGACGGCTACTTCATGGCCATCGACACGCGCCCGGGCGAGGGCTTCGGCAAGGTGATCGCCGCGCCCACCGGTGAAGGCGGCAAGATCAGCGAGCACGTAGTGGCCGAAGACCTGCCGCTGCTGCAGGCGCTGCTGGAAGGGCGCCAGGCATCGGCCACGCTGCAGGTGCGCAGCGCCGATGGCAAGGACACCCGCGGCTATTTCGTTTCCGCACAGGCGCATGCGCCGTGGCGCTGGATGGTGCTGGGCATGGAGCCGGTGTCGGTACTGCAGGATGTGCTGCACACGCTGCTGCTGCAGATCGCCGGCATCTCCGCGCTGGCCCTGCTGGCGGTGATCGGTGCGACCGTGCTGGCCATGCGCCGGTTGCTGGCTCGCCCCTTGCAGCAGGCCGAACAGGTGGCCCTGGACGTGGCAGCGGGCCGGCTGGACCGCGAGATCCCGCAGCGCCGCCCGGATGAAGTGGGGCGACTGTTGTCGTCCATGCGCCAGATGCAGTCCACCCTGCGCAGCGTCACTGCCGCACAGGACCGCATGGCCCAGCACCACGCCGAAGGCACCATCAGCCACCGCATCGATGCCGACGCGTTCCAGGGTGCATTCCGCGGCATGGTGGAAGGCACCAACGCGCTGGTGGATGCCCACGTGCGCACCACGCTGGAGATGGTCGAGCTGGTGCAGGAGTACGCCGCCGGTGACCTGTCCGCTTCGATGCAGGAACTGCCGGGCGAGAAGGCCCGGATCAGTGCGTCGGTCAACGGCGTGCGCGCCCGCCTGCAGGCCATCAACGGTGAGATCAAGCGGCTGGTCGCGGCCGCTGCGGCCGGTGACTTCAGCGCGCGCGGTGACGCTGAAGCGTTCGACAATGATTTCCGGGTCATGGTGGAAGGGCTGAACACCCTGATGACCACGGCCGACCACAACCTGGCGGCGCTGTCCGACCTGCTGCGCAACCTGGCGCGGGGCGACCTGCGCAGCCGTATCGAAGGTGATTTCCAGGGCGTGTTCGCCGAAATGCGCGACGACGCCAACCAGACCGTGACCAGCCTGGGCAGCATCATCGCCGGCATCCAGCGATCGGCCGATGGCGTGTCGGCGGCGGCGGCGGAAATCGCCTCGGCAAGCGAAGACCTGTCACGCCGGACCGAACAGCAGGCAGCGAACCTGGAAGAGTCGGCCGCATCGATGGAAGAAATGACCGCGGCGGTGCGCCAGAGCGCGGACCACGCGGTACGTGCGGACAAGCTGGCAGTGCAGGCCACCGGCGTGGCATCGCAGGGCGGTGAGGCGGTGGCCGAGGTGGAGCGCACCATGCGCCTGATCGAAGCGTCCTCGCGGCGCATCGCCGACATCACCACGGTGATCGACGGCATCGCTTTCCAGACCAATATCCTTGCGCTGAACGCGGCGGTGGAAGCGGCTCGTGCCGGTGAAGAAGGGCGCGGTTTTGCCGTGGTGGCCAGCGAGGTGCGCACGCTGGCGCAGCGCTCGGCGCAGGCGGCGCGCGAGATCAAGGGGCTGATCGACGAATCGGTGGAGCAGGTCGGCGCCGGCAGTGCGCTGGCCGCGCAGGCTGGCGAGACGATCCAGCAGGTGGTGACCGCGGTGGGTGAGCTGGGTGCGGCGATTGGCGGCATTGCGCTGGCATCGCGCGAGCAGGCCGCCGGCATCGAGCTGGTCAACCAGAGCATCGTGCAGATGGACGGAGTCACCCAGCAGAACGCGGCGCTGGTGGAGGAGACCTCCGCCTCGGCGCAGTCGATGACCGCACAGGCGGCGTCGCTGCGCGAAGCGGCGGCGCGCTTCGTGCTGGCGCGTGGGACGGTGGTAACGGCGTAATCGCGGCGGTAAGGAGCGGGGGCTGCCACGGGATTGAAACGTGGCCGCCATACTGTGCGCCTGCGCGCTTTGATTTCCTCATCCGCCCGGCTCGCGCAGGCCGCACGGACGCTCCCTCGAGTCCCGTACATGCATCTGAACCACCGAATCTTCCGTCGTCATCCGTTGGCGCTGGCATGCGCCGCATTGTCCGTGGGCCTGGTCGCCCCGGCCTTCGCGCAGCAGGCTGCCGCCCCGACCAGCGCCACTGCGCTGGATGCCATCACCGTGACCGCCGAACGCCGCGAGCAGAACCTGCAGGACGTGCCGGTGTCGGTCGGCGTAGTGCAGGGCGAGCAGCTGCGCGACTACACCGCCGGCGGCGATGACACCCTGCTGGCGCTGTCCGGCCGGGTGCCGGGTTTCTACGCCGAGACCACCACCGGGCGCATCTTCCCGCGCTTCTACATCCGTGGCCTGGGCAACATCGATTTCTACCTGGGTGCCTCGCAGCCGGTGTCCATCATCCAGGACGACGTGGTGCTGGAACATGTGGTGCTCAAGTCCAACCCGGTCTACGACGTGGACCAGATCGAAGTGCTGCGTGGCCCGCAGGGCACGCTGTTCGGTCGCAACACCACCGCCGGCATCGTCAAGTTCGACAGCATCAAGCCGAGCCAGGACGCCAGCGGCCGGGTCAATGCCAGCTACGGAACGAACAACAGCGTCGCGGTGGATGCTGGCCTGGGCGGCCCGATCAACGAGGTGGCGGCGTTCCGCGTTTCGGCGCTGTACCAGCACCGCGATGATTACGTGGACAATACCTATGCCGGTCCCAGCGCCGATGGCACGATGGCGCCGCGCAAAGATGCAATGGGCGGCTTCGACGACCGCAACGTGCGCGCCCAGCTGCTGCTGACCCCCACCGAGAACTTCTCCGTGCTGGCTTCGGCGCATGCGCGGGACTACGAAGGTACCTCCACGCTGTTCCTGCGCGGTGGCATGGTCAAGGGCTCCAACCAGCCGATCGCCGCGCGCGACCGCGTAGCCTACGACGAGGCCGCCAACAACCCGCAGGCCTACAAGACCTATGGTGGCTCGCTCAAGGCGACCTACGATTTCGGCGCGGTCGAACTGACCTCGATCACCGCCTACGAAACCACGTCCGGCTACAGCCGCGGTGACACCGACGGCGGCGCGGCGGCCAACTTCCCGGTCAACGGCGTGGCCAATGGCTTCGGCCAGTCGATGGGCCAGGTGCGCGATCTCGACCAGTGGACCCAGGAAGTCCGCCTGGCCAGCATGGGCGATGATCGTTTGAGCTGGCAGGCAGGCCTGTTCTACTTCGATGGCCGCGATATCACCGACTTCTACCAGCGCGGTTGGTTCCTGCAGGGCGCCGCGCGCAATCCCAACAACTGGGTGCGCCTGCGTAATACCAATACCTCTGTTGCCGGCTTCGGCCAGCTGAGCTACAAGGCCACCGACCAGCTGACGCTGACCGCGGGCCTGCGCCAGACCCGCGATGAGAAGCGCACCCGCCTGCTGAAGACCGCCGACACCGCAGCCGGTGCGGTGACCTACCGCGGTCGCACTGACGTGGAGATGAGCGACACCACGCCGAGCTGGGACCTGAGCGCGATGTACCAGATCAACGACCAGGTGGGCGTGTATGCCAAGGTCGCGCGCGGCTTCCGCGGACCGACCATCCAGGGCCGTTCGGCGGTGTTCAACTCGGACTTCACCACGGCTGATTCGGAGACGATCCTGTCCTGGGAAGCCGGCGTCAAAAGCACGCTGTGGGACAATCGCCTGCGCCTGAACGCGACCGCCTTCACCTACCAGGTCAACGACATCCAGCTCAACGGCAATGATTCGGATGGCAATGGCGTGCTGTTCAACGCGGACAAGGCGCGCGCCTACGGCCTGGAAGCGGATATGGAACTGCGTCCGATTCCGAACCTGACCCTGAGTGCGGGCGTCAGTCTGCTGCACAGCGAAGTCCAGGATGACCGGGTGTACGCGCAGGTGTGTGCGCTGAACGGCGTGGTGGTGTGCACCGTGAACGACCCGACCATCAAGGTCGGTGCCAATACCTTCGCGCAGATCGACGGCAACCCGCTGCCGAACGCGCCGAAGTACGGCATCAACCTGGCCGCCCGCTACGATTTCCCGGTGAGCGATGCCGGCACCGTGTTCGTATCCACGGACTGGAACAAGCAGGGCTACACCAGCTTCGTGCTGTACGACACGGCCGAATTCAACTCCAAGGGTGATTTCGAAGGCGGCCTGAAGCTGGGTTACTCCGGCGGCTACGGCGCCTACGAAGTGGCACTGTTCGCGCGCAACATCACCAATGAGAAGAACCTCAGGGGCGTGATCGAGAACTACATGGCAGCGGTGTACAACGAACCGCGCACAGTGGGTGTTTCGCTGAACATGAACTGGTAACGCGGCAGCCGGCCGGTGGGTGACGGGCAATCGGTGGGTGACGACCGTTGGTCGTCACCGCTTTGGATCTGGCGCGGAAAGCGTGACGACCAACGGTCGTCACCCACCGGGGACCGTCCTTCAGGGCAGCAGCGGCTGCAGCTTCGGCTCCAGCACCTGCTGCCGCCAGCCGGCCAGCGGGGCCGGCCAGGTGCGGCTTCCCAGATAGCTTTCCAGGTGCTTGCGCGAAGCCAGCACGCCATCGGGCAGGCCCAGCGACTGGCTCACCTGCGCTACCGCTTCCTGCAGTTTCTTCAACGCCTGCTTGTTGGCATCGGTGGCCTGCAGCAGCTGCGGCGCATCGGCCTCATCGTCCAACGGCGTGGTCAACGCCTGCCACACCGCACCTGCCAGCTTGCGCGGCGCCTTCGGGAACTGGTCGAACACTTTGCCCAGCGCCGCTTCGTCCACCGGCGGGACGCGGGCGAGGGTGGCGGCCAGTTCGTTGTCCAGGATCCAGCTGCGCGGGCGGTCGCTGGCACGTGCCTGCTGGTCGCGCCAGCGCAGCAGGCGCAGCAGCCGGCGCTGTGCCGGTGCATCCAGGAACTGCGCCGAGCGCATGCCCAGGTGGGGCCAGCGCTCTTCGTCATGCTCCACGCTGGCCAGCAGACGCTCGGCATCGTCAGCCAGCCACTGCTGGCGACCCTGCGCTTCCAGCTTCGCCACGATGGCATCGTGCAGCGCAAACAGGTGCTCGACGTCGTCGGCGGCATACTGCAGCTGCGCATCCGATAGCGGCCTGCGCATCCAGTCCGAGCGCGTTTCGCCCTTCGCCAGTGCCACCCCGGTGATTTCCTGCACCAGCTTCTGGTAGCCCATACCCCCGCCGATTCCCGCCAGCGAAGCACCGATCTGGGTATCGAACAGTGGCCGCGGCAGCACGCCGCAGGTGTGTTTGAACGCCACAAGGTCTTCGCTGGCGCTGTGCATCACCTTGATGATGGAGGAATCGGTCAGCCACGGCGCCAGTGCCTCGGGCATGCCCGGGATCAGCGGATCGATGAGCAGGACTTCATCGCCGACGGCCATCTGCACCAAGGCCAGTTGCGGCCAGAAGGTGCGCTCGCGGATGAACTCGGTGTCCAGGCCGATGCGGGAGGGACGCAGCTGTTGCCGCGCCTGCAGTTCTGCGGGGGTGTTGATCCAGATTGCCACGGGGCGTTCGACTTCTCGCGTTTGCTCAGGAAGGGGAGAATAGCCTAACGTCGGCCCGCACCCCCGGCCTGAAGGAGTTGGTTTTGCGTCTGCTGCGCCCGTACCTGCTGTTGCCCGCCCTGTGCCTGCTGGGGGTGACCGGCTGCGGTGAGCCGTCGCCGGCGCCACGCGCGCCCGCTGCCACATCGGCCGAATCGACGCCGCGCGCGCGCGATGCCCAGGCCGGCGGCGAAGCCACGGTGACCATCGGCGGCCAGGACGAAGCCGAAACAGTGCAGCGCTGGACGCCGCCGCCGGTGGCCATCGACCCCGACAAGCGGGCCGAGGCGCGCCGCCGCGCCGAGCAGGCCCAGCGTGACGGCCAGTTGTTCGAAACCAGCGAGTCGGCCATTCCGCTGTGGCTGGCCCTGCTGGAGCAGGATCCGCAGGATCGCCGTGCCCGTGATGGCCTGCAGCGGGCGCAGCGCCAGCTGCTGGTGCAGGCCAAGGCGTTGCTGGCGCAACCGCAGCAGCAGCGCATGGCACTGGCCGAAGCGGCCCAGATCGCACTGGTGTTGCTGACCATTGCCCCGGACAACGAGCAGGCGCGTGTATTGCAGCGGCAGGTGGAAGTGGCCCAGCGCACGGTAGCGTTCAACCGTGCCGGCGAAGACGACCTGCGCGCCGGGCGGATCGGCGAGGATGGCGACGGCGCGCTGGTCAACTTCCGCGAAGCGCTCGCCCTGGATCCCGACAACGTGCGTGCGCGACAGGGCCTGGCAGCAGCGGAAAGTGGGCTGATCGGGCGGGCCGAGATTGCCGCACGGGCCGGGGATTTCGCCGCCGCCGGCACTTGGCTGGCCGAAGCCAGCAAGGTGCGCGATGCCGCGACGACCATCGCCGATGCCTTCGAGCGGATCGAGGCGATCCGTGCAGCCACCCTGGCCAGCCTGCGTGCGCAGGGACTGCGGGATCTGGCCACCCCGCAGGGTCTGAAAGCGGCCGGCGAGAAGCTGGAGCAGGCCATGCGCATCGCCCTGCCGGGCAATGCCGACGTGGCGCTGTTGCGCGAGCGCATCGAGCTGGCCACGCACTACGGCAGCTTCCGCCCCGGCCAGGTGTTCAGTGATCCGCTGCGCGATGGTGGACGCGGACCCCGGATGAAAGTGGTGCCGCATGGTGGCTTCCAGATGGGCGCCGGGCTGCACGAACCCGGTGCCAGCGACGCCGAGCGACCGTCCCACTACGTGCGCTTCGAGCGCGGCTTCGCGATGGCCATGACCGAGGTGACCGTGGCCGATTTCGCCCGTTTCGTGAAGGCCGCCAATGCCCGCCCGCGGGCTACCCGGCGAGGCCATTCCATCGTCTATGACGAGCGCAGCGGCAACTTCATCCGCCGCAGCGGGGTCGACTGGCAATCGGACTATGACGGCGGCCGTGCGCTGGCCAACCAGCCGGTGATGCATGTCAGCGTGCGTGACGCCGAAGCCTATGCGAACTGGTTGTCCGAACAGACCGGACGCTCTTACCGCCTGCCGAGCGAGGCCGAGTTCGAATACGCGGCGCGCGCGGGGGCGTCGGGCCGTTATCCGTGGGGCGATGCCGGGGTGCCGCCGCCGGACTCGGGCAACTTCACCGGCAGCCTTGACGTTTCGCCCACCGGGCGGCGCTGGGCCAACGCCTTCATCGGCTATGGCGACGGCTACTGGGGCGCCGCGCCGGTGGGTATGTTCAAGCCCAATGCCTGGGGCCTGCATGACATGGGCGGCAATCTCAGTGAATGGGTCGCCGACTGCTGGCACGCGAGCTATCGGCGTGCGCCATCCGATGGCGCGGCCTGGTTCAATCCGGGCTGCCGCGCGCGGGTGATCCGCGGCGGCAACTGGGCCAATGCCCCCGAACAGACCCGCGCGGCGTGGCGGCAATCGCAGGATTCGGACACCACCAGCGGGCGGATCGGCTTCCGGCTGGTGCGCGGCATCTGAGCTGCACGCCATCTGGGCTAGGATGAGCCGTTACCCGCCGGCCCCGGCGGGCCTGGCCAGGACGCATGTCGATGCGCAACGATCCGTTCTCCCGTTCTTCGCAGCAGGGCCCTCGCCGCGGCGGCCTGTTCGGCAATGTCCGTTGGCTGGTGCTGCTGGCCTTCGCTGGCTACGCCGCGTTCTACTGGTTTTCCAACCGGTCGGTGGATCCGTACACCGGCGAGTCGGTGCTGATCGACAGCACCCTGGACGTGGACCAGGAAAAGGCGCTGGGCCTGCAGGCCTACCAGGAGATCCTGGCGCAGGAGCGGCCGCTGGACCCGAATGCGCAGGTATCGCGCGACGTGCGTGAGATCGCCCAGCGGCTGATTGCCAAGGTCGACGTGGTGGAAACCGCGCTGGCTGAAGAACATGGGCTGAAGCCTGGACACTTCTCGCGCGGGTTCGATTGGGAAGTCAACGTGATCCAGTCCGACCAGGCCAATGCGTTCTGCCTGCCGGGTGGCAAGATGGCGGTGTACACCGGGCTGGTGCCCGTGGCGCAGACGCGCGATGCGATGGCCGTGGTAATGGGGCATGAAATCGCCCATGCGTTGTTGCGCCATGGTGCGCAGCGCATGGCCCAGCAGAAGCTGACCCAGATCGGCCAGATGGCCGGCGCGGCCAGTGGCATGGACCCGCAACAGCAGCAGATGGTGATGGCGGCGATGGGCTACGGCTACCTGCTGCCGTATGCACGCGGGCATGAAACGCAGGCCGATGAAGTGGGCCTGATGCTGGCCGCGGCGGCGTGTTTTGATCCGCGCGAGGCGGTGCCGCTGTGGGAGCGCATGGGCCAGGCCAGCGGCGGGCAGTCGCAGCCGGAGTTCTCTTCAACCCACCCCAATCCAGGCACGCGCATCCAGAACCTGCAGGCGTTGATGCCCAAGGCGCTGGAATACCGCCAGCGGTTCTGCGAACAGGCGCGGCAGTAGGGCGGAGGACCGCCAGCGGCCGTCAGGACCGGGTGCGGGTGACCTGCAGGTCGATGACCCCATCGCCGACCTTGGCCTGCACGGCATCGCCGGGCTGGACCTGGCTCACGCTGCGGACCAGCTGGCCATCGTCGGTGCGGGTCAGGATGCTGTAGCCACGGGCCACCGTCGCCAGCGGGCTGACCGCTTCCATGGAACGGGCCAGTCCACGCAGCCGCAGCGCGTCGTTCTGCAGTTGGCGCTGCATTGCGGCCTGCGGGCGTCCGCGCAGGGCCAGCAGGCGGCGCCGCAGGCCTTCCAGCTGGCGCTGCGGATGGAACCCGCGCAGCACCGCCGCCGCATGCCGCAGGCGCGCCGTACGTTGCTGCCCCTGCTGCTGGCGTACCGCCTGCAGGCGCCGGCCGAGGTCGGCATGGCGCCGTTGCAGCAGCTGCAGCCGGGCCTGTGGGCTGCAGGCATTGAGCCGCAGCAGCAGGCGGTCCGCGCGCTGCATCGCCTGGCCCAGCGCATGCCGGTGCAGCTGCTGCAGGCGCGCTGCGTCACGGCGCAGGCGGCGAGCTAGGTCCTGCTGGTCGGGCACCAGCAGTTCGGCGGCCACCGACGGGGTCGGCGCGCGCAGGTCTGCTGCGAAATCAGTGAGGCTGAAGTCGGTTTCGTGACCCACCGCAGACACCACCGGCGTGCGGCTGCCGGCCACCGCACGGGTGAGTGCTTCATCGTTGAACGCCCACAGGTCTTCCAGCGAGCCGCCACCGCGGGTCAGCAGGATCACGTCGTAGCGGCCGCTGGCGTCAGCGGCCTGCAGCAGGCGGGTGATCTGCGGCGCCGCCGAATCGCCCTGTACCAGCGACGGCAGCAGGTCGACTTCCAGCAGCGGGAAGCGCCGGGCGAGCACGCTCAATACGTCTCGCACCGCCGCACCGGTAGGCGAGGTGATCACCGCCAGGCGCTGGACGTGGGCGGGCAGCGGGCGCTTTCGTGCCGGGTCGAACAGGCCTTCGGCTTCCAGCCGTGCCTTCAGCTCCTCGAAGGCGCGGCGCAGTGCCCCTTCGCCGGCTTCTTCCATATGGTCGATCACCATCTGGTATTCGCCACGTGCGTCGTACAGCGTGACCCGGCCGCGCACCAGCACGCGCATCCCTTCGCGGGGCACGAAGCGCAGCGTGGACGCCTTCATCCGGAACATCGCCGCGCGCAGCTGTGCGCGTGCGTCCTTCAGGGTGAAGTACATATGGCCCGACGAGGGACGCGCCACGCTGCCCAGTTCGGCCTCCACCCAGATGGCCGGGAAACTGCCTTCCAGCAGGTCACGCGCCAGCGTGTTGAGCTGGCTGGGGGTGAGGACATCGATGCTGCGCTGCTGCATGGGCACTCAACGGGTCTTTCTGGATCAGGCCACCATGGTCGCACGTCGGACGCGAGCGATCACGCCGCGCCGTGCTGCCCCAGCGCCCATTGCACGTGTTCGCGCACCAGCGCCGAATCGTGCGTGCTGCGGGTAAACAGCGCCTCTACCACCTGCGGTGAGGTCGGTGCGTTGCCCAGCGCCACGGCGATGTTGCGCAGCCAGCGCTCATGGCCACTGCGGCGGATCGGGCTGCCTTCGGTGCGCTGCAGGAACTCCGCTTCGTCCCAGCTGAACAACTCGTCCAGGCGCGCGCGGTCCAGGTTGTTGCGGGCGCGGAAATCGGCTTCGTCGGTGCGCTTTGCAAACTTGTTCCAGGGGCATACCAGCTGGCAGTCATCGCAGCCGTAGATGCGGTTGCCGATCAGCGCACGCATCGGCTCGGGGATGGCACCGTCGTGTTCGATGGTCAGGTAGGAAATGCAGCGCCGCGCATCCAGCCGCTGTGGGGCGATGATGGCCTGGGTGGGGCACACCTCGATGCAGCGGGTGCAGGTGCCGCAGTGCGCGCTGGCAGGCTGGTCGATCGGCAATGGCAGGTCTATGTAGATCTCGCCAAGGAAAAACCAGGAGCCGCCGTGGCGATCGATCAGGCAGGTGTGCTTGCCGATCCAGCCCAGGCCGGCATCGCGGCCGAGCGCGCGTTCCAGCACCGGCGCGGAGTCGACGAACACGCGGAAACCCAATGGCGCCACTTCATCGCTGATCTGCGCGGCCAGCTTCTGCAGCCGGTTGCGCATCAGCTTGTGGTAATCGCGGCCCAGCGCGTAGCGTGCGACGTAGGCACGGCCCGGATCGGCCAGCGTGGCCCAGGCTTCGGTGTCGTCCTTGTGGCTGTAGTCCATGCCCAGCGAGATAACCCGCACGGTGCCGGGCAGCAGTTCGGCCGGCCGCGCGCGCAGCGTGCCGTGCCGCGCCATCCAGTCCATCGTGCCGTACAGGCCCTGGCTCAGCCAGTCGGCCAGGTGCGCCTCGTCTTCGGCCAGGTCCACCCCGGCGATGCCGCAGCGCTGGAAGCCATGCGCACGGGCCAGGGCACGGATGCGCTGGACGGCGAGTGCCGGATCCAGGCCGGCGGGCAGGGGGGGGGAATCGGGATGCATGCCCGCAAGTATAGAATCCCTGCATGCTGGACCCTTCCGCTCTGTTCGATTCCGCTGCCGCCCGTTCATTGGATGCGCGTGCTTCCGCGCTGGCCGGTGATGGCGGCTGGTCGTTGATGGCTGCCGCCGGCAAGGCCGCGTGGCAGTGCCTGCTGCAGCACTGGCCCGATGCCCGGCACATCGCGGTGATGGTGGGGGCGGGCAACAATGGCGGCGATGGCTGCGTGCTGGCCCTGCATGCGCTGCAGGCAGGGCGCCAGGTCAGCATCGTGACCCTGCCCGATAGCGCGCCGGGCACGGCGCTGTGTAAACGCGCTGCCGCCGAGCTGGAGCGCGCCGGCGGAAAGGGCACCGCATTCGATGGCCTGCTGCCCCGCGCCGATGTCGTGGTCGACGCGCTGTTCGGACTGGGCTTGCGGCAGGCGCCGCGCGCTTCGGCGCAGGCCGTCATCGAAGCGATCAACGCGCAGGCTGCGCCCGTGTTCGCGCTGGATGTGCCCAGTGGCATCGACGCCGACCGCGGCAGTGCGCCGGGTGTGGCGGTGCGCGCCACGCTGACGCTGCAGTTCATCGTGGCCCATCGCGGACTGCATACCGGCGAGGGACTGGAACATGCCGGCCAGTGCGAGCTGGCGACCTTGCCGGTGCCTGCGGATGCATGGGGCGGTGTGCACGCGCCCGCCGACTACTGGCAGCGCGACCGCCTGCCTGGATTGCTGCCGCCGCGTCGCCGCAACGCTCACAAAGGGACCTCCGGACACGTGCTGTGCGTGGGCGGCAACCATGGCAGCGGCGGTGCCTTGCTGATGACCGCGCACGCGGCGCTGCGGGCCGGTGCCGGTCTGGCCAGCCTGGCCACGCGCGCCGGACATATTGGCGCGGCGCTGGCACGGCTGCCCGAAGCGATGAGCCACGCGGTGGACTGCAACGCGGGCCTGCAGGCGCTGCTGCAGCGGGCCAGCGTCGTCGCCATCGGGCCGGGGCTGGGGCAGGACGACTGGGCGCAGGCACTATGGCGTGACGCCCGCGACAGCGGCAAGCCGCTGGTGGTGGACGCCGATGCGCTGAATCTGCTGGCGCGCGATCCGCAGGCCCTCCCGCAGGCGATCCTCACCCCCCATCCCGGCGAGGCCGCGCGGCTGCTGGAGACCACCACCGCTGCGGTGCAGGCCGACCGCTTCGCCGCGGCCACTGCACTGGCCGAGCGCTTCCATGCGGTAGTGGTGTTGAAGGGTGCCGGCAGCCTGGTGGCGGCGCCGGGCCGGCGTACCGCCGTGATCGGCGCGGGCAATCCCGGCATGGCGGTCGGCGGCATGGGCGACCTGCTCACGGGCATCATTGCCGCCCTGCGTGCGCAGGGCCTGGCGCCGTTCGAGGCCGCGGCCGGCGGCGCCCTGCTGCATGGGCTGGCCGGCGATGTCGCCGCTGCCGACGGCCAGCGCGGCCTGCTTCCCACCGACCTGCTGGCGCCGTTGCGCCGGCTCTGCAATCCGGATCCTGTCCATGCTTGAACTGCATCTCCCCACTCCCGAGCACACCGACCTGCTGGGCCAGGCACTGGCGGCGACCCGCCCGTCGCAGGCCTTGCTTGAACTGCAGGGTGACCTCGGCGCGGGCAAATCGACCACCGCACGCGCGCTGTTGCGGGCGCTGGGCGTGACCGGTGCCATCCGCAGCCCCACTTACACGCTGGTGGAGCGCTATCCGCTGGCCGATGGCAGCGAGGCCTGGCACATGGACCTGTACCGGATCGGGGGCGCGGCCGAACTGGACTTCCTGGGCCTGGACGAAGGCACCGCCTCGCTGTGGCTGGTGGAATGGCCGGAGCGCGGGGCAGGCGCATTGCCGCCGACGGATCTGCGGCTCGAGCTGGAGATGGCAGGCACGGGCCGACGCGCCAATCTCATTCCGTTGAGCGATTCAGGTGAAGCCTGGGTGAAGCAACTGTCTGAAGGAAGCGAGTTAGCTTCGCTTTCTGTATATCGACCATAACAAACTCATGAAAGTTACGGATTATTAAGGGAAAAGGTTTGCAATCTGTTCAGCGCAGTGATTGAATCCTGAGCCATGCGCTTTCCCTTTCGAACCCTTGCTCTCTGTGCTGCTGCCGGACTCGCCCTGGCGGGTGCCGACGCGTGGGCGGGTGAGATCAACCAGGTGCGCCTGGATACCGGTGCGACCGGCACCCGCGCCGAGATTTCGCTGGCCGGCTCTGGTGGCTACAAGACCATCGCGCTGTCCGGTCCGAACCGGCTGGTAGTGGATTTCCCGGACTCCTCCGCGGTGCGCGGACTGAAGCTGCCGGCCGCGCAGGGCGTGGTCACGGCGGTGCGTACCGGTCAGCCGGTGCCCGGCACCTTCCGCGTCGTGTTCGACCTTGCCGACAACGTGGCCCCGTTCAAGCCGCAGATGCAGCAGCAGGGCGGACAGTCCAGGCTGGTCATTGAATGGCCCGGCGATGCGCCGGCCACGGCAGCCCACGTGTCACCGCCTGCGAGCGCGGCGATCCCTGCGACAGCTACGGCAGCGGCCAGCCCGCCGCCGGCCACGGCGGTGAACGCCGCGCAGACCCGCAGCGATGCCGCCCGGGCCACGGCGCTGCTCACCGCACAAGTCCAGCAGCAGGCCACGGCTGTCGCCGTTGCGCCGGCCGCACCGGCAACGTTGCCCAGCACCACCACGGCCACCGTCGTCGGAACCGGCGCCGGTACCGACGCCGCCACGCCTTCGCCGGCCGCCATCCTGGCCGGCCAGCCGACCCAGACGCCGGTGCGTACCACCATCGCCGGCACCATGCCGACCCGTACCGGCGCTGCGGCCGCGCCTTCGGGCCCTACCTCGCAGCCGCCGGAAACCGCGCCGATCGCGCCGCGTCCGAGCATGCCCAGCGACGTGGCGCGGGTAAGCATGAAGCCGGGCATGCGTCCGCTGGTGGTGGCCATCGATCCCGGCCATGGCGGGCAGGATCCGGGTGCCGTGGGCCCCAGCGGCAAGCGTGAGAAAGACATCACCCTGGCCGTTGGACGCGAGCTTGCCCGCCAGGTCAATGCGATGCCGGGCCTGAAGGCGTACATGACGCGCGACAGCGACGTGTTCATTCCGCTGCCGATGCGCGCACAGAAAGCGCGTGCGGCGAAGGCGGACATCTTCATTTCGATCCACGCCGATGCCGCGGAAAACCGTGCTGCGCGAGGCTCCTCGGTCTACGTGCTGTCCACCAAGGGCGCTTCATCGCAGCGCGCCCGTTGGCTGGCGGACAAGGAAAACGCGGCCGACCTGATCGGTGGCGTCAGCCTGCAGCGCACCGAGGGTACGCTGGCCAACGTGCTGTTGGACCTGGCGCAGAGCGGCTACATGAAGGCCTCCGAAGATGCTGCCAGCCATGTGCTGGGCGGACTGAAACGGATCGGTAACAACCACAAGCCGAACATCGAACGCGCGAACTTCGCCGTGCTGCGCACCTCGGACATGCCGGCGATGCTGGTGGAAACCGCCTTCATCTCCAATCCGGATGAAGAGCGCCGCCTGATGGACCCGGCGTACCAGCGCAAGATCGCCGCTGCCGTGCTGGATGGCGTCAATGTGTTCTTTACCCGCCAGCCGCCCCCGGGAACCCTGTACGCCGCGCGTGCGCAGGCGGAGATGGAAGCGGCCAGCACCGTAGCCGGCGGCAGCAAGTAGTCCGAGGTAGCGCCGAGCCATGCTCGGCGAGCGCAGCGGCGAGGGGTGACGACCAACGGTCGTCACCCACCAGGGCGAAGATCACCCACTCGGGCAGAGGCTTACGGCCAGCGGCCGTCACTACCAGAGCGGGCAGCGCCACCCATCCGCTATCATCGGCGGATGAAGTCAGCCTCCGTTTCCTTCCCCATCCGCCCTGCGTTCCATGCCTGCAGACAGGTACGCGCATGAGCGCCACCATTCGTCCGCTGCCGGAGATCCTGATCAACCAGATCGCCGCCGGCGAAGTCGTCGAGCGGCCGGCGTCGGTGGTCAAGGAACTGGTCGAGAACGCGATCGATGCCGGCGCCACCCGCGTCGATATCGAACTGGAAGAAGGCGGCGTGCGCCTGATCCGGATCCGCGACAACGGCAGTGGCATCGCCGCCGAGCAGTTGCCGCTTGCGGTGTCCCGCCACGCCACCAGCAAGATCGCCAGCCTGGACGACCTCGAAGCGGTGGCCACGCTCGGTTTCCGCGGTGAAGCCTTGCCCTCCATCGCATCGGTCAGCCGCTTCACGCTCGCCTCGCGACGCGCGCAGGACGAACATGGCTCAGCGCTGCAGATCGAAGGCGGAAAGCTGGGCGAGGTGCTGCCGCGCGCGCATGCGCCGGGCACCACCGTGGAAGTCCGCGAACTGTTCTACAACGTGCCGGCGCGGCGCAAGTTCCTGCGCGCAGAGCGTACCGAACTGGGGCACATCGAAGAGTGGCTGCGCTCGTTGGCGCTGGCGCGCCCGGATGTGGAACTACGCGTTTCGCATAACGGCAAAGCCTCGCGCCGCTATAAACCCGGCGACCTCTACTCCGATGCGCGCCTGGGAGAAACGCTGGGCGAGGATTTCGCCAACCAGGCCGTGCGGGTGGACCACAGCGGTGCCGGACTGCGCCTGCACGGCTGGATCGCACAGCCGCACTATTCGCGCGCCAGCACCGATCAGCAGTACCTGTACGTCAACGGCCGCTCGGTGCGTGATCGCAGCGTGGCGCACGCAGTGAAGATGGCTTACGGCGACGTGTTGTTCCATGGCCGGCAGCCGGCGTATGTGCTGTTCCTGGAACTGGATCCGACGCGGGTGGATGTCAACGTGCACCCGGCCAAGCACGAGGTGCGCTTCCGCGACTCGCGCCTGGTGCATGACTTCGTCTACCGCACCCTGAAGGATGCACTGGCCGATACCCGCGCCGGCGTGGCCGCACATGAGATCGGCGCCGGTGTCGAAGCGCAGGCCCTTCCGCAGGCGACGACGCCATGGTCAAACGGCCAGCCCGGTGGCGGTGGTGGCGGCTACGGTAACTGGGGCGCGCAGCAATCGCCGCTGGGCCTGCAGGTGGCCGATGCGCCGGCGGCTTACGCCGCGCTGTACGCCGGGCCTGCAGGCAGCCAGCAGTCGCTGCCGCCGGTGCCGTCCGAACGTGGGTTGCCGGTGACCAGCGCCGATGCCGGGGTGCCACCGTTGGGCTACGCGGTGGCACAGCTGCATGGCATCTACATCCTGGCCGAAAATGCCGAAGGCCTGATCGTGGTGGACATGCACGCCGCGCATGAGCGCATCGGCTACGAGCGGCTGAAGAATGCCCACGATGGCATCGGCCTGCATGCGCAGCCACTGCTGGTACCGATCACCCTGGCGGTGGGCGAACGTGAGGCCGACACCGCCGAACGCGAAGCGGAGACCTTGATCGCACTGGGCTTCGACGTGACCCGTGCCGGCCCCGGCGCACTGCATGTGCGCAGCATCCCGGCGCTGCTGGCCAACGCCGAACCGGAAGGCCTGCTGCGCGACGTGCTGGGCGACCTGCGCGAACACGGCCAGTCGCGGCGCGTGGCGACCGCGCGCGACGAACTGTTGTCCACCATGGCCTGCCACGGCGCGGTGCGCGCCAACCGGCGCTTGACGGTGCCTGAAATGAACGCGTTGCTGCGCGACATGGAAATCACCGAACGCTCCGGTCAGTGCAACCACGGACGCCCGACCTGGGCACGTTTTTCGCTGGCGGAGATCGACCGCTGGTTCCTGCGCGGACGGTGAGGGGGATGATCATGGGGAAGGGGTACAGCAGCGCCGGACTGATGCTGGCACTGGCACTGGCGATGAGCGGCTGTGGCGGCAAGGCGCCGGAAGCGGCGCCGGCCGTGCAGGAAGATCCGGCTTTCGCGCAGCAACAGCAGCAGTGGCGGATGCAGCGTTACCAGGACCTGACCGCGCCGGATGGCTGGACCACGCTGGTCGGCCTGCATTGGCTGGAGCACAAAGCGCATTACATCGGGCGTGGGCCGGGCAGTGGCATCCGCCTGGCGGTCGGGCCGGACAAGCTGGGCATGGTCAGCCGGCAGGGGCGGCGCTGGTCGTTCACTCCCGAACGCGGCGTGCCGCTGAGCGTGGACGGGGCGGCGGTGACCGGACCGATCGCGTTCAACAGCGACCACGACCCGCAGCCAACCCGCATTGCCTTTGATGACGGCAAGGGGCAGCTCAGCCTGCTGCAACGTGGACAGCGCTTTGCGTTGCGCATCAAGCATGCCGACGCCACCTCGCGCAGCGGGTTCACCGGGCTGGACTACTGGCCGGGAGGACCGCAGTGGCAAGTGCGCGCGCGCTTCCTGCCGCACCCGGCGGGCAAGACCCTGCCGATCGTGGACATCACCGGCCTGACCACGCCGATGCCCAACGCCGGTGTCGTCGAGTTCCAGCAGGACGGCACGACCTACCGGATCGAGGCCATCGCCGAACCCGGTGAGCCGTTGTTCCTGATCTTCGCCGACCGCACCAGCGGCCACGGCAGCTACCCGGCCGGACGCTACCTGGACACCGACGCGCCCGGCGCGGACGGCCATGTGCTGGTGGATTTCAACCACGCCTACAATCCTCCCTGCGCGTTCACTCCGTTCGCGACCTGCCCGCTTTCACCGCCGGAAAACCGGCTGGACCTGCGCATCGAGGCCGGTGAACGCGCCTACCACCCACCCAAGGAAAGTGCGCCATGAAGCGTTCCGTCACCCGCTGGATGATCGCCCCGCTGCTGCTGCTCGGCGCAGCCTTCAGCACCGTCGCGGCAACGCCAGCTGCCGCGCCCAAGCCGGCGGCGACGCGCACCGCACCGGTGCCGCTGCTGTGGAAGGTGACCGGCGCCGGTGATGCCCGCGTCTACCTGTTGGGTTCGTTCCACCTGCTGCGGCCGGAGGATTACCCGCTGGCCGCGGAGGCTGAAAAGGCCTTCGATGCAGCGCAGCGCGTGGTGTTCGAACTGTCGGCGCAGGACATGGAATCACCGGAGCTGGCCGGCAAGATGGTGCAGGCGGCGATGCGCACCGATGGCAGCGAACTGCGCCGCGACCTCGGCGATGCCACCTGGGCCCGGCTGCAGGATTACGCCACGAAGAATCCGCTGCCGCTGGCGCAGATGCAGGGTCTCAAACCGTGGTTCGTCGGCCTGAGCATCAGCATCGCGCAGATGCAGAAGATGGGGCTGGACCCCGCGCTCGGGTTGGACAAGCACTTCATGGACCGGGCCGCCAAGGCGGGCAAGCCGATCCTGGGCCTGGAGACCATCGATACGCAGATCGGCGTGCTGGCTGGCATGAGCATCGCCGAACAGCGGCAGATGGTGGAAGAGGCGCTGGAACAATCCGACAAGGGCGATGCGGAAATCCGCGCGCTGCACGATGCATGGCGGCGCGGCGACGACGTGCTGATGTGGAACCGCATGGCGGTGGACATGAAGCGCCAATATCCGCAGCTCTACCAGCGCATCAACAGCGATCGCAATGATGACTGGCTGCCGAAGCTGGAGCCGCACCTGCAGGCCGGGCAGGGTGGCACGCTGGTGGTGGTGGGCGCGCTGCACCTGCTGGGCAGCGATGGCGTGGTGGAGAAGTTGAAGGCCAAGGGTTACAAGGTGGAGCGGGTGCGCGCCAAGCGCTGAGCGCCTGCCTGCCGTTGCCGCAACGAAAAACGGCGCGTCCGCAAGGGCGCGCCGTTCTGCATCAGGCCAGTGGCCGCGCCGGGATCAGCGCGTGCGGCCCTTGCCGCCGGTGCCGCCGGCGGTTTCGGTCGGTTTGTGCGCAGCGCCGGGCCCGGTGCCCGAACGGGGCGCGGGACCGCCCGGCGCGCTGCCCGGTCGCGGGCCGGTACCGGTGGACGTACCGCCCGGGCGCGGACCGAAGCCACTGCCCATGCTGCGCTGGAACTCCTGCCAGAGCTCCATGTTGCGTTCGGTCAGCTGGTTCATCATCGCCCACGGCGTCTGCCCGAGCAGGTTGCCCATCTGCTGGCGGAACTGCTGCTGCTGGTCCAGGAACACCTGCATGCTGCGCTCCAGGTAGTTGCCCATGAAGCCCTGCAGGGAATCGCCATAGAAGCGGATCAGCTGGCTGAGCAGCTGGGTGGAGAGCATCGGCTCGCCGTCCTGTTCCTGGTCGGCAATGATCTGCAGCAGGACCGAGCGGGTCAGGTCATCGCCGCTCTTGGCGTCGCGGACCTCGAAGTCTTCGCCGTCCAGGATCAACTGGCGCACATCCTCTATCGTGATGTAGCTGGAAATCTCGGTGTCGTACAGACGGCGGTTGGGATACTTCTTGATGATGCGGGTAGCAGCCATGAAGCAAGCACTCGTCACAGTAGACGCCCAGCATGGCGCAGCGCAGCACCCGTTGCAACGCCCAGAAGCCCGTGTGGCGGGCCCTGCGGGGCCGATCATGTTGCGCAGCAAGGCTTTTCATGTTGCGCAGCATTTTCGCATCGGTTCAGCCTGTCGGGGCCCGCGCGTGCGGCGAGCGCCACACTGCGCGGGCGGTCGGGGCGGCGGTCACCAGCCCATGTGATGGCCGCCGTTGATGTCCAGGTTGCTGCCGGTGATCCAGGCCGCTTCGTCGTTGACCAGGAAGGACACGCCGTAAGCGATTTCCTCCGGCTTGCCGAGCCGCCCGGTCGGGATATCGGCGATGATCTTGGCGCGTACTTCCTCCGGCACCGCCATGACCATGTCGGTGGCCACGTAACCGGGGGAAATAGTGTTGACGGTAATCCCGAAGCCGGCGTTCTCGCGCGCCAGGGAGATGGTGAAGCCGTGCATGCCGGCCTTGGCCGCCGCATAGTTGGCCTGCCCGTACTGGCCCTTCAGGCCGTTGATCGAGCTGATCTGGATCACCCGCCCCCAGCCGCGGCGACGCATGCCCTCGATCACCGGACGGGTCACGTTGAAGACCGAATTGAGGTTGGTGTTGATCACCTCATGCCATTGTTCGGCGCGCATACGATGGAAGGTGGTGTCGCGGGTGATGCCGGCGTTGTTGACCAGGATCTCCACCGGTCCCAGCTCGGCTTCCACGGCACGCACCATCGCCTCGGCACTTTCCGGGCTGGACACATCGCCGGGGAAGATCGCGATCGCCAGGCCGCGAACTGCCATGGCCTGCTGCCAGGCCAACGCCTTGGCGTGGTCACGGTAGTTGGTGGCAACCCGGTGACCCTGGTCGGCCAGGCGTTGGCAGATGGCGGTACCGATGCCGCCGGTGCCGCCGGTGACCAGTGCGACGCGTGGAGTCATGCTGCGTTTCCGTAAATGTGGAGGGGAAGGGGGATTCTGCAACATCACGGGCTGCTGTGCGCCTGCCGCGATGAAATGTCGTGCAGGGGCACTCTGCTGCGATCAAAGGCCACCGCAGCCCGTTGCAGCAGCTCGGCATGCGTGGCCGCGCCGGCCAGTGCAGCGGCGGGCTGTCCCAGCAGTTGCCAGAGCTGCCGCAGCACGGCCATCGGGTCGCCTTCGTCCACCGCCTGCGCCGCTTCGGACTTGGACAGTTTGCGGCCGTCGGCACCCAGCAGCAGGGGCAGGTGGGTATAGGTCGGGGTGGGCAGCCCGAGCGCGCGCTGCAGCAGGATCTGCCGCGCGGTCGAATCGAGCAGGTCCGCTCCGCGCACCACGTCGGTGATGCCCTGCGCCGCATCGTCCACCACCACGGCCATTTGATACGCCCAGCAGCCATCGGCACGGCGCAGGACGAAATCACCGACTACGGCATGGACGTCCTGTCGCTGTGGGCCGCGCAGCGTGTCGTCGAACGACACCACGCTGGCGGGTGCTACGCGAAGGCGGATGGCAGGATCCGGGCGCGCGTGGCGTGCAATGCAGCGGTGGTGGATGCCGCCGCTGGCGGCCAGCTCACTTCGGCTGCAGTGGCAGGCGAACGCCTGGCCGCTGGCCAGCAGGGCATCCAGCGCGTGTTGGTAGACCTCGTCGCGCTGGCTCTGCCACAGCACCGGGCCATCCGGGTGCAGGCCCAGGTGGCGCAGCAGGGTGAGCTGTGACTGCGCTGCGCCGGGGACGGTGCGCGGCGGATCCACGTCCTCCACGCGCAGCAGCCAGCGCCCGCCCTGGTGATGGGCGGACAGCCAACTCGCGAAAGCGGCGAGCAGGGAGCCAGCGTGCAGCGGACCGGTGGGCGAGGGCGCGAATCGGCCGCAATGAATGGGGGACGTCATGCTGGCTGAATCGTCGGTCAGGTTGGCGCTTGAATTCAAGCTGAAGTCACCGCAGATTTAGCACCGTTACCCTCTCCAGAGCCAACTTTCCCCATGTTCAGTCGCATAGCCCTGTTCCTTCTTACCAACCTTGCGGTGCTGGTCCTCGCCGGTATCGTGATGTCGGTGCTGGGGGTCAATCCCGGCCAGATGAGCGGCCTGCTGGTCATGGCGGCGATCTTCGGTTTCGGTGGTTCTTTCATCTCGCTGCTGCTGTCCAAGTGGATGGCCAAGCGTTCCACCGGCGCGGTGGTGATCACCGAGCCGCGCAACGACACCGAGCGCTGGTTGCTGAAGACCGTGGAGCGACAGGCGCGCGAAGCCGGCATCGGCATGCCGGAAGTGGCGGTGTATGACGGCCCGGAAATCAACGCCTTCGCCACCGGTGCCAACCGCAACAAGGCGCTGGTCGCGGTGTCCACCGGCCTGTTGCACCACATGAGCGAAGACGAGGCCGAAGCGGTGCTGGGCCACGAAATCGCCCACGTCGCCAACGGTGACATGATCACCATGGCGCTGCTGCAGGGCGTGCTGAATACCTTCGTCATCGTGCTGGCCCGGGTGGTCGGTGGGGTGATCGACAGCGCGATGTCCGGCAATCGCGAGGGCGGCGGGCGCGGCATCGGTTATTTCGTGATCGTGTTCGTGCTGGAAATGGTGTTCGGTATCTTCGCCACCATGATCGCGATGTGGTTCTCGCGCCACCGTGAGTTCCGCGCAGATACCGGCGGTGCGCAGCTTGCCGGGCGGCAGAAGATGATCGCCGCGCTGGAGCGGCTGAAGGTCAACCATGGGCAGAGCACGCTGCCGAGCCAGGTCGCTGCGTTCGGTATTGCCGGCGGCATGGGGCAGGGCCTGCGCAAGCTGATGATGAGTCATCCGCCGCTGGATGAGCGGATTGCCGCGCTGCGTTCTTCTACGGTGGTCTGAGTCGGGTTGCTCGAACGGGTGGGACCCCCTCGCGGGTGGCTTTCAGAGCTGCAGCTGGGGGTGGGCCGGGCGGTGGGGCTGGTCGGGGGACGGCAAAAACTGCGTCCATGCGGGCCTCGTTTCGCGCCATCCATGGCGCTCAACGCCCCCGCCCAGCCCCACCGCCCGACCCCCTGACAGGTTCCTGGTGCCGCCACCCGCGCAAGAAAAAGAATAAAGGCAGGGGTCAGAGTCCTTTCGCTGCGCGAAAGGACTCTGACCCCATTTTCTCCCACCCTTCCAACCCCTGCCTTGTCCATGGCCGCCATGGACCTGTCGAAGGTGGGGCGGGGTGGGTTGGCGGGGGCGTTGAGCGCCATGGATGGCGCGAAACGAGGCCCGCAGGAGCGGCTCTTGCCGTCCCCCGCCAAGCCACCCCGTCCCGCCTACACCCAGCCCTGCAGCCTTTGACGTTGACCTTGACGTTGCTCCAGAAAGCAGAACGGCGCCCGCAGGCGCCGTCCGCTCAACCTGATTCAAGCGAAATCAGAACTTCGCGTCGAACTCGGCGGCGTAGCCGGTGTTGACCAGGACCTTCTGCAGCGACTCGGCCACCTTCAGGTTGCCGGCCACCACCTGGTGGTTTTCCGGGCCGCGGTTGTCCATCCGGCCCAGCGTGGCGCCCTTGTAATCGCAGACCTTGCCGCCGGCTTCGCGCACCAGCAGGATGCCAGCGGCGATGTCCCAGGACTTCACCCCGGCCTCGAAGTAGGCGTCGGCGCGACCACAGGCCACGTAGGCCAGGTCCAGCGCGGCCGAGCCGGTGCGACGCACGTCTTCAGCCTGCACCAGCAGCGTATCCACCGCCTTCAACTGGCCGCTGGCGCGGGCGCGCTCGCGCGGGGCGAAGCCGGTGTGGATCATCGTGCCTTCCAGGTCCTTGCGGTCCGACACGCGGATGCGGCGGTCGTTGAACACCGCGCCGGCACCGCGGCTGGCGGTGAACAGTTCATTGCGCAGCGGATCGAAGATCACCGCATCGGTCGGCTCGCCGTTCTCCACCAGCGCGATGGATACGCAGTAGTGCGGGAAACCGCGCAGGTAGTTGCTGGTGCCGTCCAGCGGATCGATGACCCACATGTAGCGGTTGGCACCCTGGGTGCCGCCTTCTTCGCCGATCACCCCGTATTCCGGGTAGGCGCGCTTGAGTTCCTTGACGATGACTTTTTCCGCGTCCGCATCGACCTCGCTCGCATAGTCCATGCGGCCCTTCTGCACCACGTTGAGCGCCTCGAGCTTGTTGATGTTGCGCAACAACACGTTGCCGGCGAGGCGGGCGGCCTTGACCATGACGGTGACGGCGGGTTTCTGCATGGCGGTAGCTCCCGAGAGGGCAGAGGGGGGATCGGCGGGGGAAAAGAGCAGGTCCGGCGCAGTGGCCGGCCGCACAGTTTACCATTGCAGGCCGTCCAGCTCGACTACCGCGTTCATGTCCGATCCATCCATTGCTTCCCGTATCCGTTTCGTCCTGGTCGGGACCCAGCATCCCGGCAACATGGGCGCCGCCGCGCGTGCCATGAAAACCATGGGCCTGGCCCGGCTGGTGCTGGTCGCCCCGGAAAAGCCGCTGGACGAAGACGCGTTCCGGCGTTCGGCCGGCGCCGAAGACGTCCTGGGCGACGCGCCGGTGGTGGCGACCCTGGCCGATGCCGTCGCCGACTGCACCCTCGTGCTGGGCTGCACCGCGCGTGCGCGCCGGGTGCAGCTGGAAGAACTGCTGCCCACCGTGGCCGCCACCCGGGTCGCGGCCAAGGCGGCCGAAGGCGCTGAAGTGGCGATCGTGTTCGGTCGTGAGCGCACCGGCCTGACCAACGAAGAGCTGCAGCTGTGCCATGCCGCGGTGCATATCCCGTCCGATCCGGCTTTCAGCTCGTTGAACCTGGCCGCAGCGGTGCAGGTGCTCGCTTACGAGGTGCGCATGCGCCTGCTCGGCGATGCGGCCACGCCGGTGGCCGAGCCGGGGCTGCGTGAACAGCCGGCCAGCCATGAGCAGATGGAAAGCTTCTTCGGGCAGCTGGGCGAGACCCTGGACGAGATCGAATTCCACAAGGGCCGGGCGCCGGAATCGGCGATGCGCAAACTGCGCCGGCTGTTCCTGCGCAGCGAACCCAGCGAGCAGGAAGTGCGGCTGCTGCGTGGGATCCTGGCCGACGCCCAGCGGATGGCCAGGATTGCGCACGGCGACAAAAAATAGCCTGACGCAGTTCTCATTTTTTCGGGTAGTCTTTCCCTTACATGACGGGGGAACATCGTGAACGCTTGGCTGGGACGCATGCAGTGGGGACTGCTGGGCCTGGCGTGCCTGCTGATGGCAGGTGCGTGCATGGCGGCGTCGCCGGCGTCCAGCAGTGGACGCCCGGACCAGCGTCACGTGCTGGTGCTCGGCCGCATCAGCGATGACCCCAAGGCCCATCATGCGCAGCTGCAGCCGTTGCTCGACTATGTCGTGGCCCACATGCATGACCTGGGGATCACCGAAGGCCGCGTGTTGATGGCGCGCGATGCGCAGCAGATGGCCAGCTACCTGCGGCGCGGGCGCGTTGACTGGGTCACCGAAACGGCCAGCACCGCGGTGGCGCTGGGCCAGCGCGCCGATGCGCGCCCGCTGCTGCTGACCGAACGCAGCGGGGTGCGCGAATACCACAGCGTGTTCTTCGTGCGCCGCGAGAGCCAGCTGCACCAGTTGGCCGACCTGCGCGGGCACACCCTGGCCCTGCAGAATTCGGCCTCCACCAGCGCCTATCTGGTGCCGGCCATGACCCTGCTGGAGAACGGCCTGGTGCCGCAGATCCTGCAGGAACCCGATGACACGCCGACCGCCGATGCGGTCGGTTACGTATTCGCGCGCACCGAACTGAACATCGCCACCTTCGTGCAGAAGGGCATGGTCGATGCGGGCGCGGTGAGCAGCGTGGACTGGGACGACGAACGCCGGGTGCCGCCTTCATTCAAGCATGATCTGCGGGTCATCCATCGCACTGCGCCGTATCCGCGTGCAGTGGAGGTGGTGCGCCCGGACCTGGATCGGCGCGTGCGCGATCGCCTGCAGCAGGTGCTGCTGGATGCCGCACGGGATCCGCAGGCGAAGGATGCGTTGGCACGCTTTTTTGGTACATCCGGCTTCCATCGCGTTGATGCGCGGATGCTGCAGCGGCTGGATGATTTGAAACGAGGACTGGTACGCGTGCGGATGGAAGTGGAATGAAGGGCCTGGGCTTGGGATCGGGAATGCAGGCGCGCTTCGTGCTGGCGATGGGCGGGGCGATGCTGGTGGTGGTGGCCATCCTGGCGGTGCTGCTGGGGCGGCAGGCGGCGACGCAGCGGGAAGTGACCCGCCTCAGTGGCACGGTGATCCACGAACTGTTCGACCGCAGCATGCGCAGCCGCGGTGAAACGATGGCCCGTGAGCTGGCCGATGCGCTGTCCAATCCGCTGTACTACAACGATCTGGAGCAGGTCGGGTCGCTGGTGCGCAACGTGTCGCGGCAACGTGCGGTGGGTTACGTGCTGGTGTTCGATGCCAAGGGCCGCCTGCTGCACGACGGGTCGGTCGGGGTGCCGGACTACGGGCGTGCGATGACCGATCCGCTCGCTGCCAGGGCGGTGGCCGCCAAGGGTGCGCTGGTGCAGGAATCGCCCAAGGTGCTTGAGAACAGCATGCCGATCATGGTCGGCAACCAGCGCCTGGGCGGCGTGCGCGTCGGCATCTCGTTGAAGGACGTGCAGGTGCTGGAGGCACAGGCCAGCCAGACCCTGGCGCAGCGGCTGGAACAGGTCGGCACCCGCCACCTTGGCTGGTTGCTGCTGATGCTGGCCTTGCTGGCGGCGATCGGCGTGGCGGTGGTGTTGTACGTGCAGCGCACCCTGGTCACGCCGATCCGTGGGCTGGCGATGGCGGCGCGGCAGATCGAGGCCGGCGACTACCAGGTGCCGCTGCGCGAGAACCACCGCGATGACGAAGTCGGCGAGCTGGTGCGTGCCTTCGCGCGGATGCGCGATGCCATCGCCCGGCATGATCGCGAAGTGCGGCACATGGCCTACACCGATGCGCTGACCGGCTTGACCAATCGGCTGGCGTTCCGCGAGGCGCTCGACCATCGGCTGATGGCGGCGCGCGCTTCGGGTCACCAGTTGGCGTTGCTGTTTGCCGACATGGATGATTTCAAGCGGGTCAACGACACACTGGGCCACGAAGCCGGCGATGAAGCGCTGCTGCAGTTCGTGCAGCGCATCAGCGAGGCGGTGTCCACGGCGGGCGGCGACGAGGCCCTGCTGGCGCGTTTCGGCGGCGACGAATTCGTGATCCTGCTGGCTGAAGGCGATGTCGCCGCGCAGGCGCGCGAGCTGGCCGACCTGCTGGTGCGCGAGCTGGGCAAGCCGCTGCGCGTGCAGGGCCGCGAGCTGTTCCTCGGCGCGTCGATCGGCGTCACCCTGTTCCCCGATGATGCCGCCGATGCGACCACCCTGCTGAAGAACGGCGACATCGCCATGTACCAGGCCAAGATGGCCGGCAAGAACTGCCATCGTTATTACAGCCGGGCCATGGACCACGCCGTGGAGCGCCGCGTGCACATGGAGCAGGAGCTGCGCGGTGCCTGGGAACGCGGCGAGCTGCGGCTGGCCTACCAGCCGATCTTCCGCACCCGCGACCGGCGCATGGTCGGGGTGGAAGTGCTGCTGCGCTGGCAGCACCCCACGCTGGGCACGATCCCGCCATCGGTGTTCATCGAAGTGGCCGAGCAGAGTGGGTTGATCGAAGTGATCGGCCCCAAGGTGCTGCGCGCGGCCTGCATGGAGGCGGCGCAGTGGCCGCGCAATGTCGACGGCGAGGGCCTGTTCGTGTCGGTCAACGTGTCATCCCGGCAGCTGCGCGGCGGGGAACTGCCGGACCTGGTGGCGCAGTGCCTGCACCAGTCCGGGCTACCGGCTTCGCGCCTGCACCTGGAGCTGACCGAAACCGCAGTGATCGGCGATGAGATGCTCGCTGCGCAGTTGCTGGACAAGTTGCACCGCACCGGCGTGAAGGTCTGGCTGGATGACTTCGGTACCGGGTTCTCCGGGCTCAGCCACCTGCGCCAGGTCCCGGTGGACGGGGTGAAGATCGACAAGAGTTTCGTCGCCGACATGCAACGCGACCCGGACGACCTGGCCTTGACCACCGCGATCATCGCCATGGCCCACGCGCTGGGGATCACCGTGGTGGCCGAAGGCATCGAACAGGAAGTGCAGTTCGACCTGCTCAGCCAGCGCGGCTGTGACCTGGCCCAGGGCTACTGGCTGAGCCACCCGGTCACCGCCACCGCGGTGGTGCAGATGATCGAATCCGGCGCCTGATTTCCCGCTACACAGGACGCTTGCTGGGGTCGCCGGGCAGTTCGCGGACCAGCTTGGGGACCAGGTAGCCGGACAGGCGTGCGGTCAGTGCGGCGATCAGGGCCTTGGCCGTTGCATCGTCCACTTCAAAGTGGGCCACGCCCTCCACGCGATCCAGCTGGTAGAGGTAGTAGGGCATCACGCCGGCGGCGAAGCTGCGTTCGCTCAGCGCGGCCAGGGCGTCTTCGCTGTCGTTGACCCCGCGCAGCAGCACGGCCTGGTTCAGCAGGTGCGCGCCGGCCGCGCGCAGGCGCGCCAATGCGGCATCCACGCTGGCATCGAACTCATTGGCATGGTTGGCGTGGATCACGAAGGCCAGCGGCCACGGCAGGCTGCCCAGCCAGGCCACCAGTTCATCGTCAACGCGCTCGGGCAGCACCACCGGAAGGCGGCTGTGGATGCGCAGTCGGCGCAGGTGCGGGATGGCGCGCAGGGCGTCGGTCAGCTCTACCAGCTTGTGCGTGCCCAGTGACAGGGGATCCCCGCCGGACAGGATCACTTCGTCGATGCCCGGGTCTTCGGCGATTGCCCGCACCGCGTCCTGCCAGCCCCCCTTGGCGGCGTTTTCGGTGCCGTAATCGAAGTGGCGGCGGAAGCAGTAACGACAGTTGATCGCGCAGCTGCCGGTGGTCACCAGCAGCGCGCGGCCACGGTACTTCTGGATGACCCCGGTGGCCTTCTTTGCCGCGCCGTCGCCGACCGCATCCAGGCTGAAGCCGGGCACCTGGCGCATTTCGGCGTCGATCGGGAGTACCTGGCGCAGCAGCGGATCGTGCGGGTCGCCATGCCGCATGCGGGCCACGAACCCTTCCGGGACGCGCTGTGCGAACTGCTGCAGGGCCGCCTCCGAAACGCCCAGCGCGGCAGGCTCCAGCCCGAGCCGTGACAGCAGTTCGGCCGGGTCGCGTATCGCCTGGCGCCAGAGCTGCTGCCAGCGGGCGGAAACGGGGCGGTGAGCGGCGGAGAGCTGCATGGACAGGGGGCCTGCGGTTATCATGGGGGCATAAATCAGTGCCCACCGTCCTGCGGTGGGCTTTCCATTCTATCCGGCTCGCCGCGCATGCGGCGGTTTCGCCATTTGAGGAGCTTGAGCATGGCCACTGCGGGCATGAACGATGTCAAGAACGGGATGAAGATCCTGGTCAACAATGAACCGGCCGTCATCTCGGAAACCGAGTTCATCAAGCCGGGCAAGGGCCAGGCCTTCACCCGCGTGCGCTACCGCTTCATCAAGTCCGGCCGTACCGTGGAAATGACCATGAAGGCCACCGATGACGTCGAAGTGGCCGACGTTGTCGACACCAACATGGACTACATGTACAGCGACGGCGAGTACTGGCACTTCATGGACCCGGAAACCTTCGAGCAGGTGCAGGCCGACAAGGCCGGCATGGGCGGCGCGGAGAAGTGGCTGAAGGGTGAAGAATCCTGCATCGTGACCCTGTGGAACGGCTCGCCGATCTTCGTGCAGCCGCCGAACTTCGTTGAGCTGAAGATCACCGAAACCGATCCGGGCGTGCGCGGTGACACCTCCGGCGGCGGCGGCAAGCCGGCCACGCTGGAAACCGGCGCGGTGGTCCGCGTTCCACTGTTCGTGAACCAGGACGAGACCATCAAGGTCGACACCCGCTCGGGCGAATACTCCGCGCGCGTAAAGTAATCCGGCGCAGCCGGATTACGGTAGGGACGGCCGCTGGCCGTCTGCTCCACACGGTAGGGACGGCCGCTGGCCGTCCGCTCCCGGCGTTACGTGGGGCGGCCACTGGCCGTCACCACGGCCGACCCGCCGCCCCCGCCAAGTGAGTCCGCATGACCGACACCGCACGCACCCCCGAAGCCTGTGACCTGCTGATCGAAGCCGGCTACGTGGTCCCGATCGAGCCGCATGCGGTGGTGCTGGAAGACCATGCCGTGGCCGTGCGCAATGGCGGGATCATCGCGGTCCTGCCGCGCAGCCAGGCGCGCGAGCGCTTCAATGCCGCCCAGGTGGTCAGCCGACCCGAGGCCGCGCTGATGCCGGGCCTGGTCAATGCCCACACCCACAACCCGATGACCCTGCTGCGCGGGGTGGCCGACGACCTGCCGCTGATGACGTGGCTGCAGCAGCACATCTGGCCGGTGGAAGCGGCGGTGATCGGGCCGGAGTTCGTGGCCGACGGCACCACCCTGGCGATCGCCGAGATGCTGCGTGGTGGCACCACCTGCGCCAACGAAAACTATTTCTTCGGCGACGTGCAGGCAGCGGTCTACAAGAAGCACGGTTTCCGCGCGCTGGTCGGCGCGGTCATCATCGATTTCCCCACCGCCTGGGCGAAGAGTGATGACGAGTACTTCGCCAAGGCCGGCGAGCTGCACGACCAGTGGCGCAACGACCCGCTGATCGGCACCGCGTTCGCCCCGCATGCGCCGTATACGGTCAACGATGCGAACTTCGAGCGCGTGCGCATGCTGTCCGACCAGCTGGACATGCAGGTGCACCTGCACACGCACGAGACCGCGCAGGAAATCAGCGATTCGATCACCCTGCACGGGCAACGTCCGCTGGCTCGGCTGGATCGTCTGGGCCTGGTCAACGACCGCCTGATCGCCGTGCACATGACCCAGCTGACCGAGGCGGAGATCCACTTGTGCGCCGAGCGCGGCGTCAGCGTGGTGCATTGCCCGGAATCCAACCTCAAGCTGGCGTCCGGCTTTTGCCCGGCCTGCGCGCTGCAGCGCGCCGGGGTGAACCTGGCCATCGGTACCGATGGCTGCGCCAGCAACAACGACCTGGACATGTTCAGCGAGAACCGCACTGCGGCGATCCTGGCCAAGGCCGTGGCCAATGATGCCACCGCGCTGGATGCGGCCAGCACACTGCGCGCGTCCACGCTGGGCGGCGCACGCGCGCTGGGCTTCGGCGAGCGCATCGGTTCGATCGAAGTCGGCAAGCAGGCCGACCTGGTCTGCGTGGACCTGTCCGCGCTGGAGACCCAGCCGCTGCACAACGTGCTGTCGCAGCTGGTGTATGCCACCGGTCGCCAGCAGGTCAGCGATGTGTGGATCGCCGGCCAGCCCAAGCTGGTGCAGCGCGAACTGGTCGGCATGGACCTGCCGGGCATCATCGCCAACGCGCGCCAGTGGCGCGAGCGCATCCGCCACGTGCGTGCCTGATCCATCCCATCCGCGCGCCCCCCGGCGCCGCAAGGACACCCCATGAACGCCCCGAATGCCTCTTCCAATTTCGACCAGGCCGAGCTGGACAAATTCGCCGCCCTGGCCAACCGCTGGTGGGATGCCGACGGTCCGCAGAAGCCGCTGCATGCGCTCAACCCGGTGCGCCTGAAGTACGTCGCCGACCGGGCACCACTGCGCGGACTGCGCGTGCTGGACATCGGCTGCGGTGGCGGCCTGCTCAGCGAGGCGCTGGCCCAGGCCGGTGCCGAAGTGACTGCCATCGACCTGGCACCGGAACTGGTCAAAGTGGCGCGCCTGCACGCGCTGGAAAGCGGCGTGAGCGTGGACTACCGGGTACAGGCTGCCGAGGACCTGGCCGCCGATCAGCCGGAAAGCTACGACGTGGTGACCTGCATGGAAATGCTGGAACACGTGCCGGACCCCGGTGCGATCATCGAAGCCTGCAAGCGGCTGCTCAAGCCCGGCGGCCAGCTGTTCCTGTCCACCATCAACCGCACCGCCGCCGCCTTCGCGGTGGCGATCGTGGGCGCCGAGTACGTGGCGCGGCTGCTGCCCAAGGGCACCCACCACTACCAGGAATTCATCACCCCGGCCGAGCTGTCGCGCTGGCTGCGCGAGGCTGACCTGCAGCTGCAGGACGTCAGCGGCGTGGCCTACGAGCCATGGCGCAACCGTGCACGGCTATCCAGCCGGACCGACATCAACTACCTGGCCCACGCGACCAAGCCGGCATGAGTGCAGTGCGCTTCCCGCCAGCGGTGCTGTTCGACCTGGACGGTACCCTGCTGGACAGCGCGCCGGATTTCGTCGCCACCGCCGGCGACATGCTGGCCGCCCGCAGTCGCCCGCCGGTGTCCCTTGAAGTGCTTCGCCCGGTGGTGTCCAAGGGCTCGCGCGCGATGCTGGGCGCCGCCTTCCCGGACCTGCCCGGCGACCAGCGCGATGCGCTGGTTCCGGAGTTCCTGCAGCGCTACGAAGCGCTGATCGGCCGGCATGCAACGCTGTTCGACGGCGTGGCGGGCATGCTTGCTGCGCTGGACGCCGCGGGCGTGCGCTGGGGCATCGTCACCAACAAGCCCGAATACCTGGCGCGGCTGATCCTGCCGCAGCATGGCTGGCAGGCACGTTGTGCGGTGCTGGTGGGCGGCGATTCGCTGCCTGAGCGCAAGCCGCACCCGCTGCCGCTGCTGCATGCCGCGCAGGCGATCGGCGTCGCACCGTCGCAGTGTGTGTACGTCGGCGATGACGAGCGCGACATCATCGCCGCGCGCGCTGCCGGAATGCCTTCGGTCGCCGCGTTGTGGGGCTATCGCCTGGCCGATGATGACCCGGCCAGCTGGAACGCCGATGTCGCGCTGGACGATGCGCATGCGCTGCAGCAGGCCAGCCAGTGGCCGACCCTCCCGGCACCGCCGGCCAAGAATTGAAGGATACGTAGTGAACAGCAGTGCGTTGGACAGCTTCCTGGACAAGTGGCGTGCGCGTTGGCCGGAATGGTCGGTGGCCGAGCCGTTCGTGGCGCCGGAGCAGCGTGCGCGTGCGGTGGCGTGGTTTTCGCTGCTGCAGGAATTCGATGACATGCTCAACACCAGCGGCGACCCGCTGCCGGCCGATGCCAAGCTGGCCTGGTGGGGCGAAGAGCTGCGCAGCTGGGCGGGGCAGCGCTCACGTCATCCGCTGGGCCGCGTGCTGGAGCCGATCCGCGCGCCGTGGACGGTACTGGCCGATGCGCTGCCGACCCTGGCGGAGGCGCGTGCGGTGGCCGTGGATGCGGCAGCCGCGCAGCGCGCCTTGATGGCGTTCGCCGAAGCGGTGGCGGCGGTGGAAGCGGTATTGTTCGACGACCGCCCGCGCAATGGTGCTGGTCAGGCGGTGCTGCTGCAGACGTTGGCGCAGCGGCTTTACGACGCGGGCGTGGCCGGCGTGCCGCGTTCGCTGCTGGACCAGGAGACCGATGGCGCTTCGCAGCGCTGGGCCGGCGAACTGCTGAAGGACTGGAAGCTGCGCGTTGCCGGCCCCCGCCCGCGACGGATATGGGCAGCGCTGGCGCGTGCACGGCTGCAGGCGCAGGCCAGCGGCAAGCCGATAGAAGCAACGCCGGTGCGCACCTTGTTGCGTGTGTGGTGGGCCGCGCGCGGGTGAGGGGTGTTGCGCTGCGTTCCCTGATACCGACACGGGCTACTTGGGCGCGCGCAGGGCAGGCCTCGGGGAGCGCTGATCAGTGAGCGAGGGCCGTTTCTCGACGGCCATCGCCACCTGGTGGTCCAGATCGTCCGCAGGATCCTATGCGTCCCGGGAAGTGACGAGAGAGTGGCCATTTTCGGCCATCATTTGCTCAATGCGGTGCAGGTACTCCTTCATCCAAATTCTCTGATTTTCAGTGACCTGGGTAATTCTGCTCTCAGCTTCCGCATGACGCCGGTGGACATCCTTGATAGCAGCGACGCCGCGGGTATCTTGACTTCCAAGCTCATGGACCAGATTCAATCCCAGCAGGCGACGGAGTTCGCTGTCGCCGTTTCCAACCGAATTGAGGCGCTCAGAGAGATGGTCGTGGACTGCCTGAAGTTCCGTCATCAGTGTGCGGACCGCTATTTCGTCAACCCTGCGGCCCATTCGCCCACTGGTGTCTGATAATGCGAAGAGAGCCTGGCTTGGCAAGTACTTCGCAATTTCCGCCAGCATTTCCTGGGGCAATGCCTCCAGCTGCGAATGCGGCCCTGAGGGCGTATTCGCTACATCATCCAAGCGGAATGGGGTGTCGTTGGCCTGATGACTGGCAGCGTGCGCGGCCATGCGAATTTTGGCTGGAACAGCGAGGGCGGCAGCGGGAGTTGTGTGGGTGGAGAGCGACTGCACTGTTGCCTCTACAGATTAATGGTCAGGCAGTCAGCTTCGCCCCGGGATGGCAGACGGGCTTTCAAAAAAGCTCCCGCCGAGCATGGCTCGGCGCCACCCGCTGGTCCGGGCTGTCGGTAGCGCCGACCCATGGTCGGCGAGCGCAGCGGGTGGTAGGTGACGACCGTTGGTCGTCACGTCCTCACTTGCGTTCCAGCACCAGCAGCGGATCGATGCGGGTGTCGAACCAGTTCATGCCCCAATGCAGGTGCGGGCCGGTCGCGCGGCCGGTGGCGCCGACGGCGGCAATCACCTGGCCCTGTTCGACCCGGTCGCCGACCTTCACGTCGATGCGCGACAGATGCAGGAAGTTCGAGCTCACCCCAAAGCCGTGGTCCAGCAGCAGCGTGCCGCCGGTGAGGTACAGGTCCGGTGCGGCGAAGGTCACCACCCCGGCCGCAGGTGCCTTGACCGGCGTGCCGGTGGGCACCGCGATGTCCATCCCGGAATGGCCTGATCCGGGTTGCCCGTTGTAGACACGTGCATTGCCGAAGCGGCCGCTGATGCGACCCTGCACCGGCCACACGAAAGGCTGGGCGAAGTCGGCGCGGTTGTCATCGCGTGCGCGCGCGACGGTCACCTGGGCCTGCTCGCGCTTGATCCGTTCGGCGATCGCCGGCGGCGGGTTGACCGTCTTCGGCGGCACGCCGTTGACCCGCTCCACCGGCCAGTCACGCGGCGTCACCGCGATGGCGACGCGCTCGCTGCCGCCGTCGGGACGCTGCACATCAATCTGCAGGGGACCCTTCTCGTCGCGACCGATGCCGAACACCACGCTGCCGTAGCCACTCACCCGCAGCGTGCGTCCGGCGTAGCGCACGCTGCTACCCGCCGGCACCTTGCCGATCACCATCGCGCCCTGCGAGGCGCTGGCGGGAAACACCACGCGGCTGTCGGTGGCCTGGGCGGTGGCAGGCGCCGCCGCAGACAGCAGCATGGGCAGGGCGCCGGCGAGTACCGAGCCCAGCAACAGCGCGCGCATCAGCGGTTGAACGCCAGGCGCTGGCCGTTGGCAGCGCCCACGATCTGCGTGCCGTCCCAGGCCAGCTGGCCGTTGATCCAGGTCGAGGCGATCCGCGACTGGAACGTGGTGCCTTCGAAGGGTGACCAGCCACACTTGGACAGCACGTCTTCGCGCTTGACGGTGAACGGCTTGCCCTCCACCAGCACCAGGTCGGCGAAGTAGCCCTCACGCAGGAAGCCGCGTTCGGCCACGTCGAACAACTGCGCAGGCGCGTGGGCGAACTTCTGCACCACGCGGGCGATATCCATCTTGCCTTCGTGCACCAGTTCCAGCGCCGCGGTCAGGGCGTACTGCACCAGCGGCAGGCCGGACGGCGCCTGCGCGTAGGGCTTCTGCTTTTCTTCCCAGGTGTGCGGGGCATGGTCGGTGGCGAGCACGTCGATGATGTCTTCCACCAGCGCGGCGGTCAGCGCCTCGCGGTCGGCGACGTCCTTGATTGCCGGGTTGCACTTGATCAGGTTGCCCAGGCGCGCGTAATCGTCGCGGTCGAAGCGCAGGAAATGGATGCAGGTTTCGGCGGTGATCTGCTTGCGGCTGCCGTCGGCACGGATCAGCGGGCCACGCTCGAACAGGGCCAGCTCGTCGGCGGTGGAAATGTGCAGCACGTGCAGGCGGGTGCCGTGCCTGCGGGCCAGCGAGACGGCCAGTTCGGACGACTTCAGGCAGGCCTGGCGCGAGCGGATGTCCGGGTGCTGTTCGGCGCTCAGGGTGTCGCCGTACTGGGCCTGGTACTCCTTCATCAGCGCGTCGATCATCGGCGTGTCTTCGCAGTGGGTGATGATCGGGGTCGGGGCGTCGCGGAAGATCGCGTCCAGTGTGTCCGGGTTATCGACCAGCATGTTGCCGGTGGAGGCGCCCATGAACACCTTGATGCCAGGCGCGGTCTTCGGATCAAGGCGCTGGATGTGTTCGAGGTTGTCGTTGCTGGCGCCCATGTAGAAGCCGTAATTCGCACGCGCACGGCCAGCGGCGGAATCGTACTTGGCCTGCAGCGCGTCGGCATTCAGCGTCGGCGGATTGGTGTTGGGCATATCCATGAAGGTGGTCAGGCCCCCGGCCACGGCGGCCGCCGATTCGGTGGCGATGTCGCCCTTCTGGGTCAGGCCGGGTTCGCGGAAGTGCACCTGGTCATCGATCATGCCGGGCAACAGCCAGCGCCCTGCGGCATCGACCACCTGCTCGCCATCGCGCGCGGCCAGGCCGCTCTCGATGCGGGCGATGCGGCCGTTCTCGATGCGCAGGTCGGCATCGAAGACGCGTCCTTCGTTGACCAGGCGGGCGTTGGTAATCAGCGTGGAAGGCATGTCAGTGGTTTCCTTTGCAGCGGCAGGCGGGATCTTCGGTGCGCTCGGGCACCGGATCGAATCCGCCAGGATGGAAGGGATGGCAGCGGCCGATACGGCGCACGGCGAGCCAGCTGCCACGCAGCGGACCGTGGCCGGCGATGGCCTGCATGGCATATTCGGAACAGCTGGGGACAAAGCGGCAGCGTGGCCCGAGCAGCGGGCTGATGAAGCGCTTGTAGAAGCGCAGCAGGGCGATGAGCAGGTGGGAGATCACCCGTTCATAGTAAAACGAGTGCCCGCGGTTGGGGTGAATCGCGGCGGCATGGCAGCGCTGCCGGTAAATCCCGACGGAACGGCGGTTGCCCATTCAGTGGGAGCCGGTGGGATACATGGTTGGCAGCGGCGCATATTTGTCGCAGGATGGGGCGTTGGCTGCCGCACGCGTCCTGCGCCGCAGCCATGTCGGCGGCATGGCTGCCGACCAGGTTCCGTGCCGCGCAGCAGATGATGCGGGTTCCGGGCAACCCACAGCCCCGTGTTGCGAGGGCCGTGTGTGCGTCCTGTCACGCGGTTGCTGCAGTCGGCCGGGTAGGCTATAAAGGCCCGCTTTCCCGGGCCCCGGGGAATCCAAGGAAGAGCGTTTCGTGGCTGCTAAAAAATCTGCAAAAAAGGCCGTCAAGGCCGCCAAGAAGTCCGCCAGCCCTGTTGCGAAGAAGACGGCGGCCAAGTCTGTAGCCAGCAAGCCGGCAAAGCCGGTGGCCAAGGCAACGGGGAAGACAACGGCCAGGACGGCCACGGCGAACAAGGCGCCGGCAGCGAAAGCGCCCGCGAAGAAAACGCCGGTGAAGAAGGTCGCGGCCAAGAAGGTCGCAGTGACCAAGGCACCGGCGAAAAAGGTCGTGGCCAAGAAGACGGCGGTGACCAAGGCAGTGGCGAAGAAAGCGCCGGCCAAGGTCGCCAGCAAGCCGGCCAAGGGCGCTGCGAAGCCCGCCAAGCCGGTTGCCAAACCGGCCGGCAAGGTCGCAAAGAAGCCCGTGGCCAAGCCGGCCCCGGCAAAGAAGGTTTCCACGGTCGCCAAGGCGGCCAAGGCCGCCAAGCCGGTTTCCGGCAAGGCGTCCGCAAGCAAGCCGTCGGCCCGTCCGGCGGTGAACAAGACCGCCACGGCAAAGCCCGCGGTCGGCAAAGCCACCGGCAAGCCGGTGGCGGCGCCCGCAGTGAAGTCCGTACCGAAGCCGGCCCCGCCGGTTCCGGCCACGTCTGTCCCGGCCAGCAACGCCGGCACCAAGGCACCTGAAAAGGTGGCCAAGGCGCCAGCCAAGCAGGCCCCGCAAATCAAGAATCCCGTGCCCGTTTCGAAATCGTCCGCGAAAACCCCTGTGAAATCCGATGCCGCCCCGAAGACCGTTGCCCGCCCGGTGGGCAAGGTCGCCGTGGCAGTGACCGCACGCTCGACCGCTCCGGCGCCGCGCAGCAAGTACAAGGTGGTCGAGTACAAGACCGACGAAGCCACCGGCCGTCCGATCCTGCCTGCCGGCTACAAGCCGGGCGCAGAAGAGGAATACATGAGCCCGCTGCAGCAGGAGTACTTCCGCAAGCGCCTGCAGGACTGGCGCGCCGATCTGGTGGAAGAATCCAAGCAGACCATCGAGAACCTGCGCGAGGAAGTGCGTGATATCGGCGATGAAGCCGAGCGCGCGACCCGCGAAACCGAGAACTCGCTGGAGCTGCGCACCCGCGACCGTTACCGCAAGCTGATCGGCAAGATCGACAGCACGCTCAAGCGCCTGGAAGCAGGTGATTACGGCTACTGCGTCGATACCGGCGAAGAGATCGGCCTGGATCGCCTGGAAGCGCGCCTGACCGCCGAGCGCACCATCGATGCGCAGGAGCGCTGGGAACACATGCAGAAGCAGCAGGGCGACTAAGCCTGGTGTTCTGAGGCACTACCGAAAAGCCCGGCTCGCGCCGGGCTTTTTCGTTGCTGCGTCCGCCGGGCATGCGCAGGCCATGTAGCGCCGACCCATGGTCGGCGAGCGCAGCGGTCCGTGCTCGGCAGGATTCCGCCGAGCATGGCTCGGCGCTACCAAGGCAGGTCGGTAGCGCCGACCCATGGTCGGCGAGCGCAGCGGCCCGTGAGCGGCAGGATTCCGCCGAGCATGGCTCGGCGCTACCAAGGCAGGTCGGTAGCGCCGACCCATGGTCGGCGAGCGCAGCGGACCACGGCCTGACGGCCTTACCGCAGCTGCAGCTCCAGCTCGCCAGTCTGCGGCATCTGCACCGTCACCGGCTCGCTTTCCAGATCGCCCTCGGCGTGCGACGCCGTGCCGGTGCGTGACAGTCGCGCCAGCACCTCTACCTGTGCGTGGGAAGACAGCGGCTGGGTCGGCATCGGGCTGTCGGCGTCGCTGAGGGTGACCCTCGCAGGCAGCGCCTGCAGTGGATAGCGGCGCACCGCCACCGGCATCGGCGGGCCTGCCGGTGCACGTGCCAGCACAAACAGCGCCGCGCCCTGCGGCCACTGCGCGGGATCGAAACCGGGCGGTAGCGCGATGCGGATGCTCAGCAGGGGCGTCGCGTTTTCCTGCACCGCGCCTGCTGAAGCGGCGGGCGTTCCGGCACCCGCCGCAGTGCGTGCGATGACCAGCTGTTGTTGCAGCGCAGCCGCCGCCCCGGGCTGCAGGCGCGGCAGCAGCGCTGACCACACGGCCACCGCTTCCGCATCGCGGCCGCGCTGGCGCAGCGCGATACCCAGCAGCCAGGCCGCGCGTTCGGCATCGGGCTGCACCTGCAGCGCATGCTGCAGCCAGCCCAGCGCCCGGTCATCGAAATGTTTTTCCGGATCAGCCTGGGCACGCGCCTGGGCGGCTTCCACCAGCACGCCGGCGTCGTCCGGCGCCAGCGCCGCAGCCCGGCTGTACGCAGCAGCAGCGGCATCAAGCTGGCCGAGTTCGCCGCGCGAGCGGCCCAGCAGCACCCAGCCATCGGCGCGCTGCGGTTCCTGCTCAAGTGCCTGTTCCAGCGCCTGCACGCCATCGCGCAGCTCCGCCAGCGAGGGGGCGCCCGGTGCCTGCGCGGCGCGCGGATCGCCCACCAGCAGGTACAGGCTGGCGCTGGCCAGGCCGATGCTCAGGCAGGCAATGAGGAATCCCACCCGCCCACGCGCGCGCAGCGGCCACAGCACCGCCAGCGCCAGCAGCACGCCAGCAACGCCGGCAAGCGCGGCCAAGCCGGCCGTCACCAGCCGTCACCGCGGGTTTCGTCCACCACCACCGTGCCACCGCGGCGGCGCACCAGCCGCCACACCAGCAGCGCGCCGGCCAGCAGGAACAGCAACGGTCCGCCCCACAACAGCCACGTACCGGGTTGCAGCGTGGGCTGGTACAGCACGAACTCGCCATAGCGCTGCACCAGGAAGCGCTTCACCTCGGCATCGTCATGGCCCTGCTGGATCAACTGCAGCACTTCGCGGCGCAGGTCCTGGGCGATCTGTGCATTGGAATCGGCCAGTGACTGGTTCTGGCATTGAACGCAGCGCAGCTGCGCGGCCAGCGCGTGGAAGCGGGCTTCTTCGGCATCGTCGGTGAACTGCAGCGGCCGCGCATCATGCACGGGCTGCTGCGCGCGGGCGACGCTGCAGAACAGCGATGCCAGCAGCAGCACGGCCATCAGCAGGCCGCCCGCCAGCTGGCTGGCCCGGTGGCGATCAGGGCGTGGCGTGCAGTGCATTGCCGGCATCGGCCTGGGACTTCTCGACCTGTTCCAGCGCCGGGATCAACTTCTGCTCGATCACCGCCTGGGTCATCGCGCCGCTGTACTTCCAGCGCACCACGCCGCTGCCATCCACCAGGAAGGTTTCCGGTGCGGCGGTGATGCCCCAGTCGATCGCGGTGCGGCCTTCGATATCACTCAACACCACCATGAAGGGATTGCCGAGCTGTTCCAGCCAGCGCAGGGCATCGGCCGGTTCATCCTTCCAGTTGTAGCCGATCACCCGCACGCGCTTGGTTTCGGCGAAGCGGGTCAGCACCGGATGTTCCTCGCGGCAGGCCGCGCACCAGCTGCCCCAGACATTGAGCAGGTACGGCGCGCCGCGCAGCTCTTCGCTGCGGACCTGGATGTGCGGATCGTGCAGCACCGGCAGTTCGAAGGCCGGCGCCTGCTTGCCGATCAGCGGCGAGGGCAGGACATCGCGCTGCGGATCGCCGCTCTTCATCACCCCATACACCATCAGCCCGAGCAGGCCGAAGAAGAACAGCACGCCGATCACGATGGCCACCGGCGGCAGCGGACGGGAAGGGCGGGGGGCGGGGGATTCGGACATGGAAAACAGAACTCCTACGGACGGCGGAAACGACGATCAACGGCAGCGACCAGGCCACCGAGCGCCATCAGCAGCGCCCCGAGCCAGATCCAACGCACGAATGGCTTGATATGCACGCGTACGGCCCATGCATTGTTGCCCAGTGGCTCGCCCATTGCCACGTAGACATCGCCGGAAAGGCGCGCGTCGATGCCGGCTTCGGTCATCACCTGGCCACCGCTGGCATACAGGCGTTTTTCCGGATGCAGCAGGGCGCGTTCGCGGCCATCGCGGAACACCCGCAGGTGGCCGCGGTCGGCGCTGAAGTTCGGGCCCTCGCGATGGTCGACGCCTTCGAAGCGGATCTCATGGCGGCCCACCACCACGGTCTGCCCGGGAGACAGGGCGACTTCGCGCTGCACGTTCAGCGCTTCCACCAGCAGCGCGCCGGCCAGGAACACCGCCATGCCCACATGGCCCAGCAGCATGCCGGTCATTTCTGCGGTGAAGCGCCCATTGCCACGCAGCCGCTGCCAGATGAAGCGTGCCGTGCCCAGTCCGATCCAGGCAGCCGCGCCGACGCCAAGGCCGACCTTCCAGCCGTTCTGCGGTGCGCGCCACCAGGCCAACGCGGCCAGCAGCACCGCCAGCAGCAGCCACGGCAGCAGCAGCGCCACTGCGCGAGAGGGCTGGTCGCGTTGCCAGTTGACCAGCGGGCCGAACGGCAGCAGCAGCACCAGCGGCGCCATCAGCAGCAGGAACAGGCTGCCGAAGTAGGGCGGCCCGACGGAGATCTTGCCCATCCCCATCGCATCAGCCAGCAACGGATACAGGGTGCCCAGCAGCACCATCGCACAGGCACTGGCGAGCAGCAGGTTGTTGGCCAGCAGCAGGGTCTCGCGCGAGGTGGCGGTGAAGCCGCGGCGCGGGTCGCTGCTGTCCACGCCCAGGCTGCCGGCGCGCAGCGCGAACAGCAGCAGTGCGCCGCCGACCAGGATCGCCAGGAACAGCAGGATGAACATGCCCCGCGAAGGATCGGCAGCGAAGGAATGCACGCTGGTCAGTACGCCCGAACGCACCAGGAAGGTGCCAAGCAGGGACAGCGCGAAGGCGGCGATCGCCAGCAGCAGGGTCCAGCTGGCGAAGGTGCCGCGCTTTTCGGTGACTGCCTGCGAGTGGATCAGCGCGGCGCCGGCCAGCCATGGCATGAAGCTCGCATTTTCCACCGGATCCCAGAACCACCAGCCGCCCCAGCCCAGTTCGTAGTAGGCCCACCAGCTGCCCAGCGCGATGCCCAGGGTGAGGAAAGCCCAGGCCACGTTGGTCCACGGCCGTGTCCAGCGCACCCAGCGCGTGTCGACCCGGCCATCCAGCAGCGCGGCGACCGCGAACGCGAATGGCACCGAGAAGCCGACGTAGCCCAGGTACAACATCGGCGGGTGGATGATCAGTCCCGGGTCCTGCAGCAGGGGATTGAGATCACGGCCTTCCAATGGCGCGGGGATCAGGCGCGCGAACGGATTGGAGGTGAAGATCAGGAACGCCAGGAAGCCGATGCTGACCAGGCCCATCACCGCCAGCACGCGCGCCTGCACGGTAGCGGGCAATTGCCGCGACCCCATCGCCACCGCGCCGGTCCAACCGGCCAAAACCAGCGCCCACAGCAGCAGCGAGCCTTCGTGCGCGCCCCACACCGCTGACCAGCGATACACCATCGGCAGCAGCGTATTGGAGTTTTCGGCAACGTAACGTACCGAGAAATCCTGCTGTACGAACGCAGCAGTGAGCACCGCGAAGGCGGCCGCCACCAGCAGCAGCTGCGCCAGCGCCGCCGGTCGTGCGACCTGCATCCAGCTGGCGATGCCGCGCTGCGCCCCGATCAGCGGCAGGCTGGCCTGCAGCAGCGCGGCCAACAACGCCAGCAGCAGCAGGATCTGTCCCAGTTCGGGCAGCACTCAGCGCACCTCCGGCGCAGGCACGGGCACATCGTGCTTGACGTGCGCCTTGCCCATCTTGTCGGCCAGTTCCTTCGGCATGTAGGTTTCATCGTGCTTGGCCAGCACTTCTTCGGCGATGAAGCGATCACCCTGCGGGCGTCCGGTCACCACTACCGCCTGGCCTTCGCGGAACAGGTCGGGCAGGATCTGGTCGCTGCGCACGGTCATGTCCGCATCGCCATCGGTGACGGTGAACAGCGCCACCAGCGAGCCGGGCTCACGCTTCAGCGAGCCCTTGGCGACCATGCCGCCCAAGCGGAAGCGTTCGGCGCTGCCGGCATCACCACGCAGCACTTCGGCCGGGGTGTACAGGTAGGCCACGTTGCGCTGCAGGGCCATCGCCACCAGCGCGGTGGCCAGCCCGGAAGCGGCCACCAGCAGCAGTACCCACAGCAGTCGACGCCGGCGCTGCGGGTTCATCGCTCCAGCTCCAGCGGCACGCCGTTGCCGGGGCTGGCCGAGCGCCGCGCCTGTTGCCGCTGCTGGCGCTGGCGGGCGTCCTGCCGTGCGCGGCGCAGGCGCAGGCGCGAGCCGATCGCATCGATGGCCAGCACCCCGACGAACACTGCGTAGGCGGCGACCACGTAGCCCAGGTAATTCATGCTTCCCCCTGCAGCTGGCGCTGCACCCAGTCCTTGCCGGCTTCACGCTGCAGGTTGTCCGCACGCGCCTTGGCCAACAGTGAGCCGACGAACCACAGCTTGGTACCGATCACCATCAGCCACAGCGGCAGCTGCATGCTGGAATCCAGCGTGGTCGGCCCGAACAGGCGGATGGTCTGGCCCTGGTGCAGGCTGCCCCACCAGTCCACCGAATAACGGATGACCGGCAGCAGCGCGACCCCGACGATGGCCAGCAGGCCCGCCGCGCGCGCGGCATTGCGCCGGTCTTCGATGGCCATGTACAGCCCGATCACCCCGAAGTACAGGAACAGCAGGATCAGTTCGGTGGTCAGGCGCGGGTCCCAGTCCCACCAGGTGCCCCACATCGGCCGGCCCCAGATGCTGCCGGTGAGCAGGGTGATGAGGGTGAAGCCTGCACCGATGGGTGCGCACGCCATCGCCAGCACCTCGCAGACCTTGATCTTCCACACCATTGCGATGGCTGCATAAAGCGCCATCAGCGCGAACACGAACAGGCTCATCCACGCGCTGGGCACGTGCACGAACAGGATGCGGAAACTGTCGCCCTGCTGGTAGTCGGCCGGCACCACGAACAACGCCTGCCACAGCCCGAAGGCCAGCACCGGCAGCGCAGCGAGGTGGAAGACACGGGACCAGCGACGGGCGAAACGGTCGAAGGTGGGCGGTGAGCCGAGTTGGTGGAACCAGCGGACGATCGGTTGCATGCGGTAGCGGCTATCCCGGGTGGTCGGTGTGGCTCAGCTCAAGGAAATGCGGATGGCGGCAGCGGTGGCCAGTGGCGCCAGCACCAGTGCCACCACCAGCCCGGCGGCGAGCATCAACAGCGCGCCATACGGATCCTGGTCGCGTGCAGCAGCGGCGACACTGCCTGCGCCGAACACCAGCACCGGTACGTACAGCGGCAAGGACAGCAACGCCACGAGGATACCAGAGCGCCGGATGCCCACCGTCAGTGCCGCCACCATGCCGCCGATCAGGCTCAACAGCGGCGTGCCCAGCAGCAACGATGCCAGCAACATCGGCAGTTGGTCATGTGGCAGATGCAGCATTTCCGCCAGCAGCGGGCTGAGCACGATCAACGGCAGGGCCGTCGTCAGCCAGTGCATCAGCACGCGCACCAGCACCAGCCAGGCCAGCGGCACCGGCGCCAGCAGCCATTGTTCCAGGGAGCCGTCTTCGGCATCGGAGCGGAACAGCGAATCCAGCGCCAGCTGTCCGGCCAGCAGCACCGCCAGCCACAGTACGGCGACGGCGTTGCGGGTCAGTTGCTGCGGATCGCGGCCTGATGCCAACGCGAACAGCACCACCACCAGCAACGCGAACAGCACCGGTTGCAGCGCATCGCCGCGGCGGCGCCAGACCAGCCGCAGGTCGCGCACGGCCAGTGCACGCGCGGTCTGCCACAGGCCGGGCTCGGTACCGGGCGCGATCATGCGGCCACCTGCGGCAGCGCCAACTGCAACTGCCGCGTGCGCACCGGCGGGGCGGCATACGCGCCGTGGGTGGTGACCAGCGCGGCGCCACCGCCGCGCAGGTGCGCGGAGATCATCCGGTTGACCAGGTTGATGCCCTCCAGGTCGAGGTTGGCATAGGGTTCGTCCAGCAGCCACAGCGGTGCCGGCGACAACCACATCCGCGCCAGCGCCAGACGGCGTTTCTGTCCGGCGGACAGATGCCGCACCAGGGTGTCTTCATGGCCGGCCAGCCCGACCACGGCCAGTGCGCTGCCGGGCATCTGGCGCGCGCGGCGGCCATGCAGCCCGCACAGGAAATGCAGGTTCTGCAGCGTATCCAGGTCCGGCTTCATGGCGGGCAGGTGACCCAGGTAGGCGACGAAGCGCGCGCGTTCGGCGGTGCTGGCGGCGCGGCCATCGATCTCCACCCGGCCGGCGGACGGCCGCAGCAGGCCTGCCAGCACGCGCAGCAGGGTGGTCTTGCCGGCGCCGTTGTCACCCTGCACCAGCAGCGCTTCGCCGGTATCGACATGGAACTCGAGCGGCCCGAACACGCGTTCGTCATCTCGTGAGAAGCAAAGGCCATGTGCGGCCAGCAGCGCAGGGGTATTCAAGGGACACGATCTCTGCACGGCGGACGGGCCATGATTCTAGCCGCCCGCGCCGGCTTGCGGAGCGCGCGGGCAGCTGCAGGTGGGCGGCGACCCCAGCACCCGGCGGCGGCGACTCCAGCACCCGGTGGGTGACGACCGTTGGTCGTCACGCTTCACCCCCCGCAGTACACTTCACGCCTGTCTTCCGCTCCCCGCACAGGCCGATGCAACCGCAGACCAAGCTGCCCAAGGTGGGCACCACCATCTTCACCGTGATGTCCCAGCTGGCCGCCGAACACGGCGCGGTCAACCTCGGCCAGGGCTTCCCCGATTTCAGCGCGCCGCAGCGCCTGATCGATGCCACCACCCGCGCGATGGCCGAAGGACTCAACCAGTATCCGCCGATGACCGGGGTGGCGCCGCTGCGCCAGGCCATCGCGCAGAAGTCGCTGGACCTGTATGGCGCGCAGGTGGACCCGGATACCGAGATCACCGTCACCAGCGGCGCCACCGAAGCGATCTTCAACGCCATCCACGCCGTCGTGCGTGCCGGCGAGGAAGTGATCGTGCTCGACCCCGCGTACGACTGCTATGAACCGGCGATCGACCTGGCAGGCGCACGTGCGGTGCACGTGCCACTGGACCCGCAGACCTTCGCGGTGGACTGGGACCGCGTGCGCGCGGCGATCACCCCGCGCACCCGCCTGCTGATGGTCAACACCCCGCACAACCCGTCCGGTGCGATGCTGGACGAGGCCGACCTTCAGGCGCTGGCCGACCTGCTGCGTGGGACGGACATCTACCTGATCTCCGATGAGGTGTACGAACACATCATCTACGACGGCCGTCGCCACGAGTCGGCGCTGCGACACCCGGAACTGCGCGCGCGCGCGTTTGTGATTTCCAGCTTCGGCAAGACCTACCACTGCACCGGCTGGAAGATCGGCTATGCGGTCGCGCCGCCAGCGCTGAGCGCGGAATTCCGCAAAGTGCACCAGTACAACACCTTCACCAGTTTCGGCCCCGCGCAGCATGGTTTCGCCGCGATGATCCGTGACGAACCGGAGCACCACCTTGAACTGGGGGCGTTCTACCAGGCCAAGCGCGACCGCTTCCGCGAGCAGCTGGCGCAGACCCGGCTGGTACCGCTGGCGGTGCCGGGCGGTTACTTCCAGCTGGTTGATTACTCGGCCATCAGCGACCTGCCGGACGATGAATTCGTGAAGTGGCTGACCATCGAAAAGGGCGTGGCGGCGATCCCGCTGTCGCCTTTCTACGAGACGCCGCCGGCCGGGCAGCGCATCGTGCGGCTGTGCTTTGCCAAGAACGAGGCCACGCTGGATGCGGCCATTGAACGGTTGCAGCGGCTGTGAGCGCCGCCGCGCAGGACCTGCGCATCAGCCTGGTGCAGGGCGATACGCGCTGGCACGATCCGGAGGGCAACCGCGCGCATTACGCCGCGCTGCTGGCGCCGCTGGTCGGCACGACCGACCTGGTGGTGCTGCCGGAAACCTTCACCAGCGGTTTCTCCAACGCGGCGATCAGCCAGGCCGAAGACATGCACGGCCCCACCATTGCGTGGATCGTCGAGCAGGCGGTGAAACTGGGCGCGGCGGTCACCGGCAGCGTGCAGCTGCGCGAAGGCGATGCGGTCTACAACCGGCTGCTGTTTGCCACTCCGGATGGCGTTCTGCAGCAGTACGACAAGCGCCACCTGTTCCGTTACGGGGGCGAGCACGAACGCTATGCCGCCGGGCGCGAGCGCCTGAGCGTGGAGTGGAAGGGCTGGCGGATCAATCCGCAGGTCTGCTACGACCTGCGTTTCCCGGTGTTCTGCCGCAACCGTTTCGACGTGGAGCGGGCAGGGCAGCTGGATTTCGACCTGCAGATCTTCGTCGCCAACTGGCCTTCGGCGCGGGCGTACGCTTGGAAGACGCTGCTGCGTGCACGGGCGATCGAAAACCTGTGTTTCGTGGCGGCGGTGAACCGGGTAGGCGTGGATGGCAACGACCTGCACTACGCCGGTGACAGCGCGGTCATTGATTACCTGGGCCAGCCGCAGGTTGAGGTGCGCGAGGTAGAGCAGGTGGTGACCACCACGTTGTCGGCACAGGCGTTGGCCGCCCATCGCGCGCGCTTCCCGGCGATGCTGGACGCAGACCGTTTCGAACTGGACCCGCCGCCGCGCGCAGGCTGAACCGCGCAGCGGACTGGCGCGGCCGGCCCTGTCCTGACGGGGCGGCGCGCTGCTAGATTCGGCGCATCACGCATCCGGAGTATCCCCACGATGAAGAACACTGTTTCCCTGATGGCTGTGCTGTTGGCGTCGGCGTTTGCCGCTCCCGCAGCGCAGGCGGCCGGCAACATCGAATGCAGCCTGCGCTATGACCTGTCGGGCTGGTCGGTGTTCTACAAGACCGCCTCCGGCAACGGCACGATCACATGCGACAACGGCATGCGCATGCCGGTCACGCTGAAGGTCAGGGGCGGTGGCCTTACCGTGGGCAAGTCGAAGATCGTCGATGGCACGGGCCGTTTCAGCGGGGCGTATTCCCCCGATGACCTGTTCGGCACCTATGCGGCGGTCAGCGCGCATGCCGGGGCGGTCCGCTCCAGTGGCGCGGTGGCGATGACCAAGGGCGATATCTCGCTGGCGTTGGCCGGCACCGGCAAGGGCTGGGACCTGGGGATCGACGGAACGGCGTTCACCATCGAACGGCGCTGAGCAAAGGCGTTGTAGGTGACGACCAAGGTCCTCACCCACCCGCCCGGCATGAGGGCCAGCGGCCGTCACTACCAAAAAACCCGGCCGAGGCCGGGTTTTTCTGTTGCATCACGCGAGGGGATCAGCCGCCGCGCGGACCACCGCGACCGCGGTTGCCGCCGGGACCACCCGGGCCACGGTTGCCACCCGGACCACCCGGGCCGCGATTGCCGCCGGGACCACCCGGTCCGCGGTTGCCGCCCGGGCCGCCGGCCGAGCGGTTGCCGCCCGGTCCGCGATTGCCGCTGGCCGGACGCGGGGTGCTGCCGTACGGGCTGAAGCCCGGGTTGGCGTGGTCGGACGGGAACGACGGCGCGTTACCCGGATGACCATACGGATGCTTGTTGCCCTGGCCGCCCTGACCCTGGCCACCGCGGTTGCCACCGGCACCCGGCGACTTCGGCTTGGCATAACCGCCACGACCGCCTTCACCCTGGCCTTGGCCGTAACCACCGCCCTGGCCGGGACCGCGTGCGCCGGGGCCGCGAGCGCCCGGACCACCCGGACCGCGTGCACCGGGGCCACCGGGGCCACGTGCGCCTGGGCCGCGCGCCGCGCCCGGACCGGCGTTGCGGTGGCCACTCGGGCCGGTGCTGACGCCGTCCGGCACGTACCAGCTGCGGAACGCGGCCGGATTGCCTTCCGGCAGGCCACGATCATTCTTCTGCGGGCGTGCCTTGAACGGGCGCTGCGACTGCTTGGCCGCGGCTTCGCCGCTGACCGTCAGGCCACCCTTGAAACCGCCGCCGCCCTTGCCACCGCGACCACGACCGCGCTCTTCGCGGACGTTGTCGAAGCGACGCAGCTCGCGGCCTTCATCGGCGGTGTTGTGGCCGTTGACATAGGCCGTGCCCCGGCCGCCATCGCGGCCCATGCGCACGGTGGTCTTGGCCGCCCGACGCTGGCCGATCACCGGCTGCAGGGTCAGCGCGGACGGTGCGCCTTCTTCCAGGTTCAACTTGGCGCGCAGCGCTTCGACCTGGGCAGTCGGCAGTTCCACCGAATGGCCACGGGTCAGTTCGCGCGGCAGGCTGACGGTGCCATAGCGGGTACGCTTCAGGCGGCTGACCTGGCAGCCCTGTGATTCCCACAGGCGACGGACTTCGCGGTTGCGGCCTTCCTTCACCACCACGCGGAACCAGTCATGCGAATCGGTGCCGCCAATGCGCTCGACTTCATCGAACTTGGCCGGGCCGTCTTCCAGCGCGACGCCACGCTGCAGACGCAGGATGGTGTTGTCGTCGACCTTTTCCTGGCCTTCCGGGGCGCGCACGCGCACCACGTATTCGCGCTCGACCTCGAAGGACGGGTGCATCATCGCGTTGGCGAGTTCACCGTCGGTGGTGGCCAGCAGCAGGCCGGTGGTGTTGATGTCCAGGCGGCCCACGGCGATCCAGCGCGCACCCTTCAGCGCCGGCAGCGACTCGAACACGGTCGGGCGGCCTTCGGGATCTTCTCGCGTGGTCACTTCGCCTTCCGGCTTGTTGTAGATCAGCACACGCGACGGTTCGGCCAGGGCGGTGGCGACGAAGCCACGGCCATCCAGCTCGATGCGGTCGCCGCTGCGGACCGACATGCCGGTCTGCGCGACTTCGCCGTTGACCTTGACCAGGCCTTCGGCGATGCGCTGTTCCAGCGCGCGGCGCGAACCGAGGCCGGCCTGTGCCAGCACCTTGTGCAGGCGTTCTTCCAGCTTGAACTGTTCGGAGGTGGCTTCGCGCTTCAGCGACAGCTTGTTCAACGACAGCTTGCGGGGGGTATCACTCATTAACTTTGGCTCCGGCCGGCGTTTGGTCGTCGGCCTCTGGTTCGGAATCGGCTAGGTCAACAGCCACGGTCGTCTTCGCGACGGCGTTGTCTTCGCTCTCGTTCACTGGCGCCGCGCGCGTGCCCGGCGCGGTGTCGGGGTGCCCGTTGTCGCTGGGCGAAGGTGCTTGCTCATCAGGGTCTGCCGCGACGGGCGCGGCAGGGGATACGGGTCCGGCATCGGCGCCTGCGGCGGCCGGGATGCCTTCTTCATCGGTGCCACCGGCGGCCGGGGCATCGTCATCATTGGCTGCTGCACCCGGGCTGGCGGCCGTGGCGGGCTGCGGCGCATCGGGCTGGCCATCCGGCCCCAGCGGCAGCTGCGGTTCCAGTTCGGCCAGGTCTTTGAGCTCGGACAGCGGCGGTAGTTCGTCCAGCCGCTTGAGGCCGAAATAATCCAGGAAGCCCTTGGTGGTGCCGAACAGCGCCGGCCTGCCAGGCACGTCGCGGTGGCCGATCACCCGGATCCACTCACGTTCTTCCAGGGCCTGGATGATGTTGCTGCTCACCGCCACGCCACGTACCTGCTCGATCTCGCCACGGGTGATCGGCTGCCGGTAGGCGATCAGCGCCAGGGTTTCCAGCGTGGCGCGGGTATAGCGCGTCTTGCGCTCGGTCCACAACCGGCTGATATGCCCATGCACTTCGGCGGTGACCTGGTAACGGAAGCCGGAGGCCACCTCCACCAGTTCCACGCCACGCTCGCCGCAGGCCTCGCGCAGGGTTTCCAATGCGCGTTCCACGCTGCCTGCCGGCGCCGGCTCGTCTTCCGGGAACAGCTCCTTGAGCTGCACCAGGGTCAGCGGCTGCGGCGATGCCAGCAGTGCGCCTTCGACGATTCGGTTGATCAGCGGTTGATCCATCGGCAATTCGCGCTCACTCGGTCGGGTTGGCTGCGTCGTTGTCATCGAATTCGCTGCTGAAAGACAGCGGCTCATTGGTGTTTCCCGCCGCCAGCGACTTGACGTAGATCGCCGCCAGCGGGGCTTCCTGCACGATATCCAGCAGCTGTTCCTTGGCCAGTTCCAGCATTGCCAGGAAGGTGACCAACACGCCGAGCTTTCCTTCTTCGGCGGTGAACAGCGATTCGAAACGGTAGAACACGCCTTCTTCCATGCGGCCCAGCAGGTCGCCCATGCGCTGGCGGACACTCAGGGCCTCGCGCTTGATCGCGTGCCCGGTGAACAGCTCGGCGCGCTTGAGCACGTCGTGCAGGGCCACCAGCATTTCCTTCAGTTCCACCGGCGGCGGCAGGCGGATCGCCGCGCGGTCGGGGACGAAGGCATGCACCACGGTGGTGTCGCGGTCCTGCCGGGGCAGGCTGTCGATATCCTCGGCGGCCTGTTTGAAACGTTCGTACTCCTGCAGCCGGCGGACCAGTTCGGCGCGCGGATCGGCTTCATCACCGTCCTCGCTGACCGGCCGCGGCAGCAACATCCGCGACTTCACTTCGGCCAGGATCGCGGCCATCACCAGGTATTCGGCGGCGAGCTCGAAACGCAGTTCGCGCATCACCGTGATGTATTCCACGTACTGCCGGGTGATCTCGGCGACGGGAATGTCCAGGACATCCAGGTTCTGGCGGCGGATCAGGTACAGCAACAGGTCCAGCGGTCCCTCGAAGGCGTCGAGGATGACTTCCAGTGCATCCGGTGGGATGTACAGGTCCTGCGGGATCTGCAGGACCGGTTGTCCATGCACCACGGCCAGCGGCATTTCCTGCTGCTGTGGGGTGGGCGGCCGGATTGACGGGGTCGCGTCTAGCGCGGTTTCAGAGGTCATCAAAGGACATCAGGATTGCAACGGACCGGTCGCGGCACCGGCCATTCCCTTCAGGCAACTGCCTGACAGGCCATGGCGGAAACCAGGACACGCCGGAATCGGCGCGATTCCACACATCAATAAAGCAGGACGCACCGCACTGGCGGCAGCGACGAAACTACGGGGAGGTCGTCTACGCGGTCTGGTCGGGGGCAGCGGTTCGATCATCGGTGGCCTGCGGGGCCATGGGACCGACGGGACGCTGCGTCCAGTCACGTGCAATGCAAACAGGTTACGGCTTTGCAATGCCGGTGTCCAGTCAGGCGCGGCGCAGGGCCGGGCAGCCGCTAGAATCAGCGCCAGTTCCCGCAGGACAACAGGAGACAATCGATGTGGTACGTAATTGAAGGCTACGACGGCCAGGACGTGCTCGCGGCCCGGATCGCGGCCCGCCCGACCCACCTGGCACGGCTGCAGGCCCTGCAGGAGCAGGGCAGGTTGCTGCTGGCCGGACCGTGTCCGGCGATAGACAGCGAAGATCCGGGTCCGGCGGGTTTCAGCGGCAGCGTGGTGATCGCCGGGTTCGACTCGCTGGCCGCCGCCCGCGAGTGGGCCGATGCCGACCCGTACGTGGCGGCCGGTGTCTACGTGCGCACCGAGGTACGTCCGTTCCGCAAGGTGCTGCCGTGAGCAATGCCGAGCGGATCGAGCGAATTCGTGATGCATTGCAGCATTCGCTTGCCCCCGTGCAGTTGCAGATCGAAGACGACAGCCACCGTCATGCCGGGCATGCGGGAGCGCGTGACGGGCGCGGCCATTTCAACGTCAGGGTGGTCAGCGAAGCGTTCGCCGGTCTGGGTCAGTTGGCCCGACATCGCGCCATTTACGCCGCACTTGGCGACATGATGCAGACCGATATCCATGCGTTGTCGATCCAGGCGCATACCCCGGCCGAGGCTGGCTGACCCGGTGTCCCCTCCTGTCCTGTGACGTCCCGGGGACGTCCCGCCGTGGACAGCGGGCGGACGCCCCACGACCTATAGGACTAACGAAGTGTTTACATCGGACATTGGAAACGCTTACATTCCGCGCCAAGCCGTAAGGCTGGAGTCGTGGAGGGCGACTTTGTGAACAAGGCAGCGATCACCATCAAGGATGTTGCGCGGGAAGCCAAGGTCTCCGTGGCCACGGTTTCGCGCGCGCTCAATGGACACGAAAATGTCGCCGAGCCGGTTCGCCAACTGGTGCTGGAGGTGGCTGCGCGCCTGCGCTACACCCCGCACGCCGCCGCCCGCAGCCTGAGCAGCCGGCGCACCAATACCGTCGGGGTGGTGCTGCCTGATCTGTATGGCGAGTTCTTCTCCGAACTGATGCGCGGCATCGACCAGATCGCCCGTATCCGTCGCCAGCACCTGCTGGTGTCCAGTTACCACGGTGACCAGGAGCAGCAGGGCGCTGCCCTGCGGGCCATGCGCGGCCGCGTCGACGGCCTGCTGGTGCTGTCCCCGTATGCGGAAAGCCCGGGTTTCCTGACCGACAACCTGCCGCAGTCGCTGCCTACGGTACTGATCAATACCTACCTGCCCGACCAGGACCATCCTGTGTTGAGCATCGATGACCACGCCGGCGCGGTGGCGATGACCCGCCACCTGCTCGACGTCGGCCACCGCCGCATTGCCTTCATTTCAGGCCCGGACTCCAACTACGATGCGCGCGAACGCCTGCGGGGCTTCCGCGATGCGCTGGCTGCCTTTGGCAGCGATGCGCAGGGCATCGAGCTGCCCGGCGATTTCGACGAAGCTTCCGGCCATCGCGCCGGTCAGGAGTTGCTGGCAGCCGGCACGCTGCCCGATGCGGTATTCGCGGCCAACGACATGATGGCGCTGGGCTGTCTGTACGCGTTTGCCCAGGCCGGACTGAAGGTTCCCGATGACGTGGCCCTGGCCGGTTTCGATGACATTCCGCTGGCCCGTTTCGTTCACCCGTCGTTGACGACGATGCAGGTGAGTATCGCCGAACTCGGTGACATGGCGATGACGCGCCTGATGCAGTTGATGGATTCAAAAAGCACGGAAGGCGCGGGTGACAAGCAGACGCTTGTGCCGAAGCTGATCGTGCGTGATTCAAGCAAGAGTGTTGCCCGCAGGACCCAAACCCACACGCCATCCGGCCGTTGAAGCCAGAGGCGATTCCATTTTTTGTTTGACATGAAAGGGGCGGCCATCGCGGTCGCCACCACCCCCGGAGATTTTCATGACGCAGTTCAATCACCATCGTCGGATGCCGGCTCGCCGTCTTTTGACGTGCGCCCTGGTCAGCTGCCTGGCCATCGCTGCAGCACCGGACGTGATGGCCCAGTCGGCCAACGCGAGCCTGCGCGGCAACGTCGCTTCGGCCCAGGCCGGCAGCGAAGTGGTCGCCACCAATGTCGCCACCGGTTCGGTGCGACGTTCCACCGTGCGCGCCGATGGCAGCTATTCGCTGCAGGGCCTCGACCCGGGCACCTACAACGTGGTGGCCAACGGCCAGACGCAGAAGGTCACCGTGACCGTGGCTTCGGCCGCCACGCTGAACTTCTCCGGTGAAGCTGCCGCGCCCGCCGCTGCCGGCGATGCCAAGAACCTCGACACCATCACTGTCGTCGCCCCGACCCTGCTGCAGGAAGTGCGTACCTCCGAAGTCGGCAAGACCGTCAGCCTGCAGCAGATCCAGACCACGCCGCAGGTGTCGCGCAACTTCCTGGAGTTCGCCGATGCCGTGCCGGGTCTGATCTTCACCCGCGACGCCAAGGGCAATACCTCCCTGCGCGGCGGTGCGACCAACGCCGATGGCACCAACGTCTACATCGACGGCGTGGGCCAGAAGAGCTACGTCAAGGGCGGCGGCGTGGCCGGCCAGTCCGGCAGCGCCGGCAACCCGTTCCCGCAGCTGGCGATCGGCGAATACAAGGTCATCAGCGGCAACTACAAGGCCGAGTACGGCCAGGTCTCCAGCGCCGCGGTGACTGCGGCGACCAAGTCCGGTACCAACGAGTTCAAGGGTGAAACCTTCTACCGTTATACCAACGAAGACATGCGTGCCAAGACCCCGGCGGAGCGCCAGGCCGGCCAGGACAAGATGGCCTCGGCCGAGAAGGAATACGGCTTCGCGCTCGGCGGTCCGATCGTCCAGGACAAGGCACACTTCTTCGTGACCTACGAAGCCAAGCGCTTCGACCTGCCGGTCACCATCGCGCCGGACGGCGCGGTCGGCGGTGCAGCCAGCCTGCTGCCGGCCGATGCCGCCGCCGGCCTCGGCCCGGCCAGCCAGCCGTTCGAGCAGGACCTGATCTTCGCCAAGATCGACTTCGAGCCGACCGACAACGATCGCATCGAGCTGACCTTCCAGGATCGCGACGAGACCCAGCAGCAGTTCAGCGGCCAGACCGCACCGGAAGCGGGTCGTGAAGTGGTCAACACCGACCGTCGTTACGCCCTGCGCTGGAACCACAGCGGCGAGCGTTACTACAACGAAGTGCTGCTCACCCACGAAGATTCGTTCAACAACCCGACCCCGCTGACGCTGGCCAACGGCATCACCTACACCGCACCGGACGGCACCGAAGACCGCACCGTGGTGAAGGTCGGTGGCGCCTCGGCGCTCGATTCGCAGGTGAAGGGCCAGAAAGGCTGGTCGATCGAAGACAACCTGACGCTGGACGGCCTGCAGTGGGCCGGCGACCACACCGTCAAGATGGGCGTGAAGTACAAGGAAATCGACCTGTACGCATCCGATGCGGCGCAGATCAACCCGACCTTCACCTACAGCCTGGGCGATGCGGACTTCCCCGATTCCATTCCGTACAAGGCGCAGTTCGTCAAGCCGGTGACCGGCGTGTCGGGCGTGTCCGGCGAAGTGCGCTCCAAGTCCAAGCAGATCGGCCTATTCATCCAGGACGACTGGCAGGTCAACGACCACCTGCAGCTGAACCTCGGCCTGCGTTGGGACTACGAAAAGACCCCGTCCTACCTGGACTTCGTGACGCCGCGGGAAGTGGTCGACGCCATCTATTCGCAGGATCCGCGCGCTGCCGCCGGCCAGACCTACGCCGATTCGCTGGCGCTGGGCGGGTTGGACATCAGCGATTACATCAGCACCGGCAAGAACCGCAAGGCGTTCAAGGATGCCTGGCAGCCGCGCCTGGGCTTCTCGTATGACATCAACGCCGACGAGCAGCACGTGATCCACGGTGGTGCGGGTCGTTCCTACGATCGCGACCTGTTCGACAACCTGCAGCTGGAAACCACCAAGCTGGCCCTGCCGCAGCCGACCATCTACTTCCGCAACCCGGCCACCGGCAGCTGCATCAACGGCCAGGCCGCCTGCTATGACTGGAACCCGAACCTGCTCAATGGCATCGGCAACCTGCAGACGCTGGTCGGTTCGACCAGCAATGCCGGTCTGGAAGTGGACCTGCTGAACAACAACCTCAAGGCGCCGTACTCCGATCAGTTCAGCCTGGGCATGAGCAACCAGGTCGGCGAATGGCTGACCGATGCCACCATCGCCCGCACCCTGAGCTATGACGGCTTCGCCTTCACCCTGGGCAACCGCTACCCGACCGGCCAGTTCTTCGATGACCCGCGCCTGTGCGGTGGCACCGACCCGGGCCTGAGCCAGGCCTGGAGCTGCAACGTGCCGGGCTTCGGCAGCCTGATCATCGGCCAGCAGGGCATCAAGACCCGTGCGACCCAGGTCCTGCTGTCGGCGCAGAAGCCGTTCACCAAGGAAAGCGGCTGGGGCACCTCGGTCGCCTACACCTGGACCACCGCGCGCCACAACCGCGACATCAACGAGAAGTACGCCTTCGACCGCGGCCTGATCGAGGATTACCCGACCATCCGCTCCAACGGCGCACCGCGCCACCGCCTGGTGGTCACCGGTTCGTATGCGGGCTTCTGGGGCATCACCTTCGGCGGCAAGGTCACCCTGGCCACGCCGACCGCGGTGAACGACTGGTACAACGTGCTGCAGGCCAGCGGTTACAACCTGCCGACGCCGGGAGCCGCAGTGCCCAACGGCAACGGCAAGTTCCTGCTGGGTGGCAAGATCTTCGGCTACCGTTCGGTCGACCTGCAGGCGACGAAGACGTTCAAGATGGCGCACGACACCGAGCTGTACGCTCGTATCGACATCATCAACGTGTTCAACTTCGACAACTTCTCCACCTACAACTACACCAAGCCCGATGGCAAGCTGCTGGCCAGCTACAACGAGACCGGCGAGATCATCGGTACGCCGCGCCAGGTGAAGGCGGAGGTCGGCTTCCGGTTCTGATCCGGAACGCCTGATGCACGACGCGGTACCGCCTCCGGGCGGTACCGTGGGAAGCAATGGCGGGTCTTCGGACCCGTCCATTGCCCAGCCCACTGCCCTGGAGGGGGCAGTGGGCTGGGCAATGACCGACGGCGTCGAACCACTACGGTGGTTTTTTTTCGAGACGCGTTTGTAAACGATTTCAGGTCATTGGACGTTATGCTCTCCATTCTTGAACAGCACAAAAGGAAGGGGCCGATGCGGGCTAGCCACCTGTTGACCATCGCCGCGATCACCTTGGCCGCCGCCGGCTGCAAGCCGCAGGCCGCGCCCGAGCCTGCCAAGCCGGCGCCGCAGGTGATCCTGGTCGAAGCCGACCTGCCACCGCGTCCGATGAAGCCGGATCTGCCGCCGCTGTTCGATGACATCGAACGCCGCACCTTCCAGTTTTTCTGGGACACCAGCAATGAGATCAACGGGCTGACCCCGGACCGCTATCCCTCGCGGCCGTTCGCCAGCATCGCCTCGGTCGGCTTCGCGCTGACCGCTTATCCGATCGGCATCGAGAACGGGTGGGTCAGCCGCAACCAGGCGGTGGATCGCACGCTGACCACGCTGCGCTTCCTGCGCGATGTGCCGATGGGCCCGCAGCGCACCGGCAAGGGCGGCTACAAGGGTTTCTATTACCACTTCCTGGACATGCAGGACGGCCACCGCTACGACAGCTGGGTGGAACTGTCTTCGGTGGATACCGCGCTGCTGATGATGGGCGTGCTGTTCGCGCAGTCGTACTACGACGGCGGCGATTCGCGCGAGAAGGAAATCCGCGACATCGCCGAGACGCTGTACAAGCGCGTGGACTGGCCGTGGCTGCAGGAGCGTTCGCCGCTGATCTCGATGGGCTGGTTCCCGGAAAGCGGCACCATCGAACACGACTGGATGGGCTACAACGAGGCGATGATCGTCTACATCCTGGCGCTGGGTTCGCCGACCCATCCGGTCAGCCCGGATGCCTGGACGGTGTGGACGCGCACCTACGACAACGACTGGGGTGTCTACCAGGGCCAGGAATACCTGTCCTTCGGTCCGCTGTTCGGCCATCAGTACAGCCATGTCTGGATCGACTTCCGCGATATCCAGGACGCGTACATGCGCGAACGCGGCAGCACGTATTTCCTCAACAGCCGTTCGGCTGCGCTGGCCCAGCGTGAGTATGCGATCAGCAACCCGATGAACTGGAAGGAATACGGCCAGAACGTCTGGGGCCTGACCGCCAGCGACGGCCCGCAGAACACCACCCAGGAATACCGTGGCGAGCAGCGCCAGTTCCGTCATTACTCTTCGCGCGGCGCCGGCCTTCGCGAGAATTTCGACGACGGTACCATCGCCCCGACCGCGGCCATTTCCTCCATCGTGTTCGCCCCGGAAGAAGTGATCCCGGCGACCCAGGAAATGCACAAGCGCTTCGGTGATTACATCTATTCCAGTTACGGTTTCCTGGATTCGTTCAATCCGAGTTTCAACTACGACATCCCGATCAAGACCGGGCGCATGGTGCCTGATCGCGGCTGGGTGGCGAGTGACTACATCGGCATCGACCAGGGCCCGATCCTGACGATGATCGCCAACTACCGCAATGATTTCGTGTGGGAGGTGATGAAGAAGAACCCACACATCCGCAAGGGGCTGGAGCGCGCTGGTTTCAGTGGCGGCTGGCTGACCCCGGAAGGCGAGCAGCAGCCGCTGCAGCTGGAAAAAGACGAGAAGGCCGCCGACGCACGCGCGGTCGGCATTGCAGAATCACGCGCCGCCGCGGCACAGGAACAGAAGAATGCATCGCGCAACAACAACCCGGGCAAGTAAGCCTGCGCTGGCAACGAAGAAGAAGTCCCCGGGCCGTCGCCTGCGCTGGGTCGCCGCGCTGGTGGCCGGCCTGGTGCTGGCGGGCTGCGCGCGCAAGGAAGAAGGCACCACGGTGCGCTTCTGGGCGATGGGGCGCGAGGCCGAAGTGGTGGCCGAGCTGATCCACGAGTTCGAAGCGGAAAACCCCGGTATCCGGGTGGACGTGCAGAACATCCCGTGGACCGCCGCGCATGAAAAACTGCTGACCGCGTTCGCCGCCGATGGGCTGCCCGATGTCTGCCAGCTCGGCAATACCTGGATCCCGGAGTTCGCCGAGCTCAATACACTGGAGCCGCTGCAGCCCTACATCGACCGCTCCAAGGTGGTCGAGCCGGCTGATTATTTCCCGGGCATCTGGGACACCAACGTGATCCACGGCGAGGTGGTCGGCGTGCCGTGGTACGTCGATACCCGCCTGCTGTATTACCGCAAGGACCTGCTCGCGCAGGCCGGCCACGATGCGCCGCCGCGCACCTGGGCCGAGTTCGAACAGCAGATGGCCGACATCAAGAAGATGCAGGGCCCGAACCGCTACGCGGTGCTGATGCCGATCAACGAATTCGAGCAGCAGTTGTCCTTTGCCCTGCAGCAGCCGGACCCGCTGCTGCGTGATGACGATACCCGCGGGAATTTCCGCAGCCCCGGTTTCCGCCGGACGCTGGGTTTCTACGCCAACATGTTCGAGAAGGGCTGGGCGCCGAAGATGTCCGAGACCCAGATCTCCAACGTCTGGGATGAGTTCTTCCGGGGCTTCAACGTGTTCTACATTTCCGGCCCCTGGAACATCCGCGAGTTCAAGAAGCTGGAGCCGAAGGAGTTGGCCGGCAAGTGGGGCACCGCCGCACTGCCCGGGCCAGACGGCCCCGGTGCCGGCATCGCCGGTGGCACCAGCCTGGTGATCTTCCGCAAGGCGCAGCAGAAGGAAGCGTCGTGGAAGCTGATCGAGTTCCTGTCGCGGCCGGAGATCCAGCAACGCTTCCATTCCATCATCGGCGACCTGCCGCCGCGTCGCAGCACCTGGCAGGCCCCGTCGCTGGCCGGCGATCCGCTGGCGGCTGCGTTCCGTGACCAGCTCGAGCGCGTCAAGCCGACCCCGAAGGTGCTGGAATGGGAGCGCATCGTGCAGGAAATGCGCATCGTCACCGAAAAGGTGGTGCGTGGTGGGCAGGCGCAGGATGCGGCCGTGACCGAGCTGGACGACCGCGTGGACAAGGTGCTGGCCAAGCGTCGCTGGATGCATGAGCAGGCCACCGGACAACCGGACGATGCTGCGCCCGTGGCCACGGGAGGCCAGCCATGAACCGTTCTTCGCTTGCCGGCTGGATCTTCGCTGCCCCGGCGGTGATCGTGCTGGGCGTGTTCTTCGGCCTGCCGGTGGCCTCGGCGCTGGCGCTCAGCGTGACCGACTTCGACCTGTACTCGCTGGCCGACGGCGCCAACCTGCGCTTCGTCGGATTGGGCAACTACATCGACCTGCTGCAGACCCCGATGTTCTGGAAGTCGCTGTGGAACACCACCTACTTCGTGGTGATCGGCGTGCCGCTGTCCATCGCGGTATCGCTGGGTGCGGCGATCCTGCTCAATGCGCCGGCGGCCCGCTTCAAGGCCCTGTTCCGTACCGCGCTGTTCGCCCCGGTGGTGACCACGCTGGTGGCGGTGGCGGTGATCTGGCGCTACCTGTTCCACACCAGCTATGGCCTGGTCAACTACGGGCTGGGGCACCTCGGCATCAGCCCGATCGACTGGCTGGGCGATCCGGACTGGGCCATGCCGACGATCATGCTGTTCGCGGTGTGGAAGAACTTCGGCTACAACATGGTGATCTTCCTGGCCGGCCTGCAGGCGATCCCGCATGACCTGTACGAGGCCGCGCGCATCGATGGCGCATCGCGCTGGAAGCAGTTCCTGCACATCACCCTGCCGATGCTCGGCCCGGTGTTGCTGGTGGTCGGGGTGATCACTGTGTCCGGCTACTTCCAGCTGTTCGCCGAACCCTACGTGATGACCCGCGGCGACCCGCTGCAGAGCACCGTGAGCGTGCTGTACTTCATGTTCGAAGAAGGCTTCAAGTGGTGGAACCTCGGCCGTGCATCGGCGGTGGCGTTCCTGTTGTTCCTGATCATCCTGGCGGTGACCTCGGTGATGCTGCGCTTCGGGCGCAAAAGGCAGATGGTATGAGTCGCGAAATCGGCCAGTCACGCTGGCACGGATGGTGGATCAACGGTGGGTTGCTGGTGCTGGCCCTGGTCAGCCTGGCGCCGCTGTTGTGGATGGTGTCGGTGTCGGTGATGCCGGCCGGCGAGGCGACCACGTTCCCGCCGCCGCTGACGCCCTCGCACGTCACCTTCGCCAACTACCACGAGCTCTTCGCGCGGACCGGCATGGGCGTCAACTTCGCCAACAGCCTGCTGGTGTCGGTGGCGATCACCCTGGGTTCGCTGCTGCTCAACACGATGGCCGGCTATGCCTTCGCCAAGCTGCGCTTCGTCGGGCGTGACCGCCTGTTCCAGGTGCTGATGGCCGCGCTGGTGATCCCGGCGCAGGTGGCGATGCTGCCGCTGTTCCTGCTGATGAAGCAGCTGGGCCTGGTCAACAGCTTCGGCGGGGTGATCGTGCCGGCGCTGGCCACCGTGTTCGGTATCTTCCTGGTGCGCCAGTACGCGCGCTCCATCCCGGACGAACTGCTGGAAGCGGCGCGGATGGACGGGGCAGGGGAGATGCGGATCTTCTTCCAGATCGTGCTGCCGATGCTCAAGCCGGTGCTGGTCACCCTGTCCATCTTCACCTTCATGGGCGCGTGGAACGATTTCATGTGGCCGCTGATCGTGCTGACCGACCAGGAGCACTACACCCTGCCGGTAGCGCTTGCCACGCTGTCACGCGAACACATCATGGACGTTGAGATGATGATGGCCGGCGCGGTGGTCACGGTGATCCCGGTGCTGGCGCTGTTCCTGCTGCTGCAGCGCTATTACATTCAAGGTCTCATGTTGGGGAGTGTCAAAGGGTGAACCGGAAAATCATCGCTGGCCTGGCGTTGTTGTGGTCCTGCGTGGCAGTTGGTGCCCCGCCTCCTGCCGCACCTGCACCGAAGGTCATCGATGATTTCGACGACATGGGCCAGTGGACACTGGTGCTGTCCGACCAGGTCAGCGGCTCGCTGCGCAACGTCGCCGGTGCCGGCGGCGGTCGCGCGATGTGCCTGGATTACGACTTCCACGAGGTATCCGGCTATGTCGGCGTGCGTCGCGCGCTGAGCATCGACTACCCGGCCAACTACCGCTTTGGGTTCCAGCTGCGCGGTGACTCGCCGTCCAACGATCTGCAGTTCAAGTTGATCGATGCCAGCGGCGACAACGTGTGGTGGGTCAACCGCCCCGGCTACGCCTTCCCCAAGGCCTGGACGCCGGTGGAGTTCCGCAAGCGCCACATCGACAAGGCCTGGGGCCCGTCGCCGGAGAAGGAACTCAAGCGCAGCGCGTCGATGGAGTTCACCGTATACAGCAAGGTTGGCGGGCGCGGCACGGTCTGCTTCGACAAGCTGACCCTGCAGGGCCTGCCCGCGCAGGATGATTCGCCGCTGCACCCGGACGTGCTGGCCGACACGGCCACCGCGCTGCAGGACCGCATGATCGACGGCAAGGCCGATACATTCTGGGTCAGCGGCGGGGTCAAGCAACAGACCATCAGCCTGGACCTGGGCAAGCCGCGCGAAGTGGGCGGGGCGGTGATCGACTGGCTGCCCGGCCTGGAGGCCACGCGTTACACCGTGCGCGCCTCGCAGGACGGGCGCGACTGGCGCACCGTGCGCGAGGTCACTGCCGGCAGTGGCGGCCGTGACTGGCTGGCGTTGCCGGAAACCGATGCGCGCTACCTGCGCTTCGACCTGCAGGGTGGCCCCAACTGGCGCTATGGCATCCGCGATATCGCGCTGAAGCCGCTTGCGTTCGCCGCCACCCCGAATGCGTTTCTTTCTTCGGTGGCCGCCGACCTGCCGCGCGGTTCGCTGCCGCGTGCGTACGTAGGCGAGCAGCCGACGTGGACCCTGCTGGGCCTGGATGGTGGCCGCGAACAGGCGCTGATCAGCGAAGACGGCGCGCTGGAAATGGCGCGTGGCAGCTTCAGCGTGGAGCCGTTCCTGAAGCTGGACGGCAAGCTGGTCAGCTGGGCCGATGTCAGCCCGATCCAGTCGCTGCAGGACGGTTACCTGCCGATCGCCAGCGTGGACTGGCAGCACGACAAGGCATCGCTGTCGGTGACCGGATTCGTGCAGGGCAGCCCGGAAAAATCCGAGTTGGTGGCCCGTTATTCGCTGAAGAACCCGGACAAGGTGGCCCACGAATACACCCTGGCGCTGGCAATCCGCCCGTGGCAGGTCAATCCGCCGACCCAGTTCCTCAATACCGTCGGGGGCTTCAGCCGCATCGACAGCCTGGACATTGAAGAAGGCCTGGTGAAGGTCAACGGCGAGCCGCGGCTGTATCCGGTGCAGGCGCCGGACGCGCGCTTTGCCACCCCGTTCGACGGCAAGCTGGAGGTGATGCACCTGGCCGGCGGCGCGTTGCCGACCACCACCTCGGTGAAGGATCCCACCGGCATGGCCTCCGGTGCGCTGCTGTATACGTTCAAGCTGGAACCGGGCCAGAGCCGCGAGGTGGCGCTGGTGCTGCCGCAGGTCGGCAGCTTCAACCCGCGCGGTTTCGATGCCGGCAAGGCGCAGGCGCAGGTCGCGGCGATGTGGCGGCAGAAGCTGGACGGCCTGCAGCTGCAGCTGCCGCGCGAAGGCCAGCCGCTGGCCGACACGTTGCGCACGGCGCTCGCGCACATGCTGATTTCCCGCGTGGGCCCACGCCTGCAGCCTGGCACGCGCTCCTACGGGCGCAGCTGGATCCGCGATGGCGCGATGATTTCAGAGGGACTGCTGCGCATGGGCCGCAGCGATGCAGTGCGCGACTACGTGCAGTGGTATGCCCCGTTCCAGTTCGACAACGGCAAGGTGCCCTGCTGCGTGGACGACCGCGGCAGTGACCCGGTGCCGGAGAACGACAGCCACGGCGAGCTGATCTACAACATCGCCGAGTACTGGCGCTACACCGGCGACGACGCCTTCCTGGAGGCGATGTGGCCGCACGTGGTCGGCGCCTTCCACTACATGGAGCGCCTGCGCGCCAGCGAACGCACCGAAGAGAACCGCGCGCGCAACCCGGCCTTCTACGGGATGATGCCGGCCTCGATCAGCCACGAAGGCTACTCGGCCAAGCCGATGCATTCGTACTGGGACAATTTCTGGGCGCTGCGTGGTTACAAGGACGCCGGGATCATCGCCGAGCGCCTGCAGAAGATGGAAGTGCTGGCGATCACCGGCGCGCGCGATGAATTCCGCGCCGACCTGCAGGCATCGCTGTATGCGGCGATGGAGCAGCACCGCATCGACTTCCTGCCCGGCTCGGCGGAGCTGGGGGACTTCGATGCAACCTCCACCACCATCGCACTGGCGCCCGGCGGCGAGCAGGGTCGCCTGCCGCAGCCGCAGCTGGACAACACCTTCCAGCGCTACTGGACCGAGTTCGTGGCACGCCGCGACGGCAAGCGCGAGTGGAAGGATTACACCCCCTACGAATGGCGCAACGTCGCTGCGTTCGTGCGCCTGGGCTGGCGTGACCGCGCCTGGCAGGCGACCGAGTTCTTCTTCAAGGACCGCTCGCCGCAGGCCTGGAACCAGTGGGCCGAAGTGGTGTCGCGCACGCCGCGCAAGCCGTTCTTCGTCGGCGACCTGCCGCATGCCTGGGTGGCGTCGGATTTCGTCCGCTCGGCGCTGGACATGTTTGCCTACAACCGTGACGTGGACCAGTCGCTGGTGCTGGCCGCCGGCGTGCCGGTGCGTTGGTTCGAAGGGCAGGGCATCGCGGTGAAGGGCCTGCGCACGCCGCAGGGCCAGCTGGATTACCGGCTGCAGCGCAGCGACAAGCAACTGGTGCTGGAGGTCGCAGCCGGCGTGCTGCCCCCGGCCGGCGGCCTGGTGCTGCCTTGGCCGTATCCGGGCGAGCCCGGCGCGGCCACGATCAATGGCGAGCCGGTGGAATGGATCGGCGGTGAGCTGCATGTGCACCAGGTGCCGGCGAAGATCGAGATCGAGGTCCCGGCCGCCGTGCGCCGGGCCGAACGCAAGGGGTGAGCCGCATGCGGGTGAGGGGCGGGAAGTGCGCGCGCGGTGTCGTGCCGATGGTGCTTGGGTGTGCCGTGGGCGCGGCGTTGCTGTTGCCCGGTGGGGGCATGGCGGCGGATCTGAGGTCGGATGCAGCGGTCGCGGCAACGAACGGCGCTTCGACGGGGATGACGCGCGAAGCGGGCATGAGCATGGTGACCTTCAACCTGCACCATGATCGCGAGGACTGGCCGGAGCGGCGCAAGACGATCCTGGCCGAGCTGCAGCGGCTGCAGCCGGATGCGATCGCGCTGCAGGAAGTGATCCAGAAGCGTGATGTGCGCAACCAGGCCGAGTGGTTGGCGGCCCGGCTGGGCTATTCGTACCTGTTCGTTTCGACCGATCCGGCCGGGGCAACCAAACGCTATGGCAATGCGCTGCTGACCCGTCGGCCGGTCGTCGCTCGCGGCCAGCACCTGCTGCAGCCGCTGGGCGACTACCGCACGGTGGGCCACCTGCGCATCGAAGTGGATGGGAGGCCGATCAATGTCTACGCCACCCACCTCAACGAGCGTTCCGATGCGCAGGGCATCCAGATCCGGCGGGCGCAGGTGGAAGACCTGCTGCGCTTCATCAGCAGCACCTCGGCCGGAGCGCCGGTGGTGATTGCAGGCGACTTCAACGCCCTGGTCGATGCGGGGGATCTGAGCGGGCTGCGCAGCCATTACGGCGACAGCTACGGCAGCGTGCACGTCAACAATGACCTGGCGAAGGTCAGCACGCTGAACCGCCACTATTTCGAAGCGCCATCGCGCATCGACCATATCTTCTTCCAGCAGGACCAGTTGCTGGCGCGCGAGGCGAAGATCCTGTTCGACCAGCCCGACGCGAGCGGCCGCTGGGCGTCGGACCATTACGGTGTATGGACGCGCCTGCAGTTCGCGCCGGACACGGCGGCGGAGAAGCGCTAGGGCGACGCCGCCGGGCACTGACGGTCGCCGGGTAGTGACGGCCGCTGGCCGTCAGCTTCTGCTCTGGTGGGTGACGACCGTTGGTCGTCACGCCCTTGCCGATGCACTCGCCGAGCACGGCTCGGCGCTACCGGCCAGCCACCAGGCACAAAAAAAACAGCGGCCCGAAGGCCGCTGTTTTCATTTTCACCACGGCAGCGGATCAGCCCTGCGGCAGGTTGCCCGGCTTGGCCTTGTCTTCCTCGGCATCCGTCTCGCTGGTCACCGTTTCGGTGACCTTCGATGCGGCGGCCGGTTCCGGCTGGGCCACGACCGCAGCCTGGGCGGCGGCGTCGGTGCCACCGGCCAGGATCGCCGGCTCGGCGGCTTCGACCGCTTCGACCACTGCCGGTGCGGCAACCGCGGCCGGCAACGGAGCGGCAACCGGAGCCACGACCGGCTCAGCCGCCGCGGGTGCGGTGACGGCCGGAGCCTGCGGCGCAGCCGGTTCGATGGCATCCAGCATGCTGGTCTGCACCGGTGCCGGCTGTGCTGCCACGGCGGCAGGCTTCGGCGCCTCGGCTTCGGCCTGGGCGGCCTCCACCTTGGGCGCTGCCTGCGGCACGGGCTGCCAGGACGGAGCCTGCTCGACAGCTGCGACCGGGGCTGCAGCGGCCGGCGCTTCGGCCTTCGGCACTTCTGCCTGCACCTGGGTGGCGGCGTCGCGCTGCGGGCGTGCAACGTCGGCGCTGACGGCCGGCTTCACCGTTTCCACATCGACGACGGCTTCGGCGGGGGTGTCGGTCCGGGTCGGTGCCACGAATGCGGGCGCTGCTTCGATCTTCGGCGCCTCGACCTTCGGTGCTTCCACCTTGGGTGCTTCAACCTTCGGCGCTTCAACCACGGGAGCCCGCGCGGCAGTCACTGCGCTGGCCGCGGCCGGTACGATGGCGGCGGTCGCCAGCACTGCGGCTGCACGCTTTTCGCGCTCGACCGGCGCCGGGGCATCGCCTTCGTCGTCGAAGTCGAACTCCGGCTGCGGACGGCTCGAGGCCGGCTGGCGCTTTTCGGTGTCACTCACTTCAGACGGAGCCGAAGCTGCGGTCGCATCCTGCTCTTCGGCGTCGTTGTCGTCTTCGTCGGAATCGTCATGACCCAGCGAATCCGATGCGGTGCCTTCTGCATTGCCACGACGACGACGACGGCCACCACGACGACCACGACGACGACGCGAGCCGCCTTCACTGTTGCCGTCATCCGTGGCCGGCGTTTCGGTGCCTTCGGCGCCTTCAACGCTGACCGCGCTTGTTTCTTCGACGTCGGTGTCGGCGACCGGCACGCGTGCCGCGGCCGGTGCTGCCCCGGTTGCCTGCGGTGTTGCCGGGGATGCCGCGGTTGTGGTGTGGCTGTCGACCTCTTCGCCACGCAACTGCTGGTTGGCCAGGCGCGATGCGGCTTCGGCAGCGTCCAGGCCCATCGGCGTGATCGCCGCGACGGTTGCGGCGGCGGCAATGTCACTGCCGTCGCGCTGCGGCTTCTCGCCATCCTGCACGCGCGGCTGGCGCGGCTGCTTCACCTTCGGCTGCTGCTGGCCCTGTGCCGGCGCTTGGCCCTGGGCCTGCTCGGTGCGCTCGCCGCGCTCATTGCGCTGCTTGCCACCCTGCTGGCCCTGCTCCTGACGCTGCTTCGGCTGCTGGCCATTGCCGTTGCCGGCCTGTGCGTTGGCGGTGGCAGCGACCTGTGCGTTGCCGCCCGGTGCATTGCCCTGGCGGCGCTCACCACGCTCACCACGTTCCTTGCGGCCTTGGCCCTGCGCCTGCGCGGCGCCGTTGCCGGCGCTGCGGCTGTCGTCACGGCGGTCCTTGCGGTCCTTGCCGTTGCGATCCTTGCCGTTGCGGTCCTTGCGGCCATTCTCACCGCCGTTGGCACGCGCGGCCGGTGCCGGTGCCGGTGCGGCCGCCGGTTCACCCCCGAAGATGCGCTTGAACCAACCGACCACGCCGCCGGTGGCAGCCGGAGCGGCCACCGGAGCGGCCACCGCAACCGGAGCCGGCTGCGGCGCGGCTTCTTCGCGGATCGGCGCTGGCGAGTTGTGCTGGACCTGGGTCACGGCCGGCGGCGGAATGTTCAGCTGGCCCTTGGTAAGGGCATGCACCGGCAGCTTGCGCGGGGTGCCGCGCTGGTAGCTCGGCTTGCCACTTTCCTCGCCCAGCTCGTTTTCGCGCAGGCGGGTCACGGTGTAATGCGGGGTGTGCAGCTGCTCGTCGGCCACGATCACGATCGGGGCTTCGTGGCGCGCTTCGATCTCGCGCAGCGCGCTGCGCTTTTCGTTGAGCAGATAGTTGGCGATCTCGACCGGGGCCTGGACCAGCACCTGCCCGGTGTTTTCCTTCATCGCATGCTCTTCGGCGACGCGGATGATCGAGAGCGACAGCGATTCCACGCTGCGCATGCGGCCGTGGCCGTCGCAGTGCGGGCAGACCAGCTGGCTGGATTCGCCCAGGCTCGGACGCAGGCGCTGGCGGCTCATTTCCAGCAGGCCGAAGCGCGAGATTCGGCCGACCTGCACGCGGGCGCGGTCGTACTTCAGCGCCTGGGCGAGACGGTTCTCGACCTCACGCTGGTGCTTGTTGGAGGACATGTCGATGAAATCGATCACCACCAGGCCGCCGAGGTCGCGCAGGCGCAGCTGGCGGGCCGCTTCTTCTGCCGCTTCCAGGTTGGTCTGGAACGCGGTGTCCTCGATGTCGCTGCCCTTGGTGGCGCGCGAGGAGTTCACGTCGATGGCGGTCAGCGCTTCGGTCTGGTCGACCACGATCGAGCCGCCCGACGGCAGGCGCACGTTGCGCTCGTAGGCGCCTTCGATCTGCGACTCGATCTGGAAGCGGTTGAACAGCGGGATGTCATCGGTGTAGTGCTTGAGCTTGCGCAGGGTCTGCGGCATCACCTGCTGCATGAACTCGCGGGCGTGCTGGTACATCTCTTCGGTGTCGACCAGGATCTCGCCGATGTCCGCGCGCAGGTAGTCGCGCAGGGCACGCACGATCAGCCGCGATTCCTGGTAGATCAGGAACGGGGCGGGCTTGCTCAGCGCCGCTTCGGCGATGGCGCGCCACACGTTCAGCAGGTAGTCCAGGTCCCACTGCAGCTCTTCGGCATCGCGGCCGACGCCGGCGGTGCGGATGATCACGCCCATTTCGTCGGGAATGTTCAGCTTGTCCAGCGCGTCCTTCAGGGCGGCGCGGTCTTCGCCTTCGATCCGGCGCGAGACGCCGCCGGCGCTCGGCGAATTCGGCATCAGCACCATGTAGCGACCGGCCAGCGAGATGAACGTGGTCAGGGCAGCGCCCTTGTTGCCGCGCTCATCCTTGTCGATCTGCACCACGATTTCCTGGCCTTCGCGCAGGAGCTCCTTGATGCCGGCCTTGTTGTGGTCCACGCCGGCCTGGAAGTAATCGCGGGAGATTTCCTTCAGCGGCAGGAAGCCGTGGCGGCCACCGCCGTACTCGACGAAGGCCGCTTCGAGCGAGGGCTCGATGCGGAAGATCCGGCCCTTGTAGATGTTGGACTTCTTCTGTTCCTTGGCCGGCTGCTCGATGTCGATGTCATACAACGACTGGCCATCCACGATGGCTACACGCAGTTCTTCGGCCTGCGTGGCGTTGATCAGCATTCGCTTCATTGTTGCGTTCCTCGCAAGCGGCTACCGCGCGGAACGCCATGGAGTTTCGCCTCTGGATACGGCTGGCCGCCCATTCGCGCAGGCGCGGGGAGGGTGGCCCGGGTTTCCAGCGCTACGACACCACGGCAGGCCGCGGGAGCGCTCTTGTTATCTGGTTTTGGGTGTTACGGGACCGGCGGCAGCTGTCAGCCAAAACTGGAGCGCCACACGGGACATGTTCAGCGCGACTGCGTGTCAGGCAATCGGCGATGGCCGGGAGCGCCGGTGAGCCGCTAACATGGCCGCCCCGGGGGCGGTGGTCGCGCACTGTGCCGGATTCGTTGGAAGACAGGCTTCTGGCCCGGAGTAACTTCCAACGAAATCAATCCCTTATCTCGCCGCCCGAGTGTAACAGAATAAACAGGCTGATGACTGCTCAAGACCCCGCAAACCCCAACTCCGACAAGCCTTCCGTGCGCATGATCACCGTTCCCGACGACCGGGCGGGACAGCGGCTGGACAATTTCCTGCTCGGACAACTGAAAGGGGCGCCGCGCAGCCTGGTCTACAAGCTGGTCCGCAGCGGCCAGGTGCGGGTGAACGGCGGCCGCGCCAAGGCCGAGCGCAAGCTGGAAGGCGGTGAAGTGATCCGGATTCCGCCGGTCCATCTCAGCGAGGAAGGCGACAAGACCGGTCCGCCGGAGTCGTTCATGCGCCGGCTGGAACAGGCCATCGTGTATGAAGATGAGCGCCTGCTGGCCCTGAACAAGCCGTCCGGCGTGGCCAGCCACGGCGGCAGCGGGATCAGCTTCGGCGCCATCGAAACCCTGCGGGCGCTGCGTCCGGGCAAGACCCTGGAGCTGGTCCACCGGTTGGACCGGGACACCTCCGGCCTGCTGATCGTGGCCAAGAAGCGCTCTACGCTGAGCGAGCTGCAGGCGCTGTTGCGCGAGGACCACGGCGCCGGCATCCGCAAGAAATACCTGACCCTGCTGGCCGGGCGCATGCCCGACGGCACCATGACGGTGGACGCGCCGCTGCACGTCGGCCTGCGCCAGGGCGGCGAGCGCCACGTGCAGGTGAACGCGATCGGCAAGCCCTCGATCAGCCACTTCAAGGTGCTGGAGCGCCGCGGTGGCCATTCGTACTGCGAGGTACGGATTGAAACCGGGCGCACCCACCAGATCCGCGTGCACGCCCAGCACTTGGGTAATCCGGTGGCGGGTGATGACAAGTACGGCGATCCTGTCGTCAACAAGCGCTTTCGTGAGCAGATCGGCCTGAAGCGGCTGTTCCTGCATGCCGCCTCGCTGGAGTTCGCGCTGGACGCGGGCAAGACCCCTTACGTGTTGAACGCGCCGCTGGCCGAAGAACTGGTCGAGGCGCTGGATCGGCTGAAGTAGGTAGCAGCGAACGGCAGAGCCCCTCGCGGTGGGTGGATTTCTAGCCGCATCCCGGCCCCTGACAGATTCCGATGGCCATCCGCCGCGTAAGAAAAAAAGGGTAGCGCGGACCCATGGTCGGCGGAATGTTCCCGCCAACGGCCCGCTGCGCCCGCCGACCATGGGTCGGCGCTACCGCTTCTTTCTTTTTTTTTCACGCGGCTGGCGCCCACGGAACCTGTCCGGGGGCCGGGCGGCGGGGTTGGGCGGGGGCGTAGAGCGCCATGGATGGCGCGAATCGAGGCCCGCATGGACGCAGTTTTTGCCGTCCCCCGACCAGCCCCGCCGCCCGGCCCAGCCTCGGATGCACCCCAGCAGGCCGCCAGCCGCGAGGGGGTCTTACCTGTTCGCCAACCTACTCACCACTTGAACAGCACCAGGCTCAAGGCCAGGGTCATCATGCCCGCCACCAGCCCGTACACCGTTTCGTGACCTTGGGCATAGCGCTTGGCCGCCGGCAGCAGCTCGTCCAGCGCCAGGAACACCATCACACCGGCAATCAGCCCGAATACCCAGCCGAAAGTGGCGTGGTTCAGCGAGCCGGACAGCAGGAAATAGCCGATCGCCGCGCCGATCGGCTCGGCCAGGCCGGACAGCAGGCTCGCCGCGAAGGCGTAGAACTTGTTCTGCGTGGCGAAGTACACCGGCACCGCGATGGCGATGCCTTCGGGAATGTTGTGGATGGCGATGGCGAAGGCCAGCGGCATGCCCACCGATGGGCTTTCCAGCGTGGCGAAGAAGGTCGCCAGGCCTTCGGGGAAGTTGTGCGCGGTGATCGCCACGGCGGTCAGCAGGCCGACCCGCTTGATGTAGGCCTTGTTATCGGCGCGGAAGTTCGGATCCTTCGCGTCCAGGCTCTCGTGCGGGTTGGGGATCAGGTGGTCGATGCCCATGATCACCAGGATGCCCAGCAGGAAGGCGAGGGTGCCATAGGTGAAGCCGAGGCGCGGATCGTAGGCCTGGGTGAACGAGTCGATCGACTTGTTGAGGATCTCCGACAGTGACACGTAGACCATCGCGCCGCCAGCAAACGCCAGGCCGAAGGCCAGCAGGCGAGGGTTGGGACGTTTTGCGAACAGCACCATCAGGCTGCCGAGCGCGGTGGCCAGACCCGCAGCCAGGGTGACCGCCAAGGCGATCCAGACGTTCTCAGTGGAAATCTGCAGCATCTGCCGGTGCAATCCTTCGGGGAGCGGTCGCCCCGCACAGACGGGACGATGGGGACGGGTGGGCGCCGGCGGGCCGTGGCGGAAAGCGGGGCATCAGCCGCCGCGGCGCAGCCGCTCTTCCACCGCGAAGCATTCATCCGGGCGCGGCTGCGGCGGGTTGAAACTCACCGGTACCTGGATCGTGGCGGGCATCTTCTGGCCGTTGCGGCTGGCGGCGTTGAACTGCCAGCCCTGCACGGCGGTGCGCGCCTGTTCGTCCAGCTGCGGGTTGCCGCTGCTGGTCAGCTGGGTCACTTCGGTGGGCTTGCCTTCCACTCCCACCACGACCTTCAGGGTGGTGGTACCGCCCACGCCGCTGCAGGCCAGTTCGATCGGGTACTGCGGCGGCGGGGTCTTCACCGCGGCGACTTCGGTCGGCGGCGTGGCCGGCGCGGCCGGGGTCGCCGGCTGGCCGGAGCCACCGCAGGCGGCAAGGCCGGTGGCGAGCAGGGGCAGGATCAACAGGCGCAGGGTCATGGCAGTCACTCCGTCAGGGCCGATGCTTTGGCAGCGCAGATGAAATCGTTCTCGCTCAGCCCGCCCACGTCGTGCGTGGAATAACGCACCACGGCGCGGTCGTAATGCAGCCCCAGATCGGGGTGGTGGTCCTCGCGATGGGCGATGAAGGCCAGCGCATTGACGAAGGCGAGCGTGTGGTAGTAGTCCTTGAAGCGGAAGGTACGCTGCAGGGCCTGGCCGTTCTCGACCAGTTCCCAGCCGGGCACCTGGGGCAGCAGTTCCGCCAGCCGGGCCTGCCCCAGGCGGTGCTCGTTGCCCCGGCGGGGGATGCAATGGGCCTGTTCCAGCGGGACCAGATCGTTCATGGAATGCTCTACCTCTGAAATCGTTGACTGAACATTGCGCGGTCCAGTGTATAAACCGAATGATCGCGTAACAGGTACTTCGTTAGAATAGCCCGATGATCCAGATCTCCGACACCGCCCAGACCCATTTCCGCAAGTTGATCGAACGCGAAGGCGTGCCCGGCATGGGCGTGCGTGTGTCCGCGGTCGACCCCGGCACCCCCCGCGCAGATGCCCGGCTTGAGTTCGCCGAACCGGCCGACCTGCTCGGCGACGAGTGGGCGGTGGACTGCGACGGCTTCACCTTGTACGTGGCCTCCGACAGCGTGGGCTGGCTGGACGGCGCCGAGATCGACATCGTCACCGGCAACGCCGGCGGCCAGCAGCTGACCATCAAGGCGCCGCGCATCAAGGGCGAAGCGCCCGGTGATGCGGCCTCGCTGGTGGAGCGCGTGCACTGGGTGGTGGAGAACGAGGTCAATCCGCAGCTCGCCTCGCACGGCGGCAAGGTCGCGGTGCAGGAAGTGTCTGCCGACGGCGTGGTACTGCTGCGCTTCGGTGGCGGCTGCCAGGGTTGCGGCATGGCCGATGTCACGTTGAAGCAGGGAATCGAGAAGACGCTGATGGGCCGGGTTCCGGGCATCACGGCGGTACGTGATGCCACCGACCACGATAGTGGGCAGGCGCCGTACATGCCGCGCGGCAACGTCGCCTGACGCCCGCTGCGTGCCGTCATCCCGGGCTGCACAGTGGATCGACGCCCTGCTGGCGCGCCAGCAGGAGCCGCCCATTCTGGAAAAGAAGACCGGCCTGCCGTATGGGTGGGCCATCTGGCTGCGCGCGCGTCCGCCGCTGCCGCGTCCCCAGCATGCGCGTGAGCTGGTTGCGGTGCTGCTGCCGCGGCCCCTGCCACCCAGCAATGGGCGCCTGCCGGGACTGACGATGTGGCAGGCGCTGCGTCGCCTGGGATGGCAGCAATGGGATCCGGCCCCGCGCGACCAGCGCTGGATGCGCTGGACTTCCGCAGGGGTGAGCCTGCTGTTGCACCTGCTGTTTGCCTTCCTGCTGTTGTGGGTGGCACTGGTGCGCTCTTCGCAGCCGGATACCCAGGGTGGGGAGGGCGAGCGGGTGCAGGTGGAGTTCATCGGACAGGGCGCGCAGGAAGGTGGCGGCGAGCAGCCCGGCAGCGAGGCCGCAGCAGCTGCCGAGGCCGGTGCGGCGGCGGACAGCCCGGCGGCATCCCCGTCCGAAGCACGGGACAGCGCGTCGGCAGCGTCCACTACGGCGGCTCAGCCTGCCCCGGCCGAGGCCGCAGCTGCGCCGGCGACGGTGTCCGAACCCACGCCTGTCGAGCCGACGCCGCCCGCACCGGCGCCTCCACTGCCGACGCCGCCGGTACAGGCGACGGACGTGGCCGAGGCAACAACCGATTTCGTGGTGCCGCCGGTCAGCGTGCCGCGCACCGAAGTCACCGTGGTCCCGCGCCAGGCGGCGCCGTCGGTTCGCGAACGCGAGGTGCAGGTCGTGCAGGCTCCGGCCGTGGTCACACCGCGTCCGCTGACGCCCGTGCGCACCCGTGCGCCGTCTGAAACCACGGTGCAGGTGCGTGAGCGCGAGGTCCCGCTTGCGGTGCAGGCGCCGACGCCGCTGCGGCTGCCGCAGGCCGAGGTGGCGGTGCAGGTTGCCCCGCGTGAGCCCACCGTCGTGCGCGAACGCGAAGTGGCTGCCGTGACCGCGCCTGCGATCAGCGTGCCGACGATACCGGGGCGCGAGCCGGCGCTGCGCACGCGGCCCAGTACCGAGCCGACCGTGCGCGAACGTGCCGTTGCCAATGCCGCTGCCAGTGCGGCGGCCAGCGCCAGCCCGCGCCCGTCAGCGACCCCGGCTGCCCAGGCCTCACCGTCTTCTTCGGCGGCTGCAGCGGCTTCAGCATCGACCGCCGCATCGCGCGCGCCGGGCCAGGCGGGTGCGCAGGCGCGTCCGACGCCGGGCAACTGGGCGACGCCGGCGCGCGGTGATGATTGGGGTGCGTCCACCCGTGATCGTCCTGGCAGCAGCGCGGGCGCGCAGGCCAATCGTGATGCCGGGCAGGGCAGCGGCGTCTTCAACGCGGACGGCAGCGTGCGCGTTCCCGGCCAGGATGGCGCCGGCAACAGCGACCGCGGTGCGCCTGGCGGTGACAACGATGGCTGGAGCCGCGACCGCATCGCGCAGTCCGGCACCTGGCTCAAGCGACCGCCGTATGACTACACCCCGACCTCGTTCGACAAATATTGGGTACCCAATGAATCGTTGCTGGCCGAGTGGGTGAGGCGTGGCGTGCAGTCGGTGGAGATTCCGCTGCCGGGTACCAGCACGAAAATTTCCTGCGTGATTTCGGTGCTGCAGTTCGGCGGTGGGTGCGGCCTCAACGATCCGAACATGCAGGACCAGCCGGCCATCGCGCGTCCTCCACCGGACATCCCGTTCAAGAAGGAGCTCCAGGAAGACAACGGCAGCGTCCGCTGACCGCTCAGTATCCGCTGGACAGGAACGCCCACAGTGGCACGTCCTGCGCGGCCCAGTACTGGCTGGCTTCGTCGAGGATGTCCAGCAGGGTGTCGAAGCTGGCGGTGTCCTGCGCGCGCAGGGCGTCGATGCGATCCAGGAACAGCGCGTGCCCGCCTGCAGCGCCCAACCATGACAGGTCGCGCAGGTTGTCCGACAGCGCGTCCCAGTTGCCACCGGACCCAGCGGGGAAATCCAGCTGCGCGGCAAGTCGTGCAAGCAGCGTCCGTTTGTCTGCGACCCCTTCCAGATCGACCCGGCGCACCAGCAGGCCGGCATCGCGCATGGCGGCGGCGAGCGCGGCCTCGTCGCCATCCCCTATCGAATACACGCCAGCGTTGTTGAGGTCGTGCAGGCCCAGGCCGAAGGCATCGTGGGTCATGGCACGGTCCCCTTTGCGGGCACAGTGAAGCTGCGGAAGTTCTCGTAATGATCGCTGGTGTAATACCAGGCGTCCGGTGGCTTGCCGCCGGTGATGATGCGGCGTGCGCCGCGGTTGCCGGCGCCCGGCGTTTCCACGGTGTACTCGCGGTAATAACCGCGCGCGCGTTGCGGCAGCCGCTGCTCGCGATTGCCGAATACGCTGCCGTCCTGGCGGTGCGGGAACGGGCCGCCGCGCTGGATCAGCGCGATCGTCCGGCGCGCTTCGGCGGGCAAAAAGCCAGGCAGCGCGGCATGGGGCGCCGGGTTGGCCGAGGCGGCTGGCGGCGACGGCGCCGGCGCGCCGGACAGGCTGGGCGCGAACTGCGGCTTGGCCGGGCGCTGCAGGAAATGGTTGCCCACCAGCCCGAGCAGCAGCAGGGCGATGGCAGTGATCAGCAGGCGGGGATTGCGCATGGCGATGGCAGGCGTGGAAACAGTGGCCACTGTAACGCCGCCGGACTGCATCGCGCATGAGGGCCGCCCTGTCGCACCACGGTCACCTGCAGGACGAAGTTTCCTTTACATCCCTCTTGGTAATCTTCACGCCTGTCCCCATCATTTACCGTGCACCACCTGGCCTCTGCCAGGTCCCCAAGCTACGAGGAGATGCACCATGGCCTATACCCTGCCCAAGCTGTCCTACGCCTATGACGCCCTGGAACCGCATATCGATGCGGCCACCATGGAGATCCACCACACCAAGCATCACCAGACCTACATCAACAACGTCAACGCAGCGCTGGAAGGCACCGAGTACGCCGACCTGCCGGTTGAAGAGCTGGTCAAGAAGCTGAAGTCGCTGCCGGAGAACCTGCAGGGCCCGGTGCGCAACAACGGGGGCGGCCATGCCAACCATTCGCTGTTCTGGACCGTGATGGCGCCCAATGCCGGCGGCAACCCGGTCGGTGAGGTCGCCAAGAAGATCGACAGCGATCTCGGTGGCTTCGACAAGTTCAAGGACGCCTTCACCAAGGCCGCGCTGACGCGCTTCGGCAGCGGCTGGGCGTGGCTGAGCGTTACCCCGGACAAGAAGGTCGTGGTGGAAAGCACCGGTAACCAGGACAGCCCGCTGATGGAAGGCAACACGCCGATCCTCGGCCTGGACGTCTGGGAACATGCGTATTACCTGAAGTACCAGAACCGTCGCCCGGAATACATCGGCGCGTTCTTCAACGTGATCGACTGGAATGAAGTCGAGCGTCGTTACCAGGAAGCGGTTGCCTGATCGCAACAGCGTTCCGGTAGAAACCAGAAGGGCCGCGCATTCCAGCGCGGCCCTTTTTTTATCGCGCCGGTGCGCAGCGTCGCGTCAGCCGGCCGGAGCCTGCAGTCGCAGCACTGCCAGCACGCCAAGGGGCAGCAGCGGCATTTCACCATCGGCCGGCAGTTCGATGCGCTGCTGGCGCTTTCCGCTGAAGGATTTGACCTGGAACAGCACGTCCAGCCCGTGGCTGTCGACGCTGCCGTTCGCCACGCCAGGCTTTTCCGCACGCGCCGAGGGGTTGCGCCGCGCCGGCTGGAACCCGGGCATGCCGCGCACCACCTCGCTGCTGCTGGCGGAAAAATCACCGGCGACCAGGCTCGGGTGGCCATCGGACGTAGCGGCGATCCAGGCCATCAGGTCGTTGGTCTGGTGCTGGCGGCTGGCCGCGGTATCCGGCTCGGGCCGCAACCGTGCCACATAGATGTTGACCTGCCCCTCGCCGACGGCGACGCGCATCATCCCCGCAGCGCTGAAGCGTCCCGGGGGATGCAGCAGGGTGACGCCGTCTTCTTCCACGCGCAGCCGGCTGAGCATCGCGCTGCCGTGCCGCTGGGCCTGGCTGGGCGGATCGGAGGTGATGAAGTCGCAGCTGTAGCGCAGCCGGCTGGCCAGCCAGCAGGCCGGATTGCGACGACCCTCCTGCAGTACCGACTGCACCGTGATCACGTCCGGTCGCAGGGTGGCCAGCAGCTGGGCGATCGCTTCGCGGCGATGTTCCCAGCTCGGATCCTCCTGTCCGGGCAGCTGCAGGCTGGCCACGCTGAGTTCGGCAAGCGGGCTGGCCGCCGCCGGCTGGGCACGGACCACCAGGGGAGCCAACAACAGGCCAACGCACAGCAACAGGGGGAAAGGAGGGGTGCGCATAACGATAAGTTTACGCTTGCGCCGTGCAGGCGTCGTGACCCCGCAGCGTCTCTGCCACGCTTTTCGAGCGCTGTCATGCAGCCCTGCAGCGTGCGCTGGGTGCCTGCATTCCGGTAACCTTGGCGCTTTAGTGTCCGCAGGAAAGCCTTACAGGATGAGCCATAACGTAGTCGCCCCCGCCGGCAAGGGATCCATGCCGCGCCAGATCCCGTACATCATCGGCAATGAGGCCTGCGAGCGCTTCAGTTTCTACGGCATGCGCAACATCCTGGTGCAGTTCCTGATCACCTCGCTGCTGTTGCAGGAGATCACCGCCGAAGGACGTGCCGGTGAAGCCAAGGACATCATGCACAGCTTCATGATCGGCGTGTATTTCTTCCCGCTGCTCGGTGGCTGGCTGGCCGACAAATTCTTCGGCAAGTACCACACCATCCTGTGGTTCAGCCTGATCTACTGCGTCGGCCACCTGTGCCTGGCGCTGTTTGAAGGCAGTCGCGGCGGCTTCTTCTTCGGCCTGGGGCTGATCGCGCTGGGGGCCGGTGGGATCAAGCCGCTGGTCGCCTCGTTCATGGGCGACCAGTTCGACCAGGGCAACAAGCACCTGGCGAAACTGGTCTTCGATGCCTTCTACTGGATCATCAACTTCGGCTCGCTGTTCGCCTCGCTGCTGATCCCGCTGGTGCTGAAGAACTGGGGTCCGCAGTGGGCCTTCGGCATCCCCGGCATCCTGATGTTCATCGCGACCTTCGTGTTCTGGCTGGGGCGCAAGCGCTACGTGCTGACCCCGCTGCCACCGAAGGATCCGCATTCGTTCGCCAACGTGGTACGCACTGCACTGACCGCGCGCGTCGAAGGCCGCGGCCGTCCTGGGCTGGTGCTGGCCGTGGCCGGCGTGGTGTTGGCGATCGCCTCGTTCGGGCTGGTCGGTACGCTGGGAATCGTGATCTGCCTGTGCCTGGCGCTGGTCTCGGTGCTGGCAGGCATCGGTGGCGGCACCTGGATGCAGCTGGACCGGGCCCGTGCGGTGCATCCGGCCGAGGCCGTCGAAGGCGTGCGCTCGGTGCTGCGCGTGCTGGTGATCTTCGCGCTGACCACGCCGTTCTTCTCGCTGTTCGACCAGAAGGCCTCCACCTGGGTGCTGCAGGGCCAGCAGATGCAGATGCCCAGCTGGTTCACCGCCTCGCAGATGCAGGCCTTGAATCCGCTGCTGGTGATGATCCTGATTCCGTTCAACAACCTGGTGCTGTACCCGGCGCTGCGCCGTTTCGGCTTCGAACCCACGGCGCTGCGCCGGATGACCGCCGGCATCGCCTTCAGCGGCCTGGCGTGGATCGTGGTCGGCGGCATCCAGGTGGTGATGGACGGCGGCAACGCGATGTCGATCTTCTGGCAGATGCTGCCGTACGCGCTGCTGACTTTCGGTGAAGTGCTGGTGTCGGCGACCGGTCTGGAGTTCGCCTACAGCCAGGCGCCGCAGGCGATGAAGGGGGTGGTGATGAGCTTCTGGAACCTGACCACCACCATCGGCAACCTGTGGGTGCTGCTGTCCAACGCCGCGGTGCGCAACGATACGGTGACCCACCAGATCGCCAGTACCGGCCTGAGCGAAGCGGCGTTCCTGATGTTCTTCTTCGCTGGCTTCGCGTTCGTCGCCGCACTGGCCTTTGGCTGGTATGCGCGCCGTTACCGCATGGTCGACAACTACCGCGCCGCCTGAGCCTGACATGACGCCCGTAAACCTCCTGCTGATCGCCATCACCGCCATCGTGTCCTACCTGGCGTTCAACAACCGCAAGCTGGCCGACCGGCTGATCCTGTGGCCACCGGCGGTGGATCGCCACCGGCAGTACGACCGGCTGGTGACCTACGGTTTCATCCACGCCGACTGGCCGCACCTGATCTTCAACATGATCACGCTGTTCTTCTTCGGCGGCCAGATCGAAACGGTGATGGTGCAGCTGTCCGGCAGCTATCTCACCTATCCGGCGTTCTATCTCGGCGCGCTGGTGGTGTCCATCCTGCCCAGCTATATCAAAAACCAGAAGAACCCCAACTACCTCAGCCTGGGCGCGTCGGGGGCGGTGTCGGCGGTGCTGTTCGCCTTCATCCTGCTCAGCCCGTGGACGATCATCCTGGTGTTCTTCATCCCGGCGCCGGCCATCCTGTACGCGGTGTTCTACGTGGGCTACAGCATCTGGATGGACAAGAAAGGCGGTGACCGCATCAACCACAGCGCCCATCTGGCCGGTGCGGCGTTCGGCGTGCTGTTCCTGCTGGCGATGAACCCGGGCATCTTCAACCACTTCCTGCGCGAGCTGTCCAACCCGCGCTTCGGCCTGGGTGGCTGACGCCCGCCAGGTTCCCGCGGACGCTCAGCGCGTCCGCGGCGTCCCGCTGTCCACGCCATAGGTATCCAGGAGGCGGGTGAACACTTCTTCGCCGATCTGCTGGAACTGCGTTTCGTCGGTATGGCCTTCCACGGCAAGCTGCAGCAGGCCTTCCAGCAGCGCGTCGTCGGTGGCGGCGCCCTCGGCGGGCGGGGCAAGGTAGTGACGCATGGGAATCTCCTTGGGATGGACGGGCCGGCCCGGCGAGGCCTCCAATGCGCCCCGTCGACAGGGGTATCGGCCGTTGCCGCTCGGGCTTTAACGGTGCGCAGCGGTGGTCCCGATTTCGCTTGCCCCTGTTCAGGCTTCACACGATCATGGCGGCAGGCTGCGCACCATCGGTGATGCTGCCCCAGGAGATCGGTCCCATGGCTTCGGTCACGCCCCCCGGATTGGCTTACGAGGTCACCCATGATGTGTCTGCGCACCGCTTCACCGCACGGGTGCAAGGCCATCTGGCGTTGCTGGATTACCAGCTCAAGCGCCGCCGCATGGTGATCACCCATACCGAGGTGCCCGATGCCATCGGCGGGCGCGGCATCGCCGGGGAACTGACCCGCGTGGCGCTGCGATGGGCACGCGACAACAGATACAAAGTGGTTCCCGCGTGCGCTTACGCGGAGGCGTTCTTTGAACGTCACGAAGAATTCCATGACCTGTTGGCCTGATCGGCCCACGGGGTTCGTTCCAGAAAGGAAACCGATACATGACGCTGCAAGTCCAGGGGAAATCGATGAAGTCGTTGCGCCGTAAAGTGCCTGCCGCTGGCGTGCTGGGCGTGGCCATCGCGGCCATGCTGCTGGCCGGTTGTGGGCGCGAGGATGGCAACAGCGCTGGCCCCCCGCCTGCCGCCGCCGATACCGCCGGGCAGCTGCCGGCGCCGGTGGCCGAAGCACCCACCGATGCACCGGTAGCGCTTGCCGATGTGATCGAGACCAGCCCGCAGGCGGTGGTCGGCATCAGTTATGCAGCCGGGCTGGACAAATACCCGGGGCTGGCCAAGGCGCTGCAGGACTACGCTGCCGCCGCGCGTGGCGAGCTGCAGCAGGCCCTCGATGGGCTGGGCAACGACAAGCCGACGATGCCGTACGAGTTGTCGCTGGCGTTTGAAAAGCAGCTGGAAACCCCGGAGCTGGTGGGGGTGCGCGCCGAGGGCAGCCGCTACACCGGCGGTGCCCACGGCGAGCCGCTGGTCGCCCGCTTCGTCTGGCTACCCGGCCCGCAGCAGATGCTGACCGCCGATCACCTGGTTCCGGACGCCAAGGGGTGGAAGGTGATCAGTGACTTCGTGGCCGACCAGCTGCGCGAGCGCGTAGCGACGCGCCTGAGCAGCGAGGACATGGAGCCGGGCGAACTGCAGGAATCGCTGCGCAGCGCCTCGCGGATGATCACCGAAGGCACCGGCGCCCGGCCGGACAACTTCCGCCAGTTCGAACCGATGACCGACGCCGGCGGCAAGGTGACCGGGCTGCGGTTCGTGTTCCCCCCCTACCAGGTCGGTCCCTACTCCGAAGGCACGCAGACCGCCGAGGTACCAGCGTCCGTGCTGGTGCCGCATGTGGCGCCGGAGTATGCAGGACTGTTCGCCCACGGCTGAGCAGGGAGGTGACGGTGGACGCCGCGCTGCAGGTTCGGCTCACCGCGCTGATGCATGAAGCCGGCGTCACCCTCGGCGGCACCCGGCCCCAGGATATCCACGTGCATGACCCGCGCTTCCACGCGCGGGTGCTGGCGGGCGGGTCGCTGGCGCTTGGCGAGAGTTACATGGATGGATGGTGGGATGCCAACCAGCTGGATTGCTTCCTGCTGCACCTGCTGCAGGCCCACCTGGACGAGCGCGTGCACAGTTGGCGTGAGCTGGCCGATGCGGTCCGCGCACGCCTGGTCAACGTGCAGGCCGGGCAGCGAAGTTTCGAAGTCGGGCGCCGCCACTACGATCTCGGCAACGACCTGTACGCGGCGATGCTGGGGCAGCGGCTGGTGTACAGCTGCGGGTACTGGAGGCAGGCCCAGGACCTGGATGCCGCACAGGAAGCCAAGCTGGATCTGGTCTGCCGCAAGCTGGCACTGCGCCCCGGCCAGCGCGTGCTCGACATCGGCTGCGGCTGGGGGGAAGCGCTGAAGTTCGCCTGCGAACGCTACGGCGTCAGTGGCGTGGGGGTGACCATCTCCGAGGAGCAGGCCGCGTATGCGCGTGAGCGCTGCGCAGGATTGCCGGTGGAGATCCGGTTGCAGGATTACCGCGCGCTGGATGAGCGCTTCGATGCGGTGTTCTCCATCGGGATGTTCGAACACGTGGGCGAACGCAACTATCGCGCGTTCTTCGACGTGGCCCGGCGTTGCCTGGCGCCGCACGGCTTGCTGTTGCTGCATACCATCGGTCGCAATGTCAGCGGCCACCGTACCGATCCATGGATCGCCCGTTACATTTTCCCCAACTCGATGCTGCCTTCGGCGGCGCAGATCACGCGCGCGTTCGAGGGCCGCTTCGTGCTTGAAGACTGGCATGGCTTCGGCACCGACTACGACCTGACGCTGCAGGCATGGCGGCGCAATGTGGAAGCGGCCTGGCCGCGGCTGGATCGGCAGCGTTACGACGAACGCTTCAAGCGCATGTGGCGCTTCTACCTGGCCGGTTCGATGGCCGCGTTCCGCTGCCGGCATGCCCAGTTGTGGCAGCTGGTGCTGTCGCCCGAAGGCGTGCCCGGCGGATACGTCGCGCCGCGTTGAGGCCGCCGGCAAAAAAAAACGCCCGGTTGCCCGGGCGTCTTTTCATTCAGCGTGCGTCAGGCGCTGGTCAATTGCCGGCGCCGGTCAGGCCACGCTTCTCCAGCAGCGGCTCGATCTGCGGCTCATGGCCGGCGAAGTCGCGGAACAGCTGCATCGCATCCACGCTGCCGCCGCGCGACAGCAGGGTCTTGCGGAAGTGGTCGCCGTTCTTGCGGCTCAGGCCGCCGTTCTCGTTGAACCACTTCTGGGTGTTGGCGTCGAGCACTTCGGACCAGATGTAGGCGTAGTAGCCGGCCGAGTAGCCGCCCATGATGTGGCTGAAGTACGGGGTCTTGTAACGCGGCGGCACCGGCGCGTAGAAGATGCCGTCCTTGGCCAATGCGGCGGCTTCGAACTTCATCACCTCGGCGGCGGCCGGGACCTGGTCCGCGCTGATCTGGTGCCAGCGCTGGTCCAGCATCGCCGCACCCAGGTATTCGGTGGTGGCGAAGCCCTGGTTGAACTTGGCGGCGGCGACCACCTTGTCCAGCAGCGCCTGCGGCATCGCCGAACCATTCTGGTAGTGCTTGGCGTAGTTCTTCAGGATGACCGGATTGTCAGCCCACATCTCGTTGACCTGCGAGGGGAACTCGACGAAGTCGCGCGGCACCGAGGTGCCGGAGAAATACGGGTACTTCACGTTGGAGAACATGCCGTGCAGCGCGTGGCCGAACTCGTGGAAGGTGGTGGTCACTTCATCCCAGGTCAGCAGGGTCGGCTTGCCGGCCGGCGGCTTGGGGATGTTGAGGTGGTTGGCCACCACCGGCTTGAAGCCGGACAGTTCGGACTGCGAAACGTAGGAGTTCATCCACGCACCGCCACGCTTGGACGCGCGTGCATACGGGTCGAAGATGAAGATCGCCAGCTGGCTGCCGTCGGCATCGAACACGTCGTACACGGTGACGTCTTCGTGGTAGACCGGCAGGTCGGTGCGCTGCTTGAAGGTCAGGCCGAATTCGAGTTCAGCGGCATGGAACACGCCGTCTTCCAGCACGGTCTTCATTTCGAAGTACGGCTTGAGCTGGGATTCGTCGAAGTTGTACTTCGCCTGGCGCACCTTCTCGCTGTAGAACGCCCAGTCCCAGGCTTCCAGCTTGAAGGTCGGCTTGCCGGCGGCCTTCTGTTCCTGGTCGATCATCGCCTGCAGGTCGGCGGCTTCGCGCTTGGCGTTGGCCACCGCGGCCGGGGCCAGCTGGCCCAGCATCGCGTTGACCGCTTCGGGGGTCTTGGCGGTCTGGTTGGTCAGGTTGTAGGCGGCGAAGTTGGGGAAGCCCATCAGCTTGGCCTTGTCGGCGCGCAGCTGCATGATGCGCGCCACCAGCGCGGTATTGTCGAACTCACCGCCGCGGCTGCCGCGGGTGGTGGACGCTTCGTAGATCTTCTGGCGCAGCGCACGGTTGGCCAGGTTGGTCAGCGGCGGCTGGCCGGTGGTGTTGAGCAGGGTGATCACGTACTTGCCGTCCAGGCCGCGCGCCTTGGCGGCTTCGGCGGCAGCGGAGATCTGCTCCTGCGACAGGCCGTCCAGTTCCTTGACGTCGTCCACGGTGATGGCCGAGGCGTTCACTTCGGACTGCACGTTCTGACTGAATTTGGTGCCCAGGTTGGCCAGCTCGGCGTTCATTTCCTTGAGCTTGGTCTTGTCCGTCTCGGACAGCTTGGCGCCGGCGCGGACGTAGTTCTCGTAGTATTTCTCGACCAGGCGCACGCCCTCAGCGTCCAGGCCCAGCTTGGCGCGGTCGTCATACAGCGCCTGGATGCGGGCGAACAGCTTGCCGTTCAGCGCGATCGCATCGCCGTGGGCGGCAAAGCGCGCTGAATAGTCGGCCTGCAGCTTCTTGCGGGTGTCATTGGTATCGGCACCGACCAGCGCGAAGAACACGGTGGTGGCGCGGTCCAGCGTCTCGCCGCTCTTCTCCAGCGCGATCAGGGTGTTTTCGAAGGTCGGCTTGGCCTTGTTGTTGGCGATGGCCTCCACTTCCTTCAGCTGCTGCGCCATGCCGGCGTCGAAGGCCGGGGCGAAGTCGCTGTCGGTGATCTTGTCGAACTGCGGGTAGTGCAGCGGCAGCGGGCTGTCGGCGAAGAACGGATTGGCCTGCTGCGCGGCGGTGCTGGCAGCCGGGGTGGCGGCGCCGGCGGAATAGGCGGGCAGGGCAAGGCCGAGGGTCATGGCCACGGCAAGGGCAAGGCGGGTGGTCAAGGCAAGGTACTCCACGAAGACAAGTCCCCGAGGGTAACCCGGCCCCGGACGGGTGGGCTTGTGTCGAAAGGCATGGGCGTTCAGGCTGCTGGCTTGTTCCCTGCAGCGGCCGGCCGATGACCAGCGCCTTTGATTTCGACATGACCACCCTGGAAGGCGAGCACGTTCCGCTGTCGTGCCATCGCGGAAAGCGGCTGCTGCTGGTCAACGTGGCCAGCCGCTGCGGCTTCACCCCGCAATACACCGGCCTGGAAGCGCTGTGGCAGGACTACCGTGAACAGGGTCTGGTGGTGATCGGCTTTCCCTGCAACCAGTTCGGCGCGCAGGAGCCCGGCGATGCCGCCCGGATCCGCGCGTTCTGTTCGCTGGATTATCCGGTGAGCTTCCCGTTGTCGGCCAGGATCGAGGTCAACGGGCCGGCGGCCGATCCGCTGTGGCAGTGGTTGTCCACACAGAAACGCGGCCTGTTGGGCAGCGCGCGCATCAAGTGGAATTTCACCAAGTTCCTGCTCGACCGCGATGGCCAGGTGCAGTCCCGCTTCGCGCCCACCACCACTCCCGACCAGCTCCGCCGCCACCTCGAAAAATGACGCGGGGATCGGTAGCGCCGAGCCATGCTCGGCGGGCTTCACCGTTCACGGCCCGCTGCGCTCGCCGAGCGTGGCTCGGCGCTACCGGTTACTTTTCGACGAAGGCGCGTTCGAAGACGTAATGCCCGGGACTGCCGATGCGCGGGGAGACCTGGAAGCCCCTGGCGTCCAGCACCGTGCGCAGATCGGCCAGCATCTGCGGGCTGCCACAGATCATCGCGCGGTCGTTGGCCGGGTCCAGTTCCGGCAGGCCCAGGGTGCGCTGCATCTGCCCGCTTTCCAGCAGCGAGGTCAGCCGGCCCTGATTGGTGAAGGGTTCGCGGGTGACCGCCGGGTAATACAGCAGCTTGTCGCCGATCATCTCGCCCAGGAACTCGTGCTCGCGCAGTCCGCGTTCGAAGTAATCGCGGTAAGCCAGATCCTTTTCGTAACGCACGCCGTGGGTAAGGATCACCTTGTCGAAGCGCTCGTAGGTTTCCGGATCCTTGATCACCGAAAGCCACGGCGCCATGCCGGTGCCGGTGCCCAGCAGGTACAGGTTCCTGCCCGGGTGCAGGTCGCTGATCAGCAGGGTGCCGGTCGGCTTCTTGCCGACCAGTACCTTGTCGCCCGGCTTGATGTGCTGCAGGCGCGAAGTCAGCGGGCCGTCCTGCACCTTGATGCTGAAGAACTCCAGGTTTTCTTCCCAGTTCGCGCTGGCGATGGAATACGCGCGCAGCAGTGGCCGCGCCTCGGTTTCCAGGCCGATCATCACGAACTGGCCGTTCTCGAAGCGGAACCCGCTGTCACGGGTCAGGGTGAAACTGAAGTAGGCATCGGTCCAGTGGCGGACCTCAAGCACCGTCTCGGCGCCGAAAGCAGCAGACATGGGGGTAGCGTATCCAGGAAATCGTCCCGGACATTCTACCTCAAATGAGACAGGTTCTCATTGGCCGGAATGAGAGGCGTTCGTGACCACCGTTCAGCGATAACCGGCAGCCTGCAGCTCGAACAGCTCGGCATAGCGGCCGCCTTCGGCCATCAGCTGTGCATGGCTGCCACTGGCCTCGATCCGGCCATCGGCCAGCACCAGGATGCGATCGGCCATGCGCACGGAGGAAAACCGATGCGAGATCAATACCGCGGTGCGCTGTTCGGACAGCTCGCGGAAGCGCTGGAACACTTCGTACTCGGCGCGTGCATCGAGCGCGGCGGTCGGCTCGTCCAGGATCATCACCTGGGCCTGGCGCATGTACGCGCGGGCGATGGCGATCTTCTGCCACTGGCCGCCGGACAGGTCCACGCCCTGCTTGAAGCGGCGGCCGATCACCTGCTGGTAGCCGCCGGGAAGCGCCTGGATGACCTCTTCGGCCATGCCGCGGCGGGCGGCATCGCGGATGCGCTGCGTGTCGTCCAGCGCATCGACCTGGCCGACACCGATGTTCTCGCCGGCGGTGAGGTTGTAGCGCACGAAGTCCTGGAAGATCACCCCCATGTTGGCGCGCAGGTCGTCCAGGTCGTAGTCGCGCAGGTCGCGACCATCAAGCAGGATCCGGCCCTCGTCCGGGTCGTACAATCGCGCCAGCAGCTTGACCAGGGTGGTCTTGCCGGCGCCGTTCTCGCCGACCAGCGCGAGCACTTCGCCGGCATGCAGCTGGAAGTCGAGATGGCGCACGGCCCAGCTCTCCGCATCCGGATAGCGGAAGCCAACGTTCTCGAACACGAAGCCCTCGCGGATCGGTCGCGGTACCGGCACCGCATCGGGGCGGGTGTGGATTTCCGGCGTGATCTGGAAGAACGAGAACAGATCATCCAGATACAGCGCCTGGCTGGCCACCTGCGAAAAACCGATCAGCAGGCCTTCAAGCAACTGGCGCAAACGCAGGAAACTGCCGGCCAGGAAGGTCAGGTCACCAATGCTGAAATCACCGCGCACGGTGCGCCAGGCGATGTACGCATAGGCGGTGTAGTAGCCCAGCGTACCCAATGCGGCCAGCAGCGTGCCCCAGAACGCACGCTTGCGCGCCAGCGCGCGGTTGGCGTGGAAGAAACGATCGGCGAGGAGTTTGTAGCGGTCGATCAGGAACCGGTGGAGGTTGAATATCTTGACCTCCTTGGCGGTTTCCACGCTGGCGCCGACCTGGCGCAGGTAATCCAGCTGCCTGCGTTCGGGGGTCCATTGAAAATTGAGGCTGTAGCCAGCCGCATTGAAATGCGATTCGCCGATGAAGGCCGGCACCAGCGCCAGTGCCAGCAGCACGATCAGCCACGGCGCGTAGACCAGCAGGCCCACCGCGAGGCTGGCCACGGTAATCGCATCCTGGACCTGGCCGAACAACTGGCTCATCAGGTTCATCCGCCCCATGGTCTGGCGCCGCGCGCGGTCCAGCTTGTCCTGCAGTTCGGGGTCCTCGAAGTCCTCCAGGTCCAGCGAGGCGGCGTGCTCCATCAGGCGCACGCTGGTGACGTTGGTGAACAGTTCCGACAGCAGTGAGTCGGCGTAGCTGACGATGCGTCCCAGCAGGTCCGATGCGATGGCCAGGCCGAACTCCAGCGCCAGCAGGGACAGCAGCGGAGTGAGCAATCCGCTGGCCAGCGCCTCGCCGAATGGCGGGAAACCGGCCTCATGCTGGCTGAGCAGCACGGCCGAATCGATGATCAGCTTGCCGACATACAACATCGCCACCGGCAGCAGGGCGCGGATGATGCGCAGCCCCAGGCTGGCGCTGGCCAGCCACGGGTTGGTCTGCCAGACCTGGCGCAGGAAGGGCGGCAGGTTGCGCATCGCCGAGAAGCGCTGGCGCAGGCTGGGATGCTTCTGGCCGGGCGCACCGGCAGCGGAGGAGGCAGGCATGGGCGCTATTGTGCGCGCCGCCGCCGTGGTTGCGGCATGAACCCTCCGCGCGTCGGCTCAGCCCGCCGGTTCCGCGCTGACAGGCGACTGCAGTGCGCCGGGCTGCAGCAGTTGCATCTGATCGAGGACCGCTGCGCTGGCTTCACTGGGCGGGCGTGCATTCTCGACCGGGCGATAGTCGGCGTCGCGCACTTCGACGCCGTACGGGCGGATCAACAGCGTTTCCGCACCGATGCGTACCGCACGGGCCGTCCATGATTCGACCAGCAGCGGGCGTTCCGCCGGCAGCGGCCCGAACAGGTCCAGCCCGGCGGCGAAATCCGAAGGGGGGTTGCTGCAGGCCAACAGGTGGCGCATCAGGGTCGGGACGATGTCCATGTGGCTGGTGACGGCCGATTCCAGGGCCGGTGCGCGGCCAGGCCAGCGTATCAACATCGGCACGCGTGTCTGTACGTCGCTGAAGTTGCTGTTGTGCCCCCAGTCGTTCTGGCCGAGGTCGTTGAATGATTCGCCATGGTCACTGGTGATGATCACAACCGTGCTGTCGGCTTGTCCGGTGTCCTCCAGTGTCTGCAACAGCTGGCCGATCAGCGTATCGGCCTTGAGCACGGCGTTGCGGTAGCGGTTGAACAGGGGCGCCGGATCGGTGGAGCGCCCGGCCCTGAGGTGGGCTCCTGGTGCGGCCTGCGGCAGGAACCGCTGCTCGGCCTCTGTCGGCACGGCGTAGGGCGTGTGCGCCCCGTCCAGAAGGATGAAGCCGAAGAAGGGCTGGCCAGCGGTCTGTGCATGCAATGCGTTGGTCATCCGGGTGACCACATCACGGTCGCGTCGGTCCTGCGCGGCATCATCCGGCGCCGTGTGCAGCGGTGCATCCGTCTCGACGAACACCGCACGGTCCATGCGGGCACCGCGCAGCGAGGCGCCACCGTACAGATGGAAGGCATAGTCTTGCTGCTGCAGCTGGCGCAGCAGCTCCGGCCCACGTCGATGCTGGATCATGGTGTTGGTGTGCAACGCCGGCAGGCCGTAGAACAGCCCGAACAGGCCGTGCATGGTGTTGTTGCCGGTGCTGTATTGCTGTCCTGCCTGCCATGCCGTCGCGGCGAAGCCGGATGCATGCGGCATCTGTTCGGTCGTGAGCATGTCATAGCGGAGCGAGTCGACCACGATCATCAGCACATTGAGGGGCTGCTGCGCATGGCACTGCAGCGGCGCGCGGGGATAGAGCAGGGCGGTGCCGTGGGCCGGCTGCTCGGCAAGCGAGCGCTGCGAGCGGTCGTCGCGCGCCCAGCCCAGTTCCACCATCTGCCGCCGTGCGGTGGAAGTGTGCAGCCACGGAATCGCACGCAGGCCCGCCATCGCATCCGCACGGCCCTTGCCGTCATACCAGATGCCCATGGCCTGGGTGACCACCACCAGCGGCAGCAGCAGGCCCAGCCAGCGCCCGTCCAGGCGCGCGCCACGCCCGTCGCGCAGCCGGCGGGCGAACAGCAGCTGCGCCGCCGCCAGAGCGGTGACCCCGGCGGTTGCGGCCACCCAGGTCCCGGGCGTCAGCCCAAGCTGGCCCAGCAGGCCACCATTGAGCATCAGCGCGACCACCAGGCCGTTGATATGGAAGCCGAACTGGTGGAAGACGCGTGCATCGATCAGGATCGCCATCCACCACAGGGTGGTCAGCACCACGACGGTAGGCAGCGCCCAGGCGCGCAGTGGTCTGAACATTCCAAGCAGCCAAGCGGGTGTACCGCACAGGGCCATGCCAAGACCCAACTGCGCAGCGAGCGCCACCCCTGCGAACAGCTGCGCATCCATCGCGGTAGGCCATTCGATGTTGAGCAGCACCGGCACGGCGGACAGCACCGCATTGATCAGCAGATACGTGGGCAGCCACGCGCTGTGACGCGTAGCGAAAGGGATGCAGCCTGAGTCAGCCATGCGTAACGTCCCGCCTTGAAGAAGGCGGGACCATACGGGGGAAGCGGTCGCCCAGGCCGCGATATAGGCACAAAAAATGGTGCGTGCCTAACGAATAGACAGTCAGGGCGACTTGCTGGCGCGAATGACTGGTTTCAGCGTAGGAATCATCGCGATCAGCATGCCGAACGCAGAGCGCCGACATGCAGCTGCGATTCAGTTACTTACGGCAGCGGCGGGAGCAGTCCGGCGCCCAGCCGGTTCCAGGCATTGATCACCGCCACTGCCATGCTCAGGTCACTGATGCCCTTGTCATCGAAATGCGGCCGCAGCGCATCGAAGGCGGCATCGGACGGCGCACCGTCCGGCAGCCGCGTCAACGCTTCGGCCCAGCCCAGCGCGGCCCGCTCGCGGGCATCGAAGAAGCGGCTCTCGCGCCAGGCCGCCACGGTATCCAGCTTGCGCGGCTCGATGCCGGCCTTACGCAGTGCGGTCGAATGCATGTCCAGGCAGTAGGCGCAGCCGTTGATCTGCGAAACGCGCAGATAGACCAGCTCCTGCAGTTCGTGATCCAGCGAGCTGGCATGCACGGTCGTGCTCACCGCCAACAGTCCCTTGAAGGCATCAGCGGCGAGTCGGGTGTAGGCAACGCGGGGGGCAGCGGTATTCATTTGCAGGCTCCAATGGCGGCCCGGATGGGCGGCCTTTCACTGCAAGGACGCGCCAGCGCGCAGGCCTGTGACAGCCGCCCCGAGCTTTTCCGGATTGAGCACGCTGTACAGCGCGATGATGCGGCCCTGTTCAACCACGATCGTGGTGACCGACTGCAGTCGCGGGCCATCGAAACGCAGGATCGCCGGCTCCCCGTTGACCGTGCCGAGGCGAGCGGCCAACGAGCCGCCGCGACGGGCGATCGCCCAGTAAAGGCGGCCGATCCGCTCGGCGCCGAGCAGCGGACGGATGCCGGCGGTGACCACCCCACCGCCATCGGAAACGTGGCGGGCGTTGGCGTGCAGAAGGGCCTGGATCGCCTCGCTGTCACCCCGCTGGGAGGCGTCCATGAAACGCGCAAGCAGTTGACGATGCTGTCCTGCGTCGGCTGCGAAGCGTGGACGGCCCTCGCGCAGGCGTTTGCGCGCCCGGTGCACCATCTGCCTGCAGTTGGCTTCGCTGTGGCCCAACAGGGCGGCCACCTGCGTGTAGTCGTGGTCGAAGACCTCCTTCAGCAGGAAGGCGGCGCGCTCGTCCGGTGCCAGCTGTTCCAGCAGCGCAAGGAAGGCCAGCGACACATCCTCGGCCAGCGCATGTAGCTGCGCCGGGTCCGGCGCTGCAGGCAGCTCCAGAGTGATGTCCAGGGGCTCAGGCAGCCAGGGGCCGATGTAGTCGGTGCGCTGGCGTTTGAGCGCACGCAGGCGATCCAGTCCCAGCCGGGTGGTGGCGGTCACCAGCCATGCCAGTGGATCGGCGATCTCCGCATGCGCGGCGCCGGCCCAGCGCAGCCAGGCCTCCTGCACGATGTCTTCGGCATCGGCACGGCTGCCGAGCAGCCGGTAGGCCAGTGCCAGCAGGCGCGGGCGATGTGAATGGAAAGCCGATTCTGCGTTCATGTACCCAGGACGCCCCACCGAGGGACGCTGTGACAGGTGCCGCCAGTGGAACACGGTTTCGTCGGCGGCGTCAGCGTCCCGGCGCTACAGCGGCGGGCGCGCGGGGTAAAATGGGCGGATTACCCCCGCCAGCCCCGAGCAAGCGAGCAAGCCGTGACATCGATCAAGCAGGAAGACCTCATCCAGTCCATCGCCGACGCGCTGCAGTACATCTCGTACTACCACCCGGTGGATTACATCAAGAGCCTGGCCGCGGCCTACGAGCGCGAGGAATCCCCGGCGGCCAAGGAAGCGATGGCCCAGATCCTGATCAATTCGCGGATGTGCGCCGAAGGCCATCGGCCGATCTGCCAGGATACCGGCATCGTCACCGTGTTCCTGGAAATCGGCATGAACGTGCGCTGGGACGACGCCACCATGGGCGTGGAGGACATGGCCAACGAAGGCGTGCGCCGCGCCTACAACCATCCGGACAACAAGCTGCGCGCCTCGGTACTGGCCGATCCGGCCGGCAAGCGCATCAACACCAAGGACAACACCCCCGGCGTGGTCAACGTCAAGGTGGTGCCGGGCAATACGGTGGATGTGATCGTCGCCGCCAAGGGCGGTGGTTCGGAAGCCAAGAGCAAGTTCGCCATGCTCAATCCTTCCGATTCGATCGTCGACTGGGTGCTGAAGACGGTGCCGACGATGGGCGCCGGCTGGTGCCCGCCGGGGATGCTCGGCATCGGCATCGGCGGCACCGCCGAAAAGGCGATGCTGCTGGCCAAAGAATCGCTGATGGAGCCGATCGACATCAACGAACTGAGGGCCCGCGGTGCGTCCAACCGCGCCGAAGCGCTGCGCCTGGAGCTGTTCGACAAGGTCAACGCGCTGGGTATCGGGGCGCAGGGCTTGGGCGGCCTGACCACCGTGCTGGACATCAAGGTCAAGGACTTCCCCACCCACGCAGCGAACCTGCCGGTGGCGATGATCCCGAACTGCGCGGCCACCCGCCATGCGCACTTCACGTTGGACGGCAGCGGTCCGGTGATGCTGGATCCGCCGTCGCTTGAAGACTGGCCGCAGATCACCTACGACGCATCCAAGGGCACCCGCGTGGACCTGGATACGATCACCCCGGCCGACGTGGCCAACTGGAAGCCGGGCCAGACCCTGCTGCTCAACGGCAAGCTGCTGACCGGCCGCGATGCCGCGCACAAGCGCATCGTGGAGATGCTGGACAAGGGCGAACCGCTGCCGGTCGACTTGAAGGGGCGCTTCATCTACTACGTGGGCCCGGTCGATCCGGTGCGCGATGAAGTGGTGGGCCCGGCCGGCCCGACCACCGCCACGCGCATGGACAAGTTCACCCGCCAGGTGCTGGAGCAGACCGGTCTGCTGGGCATGGTCGGCAAGGCCGAGCGCGGTCCGGCGGCGATCGAGGCGATCCGTGACAACAAATCGGCCTACCTGATGGCGGTCGGCGGCTCGGCTTACCTGGTGTCCAAGGCGATCAAGGCGGCCAAGGTGGTCGGCTTCGCCGACCTGGGCATGGAAGCCATCTACGAGTTCACCGTGCAGGACATGCCGGTGACGGTGGCGGTCGATTCGACCGGCGAGTCGGTGCATCAGACCGGTCCGCGCGAATGGCAGGCACGGATCGGCAAGATTCCGGTCGTGGTGGCCTGAAGCGCGCGGGTGGGTGATGATCGTGGATCGTCACCCACCGCGTGTTACAGGATGTCCAGCGCCCGTTCGGGCGGGCGGCGCAGGCGCGTGCCCCTTTTCGGTGATCACGATCGGCCGGTGATCAGCCGCGGGTGCGCGGCCATGGCGTGACGGACATCAGAACCACTCCAGCAATGACACGCCCACGCCGATGTAGGTGGCCTTGTGGTTGTAGTCGATCATGCTTTCGCCGTAGCCATCGAACACCTGGACGTGGCCGCGCAGCAGGTTGCTGATCGGGAAGCCATAGTCCAGCTGCAGCGCGCCGTGCGAACGGTCGCCGCTGCGCAGCGAATGCCGCCCCATCAAGGCGATTTCATGGCCATTGCGGTTCCACACCAGGGTGGCATCGCCGCGGCCCATGTAGTCCTCGATGTCCGGGTTGTTGTCATCACTGCGCGACTCCGGCAGCCGGTACCACGGGCGCAGCGTCAGTGCCCAGTTTTCGCGGTCCAGGCCGACGCTGACGATGACCCGGTTCCAGCTGCGCGAGAACGGATCGGCGCGGCCATTGGACTGGTGGTTGATGCCGATGGCGCTCATGCGGCCACGCCAGCCACCGATGGAGTAGCCATTGCGGAACACCGCCATGACCTCCGGTTCGTAGTTGGTTTCACGGAACGGGCGCGAATTGTCCGCGTTGTAGGCCTGCCAGCGCGAGCTCTGCGTGTAGCCGGCCCAGATGTCACCGTTATCGCCGAACAGGTTCTCCACGATCTTGGTCTTGAAGCTCAGCTGGAACTTCAATTCGTTGCTGTCCAGCAGCTGCGGGGTGGTGACCGTGTTGGCCGGGTTCGGCGATTGCGGGGTGAGGTTCTTGTTGCTGGTCCAGAACGCGGGCAGCAGGTACACCGGCTTGTAGGCGCGCAGCTGGAACGGCCCCAGCTTGGAGTCTTCGGCCAGCTCCCAGCGGCTGTCCAGCAGCGATCCGCGGCCGGCATTGGCCAGCGCTGCATCGTGCGGGGCCGGGCGGAACAGGTCGCCCACGCGCGAGCGCAGCTTCTCCTCGCCTTCGCTGACGCGGACTTCGCGCCGTTCTTCCTTGCGTGCCTCAGCGGCGGCTTCGGCTGCGGCGTCGGCCTGCGCCGTGGTGGCCTGGGTGGGACCGAACAGCTGGTCATAGCAGGCAAGCCGCGCCGCGTCGGTGGTGATGGCGGCACACGCGCTGGGCGATGTAGCAGGCGAAGCGGTGAATTCCTGCGCGGCCAGCGGGGCACTGGACAGGGCCAGCACGAACGGAGCCAGGCGGGGAAGCGGGGAAGTGAGGGTCATTGCTGCGGGCCCTTGAACGAGGCTGAATTGGAGTAAGTGAACGCAGTGTGGCGTGCGCTGGCGTGACCCGCCAGTGCGCGGTTATGACAGTCATGCGCGTGAGGCAGCGTGAAAGTGGAGTGAGCTCAGAGCAGCCAGGCGAACGCGAACAGCCCCAGCATCGCCACCAGCAGTGCGACCTTCAAGGCCATGCCCAGCAGGATGCCCAGCCAGGTCGCCAAGCCGACCTTGGTGGAGCGGCCGAGTTCGCGGCTGTGCCAGTACTCGCCGGCCAGCGCGCCCAGCAGCGGGCCCAGGAACAGCCCGACCGGCATGAAGAACAGCCCGGCGATGCTGCCGATGAAGGTGCCCCACAGGGCCTTGCGGCTGGCCCCCACGCGTTGCGCCCCCACCACGGTCGCCAGGATGTCCACCACGAAGGACAGCACGGTCAACACCGCCAGTACGGTGAGCACCGGCCAGCCGACGTGGACGAAGCCGTCAGCCCATGCCGCCAGCAGCAGGCCGAGGAAGACCAGCGGAATGCCGGGTAGCGCGGGGAGCACGATGCCGGCGATGCCCAGCGCGATGCACACTGCAGCGATCAGATACAAGATGAATGAGAGGTCCATGCTAAGCCGTATGGAGTACGAAAAGGGGTTGACACATCGATCAATCTACCCGTTGCAATTTGATTTATGTCGGGTTAACGTGACCGCGCTGAGCTTGGCAAGGTCACCGTGGATCGTGGCCTGATGATGGTAGATCCCCGCGATCCGCTGCATCGTTGTACCTCGCTTCCTCCTTGCTCGTCAGCCGCCTGTCAGGGCGTAACCAATTACAAGACAGTAAGGGAGTAGCAAAGATGGCTGAGAAGGGCACCGTCAAGTGGTTCAACGATGCGAAAGGCTTTGGTTTCATCAGCCGTGAGAGTGGCGAGGATGTGTTCGTGCACTTTCGCGCCATTGAATCGCAGGGCTTCAAGTCGCTGAAGGAAGGGCAGGCCGTCGAGTTCGAGGTGGTCACCGGCCAGAAGGGTCTGCAGGCGGACAAGGTCAAGCCGCTCTGATTGAACGCGCCGCGTTTGTTTTAGCAGAAGGGCCCGCGTGAGCGGGCCCTTCTGGTTTGCATCGTGGTAACCGCCGGTCGATCAGCGCAGTACCACGCGACCGTTCACCACGCGCACATAGGTGTTCTCGCGGATGCCGCCCAGGTCGCGCTGGTTCACCACGATGGTGCGGCCATCGTCCATGCGCACCGAGATGTCGTAGGTATCGCTGGTGACGTTCTTCTGGATCTGGTTGCCGGCCAGTGCGCCGCCCACTGCGCCTGCCGCGGCTGCGATGTTCTTGTTGCCCCGGCTGCCGCCGGTGTGGTCGGAGATTTCATGGCCGGCGACTGCGCCGACGATGCCGCCCAGCACCGCGCCGGTCGCAGAAGGCGCCGCGCGGCCGGAGGCCACGGTATTGATGCGGGTCACGATGCCGCAGTCCGCGCAACGGTTGGTGTTGTAGTTGCCACCGTTGTTGCTGTAGCCGCTGTTGTTGTTGCCGTAACCGCCGCCGCCGTAACCGGGGGAGGTGGCACAACCGGCCAGGGCGAGGGTGGCGATTGCACTTGCGGCAATGAGCTGGATCTTCATGGGTGGTTCTCCTGGCCAGAAAGAGTGGTAAGGCGTCTGGTGCGCGTGGGAGGATCGTCCTTCTTTGAACGTGAACGGCGTGCCAACCCTTCCCGGGTTTCATGGCTGGCGGATGAACCGCGCCCCGCGGACGAGCGACGCGGCACCTGCGCGGGAACGGCCGAAGAGCCGTTAAAATGGCGCGATGAACGATCAGATCAAAGAACGCTTCGCCGGCGTGGAACGGCTGTATGGGCGCGGATCGCTGGAAACCCTGCAAGCACGCCGGGTCGCCGTGGTCGGCATGGGCGGGGTCGGTTCGTGGGTGGTGGAGGCGCTGGCCCGGTCGGCCGTTGGACACCTGACCTTGATCGATGCCGACGACATCTGCGTGTCCAACACCAACCGCCAGTTGCCGGCCCTGGAAGGCAACTACGGGCGCAACAAGTCGGTGGCGATGGCCGAGCGCTGCCGCGCCATCAATCCGGGCATCGACGTGGACCCGGTCGAAGCGTTCCTGACCCCGGCCAACATGGTCGAGCTGCTGGATCGCGGTTTCGACCTGGTCATCGATGCCTGTGACAGCTTCCGGGTCAAGGTGGAAACCATCGCATGGTGCCGTCGGCGCAAGCTGCCGCTGCTCACCGTCGGTGCCGCCGGTGGCCGTACCGATCCCACCCTGGTGCGGGTGCGTGATGTATCGCGCACCGAACACGATGCGATGCTGGCGCTGATCCGCAAGAAGCTGCGCAGCGAGTTCAACTTCCCCAAGAACGCCAAACGTTACTTCGGCGTGCTGGCGATCTATTCGCTGGAAAACGTGCGCTATCCGCAGGCCGACGGCAGCGTCTGCGGCATACGCCCGGAGCTGGGCCCGGATGCCACGCTGAAGCTGGACTGCGGCGCCGGCCTCGGTGCGGCGACCCACATCACCGGCGCGTTTGCTTTCACTGCGGTGGCCAAGGCACTGGAAATGCTGCTTGCGCCGAAGAAGCCGCAGGCGGAAACGGCCGCCTGAGCGGCCGTGGGCCCCGCCCAGGCGGCGGGGGTCAAGCCGCTGTGGCAGGCAGGCCGAACAGCCGCTGCGCGTTGGCGGCGGTCGCCTCGGCAAGCGCCTGCAGGCTGATGCCACGGCGTCCGGCGATGTGCGTGGCGATGTCATGCAGCCGCGCCGGTTCGTTGCGCTGTCCACGGATGCCTGCATCCGGCTGGTCGGGGGCATCGGTTTCCAGCAGCAGTTGTTCCAGCGGCATGGCCTGTACGAGGCGGTGCAGTCGCTGCGCGCGGTCGTAGGTGACCGGTCCGCCCAGTCCCAGCAGGAAACCCGCCTTGTGCAGCTGCGCGGCCTGTTCGGGGCTGCCTGAGAAACTGTGGACCACCCCGCGCAGTCCGCCCACCCGGCGCACCGCGGCGATCACCGCATCCACCGCGCGCCGCGCATGCACGATCACCGGCAGGTCGAACTCGCGTGCCAGCTCCAGCTGCGCCACGAAATAGTGCTGCTGCAGGTCGCGGTCGAGGTCTTCGATGAAGAAGTCCAGGCCGCACTCGCCGATCGCGCATGGACGCTCGCGTTCGATCCACTGCCGGAGCTCGTCCACGTGTTCGCGCGTGTGCTCGGCCAGGAACACCGGATGCAGTCCATAAGCGGGATACAGCCCCGGGGCCTGCAGGCATACCTCGCGCAGCTTCGGCCAGCTCGCGGCAGTGACGGCCGGTACCACCTGCGCCATCACGCCGGCAGCGCGTGCGCGCGCGATCACCTGCGCACGGTCCGGATCGAACTCACCTGCATCCAGGTGGCAATGGCTGTCCACCAGCACGATCAGCGCAGCTCCAGCGGTGGCTTGGCCGGTTGCCGGGTCTTCCAGCTGGCAAGCAGCAGGGTGCCCATGCCGAGCAGCAGCTCGTCCACGAACAGAATCGGGTCCGGTACCACCAGGGTCACCGCGAACAGGCCGGCGGTGAGTTTGAACAGGGTGGGGAAGCGCAGTCGGCGCGCCCAGTTGAGCAGGGGCAGCAGCAGGGGATTGGCCATCGTCGGGGTCCGTGCGGTACGAGTGCAAACGCTATCATGGGCCTTGGGCGTCAGTTTCCTGAATGGGAGGCCGGGCATAAAGGTTCTGTCGATATTCCGTTCAGGCAGCGCATGCTGCAATCCCCATCGTGAACGTTGCGGGTGGTCCGCAAGGAGCAGGTCATGAAATCAACTACTACTACTGTCCTGGTCGCCGCCGGCGCGCTGCTGGTCGGTGGCATCGCCACCGCCGCCTTCATGAAGAGCGGTGACACTTCTCCTGGTTATGTGACTGCTGCCGACGGCACGCTGCTGCCCGATGGCAGCGTGGCCGATGACGGTGCGCGCACCGACGCGCTGGATGTCGATGCGAAGCGCGGGCTGGAATATGCCGACGTGCTGAAGGTCGCGCCGATCACCCAGAAAGAAAAGGCCTACGCGACGGTCATCGGTACTGAAGCCGTGCGCCAGACCTCCAGCACGCAGACCCCGCACGAAGTGTGCGAGGACGTGGTGGTGCAGGAGCGCCTGCCCGAGCGCGACGGCAATGTCGGCGGCACGGTGGCCGGTGCGGTCATCGGTGGCCTGCTGGGCAACCAGGTCGGCGGCGGCAACGGCCGCAAAGTCGCCACCGCGGCCGGTGCGGTGGCCGGCGGCATGATCGGCAACAACGTGGACAAGCGCCACGTTGGTGGCCGCGTGGTCAACCGTACCGAGCGCCAGTGCCACACCGAAACCACCACCTCCGAGTCGAGCCAGGTGACCGGTTACAACGTCACCTACCGCAATGAGGACGGCACCACCGGCACCATGCGCATGGACAGCAAGCCGGGTAACCGGATCGCCATGGGCAACACCGATGTGGTCAAGGGTTACGACGTGACCTACCGCTATGACGGAGCTGAAAAGACCATCCGCATGAACGACAAGCCGGCCAGCGACCGTCTGCCGGTGGTGGATGGACAGCTGGTCACCCAGACCGCCGCGGCTGATGTGGGCACTACCCGCCAGTAACATCGAACGCGCGTGATTGCGGTACAAGGACAGGTCGGCGCAAGCCGGCCTGTTTTCATTTGCCTGCCCAGGAAACCTGCATGAGCATCTTCGATCTCCGCCTTAAAACCGAGCGCCTGATCCTGCGGCCACCGCAGGCCGTCGATCTGCAGCCGTATCTGGAATTCAGTGCAGACGAGGCGGTGATGTCCCACCTGGGCGGTGTGCAGCCGCCATCGGTGGCGTGGCGCAGCTTCTGCGCGTTGTCCGGTGCCTGGCAGTTGTTCGGCGTTTCGATGTTCAGCGTCATCGAAAAATCCACGGGGCAGTGGGTGGGTCGACTGGGCCCGTGGCAGCCGCTGGACTGGCCCGGTACGGAGGTGGGCTGGAGCATCCGCCGCCAGAGCTGGGGCCTGGGCTATGCCCCGGAAGCGGCGACGGCGGCGATCAACTGGGCCTTCGCCAGCCTGGGGTGGGAGGAGGTCATCCACACCATCGCCCCGGACAACGTCAATTCGAAAACAGTGGCCGCCAAGCTGGGCAGCACCCTGCTGCGGATCGGCGAACTGCCGCCGCCGCATGCCGGCAAACCGGTGGAAGTGTGGGGCCAGAGCCGCGCCGCGTGGCAGGCGAGGCGAAGCCGGTGAACCGCTTGGCAGGCGCGCGTGCTTGCCAGACTGCGCCACGGCATCGCGTGGGCGCTTTGGCCCGCCGTCCCGACCGGCAGCGCACACAACGGGCCTTCACCGGCGCCGAAGGCGGGCGGGGCTAGTCTGGCGTGCCCCCGAACGATGAGGTGATCCCGTGGCCGAATACACCATTGCCGTGCTGGTTGGTAGCCTGCGCAAGGCGTCGATCAACCTTCGGCTGGCGCGCGCGCTGGAGAAACTCGCCGCGGGCAAGGCACGCTTCGATTTCGTGGAGATCGGCGACCTGCCGCTGTACAACCAGGACTTCGACGCCGATTATCCGGCGCAGGGCAAACGGCTGAAGCAGCAGATCCGCAATGCGGATGCGGTGCTGTTCGTCACTCCCGAATACAACCGCTCGGTGCCGGGCGTGCTGAAGAATGCCATCGACATCGGCTCGCGCCCATATGGCCACAGCGCCTTCGCCGGCAAGCCGGCGGCGGTGATCGGCGCCTCCATCGGCGTGATCGGCACCGCGCTGGCACAGCAACACCTGCGCAATATCCTTGCCTATCTGGACATGCCGGTGCTGGGTCAGCCGGAGGCCTTCCTGCACTTCAAGGAAGGGCTGATCGACGAAGCAGGCACCATCAGCAACGCCGGCACGCAGGAGTTCCTGCAGGGCTTCGTCGACCGCTTCCTGACTTTGGTGTCGGTACACGGCAAGGGTGCCTGAACCGGCCGCTGAGCGGGGCGGGTGACCGACGCCTGCGATCTGCGATAATGCAGGCCTGCAGGTGCCGCAACGGCGCCTGTCGCAGGTAGTGCGACGCCTCCGCGCCACGCTGGCCGGGCATTGGCGGATATCCCCCGTTTCTCCACGGCTTATCCACAGGCTTGTCCATGGCGGCAGGGTGGCCCGCATGCCTACACTGATCTCGCCACTTCTGTAGGAAATTCCGCCGCATGGCTGCTCGTTCCGGCTTCAAGTCCGACCGCAGGGAGCGTTCCGATCGCTTCGAACGCGATGAATCGCGCATTGATTCCCTGCGCGTGCCGCCGCATTCGGTCGAAGCCGAGCAGGCGGTGCTGGGTGGCCTGATGCTGGCGCCGGACGCGTTCGACCGCGTCAACGACCAGTTGAACGACGTCGATTTCTACCGTCGCGACCACCAGATGATCTACCGCGCGATCCGCGAGCTGTCCGAGCGTGATCGTCCCTTCGATGCGGTGACCTTGGGCGAATGGTTCGAATCGCAGGGCAAGATGGAGCTGGTCGGCGATGGTGCGTACCTGATCGAGCTGGCCAGCACCACGCCGTCGGCGGCGAACATCGTGGCCTATGCGGAAATCGTGCGTGACAAGGCGGTGCTGCGCCAGTTGATCCAGGTCGGCACGGACATCGTCAACGACGGCTTCCAGCCCGAAGGACGCGAGAGCAGCGAACTGCTCGCCAGCGCGGAAAAATCGGTGTTCGCCATCGCCGAACAGGGCGCGCGCGGGCGCACCGATTTCGTGGCGATGCCCGGTGCCTTGAAGGATGCCTTCGAAGAGCTGCGCAACCGTTTCGAGAACGGCGGCAACATCACCGGCCTGCCGACCGGCTACAACGATTTCGATGCGATGACCGCCGGCCTGCAGCCGACCGATCTGATCATCCTTGCGGCCCGTCCGGCGATGGGCAAGACCACGCTGGCGCTGAACATCGCCGAGTACGCGGCGATCAAGTCGAAGAAGGGCGTGGCGATCTTCTCGATGGAAATGTCGGCCTCGCAGCTGGCGATGCGCTTGATCTCCTCCAATGGCCGCATCAACGCACAGCGGCTGCGTACCGGCCAGCTGGAAGACGAGGACTGGAGCCGGGTCACCGGCGCGATCCGCATGCTGAAGGAAACCAAGATCTTCATCGACGATACCCCGGGCGTGTCGCCGGAGATCCTGCGTTCCAAGTGCCGCCGCCTGAAGCGCGAGCACGACCTGGGCCTGATCGTGATCGACTACCTGCAGCTGATGAGCGTGCCGGGCAACAGCGAAAACCGCGCCACGGAAATTTCCGAGATCTCGCGTGGCCTGAAGGGCCTGGCCAAGGAACTCAACGTGCCGGTGATCGCGCTGTCCCAGCTCAACCGCTCGCTGGAAACGCGTACCGACAAGCGCCCGGTGATGGCCGATCTTCGCGAATCCGGCGCTATCGAGCAGGACGCGGACATGATCGTCTTCATCTACCGCGACGATTATTACAACAAGGAAAACTCGCCGGACAAGGGCCTGGCCGAGATCATCATCGGCAAGCACCGTGGTGGCCCCACCGGCTCGTGCAAGCTGAAGTTCTTCGGCGAGTACACCCGCTTCGACAACCTGTCGCACGACTCGGTGGGTTCGTTCGAGTAACGGCGGTTGCAACGGGTAGTGACGGCCGCTGGCCGTCGTGCCCCGGCTGTTCGTCGGCCTATCCCCGGTTTCGTCGCATACCCGTTGCGTGCCCGGCGGCAGGCAGGAAGTATGACCCCCAGGGCGGCACGGCGCCGCCAGGGAGACTGTCATGAAGACCTTGTTCGCGCTGGGTGTGTGGTGCCTGCTGTTCGTGCTGTGCTGGCCGTTGGCGATCCTCGCCCTGCTGGCATGGCCGTTCGTGTGGCTGCTGAGCCTGCCGTTCCGGCTGGTCGGGGTGACCTTCTCGGCGTTGTTTGCTTTCCTGGGCGCGGTGTTGATGCTGCCGGCCCGATTGCTTGGCGGTGGGCGGGCACAGGTGGCCTGATCGCGGAACGCGTTGTCCCGGCATTTCGCCGAGCATGGCTCGGCGCTACCGTGGCGTGGCAACAAAAAACCCCGCCGCGGCGGGGTTTTTTGATGGCAAGCGTGACGGCCAGCGGCCGTCATTACCGCAGGGCAGGATCAGTTCGCCTTGTGGATCGCGCGCTTGCTCACGGCCATGGCCGCGTCGTGCACCACTTCGGACAGCGACGGATGCGCGTGGCAGATGCGTGCCAGGTCATCGGCCGAACCGCTGAACTCCATGGTCAGCACGCCTTCGTGCACCAGTTCGGACACGTTCGCGCCCACCAGGTGCATGCCCAGGATGCGATCGGTTTCCGCGTGTGCCAGCACCTTGACGAAGCCGCTCGGCTCGATCATCGCCACCGCACGGCCGTTGGCGGCGAACGGGAAGCTGCCGGCCTTGTACGGAATGCCTTCGGCCTTCAGCTGCTGCTCGGTCTTGCCGACCCAGGCCAGCTCCGGCTCGGTGTAGATGACCCACGGAATGGTGTCGAAGTTGACGTGGCCCGGCAGGCCGGCGATCAGCTCGGCAACCGCGATGCCTTCCTCGAAGCCCTTGTGCGCGAGCATCGGGCCGCGCACGCAGTCACCGACCGCCCACACGCCGTTGACGCCGGTGTGGCAATGCGCGTCCACTTCGATCTGGCCACGCTCGTTGATCTTGACGCCGGTGCCTTCGGCCAGCAGGCCCTTGGTGGCGGCGCGACGGCCGACGGCCACCAGCAGCTTGTCCACGACCAGCGACTTCTCGCCTTCGCTGTCGGTGTAGGTCAGCGCGACTTCGGCCTTCTTGCCCTTGCCGGTGACTTCAGCCTTGGACACCTTGGCGCCCAGCTTGATGTCCAGGCCCTGCTTCTTGAACTCCTTCAGCGCGACCTTGCCCACTTCGGCATCGGCGGCGGCCAGGAAGTCCGGCAGTGCTTCCAGGATGGTGACTTCGGCGCCGAGGCGCTTCCACACGCTGCCCAGTTCCAGGCCGATCACGCCGGCGCCGATCACGGCCAGCCGCTTGGGGACTTCGGTGAAGTCCAGGCCGCCGACGTTGTCGACGATGGTCTCACCGTCGAACCTGGCGAACGGCAGTTCGATCGAATCCGAACCGGCGGCGATGATCACGTTGGTGCCCTTCAGCTCGACGATCGAACCATCGTGCTGGGTCACCTTGACCACGTTGTCCTTCTGCAGTTCGCCGAAGCCGTAATACGCGGCCACCTTGTTCGCCTTGAACAGCATGGCGATGCCACCGGTGAACTGCTTGACGATCTTGTCTTTGCGGCCAACCATCGCTTCGACGTCCATCTTGGCGTCCTTGAAGCTGATGCCGTGGTCGCCGAAGATGTGGCCCATGTTCCAGTACTGGCGCGAGGAATCCAGCAGCGCCTTGGACGGGATGCATCCCACGCGCAGGCAGGTGCCGCCGAGGGCGGGCTTGCCGTCCTTGCCCAGCGCGGCGTCGATGCAGGCCGTCTTCAGGCCCAGCTGCGCGGCACGGATGGCGGCGTGGTAGCCGGCCGGGCCGGCACCGATGACGACGACGTCGAATTGTTCAGCCATTTGAGAGTCCTTGATGCATTCCTCGACCCGTGCGAGCGGGCCGGTGGCGCGGTGCGCCGGGAGGCGGGCAGGGCCGTTGGCCATGCCCAGGAACGACAGACCCCTCCCGCGGGCGGGAGGGGTCGGCGGGTCTTACAGGCCGAACAGCATGCGGCCCGGGTTTTCCAGCTGGTTCTTGATGTCCACCAGGAACTGCACCGAATCCTTGCCGTCGATGATGCGGTGGTCGTAGGACAGCGCCAGGTACATCATCGGCGCGATCACGACCTGGCCGTTTTCGGCGATCGGACGTTCCTTGATCGCGTGCATGCCCAGGATGGCGCTCTGCGGCGGGTTGATGATCGGGGTGGACAGCAGTGAACCGAAGGTGCCGCCGTTGGTCACGGTGAAGGTGCCGCCCTGCAGGTCGTCCAGGCCCAGCTTGCCGTCACGCGCTTTCTTGGCGTAGTCGGCGATGCCCTTTTCGATGTCGGCGAACGACTGGCGTTCGACGTTGCGCAGCACCGGCGTCACCAGGCCCTTGTCGGTGGACACGGCGATGGAGATGTCCGAGTAGCCGTGATAGATCACGTCGCTGCCGTCGACCGAGGCATTGACCAGCGGGAAGCGCTGCAGCGCGTTGGCAGCGGCCTTGACGAAGAAGCTCATGAAGCCGAGCTTGATGCCGTGGGCCTTCTGGAACTCTTCCTGCAGCTCCTTGCGCGCGGCCGACACCTTGGCGAGGTTGACCTCGTTGAAGGTGGTCAGCATCGCGGTGCTGTTCTTGGATTCCATCAGGCGGTCGGCGATGCGCTTGCGCATGCGGGTCATCGGCACGCGTTCTTCCGGACGCGCACCACCGGCCTTGCCGGCGCCGCCGTTGCGGGCGTAGTTGACGATGTCTTCCTTGGTCACCGCGCCGCGACGGCCGGTGCCGTCCACGTCGGCCGGGTTCACGCCTTCGGTGATCGCCGAGAAGCGGGCGCCCGGGGGCAGCGAATCGGCAGCCGACTTCGATGCGGCCGGGGCAGCGGCAGTGGCCTTCGGTGCCTCGGTGGCCTGCGCCGGTGCGGCTTCAGCCTTCTTCTCTTCAGCGGCCGGGGCCGGCGCAGCGGCTTCAGCCACCGCGCCTTCCTCGATGATCGCCAGCACCTGGGCGCTGGTGACCGTGTCGCCTTCCTGGAACTTGATTTCCTTCAGCACGCCGTCGACGGTCGACGGGACTTCCAGAACGACCTTGTCGGTCTCCAGGTCAACCAGATTCTCGTCACGCTTGACGGCGTCGCCGACCTTCTTGTGCCAGGTGGCGATGGTGCCGTCGGAGACGGATTCGGGCAAAACCGGGACTTTGACTTCGGTGGCCATGCGGGAGCTTCCTGGGTTCGTATTTCTGGAATAGGGGAGGGTTATTCGGCGACCGAGTCGTCGAACGGGTTGACCAGGGCATCGGCGACCAGCTTCTGCTGCTCGATGACATGGTCAGCCATGTGGCCGGCGGCCGGCGATGCCGAACGCGCGCGACCCGCGTAATGGAGGTTCTGGCCATCGGCGACGCAGAACTGCAGGTGGTGGCGGATCTGGTACCACGCGCCCTGGTTCTGCGGCTCTTCCTGCGTCCACACCACGTCGGTGGCCTTGCCGTACTTCTTCAGTTCGGCAGCCAGCAGCGCGCGCGGGAACGGATACAGCTGCTCCACGCGGATGATCGCCACGTCGTCCTGGCCACGCTTGGTCTGGTCTTCCAGCAGGTCGTAGTAGACCTTGCCCGAGCACAGCACCACGCGCTTGACCTTCTTCGGGTCGGCCTTGGCGTCGCCGATCAGGTGCTGGAACTCGCCATTGGCCAGCTCTTCCAGCGTCGACACGGCCAGCTTGTGGCGCAGCAGCGACTTCGGCGACATCACCACCAGCGGCTTGCGGGTGGTCAGGTGCTGCTGGCGACGCAGCATGTGGAACGCCTGCGCCGGGGTGGACGGGACCACCACCAGCATGTTCTCCAGCGCGCAAAGCTGCAGGAAGCGCTCAAGGCGCGCCGAGCTGTGTTCCGGACCCTGCCCTTCGTAACCGTGCGGCAGCAGCAGGGTCAGCCCGGTCAGGCGGCCCCACTTGGCTTCACCGGCGGCGATGAACTGGTCGATGACCACCTGGGCGCCGTTGGCGAAGTCGCCGAACTGGCCTTCCCAGATGCACAGGGTGCCCGGGTCGGTGGTGGAGAAGCCGTACTCGAAGGCCATCACCGCTTCTTCGCTGAGCAGCGAATCGATGATGGTGGCCTTCTCCGGCGAATCCACCAGCTCGCGCAGCGGCAGGTAGTACTGGTCGGTGTTCTGGTCGTGCAGGATCGCGTGGCGGTGGGTGAAGGTACCGCGGCCGACGTCCTGGCCCACCAGACGCAGGCGGTGGCCTTCGTCCAGCAGGGTGGCGTAGGCGAGGTTCTCGGCAAAGCCCCAGTCGCCCGGGATTTCGCCGGCCGCCATCTTGCGGCGGTCCTCGTACACCTTGGCCACGCGCGAATGCACCTGCACGGTGTCCGGAATGGTGGTGATCTGCTTGGCCAGCGCGGTCAGCTTTTCCATGCCGACGGCGGTGCTGATCGTGTCCGACAGCTTGCCGTCCAGCAGCTTGGGCCAATCCACGAACAGCGGGCTGGTCGGCGGGGTCTTTTCCACGGTGGCCAGCTCGGTGGTGTACTCGCCGCTGTCCAGCTTCACGCGGTAGCCATCCACCAGTGCCTTGCCGGCACCGGATTCGATCACGCCGGCCTGTTCAAGCTGCTCGGCGTACATCTCGCGGGTGGTCTTGTGCTTGCGGATCACCTGGTACATCAGCGGCTGGGTGATCGCCGGTTCGTCGGCCTCGTTGTGGCCCCAACGGCGGTAGCACATCAGGTCGATGACCACATCCTTGGCGAACTTCTGCCGGAACTCGAAGGCCAGCTTGGCGGCGAACACCACCGCTTCCGGGTCATCGCCGTTCACATGGAACACCGGCGCGGCGATCATCTTGGCCACGTCGGTGCAATACAGCGTGGAGCGCGAATCTTCCGGGTTGGACGTGGTGAAGCCGACCTGGTTGTTGACCACGATGTGGACCGTGCCGCCGACGGCGAAACCGCGCGCCTGCGACATCTGGAACAGCTCCATCACCACGCCCTGGCCGGCAAACGCGGCATCGCCGTGGATCAGGATCGGCATCACCTGCTTGCGCGCGGTATCGCTGCGGCGCTCCTGGCGCGAGCGCACCGAACCGGCAACCACCGGATCGGCGATTTCAAGGTGCGAGGGATTGAAGGCCAGCGCCAGGTGCACCGGGCCGCCGTCGGTGCTGACGTCGGCCGAGAAACCCATGTGGTACTTCACATCGCCTGCGGAGGCGTGGTTGTCGTGCTCGAACTTGCCTTCGAACTCGTCGAACAGCTTGCGCGGATTCTTGCCCAGCGTATTGACCAGCACGTTGAGGCGGCCGCGGTGGGCCATGCCTATCACCACGTCCTTGACCCCGTCCTTGCCGGCGTCACGGATGATGGTGTCCATCATCGGGATCAGCGAATCGCCGCCTTCCAGCGAGAAGCGCTTCTGGCCCACGTACTTGGTGTGCAGGTAGCGTTCCAGGCCTTCGGCTGCGGTCAGCCGTTCCAGCGTGCGGCGCTTGGTATCGGCATCCAGCGCGTAATCGCCACCGGCGAGTTCGAGCTTCCTGTAGATCCACTGGCGCTGCTCGACTTCGGAGATGTGCATGAACTCCGCGCCGATCGATCCGGTGTAGGTCGCTTTCAGGCGCGCCAGCAGGTCGCGCAGCTTCATGCGCGGCTGGCCACCCACGCCGCCGGTGCTGAACTCGGCGTTCAGATCGGCATCGGACAGGCTGTGGAACGGCAGGCCCAGGTCCGGCGGGTTGGTCGGTTCGGCAAGGCCGAGCGGATCCAGGCGGGCACCGAGGTGGCCACGCGAACGGTAGGCGGTGATCAGGCGGCCGACATTGCGCTCGCGCTCGTCGCCGGCCCCTTCGCCGGTGCCACTCTTCAGCGCGCCCTTGGCGGCGTCGGCGATGTGCGCGATGACGCCCGAGTGCGGAATGTCACCCGCTTCACGGCCCTGGAAGCCGTCGAAGTAGGCCTTCCATTTGGGATCGACACTGTCCGGGGAGACGAGGTACTGCTCGTACAGGTCCTCGACATAGGAGGCGTTGCCGCCGGCGAGCTGCGATGACTGCGCAAACTGCTTCAGTAGATTGTCCACGATGGAGAGTGATTATTCGCTTTGTGGGGTAGGGCTCTGGAAGTACCCGGCCGACTGGATGAATAGCCATGCACGGGCGCGTTCAAACACCCAAATTGTACCCCCATCCGCCGGGGAAGGGGCGTTGCAGCGACGCGATCGGGGCCCCCGGTGTCGCTGCCAGACAGGTTGCGCGGGGCCGGCGGGCTCAGATGCCGAGGGCGCGCAGCTCGCTGCAATCGCGCGAACGGTCCCAGACGCGCTGCAATTGCTGCTCCAGCGGCTGCGAACGTGAAGGCAGTGCGATGCCGGCCTCGCCCTCGAGGCGATGTCCCATCAGACGAAAGTAGTAGTCGCCTGCATCATTGGCGATGCCGGCCGAGGCCAGCGCCCGGTCAACCGGATCGCTCACCTGGCGGACCTGGACCACGCTGGGCAGGCGCTGCAGCAGGGCCAGCAGCGGCGCACCTGCGGCCTGGACCGCGGCGGCATCATCCACGATGACCCGCAGCTGCTTGTCGTGCGCACGGGTGGCGAAGCGGCGCAAGGCCGCCTGTACGGGAGCGGCATCCAACAGGCCGGGATCCAGCTGGCGGCTGTGGATCCACAGCCGTCGGCGCGCCCGGTGGATGACCGCGGTGGTCACCGCCACGGCGGCCTGCAGCCCTTCGATGGCCGCGGCGGCGCCGAGCGTGCGGCGCATCTGAAGGTGCGCGATGCCGGCCTCTTCGAAGTGTCCGCCTTCGGGAATGAAACCCTGGCGCGCGTAGAAATCCGTTGCCGGGAGCTGGGCATGCAGGTGCACGTGCGGCAGCCCGGCCGCCGCGGCGGCACCTACCAGCTCCTCCAGCATGGTCTCGCCGACGCCCCGGCTGCGCCATGCCGCCAGCACCGCCATGCGCCCGATGCGGCCATCGGGCAACAGCCGTCCGGTACCGATCGGCGTCCCGTCTGCGTCGCGTGCCAGCACGTGGGTGCAGACCGGATCCAACGCATCGCGCTCGAGCTCGGCCGGCACGCCCTGTTCGACCACGAATACCTGCTGGCGTACGCCGTGGATGGCCGCGTGGTGCGCGGCGTGGTCGGCCCGCTGAACGCTGAAGGCGGCCATGTTCAGTGGCGGCGCTGGCCGGCGCCGTCCTCCGGCTCGTCCTCTTCGTCCTCCTCGTCCTCCTCGTCGAAGCTGACCACCACTTCCACGCCGTCCTCATGCACATTCACTTCGCGCACGTCATCGGAAAAGTCATCGACCTCGATGGTGTCCACGGTATCCCGCGCGACCACGATCTCCGCGTCGGCATCCAGCACCTCTTCCACGTCGTCCTCGGCAGCGGGATCGGTCAGCTGGTAGAAGCCCAACACCATCAGTTCCTGCAGGGCCTGCCGGCCCTTGGCGGTCAGGCCGTTCCATGCCGACAGCTCAAGCCGCTCGGCGGCGGCGATGCGCTGCGCATCCTTGACCGACACCGCCAGGTCCAGCCCGCTGCAGTACAGGCTGGCGCCACGCTTGGCACGCCGCCAGGCCAGGCGCGCCCAGGGATGGCGTTCCAGTAACAGGCCGTTGGCCAGGGCGTGGTCGACCTCGTCCAGCGACGGCGCCGGGCCGCTCGGCATCACTTCGCCGGCGGCGCGGTAGGTGGTGATGAAGCGGCCGAACCAGTCGCCCAGCTTGTCCGGGTCGTTCATGCGGATGGCATTGAGCGCGGCCACGACGCGGTTCATCGCCGCCACGTCGATCTCGTTCGGATCCTCCGGCAGCTTCAGGTCGGGGTCCTGGTAGCGGATGCCCTCATCGGCATCCACCACCAGGGTGTCCAGATAATCACTGATCAGTTCGGCCGATGCCGGTGCGCGCATGCCGAAGGAGAAGGTCAGGCAGGCATCTTCGGCCACGCCGTTGTGCGGCACGTTCGGCGGCAGGTACAGCATGTCACCCGGCGCCAGCACCCAATCGTGGCTGGGCTTGAATTTCGTGAGCTGCTTGAGCTCGATGTCCGGGCGGAAATCCAGCGGCGGACGCTTGCCCTTGGTGGATTCGCTGGCATCGATCTGCCAACGGCGATGGCCCTGGCCCTGCAGCAGGAACACGTCGTACTGGTCCACGTGGGCACCGACCGAGCCGCCGGTGGCGGCGAAGCTGATCATCACATCGTCCATCCGCCAGCGCGGCAGGAAATCGAAGTGCGCGATCAGCGCGCGCACGTCCGGGTCCCACTTGTCCACGTCCTGCACCAGCAGGGTCCAGTCTTTTTCCGGCAGGGCGGGGAACACCGATTCCTGGAACGGGCCGGTGCGCACGCGCCAGCCGTCGGTGCTGCGGTCATGTTCGATCAGGCGCGCCAGCACGCCGTTTTCGCAGGCCAGCCCGGCGAGGTCTTCGGGCTGCACGGGGCTCTGGAAGCCGGCGAAGGCGTTGCGGATCAGCAGCGGGCGCTTCTGCCAGTAATCGCGCAGGAAGGTCGCCGGGGCCATGCCCAGCGGCTTGGCGGGGGTGGCGTGGACTTCGATGGCGAAGGTCTTGGCAGTGGAAGCGGATTTGCGTGCGGCCATGGGGGAGGTCCTTGCAGCGGAGACAGGGCGCGGCCTGTGCAGCCGCTGATGGCCTATTGTCCGCGTTCGGACGGGGTGGTGTCGAACGGGTGGGACCCCCTCGCGGCGGGCGTTCAAGCAGGTTGCCGAGGGTGGGCCGAGCGGGGTGGGCTACACGGGGCACGCTGCAAGTACGTCCATGTAAGCTCCTTTCCGCCCATCCAGGGCTCCAAGGGCCCCGTGTAACCCACCCCGCCCGGCCCCTGACAGGTTCCGGGGGCCGCCCGCCGCGCAAGAGGAAAAAGAAACGCGGTAGCGCCGAAGGCAGCGGCAGGAGCCGCTGCCAACGTCGCTTGCGACGGCCCGTAGGGTGCCGGTCAGGACGACCGGCATACCCATGGTCGGCGGAATGTTCCCGTCAGCGGCCCGCTGCGCTCGCCGACCATGGGTCGGCGCTACTGAGGCCCGCAGGTCCCATGGCCGCCATGGACCTGTCGAAGGTGGGGTGGGGTGGGGTGGCGGGGGCGTTGAGCGCCATGGATGGCGCGAAACGAGGCCCGCAGGAGCGGCTCCTGCCGTCCCCCGCCAATCCATCCCGCCCCGCCAACAGGCAGCCCTGCAGCTCAGGCTTTTGACGTTGCTCCGGCTTGAAAAAGCAGGTGCCGGGCGCAGCCCGGTCAACCCCCTTACACCGCGCGGGCGAGCTCGGCTGCCAGGCCGACGTAGCCACCCGGGGTCAGCTCGCGCAGGTGCTGCTTGGCATCGGCCGGCAGCTCCAGCGATTCGACGAACGCACGCATCGACTCGGCGGTGATGCCCTGGCCGCGGGTCAGTGCCTTCAGTTGCTCATACGGGTTGGGCAGGCCATGGCGGCGCATCACCGTCTGCACGGCTTCGGCCAGCACTTCCCATGCCGCGTCCAGATCGGCATCCAGCCGCTGCGGGTTCACTTCCAGCTTGCCGATACCCTTGGCCAGCGAATCCAGCGCCACCTGGGTGTGGCCGAATGCCGTGCCCAGTGCGCGCAGCACGGTGGAATCGGTCAGGTCGCGCTGCCAGCGGCTGATCGGCAGCTTGGCGCTGAAATGTTCGAACAAGGCGTTGGCGATGCCGAAGTTGCCCTCTGCGTTCTCGAAGTCGATCGGGTTGACCTTGTGCGGCATGGTCGAGGAACCGACTTCGCCTTCCTTCAGGCGCTGCTTGAAGTAACCCAGCGAAATGTAGCCCCAGACATCGCGCGACAGGTCGATCAGGATGGTGTTGGCGCGGCGCGCGGCATCGCCGATCTCGGCGATGTTGTCGTGCGGTTCGATCTGGGTGGTGTACGGGTTGAACACCAGCCCCAGGCCTTCGACGAAGCGCTGGGCGAAGGTCGGCCAGTCCACGTCCGGATAGCTGGAAACGTGCGCGTTGTAGTTGCCCACCGCACCGTTGATCTTGCCGGTCAGCTCCACCGCAGCCAGTTGGCGGCGCTGGCGCTCCAGGCGGGCGACCACGTTGGCCAGCTCCTTGCCCAGGGTGGTCGGCGAGGCGGTCTGGCCATGCGTGCGCGACAGCATCGGCTGGGCAGCCTGTGCGTGGGCCAGCGAGCGCAGCGATGCGGCGATGCCATCCAAGGTGGGCAGCAGCACCTCGCGGCGGGCCTGCTCCAGCATCAGCCCATAGCTGAGGTTGTTGATGTCTTCGCTGGTGCAGGCGAAATGCACGAACTCCAGCGCCGGGGCCAGTTCGGCATCGTCCTTCAGCTGTTCCTTGATGAAGTACTCCACCGCCTTGACGTCATGGTTGGTGGTGCGCTCGATCTCCTTCACCCGCGCGGCCTGGGCCGGGCTGAAGTCCTTGGCCAGCGCGCGCAGGCGCGCGGTGGCGGAGGCAGAGAAGGCCGGCAGTTCGATCACGCCGGGCTCCGCGCCCAAGGCCAGCAGCCATTCCACTTCCACCGTGATGCGGGCCTTGATCAGTCCGTACTCGGAAAAAATCGGGCGCAGCGCATCGACCTTGCCGGCATAACGGCCATCGAGCGGGGACAGGGCGAGCAGGGCGGATTCGGACATGTCGGCAGGCAGCTGTGAGACGGCGGGGGCCATATTGTAGGGGCGTGCCTGCTCGACTGTCGAAAACACCGGCAGCGGCGCCGAAGTGACGGTCGGCGGCCGTCACGACCCTGTATCCTGAAACCAGATGCCAGCCTGGGGAACCTGCCCGATGCCAGCCGCAGTTTCCCTTTCCCCCTGAAAGCATGCGGAGTTGATCGGATGAGCAAGCGTTCCAGCACGAATTCCACCCCCGGTTTCCGGACCGAACATGACAGCATGGGCGAGCTGCAGGTGCCTGCCGATGCGCTGTGGGGCGCGCAGACCCAGCGTGCAGTGGACAATTTCCCGGTGTCCGGCCAGCGCATGCCGCGCGGCTTCATCCGTGCCCTCGGCCTGGTCAAGGGCGCGGCGGCGGGGGTCAATGCAGAGCTCGGCCACCTGCCCAGGAACATCGCCAAGGCGGTGCAGGGCGCTGCGGCCGAAGTGGCCGCCGGTGAGTGGGACGCGCATTTCCCGATCGATGTCTACCAGACCGGCTCGGGCACCTCGTCGAACATGAACGCCAACGAGGTCATCGCCACGCTGGCCAACCGCGGTGGCAAGGCCGGGCGCACGCCGGTGCATCCCAACGACCACGTCAACCAGGGCCAGAGTTCCAACGACGTGATCCCGACCGCCCTGCGCGTGTCGGCGGCACTGGCCGCGCAGGAAGACCTGCTGCCGGCGCTGGCGCACCTGCGCAAGGTCATCGACCGCAAAGGGCGAAGCCTGCGCAAGGTGGTCAAGACCGGGCGTACGCACCTGATGGACGCCATGCCGCTGACCTTCGAGCAGGAGTTCTCTGCCTGGTCGGCGCAGCTTGCCTCGGCGCAGCAGCGCTTCGACGACAGCCTCAAGCGCCTGCGCCGGCTGCCGCTGGGCGGCACGGCGATCGGCACCGGCATCAACGCGGATCCGCGCTTCGGCGAGCGCGTGGCCAAGGCGCTGAAAGCCAGCACGGGGGTCAAGTTCGAAAGTGCCGCCAACAAGTTCGAAGGCCTGGCGGCGCAGGATGATGCGGTGGAGATGTCCGGCCAGCTCAACGCGCTGGCGGTGGCACTGATCAAGATCGCCAACGACCTGCGCTGGATGAATGCCGGTCCGCTGGCCGGTCTGGGCGAGATCGAACTGCCGGCCCTGCAGCCGGGTAGTTCGATCATGCCGGGCAAGGTCAACCCGGTGATCCCGGAGGCGACGGTGATGGCCTGCGCGCAGGTGATCGGCCACCACACCGCGATCACCGTGGCCGGACAGACCGGCAATTTCCAGCTGAACGTGACCCTGCCGCTGATCGCGGTGAACCTGCTGGACAGCATCACCCTGCTGGCCAACGTGTCGCGGCTGTTGGCGGACAGCGCCATCGACGGGCTGAAGGTGCGCGAGGACAGGGTGCGCGAAGCGCTGGACCGCAATCCGATCCTGGTGACGGCGCTGAACCCGATCATCGGCTATGAGAAGGCCGCGGCGATCGCCAAGCGTGCCTACAAGGAACAGCGACCGGTGCTGGAAATCGCACTGGAGGACAGTGGCCTGGCCGAGGCCGAACTGCGCCGGCTGCTGGATCCGAAGGCGCTCACCGCCGGCGGCATCCACGCAGGAGGCGGCAGCGGCGGCTGATCCACCGACGATCAAAAAAGCGCCGCGGGACGGCCCGCAACCGTCCCGCGTCCGCGGAAATGCCGTGGGACTGCACGGAACTCTGCCGCGTTCGCGGGAATTCCGTAGTGCCGACCTTGGTCGGCAACCGCGCAAAGCGCGGCACAAAACCCCGAAGCCCGTCGAACGAAACGGCCGTTTACCGGTCGCGGTTGATATGCCGGACGGAACCGCGTGACGACCAACGGTCGTCACCCACACATAGGCCGGACGGAACCGCGTGACGGCCAGCGGCCGTCACTACCCACGATCCTCAGCGACGATCGGCCTGCAGGTTGCCGAAGGTTTCGGTGTAGTCCTTGAACTCCGGGATCACCTGCACCAGGTCGGCCGGGATCGGGTTGCTGCCTGCCGGCGGCACGATCTTCACCGGCTTCCTGTCCGGGTCGGCCGGCGCGTCGACCAGGGTGTTCTGGCGCAGCACCTGCAGGTGGCCGAACATCTGCTGCAGCATCTGCTGCTGGTCGGCCCGCAGCGGGATTTCGATCTCATCGACCTTCATATGGCCGTTGGCCAGGATGATGATGTTCGGCGCCGGTGCACGACGCACGGTGACCATGCTGTCGCTGACGGTGATCTTCGGTTTGCTGCGTTCGACGCGGTGGTTGCGGTACTCCTGGTCGCAGCCGGCAAGCACGAGGCAGGACAGGGCGGCCAGCAGCAGGAACAGCTTCTTCATGGCGGTCCACGGGAATGGGGGAGCGCGTTAGTGTAATCCCCGCAGCGCGGGCCGGCCGCCGCCAGATCGCTGGCGACGGCCGGGTGCGCTCATTCGTCGCAGCCGTCCACGTCGGCCTGGTCCATCGTTGCGTACGGCGCGAACGCAGGCAGCGAGGCCGCCAGTGCCTGCTGGGTCGCCAGCATGGCCGGCAGCTTGTCACACAGCCCCTTGGCCTGGACCTTCAGCTTGTCCGCCTCGGCATTGACACGCTGTTCGATACCCTCGGTCTGTCCGGAAAACACGCCTTTCAGCGCCTCGCCAGCGGCCTTGACGCCCAGGTTCGCACCGGCCACGCCGATGTCCATGCCGGCCAGAGCGATGCCTTCCACCTGGTGGCGGTACTCCAGCAACTGGGCGCGTTGGGCGGGCGTGGTCACCACGTCCTTGCCCTCGATCAGCAGGGCACCGGCGGGGGTGATTTCAGCGGTCGGCAGGCCATCGACCGACAGTTTGAAGTTGCCGGTGCTCATTTCCCTGCGGGCCTTGTCGGTGGCCTCCTGCACCGAACGGCCGATGCTGCTGCCGGTATCGCTGAGGGACTTGGCTGCGTCGGTGCCCTGGTCGGTACAGGCCGCCAACGGCAGGGCCAGCAACAGGGTGGACACCAGGATGCGCATCTTCATGGTCGATTCTCCCGTGTGTCTGTCTGGTTACTTGCCGCGGGGAAGGGTAACGGTGCCGCGCACGCCGCTGTGGCGGACATCGCCGCTGCCACTGCGCTGGACAGTGAGGTTGCCGCCCACGCCGTCAACCCGGATGCCGCCCGAGCCGTGGCTGCCGACCAGCAGGTTGCCGCCGACATCACGCAGTTCGACATCGCCGGAGCCGAGCACACCGATCTCCACGTTACCGCGCACCTGGCGGGCGTCGGCGTCGCCGGAACCGATGGTGCGGATGGCAACGTTGCCACCCACATCGCGCAGTTCCAGGTCGCCCGAGCCGATGCTGCCAACGGTTAGGTCGCGGCGGATGTTGGATACCTTTGCATCGCCGGAGCCCACCGACAGCAGATTCAGGCTGTCGGCTCCGTCGATCATCAGGTCACCGGAGCCGACTGCGGCATGCACGCTGCCCTGGGTGCGCAGCACATCGGCATCGCCGGAGCCCACGTCCACGCTGAGCGAGCGCGCGCCTTCCACATGCGCATCACCGGAGCCGACCTTCAGCTGCACCATGACATCGGCCGGCACACTGCCGCGGATGTCCAGCCACGCGTAGTTGTCGCCGATCACGATGCCCTGCTGGCCCTCGCGGCGCAGGCTGACCACCAGCTTGTCGCCGCTGCGCTGCTGGGTCAGGGTCAGGTCGCGCAGCCAGTCGGCACTGGAGGCACACGCCCGGCCGGACAGCTGCGCCGGGCCGCTGCCGGCGACCACGTGCAGGTCATGCTGGTTGACCTCCAGCACCACGGTCTTCGCACCGGCCAGTTCCAGCTTCAGGTCACGGTTGTCGGTGAACTTGCAGGGTGCGTCGTTGGCCAGGGCGGACAGCGGCAGCAGCATCAGGGTGGCGCAGGCAAGCAGGGTACGCATGGCGGGTGGCTCCTTGACTCAGATTTCGCCGGCGCGGCGGCGCAGGCGGATGGCGAGGAAGATGAAGACGATGCCGACCGCGGCGCCGATCCAGAGGTCCGGCATGGCCAGTGCACCGAGCTGGTTGGACGGCGACAGCAGTTCGACGATCGATTCGGCGTCTCTGGCTGCACCGGAGCGGTAGGCCAGTTCCACGCCGGGCACGGTGCCCAGCAACAGGCGGCCGACGATGTGCTGCCAGAACCATCCGCTGGTCATGTCCAGCAGGCCCATCACCTTGGTGGTGCTGACCACGATGCCGGCAAACAGCGGCAGCATCACCGCCCACAGGAATGGCTTGCTCTTGGCCCAGGACGAGCACAGCAGCAGCCAGCCGACGGTCGGCAGCGACCACAGGGCGAACACCGGGATCCAGCTCAGGTGGCCAGCGGCCAGCAGCAGCGGGCTGGAGGGCCCCCAGATCAGCGACATCGGGTCGCCGCCATGGGTCAGGGCGACGATCGAAATCACCCCCAGGAAGCACAGCATGGTCAGGACCGAGGCCGCCACGGCGATCAGCGGAGCGATCACGATCGCGCTGATGACCTTGGACAGCACGGTCTGGGTGTCCGACAGCGGCAACGACTTCCAGAACAGGATGCTGCGGTCACGACGGTCGTCATACAGCGCGCCCAGGCAGTAGAAGAACACAACGAAGGCCAGCACCACGAACGGCCACGCCGAGCTCAGCGCCAGCGTTGCATCCAGGCCGTTGCCGAGGTCCACCAGGTCGTTGGGATCCAGCTGGCGGGTCAGCAGGTCCAGGTCCAGGCCGTTGACCTGGATGTTGCTGTTGTTGATGTGCAGGTCGCCCTGCGAAGCGGCGCGGCGCAGCACGAACAGGCCGATGATGATGCCGATGGTGCTCATCACCAGCGAGGCGATGCCGGCGATGATCGGGGCATACAGGAAGCCGCCGCGGTTTTCCCAGTATTCGCGCTTGAGCAGCCAGCGCAGGGTGCCGGCCTTGCTGATCGGATGGTTCACGGCGTTCATGCGTAGGTTCCCTTCATGATGGCGACGAAAAGGTCGGCCAGGCCGGGGTTGCGGGTTTCGCCGAGCGTTGCCAGCTGGCTGCGCGGCACGTTGTCGAACAGCAGCACGGATTTGCCGAAGGGCAGGCTGCGCTCGTCGATCGGCTTGAGCGCGCGGGCGGTATCGAGCTGGTCGGCGTTCACCAGCACTTCGGTGTAGCGCTCGCCGACCTCGTCCATTTCGGCGCTGAGCACGACCTTGCCGTCACGGATGAACATGACGTCGGTCAGGATGTGCTCGATCTCCTCCACCTGGTGGGTGGTGACGATGATCGTCTTCTGCTCGTCGAAGTAGTCTTCCAGCAGGCGCTGGTAGAACTCCTTGCGGTACAGGATGTCCAGCCCCAGGGTGGGCTCGTCCAGCACCAGCACGCGGGCATCGATGGCCATCACCAGGGCCAGGTGCAGCTGCACGATCATGCCCTTGGACAGCTCGCGCACGCGCTGCTTCGGCTGCAGTTTGGTGGTGGACAGGAAGCGCTCGCAGCGGGCGCGGTCGAAGCGCGGATGCACCCCGGCAACGAAATCGATGGCTTCGCGGACCTTCAGCCAGCGCGGCAGCACGGCCACGTCGGCGATGAAGCAGATATCGTTCATCAGCTCATCGCGGTGGCTGCGCGGATCCTTGCCGAGCACGCTCAGCTCGCCTTCCACCGAGGTCAGGCCCAGCAGCGCCTTGAGCGCGGTGGTCTTGCCGGCGCCATTGGGGCCGATCAGGCCGACGATGCGGCCGGCCGGAATGCTGAAGCTGGTGTTGTCCAGCGCGAGGGTGCGCTTGTAGGCCTTGCGCAGGCCCCGCGCGGTGATCACATCCTGGTGTGCTGCGGCGTTCATGAGAGTTTCCCCTGGGTCAACAGTTCGTTCACGTCCAGGCCCAGGCGCTGGATGCGCTCGAGCACGGCCGGCCATTCTTCGTTGAGGAAGCGATCGCGCTCGCTGCTGCGCAACTGCGTGGCCGCTTCTTCGGTCATGAACATGCCCAGGCCGCGGCGCTTTTCGACCAGGCCTTCGTCGGCCAGCTCCTGATAGGCACGGGACACGGTAATGGGGTTGAGCTGGTAATCGGCCGCCACCTGGCGGACCGAGGGCAGGGCGTCGCCCGGCTTGATGATTCCGTCAAGCATCATGGCAATCACGCGCTCCTTCAGCTGACGGTAGATGGGGGCGCCATCGCTCCACTGGATATCGCTCATGGTCAGCTCCGGGGATTCAGCGACTGTGCGAAAGAAAAATACGGCATGGACAGGGAGCTGTTCAGCCGCCGCGGGGGGGAGGGTGCCGGCGTTGCATTCCCAGCGTCCGGCATTCCTGCGTCCTGCAGGCTGTCGAGGGCGGAGGCGGCTTCGCTTTCGTCGGCACCGCCGTGCGCCACACCGAACCACAAAGACAGGAGCAGCAGGCCCGCCGCGCTGGCGGCCGTACGGGTCATGCGACGTTGGACTGACGTATTCATCGGTTCCCCCTGTCTCAGGTGACTGGTGTTGTAGTCAACTATAACACCACAGATTCAGAGTGCAAGCGTTCCGCGTCACCAACTGATGGCAGGGGTGGTCCGGGCATCGCCCGGCGGTTGCGTTTTCAAGCCGAAGCGAAGCAACGTCAACCTCAAGAGCCGCAGGGCTGCTTGCTGGCGGGACGGGGCGGCTGTGCAGGACACGCCGTGAATCCGTCCATGGAGGCTCGCTTTTCGCATCCATGCGAAAAGACGGTCCTGCACAGCCACCCCGCCCCACCTTCGACGGGTCCATGGGGGCCATCGGACCTTCGGTAGCGCCGACCCATGGTCGGCGGAATGTTCCCGCCAAGGGCCCGCTGCGCTCGCCGACCATGGGTCGGCGCTACCGCTTTTCTTCTCTTTTTCCAACGCGGGTGGCGGCCGCCGGAACCTGTCAGCGGGCCGGGCGGGGAGGCTGTGCGGGGCCTTGAGCGGCAGGAGCCGCGAAGAGCTACATGGACGTATTTGCGCGTGCCCCGCACAGCCTCCCCGCCCGGCCCCAGCAGCAACCCAACTACAGCCACCCGCGAGGGGGTTTCCACCCGTTCGACCCACCCCGACCGAAGCCAGCCAACGCGCGCTGCGCGATCGCCGACAAAGGCCGCACAGGGCCCAGTGGTATAGTCCGTGGCGAAATACGGACCCGCGTCCGGCCCTTTATTCCTGCCAGGAACACCTTCCATGCTGCGATCTGTTTCCCTGCCGCGCCGCGGCCCGGTCCTGCCCCGTCTGCTGGGTTCGCTGCTGCTGGCCGCAAGCCTGGCCTTGCCGCTGATGGCCTCGGCCGCCGGCCTGCTGGACGTCGCCTACCGCCCGCTGGCCGGCAAGGACCCGGTGAACCTGGCCCAGCGCTATCACGGGCGCGTGCTGCTGGTGGTCAATACCGCCAGCAAGTGCGGCTTCACCCCACAGTACGAGGGCCTGGAAGCGCTGCAGAAGTCGTATTCCGCGCGCGGCCTGAGCGTGTTGGGCTTCCCGTCCAATGACTTCAAGGGACAGGAGCCGGGCGACGAGAAAGACATCCAGGAGTTCTGCACCCTGACCTATGGGGTCAAGTTCCCGATGTTCGAAAAGGTGCATGTCGTCGGGGATCAGGCGACCCCGCTGTACAAGGGGCTGACCGCCGCCACCGGCGTAGCGCCGGGCTGGAACTTCCACAAGTACCTGATCGGTCGCGATGGCACGGTCATCGCCCAGTTCCCGAGCCGGGTGAAGCCGGATGACAAGGAACTGGTGGCGGCGATCGAACGCGCGTTGGCGGCCCCTGCGGGTCATTGAACGACGCACGTGCGCCTCGACATATCGGACACGCGTGCGACAATGCGTGTTTTCGCGCCGACGTCGGCGTTTTTTCACTTCCAGGAATGCAACACATGAAGATGGGAATGCGTGGCGCTGCGGCGTCGGTTCTGATTCTGGCGATGGGCACCACCGGCGTGGCGCTGTCGCAGCAACCGGCTGCCGCCCCGGCAGCAGCCAAGGAGACCAGTAATTTGAATTCCAAGCAGAAGCTCGGCTATGCCATCGGCGGCGATGTCGCCCGTTCGCTCGAAGCGATCAAGACGCACATCGACCTGGCCGCCATGCGTGAAGCCGTGCAGGCCACCTTCGATGGCAAGCAGCCGCTGATCACCCAGGCCGATGCGCAGAAGACCGACACGGCGCTGCGTACCTCCATGGCGATCGCCAATGGCCAGCAGGTTCCGGGCCAGGCACCGGGTTCGGCGCCGCCGAAGGTGGACAACCGCCAGGTTGGCCTGATGCTGGGCAGCTACATGGTCGGCCCGTCGCTGGCCGAGCTGAAGGGTGACATTGAACTGGACGCGCTGTTCGACGCGGTCAAGACCGCCTTCGATGGTGGCCAGCCGAAACTGAGCCAGGAAGAGGGCGCGGCGATCCTGCAGTCCTTCATGGCCACCAAGCAGGCTGAAATGCAGGCCAAGGCTGCGCAGCTGGGCCAGACCAACCGTCAGGAAGGCAATGCGTTCCTGGCCAAGAACAAGACCGTGCCGGGCGTGGTCACCACCCCGTCGGGCCTGCAGTACCAGGTCATCCGCCCGGGCAGCGGCGAGCGCCCGCTGCCGAGCAGCAAGGTCAAGGTGAACTACGAAGGCAAGCTGCTGGACGGCACCGTCTTCGACAGCAGCTACCAGCGCGGCCAGCCGGTCGAGTTCGGCCTGGACCAGGTGATCAAGGGCTGGACCGAAGGCGTTTCGCTGATGCCGGTGGGCTCGAAGTACCGCTTCTGGATCCCCGGTGAGCTGGCCTACGGCGAGAACGGCACCCAGGGTGGCCCGATCGGTCCGAACGCCACGTTGACCTTCGACGTCGAACTCATTTCCGTGCAGCCGTAAGGCACGCACGCGCCCTGCCATACCCGCCGGGACAACCGGCGGGACTGGCGCTCCATGTCATTGGCCGGGGACGATCAACGCATGTCTGAAACTTCATCGAGCGAACGCGAGCAGGCGCTTGAAGCGCGTCTGGTCGAGCTGGAAATGCGTGTCTCCTTCCAGGAGCAGGCATTGGCCGAGCTGAGCGAGGCGCTGGCCGATGCACGCATGGAGGGCTCCCGCAACGAGGGCCTGATGCGGGTATTGCTGGAGGACCTGGGCAAGGTCCGCAACGCGCTGTATTCCTCTGATCCGGTGGATGAGCCGCCACCGCCGCACTACTGATCTGTCCTTATGAGCGATACCCTCCGCGACCAGCTGATGGGCCTGGGCTTCAAGCCCGCGCCGAAGCCTGAACGCAGCAATGACCGCAAGCCGGACCGCAAGCCGGAGGCGCGTCGTGATGGCCGCCCCGCGGGCGGCAAGCCTGCGCCCGCCGGTGCCCGGCCGAACCACGGCAAGCCGGGTGAAAACCGCCCAGCGTCTGCCCGCCCGGGTAATGCCGGCAGCCCCGGCAACCGTCCCGGCACGCGTCCACAGGGCGCACGCAAGCCGCGCTCGCAGGAAGAAATGGACCTGGCCAAAGCCTATGCCATCCGTGCGCAGCGTGAGAAGGAAGAGCGCATCGAAGCCGAGCGCCAGAAGCAGGAAGAAGCCCGCGTGCGCCGCGAGGCGAAGGCGAAGCTGGAAGTGCTGCTGAAGGACGCCTCGTTGAACGTGGATGAGGCCGAGATCGCGCGGCACTTCCCGTACGGCGGCAAGATCAAGCGCATCTACGTCACCGCCGACCAGCTGAAGGCACTCAACGCCGGCGAACTGGGCGTGGTGCAGGTCGCCGGACGCTACATGCTGGTGACCGCGGAGATGCTGGCCCAGGCCGAGGCGATCTTCGCCCAGGCCGTGGCGCTGAAGGTGGACCCGAACGCACCGGCCGAGGATGATCCCTACGCCGATCCGCAGTATCAGGTGCCTGACGACCTGGTCTGGTAAGCGCCGCCACGCTATTGCCGAGCCATGCTCGGCGGCTTTTGCCGCTGCGCTCGCCGAGCACGGCTCGGCGCTACCCCCGGCCAGCATCGGTAGCGCCGACCCACGGTCGGCGAGCCCAGCGGGCGGTTCGCGGCATTATTCCCGTCCGGCATCGGTAGCGCCGACCCATGGTCGGCGAGCGCAGCGGGCGGTTCGCGGCCTTATTCCGGATCGTAATCCAGGTTGGAGGCCAGCCAGCGCTCTGCCTGCACGCGGTCCACGCCCTTGCGCCGGGCGTAATCGGTGACCTGCTCGCGGCTGACCCGGCCAACCACGAAATACTGGCTCTTCGGGTGGCTGAAGTAGTAGCCCGAAACCGCGGCCGTGGGCAGCATCGCGAAGCTTTCGGTCAGCTGCATGCCGGCGTTGCCCTGTGCGTCCAGCAGCCGGAACAGGGTGTCCTTCTCGCTGTGTTCCGGGCAGGCCGGATAGCCGGGAGCAGGCCGGATGCCGCTGTACTTCTCGGCGATCAGCGCGTCGTTGTCGAGAGTCTCGTCGTTGGCGTGGCCCCAGAATTCCTTGCGCACGCGCTGGTGCAGGCGCTCGGCCAGCGCTTCGGCGAAGCGGTCGGCCAAGGCCTTGAGCAGGATTGCGTTGTAGTCATCATGGGCGGCCTCGAAGCGCGCCACGTGCGCATCGATGCCGATTCCCGCGGTCACCGCGAACGCACCGATCCAGTCCTGGCGACCGCTGTCGGCGGGGGCGATGAAATCGGCCAGGCAGAAATCCGGACGCTCGGCCGGCTTGTCGACCTGCTGGCGCAGGAAATGCAGCGTGGCCTCGCCGTCTGGGTGCTGGACGCGGACGTCATCGCCCACGCTGTTGGCCGGCCACAGCCCGAACACCGCGCGTGCCTGCAGCCACCGCTCTTTGACGATGCGGTCCAGCATCTGCCGCGCGTCGTGATACAGCTCGCTGGCCTGGCTGCCGACGATCTCATCGGTGAGGATCGCCGGATACTTGCCGGCCAGCTCCCAGGCTTGGAAGAACGGCGTCCAGTCGATGTATTCCACCAGTTCGGCCAAGGGATAGTCATCGAACACATGCAGTCCGGGCTGGTTCGGCGCCGGCGGCACGTAGTCCGCCCAGCCGCCATCGAAACGCTGCCCGCGTGCGTGGGCCAGGCTGACCAGGCGCTTGGCATCGCCGCGGTTGCTGTGGCGCAGCCGGATGTCGGCGTAGTCGGCTTCGTTGGCGGCCACGAAGGCGTCGCGTAGGTCACGCGAGATCAGCGACTGCGCCACGCCGACCGCACGCGAGGCATCCTTCACCCACACCGTGGGTGCCTTGTAATGCGGGTCGATCTTCAGCGCGGTGTGCGCGCGCGAGGTGGTGGCGCCGCCGATCATCAACGGCAGCTCGAAGCCCTGGCGCTGCATCTCGCGGGCCACGTGGCTCATTTCCTCCAGAGACGGGGTGATCAGGCCGGACAGTCCGATGATGTCGGCGTTCTCGGCGCGTGCGGCGTCGAGGATCTTCTGCGCCGGCACCATCACGCCCAGGTCGATCACCTCGAAGTTGTTGCAGGCCAGGACCACGCCGACGATGTTCTTGCCGATGTCGTGCACATCGCCCTTGACCGTAGCCATGATGATCTTGCCGTTGCTGCGCGCGGTGTCGCCGCTGCGCAGTTTTTCCGCTTCGATCCAGGGCAGCAGGTAGGCCACCGCCTTCTTCATCACCCGCGCCGACTTGACCACCTGCGGCAGGAACATCTTGCCGGCGCCGAACAGATCGCCGACCACGTTCATGCCGTTCATCAGCGGACCTTCGATGACATCCAGCGGGCGCGTGGAGGCCTGCCGCGCTTCTTCGGTGTCCTGCTCGACCCAGGCATCCAGGCCGTGCACCAGCGCGTGGGCCAGGCGGTCGGTGACCGGCTTCTCACGCCAGGCCAGGTCTTCGATCCTCGCCGCGCCCTTGCTGCCCTTGTAGCGCTCGGCGATTTCAAGCAGGCGCTCGGTGCCATCGGCGCGGCGGTTGAGGATCACGTCCTCCACGCGTTCGCTCAGCTCCGCGTCCAGTTCGTCGTAGATCGGCATCGCGCCGGCGTTGACGATGCCCATGTCCATGCCGGCGGCGATGGCGTGGTACAGGAACACCGAGTGGATCGCCTGGCGCACCGTCTCGTTGCCGCGGAAGGAGAAGGACACGTTGGACACGCCGCCGGAGACATGGCAGTGCGGCAGCGTGCGCTTGATGATGCGGGTGGCTTCGATGAAGTCCACCGCGTAGTTGTCGTGCTCTTCGATGCCGGTGGCGACGGCGAAGATGTTCGGGTCGAAGATGATGTCCTGCGGCGGGAAGCCGATTTCATCCACCAGGATGCGGTACGCCCGCGTGCAGATCTCGACCTTGCGTGCGCAGGTATCGGCCTGGCCGGCTTCATCGAAGGCCATCACCACCGCAGCGGCGCCGTAGCGCAGGACCTTGCGCGCATGCTCGCGGAACAGGTCTTCGCCTTCCTTGAGCGAGATCGAATTGACCACGCTCTTGCCCTGCAGGCATTTCAGCCCGGCCTCGATCACGCTCCACTTGGAGGAATCGACCATCACCGGGATGCGCGCGATGTCCGGCTCGGACATGATCAGGTTGAGGTAGCGGGTCATCGCCGCCTCCGAATCGATCAGGCCTTCGTCCATGTTGACGTCGAGAATCTGCGCACCGCTGGCCACCTGCTGGCGCGCCACGTCGACCGCTTCCTCGTAGCGCTCTTCCTTGACCAGCTTGCGGAACTGGGCGCTGCCGGTGACGTTGGTGCGCTCGCCGATGTTGATGAACAGCAGGTCCGGGGTGATGACCAGCGGTTCCAGTCCGGACAGGCGGGTATGAGGGGCCTTGCTCATGCCGCCTGCTCCCTTGCGCCAGGTAGCGCACGCGGCGGCAGGCCGGCGACCGCCTCGGCGATGGCGCGGATATGCGACGGGGTGCTGCCGCAGCAGCCGCCGACCAGGTTCAGCAGGCCATCAGTGGCGAAGCCACGCAGGGTGGCGGCCATCTCTTCGGGGGTTTCGTCGTACTCGCCAAACGCATTGGGCAGGCCGGCATTGGGGTGGGCGCTGATGTAGCAGCCGGCCACCTGGGACAGGGTTTCGACATGCGGGCGCATCGCATCGGCGCCGAGTGCGCAGTTGAGCCCGATCGACAGCGGTCGCGCATGCGCCAGCGAGGCATGGAAGGCTTCGGCGGTCTGCCCGGACAGGGTGCGTCCGGAGGCATCGGTGATGGTGCCGGAAATCATCACCGGCAGGCGTGCGCCGCGCGCATCGAAGGCCTCTTCCACGGCGAACAGCGCTGCCTTGGCGTTGAGCGTGTCGAAGATGGTTTCCACCATCAACGTATCGGCACCACCATCGATCAGCCCGTCGATGGCCTCGCGATAGGTGCCGCGCAGCTCGTCGAAGCTGGTGTTGCGGAAGCCGGGATCGTTGACGTCCGGGCTGATCGAGGCGGTGCGGCTGGTTGGGCCGAGCACCCCGATGACGAAGCGCGGCTTGTCCGGCGTGGTCGCTTCCATCGCATCGCAGCAGGCACGCGCCACGGCGGCGCCGGCCTTGTTCAGTTCGTACACCAGATGCTCGAGATGGTAGTCGGCCTGGCTGACCGAAGTGGCGTTGAAGGTGTTGGTCTCCACTAAGTCCGCGCCAGCCTGCAGATACTCGGTATGGATGCCGGCGATGATTTCCGGCCGGGTCAGCAGCAGCAGGTCGTTGTTGCCCTTCAGGTCCTGCTCCTGCACCGGACCATGGTCGCAGCCGGCGCCATGCACGTGGCCGTCGGCACGGGTATCCACGCCGCCGATGAAGCGCTCACCCCGATAATCGTCCTCCTGCAGCCCATGGCGCTGGATCATCGTCCCCATCGCACCGTCAATGATCAGGATGCGTTCGCGCAGGGCGCTCAGCAGGGCAGTGGCACGTTCGGGATGCAACCAGGGCAGGGCGGGCACGGCGACCTCAGGCTTTGTTGGCGATCAGCGAAATGACTTCGAAATGCGGCGGGCGCTTTTCGCGCGTCACCGTCTCCAGGCTCGATACCTGCAGCCCGGCCTTTTCGACGAACTTGCGCAGCTCCTTGTCACTGAAGCCGAGGTTGACGTGGCCGTAGGCGTCCACCGCCGCCTTGTGTTCATGGCGGGCCAAACTGCACAGCAGCAGACGGCCGCCCGGGCGCAGCACGCGCGCCGCTTCGGTCACCGCCTGGGCCGGCTTGGCGGCGTAGGTGAGTGCATGCATCAGCACCACCAGATCGAAGCTGCGGTCCTTGAAGGGGAGGGCATGCATGTCGCCTTCGCGCACTTCCACGTTGGGCAGGCGGCGCAGGCGCTCGCTGGCGGCGGCGACCACGCGCGCGCTCGTGTCGATGCAGACATAGCGGCTGGCATGCGGGGCCACCAGTTCGGCGAGCACGCCATCGCCAGAGGCGATATCCAGCACGTCGCCGGTTTCCAGCAGTGGCAGCGCAGTGCGCGCCAGGGCTTCCCAGGTGCGCCCCGGGGAGTAATGGCGTTCCATGTCACCGGCCACGCTGTCGGCCCAGTTCTGGTCGGCGGCACGGCTGGCCAGCACCGAGGCCACGCGTTCGGCATCCTGGCGCAGCAGCGGGTCGTCGCTGCCGGTGCTCAAGGCATGCCACAATGCGCGCTGTGCCGGGTCCAGCTGGGCGTCGTCGAAGCGGTAATACGCGGACACGCCCGCGCGCCGGTCGCGCACCAGCCCGGCCTCTTTCAGGCGTGCCAGATGCGTCGATACCCGTGGCTGGGCCAGCCGGGTGATCGCCGAAAGCTCGGCCACGGTCAGTTCTTCCTGCTCCAGCAGCGCCAGCAGGCGCACCCGGGTGGCGTCGGCGAACACTTTCAGCCGGGTCGACCAGTCCTCGAGATCCATAAATATCCACCTATCGCGATAGAGAGATATTTTCGCCTGCAGGCGATGAACGGTCAAGCAACCGGAGGTCGGCGGTAGCGCCGACCCATGGTCGGCGAGCGAAGCGGTGCGTGGGCGGAGGGATTCCGCCGAGCATGGCTCGGCGCTACCGGGCGGCCAGACGGTAGCGCCGACCCACGGTCGGCGAGCGCAGCGGTGCGTGGGCTGAGGGATTCCGCCGAGCACGGCTCGGCGCTACCAGGGCCAGACGGTAGCGCCGACCCACGGTCGGCGAGCGCAGCGGTACGTGGGCGGAGGGATTCCGCCGAGCATGGCTCGGCGCTACCAGGCGCTTTTCCCATCCAATGCTGCTTGATCTGCTGATCCCCGCATATGAACGCCTGCCCGAGACTTGGTGTATGTCGAGTCGCCATCTCCACCGCGGGCGCTTTTCTCGCCCAGGCAGCGTCTACGTCCTGACCACGGTTACCCGCGCACGTCGTCCAGTGTTCGAGGTTTCCAGCAATGCCGCGATCGTTGTCGATTGCCTGCGTGACATCGAGCGTGCGGGTACCAGCCATACCTTCGCCTGGGTCGTCATGCCCGACCACGTGCATTGGTTGCTGCAGCTGCGCCAGGGCACGCTGGGTGCCTGCATGCAACGGTTCAAATCACGCAGCAGCCGTCTGATCGGTCAAGCGGCCGGATCCGCGTCACGGCTATGGCAGCCCAGCTACTTCGAGCACGCGCTGCGGTCGGACGAATCGCTGCTCAAGCAGGCGCGCTACATCGCGGCCAATCCCGTAAGAGCGGGTCTTGTCGATCGACTGGGTCTCTATCCCTTTGCCTGGTGCCGCTGGCCCATGGATCCCTGACGCGTTCGGATCGGTAGCGCCGACCCATGGTCGGCGAGCGCAGCGGGCCGTGGGCGGAGGGAATCCGCCGAGCACGGCTCGGCGCTACCAGGGCGGCGAGGGTAGCGCCGACCCATGGTCGGCGAGCGCAGCGGTGCATGGGCGGAGGGATTCCGCCGAGCACGGCTCGGCGCTACCAGGGCGGCCAAGACGGTGGCGCCGACCCATGGTCGGCGAGCGCAGCGGGCCGTGGGCGGAGGGGTTCCGCCGAGCACGGCTCGGCGCTACCAAAGCGGGGAAGGGCGGCCAACAGGGCGGCCAGACGGTAGCGCCGACCCATGGTCGGCGAGCGCAGCGGTGCATCGGCGGAGGGAATCCGCCGAGCACGGCTCGGCGCTACCAGGCGAGCGCAGCGGTGCGTGGGTGGAGGACTTCAAGGTTCAGCGCCCCAGTCAGCTGGCGATACCCCGCCCCCAGTACAATCCCTGATTCATTACTCGGGAGGGGTCGTTGTGGATTTCAGCTTTACCGAAGAGCAGTTGATGCTGCAGGACGTCGCGCGCCGCATCGCGCAGGAAAAAATCGCGCCCAGCGCCGAGCACCATGACCGCACCGGCGAGTTCCCGCTGGCCAACATCCAGCTGCTGGGCGAGAACGGGTTGATGGGCATCGAAGTGCCGGCCGAGTATGGCGGCGCGGGCATGGACCCGATCGCCTACGTGCTGGCCATGGTGGAAGTCGCTGCCGGTGACGCGGCCCATTCGACCATCATGTCGGTCAACAATTCGCTGTTCTGCAACGGCATCCTCACCCACGGCAATGAAGCCCAGAAGCAGAAGTACGTGCGCGCCATCGCCGAAGGGACCGCCATCGGCGCCTTCGCACTGACCGAGCCGCAGTCCGGCTCGGATGCCACGGCCATGCGCTGCCGCGCGGTCAAGCAGGCCGACGGCAGCTACGTGATCAACGGCAAAAAGAGCTGGATCACCTCCGGTCCGGTGGCCAAGTACATCGTCCTGTTCGCGATGACCGATGCGGACAAAGGCGCCAAGGGCATCACCGCGTTCCTGATCGACACCGACAACGCGGGCTTCAGCCGCGGCAAGACCGAGCCCAAGCTCGGTATCCGCGCATCGGCGACCTGCGAGATCGAGTTCAACGATTACGTGGCGCAGGCTGAAGACGTGCTGGGCCAGGAAGGCGAGGGTTTCAAGATCGCGATGGGCGTGCTCGACGCCGGCCGCATCGGCATCGCCTCGCAGGCCATCGGCATTGCCCGTGCGGCGTATGAAGCGACGATCGAATATGTGAAGGAGCGCAAGGCGTTCGGTGCGGCCATCGGCACGTTCCAGATGACCCAGGCCAAGATCGCCGACATGAAGTGCAAACTGGACGCGGCCCTGCTGCTGACCCTGCGTGCGGCATGGGTGAAGGGAGAGGGCAAGCGTTTCAGCAACGAAGCGGCGATCGCCAAGCTGACCGCATCCGAAGCGGCGATGTGGATCACCCACCAGGCCGTGCAGATCCATGGCGGCATGGGCTATTCGAAGGAAATGCCGCTGGAGCGTTACTTCCGTGACGCCAAGATCACCGAGATCTACGAAGGCACCTCGGAGATCCAGCGTCTGGTCATCGCGCGCAACGAAACCGGCCTGCGCTGAGGCTTGGGCGAACGCAATGAAGCGGATCCATGAGCCGCTTCATTGCTGCGATCACCTAGAATGCCCGTCCTTTCAAAACAGGTACGGGCATGGTCATCTATCGCGGTGCAGGGTTCTTTACCCTGCTGACACCGATCGTCGCAGTGCTGTTGCTGCTCTGGCTGTACCCCGATCCGTCCGTCGCCAAGGGCAACATCACCTTGGCGCAGTTCCTGCTGGGTTGCGGCATCGGCGCGGCAATCAACGTGGTGCTGGGGTTCGTGCTCAATCGCGGCGTGCGCCCCGAGGGCGTGCCGGCGCGGCATCACTTCTTCTACCTGCCCATGCAATGGCCATCGCTGACCATCGTGTTGGCGTGCGCGGTGGTTGCCGTACTGCGTTGAGTGGCGGGTGCGAATGAAAAAAGGCCCCGGAGTGATCCGGGGCCTTTTCATTTGAAGCGTGACGGCTGGAAAGGCATGACGCTCAGCGGCCGTCACTACCCTCAGCGGTCCGGGCGGTGTGCGCCCTCTGCTTCGTGCTGGCGCTCCACGAACTCCTTGGAGGGCTCGTCCAGCTTGTCGCCCAGCATGCGGCGGACCACGATGAAGAACACCGGGATCATCAGCAGGCCGAGGAAGGTGGCGAACACCATCCCGCCGATCACGCCGGTACCGATGGCGTGGCGGGAATTGGCACCGGCGCCGGTGGAGATGGCCATCGGGATCACGCCCATGATGAAGGCGAAGGAGGTCATCAGGATCGGACGGAAGCGCAGGCGGGCCGCCTCGATGGTGGCGTCGCGCAGGGTCCTGCCGGCAGCGCGCTGTTCCACCGCGAACTCCACGATCAGGATTGCGTTCTTCGCCGCCAGGCCGATCACCGTGATCAGGCCGATCTTGAAGAACAGATCGTTGGGCAGGCCGCGGGCCATCGAGAACACCAGCGCACCGAGCACGCCCAGCGGCACCACCAGCAGCACGGCGACCGGGATCGACCAACTTTCATACAGCGCGGCAAGGCACAGGAACACCACCACGATGGACAGTACCAGCAGCAGCGTGGCGGCGTTGCCCGCCAGGATTTCCTGGTAGGACATGCCGGACCAGTCGTAGCCGAAGCCGGCCGGCAGTTCATCGCGGACGATGTCTTCCATCGCAGTCATCGCTTCACCGGAGCTGCGCCCTGGTGCCTGCGAGCCCACGATGTTCACCGCCGAGTAGCCGTTGTAGCGGCTCAGCGACGGCGGCGCCGATACCCATTCCGAGCGCACCACAGTGCTCAGCGGGATCATCGTGCTGGTGCCGTCGGCATTGGTGTCCAGCGTGGACGGGCTGTAGAAGCTCTTCAGCGATGCTTCGCCGGTGCGGTACGGCGCATCGGCCTGCATGGTCACGCGCTTGATGCGGCCTTCGCTGAAGAAGTCGTTGACGTACACCGGCGCCAGCATCAGCTGGATGGTGCTGTACACGTCCGACACCGACATGCCCATCGCCTGCGCCTGCACGCGGTCCACGTGCAGGGCCAGCTGCGGGGCGTTTTCCAGGCCATTGGGGCGCACGCCGGTCAGCAGGTCGCTCTTCTGCGCGGCCGCACCCAGCAGGGTGTTACGGGCATTGGTGAGCTGCTCGAAGCCTGCACCGGTACGGTCCTGCAGCCACATGTCGAAGCCGCCGAACTGGCCCAGGCCCTGCACGGTAGGCAGGTTGACCACGAAGATCTGCGCTTCCTTGATGCCGTAGAACGCGCCGTTCATGTTGCCGATCAGCTCGGGCACGGTGACCTCGCGGTCGGCCCAGGGCTTGAGCCGGATGAAGCCCATACCCACGTTTTCGCCGGAACCGACGAAGCTGAAACCTGCGATCTGCAGCAGGCCTTCGAAGCCCTCCTGCTTTTCCAGGATGCCACGCATCTGCGCGAACACTTCGTTGGTCTGGGTCTTGGTCGAACCCGGCGGCAGCTGCACGATGGCCAGTGCGTAGCCTTGGTCTTCCTCGGGCAGGAAGCTGCCCGGCATGCGGGTGAACAGGAACGCGCACAACGCACCGAGCACCACGAACAGGATCATCCAGCGCGGCGCATGCTTCACCGCCGAGGTGATGTGGCCCACGTAGGTGCCGCTGATCCTGTCGTAGTACTTGTTGAAGGTGCGGTAGACGATGTTCGGCTTGTCGTTGTGCGTCGGCTTGAGGAAGGTCGCGCACAGCGCCGGGGTGAAGCCCAGCGCCAGGAACGCCGAGAACGCCATCGAGATGGCGATCGTCAGCGCGAACTGCTTGTAGATCTCACCGGCCGCACCGCCCTGCAGCGCAGATGGGATGAACACCGCCGCCAGCACCACGGTGATGGCCACCACCGCGCCGGTGATCTGGGTCATTGCCTTCTGGGTGGCTTGTTTCGGCGCCATCCCTTCGTCGGTCATGATGCGTTCGACGTTCTCGATCACCACGATCGCGTCATCGACCACGATGCCGATCGCCAGCACCAGCGCGAACAGGGTCAGCTGGTTGATCGTGAAGCCGATCATCCACATGCCCAGGAACGTACCCAGCAGCGCGACCGGGATCACCAGCGTCGGGATCAGGGTGGCCCGGAAGTTCTGCAGGAAGATCAGCATCACCAGGAAGACCAGGATGATGGCCTCGACCAGCGTCTTGATCACTTCTTCGATGGAGATCTTCACGAAGGTGGTGCTGTCGTACGGCGAGAACCAGCTGACACCGGCCGGGAAGCTCGGTTGCAGCTCGTCCATCTTCGCGCGCACCGCTTCGGCCACGTTCAGTGCATTCGCACCGGGCAGCAGCTGGATGGCGAAGGCACCGGTCGGCTTGCCGTTGTACTGCGTATCAAAGCCGTAGTTGCCCGCACCGAAGCCGATCCGGGCGATGTCCTTCAACAGCACGCGCGAGCCATCCGGGTTGGCGCGCAGGATGATGTTCTCGAACTCTTCGGGAGTGCTGAAGCGGCCTTCGGCCGATACCGTGGCGGTGAAGTGCTGGCCCACCGGGGCCGGGTCCGAACCCAGCGAACCGGCGGCGAACTGCACGTTCTGCTCGCGCACCGCCGCCAACACCTGGCTGGCCGACAGGCCGTAGCCCTGCATGCGCTCGGGGTTGAGCCAGATGTTCATGGCGTACTCGCCACCGAACTGCTGGGTGCTGCCCACGCCGGGAATACGCGAGACCTGGTCCAGCACGCGCGAGGCCACGATGTCGTTCAGCGCGTCACGGCTGTTGCCGCCGGTATCCGAACGCAGCGCCACCACCATCAGGAAGCCGGCATTGGCCTTGGCCACCACCACGCCCTGCTGGGTCACTTCGCTGGGCAGTCGCGGGGTCGCAAGCGAGACCTTGTTCTGCACCTGCACCTGGGCGATATCCGCATCGGTGCCGGTTTCGAAGGTCAGGGTGACCGTGGCGCGGCCATTGGACGAGGACGAGGAGCTGAAATACAGCAGGTGATCGATACCGGTCAGCTGCTGCTCGATCACCTGGGTGACCGATTTTTCCGTGGTGTCCGCGCTGGCGCCCGGGTAGGTGGCCGACACGGTGACCTGTGGCGGGGCGATGCTGGGGTAGGACTCCACACCCAGGTTGAGGATCGCGATCACGCCGCTGAGCGAGATCAGGATCGCTACCACCCAGGCAAAGACCGGGTGTTCGATGAAAAATTTAGGCATGACGGAGTTTTCCCGTTACTGCTTGGTCGAATCGGAGGCCGGCGCTGCCTGCTCGGCAGCGGCCGGAGCCTGCTGGGCTGCATCGGGCGCGGCCGCATCGGCGGCGGCATCACCCTGGGCGGCCGGCGCCTGGCCCTGCGCCGGTGCACCCTTGGCAGCGGCGGCAGCCTGCTCCGGGCTCCACGGCTTGGCCGTTGCCGGTGCGCCTTCCTTGACCTTCTGCACGCCGGCGACCACCACCTTGTCACCCGGCTGCAGGCCATCGGTGACCAGCCAGTTGCCGCCCTGCGCGCCTTCGGTCTTGACGTTGCGGCGCACCACCTTGCCATCGGCCCCGACCACCATCAGGTAGCCGCCGGTGGCATCACGCAGCAGCGCCTGCTGCGGCACCAGGTAGGCGTTGTTGCGCTCGCCCAGGGTGGCCTGGAAGCTGACGAAGGCGCCGGGCAGCAGGATCCGGTCCGGGTTCGGCAGCACCGCGCGCAGCGATACCGCGCCGGTGGCCGGATCGACCGTGGTCGAGGAGAAGTCCAGCGTGCCGTTCTGCCCGTAGGTGGTGCCATCGGAGAGCTTGACCTGCACGGTGGCCTTGCCATCGCCGCTCAGCGCCAGGGCCCCCTTGGCCTGTGCGGCACGCAGCTGTGACAGCTCGTCCACGCTCAGCGAGAAGTTCACGTACAGCGGATCCAGCTGGTCCACGGTGGTCAGCAGGGTGACGTCGCCCTGGCCGACCAGCGCGCCTTCGGTGACCTGCTGCTTGCCGGCCACGCCGCTGATCGGCGCGGTGACTTCGGCGTAGCCCAGGCTGATGCGCGAGCTGCTCACGGCGGCTTCGGACTGCTTGACCGCTGCCAGCGCGGTGCGCTCGGCCGACTCGGCATTGTCCAGGTCGGCCTTGGAAACGTACTTCTGCGGGGCCAGCGAACGGGCGCGATCCGCTGCCACCTTGGCGTTGGCATAGCTGGCACGGGCCGAGGCGAGCTGGGCTTCGGAGGCGTTGAGCTCGGCACGCAGCGGCGCCGGGTCGATCAGGAACAGGGTCTGGCCCTGCTTGACCTCGCTGCCTTCCTGGTAGACGCGCTTGAGCAGCACGCCCGGCACGCGGGCGCGGACATCAGCGCTGCGGAACGGCGACAGCCGGCCCACCAGCTCACGCTGCAGCGGCAGGGTCTGCGGCTTGGCATCGATCACGCCCACTTCCGGCGGCGGCGGTGCCTGCTGTTCTTCTTTCTTGCAGCCAGCCAGGGCAATGGCAACAGCGCACGTCAGTACGAGGGTGCGGAGTGGGGCGATCATCAGGAGAAACTCCGGAGTTGGTTTGAATGCGGTTGGGGCGAAGCGGCCGGCGCGAACGCGCGCAGGAAGCTGTCGACGGAAAATCCAGCCCAGCGCCGACGCGTCCCGGCGTCGTCGCGATGAGGCATGTGGAAGCGTTGCCGATCGAAATCCTGGCCACCGATCATGCTGATTAGCAGCTCGGCCATGAAGTGCGGGTCGTCATGCCGAAGCTGCCCCCGCGTGATCGCGGATTCGATCCATTCAGCAAGGTGAAGCGTCAGCGTCCCGGTGCCGTCGCGCCACAGGCTGCGGGCCTCGTCGGGAAACTGCGCCGCATCGGCGGAAATCATCCGGCAGGCCTGGGCGACGTGCGGCTGGTTGAAATGCTCGAGATAATCGGTGGCGAACTGCATCAGGCTGCCGCGCAGGTCGTCTTCGCGCAGGCCGCGCAACCCGGCTGTGGCCCGGCAGACGTGCCGTTCCACTACCCGGCGCATCAGTTCCTGCTTGCTGCCGTAGCGCGAATACAGGGTCTGCTTGGAGCACCCCGCGTGCTGGGCTACTGCTTCCATGCTCATCTGCATGCCATGCCGGGCGAGCAGTTCGCGCACCGCATCGAACACACGAAGATCGCGCGCGTCCATGTCGGCAGCGGGGAGGGGAGCGGGGTTCACGGAGTGGACTATACCGTCCAGTTCAGGATTGTGGAAACGTTTTGAGACGTGTTGCGGCATGTTCTGTCACAGGCTTTGCCGATCCTGTCGGCATCGACCGCCGGTCGCGACAGCCGTACGTGGGTGAACGGTGCGTCCGGTCGCTGCGTCCGATGTAAACCGCACCCAACCCGTATCTGCATATTCCGTCCTGCAGCAAGGCCTTTTCCTGCAACAGGGCTACAATTTCATTTTCCCAACTGGGCAACACGACTCGCTCTGCCATGAAATCGCAAAAGTCTGCAGTCAAAACCGTGAAAACCAAGCCCGCCACGGCGGAAACCCAGCTTGTCCCGGCAACTGGTTTCTCGCTGGAACCGGTGTACACGGCCTTGCGCAAGCGATACCCCGCGGCCGGGCAGGCCGAGGCAGTAGCGTTCGCCGCCGACTTCTACAAGCGCATGGAAGCGGACGAGTTCCCGCACCACAGCGTGGAAGAATGGGCCGCGCTGGCCGCTGACACGCTGGAGTTCGCGCGCAACCGCAAGATCGGCAAGGCCAACGTGCGCGTGTTCAACCCCACCGCCAAGGGCAATGGCTGGGAATCGCCGCATACCGTGCTGCAGATCGTCAACGACGACATGCCGTTCCTGGTGGACACGGTGACCATGGCGCTGGCCGAGCAGGGCATCGGCGTGCATGTGCTGGGCCACCCGGTGATCCGCTTCAGCCGTGACAAGGCCGGCAAGCTGGCCAAGGTCGGCGAGGGCGAGATCGAATCGGTGATGCTGCTGGAGATGGACCGCCAGAGCCCGGAAGCAATGGCCGAAGTCGAGCAGGGCATCGTCAGGGCGCTGGAAGAAGTGCGTTCGATCGTGCGCGACTGGCAGCCGATGCGCGACAAGGCGCTGGCCGTGGCCGACGACCTGGGCAGCCGCCAGCTGCCGGTCGACGATGCCTCGCGCAAGGAGGCGCAGGAGTTCCTGCGCTGGGCCGCCGACAACCACTTCACCTTCTTCGGCTACCGCGAATACCGCGTGCAGAAGGACGGCAAAGAGGACGTGCTGGCGCCGCTCAACGACACCGGCCTGGGCCTGATGAAGGGGCGCGACAAGTCCGCCGCGCGCCCGGTCAAGACGCTCGCCGCGCAGGGCCTGAACACCACCACGGGCCTGAAGGATGCGCTGATCCTGACCAAGACCAACGCGCGTTCGCGCGTGCACCGCGCCGGCTACATGGATTACATCGGCGTGCTGGAATTCGACGCCAAGGGCAACATCATCGGCGAACAGCGCTTCCTCGGCTTGTTCACCTCCAGCGCCTACAACCGCCGCCCGTGGGAAATCCCGCTGGTGCGCCAGCGCTATGAACACGTGATGCAGCGCTCGGGCCTGTCGTTGTCCAGCCACAGCGGCAAGGCACTGCGCCACATCCTGGAAACGCTGCCGCGCGAAGAACTGTTCCAGTCCAGCGAAGACGAACTGTTCCGCACCGCGATGGGCGTGCTGGGCCTGCAGGAGCGGGTCCGCAGCCGTCTGTTCCTGCGCCGCGACAAGTATTCCCGCTTCATTTCCGCGCTGGCCTTCCTGCCGCGCGAACGCTTCAACACCGACGTGCGCCTGCGCATCGAAGCGATGCTGCGTGACGCCCTGCACGGCGAGCACGTGGACAGTTCGGTGGTGCTGGGCGAATCGCCGCTGGCCCAGGTGCACCTGATCGTGCGTCCGAAGGCCGGCCCGGTGGTCGACGTGGACACCAACGCGCTGGAACAGAACCTGGCCCACCTGCTGCGCAACTGGCAGGACGACCTGCGTGAAACGCTGGTATCCCGCCACGGCGAGACCGAAGGCCTGCGCATCGCCTCGCGCATCGGCAAGGCGCTGCCGGCCGGCTACATCGAAGACAACAGCACCGCCGTGGCGGCCAGCGATGTCAGCCAGCTCGATGCGCTGACCGGTCCGGACGACCTGCGCCTGAGCCTGCAGGCGGTGCCGCGCGAAAACGGTGATGGCCTGCGCCTGAAGCTGTATCGCCAGCTGGATGACATCCCGCTGTCGGACGCGCTGCCGATGATGGAAAACATGGGCCTGCGCGTGATCTCCGAGCGTCCCTACCGCCTGACGGTGGATGATGCCCCGGTGTACGTGCAGGACTTCGAGGTCGAATCGGTGGCCGGTGCCATCGACGCGGCCAGTGTCGATGAAGCATTCGGCGAGACCTTCGCCCGCGTGTGGCACGGCGATGCCGAGAACGATGGCTTCAACCGCCTGGTGCTGGCCGCGGGCCTGCACTGGCGCCAGGTCGCGATGCTGCGTGGTTACTGCAAGTACCTGCTGCAGACCGGCGTGCCGTTCTCGCAGGCGTATGTGGAAGGCACCTTCACCCGCTATCCGCTGCTGGCCCGCCTGCTGGTGGAACTGTTCGAAGCGCGCTTCGACCCGGCGACCGGCAACGAGAGCAAGGACGACATAGCACACGGCCAGGCCACGCTGAAGGCGCACCTGGACGTACTGGCCGCCGGCGACGAGGCGACCTTGAAGGTGCTCAAGACCGTGGTCGACGCGCGCAGGGGGCATCGCGACGGTCAGATGCAGGCCGCGCGCGATGCACTGTTGAAGCTGATGGACCGCGTCTCCAGCCTTGACGAAGACCGCATCCTGCGCAGCTTCATGGGTGTGATCGATGCCACGCTGCGCACCAGCTACTACCAGACCGACGCCAACGGGCGTCCGGGCCATGTCATCAGCTTCAAGTTCGATGCCGCCCTGGTGCCGGACCTGCCCAAGCCGCGTCCGTATCGCGAGATCTTCGTCTACGGTCCGCGCGTGGAAGGCGTGCACCTGCGTTTCGGTGCGGTGGCCCGTGGTGGGCTGCGCTGGTCGGACCGTCGCGAAGACTTCCGTACCGAAGTGCTGGGTCTGGTCAAGGCGCAGATGGTCAAGAACACGGTGATCGTCCCGGTCGGCGCGAAGGGCGGTTTCTTCGCCAAGACCCCGCCGGCCAGCGGTGACCGCGATGCGGTGTTCGCCAACGGCGTGGCCTGCTACAAGCTGTTCATCCAGGGTCTGCTGGACATCACCGACAACATCGTCAACAACAAGATCGTGCCGCCCATCGACGTGGTCCGCCACGACATGGACGACCCGTACCTGGTGGTGGCCGCCGACAAGGGCACCGCGACCTTCTCCGACATCGCCAACGGGCTGGCCGTGGCGCACGGTTTCTGGATGGGCGATGCGTTCGCCTCCGGTGGCTCGGTCGGCTACGACCACAAGGGCATGGGCATCACCGCACGCGGTGCGTGGGAATCGGTCAAGCGCCATTTCCGTGCGCTGGGCCATGACAGCCAGAGCCAGGACTTCACCGCCGCAGGCGTGGGTGACATGTCCGGCGATGTGTTCGGCAACGGCATGCTGCTGTCGCGCCACATCCGCCTGGTGGCTGCGTTCGACCACCGCCACATCTTCCTGGATCCGAATCCGGATGCGGCCAGCTCGTTCGTCGAACGCGAGCGCATGTTCACCGTGCCGCGTTCCAGCTGGGCCGACTACGATGCCAAGCTGATCAGCAAGGGCGGTGGCATTTTCCCGCGTACGCTGAAATCGATCGAGATCACCCCGCAGGTGCGTGAGGCGCTTGGCCTGGAAGATACGGTCAAGGCGCTGTCGCCGAACGACCTGATGAGCGCGATCCTGAAGGCCCCGGTCGACCTGCTGTGGAACGGCGGCATCGGTACCTACGTCAAGGCCACCAGCGAGCAGCACAGCGACGTCGGCGACCGCGCCAACAACGCGCTGCGCGTCAACGGCAGCGAACTGCGCTGCAAGGTGGTGGGCGAGGGCGGCAACCTCGGCATGACCCAGCTGGGACGCATCGAAGCGGCCCAGGCCGGCGTACTGCTCAACACCGACTTCATCGACAACTCCGCCGGCGTGGACACCTCCGATCACGAGGTGAACATCAAGATCCTGCTCAACGACGTGGTGCGTGCCAAGAAGCTCACCGTCGATCAGCGCAACAAGCTGCTGGCGTCGATGACCGACGAAGTGGCCGCGCTGGTGCTCAATGACAACTACCGCCAGAACCAGGCCCTGAGCCTGATGGAGCGGATGGCGGTCAAGCGCCTGGGCTCCAAGCAGCACTTCATCCGCACCCTGGAACAGCAAGGCCTGCTGGACCGGCAGATCGAGTTCCTGCCGTCCGATGCCGAGCTGTCCCAGCGCAAGGCGCGCGGCCAGGGCCTGACCCGTCCGGAGCTGTCGGTGCTGCTGTCCTACTCCAAGCTGGTGGCCTTCCAGCAGCTGCTGGAATCGGACATCCCGGAAGATCCGTACCTGTCCAAGGAGCTGCAGCGTTACTTCCCGCAGCCGCTGCAGAAGAAGTATGCCGATGCCATGGAACGCCATCGCCTGAAGCGCGAAATCATCGCCACGGCAGTGACCAACCAGACCATCAACCGGATGGGTGCCACCTTCCTGATGCGCATGCAGGAAGACACCGGCCGTTCCATCGCCGAGGTCGCCAAGGCCTATACCATCAGCCGCGAAACGCTGGATGCGCGCGCGCTGTGGGCGCAGATCGACGCACTGGACGGACAGGTGCCCGAATCGGTGCAGGTCGATGCGCTGGAAGTGATCTGGAAACTGCAGCGTGCATTCGTGCGCTGGCTGCTGTTCCGCCCCGGCCCGATGCCGGGCATCACCGAGGCGGTCAACCGCTACCAGGGTCCGTTCAACGACATCCGCGTGGCTTCCGGCGTGCTGCCTGATGCGCAGCGTCCGACCTACGAAGCGCTGGTGCAGCAGTGGGTCGAAAAGGGCCTGCCGGCCGGCCTGGCGCAGCAGCTGTCCGAGCTGCACTTCCTGGCCCCGGCGTTCGACATCATCGAACTGGCACGTACCCGCAAGCTCAAGCCGGTGGATGTGTCCAAGATCCACTTCCGCCTGGGCGAGGCGCTGAGCCTGCCGTGGCTGTTCGAGCAGGTCGATGCGCTGGAGGTCAACGGCCGTTGGCATGCGGTGGCACGCGGCGTGCTGCGTGACGAGCTGGCGGCCCACCACCGCAACCTGGCCGGCCAGGTGCTGGCCACCAAGGGCGGCACCGCCGAAGCCAAGGTGGCTGCGTGGGTCGGTCGTGACGACAACAGCCTGCGCTTTACCCTGGCCATGCTGGGCGAACTGGCCGAGCAGAAGACCCTGGACTACCCGACCGTCTCGGTCGCGGTGCAGCGCCTGGGCCAGCTGGCCTCGCACGGGGGGTAAGCCCCCCGGTGACCTGGCTCAAGGTGGGTGACGACCGTTGGTCGTCACCGCCCCGCATCAGCCAACGTGGCGCGGATTCCGCGCCACGTCCGGTTATGCTCTACCGGTACCCGCGCACCACCGGACATCCTGCATGAGCGATTCCCCCCGCATTGCCTTCCTGGCCAGCAACACCGAGCCGGCACGGCTTGCTCTGGCCGCCATGGTGGCGCGCCACGGCGAGCATGCGCCCGACGCGGCGGACGTGCTGTGTCCGCTGGGCGGCGATGGCTTCATGCTGCAGACCCTGCACCGGTATGGCCACCTCGGCCGGCCGGTGTTCGGCATGAAACTGGGCACGGTGGGCTTCCTGATGAACCAGTACCGTGACGCGGACGACGTGGCCGCGCGCATCGCACTGGCCGAGCCGGCCCACCTGCGGCCGCTGCAGATGACCGCGCTGACCGAATCGGGGACCTCGACCGGATCGCTGGCCTACAACGATGTCTCGCTGCTGCGCCAGACCCGGCAGGCCGCGCACATCGGCGTGGACCTCAACGGCCAGGAACGGGTGGCTGAACTGATCGGTGATGGCGTGCTGGTGGCCACCCCGGCCGGCAGCACTGCCTACAACTATTCCGCGCATGGCCCGGTACTTCCGTTGGGCTCGGCCACCATCGCGCTGACCCCGTTGGCGCCGTATCGGCCCCGCCGCTGGCGTGGGGCGATCCTGAAGGCCGATACCGAAGTACGCTTCCGCGTGCTCGATCCTTACAAGCGCCCAGTCAGTGTCACCGCCGACTCGCACGAGACCCGCGACGTGGTGGAAGTGACCATCCGCGAGTGCCGCGACCGCCAGGTGACCCTGCTGTTCGACCCGGAGCACAACCTCGAAGACCGGATCCTGTCCGAACAGTTCGTGTTCTGAGCGACAATAGGCCGCCGGCAACCGCCGGTTGCTGCAAGGAATTCCCCGATGGGCGACAACACTCCCCGATTGCTGACCGTCGCGGTGACCTCGCGCGCCCTGTTCGACCTGGAAGAGAGCCACGCGCTGTTCGAAAGCGATGGCGTGGATGCCTACGCCAAGTACCAGCGCGAGCACGAAGACGACGTGCTGGGCCCCGGCGTGGCGTTCCCGGTGGTGCGCAAACTGCTGGCGCTGAACCAGGGTGCCGGCCCGGAGAATCCGCGCGTCGAGGTGATCCTGTTGTCGCGCAATTCGGCCGATACGGGCCTGCGCATCTTCAATTCGATCCAGCACTACGGGCTGGGCATCATCCGCGCCACGTTCACTGCCGGCGAGCCGACCTGGCCCTACGTGAAGCCCTTCGGCACGGATCTGTTCCTGTCGGCCAATCCCGAATCGGTACGCAGTGCGCTGCGCCACGGCATCGCCGCGGCCACCATCCTGCCCAAGCCGCCGGGCGAGACCGCGGCCGCCGCCGCCGACCAGGTAGTGGACACCCGCCGTCCGGCCGGGCAACTGCGGATCGCTTTCGATGGAGATGCGGTGATCTTCGGCGATGAAAGCGAGCGTATTTCGCGCGAGCAGGGGGTCGAAGCCTTCGGCCGGCATGAGCGCGAGCGCGCCCGCGAAGCCTTGAGCGGGGGCCCGTTCCGCGGCTTCCTGTCGGCGCTGCATACGTTGCAGGAAGTGTTCCCGTCGGGAGAAGACGCGCCGATCCGCACCGCGCTGGTGACCGCGCGCTCGGCGCCTGCGCATGAGCGGGTGATCCGCACGCTGCGCGAATGGGGCGTGCGCCTGGATGAAGCGCTGTTCCTCGGCGGCCGCCACAAAGGCCCGTTCCTGCAGGCCTTCGGCGCGGACATCTTCTTCGACGATTCGCAGCACAACATCGACAGTGCCCGCGAACACGTCGCGGCCGGCCACGTGCCGCACGGCGTCGCCAACGAAACCTGACCGGACGGTTCATGGTAGCGCCGAGCCATGCTCGGCGAGCGCGCAGCGCGGGTGTCGCAGCCGCCGACCGTGGATCGGCGCTACCCGTTTATTGCGGCACCGCGTTGCGCAGGTCGACGACCTGCCAGCGCAGGCCCTGCGGCTCCAGTACAACCTGCAACGGTGGCTGTCCGGGTCCACGGTCGACGTCCACCACGAAGCGGTCCAGCCGCTCGAAGCGACCCTTGGCCTGCTTCAACGGCTGCGCAGGCTGGGTCGGTGCCCACGAGTCGTTCCCCTGCAGTTCGTTGCGGCCGCGTTTGTACAGCGCGTGGCCCTGCAGCAGCGCACCGATCCCCATCGGGGTGATCATCGTATCCACCGCAGCGCCGCCCAGCTGGTCGCCGAGGCCATACAGCAGCGCGCCGAACGGACTGCCGGCCACGTCCGGACCGGCCTGGCGCACCATGTAGTCACTGACCTGCGCGCGCAGGCTGAGGCGCACGCGCGGGAAGTCCACGTAGCGCTCCAGCCGCGTCGTGTCGCGCTGTTCTATCGCCTGGGCGAGTCCATGCACGGTGAGGTAGGGGCCACTGAACCACCAGCCGGCCAGTGCCAGCAGCAGGACCAGCACGAAAGCGACGAACTTCTTCATGGCAGCAGGGGGTTTAGGGACAGGCCCACAGCGTGCCGCATCACGCGCGGACGTGGGTTAAGCCTCAGTGACTGGGTGAGCCGCTGCCATCCCCAAACGCCGCGACCAGGCGCGCGAGATCGGCCTCGCCCAAGCGCTCCGGCAAGGTCTGCAGCACCTCGTCCAGGCTGCCCACGCGCGTGGTGCCGAGGATGCCCGCGGCTACCCCGGGATGCTGCAGCACATAAGCGAACGCGGTCTGTGCCGGACGCTGTGAACAGATCGAGGCCACTGCCGCGCGCATCGCGCGGGCGCTGCGCATCAGCCGCCGGCTGCTCGGCTTCAGCCACGCCCGCGCGAGATACCAGGCATCGGCGGGCCGTGGCAGCCGCGGTCGCGTCGGCAGCAGGTGGCCCTGGGCCAGCACGGTGCCGGCCAGCACGCCGATGCCGGCCGCATGCAGGCGGCTGATGTGTGATGCGCGGTCCTGCTGCAGGGCGTTGTAGTCCAGCAGCACCACGTCGAAGGCCTGCGGTCGCGCCAGCATCCAGTCCAGCGTCACCGCCGAATGGGTATTGATGCCGGTGCTGCGGATCAGTCCGCGCTGGCGCAGCTGTTGCAACGCGTGCAGCAGCTCCTCGGTGACCTCTTCGCCCGCGATGCCGTGCAGCTGGTACACGTCCAGATAGTCCAGGCCGAGGTTGCGCAGCGAGGCTTCGCAGCTGGCGGTGATCGCCCCGGGTGAGAAATCGCGCTGCTCGGCGCCGCTGAGGCCGACCTGGCCGGTCAACGTTCCGCCTTTGCTGGAGATCACCAGCGAGTCACGCGGGAAGCGCGACAGCAGCGGCTTGAGGATGCGCCCGAGTCGCGGTTCGGCGTTGAACGCGGAATAGTTGTGGCCGGTGTCCAGCAGGTTGACTCCCCGCTCCAGCGCATGCGCCACCACCCGTGCCGCGTCGGATTCGGGAAAGCGACGATGGCCCCAGAAGCCGGAGCAGCCCAGCCCGATCGGCGACACCTGCAGTCCGCTGCGTCCCAGCGTGCGGCGCTGTTGCGGCAGCGGCGTTGCCATCGGGGTCAGAACTCCAGATCCAGCGCCGCGCACAGGTAATCCACGAACGGACCCAGCGCGACCAGGTCCTTGCCCAGTGTGGACAGCAGGCGCGGACCGGTCATGGTGGCGTCGTCCAGCTGGCGCCACATCACCCAGTTGCGGTGCTTGAGATCGTCGATGAACTCGAAATCCGCCGGGAAGCCGCGCGGCGGGCGCACCAGCTTTTCGGTGTGCTCCATCTCGAAGCGACGGCGCAGCGCCGGGGCATGCGCGGCCTGCTTCCAGCTGCCGGGATTGTCCAGGATGAAGTGGCGGATGCGGCGCTGGGTATCCGGCTCGGGATGCCACACACCCGCACCAACGAAGCTCGCACCGGGCTGCAGGTGCACATAGAACGAGGGAGCGGCGACTTCACGGCGGCGCTCATGGAACAGCCGCGCGCCCTGCCAGTTCTTGTACGGCGATTTGTCGTTGGAAAAGCGCGCATCGCGGTAGATGCGGAACAACGAACCGCCCACGGTGCGCGTATCGGCACGGAACTTCGGGCTGACCTCGGCCAGCGCCGGTTGCAGGTCCGCGAGCAGGCGCAGGAACGGCTGCCGCACGTGGTCTTCGTACTGCTGCTTGTGGTCAGCGAACCACGCCTTGTCGTTGTGCAGTGCCAGTGCTTTCAGGAATTTGAAGCTGGCATCGGAAAAATAAGCGCTCACAGGCTGTCCTCCAGCTGCTTGCCCCAATCGCGCAGCGCCTGCAGCAGTGCCGGGCGGCGCAGGTCGTCGGACGGTTCGGCGGCAAGCGTATCGATCTGTTCGTTGTACTCGGCCAGGTTCACTTCGCCGAGCTTTTCATCGCCGCGCAGGCGCCGCTGGCGGTAGGCCTGCCAACGCGCGCGGGCATCGGCATCCAGGCTGCCGGGATGGTTGCGCGCGCGATAGCGCAGCAGCAGTTCCGGCAGGCGGGGATCGTTGAACTCACCTTCCAGCGCGCCCAGCGCTTCCGGCGGAGTGGTGCGGACGCGTGCCAGGAGGGGCTTGTCGCTGGCGCCGAGGAAGCCATCGTAGATCGAAGCGTCGACATCGGATGGGCCGCCTTCGCGTGGCCGGGCGTAGACCTGGCGCGCCTTTTCGGCCAGCTGCGCGGCATGGGGACGCAGCTGTTCGACCTTGGCTTCGATGGCGGCGATGTCCAGCCCAAGGCGCTGGTGGTCATCGGGTCGCAGGTGGTTCCAGGCCACCAGCGCGGGCACCTTGTTGGCGTGTACTTCCTTCAACGGAATGCGCTGCACGCCTTCAGGCAGCTCACTGGCGCGCAGGTACAGGCGCTCGGCGATGGTCTCGGCCGGCAACTGCAGCAGCGCATCAACATCGCCGTCCAGGTCGAACACGATGTAGCGGTTGGCGATGTGCGGATGCACGGTCAACGGCAGCACCGGCGCGGCGCACAGGCGGCTGGCCGGGTAGCGCATCGAGATGTGCAGCAATGGCCGCAGGGCGGTGACATCCAGCAGGCTGGTGACAAAGCGCTTGTCACGCAGGCGCAGCGCATAGTCCCACAGGCGCGGCTGCGCATCGCGGAACAGCCGGGCCATGCCGATGGTCGCACGCACGTCGGACAGCGCTTCGTGCGCATCGCCATCGCGCACGCCGTTGGCATCGGCCAGGTGCTCCAGCTTGAACGAAGTCGCACCGTCTTCGCGCTTGGGCCAGCTGATGCCGTCGGGCCGCAGTGCATGCATCAGCCGCAGCATGTCCAGCAGGTCCCAGCGTGAATTACCGTTGCGCCATTCGCGCTCGTAGGGGTCGAAGAAGTTGCGGAACAGGCCGTGGCGGATGAACTCGTCATCGAAGCGCAACGTGTTGTAGCCCAGCGCGCAGGTGCCGGGGCGGCTCATCAGGTCGTTGATCCGCGCCAGCGCCTCGGATTCGCCGATGCCTTCGGCCAGCGCATGCTGCGGGGTAATGCCGGTGACCATCGTGGCATAGGGCGAAGGCAGCAGGTCATCGGCCGGGCGCACGTAGAAACTGACGGGGGTGTCGATCTCGTTGAGCTGCGCATCGGTGCGGATGGCGGCGAACTGTGCAATGCGGGTGCGACGCGGGTCCTGGCCGAAGGTTTCCAGGTCGTAGAACAGGAAGCTGTCGGCCATCAGTGCGCGCCCTCCAGCACCGGCAGCTTGGCGTGGACTTCGGCTTCCAGCGCGCGCCAGTCCACCTGCTGCAGGGAATCCAGGCCTTCGGTGGCGTTGCGCAGGATGCGGCGCTGTATCCGCGTGCGCTCCAGCGCGACGGCGTAGGGCGTGTGCAGGAAAGTAACCATGGTGTAGTGTGGCACGAACCGCGTGGGCCACCGCTGCTGCAGCGCCAGCTCCAGTTCACGCTGCAGCAGGAACCCCGGGTCGGCCACCTGGTCGCGCATCTCCGTGTAGTTTTCCAGCGCCATCTGCTGGATCGCCCAGGCATTGGGCGAACGCTCGATCTCAAACGCCGAGTACGCGCTGCGCAGGTCGCTGGCGGTTTCCAGGTGCCGGGCCAGCGCGACGCAGTCTTCAAAAGCACAGTTCATGCCCTGGCCGTGGAAGGGCACCATGGCGTGCGCGGCATCGCCGATCAGCACGGCCTTGCCATCGGTATGCCAGCGCTCCAGGTACAGGGTGCCGAGAAGGCCGGGCGGATGCGCGTCCCAGTCAGCGCGCAGGTCCGGTATCAGTGCCAGCGCATCGGGGAATTGACGGGCGAACAGGGCTTCGGCCTGTTCGCCGGTGGTCACCGTGTTGAACCCCGGATCGCCCTTGTTGGGCAGGAACAGGGTGACGGTGAAGGTGCCTTCGTGGTTCGGCAGGGCGATGCACATGAAGCGGCCGCGCGGCCAGATGTGCAGCGCGTTGGGGTCGATGCTGAACGCACCGCCCGGGCCCGGCGGGATCTCCAGCTCCTTGTAGGAGTGGTCCAGGAATTCGATGCGCTCACCCAGTGGCTGGCGGCGGTTCATCGCCGCGCGCAGCGCCGATCCGGCGCCGTCCGCGCCCACCAGCGTGACGAAGCGGATGTCATGCGGGGTGTCATCGCGGTCATCGATGAAGCGCGCATGCTGCGCGTCGAAGTCCACGGTATGCAGGCGCCGGTGGAAATGCACGACGGCGCCGGCCTGTTCGGCCAGCTCCAGCAGGGTGACGTTGAGCTCACGGCGATGGATCGACCAGATCACTTCGCTGTCGTCGCGGCCGTAGCGCTGCAGCGCAGGGGCGGCGTCGTCGCGCAGGTGGACCATTCGCCCGCGCATCATCACGGCGCGTTCCATCACGGCCGCCTCGACGTGTGCGCCGGCCTGGCGCAGCGCGTTGCGCCCACGTTCGGCCAGTGCCAGGTTGATCGAGCGGCCGCTTTCATAGCCACTGACGCGCGGGTCCCCACGGCGCTCGTACACCGTGATGTTCCAGCCCTGCCGCGACAGCAGGATGGCCAGCAGCGAGCCGGCCAGCCCCGCACCGACAATGGTCAGCGAACGCGGGGCGGCAGTGTTCAGCGATGTGTCCTGCACGGCGTCAGTGCCCGGCCCAGGCATCGACTGCATCAACGAAGTGGTGCAGGTCCTGGTAGCGGTTGTACAGCGGGGTCGGCGAGATCCGGATCACGTCCGGTTCGCGCCAGTCACCGAGCACGCCGACCGCGCGCAGGTGCTCGAACAGGGCCCGGCCGCGCTCGCGCCCGCCGATCACCCGCAAGGACAGCTGGCAGCCGCGGCGCTCGCTGTCGGCCGGTGTGATGCGTTCCAGCACGTGCGGCAGGCGGCTGCGCACCAGCGCATCCAGCATGCCGGTGAGGGCCAGGGACTTGTCCCGCAGTGCGGCCATGCCGGCGCGTTCGAACAGGTCCAACGACGCCCGCAGCGGCGCCAGGCCGAGGATCGGGGGGTTGCTGAGCTGCCAGCCTTCGGCGCCGACGGACGGCACGAACTGCGGCGCCATCTGGAAGCGGGTCGCTTCTTCATGGCCCCACCAGCCGGCGAAGCGCGGCAGGGTGGTGTCGCGATGGTGGCGTTCGTGCACGAAGGCCCCGGCAACCGCGCCCGGGCCACTGTTGAGGTACTTGTAGTGGCACCACACCGCGAAGTCCGGCGCCACCTCATGCAGCTGCAGCGGCAGGTTGCCGACCGAATGCGCGAGATCGAAGCCGATGTTGGCGCCCTGGGCGCGTGCCAGCGTGGTGATCGCCTGCAGGTCGAACGCCTGGCCGGTGCGGTACTGCACGCCGGGCCACAGCACCAGCGCAAGGCGCGCGCCGTGGCTGGCGATGGCCTGCTCGATGGCCTGCAGCGAGATCGTGCCCTCTGCTTCATCCGGCTGCACTTCGACCAGGCACTCGGCGGGATCGAACCCGTGGAAGCGGATCTGCGCTTCCACCGCATGGCGATCGGTCGGGAAGGCGCCGGCTTCCATCAGGATCACCGGGCGCTGCGCGGTGGGACGGTAGAAGCTCACCATCATCAGGTGCAGGTTCACGCTGAGCGTGTTCATCGCCACGACTTCGCTGGGCAATGCGCCGACCACCTGCGCCAGTTGTTCGCTGACCAGACGGTGGTAGCCCAGCCATTGGGTCGGGCCGGTGAAGTGGCCCTCCACGGCCAGCGTGGCCCATTGCCCCATGACCTCCTGCACCGCGGCCTGCGCACCACGTGGCTGCAGGCCCAGTGAGTTGCCGACGAAATAGGTCTGCTCGCCGCCTTCGTGGCGGGGGATCAGGAATTCATCACGGAAGCCGCGCAGTGGATCGGCGGCATCCAGGGCCAGGGCATGGGAACGACTGAGCAGCTCGGACATGATGAAAGCGACACTATTTGGCGTGCCCGAAGTGTACCGCGCGCCATGCCTGCACCGGGGCAGAGCGTGACGACCAACGGTCGCCACTGACCGGGGCAGCACGCCCTCCGGTAGCGCCGAGCCATGCTCGGCGTGTCTCTGTCAGGGCGAGGCTCAGCCGCCGGGCAGCGGATCCACGTGTCCACATTCACTGCAGGTGCGCAGCTGCAGGTCGCCCTGGTAACGGGCGAAGACCTTCGGCAGGTCGGTTTCGATGTTCTGCAGGGTGAACCACTCTTCGTGCAGCTTGTGATTGCAGCGCTCGCAGTGCCAGACCACGCCATCGCGTTCGTGCGGCAGGCGCTTGCGTTCCACCACCAGCCCGATGCCGCCCGGCGGGCGGCGCGGTGAGTGGGGCACGTTGCCTGGCAGCAGGAAGATCTCGCCGGCGCGGATCGGGATGTCCCGGACCTGTCCGTCTTCCTGCACCTTCAGCACCATCTCGCCTTCGAGCTGGTAGAACCACTCCGGGCCTTCGTCGATGTGGAAATCGGTGCGCGAATTCGGGCCGCCGACCACCATCACGATGAAGTCGCCGTCCTCGATCATCTTGTTGCCGACCGGCGGCTTCAACAGATGCCGGTGTTCTTCGACCCAGCCCATCAGGTTGATCGGTGAAGCAAGCATGCGGACGCTCCGGTTGACGCTCAGTCGCGCTTGCCCTTGCGCGGGACGAAGGACAGCGCTTTCTCATAACCCGGCTGCAGCGCTTCCGGGCTGTCGACGTCGATGCCCATCTCGCGCACGCGCCCATCGCGCAGGCTGTAGACCCAGCCATGCACGGTCAGCTTCTGCCCACGTGCCCAGGCATCGCGCACGATGGTGGATTGGCAGGCGTTGGCGACCTGCTCGATCACGTTCAGTTCGCACAGCCGTGCGTGGCGCAGGTCCGGATCATCGATCGCATCGAGGATGGCGGAATGCTTCTGGGCCACGTCGCCGACATGCCGCAGCCAGTTGTCGGCCAGGCCGACGCGGACGTTGTTGAGGCTGGCATGCACGCCGCCGCAGCCGTAGTGGCCGACGATCAGGATGTGCTTCACCTTCAGCTGGTCCACCGCGTACTGGATCACGCTCAGGCAGTTGAGGTCGGTGTGCGCCACCACGTTGGCCACGTTGCGATGCACGAAGACCTCGCCCGGGGCCATGCCGATGATCTGGTTGGCCGGTACACGCGAATCGGAACAGCCGATCCACAGGTATTCGGGATGCTGCTGCGTGGACAGCCGGTCGAAGAACGCGGGGTCTTCCTGCTGGATCCGGTCGGCCCAGTCGCGGTTGTTCTGCAGCAGCTTTTCAACATCTTTCATGTGGGGTCCCTGACGTGGTGGGGGGCAAGGCGCGGCGGGCAGAGCCGCGTCGTCGCGGGAATCAACGGAATATTTCAGTCGCGCGCGGTGTCCGGCGCGTCCAGGAAACGGCGCATCCACTGCGCCAGCTCGTGCGAGGCGGGGGAGGGCAGCCGTTCCAGTTCGGTGATGACCGCCTGCTGGTTGGCCACCGGGTGGTTCTGGCTGAGCTTCATTTTCAGCTGCACGGTGTCCACCACGAAGCGGAAGCCGATGATGCCGCGCAACTGGCTGCGGTGGTCATCGCGCTGCGCCTCGAACTGCCAGTCACGGCCTACCTTCGCTTCGTACAGATCGCCGGTATCGGCGACCACCGCCGCCAGCGCGTCGGTGTCCTCGAAGCGGTGCAGCTGGCCGCGCAGTTCAGCGGCGGCATAGTTCCAGGTCGGCACCCGTGCCATGGCCTCCTTGTCCGGATACCACGACGCCGAGACATACCCATGCGGGCCGTCCACCAGCACCTTGGCGGGCCCGTCGCGGCGCGATTGCGGATTGGCCCTGGCCCAGTGCCCGCGCAGCTCGATCGCCTGCCCTTGGCGGCGGTACAGCACCGGCAGCCGGGTCGGCTCTGGCAGGCCATCGTCACCGGTGGTGAGCAGGGTGATGAACGCATCGCGGGCAAACAGCGCGTCCAGCCACTGCAGGTCGGTTTCAGCGAAGGCGCGCGGGGTGAACATGCAGCTAGACCGTGCGGCCCAGCGACTGCACCATCAGGCCACGCAGCCCTTCATCGGAGCTGGCCCGGGGCGGCTGCACCTCATGCAGCGAGAAGCCACGCACCAGCGCGTCTTCTTCGTCCAGGCCGTCGTATTCCACGAACTCGGCGTCGAACAGCTGCGCGCGCGCGGTGTCTTCACCGTCGTAGCTCAGCGTGTTGCCATCGCTGTCCAGCACTTCGGCGGTGCCGGCCGGGCGGATGCGCAGGCGTGCCCAGATCAGCGTGTTGCCCAGGCTGGCCAGCCACCAGGTGTCCTGCGGAAGGGAGTCGTCATTCATTTCGTGATTACCAGATCGACGCCAGCCAGAGCAGGGCGGCCATGCCCAGTCCGGCCAGCAGGGTCAGCAGCGATACCCAGGCCGGTGTCGCCAGCCCGGACAGCGAACGGTCCGGCTGCGCGCGATAGTCACGCCGCAACAGCCAGGCCAGTGCTTCGGGCTTGAGGAAGGCACCGCTGCCAAAGCGCTGCGACAACGCCGGATGGCGGTCGCGCAGGTGCACCAGGGTCAGCGGCCAGAAGATCACGAAGGCACTGAACCCGGCGATCGCCACGCCGAAGAAACACAGCGCGAAGAACAGGGTCATGGGGGTCGGTACCTCCGTGGATGGAAGGGGATCAGAAGTCGGCGTTGCCCGGTGCGCGCGGGTAGGCGATCGCATCGCGGATGTTGGACAGCCCGCAGACGTACACCACCAGACGCTCGAAGCCGAGGCCGAAGCCGGCGTGCGGCACCGAACCATAGCGGCGGAAGTCGCGGTACCAGCCGTAGTGCTCGCGGTCCAGGCCGAACTGCGCCATGCGCGCATCCAGCACGTCCAGGCGCTCTTCGCGCTGGCTGCCGCCGATGATCTCGCCGATGCCCGGGGCGAGCACGTCCATCGCCGCGACGGTCTTGCCGTCGTCGTTCAGGCGCATGTAGAAGGCCTTGATGTGCTCGGGGTAGTTGGTCACCACCACCGGGCGGCCGATGTGTTCCTCGGTCAGCCAGCGCTCGTGCTCGGTCTGCAGGTCCAGGCCCCATTCCACCGGGAAATCGAACTTACGGCCGGAGTTCTGCAGCAGCTTCACCGCTTCGGTGTAGTCGATCTGCTCGAAGGGTGCATTGATGAAGTTCTCCAGCTTGCTGATCGCGTTCTTGTCCACGCGTTCGGCCAGGAAGGCGAGGTCGTCGCCACGTTCGTCCAGCACCGCGCGGAACAGGTACTTCAGGAATTCCTCGGCCAGCCGCGCATCTTCGGCCAGGTCGGCGAAGGCGATTTCCGGTTCGATCATCCAGAACTCGGCCAGGTGGCGGGTCGTGTTGCTGTTCTCGGCGCGGAAGGTCGGGCCGAAGGTGTAGACCTTGCTCAGCGCCAGGCAGTACGCCTCCACGTTGAGCTGGCCGGACACGGTCAGGAAGGTTTCCTTGCCGAAGAAGTCGCGGCTGAAGTCGACCTCGCCACGCTCGGTGCGCGGCAGATTGACCATGTCCAGCGTGGAGACACGGAACATCTGGCCAGCACCTTCGGCGTCGGAGGTGGTGATGATCGGGGTGCTGATCCAGTTGAAACCGTTCTGGTGGAAGAACCGGTGCACGGCCTGGGACAGGCAGTTGCGGATGCGGGTGACCGCGCCGAACAGGTTGGTGCGCGGGCGCAGGTGCGCCACTTCACGCAGGAACTCCGGCGACATCGGCTTGGGCTGGATCGGGTAGGTCAGGGGGTCTTCGACCCAGCCGACCACTTCCACGTCGCTGGCCTGGATTTCGAAGGACTGGCCCTTGCCCTGCGACTTCACCAGGGTGCCCTTGGCGATCAGCGAACAGCCGCTGGTCAGGCGCTTGACCTCGTCGAAGTTGGCCAGCGATTCCGCTGCCACCACCTGGATCGGGGCGAAGCAGGAGCCGTCGGTGACGTTGATGAAGGCAAGATTCGCCGAGCCACGCACCGTGCGCACCCAGCCGCGTACCGTGACTTCGCCGCCTTCCGGGATCTTCCCGGCAAGCGCATGTTCAACGCTGACCACCGTCATGACTTGAATCCTCTGCTGATCGACTCGATCTGTGAATTCGAAGTTTACCGGTTGCAGCGTTCCGCTTGCGAGGCATTTCTACTGCCCCGGTGGCCTTTATACTCGTCTCGTACCTTCGTGGAGCTCCATCATGGCCGTCAGCCTGACCCCAGTAGCCTTTGAGCGCGTCCAGCGCTTCGTCGCCCAGACCCCGGGTGCCCTGGGGCTGCGCTTTGGCGTGACCCGCACCGGTTGCTCGGGCTGGGGCCACGTGACCGATCTGGCACGTGACGAGCGCGAGGGCGACCGCGTTTTCGACCAGGACGGGGTGCGCATCTACGTGGACGCGCAGAGCCTGCCGCTGGTGGATGGCACGGTCATCGATTTCGGCAAGCAGGGACTGAGCGAGACGTTCACGTTCAAGAACCCGAATGCAGCGGCCGAATGCGGCTGCGGTGAGAGTTTCACCACGGATGAGTCGCACCGCTGAGGGCTGGGGGTTTCCGGCCTGCGGCCGGCTTGCTGTAGCGGCAACGGCAACGGCAACGGCAACGTCAAGAGCCTGCAGGGCTGTGTGTTGGCGGGGCGGGGTGGGTGTGCAGGACACGCCGTGAATCCGTCCATGGAGGCTCGCTTTTCGCATCCATGCGAAAAAACGGTCCTGAACAGCCACCCCGCCCCACCTTCGACAGGTCCATGGGGGCCATGGGTTGGGCATTGGGGAGGGGAAGGAGATGGGGTCAGAGTCCTTTCGCGCAGCGAAAGGACTCTGACCCCATTTTTCATTACGCGGCGGGCCGCCACCGGAACCTGTCAAGGGCCGGGTGGGGAGGCTGTGCGGGGCCTTGAGCGGCAGGAGCCGCGAAGAGCTACATGGACGTACTTGCGCGTGCCCCGCACAGCCTTCCCGCCCGGCCAACCCTCAGATGCAGTTCGAAAGCAGCCCGCCGCGAGGGGGTTTCACCCGTTCGACGCACCCGCTGCGAGCGAGCCAGCGCCACGCCGGCGCTCGATCACCACCGACACCCCCCATAACAGCAGGCCGGCCGCCGCCGTCGCGGCACCTACGTACCCGGTGGAGGCATAACCGAAGCCGCCGCCGATGGCCATGCCCCCCAGCCACGGACCCAACGCATTGGCGGTATTGAAGGCGGCATGGTTGGACGCGGCGGCCAGGGTCTGGGCCTCGCCGGCGGCGTCCATCAGGCGGGTCTGCAGCGCCACGGCCAGCGCGCCCATGGTGCCCACGGCGATGATCGCCGGCACCATCGCCCAGGCCGAATGCGCGGCGAGCGGGAACAGCAGCAGGACCACCACCGACCACGCCAGCAACACGCCGGCGGCGCGGAACTGCAGGCGATCCACCAGCCAGCCCCCCAGCATGTTGCCGATGATCGCGCCCACGCCGAACAGGCCGACGGCCGCAGGCATCCAGCGTTCGTTGATGCCGGTGACGTTGACCAGCGTCGGTGCCAGATAGGTGAACACGCAGAACATGCCGGCAAAGCCGATCGAGCCGATCGCCAGCGCCAGCCACACCTGGGTGGTGTTGAACGCACGCAGCTCACGCATCGGGCTGGTACGGACTTCGTTCGGGTCCGGTGCAAGGTGGCGCGAGACCATCACCACGGTGGCCAGCGCCAGCAGGCTGACCAGCGCGAAGGCAGTGCGCCAGGTGAACTGCTGGCCGAGCCAGGTGGTGAGTGGATTGCCGACCAGGATCGCGATCGACAGGCCCAGCAGCACCTTGGACACCGCTGCGCCGCGCTGTGCGGGCGGGCTGATCGAGGCCGCCACCAGCATCGCCACGCCGAAATAGGCGCCGTGCGGCAGGCCGGCAACGAAGCGCGCCAGCAGCATGGTGTGGTGGTTGGGGGCCAGCGCGCTGGCCAGGTTGCCGATCGCGTAGAAGCCCATCAGCCCCAGCAGCAGGCTGCGCCGGCTGATACCGGCGCCGGCGAAAGCCAGCACTGGCGCACCCACCACCACGCCGATGGCGTAGGCGCTGATCAGGTGCCCGACCTGCGCCTCGGTGATCGACAGCCCGCGGCTGATGTCCAGCATCAGACCCATGCTGGCGAACTCGCTGGTGCCGATGGCGAAACCGCCCAACGACAGGGCCAGCAGGATGAAGGTGCGCTGGCGGGGCGACAGCACGGCGGCCAGCGAGGACGTGGCAACCGGAGGAGCAGACGGGTTCACAGGAGAAATCCGGGGCATTCAAACGAGTACGGATTGTACTGCTGCAGCGCAGCACAGTCGCCCGATTCGCGTCCTGCCGGCTGAACGCTGTATTTCTCCGCCCGTAACCGCCCATCCGGACTCAGCGCCCGCCGAGCATGGCTCGGCGCTACCGCTTCGGCGGCGCCCGGAATCTGTCAGGGGTCGGGCGGTGGGGCTGGGCGGGGGCGTTGAGCGCCATGGATGGCGCGAAACGAGGCCGCATGGACGCAGTTGTTGCCGTCCCCCGACCAGCCCCATCGCCCGGCCCACCCGCAGCCAATGCGGCCTCGGCTTGCCTCAGCCAGGACCAACAGGCATAATTGCCGGCTTCCTGCGCCCAGCGTGGGAACCCTTGCCCCACCGCTGTCACCACCGCGGGGGGCTGTCCGGCCGAAACGGCCACATCCGAAAGGTATATAAACATGAGTCGTCATTACGAAATCGTGTTCCTGGTCCACCCGGATCAGAGCGAGCAGGTCCCGGCAATGATCGAGCGCTACAAGTCGCTCGTCGAGAACGGCAACGGCACCATCCACCGTCTGGAAGACTGGGGCCGCCGTCAGCTGGCGTACCCGATCCAGAACCTGGTGAAGGCCCACTACGTCATGCTCAACATCGAAGTTGACCAGGCCGTGCTGAGCGAGCTGGTGGAAAGCTTCCGCTTCAACGACGCCGTGCTGCGCAACCTGGTCGTCAAGCGCGATGGCCCGGATACCGAGCAGTCGCTGATCATGAAGAGCAAGGACGAGAAGGGCGACAAGCCCGAGCGTGGCGAGCGTCGTCGTCGTGACGACGAAGAAGGTGAGACCACCACCCCCGCCGCTGACAACGATGCCGGCGACGACGCCGCTTCGGCCGCTTAAGGAGCACTGACATGTCCAAGTTCTTCCGTCGCCGCAAGTTCTGCAAGTTCACCGCCGAAGGCGTGAAAGAGATCGATTACAAGGATCTCAACACCCTGCGCCAGTACCTGACCGAGAACGGCAAGATCGTGCCGAGCCGCGTCACCGGCACCAAGTCGAAGTACCAGCGCCAGCTGGCAACGGCCGTCAAGCGCGCCCGTTTCCTGGCCCTGATCCCGTACACCGACAACCACGACATCTGATGCCGGCGGGCGGCCTCGTGCCGCCCTCCTGCACTGATATTCGGACAGCCATCCGCTGCGGGGCATCGCCTCGCTAACGAATACATTCTGGAGTAACACCATGCAGCTGATCCTTCTGCAGAAAGTCACCAACCTTGGCAACCTCGGCGACCTGGTCGACGTGAAGCCGGGCTACGGCCGTAACTTCCTCGTACCGCAGGGCAAGGCCGTGCCGGCCACCGAGAGCAACAAGGCCGAGTTCGAAGCCAAGCGCGCCGAGTACGAAGCCAAGGCCGAGTCGATCCATTCCGACGCTGAGGCCCGCAAGGCCAAGCTGGAAGGCAAGTCCGTGACCATCGCGGCCAACGCTTCCACCGAAGGCAAGCTGTACGGCTCGGTCGGCGCGCGCGAAATCGCCGATGCCTTCACCGCTGCTGGCCTGCCGGTCAACAAGAGCGAAGTCATCCTGGGCGAAGGCGCCTTCCGCAACATTGGCGAGTACGACGTCCTGGTGCATCTGCACGCCGACGTTGAAACCACCGTCAAGGTCGTGGTCGAAGCCGAAAAGGCCTGATCCCACGCCGAAAGGCATGGAATCACCAGAACGGGCGCCCGCGGGGGCGCCCGTTTTGTTTTGCTGCGCGCCGGCCCCCCTGCGTAGAACGCGGCCACATCGGTATACTCGGTGCATTACGCCCGGCCGACGGCCCTGATCCCAGCCGGATCAAGGGGTTGGCGGGTAAATGCAGGCCTCACAACGGCCCCGGCCCGGAAACCCTATGCGTCTTTCCACGATCAAGCTGTCCGGTTTCAAGTCCTTCGTTGATCCCACCACGCTGCATCTGCCGACCAACATGACCGGCGTGGTCGGACCGAACGGCTGTGGAAAGTCCAACATCATCGATGCCGTGCGCTGGGTGATGGGCGAAAGCTCGGCCAGCCGCCTGCGTGGTGACTCGCTGACCGATGTGATCTTCTCCGGCTCGGCCGCGCGCAAGCCGGTATCGCAGGCCACCGTAGAGCTGATCTTCGATAACAGCGACCACACCATTTCCGGTGAGTACGCCTCGTTCAACGAGATATCGGTCAAGCGCACGGTCAGCCGCGATGGCAGCAGCAACTATTACCTCAACGGCACCAAATGCCGTCGCCGCGACATCACCGACCTGTTCCTGGGCACCGGGCTGGGCCCGCGCAGCTATTCGATCATCGAGCAGGGGATGATCAGCCAGATCATCGAAGCCCGCCCTGAAGACCTGCGTGTCTACCTGGAAGAAGCCGCTGGCATCTCCAAGTACAAGGAGCGCCGCAAGGAAACCGAGACCCGCATCCGCCACACCCGCGAGAACTTGGACCGGCTGGGCGACCTGCGCGATGAAATCGGCAAGCAGCTTGAACACCTCAAGCGACAGGCGCGCCAGGCCGAGCAATACCAGACCCTGCAGGAGGAGCGCCGGGTCAAGGATGCCGAATGGAAAGCGCTGGAGTTCCGCGGCCTGGATGGCCGGCTCGGCAAGCTGCGCGAAGGGCTGTCACAGGAAGAGACCCGCCTGCAGCAGCTGATCGCCGAACAACGCGACGCGGAATCGCGGATCGAAACCTCGCGCGTGCGTCGCGAGGAGTCGGCCGAGGCGCTCAATGCCGCGCAGGCCGAGGTCTACCAGGTGGGCAGCATGCTGGCCCGGCTGGAACAGCAGATCCAGCACCAGCGTGAACTGTCGCAGCGCCTGCACAAGGCGCGCGACGAGACGCAGCAGGCGCTTGCCGAGCTCGGCCAGCACATCAGTGGCGACGAAGCCCGGTTGATGGTGCTGCGCGAGGCGGTGGATGCGGCCACCCCGCAGCTGGAACAGCTGCAGGAAGAGAACGAGATCAAGCAGGAGAGCCTGCGCGAAGCCGAAGCCCGGCTGGGTGACTGGCAGGCGCGCTGGGAACAGCACAGCAGCCAGAGTTCTGAAGCATCGCGTTCCGGTGATGTCGAACGCACCCGCGTGGACTACCTGGACCGGCAGGTGCTGGAAGCCGAACGGCGCCGCGAGACGCTGCAGTCCGAGCGCGCCGGCCTGGACGTGGATGCGCTGGAGGCAGCGTTCGAGCAACTGCACATCCAGCACGACACCCAGAAGACCGCGCTGGACGAGCTGGGCGAACAGGTTGAACTGCGCAAGCAGGAGGTCACGGCCGTGCAGGAGCGCCAGCGCGGCGCACAGAACGAACTGGCCGAACTGCGCAAGCAGGCCAATGGCGTGCGCGGCCGGTTGTCGTCGCTGGAAACCCTGCAGCAGGCCGCACTTGGCCAGGAGCAGGGCGCGGCGGTTGCCTGGTTGAAGGCGCGCGGGCTGGATTCGGCAAGCCGCGTCGGCGAGCGGTTGAAGGTTGAAGCGGGCTGGGAAAACGCGGTTGAAAGCGCGCTGGGTCAGTTGATCGAAGGCGTGCTGGTGGATGCGCCGGAACAGCTGGTGGATGCGCTGGGCGAGCTGGGTGATGGCCGCATCGCGCTGGTGGCCGACGACGAAGCGCCGTTGCAGGTGGCGCGCACCTCGCTGGCAGCCAAGGTACAGGGGCCGGCGGCCATCCGTCGCCTGCTGGCGCGCCTGCATGCGGCCGAAGACCTGGAACAGGCGCGCGCACTGCAGGCCACGCTGGGCGAGGGCGACTCGGTGATCACCCGCGGCGGCGAGCGGCTCGGTACGGGTTGGGTGAGGGTATCGCGCTCGGGCGCGGCCAAGCAGGGCGCGCTGCTGCGCGAGCGCGAAATCAACACGCTGCGCGAACAGATCGAACAGCTGCAGCAGCGCGAAGCCGAACTGGAGCAGTTGCTCGGCGGCTTCCGTGACCAGCTGCTTGCCGCCGAACAGCAGCGCGAAGACGTGCAGCGCGCCGTGTACCAGGTACACCGCGGCGTGTCCGAGCTGGCCGGCCAGCTGCAGGGCCAGCAGGGCAAGCTGGAATCGGCGCGCAGCCGCATCGACCGCATCGAAGGCGAGCTGGTGCAGCTGATGGAAACCCTGGAGCTGAACCGCGAGCAGGTGCGCGAGGCACGCGGCCGGCTGGATGACGCGGTCAGCAGCATGGGCGACCTGGAGTCGACCCGGCAGGCGCTGGAGAATGAACGCCGGCAGTTGACCGAGGCCCGTGACCGCGCCCGCGATGCGGCCCGCAGTGTGCGCGAAGCCGCCCATTCGCTGGCGCTGACACTGGAATCGCAGCGTGCCCAGGTGGCGTCGCTGAGCCAGGCGCTGGAACGCATGAGCAACCAGCGCGGCCAGCTGGATTCGCGCCTCGGCGAGCTGCACGCACAACTGGACGAAGGCGATACCCCGGTGGAATCGCTGCAGGCCGAACACCAGCATGCGCTGGAAGAGCGCGTCCGCGCCGATGGCATGCTGTCGCAGGCGCGCTCACTGCTGGATGGTATCGACGTGGAGCTGCGCGAGCTGGAGCAGACCCGCCACAAACGTGACGAGCAGGCGCTGGCCCAGCGCGAGCGCATTTCGCAGCGCCGGCTCGACCAGCAGGCGCTGGTACTCAATGCCGAGCAGCTGCAGGCGGCGGTGGAGAAGGCCGGCTTCGTCTTGCAGGAGGTCATCGCAACGCTGCCCGAGGACGCCCGCCTGGCCGACTGGGAGCAGACCGTGCAGCAGATCGATGCGCGCATGCGCCGGCTGGAACCGGTCAACCTGGCGGCGATCCAGGAATACGGCGAAGCTTCGCAGCGCTCGGAATACTTGGACGCGCAGAACCTGGACCTGAATACCGCGCTGGAGACGCTGGAAGATGCGATCCGCAAGATCGACCGCGAGACCCGCGGCCGCTTCAAGGACACCTTCGACCGGGTCAACGCCGGCGTGCAGGCGCTCTATCCGCGTCTGTTCGGCGGTGGCCATGCCTACCTGGAACTGACCGGCGAGGACCTGCTGGACACCGGCGTGACCATCATGGCGCGGCCACCGGGCAAGCGCGTTTCCAGCATTTCCCTGCTGTCCGGCGGTGAGAAGGCGATGACCGCGGTGGCGCTCGTCTTTGCGATCTTCCAGCTCAATCCGGCCCCGTTCTGCCTGCTCGACGAGGTGGACGCGCCGCTGGACGAAGCCAACGTCGGCCGCCTGGCCAACATGGTCAAGGAGATGAGCGAGAAGGTGCAGTTCCTGTTCGTCAGCCACAACAAGGCGACGATGGAGGCGGCGCACCAGCTCTCCGGCGTCACCATGCGCGAACCCGGGGTCAGTCGCCTGGTCAGCGTCGACCTGGAAGAGGCGGCGCGGCTGGCCGGCGCGGCCTGATACGCCGCGTGCACGGGGGATTGGTGCATTATTCGCGCCACCCCCGGTGCAAGAAGACCTGCATCGTGCCATTCTTGTCTGAACGTATTTAGCCGGAGACCCAACCGAATGTCCGACACCGCACTGCTGCGCATCGGCATCCTTACCGCCGGCCTGCTGTTGATCGCTGCGATCCTGTTGTTCGGCCGGCCGAAGAAGAAGACCCAGGGACGCCGTGTCGAAGGTGACCCCGGCGCCGATGGCGCACAGCGCCGCGAGCCGGTGCTGGGCGGCGGCGTCGACGCGGCGGGCGAGGAGCCGCGCGATCCCGCCGTTGACGGCGAGCAGGCCGAACTGGGGCTGTCAGACAGCGAAGCCAACGCCAACAGTGACCTCGGCAAGCGGGCCAGCCAGGATTTCGACAAGATCGTGTCGTTGTTCGTGGCCGCGCGCGCCGGCGAGCAGCTGCGTGGCGAAGACATCGTGGTGGCTGCGGAAAAGACCGGGCTGGTGTTCGGCCACATGAACGTGTTCCACCGGCTGGTCGAAGGCCACCCGGAGCGCGGTCCGATCTTTTCGATGGCCAGCATCATGAAGCCGGGCAGTTTCGACATGGGCACCATCCGTGAGATGGAAACCCCGGCGATCGCGTTCTTCCTGACCCTTCCGGCGCCGCTGACGGCGCTCGATTCCTGGGAAAAAATGCTGCCGACCGTGCAGCGCATGGCCGAACTGCTGGATGCCGTGGTGCTGGACGACAGCCGCAACGCGCTGGGTCGCCAGCGTATCGCGCACATCCGCGATGATCTGCGCGCCTACGACCGCCAGCACCAGGCGCCCCCGCTGACCAAGACGCCACGCTGGTAGGCGGGATGTTTCCGGCACGCAGGCCGGTGCCCGTGCGGAAGACCTCGCCGAAGCGTTCCGTTTCCGCTTCGCCGTGACGCGCCGCCGCGGCCTGCGCACGCCATGGACGGTAGAATCGCGGTCTGTACAGGAATCACCGGACCCGGCATGAACGTTACTCCCGCCCAGCGTATCGATACGCTTCGCCGTCAGCTTGCCAGCGCGAACGCGGCCTACAACGAGCGTGATGAGCTGCTGATCCCGGATGCCGATTACGACGCGCTGATGCGCGAGCTGGAGGCACTGGAGCAGGCGCATCCGGAACTTTCGACAGTGGACTCGCCCACGGCGAAGGTCGGCGCACGGCCGTCTTCGCGCTTCGCCGAAGTCACCCATGCGGTGCCGATGTTGTCGCTCGGCAATGCGTTCAGCGATGAGGAAGTCGCCGATTTCGTGCGTCGCATCAGCGAGCGGCTGCGGCGTCCGGCGCTCGCGTTCTCCGCCGAGCCGAAGCTGGATGGCCTGGCGATCAGCCTGCGCTACGAGGGCGGGCAGTTCGTGCAGGGCGCCACGCGCGGCGACGGCAGCAAGGGCGAAGACGTGACGGCCAACCTGCAGCAGATACGTGACATCCCGCACCGCCTGCACGGCGCCGGCTGTCCCGACGTGCTGGAAGTCCGCGGTGAGGTCTACATGGCACGCGCCGACTTCGAAGCGTTCAACGAGCGCGCGCGGCAGCAGGGCGGCAAGGTACTGGCCAATCCGCGCAACGCAGCGGCCGGGTCGCTGCGCCAGCTGGACCCGAAGATCAGCGCGCAGCGCCGGCTCAGCTTCTTCGCCTATGGCACCGGCGAAGTGGAGGGCGGCGAGCTGCCCGATACCCATTCCCGGACCCTGCAGCAGCTGCGCGGATGGGGCTTCCCGGTCAGCGAACTGTGCACGGTGGTGACCGGTACCGACGGCCTGCTGGCCTATTACCGCGACATCGGTGAACGCCGTGACGGCCTGGCGTTCGATATCGATGGCGTGGTCTACAAGCTGGATGACCGCGAAGGGCAACAGGCGATGGGCTTCGTCGCGCGGGCGCCGCGCTGGGCCATCGCGCACAAGTTCCCGGCGCAGGAGCAGAGCACCACGGTGGAGGCCATCGAGATCCAGATCGGGCGCACCGGTGCGGCCACGCCGGTGGCGCGCCTGGCGCCGGTTGCGGTGGCTGGGGTGATCGTCTCCAACGCCACCCTGCACAACGCCGACCAGATCGCGCGGCTGGATGTGCGCGTGGGCGACAGCGTGATCGTGCGGCGCGCCGGCGATGTGATTCCGGAGGTGGTCAGCGTGATCGCCGACCGCCGGCCTGCCGGCACCACGCCATGGACGATGCCGACCCACTGCCCGGTATGCGGGGCGGAAATCGTGCAGGAAGAAGGGGCGATTGCGTGGCGCTGTTCCGGCGAGCTGAGCTGCCCGGCGCAGCGCAAGGAGGCGATCAGCCATTTCGCTTCGCGTCGTGCAATGGACATCGACGGCCTGGGCGGAAAGTACATCGAGACCCTGGTGGATGCGGGCATCGTGCGCGGCGTGGCCGACCTGTACCGGCTGACCCGTGACACCCTGCTGCAGTTGAAACTGGTGCTGGATGCCGAGGATCCCTCCGCGCTGGCCGCCAGCTTCACCCCGCACCTGCCGCCCGATGGCAGTGGCGCAGTGCTCAACGGCGTGCTGAAGCTGGAGGCGAGCGATGACGGCTGGCGTGCGAAGGCGCTGGCCCAACCGATCACGTTCAGCTGGAACACGAAGAAGATCGCCACCCGCTGGGCCGACAACCTGGTTGCCGCCATCGAGGCCAGCCGCGAGGCGACGCTGGAGCGGCTGTTGTTCGCGCTCGGCATCGAGCACGTCGGCGAAAGCACGGCCAAAGCGCTGGCGCAGTGGTTCGGCGAGCTGGAACTGATCCGCCACCTGCCATGGCCGCTGTTCAAGCGGGTACCGGACATCGGCGGTGAAGTGGCACGATCGCTGGGTCATTTCTTTGAACAGCAGGGCAACCAGCAGGCCATCGACGATCTGCTGCAGGTCGGCCAGGTGCGCATCACCGATGAGCACCCGCCCAGCGGCAAACTGCGCGGAGGACTGGATCTTGCACAGCTGCTGGTGGAGGCCGAGATACCCGGCATCACCCGCCTGCGCGCGGAAAAGCTTGCCGCCGCGCTGAGCAGTGCGCAGTCGATACTGGATGCCGAACACGGCCAGTTCGTCAATGCCGGGCTGCCTGACGACACCGCGCGCGGCCTGGCGGGGTGGCTGGACAGCGAAGGCCACGGCGAGCTGCTGCTGCAGGCAGAAGCGAAGATGAAGGAGATCCTGCAGCGGGCGCCGCAGCAGGCAGAGCAGGCCGGCGGACCGTTGGAGGGCCAGACCGCCGTGCTGACCGGCACGCTGTCCGCGCTGACCCGCGATGCGGCCAAGGAGCGTCTGGAAGCGCTGGGCGCCAAGGTTGCCGGCAGCGTGTCGAAGAAGACCAGCTTCGTGGTCGCTGGCACCGAAGCCGGTTCCAAGCTGGACAAGGCGCAGTCGCTGGGCGTGCCGGTATGGGACGAAGACCAGCTGCTGGCCTTCCTCGCCGCCCACGAATGAAACGTATCAAAGCCGGGTGCCCGCCCGGCGGTACCCCTTGAAGGAGAGTTGCATGCAGACCGCAACGCTGGATTTCCGCATGGCCACCCGCGCCGATGAAGCGCCGTTGATCGCCCTGATGCGCGCGTTCTACATTGAAGACCAGATCGCGTTCGACGAGGCGCGCGTGCGCCGCGGCGTCGATGCACTGCTGGCCGACCCGCGCAACGGCGAGGTGCTGATGCTGCTGGACGAGAACGGCGCGGTCGGCGGTTACGTGGTGATCGCAATGGGCTTCAGCCTGGAGCAGGGCGGGCATTTCGCGCTGCTGGACGAGCTGTACCTGGCGCCGGGTGTACGCGGGCGTGGCCGTGGCCGGCAGGCGCTGGCGATCGTCGAGCAGCGTGCACGCGCACGCGGTGTTGAACGACTGCGGCTTGAAGTGAACCGCCACAACGAACTGGCGCGCCGGCTTTACACCGCCACCGGCTACATCGACGATACCCGCGACCTGATGACGCTGCCGCTGGACCATCCGCGCGACGGCCTGCTGTGAGCGCGCTGCTGCAGGCGCTGCGCCAGCGCGCCGCGCTCAACGCGATGCTGCGCCGCTTCTTCGCCCAGCGCGAGGTGCTGGAAGTGGAGACCCCGATCCTGTCGGCGGCAGGCAATACCGAGCCGAACATCGACAGTTTCCATACCGATTTCAGCGGCCATCGCGATGCCGGTGCGCGTCGTCGCTGGCTGCGTACCTCGCCGGAATTCCCGCTCAAGCGATTGCTCGCTGCCGGCGTGGGTGACTGTTACGAGCTCGGCCGGGTGTTCCGCAATGGCGAAGCAGGCGGCCGCCACAACCCGGAGTTCACCATGCTGGAGTGGTACCGGGTGGGCTGGGACCATCACCGGCTGATCGACGAAACCGCCTCGCTGGTGCAGCAGGCGCTGGCGTTGGTCGGGCGGGTGGCCACCCTGCAGGTGATCGACTACCGCACGCTGTACCTGCAGCGGGTCGGGGTGGATCCGTTCGAGGCCAGCATCGCCGAACTGCGGCTGCCACTGGCGGGCATCCAGATCGATGCGGCGGGCCTGGGGCGGGATGACTGGCTGGACCTGTTGATGACCCACTGCATCCAGCCGCACTTCGATGACACAGTGATGACCGTGGTACATGACTGGCCGGCCTCGCAGGCGGCGCTGGCGCGGATCCGCGACGATACGCCGCCGCGCGCGGAGCGCTTCGAGCTGTACCTGGGGCCGGTCGAGCTGGCCAATGGCTACCACGAACTCGGCGATGCGCAGGAGCAGCGCGCACGCTTCGAAGCCGACCATGTGCGTCGGCAGGCACGCGGGGATGTGTTGCCGCCGCTGGACGAAGCGCTGCTTGCGGCGTTGCCGGCGATGCCGTCCTGTGCCGGCGTCGCGGTAGGCGTGGATCGGCTGCTGATGGCCATGGGGCGTACCGCGCGGATCGCCGACGTGCTCGCATTTGATTTCAGTCGTGCCTGAACGTCGTAACCGGCGCTTGCGGGGCATTCGCGATGATGCTCTTATCACGCCGGTTGCCGCATGGTGGCAAACGAACCACGATGACAGGGCGGATGAGTCGTTGAACAAGTTGTTGGCAAGCACGGGGGCCTCGTTGGGCGCGCTGCTGCTCTGGACCGTGCTGCTGCCATCGGCGGCCGCGCAGGGGCAGGGCGGCTATGCCGGTGAGGTGGTGCGTTGCCAGTCGCGCGACCTCGGATGGGTGCACTGCAACATGGACGTGGAGGGCGGCGTGGAACTGGTCCGCCAGTTGTCCGACAACGCCTGCGTGCGGGGCAGTGAGTGGGGCACCGACCGTTCCGGCGTGTGGGTCACGCTGGGGTGCCGTGCTGAATTCCGCGCGCGCGGTAGCGCTGGCGCCGCAGCATCGGGTGCACCGGCCAAGGTCGTCAGGCGCGTGGTGCGCTGCGAATCCAACGGCCGCCCGCAGAGCTGTCCGGTGCGCCTGGAAGGTGCCCCGGTGCGCCTGCTGCGGCAGAACTCGCGCATGCCCTGCCGTGAAGGCCACAGCTGGGGTTATCGGCGCAACGAAATCTGGACCACGCGCGGTTGCGAGGGTGATTTCGAGATCGGCGCGGCGGACGGCAGTGGCTTCGTCGATGCGCCGCGCCGGCTCACCTGTGAATCCAAGGATCGGCGCCGGCGTTTCTGCGGGGCCTCCATCACTACCGGCGTCAACCTGCTCAAGCAGCTGTCCGGGCGTGCCTGCGAAGAAGGGCGCAACTGGGGCTGGGACAAGCGTGGGATCTGGGTGGACGACGGGTGCCGCGCCGAGTTCTCGGTGAACTGAGCGCGCATTACAATGGGCGCATGAACACGCCCACCGATATCGACTACGCCCGCTACGACCACATCCGCCCGATCCTGTGGACCGGCGATGCCCTGCAACTGCTGGACCAGCGCAAGCTGCCCTTCGTGGTGGAGCACGTGGCCTGCACCACCAGTGACGAGGTGGCCACCGCCATCCACGCGCTGACCGTGCGCGGCGCGCCGGCCATCGGCATCGCCGCCGCCTGGGGCGTGGTGCTGGCCGCCCGCGAGGTGCAGGCCGATGACGGCCCGCAGGCCCTGCAGAAGCTGGAACCCGCGCTGCAGCGCCTGAATGCATCGCGGCCGACGGCGGTGAACCTGGCCTGGGCGCTGGCGCGCATGCGCCGGGCGCTGGGCGCGGCAGGCAATGACTGGCAACAGGTGCTGGAACGCGAGGCCGAAGCCATCGCCACCGAAGACCTGGCGGCCAATCGGCACATGGGCGCACTGGGTGCCGGCCTGATCGACGCCGGCAGCGGCGTGCTGACCCACTGCAACACTGGGTCGCTGGCCACCGCCGGCTTCGGTACCGCACTGGGTGTGATCCGCGCCGGCATGGCCCAGCAGCGGATCGCCAAGGTGTTCGCCGGGGAGACCCGCCCGTGGCTGCAGGGCGCACGCCTGACCGTGTGGGAGCTTCAGCAGGATGGCATCGATGCCACCTTGATCGCCGATTCGGCCGCCTCGCACCTGATGAAGACCGGCGCGGTGCAGTGGGTGATCGTCGGCGCCGACCGGATCTGCGCCAACGGGGACACCGCCAACAAGATCGGCACCTACCAGCTGGCCATCGCCGCCCGCCACCATGGGGTGAAGTTCATGGTGGTGGCGCCGTCCTCGACCGTGGACATGGACACCGCCGACGGCGGCCAGATCGAGATCGAACAGCGTGATCCCGGCGAGTTGTACGGGGTCGGCGGCAGCCGCACCGTAGCCGACGGCATCGCCGCCTGGAACCCGGTGTTCGACGTGACCCCCGGGGAGCTGATCGACGCCATCGTGACCGAGCGCGGGGTCATCCTGGCGCCGACCGTGGCCAGCATGCGGGCCGCCTTCGGCTGATCCCGGGCGTGGCGGCGAAGCGGATAACCGGTCCCTAAGTTGCTGATTTCTTCCGGTAAAAAGCCGCTGAACAGGGGAGAAAATTCGCGTGGTGTGGTAGACTCCGCCAGTTAATCGAGATTCCGCCGCTGCCGCCCTGAAAAGGGAGTGGCGCGACGGACTGGACCGCTACCAGACAACGGAACCCGAATGGCAGAATCCGCCAAGGAAATCATCCAGGTCAACCTGGAAGACGAGATGCGCAAGAGTTACCTCGATTACGCGATGAGCGTGATCGTGGGACGCGCGTTGCCTGATGCGCGCGACGGCCTCAAGCCTGTGCATCGCCGTGTGCTGTTCGCGATGAGCGAGCTCAACGCACACGCCAACAAGCCTTATTTCAAGTCGGCGCGTATCGTCGGCGACGTCATCGGCAAGTACCACCCGCATGGCGACCAGTCGGTGTATGACACCCTGGTCCGCCTGGCGCAGCCGTTCGCGCTGCGCTACATGCTGGTCGATGGCCAGGGTAACTTCGGTTCCGTCGATGGCGACTCCGCCGCGGCCATGCGTTACACCGAAGCGCGCATGTCGCGCCTCGCGCATGAGCTGATGGCCGACATCGACAAGGAAACCGTCGATTTCCAGCTGAACTACGACGAAAAGGAAAGCGAGCCGACGGTCATGCCGACCCGGTTCCCGAACCTGCTGGTCAACGGTTCGGCCGGTATCGCGGTGGGCATGGCGACCAACATCCCGCCGCACAACCTGACCGAATCGATCAACGCCTGCATCGCCTTGATCGACAATCCGCAGATCGATGTCGATGGCCTGATGGAGTACATCCCGGGTCCTGATTTCCCCACCGCGGGCATCATCAACGGCACCGCCGGCATCATCGCCGGCTACCGCACCGGCCGTGGCCGCGTGCGCATCCGTGCCAAGGCGGACGTGGAAGTGGCCGACAACGGCCGCGAGTCGATCATCGTCACCGAAATTCCGTACCAGGTGAACAAGGCGCGTCTGATCGAGAAGATCGCCGAACTGGTCAAGGAAAAGAAACTCGAAGGCATCAGCGAACTGCGCGATGAGTCCGACAAGGACGGCATGCGCATCTACATCGAAATCAAGCGCGGCGAGTCGGCGGAGGTTGTCCTCAACAACCTCTACCAGCAGACCCAGATGGAGTCGGTGTTCGGCATCAACATGGTGGCGCTGGTCGACGGCCGTCCGCAGTTGCTGAACCTCAAGCAGATGCTGGAGGCGTTCGTCCGCCACCGTCGCGAAGTGGTGACCCGCCGCACCGTGTTCGAGCTGCGCAAGGCGCGCGCCCGTGCCCACGTGCTGGAAGGCCTGACCGTCGCGCTGGCCAACATCGACGAGATGATCGAGCTGATCAAGAGCTCGGCCAACCCGAACGAAGCCCGCGAGCGCATGCTGACGCGCGTGTGGGATCCGGGCCTGGTCGGTTCGCTGCTCGGCGCCGCCGGTGCCGAAGCGTCGCGTCCGGAAGACCTGCCCAAGGGCGTGGGGCTGATCGAAGGCGGCTACCAGCTGACCGAAGTGCAGGCCACGCAGATCCTGGAAATGCGCCTGCACCGCCTGACCGGGCTGGAGCAGGACAGGCTGACCGACGAATACAAGCAGCTGCTGGAAGTCATCGCCGGGCTGATCTACATCCTGGAAAACCCGGACCGCCTGCTCGAAGTGATCCGCGAGGAGCTGATCAACGTACGCGAGGAATTCGGCGACGCACGTCGTACCGAAATCCGCCACAGCGAAGAAGACCTGGACATCCTCGACCTGATCGCCCCGGAAGACGTGGTGGTCACCCTGTCGCATTCCGGCTATGCCAAGCGCCAGCCGGTCAGTGCCTACCGCGCGCAGCGTCGTGGCGGTCGTGGCCGCAGCGCGGCGTCGACCAAGGAAGAGGATTTCATCGAGCAGCTGTGGCTGGTCAACACGCATGACACACTGCTGACCTTCACCAGCGCCGGCAAGGTGTTCTGGCTGCCGGTGCACCAGTTGCCCGAGGCCGGTTCCAATGCGCGCGGGCGCCCGATCATCAACTGGATTCCGCTGGAACCGGGTGAGCGGGTGCAGGCGGTGCTGCCGGTGCGCGAGTATGCCGAAGGACAGTTCGTGTTCTTCGCCACCCGCAACGGCACGGTCAAGAAGACGCCGCTGGGTGAGTTCGCCTTCCGCCTGGCGCGTGGCAAGATCGCCATCAACCTGGACGACGGCGATGCCCTGGTGGGCGTCGGGCTGACCGATGGTGCACAGGACATCCTGCTGTTCGCCTCCAACGGCAAGACCGTGCGCTTCGGCGAAGACAAGGTCCGTTCGATGGGCCGTACCGCCACCGGCGTGCGCGGCATCAAGATGGCCAAGGGCGAAGAAGTGGTCAGCCTGATCGTCGCTGAAAGCGCAGGCGGGATCGAAGACGAGAACGAGGACGACACCAGCATCGACGACACCAGCGTGGACAACGGCGATGCCGTGGTCGAGGTCGGTGACGAGGCGGGCATGAAGTTCATCCTGACCGCGACCGAAAACGGCTACGGCAAGCGCACCCCGCTGCCGGAGTACCCGCGCAAGGGACGTGGCACGCAGGGCGTGATCGGCATCCAGACCACCGAGCGCAACGGCAAGCTGGTCGCTGCGGTGCTGATGGGGCCGGCCGACGAAGTGCTGCTGATCTCCGACGGTGGCACCCTGGTGCGGACGCGTGGCTCGGAAATCAGCCGGGTCGGCCGCAACACCCAGGGCGTCACCCTGATCCGCCTGTCCAAGGAAGAGAAGCTGCAGGCCGTGGAGCGGATGGATGCCTTCATCGAAGCCGACGAGGAGCAGGATGGGGTGGTCGACGCTGCGGCGATCGAGCCGGCGGCTGCTACCCCGGCCGCAACGGACGAGACACCCTCGCAGGACTGACCGCGCTCTTGGTGGTCAACGGAAGACGCCGGCCCCGTGCCGGCGTTTTTCGTTACGGAGGATCGGTAGTGTCGAGCTTGCTCGACACCGCGGTATTGCCCCACATTGCGGTGCGCGCCTTCCGGCACCTCGCCATGGCTTTCGCCGCGCATGCGGGAGCCATGTCCAGTCAGCTTCGCATCGGACGGGTTTCGCTCACGGGGAACTACTACTCCATCACCACTGTCACGGCGCAACGGTCGCCTTGCTTCGTTGATCCCACGCTGGCCGCGCTGATGATTGAACAGCTTGGGCAATGCGATCGGTTCGGCCTGACGCGCTCCTTCGCTCGAGTGGTCATGCCAGACCATCTGCATTGGGAGATGCAACTGAAAGAGGGCACGCTGTCGCGGTGCGTGCAGTCATTGAAATCCCGGTCCGCGATCGCCATCAATTCGGCGCGCGTGGGCGAAGGAACGGTATGGCAACGGGGCTACTACGATCATCTCATCCGGGACGGCAACGACGTTCGGGCGCAGGCCTTGTATGTCATGGCCAACCCGGTACGGGCGGGATTGGCTGAACGGATCGGCGCGATCCTTGGGCCTGGTGCCGATGGCCGCTGTCGTAGTGTCGAGCTTGCTCGACACCCGGCGATCGAGCAAGCCCGACGCCTACAACGCTGGTGCCGGGCATGACGCCAATGCGCGCGCAGCGCGCTCCGCGACGCGGTAATCTTGCAGTCCGCTGTTGAAGGAATTCCCTGTGCGTACCGTGCACGCTCTGCGTTATGTCACTCCGCTCCGCGAAGGCGGGTCGTTGCCGGCGATCGTCGAAACCGACGATGACGGCATGGTCGTGCTCAAGTTCCGTGGTGCGGGCCAAGGGCCGAAGGCGCTGATCGCCGAGCTGATCGCCGGGGAGATGGCACGCACGCTGCAGCTTCCGCTGCCGGAGATCGTGTTCGTCGGACTGGATGCCGAGTTCGCCCGCACCGAGCCCGATCCGGAAATCCAGGAGCTGATCCGCGCCAGCGAAGGCCTCAACCTGGGCAGTGATTACCTGCCCGGTGCGATCAACTACGACCCGGCCGCGATGCCGGTGGATGCGGAGCTGGCCTCGCGGATCGTCTGGTTCGATGCGCTGACCAGCAACGTGGACCGCACCGCGCGCAACCCGAACCTGATGGTGTGGCACCGCAAGCTGTACCTGATCGACCACGGTGCGGCGATGTACTTCCACCACGATTGGGCGACCGCCGGGCAGGCCTGCGAAAAACCGTTCGTGCTGATCCGCGATCACGTCCTGCTGCCGTTCGCCAGCCGGATCGCCGAGGTCGACGCCGGACTGGCAGCGCGCCTGCCGGATCACGAAATCGAACGCATCGTCAGCCTGGTGCCGGACGCCTGGCTGGTCGACGAGCCTGCGTTTGACACGCCGGCCGCGTACCGCCAAGCGTATATCGACTACTTCATCCATCGCCTGCGCGTGCGCGCCGTCTTCGTCCAGGAGGCCGTCCGTGCCCACGCTGCATACGTATGATTACGCGGTGATCCGGGTCGTTCCCCGGGTCGAGCGCGAAGAGTTCATCAATGTTGGAGTCATCGTCTCCTGCCCGGGGGCAAGGCACCTGGAAGCGGCTATCGAGATCGATCCGGCGCGCCTGCATGCCTTTGCCCCCAGCCTGGACCTGGAGGCGTTGCGGCCTTGGCTGGATGCCATCGTGGCGATCTGCCGCGGCGATGCCGGCGCCGGCCCGATCGCGCAGTTGCCGGCGCGTGCGCGCTTCCACTTCCTCACCGCCAAGCGCAGCTCGGTGGTACAGATGTCGAGCACGCATGTCGGGCGCACGGCAGACCCGGCGGGCGTGGTGGAACACCTGCTGACGAAGATGGTGCGCGTGCCGAAGGGGTGAGCCCACTCGGCCCGCTGCGCTCGCCGACCATGGGTCGGCGGTACCGGGCTTGCAGGGGTAGCGTCAGGTCCTGCGTGCATACCAGGATGGCCGGGAACGCCGAGGGCAGCACGGAGCCGATGAACACCGCCAGCACCCCGGTCCAGGCCCAGTACTTCCGTTGATCATGGCGCGTGCGCGCGCACGTGCTCGATCAGCGCGCGCAGCTTGGCCGGTTGGTTGTGCCGGTTCGGGAAATACAGGAAAAAGCCTGGGAAAGGCGGCAGGTAGTCGTCCAGCATGGTGACCAGTTCGCCACGCGCCAGGTACGGCGCAAAGGTCTCCTGCATGCCGAAGGTGATGCCGCAGCCGGCCAGTGCGGAGCGCACCATCAGCAGCATGTCATTGGTGGTCAGCTGCGGCGCCACGGTCACGTCGAATTCGCGGCCGTCTTCAACGAACTCCCACCGGTACGGGGCCACCTCCGGTGAGGGGCGCCAGCCGATGCAGCGGTGCCGGGCAAGCTCACGCGGGTGGGCCGGCGTACCGTGCTCGGCCAGGTAGGCCGGCGTGGCCACCACGACTTCGCGCTGCGGTCCGGTCAGGGGAATGGCCACCATGTCCTGTTCGATCACCTGTCCCAGCCGCACGCCGGCATCGAAGCCGGCCGCTACGATGTCCGACTCGTCATCGGTGACGGTGACATCCAGGGTGATGCCGGGGTAGTGGTGCAGGAAGTCGGCGATCAACGGGCCGGACAGGAAGCGCTCGGCGATGGAGGTCACCGCGACCCGCAGCAGGCCGTGCGGCTGGCCGTCGCTGGCGGTGTCTTCAATGGCCGCGGCGACCACGCTCAGCGGGCCGGCAATCTGCCGGTGCAGCTGTTCACCGGCTTCGGTCAGCCGCACGCTGCGGGTGGAGCGCTGCACCAGCGCAATGCCCAGGCTGTCTTCCAGGCGTCGGATGCCTTGGCTCACGGCAGACCGGGTAACTCCCAGGCGATCGGCGGCCACGCGGAAATTGTGGCCTTCGGCAACGGCCAGGAACAGGCGCAGCAGATTGAGGTCGGTGTCCATTGGTTATCGATACTAACCATTCTGTCCAGCAGGCGGGTAATACCGTGGACGCCCGTCTCTTCGTAGGCTGGCAGCTCCTTCGAACAGACAGCTTCCAGGAGCCTGCCATGAACCTGATAACCGACAAAATCATCGTCATCACCGGCGCCAGCAGCGGCATCGGCGAAGCCACCGCCCGCCTGCTCGCGCGCAGCGGCGCCACCGTGGTGCTGGGCGCCCGCCGCCTGGACCGCCTGCAGCAGCTGGTGGCCGAGATCCAGGCCGAGGGCGGCACGGCGGTCGCGTACGCGCTGGATGTCACCGCGCGCGAGCAGGTGCAGGTGCTCATCGACCGTACCGTTGCCGCGTACGGACGGGTCGACGTGATCATCAACAATGCGGGCGTGATGCCGCTGTCACCGTTGGCCGCGTTGAAGGTGGACGAGTGGGACCGGATGATCGACGTCAACATCCGTGGCGTGCTGCACGGTATCGCCGCAGTGCTGCCGCAGATGCAGGCGCAGGGCCACGGCCAGGTGATCAACATCGCCTCGATCGGTGCGCATGCGGTGTCGCCCACCGCAGCAGTCTACTGCGCTACCAAGTACGCAGTCTGGGCGATCTCCGAAGGTCTGCGCCAGGAGAGTCCTGCGATCCGGGTGACCACGATCAGCCCGGGCGTCACCACCTCCGAACTGGCCGAGAGCATCTCCGATGCGCAGGGGCGCGAGGAAATGCGCAGCTTCCGCGCCACCGCCATTCCCGCAGAGGCGGTGGCGCGCGCGATCGGGTTTGCCATCGCGCAGCCGGCCGACGTGGATACCAGCGAGATCATCATCCGGCCCACCGCCAGCCCGCACTGAGGTCGACGCCCGAGCTCAGGCCGGAACCGGGGCGTCCGCCGCGATCAGCTTGAGCTGCTTCAGCTCGGCCCAGAAGTCGGCGGGGATCGCGATCGCCATCGATTCCACGTTGGCACGCACCTGCTCCGGCGTGCGTGCGCCGGGGATGATCGAAGACACCACGTCCGGTGCATCGGCGAATTGCAGGGCGGCGGTGCGGATGTCGATGCCATGGCGCTGGCAGACCTCGGCGATCTTCGCGCGCTTGGCCGGTGCCCATTCCGGGATCGGACTGCCATACAGATAGCGCTCGCGGCCGGTGAGATAGCCGGCCAGCAGCGGCGAGCCGACCATCACCGACACGCCTTTTTCCGCCAGCCTGGGGAAGGTGTCGTGCAGGGTCGTTTCGTGATCCAGCAGCGAGTACTGGCAGGCCAGCAGCATGATGTCCGGATCCGCTTCGGCCACCGCGCGCAGTGCTGGCTGCGGCCGGTTCACGCCGAAGCCCCAGCCCTTGATCAGGCCTTCTTCGCGCATCTTCGTCAGTTCGGGCATGGCGCCGCGCAGGGCCTCGGAAAAACGCTGTTCCCACGGCATGCCGAGGTCTTTTTCGTTCTCTGGCGACAGGTCATGGATGTAGACAATGTCCAGCTGGGAGACGCCAAGCCGGTTGAGGCTGTCTTCGACCGAACGCCGCGCGCCGTCCGCGGAGTAGTCATAGCGATAGCGGAACGGGGCAGGATCATGCCAGTTGGTTTTCTGCAGCGGGCCGGCGGTGCCGGTGAGCAGGCGGCCGACCTTGGTGCTCAGCGTGTACTGGTCCGCCGGGTGGGTATGCAGCTCATGGCCCATCCGCCGTTCGCTCAGGCCCAGCCCGTACCACGGCGAGGTATCAAACAGGCGCACGCCCGCCGCCCAGGCAGCCGCCATCGTGGCATCGGCGGCATCGCGGGTGGTCGGTGCCAGACTGCCACCGAGCGGGGCGCCGCCCAGTCCGAATCGGGTGGGTGGACGATAGCGGCTGCCCTTCGGGGTGACCTGCGGGGCGGTCTGGTTGCCACGGCGCGGCGTGCCGCGGGTGGGCAGCACGCTGCCCGGTGCCGGCGATTGGGCGAACAGCGGAGAGGCGGCCATCATCGCCGCACTGGCCGCGGCAATCGAAAGAAACTGACGACGTGAGTTCACTGGTGTCTCCTGTGGAGGAAGGCGTTCAGGGCGCTCGCAAGCCGTTCGACGATAGCGTGGGGGCGTGTCAACGCGGTGGGAATGGGATAGCGCAGGCATGGGTAGTGACGGCCGCCGGCCGTCAGCTCCTGCCGTCGGTGGGTGACGCCCGTTGGTCGTCACGCTCTTGGCTTTCCGCTGCGCTCGCCGAGCGTGGCTCGGCGCTACCAGGGCGCGTGCGGTTGCGGCGTCAGCGCGCCAGCAGGCGCGCGTACAACGCGGCACCGTAATGCGGCGCATGCAGGGGCGCGCGCAGCACGAAGTCCGGGCTCGCCGCGTGCAGCGCGGCGGCGAAGGGGCGCATCAACGCATCGCCGGCACTGAACGCGCCGCCCGACCACGACAGCGGCACCGGCTCGCGGGGCTGGAAGCCCAGGGTGACCCTCAAGGCCTCGCCGATGGTCGCCAGTTCCTGCCCGGCACGCTCGAAGATCGACGCCGCCACCGCATCGCCGGCCAGCGCGGCCTGCGATACCAGCGGCGAGAGCTGCGCCAGTTCGCCACGCGAGCCATGGCCTTCACCATATACATGCGCGCAGATGTCCAGGTCGTGCTCGCCCAGCTTGAAATGTTCACGCAGGATCGCGTGCAACGGGCCGCGCGGCAGCCGCCCGTCACTCATCCGCGAGAACGCGTTCAGGCCCTGCACGGCAATCCAGTACGCAGAACCCTCATCAGAAAACGCTTCGCCCCAGCCTCCCGCGCGCGCCGATGCGGCGCCGCGGCGTCCATACCCCATCGAGCCGGTGCCGGCGATGATGTTGATGCCGTCGGCGCAGGCCAGCGAGCCGGCCCAGCCGCAGACCATGTCGTTGTCGCAGGCATAGCGCGCATGCCCCAGCACCTGGCCGGGAATCGCCTGCAGCAGGGCAGTGGCGCGACTGTCTTCGCCGTACGCCGGAAGCCCGAAGAACGCCTGGGTGATATCGGCGTTGTTCGCCTGGACCTGCGCCAGCACCGCCGCGATACCTTCGTCGAGGATCGCGTGCACGCCGTCCAGCCCCACCTGCGGATGGTAGGTGGTGCCCAACTGGGCTTCGGCGAGCAGGCCGGCCTGCGCGCCGATCAGCGCAAACCGGGTCTTGGTGCCGCCGCCGTCCACGCCCAGGTAGAGCGGGCCGGTCATGCGTCCAGCGCGTACAGCTGCACGCCCTGTACCACGCGGTTGACGATGCCGGCCGGGTTCGGATTATCCGGCGTCACGCCGCGTTCCAGAGAATGCAGCAGCGCGTAGATCTGCGCGGCGGCGACATACGGCCACAGCAGGTCCACGTCTTCGGCGCGCTCCATTCCATGCACGGCCAGGGTGTCGTTGAGCGCTCCGGCGCGCGGCTGGGCGCTGATCTCGACCACCCGCGCCGCACAGCCATCGCGGCGCAGTTCGTCGATCAGGTCATGGTCGTAGCGGCGGGTATACGGATCGTTGGACACGAACACGATCACCAGGGTGGTGTCGGTGACAAAGGTCTTCGGACCGTGGCGGAAGCCGAGCGGCGAATCGAAACAGGTCACTACCGCGCCATTGGTCAGCTCGCCCAGCTTGAGCGTGGCTTCGCGCGCCAGCCCCTGCAGCAGTCCGCTGCCGAGATAGACCACGCGGTCGTGACAGGCTGCGGCGAGTTCCTGCAGCAGCGGCATCGCGCCTTCGATCACGCCGTCTGTGGCGGTGGAGATCGCTCCGATGCGGCCATCCAGCGCCGCAGCCGGCGACAGCGCGGCAAGGGTTGCATACATCATGCAGCTGAAGCTGGAGGTCATCGCGAAGCTGGTGTCGTGGGTCTGCTCGGGCAGCAGCAGCGTCATCGCCTGCGCGACCGGGATGCGCGCCAGCGCACCGGCCGGGTTGCAGGTCACCACCAGATGGCGGATGTCGCTCACCAGCGCTTCGGCCAGTTCCACCGCAGCCAGGCTTTCCGGACTGTTGCCGGAGCGGCCGAAGGACACCAGCAGCAGCGGTTGGCCCGGATCCAGGTACAGCTGCGGGGCGCAGACGATGTCGGTGGTGGGCACCGCCTCCACGCGCGCGGCGAGCTGGCGGTCCAGCAGCGGTGCCAGGCATTGGCCGATATAGGCCGAGGTGCCGGCACCGGTCAGGATCACGCGCGCCTTGGGATCGTCCACCAGCGGGGCGATGAAGGCACGCAGCTGCACGGCCAGCGAAGCCACCAGCGCATGGGTGGCCTGCAGCATGGCCGGCTGCTGGGCGATCTCGCGCGCCGTCCACAACGCGCCCTTCGCCTCCAGCAGGGGTTCCGGGAAGCCGAGGATTTCAGGAGAGGTCATGGTCTTGGCATGCATGGTGGTAGTCATCGAGGACAGCGCTGATATGGGCCATGGCCAGGGACTGCGGATCGAACGTAGCAGTTCCATCGCGCACTGCGTGCAGGGCATGGGGTAGGTATTGGCTGATGAGCGGCAGCGGCGGCGGATCGGCACGCAGGTTGTCGAACAGCTGCACGCGCGCAGCTTCAATGGCGGTGTCCGGCCAGTAGTAGCGGATGCGGTCGCTGAGGCTGTACTGCAGGTCGGTGGACAGCGCACGTCCAGCGCCATGGTAGTAGCGCTGCCAGTAGCCCGGCGCCTCCTGCATGCGGCGCAGGGTGACTTCGCGCAGGCGCGCGCGCTTGCCATCCTCGATCCACTCGCGTTCGATCGCATCCAGTGCCCACAGCGCTTCACGCAGGGCGAAGGTCAGGCCCGGGCCGACCTTCAGGATCGCGAAGTGGTCGCGCACCAATGCGGTCAGCGCGTCGCGGGTCTGGTAGTCGGTCGAATGCGCTTCGAACACCAGCCGCGGCACGGTGGTGACCGAGTGGCTGAGCGGCTGCGCCTTGTCGCTGTCGTAGTCGATGACATCGTGGTGGTCGAACTCCACGCCCGGCTGCACCACCGAGGCCAGCACGCGCTGCCAGGCGGCGTCCAGTCCGGCTTCGGCGAAGGCCACCCGGTGCGCCTCGATGGTGGTCAGCGCCGCTGCCGGAGTGGTCAGGGCGAGGCCATCGATGGCCTCAGTGGCGCCGCCCGGCACCGGCACCTCAGTGCCGATCACATACACCGGCGCCTCGCCACCCACGCGGGCCCAGGCGTCTTCGGCGGCGCGGCACAGGCGCACCGCGCGGCGCACGATCTCCGCTTCGGGCAGCGGCTCCGGATCGCCCTTGCAGGCCATCGAACAATCCAGGTGGATCTTGCGGAAGCCGGCAGCCACGTACTCGGCCACCATCGCCTCGGCCTTGTCCATCGCCGCGCCTGCATCGAGTGACGTCCACGGATTCGGGCCGAGATGGTCGCCGCCAAGGATCAGCCGCTCGATATCGAAACCCACCTGCGCGGCGATGCCATGCACGAAGCGCACGAAATCGGCCGCGCGCATCCCGGTGTAGCCGCCGTCCTGGTTGACCTGGTTGCAGGTTGCTTCGAACAGCAGCAACGCCTGGCCGCTGCGCTGGGCGTGGCGCAGGCTGGCTTCGATGACGAGGGGATGGGCCGAGCAGATCGAGGTCACGCCGATGGCGTGGCCCTGCCGATGCCGCGCGACCAGGTCGAGCAGTGCGTGCATGGGGGAGTCCTTCAGGAAAGGGGGCGTTGTGCCGGTTCGCGCTCGGGTTCGAGCACCAGCAGCAGCGAGGCGACCAGCGCCAGCACCAGGCCGACGGTCTTCAATGGACCGGGCACCACGCTGGCGAACAGCAGCGACAGCACGGCGGTGACCAGCGGCGCGCCGGCATTGCTCAGCGGCGCCACCACCATCGCCTTGCCATGGCGGAACGCATACACCAGCGTCAGTGCGCCGACCGCGTTGAGGATCTGGATGCCGGCGGTCATCCAGGGACCGTCCAGGCCCCAGTTGATCGGCTGGCTGAAGTCGGTCATCGCCAGCGCCACCGGTGCCAACAGCAGCGCGCCGACGGTCATGTAGGCGAAGATGCTTTCCGCCCGCACGCTGTCGTTGGCCAGCTTCATGAAGTAGGCCTGCAGGCCCCAGGCCAGCATGATCAACAGCGACTGCAGGAACCAGCCGAGGCCGGCTTCGCCGCTGCCGAAAGAGAAATCCAGCAGCGGCAGTGCGACCAGCGCCAGCACGATGCCCAGCGTGCCCTGCCAGCCGGTACGCTCGCGCAGCAGCAGGAAGGACAGGGCGATGGTGACCACCGGCGACAGCGAGATCACCGGGAACACGAAGTACGCCGGGCCGATGGTCAGCGTATGGAACAGCAGCATCTGCCCGCCTGCACCCAGCAGGCCGATGACCAGCCCGTAGCCGATGGCGCGCGGCGAACGCTCCAGCTGCCAACCGCCGCGCCACAGGATGTACAACGCCGGCGGCAACATGGTCAGCGCCCATACGCAGTACACCAGCGTATCCGGGAAGCCATGCGCGGCCGACAACGGTGACAGCGCGCCCCATACGCCCCACAACGCGACGGTTGCCAGCGCATAGCCGAGCCACGGGCGGCGTCGCGGAGTCACGGACACGGCCACGGCGTCGGCGTTCATGCCGCACTTCCGGCCGGGGTGGCCTGCAGGAACAGGAAGCGTTCGAAGCGCGCGGGCAAGGTGGCCACCGCCCCGCCGTCGACCACGCCCAGATCGGTTTCGTTGAACAGGTCGCGGACCTGCCAGCGGCCGGCCGGCAGGCCGCGCAGCTCGACCTTGCCGTCCCAGCGTGGGGCATAGAAGGTGTAGTACTGCGCACCGTCCTTGCGGATGGCGTGGGCTTCGGGCTTGTCGAAGCCGATGTCATACAGGGTGCCGAGGTACTCGCCCCTGGGCAGCATGTGCGTGTTGTACAGGCCTACCCAGCGGCGCCACAGTGCCTCGCGTTCGTCGGTCAGCACGAAGCCGCCCGGCGGCAGTGGTACCGAAGGTCGATCCGTATCCTTGGGCCAGGTGAACTTGCTGGAAATCACCGCGCCGATGCCCACGCTTGAAGCAAAGTCATCGCGGTTGTCGGACAGCTCCACGTGGTCGCCGGCGTAGCTGCTGCGCTCACCGATCAGCGCCTTGATCGACTTGCCCTTGCTGCGCACCTGCCACGATGACAGCGGGTCAGAGGAGGGGAATTGATCGGTGGCCGGCAGGTTGTGGAAGGCGAACGCGGTGCCGCACGGGCACAGCTCCACCACCGCCTCGGGATTGGCGTCATGGGCGGCGCGGTAGATCGCGTTCCAGAACGTGGCCAGTCCGGTGACCGAGTCCTCCGGGCTGGCGTGTTTGTGCGCCGGGTTGTGGCAGGGCGCCACGGCGTTGAGGTGCTGCCCATCCAGCTTGATGCCCTCGAAGCCCCAGTCGCCGATCGCCTTCTTGACCAGCTCGACATAGAAATCGATGGTCGGCTGGTAGGCCGGACACTGGGTCAGCGCGTTCCACCAGGTCACGGTCTGGAAGGCGCCTTCCTTGTCCAGCAGCAGCATGTCCACATGGTCGTGCAGCACGTCGCTGCCCGGATCGGCCGCGAGCGGGGCCAGCCACAGCCGCGGGCGCATGCCGTGCCGGCGGACTTCGGCGGTGAACGCGCGCATGTCCGCATCGCCGCGCGGGAACTTGCGCCGGTCGATCTTCCAGTCGCCTTCATTGGTCTGCCAGCCATCGTCCAGCACCGCCCACTCAAAGCCGAGCTCCTTGGCCTTGGGCAGGGTCGCGTAGATCTGTTCGACGCGGAAATCACGTTCATAGCCCCACGCGCACCAGATCGGGGCGAACGCTGAATCCGGTGGGCGCGGGCCTTCGATGCCCTCGCCGCGCATGAACACCTGGTACTGCTGCAGCGGCGCGTAGAAATCGCCTTCATGCACGGCCAGCAGGGTGCGTTCGGTGACCAGTTCCTGCCCCGGCGCGAGGGTCAGCGCCTTGGGTGACTCAACCGCGATGGACGCGCCCTTTCCGGTGCGCTTGACCGGCATGTCCAGCGGACGCGGCACTGGTTCGACATGGCCGACCGCCAGCCCACCATCGCGGCGCCAGATGTTGGCCACCGGCGTGCCGCCGCCGTAGTCCGATGAATCCATCGCCAGGGTGTTGCGCTGGTCGAAGTCGGCCGCCAGGGGCTGTACCCAGTCGCGGCGATCGGTGTGGGTGGCGCCGGAGAAACTCCAGAAGCCACCGGGCGCGTCGTCGAGCTGGTAGGCGCTGCTGCGCCAGCCGGTCACTTCAAGCGGCACATCGCCGAGGTTGCGGTAGCGCACCTGCAACAGCGCCAGCCCGGGCTGGGCGTCGAAGCTGCTGACCGAGACCTGTTTCTCCACCCCCGCCGCGCGCGAGCGACCGGTGAATACCGCCTGCCTGCCTGCTCCGTGGCGGGGGTCATCCAGCACATGCGCGGTCTGCTCGACCAGCGCAAAGTCGGTGACATCCCCGCTGGCCAGCAGCAGGGCTTCGCTGGGCTGCCAACCGGTGAGCGGCTTACCGCGGCGCCAGACACGCGTATGCATGCGCTTGTCGAAGCCGATGGAGAGCACCGCATCACCTGCACGGCCATCGGGGGCGGGTGCAGCGGTGGCAGCGCGCACCCAGGGGGCGGCACTCCAGGCCATGCTGCCTGCCACGCTTCCGGCAATCAGCTTCAAGGCGGTACGGCGTCCGATCGGTGGCATAAGCGTCAACCCGGTGGAGATGGCTAGCATTCTGCGCACGCACCGCAGATTGATGCAAGCGTTTTGTTGCGATATGGTTCCACAAAGTTTCGTTATGTATAAGCGAGGGCGTCATGCGGTGGGACCTGCGTAGCTGGAACGGGTGTGCGGTGATGGCAATGGTCGTGCTGGCGGCCTGTACGCCGGAGAAAACGCCGCCAGGTGAGCCGAGGACGACAGCCATGACAGAGGGACAGGGCGGGCCGTCCTACGCGATGGCGGACTTTTCCACGGTGCGCAAATTCGACGCGCACGTGCATGCCAACGACCGTGGCACGGCGCTGCTGGAGCAGGCGCGCGCGGACAACTTCGGGCTTCTCTCCATCAATGTGGATTACCCCGACTTCCCCAGCCTGCTGGAGCAGCACGCCATCGCTGTAGCGCAGGCAAAGCAGGATCCGGGGCACTTCCATTGGGCGACCACGTTTTCAATGAAGGGCTATGGAAGTGAAGGCTGGGCCGGCCAGGTCAACGCTGCGCTGGACCGTGACGTGGCCGACGGCGCGCGTGCGGTGAAGGTGTGGAAGAACATCGGCATGGTGGAAAAAGATGCGCAGGGCAGGGCGATCATGCTGGATGATCCGGGCCTTTCCCCGGTGGCCGAGCACGTGCGCGCGCTGGACGTGCCGTTGATCGCGCACCAGGGCGAGCCGTACAACTGCTGGCTGCCGTTGGACAAGATGACCACCAACAACGATCGCGAGTACTTCGCCAAGCATCCGCAGTACCACATGTTCCTGCACCCCGAGCAGCCTTCGCATGCCGAGCTGATGGCGGTGCGCGACCGCTTCCTCGCCGCCCATCCGCAGCTGCGCGTGGTGGGTGCGCACATGGCCAGCCTGGAGTACGACGTGGATGTGCTGGCCGCCTTCCTGGATCGTTTTCCGCAGGCCACGGTGGACCTGGCCGCGCGCATGAGCCAAGTGCAGTACCAGTCCAACGCCGATCGCACGAAGGTGCGGGACTTCTTCATCCGTTACCAGGACAGGCTGCTGTACGGCACCGACCTGACCCAGTCGCCCGGCGCGGATCCGGCGCAGTTCAAGGCGGAAACGCACGCGGTATGGCAGTCGGACTGGCGCTATCTGGCGACCGGCGAGAGCCAGCGGATCGAGGTGCTGGAGGCGGACGTGGCAGGGCTTGCGCTGCCGCGCGCGGTAATCGACAAGGTGTATTACGGCAACGCAGCGCGCGAGTTCAAACTGTAGAAATGCGGGTAGCGCCGAGCCATGCTCGGCGAGCGCAGCGGGAAGCAGGAGCGTGACGACCCACGGTCGTCACCCACCGACAGCAACGATCAGGCCAGCTGCAGGTCCACGCCCAGCGCACGACAGGCATCGGCGACCTCGCCGGGTGCGCCGGTGTCGGTGATCAGCGCGTCCAGCCCGGATACCGGAATGATCCGGTGCAGGCAGACCTTGCCGAACTTGGAGCTGTCGGTGATCGCTACCACCGCGCGCGCGGCTTCCACCATCTTGCGGTTGAGCATCGCTTCGGGTTCGTAATGCGTCGTGATGCCGCGCTCCAGGTCGAAGCCATCCACGCCCAGGAACAGCAGGTCCACGTGCAGCGCATCGAGCGCCTCCACTGTCAGCCCCCCGTAGAAGGCCATGTTCTTGCGGCGCAGCTCGCCGCCCAGCATCACCAGGTTGATCCGGGTCTTCGGGCTGAGCACGGTCAACACGCCGAAATCGTTGGTGACCACGGTCAGGTCGATGTCCGGAAGCGCCTCGGCCAGCTGCATCGAGGTGGTGCCCGAGTCGATGGCGATGGTGTCGCCTGGCTGCACCATTGCCGCTGCGCGCGCCCCGATCCGGCGTTTTTCATCCAGATAGGCAGTGCGCTTGGCTTCGTAATGGGGTTCTGCCGCCGGGACCGGACCCACCGCGCCACTGTCAATGCCGCCGCCGTAGGCGCGCGCCATCACCCCGCGTTCGGACAGATAGCGCAGGTCCTTGCGCACGGTCTGCAGGCTGACGCCGAACTGCTGGGCCAGAGAGGACACCTGCACGCTGCCGTGCTGGCGTACCAGTTCACTGATCTGTTGACGGCGATGGCTGGTGTCCCGGGTGGCGACCATGCAGAAAGCTCCTTTCAAACGTTCCAGAGTATGGCGGTTTTCGTTACATTTCGCTATTGATGCAAAACGAAACCTCATATACGCTCGGTTTCGTTGTTTCACCAGTCAGGCCCCCACAGCCCGCCGTCCTATGCTTCATGCCTCAGGAGAGAGAGCCCGTGAACGCCGTCCGTCCGAACCGCCACTGTCTTTACCATGGAATCGCCTTGGCCTTGCTGCTGCCCGCTACCGCGTGGTCGCAGCAGGCCACCGAACCTGTCCCCGCCAGCACCTCGACCGGGCAGGCCGCTGCAGCCGCAGGCGAGGGCCCGATCGACCTGCAGACGGTCCAGGTCAGCGGCGTACGCGCCGCGCTGGCGCGTTCCACCGAGCTCAAGCGCGATGCGTCCACCGTGCAGGATTCGATCAGCGCGCTGGAGCTGGGCCGGTTCCCCGATGACAACGTGGCCGATTCGCTCAGCCATATCACCGGCGTGTCGATCACCCGCACCGCCGGTGGCGAAGGCCAGAAAGTCAGCGTGCGCGGACTGGGCCCGGAATACACCCTGACCACCTTCAACAACCGCATCCTGGCCACCGATGGGGCCGGACGTGATTTCGCCTACGACGTGCTGCCCTCCGATGTGATCAGTGGGGCCGACGTGGTCAAGGGCGCCCAGGCCGCGTTGACCGAAGGTGCGATCGGCGGCCTGATCAACCTGCGTTCGGCCAGCCCGTTCGACAACAAGGGCCAGCACGCCATCGTGCGTGCCGAGGGCGACCACAACCAGATGTCCGAGTTGAACGGCCGCAAGTTCTCCGCGACCTACAGCAACACCTTCGCCGATGACACCATGGGCCTGCTGATCGGCGCGGTGTACGCCGAGCGCAAGGACCGCACCGATATCGCCGGCAACGACGGCGGCTGGACCCGCAACCCGGACCCGGCCGACCCCAGCTGGGGCGGCAATGCCTGGGGTGGCAACATCGACCCGAACGGCAACGGCGAACTGGATCCGGAAGAATACGGGCTGATCGCACCGGGCCAGTTCCGCGTCGGTACGGTGCAGGAAGACAAGAAGCGCAAGGCGTTTTCCGGCAAGTTCGAATGGCGTCCCAACGATGACGTACGGATCGTGGTGGACGGCCTGAAGACCCGGCTGGATTCGCCGCAGGTGTCCTACCAGCAGTCGTTCTATCCGCTGTTCGCGCCGGGCCGCTGGTCGGACATCAACGTGCAGAACGGCATCGTCACCGGCTTCACCATGGACAATCCGGATCCGGAGCAGCGGATGAACCCGGAACTGCTCAACCAGACCGAACACCGGGTGGTGGACACCGACCTGTTCGGCATCAACGGCAGCTGGAGGGTCAATGACAGCCTGACCATGACCGGCGATGTGTACCGCTCCACCTCCGAACGCAAGTCCGGCGGCCAGGATACCTACGTGGTGCTGCGCATGAACCAGCCCAACGTCACCCGCATCGATCTGGCCCGCGATGCGGTGCCGAACGTGACCACCACCTTCGATGATGGTCGCGACCTGTCCACCGGTCTGGCCAACGGGCAGTTCAACGACAGCGACTTCAACACGCACTACATGGAACTGCGCGGCGACAACATCAAGGATGAGATCACCGGCGGCACCGTCGGCGGCAAACTATATGTCGGCGAGTGGGGCATCGACAGCCTGAACTTCGGCATGACCCGCACCGAACGCAGCAAGCGTCGCGACCTGGTCAACAACACGCTCAACGGCGGTGCCGACTACTACTCGGTGGACAACGCGATCAACGTCGCCGACCTCGGCGGTGGCGTGCTGGATCGCACCCTGTCGCTGCCTAACTTCATGAACAAGGTCGGCACCCGCTTCCCGCGCAGCTTCCTGGGCTTTGACGTGCCGAACTACCTGCGCAGCCTGGAAGCCTACAACGGCAACCCGCGCCCGGATGGCACGGTCTACGATTACGCCAACGCTGCCCCGCAGTGGAACCCGCTGGAAAGCTATCGGGTGGAGGAGAAGACCAACGCGTTCTACGTGCAGGCCGATCTGTCCGGTGATCGCTGGAGCGCGGACGTGGGCGTGCGCGTGGTCAGCACCCAGACCCGCGCCGAAGCGTGGGATGCGAAGATCATCAGCATCACCGAGAACGGCGCCTTCAACTACACCGCCCGTTATGCCGATCCCACCCCGGTACAACAGGACGGCAGCTACCGCTACATCCTGCCGTCGGGCAACTTCACCTGGCGCTTCACCGATGAGCTGCTGCTGCGCCTGGGCGCGGCCAAGACCATGGCCCGCCCGCCAGTGGACAAGCTGGCCCCGACCAACACCACCGCCAGTGTGTCGTGGGGCGAGTTCACCCAGATCTACGGTGGCAACGTCGACCTCAAGCCGTATACCGCCAAGCAGGGTGACGTCTCGCTGGAGTGGTACTTCGCCGAACAGTCCATCGCCAACATGGCGGTGTTCTACAAGCGTATTTCCAACCAGATCACCACCAGCTGGGAGCCGGGCCAGGACATCGGCGTGCCGGGATACCTGTTCAACGTGATGCGCCCGATCAACGGCGACTACGCCAAGGTGCACGGCCTGGAAGCCGGCCTGCAGCACTTCTGGGAGAACGGACTGGGCTTCCGCGCCCAGTACACCCGCAATTGGTCCAAGAGCTTCGTGGCTGGGGAAGAACGTCCGTTGGAAGGCATCGCCCCGTCGGTCTACTCGCTGGGCCTGATGTATGAGAAGGGCCCGTGGTCGATCAGCACCACGGCCGACTACAGCGATGGTTTCGTGACCGCCACCAACGTGCTCGGTGCGGGCTACAACGAACAGGCCGATGAGATCACCTGGCTCACCGCCAGCATCTCCTACGAGATCAACGACATGTTCAGCGTCAGCCTGCAGGGCCAGAACCTGCTGGACGAAGCGCAGACCTACAGCATCAACGGCAATCCGCTGCTTTCGCAGGGCTACTACCGTTACGGCCGTTCATTCACGCTGGGCTTCAGCGCGCGCTTCTGATCTCGATGGCGTGCCGGTTGGTCGGCCGGCACGCCATGCGCAACGCTGGGCAGATGGTCATCATCGGCCATTACACTATCCCGTCTTTGTCACGGGGCCCCCGATCATGAAACTGCATGCTGCAGGCCTGTGCTGCCTGCTCCTCACCAGCGCGCCCGCATGGGCCGACGCGGTCACCGTCAGTGGACGGGTCTACCAGGAACGTGATGGCAAGTCCGGTCGCGGGCCGACCGATCCGGGCATGGGCGGCGTACAGGTCTCCAACGGCCGCAGCATCGTGCGTACGAGTGCCGATGGCAGCTATCGCCTGCCGGTCGAGGCCGGCGATACGGTGTTCGTCATCAAGCCCGACGGCTACCGCATTCCGGGCGCCGCCGATGGATTGCCCGCGTTCTGGCGCCATTACGTCCCGCAGGGATCGCCCGCGTTGAAGTACCGCGGCATCGCGCCGACCACCACACCGGCCACTGCCTACGATTTCGCGCTCGTCCCGGAAAGACACGACAACCGCCGCGGCTTCCAGATGCTGGTGTTCACTGATCCGCAGACTGCAACGCGGGGTGACATCGGCTACTACGAGCAGTCCATCGTCGGACCGCTGGCGGGGAAGACCAAGGCGCGGCTGGGCACCACGCTGGGCGACATCGTAAACGACGACCTGTCGCTGTATCCGGCCATCAACAAGGTGACCACCCAGCTCGGTGTCCCGTGGTTCCATGTCCCCGGCAACCACGACCTGGATTTCGACGCCGGCCACGACGCGCACTCGTTGGACAGCTGGCGTGCGGTGTACGGACCGGACACCTATGCAGTGGAGGAGGGCGGGGCGAGCTTCGTTTTCCTGGACGATGTGGTCTACGATCCGGCAGCCCGACCGACCTACATCGGCGGCCTGCGCGAGGATCAGTTCGCCTTCCTCGGCCAGTACCTGAAGGGCCTGCCGCAGGACCGCCTGTTGGTGCTCGGGATGCATATCCCGCTGTTCGACGCCGCGCCGGGCCGCGAAACCTTCCGCCATGCCGACCGCCAGCGCCTGTTCGAGATGCTCAAACCTTTCAGCAACGTGCTGGTGTTGACCGGCCACAGCCATACCCAGCAGCACTACTACCATGGCGCGGCCGATGGCTGGCACGGCGACAGGCCGCTGCACGAGTACAACGTCGGCGCCAACTGCGGCGCGTTCTGGTCCGGGGTCAAGGATCGCCATGGCGTGCCGGACAGCACCATGAGTGATGGCACGCCCAAGGGCTATGCGCTGCTGGACGTGGCCGGCAACGGGGCGTACCGACTGCAGTACCGCGTGGCCGGCGCGGCGGACAGCGAACAGATCGGCCTGCATGCGCCGAAGGTGCTGCGGCAGGGCGCTTACCCGGCGTGGGGCGTGTTCGCCAATGTGTACATGGGCGAGGATGCCACGCGCGTGGAGTTCCGCATCGACGGCGGCCCCTGGCAGCCGATGAAGCAGGTACGCCAGGGCGATCCACGGCTGCTGGCGGAAAACGTGGCCGACGACCTGGCCCCGGCCCTGCGCGGGTATGACCGTTCGCCGGAAGCCACCCCGTCGCCGCACCTGTGGCGCGGCGCGCTGGCTACCGACCTGGCGCTTGGCGAGCACAACGTGGACGTGCGCGCGACCCAGCCGGATGGTTCGGTATTCACCGCGAGCACCCGTTACGCGTTGCAGGGAGCCCAGCGCTGAGCAGCAGGCGAGGGTAGCGCCGACCCATGGTCGGCGAGCGCAGCGGCAGCAGAAAAAAAGAACGGCAGCCGCCCATCAAGGCGCGGCTGCCGCGGAGAGAACGGACCCCGCCGCGAGGCGGGGTTTTTTCAGGTCAGAACTTGTAATTCAGGCCGAAGTACAGCTGGCGGCCACTGTAGATGTTGGAGATCAGGCGGGCCTTGGTGTCGCCCCCCAGGTGCATGCGCTGTTCGGACTTGGTGGCATTGAGCACCGAAGCGGTGAGCGTCAGCGCCTCGGTCAGGTTGTAGGCCGCATTGAGGTCCAGCTGGTCGTAGGGCTCGGTGAACACGGTCATGCCGTTGTTGAGCCCACCGACCACTTCGCCGCGGCGGTTGTAGGACGCGCGCGCGAGGAACTTGTCGTTCTCGTAGAACAAGGTCACGTTGGCCTGGTTCTTCGCACTGCCGACCAGCGGCGAGGCGCCGATGTTCTCTCCGTCCAGCACGATCGAGGCCAGGTTAGTGTCGTTGTAGGTGTAGTTGGCCTGCATGCCGAAGCCCATGTCGAAGGTGTACTGGCCATACAGCTCCACACCCTGCGAAACACCATCGCGGCCGTTGGCTTCGGTGGAATAGTTCTGCACCGTCACCATCTCACCGCCCACGTCCATCTGCTGGTCGGTCACCACCGGCACGGTGAAGTTGTCCACGTCCTTGCGGAACAGGGCCACGCCGGCCACGGCGCCCGGCTTGAAGTAGTACTCCAGGCCGAGGTCGTACTGCAGGGCCTCGAACGGCTCCAGCTGCTTGTTGCTGCCCGACCCGTACCAGCCCGGGGTGGTGGTGCCACCGGCCACGCGGCGGTCGTTGCTGTATTCCTCGCTGATGTAGTCCAGGCCGCCCGGGTAGGCGATGCTGGTGTACCCCGGGCGGGCGATCACCTTGGAGGCCGCACCGCGCAGCACCAGGTTTTCAGTGATGTCCCAGGCGATGTTGAAGCTGGGCAGGACGTCGGTGTAAGTCTTGCTCAGGCTGGACTGTTCATAGGTCTTCTCGCGCACGTCGCGGCGCACGAAACCGGATTCGCAGACCGTGCCGGCCGGCGGCGTGCCGGTCGGGCAGGCCAGCGGATTGCCATCGGCACCATCGACGAAGTAATCCATGAAGCGTTCGACCGAATCACTCGACGAAGCCATCTGCTTGGTCTGCACCAGGCGCACACCCAGGTTGCCGCGCACGCGTTCGGTGCGGAAGTTGGCCTGGAAATAGGTCGAATAGATCTTCTCATTGACGTCGTAGACGAAGTCCGGCTCGATCCGCTTCTGCATCCCGCCGTAGCGTTCGTTGAGGTAGGCCAGGTAAGCCGGGTAATTGATGCCCGGCATTACGTTGGCGTTGAAGCCGCCGGCGATGTCGTCGATCGGGCTGGACAGGAAGAAGCCCGGCTGTGCGACGCTCTTTTCCGGGTCGGCACAGTTGCCGGCCTGGTAGCGCGCCTCGTAATCGTTCGGATCAGCGCCCTGGCAGGCCCAGTAGGTGTTGCCGGTGTTGCGATGGACCTTGCCGTCGCGGTACTTCACGCCGAACTGGAACGAATCGATGAAGCCGCTTTCGAACAAGCGGGTGAAGTCGGCCTGGAAGTAGTTCTGTTCGATGCTGGTTTCGCGCCACGACGAATCGGTCGAGCCGGTGTCGATCTCGGCGATGCCAGCCATCAACTGGTCCTGAAGGTCCGGCGAGAACGTGGCCGACGGGGTGCCGGTCAGGTCATACGCGCTGTAGCTGTTGCCGGACTGCCACACGCCATCGACCTGGCGGCGCGGCTTGGCCGACATGCGGAAGTTGATCGACGGTCCGCCTTCGGACCAGGTGCGGCCTCCCTTGAAGGTCACCTTGGACAGCGGGCTGATTTCCCAGTCCACGGTCAGGTCGCCGGTCTGCGACAGCGCCTTTTCACGGCTGTAGGCACCACTCAGTTGCGGGGTGGGGATGGTGCAGTCATCCGGGCCCCAGCCACCCGGCGCCATGCCGGCGGCGGCGGCCTGTGCTTCGCTGCAGTAGTACGCCTTGCCCGGCAGCTTCTCGAACTGCGCGCCGGTGACGATGCTGCCGCTGGAATCGAAGTCCATGCCATTGAGCAGGCGGCCGCCGGCCCAGTTGCCGTCGCCGTTGTAGCGGGCGATGTTCCACTCCGGGATCTTGGCCTGGTTCAGCGTGTAATCGCCGGACAGCTCGAAGCGGAAGTAGTTGGCGGTGACGGTCAGGTTGTCGACCGGCTTGAACTGGAAGGTGAACTGGCCGCCGGTGCGCTCGCGCTCTTCTTCGCGCACGCCGAAGTTGACCGAGGTCGGCATGAAGAATTCGCTGTAGTTGCCACCGGTCTGGTTGTTGAAGCCGGACTCGCCCCACCAGTAATGGATGCCATCCTGCGGCAGCGTATTGCCGTAGGCATCCTTGGCTTCGGTGCCGGCGCCGTACCACTGGTAGTCATCTACGGTGACTTCCATGCTGCGGTTGGTGCGCTTCTGCTTGGTCGCCCCGATCAGCACGCCGAAACGCTCGTCCTTGCTGTGCCAGGCGTACATCGCCGACAGGTTCGGATCCACGCTGTCGCTGGTATCGGAGGTGACGCCTTCGATGTTGACGAAGCCGGAGTTGGCTTCCATCTCCAGTGGGCGGCGGGTATGCAGGATCACTGTGCCGCCGATGCCGCCTTCGTCGATGCGCGCTTCGGGCGACTTGAACAGCTCCGCGCTCTCCAGCATGTTCGACGGCAGCAGGGTGTAGTTGAACGAACGCGAAGCCTCGTTGTTGGTTTCCGAGGTGGCGATGTAGTTGCCGTTCAACTGGGTCAAAGTCAGGTCGGCATCCAGCCCGCGCACGCTGACATTCTTGCCTTCGCCGCCATCGCGGGTGATGACCACGCCGGGCACGCGCTGCAGCGCATCGGCGACGTTCTTGTCGGGGAACTTGCCGACGTCTTCTGCGGTGATGACTTCGACCACCGCGTTGGCGTCACGCTTCTGCTGCAGGCTCTTTTCGATGGCGTAGCGGTAGCCGGTGACATTGACGCTGTCCAGCGTGGTGGCGCTGGGCGAGGCGGCGGGGGTGGCGGGTGCTGCGTCCTGGGCGAACGCCGGCGCCGCAGTGGCCGCCAAGGCGAATGCGATGGCTGCCGACAGGGCGTGGCAACCGTGCTTGTGTGACATGTAATTCATTCTCTCCCTCTCCTGGATCGAACCGTTGGCTGATACGAAATACTTGAATCGATCTTATGTTTTGACGCGAGACCGCAAGCGTGGGGCGGGAGAGACAGGGCACCGGGTGGCGTTGCTGTCGGATTCCGAACCCGGCAATCGTGACCGTTTGAAGTTGGATCGATCTAAACGATTGCCGCGCATTTTTTAACACGGCCTGACTGAAGTCGCATGCTGCTGCGCAATATGAAAACGTTTGCAGCTCCACCCCTCGCCACCGCATGGTCCGCCATGTTGCGCTGCAGGATGCGCGAGGGCGGACGTTCATGTTTACTTCAATCGATCTAAATCGACCGAACAGGTATCGCGCCGGCATCGCGCGACGCGGGCCTGTCGGCTCGGATCCTGACCCGCCAACGCCCGCCAAGGAGCCCGTGAACGTGACCTTCCGACGTTGTTTCCCCCTGCGTGCCTTCACGCCCATCGCCTCGCTGGCGTGCGTGATCGCTTTGTCTGCCGCGTCCGCCCTGCAGGCTGCGCCGGCCGCGCTGGAGCGCGAAGTGAACACCTTCATCGGCAGCAAGGATGATGGCAACACCTTCCCGGGCGCCTCGGCCCCGTTCGGCCTGATCCAGGTCAGCCCGATCGGCAGCCATTACGCCGGCTGGCGGTATGACGACGAAAAAATCCGCGGCTTCGGCCATTCGTTCCTGTCCGGTGCCGGCTGCTGGGAGCAGGGCGGGCAGGTCTCGGTGCTGCCGGTCACCGGCACCATCGGCGCCGGCGGCGATTTCGATATCTCCAATCCCAAGGCCTTCGACCACAAGGCCTATGCGTCCACCTATGAGCATGCCGGTGAAGTCGGCCAGGCCGGCTACTACCGCGTTCGCTTGACCGGCTACGGCGGGATCGATGCCGAAGCCACCGCGCGTACCCGCGCCGCCGCCGAACGCTACACCTTCGCCGCCGGGCAGAAAGAGGGCCACGTGCTGGTGAATGTTGGCCAGGCCAACGAGCGCCATTCGGTGATCGGCAGCGTGATCGACGTCGTCGGCGACCGGGTGGTGGAAGGCAAGCTGGTCACCAAGAGTTTCTGCGGTGGACATCAGTACACGACGTGGTTCCGGATCGAGTTCGACCGTCCGTTCACCGCGCATGGTGTGTGGGGCGAAGAGCGCGGCCTGCCGGGCGCGCGCCACAGCATGGAAGGCGAAGCCAAGCCCAATGGTGCGTGGCTGAGCTTCGACCTGGCCGACGGCCGTGCGGTGACCGCGGTCAGTGCGATCTCGCACGTGGATGCCGAAGGTGCGCGCACCAACCTGCGCAGCGATGGCATGCAGGGCGGCAAGCTGCTCGGCTTCGATGGCATGCGCCGCCTGGCGCAGGACGCCTGGCGCGAAGAACTGTCGACGGTGAAGCTCGACGGGGGCAGCAAGGACGACCGCACGGTGCTGTATACCGCGCTGTACCACGCGCTCCTGCAACCGCTGACCGGCAGCGATGCCGACGGTCGCTATCGTGGCTACGACGATGCGATCCATCGCGCCGACGGCTGGACGTATTACGAGTATTTCTCGCTGTGGGATACCTATCGCGCGCAGAACCAGTGGCTGGCGCTGACCCGCCCGCAGGTGGCCCGTGACATCGGTCGCACGCTGCTGGCCATCGATGCACAGGGGGGATGGCTGCCGCGCTGGGGCTATGCCAACTTCGAAACCAACATCATGACCGGCGATCCGGTCACGCCGTTCATGGCCGATCTGTGGCGCTTCGGCGCACTGGAAGGCCGCGAGCAGGAAGCCTGGTCGGCCCTGCGCCGCAATGCCTTCAGCGTGCCGCCGTTGAACTCGCGCGCGGCCGGCCGCTCGGGCAACCCGTCCTATCTGGACAAGGGTTACGTAGTGTACGACCGCGCGTTCCCGTCCAAGGGCATGGACGTGGACCCGCACCATGGCGGTTCGGCGACGCTTGAATACGCCTTGGCCGATTGCGCGCTGGCGCAGATGGCCGATGGCCTGGGCCACGCCGCCGATGCGGCGACGCTGCGTGCCCGCGGGCGCAACTGGCGCAAGGTATGGGATGGCTCGGTGCGTGATGCGGAAACCGGCTTCACCGGCTTCCCGCGTCCGCGCACCGAAGGCGAGCAGTGGTACACCCCGTCCGATGGACACTACAGCCCGCGCTCGCACCATGGCTTCCACGAAGGCACCGCCTGGCAGTACCAGTGGCTGACCCAGCAGGACGTACCGGGCCTGGTGGAGGCGATGCACGGCCGCGAACAGGCCGGCAAGCGCCTGGATGCGTTCTTCGCGATGGATGCGCTGCTGGCCGATCCGCTGCAGGCCGCGCGCAAGGAATGGGTGGTGGGCCCTTACAGCTATTACAACCAGTACCGCTACAACCCCAACAACGAACCGGACCTGCATGCGCCGTGGATGTACACGCTGATCGGCCAGCCGTGGAAGACCGCCACCGTGGTCCGCGCAGCGCAGCAGTTGTTCACCAACGCCCCGAACGGCGTGACCGGCAACGATGACCTGGGCACGATGTCGGCCTGGTACCTGTTCAGTGCGCTGGGCCTGTACCCGGCGGTGCCGGGCAGTGGCGAGTTCCTGCTGCACGCGCCGCGTTTCGCCAAGGTGGATGTGGCGCTGGGCAACGGCCGCACGCTGAAGCTGCGTGCCCCCGGCGCGGACGGCCGCACGCTGCAGTACGTGCAGGGCGTGGAAGTGGACGGCGCCGCGCGATCGGCAGTGTGGCTGGACTGGGAAGCGCTGCGCGCTGGCCCGACCCTGCAGTGGTCGCTTGGCACCCAGCCGGCGGAACAGGGTTGGGGCACGGCGGTCAACGACCTGCCGGTCTCGTTCTGCGCCGCACCCGGCAGCGTCCTGAAGTGAGGCATTCGGCTCCCCGTGCTGCGCATGATCGTGCACGCGCGGCTGGGGCCGTTATGATTCAGGTACCTATCCAGAGCTCAGGGTCCATTACAGGATGAATGACGCCACCGGCAGCAAGGGGCCACGCAAAAGCGGCGACCGCGCGGTCACCGTGACCGACATCGCGCGCGCGATCGGCGTGTCACGGGCGACCGTGTCGCTGGTGCTGCGTGGCAGCCCGCTGGTGAACGTGGATACGCGCGCCAAGGTGGAGGCCGAACTGCGCCGCCAGCGCTATGTGTACAATCGCGCGGCGGCCAACCTGCGCCGGCGCACATCCTCCAGCGTGGCGCTGGTGATCAACGACCTGTCCAACCCGTTCTTCGCCGAGTTCGCCGCCGGCGTCGACGAAGCACTGGGCGACCAGGGCTATGTGACCCTGCTCGGCAGCACCGGCGAATCACCACAGCGCCAGCAGGCGGTGCTGGGCACGCTGATGGAGCACACTCCGGCCGGATTGATCCTGTCACCGGCCGAAGGCAGCGATACCGCGCAGGTGCGCCAGGCCCTGGGCCCCACCGCCAACGTGCTGCTGTTCAACCGTGCACTGGTCGGCGCGGACTGGGATTTCCTCGCGCTGGACAACCAGCAGGGAGCCTATCTGGCGACCCGCCACCTGATCGAACGCGGTCACCGCGAGATCGCCTTCTTCGGTGGCCACGCCGATTCCAGTTCCTGCGAACAACGCCGTGCCGGCTACCAGCAGGCACTGGGCGAGGCCGGCCTGTCGGTCACGCCGCAGTGGCTGATCGAATCGGCGCCGAACCGCCTGGAAGCCGCGCGCCGGGTTGACGAGCTGTTCGTCGGTGGTGGGCGGCCCAGTGCGGCGGTCTGCTACAACGACACCGTCGCGCTGGGGCTGATGCTGGGCCTGACCTCGCGCGGGATCCGTCCCGGCGGCGATTTCGCCGTCACCGGTTTCGATGACATTCCCGAGGCGGCGGTCGCCGTGCCGCCGTTGACAACCCTCACCGTTGATCCGCGGGCGCGCGGACGCCAGGCTGCCGAGCTGCTGCTGCAGCGTGTGCAGGCCCCGGATGCGCCGCCGCAGCGTACCGTTGCCCCCGTGCAGCTGCGCATACGCGAAAGCAGCGCCGCCCGCCCGAACTGATTCCCCTTCCTCATTCAACCACGCGCACCGAGGCGCGAACCCGCATGCCGATTTCATCAACGCCCCGTTTGAACACCACGCCCGGGCAAGGCGCACCGCCGGTCAACACCCGCATGGCGCTGGGCGTGGCCACCACCATCTTCTTCATGTGGGGCTTCCTGACCTGCCTCAATGACATCCTCATTCCGCACCTGAAGGCGGTGTTCGAACTGAATTACGCGCGCGCGATGCTCGTGCAGTTCACCTTCTTCGGCGCCTATTTCCTGATGTCCCTGCCGGCCGGTCGGCTGGTGGCCCACCTGGGGTACAAGAAAGGCATCGTGGCCGGCCTGTTGATCGCCGGCGTCGGCGCGCTGGGCTTCTGGCCCGCCGCAGAGCTGCGCGAGTACAGCGCCTTCCTGGGCGCGCTGTTCGTCCTGGCCACCGGCATCACCGTGCTGCAGGTGGCCGCCAACCCGTACGTGGCGCTGCTGGGTCCGGTGGAAACCAGTTCCAGCCGCTTGACCCTCGCCCAGGCACTGAACTCGCTGGGTACGGCGATCGCGCCGATCTTCGGCGGACTGTTGATCCTTGGCAACACGGTCAAGAGCGCCGATGAGATCAATGCGCTGTCGGTAGCCGAACAGGCCGCCTACCGTGCAGCCGAGGCGCAGTCGGTGCAGGGCCCCTACATCGGCCTGGCGATCGCCCTGGCGCTGCTGGCGCTGTTCGTTTACCTGTTCCGCCTGCCGACGCTGAGCGAGGCGTCCGAGCAGGTCGACGACGGTAAGCAGCACACCTATGCTGCCGCACTGCGCCACCGCCACCTGCTGTTCGCGGTGCTGGGCATCTTCTTCTACGTGGGTGCCGAAGTCTCCATCGGCAGCTTCCTGGTCAACTACCTGTCGATGCCGACCATCGGTGGCTTCACCGAACAGCAGGCCACGCATTACGTGTCCGCCTACTGGACGATGGCGATGATCGGCCGCTTCGCCGGTTCGGCGCTGCTGACCCGCTATTCGCCGCGGCACATGCTGGCCCTGTTCGCCGGCATCAACGTCGTGCTGCTGGGTGCCACGATGGCCAGTTCGGGCCAGGTCGCGCTGTACTCGGTGGTGGCCATCGGCCTGTTCAATTCCATCATGTTCCCGACCATCTTCGCGCTCGGCATCGAGCGTCTGGGGCCGCTGACCAACAAGGCCTCCAGCCTGCTGATCATGGCCATCGTCGGTGGCGCGCTGGTGCCGTACCTGCAGGGCGTGCTGGCCGACCACATCGGTCTGCAGCCGAGCTTCATCCTGCCGCTAGTGTGCTACGGCTACGTCATCTTCTTCGGTCTGGTGGGTGCACGCCTGCCGGCTGACACGACCCGCGGAGGCTGATGCAGATGGGCACCATTGTCTGTTTCGGCGAGATTTTGATCGATCTATTAGCGCAGCCACCGGCCTCGCCGGCCGAACCGCGCGCCTTCCTGCAATACGCCGGTGGCGCGCCGGCCAACGTCGCGGTTGCCGCCGCACGGCTGGGCGTGGATACCCAGTTCGTGGGCATGCTGGGTCGGGACATGTTCGGTGATTTCCTCGCCGACAGCCTGCAGCAGCACGGCGTGGGCATCGACTACATCGCACGTACCGATGCGGCCAAGACGGCGCTGGCGTTCGTCGCGCTGGATCCGCATGGCGAGCGAAGTTTCAGCTTCTACCGGCCGCCGGCGGCGGACCTGCTGTTCCGCGCCAAGCATTTCCAGGCGGACTGCTTCGCGCAGGCACGCTGCTTCCACGTCTGCTCCAACAGCCTGACCGAAGCGGCCATCGCGCAGGCGACGTTGGAGGGCATGCAGCGTGCGCGCGCGGCCGGTGCCCTGGTCAGCCTGGACCTCAACCTGCGTCCGGCGCTGTGGCCGGCCGACACCGATCCGCTGCCGACGTTGTGGCAGGCGCTGGCGCTGGCCGACGTGGTCAAACTGTCACGTGAAGAGCTCGACTTCCTGGCCGCGCCGCTGGGCGAGGGCGGTGCCGAACAGGTCCTGCAACAGCTGTTCGCCGCGCAGGCGCGCTGGGTGGTGGTCACCGATGGCGCCGCCGCACTGCGTTGGTACACGCGCAGCGCGCAGGGCCGGGCCACCAGCTTCCGTGTCGCCACCGTGGACAGCACCGCTGCCGGCGATGCCTTCGTCGGCGGCCTGCTGACCGCACTGGTCGAACGCGGCGTGGATGCCAGCAACCTGCCGACCTTCTGCAACGACGAAGCGGCGATGCACGAGGTGTTGCGCTTCGGCGCTGCCGTCGGTGCGCTGGCGGTGACCCGCAAGGGCGCTTTCGCGGCCATGCCCTCGCGCGATGAAGTCAACGACCTGCTGCTGCAAACCGAGGAATCGCACTGATGACCCAGACTCCGGACTTCCGTTCGCCGGCTTTCCTGCGCGGCCACATCGCCCACACCATGGCGTTCTACCATCCGCGTTGCATCGATCCGCAGGGTGGCTTCTTCCATTACTTCCGTGACGACGGCAGCGTCTACGATGCAGGGCATCGCCATCTGGTGAGCAGCACGCGTTTCGTCTTCGACTACGCCATGGCTTACCGCGAGTTCGGTGATGCGGCTTACCTGGACGGGGTCAAGCATGGCGTGCGCTACCTGCGCGAGGTGCATCGCAACCCGGCCACCGGCGGCTATGCCTGGACGCTGCGCGATGGCGTGGTGGAAGACGATACCAACCACTGCTACGGCGTCGCCTTCGTGCTGCTGGCGTACAGCTGCGCGCTGAAGGCCGGCATCGAAGAAGCGCGCGGCTGGATGGAGGAGACCTGGCAGCTGCTGGAAACGCGGTTCTACGAGCCGGCGCACGGTCTGTACCGTGACGAAGCCGACGCGCAGTGGAACTTCAGCGGCTACCGCGGGCAGAACGCCAACATGCACATGTGCGAGGCGATGCTGGCCGCGTTCGAGAGCAGTGGCGAGCAGCGCTACCTGGATCGTGCGCTGCAGCTGGCCGACATCATGACCCGCCGCCAGGCCGCCAAGGCCGACGGGCTGGTGTGGGAGCACTACGACAGCGAGTGGAACATCGACTGGAAATACAACCTGGATGATCCCAAGCACCTGTTCCGTCCGTGGGGCTTCCAGCCGGGTCACCAGACCGAGTGGGCCAAGCTGTTGCTGATCCTGGATCGCCATGTGCAGGCGGACTGGCTGGTGCCGACGGCGCGCCATCTGTTCGACGTAGCGGTGGAACGCAGCTGGGACAACGAGCGCGGTGGGTTGTATTACGGCTTCGCGCCGGATGGCAGCGTCTGCGACGACGACAAGTACTTCTGGGTGCAGGCGGAGTCGCTGGCGACCGCGGCGGTGTTGGCGCAGAGGACGGGTGATGCGGTGTACTGGGAGTGGTATGACCGGCTGTGGGCGTATGCGTGGGAGCACTTCGTCGACCATGAGTACGGTGCGTGGTTCCGCATCCTGGATGCGGACAACCGCAAGTACAGCGATGAGAAGAGCCCGGCGGGCAAGGTGGATTACCACACCATGGGCGCGTGTTATGAGGTGTTGAACGTGGTGCGTTCCGGTTGAGTACAAGCGCGGCGCCTGTTTGATCCTGGGGCGCGGCGGCGGGGAGGCCTGCGCAGGACACGCCGCAAGTGCCTCCCTGCAGGCTCGTTTCCGCCCGTCCAGGGCTCCAACGGTCCTGCGCAGGCCTCCCCGCCGCCGCTCAGCCGGGTTCCCGCGTGCGCGGCGGGTTCAGAGCCAGACACGTTCGGTGTGGGGCTTTCGAGGCGGGATCATTGTTGCGACGGGGGTTGGGATGCAGATCCGGGATGCGTGGGTGCGGTTCGGTGCGGTAGTGCTGGCGTGTCTGTTGCCGGTGCTGGCGCAGGCCGGTGTGCTGGAGGCGCGCTGGGAATTCCGGCTGCTGCCGGGTGGGGCGCAGGTGGCGGCGCATCCGGAAGCGGCAGGCTGGGGCGCGGCGCAGGTGCCGGGCAGTGTGCATACCGATCTGCTGGCCGCCGGCTTGATCCGCGATCCGTATGTCGGTTCGCCCGAGGCGCAGCTGCAGTGGATCGGGCTGGCGGACTGGGAGTATCGCGCCGGCTTCGATGTGGACCCGGCAACGCTGGCGCGCCCGCACGCCGAGCTGGTGTTCGAAGGGCTCGATACCTTCGCCGAGGTGGAGCTCAACGGCCAGCCGTTGCTGCGTGCTGACAATGCGCACCGGACCTGGACGGCGCGTGTCGACGGCCGCCTGCAGCCGCGGGGCAACGTGCTGCGCATCGTCTTCCGTTCGCCGATCACCCGGTTGCTGCCGGCCGTGCAGGCGATGCCGCACAAGATCGCGGGCAACTATCCCTCGCCTTATGGGGATGAGCCGCGCGATGCGATGGTCGGCAACTTCGTGCGCAAGCCGGCCTACCATTTCGGGTGGGACTGGGGCCCGCGCTATGTCACCGCGGGCGTGTGGAGGCCCGTACGGCTGGAAACGTGGGGCGCCCAACGGGTGACCGACCTGGCGGTACGCACTGAGGCGCTGGATGCCAACCTCGCTGCGTTGACCGCTCTGGTCGAGGTCGAACATGCCGGCGCCGAGGCGACGCTGCCACTGCGGCTGGAGGTGCGCGATCCGGACGGCAAGCCTGTGGTGCAGGTGGTCCGCGATGTGCTGCTGAAGGCGGGAACGCAGACGCTGCAGGTGCCGTGGCAGGTCCCGCAGCCGCGTCGCTGGTGGCCGGCCGGGCAGGGCGCGCAGGACCGTTACAGCGTGCGGGTTGCGCTGGGTGCGGGCGACGAGCCAGCACTGCAGGCCAGCCGCCGGATCGGCCTGCGCAGCGTGGAGCTGCGGCGCGACACGGATGCCCAAGGTGGCCAGGGCTTCGCCTTCGTGATCAATGGGCGCGAGGTGTTCGCCAAGGGGGCCAACGTGATTCCCTTCGATGCGTTCCCCGCACGCGTGGACACCGCCCGCCTGCGCACCCTCCTCACCGCCGCGCGCGATGCCAACATGAACATGCTGCGCAACTGGGGCGGCGGTTACTACGAAGACGACGCGTACTTCGAGCTGGCCGACGAGCTCGGGCTGATGGTCTGGCAGGACTTCATGTTCGGCGGCGGCATGCAGCCGGGGTTCGATCCGGCGTTCCGGCAGAGCGTGGTCGCCGAGGCCCGCGACAACGTGCGGCGGCTGCGCCATCACCCGAGCATCGTGCTGTGGTGTGGCAACAACGAAGAAGAAACGGCGTGGAAGGATTGGGGGCATGGCCGCGATCTGGAAAAGGCCGATCCTGCGTTCGCCGCCCGCGTGTGGCAGGGCTACGTGGACCTGTTCGGGCATGACCTGCGCGCCGTGGTGGCCGAACAGGGCCTGGGTGTCCCGTACTGGTCCAGCTCGCCCAGCAACGACCTGGATGACAAGGCCAACGACTCCACCCGCGGTGACAAGCATTACTGGCAGGTATGGGGCAATCCGGCGTTGCCGGTCGGCGCCTACCTGAAAGAAACGCCGCGCTTCATGTCCGAATATGGCCTGCAGTCCTGGCCGTCGCAGGCGATGGTGGACCGCTTCGCCACGCGTGCCGAACAGCGCATCGACAGCCAGGTGATCCAGGCACACCAGAAATTCATGGCGGGGCTGGGCAACGAACGGCTGCTGCATTACATCCGACTCGGCTATGGCGAGCCGGCTGATTTCCCCGCGTTCCTGTATCTGTCCCAGGTGATGCAGGCTGAAGGCATCCAGTTGGCTGCGCTGCACCACCGGGCATCGCGTCCGTACACCATGGGTTCGCTTTACTGGCAGCTCAATGATGTGTGGCCGGGTGCGTCGTGGTCGGGCATGGACCACGACGGCAACTGGAAGGGATTGCATTTCCAGGCGCGTCGCTTCTTCGCCGACCTGGCCGTGGCGGCGCTGCGTGACGACGGGGTGACCCGCGTGAGCCTGCTCAACGACACTGCGCAGCCTCACTCGGTGCGCTGGCGGCTGCAGGTGATGGACCTGCAGGGGCATGTGCGGGGTACGCAGGAACAGGCGGTGGTGCTGGCGCCGGGATCAGCGACCGAGGTCGGGCGTTTCAGCGATGCGCGCCTGCTGGGTGGGGCGGATCCGGCACGCACGATTGCGGTGGTGGAACTGTTGCAGGACCAGCGGCTTCTGTCGCGGCAGGTGGTCGGCTTCGTCGGGGCGCGCGATCAGGCGTTGCAGCCCGGACAGCTGCAGGCAAGCCTGCAGGGCGAGGGCGATGCGCTCGAAGTGGTGCTGCAGGCACGCGGGCTGGTGCGTGCGGCATGGATCGATTTCGGGGCAAACGAGGCGGTGCTGAAGGACAACCTGCTTGACCTGCTGCCGGGCGAGCGCCGGGTGCTGCGTGTGCGCTCGGCCAGTGACGCCGAGACGCTGCGCGCAGCCCTGCGCGTGCAGACCCTGGGCGACGTGCTGGAAGAGAGCCGGTAGCGCCGAGCCATGCTCGGCGGCTGCGCGCGGGAGGGCCCCCGCCGAGCATGGCTCGGCGCTACCAGGGCCGTTCCGCGCCGCATGCGGCGGCGCTACCAGGACCGCTCGCTCAGAGCGTGATCTGCTGGAAGTTCTCTACCCGGTCATGGCCGTGCGTACCCTCGCCGCTGCGCGGCAGCGGGTAGTCGTCCAGGCGGTCCAGCAGGCGCGTCTGCAGGCCGGCTTCGCGCGCCGCATCGAGTTCTTCCACCACGTCGGACAGGAACACGATCTCCGCGGCGGGCACGCCGATGGCCGCCACGATACGGCGGTAGCTGTCCGCCTCGCGCTTGCCGCCGATTTCGGTATCGAACCAGCCGGACACCAGCGCGGTCAGGTCGCCGGCCTCGCTGAAGCCAAAGAACTGCTTCTGCGCCGGCACCGAGCCGGAGGAATACACGTACAGCGGCAGCCCGGCGGCATGCCAGCCCTTCAGCACCGCGGCGACTTCCGGATAGAAGTGCGCCTTGTAGTCACCGTTGCGGTAACCGGATTCCCAGATCATGCCCTGCAGCGCCTTCAGCGCCGTGTGCTTGCGGTCCTGGTCGATCCAGCCCTGCAGCGTTTCGGCCACCACGCTGTCCTGGCAGGCGCCACCGATCTCGGTGGCCACCGCATCCAGCCAGCGCCGGACCTGCGGTTCGTTGCCATGGGCGGCGATGAAGCCGGGCAGCGCCTGGCGTGCATACGGGAACAGCACGTTCTTGACGAACGAGATGCTGCTGGTGGTGCCTTCGATATCGGTGAGGATGACGCGCGGCTGCATGGATCTTCAGGCCTGGGTAGGGACGTAACGGGGGAACTTCTGCGCGATGTCGGTGCCGGTGAAATGACCGACCCAGCCATCGGCTTCAGTAAAGAAGCGGATCGCCACGAAGCTTGGTTCATCGCCCATGTCGAACCAATGGTTGACGCTGTCCGGCACGGCGATCAGGTCGTCCTTCACGCATTCGATTTCGTAGACCTTGTCGCCCACGTGCAGGGTGAACAGGCCGGACCCCGCGACGAAGAAGCGGACTTCGTCTTCCTTGTGGAAATGCTCGTCGAGGAACTTCTTCCGCAGTTCGGCACGGTTCGGGTTGTCCGGCGCGATCGACGCGACATCCACGCTCTTGAACCCGCGTTCGGCGACCAGCCGGTCGATGTCGGTGCGGTAAGCGGCGAACACCTCTTCCTGGCTGGCGCCCGGGGCGACCGGCTGGCTGGCCTGCCAGCGCTCGAAGGTGACGCCGATCTTCTGCAGTTCGGCGGCGATCAGCGCGCCGTCCTGGGAGTCCAGCAACGGGGCGTCGGGGGCAGTGTCGTTGTAGATGCGCAGTCGGCTCATGGCGGCAGCTTGAACGTCGGGGGGACGGGTAGGGTAGCAGCGCGGCGCGGCGGGGTCAGATTCCAATCGGCCATGTGACCCCTCCGGATTCAGCCTCGCAGGCGGCGCAGTTCCAGTTCGCAGTGGAACAGGAACTCGAACGCTTCCAGGTGACGGCGCGCTTCGGCCATGTCGCGGCCCCAGGCGTACAACCCATGGCCGTCGATCAGATAGCCCCACAGGCACTGGGTATCCAGCAGCGCGTCGACCTGGGCGGCCAGCACGTCCATGTCCTGCGTGTTGGCGAACACCGGCACCTCGATGGCCATCTCATGGGTGCTGTTGCCGGCGAAGGCCTTCAGCAGCTCGTAGCCTTCCAGCCGGATGTGGCCCTGCGGTGCGTACAGCCGCGAGGCGATGGTCTGCACCGGGGAATGGGTATGCAGCACGCAGCCGACTTCGGGGAAGCGGCGATACAGCTGGGTATGCAGCAGGGTTTCGGCAGACGGGCGCAGCGGGCGGCCGACGGCCTTGCCGTCGAAGTCCACCACCATGATGTCGTCTTCGATCAGCCGGCCCTTGTCACGGCCGGACACGGTGATCGCCGCATGCTGGTCGTCCAGCCGATGCGAGAAGTTGCTGCTGGTCGCGGGTGTCCAGCCGGCCTGGGCCAGCTCGCGGATGTTGTCGATCAGCAGCTGCGCCAGTTCACTCAGGCGCTGGCTGTCATACGGAGAAAGGGGCGCGTTCATGCGCCCCATTCTATCCGGTCCCGCCGGGCCGGGCGCGTGCCCGGCTAGGTAGTGACGGCCGCTGGCCGTTGGTGGCTGAGGACCGCGGGTCGTCACGCTGTCGCTTGCCGCTGCGCTCGCCGAGCATGGCTATGCCGGTCGTCCTGACCGGCACCCTGCGGGCCGTCGCAAGCGACGTTGGCAGCGGCTCCTGCCGCCGCCTTCGGCGCTACCCGCTACCCGCTACCCGCTGCCTGTTACCGGCGCAGGCGGCTGTGGCGGAAGCCGTAACCGAAGTAGATAGCGAAACCGACCACGGTCCACACGCCCATCAGCATCCAGTTGTGGAACGTCATGGCCGACAGCAGCGCCATGCAGCTCAGCACGCCCAGGCTGCAGACCAGCCAGGCACCGCGGATGCGGAACGGCCGCGGCAGGTCCGGCTGGGTGCGGCGCAGTACCAGCACGCCGGCACACACCGCGGCGAAGGCGATCAGGGTGCCCATCGAGGTCAGCTCGCCCAGCACGTCCAACGGAAACAGCGCGGCCAGCAGGGCGATGCCGATGCCGGTGATCACCGTGTTGATGTGCGGAGTGCGGTACGTCGGGTGGATCTTGGTGAACAGGGGCGGCAACAGGCCGTCACGGCCCATGATCATGAAGATTCGCGGCTGGCCGATGATCATCACCAGCACCACAGAGGACAGGCCGACCAGCGCGCCGATTTCCACCACTACGCGCAGCCAGCCCAGCGACGGGTGGGCGGCCACGGCCGTCACCACCGGCTCATCGGTGCCCAGCAGGGTGTACGGCACCAGGCCGGTCATGACCGCGGCCATGGCGATGTAAAGGATGGTGCAGATCACCAGCGAGAGCATCATGCCGATCGGCATGTCACGCTGCGGACGGTGCGATTCCTGGGCCGCCACCGAGACGGCCTCGAAGCCGATGTAGGCGAAGAACACCATCGCCGCACCGCGCAGCACGCCTTCCATGCCGAACTGGCCGGGGCCCGTGTTTTCAGGAATGAACGGCTGCCAGTTGGCCGGGTCCACGTACTTCCAGCCCACTGCGATGACCAGGACGATCAGGCCGGTTTTCAGGATCACCATCGCCATGTTCATCGCCGAGGACTTGCGGATGCCGACGTAGCACAGCCAGGTCAGCAGCAGCACCAGGATCGCAGCGGGGATGTTGGCGATAGCCCCGGTGGGGCGCAGCTGGCCGTCCAGTGGCGCGCTGACCAGCGCGGCGGGCAGGTGGATGTCGAAATGGCTGAGCAGGCTGAGGAAGTAGCCGGTCCAGCTGACCGCCACCGCCGAGGCGGAGACGCCGTATTCCAGCACCAGCATCCAGCCGATGAACCACGCCGCCAGCTCACCGAAGGTGGCATAGGTGTAGCTGTAGGCACTGCCGGATACCGGCACCATCGCGGCGAATTCGGCGTAGGCCAGCGCGCAGAAACCGCAGCAGATGGCGGCCAGAACGAACGACAGCATGATCGCCGGACCGGCATGGTTGGCGGCGGCCTGGCCGGTGATGACGAAGATGCCGCCGCCGATCACTGCGCCGATGCCCAGTGCGGTCAGGCCCCAGGGTCCCAGCGTACGGGTGAGGCTGAGGCCGTTGGCATCTTCGTGGGCGGCGTGCGGGTGCTTGGTGGCCCACAGTTGCTTGAGCATGGGTGTGTGTTCTTGTCGGTGCGTGCAGGCATGCGGTGCCTGCGGGATGTGCTGGTATCAAAGCAGACGGGCCGGCCAGGAGCCGACCCGTCGATGTATCAGGAGGACTTGGCCAGCTTGCTGTTGCGCATGCCGTAACCGAAGTAGATCAACAGCCCAAGCACGGTCCAGCCGATGAACAGGTGCCAGTGTTCGCGGAAGGCCATGGCGAACAGGGTAAGGCACGCCAGCGCACCCAACGGACAGATCAGCCAAGCCATCGGCACGCGGAACGGACGCACCAGTTCCGGACGGGTGTAGCGCAGCACCAGCACGCCCACGCAGACGGTGGCGAAGGCCAGCAGGGTGCCCATCGACACCAGTTCACCGAGTACGTTCAGCGGCATCATGCCGGCCAGTGCCGCGGCGATGACACCGACGATGATGGTGGCCACGTAGGGCGTCTTGAAGCGCGCATGGACCTTGCCCAGGAAGCCCGGCAGCAGGCCGTCGCGGGAAATCGTGTAGGCGATGCGCGTCTGGCCCATCATCATCACCAGGATCACCGAGGACAGGCCGGCGATGGCGCCGATCTCCACGGCGGTTTTCAGCCATGCCAGCTGCGGATAAGCTTCCAGCGCGGTGGCGACCGGCTTGGCGGTTCCCAGCTGCTGGTAAGGCAGCAGGCCGGTCAGCACCAGGCACACGATCACGTAGATGATGGTGCAGACGGCCAGCGAGCCGAGCAGGCCGATCGGCATGTTGCGTTGCGGATCCTTGGTCTCGCCGGCGGCGGTGGACACCGCATCGAAGCCGATGAAGGCGAAGAACACGATCGAGCCGGCGCGCAGTACGCCACTCCAGCCGAACTCACCGAAGGTGCCGGTGTTCTCCGGGATGAAGGGCTGCCAGTTGGCCGTGTCGATGTGCGAGGCGCCAAAGCCGATGAACAGGCAGATCACGCTGACCTTGATCGCGACGATGATGCCGTTGACGAAGGACGACTGGGAAATGCCCACATACAGCAGGCCGGTCAGCACCGCCACGATCAACACCGCCGGCAGGTTGAACAGCTGCCCCGAGGCGACGAACTGGCCGCCTTCCCAGGCGATCGGGGCCGAACTGAGGGCGGCCGGGAAGGGCATGTCCAGCGTGGTGGTCACGAAGCTCAGCAGATAGGCCGACCAGGCAACGGCCACCGACGCAGAGGCAAACAGGTACTCCAGTACCAGGCACCAGCCGATGAACCAGGCCATGCCTTCGCCCAGCGTGGCATAGGAATAGGAATAGGCACTGCCGGAGACCGGCATCATCGCGGCGAACTCGGCATAGCACAGGCCGGCCAGTGCGCAGGCCAGGCCAGCGGCCACGAAGGACAGGGTGACGGCGGGGCCGGCATGGAACGCCGCGGCCTGGCCGGTCATCACGAAGATGCCCGCACCGATCACCGCACCGATGCCGAGCAGGATCAGGTGTTTTGCCGTGAGCGTCCGTTTCAGGGTGGCTTCGCCGTCCAGGCGGCCTTCGATGGGTTCGCCAGCGTCAACGTGTCCGGCTGGCTCAACCGGTTTGACCCTCAACAGAGCTTTCAGCATGCGGTACTTCCCTAGGTGGTCGTGGGGTGGCCGGCGATGCGTTGCCGCCGGCGCGTATGGTTGGTGAAGGCCATGCGAATGGCTCGCTGTACCTTAGCCAAAGCTGAAGGTGATGCACAAGCCGCATGTGCAACATTTTCTGGCGATAATGGCCGATACTTTTGCTGAACGCGTGGCGGACATGTCGGAAACTGTCGCAACCCTTGCCCTGCTTGACGATCCGTTGCGTCAACTGCTTCGCCGCTACGCGCTTGAAGTGCCTGTGCAGGGCGACTTGTCTGACGAATTCAGCACACTTCTGGATGATCCGTTGGATCCGTTTCTTCGCGAGCGGCTGGAAGGCCATTTCACTGGCAGCGCATGGCTGGTCAGCGCCGATGGGCAACGGGTTCTACTGACCCACCACCGCAAGCTGGACCGATGGCTGCAGCTGGGTGGCCATGCCGATGGCGATCACGACCTGGCGCGGGTGGCCTTCACTGAAGCCGTAGAAGAATCGGGCCTGTCCGGGCTGTCACTGGACGATCCGGCGATCTTCGATCTGGACAAGCATTGGATCCCGGAGCGTCACGACGTGCCGGGGCATTGGCACTACGACGTGCGTTTCGTGATCCGCGCGGGCGCTTCGGAAGCCTACGCGATCAGCGAAGAGTCGCTGGCGCTGGCCTGGCGCGACATCGCGCAGATCGTCGCCGACCCGCAGGCGGATGAGTCGCTGCGGCGGATGGCCCGCCGCTGGCTGGCCCGGTAGCGACGGCCGCTGGCCGTCCTCTATCCTTTGACCGTTGACCGTTGACCGTTGACCGTTGACCGTTGACGGCCAGCGGCCGTCACTACCCATCCGCTGGTCAGCTGTACAGCACGCGGGTGCGCAGGGTGCCGGGGATGGCGGCCAGTTCATCGCGAACGGCGGCCGCCTGCTCCACGCTGGCGGTGATGTCGATCACCACGTAGCCCACCTTCGCGTCAGTGCGCAGGAACTGGCCGTCGATGTTGACATTGTGGCGCGAGAAGATCTCGTTGACCTTGGACAGCACGCCCGGCACGTTGCGGTGGATGTGCAGCAGGCGCAGGCTGCCGTCGTGCTCGGGCAGGGTGACTTCGGGGAAGTTGACCGCGGTCAGGGTGCTGCCGTTGTCGCTGTAGCGCACCAGCTTGGCCGCCACCTCGATGCCGATGTTGTCCTGCGCTTCCAGCGTGCTGCCGCCCACGTGCGGGGTCAGGATCACGTTGTCGTGCGCGGTCAGCGGGGATTCGAAGAGGTCGCCGTTGCCCTTGGGTTCCACCGGGAATACATCCAGCGCCGCACCGCCGATGTGCCCGGAGCTGAGCGCTGCATCCAGCGCCGCGATGTCGACGATGGTGCCGCGCGCGGCGTTTATAACATGCGCGCCGCGGCGCATCTTCGCCAGTTCCGTCGCGCCGATCATCCACTGCGTGGCGGGGGTCTCCGGCACGTGCAGGGTGATGATGTCCGAGCGTTCCAGCAGGTCGTCCAGGCTGACCGCGGCGCGCGCGTTGCCCAGCGCCAGCTTGGCCTCAACATCGTGGAAGATCACCTGCAGGCCCAGCGATTCGGCCAGTACGCCGACCTGGGTGCCGATATGGCCGTAGCCGATGATGCCCAGCGTCTTGCCGCGCACTTCGTGGCTGCCGGCAGCCGATTTGGACCAGCCACCGCGGTGGCATTCGGCGTTCTTCTGCGGGATCCCGCGGGTCAGCATGATGGCTTCGGCGATCACCAGTTCGGCCACGCTGCGCGTGTTGGAGTAGGGCGCGTTGAACACCGGGATGCCGGCCAGTTCAGCTGCGTCCAGGTCGACCTGGTTGGTGCCGATGCAGAAGCAGCCCACCGCGATCACGCGCTTGGCCTCGGCCAGTACCTCGGCCGACAGCTGGCTGCGCGATCGGATGCCGACGATGTGGGCTTCGGCGATGCGCGCCTTGAGCTCCTCTTCCGGCAGGGCCTTGGAATGCAGTTCGATCTGGCTGTAGCCGGCCGCAGAGAACACGTCCACGGCGGTCTGGCTGACCCCCTCCAGCAACAACACGCGGATATCCTGCTTGGGGTAGGAGGTCTTCTTCGGCGACATGGGACGGCACGGCCAGTGGGACAAGGGCTCATCACTATGCCAGATGCAGCCGCCCATGGTGCACTGCGGAATTGGTTGCAGACGTAGCCATTCCTGATCGCGCGCAGGGCTGGACGCTGGGCTGCCGCGCTGGCACGCTTTCCCGTTCTGCCTGCGTTTGCCTGGACTGACTGGACTGCCATGACCGATCCCCGCGTTGCCTCCCTCCAGCAGGCCGTTCCCGACCTGCGCCTGAAGACCGACGCGGCTGATCTGGAGCATTACGGGCGCGACTGGACCCGGCGCTGGACTCCGGCACCATTGGCCATCGCGTTGCCGGCCAGCGTGGAAGAGGTGCAGGCGGTGATGCGCTGGAGTGCTGCCGAAGGCGTCGCCGTGGTGCCGTCGGGCGGACGTACCGGCCTGTCCGGCGGCGCGGTGGCGGCCAACGGCGAACTGGTGCTGAGCCTTGAGCGCATGAGCAAGGCGCTGTGCTACGACGCGGTGGACCGGACCCTGGTGGTGCAGGCCGGCATGCCGCTGGAGGCGCTGCACAACGCGGCGCTGGAGCACGGGCTGATCTACCCGGTGGATTTCGCCGCGCGCGGCTCCTGCTCGATCGGCGGCAACATCGCCACCAATGCCGGGGGTATCCGCGTGATCCGCTACGGCAACACCCGCGAGTGGATTGCCGGGCTGAAGGTTGTCACCGCTGACGGTGAGCTGCTGGAGCTCAACAAGGGCCTGATCAAGAACTCCAGCGGCTATGACTTCCGCCAGCTGCTGATCGGCTCGGAGGGCACGCTGGGGGTGATCGTGGAGGCCACGGTGAAGCTGACCGATCCGCCGCCGGCCAGCAACGTGATGCTGCTCGCCGTGCCCAGCTTCGAGGTGCTGATGCAGGTGTTCGCTGCGTTCCGTGCGCGGCTGCAGCTGCAGGCCTTCGAGTTCTTCACCGCGCAGGCGCTCAGGCATGTGCTGGCCCATGGTGCGCAGGCGCCGTTCGACGAGGTGCATCCGTATTACGTGGTGACCGAATTCGCCGCCGGGGACGAAGCGCAGGAGGCGGCGGCGATGGCGGCGTTCGAAGACTGCATGGGCAATGGCTGGGTCATCGACGGCGTGATCAGTGCCAGTGACGCCCAGGCCGCGCAGTTGTGGCGCCTGCGCGAGGGCATCACCGAGGCGGTCGCACGTTACAAGCCGTACAAGAACGACGTATCGGTGCGGATCTCGGCGATGCCGGCGTTCCTCGCTGAGACCCAGGCGCTGATCACCCAGGCTTACCCGCAGTTCGACGTCGTGTGGTTCGGCCACATCGGCGATGGCAACCTGCACATCAACGTGCTCAAGCCCGATGACACCGGCGATGCGGAGTTCCTGCAGCAGTGTGAGCAGGTAACCAAGCTGCTGGCGCAGGTGCTGGCACGTTTCGATGGCAGCATTTCCGCCGAGCACGGCATCGGGCTGGTCAAGAAAGCCTACCTGGACAGCACCCGCGGGCCGGCCGAAATCGGCTTGATGAAGGCGGTCAAGCGCGCGTTTGATCCGCAAGCCCGGCTGAATCCCGGCAAGGTCTTTGATCTCTGAGCTGCCGTTTGCGTCAGGGGTCGGGTACGCTCTGCACGATCCCTTCACGAGTAGACCGATGATGACCCGACTGCCTTCGCTGCTGGTTCCCTTCGCGCTGTCCCTGCTGGCGCTGCCGCTGGCTGCCGGTGCTTCCAGCTTCGCCGGAACTTCGGCGGGCTCGGCCTCCGGTGCCTCGTCCAATTCGTCGGGCAGCAGCTCCGGCGATGACAAGGTGATCCTGGCTGCGCGCGATGATGCAGCCGCCTTCGTTGCCAGCGATGGCCAGATCCGTGGCGCCCGCCTGCAGGCGGCGCTGGTCCATCTACGTGAGCAGGATGCGGCGGCCCGCGCAACCAGCGACCTCGCGCTGGCCCAGGCGCTGCTCGCGCGCTGATGACGATGCGCCGCCACGCGTGGTTGGCGTGGTGGCTGCTGTGCCTGGCACCTGCCGCGCAGGGGTTCGAGCTGGTACCTGACCTGCACGGGCTGGACGCTGACGAACGCGCCCGTGCCGAGCGCGCCGTGGATGCCGTGGCCCAGCGCCTGCCTGGCACGCTGCGCGCGGCGCTGCCACCGCAGGTGCCGGTGCGCTGGGTCGATACGCTACCTACGCATGTTGCCGGCCGCGCGTTCGCCGGCGACATACAGCTGCAGCGATCTCTGCTTGATGGCCATGGAGACGCGGCTGGCCGTGTGCTGCAGGCCGCGCTGATCCACGAACTGGTGCACGTGGCTGATCGCGCGCAGGCCGGTGGATGGTCGGGCCAGGCGCGCTTGCGCGAACTGGCCGGATGGCAGCGCCGTCCCTGGAAACTGGGGCGCAGCGCGAATCGTTTCAGTGACCGCAGCCCGGACGACTACGAGCGCAAGAGTGCCGCCGAATACCTGGCGGTCAATGCAGAGCACTGGTTGCTGGATGCGGACTTCGGTTGCCGCCGTCCGGCGCTGGCGACCTGGCTTTCCGCGACGCTGGGCCCGACGCCACGGCAGGCGGACTGCGATGCCGGCGTGCCACTTCTCCAGGCCGGTGCGGAGGAAGGCCTGGTTGAACTGATGCGATTGGATCCGGCGCGCGTTTACGCGGTGGATTACCTGTTCGCCGAGAGCGGCGACGTACCGATGAGCCGCTGGGGCCACAGCATGCTGCGGCTGGTGATCTGCCGCGAGGGCAGGGTGCCCGGACCGGCCTGCCGGCTGGACCTGGACCAGCACCGGGTGCTGTCGTTCCGCGCGTTCGTGGGTGATGTCGAGCTGTCCAGCTGGCGTGGCCTGACCGGTGGCTACCCCTCACGCCTGTTCGTGCTGCCGCTGCAGCAGGTAGTGGATGAGTACACCAAGGTGGAACTGCGCGGCCTTGCCTCGCTGCCGTTGCAGCTCTCCGCGCAGGAGATTGCCGGCCTGCTCGAGCGCAGCGCGCAGGTGCACTGGAGCTACGACGGTCGCTATTACTTCATCGGCAACAACTGCGCGGTGGAAACGGCCAAGCTGCTGCAGGCGGGCGTGCCTGCGCTGCAGGAGGCCGGCATCGAACGCATCAGCCCACGCGGGCTCCGGCGCAGGCTGGCGCGGCTGGGCAGGCTGGATGAAAGCGTGCTGGATGACCGCGCCGCGGCGATCCGCGAGGGCTACTACTTCGAATCCAGCGACCAGCACTACGACCTGCTGTTCGCGGCGGCGCGCGAGGAACTGTTGCTGCCGGCGCGTGATGCGCAGGCATGGCTGAAGCTGGACGCCGCAACGCGTACGCCGTGGCTGCAACGTGGCGGGCTGCGCGCCACTGCCGGCCTGCTGCTGCTGGAGCAGGCCGCGTCCGCACGCGCCGAGCTGCGTGCGCGCGACACATTGAAGCGTGCCCTGCTGTCAGAACGTGACAGCGACGGGGCGCGGCAGTTGCAGACGTTGCTGGAGCAGGCAGGGCAATGGCTGCAGCCCGGCGCGTTGCTGGGTGGGCCGGGGTATGGACTGCCGCAGGCCGATGAGCTCGCCGCGTTGCAGCCACGGCTGCTGGCAGCATCGACGCAGGCACCGCAGGCCTGGAAGCAGTTGCGACAGCAGATGCGCGTGCAGCTGCCAGTGCAGCAGCGGCAGGAGCTGGACACGTTGGATGCCAACCTGCATGCACTCCGGACGCATCTGCGTGCGCAGGCCGCCACGCCGGCTCCGGCGGGAATCTGAACGCCACGCCTGGCGTTTCCCCTCGCGTTGACGGTGCGGATGTTAGCGTGGTGTGCTGTTGAATGATGTCGAGGAGCGCACATGCGTCCATCTTTTTTCCTGCTGCCCACCGTGCTGGTGGTTGCCTTGGCCGTCGCCTGCCAGCCTGCGGCGGATCCAGAACCGAACCGCGAGGCCGCCGCTGCTGGGCCTTCCGATGCGCCGGCGGCGGTTGTTGCTCCGGCCGCTGAGGGGCGTTCCTCCGACGCCTTCCGCGCGACCGGCAACGAGCCGGGCTGGTTGGCTGAAGTCGCCGCAGGTGGTGCTTCGGCGCTGCGCGTGGAAGTGGATTACGGCCAGACACGGTACGAGGTGGTTGCCCCCACACATGGCCCGGACGGCTGGGCCGGCGCGGCTGCCGATGGCACGCCGATCAAGTTGAGCGTGCAGCGGGTGCCGTGCCAGGACGATATGAGTGGCAAGACCTTCGATGCGAAGGCGATGCTGACCGTGGGCACGCGCCAGCTGCACGGCTGCGGGAGTTTCAGCGCGGCGCAGTGAGCTGCGCGCAGGGTAGCGCCGAGCCATGCTCGGCGGCTCCTTGCTGACGCGGTCTGATGGATTCCGCCGAGCATGGCTCGGCGCTACAGCTTTTTTTCTCCCCCACCCTCGGCTGGCGCCACCGGAACCTGTCCGGCCCAGTCCACGCACGCCACCGCGAAAATAACTATCTCGACACTCAGTCGGCGCGGCCGCCGAATTCGCCGGTGGCGGTGTTGACCAGCACGCGTTCGCCGTTGGCGATGTACTCCGGCACCATGATTTCCAGGCCGGTGCTCAGCTTGGCCGGCTTCGGTCGCTTGGTGGCGGTGCCGCCCTTCATCTCCGGTGGGGTCTCGACCACTTCCAGCACGACGCTGGTCGGCAGCTGGATCGCCACGGGCTGATCGTCGATCACCTGCACGTAGATGCCGGCCAGGCCGTCGGTGATGTAGCCGGCGTCATCGCCGATCACGTCTGCATCCAGGGTGTAGGGAGTGTAATCCTCGTCGTCCATGAACACGAACGCTTCGCCATCTTTGTACGAGTAGGTCGACAGGCGGCGCAGCAGTTCCACTTCCGGCAGGTTGTCATCGGAATCGAAGCTGGCGTCGAGCTTGTTGCCGCCCGGCACGCTGTACATGATGAAACGGAAGCGGACATTGCCGCCGCGGCCCTGCGGCGAGCTGCGTTCGATGTCGCGGATCTGGTACACGCCGTTGTTGTATTCGACGACGTTGCCCTTCTTGATATCGCTGGCTTTCATGGTGGTGTAGGTCGGTTGGGGGAGGGCGCCGTCCCGGCGCCCGGGGGAATCACTTCGGAGCGAGCCGGGTGGCGCCGTCCAGGCGGATGGTCTCGCCGTTGATATAGGTATTGCCGAGAATGTAAGCGACCAGGCTGGCAAAGTCTTCCGGCTTGCCCAGTCGCGACGGGAACGGGATCGAGGCGGCCAGCGATTCCTGCACGGCCGGCGGCATGCCGTCGACCATCGGCGTCCAGAACACGCCGGGGGCGATGGTGTTGACGCGGATGCCGAAGCGCGAGAGTTCGCGGGCCATCGGCAGGGTCATCGAGACCACGCCGCCCTTGGAGGCGGCATACGCGGCCTGCCCGATCTGCCCTTCATAGGCGGCGATGCTGGCGGTGTTGATGATCACCCCGCGCTCGCCGTCCGGACCGGCGTCGTTGTGCTGGATGCGGTTGGCCGCGGCCTTGGCGAGGTTGAAGCTGCCGACCAGATTGACCATCACCGTACCCTGGAAACCGGCCAGCGGCATCGGGCCTTCCTTGCCCAGCACGCGGCCGGCGCCGAGGATGCCGGCGCAGTTCACTGCCACGTTGAGTCCGCCGAGGAAGGCGTGGGCCTGTTCGATGGCTTCGGCCACGGCGGCCTCGTCGCTGACGTTGACCTGCTGGTAGGACGCGTTCGCCTGTCCCAGGGCAGCGACGGCGGCGGCGCCTTTTTCATCGTTGAGGTCGAACAGCGCGACCTTGCCGCCGTGGGCGACGAGGTGTTCGGCCACGGCCAGGCCGAGGCCGGAAACACCACCGGTGATGACGGCACGTACGTTGGACAACTGCATTGCACGGTCCTGCTGGTTCAAGAGTCCGCGATTCTAGCGGAAGGCGCGTGCGGGGCCGTTGTGCAGTGCGTTGGGATGGGGGTATGGATGCCGGGCTTGCAGCCCGGCGCCTGCGTTCTGGAGCAACGGCTAACGTCAAAAGCCGCGGGGCTGTGTGTTGGCGGGGCGGGGTGGGTTGGCGGGGGACGGCAAAGACTGCATCCATGCGGGCCTTGTTTCGCGCCATCCATGGCGCTCAACACCCCCGCCAACCCACCCCGCCCCACCTTCGACAGGTTCACGGCGGCCCTGGTAGCGCCGACCCATGGTCGGCGGATGGTGGGGGGGATGGGCTCTGATGGGTTCCGCCGACCATGGGTCGGCGCTACCGCTCTTCTTTTTTCCCCCGTGCGGTGGCGGCGCACGACAACTGCCCGGCCCAGCCAACAAATCCCGCCTCTGCTCCACCACCGCAAAAAAACCTACTTCAACTTCCTCACGAACTCTTCCGGCGTCAGCCCCGGGGCGAACAGGAAACCTTGGCCGACATTGACCCCCAACCCCATCAGATAGCGGCGCTGGGCTTCGGATTCGATGCCTTCGGCCACCACGCCCAGCCCCAGGCTGCGTGCAATCCCGCAGATGGCTTCGCATACCGCCATGTCCGAACGGTCACCGGGCACGCCCTCCACGAACAACTGGCTGAGCTTGAGCCCGTGGATCGGCAGCCGGCGCAGGTAATTCAACGCGCTGTAGCCCTCGCCGAAATCATCGATGGCCAGCATCACGCCCATCTCGCGCAGCCGGGCGAAGGTGCGCAGGGTGTCCGGGGCGTCCTCGATCAGCACGCGCTCGGTGAACTCCAGCTCCAGTGCGGTGCCGGGAAGATGGAACTCATCCAGCGCCTGGCGCACCTTCAGTGCCAGGTCGTCGCCGGTGAACTGGCGGTAGGACACATTGACCGCCACCCGCACCAGGCCGAGGCCTTCGTCCTGCCATTGGCGGACCTGGCGGCAGGCCTCGCGCAGCGCCCATTGGCCGATCCGCACGATGTCACCAGTGCTCTCTGCGTGGGCGATGAACAGGTCCGGGCGCATCTCGCCCAGCTGCTCGTTCTGCCAGCGGATCAGCGCCTCGGCGGCGATCACCTCGCCGGTGCGCAGATTGACCTGCGGCTGATACACCAGGCGGAATTCATCGGCTTCCAGTGCGCGGTGCAGCCGGCTTTCGATCTGCAGCCGGTCGTGCTGGGCCTGCGCCAGCGCGGGTGAAAACACCTGCCAGCCGTTGCGGCTGCGGCGCTTGCAGTCATACATCGCGGTGTCGGCGTTCTGGATCAGCTGTTGCGGGCGCAGGCCGTCGCGCGGCGCGCACGCGATGCCGATGCTGGCAGTGACCACGAACTCGTCGTTGCCGAATGCAAACGCAGGTTCGAACGCAGCGGTGATGCGCTGGGCCAGCCGTTCGGGCTGGTCGGGCTGGTCGCGGGTATCGCAGATGACCAGGAACTCATCACCACCAAAGCGCGCCAGCAGCCCTTCGGTGCCGATTGCGTGGGCGATCCGGCGGGTGGCCTCCACCAGCAGTTCATCGCCTGCGCTGTGGCCCAGCAGATCGTTGACCGTCTTGAAACGGTCCAGGTCGATGTACAGCACCGCAACCTTGCAGTGGGTCGGATTGGACAGCCGCACCCCCAGGTCGCTGAGCACCGCATCGCGGTTCATGATGCCGGTCAGCGGATCGGTACGCGCCTGGATGCGCAGGGTTTCCTCGGCCTGCTTGCGCTCGGTGATGTCCTGCACGGTGCCGGCGATGCGCGCGGCGTCCACGTCGCCTTCCGACACCTCGCCGATCATGCGCACCCAGAAGGTGTGGCCATCGGCGCGTTGGCCGCGCAGTTCCAGGGTGAAGCTGCTGCGCGCCTCCACGCTGGCCGCCAGCGCCTGCTGCAGGGCCAGCCGGTCATCGCTGCGCAGGCACTCCATCAGCTCGGGCATGTCATCCAGCGGCAGATCCTGGCCGAGGATCCGGCGCGCTTCGTCGGTCAGGTACAGGCGCGCCAGGCCGCGATCCCACTCCCAGCCGCCGATGTGGGCCAACGACTGGGCGCGGTCGAACAGCGCGTTGTTGCGCTTGAGTTCGGTGATGTCGCTGAACATCGCGAACACATGGTCGGCGTGGTCGCGCCCGTTGCCGAACACCGGCACGTTGGTGATCGACAACCACAGCATGCGGCCGCGCGGTCGGTGGTACAGCCCGACGATGGTGCTGCGGATGACCCGGCCCGCCTGGAAGCAACGGTTGGCCGGCCATTGGTCATGGCCCAGCAGGTGCCCGTGTTCGTCCACCACGATCCAGTCGCGCGGGTCGAGCAGGGTCTGCAGGCTGGAACCGGTGCCGGCCGTGCCCAGGATCCGGTGCGCGGCCGGGTTGGCCGATAGCACGTGCAATTCGCGATCGAACAGGATCACGCCCTTGTCGATGGATTCCATCAACAGGCGATAGCGGGACTCGGCCTGCCAGCGCCCGCTCAGGTCGCGCGCCACCGCCACGATGCACGGTTCGCCCTGCAGTTCGAAGCCGGCCGAGTGCACCTCCACCGGGAACCGGCTGCCGTCACCGCGCATGTTGGTGACTTCGATGACATAGGTGTCGCCGCGTTGCAGGGCGGCCCAGACCGGTTCCAGGTGATCGCTGGGCAGGTCCGGGTTCAACAGTTCGATCGGCTGGCCGACGATGGCCTCGCGCGGGCGGCCGTAGGCGCGCACACCGGCGCGGTTGAGGTCCATCACCACCCCGGTCGAACTGAGGATGCTGACCGGGTCGGGCACCGCATCGAACAGGGCGGCATAGCGCTGCTCGGCGTCCTGCCGCTGCTGCATCGCTTCGTCCAGCGCCTGACGGGCCTGCTGCAGCAGTGCGTGCTGTTCGGCACGATGGGGCTGGGAAAGGGCGTGGTCCAGTGCGGCCCGTGCGTCGCTCTGCGTGGCGGGGTGTCCGCCAGCGGCCAGGTCGTCGCACGGGCCGCGGCGGCTCATGTCGGTGCCATCGCCTTGCCGACGCGGCTGCCGGTGGGCCGGCCCAGCAGCGCCGACAGCCAGCGGCCGATCCCGGCCAGCGGCTCCAGCTCCACGCCGGTCCGCATCCCCATCCCGTGCAGCAGGTACACCGCATCTTCGCTGGCCACGTTGCCGCTGGCGCCCTTCGCATACGGACAGCCACCGGCGCCGGAGACCGCGCTGTCGACCACGCGCACGCCGGCCTCCACGCAGCTGGCGATGTTGGCCACGGCCTGGCCGTAGGTGTCGTGGAAATGCACGGCCAGCGCATGCATCGGCACCTCGGCAGCGACTGCCTGCAGCATGGCCCGCGCCTTGCGCGGCGTGCCCACACCGATGGTGTCGCCGAGCGATATTTCGTAACAGCCCATGCCATGCAGGGCGCGCGCCACGCGCACTACCTCGCTGACTGCAACCTCTCCCTGATAGGGGCAGCCGAGCACGGTGGACACGTAGCCGCGCACGCGCACGCCATCGTCGGCGGCACGCCGCAGGATCGGTTCAAAGCGCGCCAGCGATTCGTCGATGCCGGCATTGGTATTGGTGCGGTTGAACGTTTCCGAAGCGGCGGTGAACACCGCTACTTCCTGCACCCCCGCCGCCAACGCGCGGTCGTAGCCCTGCTCATTGGGAACCAGCACCGGATAGGCCACGCCCGGTGCACGCTGGATGCCGGCGTACACCTCGGCGGCATCGGCCAACTGCGGCACCCAGCGCGGGCTGACGAAGCTGGTGGCTTCGATGCTGCGCAGGCCGGTGGCCGACAACCGGTCGATCAAGGCAATCTTGTCAGCCGTGCTGACCGGCTGTTTCTCGTTCTGCAGGCCGTCACGCGGGCCTACTTCGACGATGCGGACGTAATCAGACATCCCTGCGCCTCCCGTGGGTGGGGCGGGCGGCAGGGCAGGCAAGGGCAGGGCAGCAGGCAACGATCACGGAACGTCCTGTAGATGAAGTGGCGCACGCAGGGGTGGCCACGAGAGAGATATACGCGGGCCGTCGCAGCAACCGGCCAGCCCGCAGCATGAACGGCTTCACCAGACGGGGCGGATGCGCGCAGCATCGGCCCGGCCCAGCCGCCGCGGCGTGAAGGCGTCGGGTCAGGTGAGGGCAGCCCACCCCGGCGGACGCTTGTCGAGGAAGGCGCCCAGTCCTTCCTGGCCCTCAGCCGATACCCGCAGGCGGGCGATCAGCTCGGCATTGGCCTGGTCGCGCGCATCGGCGTCGGGGTTGGCCAGCACATCACGGACCAGTGTCTTGGCGCTTGCGGTGGCGATCGGTCCGGCCGCCAGCAGCAGGTCCAGCTGCTGCTTGACCGCGGCATCCAACTGGTCGCCCGCCACCACGGCGTGGACCAGGCCGATGCGCAGCGCCGTGGCGGCATCGAAGTGCTCGCCGGTGGCAAACCAGCGCCGCGCCTGGCGCGGGCCGATGGCGGCGATGACGTAGGGGGAGATGACCGCCGGCAGCAGGCCCAGCCGGCTTTCGGTCAGCCCGAAGCGTGCGCTGTCGGCGGCAATGGCGATGTCGCAGCAGGCCACCAGGCCCACGCCGCCGCCGAATGCCGCTCCGTGCACCCGTGCGAGCGTCGGTTTGGGCAGTTCGTCCAGGGTGCGCATCAACCGGGCCAGCGCCAGCGCATCCTGACGGTTTTCCGATTCGCTGGCTGCAGCCATGCCGCGCATCCAGTGCAGGTCGGCGCCGGCGGAGAACGAGGCACCTTCGCCGGCCAGCACGACCGCGCGCACCGAAGGGTCGCGTCCGGCCTGCGCCAGCTCACCGGTCAGTTGGGCGATCAGGCCGTCGTCGAAGGCATTGTGCAGCGCCGGGCGGTGCAGGCGCAGGGTAAGCAGGGCGCCAGAGCGCTCGACCAGCAGGGGATCCGTCATAAAGTCCGCAAATACTCGATACCTGTATGGATCATAGCGGCCCAAAGGTCATGGGCCATGACGCGGCGCGGCGATGTTAGAATTGATAACCATTCTTATCACTGGAAAGTGCGCGAGTGACGCTGTCCGATCTGCCCTTGCAAACCAACGCCGTGGTCGAAACCGTCCATGACACGCACGCCAACGACACCATCGCCCGTCGCCTGAGGGAGCTTGGCTTCGTCCAGGGCGAGTCCGTGCGTCTGGTGGCGCGTGGCCCGGTCGGTGGCGAACCCCTGCTGGTGCAGGTCGGCTTCACCCGCTTTGCGCTGCGCCGCAGTGAAGCCGCTCGCGTCCAGGTCAGCGCTGAACAGGGAGTGCCGGCATGAGCGCGGCGAGCCTGCCACTGCGCGTGGCCCTGGTCGGCAATCCGAACAGCGGCAAGACCGCGCTGTTCAACCAGCTGACCGGCAGCCGGCAGAAGGTCGCCAATTACACCGGCGTGACCGTGGAGCGCAAGGAAGGCCGGATGCGCGCGCCATCTGGCCGCGAGTTCGCCATCCTCGACCTGCCGGGCGCCTACAGCCTGCAGCCGGCCAGCCTGGACGAGGCGATCACCCGTGACCTGTGCCGTGGTTTCTACCCCGGCGAGGCGGCACCGGACGTACTGCTGTGCGTGATCGATGCGACCAACCTGCGACTGCACCTGCGCTTCGCGCTGGAACTGCGTGAGCTGGGCAAGCCGATGGTGGTGGCCCTGAACATGGTCGACGCGGCCGAGCGTCGTGGCATCAGGATCGATGTGCCGGCGCTGGAACGTGCGCTCGGCGTGCCCGTGGTGGAAACCGTGGCGGTGCGCAAGCATGGCGCACAGGCACTGGTGGAGCGGCTGGATGCGATGGTGCCGCACCTCGGCGCACCGGTGGCGGCCGTGGAAGGACAGGGCATCGACTACCACGCGCAGGTACGCGGGATCCTCGATGCCGCCGTCAGCATGCCCACCCGCACCGCCAAGATCGATGACGCGCTGGACCGCTGGCTGCTGCATCCGGTGTTCGGCCTGGCCACCCTGGTGGTGGTGATGTTCATGATCTTCCAGGCGGTGTTCGCCTGGGCGACGCCGATGATGGATGGTATCGAGGCGCTGTTCGGCTGGCTCGGCGAGCAGGCCGGCGCGGTGCTGCCGGAAGGTCCGCTGTCCAGCCTGGTCACCGATGGCATCATCGCCGGCTTGGGCGGAGTGGTGGTGTTCCTGCCGCAGATCCTGATCCTGTTCGCCTTCATCCTGGCGCTGGAAGAGTCCGGCTACCTGCCGCGTGCGGCGTTCCTGCTGGACCGGATGATGGCCTCGGCCGGGCTGTCCGGGCGTTCGTTCATCCCGCTGCTGTCCAGCTTCGCCTGCGCGGTGCCCGGCATCATGGCCACGCGCAGCATCCAGGATCCGCGTGATCGCCTGGCGACCATCCTGGTGGCCCCGTTGATGACCTGCTCGGCGCGCCTGCCGGTGTATGCGCTGCTGATCGGCGCGTTCATTCCCGATGGGAAGGTCGGCATCTTCAACCAGCAGGGCCTGGTGCTGTTCGGCCTGTACGTGGCCGGCATCTTCAGCGCGCTGCTGATGTCCTGGGTGATGAAGAAGTGGCGCCGCGACAAGAGCGAGCACCCGCTGATGCTGGAGCTGCCGTCATACCGCATCCCGCACCCGCGCGACCTGGCGGTGGGCCTGTACGAACGCGGCATGATCTTCCTCAAGCGCGTCGGTGGCATCATCCTGTCGCTGACCATCCTGCTGTGGTTCCTGCTTTCCTTCCCCGGTGCGCCCGCCAATGCGACGATGCCGGCCATCGACTACAGCTACGCTGGCCAGCTCGGCCATGCGATGACGGCCATCTTCGCCCCGCTCGGCTTCAACTGGCAGATCTGCATCGCGCTGATCCCGGGCATGGGCGCGCGCGAAGTGGCGGTGTCCTCGTTGGCGACCATCTATGCGCTGTCGGCGCCGGACGACGATGCGGCGATCTCGGCGCTGACCCCGATCGTCAGTGACGGTTGGTCGCTGGCCACCGGCCTGTCGCTGCTGGTGTGGTTCATCTACGCCCCGATGTGCATCTCCACGCTGGCCACGATCAAGCGCGAAACCAATTCGTGGAAGCAGGTCGGCTTTGCCACCGTGTATCTGTTCGCCGCGGCCTATATCGCAGCTCTGGTCACCTACCAGGTGACCGTGGCGCTGGGAGGCGGTTGATGGAGGCCGGCCTGCTGCTGCAGTACCTGATCGTCGCGGTGGCGGTGCTGGCCAGTGCGTGGGTGGTGCTGAAGAAGCAGTTCCCCGGGACGGTACGCAAGGCGCGTGGCGCGTTGGCGCTGAGCCTGCTGCGCTCCGGCCGGCCGGGTTGGCGGCAGTCGCTGGGCCGACGCATCGCACCGCCAGCCAGTGGCGGCGCGGGTGCCTGTGGTGGGTGTGACAGCTGCGGGCCGACGCCGCCGAAGGCGCACTGAGCGGGTCGGGCGTGTGACGGCCGGCGGCCGTCACTACTGGTGCGATGAACCGTGCCGTGCCGTGCCGTGCCGTGCCGTGGTAGCGCCGAGCCATGCTCGGCGAGCGCAGCGGTAGAGGCATCCACCGCGAGCGATGGGCCCGTGCCCCCTGTGCAAATGCATGGCCAGCCGCTAGCCTTCCCGGATGAACCAGACTCCCCTGCGATTGCTCATCCATGGCGCTTCCGGGCGCATGGGCCAGGCCCTGCTGCGGCTGGCCGCCGAACATACCGATACGCTGATCGTGGTGGGGGCCTACACCGGCCGCGCGCCTGCGCAGCGGGTGGTGGACGGCATCCCGCATTTCGCCGCCAAGGAACTGCACGGCGCTCCGCCGTTCGATGTGGCCATCGACTTCAGCCTGCCCGAAGGCTTCGATGCGATCCTGGCGCTGTGCGTGGAGCGCGGCGCGGGGCTGGTTTCCGGCACCACCGGCATCAGCCAGGCGCAGCGCGATGCACTGGATGCGGCGGCCAAGGCGATACCGCTGGTGTGGGCGTCCAATTTCAGCCTGGGCGTGGCGGTGCTGGATGAACTGGTCGAGCGCGCCGCACAGGCATTGGCTGGATGGGATTGCGACATCGTCGAATCGCACCACACCCGCAAGCTGGATGCGCCTTCGGGCACCGCGCTGACGCTGGGGGCTGCGGCCGGGCGTGGCGGGGCTACGCCGCAGTATGCCAGCCTGCGCGCCGGCGACATCGTCGGTGAGCACCTCGTTCAGTTCACCGGGCTGGGCGAGCGGATCGAGCTGGTGCACCGGGCGACCAACCGCGACATCTTCGCCCGCGGCGCGCTGTTTGCTGCGCGGCAGCTGGCTGAACGGGCACCGGGGAGCTATCGGGTGCGGGATCTGCTGAACGGCTGAACGGGGTGCTCGGGGGGCACTGCGCGAAGGGCCCGCTGCGCTCGCCGACCATGGGTCGGCGCTACCGGTCAGGGGCTGCTGCACGCGCCGGGGTGCGCTCGCCGACCATGGGTCGGCGTTACCTGCAACGTGGTGCTGGCGCCGGACCCCGCATGCGTCTACAATTCGCACTCGCCGAAACACGATAGCCGGACCGGTCCTGAACCGTACGTCCGCGCTTTTTTGCAACCGGTTTTTACCGTGAGCGCAGGCGTGACCTTCGGTACCCCATCGGTAGCCAAAGTGAGATTTCCGTGACCCAAGCCGCAATCCTCGTCCTCGAAGACGGCACCGTATTCGAGGGCGAATCCGTAGGCGCGCCCGGCCTGTCCGTCGGTGAAGTGGTGTTCAACACCGCCATGACCGGTTACCAGGAAGTGCTGACTGATCCGTCCTACGCCCGGCAGATGGTCACGCTGACCTACCCGCATATCGGCAACACCGGCATGACCGACCAGGACAATGAAGCGTCCAAGGTGTGGTCGGCCGGCCTGATCGTGCGCGACGTGCCGCGCCGCCCGAGCAGCTGGCGCAGCCAGGTTTCCCTGCAGGACTGGCTGTTGCAGCGTGGCGTGGTGGCCATCTCGGGCATCGATACCCGCAAGCTGACGCGCATCCTGCGCGAGAAGGGCGCACAGAACGGTGCGCTGATGGCAGGCGAGGGCATCAGCGTGGAGAAGGCACTGGAGGCGGCACGTAGCTTCCCCGGCCTGAAGGGCATGGACCTGGCCAAGGTCGTGTCGACCGAAACCACCTACCAGTGGAACGAAGGCCAGCTCGACCTGGATGCCAACGCGTTCGTCAGCGTGCCCTCGCAGTACAAGGTCGTGGCCTACGACTACGGTGTGAAGACCAACATCCTGCGCATGCTGGCCGAGCGCGGCTGCGATGTGACCGTGGTGCCGGCGCAGACCCCTGCGGCCGACGTGCTGGCGCTGAAGCCGGACGGCGTGTTCCTGTCCAACGGCCCGGGTGACCCGGAGCCGTGTGACTACGCGATCAGCGCGATCAGGACCGTGCTTGAGGCCAAGGTGCCGACCTTCGGCATCTGCCTGGGCCACCAGCTGCTGGCACTGGCCTCCGGCGCGAAGACGCTGAAGATGGGCCATGGCCATCACGGCGCCAACCATCCGGTGCAGGACCTGGACAGCGGCCGGGTGATGATCACCTCGCAGAACCACGGATTCGCGGTGGATGAAGCGACCCTGCCGGCTACCTTGCGGGTGACCCACCGCTCGCTGTTCGACGGCACCAACCAGGGCATCGCGCGCACCGACGTGCCGGCGTTCTCCTTCCAGGGCCACCCCGAAGCCTCGCCCGGACCGACCGACGTCGGCCCGTTGTTTGATCGTTTCGTGACCTTGATGGCCGAGGCCCGCGCCTGATGCGCGTTAGCGCACTGCTGGCCGGGCTGTTGTTGGCCGGTACCGCAAGCGCCCAGCCGGCCACGCCGGCCGAGGTGGCGGTGATCATGCACCAGCTCGGCATGCACGGGCTGGGCAAGAGCAGCGCCGAAGTGCTGTTCAGCATCTCCCCGACGCTGAAGGCGCTGGACCAGGGCGGGCGTGATTGTGCGTCCACCCAGATCGGCAAGCTGCTCGACGCCCACTTCCAGCAGCAGATCGCCGGCAATCTCGGTGAAGACGGGGCGGTGCTGGTCGGCGAATGGAAGCAGTTCATGGCCACGCCGGCCGGTGCCGACATGGTCCGCACCTTCCAGGCCAGCGCGGCGGCCCAGCAGGGCATGGCCAGCGAGGGACCCGAGGTGAGCGAAGCGAACAAGGTGGAGATTGCCCGGTTCATGGGCACCCCCGCGTTCCAGCGCTTCATCGACGGCCTGGCTGCCGACGGCGGGATGCCGGAAAACATAGGCGAAACGATGTCCGCCGCGCTCAAGCGCGAATGCCGCATCGACTTCGACGCGGAACAGATTTCCTGATCGTCAGCGTGCGATCACTCCCCCTTGTCACGCTGTACCGACCTAGAGAAGAAAATGGCAAAGCGTACTGACCTGAAAACCATCCTCATCATCGGTGCTGGCCCGATCGTCATCGGCCAGGCCTGTGAGTTCGACTACTCTGGCGCGCAGGCCTGCAAGGCACTGCGCGACGAGGGGTACCGCGTGGTGCTGGTCAACAGCAATCCGGCCACCATCATGACCGACCCCGAGATGGCCGACGCCGTCTACATCGAGCCGATCAACTGGCAGACGGTCGAGAAGATCATCGCCAAGGAGAAGCCCGACGCGCTGCTGCCGACGATGGGCGGCCAGACCGCGCTGAACTGCGCACTGGACCTGGCCGACAACGGCGTGCTGGAGAAGTACAACGTCGAGCTGATCGGCGCCAAGCGCGAAGCGATCCGCATGGCCGAAGACCGCGAGCTGTTCCGCGTGGCGATGGGCGAGATCGGCCTGGAATGCCCGTCTGCCGCTGTCGCGCACACGCTGGAAGAAGCGCTGGATATCCAGACCCGCGTCGGCTACCCGACCATCATCCGCCCGAGCTTCACCCTGGGCGGCAGCGGCGGCGGCATCGCCTACAACCGCGAAGAGCTGATCGACATCGTCACCCGTGGCCTGGAACTGTCGCCGACCACCGAAGTGCTGGTGGAAGAATCGGTGCTGGGCTGGAAGGAATTCGAAATGGAAGTGGTCCGCGATACCGCGGACAACTGCATCATCGTGTGTTCCATCGAGAACCTGGACCCGATGGGCGTGCACACCGGTGACTCGATCACCGTGGCCCCGGCGCAGACCCTGACCGACAAGGAATACCAGCGCCTGCGCGATGCCTCCATCGCCGTGCTGCGCAAGATCGGCGTGGATACCGGTGGTTCGAACGTGCAGTTCGGCATCAATCCGCACACCGGCCGCGTGGTGGTGATCGAGATGAACCCGCGCGTTTCGCGTTCCTCGGCGCTGGCCTCCAAGGCCACCGGCTTCCCGATCGCCAAGGTCGCCGCCAAGCTGGCCGTGGGTTACACCCTGGACGAACTGAAGAACGAGATCACCGGCGGCCTGACCCCGGCCTCGTTCGAGCCGTCGATCGACTATGTCGTCACCAAGATCCCGCGCTTCGCCTTCGAGAAGTTCCCGGCCGCCGATGCCCGCCTGACCACCCAGATGAAGTCGGTGGGCGAGGTGATGGCGATGGGGCGCACCTTCCAGGAATCGATGCAGAAGGCGCTGCGTGGCCTGGAAACCGGCAAAGTGGGCTTCGACCCGACCGAGCTGGACCTGGGCAACGAGGACGACATGCAGACCCTGCGCCGCGAGCTGAAGGCTCCCGGCCCGGAGCGTCTGTTCTACGTGGCTGACGGCTTCCGCGCTGGCATGAGCGTGGAAGAAATCCATGCGCTGTCCTTCATCGATCCGTGGTTCCTGGACCAGATCGAAGAGATCATCACCGCCGAAGGCGAAGTCGCCGCCGGTGGCATCGACACCCTGGATGCGGCGCGCCTGCGCAAGCTCAAGCGTGCCGGCTTCTCCGACGCCCGCCTGGCCCAGCTGACCGGCACCAACGAAGCGGCCGTGCGCGCGCTGCGCCGTGCGCACAAGGTGCGCCCGGTGTACAAGCGCGTGGACTCCTGCGCCGGTGAGTTCGCCACAGGTACCGCCTACCTGTATTCGACCTACGAGGACGAGTGCGAAGCGGCGCCGAGCAACCGCGACAAGATCATGATCCTCGGCGGTGGCCCGAACCGCATCGGCCAGGGCATCGAGTTCGACTACTGCTGTGTGCACGCCGCGCTGGCGCTGCGCGAAGATGGCTATGAAACCATCATGGTCAACTGCAACCCGGAAACCGTGTCCACCGACTACGACACCTCCGACCGCCTGTACTTCGAGCCGCTGACGCTGGAAGACGTGCTGGAGATCGTCGAGCTGGAACAGCCGAAGGGCGTGATCGTGCAGTACGGCGGGCAAACCCCGCTGAAGCTGGCGCGCGCGCTGGAAGCCAACGGCGTGCCGGTGATCGGCACCAGCCCGGACTCCATCGACCTGGCCGAAGACCGCGAGCGCTTCCAGCAGCTGGTGGACAACCTGGGCCTGAAGCAGCCGCCGAACCGCATCGCCCGCAACGACCAGGAAGCGCTGCTGCTGGCGCGCGAGATCGGCTACCCGCTGGTGGTGCGTCCGAGCTACGTGCTGGGCGGCCGTGCAATGGAAATCGTCTACGGTGAGTCCGACCTGGCGCGTTACGTGCGTGATGCGGTCAAGGTCTCCAACGATTCGCCGGTGCTGCTGGACCGCTTCCTCGACAACGCCGTGGAAGTGGACGTGGACATCATTGCCGACAGCCAGGGCAACGTGCTGATCGGCGGCGTGATGGAACACATCGAAGAGGCCGGCGTGCATTCGGGCGATTCGTCCTGCTCGCTGCCGCCGTACTCGCTGTCTGCCGAAACCCAGGCCGAGCTGCGCCGCCAGGTGGTGGAGCTGGCCAAGGCCCTGAACGTGGTCGGCCTGATGAACACCCAGTTCGCCATCCAGGCCGGTGAGAACGGCGAAGACATCGTCTACCTGCTGGAAGTGAACCCGCGTGCCTCGCGCACCGTGCCGTTCGTGTCCAAGGCCACCGGCATGCCGCTGGCCAAGATCGCCGCACGCTGCATGGCCGGCAAGACGCTGGCCGAGCAGGGCGCCACCAAGGAAATCGTGCCGGACTATTACTCGGTGAAGGAAGCGATCTTCCCGTTCGCCAAGTTCCAGGGCGTCGATCCGATCCTCGGGCCGGAGATGCGCTCCACCGGTGAAGTGATGGGCGTCGGCCGCAGCTTCAGCGCCGCCTTCGCGCGTGCGCAGGAAGCCGGTGGCATCAAGGCGCCGCCGGTCGGCAAGGCCTTCGTGTCGGTACGTGATCCGGACAAGCAGCGCGTGCTGCCGGTCGCCGAGGCGCTGCTGGCCAAGGGCTACAGCCTGGTCGCCACCCGTGGCACCGCCGCGTGGCTGCAGCAGCACGGCATGGAATGCGAGATCGTCAACAAGGTTGTCGAGGGTCGTCCGCACATCGTGGACCGCATCAAGAACGGTGAGATCGTCTACATCGTCAACACGACCGAAGGCCGTGCGGCGATCAACGACTCGTTCTCCATCCGTCGTGAAGCGCTGCAGCACCGCGTGACCTATTCGACCACCATCGCCGGTGCCAAGGCACTGGTGCATTCGCTGGAATTCCGCGGTACCGGCCCGGTCTGGTCGCTGCAGGAACTGCACAAGGAACTGAACGCATGAGAGCTCCCATCACGATGAAGGGCGCGCAGCGTCTGCGCGAAGAACTGGACCAGTTGAAGTCGGTCAAGCGCCCGAAGGTGATCGCCGCGATCGCTGAAGCGCGCGAGCACGGCGACCTGAAGGAAAACGCCGAATACCACGCCGCGCGCGAAGAGCAGGGCTTCATCGAAGGCCGCATCAAGCAGCTGGAAGGCGAGCTGTCGCACGCCGAGATCATCGACGTGTCCAAGCTCAATGCCGGCTCCAAGGTGGTGTTCGGCGCGTCGGTGACGCTGGCTGACGTGGAAACCGACGAAGAGAAGAAGTACCAGATCGTCGGTGACCTGGAAGCGGACATCAAGCTCGGCCTAATCGCCATTTCCTCGCCGGTGGCGCGGGCGATGATCGGCAAGCTGGAAGGTGACAGCATCACCATCGATGCACCGGCCGGCCAGCGCGAGTATGAGATCGTCAGCGTCAGCTACGCAGGCTGATCGATGGCCACGGCAACGCTGCTGCTGGCCGCACGCAGTCGATTCGCGGTGGCCGCGTTGCCCGATGAAGTGGCGCGTGCGCTCGGTCGCGCCGAGCGCAGCGAGCACGCGGCCGGGGAGGGGGCGCAGCTGCAGCGTCACTTCCGCGTGCAGGGGGCGCTCGATGCGCTTGATGCCACCGGCGCCGCTACGATGCCGGCCGCGGCGCTGACCCGCCAGCTGGATGCGGGCGATGTGGCCGGCCACGTCTGGCTGCGCGCCGATCCGGCGCACATGGTGCCGGACATGCACGGCGCGCGCATGATGGGCCACGGCGACACGCTGCGCCCCTCGCACGAAGATGCCGTTGCTTTGCTGCCGGACCTGCAGCCGGTGTTCGCCGAACACGGCATCCCTCTTGATGCACCGGTGGCTTCGCGCTGGTACCTGCGCATACCGGATGACATGACCTTGCCCGTGTTCGCCAGCCCGGATGACGTGCTTGGCGATGACCTTTTCAGCCATCTGCCCAGCGGCGTCGAAGGTCGGCGCTGGCGTGCGCTGCTGACCGAAACCCAGGTGGTGCTGCATTCGCACCCGTGGAACGAGCAGCGCATCGCACAGGGGCTGAGTCCGATCAACTCGCTGTGGTTCTGGGGTGCAGGGCGCCTGCCACAGACCGTGTCCACGCCGCATGCGCAGGTGCGCAGCCGGGACGCGCTGTTGCGCGCCCTGGCCACGGCGGCCGGTGTGCAGGTGGATGGAGAGCAGTCGATGGATGCACTGGTCGACCTGCGTCCGCTGCGTTCGCTGGACCAGTTGGCGAACCAGGCGATCATCCCGCTGCTGCTGGCCTTGCGCCGCGGCGAGCTGCAGCGGCTGGTACTGGATTTCGAGGACGGCGTGCAGTTCGGCTTCCAGCGCTCGCAGCGCTGGCGGTTCTGGAAGAAGCCGCGAGAGTTGCACAAGGCTTGAAGCAGCCCCGCCATGGCGGGGTGGCCCTCGGCGGTACAGCGTGCGACCGCTGTGGAGCGACCTAGTCGATCCTGCCGAGGTACGTCGGCAGCTGCCAGTGCCTGTGGCTCGGAGCGACGCAGTCGGCGCCGACGAACTCGGCGCTCATCACCAGGGTCGCTCCGTCCCAGGCCCAATGCCGGGTCCTCCCGCAGGTGTCCGTGCCGGTCGCCATGCCTTCCTCCACGAACACCGCGTGCGGAGGGAGCGGAAACAGCGCCGCGCCGGAGACCAGGGTGGGGGAGAACGGCGGGCGGTCGCGGACCAGCCACGTCCCTGCTGGAACGATGTAGCGCTCGGTCGCACAGCTCAACACGGCCAGGACATGGCTGGCATCCACCCGTTCGACGCGAAGTCGGCGCGAAGACGCCTGGATGCAGGCGTCCTTGGCATCGGCAACGGGTTGCAGCAGCCGGCGCAGGTCCGCGCGCTCGGCCAGCAGGCCGTCTTCTTCGCGTGTTTCGACCAGCAGCGGCGGCGGTTTCAGCGAAGGCGCCGGCACGGCGGAGGGCACCTTCGATTCCGGCTGCACGCCTTTGCGTACCAGCGCACCTGGGGTGTGCAGCCGCCCCTGGAACTCGTCCATCTTCAGCAGCAACGGGCCGGCACCTCGCTCGGACAACGGCCAAGCCTGGCCCGTGCCATCGACCAGCTCGACGCGATCCCCAGCCGCCAGTGCCTCGATCAAGGCCGGCACGTGGCGATCGGGCAAGGCCAGATCCTCCCCTGGGGATTCCATTCGACCGATCTCGCCGAGGTCCTTTCCCTTGGCGCGCAGCCGCAGCGCTCCCCGCGGCACCGCCACCGTGGCAGAGCGCGGCGCATCCCCTGCGCCTTCCGCCATCGCGATGCGTACGGTGACTGCGGTCTGCGGTCCCGCCGCGCGCTCGATCAGCATGCTTAGCATCAGCGGTGCCAACGGACCAAAAGCCGCTATCCGGCAGGTGCCGGTATTGTCGCAGGCCATGAACGCGTCCTGTTCGAAGAATGCAGCACCGCTGGCCGCGGTCGCGTGTGGCATCGATGCGGCGTAAAGGGCAAAGCCGAACAGGGCGGTTGAAACAGGACGGCGCATGCGATGAAATCCAATGCGTGGGGCGGGCAAGCATGGCTGATCGCGCTTGCTCCGCCAATCCCGATGGTGCCGGTGCGCGGTATCATGCGCATGTCTTCCGCAACCCGGCGATGCCGATGTCCCTTGCCGCCGATGCTGCGCAGCCCACTTCTGATGTGCCGATGATCCGCCGTCGCGATGCGGTGCTGCCTGGTGCCTGGCCCGACGGCACGCTGCCGCTGCTGGCGCGCCTGTATGCCGCGCGCGGCGCGCATACACCCGAACTGGCGCTGCCCAAGCTGGGCAGCCTGCATGCCCCTGAGCTGTTGAGCGGCATCGAAGGCGCGGTGCGGCTGCTGGCGGCGGCGATCGCCGCGGACAAGCGCATCGTGGTGGTCGGTGATTTCGACTGCGATGGCGCCACCGCCTGTGCGGTCGGCGTGCGCGGCCTGCGCATGCTTGGCGCACGCCACGTTGCGCACGCGGTGCCCAATCGCATGGTGCACGGCTACGGGCTGTCGCCGGCGCTGGTGGAAGAACTGGCTCTGCTGCAGCCGGACCTTCTGGTCACCGTGGACCACGGCATCGCCTGCCATGCCGGCGTGGCCGCCGCCAAGGCCAAGGGCTGGCAGGTGCTGGTCACCGACCACCATCTACCCGGCCCGCAGCTTCCACCGGCCGATGTCATCGTTGATCCGAACCTGCACGACGATGCCTTCCCCAGCAAATCGCTGGCCGGCGTCGGCGTGATCTTCTACGTGCTGCTGGCCTTGCGTCGGCACCTGCGCGAGTCCGCGGTGTTCGCCGATGGCAAGGGACCGGACCTGGCCACGCTGCTGGATCTGGTCGCGGTGGGCACCGTCGCCGACCTGGTGGCGCTGGATGCCAACAACCGGGCGCTGGTCAGTGCCGGGCTGCGGCGCCTGCGCACGGGGCAGGGCTGCATCGGGCTGAAGGCCTTGATCGAAGCCAGCGGTCGCGACGCGGCGCGCTTGACGGCTACTGATATCGGGTTTGCGCTGGGGCCACGCTTGAATGCCGCCGGTCGGCTGGAGGACATGGCGCTGGGCATCGCGCTGCTGCTGACCGAGGACCCGGCGCAGGCACGCGACATCGCGCAGACGCTGGAGCAGATCAACGCCGAGCGCCGCGCCGTGCAGCAGACCATGACCGACGATGCCGAGAAGGCCGTGGCCAAGGTGGTGCTGGATGACGACGGGCAGCGCCCGATCGCCGCAGTCCTGTTCGACGCCGACTGGCACCCCGGGGTGGTCGGGCTGGTCGCCTCGAAGATGAAGGATCGCCTGCATCGTCCGGTGGTCGCCTTTGCTCCCGCAGAGCCTGGCGGTAATGCGTTGCGGGGTTCGGCGCGTTCGATTCCCGGCCTGCACATCCGTGATGCGCTGGCGCTGGTCGATGCGCAGCAGCCGGGCCTGATCGAGCGCTTCGGTGGCCATGCGATGGCCGCCGGCATGAGCCTGCCGCATGCCCACCTGGCATCGTTCCATGCCGCCTTCGCCGCGGCCGTGCATCAGATGCTGGACCCGGTGATGCTGCAGCAGCAGATCCTCAGTGATGGCGAGCTCGGCGGCGACGAGCTTGACCATCGGCACGCGGACGCGCTGCGGCTTGCCGGCCCCTGGGGCCAGGGCTTCCCGGAGCCGATGTTCGACGGGCATTTCGAGGTGACCAACTGGCGGGTGTTGAAGGAGCGCCACCTCAAGCTGGAACTGCGTCGACCCGGGGTGGCCGGGCTGATCAATGCCATCCAGTTTGGCGGCTGGACCGGCAATGCGCCGGCACGCAACGTGCACCTGGCGTATCGGCTGGCCTGCGATGATTACCGTGGCGGCACTGCGATCCAATTGATCGTGGAACATTGCAGCGCGGCCTGAAGCATCCTGGTAGCGCCGAGCCATGCTCGGCGGAATCCATCAACGTTCGCGGCCCCGCACCCGGCTGACCCTCACTCCTTGACCGTGGTCACCCGCGTCGGCAGGTCCCACGCACCGCCCGCAGCGACCAGTCGACACAGGCCCGTGGTGGTGGCGGAGGTCGCCACGAAGCGGCGCCCGTCCCAGCCCCAGGTGTTCATCGACCAGCAATCACCCAGACCTCGCCCCTTGTGCGATCCACTGATGCTGCGGCCGTCATCATCAGTGCCGAAGTGGGTGACCAGCTGCGGCTCGTAGGGTGCCTGCGCGTTGACCACCCAGTAACCACTGCCTGCGTTGTAGGCCCCGCGCCAGCAGAGGGCCGATACCAGCAGCTTGTCCGCGCTCAGGCGCTGGACCTTCAGCGGCACGACAGGCTCATCCATCGACACGGTCTGGTCGGGCTGCAAGGCCGCGCAGTCATCGGCCGGGGTCGCGGCTACCAGGGCGGCGCGCAACGCATCGGAACCCGCCAGTGCGGCGTCGGACGGGCGCGCTGCTGCAAGCTTCGCCAGCACCACCACCGGCATCGGCAACGCCGCGGGCACCGACGATTCCGCCTGCTTGCCCTTGCGCATCACCGCGCCGGGCGTGCCCAGCCGGCCTTGGAATTCGTCCATCTTCAGCAGCACCGCCGATGCACCGCGCGCCGACAGCTTCCATTGCCGCTGGTCGTCGCCGGTGAAGACGACGCTGCCCGCGCCGGGACCGGTGACCGAGGCCAACAAGGCGGCCACCTGGGCCGCTTCCAACGTCGCCGTCCCTGCGCCCGCGACGTAGTCGAGCGCGCCCTGGTCCTTGCCATTGATCTGCAGCGTCAGCCGATCAGGCAGCACGCTCTCCTCGTACTGGCCGAGCATCAGGCTCGCGCTGATCGGTTGGTCGGGTCCGCCGTGGCGGGTCAGCAGCACTGATACCGGCAGCTGATCTGCCGCTTCGTCGTTCTGGTAGCCGGCTGCGCGGCAGGTCCGGGTGTTGTCGCAGGCCAGCGTCCAGTCGTGGTGACCGAAGTCGATGCCCACCAGCTCGGTTGGCGAAGCGCACAAGGCGGGCAATGGGGCCAGCAGCAGAAGCAGCAACGAGGGCAGGCGCACGGAGATCCAGGTGTATGAAAGAGGCCCGTGCATGGTGGCCGATGCGAGGGCGCAGGCCAAGATGGCAACAAGGCAAACCCCGATAGGCGCCATCATGCGTTCAACGGACTGTCACCCACGCAGGAGCGTCACATGCAAGGTCTGTCTCGCGGTCTGGTCATGTTCGCCATTGCGGCGCTGGGCATCGCGGCCTACAAGGTGGAGGCACAGCGTCCGATCCCACCCCCGCCTGCCGTCAGCGCGTCGGCTGCCGTTACCGCGCCGGTATTGCAGGTAAAAGGCGCGGAAGTGCCGGTGCAGCTGCGCCATGCCAGCCTGCACGGCACGCTGGCCGCCGGTCTTGCCGAGACCCGCATCGAACTGGAGTTCCACAACCCCAACAGCCGCATCCTGGAGGGACAGCTGGAGTTTCCGTTGGCCGATGGCCAGCAGGTGGCAGGCTTCGCACTCGATATCGACGGCGTGCTGCGCGATGCGGTGCCGGTGCCGAAGGCGCAAGGCCGGCAGGTGTTCGAAGCCATAGAGCGGCGGCGGGTCGACCCGGGGCTGCTGGAACAGACCGCCGGGAACCAGTTCCGCCTGCGCATCTACCCGATCCCGGCGCACGGCAGCCGACGCGTGGCGTTGACCCTCCGTCAGATCTTGCCAGTTGACACGCAGGGCCTGCGCTGGACGTTGCCGATGCAGTTCGCGCATGGCGCGCAGCAGGCAAGCGTGCAACTGGACGCCAGTGGCAGCGGCGCGCCGCGTGCCTCGAATGCGATGCCATGGGATTTCCAGTTGCGCGATGGCCGCTATCAGCTGCAGTGGCAGGGCCGCGGCGCGGAGCTGCCGGCGCAGGCGCAATGGATCCTGCCGCAGGTGCGCCAGCGCGACGTGGTCGCCGGCCTGCATGAGGGCCAGCGCTACCTGATGGCGCAGATTCCAGTGCCGGTACAGACCGTGCAGCGTGCCATGCCTACCCGCGTCGGCCTGCTCTGGGATGCCTCCGGATCGGCGGCACAGCGCGACCGTGTGGCCGAGTTCGCCGTGCTGGATCGCTATTTCAAGGCCATCGCCGATGGCCAGGTAGAACTGACGGTGGTGCGCGACCAGCCCGAAGCGACGCGCGGATTCCGCATCCGCGGTGGCGACTGGTCCGCATTGCGCGCTCACCTGCAGGCGCTGCCGTTGGACGGCGCCAGTGCGCTGGGCGCGTGGACGCCGCAGTCGGGGGTGCAGGAATATCTGCTGGTCAGTGATGGACTGTCCAACTACGGCAATCGCAACCAGCCGGCACTCGCTGCAGGCCAGCGTCTGTATGCCTTGAGTGGTGCCGGCGCGCGTACCGACGTGGCACGCCTGCGTGCCTGGACCGCCCCCCACCAGGGCGAAGTGCTGGTGCTGTCCACGCCAGCTGATGTGCCTGCCGCGGCAGCGCGGTTGCTGCAGCAGGGTGCGGCCGTCATATCGCTGGAAGGCGATGGCATCAGCGGCCTGGTGGCCGATGCCGGTGCGGCAGCGCAGGGCTGGTTGCGGGTGATGGGCAGGATCGAAAAGCCGGAAGGCAGCGTGCAGCTGCGCGTGCGACTTCCGGATGGGCGCATCGATGCCCAGCGGGTGAGCGATCGCGAAGCACGGTTGCTGCCTGGCGGCTTGGTGGCGCATGCCTGGGCGAACGGCCAGCTGGCCGACTGGGCGGGTGATCCGGTGGCCCACGCCGCTGCGCGACGCACGCTGTCACAGGCGTTTGGACTGGTCGGTGCGGACACCTCGCTGGTGGTGCTCGAGTCGATCGACGACTATCTGCAGCACGGCATCCGTCCGCCGCCGCCGCTGCGCGCCGAGTACGACCGCCGGCATGCGCTGGCCACCGTCGACGTGGCGCGTGAGCGCAGCGAGCGGCTCGACGACATCGCGCGGCAGTTCGCTGATCGTCAGCGCTGGTGGGAAACCCGCTGGCCCAAGGGCACCCCGCCGCAGGCGAAGGAGGAAAAGTCCAGCCCGGCCGCGGTCGCCATGGCGGCGCCGTCGGCAGCGGTCGAAGCCTTCGAGGCCCGACCAAACGACAGCGTCACCGCGCCGCCGCCGCCGTCGCCCGCACCCGCACCCGCAGCGCCGCAGGTAATGCTGGCGCGCCAAGCCCCGGGCCCGCACGCCGAGCGCGCTGCGTCCGCACCAAGCGCTGCCAACAGCGGCGAGATCACCATCGCGCTCGCGCCATGGGTCCCCGATGCACCGTATGCCACGCGTCTGCGCGCTGCCTCGGCCGACGCGTTGTATCCGCTGTACCTGTCCGAGCGCGCGCAGCATGCGGACAGCAGCGCGTTCTACCTGGACGTGGCCGACCTGCTGCTGGCCAAGGGACAGCGTGCGTTGGCGCTGCGGGTGCTGTCCAACCTGGCCGAAATGCAGATGGAAAACCGCCACGTACTGCGCGTGCTCGGGTATCGGCTGATGCAGGCCGGTGCGCCGGCGCTGGCGGTGCCGGTGTTCCGTGACGTACTGGCGATGGGCGAGGAGGAGCCGCAGAGCTTCCGTGACCTCGGCCTGGCATTGGAAGCCAGCGGCCACTATCCGCAGGCGCTGGAGGCGCTGTACGAAGTGGTCCTGCGTCCGTGGGACGGCCGCTTCAATGGCATCTCGCTGATCGCACTGGATGAGGCCACCACCCTGATGGCACGCGAGGGACTGGATGCTCGCGCCATCGATCCGCGCCTGCGCCGCGCCCTGCCGCTGGACCTGCGCGTGGTGCTGGGCTGGGACAGCGACAACAGCGACATGGACCTGTGGGTGACCGATCCCAACGGTGAGCGCGCGTACTACGGCAATCGGCTGACCTACCAGGGCGGCGCGATGTCGGAAGATTTCACTGGAGGCTATGGGCCGGAGCAGTTCTCGCTGCGTGATGCCAAGCCGGGCACCTACAAGGTGGAGGCCAACTTCTTCGGCAGGCGCGAGCAGCTGGTCACCGGCGCGACCACCTTGAGCCTGCGCCTCAGCACGCAGTGGGGCACGCGCCAGCAGCGCGACCAGACGGTCACGCTGCGCCTGAAGGACCAGGCCGAGAGCGTGCTGGTCGGGGAGTTCACGGTGAAGTAGGCGATGGGTGCGGGGTGCGGGGTGCCGGTCGCCTGGGGTGGCCGGCGTCGGGCCGGCCACGCGGCCCGTCAGGGCTGTTTGGCCCGGTCGGCGCGACCGGCGACCGTGCAGCGGCCAGCAGCCTGTGCTGGTATCATTACCGGTCATATTTCGAACACGAAACCGCCGACATGCTCGAGCTGAATCCTGTCCGCCAGCGAATCACCGATCTCACCGATCGCGTGGTCTCGCTCAGGGGGTATCTTTGACTACGACGTCAAGAAAGAACGCCTGGAAGAAGTAACCCGGGAGCTGGAAAACCCGGATATCTGGAACAAGCCGGAGTACGCCCAGAACCTGGGGCGTGAACGCTCGCTGCTTGAAAAGACCGTGGGCGGCATCGCCAGCATCCTCGATGGCCTGGTGGAATCCACCGACCTGCTGGAACTGGCCGAGAGCGAACAGGACCAGGAAACCGCCGATGCGGTGGTGGCCGACCTGGACAAGTACCTCAAGCACGTGGAGCAGCTGGAATTCCAGCGCATGTTCTCCGGCGAGATGGACAGCTGCAACGCCTTCGTCGACATCCAGGCGGGTGCCGGCGGCACCGAGGCCCAGGACTGGGCCGAAATGATGCTGCGCATGTACCTGCGCTGGTGCGAAGCACGTGGCTGGAAGACTGAACTGATGGAAGTGTCCGGCGGCGATGTGGCCGGCATCAAATCGGCCACCTTCCGCGTGGAAGGTGAGTTCGCCTACGGCTGGCTGAAGACCGAGATCGGCGTGCACCGCCTGGTGCGCAAGTCGCCGTTCGATTCGGACAACCGCCGGCACACCAGCTTCACCTCGGTGTTCGTGTCCCCGGAAGTCGATGACAACATTGAAATCGACATCAACCCGGCCGACCTGCGCACCGATGTGTACCGCTCCTCCGGTGCCGGTGGCCAGCACGTCAACAAGACCGAGTCGGCGGTGCGCATCACGCACATCCCGACCAATACCGTGGTTGCCTGCCAGACCGGCCGTAGCCAGCACCAGAACCGCGACACCGCGATGAAGATGCTGGCCGCCAAGCTGTACGAGCTGGAAGTGCAGAAGCGCAACACCGAGCGCGATGCGCTGGAAGCCACCAAGTCCGATATCGGCTGGGGCAGCCAGATCCGCAACTACGTGCTCGACCAGAGCCGTATCAAGGACCTGCGCACCGGCATCGAGCGCACCGATACGCAGAAAGTGCTGGACGGCGACCTGGATGAGTTCATCGAGGCCAGCCTGAAATCCGGCCTGGAAGCGGGCGCCAAACGCAGCGACGCCTGAGCCTGCGGGTCGCCTGCACGGTGACCCGCCCGGTGGCTGCAGCCGCAGCCACCCCCGGTCCGTCGTATCCTCGGCGGGCGTGAATTCCTGAAGACCCCCCCCACAGACAACGACCGACCAAGCCCATGAACGAGCAGACCGCCGCGCCGCAGCCCCCCGTCGACGAAAACAGCCTGATCGCCGAGCGTCGCGCCAAACTGACCGCGCTGCGGGCCCAGGGCATCGCCTACCCGAACGATTTCCGTCGCGAGGACTTCGCCGGCAGCCTGCAGGCGGATTTCGCCGACGCCGAGAGCTGGACCGCCGAAGTCCTGGAGGCCAGCGAGCGCCGGGTCAGGATGGCCGGCCGGCTGATGGCCAAGCGGGTCATGGGCAAGGCCAGCTTCGCCCAGATCCAGGACGAATCCGGCCGCATCCAGGTATTCCTGCAGGGCAACGTGCTGGGCGATGCCTACACCGCCTTCAAGGGCTGGGACGTGGGGGACATCATCGCGGTGGAAGGCGGCCTGACCCGCACCCGTACCGGCGAGCTGTCGGTGAAGGCCGAAAGCATCCGCCTGCTGACCAAGTCGCTGCGTCCGCTGCCGGACAAGTGGCATGGCCTGGCCGACGTGGAGCAGCGCTACCGCCAGCGCTATGTCGACCTGATCGTGACGCCGGAGTCGCGCGAGGTGTTCATCAAGCGCTCCCGGATCATCCGTGCCATGCGCGCCTGGCTGGACAACCGCGACTTCCTGGAAGTCGAAACGCCGATGATGCATTACATCCCCGGCGGTGCCACGGCCAAGCCGTTCACCACCCACCACAACGCGCTGGACCTGGACCTGTACCTGCGCGTGGCGCCGGAGCTGTACCTGAAGCGCCTGGTCGTGGGCGGGCTGGAGCGCGTCTACGAGATCAACCGCAACTTCCGCAACGAAGGCGTCAGCACCCGCCACAATCCCGAATTCACCATGATGGAGCTGTACGAGGCCTACGCCACGTACACCGAAGTGATGGACCTGACCGAAGGGGTCATCCGTGATGTCGCCCGCCAGGTGCTGGGCACCACCGAAGTGGAGTGGGACGGTGCCCGCATCGACCTGGCCCCGGCCTTCCGCCGCTGGCGCATGGACGAAGCGGTGCGCCACCACAACCCCGAAATCAGCCTGGCCGACTGCACCGACCGCGATGCGCTGGTCGCGCATTGCGAGCGCCTGAAGATCCGCATCAAGCCGTCCTACGGCTGGGGCAAGCTGCTGCTGGAGATCTTCGAGGCCACCGTCGAGCACACCTTGGTCCAGCCGACCTTCATCACCGATCACCCGGTGGAAGTGTCGCCTTTGGCCCGGGCCAACGATGATGCGCCGGGGTACACCGACCGCTTCGAGCTGTTCATCAACGGCAAGGAACTGGCCAACGGCTTCTCCGAGCTGAATGACCCCGAAGACCAGGCGGCGCGCTTCCAGGCACAGGTCGCCGCAAAGGACGGGGGCGACGACGAGGCGATGCATTACGACGCCGACTACATCCGCGCGCTGGAGTACGGCATGGCGCCGACCGGCGGCCTGGGCATCGGCATCGACCGCCTGGTCATGCTGCTGACCGGCAGCAGCTCGATCCGTGACGTCCTGCTGTTCCCCTACATGCGTCCGGAAGCCTGATCCGGATACGCCGGCGCCGCCTGCACGGGCGGTCCGGTGCTACCGTGCGGGCGGGCGCTGGAGTATGGTATCGGCGAGGCCGCTGAGTGGCCGGAATGACCCGATAGCCGGGGGGAGGCGATGGGTCGCGTCCTTTACGCCATCACAATGTGACGGCGATCAAGATCCGGGGAGCGCATGGCAAGTATCGGACAGATGCAGGGTGCGGGCCTACAGAATGGCAGGTTATCCTCGCCAACCCTGATCCCGGGGTGGTCGAACAAGCAGGCAGAAGCAGCGTTGAATATTGTGATCGTCGACGACCAGACGTCCGCGCGGACGATGCTGCGCCATGTCATCGAAGACATTGCGCCGGAACTGAGCGTGCACGACTTCGGCGATCCGCTGGCCGCGCTCAACTGGTGCGAATCGCAGCCGGTGGACCTGCTGCTGCTGGATTACCGCATGCCGGAGATGGATGGGCTGGAGTTCGCCCGCCGTTTCCGCCGCCTGCCCAAGCACCGCGACATCCCGGTGATCCTGATCACCGTGGTCGGCGACGAGCCGATCCGACAGGCAGCGCTCGAAGCGGGAGTGATCGATTTCCTGGTCAAGCCGATCCGTCCGCGTGAACTGCGCGCGCGCTGCTACAACCTGCTGCAGCTGCGTCAGCAATCGGAAAACGTGAAACAGCGTGCGTTGTCGCTGGAGCAGCGGCTGCTTGCCAGCATGCACGAAGTGGAAGAGCGCGAACGCGAAACCCTGTCGCGGCTCGCACGGGCCATCGAATACCGTGATGCCGGCACCAGCGCCTACCTGGAACGCATGTCCCGCGTGGCCGGGCTGATCGCCGAACAGCTGGGGCTTCCCGAAGAGGAGGTCAAGCTGATCGAGATGGCAGCGCCGCTGCATGACATGGGCAAGATCGCCATTCCCGATGCAGTGCTGCTTAAGCCGGGCAAGCTGACCGACGAAGAGCTGGTGATCATGCGTCGCCACCCGCGCATCGGCCATGAGCTGTTGAGCGGCAGCCAGAACCGCTTCATCCAGATCGGCGCGCTGATCGCGCTGCGTCACCACGAGCGCTATGACGGCAGCGGGTATCCGGACGGCCTGGTAGGCGATGCGATTCCACTGGAAGCCCGCATCGTGGCGGTAGCGGACGTGTTCGATGCGCTGATTTCGCCGCGTCCGTACAAGGAAGCATGGACCTTCGATGCGACCCTGGCCTACCTGTACGCGCAACGTGGCCGGCTGTTCGATCCGCGCGTGGTCGATGCCCTGCTGCGCGGACGCCCGCAGCTGGAGCAGATCTGCGCCGAACACTCCACCGCCTCGGCGCGCCCCGGGTTGTGAGCATGCGCGCGCTGCTGCCCCGGCTGCGCCAACGCCTGGCCCAGCGCCAGGATTCCGAGCACGGGCAGCAGATCGTCCGCATCGTACTGATCAGCCTGATCCTGGCCTATGTGCTGATGCCGGGAGTGCGCAACGACCTTCCGCACGACCAGTACGTGGGCGTGCTGGCGATCGTGCTGGGCGGGCTGGGGCTGTCCCTGCTGGCCTTCGGCTGGCTGCTGTGGCGTCCGCAACGCTCCGACCCGCGACGCATCCTGGGCATGCTGGCCGACTACGGCCTGATTGCCGCGGGCATGATCCAGATGGGCGAGCCGCTGTCGTGGGTCTACATCGTGGTGATGTGGGTCACGGTGGGCAACGGCATGCGCTTCGGCAACAACTACCTCTACCTCGCCGTGGCGATGGCGATGATCAGCTTTGGCTGTACCGCGCTGTACACCGACTATTGGGTGGACAATGCGCGGCTCGCGTTCGGGCTGTGGCTGGGCCTGGCTGCGGTGCCGCTGTACTTTTCCACGCTGCTGCGCCAGCTCACCGAAGCGATGGCTGAAGCACGCCGCGCCAGCGAGGCCAAGAGCCGCTTCCTGGCCAACATGAGCCACGAATTCCGCACGCCCTTGAACGGGCTGGCGGGCATGACCGAAGTGCTGGCCACTACCGAGCTGGATGAAGAGCAGCGCGAGTGCCTCAATACCATCCAGGCCTCCTCGCGCAGCCTGCTGGCGCTGGTGGAGGAAGTCCTCGATATTTCGGCCATCGAAGCGGGCAAGCTGCGCGTGGTCGCCGAAGATTTCGCCCTCGGTGACGTGGTGCAGGCCATCGGCCTGATCCTGCTGCCGCAGGCCAAGGCCAAACGGCTGGACTACCGCGTCCGGCTGGATGAAGCCGTGCCGCCCCGCCTGCGTGGCGATACCGGCCACCTGCGCCAGGTGCTGCTGAACCTGGCCGGCAATGCGGTGAAGTTCACCGACCACGGCAGGGTGGAGATCCGCATCGACGTGGTCAGCGCCGTGGCCGATGGTGGCGTCCGCCTGCGCTTTGAAATCATCGACACCGGCATCGGCGTGGCCGTGCCGATGCGTCCGCGGCTGTTCGAAGCGTTCGAGCAGGCCGATGTCAGCATGGCGCGGCGTCACGAAGGCACCGGCCTGGGAACCACCATCGCCAAGGGCCTGGTCGAAGCGATGGGCGGTGAGATCGGCTACCAGGAGAACCTGCCGCAGGGCAGCCGCTTCTGGTTCGAAGTGCCGTTCGCCCCGCCACTGCCGGAGCGCGTGGGCATCACCCCGGCGCTGGTCGGCAACCCGCTGGACAGCAGCAACGGCAACGTCATCGCCTTCGCCGATCCGTTCCTGCGCCACCGCGCGCGGGTGCGCAGCATGAGCATCCTGGTGGCCGACGACCACGAGGCCAACCGCATGGTGCTGCAGCGCCTTCTGCAGAAGGCCGGGCACCGCGTGCTGTGCGTCAACGGGGGCGAAGCGGTGCTGGATGCCATGGCCGAGAGTGATTTCGATGCGGCCATCGTCGACCTGCACATGCCGGGCATGAGCGGGCTGGACATGCTGAAGGAGCTGCGGGTGATGCAGGCCGGCGGCGCGCCGCGCACGCCGGTGCTGGTGCTCAGCGCCGACGTCACCCCGGAGGCCATCCAGCGCTGCCAGCAGGCCGGTGCGCATACGTTCCTGGCCAAGCCGGTGGTGGCGGTGCGGCTGCTGGATACGCTGGCGGAGATCGCCTCCAACCGCGACCTCAAACCTTCCGCGCCGATCGTGGTGCGCACGCTGACCGGCGGCACCGACGGCGTGCTGGATTCGGGCGTGCTGGATGAACTGGCTTCACTCGGCATGGGCGACGGCTTTGAAAGAGAGTTCGTCCGCCAGTGCCTGGGCGATGCGGAAAGCTGCATGCGCAAGGCCCATGCGGAAGGCGAGGCGATGGACTGGGTGCAGTTCCGCGAGCAGGCCCACGCGATCAAGGGCGTGGCCAGCAATCTTGGACTGGTGCGGGTGTCCAACCGCGCCGGTGAGCTGATGCGGATGGCGGACTGGCAGCTCAAGGCCGAATGGCGCCAGCGCCTGTCGGTGCTGGCAGGCGCGCTCAAGGAAGGTCGGCTGGCGCTGGCCGCCCGCGCCGCGCACCGCAACCAGCCCGGCGTGGACGAGGCGGACCCGCGCTGACCCGAAGCCCGGTCGACGTTGCGGAAAACGTGCCGGCGGGCCGCCGGCACGTGTCGGTTCACTTGGTGGGGGAGGGCACTGCTCAGGCCGCGTCAAGACCGGCACGACGGGTCTGTGCCTTGATCAGCCGATCCATCGTGCGCAGCGAGCGATCGCCCAGTGCCAATGCCGAATCCACCCAGACCTTGGTGATTTCCAGCAGTTCGTCATAGCTGACGGCCTGGGCCAGGTTGCGCGCGGCATTCATCGCCAGGTAGGACTGCGGAATGCGCTGGTGCTGGCGGATCAGGTCCTGCACGGCCTTGGGGCCTTCACCCTTGCGGACCAGTACGTCGACCACGCCCATCGCATGCATTTCCTCGGCACTGTAGACGCGGCCATCCAGGATGATCTTCTCGGCCAGCTGCGGCGCCACGCGGCGGCACAGGAACGAGTAGGCGCCCATGCCCGGGAACAGGCCGAACAGCACTTCAGGCAGGCCCATGCCTGCGCCCTCTTCGGCGACGATGGTGTGGCAGGCCAGGGCCATTTCCAGTCCGCCGCCCAGCGCATCGCCCTGGATCAGCGCGATCGAACGCACGTCACCGCCAAACCCGGTATGCAGGTGATGCACGCCTTCCACGCAGCGCTGTGCGTAGGCCAGCAGGCGGTCGCGATTGCCTTCGCGGATCAGCCGGGTGAACAGGTCCAGGTCGCCGCCCAGGTTGTAGGCGGTGGCGTCGGAGGCCAGCACGAAATGGCGCAGGCGGCCGTCATGGCGGCTGGCCGGCCCCCGGGTGACGGCGCTCATGTAGCTCCACATTTCATCGAGCATGTCCTTGCGGCAGCAGGGACGGATACCGGTGGATGCATCGGCGTGCATGAACAGCCAATGGGCGGCGCCGTCGGCGCTGTCTTCGGTGCGGATGGTGGTGTAGGGGCGGTTTACGGGCAGCTTTTCGATGGTGCTCATGGCAGGTTCCTCGGCATGGCGGGCCCGCGGGGAAATCGGTGGTCGGCGGGCCGAACGGGTCCACTCGCGGGGATGCTACACCGGGCCAGTCGCCCCAAATGCAAAAGCCCGGGGCGTTTCCACCCCGGGCTTTTCACTTTTCGCTCATCCGCGTCTCGGTAGTGACGGCCGCTGGCCGTCAGGCCCTTACCGCTGCGCTCGCCGAGCACGGCGCGGCGCTACCTGCCTCAGGCCGGCGGCGCGTCGCGCAGCTCGCGGCGCAGGATCTTGCCGACGTTGGTCTTCGGCAGCTCCTTGCGGAACTCGACGATCCTGGGATGCTTGTAACCGGTCAGGTTGGCCCGCGCGTGTTCCTTTACCTGTTCGGCGGTGAGGTTCGGGTCCTTCTTGACGATCACCACCTTGACGATCTCGCCGGACTTCTCGTCCGGTACGCCGACCGCCGCCACTTCCAGCACGCCGGGCATCATCGCGATGACGTCCTCTACCTCGTTGGGATAGACGTTGAAGCCGGACACCAGGATCATGTCCTTCTTGCGATCGACGATGTAGCAGAAACCCTGCGCATCCATCTTCGCCATGTCGCCGGTGTGCAGCCAGCCGTCGGCATCGATCGCTGCGGCGGTGTCTTCCGGACGCTGCCAGTAGCCCTTCATGACCTGCGGGCCCTTGATGCACAGCTCGCCCACTTCATCCAGGCCCAGCAGGTTGCCGTTGTCGTCCTTGATGCAGGCATCGGTGGACGGAATCGGCAGGCCGATCGACCCGTTGTACTCAGCCAGGGTCAGCGGGTTGATGCAGGCCGCCGGCGAGGTTTCGGTCAGGCCGTAAGCCTCCACCAGGGTGACGCCGGTGGTTTTCTTCCAGCGCTCGGCGACCGATCGCTGTACCGCCATGCCGCCGCCCAGGGTGACCTTCAACGTGGAGAAATCCACTTCATCGAAACCGGGCGTGTTGAGCAGGCCATTGAACAACGTGTTGACGCCGGTGATGGCGGTGAAGCGCACGCCCTTGAGCTCCTTGACGAAGCCTTTCATGTCGCGCGGATTGGTGATCAGGTGGTTGCAGCCGCCGAACTTCATGAAGACCAGGCCGTTCGCGGTCAACGCGAAGATGTGGTACAGCGGCAGGGCAGTGATGATCCACTCCTTGCCCGGCTCGACGCCCGACGCGCCGATCCATGCCGACGCCTGCTGCATGTTGGCGACCAGGTTGCGGTTGGTCAGCATCGCGCCCTTGGCCACGCCGGTGGTGCCACCGGTGTACTGCAGGAAGGCGATGTCGTCGTGGTCGATCTCCACCTTCGGCAGGTCGTGGCGGCGGCCCAGCTTCAACGCCTGGGTGAAGCGCACCGCGCCCTTCAGGGTGTAGTTGGGGACCATCTTCTTGATGTACTTCAGCACGAAGTTGACGATCACGCCCTTGGCGCCGAGCAGGTCGCCGAGCCCGGTGGTGATGACGTGCTTGACCTGCGTGTCGGCGATGACGGCCTGCACGGTGTCGCCGAAGTTGTCCACCACCACCAGGGCGGTGACCCCGGCGTCGACCAGTTGGTGCTTCAGCTCGCGCGCGGTGTACAGCGGGTTTACGTTGACTACGGTGAGGCCGGCGCGCAGCACGCCGAAGGTGGCGATCGGGTACTGCAGGCAGTTGGGCATCATCAGGGCGACGCGGTCACCCTTCTTCAGCTGCAGTTCGCCGAGCAGGTAGGCGGCGAACTGCTCGACCAGTGCATCGGTCTCGCCATAGGTGAGCACCTTGCCGAAGCTGGAGTAGGCGGGACGATCCCGGTACTTGGCCACCGAGGCGTCGAAGACGGAGGAGACCGAGTGGAACTCGTTGATGTCGATCTCGGCGGGCACGCCTTGCGGGTAACTCTGCAACCAGGGACGTTCCAGGCTCATCTTTCCCCCTCCAGGAAACTGTGATGTTTGGGTTGGTTCTGTAGCCAGTATCGGTCAGATCCAGCCGTGGCAGCATACCGTCCCGGATGGAAAACGCGAAGAGGCCCGCCGATGGCGGGCCTCTGCACTGATGATCGGTAGCGCCGAGCCATGCTCGGCGAGCGCAGCGGCGCGGCTTTAGAGCGTGACGACCAACGGTCGTCACCCACCAGGCCAGGTCGTCAACCACCAGGCCAGTGGCCGTCGCTACCTTACTTTTTGCGGGCCGGGGCGCCGTTGGCCTGGAAGTACGGAGCGGTGCTGCGCGGCAGCGGGGCGCGCCCGCGCAGCACGTCGGCCAGCTTCTCGGCCATCATGATGGTCGGGGCGTTGAGGTTGCCGGTCACCACCTGCGGCATGATCGAGGCGTCGATGATGCGCAGGCCTTCCATGCCATGCACGCGGCCGTGGCCGTCCACCACCGCCATCGGATCGGCGGCACTGCCCATCTTGTTCGAGCACGACGGATGGTAGGCGGTTTCGGCATGTTCGCGGACGAATGCGTCAATCTCCGCATCGGTGCGCAACTGGCTGCCCGGCGAGATCTCGCGGCCGGTGTACGGCGCCAACGCCGGCTGGCCGAAGATCTCGCGGGTGATGCGGATGCCATCGCGGAACTCGCGCCAGTCCTGTTCATGGGACATGTAGTTGAACAGGATGCTCGGATGCACGCGCGGATCGGTCGAACGCACGTGGATGCGGCCCCGGCTGGGCGAGCGCATCGACCCCACGTGCATCTGGAAGCTGTGTTCCTTGATCGGGTTGGAGCCGTTGTAATTGATCGCCACCGGCAGGAAGTGGTACTGCAGGTTGGGCCAGGCGAATTCTTCGTTGCTGCGGATGAAACCGCCACCTTCGAACTGGTTGCTGGCGCCGGTGCCTGTCCCGTTGAACAGCCATTCCGCGCCGATCGCCGGCTGGTTGTACAGCTTGAGTGCCGGGGCCAGCGAAACCGGCTTCTTGCACTCGTACTGCAGGTACATTTCCAGATGGTCCTGCAGGTTGGCGCCGACGCCGGGCAGGTCATGTACCACCTCGATGCCGAGCCCGCGCAGCAGGTCGGCCGGGCCCACGCCGGACCGCTGCAGGACCTGCGGGGAGGCGATGGCGCCGCCGCACAGCAGCACTTCGCGACGCGCACGCGCCTTCTGCGGTTCGTCGTTGCGCAGCCACGCCACGCCCACCGCACGCTTGCCGGAGAACAGGATGCGGTCGGTCAGCGCGTGGGTGACGATGGTCAGGTTCGGTCGCCCGCGCGCCTGGTCCAGGTAACCGCGCGCGGTACTCGAACGACGGCCGCGCGGGGTCACGGTGCGGTCCATCGGACCGAAGCCTTCCTGCTGGTAGCCGTTGAGGTCATCGGTGCGCGGGTAGCCAGCCTGCACGCCGGCTTCGATCATCGCCGCGAACAGTTCGTTGTTGCCGGCCTTCGGCGTGGTGACCTGCAGCGGGCCATCGTTGCCGTGGTAGTCGTTGCCCCCGATGTCGCGGGTTTCGGCCTTGCGGAAGTACGGCAGGCAGTCGGCGTAGGTCCAGTCTTCCAGGCCCGGCATGCTGGCCCAGTTGTCATAGTCCATCGCGTTGCCGCGGATGTAGCACATGCCGTTGATCAGCGAGGAGCCGCCGAGTCCTTTGCCGCGTCCGCAGTCCATCCGCCGGTTGTTCATATGCGGCTCGGGATCGGTTTTGTAGGCCCAGTTGTAGCGCTTGCCCTGCAGCGGGAAGGCCAGCGCGGCCGGCATCTGGGTGCGGAAGTCCAGACGGTAATCCGGTCCGCCGGCCTCCAGCAGCAGCACGCTGACGTCGGCATCTTCGGTGAGGCGCGTGGCCAGCACGTTGCCGGCCGAACCGGCGCCGATGATGATGTAGTCGTACTCGTTGGGGGTGCTCATGGTCTTTGCTCCTGCAGGCCGGGCGGCGCGCGGTCGCGCCAGCTGGCGGTGTGTAGGGTGGCCGGGCGTGGGGGGAGGGACACGCCCGGCCGGAACGACGGCCGCAAGGCCGCTGCGTTCGGATCAGAAAATGCTGGTGTAGTCGCCCAGTTCCACCTGCACCGACTTGATGCGGGTGTAGTGGGCGAGGGTGGAGATGCCGTTCTCGCGACCCACGCCGGACTGCTTGTAACCGCCCACCGGCATTTCCGCCGGCGATTCGCCCCAAGTGTTGATCCAGCAGATGCCGGCTTCCAGGCGATGGATGATGCGGTGCGCACGGGCGATGTCATTGCTGACCACGCCGGCGGCGAGGCCGAAGTGGGTATCGTTGGCGCGGGCGATGACTTCTTCCTCATCGTCGTAGGCGAGGATGCTCATCACCGGCCCGAAGATCTCTTCGCGCACGATGGTCATGTCATCACGGCAGTCGGAGAACACGGTCGGCAGGACGTAGGCACCCTTGGCCAACGCACCGTCGGTGGCACGCGCGCCGCCGGTCAGCAGGCGGGCACCTTCGCCCTTGCCGGTCTCGATCAGGCGCAGCACGTTGTCCATGTGCGCAAAGCTGGTCATCGGGCCGAAGTTGGTCTGCGCATCCTGCGGATCGCCGATGCGGATGCGCTTGACGCGCTCCACGACGGCCGCTTCGAACGCCGCCAGCATGGCGCGCGGCACGAACACGCGGGTGCCGTTGGTGCATACCTGGCCGGAGCTGAAGAAGTTGGCCATCACCGCGATGTCTGCGGCGCGTTCCAGCGCGGCGTCGTCACAGATCACCAGCGGCGACTTGCCGCCCAGTTCCATGGTGACTTCCTTCAGCGAGGACGAGGCAGCCGATGCCATCACCTTCTTGCCGGTTTGCACGCCGCCGGTGAAGGAGATCTTCTCGATCAGCGGATGTTCGGTCAGCCACTGGCCCACTTCACGGCCCGGGCCCTGCACCACGTTGAACACACCGTCCGGCACGCCGGCTTCGGTGTAGATCTTCGCCAGTTCGATGACGGTCAGTGGGGTCACTTCGGACGGCTTGAACACCATCGCATTGCCGGCCGCCAGCGCCGGAGCGGACTTCCACAGCGCGATCTGCACCGGGTAGTTCCATGCGCCGATACCGGCGACCACGCCCAGCGGCTCACGGCGGGTATAGAAGAAGCTGGATTCGCGCAGCGGCACCTGGTTGCCTTCAATGGCGGTGGCCAGGCCGGCGTAGTACTCCAGCACGTCGGCACCGGTGACGATGTCCACCGTGGTGGTCTCGCTGAGCGCCTTGCCGGTGTCCAGGGTTTCCAGCTGCGCCAGCGCGTCGTTGCGTTCGCGCAGGATGTCCACGGCGCGGCGCAGGATGCGCGAACGCTCCATCGCGGTCATCGCCGCCCACACCTTCTGGCCTTCTGCGGCGCTGGCCACGGCGCGCTCGACGTCGGCCTGGTTGGCGATCTGTACCTCGGCGATCACCTCGCCGTTGGCCGGGTTGATGCTCTGGAAGGTCTTGCCGCTGGTGGCGTCGACCAGCTTGCCGTGGATGTAGAGCTGCTGCAGGGGCAGGGTGGACATGGGAACTCCTGGAAGGGGAAGGGGGAGAGGAGGGGAGCAGGCGTTCAAGCGCTTATAGCGCGTTTGCCTGTAACTGGAAGTCGATGTACGCGTAGGCGATGCGGCGCGCGTTGTCGGCGTTGAAGTCACCGCCGACCAGGCTGCCGCGCAGCCACAGGCCATCGACCATGGCGGCCAGCCCGCGGGCGGCCAGGGTGGCCTGTTCGCCAGGCAGTACGCGTTTGAACTGGTGGCACAGGTTCGAATACAGACGCTGGTCGTTGGCGCGCTGCAGGCGGGCCAGTTCCGGCTGGTGCATGCTCGCAGCCCAGAAAGTCAGCCACACGCGCATGGCGGTGCCGTTGGTCTGGCTGTCATCGAAATTGCCATCGACGATGGCACGCAGCTGCGCGCGGGGATCGTCGGCGCAGGTGTCGCGGAAGCGCGCCACGGCGCTCTTCAACTCACGCAGGATCTGCCGCATGGCCGCGTTGAGCAGGCCGTCCTTGTCGCCGAAGTAGTGCGCCACGATGCCCGTGGACAGTCCGGCCTTGCGCGCGATGGTGGCCACCGTCGCGTCGGCCAGGCCGATCTCGTCGATGGTCTGGAAGGTGGCGCGGATCAGCTGTTCGCGGCGGACCGGCTCGATGTCTTTCTTCGGCATTGTCTCTCCATGCACTGCGACCGAGGTGTCCCGTGATCGCGACTACTATACTTTTTATTGATTGAACGTTCAATCAATAAAGGCGTAGGATGCGTTCGCGTCCCCACGCCTTGGTTCCGGTCGCTTCGATCCGGCCGGACCTGCGCCCCCAGGATCGATGAGACAACACCATGTCTTCCAAGCCTTCCTCCGCGTCATCGCCACTGCGACTGAACGGTTTCGTCTTCTTCAGCTCGGCTCTGTCCATCGGCGTGCTGGGCCTGCTCACCGTGCTCAACCCGCAGGCCAGCGAGCACTGGCTGCAGGTCGCGCAGGCGCAGGTGTCCGCTGCGTTCGGCTGGTGGTACATGCTGCTGATCGTGGCCTGCCTGGGCTTCGTGCTGTGGCTGGCGTTCTCCCGCTACGGCAGCATCCGGCTGGGCCACAACGAAGAATCGCCTGCCTTCGCCTACGTGCCCTGGGTGTCGATGCTGTTTTCGGCCGGCATCGGCATCGCGTTGTTGTATTACGGCGCCTATGAGCCGCTGGACCACTTCCTGACCCCGCCGGGACAGCAGGGCGGCACGGTCGCGGCCAGTCGCGAGGCGATGGTGCTGACCTTCCTGCATTGGGGCCTGCACGGCTGGGCGTTGTACGCGCTGGTGGGTGTCGCTTTGGGCTACTTCGCCTACCGGCGGAACCTGCCTCTGGCCCTGCGCTCGGCGTTGTACCCGATCTTCGGTGAACGCATCCATGGCCAGATCGGCGACATGGTGGACGGGTTCGGCATCCTGGCGACGCTGGTGTCGATGGTGACCAACCTGGGCATCGGGGCGCTGGTGGTGCAGTCCGGGTTGAGCTACCTGTTCAAGGTGCCCGACACGCCGCAGACCCTGGTGATGATCGTGCTGGTGATGATGGTGGTGGCCACCATTGGCGTGGTCGCCGGGGTGGAGAAGGGCATCGCCTGGTTGTCCAACCTCAACGTGCGCCTGCTGTGCCTGCTGCTGCTGTTCGTGCTGGTGACCGGGCCGACCCTGCACCTGCTCGATGGGCTGGTGCAGAACACCGGCGATTACCTGGCCTCGTTCGTGCGCAAGAGTTTCGACATCTACCTCAACCAGCCGGACGGCCGCGACTGGCTGGGCAGCTGGACGCTGTTCTACTGGGCCTGGTGGATCGCCTGGGCGCCGTTCGTGGGCTTGTTCGTGGCGCGCATTTCGCGCGGGCGTACCATCCGCGAAGTGATCCTGGGCGTGCTGCTGATCCCGCTGGGCTTCACCCTGGCGTGGCTGTCGATCTTCGGCAACACCGCCATCGACCTGGTGCTGAACCATGGCCAGGCGGTGCTGGGCGAGGTCGCCAAGGCCGACGCGGCGATGACGTTGTTCAAGCTGCTGGAGTACCTGCCGTGGGCCCCGTACGTGGCCGGTGCAGCGGTGGTGATCGGCTTCGTGCTGTTCCTGACCCCGGTGGATTCGGGCACGTTGATGATCGCCAACCTGTGCACGCGGCGGGTGGACGGTGGCGTGGAAGATGGCCATGACGCGCCGATCTGGCTGCGGGTGTTCTGGGCGGTGGTGATCACCGTGGTCAGCATCGGCCTGCTGCTGGCGGGCAACTTCCGGGCCATGCAGACCGCGGTGGTGCTGTGCGGCCTGCCGTTCTCGTTCACCCTGGCGTTCTACATGGTGGGCCTGCTGCGCGCCCTGCGCACCGACCCGGACGCGCCGCACCGGCACTGAAGCCGACAACCGGCAGGGTCCTGCCCTGGTAGCGCCGAGCCATGCTCGGCGGCTCCTGGGGTCCGGGGTCAGAGTCAGGACTCTGACCCCTTTTCAGGAAGCTGATCGCAACGCCGCTTCCACCAGCGGCACGGCCCAGTCCGGCGTCTGCCGCAGCTGCGCCAGGTCTTCGGCAGATGGCCATTCCAGCTGGCCACCTTCCATCTGCAGCACCAGGCGTGGATCCGGCACCGCTTCGCCGGGCGCGGCCTCTGCGCTGTTGTCATACACCTGCAGCGCGGCCAGCACCGGCATCAGGCCGATCAGATTCTGCTGCGCCAAGGGCCAGCGGCGCCGGATGTCGGCTTCGTTGATCGGGTGGCCGCCGGCCTGCACGCGCGCCTTCACCCGCGCGATGTGCTGCTCCGGACTGGACAACCCGCAGAACCACATCAGCACATCATGCGTGCGGGTGGCTTCGTGGAGCATTGCGGTGATCGAAGTGCCGCCCAGGGTGGTTTCGAAGGCATGGTTGCTGCCCCCGGCCAAGGCGGCCTGCAGGCGGCTGACGCCTTCCTGCCAGGCCTGTCCATTGGCCTCGGCCTGCCCTATACCCAATTGGCGCACCAGCGCACGGGCATAGGTGTCCGGATTGAACCAGTCCAGTCCCGCCTCGCGCAGCAGATGGCCACCGATGGAGCTCTTGCCGGCGCCGTTGACCCCGGCCAGCACGTACAGGAACGGGCGCGCCATCAGAAGCCGGAGCCGGCCTTGACCTTGCCGCCGAGGCGGGCAGGGCGACGCAGCAGGTCGCGTGCGCGCTGGCCGGCCTGGGCTTGCTGCAGCACGGCCAGGCGTTCGTCGAAGCCCTTGCGCAGTTCAGTCAGGGCGGGGGTCTGGTTGCGCAGTTCATCCAGCGATTGTTCCAGCGCTTCGACCTTGGCCTGCAGCGCGCGGTACTGGTCGGCGGAGATGATCACCGCCTGCGGTTCGTTGTGGTTGGTGACCACGACCATGCGCTGTTCGCGGACTTCCTGCATGACCTTGCGCCAGTGTTCCTTGACCGAGGAGGCGGTGGTGCGGGTGAGTTCGGTGATCGGTTCGAAGGTGATCGGGGCGTGCAGCATGGTGGACTCCACAGGGTGTGCCTTGGGGTCGAGAGTACTCCTGTTTCGTCCTTTTTATATGAATTGTCTAAAATGGGAATTAATCATTTTTTCCGGGTGGCGCCTTTTTGCTGCGAGGGAGGGCGGTTGAAGCCCTTGCGCAGGACACGTCGTAAACCCATCCATGGGGCCTGCTTTCCGCCCATCCAGGGCTCCAAGCGTCCTGCGCAAGGGCTTCAACCGCCCTCCCGGCCGGCATCGCTGCGCCAGCGGAGGGAGGGGCAGGGGCAAAGCAAAAGCAAAAAGAAAAGGCGGGTGGCGGGCATCGCCCGTCACCCGCCTTTTTCTTCTTCATACGCGGCTGATGGCCACCGGAAACTTTCAGGGCGACGGGTGGGTGGAGGGGGCGGGGGCGTTGAGCGCCAGGGATGGCGCGAAACGAGGCCCGCAGGAGCGGCTTTTGCCGTCCCCCGGACCCTCCACCCACCCGTCGCCACCCCCGCAAGCCAGCGGCAACACCATCAGCCGCGAGGGGGCCCAGCCCGTTCGACCAAGCCCCGAAACCCTCAGCGCCCCGGCCAACTGCTGCAGTATGAATTTTCTAAAATGGAAATTAATCATTTTTCCGGGTGGCGCCTCTCGGCTGCGAAGGAGGGCGGACGGTGGCGCTGGTCAGGACACGCCGCAAGTACGTCCATGTAGGCTCGTTTCCGCCCATCCAGGGCTCCAACGGTCCTGCCCACCGCCACCGCCCGCCCTCCCGGCCGGCATCGTTGCGCCAGCGGCGGGTGGGAGGGAGCAAAAGCAAGAGCAAAAAGCAAAGGCGGATGACGGGCATCGCCCGTCACCCGCCTTTTTCTTTTTCATACGCGGCTGATGGCCACCGGAAACCGTCAGGGCGGGGGGTGGGGGGGGCTGCGTGGGACCGTCGTGAGGCAGGAGCCGAACGCGAGCTTACAGGGACGTACTTGCAGCGTGTCCCACGCAGCCCCACCCACCCGTCGCCAACCCCGCAAGCCAGCGGCAACACCATCAGCCGCGAGGGGGCCCGGCCCGTTCGACCAAGCCCGAACCCTCACCGCCCTCCCGGCCGGCATCGCCGCGTCAGCGGAGGAAGGGCAGCAGCAAAAGCAAAGGCGGGTGGCGGGCATCGCCCGTCACCCGCCTTTTATTATTCATACGCGGCTGATGGCCACCGGAAACCGTCAGGGCGACGGGTGGGTGGGGCTGCGTGGGACCGTCGTGAGGCAGGAGCCGAACGCGAGCTTACAGGGACGTACTTGCAGCGTGTCCCACGCAGCCCCACCCACCCGTCGCCAACCCCGCAAGCCAGCGGCAACACCATCAGCCGCGAGGGGGCCCGGCCCGTTCGACCAAGCCCGAACCCTCACCGCCCTCCCGGCCGGCATCGCCGCGTCAGCGGAGGAAGGGCAGCAGCAAAAGCAAAGGCGGGTGGCGGGCATCGCCCGTCACCCGCCTTTTATTATTCATACGCGGCTGATGGCCACCGGAAACCGTCAGGGCGACGGGTGGGTGGGGCTGCGTGGGACCGTCGTGAGGCAGGAGCCGAACGCGAGCTTACAGGGACGTACTTGCAGCGTGTCCCACGCAGCCGCACCCACCCGTCGCCAACCCCGCAAGCCAGCGGCAACACCATCAGCCGCGAGGGGGCCCGGCCCGTTCGACCAAGCCCGAACCCTCACCGCCCTCCCGGCCGGCATCGCCGCGTCAGCGGAGGAAGGGCAGCAGCAAAAGCAAAGGCGGGTGGCGGGCATCGCCCGTCACCCGCCTTTTATTATTCATACGCGGCTGATGGCCACCGGAAACCGTCAGGGCGACGGGTGGGTGGGGCTGCGTGGGACCGTCGTGAGGCAGGAGCCGAACGCGAGCTTACAGGGACGTACTTGCAGCGTGTCCCACGCAGCCGCACCCATCCGGCGCCAACCCCGCAAGCCAGCGGCAACACCATCAGCCGCGAGGGGGCCCAGCCCGTTCGACCAGACCCCGAAACCCTCAGCGCCCGGCCAACTGCCGCAACACGTACTGCAGCAACCCACCGTGGCGGAAGTACTCCACTTCCTTCGGCGTCAACAACATCACCGAAGCCTCGAAGCTGACGACCGTGCCATCGGCCTTCTTCGCGCTGACCATCGCACGCTTGCTGGCGCCATCCTGCAGGCCGGTGATGTCGAACACCTCCGACCCATCCAGGCCCAGCGACTGCGCGTTCTCACCGTTACGGAACTGCAGCGGCAGCACGCCCATGCCGACCAGGTTCGAACGATGGATGCGCTCGAAGCTTTCGGCGATGACCGCCTTCACCCCCAGCAGCAGGGTGCCCTTGGCGGCCCAGTCACGCGAAGAACCGGTGCCGTATTCCTTGCCGGCCAGCACCACCAGCGGCACGCCGTCGGCCTTGTACTTGATGGCCGCGTCGTAGATCGCCAGCTTCTCCGGTTCGCCGCCGCCGGCTGGGTAGTACAGCGTGTTGCCGCCCTCTTCGCCACCGAACATCAGGTTCTTGATGCGGATGTTGGCGAAGGTGCCGCGGACCATCACGTCATCGTTGCCACGACGGCTGCCGTAACTGTTGAAGTCGGCCGGCTGCACGCCGCGCTCCTGCAGGAAGCGGCCCGCCGGGGATTCTTTCTTGATGTTGCCGGCCGGCGAGATATGGTCGGTGGTGATCGAATCACCGAACAGGCCCATCACCCGCGCCCCGTGCACGTCCTCGATGCTGCCGACCTTCATGGTCATGCCATCGAAGTAGGGCGGGTTCTTGATGTAGGTGGAGCCATCGTCCCACTCGTACAGGTCGCCGTCGGGCGAGGCGATGGTGTTCCAGCGCGAGTCACCCTTGAACACGTCGGCGTAGTTCTGCTTGAACATCTCCGGCCCCAGGGTCGCGGCGATCACATCGCCGATCTCCTTGTTGCTCGGCCAGATGTCGCGCAGGAACACCGGCTGTCCATCGCTGCCGGTACCCAGCGGTTCGGTGGTCAGGTCGATGTCGGTGGTGCCGGCGATCGCGTAGGCCACCACCAGCGGCGGGCTGGCCAGGTAGTTCATCTTTACTTCGGGATGCACGCGGCCTTCGAAGTTGCGGTTGCCCGACAGCACCGAGGTCACCACCAGGTCGCCCTGCGCGATGCCGGCGCTGACTTCTGCCGGCAGCGGGCCGGAGTTGCCGATGCAGGTGGTGCAGCCGTAACCCACCACGTAGAAGCCGAGCTTCTCCAGTTCGGTCAGTACGCCGGCCTTCTCCAGGTAATCGGTGACCACGCGCGAGCCCGGGCCGAGCGAGGTTTTCACCCACGGCTGCCGGTTGAGGCCGCGCGCGGCCGCGTTGCGGGCCAGCAGGCCGGCACCGATCATCACCGCCGGATTGGACGTGTTGGTACACGAGGTGATGGCTGCGATCACCACCGCGCCGTCCTTCAGCCGGAACGCCTTGCCGTCCAGTTCCACGTCGGCCTGGCCCTTGGCCAGTTGTTCGTTGCCCACCGCCGTGCCGCCGCCTTCGTTGAGAAAGGTGGAGACGTCCACGTCCTTCTTGTCACGGTTGGTGGTCAGCCCGACCAGTGCTTCGCGGTAATTGGCCTGCACGTCTTCCAGCAGCACGCGGTCCTGCGGACGCTTCGGCCCGGCCAGCGACGGCTTGACCGTGCCCATGTCCAGTTCCAGCGTGGCGCTGTACTGGGCGTGCGCGGTATCGGCGTCGTGCCACAGGCCCTGCGCCTTGGCATAGGCTTCCACCAGCGCGATCTGCTCTTCCGGGCGACCGGACAGGCGCAGGTAGTTCAATGATTCGTGATCGATCGGGAAGATGCCGCAGGTCGCGCCGTACTCCGGCGCCATGTTGCCGATCGTCGCACGGTCAGCCAGCGGCAGGTGCTGCAGGCCGTCGCCGAAGAACTCGACGAATTTGCCGACCACGCCGTGCCTGCGCAGCATCTGGGTGACGGTCAGCACCAGGTCGGTGGCGGTGGCCCCTTCGGGCATCTGGCCGGTCAGCTTGAAACCGACCACCTGCGGGATCAGCATCGAAGAGGGCTGGCCGAGCATCGCCGCCTCCGCCTCGATACCGCCCACGCCCCAGCCCAGCACGCCGATACCATTGATCATGGTGGTGTGGCTGTCGGTGCCGAACACGGTATCCGGATAAGCAACCTGGATGCCGTCCTTGTCCACGGCCATCACCACGCGGGCCAGGTTTTCCAGGTTCACCTGGTGGACGATGCCGGTATTGGGCGGCACCACCTTGAAGTTGTCGAACGCTTTCTGGCCCCAGCGCAGGAAGCCGTAGCGTTCCTGGTTGCGCTGGAATTCGATCTTGCCGTTGAGGTCCAGCGCGTCGGGCTTGCCGAACACATCCACCTGCACCGAATGGTCGATGACCAGCTCGGAGGGGATCTGCGGATTGATCTGCTCCGGGCTGCCGCCGAGCTTGACCACCGCATCGCGCATCGCCGCCAGGTCGACCACGCAGGGCACGCCGGTGAAGTCCTGCAGCACCACGCGCGCGGGCATGAAGGCGATCTCGGTTTCCGGCTCGGCCTTCGGGTCCCAGGTCGCTACCGCTTCGATGTGGTCCTTGCCCACGGTGACGCCGCCATCCTCGTGCCGGAGCAGGTTCTCCAGCAGGATCTTCATCGAATAGGGCAGGCGGGAAATATCGAAGCGCTGGCCCAGCTTGGGCAGGCTGAAGTAATCGTAGCGCTTGCCGCCGACATCCAGCTGGCTGCGCGTGGAGAACGAATCACTCATTGCAGATGACTCCTTTGCGAATTGGCTTGCAACGGCCGCGCACCGGGCGCGCCTGCTTGCTCAGCGTGAAATCTTACACATTCAGATGTAGCGCCGATGTCATCACGCCCCAAAAAGGGGACGGAGGGGATTAAGGCGTTTTCAGCCCCCTTGGAGCCAAGAACGACTTAATCCCCTCCGTCCCCTTTTTGAAAAGTATGTATAATTCGTACATACCGAAGAGGGCCTACCCATGGAAGCCACCGTTGCTGAACGCGGCCAGATCACCTTGCCCAAGGCGGTTCGCGATGCGCTGGGTCTGACCAAGGGCACTCAGCTGACCGTGGAACTGGAAGGCGGCCGGATCATCCTGCGCAAGAGCGTGGATGACGCCATCTCCCGCGCCCGCGGCAAGTTCGCACTGGATGGCTTCGACTCCACCGATGCGGCTGTGAAGGCCATCCGTGACGAGCAGTAAGCCGGCCATGATCGCCGTGGATTCCCCGGTCCTGATCGAGCTGCTCAGCAACGGCCCGCAGGCCGATGCGGTGGAGGCCTGCCTGCGGCAGAGCCTGGTCGGCGGCCGCGTGGTGGTCTGCGGAGCGACCCTCGCCGAAGTCTGCGCCGCGCTGCGCGGCGGGGCCGAGGTGCTGGAGGCGCTGGAAGAAATGGGCGTGCATTTCAACGCGATGGAAGCCAAATCGGCCCTGCGCGCCGGTGAGATGCAACGCCGCCACCGCCAGCGCGGCAGCGAACGCCGCAGCCTGGACGGCTTCATGGTCGGTGCCCACGCGCTGTTGCAGTGCGACGGCCTGATCACCTGGAACGACACGTTCTATCGGGATTATTTCAAGGGCCTGAAGCTGATCGTGCCGCAGGCCTGAGCCTTACCGTTTTACCGCTTCATCCAATCGTTGTATTCACCGCATTACCCGGGAGTTGTCATGTTGGAAGCCTACCGCCACCACGTCGCCGAGCGCGCTGCGCTTGGCATCCCGCCCCTGCCGCTGACCGCGCAGCAGACGGCCGATGTCATTGAACTGCTGAAGAACCCGCCTGCCGGCGAAGCCGAGTTCCTGCTGGACCTGCTGACCCACCGCGTGCCGGCCGGCGTGGATGATGCCGCCAAGGTCAAGGCCTCCTACCTGGCCGCCATTGCCTTCGGCAGCGAGCAGAACCCGCTGATCAGCCGCGAGCGCGCCACCGAACTGCTGGGCACCATGCTCGGCGGTTACAACGTCGCCCCGCTGGTCCAGCTGCTGGATGACGCCAGCGTCGGCGTGATCGCCGCGACCGCCCTGAAGAACACCCTGCTGGTGTTCGATGCGTTCCACGATGTGCAGGAAAAGGCCAAGGCCGGCAACGCCAACGCGCAGTCCGTGCTGCAGAGCTGGGCCGATGCCGAATGGTTCACCAGCCGTCCGGAAGTAGCCCAGAGCATGACCCTGACCGTGTTCAAGGTGCCGGGCGAAACCAACACCGACGACCTGTCGCCGGCGCCGGACGCCACCACCCGCCCGGACATCCCGCTGCACGCGCTGGCGATGCTGAAGAACAAGCGTCCCGACGCAGCGTTCGTGCCGGAAGAAGATGGCAAGCGCGGCCCGATCCAGGAAATCCTGTCGCTGAAGGACAAGGGCCATCTGGTCGCCTACGTGGGCGACGTGGTCGGTACCGGTTCCTCGCGCAAGTCGGCGACCAACAGCGTGCTGTGGTTCACCGGCGAAGATATTCCGTTCATCCCGAACAAGCGTTTCGGTGGTGTCTGCCTGGGCTCGAAGATCGCCCCGATCTTCTACAACACCATGGAAGATGCCGGCGCGCTGCCGATCGAGCTGGACGTCACGCAGATGGAGCACGGTGATGTCATCGAGCTGCGTCCGTACGACGGCAAGGCGCTGAAGAACGGCGAAGTGATCGCCGAATTCCAGGTCAAGTCGGATGTGCTGTTCGACGAAGTGCGCGCCGGTGGCCGCATCCCGCTGATCGTCGGCCGCGGCCTGACCGCCAAGGCGCGCGAAGCGCTGGGCATGCCGGTCACCGACCTGTTCCGCCTGCCGGTGCAGCCGGCCGACACCGGCAAGGGCTTCTCGCTGGCGCAGAAGATGGTCGGCCGCGCCTGTGGCCTGCCGGAAGGCCAGGGCATGCGCCCGGGCACCTACTGCGAACCAAAGATGACCTCGGTCGGCTCGCAGGACACCACCGGTCCGATGACCCGTGACGAACTGAAGGACCTGGCCTGCCTGGGCTTCTCGGCCGACCTGGTGATGCAGTCGTTCTGCCACACCGCGGCCTACCCGAAGCCGGTCGACGTCAAGACCCACCACACCCTGCCGGAGTTCATCTCCACCCGTGGCGGCATCTCGCTGCGTCCGGGCGATGGCGTGATCCACAGCTGGCTCAACCGCATGCTGCTGCCGGATACGGTCGGCACCGGCGGTGACTCGCACACCCGTTTCCCGGTGGGCATTTCGTTCCCGGCCGGTTCGGGCCTGGTGGCCTTTGCTGCAGCCACCGGCGTGATGCCGCTGGACATGCCGGAATCGGTGCTGGTGCGCTTCAAGGGCAAGATGCAGCCGGGCGTGACCCTGCGCGACCTGGTCAACGCGATCCCGCTGTACGCGATCAAGGCCGGTCTGCTGACCGTGGCCAAGGCCGGCAAGAAGAACATCTTCTCCGGTCGCATCCTGGAAATCGAAGGCCTGCCGGACCTGAAGGTCGAACAGGCGTTCGAGCTGTCCGACGCCTCCGCCGAGCGTTCCGCTGCCGGCTGCTCGGTGCACCTGGACAAGGCGCCGATCATTGAATACCTGACCAGCAACATTACCCTGCTGCAGTGGATGATTGCCGAGGGGTACCAGGATCCGCGTTCGCTGCAGCGTCGCATCGACAAGATGAAGGAATGGCTGGCTGATCCGCAGCTGTTGGCACCGGATGCCGATGCTGAGTACGCCGCGGTGATCGAGATCGACCTGGCCGACATCCACGAGCCGATCGTGGCCTGCCCGAATGATCCGGATGACGTGAAGATGCTGTCCGAAGTCGCCGGTGCCAAGATCGACGAAGTGTTCATCGGTTCATGCATGACCAACATCGGTCACTTCCGTGCGGCGGCCAAGCTGCTGGAAGGCAAGCGGGACATCCCGACCAAGCTGTGGGTGGCTCCGCCGACCAAGATGGATGCCTCCGAGCTGACCCGCGAGGGCCACTACGGCACCTTCGGCAGCGCCGGTGCCCGCATGGAGATGCCGGGCTGCTCGCTGTGCATGGGCAACCAGGCGCAGGTGCGCGAGGGCGCGACGGTGTTCTCGACCTCCACCCGCAACTTCCCGAACCGCCTGGGCCGCAATTCGAACGTGTACCTGGGTTCGGCGGAGCTGGCGGCGATCTGCTCGCGCCTGGGCCGCATTCCGACCAAGGAAGAGTACATGGCCGACGTGGGCGTGCTGGAAGCCAGCGGTGCGGAGATCTACCGTTACATGAACTTCGATCAGATCGAGGAGTATCAGGAAGCGGGCAAGCCGGTCGCCGCCTGATCTATCTGCTTTCGTAGTGTCGACTTTGGTCGGCAGCTCGTGAGATCCCAAACCCCTCTGGTGTGAGCCAGGGGGGTTTTTGTTTTGGGGGTGGGGGGCGGGCGGGTGGGGTCTGCAGGACACGCCGCAAGTACGTCCTTGTAGGCTGCATCGCCGCATCCATGCGGCTCAGCGTCCTGCAGACCCCACCCGCCCGGCCCTCGGACAGATCCCGGTGGCCACCTGCCAAGGTAGAGCGCCTGGGTGGGTGCCTCGGTAGTGACGGCCGCTGGCCGTCTGCTTCCGCTGTCGGTGGATGACGCGCATTGAGCGCCTCAATTACAACTTGGCCCATGTACGCTGCGTCGCTACCTGTCCACGCTGGACGTGCTGGGGCGATATCGCACCGGCCGGGATTGCCGTCCTGGAAAACGCTCTCAAACAGCGCTGTCGTGCCCTCGGGCGTGGCGGACAATGCATTGCTCTGCCAGTCACATGGCGGGTGATGTGTGGGGATCCTTGGATCCGCCGGTTTTGAGAGCGTAATCCGGTACGGCAACCCGCATCGCCCGCCGCCTTGCGCTTCGGCGCAGGTGGCTTTCAAGCAATGGGAGGTCTATCGATGGATATCGAATCCGCAGCTCCGCCGTGCACCGGTGCGGTCGTCATGGATGAGCTCAACGCACGACTGCGTGCCACGCCGGTGGATGCCGATTGCCTGGTGGCGGCGCTGTTGCTGTTGGTGGAGCAGCGCGGGATCAGTGGCGTCGCGCGTAGTTGTGGCATGACCAACGCGACCTTCCGCCGGCAGTTCCGCAACGCGCGGGATATGCCTTTGGCGACGCTGCTGCGCGTGCTGCAGGCATTCGGAATGCAGCTGCGCGTGGAGGCCCGGTAGCGCCGAGCCGTGCTCGGCGAGCGCAGCGGGAAGCAGAAGCGTGACGACCAACGGTCGTCACCTACCAGAGCGATGATGCCCCGGCGATGACGGCCAGCGGCCGTCACTACCGTCCCGCAGCCCGGTAGCGCCGAGCCGTGCTCGGCGGAATGCATCAGCGCGCGGTGGGCAGAAAGCCGCCGACCATGGGGCGGCGCTACCACGGCGATGACGGCCAGCGGCCGTCACTACCGTCCCGCAGCCCGGTAGCGCCGAGCCGTGCTCGGCGGAATGCATCAGCGCGCGGTGGGCAGAAATCCGCCGACCATGGGTCGGCGCTACCAAGGCGATGACGGCCAGCGGCCGTCACTACCATTACGCGACCCGGTGGCGCCGAGCCGTGCTCGGCGAGCGCAGCGGAAAGCAGGAGCGTGACGGCCAGCGGCCGTCACTACCGGATCAGCTACGCGACAGCGCCAGCAGGCGCTCGGCGATCTTCTCCAGCGGCAGCTGCTCTTCGGCCGCGCCGAGCTTGAACGCGGCGCCCGGCATGCCCCATACCACCGAAGTAGCTTCATCCTGCACCAGCGTGGGGGCGCCAGCCTGGCGCAACTGCAGCAGCCCCCGTGCGCCGTCATCGCCCATGCCGGTCAGGATCACGCCGATCGCGTTGGCGCCCGCGCTCTGCGCGACCGACTGGAACAGCACGTCCACCGCCGGCTTGTGCCGGTTCACCGGCGGCCCGTCGTCGATCCGGCAGCGCCAGCGCGCACCATCGCGGATCACCCGCAGGTGCTTGCCACCCGGCGGCAGGTAGGCATGGCCAGGCAGTACTGCTTCGCCATCGCTGGCCTCGCGCACGGCCATCGCCGAATGGCGGTCCAGGCGTTCGGCGAATGCGGTGCTGAAGGTCGCCGGCAGATGCTGGGTCATCACCACGGCGGGCGCGTCGGCGGGCAGGCCTTCCAGGACCACGCGCAGCGCTTCGGTACCACCGGCCGAAGCGCCGATGGCGATCAGGCGGTCAGTGGTGCGGAACTGCGAAGGCCGTGGCGCGGTCGCCGCGCCGGGCGATGCCAGCGTGACCTTGGGTGCCACGGGCGCGCGCACCAGTGCACGCACGCGCGAGCGGGCGGCGGTCTTCACCTTCTCGATGATCTCATCGGCGTAGCCCTGCAGGCCGCGGGTCACATCCAGTTTCGGCTTGGACACGAAATCCACCGCGCCCAGTGCCAGGGCCTGCAGCGTGGTGTCCGCGCCGCGCTCGGTCAGCGATGAAATCATCACCACCGGCAGCGGATGCAGGCGCATCAGGTTCTCCAGGAAGGCCAGGCCATCCATGCGCGGCATTTCCACGTCCAACGTGATCACATCCGGTGCCAGCCGCTTGATCTTCTCGCGGGCCAGCAGCGGATCGGCGGCGGTGCCGACCACTTCTATGCCCGGATCGCTGGCCAGAATCTCGCTGAGGATCTGCCGGACGACGGCGGAGTCGTCCACGATCAGTACGCGACAGGGTTGTTCCAGGCTCATTCGAACAGCTCCACGCCGCCGGTGACCGGCGCTTTGGACAGACGGGCACGTACGGCCGATTCGGTCGCGGCCACTTCGGCTTCGTGCGCGTGCGGCAGGCGGTTGACCACCACGCGGCCGCTGTCGGCGAAGAACCAGATCTTGCGCGGATGGATCCCGCACAGGTCCTCGGCGACGATGGGAATGTGCTCGGCCTGCAGGTACTGGCGCACGAACTCGGCGTTGCGCGTACCCACCGGGTTGCTGGTGAAGCCCTTCAGCACGTTGGCGCCGCCGAACACCTTGGCTTCCAGGCGCTTGCGGTTGGCGCCGCGCTTGAGCAGGTCGTTGATCAGCAGTTCCATCGCGTAGCTGCCATAGCGCGCAGGTGCACCATCGCCGACGTTGCCCTCCGGCAGCAGGAAGTGGTTCATGCCACCGATGCGCAGCACCGGATCACGCAGGCAGGCGGCCACGCAGGAACCGAGGATGGTGGTCAGCGCGGTGTCATCGTCCACCACCAGGTACTGGGTGGGCAGCAGCTTTGCCGCAGTGACCTTGAAGCGGCTGTCGTAGTAGCGCATGACATCGTCTTCGCGCAGGGCGGCACTCACGTCGGTGCTCCCGGTGCACGGCGGTACAGCGTCCGGCCACACGGCTGGATCAGGTCGGCGGCATGCAGGTAGTTCTCGGAGTGCCCGGTATAGAGCATGCCGTCGTCGGCCAGGTGGCGGACCAGCCGGCCGAGGATGTCGCGCTGGGTCGGCTTGTCGAAGTAGATCATCACGTTGCGGCAGAACAGGGCGGTGAACGGGCCGCCGATGTCGAAGCGCGGTGCGAGCAGGTTGAGCGGGCGGTAGTCGATCAGTTCACGCAGCGCGGGCACCACCCGGCACTGGCCGTCATTGGGGCCGGTGCCGCGCTGGAAATAGCGACGTTTCAGATCCGTTTCCAGCGAGGCCACGCGCTCCAGTGCATAAACGCCGCGTGCAGCGGTGGCCAGCACCTGCGTATCCACGTCGGTGGCCACGATCCGTACCGGCGGCTTCAGCGTGCCGAAGGCTTCGCAGGCGGTGATCGCGATGGAGTAGGGCTCCTCGCCGGTGGACGCAGCGCATGACCACAGCAGCAGCGGATTTGCGCTGGTGGCGGTGGCGGCGCGTGCCTGCAGTTCCTCGCGCAGCTTGTCAAAATGGTGCGGCTCGCGGAAGAACGCGGTTAGGTTGGTGGTCAGCGCATTGGTGAACGCCTGCCATTCGTCATCGCCGCCGTTTTCCAGGTGGTCCAGGTACTGCTGGAAGCTGCGCATGCCCAGCGCACGCAGGCGCCGCGACAGACGGCCATACACCATGTCCCGCTTGGCCGGCGCCAGGGCGATGCCGGCGCGTTGGTGGATGAGTTCGCAGACGCGGCGGAAATCGCGGTCGGCGAAGTCGAATTCGCGGTTGTCGATGCGGACGATCGGGGAGGCAGGCAGGGTCACAGGGGGTGTCCAGTGCGGGAACGAAGGCGCGGGCAGCTAGCCGCGCCGTTGCGGATCAGAATTCCTGCCAGTTGCCGTCGTCGGGCGTCTGCAGCACGCGCGGCGTGAGGGCTGGGCGTGCCGCTGCACGCGCCGTGGTCGCGGCGACGACCGTCGGGCGTTCAATGCGGGCCGCGACCGCGCGTACCGCGGCATCGACCTGGTTGTCCAGGCGGAAAATCGCCACGGCATCGGCAAGCTGGGTCGCCTGTTCTTCCATCGCGCGCGCGGCGGCGGTGGCTTCTTCCACCAGTGCGGCGTTCTGCTGGGTGGTTTCGTCCATCTGCACCACGGTCTGGTTGACCTGTTCGATGCCGGCAGACTGTTCCTGCGAAGCGGCGGAGATCTCGGCCATGATGTCGGTCACGCGCTGCACCGAAGCGACGATCTCGCCCATGGTGGCGCCGGCCTGGTGCACCAGTGCGGAGCCATCGGACACCTTGCTGACCGACTCGTCGATCAGGCTCTTGATCTCCTTGGCCGCTGCGGCCGAACGCTGCGCCAGCGTGCGCACTTCGCTGGCAACCACGGCGAAACCGCGGCCCTGTTCGCCGGCACGCGCGGCTTCCACTGCGGCATTCAGCGCCAGGATGTTGGTCTGGAAGGCGATGCCGTCGATCACCGAGATGATGTCGGCGATCTTCTTCGACGAGGCTTCGATGGAGGTCATGGTGGTGACCACCTGGCCGACCACCTCGCCGCCCTGCGAGGCCACGCCGGCCGCACCGATCGCCAGCTGGTTGGCCTGGCGCGCATGCTCGGCGTTCTGGCGCACGGTGGAGGTCAGTTCCTCCATCGATGCGGCGGTTTCTTCCAGGTTGGCCGCCTGCTGTTCGGTGCGGCGCGACAGGTCATTGTTGCCGCTGGCGATTTCACCGGCGGCCAGGGTGATGCTGCTGGTCGCGCCCTGGATCTGGCCGACGATCCGGGTGAGCTGGATGACCGTTGCGTTGGCATCGTCCCGCATGCGGGCGAACACGCCCTGGAACTCGCCATGCATGCGTGCGGTCAGGTTGCCTTCGGCGATGGCCGAGAGCAGCGCCGACAGCTTGCCGAGGTTGTCATCGCTGACGGCCATCATCGCGTTGAGGTTTTCCACCATCGCGCGGAAATCGTGTTCGAACGTGGCGGCGTCGCCGCGCTGGCTGAAGTCGCCGGCCGCGGCCGAGGCGGCCAGCCGCTTGATCTCGGCATTGATGCGCCCCAGGTTGGCCTTCACCGCATCGACGGTGGTGGTGATGGCCGCCTTGTCGCCCGGGTAGCGGGCGATGTCGGCGCGCAGATCGCCGATGGCGTACTGCTGCACTACGGCCAGCACGTCATGCAGGGTCTGCACATGGCTGCCAACCAGCGCGTTGGTGTCACGCACCATCTGGCCGTACTCGCCCGGCACGCTGCCGGCGTCGATCCGGTAGTCCAGTTCGCCGGCTTCGTGGCGGCGTGCCATCTCGCGCTGTCCGCCGATCACGGTGTGCAGCTGGTCCTGCATGCGGCCCATGCTGTGCAGCAGGCGCCCGGGTTCGTCGTGTGGCTGTTCGCCGATGGCGTTGTCCAGCTTGCCGGCGGCGATGCCTTCGGCGACCAGGGTGGCCTTGCGCAGCGGGGTGGCGATGCGGCTGCCGATGACCCAGCTGAGCGCCAGCACGACCAGCACGACGAGGCCGCCGGTCAGCGCCATGATCAGGGTGAACGTCCACGCCTGGGCCTGCACGTCGTCCATGTACACGCCGCTGGTCACCACCCACTGCCACGGCGCGAACATGTGCGCGTAGGTGACCTTGTCGATCGGCTCTTCGGCGCCGGGCTTGTTGGTCTGGTAGTAGGTGAAGCCACCGCCGATGCGCGCCATGCCCACCTGCAGGTAGTACAGCGGCACGCCGTCAACGGAGGTGTAGTCCTTCTGCACGCTGCCCACTCGCTCGGGCTTGAACGGGTGCATCAGCAGCACGTAGTTCGTGTCCAGCACGTTGTAGTAATACGCGTTGTCCTGCGCCCGCATGGCGTCGAGCGCCTGGATGGCGGCGGCCTTTGCGGCCGCTTCGGTCAGTTCGCCACTGGCTGCCAGCTTCTGGTAGTGGCTGAGCACGCCTTCGGCCAGCTCCACCTGCACCGCCAGCGATTCCTTGCGGGTTTCGGTCAGGTCCAGGTACTGCATGCGCGCAGCGACGATGGACAGTGCGATGACGCCGATGGCGATCAGCAGGGTGAGCAGGTTGAGCTTGCGGCGAACCGGGAGGTTGTCGAAGTAGCGATGCCAGCGTTGCTTGAGCGTCATGGAGCGGGACCAGAACAGGGAAGGGGGCGCGGATCTGCCGCGTCATCCGTGTTATCGGCCGCGATGGCGGACAATTGAGCGGTGTAAAAGCGTGACGACCAACGGTCGTCACCCACAGGGGCGGCGGTCGTTGCATGACGGCCAGCGGCCGTCACTACCGCGACGGGCAAAAAAAAGACCGGGCACCAGGCCCGGCCTTATCCGAAGACGCAGTCGGATCAGAACTCCTGCCAGTCTCCATCGGCCAGCTCGGTCGCCGGCTGGCGGCTGGCCGGGCGGCGCGGTGCCGACGCGGTGGCCGTCGGTGCAGCCGCACGCGGACGTGCCGGTGCCGGGGTGTCGTGCTGCAGCTCGACCTCGTCCAGGGTGAACACCGACACCGCCTCGCTGAGGTGGCCGGCCTGTTCTTCCATGGCACGTGCGGCGGCGGTGGCTTCTTCCACCAGCGCGGCATTCTGCTGGGTGGTTTCGTCCATCTGCACAACGGTCTGGTTGACCTGTTCGATGCCGGCCGACTGCTCCTGCGATGCCGCGGAAATCTCGGCCATGATGTCGGTCACGCGCTGCACCGAGGCGACGATTTCGCCCATGGTGGCGCCGGCCTTGTGCACCAGTGCCGAACCATCGGCGACCTTGCCGACCGAGTCGTCGATCAGGCCCTTGATCTCCTTGGCCGCTGCGGCCGAACGCTGTGCCAGCGTGCGCACTTCACTGGCGACCACGGCGAAACCACGGCCCTGTTCACCGGCGCGTGCGGCTTCCACCGCGGCGTTCAGCGCCAGGATGTTGGTTTGGAACGCGATGCCGTCGATCACCGAGATGATCTCGGCGATCTTCTTCGAGGAGGTCTGGATGGCCGACATGGTGGTGACCACCTGGCCGACCACCTCGCCACCCTGCGAGGCCACGCCGGCCGCGCCGATCGCCAGCTGGTTGGCCTGGCGGGCGTGCTCGGCGTTCTGGCGCACGGTGGAGGTCAGCTCCTCCATCGAAGCGGCGGTCTCTTCCAGGTTGGCAGCCTGCTGCTCGGTACGGCGCGACAGGTCACTGTTGCCGCTGGCGATTTCACCGGCGGCCGAGTTGATGGCGCGGCTGGAATGCTTGATGCGGGTGACGATGCCGCTCAGCTGCTCGGCGGTTGCATTGGCATCGTCACGCATCTGCGCGAACACGCCCTGGTACTCGCCGTGCATGCGCGCGGTCAGGTCGCCGCGCGACAGTGCGTTGAGCAGCTGGGAGATCTGCTCGATGCTCGATGCGTTGGCATCCAGCAAGCCGTTGATCTGGTTGGCCAGCTGCAGGAAGAAGCCGTCCTTGCCTTCGCTGTCCACGCGGTCGGTGAGGTCGCCGGCGGCGGCGCGGGCGATGACCCGGGCCACTTCGGCTTCAACGGCGGCTTCCGGGGTGCGGTCGCGCCATTCGGTCACATGGCCGACCGTTTCTCCTGCTTCGTTGCGAATGGTGGAGATGACCTGGGCGAACTGTGCCTGGCCGTACTGCACTTCGCGGCGGGCCACGCCGTTGCGCTCCAGCTCGGACAGCACGGCCGCATCGGCCTTGCCGCCCACTTCCAGTTCGGCGACCGGGCGGCCGACCAGCGGCGCTTCGGCGTCGAATTCCGGCAGGTCCTTGCGCACTTCCGCGGCGTGCTCGACCAGCGACTGCGCCAGCGCACGGTTGGCATAGACGATCTGCTGGTTGGCATCGCTGAGGAACACGCCGGTGGAGCTGTAATCCAAGGCGGTACGGATACGCAGGTTTTCGCTGGCGACGGCCTGGTCGCGTTCGATGCGTTCGCGCAGATCGCGCTGCATGCGCTGCATGGCCTGCATCAGGTCGCCCACTTCATCCGAGCGCGAGGTGTCGATGTGGCCGTCCAGCTTGCCGCTGGCCACTTCGTTGGCCACGCTCACCGCGCCGCGTACGCTGCCGACCAGGGCGCGGGCAAACAGCCAGACCAGCACGAAGCCGATCGCGGCGCCGCCGAGCAGGGCGATGATGATCAGCGTCGCCGAGGTGGCATACGTGGATTCTGCCTGCTCGCGCGCCGCGCGGGCCAGACGGTTGTCTTCGGCGATCAGCGTTTCCAGTGCAGCGGCCGAAGCGCGGTGCTTGGTGCGCGTCTCACCGACGAAGGTATCGATTGCATCGTCGGGCAGCTGCAGTTCCAGCATTTCGCTGACCGAGTCGTAGGAGGCGAGCGCGCCGTTCCATTCCTTGACGAAGGTGTCGAACAGGGCCTTCTGCTGCGGATTGTCGACCAGCGCCGGGTAGGCTTTGATCGACGCATCCATCTGCTTGCGCAGGTCGGCTGCACGGGTGTGCGCCTCGGCCTTGACGTCGTCGCTGGCACGGATCAGCTGCTGGTAGGAGGAATTGCGGTACTCACCCAGCACGCCCCGCATCTCACCGGCCATGCGGATGCTTTCCATCCGCTTGCCGGCCAGGTCGGTGGTCACGTTGTTGAGCGAGTGCAGGCCACGGTAGGCCACGATGCCCTGAAGCAGCATCACCAGCAGCAGCACCCCGAAGGTGAGCAGCAGCTTGGGCATCAGTTTGAGGTTGTTGATCCAGGGCATGGGCGTTGCACTCTCCAAAGGCGGACGCGTCCGGGCCAGCATGGCCCGGGTGCAGCAGCCACGCCGGCCGTGCCGGCGTGGCGGGACGGGCCGGTCTTACTTGATGTCGGCCAGCTTCAGGCCAGCCGGCGAGCTGACTTCGATTTCAGCGCGCGAGGCGTCGCGCTCGATCCTGCCGATCACGCACACGGTCTTGCCTTCCAGCGATTCCAGCGGGAAGCTGAATTTGCCGCGGTTGGCGCCGGCGATGCGGGCCGAGAAAGTGTGGCGCGGGAAAGCGCCGCCCATGTACAGGAAGGTCGGCGAGCCTTCCGAGCCTTCGGCGAAGCGGGCCTTTTCGACCTTGCCGCAGACCATGCCTTCCTTGCCGACCTGGCGCGGGGCCATCTCCGGCGGAATCATGGCCGACTGGGCGGAGGCGGTCAGGGCGGTGGCGGCCAGCAGGGTGGCCGATGCAAAGGCGAACAGGGACTTCATCTACAGGTACTCCAGTAATGGGGATGGGGATCGGGTGGCCGGCCTGGTGCGTTCCGTCGCGGGCGGTCCTTGAATCCCCTATCGGCTGTTGCAGATGGAACTGAAGGATTTTGTTTCGATCCGCTGCAATCAGGCAGCGGCTTCTTCGGCCACGGCCGGTTGGCCCATGTCGGCGCTGTCGAGCAGGGTTTCGATATCCAGCAGGATCAGCATGCGATCGTCCTGGGTGCCGATGCCGGAAATGAAGCGGGTATCCACTGCGGCGCCGAACTCAGGGGTCGGGCGGATCTGCTCGGCCGCCAGCGGGATCACGTCGGAGACGCTGTCCACCACGATGCCGACCACGCGGTCTTCCACGTTCAGCACGATCATCACGGTGAAGGCGTCGTAGCGCGCGTTCTCCAGGCGCAGCTTCAGGCGCAGGTCGATGACCGGCACGATGGTGCCGCGCAGGTTGATCACGCCCTTGATGTAGTCCGGTGCATCCGGCACGCGGGTGACCGCATCGTAGCCGCGGATTTCCTGCACCTTGAGGATGTCCACGCCGTAGTGCTCGTCGCCGAGGGTGAAGCTGAGGAACTCGCCGCCGGTATCGGCGTGGGCCTGGTTCTTGTCGTTCATCGAGGGTGTCCTGGGTGCCGTGATTCGCGGTCTCAGGCTCGATATCGGCGGATCCGGGCGGGACTTTAGCAAAAGCGCGCGCGAGCAAGCTCGCGCCTACGACAAGGCGGCGCGCGCGGGTACGCCGCTACAGTTCGCCGTTCTTGCGGGCGCTGCGCTGGCGGTCGATGCGGAATATGTAGCGCTGGATGGCGCTGTCGGCACCGCGTGGCAGGCGGTCGAAGCGCAGGCCCACGCGGGTGACTTCGCTGCCGTTGGGAAGCTTCTGCATGCGCTCGTTGCAGGCGATCAGGCTGACCTGCAGGTCCGGCCCGTCGGGCAGGCTCAGCTCGGCGTCGTAGCGCTTCTGCAGGCCGAACACGGCGTACTCGGCGGGCAGGGTGACCGCCAGTCCGCCGCCGCTGATGTCCACCACCCGCATCGCGAGCCGCTCCGGGCGTCCGTCCACCGCCGGCAGTACCAGCTGCGGGGAGTCGGTGATCGGCGTCTCCAGCCGATACATCTCGCGCCGTTGCAGGTGCACCATCTCTTCCGGCAGGGTGGTCCGGAAGGCGACGTGGCGGCCGTTGTCGAGGCGCTCGATGTGGTCCACGCGGAAGCGCACCAGCACCCGGTCCAGCTGGGCAAAGCACAGCAGGTGGCCGGCTGCTTCGGCGGCACGGTTGGATGCCTCCTGCGGGCTTCCGTCGAGCAGCAGCTGGTCCTGGTCCTCGTCCAGTTCCAGCACCGCGGTGGGGAAGCTCTGGTCGCGTCCGCCGATGTGCGCGTTGATCAACGAGCGCTGGTCGATCAGCTGCCTGAGCAGCTGGCGGATCTGCAGCGGATTTCGCACCAGGAAGCGTTCATCGGCGCTGTCGTCGTGCGCGGAGGGGGGATCCTGTGCTGCATCGTGGCTGCCTGCGGACATCGGTTCTGCGTTCGAGTGCGGGAAAAACCGTGACGTAGGACACGGTGGCCTTCCAGCATATCGGCATCGGTGCAATTTCCTGAACCCCATGACACCGCCTTGCTGCAAGGCGCAGTCAGATCATGCAGCGGTAGCGCCGAGCCATGCTCGGCGAGCGCAGCGGCGGGGGTTGACGGTCAGCGGCCGTCACTACCGGCGGGCGGCGTTACCCAGCCAGCTCCCGCAGCCGTCGCAGCACGGCGGTGTCGCTGCCATCGTCATGCAGCCGGAAGCGCGCCACGGCCTCGGCAAGCCCTGCTGCCTGGGATCCCATGGCGTGGGTGGCCTCGGTGGACGCTTCGACCAGGGCCGCGTTCTGGCGGGTGTTGGCGTCCATCTGGGTGATGCTGTGGCTGACCTGTTCGATGCCCGCGCTCTGCTCCTGCGAAGCCGCAGCGATCTCGGCCATGATCTGGTTGACCTGCTGCACCGACTGCACGATCTCGCGCATGGTCGAGCCGGCGCGCTGCACCAGCGCCGAACCGTGCGCGACCTTGTCCACCGAGTCGTCGATCAGCCCCTTGATCTGCTTGGCCGCTTCGGCCGAACGCTGGGCCAGCACGCGCACTTCGGAAGCCACCACGGCGAAGCCACGGCCCTGTTCACCCGCACGTGCCGCTTCGACGGCGGCATTCAGCGCCAGGATGTTGGTCTGGAAGGAAATGCCGTCGATCACCGAAATGATTTCAGCGATACGACGCGAGGCATGTTCGATGTCACTCATGGTGGTGACCACGCTGCCGACCACCTCGCCACCGGAGGCCGCCACCTCGGCCGCGCCGCTGGCCACGCGGTTGGCGGTGCGTGCGTGTTCTGCGTTCTGGCGTACCGTGGCGGTCAGTTCCTCCATGGTGGCGGCGGTTTCTTCCAGGCTCGCCGCCTGTTGCTCGGTGCGGCTGGCCAGGTGCCCGTTGCCCTGGGCCAGGCCGGCGGCGGTGCCATTGATGTGGGTGGACGCGTCCTGGATGCTGCCGACGATGCGGGTCAGCTGGGCGATGGTCGCGTTGGCATCGTCGCGGATGCGGCCGAACACCCCGTGGAAATCCCCTTCCATGCGTGCCGTGAGGTCGCCCTGGGACAGCGCCGACAGCAGCGCGGAAATCTGTTCGATGCTGGTGGCGTTGGCATCCATCAGGCCGTTGAGCTGCTGGGCCAGCTGCAGGAAGAACCCCTCCTTGCCCTCACAGGCCACGCGGCCGCTGAAGTCACCGTTGGCGGCGGCCTGCACGATGCGTTCCAGCTCGGCTTCGACCTGGGCTTCCAGCGTGCGATCGGCCCACTCCACGACGAAGCCCTGGCGCTCGCCCTGGTCGCTGACGATCGGGTTGACGATCAGTCGCAAGAGGCGGCCACCGACGCTGATCTGTGCGCGGTACGTAGTGGCCAGCGTATCCAGCAGCTTGGCCTGGTGGGCTGGGTTGCGGTGGAAGATGTCGATGTTGCGGCCGATCAGGTTGTTCGCATCGAACTGCGGCAGGTCACGGCGCAGGTCTGATTCGGCGGCGGCCAGCATCTGCTGCAACGGCCGGTTGACGAACACGATGTTGCGTTCACGGTCGGCGATCATCACGTTGGTGGTGACATCGTCCAGTGCGGTGCGGATGCGCAGGGTGTCACCGAGTGCAGCCTGTTCGCGATCGCGGCGCTGCAGTAGCGCTGCACTGGTCTGCACCAGCGTGCGCGCCAGCGAGTCCGCCGGAAACTGTTCGGCATGGATGCCGGCGGGCAACGGTTGGTGGGCGGCCACGCCACGGGCCAGGGCCGCCAGCTGCCGCGGATCGTGCCCAAGCAGGAGCAGTTGGCGGCGCATCTGGATGGCCATCACCGAAAGCAGTGCGGTTTCCACCACCACGTAGCTGGCGTGCAGGGCGAGGATGCCGATGCCGCTGCCTGCGCTGAACACCGGGTAGGGCAGGCCGCGCTGTTGCAGGTAGAAGAACAGCACGTGGTGCACGGCAATCGCCGCAGCGGCCACCACCAGGGGCAGCCAGTCGCGGTAGTACAGCAGCAGTGCGATCAGCACGATCACGGTGAAATGGGTTTCCAGCAGGCCGTTGGTCTGATGGATCAGCGTGGCCGCCTGCACCATCCACGCCAGCGCCACGGTGCAGCGCGACAGTCGCGTGCCCGGCAGCAGGTGCACCTGCGCGGCGACCAGCAGCAGGGTGGGCAGGCTGATGGCCAGGAATGGGGTCCAGCTGCCGGCACGCAGCGCCAGCGCCATCGACACCAGCGCCAGCAGCGCGGTGACGGCCAGGAACAGGCGATCGGCCTCGGCCGTCAATGCCTGCAGGAAGGGAAGTTTTTCGTGACCCACGAGCGAATCAACGGTGCTTGGCGATGCGGACATGCGCAATGCTCCTTCTGGCATGAACAGCGGCTTGGAGATTCAACGGCGGTCGGTGGGGGCGACGCACAGGGGAATGGGAGAATCAGCGGTCTGGTACCACAGCGCCGGTGCGGCCCAGCCCATCCAAAGGCCGAGCAACAGCAGGCCGATCAGCGCGCGGGGGAGGCGCTGTCGGGGCACGGCGACGTCAGCGGAAGCGTCCATCGGAAGACCGGGCGGTGTGGTGAGAGCAGTAACGGCGCTGCCCGAACGAACTTGACCGGCGCGTGATCGGAGTGTGACGGTGCGCACGGATTGTCCCGAAATCACGGCGTTCGGCTGGCGCTGGGCCGGGCGGTGGGGCTGGTCGGGGGACGGCAAAAGCCGCATCCTGCGGGCCTCGTTTCGCGCCATCCATGGCGCTCAACGCCCCCGCCCAGCCCCACCACCCGGCCCTTGACAGGTTTCGGGGCCGCAGACGCAAAGCGGTAGCGCCGACCCATGGTCGGCGGATATCCATCAGCTCAGCTGACAAATTCCGCCGACCATGGGTCGGCGCTACCGAGGCGGTCCGCAGGGAGCCGGTCAGGACGACCGGCATACCCATGGTCGGCGGATATCCATCAGCGCAGCTGACAAATTCCGCCGACCATGGGTCGGCGCTACCAGAGCCGCATGTTCCCGGGCCGCCATGAACCTGACGAAGGCGGGGCGGGGTGGGTTGGCGGGGGCGTTGAGCGCCATGGATGGCGCGAAACGAGGCCCGCAGGAGCGGCTTTTGCCGTCCCCCGCGAACCTACCCCGCCCCGCCAGCCAGTGAACCGCTGTAGCGCTTAGAACTCCTGCCAGTCGCCGTCGCCGGCGATGACCGGCTGCCTCACCGTCGCGCGGCGGGTGGCCGGACGCGCGGTGGCCGCGGGCGCCTTGGTTACAGGCGGTGCCACTGTGGCACGTGCGGCGGGTACGGCGGGTGCGGCGGCGTTGGCCGACGCGCTTTCGGCCAGGCGGAACTGGGCCACTGCATCGGTCAGCTGCATCGCCTGTTCTTCCATCGAACGTGCCGCCGCGGTGGCTTCTTCCACCAGCGCCGCGTTCTGCTGGGTGGTTTCGTCCATCTGCACCACGGTCTGGTTGACCTGTTCGATGCCGGCGGACTGTTCCTGGGAAGCGGCGGAGATTTCGGCCATGATGTCGGTCACGCGCTGCACCGAGGCGACGATCTCGCCCATCGTCGCGCCGGCCTGGTGCACCAGCGTCGAGCCATCGGACACCTTGCTGACCGACTCATCGATCAGGCCCTTGATCTCCTTGGCCGCTGCGGCCGAACGCTGCGCCAAGGTGCGCACTTCGCTGGCGACCACGGCGAAGCCACGTCCCTGGTCACCGGCGCGCGCCGCTTCGACGGCGGCGTTCAGCGCCAAGATGTTGGTCTGGAAGGCGATGCCGTCGATCACCGAGATGATCTCGGCGATCTTCTTCGAAGACGCTTCGATCGCCGACATGGTGGTGACCACCTCGCTGACCACCGCGCCGCCCTGGCTGGCGACACCGGCTGCGCCGATCGCCAACTGGTTGGCCTGGCGCGCATGCTCGGCATTCTGGCGCACGGTGGAGGTCAGTTCCTCCATCGATGCCGCGGTTTCTTCCAGGTTGGCGGCCTGCTGTTCAGTACGGCGCGACAGATCGTTGTTGCCAGCGGCGATTTCACTGGCGGCGCCGCGGATGCTCTGTGCCGATACCTGGATGCTGGACACGATGCTGGTCAGCTGGCCGACGGTGGTATTGGCATCGTCGCGCATCAGCGCGAACACGCCGTGGAATTCGCCATCCATGCGTGCGGTCAGGTCACCGGCGGCGATGGCCCGCAGCAGCTGCGACAGCTGCGACAGGTTGCCGTCGGCCACATGCATCATGGTGTTGAGCTGTTCGATCATCACCTTGAAATCATGCTGGAAACGCGCGGCATCGCCGCGCTGGCTGAAATCACCGACCGCCGCGGCCGATGCCAGCTGCTGGATCTGCGTGTTGATCGCCAGCAGGCTGGCCTTGGCCGCATCCATGGACTCATGCAGGAAGGCACGGCTGGCCGGCAGGCGGCGTGCGTCCGGTTCCAGGTTGCCGATGGCGTACTGGTTCAGCACGTCCACCGCATCGCGCAGTGCGTCGAGGTGTTCGAAAATGACCGTATTGATGCCATGCGCCAGCTCGCCATACACGCCGGGGAAGTCTTCCGGGATACGGTGGCTGATGTCCGGGCCGGCGTGCATTTCCACCATCTGCTGGGTCTGGCTGGAGAAGCGGCGCAGCGTGGCGGTCATCTCCGTTGTGGCGGCCAGCATGCGGCCGGCTTCATCATTGCTGGTGGCCTGGGTGGTGACGGTCAGGTCGCCGCGTGCCACGGCCTGGATGGCCTGCACGGCCTTGCCCAGCGGCACGGTGATGGCGCGCGAGATGATCACCGCCAGCGTGGCTGCAACCAGCGACAACAGCAGCATCGCGGCGATGATGGCGATCAGGCTGGTGTGGTGGGTGGCATTGGCGTTGGCGATGCCCTGGTCCATCAGCTTGCCGCTGTAAGCGCTGAGGGCCTTGAGGTCTTCGAACAGGGCGCGCCGCAGTGGTCGCGACTGCTCATCGGAAATCTGCTGCGCCAGTACCGCATCGCCGCTGCCGCCGGCCGCGCGCAGCTGTTCGTTGGCGGCCAGATACGCAGCGACCGCTGCCTTGACCTTCGCATACAGGGCGCGCTCGGTGGCATCGGCCGGCAGTGCAGCGTAGGCATCCAGTTCCTGATGCACCACCTTGGCGGCAGCGTCCATGCGCTTGTTGTAATCAGCCACCTTTTCCGGCTTGTCCAGCATCGTCAGCTGGGCCATTTCATAGGTGCGGAACTCACCCAGCTGCGAGCGCACTTCGCCCAGGTGCTGCACCGAGGGAATGGCATTGCTGGCCATGCCACGCAGCTGCTGGTTGGCCTCGGACAGGCGCAGCAGGGCGAAGCCGCCCAGCACGAGGGTCATCAAGGTGGTCAAGGTGAATCCCACCGCCAGCTTGCGGGCGATGGGAAGATCGGCAAACCACTTCATGCGGGTGCTCCAGGGCAGGGCAGGGCGCAGCGGACATGCCGCTGGGCGATGTTGGAAAGGACTCGGGACGCGGCGTCGTGGGGGATCATCACGCCGTCTTTACAGATAGCGGCGCGGCTGCGCGGATCTGTAGCACGATCTGTGCGTCAGCAGCAGTTGCCCGGTAGCGCCGAGCCACGCTCGGCGAGCGCGCAGCGCGGCGTGCATCAGGCGTCGTGATTGCGGGCAGAAAAGCCGCCGAGCATGGCTCGGCGCTACCTCGATTGCGGATCAGGCGGCCTGCGGCACGCGCAGCGAGCGCACCAACCCGCCGATGTCCACGATCAGCGCCACCCGGCCATCGCCGAGGATGGTGGCGCCGGACACACCGCCGATGCGGCGGTAGTTGTTCTCGATGTTCTTCACTACGACCTGCTGCTGGCCGACCAGTTCGTCCACTTCCAGCGCGATCTTCTGGCCATCGCCTTCCACCACCACCACCAGCGATTCGTCGCTGTGGCGCTGGCCGTAGCCGTAGTATTCGCTCAGCGACAGGATCGGCAGGTACTCGCCGCGTACGCGCAGCACACGGCCTTCGCCGGCCATCGTGCGGATGTCGCTGGCCTGCGGCTGCAGCGCCTCCAGCACGTACGCCAGGGGCAGGATCAGGGTTTCGCCGGCCACCGAGACGGTCATGCCGTCGAGGATCGCCAGCGTCAACGGCAGGCGGATCAGCGTGCGCGTGCCCATGCCGGCGCGGCTCTCGATCTGCACTTCGCCGCCCAGCGCCTGGATGTTGCGGCGGACCACGTCCATGCCCACGCCGCGGCCGGACAGGTCGGTCACCGCATCGGCGGTGGAGAAACCCGGCTGGAAGATCAGGTCCCAGACCTGCGCATCGGTGGGGTTCTCCGGCACGGCCAGGCCGCGTTCGGCCGCCTTGGCCAGGATCCGTTCGCGGTTCAGGCCGTGGCCGTCGTCGCTTACTTCGATGACGATGTGGCCGCCCTGGTGGGAGGCCGCCAGGGTGATGGTGCCGGTCTCGTCCTTGCCCGAGTTGCGGCGGAACTCCGGCATTTCCAGGCCGTGGTCGATGGAGTTGCGGACCAGGTGGACCAGTGGATCGGCGATCTTTTCGATCAGGCCCTTGTCCAGTTCGGTGCCTTCGCCGATGGTCTTCAGGCGCACCTGCTTGCCGAGGCGGGTGGACAGGTCGCGGACCAGGCGCGGGAAGCGGCGGAACACCGCATCCACCGGCAGCATGCGCACGCCGATCACCGCTTCCTGCAGGTCACGCGTGTTGCGCTCCAGCAGATCCAGGCCGGCGAACAGACGTTCGGCATGGGCCGGGTCGATATGATTGGACACCTGCTTGAGCATGGCCTGGGTGATGACCAGCTCGCCGACCAGGTTGATCAGCGCATCGACCTTGTCCACGCTGACGCGGATCGAGGATTCGGCTTCCTGCGCCGGGGTCGCAGCGGCCGTGGCGGGCGCTGCGGTGGCAGGTGCTGCAGCCGCAGCCGGCGCGGCCTCGACGTCAGCCGGTGCGGTGGTGGCCAGACTGGGCGGTGCGACCGGACGGATGTCCAGCTCGCAGTCGTCGACCACCCAGGCGAAGGTATCTTCGATCTGGCTACGCTTGATCTTGCCGATCAGCCCGAGATCCCACGCCAGGTGGGCTTCGAACGGATCGAGCTGCTCGAAGCCGGGCAGCCGCTCGAGGCGTGCCTGCACCTGCAGCGGGCCGAGGTGTTCCAGTTCGCGGATGATGCGCAGCGGATCATTGCCGCTCATGAACATCGACGGTGCCGGGGTGAAGCCGATCTGCCACGCTTCCGGCTCCGCTTCGGCCGCGACCGGGGCGGCTGCGCTTGCTGCCGCCGGGGCCTGGCCGGACAGGATCGATTCCAGTCGCGCCTTCATCGCCGCGACCGCGGCCGGGTCGGCCTGCACGCCGTGTTCGGCTTCGCGGAGCAGGGCGCGCAGCACGTCCACCGAGGCCAGCATGGCGTCCACGGCATTGGCTTCCAGCGCGCGCTTGCCGGCGCGCAGCTCATCCAGCAGCGTTTCCAGTACGTGGGTCAGCGCGGCGATGGCATCGAAGCCGAAGGTGCCGGCGCCGCCCTTGATCGAATGCGCCGCACGGAACACCGAGTTGATGATCTCTGCATCGTGCTGGCCGGATTCCAGGGTCAGCAGTCCAGCTTCCATGGCGTCCAGCCCTTCGCGGCTTTCCTCGAAGAAGGTGGCGTGGAAACGTTGCAGGTCCATGCTCATGTCAGGTGTGTTCCAAGGGCGGGCGCGGGGGATGGGATGGCGTGGGCGGTCAGCCCAGGACCTTCTGCACGGTAGCGATCAGCTGTTCGGGATTGAACGGCTTGACCAGCCAGCCGGTAGCGCCGGCGGCCTTGCCTTCGGACTTCTTGTCGGCGGCCGATTCGGTGGTCAGCATCAGCATCGGGGTGAACTTGTATTCGGCCAGCTGGCGCAGTTCGCGGATCAGCGAGATGCCATCCATGTTCGGCATGTTGACGTCGGTGACCACCGCGTTGAAGCGCTGGCCCTTGGCACGGCCCAGCGCGACGGCGCCGTCCTCGGCTTCTTCGACGGAAAAGCCGGCCGAGGTGAGGGCGAAGGAAACCATCTGGCGCATCGACGCCGAGTCGTCCACCACCAAGATACGTGCGCTCATGCCGCGTTCTCCACAGATTTCAGGTTGTCATGGGATACAGCCAGGCCCAGGGCCTGGGTGACGCCGAGCAATCGCGCGGCGTCGGTGAAGGTTGCGGTGCTGCCGCTGAATTCCGTCTGCAATCCGGCACCGCGCCGGCCCTGTACGAACGCGCACAGGACCTGCATGGTGGCGGTGTGGATACGGCCCACCCGGCTGGCGTCGAGGGTCAGCGGGTCGGCCGCGGCCAGCAACGGGGCCAGGCGGTTCTTCAGCTCGGTGCTGCTCTCGATGCCGAGATCTTCACCCAGGTCCACAGTGCTCATTGTTGCTCCGGACAAACGGTTCCAGACTTCATAGCGGCAATATCCGGGGAAGCTTTAGGGTTGGGTTTTTTGTTTCGCGTCCTGGGGCAGAAGCAGAAGCCTGGGGCGAAGGGGGGCGGGCAGGGTCAGGCAGGACACGCCGCAAGTACGTCCGTGTAGGCTTGTGTTCGGCTCCTGCCTCACACAGTCCTGCCTGACCCTGCCCGCCCCCCTTGCTGACAGTCCGCGCTTGGGGTGGGGAGCAAGAGCAGGAACGAGAGCGAGGCGAATGCTGTCTGGCGGTCAGTTCAGCAGCTGGGTGGCGTCCAGGAGGATCATCGGTTGCTGGTGGAGGCGGGCTACGCCTCGGAAGATGTCGTTGCTGATGCGGCAGATGCGGGCGGTGTCGGGGGGTTCTATCTGGGAGTCGCTGAGGTTGGTGACGTCTTCCACGGCGCTCACGCGCAGGCCCATGATCTCGCCATTTTCTTCCAGCACCACGATGCGGGTAAGGGCGTCTTCGCCGGCGGGGGCGCCGCCGAGGTGGATGCCCAGGTCCATCACCGGGACCACCTGGCCGCGCAGGTTCATGATGCCCAGCATCGCCGGGGCGGTACCGCGCAGGGGCAGCAGCGGCACCGGCAGCACTACTTCCTGCACCTTCAGCAGTTCCAGTGCATAGGCCTGGCTGCCGCAGCGCAGCCGCAGCCAGCGCGAGCTGCGCTCGGTGGCGCGTCGCTGCGGGGATGATGCGTAACCGCTCTGCCGGGCCTGTTCCTGCAATTCCTGCCAGGTGCTGGGCGGATTTTCATTCGGCTGCGCCAGCGCGGGGGTCGCGCGGGCCACGGTGCGCGGCGGCAACGCGGGCGCCGCAGGCGCGGCGGGCGGCGCGGGGGCGAGCAGGGCGGCGATGGGATCGGCAGCGGCAGCGAAGGCGGCTTCCAGCGAGGGGCTGTCCGCGTTGGTGAGCACCGCGCTGACGTCCTCGCCGGTCTCGTAGATCACTTCGTCTGGCAGGTCGTCCCAGGTCGGCTCCGGTTCCGGTCCAGCAGCAGGCAGCGGCGCATCGGCGGCGGCATCAAAGGCGGCCTGCAGGCTGGCTTCGTCCATCAATGCCGGGTCTTCGCTGCTGGCCGGCCCGGTCTCGTAGACCACCTCGTCGGGCAGGTCGTCCCAGGTCGGCTCGCGTTCGGCGGGGGGCTCGGCTGCGGTCCCGGCAGCGGGGATCGCGACCGGCTCGGCGAGCGTCGTGGTGGCCTCGCCCAGCAGCTGTTCCAGGTAATCGTCCAGCACGGTTTCGTTGTTCATGCGGCCTGCTCCAGTGCGCGCGCATCGTCGGCCAGGATCCAGTCCAGCGCACGGCGATAGGCGGCCAGGCCGCGGCCCGGATAGTCGTCCCCTTCCACCGGCGCCATCAACGTGGCGGCGTTGCTCATCCGCGTGTCCACCGGGATCGCATCCTCCCAGACCCGCGTGCCATGGTTGTCCTGCATCTGCCGCAGGCTTTCGTTGCCGGCGCGGGTGCGGCGGTCGAACAGGGTCGGCAGGATGGACATCGGCAGCGGGCGGCGACGCGAGCGTTCAACCATTTCACCGGTGCGGACCATGCCGTCCAGCCCGTGCAGCGCCAGTGGTTCGGCCTGGGTGGGGATGATCAGGCGATCGGCCGCGGCCAGTGCATTGATCATCAGCAGGCCGAGGGTGGGCGCACAGTCGAGCAGGATGTAATCGTGACGCCCGGCGTGGCGTGCCAGCGCATTCTGCAGCGACAGTCCCAGCCCAGGCTGGTTGGCGCTGCGGCGTTCCAGCGTGGCCAGTGCCGACTGCGCGCAGACGTGGTCCAGCCCGGGGATGCGGCTGGCATGGCACAGCGTGGCCAGTTCGGCCGGCGGTGCGGCGAACAGTTCCAGCACGCCGGCCGGCGGCGGATCCAGCGGGATGCCGAACGAGCGGGTCAGTGAAGCATGCGGGTCAAGATCGATCAGCAGCACACGGTGGCCCAGGGCGGCCAGTTGCCGGCCCAGCGCCAGGGTGGTGGTCGTCTTGCCGACGCCGCCCTTCTGGTTGGCGATTGCCCAGATGCGCATCGGTCTACTCCTTCATGGCGGGGGTGACGGCGGCGCCGATCGGGCTGCCGGCCGCTGCAGGCGCACGTGGCGCCTGCGGGGTGGGGGGTAAGGAAATCGGGGTGATCGGCGCGGGCGCAACACTGCCGGTGGAGGCGTTGAGCCGCTCGCTGATCGGGTCAACGCCGTGCGTGGTATCGGCCAGGATGATCACCATCACGCGCCGGTTGCGGTTGCGTCCGACGGCGCTGGTGTTGTCCTCGCGCGGGCGGAATTCGCCATAGCCGACCATCGCCAGGCGGGCCGGCTGCAGGCCCTGGTCGGCGAACAGGTGCACCACGCTGGCGGCACGCGCGGCTGACAGTTCCCAGTTGGAAGGGAACTGCGCGGTGGCGATCGGCACGTTGTCGGTATGGCCTTCCACGCGCACGCTGTTGGGCACATCGCGCAGCACCCCGGCCAGCGTGGACAGGGTGTCACGCGCCTGTACGTCCAGCACCGAGGCACCGGTCGGGAACAGGATATCGCTGTTGATCTCCACCTCGATCCACAGCTCGGTACGGCGCACGGTGATCATGCCGCGGTCGATCAGCGGCGCCAGCGTGGCGGTTAGCCGGTCGGCGATCGCGTTGAGCTGGCGCTCGGCCTGCTTCAGCTGTTCCTGGTCACGGAAGGACACCGGTGAGCGCATCTGTGATGCCATTGCCGGCAGCAAGGACGGATCGTTGGCCGGCGCAGGTGCAGACGGACCGACGCGGCTGCCAGCGTTGATCACCGACGGCGCATCCCAGCCGCCGCCCTTGACCTGGTTGCTGCCGACCTGCACGGGGTTGAGGGTGCGCGGGGCCGAACCGAAGGCCGTGCTCAGCGCGGCGGCGACCACTCGGTATTTGCCTTCGTTGACCGATGAGATCGCATACATCACCACGAAGAAGGCAAGCAGCAGCGTCATCAGGTCGGCGTACGGAATCGCCCAGGCCTCATGGTTGGCATGCTCTTCGTGGTGCTTGCGGCGGGCCATGTCAGTGCAGGAACCCGCTCAGGTTGGATTCGATGTTGCGCGGATTCTCGCCCAGCGCGATCGAGATCAGGCCTTCGATGGCCATTTCGCGGTCTCGGGTGGTGTGCGCGATGACGCTCTTGAGCTTGGCCGATACCGGCAGGAACAGCAGGTTCGCCGAGGCAATGCCGTAGATGGTGGCGGTGAACGCCGCGGCGATGCCATGGCCGAGCTTGCTGGGGTCGGCCAGGTTCTTCATCACCGCGATCAGCCCCAGCACCGCGCCGATGATGCCCAGCGTCGGCGCATAGATGCCCATCGCCTCGAACACCTTGGAGGCGGCCAGGTCCTTGTGCTCCTGGCTGCTCAGTTCGATCTCCAGCATGTGCCGGATGGTTTCCGGCTCCACCCCGTCCACCAGCAGTTGCAGCCCCTTGCGCAGGAACGGATCGGACTGTGCTTCCACCTGCGCTTCCAGGCCCAGCAGGCCCTGGCGACGGGCGATGTTGCTCCATTCCACGATCTGGGTGATCAGTTGGCGGCGGTCGCTCTGCGGCGGGCGGATCACCCAGCGCACGATGGTGAAGGCATGCTTGAACACCGCCGGGGCGGTATGCAGCAGGATCGAGGCGAGGGTTCCCACGATCACGATCACGAACGCAGCCGGCGACCACAGCGACGCCAGGCCAGCGCCCTTGAGGATGCTGCCCCCGACCAGTGATGCCAAGGCGAGGAAGAGTCCTATGAGGCTGAGTCTGTCCATGGATCGGTTATCGGCCCGTAGCGGTGTGACTTGAGCTGGCGGCCGGCAGCGTGCCGACCGGCGTCACAGTTTTTGATCAGTCGTGCGAGCTGCGAAGCCCGTCGACATCGAGGATCAGCGCCATCCGACCGTCGCCGATCAGGGTGGCGCCGGCATAGCCGCGCAGTCCGCGCAGTGCTTTCGGCAAGGGCTTGATGACTACTTCTTCGCGGCCGCGCACCTGGTCCACGACCAGCCCGAAGCGTGCTTCGCCCGCCTGCAGCACCACGATGGTCAGCAGATTGGACTGCATCGGCTCCACGTCCAGCCACTGGCGCAGGTCCACCAGGGCCAGGGTGTGCGAGCGACGATCAAGCACCGCCCGGCCATCGAACCAGCCCAGCGAGGTCGCCGGCGCATGCAGCACCTCCAGCACGCGGGCCAGCGGCAAGGCGTAGACATCCTCGCCGGCCTGCACCAGCAGGGTCGGCAGGATCGCCAGGGTGAGCGGCACGCGGATCATGAAGCGGCTGCCACGGCCCAGCTCGGACTGGATCTGGATCTGTCCACTCAGCTCGCGGATGCGCGACTGCACCACGTCCATGCCAACGCCGCGACCGGAAATGTCGGTGACCTGGGCCTTGGTGGAGAAGCCGGGCAGGAACACCAGGTGCAGGCATTCTTCGCTGCTTAGGCGGGCAGCGGCCTCAGGATCGATCAGACCCTTCTCGCGGGCCTTGGCGCGCAGCTTTTCCGGATCAATGCCGGCGCCGTCATCCTGTACTTCGATGCTGACATAGTCGCCTTCCTGCTGCGCTGAAAGCCGCACGTGGCCGCTGCGCGGCTTGCCCTGGGCTTCGCGCAGGTCCGGCATTTCCACGCCGTGGTCGATGGCATTGCGCACCAGGTGCACCAGCGGGTCGGCCAGTGCTTCCACCAGGTTCCGGTCCAGCTCGGTTTCCGCGCCGACCAGCTCCAGTTCCACTTCCTTGCTCAGCGAGCGGGCGACGTCGCGGGCGACCTTGGGGAAGCGCGAGAACACCTTGCCCACCGGCTGCATGCGGGTACGCATCACCGCCGACTGCAGCCGCGCGGTGGCGATGTCCAGGGTGGAGACGGCGCGGTCGAGTTCTTCATCACGCAGGCGCGCGCGCAGCGTCTTGAGCCGGTTGCGTGAGAGCACCAGCTCGCCGATCAGGTTGACGATGGCGTCCAGCCGCTTGGTGTCCACGCGCACGGTCTGCTCGGCTTCGGCCAGCGGCTTGGCCGGCTTGGGCGGGGCGGCGGCACTGGCTGCCGGTGCACGGGCGGCGGGCGGGGCGGGCTTGGCGGGAACGGGCGCAGGAGTCACCGGAGAAACGGCCTGGGCGCCGGGCACGGCACCGCCGTGCAGCTGGTCGAGCAGGGCTTCGAACTCGTCTTCGCTGATCATCGCATCGGCGGCCTTGGGTGCCACCGCGGTCGGTGCGCCGCCACCATGCAGCTGGTCAAGCAGGGCTTCGAATTCGTCATCGCTGATCAGCGATGGATCGCCGCTTGCAGCCGCGGTCGTGCTGGCCGGAGCCGCGCCGACATCGAACTGGGCGATCAGCTCCGGTGGCGCATGGCCGGGCTCTTCGCCGGCCGAAACCGAATCCAGCATCGCCTGCAGGTAGTCCAGCGACTGCTGGCCGGCATCGAAATGGTGCGGCTGCAGCGTGGCCTGGCCGGCACGCACCAGGCCGAGGGTTTCTTCCGCGGCGTGGCACAGTTCGACCATGGCGGTGATGCCAAGGAAGCCGGCGCCGCCTTTCAGCGTGTGGTAACCGCGGAACACCGCGTTGAGCTGCGGGCTGTCCTGCGGGTCCTGTTCCAGGGTGACCAGCTGCTCGCCGAGACGATCAAGGATTTCCTGCGCCTCGATGATGAAGTCGGCAGCGATGTCGTCGGCGATTCCACTCATCTTCAGAGCCCCAGGTCGGACAGCAGGTCGTCGGCATCGTGCTGGGACACCGCATGGCGGTCCACGCCGTGCACCGCAGGACCGGCCAGTGCCGGCTCATGACGACCCTGCTGACGCTGCGCCTGCAGTTCCGGCGGCAGGCCCAGTGCCCCGAAGCCTTCATGCACGCGGCGCACGATGCCGACCACGCGGCGGATGATCTGCCCGGTCAGGTCCTGGTAGCTCTGGGTCAGGGCGATCTCGGTCAGGTTGTGGCGGATGCGCTCCAGCGCCTGCTGCTGCTCCAGCAGCGGCAAGGCCTCTTCACCCAGGCGGGCGGTGAGTGCACGGCATTCTTCGGTCAGGTCCAGGGTGCGGTGGGTGGCCTGTTCGGTCATCGTCACCACGTGATCCAGGCGGGCGCAGGCGTCGTCCAGCTCACCGGCATCGGTGGTGACGGTGGGCAGTTCGCCCAGTGCCTGGCCAAGCTCGCGCGCCAGCCGTGACAGGCCGGCCATCATGGGCTGGGTACGTGCGGCGGCGAGGGCATCGATCTGCACGCGCCAGCCGGTTTCATCGCCCGCTTCCAGCGCGGCAAGCGCTTCCTGCAGCCGCTGCACCAGCCAAGCCTTGTCCATCGCTGCATCCATGACAGCGGCCATCAGGCGCTCGCCGCCAGGCGTTCGAAGATCTTGCCGAGCTTTTCCTGCAGGGTCAGTGCAGTGAACGGCTTGATGATGTAACCGTTGACGCCGGCCTGGGCCGCTTCGATGATCTGTTCGCGCTTGGCTTCGGCGGTGACCATCAGCACCGGCAGGGTCTTCAGGCGTGCATCTGCCCGGATCGCCTTGAGCAGCTCGATACCGGTCATCACCGGCATGTTCCAGTCGGTCACCACGAAATCGAACGACTGGCTCTGCAGCATCGCCAGTGCGGCATGCCCATCTTCAGCTTCGGCGGTGTTGGTGAAGCCGAGGTCGCCGAGCAGGTTCTTGACGATGCGACGCATGGTCGAAAAGTCGTCGACGATCAGGATGCGCATGTTCTTGTTCAAAGCTTGATTCCTCTTGGGTACTTACGCTTCCAGGCCCGCGTCAACGGCCTCGAAGGTTTTCAGTCGGCCACGCAGGCGCAATACCGCCTGGCCATGGATCTGGCAGACCCGCGACTCGCTCACGCCGAGCACTGCGCCGATCTCTTTAAGGTTGAGTTCCTGTTCGTAATACAGCGACAGCACCAGCTGCTCACGCTCGGGCAGGTGGCCGATGGCCTTGCCCAGTTCGCTGCCGAACTGGCTGCGTTCGAGTACCTGCTGCGGGGTCGGACCGCCCTGGGCGATGGTGTCCAGCTCGCCCTGGTCTTCGATCCGTGACTCCAGGCTCAGCACCTGGCCGCGCGAGGCATCTTCCATCAGCCGCAGGTAGTCCGGCAGCGGGATGTCCATCGCCGCGGCGACTTCGGTGGCCGATGCCGCGCGGCCGCTGGCCTGTTCCAGCCGGCGGATGGTCGCGGCGGCGTCACGCGCACGGCGATGCACCGATCGCGGTACCCAGTCACCACGGCGGATTTCGTCGATCATCGAGCCGCGGATGCGGATCGAGGCATAGGTTTCGAACGATGCGCCCTGGTCGGCGTCATAGCTGCGCGAGGCTTCGATCAGCCCCATCATGCCGGCCTGGATCAGGTCATCGACCTCCACGCTGGCCGGCAGCCGGGCGGCCAGGTGATGGGCGATGCGCCGCACCAGGTCCGAATGCTGGTTGATGCATTCGGTAGCCGCGGTGCGCTGTACTTCGCGGTACTGCGCTGCGCCTTTCATGCCACCACCCCGCGCTGCTTGAGGATGCGTTCCAGGAAGAACTCCACGCCACCGCGCGGCTCGGTGGGCGCCTGCCAGCGTGCGGTACGGCGGGCGATCTCGTTGATCGCCAGCGCCGAGGGGCTGGACGGGTAGGCTTTCACCACCGGCTGCTGGCGCTGCACCGAAAGGCGCAGCCAGTCGTCCTGCGGCACGCAGCCGAGGTAGTTCAGCGAAACATCGGCGAGGAACTTTTCGCAGACCCGGCTCAGCTTTTCGTACAGCACGCGGCCTTCGTTGGAGTCGCGCACCATGTTGGCCACCACCTGGATCCGGTCCACGCCGCGTTCGCGCGACAACACCTTGATCAGGGCGTAGGCATCGGTGATCGACGCCGGCTCGTCACAGACCACCACCACGGTGTCCTGGGCAGCCTGGCAGAACGTCAGCACGCCATCGGTGATGCCGGCGGCGGTGTCTACCACCATGACATCCAGGTCGCGCTCCAGTTCGGAGAACACATTGACCAGGCCGACATGTTCGGCCGGGGCCAGTTCGGCCATGTGCCGGCGACCGGACGCGGCCGGTACCACCAGCACGCCGTTGGGGCCTTCGATGATCACCTCTTCCAGCGTGCAGCGCCCGGCGATCAGGTCGGCCAGGGTGAACTCCGGCTTCAGGCCCAGGATCACGTCGATGTTGGCCAGGCCCAGGTCGGCGTCCAGCAGCAGCGTGCGTTTGCCCATGCCCGCGAGCGCCACGGCCATGTTGGCCGAAACGTTCGTTTTGCCCACGCCGCCCTTGCCGCCGGTGACGGCGATGGTGCGGACCGGGCCCAGCGGCTGGCTGCGGGTGGCCGACAACGGAAAGGCGGTGGTCAGCTTGGCGTATTCACGCGACGGCATGGTTCAACTCCGGGTTGCAGGGCATATCGGCCGCGCGGCGCAAATCTTCAAGGCGAAGTACAAGATTGGCTGCACTGGCCCGGTGCAGGTCTTCGGGGACGTCCTGGCCGTCGGTCACCCAGGTGATCGGCAGGCGGTGGTCGACGGCCACCGACAGGGCGGTGCCGAAGCGGCCGGTTTCATCCAGCTTGCTCAGCACCACGCCCTGCAGGTTGGCCGCACTGAAGCGGCGCACCACTTCGTCCATGTCGCCGAAACTGGTGTTGGCCGGCAGCACCAGCAGGGTGCTCACCTGGGGGGCGGCGCGCAGCCACTGCAGCTGCGAGGCCAGGGTGCGGTCGCGCGGGCCGACGCCGGCGGTGTCGATCAGCACCAGCTTGTAATCCTTCAGGCGCTCCAGCAGCTGGTCCAGGTCGGTACCGCTGTTGGCTTCATGCACGGCGATGCCGAGCTGGCGGCCGAAGCCGTACAACTGCTCGCGGGCACCGATGCGGGCGGTATCGGTGGTGACCAGCGCGACGTCGCGCGGGGCGTGGGCTTCTGCAAAGCGCGAGGCCAGCTTGGCGATGGTGGTGGTCTTGCCGGCACCGGTGGGGCCGACCAGCGCGATCACCCCGCCGGCTTCCAGCGGGTCGACCGGGGAAATCGGCAGCTTGCGCGACAGCAGGCCCAGCATCAGGCCGCGACCGCGGTGCGCTTCGGTATCCAGCGGGATCTGCAGCACCACGTCGCGGGCGATCCCGGCGTCGAAGCCGTATTCGTCCATCAGGTCCAGCGCGGTGGCACGCACCGGGTTGCCGCGCAGGCGTTCATCGGTGAAGCGGTGCATCTCGCGTTCGATGACCTGGCGCATGCCGGCCACTTCATTGCGCAGGTGGCGCATCTCTTCGTCGTCGCGGGCGATGACGGTGAGGGTAGGCGGCGCAACCACCGGCGGCGCCGGCGGCACGATTTCGGCCAGCTGGAGGGCGGGAACGGATGCGGATTCCGCTGAGCAGGGCTCGGCGCTGACGGCCAGGGGTAGCGCCGACCCATGGTCGGCGAGCGAAGCGGGCCGTGGACGGGTAGATTCCACCGAGCATGGCTCGGCGCTACCGACAGCGGAGACCGCCGCCTGCAGTGGGTCGCGGTCACTCAGCTCCGGCACCTGTGCGGCGAAGGCCATCGGCAGCGGCGGCGGCAGCACCGCCGGGGCGCGCAGGACCGGCGCCGGAACGCGCGGTTCAACGGCCATGGCCGGCACTGCGACATCGAAGGTTTCATCCTCCACCCAGGCGCGCGGCAGCGCAGCGGCAGGGCGGCTGGGCGACACCCGCGGCGCGTCGGCCGGCGGCTGCACGAAGGGGGCGAAGATCTGCTCGGGCAGCGACGGTTCGTTGACGGCGGGCGGCGACGGGAATCGGGCGAGGCCACCGGCGGCACGCGCCAGGGTGGCAGCGAAGCCTTCGCTGCCGCGACGCGGCACGCCTTCATCAGCGCTGTTGAGGGTGCGACCGGTGGCGCCGACCGCCGCACGCGCCAGCGCGGCGACGGCCGAGGTGGTGGCCGCAACCGGCTCGACGTCCTGTTCCGGGGTGCGGCGGCGGGTCATCGCCGCGATCATCGCATCGGCCGCGGTGCGCGGGCGCGGTGCCGGCGCAGGTGCCGGTGTGCTGTCCTTGCGTGCGGTTTCCAGCGCACGCTGCACCACGCTTTCGTCGTAGTGCGCGGCGGCCACGATTTCCACGCCTTCTTCGATCCGCCGGTTGGACAGGATCACCGCATCGGGGCCGTGTTCCTTGCGTACCAGGTTCATGGCCGAGCGCATGTCGGCGGCGACGAATCGTTTGATTTTCATGCTGGGGTACCGGGACGGATTCGTTTCAGGGGCAGGGGATCGCGGGTGGTCGGTGGTCAGCACGGTGCGGGGTCCCCTTCGGTAATGGGTGGTTCAAGACGTTGCAATGGCGCTGCTGCCGGCTTTCCGCCACCGGGTGGAACCGCGTCTCAGCTGATGGTGCCTACCAGCTTCAAGCGCTTGTCCTCCGGGACTTCGCTGTAGGCCAGCACCGACAGCGCAGGAACACTGTGGCGGACCAGTCGTGCCAACGCGGCACGGACCGGGCCGGGTACCAGCACCACGGCGGGCTCGTTGCGGGCTTCCTGCTTGCTGACACAGTCGGCAAGGCTCTGGTGCAGCCGTTCGGCGAGTCCGGGTTCCAGCGCAGCGCCGTTGCCCTGCGTGGACTCCTGCAAGACGCGTTCCAATTGTGGGTTGAGGGTGAACACCGGCAGCTCGGCGGACATCCCGGCGATCTCCTGCACGATGAACCGCCCCAGCGTGTTGCGTACCGCCGCGGTGAGCGTGGCCGGGTCCTGGCTGGACGGCGCGGTCTCCACCAGCGCTTCGGCGATCTTGCGCAGCTGGCGCACCGGGATCCGTTCGACCAGCAGGTTCTGCAGCACGCGCACCACGATCGACAGCGGCAGCGCCTTGGGGGTCAGGTCTTCCACCAGCTTGGGCGCGCTCTTGGCCAGGTTGGCCAGCAGCTGCTGCACTTCTTCGTGGCCGAGCAGTTCCGGGGCGTGTTCGCGGATCAGGTGCGAAAGATGGGTGGCGACCACGGTGGCCGGATCGACCACGGTGTAGCCCATCGTTTCAGCGTGGGCGCGCTGGTGCGGCTGGATCCAGGTGGCATCCAGCCCGAAGGCCGGATCCTTGCCGGCGATGCCGTCCAGCTGGCCCAGCGCGCTGCCCGGGTCGAGCGCAAGCTCGCGGTCCGGATGGATTTCGGCGGTGGCCACGGGCACGCCGTGGATCAGCAGCCGGTAAGCGGTGGCGGGCAGTTCCAGGTTGTCGCGGATGTGTACGGAAGGAATCAGGAAGCCGATGTCCTGGGTCAGCTTGCGGCGCACGCCCTTGATGCGCGCCATCAGCTCGCCCCCCTGCGCGGCGTCCACCAGCGGGATCAGCCGGTAGCCGACTTCCAGTCCCAGCGGATCGACCGGGCGCAGCTCGTCCCAGGTCAGTTCGGCGGTCGGTGCCGGGGCCGCCGGACGACCGAGCGCATCCATCGGTGGGGCGGCCGGTGCAGTGGTCGCCGGGTCCAAGGCCGCCTGGCTCTTCTTCCAGGCTTTCCAGGCCAGGAACCCGAGGATCGCGGCCAGCGTCAGGAAGGCGACGTTGGGCATGCCCGGCACCAGGCCGACCACGCCGATGATGCCGGCGGTGATCGCCAGTGCGCGGTACTGGCCGAACACCTGGCCCATCATGGCCTGGCTCATGTCCTGCGAACGCGAGGCGCGGGTGACCAGCATCGCTACCGCGCTGGACACCAGCAGGGCCGGCAGCTGCGCCACCAGGCCGTCACCGATGGACAGCAGGGTGTAGGTGGCGGCGGCATCGCCGAAGGCCATGCTGTGCTGGAGCATGCCCACGGCCAGGCCGCCGATCAGGTTGATGAAGAGGATCAGGATGCCGGCGATCGCATCGCCGCGGATGAACTTGCTGGCACCGTCCATCGCGCCGTAGAAGTCCGCTTCCTCGCGCACTTCCTCGCGGCGCAGCTTGGCTTCCTCGCGCGTCAACAATCCGGCATTGAGGTCGGCATCGATGGCCATCTGCTTGCCGGGCATCGCATCGAGGATGAAGCGCGCGGTCACTTCGGAAACGCGTCCGGCACCCTTGGTGATCACCACGAAATTGATGATGGTCAGGATCGCGAACACCACGATGCCCACGGCGTAGTTGCCGCCGATGACGAACTCACCGAAGGCGGCGATCACCTTGCCGGCGGCTTCGTGGCCGTTCTGGCCGTTGAGCAGGATCACCCGGGTGGAGGCCACGTTCAGCGCCAGCCGCAGCATGGTGGTGACCAGCAGCACGATCGGGAAGATGGTGAAGTCCAGCGGCCGCTTCACGTACACCACCGCCAGCAGCACCATCATCGAAATGGCGATGTTGAAGGTGAACAGCGCATCCAGCACCGGCGCGGCCAGGGGCACCACGACCATCGCCAGCAGGGCCATGACGATCAACGGCGCGCCAAGGCCCTGGCGGATCATCGCCAGCACGCTGCGGGTGTTGAGGCCGCCGGCCTGAGCGCTCATCGGCGGGCTCCGTCAGCCGGCGCGCCAGGCGGGTGTTCGGCCACGTCCACGTAGGGCTGGGCCGGCATCGGGCCGCCGCGCCAGTTGCGCAGCTGGTAGACATAGGACAGCACCTGGGCAACGGCCGAATACAGTCTCACGGGAATTTCCTTTCCGAGTTCCCCTTCCCTATACAAGGCGCGTGCCAACGGCGGTGCGGAGACGATGGCCACCTTGTTGCCTTCGGCGATCTTGCGGATGTGCAGGGCGGTTTCATCCACGCCCAGCGCCACCACGGTGGGCGCGCCCATCTTGCCGCCTTCGTACTTCAATGCCACCGCGTAGTGGGTCGGGTTGACCAGCACCACGTCGGCGGTGGGCACCGCTTCCATCATCCGGCGGTTGGCCATCTGGTGCTGCATCTGGCGGATGCGTCCCTTCACTTCCGGGCTGCCTTCGCTCTCCTTCATTTCCCGGCGCAGCTCTTCGCGGGTCATCTTCAGCTTGCGCATCCAGTTCCAGCGCTGGTACGGCGCGTCGATGGCCGCCAGCAGCAGCATCGCCACCGCCGTGCCCAGCAGCAGCTTCAGGGTGAAGCCCAGGCCGCGCACGATGGCGCTCTCCAGCGGCAGGTGCAGCAGGCCGCGCAACAGGTCCATGCCGCCCCACATCACGATGCCGGCGCCCACGCCGACGAAGGCCACGCGCAGCAGCGACTTGGTGAACTCGGCGATGGCTTCCGGGCCGTACAGCCGCTTGAGGCCGGAGGCCGGGTTCAACCGGGTGAAGTCCGGCATCATCGCCTTGGCCGACCAGCGCATGCCGCCCATCGCCACCGGGGCCAGGAAGCTGGCCAGCAGGCAGACGATCAGCAGCGGGGCGGTCACCAGCAGCAGCCGCAGGAACAGGTCGCCGACATGGCCGAACAGCTCCATGGGGTGCTGGCGCAGGGAAAGGTCCGGCTTCAGTGCCTGCTTCATCCAGTCGATGGCGCCGGCGGCCAGGCTGCCGCCGGTGGCCATCACCGCCAGCACGCCACCGCCGAACACCGCGGCGGTGGCCAGTTCACGCGAACGCGGCGTGTTGCCTTGTTCGCGGGCCTCGCGCAGGCGTTTTTCTGTTGGTTGTTCGGTCTTTTCGCCGCCGTCTTCGTTCTCGGACATCGCGCGCAGGTCTCAGTGGATCACCGCCTGGCTGCAAGATCCGTGCCTGCCGGTCGCGATTCAGCGCACCACCGCGCCGGCTGCCTCGAAGGCGGCATCGAACAGGCGCTGCACCGGCGGGCCCATTTCGCCGGCCAATACCGCCAGCAGCGCCAGCCCCAGCAGCAGCGACACCGGCAGGCCGAGCTGGATCGGGTTGAGCGCGGGTGCGGCACGGGCCAGTGCACCGAAGGCCAGGTTCACCGCCAGCATCGCCACGATCAACGGCAGCGCCAATCCCACGCCGCCGCGCAGCACGGTCAGCAGGAAAGTAGGCGCGATGCCGACCAGCGCGGCAGGATCGGGCAGGGTGGTGCCGATGGGCAGCGCGCGATAGCTGTCCACCAGCAGCGAAATCAGTGCCAGGTGGCCATTGGCGGTGAAGAACAGCAGGCCGAACATCAGGTAGAACCACTGCCCGATCACGCCCGAGCTGCCGCCGCGCATGGGGTCGGCCATCTGCGCGAAAGACAGTCCGGTGCCTTGGGCAATGAGCTCGCCGGCCAGCGCACCGGCCTCGAACACCAGCCGCAGCATGAAGCCGATGGTGATGCCGATGACCAGCTCGCGGAAGATGGTCAGCACGGTGGCGGCATCGAAGCCGACCCAGCTGGGGACCGGCGGCAGGATCGGCGCCAGTGCGATCGCCAGCGTGGCCGACAGCAGCAGCTTGATCCGTGACGGCACCGCGCGCGTGCCGATCAACGGCATCGCCATGATCATCGCGCCGAGCCGCAGCAGGGTCCACAGCGTGTCGCCGATCATCCCGAACGCCTGCAGGCCGTCCGATGCCATCTGGGTAGCCGGATCCATCGCCGCGTGCCTAGCCGATCAGGTGCGGGATGCGCTGGAACAGCAGGATGGTGAACTCCACCATGTGCCCCAGCAACAGGCTGCCCAGCGCGAACAGCACCGCGGTCAGCGCGGCCGCCTTGGCCACGAAGGCGATGGTGGGTTCATTGAGCTGGGTGGCGGCCTGCACCACGCCGACCACCACGCCGACCACCAGCACGGTCAACAGCAGCGGGCCGGCTACCCACAAGGTGGCGATCAGGCCGCCACGCATTTCGGTCAAGGCAAGTTCGGGAGACATCGCGGTTCCGTTGTGTGACGTTCTATGTAGCCTCGAGCTTGCTCGAGGGCTTTCTGCTTCAGGCAGGATTGAAGCTGGCCGCCAGCGTGCCGACGGTCAGCACCCAGCCGTCCACCAGCACGAACAGCAGGATCTTGAACGGGGCCGACACCAGCATCGGCGACAGCATCATCATGCCCATCGACATCAGTACGCTGGCTACGACCAGGTCGATGATCACGAACGGGATGAAGATCAGGAAGCCGATCTCGAAGGCGGTCTTCAGCTCGCTGGTGACGAACGAAGCGACCAGCACCGGGAACGGCACGGCATCCGGACTGGCGTAGGTGCCATGCCCGGCGATGCCGGCGAAGGTCATCAGGTCGGTCTCGCGGATCTGCGCCAGCATGAAGCCACGCAGGGGCTGTGTTGTCAGTGTCCAGGCGGTCTGGAAGTCGATCTGGCCATCCAGGTAGGGCGCCATGCCGGCGCTCCATGCCTTGTCCCAGGTGGGCAGCATGATCATCGCGGTGAGGAACAGCGCCAGCCCCAGCAGCACCTGGTTGGACGGCGTCTGGCCGGTGCCCAGCGCCTGTCGCAGCAGGGCCAGCACCACGATGATGCGGGTGAAGGCGGTCAGCACCAGCAGCATCGACGGGATCAGGGTGATCGCGGTCATCAGCAGCAGGGTCTGCAGCGGCAGGCTGACCGGCTGGCCACCGATGCGGCCGACGTTGACATCCGGCAGCGGGGTGCCCGGCGCGCCCGGCGCGGCGAACGCCAGTGCCGGCAGCAGCATCAACAGCAGGGTCAGCCAGGGCAGCCAATGGGCGGTGGCCGGCTTCGGCATGGCGGGCGTCTTGGACATCAGGCGCATCTCAGGAATCCTTGCGCAGCCGCTGCTGCAGCAGCTGGGCGAAATTGGGCAGGTTCTTCAGGTCGGGCACGCGCATCGGCGTCGGCGGTGGCAGCGGCTCGGCCAGCGTGTCCAGCTTGCTGATGCCGCCGGCGGTGACCCCGAGCAGCATCTGTTCGCCGTTGACTTCCAGCACCACCACGCGCTCCTTGGCACCGACGGCGATGCTGGCGACCAGCTTCAGCCCTTCGGCCTGGCGGAAGCTGCTGCCGGGCATGCGCTTGAGCAACCAGCCCAGGCCGACCACCAACGCCAGCACCAGCAGCAGCGCCAGCACCGCGCCGAACAGGCCCGGGGTGGACGGTGCATGCTGGCCGACCACCGGGGCGGCGGCCTTGCTGGCGGCCTGGCCGGTGGCAATGAGCAGGGACAGGCTCAACGCAGTCTCCGGATCCGTTCGCTGGGGCTGACCACGTCGGTCAGGCGCACGCCGAAGCGATCGTTGATCACCACCACTTCGCCATGCGCGATCAGGGTGCCGTTGACGAATACATCCAGCGATTCGCCCGCGCCGCGCTCCAGTTCCACCACCGAGCCCTGGTTGAGCTGCAGCAGATTGCGGATCGGCAGGCGGGCGCGGCCGACTTCCAGCGACAACGTCACCGGCACGTCCAGGATCACGTCCAGGTTGAGGTCGGCACCGGTCGCCTCTTCGGCCTGCAGGGCTTCGAACTGGGCGGCGATGGCTTCTTGGCGCTCGGTTTCATTCATTTCGGTTCTTCCTGGATGACCGGGACGCGTGGACGCGTGCCCGGCGGATGGGTTGCGGTGATCTTCACGGCGTTCATGCCGTTGGCCACGCCGAAGGTGCCGGTGAATACCGGGATCTCTTCGACGCAGATCGGCACGTGCTGCGGCAGCTCGATCGGGATGATGTCGCCGACCTTCATGCGGGTCAGCTCGCGCAGGCTCATGCGCTTGGTGGCCAGCACGCTGGACAGGGTGACTTCGGCCACGTTGAGCTGTTCGCGCAGGGTCTGGCCCCAGCTTTCGTCACGGTCGTTGCGGTCGCTCTGGATGCCGGCATCGAGCAGCTCGCGGATCGGCTCGAGCATCGAGTAGGGCAGGGTGACGTGGATGTCACCGCCACCGCCATCGAGTTCTACGTGCAGCCTGCACACCACCACGTATTCGCGCGGGGTGACGATGTTGGCGAAGTGCGGGTTGATCTCCGAGTTGATGTACTCGAACTCCACATCCATCACCGGTGCCCACGCTTCGCGCAGGTCGGCGAAGGTCTGTTTCAGCAGCAGGTGGATCACGCGCATTTCGGTGGCGGTGAACTCGCGGCCTTCGATGCGGGTCGGATAGCGTCCGTCGCCGCCGAAGAAGTTGTCGACGATGGCGAACACCAGGGTGGGTTCGAACACGATCAACCCGGTGCCGCGCAACGGCTTGAAGCGGATCAGGTTGAGGTTGGTCGGCACGTACAGCGTATGCATGTAGTCGTTGAACTTGACCAGTTCGATGCCGCGCACCGACAGCTCGGCCGAGCGCCGGATCAGGTTGAACAGACCGATCCGCCACAAGCGCGCAAAGCGCTCGTGGACCATTTCCAGGGTCGGCATGCGACCGCGGATGATGCGGTCCTGGCTGGCGAAGTCGTAGTTGCGGGCTTCGCCCGGAACCGCGCCGTCGTCGTCGGTCTCCACCGCGCCACTGTCCACGCCATGCAGCAGGGCATCGATTTCATCCTGTGACAGCAAGTCGTTCATCAGGCGCCCTTACTGGGTCACGAAACTGGTGAACAGCAGGTCGTCGGCGCACTTCTTGCCGGTCTCGGCCAGCAGCACCTTCTGTACTTCGGCCAGCGAGGCGGCCTGCAGCTTTTCCTTGCCGGCGCGGTCGGCGATCTGGTCCGGGGTGACCTGCGAGAACAGCATCAGCAGGCGGGCGCGCAGGGCGGGGGAATGGGTCTTGATCGATTCCAGCGCGGCGCTGTCGCGGGTCATCAGCTGCACTTCCACCTGCAGGTAGCGCGGGCCGTCGACCGGGCCGTTGAGGTTGACCACGAACGGCGGTTCCAGGCCGAAGTACTGGGCCGGCGCCGGCGGCGTCTTCGGCTTGGCCTGCGTGGCGGGGCTGCCGTCGGCGGCATGCGGGGGCTGGGTGAAGTACCACACGCCGCCGCCAGCGGCGGCAGCGGCGACGACCGCGATCAGGGCGATCACGAGCACGGGACGGCGCGAGGGAGCGGCCTTGTCCTTGTCGGTGGATTTCTTGGTTTTATCTGCGGCTGCGGCCACGTGTGGAGCTCCTGGAGGTTGCCTCCGGGCACATGCAAGCGGCGTGCCGCAATGGTGGGCGGCGAACGGCTGGGCCCCTCGTGGTGGGGCGCGTTTTTGTTGCTTTTCTGGGTTGGGCGGGGCGGGAGGGGGTTGGCGGGGGACGCCGTGAATCCGTCCATGGAGGCTCGGCGCCGCATCCATGCGGCTTTAACGCCCCCGCCAACCCCCTCCCGCCCCGCCCCGACAGCCCGCGCGCGCGCCCGCCACGTTGAAAAGGGAAATAAAGGCAGGGGTCAGAGTCCTTTCGCTACGCGAAAGGACTCTGACCCCGTCCGGCGCTCCTGCTTCTGCTCTTCTTTTTTTCTTTTCCGTGGCGGGCGCACGCAAGATGTGACAGGGCCGGGTGGTGGGGCTGGGCGGGGGCGTTGAGCGCCATGGATGGCGCGAAACGAGGCCCGCAGGAGCGGCTCTTGCCGTCCCCCGACCAGCCCCACCGCCCGGCCCAATCCCAGTGAACTGCACCAAACGTCCCACCACGAGGGGCTCAGCCGTTCGCTGGCCTCTGACGGTTTATTGGCGGCGGCAAACCGTCACGCGTGTACGTCCAGCAGCCCCCGCTGGCGGATCAACTGGGCGCTGGAGAGCGTCACCTCGGCTGTGCCGGGTTCGCCATCGCCGCTGGCGGGGAAGCTGCCGCCACGCGGGGACTGGCCGGAATCGCCCTGCTGTTGCTGGCCGACATCGGCATGGGCGAGCTGGAAACCCTGCTCGCCGAGCAGTTCACGCAGCCGCGGCAGGGTGCTTTCCAGCGCATGGCGCACCTCGACATGCGGGCTGCTGAAGCTGGCGTGGACCTTGTCGCCGTCCATCTGCAGGCGCACGTCGATCGTGCCCATGTCGTCGGGGCTGATGCGGATGTGGGCGTGGCCGATCTTCTGTTCGGCCAGCCAGCCGACGCGTGCGCTGATGGCTTCATCGAAGCCTTCCTGCCCGAAAACCGGGGTGGGGGTCGGGTCAAGCGCCCGCGCCAGGGTGATATCAGCGGCCGAACGGGTGGCTTGCAGTGCACCGGGGGCGTGCAGCAGCGGGGCCGGGGCGGCTTCGTCGTTGGCTTCGCCCGGTTCGGTGCTCAGCGCGGCCAGCGCTGCCTCGATGTCGGCCGGCAATGCGTCCGCTGCAGCGCCGTCCGGCACCAGTGCGATGCCGCCCGCGGCGGCGGCCGCGCCGGCGTTCGTCAGTGCAGGCAATGCCGAGGCGGGAGCCGATGCCGGGGCGCCGTTTGTCGCTGGGGTAGCCGAAGTCGGCGCCGCTTCCGGTGCCACCGGTGCGGCGGACAGGAGCAGGCCGGCCAGTCCGGGCGGCGGCCACGCGGCGGCCACCTCGTCGGATGTTTCGGTATCGGCGTTGTCGGCAGGTGCACCCGGGCTGGCCGGGGTTGCCTCGGCGGCAGGGTCGGCGGCGGCCGCGTCTGCGTGCTCGCCAGGTGCCTGCGCATCCTTCCGGGGCGGGGCTGGATCGGTGGCCTGCGAGGACGGCGTGGCAGAGGGCTTGCCGCTCTCACCGCCCGTCAGCAGGCGGCCGAACCCGCTGTCGGGCGCTTCGCTGCCCGCAGGTGCAGTGCGTGCGGACGTGCCGTTGCCGGCGCCGGTGGCCATACCGCTCGCGAGGGGAGATGCCATCATGACTGGCCGCCGGATTCGCCGTCGCCGGCCTGCAACAGGCGTACGCGGCGGGCACCGAGGTCATCCATCTCGCGCTGGGTGCGTTTTTCAATGACCTGCTGCTCCTGCGCGCGATAGCTTGCTGCAAGCTGCTCGAGCACCTGTTTGTCACGGCTGGCCAGCAGCAGGCGCGCGCGCTCGGCTTCCACCTTTTCGCGGTTGCTGTCCACGGTCTGGCTCTGCTGGCTGACCGCGCTGTCCAGCCGGTCCAGGAAGGCGCGCCGGTTAAGCAGCTGCGCCGGGCTGGTGGCGGCCATCTGTGCGTTGGCATACTCCTCGGCATACCGGCGCAGTTCGTCCAGCCGCGACAGGTGGGTGTCGAGGGTGCGCTGGCGCTCGGCCAGGTCGTGGGCGACGGTGTCTTCCTTTTCCTGCGCGCGCTTGAGCAGCGGGTCGATGCGCTTGGATTGCATCATGCGGGATTCTCCGGTTCCACCAGGCGCTTCAATGCGGCCTGGCTGTGGGGAAGGTCGGCGGCCTTGGCCACGTCCTGGCCGAGGAATTCGACGATCTCCGGCCAGCGCTCCAGTGCTTCGTCGGTGGCCGCGTCGTTGCCACGCTGGTAAGCACCGATGGCGATCAGGTCGCGGTTGGAGGAGTACGCCGATACCAGCCGCTTCAGCTTGCGGATGCGCAGGCGCCACGGCTCGTCGGCGATCTCGGTGACCACGCGGCTGACCGACGCTTCCACGTCGATGGCCGGGTACAGGCCGCTGTCGGCGACCCGGCGCGAGAGCAGGATGTGGCCGTCCAGGATGGCGCGCGCCGCATCGGCAATGGGATCCTGCGGATCATCACCCTCGGTAAGCACGGTGTAGAACGCGGTGATCGAGCCGCGGCCCTTGGCGCCGTTGCCGGCACGCTCCACCAGCGCAGGCAGCTTGGCAAACACCGACGGCGGGTAGCCGCGGGTGGTGGGCGGCTCGCCGACCGACAAGCCGATTTCACGCTGCGCCTGGGCGAAACGGGTCAGCGAATCCATCAGCAGCAGGACATTCAGGCCCTGGTCGCGGTACCACTCGGCAATCGCCGTTGCGCGGTAGGCGCCGTGCAGGCGCGCCAGCGGCGGGCGGTCGGCCGGGGCGGCCACCACCACCGCGCGGCGCAGGCCTTCTTCGCCCAGCGTGGATTCGACGAAGTCGCGCACTTCGCGGCCACGTTCGCCGATCAGGCCGACCACGATCACGTCCGCCGAGGTGAAGCGGGTCATCATGCCGAGCAGGGTGGACTTGCCGACGCCGGAACCGGCGAACAGGCCGACGCGCTGGCCGCGCCCGATCGGCAGCAGCGCGTTGATCGCGCGCACGCCGACGTCCAGCGGCTGGGTGATCGGTTCGCGCGAGAGCGGATTCATCGAGACGCCGGCCATCCCGACCGAGCCTTCGGCACGGATCGGACCCTTGCCATCCAGCGGCACGCCATCGCTGTCGATGACGCGGCCCAGCAGGCCTTCACCCACGTCCACGCCGCCGCCGCGCCGCAACGAGGGCACGACGCGGGCGTTGGGCAGCAGGCCGTGCAGTTCGGCGCTGGGCATCAGGTAGGTGCGTTCGCCGGCGAAGCCGACCACCTCCGAATCGACCCAGCCGCCGTCCACTTCAACTTTGCAGCTGGCACCGAGCGGGGCTTCGCAGCCGACTGCTTCCAGGGTCAGGCCGACGGCACGCCGCAGCACGCCCTCGCGGATCAACCCACGGCCGTGCAGGGTGTCGAAATTCAGGGCGTCCAGCCGCGCACCCAGGCGCAGGTTGCGCGCACCGGTCCACTCCGGCGGCAGCGGCAGGTCCAGGGTATTCATGTGGCGCTCCCCACCTGGCGCATCACCTTGTCCAGCGCGCCGCGCAGGCGGGCTTCAAGTGTGCCGTCGATGCGCACGCTTTCGGCATGCACGCGCAGGTCGCCGCGGCTCAGCACCGCATCGGGCACCAAGCGCTGCTGCGGCGACAGGGTGAGCAGCGGCGACAATGCGGCGATGTCATCCGGGTGCAGGCGCACTTCGACGTCACGGCTGCTGGTGCCGACCGCATCCACGCCTTCGGCAACCAGCTGCGCCAGCAGTTCCGGATCGGTCTGGTACGCGCGGCCGACCAGGGTGCCGGCGATGCGCACGGCCAGTTCGCCCAGGGCCGCGACGGCCTCGTTTTCCAGCCGCACCAGCGGCCGGCTGAAGTTGTCCAGGATGCCTTCCATCTGCGCGACCACGCGGCGCACTTCGGCCTGCCCCTGGGCATAGCCTTCGGCATGGCCATGGGCGAACCCTTCTTTCTCGGCGGCGTCCTGGATGGCCTGGATTTCTTCCAGCGTGGGCGGCTGCAGGATCGGTTCGGGTTCGATCTCCGGTTCGTCGTGCAGGGCCTGCTCGTCGAGCAGCAGCTGCGTGGCGGCCAGCAGGTCGGGGGCATTCCAGCGGATGGCGGTGTTGTTCACAGCATCGCCTCCGCGCTGCCGCCCAGGGTGACCGTGCCTTCATCAGCCATGCGCTTGACGATGGCCAGGATCTCGCGCTGCGCACCTTCCACGTCGGACAGGCGCACCGGACCGCGGGCCTCCATGTCTTCCAGCAGGATCTCCGCGGCGCGCTGGGACATGTTGCGGGTGATCTTGTCGCGCACCCGGATGTCGGCGCCGCGTAGGGCCAGGCCCAACCGCTCGCCACTGACTTCGCGCAGCACCAGCTGCATTTCGCGGTCGTCCAGGTCCACCAGGTCGTCGAACACGAACATCATTTCCTGGATGCGGCCGCTCAGCGACGCATCCACGCGCGCGATCTCGCCCAGGATCACCTGGTCCTGCCCGCTGTCCATGAAGTTGAGGATGTTGGCCGCCACCTGCACGCCGCCGATGTTGGACGACTTCAGGTTCTGGTTGCCGGCGAACTGGCGTTCCATGATTTCGTTCAACTCGTTCAGCGCGTTCGGCGGGATGCCGTCGAGCGTGGCGATGCGCAGCAGCACGTCCACGCGGGTGCGCTCGGGCAGCAGCTTCAGCGCGTCGGCGGCCTGGTCGGTTTCCAGGTGGGCCATTACGATGGCGATGATCTGCGGGTGTTCGTTGCGCACCAGGTCGGCCACTGCGCGCGGATCCATCCACTTCAGCGCGTCCAGTCCGGTGGTGTTGCGGCCGAGCAGGATGCGGTCGATCAGGCTGTTGGCCTTCTCGCTGCCCAGCGCCTGCACCAGCATGTTGCGGATGTAGTCGTCCGATCCCACGCCCAGCGAGGTCTTGGACATCAGTTCGTTGTTGAAGCTGTCCATCACCCCTTCGACCTGTTCGCGGGTGACGTTGCTCATGGTCGCCATGGCGATGCCGATCTTCTGCACCTCCTTCGGCTCCATGTGGCGCAGCACGTCGGCTGCCTCCTGTTCGCCGAGCGACAGCAGCAGGATGGCGGCACGCTGCACGCCGTTGAGCTGGGCCTCACTCATGGGCCACCCAGCCCTTGACCACCTGGGCCACCCGCTTGGAGTCGGTCTTCACTGATTCGCGTGCCATCCGCAGTCGTTCTTCGTAAGAGTCCACCGGCAGTGCCAGCGGTACGCCACCCAGGCTGGCGCGGTCGCGCTCCAGGGCCGGCAGGTCCATGTCATCGTCCACCAGCTGCACATCGGCGGTCAGCGGATCCTGGCCGAGCTGCGCCGGCTTCGGGCCGTTGCCGCTGATCGCACGCAGGGCGGGGCGCAGCACGCCGAACAGCAGCGCCAGCACCACGATGGCGCCCAGCAGCAGGCGCAGTCCATCCTGCACCCACGGCAGTTCCCACCAGTTCGGGCCTTCCACCGGGGTCACTTCGCGCACGAACGGGGCATTCATCACCGACACGGTGTCGCCGCGCTCGGCGTTGAAGCCGACCGCCTGCTTGACCAGGCCTTCGATGCGGGTCAGTTCGGCCGCCGACAGCGCCTGTTCGGTCATCTTGCCGTTGGCGCCGGGGCGCGGCACGTTGTCCAGCAATACCGCCACCGAAACGCGTTCGATGCGGCCACCCGGCTGCCGGGTGTGCTGCAGGGTGCGGTCCAGTTCGTAGTTGCGCGTGGCATTGCGCGAGGTCTCCGTCGGTGCGGCCGCGGTGGCCGCCGGCGCCGGCTGGCCGGGCGGGGCATTGCTGGCCGCCCCCGGCACACCCTGCGGGCCGGCGGTGCTGGTGGAGTTCTCGCTGGTCTGTTCGCTGCGTACCTTGGCCGGCTCGCCGTTGTACAGCTCGCGCGCCTCTTCGGTGGTGGAGAAGTCCATCGCCACGGTCACTTCCGGCTTGACCCGGCCGGGGCCGGTCATCGGTTCCAGCAGTTCGCGGATGCGCTGGTTGAACGAGGTTTCCTGGCGGCGCACCTGTTCGAACTGGGCGGCATTGAGCGCCGCTTCGCTGTTCGGATCGGAAACGCTGAGCATGCGGCCGCTCTGGTCGACCACGGTGACCCGCTCTGGGGTCAGATCCGGGATGCTGGCGGCCACCATGTGCACGATGGCATCGACCTGGCCGCGCTCCAGCTGCTGGCCACCACGCAGTTCAAGCACCACCGAGGCACTGGCCACGTCGCGCTGGCGGGTGAACGCGCTGGGCTTGGGAATGGCCAGGTGGACGCGGGAATCGCGCACCGGGCGCAGCGTGTTGATGGTGCGCGACAGTTCGGTTTCCAGCGAGTGCTGGTAGCGCGCGCTTTCCACGAACTGGCTGACACCAAAGCCCGGGTCGCGCTCCATCAGTTCGAAGCCCAGCCGGCCGTTGTCGGTCAGGCCGGAGCCGGCCAGCTTCAGGCGCGCATCGTGCAGGTTCTTCTCCGGCACGGTGATGCCACCGGTGGCGGCATCCAGCTCGAACGGAATCTGGGCGGCCCGCAGCAGATCGGTTGCCTCGGCGGTCGCCTTCTGGTCCAGGCCGGTGTACAGGGGCACCATGCCCGGCTTCTGCGACCAGAAGAACACGGCCAGGCCGGCGGCCACGGCCACTGCGATCATCGCCATCAGGCCCAGGCGGCGGGCGATCTGCAGGCTCTGCAGGCGATCAAACCACTGCCCGGCCTTCTCGCCGTTCAGTGCTTCCTTGGAAAGGGTCAAAGCCATCGCAGGTGATCCTTACAGCGGCATGTTCATCACGTCCTGGTAAGCCTGGACGAGACGGTTGCGGACTTCCACGGTGGCGCGGAAGGCGATCTGGGACTGCTGCGAAGCGACCATGACCTTGGCCAGGTCTGCGCCCGGGACGCCGAGTTCGAAGTCACGGGCGAGGGCGCCGGACTTGGCCTGTGCCTCGTTCACCCCGGACAGGGCGCCACGCAGGGTGTCGCTGAAACTGGCAGGCGTGGGCGCGCCGATGGTGCCCGGGGCTCCGGTCGGGATCGCATTGGTACGCGGCATCTCCCCCAGCGGACTGGCCAGCGGCTGCGAGGCCTGCGTCTGGAAGCTGCGGATCTGCGAAAGGATCGAGGTGACGGAGTGGGTCATGTGGCGCGATTCCATGGAGCGGGAACGAGGAGGCTTGCCCCGGTGCTCATGCAAGTGCCGTGCCGGAATCGCTGAGTGGTTCAGCTGCCATGCGGGCAGGGGATGACGGAAACCCGGCGCCGGGTTTCCGCCTCGGCAGTGCCCGATCAGCGCGGCTGCAGGGTCCAGGTGCCACCGTTCTGGCGGCGTCGGGGCTCGATGGGGCCATCGAACTGGGTGAACACGAAGCGGCCCTGCAGGTCGGTGTGGCAGCTCAGCATCAACTGATAGTGGCTGTCGCCGGCTTGGAAGGCTTCGTGCATGTCGATGACCGCCATGTTGTCGGCGATGCGCCGATAGGTATAGCTGCCATGGACGCGCAGGCGCGTGCCGAGCACGCTGAGCAGGTAACGGTTGCCCGAGAAATCCACGCGGACCATGCGCCCGGCGTTCGGATTGTCCGGGGCCCAGATGGGGTCGCTGAGATTGGTGAAGCGGCGGCCGTCGACATGCTCGGGCAGGCGGCAGCCGGGCCCGGCGGTGTAGGGGCTGGCGTGGGCGGCAGGCAGCAGGCTGGAGGCCAGCAGGATGCAGGCGAGGGTACGCATGGAGGTGCTCCGGCAGGACGGAGCTTCCAGCGTGGGCCACGAGCGGAGGCGTGGCTTCAAGAAAAGCCCCAATCGGCGCGTGGGCGCTTATCGGTAGTGACGGCCGCCGGCCGTCAGCCCTTTGCGCTGGGTAGGCGACGACCGTTGGTCGTCACACCGTTGCCGTTACCGCTGTGCTCGCCGAGCGCGGCTCGGCGCTACCAGGAGGAAGTCGCGCCTGGCCAATCAGCCGGTCATTTCCGGCTGGTCGCGTTCAATACCGTACTTGCGCAGCTTTTCCACCAGCGTCGTGCGACGCAGGCCGAGCAGCTGGGCGGCATGCGCCACCACGCCCTGGGTACGTTCCAGCGCCTCGTGGATCAGCGCCAGTTCGATGGTGGCCATGTGGTTGCGCAGGTCCAGCCCGTCATCCGGCAGGCCGGCCGGCGGTGCCGGCGGGGCGTGGCCCTGGCCGGGGGCATGGAAGGAGAAGCTCCGCAGGTCCAGCCGGTCATCGCCGGACGCCGGGGCGTCCACCACGGGGGCGGCCGCTACCGCCGGCACCGGCAGGTCGGCGCGATAACGCACCGGCAGGTCCTGCACGCGCACGGTGCCACCGGGATGCAGCACGGCCAGCCGCTCGACCAGGTTGGTCAGTTCGCGCACGTTGCCAGGCCAGGCATAGGTGGTCAGTGCCTGCAGCGCTTCGGGCGCGAAGCGGACTTCGCCACGGCCGGTGCGCGCCAGCTGGCCAGCGATGTTCTCGGCCAGCATCGGCAGGTCTTCGATGCGTTCGCGCAGCGCCGGTACGTCGATCGGAAACACGTTGAGCCGGTAGAACAGGTCCTCGCGGAACTTGCCATCGGCGATGCGGCTTTCCAGATCGCGGTGGGTGGCGGCGATGACGCGCACGTTGCAGCGGATCGTCTCGTTGCCTCCGACGCGCTCGAAGCTGCGTTCCTGCAGCACGCGCAGCAACTTGACCTGCATCGGCAGGCTCATGTCCCCGATCTCATCCAGCAGCAGGGTGCCGCCCTCGGCCATTTCGAAACGGCCCTTGCGCGTAGTCAGCGCACCGGTGAAGGCGCCTTTTTCGTGACCGAACAACTCGCTTTCCAGCAGGTCAGGCGGAATCGCGCCGCAGTTGATCGCAACGAACGGCCCGTCGCGCCGCGGTGAGCGCTGGTGGATCGCGCGCGACACCACTTCCTTGCCGGTGCCGGACTCGCCCAGTACCAGCACGGTGGTGTCGAACGCCGATACCTGTTCGATCATCTGGCGCAGTGCGATCACCGCCGGCCCGGTGCCGGTGGGGCCTTGTTCCTGCACCGCGCCGGCCTGGTGTTCGGCATCCAGCCGCTTCAGGCTGGCGCGACGCAGCAGCGCTTCCATCTGGGCGTGGCGCAGCGGCGCCTCCAGCGGCCAGATGTTGGCCTCATGCATGCCGTGCCGGCGCGCGAACGCCTGTGCATCGCCGTCGATCAACAGCACCGGCGGCGGCAGGCTGCTCTGGCCCAGCCACTGGAACAACGCGCTGCTGGCTTCGTTGTCGTCCAGCGCACCGACGATCACCGCCATCCAGTCGTTCTGGCGATAGCGGCCGGTGGAGAAATCCGCCGCGTCGGAAACCCAGCGCGGGTTGAAATCCATGAACTCCAGCAGGGCGACGGTGTGCTCGGCGCGGACGGCGTCATTGTCCAGCAGCAGGATCCGTGACTCGCTCATTTCAGTTTCCCTTCAACCCTTCCAGGATCGGCATGACTTCCTGGATATAGGACAGCTTGCTGACGAAATTGTCGGCGCCGGCGCGCAGCGCGTGCTCGCGGTGTTCGGCATCGTCGAAGTGGCTGGCGATCACGATGTACGGGGCATCGTCCTGCGACTTGATCAGGCGGGTAGCCTGCAGGCCGCCCATTTCCGGCATCGCCAGGTCCATCAGCACCACCTGCGGACGCAGGCTTTCCGAGCGCTCGATGGCTTCCAGTCCGTTGCCGGCGCTGCCGACCACGGCCAGCCAGTCGACCTTGCGGAAGTGGCGCATGGCGGCGTTGATGAAACCCTCGTGGTCATCAACCAGCAACACGGTGAGCTTGTCCATTCCAGTTCTTCCTCAGCCCACCCGGGCCATCAGCGGTTGCCGGACCACCGGCCGACGGCGCTCGCGCGCCGGGGCGATATCCAGTTGTTCCCGGTATTTTGCAACGGTCCGGCGTGCAATGTTCACTCCCTGGCGCGCCAGCAGCCCGGCGATGGCCTCATCGGCCAGCGGCCGCCCCGCCTGTTCAGATTCGATCAGCCGGCGCACCATGGCTTTCACGGCCGCCCCGGAGACGCTGGCCCCTTCCAGCCGCACGGCGAAGAAGTGCTTGAGTTCGAAGGTACCACGCGGGGTCTGCAGGTATTTGCCGGTGGTGATGCGCGAAACGGTGGATTCGTGCATGCCGATGGTATCGGCCACCTCCTTCAGGGTCAGCGGGGCCATGGCCTCATCGCCGCGGGTCAGGAAGGCGGCCTGGCGCTCGACGATCACCCGCGCGGTGCGCAGCAGGGTGTCGTGGCGCATCGACAGGCCACGGGTCAGCCAGCGCGCCTCGGCGAGCATCTCGCGCATGGCCGGGCTGGCATCGGGGCAGTCGGCCAGGGCCTGTTCGTAGTCCCGGTTGATGCCCACCCGGCGGCTGCTGCGGCTGTTCAGCGCCACGCGCCACTGGCCGTCGGCGTGCCAGGCGCTGACGTCGGGCACCACCACCGCGTTACGCTCGGGCAGCAGGCTGTCACCGGGCCGCGGCTGCAGGGACAGGATCAGCCGCACCGCTTCGTGCACGTCGGCTTCTTCACTGCCATGGGCCGCAGCCAGGGCGGGGTAATCGTGGCTGGCCAGCAGCTCCAGCGATCCGGCCAGGATGCGCCGTGCCAGGTAGCGGGCGGCCACGGCGCCGGGCAGGGCGTCCAACTGGGCCTGCAGGCATTCACCCAGGTGCTGTGCGGCCATGCCTGCCGGGTCGCCCTGCAGCAGGCGCTGGCGGATGGCTTCCAGTTCTTCGGCCTGCACGTCCAGCCGGGCGCTGCCCAGCAGGTGCAGCTGCGCCAGCGGAGACTGCAGGTAGCCCGCATCGTCGCAATGTTCCAGCCAGAAGGCGGCGATGCCCAGTGCGCGCTCGTCCAGCTCCAGTGCCAGGCCCTGCAGGATGCGCAGGTGCGGATCGCTGGACTGGCCGGCGGCGATGCGCGCCATGCGATCGTCGTCACCGTCCTGCCAGCTGGCGCCGGGGATGTCCCACATGCCGCTCTCGGGCAGTTCGTCGAAGGCGGCCGCATCGGTGGCCGCGTCCACCGCGCTGCCTGCCTCGGCCACGCTGTCGCGGACTTCTTCGATTTCCAGCAGCGGGTTGTTGTCCAGGGCGCGCTGGATTTCCTGCTCCAGCTGCAGGCCATCGAGCTGCAGCAGCCGGATCGACTGCAACAACTGTGGCGTCAGGTGGAGGTTCTGGCCCAGCTGGACATTGAGTGCGGCTTTCATCTGCATTCCCCTGCGCCATCCCCGACGCGTTATGGAACACATCTTGCTTGTTGGCCGGGGTAGGGGAAATCGGGGGGTTCCTGAGCGCGCTAGGGCCGCCCCTGACCCGTGGTCAGGAAAATCCCTACATCGCAACGGGTTTCCGTCACGGCGCCAGGTGCAAGTGCCTGATCCGCAGTAGCGGTCCGGCCTGCCGCCGCAGGAATCTCGACCCGAGGCGGCCGCGGCGCCGGAAAAGCGTCGTCGTCCGCTATTCCAGATCGCTCTGGTGGCGCGCGGCCAGCAGCACCAGGTCGTTGGCGCGACGGCAGCCCAGCGATTCCATCATCCGGGCGCGATGGGTCTCCACGGTCTTGACGCTGATCCCGAGGTCGGCCGCCATTTCCTTGTTGCTCTGACCGCTCCCTATCCGGCGCAGGATCTCACGCTGGCGCGGGGACAGCGCCGCGACGCCCACCGGCTTCTCCCGCCCCAGCATCGGGGCGAGCATCTTTGCCGAAATCTGTGGGCTCAGGAACACTTGGCCGGCATGCGCCGCGCGCAGTGCCAGTTCCAGTTCGCCCGGCGCGGCATCCTTGACCACGAAACCTACTGCGCCGCGATCCAGCGCATCGCGCACATGGGCGACGTCGTCATGCATGGTCATCATCACCACGCGCGATCCAGGGGCATGCAGGCGGATATCGCTGAGTGCTTCCAGGCCGGTGCGCCCGGGCAGGGAAAGATCCATCAGCACCACATCCGGTGCATGGTGCAGCGCTTGCTGGAGCGCCTGTTCAGCATTGCTGGCTTCGGCCACCAGCTGGACATCGGCGAATCCCTGCAGCAGTCGCCCAAGGCCGGCGCGGACTAGGGTGTGGTCGTCGACGATCAGAACGCGCAAGGTGAGCAACTACAGGCAGGGAAGGGACCACCATAGCGGACCGGGACCGGGCAGCCAATAGCGACAGGCGCGTACAGCGACGGCCATCCCGTATTGCGCCTCAGCGGTAGCGTCGGGCGTCGGCGATCTGGCGGCGGTGCAGGCGGAACAGGTGGCGTTCCAACGCCATTTCCAGCCCGTCACCGAGCTCATCGAAACGCAGCCACAGGTAGTGGCCGCCGGCGCCATTGGCCGCTTCGGCCAACACCTGCACGGGCAGGTCCACGTGGTCGGGCAGCCAGTCGCTGGGCTGCAGGCGTACCGTGCCCGCGCTGCCCGCAACCGCGCCGCTGCGCGGGCCCAGCTGCAGCCGGATGCCGCGCCGTGACCAGCGCAGCGGACGCAGGGGCAGGGCATCGGCCTGCTGGCGTACCAGCCGGCCGACCAGCAGCAGCACCAGGTCGAGCTTGGCTTCGATGCGCTGCTGGCCGGGGCTGGCTTCGCCGCGGTCGTCTTTGTCCTCGCCGCGGCTGTCTTCCACCAGGCCGATGCTGCGCAGCAGCTGCTCGGCCGCGCTGGCGCGCACGCTGCCGCTGCCGCGCAGGAAGTCCGCGGGCAGGTCCACGTCGCAGCTCAGCGTTTCATCGAACAGCTCGCTTTCTGCTGGGTGGTGGATCGAGGGCGCGGCGGGCGTATTCATGCCAGCGATTCTGCCTTCAGGTAGGCATGCGCAGCGCGAAGGGAGCGCTTGCCGTGGTTGATGTGGGCAGCGGCTTCATCGCGCAGCTGCACCATGCGGCCCATCACCCGCTGCTGGTGGGCGAGCAGGGCACGGATCGCCTCGTCGGTGGGGCGTTCGATGCTCAGTGAAAGTGCGGCCACCGCCTGCAGGTGCTCGCCCATCAGGCGTTCGCTGTGGCCATGGTCGTCGCCGGGCAGGCTGGCCTCCAGCGTTTCAAGCGCCGCGTGCAGCGGCTGCAGCGCCTGGTCGCTCATGGTGCGCCTGCGCCGCCAGCGTGGCGCTGCTCGTTCGGGATCGCATTCCAGGCCGAATCGATTTCGACCATCAGGCCGAGCGCCTCCTGCAGTGCGACCGGGTCGTTGTGCAGGTTCGCTTCGGTCAGCCGCACGATCACGAACTCGTACAGCGAGGACAGGTTGCCGGCGATTTCACCGCCTGCTTCGTGGTCCAGCGAACCGTCAAGGTGGCCGACGATCGAGCACGCCTCGCCGATCGCCTTGCCCTTGCGCGCCTGGTCGTTACGCTGCAGCGCCGCTTCGGCGCTGCGGATGCGCTCGCACGCGCCGGCCAGCAGCAGCGCCACCAGTTTGTGCGGATCCGCATCCACCACCGAAGTGCTGACGCCGACCTTGCGGTACTGCTCGGCGAACTGCCGGTTTGTGCCGTACATGTTTGGTTTCTCCTGGGGTGCCGGTTGCCTGGTTCCGCCCGTGGCGGAGTGCAGCCGGTACCGGTGTTTCATGGATATCGGCCATCAGGCCGATCAACTTGAGCGGGCTGGCGCGGGCGCCGGATCAGCTCTTGGAGCTGTTGTTGGCCAGCTGCTGGGACAGCGTATTGCTGGCGGTCTGCATCTGGGTGACCAGGCCTTCCATCGCGGTGAACTGCTTGGTGTAGCGGTCGGATACTTTTTCCATGCGCGCGTCCAGGTCATCCAGCTGCTTTTCCAGCGCCTTGATTTCCTTGTTGAGCGAATTGGTGCGCTGGGTGATGGTGCCGGTGGTGCTGTCCAGGTTGCTCTTCAGCAGGGCGGTCATCGACTTGCCGATGCTGCCTTCGGCACCAAACAGTGACTTGGCCGCCTCCGGGTTCTGCGCCATCGCCGTATCCAGCTTGGCCGCATCCAGGCTCAGCGTGCCATCGGCGGCGATGGTCAGGCCCATCGTTTTCATGTCGTTGACGTTGGCGCTCAGCGAACTGCGCAGCTGCTGCTGCAGGCCGCGCACCATGGCATCGCCGGTCAGCGTGGCGGCGGTTCCGGTTTCGGCGTTGTAGGCGCTGGAGCTCTTCAACGTGCTCTGGATGGAGTTGTAAGCGCTGATGAACGCGTTGAGGTTGGTCTTCAGCGTGCTGTTGTCCGGGGTCAACGTCAGCGTCTGCTTCTTGCCTTCTTCGGCCTTGGTCAGCGTCAGCGTGATGCCGGGGACCAGGTCGGTGACGGTGTTCGAACTGGAGGTACGGGTGAAGCCATCCACCACCACCACCGCATCCTTGGCGGCGACCATCTCGGTCATCTTCGAGGTGCCGGCGGCATCATGGACCAGGTCGCCCAGGCCACCGTTGCCACCGCTGGTGCTGACCGTCAGTGCGCCTTTGGTCCCGGAATCCACGGCGGTCAGCACCAGATGCTGGCCATCATCGGCGGTCACCACGGCCGCCGTCACGCCTTTGCCGCCGGCAGCGGAATTGATCGCCGCGGCCACCTCGGTCAGCTTGGCGCCGGCCGGGATCGTGACGCTGATGTTCTTTTCGCCGTAGCCGATGTTCAGCGTGCCGTCGCCGATCACCGCGTCCTTCTCGTAGGCCTTGGAGCTCAGCTTCTGGTTCTGCGCGAGCGAGCGCACTTCCACCTCATGCGTGCCGGCGGCCGGCTTGCCGGCGGTGCTGGCGGTATCGATGACGGCGGTGAAGTTAGATTCGGTCGGCGTGCTGGCCTTGATGCCTGGATTGGCCACGCCCTTGACCAGCGTGTTCAGCGCGGTCTGCAGGCTGGTCATGCCACTCTTGATGGTGCCCAGCGACGAAAGCTTGGCGCTGGCGGCGACGCCGGCGTTGTTGATCTGGTTTTCCTTCGGCGCGCGCTCGTTGGCGACAAGCTGGGAGACCAGGCTGGGGATGTCGAGGCCGGAACCGATGGTGCCGAGGGACATGGAAGGATCCTTGTGCTGTGACGGCACGAGCCGATGCCATGCATCTGCTATCGGCCGTATTTGGGCGAGCTTGAGCGCTGCTGCGCTGGCTGCTTTGATGCAAGCCCCGTGCCACGGTCCGATGATGACGGCCGCTGACCGTCAGCCCTTCCAACAATCACGCAAACGAAAAGGGGGCTTTCGCCCCCTTTCCGGTCTCACGTACTGCTTGATCCGTGGATCAGCCCAGCAGGCTCAGCACGCTCTGGCTGGACTGGTTGGCCTGGGCCAGCATCGCCGTACCGGCCTGCTGCAGGATCTGGTTGCGGGTCAGTTCGGCGGTTTCCGAAGCGTAATCCACGTCGCGGATACGGCTGCGGGCGGCCGACATGTTCTCCGAAGAGGTGTTCAGGTTGGCAACGACCGAGGTGAAGCGGTTCTGGATCGCGCCGAGGTCGGCACGCGAGGAGTTGACCGAGTTCAGCGCAGCGTCCATCGCCAGGATCGCGTTGTCTGCACCACCGACCGAGGAGATGTCCAGATCGGCGAAGCCGGTCTTGGCGCCACCTGCGGCGTAGTTGGTGGTTTCCGCAGCGGTCAGGCCGGTCTGCGCGGTCAGCGCATCGGCATCGGTGCCATCGGCGACGGCGATTTCGAAGTTGCCTTCCTTGCCGGTCAGCTGCAGCTTGCCTTCGACCAGCGAAGCGCTGACGCCGGTTTCGTGGGTCTTGGCGTTGACCGCGTTGACCATCTGCGTGGCGCGGTCACCTGCGGTCTTGGCGGCATCCAGGGAAATGGTGGCCGAGCCGGTGCTGCCGGTCAGGGTGAACGATGCGGCGGTGAAGGAAGCAGCGGTGGCCTCGGTACCGTTGGTATGTGCAGCGGCAAAGCCTGCAGTCGCGAAGCTACCAGCGGTGTTGAAGGTGCTCGCCACGGCCACCGTCAGGTCGGTGCCGTCCGCCTTGCTGAAGGCCAGATTGTCGCCGGCCGCAGTGCCGCTGACAGTGATGCCGGCGTTGGTCAGTGCGGTGCGAACTTCATCGGTGGCAAGTGCAGCGTCGATCGCTGCGTCGTCCACGGTGACGGGGTTGCCGCCAGTCTGCGTGCGGGACAGCACTTCGACGCCACCGACAGTCAGCGAGAACGCTTGGCCGTCAGCATTGGACACTGCGCTGGTGAACGCACCCGAGGTGCCGGTGGTGGTAGCCACTGCCGCAGCAGCGCCGCCGTTCGGAACCGCACCGCTGACCGAAGCATTGGTCGAGGCGCTGGTCCAGCTGCCGAGCTTGCTGATGTTGGCGTTGGCGATCTGCGAGATGTTGATCGTCTCGCCCTGGTTGGCGCCGATCTGGAAGGCCTGGTTGGTGAACTTGCCGTCCAGCAGGTTGGTGCCGTTGAAGTTGGTCTGCTCGGCGACGCGCTGGATTTCCTGCTTCAGCAGCTGCACTTCCGAGTTCAGCGCCTGGCGGTCCGAATCGGAGTTGGTCGCGCTGCGGGACTGCACGGCCAGCTCACGCATGCGCTGCAGGTTGTTGCCGATTTCGCCCAGGGCGCCTTCAGCGGTCTGCGCCAGCGAGATGCCGTCGTTGGCATTGCGGGCAGCCTGGTTGGCGCCACGGATCTGGGTGCTGAAGCGCTCGGAGATGGCCAGGCCGGCGGCGTCGTCCTTGGCGCTGTTGATGCGCAGGCCCGAGGACAGGCGCTGGATGGTGGTGGCCAGGTTGGTGCCGCTGGTGCTCAGGTTGCGCTGGGCGTTGAGCGACATGGTGTTGGTGTTGATGACTTGTGCCATGGTGCGGTTTTCCTTTTTGGCAGTGGGTCCGGCAGTTCAGCCTGGCCGGTATTAGGGGCAGTGGATTGGCGCCCCCGTGGGGGTGTGCTGCCGCTGCTGAAAACAATAACGGCACTGCCTGCCCAGCCTTTAGCCACAAGTCAATTATTTTTTCGTGAGGGCGCCGCACACGGTGGCTTCCCGTTGGCTTTCCGGTAGCGCCGAGCCGTGCTCGGCGGCTTCTTGCCGGCAATACACATCAAAAGGCCCCGCCAGTGATCTGGCGGGGCCTCGGGGCGTGCGCGCGTGGATGGATCACGCCGAGCATGGCTCGGCGCTACCGGACACCTGCTTACGACTGCAGCAGGCTCAGCACGTTCTGCGGCACCTGGTTGGCCTGGGCCAGCATCGCCGTGCCGGCCTGCTGCAGGATCTGCGAGCGGGTCAGTTCGGCGGTTTCCTGGGCGTAATCCACGTCGCGGATGCGGCTGCGCGCAGCGGACATGTTTTCCGAGGACGTGGTCAGGTTGGCGATGGTGGAGCTGAAGCGGTTCTGGATCGCGCCGAGGTCGGCACGCGCCGAATTGACCGACTGCAGTGCCGCATCCATGGCCAGGATCGCGTTGTCCGCATCAGCCTGCGAGGAGATGTCCAGCGCAGCGAAACCGACCTGGGCCGAGCCGGCAGTGAACGAGCGGCCATTGACCGAGCTGTCACCAGCGGTGAAGCCCGTGGCGCCTGCGAGTTCGTCGGCGGTGAGGCTGCCCCCGATCTCGAAATTGCCGGTCTTCGATTCCAGCTGCACCTTGCCATCGATGATCGAGGCGGTGACGCCGGTTTCGTGACTCTTCGCATTCACCGCGTTGACCATCATGGTGTTGCGCTCGGCCGTGTCCTTGGACGCGCCCACTACGATGTCGACGGTGCCGGTGCCATCGGCGGTGGACAGGGTCAGCTGGCCGGCCGTGATGGCGCCGAAGCTGGCCGCGACAGCGGCAGTGCCGTTGTCCTGGGAGCCTACAAAGCCGGCCCCTTGGAAACCGTCCGCGCCGGCGCCAGTCATGCCGATGGTGAACTCGCCCCCATCGGCGCGCGAGAACGCCAGCGTGCCGGCGGCAACCGTGCCGGTCGAGGTGAAGCCGGCGGCCGCCAGATCAGCGGAGCGGTCAGACAACGCCTGGGTGATCTGCGCCTCGGTGACCGTTGCACCTTCTGCCGCAGTGAGGATCTCCACGCCGCCGACGGAGAGCGAGAACCCGCCTGCGGCTGCGGTGACCTCCTCGAACAGTCCCGAGACAGCCGACGCGTTCGGCACCGCCGCAGCCGCACCACCGGTGGCCACGGCGCTGGTCAGGCTGGCCGCAGTGGACGCACTGGTCCAGCTGCCCAGCTTGTTGGTATTGGCGTTGGCGATCTGCGAGATGTTGATCGTCTGGCCCTGGTCGGCGCCGATCTGGAAGGCCTGGTTGGTGAAGCTGCCATCCAGCAGGCTGGTGCCGTTGAAGTTGGTCTGCTCGGACACGCGCTGGATTTCCGACTTCAGCAACTGCACTTCGGCGTTCAGTGCCTGGCGATCGGAATCAGAGTTGGTGGCGTTGCGCGCCTGCACGGCCAGCTCGCGGATGCGCTGCAGGTTGTTGCCGATCTCGCCCAGTGCGCCTTCGGCGGTCTGCGCCAGCGAAATGCCGTCGTTGGCATTGCGCGCGGCCTGGTTGATGCCGCGGATCTGGGTGGTGAAGCGCTCGGAGATCGCCAGGCCCGCCGCGTCGTCCTTCGCACTGTTGATGCGCAGGCCCGATGACAGGCGCTGGATCGAGGTGGCCAGCGAGTTGCCGCTGGTGGAAAGGTTGCGCTGGGCGTTCAGCGACATCGTGTTGGTGTTGATGATCTGTGCCATGGGGCGTCTCCGTGGGTTGCTCGGGTCTGTTGGTAGAGGCGCGCTTGGGGCGCCCGGATGAAGGTCAGCGGATACTGTTGAACAGGGACATCGCCTGCATCTGGCTGAAGATCGTCTGCGCGGCCTGCAGGGCCGCGTTTTCGAGCTTGTACTGGCCGATGGCATCGGCGTAGTCCAGGTCGCGCAGGGTGGAAAGGGTGGTCTTTACGGTTACGGCGGTGGCGTCGCGTGCGCTGGCGGCGTCGTCGATGGCGGCCAGCTGCGCACCGCCCTTTGCGCGTGCATCGATCATGTTTTCCGAAGCACGCGTGATGTCACGCATGCTCGACTGCAGCAGGTTCTGCATGCCGGTGCGGTCGGCCGCAGTCTGCGGATCCGATGCCAGTGCACCGATCAGCGTGTCCATCGTGGCGAAGATGTCGCGCGAGCTGGAAGCCACCACGTCGAAGCTGTCACCGGCGGCCGGTGCGCCTTCAATGCGCAGGCGGACGCCGCCGACCACGATGTCTTCGCCCTTGGTGTGCGTGCCGGTGGCCACCACCGCGCCGGTATCGTCCAGCACCTCGTAGGCACCTTCGCCGGCGGCGGTGAAGCGAACGTTGAGCGCGCCGCCGTCCCAGTCCGCGCTGCCATCGCGGCTTACCGAGGTCAGCAGGCCGCTGCCGGTGTTGCCCGCGGCCGCACTGGCGTCCACCGTGCCGTCGCCAGTGCGGATTCGCATGAAGATCTCGCTGCCGGGCAGGGCATCGTTGACCAGTTGGCCGGGTGCCACTTCCACCTGGCGCTGGGTCTGGTCACCGACATAGCTGACCGTGCCGCCGGCCTTGAGGAAGGGCGCGTCCGAATCGTTGCTGCCGCCGAACAGGTAACGACCGCTGCCGTCCTTGCTGTTGGCCAGCGACAGCAGGCTCTCCTGGATGGTCTTCAGCTCACTGACGATGGCCTTGAGGTCGGTGTTGCCGGGCACCGGCGTGTTGGCCTGGATGCTCAGCTCGACCGCGCGGGTCATCAGTTCATTGGCCTGGGCCAGGGCGTTTTCCTGCAGGCCCAGGCGGTTCTGCGCGTTGTTGGCGTTCTTGCCGAGCTGCTCCAGCCCGGCCACCACGCGGTCCAGCCCGACGGCGGTGCCAGCAGCGACCGGATCGTCCTTGGCCGACACGATCTTGCTGCCGGTGGCGATCTGCTGTTCCAGATGGTTGATCTTGGACTGCTTGCCCAGCATCAGCGAAACCGACTGGCTGAACATCATCCCGGTGGAAATACGGTCATTCATCGCGAGACGGCTCCGAGGATGGTCTGGAACATGGTGTCGGCGGTGGAGATCAGCTGCGAAGCGGCCTGGTAGGCCTGCTGCAGGCGGAGCATGTCCGCTGCTTCTTCGTCCAGGTTCACCCCGGATACCGAATCCCGCGCGGCCTGCGCCTGGTCGGTGATCACCTGCTGCGCATCCAGCGAGTACTGCGCCGAACGTGCGGCCGCGCCGACCTGCGTAGTCAGCCCACCCAGCGCGCCATTGAGGGTGACGGTGCCGCTGTTGAAGGTCTTGGCGTCTTCCACCTTGGCCAGCGCCAGCGCGTTGCTGTTGTCCGACGAACCGGCACCGACCGGGGTGATGTTGAAGCTGTCGCCGGGCTTGGGCGCGCCATCGAGCACGAAGCTCCAGCCATTGGCGGTGATCGTCTGTCCAGCGGTGTAGGCGAACGGGCCAGCACCGTCGATGGTGTACTGGCCGGCGGCGGTGAAGACGATCGCGGCCGGGTTGCGCAGCGCGGCGTTGCCGGCGTCGGCCACCTTGACGTCGGTGAGCTTGCCGGTGCCGGTGTTTGCGGTGGCGGCCGCGCCCTTGATCGGCGCCGCCGCGGCCAGCCGCGACGGATCGGTGATCGCCACGCTCATGCTGCCGGCCACGTTGGCGGTCGGCTGCAGCAGGAAGCGGTCATTGGCCGCCGGGGTGCCACCGACCACCATCTGCACGCCGTTGATCACCAGCGGATCGGCCGCACTGCCGGTGCCCGTCAGTGGGATGGCCGCACCGGTATCGGCGCGATTGGCCTGCCACTGGGTACCGTCGAAGCGCAGCACGATGTTCTGCGCATCCAGCCTGGACAGGTCGCCGAAGCTGGCCTGGATCGTCGCACTGCCGGTGTTGGCGGTGTTCTCGGTAATGCGCGGGCTGCCGATGTTGAACAGGTCGGTGCCCATCTGCCCGTACAGATCCACGCCGTTGCGGTGGGTGTCGTTGAAGGTGGTCGCAAGGCCCACCGCCAGCTTGCCCAGTTCGGCCTGGGCCGGGGTCAGCACGGTTTCGCGGAACTCCATCAGCCCGCCCACCTGCCCGCCGAGTGCCTTCGAATCCAGCACTACCTTGGCGCCCTGCGTTTCCAGCGCCAGCTGCAGGCGCTCGGGCTGGTAGGCATCGGTAACCGTGGTGACCTTGCTGGCGGTGCTGCCGACCACCAGCGCCTGGCCGCCGGCGGTGTAGACGTTCATGAAGCCGCCGTCCTGGATCACCGCGTTGCCGCCGGTGTAACCGACCAGGTGGGCGATCAGCTGGTCACGGCGGTCCAGCAGGTCCGGTGCGGCATTGGCGGCGTTGCTGCCGATGGCGCCGTTGATCTGCGCCACTTCCGCAGCCAGCCGGTTGATCTCGGTGGCTGCCGCGCTGATGCCGTTGTTGACCTCGCTGTTGAGGCTGTCCAGGCTGGTATTGAGCTGGCGGAAGCGATTGGCCAGCGTGTTGGCGCTGTCCAGCACGTTCTGGCGGTCAGCGGTGGCCGACGCGTTGGAAGACAGTCCGCTGACCGAATCGAAGAAGTTCGACCACACACCGGCCACGTTGGTGGAGGCATCGGAGAACAGCGAATCGACGCGGTCGGCCATGGTCGACAACTGCTTCAGCCGGGCCAGTTCGCCGCTGCCATCGAGCAGGCGCGAGATCGCCAGCTGGTCGGCGACCCGGCGGATATCGGCGATGCGGGTGCCGTTGCCAACGGTGCCGTAGCCCATCTGCTGCGGATCGGCGGTGGCGAAATCCACGCGCTGCCGGCTGTAGCCAACGGTGTTGATGTTGGCCACGTTGTGGCTGGTGGTGGCCAGTGCGCGCTGGAAGGCGAGCAGGGCACTGGTACCGGTAGAAAGTACGCTGGTCATGGGGGTCCTCAGCGACGGGCGATGCCCAGCGCTGCCTGGGCAGTGCTGGCGAAGGTGCGACCCAACTGCGCGCCGGCATCGCCGATGGCGGCGACCGCGCGTTCGATGGTCGGGCCGCCAGCGATGCTGGCGATCTTGTTGGCATACGACGGGTCGGTCGCATAGCCGGCTTGCTGCAGGCCGCGCGCGAAGCCGCGCACGTCGGTGCCGGCTTCCAGTGCCTTCTGGTAGCGCGGGTTGCTCTTCAACAGGCGCACGTAGTCGGCGAAGCTTTCGGCCGGCGAGCTGTAGCTGCGGAAGCTGGCCGTTTCGTTGCGGCGTGCCCCGTTGACATATTCGTGGGTGCCCACGGTGGCGCGGTCGCCGCTCCAGCCGGTGGCCTTGATGCCGAACAGATTGTGCGAAGTACGGCCATCGCCGTGGGTGATCTGGCGCTTGCCCCAGCCGGTTTCCAGTGCGGCCTGCGCGACCAGCGCGCGCGCATCTACGCCGAGTTCCTTGGCGGCGGTCTGCGCGTGTGCCCAGATGCCCGCCACGAAGCCTTCCGGGGTATGCGAACCCAGGCGCGCAACGGCCGAACTGCTGGCCAGGGTATCGATCGCCGATGGGCCGGTGCCGCGGTTGGTCGATGTTGCCGCCCACTGGTCTTCGGCCGCGACCGGTGCCGGCGCGGCCAAGGGCTGCGCCGCATACGGATCGCTGCTGCCCAGCGCCTGGTGCATGCTGCTGCTGTCGCGCCCGGCAATCAGGTCCAGGGTCTGTTCCATCGGCTGCAACAGGCGCGGCGAGCTGCCCGCGGCCATCTGCTGCAGCATGCGCACGGCCTGGTCGGCGTCTTCCAGCGGCATCGCCGGCGCTTCAGCGGCGGGGGCGTTGAGCTGGTAGGCGCGGGTGGCTTCGGTGGCGTTGATCCGCCCATCCAGTGCCGGGCCTTCCGCCGCAGCGCCGGAAAGCTGGCGGCTGATCACCGCCGACAGGCCCAAGCCCTTGCCGCGGGTCATCGACTCGGCGATCTTCTGGTCGTACATCTCCCGGAACATGGTGTTTTCGCCCGGGAACAGTGCGTCACCGAAACTGGCATCGCGCATGCTCTTGACCAGCATCTGCGCGAACTGTCCTTCAAGCTGGCGCGCGACCTTGTCGACCTGGGCCGGATCATTGCGCTGCGAAGGATTGAGCTCGAAGGATGGCTGGATGCGCATGTCAGATCACCTCGAGCTCGGCGCTCAGCGCACCGGCCTGCTTGAGGGCTTCCAGGATGGCGATCAGGTCGCCCGGGGCGGCGCCCACGGCGTTTACCGCGTGCACGATTTCATCCAGCGAGGTGCCGCCGTTGAACTTGAACATGCGGCTGCCATCGTTGGTGGCGGTGATGGTGGACTGCGGGCTCACCACCGTCTGGCCGCCTGCCAGCGCATTGGGCTGGCTTACGTTGGTGCCTTCCTGGATGGTCACCGTCAGCGAGCCGTGCGAGATCGCGGCGGCGCCCACGCGGACCTGCTGGCCGATCACCACGGTGCCGGTGCGCGAGTTGACCACGACCTTGGCCGATGCCGCGCCCGGGGTCAGCTCCAGGCTCTCAATGCGTGCAAGCAGGCCGATGCGGGCGCCCGGATCTGTCGGTGCGTTGACCGCGACGGTGACCCCGTCGACGGCGCGGGCAGACCCCTCGCCGAAGGCGTTGTTGAGTGCGGCGACCATGCGCGAGACGGTGGTGAAGTCATTCTTGTGCAGGTTCAGGGTGATCTCGCCGGCCGCACCGAACACATCCGGCAGCGCCCGTTCGACGGTGGCGCCGTTGGGGATGCGGCCGACGCTGGGCACGTTGACCGACACCCGCGAGCCATCACGGCCCTGCGCGCCGAAACCACCGACGATCAGGTTGCCCTGGGCGATCGCGTAGACCTGGCCATCGGCGCCTTTCAGCGGGGCCATCAGCAGCGAACCACCGCGCAGCGACACCGCATTGCCGATCGAGGAGACGGTGATGTCGATCGGCTGGCCCGGCTTGGCGAATGGCGGCAGCTCGGCATGGATCGCCACGGCGGCGACGTTCTTAAGCTGCGGATTGACGTTCGCCGGAACATTGACGCCCAGTTCGCCGAGCAGGTTCTTCAGGCTCTGCACGGTGAACGGTGCCTGGCTGGTGCGGTCGCCGCTGCCATCCAGGCCGACCACCAGGCCGTAGCCGACCAGCGCGTTGCCACGCACGCCGCCGACCTGGGCCAGGTCCTTGATGCGTTCGGCATGCGCCGGCAACGCGGCGCCGGCAACGGCCAGGGCCGCGATCAACAGGCGGGCGGGGAGGGTGAGGAGGGTCATGGCAGGCATGCTCAGAACGGCGCCAGGCCGGAATTGAAGAAGCGGCTCAGCCAGCCCATGGCATTGGACTGCGCTACCGCGCCGCGACCGCCGTAGACGATGCGGGCATCGGCCACGCGGCTGGAGGGAATGGTGTTGTCCGGTGCGATGTCGGCCGCGCGCACGATGCCCTGCACCTGCACCAGCTCATCGCCCTGGTTGAGCCGCAGGTTCTTCTGGCCCTGCACCACCAGGTTGCCGTTGGGCAGGCGCTGCATCACCGTGACCGTCACGTTGCCCTGCAGGCGGTTGCTCTGTGCGCTGTTGCCACGGCCGGTGAAGTCACGCGAACCGTTGGCAGTGGCCGACAGGATGTCCTTGCCGCCCAGGGTCACCGGTGCGCCGAAAATGGTCGGCGTGCCGATGGCCAGTTCGGATTCCTTGCTGGTGGCAGTGTTCGCGCTCATCTGTGCCTGGGTGTTTTCCAGCAGGGTGATCGTCAGCAGGTCGCCGACATCGCGTGCGCGGCGGTCCGAATACAGCTGCAGCGACGGACCGGCGGCGTAGATCGCCCCGGCCGTTGCCTGCGCCTGCGGCGGCATCACCGGCTGCACGGGCGCCAGGGCCGGGTAGGGGCGCACGTCGCCGGCGATCACGCAGCCGCCCAGCAGCGCGATGGCGGCGGCAGCGAAGGTCAGGCGGGCGAGAGAAGCGGCTGGCAGCATGATGGCGGTCCGATCAGACGTTGTTGTTGAGGTAGCCGAGCATCGAGTCGGTGGTGGAAATGGCCTTGGCGTTCATTTCGTAGGCGCGCTGGGTTTCGATCATCGAGACCAGCTCTTCCACCACGTTGACGTTGCTGCCTTCCAGTGCGCCCTGGACCACGTTGCCCAGGCCGTTGAGGCCGGGATTGCCGTTCTGCGCCGGACCGGATGCGGTGGTCTCCAGGTACAGGTTCTCCCCGCGCGACTGCAGGCCGGCCGGGTTGATGAAGTCGGTCAGGGTCAGCGCGCCGATCTCCACCGTGGCCGCGTCATCGGCCATCTTCACGCTGACCGTGCCGTCGCTGCCGATGGTCAGCGTCTGTGCGCCTTCCGGGATCTGGATACCCGGCTGCACCGGGTAACCGCTGTTGGTGACCAGCTCGCCATCCTGGTTGACCTTGAACGAGCCGTCGCGGGTGTAGGCCGAGCTGCCGTCGGGCATGGACACTTCGAAGAAGCCGCGGCCGTTGACCATCACGTCCAGTGCGCGCCCGGTCTGCTGCTGGCTGCCCTGTTCGAAGTTCTTGGCGGTGGCCACCACGCGCACGCCGGTTCCCAGCTGCAGGCCGGTCGGCAACTGCGTCTGCGCCGACGTGGCACCGCCAGGCTGGCGCACCTGCTGGTACAGCAGGTCCTCGAAACTGGCACGGTCCTGCTTGAAGCCGGTCGTGTTGGTGTTGGCGAGGTTGTTGGATACCACCGACATGCGCGTCTGCTGCGCGTCCAGTCCGGTCTTGGCGATCCACAGTGCCTGGTTCATGGTCGGTTCCTCTGCGTGGTGTCCGGCCCAGCGGGGCGGGGCAGGTACCTGCGAACGCTCGCAGGTGCTTCACCAGGGGTACTGCAAGCGGCGTGCCATTGCGGCGCGCCGGTATTCCGTCGTCGGCGTGGACTCAGCCGTTCAGCCGCAGCAGACTATTGGCGCTGCGCGCGTTTTCGTCGCCGTGCTTGATCACCTTCACCTGCATTTCGTACTGGCGCTGCAGCTGGATCATCTGCACCAGCGCACCGGCGGCGTCCACGTTGCTGCCTTCCAGCTGGCCGCTTTCCAGTGCCTTGCCCTGGGTCTGCACGAACGGCTGCTGCGGATCGGTGTTGCGGAACAGGCCATCGAGCCCGCGCTCCAGCCGCGCATCATCGGCCGCCACGACCTTGATCCGGCCGACCACCGCCATGGTCTGTGGACCTTCGCCGAGCGGGATGATGGAGATGGTGCCGTCGTTGCCGATCTCCATCGCCTGGTGGGGCGGGATGGCGATCGGGTTTTCGTTTTCATCCAGCACCGCATGGCCGCCGGCGGTGACCAGCTGCCCATTCGGGGTCAGCGACAGTGCCGCACCGCGGGTATAGGCCTCGCCACCGCCTGGTGCCTGCACGGTCAGCCAGCTGCCGGCCTGCAGGGACAGGTCCAGCGGATTGCCGGTGATGTGCTGGGCACCGACGCGGCGGTTGAAGCCGGCGTCGACATGGATGGCGTCCACACGCGAAGCAAAGCCCTGCCCGCGGATCGCGAAGGCTTCGGTGTTGGCCAGCGCTTCCTTGAAGCCGGGCGTATCGGTATTGGCGATGTTGTGCGACACCGTGCCTTGCGCCTGCAGGGAGGCGCGGGCACCGGTCATCGCGACGTAGAGGGCCTTGTCCATGATGGAAGCTCCGTGCTGCGGTCAGCCGGCCATCATCAACGGATGTTGATGATGGTCTGGGTGACCTGGTCCTGGGTGCTGAGCATCTGCGAGTTGGCCTGGAAGTTGCGCTGGGCCACGATCATGTTCACCAGCTGCTCGGTCAGGTCCACGGTGGACGATTCCAGCGCGCCGGCCTGGATCTTGCCCAGGTCCGAAGAGTCCGGCGCGGAGGTGCGCGGCGAGCCCGATGCGAAGGTTTCCACCCACATGTTGTCGCCGGTGGACTGCAGGCCCTGGGCATTGTTGAAGTTGGTCAGTGCGACCTGGCCCAGCGCCTTGTCATCGCCATTGGAATAGCGCGCATAGACCACACCCTGTTCGGAGACGCTGATCTCGTTGAGCTTGCCCGACGCGTAGCCGTCCTGCTGGAAGTTGCGCAGCGCGAACTTCTCGCCGTACTGGGTGGAGCCGGCCACGTCCAGGGTCAGGTTGAGCTGGCCGGCACCGGTGCCCGGGGTGAAGCCGTCCAGGGTGATCTGGCCGTTGGCCGGGGCCACCAGCGCGCCGCTTTCATTGAACTGCAGGGTGGTCGGTGCGCCGGCGGCCTGGCCGTCGACGTAGTTGTAGACCTGCCATTCGTTGGCGGCCGTCCCCTTCACGAAGTACGAGGTCTGGGTGTGGCTGACGCCGAGCGAGTCATACACCGTCACGCCGCCGCTGGACTGGCTGTAGCTGTTCGAATCGGTCGGGTCGAACGGGGTCACGGTGGGCTGGGTGCTGTTGGCCGGCAGGGTGAAGGCCAGCTGCACGCTGCCGGTCTGCTTGGGCGGGCTGTCGGTGGTCAGCAGCTGCAGGTCGGTCAGGCGACCGGAGTCGAAGGTGGTGCCGTCGGCATTCGGGGTGAACACCTGCAGGCGTGCACCGGCCGGGTTGATCACGAAGCCCTGCGCATCGGTCTGGAAATTGCCGGCGCGCGAGTAGGTACGCTGGCCGTTCATGCTCATGGTGAAGAAGCCTTCGCCGGACACGGCCAGGTCCAGGCTGCGCCCGGTCTGGCTGTTGTTGCCCTGGCTGAACTGCTGGGCGACGTTGGACACCCGTGCGCCGGAGCCCACCGCATTGCGTGACAGGCCATAGCTGGTGGCCGAGAACAGGTCGGCGAACTCGGCGCGCGACTGCTTGAAGCCGGTCGTGTTGACGTTGGCGACGTTGTTGGCGGTGACGCTGAGGTCGGTGTTGGCGGCGTTGATGCCGGACAGCGAGACATTGAAAGCCATGGTGGACTCCTCGATTATGCGGTCTGGGGGCTCAGCTGATGCGGAGCACGTAGTCGATCGGGGCGGCGCCCAATCCTTTGAGATTCAGGTACAGGCCGTCGGACCCGACGGTCACGCTTTCCACCGGGGCCTCCACGTAGGTGCCGAGCTTGGTCTGCGCACCGGCGGTGTCGGTGTGGTTGGCCACCAGCGAATAATTGCCCGGCGGCAGGCGGTTGCCGCTGCTGTCCTTGCCATCCCACTCGAAGCTGGTTTCACCGGCGGCGGTGGCTTCCACGCTGATCTGGGCGACCTTCAGGCCGTTGGCATCGGTGATGTCCACGTTGATCATGCCGGCGCCCGGTGCGGCGACCACGCCGCCGACGCTGCCTTCGGCTTCCAGCACCATCTTTTCCGACGGCACCAGCACGTCGTGGCCGACCAGCGCGGCGCCACGCAGCACCTGGTCGCTGGCCATCGAGGTCTGGAACCCCTGCACGGTGGTGTTGAGGTCGGTGATGCCCTGCACGGTGGACATCTGCGCCATCTGCGCGACCATCTGGGTGTTGTCCATCGGCTTCAGCGGATCCTGGTGCTGCAGCTGTTCGGTCATCAGGCGCAGGAAGTCGGCCTGCTCCAGGGTGTCCTTCTTCTTGCTGGCGCTGCTGTTGGGCGAGTTCAGGCCGAGGGCGGCGTACACGTCCTGGCTGGACTGGGTGGTGATGGCAGTACTCATGGGGAGATCCTTGCGGGCGCGCGTCAGCGGCCCATCGTCAGCGTGGCGAGGGCCAGTTCCTTGGCGGTGCTCAGCATTTCCACGCCGGCCTGGTAATTGCGCGAGGTGGAAATCAGGTTGACCATCTGCGCGACCGGGTCGACGTCGGCCTGGTAGATGTAGCCATCGCCGTCGGCCAGTGGATGGCCGGGCTCGTAGCGCTTGATCGGCGCGGCGTTGCTCTGGCTGATTTCCTTGACCTGCACCGTGGTGATGTTGGGATCGGTGCGGCTGGTGACGGCCTGGAAGATCGGTTCCAGCGGTTTGTAGACCGCCTCGGCCGAGCCGGCCACCGAATCGGCGTTGGACAGGTTGGAGGCGATGGTGCTCATGCGCACCGACTGCGCCTGCAGGGCGGATCCGGCGATGTCGAAGATCGGCAGGTTGCTCATGGCTTATTGCCCCGTGATGGCGGTGAGCATGGAGCGCACCTTGGATTCGACGAAGCTCAGCGAGGCCCGGTATTCCAGCGCGGCACGGCCGTAGGCGGCGCGCTCGGTGTCCGGGTCCACGGTGTTGCCGTCGAGATTGGGCTGGATGCCTTCACGGGAGATCTGGAAGGGGTTGAGGCCCCCGCCGATCGCCAGGTGCTGTTCGTTGGTGGTGGCCATCAGGCCGTTGCCGGACTGGCCCTGGGCGCTGCGCAGGGCGGCATCGAAGTCCAGGTCCTGGGCCTTGTAGCCGGGGGTGTCGGCGTTGCCGAGGTTGCTGGCGATCAGCTTCATGCGCTGCTCGCGCAACGGCATGGCCTGGGCATGGACACCCAGGTAGTCGGAAATCAGGTTGGACATGGCGCGCTCCCACGGAACTGTGCCGGGGAGGCTGCAACCTTTGTGCCAAAGCGGCGGCGTTGGGCTGGGGGCGGGGTGGCGTGGGGGCGTGGTGGCGGGCAGGCCTGGGCAGGACACGCCGCAAGTACGTCCGTGTAGGCTGCATCGCCGCATATATGCGGCTCAGCGTCCTGCCCAGGCCTGCCCGCCACCCCGCTTCATTTCATCGAACGCGGGAACGCTAGCGCCTGGCCGTGCTCGGCGGTGATGCCAGGGGGGCGTGGGGTCAGGCGGCTTCGGCGACGCGGCGCAGGCGGTCCAGGACGAAGTCGGCCAGTTCGTGCGGGGAATATTTGGCGACGAAGGCGTTGGCGCCCACCCGTTCGACCATCGCGTTGTTGAACACGCCGGACAGGGAGGTGTGCAGCAGCACGAATAGTCCGGACAGGCCCGGGTGGCGACGGATTTCGGTGGTCAGGGTGTAGCCGTCCATCGCCGGCATTTCAATGTCGGAGATCACCATGGCGTAGCGCTGGGCCGGGTCTTCGCCGGCGGCATGGATCTGCAGCAGGTGGTCAAGCGCCTGCTTGCCGTCGGACAGCAGGGTCGCGCCGACGCCCAGCTGGTCCAGCACGCTGCGGATCTGCTGGCGGGCCACGCGCGAGTCGTCCACCACCAGCACCTGCATGGGCGGTGCATCGGCGGGCAGGGCCATCGTCGGGTCCAGTATCGCTTCGCTGCGGGTCTGGGCGATGTCGGCCAGCACGCTTTCCACGTCGATGACCTGGATAAGCTCGCCCTGGAAGCGGGTCACCGCGGTCAGGTAGCTGGATTCGGCCCCCAGCTCCGGCGGCGGATGGATGTCCTGCACGGCGATGTTGACGATGCGCTCCACCCCGCTGACCAGGAAGCCCTGGATGGACCGGTTGAATTCGGTCACCACCAGATACCCCGGGCCTTCGCCATTGGTGCCGCGCTCGGGATGGCCGATGGCCACGCCCAGGTCCAGCACCGGTACCGAGCGGCCACGCACATCCGCTACCCCGGAGAACTGGCTGGGCAGGCCGGGAACCTGGAACAGGGCAGGGCGCCGCAGCACTTCCTGCACTTTGAACACGTTGACGCCAAAAAGCTGGCGTCCGCCCAGGCGGAACAACAGGAGTGCCAGCCGGTTGTGTCCAGCAAGCCGGGTGCGTTGGTCGATGCGGTTGAGCAGGTCATGTGACATGCAGGCTGTATCGGCGCGCCGGCGATGTACTTGAGCGGCGCGGCGGCGTTGCGATTGGCACGGCGCTTGCAACAGGGCGGCTGATCCCATGACCGGAGGTGGCATGCCATCCTTCAAGACGATGTGCTGGTTGATGCTGGCGATGGCCGCGCCCGCCGGGGCCGCGCCCTCGTGGCAGCCGGTGGACAGCATCCGCGCTGCCGCACTGTCCACGCTGGCGGCCGGTGAGCAGGGCGAGGCCGTGGTGGCCGATGCGCTGCGCCTGCCTGCGTGCGCGCAGGGCCTGGCCGCCCAGCCCACCGCCAGCACCACCGTGGAAGTGAGCTGCCCCGATGCCGGCGGCTGGCGCCTGTTCGTGCCGGTGAAGGTGCGCCGCGAGCAGACCGTGCTGGTGCTGGCGCGTGGTATTGCCGCTGGAGAAACGCTGGCCGCTGCCGATATATCCACCGCCCAGCGTGATGCAGCGCGGATTGCCGGCGCCGTGCTGGCCGACCCCGCCGCGGCCGTCGGCCGGGTGGCACGCCGGACGCTGCAGGCGGGCAGCCTGCTGTCCGCTTCTGACCTGGTCGCACAGCGGCTGGTCCGGCGCGGCGACAGCGTGGCGCTGGTGTCCCGTCGCGGCTCGGTGGAAGTCCGGGTGGCCGGCAAGGCGCTGGGCGATGCCGGCGAGAACGAACGCTTGTCGGTGGAGAACCTGACCTCGCGCAAGATAGTGCAGGGCACCGTGGACGCCAGTGGCGACGTTTTAGTGACGCGCTGAAAAAAATCGTAAAACCCGCTAAAGATCACGGTCCGGTGGCCGTTATCGTTACAGTACGGCAACCCTTGGAGCTCCAATGAGCCAAAAAATCGACGGTACCCTGCAGGCGGCGCAGACCCTGCGCGCGGTGGGTCCGGCCAGTCGGCCCGGCATCAGTACCGATGCGCCCGCGCGTCCGGTGCAGGCAGCCGACAGCTTGAAGCTGACCGGTGAAGCCACCAATCTGCAAGCCCTGGAACGCAGCCTTGCGGCCGCCCCGGCGATCGATGCCGAGCGCGTGGCCGCAGTGCGTGAGTCACTGCAGAACGGCAGCTACCGGATCAATCCAGAGGCGATCGCATCGCGCATGCTTGATCTGGACCAGCAGCTGCAGGGATGAGCACGCCCATGAGCGAGCCCATGCAACGGCTGAGCGAAGCCCTGGATGCCGAGCGCCAGGCCTTGGTCGCGCACGACGTGCATGCGTTGATCCGTGCCACCGGGGCCAAGCTGGATGCCCTGCGCGCACTGGACAGGGCGCTGCCGGTCGGCGAATCCAGCCAGTTGCAGGAACTGGCCGAACGCAACCGCGCCAACGGCGTGCTGCTGTCGCGCCGACGGCGCGAGGTCAACTGGGCGTTGCGCCAGCTGGGCCGCAGCGAGGATGCGCCGGCGTATGACAGCAAGGGGCAGTCCCAGCAGATGACGGCCGGACGTCCGCTCGCCGTCGCCTGAAGCCGAGCGGCGAAACGGGGCGCACCCGCGCCGCCTTGCGGCACGCAGGCATCGTATAGTGGCACTCATCCCTGCCACGCCGAGCGCCCGTGCCTGCCGCCTTCCCGAACCCGACGCCGTCCTTCCCTTCGCCCGCGCTCCTGCAGGCGCTGCTTGCGCCGGTGCGTGAAGGCCTGCTGCTTTTCACCGACGATGATTCAGTGATCCTGGCCAATCCGGCGGTGGAGGCGTTGCTGGCCTCCGGTCCGGCCAGTGGTGCCGGTCCGGCGCAGCGGCTGCGCGCGCTGCTGCCGCCCGATGCGATGGCTGTTGCGCGGCGCGAGGGGCAGTGGAGCGGCAGCCTGGTGATGGGCGAAGCGGTCGTCACCGCCCAGCTTTACCACCACCGTGACCAGGGTGCAGGGTATTACCTGGGCCTGTTCCGCCGGGTCGAAGGCCAGGAAGACTACGAACGCGAACTCCAGCAGCGGCACGCAGAGCTGCGCCAGGCCTATCTGCGCCTCAACGGCGCACAGGAAAAACTGCTGCAGTCGGAGAAGATGGCTTCGATCGGCCAGCTGGCTGCGGGCGTGGCGCACGAGATCAACAACCCCATCGGTTACGTGCATTCCAACCTGGGCAGCCTGCAGGAATACCTGCGCAGTCTGTTCACGGTGATCGAGGCCTACGAGCGCGCATTGCGTGCGCCGGATCCGAAGACGCTGATCCCGGAAATCGATGACATCCGCGATCGCCTCGACATCGACTTCATCAGCCGGGATCTTCCGCAGTTGATGGCTGAATCGCGCGAGGGAATCGAGCGGGTGACCCGCATCGTGCGCGACCTGAAGGACTTCTCCTATTCCGGGCGTGACGAGTCGTGGAAGCTGGTCGACCTGCACTCCGGGCTGGAGTCGACCATCAACATCATCTGGAACGAGCTCAAGTACAAGGTGGAACTGCACCGTGAGTTCGGCCAGCTGCCGCTGGTGGAGTGCCTGCCTTCGGAGCTCAACCAGGTCTACATGAACCTGCTGCTCAACGCGGGCCATGCGATCGCCGAACGGGGGGTGATCACCGTGCGTACCGGGGTGGAAGGCGAGCACGTGTGGGTGGAGTTCCAGGACAGCGGCGGTGGCATTTCGCCGGAACTGCGCCAGCGTATTTTCGATCCGTTCTTCACCACCAAGCCGGTGGGCAGCGGCACCGGCCTGGGCCTGTCGATCTCCTACAGCATCATCAACAAGCACAACGGCCGGATCGACCTGGACAGCACGCCGGGGGTGGGGTCCACGTTCCGGATCGTGCTGCCGATCAAGCAGCCACGGTAGTTGGTGTGTTGCCGGGCTGCGCCCGCACCTGCTCAAGCCAGAGCGACGGCAACGGCAAAAGCTGCATGGCTGTTGCGTTGGCGGGGCGGGGTGGGTTCGTGGGAATCGCCGTGAATCCGTCCATGGAGGCTCGCCATCCGCTTGCTCGCCGGTGCAGTCCTGCACAGGCGGCAAGACCTGCGCTGGGCTCCTGCCCAGCCCGTCCGGCGCATGCGCCGGACCCATGCGGATGAGCGTTCCCACGAACCCACCCCGCCCCACCTTCGACAGGTTCATGGCGGCCTTGGAACCGCGGTAGCGCCGACCCATGGTCGGCGGAATGTTTCCGCCAAGGGCCCGCTGCGCTCGCCGACCATGGGTCGGCGCTACCGCTTTTTCTTTCTTTATTACGCGGGTGGCGGCCACCGGAACCTGTCAGGGGGTCGGGCGGGGAGGGTGTGCGGGGCCTTGAGCGGCAGGAGCCGCGAAGAGCTACATGGACGTACTTGCGCGTGCCCCGCATAGCCTCCGCGCCCGGCCCAACCCATGGCTGTTGCTTTAAAGCCACCCGCGAGGGGGGTCCAACCCGTTCGACCCTCCCTCAGCGCAACACCGACCGATCATCCAAAGACTCCACCGGCTCCGCCGCAACGGAACCGCCATTGCTGCGCCGCTGTTCTTCGTACGTGCGGAACGCCTGGTGGATGTGCTTGCGCAGCTCATCGTCATTCCACGGCTTGGTCAGGAAGCGGTATATCGCCCCACGGTTGATCGCATCGGTGACCGTGTTGAGGTCGGTATAGCCGGACAGCACCAGCCGGATCGTGTCCGGGTAGAGCATCTTCACGCGGCCCAGGAACTCGGTGCCGCTCATGTCGCTCATGCGCTGGTCGGACAGGATCACCTGCACATCGTTGATCGCCAGCAGGTCGAACGCATCGCGCACGTTGCCCGCCGCCAGGATCCGGTAGCCGTCGCGGCGGAACAGGCGCACCAGCGAGCGCAGCACGTTTTCTTCGTCGTCCAGCAGCAGCAGGGTGCGGTCCGGACGGGTTTCGGCGAACGCTTCTGGGCGCAGGTAACGCCGTCGCAGGGTCATGCCCGCCGCATCGGCGGACATCGGCTCGCCGAACAGGTAACCCTGGAACACATCGCAGTCATTGCGGCGCAGGAAGCCGAGCTGGGCCTGCGATTCCACGCCATTGGCGATCACGGTCATGCCCAGCTGGTGGCCCATGGCAATGATGGCGCGGGCGATCGCCGCCTCACGATTGCCGGCCGGGGCGCTCTTGATGAAGCTGCGGTCGATCTTCAGCTTGTCCACGGGGTAGCGCACCAGCGCACTCAGGCTGGAGTCGCCGGTACCGAAATTGTCCAGGCTAAGGCTGATACCTTCATTGCGCAGGTTGACCAGGGTTTCGTGGACGAAATTGACATTGTTGGTCAATGCGCTTTCGTTGATTTCCAGGGTCAGCATCGGCGCCGGAACGCCGGCGGCCTGGATCAGGCCCATCACCTCGGTGAAGAAATTCGGGCGGAGCAGCTGCAGGGTGGAGACGTTGACCGCGATGGTGAAGTCATCGAAGCCCTGGTCACGCCACAGCCGCGCCTGCTTCAAGGCGCCTTCCAGCACCCACGTGCCGATCTGCACGATGATGCCCAGCCGTTCTGCCGTACGCATGAAGCGTTCAGGAACCAGCATCCCCAGCGTCGGCGACTGCCAGCGCAGCAGCGCTTCCATGCCGACCACGTGGCCATCGCGTGAACTCACCAGCGGCTGGTAGCGCAGCTTGAGCTCGCCATTGGGAATGGCGTCGATGATCTGCCGGGCGATGATGCTCTCGCTGTGCGCGCTGGGGACGGTATCCACGGCGTGGATGCGCACCGCGTTGCCGCCTTCGCGCGCCGCCTGGTAGAGCGCGTCCTCGGCGTGGTCGAGCAGGCGCGAGGCGGTGCTGGCGTGTTCCGGGCACAGGCTGACGCCCAGCTTGCCGGTCATGAAAAGGGTGTAGGGCAGCACCGAAAGGGGCAGCTCCAGCTGCTGCCGCAGCTCTTCGGCGAAGTCCTCCGGCAGGGCGACCTCGCCGGTACGCGGCACGGCCACCAGGAACTCATCGCTGCCATGGCGCCACAGCGTGCCACGGCCGCGCAGCCACGATTTCAGGCGCTGGGCCACCAGCACCAGCGCCTGGTCGCCCACTTCGGCGCTCATGTTCTCGTTGACCGATGCAAAGTGGTCGATGTCCACATGCATCACCATCATCGGGGTACCGCCCGCGGCCGCTTCGGCGACCATCGCCTGCAGCTCGGGGTTGCCGGCGCCCAGTCGGTCCGGGGCGTCCTCGATACTGACCGGAGGCAGGGAGGTATTCCACATCAAAGGCGTGATTCCAGCGGTTCGTCCGGCATCATGCCGACACGGTAGGGGAGATGCAGTTCGATCAGGGTACCTTCACCCGGAGCCGATTCGATGCGCAGCTGTCCGCCCACGCTCTGCGCACGTTCGCGCATCACGATCAGGCCCAGGCCGCGCGGTCCGTGCGGATCGAAGCCTTCGCCATCGTCGCGCACCTGCAGGTGCAGGCGGTCCTGGTCGATGTCGCGCAGGTGCAGCAGCACCTGGCTGGCCTTGGCGTGGCGCAGGGCATTGGTCAGGCTTTCCTGTGCGATCCGGAAGCAGGCCTGTTCGATGGCGTTGTCCGGGCGCTGGGGCAGGGTGTCGATGCGTGACAGCAGTTCGGCCTGCGAAGAGCGGAACAGCACGCCGGCCTGCCAGCGCAGCGCGGCCTCCAGGCCCAGCGCATCCAGCTGCGGCGGACGCAGCAGCGTGGACAGGTCGCGCAGCTTGGCCACGGTGCCATCGGCCAGGCTGACGATCTGCTGCAGGTCCTCGCGGCGGCGGGCGCCGTCTTCTTCATCCAGCGCTGCCCAGGCCGAAAGCTTGATCGCGGTGATCGCCTGGCCGATGTCATCGTGCAGGTCGCGCGAAATGGCGCGGCGTTCGTCTTCCTGCAGGGAGAACAGCCGGCCGGCCATCGCCTGCAGTTCGCGATTGCTGTTCTCCAGTGCCGCGCGCGTGCGCTCGGCATCACTGAGGTCGCGCACGATCAGCAGACGGCAGTCGCGCCCGCCGTAGCGCACTTCGCCCACCGCCAGCCCGGCCTGGAAACGGCTGCCATCGGCGCGCTGCATGCCGATGATCGCGATGTGGCCGGCGCTGGCTTCCGGCACCGGGTTGCGCAGCTGTGCGCGCACCGCAGGCAGGCATGCTTCACCCACCAGCGCCTGCAGCGGCTCGCCCAGCAGGGTGTGGCCTTCATAGCCGAACAGCCGCACGGCGAACGCATTGGCGTACAGCACGTGTTCTTCGGACAGGATCACCACGCCATCGGGCAGCACCCGCACCAGTTCGCGGAACTGTTCCTCGCGCTCGCGCAGCAACCGGCGCGACTGTTCGCGTTCGGTGACGTCCTGCAGCGTGCCCATCACCCGCGGACGGCCCAGCTCGTCCACGCCACTTTCGGCACGCAGGTGGGTCATCAACGGTCGTCCATCCATGCCCAGCAGGGGCAGCAGCACATCCACGTGGACCGGCTCGCCGCTGCTCATCCCGGCCAGCAGCTGTTCGGTCATCGCCGTGGTCGCCGCATCGGCCGGCACCAGCAGTTCATCGAAGCGGTGCCAGGTGCGTGCCTGCGGCGGACGCCGGCCCAGCAACTGGTAAACCTGCCGCGAGAAGCTGGCCAGGCCAGTGGCGGGGTCGAGCTGCCAGGCGCCGATGCGGGCCAGTTCATGGGCTTCTTCCAGCCGCTCCAGCGCTTGATCGCGGCGCGCCAGTGCCTCGTCTTCGGCCGTGCGGTCAATCACGATAAGCAGCCGCGCGGGGCGTCCGTCGACGTCGATCGCATTGCTGCGCAGTTCCATCTGGCGCAGGCGTCCATCGCGCAACTGCAGCGGCGCGCGCAGCAGGCAGGTCTGCTCCGGGTGCTCGCGCAGCTGTTCCAGGGTGGCCTCCAACGCGCCCTGTCTGCCCGCTGGCCAGAGCAGGCTGACCGACTCCTGCAGCAGTTCTTCCCGGCTCCAGCCGAACAGCGCGCAGGCGGCGGGGTTGGCGTCGAGGATCCGCACCGATTGCAGGTCGTAGATGAGGATCGGGCCGGGGTTGCCGACGAAAGCCTGGCGATGGCGCAGCTCGGAAGCAGCCAGGCGGGCATTGGCCTGCAGCACGTGGGCACCGAGCGGGCGCAGCAGCAGGTACAGCATCGCGGCACTGGCGAAGACGAAGAAGACGCCCTTGACGGTCTGCAGCCAGGCCGCCATGCGGGCATCGCCGATCATCGCGCCCACGGCTACGTCGCTGCTGACGATCCAGGCAACGGCCAGCAGCAGGTAGACCAGCACCACGCGCCGCCGTTCCCGCCGCAGGGTGTTGGCCAGCTGGGTCGGGCAGACCGTCATCGGGTTTTGCCAACAGGGTGCAGGGGCATGGCGGGACGGGGCCGGGTCGCGGAAGGAGGGCAGCAACGAATCGCATCTTAACTCGCCGCGATGACGCCCATGCAGCCAGCCGGTACTCAATTATCCCGCCCGCTGGCCGCTAACGATTTCGTTCCCGGCTGTCGGGGGCGTCATTGGAGCAAGTTGCGTGGACCAAGGGATCATTGCCAGCCTGTTGCAGCACCCGCTCGCCTCCGCGCTGGTGATCCTTGACCGCGATGGTGCGCCACTGGCCGCCAATCCCGCCGCGCGCGAGCACGGCCTGCCTGCGGCAGCGGCTGCCTACCAGTCCATGCTGGAAGACATCCGCCTGCAGGCCGCCGACGGGGGCATCGTGCCCTGCAGCCTGCCCGGCGGCCCGCGCGGTCGCCACGACGGTTGGATGCGCGCGGTGCATGACCAGGGCGGCCACCTGCTGGCCTTCACCCTGAGCATTCCACACCCCGACGGCAGCCCGTCCGGCGAGCGCTGGGAGCTTGCGCTGGAAAGTGCCGGGCACCGATTGTGGGACTGGGACCTGGCCAGCGACCGCGTGCTGCGATCGCCGCCGGTCGAGGGCAGGATCGAGGTCCAGGAACGCGCGGGTGCGCTGCTGGAGCGGATCCACCCCGACGACCGCGCCGGCGTGCATGCGCAGGTCCAGCGCCACCTGCGTGGCGAGGTCGACCAGTACAGCGCCGAATTCCGCTACCGCCAGCCGGACCAGAGCTGGCGCTGGGTACTGGATCGCGGACGGGTGGTGGCACGGACCGCCGACGGCCAGCCGTTGCGCATGGTCGGCACCCATACCGATATCGAGCACCAGAAGCAGTTGGAAGCCCACCTGCACGACCAGCAGCTTCACCTGCGCCAGGCGCAGCAGATCGCCAGCATGGGCAGCTGGTCCTGGGAGCCCGGCTGCCGTCGGTTCTGGTGGTCGGCGGAGCTGCATGCGCTGCTGGGCACGGCAGGCAACCCTTCCTTCAGTCCGCGCGCCTGGCTGCGGCGGCTGCAGCCGCGCTCGCGCGGTGCGCTGCGGATGGCCTGGCGCCGGCTGTGGCGGGACGGCCAGGCGGTCAACCTGGACCTGGAACTGCGCAGTCACCGGCAGCAACCGGCCCTGCAGCTGCGGCTGTGGATGCAGCCATTGCAGGCCGCCGATGGGCAGATCCAGCGCCTGCTCGGCCAGGTCCAGAACATCAGCGAACAGCACCAGACCGATGCATTGATCCGCTGGCGCACCGAATTGTTGAACCGTGTTTCCGCATTGGGGCGCATCGGCGGCTGCGAGATCGAAGTGGACACCCGGCTGATGCAGTGGACCGAGGAGTGCTATCGCATCCATGGCCTGCGCAAGGAGTCGATCAGCCTGGACCAGGCACTGGCGCTGTACACCGAGGACTCGCGCGCCGCCTTCGAATCCGCGCTTGAGCGCATCGCCGCCGGCGGCCTGCCCGAACAACTGGACCTGTGCTTTTACCGGCAATCCGGCATGCGCGTCTGGGTGCAGGTGTTGATCGAGCTGGACCGCCGTGACGGCCTGCCGCCGCGGTTCGTGGTGCTGTTCCGTGACATCACCCGCGAACGCGAGGCCAATGAACGCATCGAGCTGCTGGCCCACTACGACCTGCTGACCGGGCTGCCCAACCGCATGCTGCTGCGCGAGCAGACCACTGATGCGATCGAAGAGGCGCGTGGTCGCGGTACGCCGCTGGCGATGCTGTTCATCGACCTGGACGGCTTCAAGACCATCAACGACAGCTTCGGGCATGCCACCGGCGATACCCTGCTCAAGGCAGCGGCAAGCCGACTGCACCAGAACCTGCGCAACAGCGACCTGTTCGGGCGTTTCAACGGCGACGAATTCATCGTCGTGCTGCGTGACCTGGCCGAAGCCGAAGACGCCGGCCACGTGGCGCGCAAGCTGATCGCCTCGTTGGCCGAGCCGCTGCATCGCGGGCAGGACCTGCTGAAGGTCGGCGCCAGCGTCGGCATCGCGATGCTGGAAGACGGCCGCGAAGATTTCGATTCCCTGCTGCGTGCCGCCGATGCGGCCATGCACGCGGCAAAAGAGGCGGGCCGCAATACCTACCAGTACTACAGCCAGGATGCGCTCAGCCGGATCCAGCGCAGGCTGGATATCGAACACGCCCTGCACGGGGCCATCGAGCGTGAAGAGTTCAGCCTGGTCTACCAGCCGCTGATGCATGCCCAACCCGGGCAGCCGCCCGCTATCGAGGCGCTGCTGCGCTGGCACCGCCCCGGCCTGGGCTACTGCAGCCCGGCCGAGTTCATCCCCATCGCGGAGAAGTGCGGCGAGATCGTGCGCATCGGCGACTGGGTACTCAACGAAGCCTGTCGACAGGCCTCGGCCTGGGACCGTGCGGGCCTGCTGTTTGACCGGATCGCGGTGAACGTCTCGGCGGTGCAGCTGCGCGAGCGGGGATTCGCCGAGCGGGTCATCGAGGTCTGCCACGCGCATGGCCTGTCGCCGACCCGGATGGAGCTGGAGCTCACCGAGTCGGCGCTGATTCGTGACACCGAAGTGCTGCGGCACTGTTTCGACGTATTCGAGCGGCACAACGTGCCGCTGGCGGTGGACGACTTCGGCACCGGATTCTCCAACCTGCACTACCTCAACCGGTTCCCGGTCGGTCGGCTGAAGATCGACCGCAGCTTCGTGCAGGGCATGCTGGAAGATGCCGGTACCGCCGAAGTCACCCAGGCGATCGTCCACCTGGGCCACGCGCTGGGTATGAAGGTCGTGGCCGAAGGGGTGGAAACGGAGCAGGAAGAAGACCTGCTGCGCCGCCAGGGCTGTGACGAGATCCAGGGCTACCTGTATTCGCGGCCGCTGGTGCCGCGCGAGCTGGCGCACTGGCTGCGCGATGCAGCCACCGGGGCATCGATGCGGGACACCGCTGCGGTGCTGGCGGGCTGAACACGGTGGGCGTCGCGCATGCGGCGCCCGTTACCGGGGCTGATGATCGTCGCCCGCATGTTGCTCCGGACTCACCCTTCGTGGCGGCCTGCCGAGCGCGTCAGCGCACCGTTGCCCCCGATGCGTGACCTGCGCCGGCAGGCGCCAGGTCCCTTGCATCCAGCCCCAGGTCCCAGCACAGGCTGGCCTGCTCAAGGCTGTGTCGCTTGGCCGCCTGCCGGCCGGCCGTCAGCTCCAGCTGCGCCAGCTCTGCCTGCGCCAGGACCTCAAGCTGCTGCAGTTGCTGGCGCGGTGTCTGCGCTTGCGGCACGGTGCCAGCGGCGCGTGCGTGCTCGGCCGGCGCCGGGCACGACAAAGCCCCGGCAGTGCCGGGGCTTTGGGGTTCACCTGGGGCGTCAAGCACCACGCGGGATCAGAACAATTCCACCGTTCCGGCACCCATGCTCTGCTGGGTGACCGGCTTGTGCGGCGGGCGTTCCCATTCGCTGCGCAGGTCACGCAGGCGATTGCCGGTGCGGGCCAGGGCGGTGACCATTTCTTCGTCGGCCGCGCCGCCATGGCGATGCAGCAGCTCCTGCAGGGCCAGCGCTTCGCGGTTGATCGAGGTCAGGCGGTCCAGGTGGACATGCACGCCGCCGAGTGCCTGGGTGGCGATGTCTTCGAACTGCAGGGCACGCACCGCTTCGGCCACGCTGCCGTCGATGGCGCGGGCGCACTCGGACACTTCGCGCATGCCATCGCCCAGTGAGGCGTTGATCTGCGCCACGTTGTCGACCATGGAAGCGGCTTCCATGCGGGCTTCGCGGGAACGATCCATGTCGCGCGAGGCCATGTGGGTGACCGTCTCGCGGACCTTGGCGATGGCGTCCTTGGAGCTGTGGGCCAGCTTGCGGATCTGCTCGTTGAACGTGGTCGAACGCTCGGACAGGTTGCGCACCTCGTCGGCCACCACGGCGAAGCCGCGGCCGGCTTCACCGGCACGGGCCGCTTCGATGGCCGCGTTCAGTGCCAGCAGGTTGGTCTGGTCGGCGATCGACTTGACGTCTTCCAGCAGCGCGAAGATGCCATCCAGGTGCTGCGCCATCTGGTCGATGTGCTGCACGGTGTTGCTGCTCTGGCCGCTGACCTGTTCCAGCGCTTCCACCAGCTGTTCCATCTGGTGGCTGGCGTGCTGGGCGAAGCGCGCCACGTCCAGTCCGGCCGAACCGTCTTCACCGGTGCGGTCGACGATGCGGGCCAGTGCCTGGCTCTGCTGGCGGGACTTGCGGTTCATCGCTTCGAAGCTGCCGCCCAGGCCGGACACGGCCTGGCGGATCAGTTCGCGGGCGCGCTCGACTTCGCTGCGCGAGCCGTCGATTTCATTGCCGACGAAGTTGCGCAGTTCGGTCAGCAGCTGGTCCTGCTCGCGCAGGATGCGGTCCTGTTCCGGCGAACGCCCGACCGGAGCACGGGTGCTCCACCAGGCGTGGCCGAGCCAGCTCAGCGTCATCGTGGTAAGGATCGCCCAGCGCAGGGCCGCAGGCCACTCCAGAGCAAAGGCGAGGGGCAGAAGCAGGGTCAGCACCAACGGTGCGGCCAGACGGATGATGGTGCGAGAGTACATGGACGTTCCCGGGAGAGTCACAAATGCAGTATCGGCCGTACCCCGGTTCTCTTTAACGCCGATGTTGCATCTGCGTTTGGTTCGCCGCTGCGCTCGCCGAGCATGGCTCGGCGCTACCGGCCTCGGTAGTGACGGCCGCTGGCCGTCATGCTTCGGCCCTTGGTGGGTGACGACCGTTGGTCGTCACGCTGTTGCTTTGCCGCTGCGCTCGCCGAGCATGGCTCGGCGCTACCGTGCGGCTCAGCGCAGCGCGCGGTCCACCGCTTCCACCATCGCCTTGCGTGCCAGCAGGAAATCCCAGTAGCTGCCACCCACCTGGCGCCACAGCACCGCCGAGCGCACCGCCGCCAGCAGCAGCGCGCGGATTTCGGCCACCACCCCGGCCTGGCCCAGGTAATGCGGATTGCCCTGCACCATGACCCGCGGCTTGAGGTGGCTGATGGTGTCGGCATAGACGCCGCCCAGCGTGGCCAGCACGTCCGGGTGCCCGCTGTCGCCCAGCTCACGGCCCTGGCGGCTGGCGCGCTCGATGCCGGCGGTGACCTTGGCGATGGTGTCCGGCTCGCGCACGAAGCGGCGCTCCAGCTGCAGCACCGCCAGTGCCAGCTTGGGGAGGATCGGGTCCTGGCCCTGGTTGCGGAAGTAGTTGTGCAGCAGGCGCAGGCCCGGCTTCAGCGATTCGCGGTCGCCGTACACGTCCTGCGGTGATGCGGCGTCGATGCGGAACACGCTGTCCATGGCGGTGCGCACCGCACCCGCTTCGGAGTGGCCGGTATCGGCGATGCGGCGGACCTGTTGCAGGGCCTGTGCTATGCCGGCCAGGGCCAGTACGCGGTCGTCGACAGTGAAACTCATGCAGCAGGTACCTCGAAAGGAGAAGGAGTAGGGCGCAACCGCTGTTCAAGCGGCGCGTCGGTGGCGGCGATCACCGCACCACCGAGGCAGACATCGCCCTGGTACAACACCAGCGACTGGCCGGGGGTGACCGCCCGCTGGGGAGTGGGGAAGCGGACATGCAGGCTGCCATCATCGCGCACCTGGACCGTACAGGCCTCATCGGGCTGGCGGTAGCGGGTCTGGGCGGTGCACTCGAAGCGGGTGGCGGGCGGCGCACCGGCGATCCAGTGCGCGCTTTCGCTGACCAGCTCGGTGGACATCAACCAGCGGCTTTCGCGGTCCTGGTCGACATACAGCGTGTTGGAGGCCACGTCCTTGCCCACCACGTACCACGGCGCCGCCGGGCGACCACGGACCCCGCCGATGTTCAGCCCTTCGCGCTGGCCCAGGGTGAAGTAGAACACCCCGGGGTGCTCGGCGATCTCCGCCCCGTCCGGGTCCACGATGCGGCCCCGGCGTGCGGGCAGGTACTGGCCGAGGAACTCGCGGAAATCACGTTCGCCGATGAAGCAGATGCCGGTGGAGTCCTTCTTGGCATGCGTCGGCAGGTTGGCGTCACGCGCCATCCGGCGCAGGTCGCTCTTGTTCAGATCGCCGATCGGGAACAAGGTTGCCGACAGCTGTGCCTGGCCCAGCTGGTGCAGGAAATAGCTCTGGTCCTTGCTGCGGTCGGCGCCGCGCAGCAGCAGCCACTGGTTGCCGTCGCGGGCGATCCGCGCGTAGTGGCCGGTGGCGATGCGCTCGGCGCCCAGCTCGCGGGCGGCATCCAGGAAGTGTTTGAACTTCACTTCGCGGTTGCACAGCACATCCGGGTTGGGGGTGCGTCCGGCCGCATACTCGGCCAGGAAGTGTTCGAACACGCCTTTCCAGTACTCGCTGGAAAAGTCGCGGAAGTGGAACGGGATGCCGAGCAGTCCGCACACCGCCACCGCGTCGCGGCGATCATCCTCGGCGCGGCATTCGCCGCTGCCATCATCGGCCCAGTTCTGCATGAACAGTCCGGCCACCGGCTCGCCCTGCTGCACCAGACGCCAGGCGGCAACTGAAGAGTCCACGCCGCCGGACACGCCGACCATGATCCGTGGCGCGCTCATGGAGCGACCTCCTTGACCAAGGAGAGGGGATGGCGCTGGCCGGCGAGGAAGTCGGCCACCACCTGCCAGACCAGCGGGCTGCGCAGCCGCTGGCGCGCGGCCAGCAGCTCGCCGGGCTGCAGCCACAGTGCGCGTTCGATACCGGTATCCAGCGGGCGCAGCGGATCGTGCCGGAGCGGGCGCGCGGCATAGCTGAAGCGCAGGAACGGCGTGCCATCCGGAGCGGTCCACTGGTAGGTGCCGATGAACGCGGTCAGTTCGACCTCCCAGCCGGTTTCTTCGCGCGTCTCGCGCAGCGCGGCCTCGGCCAGCGACTCACCCGGTTCCAGGTGGCCGGCGGGCTGGTTGAGCACCAGCTCACCATCGATGCGTTCTTCGACGAGTAACAGCCTGCCCTCGTCGACCACCACGGTGGCAACGGTGACGCGGGGTGCCCAGCGCGGCGCAGCAGCATTCACTTCAGTATTCGTCCTGCTTGGTCAGTTCCAGTTCCATCGCATCGGCGGTCCGGCTGGCGGCCTCGATGGCATCGTCCAACGCTTCGGAAGAGGCATCGGCATCCACTTTCACCACGAACATGGCGACCTTGTCCTGCTTCACCCAGCCGCCCATTTTCGCATCCTGCGCATCTTCAAGCAGGCGGTTGGCCACCGCCACCGGGAACTGGTCGGCGTTGGCCTGGTAGCCGGGCGACCAGATTTCGCGCACATGCTGGCTGCCGAACTCTTCCACCACCGAGCGTACATAGACCAGCTGGGTGCGCTCGCCTTCCATGTCGAACACCATGCGGTAGTCGCCGTCCTCGTCGATCTCGTAGGGATAGCCCAGTTTGTCGAGATGGCGTCCGATGGCCTTGTCCGGCTCGGCGGCGAAGGAGGGGGCCGCCGCTGCGGCGACAGCCAGCAGCAGGGCGAAGCGAAGCGTCCTTTCCATGAGAATCCTGTGAAGGTAGTGCGGGGAGTCGCGCAGATTGTGAAGGCGCGTCGGCTTGCCGTCCAATCCGGCCAAGGCAGCCACTATAATAAGCGGATGCCTCGCGACACTTCCCACGAATCCCATTCCGACCATGGCGTGCTGCTTGAGCCGGCACGCCCGGAGGTCGCCCCCCCGCCGTTCTACCAGGTCATGCTGTTGAACGATGACTACACCCCGATGGATTTCGTGGTCGATGTACTGCAGCAGTTCTTCAACCTGGACCTGGACCGCGCGACGCAGGTGATGCTCCATGTGCACACCCGGGGCCGCGGCGTCTGCGGTGTGTTCACCCGCGAGGTTGCCGAAACCAAAGTGGCACAGGTCAATGAATATGCCCGGATGAACCAGCATCCGTTGCTCTGCACGATGGAAAAGGCCTGACCAGACCGGCATGACCGCAGCGTGGTAGTCCGGTGCGTTCCATGTACGGCACGATCGGGCTTCCCGCCGACGACGCAGTTGGCGGCAGCAATGCGCCTCTCCTCCCCTGGTTTGCGGCGCGACTGGCCGTGGATCGCCTCATGCGGGGTGGTTCAACGCGGGCAGGCAGCGCCCGGCGGGGAAGCGGTTTAGGTTATGGTGGAATCACCTTCGCCGGACGCGCGACGGGATGCTAACGCCGTATGAACGGGCAGTTCCGCTAGGGTGATGGAAAACGTGTGGTCAGGCCGCATATTGTCTTCAACTGCCGCCGGAGTAGAGCATGTTCAGCAAAGACCTCGAACACACCATTGGCCAGTGCTACAAGCGGGCACGGGAAGCGCGGCATGAATTCATGACCGTCGAACACCTGTTGCTGGCGCTGCTGGACAATCCCTCGGCCCAGGCCGTCCTGAAGGCCTGCGGGGCCGAACCCGAGCGCCTGCGCCAGGAGCTGGAGCAGGCCATCGAGGCGTCCGTCTCGCGGCTTGCCGAAGATGATGGGCGCGACACCCAGCCGACCCTTGGCTTCCAGCGCGTGTTGCAGCGCGCGGTCTACCACGTGCAGTCTTCGGGCAAGAAGGAGGTCACCGGCGCCAATGTGCTGGTGGCGATCTTCGGCGAGAAGGATTCGCACGCGGTCTACTACCTCAACCAGCAGGATGTCACCCGGCTGGACGTGGTCAATTACCTCTCCCACGGTATTGCCAAGCTTGGTGAGGAAGGCGAGCCGTCGTCGCCGGCCGATCCCGAGGGCCGTGCCGAAGCCGGGGAAGGCGAGGGCAAGGGCGATGCGCTGGCCGAGTTCGCCAGCAACCTCAACGAGCAGGCCCGCAACGGCCGGATCGATCCGCTGGTGGGCCGTGCCGACGAGATCGAGCGCACCATCCAGGTGCTGTGCCGCCGCCGCAAGAACAATCCGCTGTATGTCGGCGAAGCCGGCGTCGGCAAGACCGCCATCGCCGAGGGCCTGGCCCGCCGTATCGTCGAAGGATCCGTGCCGGAGGTGCTCGCCGATGCGGTCATCTACTCGCTGGACCTGGGCGCGCTGGTGGCCGGCACCAAGTACCGCGGCGACTTCGAAAAACGCCTGAAGGGCGTGCTGACCTCGCTGAAGAAGGTGCCGAACGCGGTGCTGTTCATCGACGAGATCCACACCATCATCGGTGCCGGATCGGCGTCCGGCGGTACCATGGATGCCTCCAACCTGATCAAGCCGGCGCTGGCCTCCGGTGATCTGCGCTGCATCGGCTCGACCACCTTCCAGGAATACCGCGGCATCTTCGAAAAGGACCGCGCGCTGGCGCGGCGCTTCCAGAAGATCGACATCGTCGAGCCGACCGTGGGCGAAACCTACGAGATCCTGCAGGGACTCAAGCCTAAGTACGAAGCGCACCACGGCGTGACCTATGCCGACGATGCGCTGCAGGCGGCGGTGGACCTGTCGGTCAAGCACATCGGCGACCGGCTGCTGCCCGACAAGGCGATCGACGTCATCGACGAGGCTGGCGCGCGCCAGCGGCTGATGCCGGAAGGACAGCGCAAGGAGCTCATCGACATCGAGGAGATCGAGGCGATCGTGGCCAAGATGGCACGCATCCCGGCCAAGCAGGTCAGCGCCACCGACAAGGACGTGCTCAAGCACCTGGAGCGCAACCTGAAGATGGTGATCTTCGGCCAGGATCCGGCCATCGAAACGCTGTCTTCGGCGATCAAGCTGGCCCGCTCCGGCCTGGCCAACCCGGAAAAGCCGATCGGCAACTTCCTGTTCGCCGGCCCCACCGGAGTCGGCAAGACCGAAGTCACCAAGCAGCTGGCCCTGCAGCTGGGGATCGAGCTGGTCCGCTTCGACATGTCCGAGTACATGGAAGGCCATTCGATCAGCCGCCTGATCGGTGCGCCTCCGGGCTACGTGGGCTTCGACCAGGGTGGCCTGCTGACCGAAAAGATCGTCAAGACGCCGCACTGCGTGCTGCTGCTGGATGAAATCGAGAAAGCGCACCCGGATATCTTCAATATCCTGCTGCAGGTCATGGACCGCGGCGTGTTGACCGATACCAATGGCCGTGAAGCGAACTTCAAGAACGTGGTGCTGGTGATGACCACCAATGCCGGTGCGGCGCAGGCCTCACGGCGTTCGATCGGATTCACCAAGCAGGATCACGCCACCGACGCGATGGAGACCATCCGTCGCAGCTTCACCCCGGAGTTCCGCAACCGGCTGGATGCGGTGGTGCAGTTCCAGGCATTGGGCTTCGAGCACATCCTGCGCGTGGTGGACAAGTTCCTTATCGAACTGGAAATGCTGCTGCAGGAAAAGCACGTCAGCCTCTCGGCCACGCCGACCGCGCGCGACTGGCTGGCCCAGCACGGCTTCGATCCGCTGATGGGCGCACGCCCGATGGCCCGTGTCATCCAGGACAAGGTCAAGCGTCCGTTGGCCGACGAACTGCTGTTCGGCAAGCTGGTCAACGGCGGCAGGGCCAGCATCGACGTGCGCGACAACGAGCTGTTCGTGGAAACCTTCGCCGAACCGGAGCGTCTGCTGCCGGCCACGGTGGAATAATCCGCTCCATGCTGCAGCGCCGGGTCCTGCCCGGCGCTGGGGCGGCTGGACGCCAGGCAGGGTTCGACACCAACGACATCCAGGCACGCCAAAAGGCCAGCTCGATGGCTGGCCTTTCTCGTCGACGCGGATGCGTCGGACCGCTTACTTCATGCGGTAGGTGATACGGCCCTTGGTCAGGTCGTACGGGGTCATTTCAACCTTGACCCGGTCACCGGTCAGAATGCGGATGTAGTTCTTGCGCATGCGGCCGGAGATATGGGCAATGATTTCATGACCATTTTCCAGGCGGACGCGGAACGTCGTGTTCGGCAGCGTCTCGCTGACGGTGCCTTCGAACTCGATGGAGTCGTCTTTCGACATGTAATCCTGTGCGGTTCAGAGAGCGGCCACGGGGGCCTAAGCCGCTGCATTTTACGCACATGCACCCCATTTTGCAAAGATTGCGTTAACCGTCATTCCGTTGCGGGATAGGCCCCTCCCGGGATCGGCCCACCATTCTCTCTTGGCAGGGTCAGAATTTGCCGTCTTGAGCTATTTCGAGCCCCATATCTCGTTGCTATCGTGCCTCTCATCACAGGATTCATCCGTCAATTCGCCCAGGTCGCCGACGTCGCGGCCACCTGGCGCAGCGCATCTGTAGGGAGAACGAGCAATGAGCCATCCTCAGCACGCAGCCGAGGCCGTTGTCCAGGCCATTGCCCGGACGCTGGCCTTCCACCAGCGGTGCGACCGGGCGAGGGCCCCCACCAACGCGTTGTCGGATCCGGTCACGGCGCGGTTACGCGGCTTCGTCCGGGCGGGGGAACCGGTCCACATGGTCCTCCCCGCATTTCCCGCCAAATCGCCCTCCCTTCGAAAGGTCCTGGGGCCGCTGCCTGACCTGGCCGAAGCGCTGTCGCTGGATGCACTGGATCGGATGTGCGCCCGTATTGCCGCGATCCACCCTGCAGGCGCCCGGCTGACGATCTGCTCGGATGGCCATGTATTCGGACCCACCATCGGCGTTTCCGACCCGGTCATCGATCACTACCAGGCGGCCATCCGCGCGATGATCGCTCGTCGCAGCCTGGCCCACCTGGACACTTTCTGCCTGTGTGACTGCACTTCAGTGTTTGCCGGCAGCACAAGCCACGATGATCGCCGTGCGGCATTGCTGGCGCGGCATGGCCAGTCGCTGGATGACATCCGGACCGGGCTGCTGCGATCCGAAGACGGAGTGCGGCAGCTGCGCGGCATCATCCGCTTCATGGCCGAAGATGATTGGTGCGCCGATGATGCGCGAAGTGCCACGCAGGTCCAGCGCGAGGCCAAGGCGCGCGCGTACCAGGTCGTGCAGCGCAGCCTGGCATGGGGCAGTCTTCTGCAGGCGGTCTTTCCGCGCTCGGTCCGCTTGTCCATCCATCCACAGGCGCGCAGCAGCGACAAACTGGGCATCCACATGCTGCCCACCGCTGACGCCTGGCTGACGCCCTGGCATGCGGTGGCGGTCGATCTCGGGGATCGCGCCGTGTTGATGAAACGGCACCAGGCGGAGAGCCAAGGAGCCAGGCTGATTCATGTGGACGGTCGTCCCAGCCACTACAGCGCGTGGACGGACGGACGTCCAAGCGCGCTCCACGAGCGTGCCGCAGCCTGAGTCCGTGCTCAGTCGGGGAGGTAATGCCGCAACGGGAGCCGGGCCCCTGCCGCCGACCAGTTGCCAGGCGCCACCGGCTGTTGGATGGCCTGCCGCACGTGCGCCAGGAAACGCTCGCGTGGCCATTGTGTCGCCCCCATCCGCACCAGGTGAGGGTTGTGCACCTGCGCATCCAGTACGGACACGCCCCCCGCATGGAGCAGCGAGGCCAGCGCAGCCAAGGCCACTTTCGAGCCCCCGCTGCGTGCGCTGAACATGCTTTCGCCGAAAAACATGCTGCCCAGCGCCACGCCATAGATGCCGCCAACAAGCTCCGGCCCCTCCCACACTTCGACCGAGTGCGCGTGCCCCAGTCGATGCAGCTCGGTATAGGCATGGATCATGTCGGTACCGATCCAGGTGCCGTCCTGACCTGGTCGCGGCACCGTAGCGCAGGCGCGGACGACCTGTTCGAAGGCGGTGTCGGCGGTGATCTCCCACTCCAGGGTCCGCAGCTGCCTGCGGAATCTGCGTGACAGATGCACGCCATCGGTAGCGAACACCGTGCGGGGATCCGGTGACCACCACAGGATCGGCTCACCCTGGCTGAACCACGGGAAGGCACCCTGCGCGTAGGCGTTCAGCAATCGCTGCGGGCGCAGATCACCACCGATGGCCAACAGACCGTCCGGGTGGCGCAGCGCCGTTTCAGCGGGTGGAAAAGCAGCATCTTCGGCCTCGCCCAAGCGCCACGGAAACTGACGGCTCATTGGCCGGCTGCTGCACGGTGGCAGCGGGACAGGCCGCGGCTGCAGGCTGTGACATGACGCAGGCGGCGGGTGTGGCCGTCTTTCCAGGGCGAAGCGGTGGCGTGCATGCGGGCAGGATACTGCAGCTTGCGCGTCACCGTGGCGCAGGCGGCAGTTCTTGCAGTGGACGTCGGAAAACCACTCGCTTTCAGGTGGTCGGATGCCTAGCGTGGTCCAGGCCGGGCACGGGCCCGAGAACAGGAACGCCGATGCCATGACGACTCCCGTCACCCCCCTTGAGCCGTTCGGCGTCATGCTGCAGGCCGCATCCCCGAATGACGCCGTCACTGACCTGTCCGTCGATGCACTGCGCATCCTCGCCCGACACCATCACCTGGTGCTGCTGCGCGGATTCTGCGGCCCCGAAGACCCTGCAGACCTCGTCGCGTACGGGGAGCGCTGGGGAAGCATCGCCGAATGGCCGTTCGGGAAAGTGCTGGAGCTTCTCGAACGGGAAGCGCCGCAGGATCATATCTTCGACAGTTCGGCCGTGCCGCTGCACTGGGATGGCATGTACCGCCGGCAGGTGCCGGAGTTCCAGATCTTCCAGTGCCTGCGTGCACCCGGACCCGGCTGCGGAGGGCGGACGCTGTTCTCCCACACCGCGCGCGCATTGGATCAAGCACCGGCGTCGGTCCGGCTGCTGTGGGAGCGCGCCACGGGGCGTTACGAAAGGAAGATGGAGTACTACCACAGCGTGGCCGAGGCGCCCGTCGTGACCCGGCACCCGGACCGTGACGCGGCGGTCATCCGCTACAGCGCACCACAGGACCAGCAGGGCGAGGCCTTCATCAACCCTGCATCGGCGTCGTTCACGGGGATGGAGGAAGCGGATGCCGCGCTGTTGCATCGCAGTCTCGCCGAGGCGCTGCACGCGCCCAGCTGCCTGTATGCACATGCCTGGGAGGCCGGTGACCTGGTCATCGCCGACAACCACACGCTGCTGCACGGGCGTGAGGCATTCACCAGTGGTGCGCCACGCCACCTTCGTCGGCTGCACATCCTGGGTGATCCGCCGCTGGACAACCCGCACCTGGTGGCCAGCGCATGATGGCCGCGGGCATGGACACCGACGTGGATGTGGTCGTCGCAGGCGCTGGACCTGCGGGGCTGATGTGCGCCTACCTCGGCAGCCAGCTTGGGCTTCGGGTGCTGATCGCCGACCACAGCGCCGGCCCGCTGCAGGCCGGGCGCGCGGACGCGCTCAATGCGCGCACCTTGCAGCTGTTGCAGATCGTGGACCTGTTCGATGATCTCTATCCGCACGGCAAGCCGTGCAACACCAGCTCAGTATGGGCCGAGGGCACATTCGTCTCCCGGCAGTCTGACTGGTGGGATGCCTTGCAGGGGTGCTTCCACAGGCATTTCCTGATGATCGGCCAGTCTTTCGTGGAGCAGCTGCTGGATCAGCGCCTGCGTGCGTCGGGCATCCCCGTGCAGCGCGGCACCTCGGTGAGCGGCGTGCAACAGCAGGCAGGGGGATGCGTAACCCGACTCTCGGACGGGCGGTCCATCACCTCACGCTTCGTCATAGGTGCTGATGGCGCACATTCGTTTGTCCGTGAACACCTTCAGATCCCATTCGAAGTGACCCGCCCGCGCATGACCTGGGCGGTCGTGGACGCGGTGATCGACACCGATTTCCCAAAGGTGCCGGAGATCATCGTCTTCCAGGCCGAATCCTCCGACGTGGCCTGGATCCCGCGTGAGGGCGAGCTGGATCGGTTCTACGTCCGCATGGATACCCGTGAGTTCACGTTCGAACAGGTCATGGCGCGGGTCAACCGGGCGACGTGGCCCTACAGCGTGCGATTCAGTGACGTGCGGTGGTTCTCGCAGTTTTCGGTCAAAGAGGCTGTGGCCGCACGCTTTGGCGTGGAAAACCGGGTCTTCCTGGTGGGCGATGCATGCCACATCCATTCCGTCCACGGCGGCCAGGGCCTCAACACGGCGCTGGCCGATGCCTTCAACCTGATGTGGAAGATCGGCATGGTGGTCAACCAGCTCGTCCCGGCTGGTCTTCTGGGCAGCTACGAATCCGAACGTAAACCGGTGGCGTTGGGCGTGGTGGAAACATCGCGCCTGCTGGGTCTTGCCACCCGTGACCCGTCCAGCCGGCAGCATGCGACGGACTACGTGGGCATCGTGGCGCAACGGTCCGGATACGTAACAGGGATGGGGGTGCGCTACGCGGGCGAAGGGCTGGCCGGCGAGCGCGTGCATGATGTCCTGATGGGGCCGGATGCAGGCCGTCCTTCACGGCTTTACCCGCTGCTGGACTATCGTTGCTTCACGCTGCTGGTATGCGGTACCCGGGGTGCCGTGCCCACGATGCCAAGCTTCGTGCAGGTCCTTCGGATCGACGATCCGTCCTGCCCGTATGCGGGCCTGCTGGTGCTGGTTCGTCCCGACAGTCATATCGCCACGAGTGCTGCGCTGGATGATCCCGCACCGGTGCTGGATTACCTTGCCGCGTTCGGATCAGCCACTGCGGAAGGGCGAGTGCAGTAGCAGTTCGTCACGATAGCGCGTGATGTCCGCACGCTCGTGCGCGCACCATTCGCGCAGGGCCTCGCTGAAATCAGCGTCGGCCATCCAGTGCCGGCTGCGCACCACCGTTGGCAGGAAGCCACGCGCCAGCTTGTGCTCGCCCTGCGCGCCAGGCTCGAACCGTGAAAGACCTTCGCGCAGGCAATACTCGATGCCCTGGTAATAGCAGGCTTCGAAGTGCAGGCCGGGCAGGGTGGTGCCGCCCCAGTAGCGGCCATACAGGGTCTGGCCACCGCGCAGGCACAGCGCGCCGGCGATCGGCTCGCCGTCCTGCTCGGCCAGGAACAGCACCAGCCCCTTGCCGAGCGAACTGGCGAGATGGCGCAGGAATGGCTCGGTCAGGGCAGGGGCGTTGCCATACTCCAGGAAGGTCTGCAGGTAGAACCGGTACATCGCCTGCAGGTCGGCACGGCTGGCCTCGTCGCCATGCACCACGCGGAAGCTGATCCCCTGCCGGGCGACCTTGCTGCGTTCCTGGCGGATGTTCTTGCGGTGCTTGTGGTTCATCGCGCCGAGGAAGTCATCGAAGGTCTGCCATTGCCCCGGGTTCTGCCACTGGAACTGGATGTCCTCGCGCAGCAGCCAGGCATCGCTGAAGTCGCCATCCTCGTCCTTGCGATGGAAGTTGATGTGCGCGGAGGAGACCCCGAGTGCGGGTAGCTTTTCCACCAGCGCGGCCAGCAGCGCTGCACGCGTGCCAGGGTCGCGGGCCAGTACGCGCGGTCCGGTCACGGGCGAGTAGGGCACTGCGCCCAGCCATTTGGGGTAATAGTCGTGACCGTGGCGGGCATAGGCATTGGCCCACGCGTGGTCGAACACGAACTCGCCGTGGGAGTTTTCCTTCAGGTAGCCTGGGACGGCGCCGATCAGCGTGTCGTCCTCCCACAAGGTGAGGTGCCGCGGACGCCAACCCCAGTCCTCGCGCAGGCAGCCGTACTGTTCCATGCCGGACAGGAAGGCGTGGCTGACGAACGGGTTGTCGCCGTCGTGGAGGGCGTCCCATTGGGACGCAGTGAGCGTCTGGAGGTCTTCGAGGAAGCGGATCTGCGGCATGGGGACAGGATAGAGCACCAGGCCTGAGTCCGGCACTCGCTTCAGATCTTGTGGCGACTGCTACTGATGAGCCCGATTCTATTTTTGAATAGCGTGAATCACAGCACGTTGATCTGCTGTGGCGCGGCCCATTCTCGTGCTCTCCCGCAGCCTGATTGGCTGCAAGTACCAGGAGCCATCTAGAAAAATGAACGGGATAAGTAAGTTGACCGAGACCGACCCGGCAGTCGTTTCACCGGCATGTGTCGCGTCTGCAGACGTGGCGGGTGGTGCCGGCGCATCGCCACGCTTTGGCGGGCGGAGCCTTGGCATGTCAATCACGCTGGCGACACTGCTATCGATGGTGGCAACATGCCAGGCCGGAGCAGGCGAGGCACGTGATCGCAGTTTGGATGCGGAAGTGACTCGTGAGGCGCAGAGGATTCTAGATCGACTTGATCGGATCGCGGGCCAGAGCAGCGGTGGGCGCGTCCACGCATCGGTTGATCTGGCTACATCCACCATCACACTTGAGTTTGGACGGGACCTTATCCCGCAGTACGCGGGGGCCGATTTCGAGCACCAGATGGACCTGTTCCGTCACGGCGTAACGGAGGCGGTGAGGAAATACACGCCACCTGGAAACGTCGAGTACAAGTTCGACGGGCGCGCGATCATGCATTACTTCCCTGAACAACAACAGGAGGACGCTGATGCGCGCAGACGCGGAATTCGGGGTTCGGGGATGGCGATGGTTTCCGCCGCGCATGGCTATTACAGGCATCAGCGCAAAGCAGCCTGGTTATGGCAGCGCCCTCTGATGAATGATGTGAGAGAGGACCTGGTTACGCCAGCTTACGCGGAGGAGCTGAAGCACTGGATCCAGGAGCGAGGCCGCATGCCTGTGGTAAGGCCCCGGACATCGTCATTTGATCTGCATGAAGAAAGTGGCGTGGAATGGTGGCAGGTCGCGGCCAAGTATCACCTGGAGGAGAGATTTCCGGCCAACCCAGAAATCTGGAACTCGCCAGTAGGCGATTCGAATCGTGACTATGATCAGGACCTGCGCAGTCGCCCTCTGCTGGCGAACCATCTCGGTGCAGATGTCGCCTTGCATCTGCACACCAACGGTTCCGACTCTGAAATTCCGAGCGGAACGAGGGTGGTTTATCAGACGGGGAGAGAAGAAGATCGCGCTTTGGCGCGCAGTGTTCTCTGCTACATGCGCGAGCTGATCACCGGCCAGGATGATTATTCCGGATTCAATGTTGAGTCGGATCCCCGTGCTGACAACAAAGGGGAGAACCGTATAGCGAATATGGCATCGATCATCATCGAAACAGCGTTTCACTCCAACCCCAACGACGCACTCGCCTTGCAGGATCCCGTTTTTCGAGAAGCTTCGATGAAAGGCGTCGAAAAGGGGTACCGCCTCTGGCGCGAGGGCAAGGGGTGCGACCCGCTGAAAGTTGATCCGATCCAGACCATCCGCGTGGCGGCCGGCCAATCCCGGGTGGTGGATCTTGCCTTCGCCGGCTTTCCCCAGTACCCCGTCGTGATCGAGACGAAGAACCTCGGATGCCCTCCCGGCTGGAAGTGCACGGATGGAGCGGTGACGCTGCCTGACGCAGACACCAAGCCAGCCCAGATCACCCTGCGTTGCGAGAACGCCGGAAGTGCGCCGATCTACTGGGACACCCGGATGGTTGACGACGACGGGGTGAAGTCACCGCCGGTCCGGCATATCGTGCAGTGCGTCCGGGGGCCGGGCATGGTCGCGCCACAGGCAACGCACGGTGAGGATGGCGGGGCGGCGACAGCCCGCAAGCTACCCTGAACCGAGAAAGCCGGCGTAGAAGCCGGTTCGGCTGGCAGGAGGGAGCGGTCGGATGAGTTCAATATGAATAACCATGGCGCGGGAGATGGCATTCAACCTGGGGTGTGCACTGGCCAGCGCCAGCGCGTGGGCGGGCGCATCTTCGCCGCCGCGGCGCGCGCTGAACATGCTTCCGCCGGAAGACACCTCGCCCACCGCCACGCCGGAGTTCCGCCGACAAGGACGTCATGCTGCCAGACCTCGATGGAGCGGCCACGGCCCAGGTCATGCAGCGTAACTTAGGCCTGAACCATCGTCTCGCTGATCCATGTGCCGTGCTGGCCTGGACGCGGCGTCTCGGCACAGGTGCGCATCTCTTGCTCGAAGGCGTTGGCTGCGTAGCTGACGCTGGAGCCGCCGCGACAGGTGCCACCGTCGGTCGGGAACCCAATGCGTGGTTCAAACGACCACCAGAAAATCGGCTCCTCGCCGCTGAGCCACGGGAAGATGCCCCTGCGTAGGCGTCGGGCAAGCGCGCGGATACACGGGCAACCAGCGTTTACCCGGCCCGCCGGACGCGCGTCGCATGCCACCCGGCGTGTCGGTGCCTGGCCTCGATGTGGCCTTCATCGATCAGCTTCGCCAAGCGACCGGCCAAGAAGGCTTCCGACAGTGGATTGCGCATGTCATCGTGCCCCATCACGTTGCCACACACGCGAGCGGCAGGCCACCACTCGCGCGGGCAATGCGCGAGTATTTCGTGATCGTGACACGAGATGGCGCGTAGCTCGAGGACGCCCTCCTGGCTGCATTCCCGCAGTCCTTCGGCAGCCGCCACGGTGGGGAATGCGGCGGCGAGCTGCCTGCGGCGGGAGGCGCTGAGCGGCGTGGCCCGTGCAACGAGTGGCGCCAGCACGCGCGGTGGATTCGCGCCCATGTTGTACAGGCCCTGGACGGGAGGTACGGATACTTCATGCATCGGCAGGAGCGATCCGGCAAGCCGGTGGCATGCCATGTGCAGGAACGTCTGGTCCTGGCCAGACCCGGTGTGCCATACCACGATCTGCTGCTGCGGCTGTTCTAGCAGATGGCTGTCCAGGGCGTCCCATGCAGCAAAGGGCCTGGCGGTATCCACCCCCGGTTCCGCAGTGTCGGGGAAGCCGGCGAGCCACCGCCGCCAGAAGTCGCTGCGCCGTCCTGCGTCCCGCAGCGGTCCTACGGCATAAAGCTCAGGCAGCGCCATTATGCGATGGCCATCCAGCCCGGGGCCGAGCCCGGCGCGCAGGGCCTCGGCAGAACCCTCGGAGGGAAACAGGTGCAGCAGCGGGTGCGTCATCAGCGTCCCTCGGAGGAAAGTCACCCGACGATCCTCTATGGGGGCGGGGTCAGGGCCACTCTCCCACGGCGCTTCTTCAGGCGCCGTGATCGGCGGACACCGTGCTCTCGCGCCGCACTCGATGCAGCGGGGAGGTGGCCCGAGTCCCTCGTTGTTGAAACGGAAAGGCCGGCACCAAGGCCGGCCTTTCAAAAACCGCCCTGCGGCATGCCTCAGCTCGCCTTACCCTGCGCGTCCAGGTAGCGCTCGGCATCCAGCGCGGCCATGCAGCCGAAGCCGGCCGAGGTGATCGCCTGGCGGTAGTGCTGGTCGGCCACGTCGCCAGCGGCGAACACGCCTTCCACCGAGGTCTGGGTGGCATTGCCGCCGAGGCCGGAACGGATTTCCAGGTAGCCGTGGTTCATCGCCAGCTGGCCGTCGAACAGGGTGGTGTTCGGGTGATGGCCGATCGCCACGAAGAAGCCATGGGCCTGGATGTCGCGCGTGCTGCCGTCCTGCACCGACTTCACCCGCACGCCGGTCACGCCGGCGTCGTTGCCCAGCACTTCGTCCACTTGGTGGTGCCAGACGGTTTCGATCTTGCCGGCGGCGACCTTGGCGAACAGCTTGTCCTGCATGATCTTTTCCGCCTTCAGCGTGTCACGGCGGTGGACCAGGTAGACCTTGCGGGCGATGTTGGACAGGTACAGCGCTTCTTCAACGGCGGTGTTGCCGCCGCCGACCACCACCACGTCCTGGTCACGGTAGAAGAAGCCGTCGCAGGTGGCGCAGGCGGACACGCCGCGGCCCTTGAAGGTCTCTTCGGACGGAATGCCCAGGTACTTGGCGGTCGCGCCGGTGGAGATGATCAGCGCATCACAGGTGTATTCGGCGCTGTCGCCGATCAGCTTGAACGGGCGCTGGGACAGGTCGGCGGTGTGGATATGGTCGAAGATCACTTCGGTTTCGAAGCGTTCGGCGTGGGCCTGCATGCGCGCCATCAGGTCCGGGCCCATCAGGCCATGGGCGTCGCCCGGCCAGTTGTCGACCTCGGTGGTGGTCATCAGCTGGCCGCCCTGCTGCAGCCCGGTGATCACCACCGGCTTGAGGTTGGCGCGGGCAGCGTAGACGGCGGCAGTCCAACCGGCCGGGCCGGAACCGAGGATGACAAGCTTCTGATGGCGGGAGGGCAGCGTGGTGCTCATGTAGACTCGCGAAAGGTAAGGGGATCAAGGCGCGGCGACGGTTTGCGCGCGCTGGGGGCAGACCATAGAGTGATGGCAGGGGCAGGGGGTTTCAACCCGCACGCCTGGAACGCGGCGATGCGCCGGACCGGTCAGGCCGTGTTCGACGGGGCCGGCCAGGCCATGGCGTATCGCGGTCAGCCAGCAGTGACGGAAAACCGACGCGCTTCGTTTATTATCAACCACTAACAGCGTATTCCAAAGGTAGTGTCCAAGGTGGCGAAGCAGGTCCCCGAACGCAGCCGATCGAGCGAAGGCAAAGCCCGTCGCCGCGATCCGTCTCCGTCTGAAAACCCCACGCGGCAGCGCTTGTGGCGCGATCTGGGTCTGATCGCAGTGGCCCCGGCGTTGCTGTACCTGGTGGCCAGCCTGTTCACCTATTCGGCGACTGATCCGGGCTGGTCGCACACCGGCAGCATCGTGGCGCCGGTCAACAACATGGGCGGGCGTGCCGGGGCGTGGATCGCCGACGTGCTGCTGCAGCTGTTCGGCTACATGGCCTTCGTGCTGCCGGTGATCCTCGGCGCGCTGGCCTGGTTTGCGATGTTCGGGCTGAAGCGCGAAGCCAAGGGCGAGAACGACCTCGACCCGGCGCTGCGGCTGGTCGGCCTGGTCGGCTTCCTGATCGCCGGCACCGGTTTCCTGCACCTGCGCCTGTTCAGTGCCGACGTGGCCTCGGCCGGCGGCATCCTCGGCAAGCTGGTGGGCTCTTCGCTGAGCGTCGGTTTCGGGGCGTTGGGTGCGAATCTGTTCGTGCTGGTGCTGCTGCTGGCCTCGATCACCTTGGCCACCGGCCTGTCGTGGCTGATGGTCATGGAACGCATTGGCAAGGGCGTGATGGCGCTGGCGCCGCTGCTGGAAAAGAAGAAAGAGCAGGCAACCGAGTGGAAGCAGACGCGCGTGATGCGCGAAGAGCGCCAGGAAGTGCGCAAGGTCGATGCCGAGGTGCGCGCCAAGCGCGAGCCGGTGAAGATCGAGCCGCGCCCGGAACCGGTGATCGAGAAGAGCGACCGGGCCAAGCGCGACAACCAGATCCCGATGTTCCAGGGCGTCAACGGCGATGGCTCGGACCTGCCCCCGCTGGCGCTGCTGGATGATCCCAAGCCGCAGCCCAAGGGCTACGACGAAGAGACGCTGGAAACCCTGTCGCGGCAGATCGAGTTCAAGCTCAAGGATTTCCGCATCGATGCGGTGGTCGTCGGCGCCTATCCGGGCCCGGTGATCACCCGCTTCGAAATCGAGCCTGCGCCGGGCATCAAGGTCAGCCAGATCAGCACGCTGGACAAGGACATTGCCCGCGGGCTGTCGGTCAAGTCGGTGCGCGTGGTCGATGTGATTCCGGGCAAGTCGGTGATCGGCCTGGAGATCCCGAACGTCACCCGCGAGATGATCTATCTCTCCGAGCTGCTGCGTTCGAAGGAATATGACAAGGCGACCAGCCCTCTTACCCTGGCCCTGGGCAAGGACATCGCCGGCCGCCCGACCGTGGCCGACCTGGCCCGCATGCCGCACCTGCTGGTGGCCGGTACCACCGGCTCGGGCAAGTCGGTGGCAGTCAATGCGATGGTGCTGAGCCTGCTGTACAAGGCCAGCCCGAAAGACCTGCGCATGCTGATGATCGACCCGAAGATGCTCGAACTGAGCGTCTACCAGGGCATCCCGCACCTGCTGGCGCCGGTGGTCACCGACATGAAGGAGGCCGCCAACGGCCTGCGCTGGTGCGTGGCCGAGATGGAGCGCCGCTACAAGCTGATGAGCGCGGTCGGCGTGCGCAACCTGGCCGGCTTCAACAAGAAGGTCAAGGACGCGCAGGACGCCGGGCAGCCGTTGATGGATCCGCTGTTCAAGCCGAACCCGGAGCTGGGCGAGGCCCCGCGCCCGCTGGAAACGCTGCCGTTCGTGGTCATCTTCATCGACGAATTCGCCGACATGATGATGATCGTCGGCAAGAAGGTCGAAGAGCTGATCGCCCGCCTGGCACAGAAGGCGCGTGCGGCCGGCATCCACCTGATCCTGGCCACCCAGCGGCCGTCGGTGGACGTCATCACCGGCCTGATCAAGGCCAACATCCCGACCCGCATCGCCTTCCAGGTCAGCTCGAAGATCGATTCGCGCACCATCCTGGACCAGTCCGGCGCCGAAACCCTGCTGGGCCACGGTGACATGCTGTACCTGCCGCCCGGTACGGCGATGCCGGACCGCGTACACGGCGCGTTCGTGTCCGACGAAGAAGTCCATCGCGTGGTGGAACACCTGAAGGCGATGGGGCCGGCGGACTACATCGAAGGCGTACTGGACGAAGTGCAGACCATGGGCGATGGCGTGGTGGTCGGTGCCGGCGGCCTGCCGGAAACCGCATCGTCGGGCGATGAATCCGATCCGCTGTATGACGAAGCGCTGCGGGTGGTGACTGAAACCCGCCGCGCCTCCATTTCCGGCGTGCAGCGCCGGCTGAAGATCGGCTACAACCGCGCCGCGCGCCTGATCGAGGCGATGGAAGCGGCCGGCGTGGTCAGCTCGCCCGAGCACAACGGCGACCGCACCGTGCTGGCCCCGCCGCCGCCCAAATAATGCAATCCCGGTAGTGCCGGCCGCTGGCCGGCATCCACCCCCTGACCAACCGGAACCCCTCATGGCACCCCTCCGCAACGGATTGCTGGCCGCCCTGCTGCTGCCTTTCGGGTCCGCCCTGGCGGTGGAGGTCCCCGCCATCCCCGCCGCCGCCCCGATGCAGGGCGCGGCGCCGGCCGAGGCCAGCAACAACTTCAGCTTCGCCCGTTACCGCGCCGATTACGTGGTCGATGCCGATGCCGGCAACACCCAGGCCGAGCACTACGACATCCTGCTCAAGACGCGCAGCGCGGTGGACCAGTTCAGCCAGGTGCGGCTGAGTTACAGCGAGAAAATGGAAACGCTGGAGGTGCTGGAGGCCTACACGCTCACCGCCGATGGCCAGCGCCGCGATGTGCCGGCAGACCGCATCTACACCCAGGAAAGTTATTCCAGCGCTTCGGCGGCAATGTACGCCGACCGCAAGGTGCGGGTGATCGTGTTTCCCAACCTGGCGCCGGGCACGCGCGTGGTCTATGCCACCCGCCGCAGCCAGCGGCAGCCGTACTTCCCGGGCTACTTCGGTCTGTGGGAAACCTTCAGCGTGTTCAACCAGTACGACGATGCGCAGGTCACCCTGAGTGCGCCAGCCAGCCTGCCGATGAAGGTGCTGAGCAGGGGCGTGCAGGGCAGCGATGCGCCCACGGTCCGCGCTGGCCGCGCGCAGTGGAGCTGGACCTATCGCCGCGGCACGCCGCTGCCGGCGCAGAACTGGACCGCCGCGCCGTGGGAGTTCAGCCCGACCATCATGGCCAGCACCTATGCGGACTGGCCGCAGATGGCGCGTGCTTACCAGCTCAAGGCAGGGCAGGCGGCGAAGGTCACGCCACAGCTGCAGGCGCTGGCCGAGGAAGTCACCCACGGCATCGCCGACCGCCGTGGACAGGTGGATGCGCTGTATCGCTGGGTGGCCCGCAACATCCGCTACGTGGCCGTCTATCTTGGCAACGGCGGGTTGGAACCGAACCCCGCGCAGAGCGTGCTGGACAACCACTACGGCGACTGCAAGGACCACGTGGTGATCCTGGAAGCACTGCTGGCGGCCAAGGGCATCGACAGCACGGCGGTGTTGATCGGCGCAGGCGGTGGGCCGACCCTGCCGGCGGTACCGACGCTGGGGCGCTTCAACCACGCCATCACCTACGTGCCGGAATTCGACCTGTACCTGGATTCCACCAGCGCTTGGGCACGTCCCGGCCAGCTGCCCGACGGCGACCTCGGCACGCCGGTGCTGCTGACCGGGCCGGCCAAGCTGGCGCGCACTCCGGCCAACGATGAGCTGCGCAATGGCATGGGCTTCGAGGCGGATTTCGTGTTCGATGCCGCCGGCAACCTGAAAGGCAGCACCCGGTTGCAGCCCGGCGACAGCGCGGAAATCGGCATGCGCGCCTCGTTCGCGCGTTTGAATGCGCAGAACCGCGCCCGCGCCGAGGCATCGATGGTGGCGGCCTCCGGCTTCGACGGGCAGGGCCGCCTGGAACTGCAGGGTGACCCGCAGGATCTGCAGCAGCCCTTCAATTACACCTTTGATTTCAGCGCCTCCGATTACGTGGATTTCAACCTGGTCGGCGGCATGCAGCTGCCCGATCCGCCCGGCGCGGAATCGTTCCGTGACGCCTACGCGGCGACCTCGGCGCCGGACAATGCCACCCCGTTCCAGTGCGATGCCAGCCTGCGCCAGGAAATCTACCGGGTAACCCTGCCGCCCGGCGTGCCGCTGATCGCGGTGCCGCATGACCAGCAGTTCAGCAACGCAGCCGGCCAGTATTCGGTCAGCTGGGAGCGTGAAGGGCAGCAGGTCATCGCCCGCCACCGGCTGCGCCAGAATGCAGTGCGCGGCAACGATGCGCTGTGCCAGCCCGCCGACTATGCCGCCTTCCGCGAGCTGTTCCAGCAGGTGCGGCGCGGCTTCCGCGGGCAGATCGTGTACGGTCGGGTACCTGCGGCAAGCGGCGGCTGAGCGCTGCGCCCACTGCAGTGGATCGCCCATTCAGGATGCTTTGGGCACACTTCATTCCATCCTTCCACGTTCTTTCTGGATACCCTCATGCACGCCAGCTTCCGCCGCACCCTCGCTACTTCCGTGCTCGCCGCCGCGTGCCTGGTTTCGACCAGTGCCTGGGCCGGCGCGCGTGATGAGCTGAAGACCTTCACCGCCGGCCTGAAGGGCCTGGACGGGCGGTTCAGCCAGCAGGTGTTCGATACCCGTGGCAAGGTCAAGGAAACCACCAGTGGCCGTGTCGCGCTGTCGGCGCCGCGCCTGTTCCGCTGGGAATACCAGCGTCCGCACGTGCAGCAGATCGTGGCCGATGGCACCAAGGTGTGGATGTACGAACCGGACCTGGAACAGGCCACCGTGCGTGCACAGGGCAAGGAAGAGCAGAACAGCCCGCTGACCGCACTGATCAATCCGGCGCTGCTGGAGCAGCAGTACGACCTGAGCGAAGAAGCCGCGCCGCGTGATGGCCTGCAGTGGCTGTCGCTGACCCCGAAGCGCGAAACCGAGGCCAGCTTCCAGTACGCCGCGCTGGGCTTCAATGGCAGCGGGCTGGCGAAGATGGAAATCACCGATGCGGTTGGCCAGCGCACGGTGATCGCCTTCACCGGCTGGAAGCGCAATCCGTCCTTCGCCGCCGGCACTTTCCGCTTCACCCCGCCGGCCGGTACCGACGTCATCGGTGAATGACGGTATGGCCAAGCGGTACAATGCCGCGTGGCCAGACAACGTACTTCTTCATTCCCCGGCCCTGATCTGCTGAGCGTGGATCGGGATCACCTGCGACCGCTTGCCGAGCGCATGCGGCCGCGCGCCCTGGACGAAATGGTCGGGCAGAAACGCCTGCTGGCCGCGGAGAGCGCATTGCGCCGCGCGGTCGAATCCGGACGCGTGCATTCAATGATCCTGTGGGGGCCGCCGGGCTGTGGCAAGACCACCCTGGCGCTGCTGCTGGCCGAATATGCCGACGCCGAATTCCGCGCGATCTCCGCGGTGCTGTCCGGCCTGCCGGAGGTGCGCCAGGTGCTGGCCGAAGCGGCCCAGCGTTTCGCCGAAGGCCGACGCACGGTGCTGTTCGTCGACGAGGTGCACCGCTTCAACAAGACCCAGCAGGACGCCTTCCTGCCGCACATCGAACGCGGCACCATCGTGTTCGTCGGGGCCACCACCGAAAACCCGTCCTTTGAACTGAACTCCGCGCTGTTGTCGCGCTGCCGCGTGCACGTGCTGGAAGGCGTGTCACCGCAGGACATCGTCGAAGCATTGCAGCGGGCGCTGGCCGATAGCGAGCGCGGGCTGGGCGGGGAGGGCGTGCAGGTGGAAGACGCGCTGCTGCTGCAGATCGCCAGCGCCGCCGATGGCGATGTCCGGCGCGCGCTCACCCTGCTGGAAATCGCCGCCGAACTGGCCGTCGACGAAGGCGGCCGGATCACCCCGCAGACCCTCACCCAGGTGCTGGCGGACCGCACCCGCCGCTTCGACAAGGGGGGCGAGCAGTTCTACGACCAGATCTCCGCGCTGCATAAATCCGTGCGCAGCTCCAACCCCGATGCGGCGCTGTACTGGCTTACGCGGATGCTCGATGGCGGCTGCGATCCGTCCTACCTGGCGCGCCGGCTGACCCGCATGGCGATCGAGGACATCGGCCTGGCGGATCCGCGCGCGCAGTCGATGGCGCTGGAAGCCTGGGATATCTACGAGCGGCTGGGCAGCCCGGAAGGCGAGCTGGCATTCGCCCAGCTGGTGTTGTACCTGGCGAGCACGGCCAAATCCAATGCCGGCTATGCCGCCTACAACCAGGCCAAGGCCGAAGTGCGCGCGTCGGGCACGCTGGAAGTGCCGCTGCACCTGCGCAATGCGCCGACCAAGCTGATGAAGAACCTCGGCTACGGCGCGGACTATCAGTACGACCATGACATGGAAGGCGGCATCGCGCTGGACCAGACCGGCTTCCCTGATGCGATGGGCGAACAGGTCTATTACCAGCCGGTGGCGCGAGGGCTGGAGATCAAGCTGAAGGAGAAACTCGATCGCCTTCGCGCTCAGCGCGAGCAGGCGCGGGCCGCCAAGCTCAGCGGACAGGGCGGCGGATGACCGCGGTCTGGTGGCAGCAGCTGGGGCTGGTCATGGCCGGTGGCGCACTGGGGTCGGCACTGCGTTTCGTCATCGGTGACGCCATGCTCCAGCGCTTCGGCCAAGGGTTTCCCTGGGGCACGCTCAGCGCCAACTTCATCGGCGCCTTCGCCGCCGGTTACCTGCTGGTGTGGCTGCAGCAGCGCGGCGGCAACGTGACCCTGCTACGTGCGTTCCTGGTGATCGGCCTGCTGGGTGGGCTGACCACGTTTTCCTCGCTGATGCTGGAGACCCTGGTGTTCGCGCGCAGCGACCGCGGCGGCATGGTGCCGCTGTACCTGGGCGTCAGCCTGGCAGGTGGCATGCTGCTGGTATGGCTGGGTGCGCGGCTGGCCGAGGCGGCGCGCTGACCCTTCGCGCGTGTGGCCCGGGGTAGGGGCGACCCATCTCACTGCGCGCAGCATTGCGCCCAGCGAAAGCGAGAACCATTCGCGTTTGATAGACTGCTCGGCGACCCCCGCTGTGAGCCGTGCCCCCCATGCTTCACCGTCTCCTTGGCCTTGCCGCGCTGTTCGCGCTGGCTGGCGCCTCGTTCTGCACCCATGCGCAGCAGCGCAATCCAGACCAGATGATGGGCCAGACGGTGCTGGACCAGCCCGCTGGCAGCTATCGTGTCGAACGTTTCGTTATAGGCAGCGCGGACGGCCAGCGCCGTTGGCGGGTCAATCTGCTGGTTCCCGGCAAGGCCTCCAGCGCGCCTTCGCCGGTGCTGTACGCCTTGGATGGCAACGCTGTGGCGATGGTGCTGGACCGGTCGATGTTGGACCAGCTGGCCGCCAGCAAGGCGCCGCCGGTGCTGGTGCTGATCGGCTATGACAACGAGCGTCGCATCGACTCGGCCCAGCGCACCCGCGACTACACCGCCTGGATCGACCGTGCCGATGATGAAAGCGGCACCCAGCAGGTGGTCGGCGGCGGGGCGTTCGCCTTCCAGGACGTGATCGAACGGCAGATCAAACCGGAAGTCACGCGCCGCGCAAACGTGGACACCCAGCGGCAGGCGCTGTGGGGGCATTCGCTGGGCGGACTGTTCGTGCTCAGCAGCCTGTACACCCGCCCGGCCGCCTTCCAGCAGTACGTGGCGGCCAGTCCGTCGCTGTGGTGGAGCCAGGGCGCCGCGCTCGGCGACCTGGAAAAACAGTTCGTCGAAAACCGCGCCGGCCAGCCGGCCCAGCTGTGGGTGATGCTGGGTGGCGATGAGCGCAGCGGCAACCGCGGCGTACGTGACATGGCCAACCCGCGCGTAGTCGCGCACCTGCGTCGCATCGGGGGCGCCGCACCGGATGCCGCGCACGCACTGGGCGAGCGCCTGGGTGCGCTGCCCGGCCTGCAGGTGCAGTACCGCGAGTTCCCCGGGCTTGGCCACGGGCCCATGTTGCCGGCATCGTTCAAGGCGACCTTGTCGGCGCTGTACGGCATCGCCGACCGTAGTGGCGAGGCCGCCACGCCGTGAACCCCGCAGGAGTAACGTCCCCATGTATTCGAATCTGATCCGCGCTGCCAGGACGCTGCCACCGTCGTTAGCGCTGGCGCTCGCGCTTGCCGCGTGTTCCGGCAGGGGCGAGCCTGCCGCGCCGGCACAGGCCAGCGCGACGCCGCCCGCTTCGGGTGCTGCGGCGGAGCACGACGCGCTACCGGCAGGCTGGCAGCGCGTCGGCGGCGAGACCGCCCCTTCGGTGGCGGCGGGCGCGGCCACGTTGCCGGCCACCGTGCATTCCGATGATGGCGTGGACGTGCAGGTCGACGATGCCAGCCGGATCATCGCCGGTGGCGACGACATCATCGCGGTGATCGAAGCACTGGGGCAGGGCAGCCAGGTATTCGCCGCACCGACCAATGCCACCACCAACGCCGGACGCGCCGCGCCACACCGGTTCCTGTTCAACCGCACCACCGGCGTGGAAGGCGTGCTCAGCCTGGGCGGCTCGCTGTTCCTGGGCAACAGCCTGCGTCGCCACAGCGACCTGGCCGAAAAACTGCGCGCGGTGGGCCAGGATGCGGTGATCATCGATGATCTGCAGCCGGCACCGGACAAGGTGCGCAAGGTCGCTGCGGCGATCGGGCGTGCCGAGGCCGGCGTGGCGCTGGCTGATGCGGTGCAGAAGCAGCTGGACGAGGCCGCCGGGGTCGCTACGGCGACAACGCGCAAGCCGCGGGTGATCCATGTCTCGGCCACCGGCGCAGGCGCCAACCCGACCGTGGCCGGCGCCGACAGCGCCTCGGGTAAGCTGATCGCGCTGGCGGGCGGCCTCAACATCGGCACCGAAGCGGGCGTCGCCAATTTCTCCGCTCTCAGCAACGAAGGCGTGGTGGCAGCGGCCCCCGAAGTGATCCTGGTCACCGAACATGACCTGCAGTTGTTCGGCGGTGCCGACGGGCTGTGGAAGGCCTATCCGACGCTGAAGCAGACCCCCGCCGGCCAGGCTGGCCGGGTCTGGGTAATGCCAGACCTGCAACTGAAGTACACCAGCGTGGGGTCCGGTGCCGGCGCGTTGGCATTGGCGCGCGCGTTGGCGGCGCTGCCGCCGGCATGACGCCACCGCGGTGGACGATGGCCGGTGACCGGCGCCGACGTCGCGGCCAGCTGATGCTGCTGCTGGTACTGGGCGCGTTGCTGCTGGCGGTGCTGGCGTCGTTCGCGGTGGGGCCGCTGCGGCTGCCGCCGTTGGCCGTGCTGCAGGCCATCGGGGTCAAGCTGGGGCTGCTGGATGCCGCGCACGCGAGCGCGCGCGACGTCGCGGTGGTGTGGCAGCTGCGCATCCCGCGCGTGTTGCTGGGTGCCATCGTGGGCGCCTCCTTGGCGATGGCCGGCGCCAGCCTGCAGGGATTGTTCGGCAATCCGCTGGCCGACCCCGGCATCGTCGGGGTCAGCCAGGGCGCCGCGCTGGGCGCGGTGGCGGCGATCGTGCTGGGTGCGGCGACGCTGGGCAGTTGGGTGATCCCGCTGGCGGCCTTTGCCGGCGGTGCGGCGGCGATCAGCCTTACCTACCTGCTGGCACGACCCGGGCGCGGCGATGGCAATGCCACCCTGCTGCTGGTCGGCATCGCGATGGCCGCCTTCTGTTCGGCGCTGATCGGCTTCTTCACCTATATCGCTACCGAAGCGCAACTGCAGTCGCTCGTCTTCTGGCAGCTGGGTTCGCTGGCGAGCGCCGATTGGCGCGACGTCGCGGCGGTCATGCCGCTGTTCGCCGTGGGCATGTTCTGCCTGCTGCGCTTGGCAACGCCGCTGGACATGCTGGCGCTGGGCGAGCGCCAGGCGCAGCACCTCGGGCTGGATGTCGCGCGTACGCGCCGGAGGCTGGTGGCGTACAGCGCATTGCTGGTGGGCGCGGCGGTGGCGTTCGCCGGGTCGATCGGCTTCGTCGGATTGGTGGTGCCGCACGTGTCGCGGCTGCTGGTCGGTCCGGGCCATCGCTGGCTGTTGCCGCTGTCCGGGTTGCTCGGTGCGTTGTTGATCGTGGTGGCCGACACCGCCGCGCGCACCCTGGATCCGCCGGCGGAAGTTCCACTGGGGCTTTTTTCTGCGGCACTTGGCGCACCGTTCTTCCTGTGGCTGGTGATGCAGCGCCGGGGCAGGGTGGGGGCATGACCAGTGCACTGCTTTCCTTGCGGCAGGTCGGCGTGGTGCGGCAGCAGCGGCCGATCCTGGCCGATGTCGAGCTGGTGTTCGAGCCCGGTACGTTGACCGCGCTTGTCGGCCCTAACGGGGCGGGTAAATCGACGCTGCTGGGCATCGCCTGCGGCGACCTCCGGCCGGACAGCGGTGAGGTGCTGCTGGCCGGCAGACCGCTTTCGGCGCTGCGTGCGGGGGCATTGGCGCGCCAGCGCGCGGTGATGCCGCAGGAACATGCAGTGCGCTTTGCCTTCAGCGTGGAAGAAGTGGTGGCGATGGGGCGCCTGCCGCATTTGCCAGCGCCTGCCGAGGATGCGCGCCACGTCGAAGCGGCGCTGGACGCGGCCGAACTGCAGGCCCTGCGCCAGCGCGAAGTGCAGCAGCTGTCCGGCGGCGAATCGGCACGCACCACTTTCGCGCGCGTGCTCGCGCAGGACACGCCGTTGCTGTTCCTGGACGAACCCACCGCCGCGCTGGACCTTCGCCACCAGGAACGCACGCTGCGCAGCGTGCGTGCGCTGGCGGACCGGGGTGCCTGCGTGATCGTGGTGCTGCATGACCTCAACCTGGCCGCCGGCCATGCCGACCGCATCGTGCTGCTGGAACGCGGCCGTGTGGCCGCCGATGGCACCCCGCGCGAGGTGCTGACCGAAGACACCCTGCGCCGCGTGTACCAGCAGGACGTGCTGGTGCTGCAGCATCCGCGGCGGCCGGTACCGCTGGTGGTGGTGACATAGCAAGCCTCCCCCTCAGCGTTCTATTTTTGCTGTCAATAGGCCCTTGCTTCCCCCGCAAACAGGCGCACACTAGCGGCTCCCATCCGTGGTGAGTCCAATGAACGCTTTTCCGCTGCTGACGTTTCAGATCCTGCTCCGCGCCTGCGCGGAACGGGTGCGTCTGCCCGGCGGAAGACAAGGCGGCTGACCGCATTGCGGTTGCCTTGGACCCCCAGCAGAGCGCCCAACCGGGCGCTTTTTTTATTTCCGATCCACCGATCCACCGATTTACCTGAAAAGCGAAGGAGAACGTGCCATGCACCCGCTCGACGACACCCAGACCTAGCCGCGCGCCCTGCCGCCAACCGGGACGCGCGGTCCTCCGTGGTTGGCATTGCAGGAGCAACTCATGAACACCCAGACCCTTTCGCTGCGTCGCAATCTCGGCATCATTGCCCATATCGACGCGGGCAAGACCACGTTGACCGAACGGCTGCTGTGGAAAACCGGCCAGATCCATCGCGTCGGTGAAGTGCACGACGGCGCGGCGACCACCGATTTTTCGGCAATCGAGCGCGAACGCGGCATCACCATCGGCGCGGCTGCCGTGCAGGCGCAGTGGGCGCCGCGCGACCTCCCAGCGCACCGGCTGACCCTGATCGACACCCCAGGCCACATCGATTTCGCGATCGAAGTGGAGCGCTCGCTGCGCGTGCTGGATGGCGCGGTGGCCGTGTTCTCGGCGGTGGACGGTGTGCAGCCGCAGTCGGAAACCGTCTGGCACCAGGCGCGCCGGCATGGCGTGCCGCTGCTCGCCTTCGTCAACAAGATGGACCGCATCGGTGCGTCCTTCGACCGCGTCGTGGCGCAGCTTGCTGATCGCCTGCAGGCGCGCCCGCTTGCGCTGGGCCTGCCGCTGGGCAGCGAAGCCGCGTTCGATGGCTGGGTCGACCTCGTGGACCGGAAGATGCTGCACTGGGATGCCGCCGGTTCGCTGCAGCAACAGCCGTGGACCGATGCGCAAGCGCTGCAGTGGCAGCCCCAGCGTGATGCGCTGGTGCAGGCCGCGGCCGAGCTGGACGATGTGCTTGCCGATGCCTGGCTGGCCGGCTCGGCGGTGGACGCCGATGCGCTACGTGCGGCGGTGCGACGCATCACCGTCAGCGGTGCCGGCGTGCCGGTGCTGGCCGGTGCGGCGTTCAAGGGCAAGGGCGTGGAATCGTTGCTGGATGCCATCGTCGATTACCTGCCCTCGCCGCTGGACAGGCCCTCGGTGAGTGCCATTGCCGGCGAAGAGACGGTGCAGTTGCTGCCTGACGCGGAGGGTCCGCTGGCCGCGCTGCTGTTCAAGGTCACCCACATGCAGCAGGGTGCGCTTGCCTTCATCCGGGTGTATTCGGGCACGCTGCGGGTGGGCGATCGCATCGCCAGTTCGCGGCACGACGCGCGTCGGGTGGGACGGCTGGTGCGAGTGCAGGCTGACCAGGTGCATGACATCGAACAGGCCGAGGCTGGCGACATCGTGGCGGTGATGGGCTGGAAGGATGCGATCAGCGGTGAAACGCTGTCCTCGCTGCAGCAGCCGTTGCTGCTGGAAGCCATCCACTCGCAGCCGGCGGTGCTGGCGTGGCGGCTGCAGGCCGGCCGCGCCGGTGACCTGATCCGGATCAGCCAGGGCCTGGCAAGCCTGGTCCAGGAGGACCCGTCATTCCGCGTCGAGGCCGATGCGGAAACCGGCGAAACGCTGGTGTGGGGCATGGGCGAGCTGCACCTGGAAGTGATGGTGGAGCGCCTGCGCAGCGAGTGGAAGGTCGAGGTCCAGGTCGGCCAGCCGCGCGTAGCCTATCTGGAGAAACCACGTAGCGCGGCGCTTGGCGTGGTCGGCCGGGTGGTCAAGCAGAGTGGCGGCCAGGGACAGTTCGCGCATGTAGTGCTGGAGGTGCGCCCGCGCGAGGATGATGCGGTGGAATTCAGCGACCGCATCGCCGGTGGCGTGGTGCCGCGCAGCTTCATCCGCGCGGCGGAGCAGGGCGTGCGCGCTGCGCTGCAGGACGGTCCGCAGGGCCATCCGGTGGTCGGCCTGGACGTGGTGCTGGTGGATGGCCAGACGCATGCGAAGGATTCATCCGAGCAGGCGTTCCATCGCGCCGGGATGGAAGCGGTGAAGGCGGCACTGGCCGAGGTGGGCACGCAGCTGCTGGAGCCGGTGATGGCGTTGCAGGTGCTGTCGCCCGCGGCCAATGTCGGTGATGTGGTGGGTGACCTGCAGCGGCGCCACGGACGGGTGCAGGCGATCGACGAGCGGGAAGGTCGTTCGCAGGTGAGCGGGTTCGCACCACTGGCGCAGCTGCAGGGCTACAGCACGGCCCTGCGTTCGATGAGCCAGGGCCGGGCAAGCAGCACCATGCAGTTGCACGGCTATGCGCCGGCGCAATGATCCAACGGGTAAGGGGCGGCTTCGGCCGCCCCTTTTTTTTGCGGGTAGCGCCGACCCATGGTCGGCGAGCGCAGCGGAAGGCAGGAGCGTGACGACCAACGGTCGTCACCCACCGAACGGCCGTCACTACCGAGCGTGTCTTGGTGCTACCAGCCCAATCGCGCGGTGGCCATCACCGTGCGGCCGCTGCCGTAGTAACACGACGACACCGTCGTACAGGTGGACACATAGCGCCGGTCCGCCAGGTTGCTCAGGTTCACGGCAAGCTGCAGGTCGCCGTTGCCAACCCGCCCGACGTCATAGCGGATCGCCGCATCGAACAACGTGTACCCCGGAATCCGGTACAGGTTCGCGCTGTCGCCGTAGCTGCGGCCGTTGTAGCGTGCACCCGCCGCCAGGCTCAGGCCCTCCAGGGCGCCGCCCGCGAAGGTGTAATCAGCCCAGAACGAGGCGGTGTAGTCAGGCACCATGATCAGCTGCCTGCCCTGGTATTGATCGGAACGGGTCATCTCCGACTCCATCCAGGTTGCTGCGCCGATCAGGCTGAAACCTTCGAACGGGGTCACCCGTCCTTCCAGTTCCACGCCGCGCACGCGGCCTTCGCCATCCTGGATGGAACAGCGTGCATTGGCAGTGGCGCCGCAGGTGTTGTGGGTCGGGTCGGGATCCTGGGTGAGCAGGTTCTGCTGGCGCAGCTCATACGCCGACAGCGTGACCAGGCCGTCGATGCGGGCCGGCTGGTACTTGAGGCCCGCCTCCCACTGGGTGCCGGTGACCGGATCGAACGCGCTGCCATCGAAGTTGTTCAGCGGGCTGGTGGAGGAGGGCTGGAACGATTCGGCGTAGCTGATGTACGGGGTAAGCCCGTTGTCGAACACGTACAGCACGCCGGCGCGGCCGGTGAAGGCTTCGTTCTTGATCACGCTGCGCGGCTGGGTCACCGTCGCACCGGTGACCGGGTTGCGGGTCGCACTCGAAGCATCGTCCTTGGTCCAGTCGTAGCGGCCGCCCACGGTGAGGCGCCACTGCCCCAGCGCCAGTTGGTCCTGCAGGTAGATGCCGCTCTGCCGGTTGCTGCCTTCGGTCGGGCTCAGGCTGGTCACCTGCGGCACGTAGCCGGTGTAGACCGGGTTGAAGATGTCGATCGGGCGCGGACTGCTCATCGCGCCGCGCACGCCTTCCCAATCGGCGCGTTGCCAGTCCCAGCCGAGCAGGGCGACATGGTCCACGCCGCCGGTGCGGAAGCGTGCCTGCAGGCGCGTATCCAAGGTGTCGCCATCGGAATCGCCGGTGCCGTAGGTGGCGCGTCGTGCCTGCGTGCGGCCATCGGCGTTGAGTGCGCCATTGGTGACCACGCCGCGGTAAAGCGAATCCACATGCGTGCGGCGCGCACTCTGGCTGAAGGTCAGGTGGTCGTTGAAGGCGTGCTCGAACATCCAGCCTGCGGTCCACAGCGTGCGGTTGAACGTGTTCCAGGACGGCTCGCCGATGAAGGTGGTGTTCTTCATGTGGCCATATGGCGTGGCGCGCAGCGTGCCGTCCATCGGCAGGAACTGGTAGGTCGATCCGCCATCGTCCTTCTGGTACATCCCCAGCAGCGTGATGCGGGTGCGTTCGGCCATCTGCCAGGTGTAGCTGGGGGCGAGGAACCAGTGCTCCTGTCCGGTATGTTTGATCTGGGTGTCGCCATCGCGATACAGGCCGACAAGACGCGCCAGGTGCACGTCGTCGTCGCTGCCTGTGCCCACGTCGAACGCGGCGCTGTACTGGCCGTGCGCGTCCAGCCCGAGTCGCAGCTGCTGCAACTGGCCCGGCTGCGGGGTCTTGCTGACCTGGTTGACCATGCCGCCCGGTGCGACCTGGCCGTACATCACCGCCGAGGGGCCCTTGAGCACTTCCACGCGCTCCAGGTTCCAGCTGTCGAACATGCTGCGGTTCCACTGGCTGCCCTGCGGCGCGCGCATGCCGTCCAGGGTCACGTTGTTGGCCCAGCTGCCGGCATCGAAACCACGGATGCGGAAGTCATCCACGCGGTTGTCGATGCCCGAACTTTCCAGGCTTACGCCGGCCACGTAACGCATTGCATCGTTGAGTGACTGCACGCCGCGCGCATCCAGTTCGGCGCGTTCGATGACCGACACCGATTGCGGCGTTTCGGCGACCGAGGTGCTGGTCTTGGTCGCGCTGCTGACACTGTTGGCCGCGCGGTAGGCGTTGACGCGCACCGCGTCCAGGTCGGTGGCGGCCTGCTGCGCGTGGACTGCAGGAGTGCATGCAGTGAGCGCGCAGGCAACGGCCAGCGGGCGGAAACGAAAGGGCGAGGGGAGTGCGGTGGGTCGGGTCATGGGCGTGCGCGGGCGTGCCTGCGTGCGCCGGATCGATGATCCGGAGGCCGCTAGCGATGCAGTCGGAGAGGTGGGCTCCAGTCTACTGCCGCACCACCGGCAACGCAATTGCGACCCATTCGCAACTCTCTTGGCGGTGGATCAGGGGGAGCTGGGTTTGGGCCGGGCGGTGGGGCTGGGCGGGGGACGGCAAAAGCCGCTCCTGCGGGCCTCGTTTCGCGCCATCCATGGCGCTCAACGCCCCCGCCCAGCCCCACCGCCCGACCCCCTGACAGGTTCCGGTGCCGCCACCCTTGGGATGAGAAAAGCGCTGGCGCCCGCGACCGGAAAAACAGCACTTTTCGTTCGAAAAGACTGGATTAAAGTGATGCCTCACGATAAAGTGCGCGGCCGTTTTCCGCTCTACTTCCGCATGCGCGACGACAAAGACCCCGGCACGTTCGAACTGGCGCTCCCGCGCAAGCGGGGCAGGCCGCCGAAATTCGGGTACGCGATGAGCGATGCGCAGCGTGCTGCCCGTTATCGCGCGCGCCGTGCGGGCCAGGCCAACCATGCCGACGTGCGCAAATGCTCGGACATGGTGCTGCTGGACAAGATCCGTGGCGCGATCAGGGGCAAGGATCCGGAGCTGACCGGCTTCCTGGTGCACGTGCTGTGGCAGCGTTATCCGCTGCAGCTCAAGTAAGGCGGCAACGGCGGGGTGGTGATTGCCACGTGGCTTGTTGATAATGCGGGCTTCATGTTCCACCCGCATTCGCGCCCGGGATGGCTGGCGCGTTCAGTAGAGATGGCTTTCTGATGACCACCGGCAACGACACCGCGCCTGCAGCAGGCTCCCCTTTGTTCTACAGCCGCCCGGTGCCGCTGCAGTCGGATATCCACGGCGACCTGCGCATCCTGCCGGGCAAGCTGGGTTTCGCTGCCAAGACCAACGCGATTCCGTTGATCGTCAACGAATTCTCGTTGGCACTGCACCACTTCCCGATCCTGTTCGCCGGTCCGGAAGCAGTGCCGATGGCCGCCCTCGGCGTGACCGAGGACAACCTGTTCGTCACTGACGGCCAGTGGGAGCCGGACACCTACGTGCCGGCCTATGTGCGCCGCCATCCCTTCATCTTCATCGACACTGACGGCAGCCAGAACTACGTGCTGGGCTTCGACGAGGGCACTGAGCGCATCGTCAAGGGCGGGACCGAAGGCGAGGCGTTGTTCGTCGACGGCAAGCCGAGCGAGCTGCTGCAGCAGGCCATGGAATTCTGCGGCCGCTTCACCGCCGACCACAACCATACCCAGGCCTTCTCCAAGGCCCTGATCGAGCAGGACCTGCTGGTGATGCGCAATGCCAACGTGCGCCTGCCCAATGGCCGCGAACTGACCCTGCAGGGCTTCAACGTGGTGGACGTGGAGAAGTTCCAGAAGCTGTCCGATGAGGTGGTGCTCGCTTGGCACCGCAATGGCTGGCTGGGCCTGGTGCACCAGCACCTGATGTCGCTGTCGCGTTTCGGCGATCTGACCCGCAAGCAGGCCCAGCGCGACGCCTGATGGCTCGGCGCTACCGGGCCTTCGGTGTACGTTTGCGCGTCGCTGCGGCCGTTGGCTGCGCTCGCTGCTCCATCCACGCCAGCGTGTCGGCGTAGGCAATGAAATGCCGCAGGTAGTCCGGTGACAGTGCCTGCATCGCGTCGAGCATGCGATGCACCAGCACGGCGGAATTCAACGGGCCACCTTCGGCCGGTGTCTGCTGCAGGGCGATACGCAGCCGACTCTCGGCGTGCAGCTGCTGCCAGGCATCGCGCATCGGCTGCAGCGCCGGCAACTGCGGATAGTGCTGCAGCGAAGCAGAGCCGGCGTCGAGGTCGCGCACCAATGCCGCCAGCCCCTCGCCAGCGGTGCGATCAGCGCGCTTCGCCCGCATCGTTGGCCTCCTTCGTGCCCGGCCGCGGCATCGGCGCGATTTCCACGCGTCGGTTGCGCGCGCGCCCGGCTTCATCGGCGTTGGAGCTGACCGGTTGCTCGGCGCCGAACGCGGCGGCGAACACGGAAGACGACGGCAGGCCCTCGGCGATCAAGGTGCGCGTCACGGTCAGCGATCGCTGCGCGGACAGTTCCCAGTTGTCGGCGAACTGCCGGTTGTGCGCGTGCACCGGCTGGTCATCGGTGAAGCCGCTGACCATCAGGATGTCCTGGCGTTGCGCCAACCATCCCTTCAACGGGCCGGCCAGGCTGCGCAGCACCTCGCGTCCCTCCGGCTGCAACTGGTCGGAATTCAGCGCGAACAGGACATTGCCGCTGATGCCGATGCGGCCATCCACCAGCGTGACCCGGCCGCCCGCCAGCGGTCCGGCCAAGGCCTGTTCCAGTGTCTGCTCGGCGGCCTGGCGCTGCTTAGTTTCCGCATCCAGTCGCCCGCTCAGCTCCAGCTGCATGGCCACCACGCCCACCAGGATCAGCACGAAAGCGCCCAGCAGCACCGACATCAGGTCACCGAACGCGGCCCAGATGGGCGTGCCGCTGTCGCCATCCAGTTCGTCGTGACCGCTCATGCGTTCCCTGCCGACGTGCGGCCATTACCGAGCTGGCGCAGCTCTTCGGTGATCTGCTTCTGCGACAGCAGGCTCAGGTCCACCACTTCGCGCGCCTGCGCCACGTAGTAGGCCAGTTGCTCATCGCTGCGTGCCAGCGAAGCGTCGAGGGCGCCGGCCAGCTGTTCCAGATGGGTCGACAGGCTGTTGCTGGTGGCGGTAAACGCGGTAACCGCGCCGTCCAGTCCGGCGGCCAGTTCGCGGCTGCCGGTGGCGGCGTCGGCAACGCTGCCCACCAGTGCCTGCAGGGTGCCCGCTTGGGCGTCAACCTGTTCGGCGAAGCGCTCGCCGGTGCGCTGCATCAGCCCGGCGGCGTTTTCGATCAGCTGGTCCACCGCCGTGCGCTGTGCACTGGACGTGGCCTGGATCGACTCCATCAAGCTGCCGACCGTGCCCAGCAACTGGGCGCGCTCTTCAAGCATTGATGTATCGCGCACCAGGCTGTGGGACAGCCGCTGGCGGAGCTCGGCGACCACTTCGGCGGCGGCGCGTGGCGCTTCGCTGGCGACATCCAGCAGGCGGGCGATTTCGGCGATGGTGGCGGCGGACTGTCGGCGCGCCTCTTCGCCGATGCTGCTGGCGGTCTGCTGCAGCGTTTCACTGATGTGCTGCTGCTGCGCGGTGGCCCGTTCGCTGTGCGTGGCCCACTGCACACCCGCCTGTTCGGCCAGCGCGGTGAAGGCCTGCGACCACTGCTGCAGGCGCGCCTGGTCGTCTTGTGCGCAGCGCTCCAGCAGGGCCTGGTGTGTGTTCTGCAGCTGGGTCACCAGCTCACGCGCATGGGCTTGCTGCGCCTCCAGTGCCGCCGCCCGCGCAAGTCCGTCGCGTTCGCTCGCCGCGCTGGCCGCGGCCTGCTGCTGCTCCGCCAGCGTGGTCCAGTGGGCGCCCAGCTGCTCGACCTGCCCGCGCAGGCGGCCATCGAGTTCGCCCAGCAGTCGATCAGTGCCGTCCTGCTGGCTGGCGATGACGTTGGACAGCGCGCTGCCAAGTGCGGTGACAAGCGCGGCATTGGCAGCCTGCTGCGCGTCGAGCGCGCCGTCGAACTGCGCGCGCAGGTCGCTGGATACCGTCTGCGTCGATGCCTGCAGTGCGTCAAGCTGGCGCTGCACCGCGTCGGTAACACTGGCCTGGGTGCGCGCGGCGGTGGCTTCGATGCTTCCCAGTGCATCCCGCAGCAGCGGTTGCAGCGTGGTGCCGATGGCTTCACTGCCGGTGTGCACGCCGCGCTGCAGGGACTGCTCCAGTTGCGCGGCCAGGCGCGCCTGCGTGGCGTCATGCCGGGCGATGAAAGCCTCCTGGCGTGCCTCCAGCTGTGCATGGCTGGCCGCAGCTGCCTGCTGCACGCCTTCCACCATCTGCTGCAACTGCTGCACAAGGGCAGGCAGCACGGCCGCCTGGTCCTGCATCAGGCGCAGGCCTTCCGAACGCTGCCACGCCGGGCCATGCACCGACAGGTCCGTGCGGATGTGCTGGTCAAGCACCTGCACGGCGGCCAGGCGCTCACGCCGCAGCAGGGCCGACAGCAGGCCGAGCATGGCCGATGCCGCGACACCGGCGATGGAGGTGCCGAACGCTACGGCCAGTCCTTCCACCGGCGATGCCAGCGAGCCGCGGATGGCCTGCAGGTCGGTCGCGCTCTGCAGGGCCATGCCGGTGCCGCGCAGCGTCGCCATCATGCCCAGCAGCGTCCCGAGCATGCCCAGCAGTACCAGTAGGCCGACCAGGTACGGGGTGAGCGCGGGGCCGGGCAGGGCGGTCCGGTTGCCTTCCACGCGCAGCCGCACCGGCCCGCGCAGGGGAGATGGAACGCGCGTGAGCCAGTCATCCAGGCTTTCCCGGTCGCCCCCATTGCGGGTGGCGCCAAGCAGTGCGTCGGTCGCGCGGCGGAACTGCAGCAGCTCCCACCCGCCAACGCAGTAGCACGCGGCGATGAGCAGTGCGACGGCGGCGCCGAGCGTGTTGTGGCCGATGTAGCCGATCCCGATCCAGACGGCAGCGGCAAGTCCGAGGAGGAAAACGATCAGGTGCAGTACGTTACGCAGCATGGGGCGGTGCTCGGTGCGGATGGACGGCGGCGGACAGCCCGTCGATCGGGTGGAAACGGAGGTCGAGTTCGGCCAGCAGCAGGTCGCGCACGGTATCGCGCAGCGCGGGCGGCCAGGGCGGCTCGGGCAGGGAGTCGGGCATCACGGCAGGCGATGTGGCGTCCGGGTTCGCGGAAGTGGCATCTGCGGTCGCGATGGCGGGCAGGCAGCCGGCCAGGTGGGCGGGCAGGCGGCTGAGCAGCCGGTACTCCCGCGGGGCCAGCACCTGCTCCATCACGGCATCGATCTCGGCCAGGCGTGCGCCTTGCTCGCCGGTCCGCGCCAGCACGTCGCGCAGGCGACCGCGAAGGCGGCCGGTGCTGGTCAGTTGGGCGCGCTGGAGCGCGGCGTGCCGCCGCTCGAGTTCGGCCGGCCCCATCGGCTGCAGCAGGGCGGTCACCAGCGCGTGGATGGCCTCGGCGTGGGCGCTGCGCGCACGCGCGCATTCTTCGACAAGGCGGTCAGCGTCGGTGTCCACCGGCGGCTCCGGGAGATCAGGAAGGCTGCCATCCAGCGCCCGTGCGAGGGCGACGGCGCGGTTCCAGTCGACCCAGCCGCCCAGCGCCGCAGGCAGCGCGGGGCTGTCTGGTGTACCGGAATGATGATCAAGCCGCTGCAGTGCGCGGATCAGGGGCGGCCCGGCAACGGGCGGCCGAGGTGACGGTTTCGCCATTGTCAGGAGGCCAAAAGACGCGATTTTACACGCTTGCCGGCGCGGCTGCCTGCGCCGGACCGCCATCCGCCACGTGAACGGCCGTTGCTTCACTCGACATAACTGTACAGGACGTCCGGTATAGTTACGTCCATCCCGCAAGCGTTGCCTATCGTCATGTCGTTGACTGCCCCCGCTCCTTCCACGTCCGCATTGTCTCCCGCACGCCGCTGGAGCCTGCTGTTCACCGTAGCGGCCGGCCTGTTGCTGGTCACCTTGGACAATTCGGTGCTGTACACCGCGCTGCCGACGCTGGCCAGCGAGCTGCATGCCAGCGACAGCCAGCAGCTGTGGATCATCAATGCCTATCCGCTGGTGATGGCCGGCCTGCTGCTGGGCGCTGGCACCCTGGGCGATCGCATCGGTCATCGGCGGATGTTCCTTGTGGGATTATCTGCGTTCGGCGCGGCGTCACTGGCGGCGGCGTTCTCGCAGTCCGCTGGCCAGTTGATCGGCGCGCGCGCCGCACTGGCGGTTGGTGCCGCCGCGATGATGCCTGCGACCCTCGCACTGATCGGGCTGACCTTCCATGAAGAACGGGAGCGCAACATCGCCATCGCCATCTGGGGTTCAGTGGCGATCATCGGCGCCGCGCTGGGCCCGATCATCGGCGGACTCCTGCTGGCGCGTTTCTGGTGGGGATCCGTTTTCCTGGTCAACGTGCCGGTGGTGGTGCTGGCCTTCATCGCCACGTTCGCACTGGCGCCGAAGGGCGTGCCTGACGGCAGCCGTCGCTGGGATTTCGTCTCTTCCCTGCTCGCACTGGCGGCATTGTCCGGGCTGGTGCTGGGGATCAAATCGGTGATTGCCGCGCCGCCGGCGTGGGTCACGGCCGCCATCGCGGCCAGCGTGGCCTCGATCGCTGCCGCCGCCTTCGTGCGCCGCCAGCGCGTGCTGCCGTATCCGCTGCTGGACGTTGCCATCTTCCGTAATCCGGCCTTCCTCTCCGGCACGCTGGCGGCGGTGTTCACCTTGTTCGCGCTCGCCGGACTGCAGCTGGTGACCACCCAGCGCTTCCAGCTGATCGCCGGATTCACCCCGCTCCAGGCGGGCCTGCTGGTCTCGGTGGCGGCGGTGGGCAGCCTGCCGAGCGCGCTGTTCGGCGGGATGTTCCTGCATCGGGTCGGCCTGCGACCATTGATCAGTGGCGGCTTGGCGTGTGGCGCCTTGGGCGTGGCGGTGGTCGCATTGGGATTCGCCCACGGACTGGGATGGGCCATCGCCGGCATGGCAGTCACCGGGGTGGGGATGGGTGCGACGATTTCCGTGGCGTCCACGGCCATCATCGGCAATGCGCCGGCCGACCGCGCCGGCATGGCCTCATCGGTGGAAGAGGTGGCCTACGAATTCGGCGGGCTGCTGGCCGTGGCGGTCCTGGGCAGCCTGGCGGCGGCGTTGTACAGCGCCTTCCTGCCCGCCGACGCTGCGTTGCCGGCGGCGGCACGCGATGGCATCGGCCAGGCGCTGCAGGCTGTGGGGACCCCCGCGCCGCAGTGGCTGGATGCGGTACATGCCGCGTATGACCGGGCGTACCGGTGGGTGCTGGCGGTCATTTCGGTGGCGCTGACCATCGGCGCGATGCTCACCGCGTTGCTGCTCCGCGGCGGGCCCGGTGGCCGCGAAGCCGCACCGGTTGCCGTACATTGAACGCATGAGAACGAGCAATAGAACCCGGATCCTCGATGCGGCCGTGCGGGTGATCAACCGCGATGGCGTACGTGCGGTGACGTTCGAATCGGTGTCCACCGAATCCGGACTGACCCGCGGCGGACTGCTGTATCACTTCCCTTCGCGTGAAGCGCTGCTGCGGGCTATCGACGAGCATCTTGTGCAGCGCTGGGAGGCTTCGATGCAGCAGCTGCTCGCGGTGCCAGCGAGCGAATCGAGCGCGATTGAACGGCACGCGGCCTACCTGCGGGTTTCGGCACAGAGCGCTACCCGCGCCGAGCTGATCTTCATGCTTGAATCGGTCGAGCCGGATACCGACGTGGCGCCCTGGAGCGAGGCCATGGCGCGCTGGGCGCCCGCGCCGCCACGGCCCGGCGAGACCGATCCGGCGGCTTGGGACAACTTCATTGCGCGGCTGGCCGCGGACGGCCTGTGGGTGTACGAGGGAATGTACAACGGCAAGATCGCCGAGGACGTGCGCGCCGGAGTCGTGCAGCGCTTGCTGGCGATGCTGCAGCCGGTGACGGCCGGGCCGGTCAGGTGACGATGCGCTCCACCAGCCCTGCTTCGCTTGGCTTCAGTGAATCAGCGTAAGGGAAGTCGAACAGGGTGAACATGTCGATGACCAGCAGGGCAGGCTGAGACGGACGCATCGGTTCGGTCCTCGCAGCCGCTCAATCGCCGGTCTGGCTGTGCGGAGCAGCCAGTGGCTTGGATTGGGGTGAGTCTTTCTGGCGCAGGAAGATGGTCAGGATCACCAGCGACAGCACGGCAAGGAACTCACTCTGCCAGTTCTGGAAGGACTCGAACCAGAAACTGCTGCTCGCCAGATGCTCCCAGCACGTAGGCGGCGGCAGGCCCCGCGCCAGCTGGTCGTCGACCTCGGCGCGCCAGCTGCCCGCCAGGTGCAGCAGGAAGCTCATCAGGAACAACAGCATGAACGCGATGGCCAGTGAGTGGCCATACAAAGTCTTCCACAGACCGCCCTTGCGCACCGCCCACGGCGTGGGACCAGGCTCGATACGCTCGTGTTCTTCTGCATGGGAAAGCGGCCTCGACTCGGCCGATCCCTTCTGCCGCAGGCTTACCGTCAACAGGACGTACATGCCCATCTGCAGGAATTCGCTTTCCCAGTTCTCGAAGGTAGCGCTGATGAAATGACCGCTGTGGAGATAGCCCCAGAGGTCCAGCGCAGGGCGGTGGAGCTCGGCGAGCTCCTGGTTATGGTTCAGGAAGCCAGCCCATACCTGCCCTCCCAGGAAGCACAGCAGGAGAGCGAACAATACGATGGACAGGCCGTTTCGTTTCCACATGCCAATGCACCCGGTCTGGTTGATCTCACCATTGGCCACGTGCCCACCTCGACACGTGGCCAGCTCGACAGGAGGGCGGCACCGCGGTGCCGCCCCAGGTCAGGGCTCTGGATCGGGGGTCTTGCCCCAGCTGCCGGCCTGGCCGAAGTTCGGCTGCGTGCTGCCATCGCGCTCGGCCTTGCCGTCGGGCTCTCCTTCGCCGAGCTTGCCGCCCTTGCCATGGCCGCGCTGGTTGTATCCGGCGTTCTCGGTGGCGCGCTTGTCGTCGGCAGAAGGCTCTGCCTGCCCAGCGGGTTCGTGTGCCGGATCATGATCGGGTTGCATGGTGGTCTCCTGGCAGGCGGTCGGGTCTCAGGCGGCTGCAGCCTCGGCATTGCCGCCGGACTTGGCCAGCATCGTCAACTTCTCATCCGTGGCCTTTTCTTCCTCCAGCGTCTCCAGCAGCAGCGGCAGGGCATCCTTGTAGCCGAGCTGCTTGGCCAGCGCGGCGATCGTGCCGTAGGAGGCAATCTCGTAGTGCTCGACCTTCTGCGCGCCACCGATCAGGGCAGCGTCACGCACCGGGCCTTTCTCGATGCTGTCGATCACTTCCTTGCCTTCTTCCACCAGGCCCTCCATCGCGGCGCACTTGATGCGCTTCAGGCGGATGCCCAGCACCTCCACCACCTGGTCCAAGCGCTCGATCTGGCCCTGCGTTTCTTCCAGGTGGGTCTCGAACGCGGCGGCAAGATCGGGGTTGGTGGCGGCGCGTGCCAGGCGCGGCAGCGCTTTGGTCAACTGCTTTTCGGCGCTGTAGATGTCCGACAGTTCGTGGATGAAAAGGTCTTCAGCGGTTTTGATAGCCATCGAAAGCTCCGTGTTGGATTGGGTGGACAGAGATTCCGAGCCTAGGCATGCAGGTGTATGCGGGTCGTCATGCGAGCGCGAAGAGGATCGTGAGGACAGTGTGCGTGCCGCGTTTTCTTCACTTCGGGCAACGGATTCTTGTTTCCGGGTTCACGCAGCGCTCGCGTCCAGGCGACTGCAGCGAAACGATGCTCGAAGGACTTCAGCTTCCGACGGAGATCGACATGAGTGACGACAAGCAGCAGACCGGCAGCCCCGACCGCGATCGGATCAACGTCAACGAGGACTACGAGGTCCAGTACTGGACCCGGACGCTGGGCGTCAGCCGCGAAGCGCTCGAGGCGGCCGTCAAGGCGGTGGGACCGACCGCCGAGGCCGTGCGCGCGCACCTGCGTCGCTAGGCCGTCCCGGCATGTCGCTGAGCGAGTACCAGCGCAAGCGGAGCTTTGGCCGGACCCGGGAGCCGGAGCCGGGCAAGAAAGTGCCGGCCGGCCAGCGGGCCATCTTCGTCGTACAACTGCACCATGCCAGCAGGCGCCACTATGACTTTCGCCTGCAGATCGGCGGCGTGTTGAAGAGCTGGGCGGTGCCGAAAGGACCCAGCTACGATCCGCGCGTGAAGCGGATGGCGGTGGAAGTGGAGGACCACCCGGTTGACTACGCCGGGTTCGAAGGAGAGATACCCAAGGGCGAGTACGGAGGCGGGCACGTGGCGCAGTTCGACCACGGCGTGTGGTCGACCCGCGGCGACCCGGAGGCGCAGCTGGCGAAGGGCCACCTGCGATTCGAACTGTTCGGCACCAAGCTCAAGGGCGGCTGGCATCTGGTGCGCTCCGGCAAGCCGGCGCGGCAGCCACAATGGCTGCTGTTCAAGGAGGTCGATGCCTATGCCGGTGATGTCGAGGCTGACGACCTGCTGGCCGACGTGATGGCGGCACCTGCGGCGGACCTCAAGCGCGCCGGCAGTGGCAAGTCCGTCAAGCGTCGGCTGACGTCGGTACCGGTGAGCGCGCGTTCGCGTCGGGGTGGGTGGTCTGGAAAGGCGCTGCGGCTGGCGGGGGCGCGCAAGGCCGAGGCGCCGGAAGGGCCGTTCCAGCCCCAGCTGGCCAGGCTTGGCGATCATCCGCCGGCGGGAGATCAATGGGTCCACGAGATCAAGTGGGATGGCTACCGGATACTGGCTACCGTAGCCGACGGCGAGGTGCGGCTGTGGTCGCGCAACGCGTTGGACTGGACCGGGAAGCTACCCGAGATCCGCGAAGCGGTGGCTGCGCTCGGCGTGTCATCGGCAGCGCTGGATGGAGAGCTGATCGCGGGCGGCGGCACCAAGGAGGACTTCAACCTGCTGCAGGCCACGCTGTCCGGCGAGCGCCAAGGTGCGCTGTCCTATGTGCTGTTCGACCTGCTGCACCTGGACGGCGTGGATGTCACCGATGCGCCACTTCTGCAACGCAAGGCGTTGCTGCAGGAAGTGCTGGCCGACCCACCGCCGCACCTGGCGCTGAGTTCGCACATCGCAGGCGACGGTGACGCGGCCTATCGCCTGGCCGGTGAGCAGCACTTCGAAGGCATCATCTCCAAGCGTGCCGACCGCGGCTACCAGGCAGGGCGTAGCGAGGACTGGCGCAAGACCAAGCAGTTGGCCAGCGACGAGTTTGCCGTGGTGGGCTACACGGCGCCGAAGGGGAGCCGGACCGGATTTGGTTCGCTGCTGCTGGCGAGGCCTGACGCACACCATGGCTGGTTGTACGCCGGTCGGGTGGGCTCGGGCTTCACCGACAGCCAGATCAGCGAGCTCAGCGCGATGATGGGACAGGGGGGCGGCAGGAAGCCAACCGCGTACGTACCGACCACCGAGACCGATCTGCGCAGGGCCACATGGTTTCCGCCGCGCTTCGTGGTGGAGGTGTTCTATCGCGGGATCGGTGGCCAGCAGCTGCTGCGCCAGGCATCGCTGAAGGCGGTGAGGCCGGACAAGAACGTTTCCGACCTCGCCAGCAGCGACCGTGGCCAAGGCACTGCCGTGGCCACGGCGCGGCCTTCGCGGCGGCCGGCCAGCGCGCTCCGCGCCGCTGAAGGCAAAGGTCCTACGGTGGTGGCAGCACGTGCGCCGCCGGCGCTGTCAAGCCCGACCAAGGTGATCTTCCCGGATATCCAGGCGACCAAGCAGGAGGTCTGGGACTACTACACCGCCGTGATGGACCACCTGCTGCCGGAAATCATCGGGCGGCCGTTGTCGATTATCCGCTGCCCCTCGGGGACCTCGAGGCCGTGTTTCTTCCAGAAGCACCACACGGCCGGCCTGGAGCGCGTGGGCTCGGTGCGGCTGAAGGAGGACACCGGCGTCAATGCGCACTACCTGGTGGTGGAAGATGCGGCCAGCGTGTTGGAGCTGGTGCAGTTCAACGCGCTGGAGTTCCATCCATGGGGCAGCCATGCTGCCTCGCCCGATCGGGCCGATCGCGTGGTGTTCGACCTCGACCCGGGCCCGGACGTGCCTTTTTCGGAGGTCAAGAAGGCGGCCACCGACATCCGCAGGCTGCTGCAGCAGCTGGAGCTGGAATCCTTCCTGCGGGTGTCCGGCGGCAAGGGGTTGCACGTGGTGGTGCCGTTGCAGCCGGGCTGCGATTGGGACCTTACCAAGCGCTTCGCGCACGGGTTTGCCGACGCGCTCGCCCGATCCGAGCCCGATCGTTTCCTGGCCACGTCGAGCAAACGCCTGCGCAACAGGCGGATCTTCGTGGACTATCTCCGCAACGGACGCGGCGCCACAGCGGTCGCGTCCTATTCGTTGCGCGGCCGGCCGGGCGCGCCGGTGGCACTCCCCATCTCCTGGACCGAACTGCCCAGGTTGAAGCGCGCCGACAGTTTCACCCTCCGCGATGTACCTGCCCGGCTGAAACGACGCCGCAAGGATCCATGGGCCGGCATCGACACGCTCCAGCAGAACCTTTCACGGTGGGCGCAGGACGACTGATCGCAGCTGCCCGCCCTTCCATCAAGCACAAGGGGTATTCCATGCGCATTGCCTTCCTCAACACCACTGCCGTGCTCGCGCTGGCCGCCTGCGGTGGGGGCACCACCTCCTCCAGCGTGCAGGCGCCCGGGGCCGAGGCGGCGCCCGCCACCAAGGCACTGGACGCGGGTGCGGCGCTGCTGCAGGACCGCCCGCCGATCGAAGCGATCAACGCCTACCTCGACGGTTTTCATTTCTACAATGGGCACCCGGCAGGGCAGATGGAAGCGCACCATTACTGCAGCATCCTCAACGAGGACGTCATCCAGTGCACCATCTACGATGGCAACGTCAGCGACGCCAAGCTGATGGGCGTGGAGTACATCATCAGCGGGGCGTTGTTCGGCAGCCTGCCCGAGCCGGAGAAGAAACTGTGGCACAGCCACGTGCACGAAGTGAAATCGGGCCAGCTGGTGGCGCCCGGCATCCCCGCGCCGGCCGAGCATGCGCTGATGGAGAAACTGGTAGGCACCTATGGCAAGACGTGGCACACCTGGCATACCGACCTGGACAAGGACCTGCCGCGGGGCATGCCCCAGCTGATGATGGGGTTCACCGCCGACGGCCAGATCGACCAGGCCATGCTGGCGGCGCGTGATCAGCGGATCGGCATCGACAGTGGGGAGCGCAGGGCGGCGCGCGCCGATATTCCCTCGCCGCCGATCGATCCGGGCGCCGATGCCTGGCAGCGCGGCCAGGTCATCCAGATCGAAGACCCTTCCGGCAACCGCCACGCGCAGCACGGCGCACCCTCCGGCCAACCGGTGCCGCAGCCAGCGGACGCGCACTAGTTTCAGGCCATCCGGGTCGAAGGTGAGGGTGAACGCCCCCCCGGCGCGCCATGTTGCTGCGCGGCGCGCACGGTGTGGGCTTGGTCGATCAGCGTCCGGTGGCGGGGGTGCCAGCCAGGCGCTCGGCCTGGGCCAAGTGATCGGCCACGTGGCCACGCGTCTGCTGCAGGAACGCGCGCACCTGGGCATCGGTTGCTGCAGGCAGGAGGCTGTCATCCAGCGTCTGCAGCGCCTTGCGATGGTCCTTCACCATGGCCTGCAGGTAAGCACTGTCGAACGCGGCTCCCTGGTGCCTGGCCAATGCGGCGGCTTCAGCCTTTGCCTCGGTGGTCCTGGCCTGCGCCGGTGCGCTGCTGCGGTCGGGCTTCCAGGCTGCCAGCATCTTTTCGTTCTCCGTGTGCGCGCGGATCATGGTCTGCGCATACTGGCGGGCAGGTTCGGTCTGGGCCCGCGACAGAGCAAGCTGCCCGGCGTTGATTTCCGCCTGGTTGATTGCCGAAAGCACCCCCAGGGCCTGCTGCTGGCGCAGTTCGCCAGACGGGGCGTTGGCGGTGGACGCAGCGCTGCTCGATGGGGCGGGGGCTGCGCTGGTCTGTGCATTGGAGGCGCCGCTGGCGATCAGGCCCAGGGCGACGACGGCGGCATGAAGGGGAGTGGCGAAGGACATGGCGCGGATCTCATGGATGAGGAAGCTCGATGCTGCCGCCTGCGCTGGCAACGCGGTGAGAAGCAACTGTGTGTGGATGGCGCGCAGGTGTAGACGCACAGGTCACGCGCGCTTGACGGCTTCCCGATGGCTCAGGATGGGTACGAAAATCGCCGCTGTGTTGCCGTCGCCGCGACGCCGGAAGCAGGAAAGCAAGCCGCCGCGCCGAGGGCGGGTGGTTCCGGAGTGCCGGGCCCGCCGGGTCGGCGCGCCGGGGAGGCGCCACCTTGACCTTCCCACGGTGGGAATCCCCAGACTGTCCCCCAACTTGAGCTTTCGAGGTATACGCCATGGCTTCGGCCGTTCTTCCAGACGCTTCCGGGGGACGCTACCCGTCCAATGGGGCGCTGAGCGTCCCGATCACGGGAATGACCTGCGCGTCCTGCGCCGCACGCATCGAGCGCGCGCTCAATGCGGTTCCCGGCGTGAGAACAGCAGTGGTCAACCTGGCTACCGAACGTGCGCAGGTCACGTTCAACGGTGTGCCCGACCCGCAGGCAGTGGCCGATGCGGTGGTCAAGGCAGGCTATGCGCTGCCGGAGGAAAGCAGCGCGCTGATGATCCAGGGCATGACCTGCGTCTCCTGCGTGGGACGGGTGGAGAAAGCCCTGCGACAGGTTCCCGGCGTGGTCCAGGCCGATGTGAACCTGGCCACCGAACGCGTCCAGGTGGGCCACTTTGCCGGGGTGGTCACCCTCGGCCAGCTCGCAGGTGCCATCGAAAAGGCCGGCTATCGTGCCCATCCGGTGATGGGTGCGCATGCCGGGGCGGAAGACCAGCAGGCCGCGCGCCGCGAGACCGAAGCGGCTGGCCTGCGTCGTTCACTGTTGCTTGCCGCGGTCCTCGGTCTGCCGGTCTTCGTGCTTGAGATGGGCTCGCACCTGGTGCCGTCCGTGCATCACTGGGTGATGCATACGCTCGGCCAGCAGACCAGCTGGTACCTGCAGTTCGCATTGGCCACGCTGGTCCTGCTCGGGCCGGGGCTGCGCTTCTTCCGCGCAGGCGTGCCGGCCCTGCTGCGCGGCGGGCCGGACATGAACTCGCTGGTGTCGCTCGGTACCTCTGCAGCCTATGCCTACTCGGTGGTTGCAACGTTCGCCCCGCAGGTGCTTCCACCCGGCACCGCGAACGTCTACTTCGAAGCTGCCGTGGTGATCGTTACGCTGATCCTGCTGGGCCGCACGCTGGAGGCCCGCGCCAAGGGACGCACTTCGCAGGCGATCAAGCGACTGGTAGGACTGCAGCCGCGGACCGCGCGGATAGAGCGCGGCGACGGCACCATGGAGATACCGCTGGACCAGGTGGCTGCCGGCGACGTGGTGTCGGTCCGCCCGGGTGAAAAGGTACCGGTGGACGGGGAGGTCGTCGAAGGCGCTTCCTGGGTGGACGAAAGCATGATCACCGGGGAGCCGGCGCCTGTATCCAAGGGCGTGGGTGCCGGGGTAGTGGGTGGCACCCTGAACCGGACCGGCGCTTTCCGCTTCCGCGTCACCCGCGTGGGCGCGGACACGGTGCTGGCGCAGATCATCCGCCTGGTTGAGCAGGCGCAGGGCTCCAAGCTGCCGATCCAGGCACTGGTGGACAAGGTGACGCTGTGGTTCGTGCCGGCGGTGATGGCTGCGGCGGCGCTTACTTTCGTGGCGTGGCTGGTGTTCGGGCCTTCGCCAGCGCTGACCTTCGCGCTGGTCAACGCGGTGGCCGTGCTGATCATCGCCTGCCCTTGTGCGATGGGGCTGGCCACGCCGACGTCGATCATGGTGGGTACCGGCCGCGCGGCCGAACTCGGCGTGCTGTTCCGCAAAGGCGAGGCACTGCAGGCCCTGCGCGATGTCAGCGTGGTGGCATTGGACAAGACCGGAACGCTGACCAAGGGCCACCCTGAACTGACCGATCTGGTGCCGGCCGCAGGCTATGATCATGACCGGGTGCTGGCGCTGGTCGCGGCCGTGGAGTCCCGCTCGGAGCATCCGATCGCCGAGGCCATCGTGGCCGCTGCCACCCGGCACGGCCTTGCCGTCGGGGCGGCCGAAGGCTTCGATGCGACGCCGGGCTTCGGGGTGACGGCAACTGTTGACGGTCAGCAGGTGGCCGTCGGAGCAGACCGTTTCATGGCCCGGCTGGGCCTGGATGCCAGCGTGTTCCTGCCGGTCGCGCAGCGATTGGGTACGGAGGGAAAGAGTCCTCTGTATGCCGCGATCGACGGTCGCCTGGCGGCGATCATCGCGGTAGCCGACCCGATCCGGGACACCACGCCGGAGGCGATCAAGGCACTGCATGCGCTCGGGCTGCGCGTTGCGATGATCACAGGTGACAACGCCGCTACCGCAGCGGCGATCGCTCGCCAGCTTGGCATCGACGACGTGGCGGCCGAGGTGCTGCCCGATGGCAAGGTCGCCGCGCTCAAGCGGTTCCGCGTGGACGGCGCACGGGTGGCCTTCGTTGGTGACGGCATCAACGATGCGCCGGCGCTGGCTGAAGCAGATGTGGGCCTGGCGATCGGCACGGGGACCGATGTGGCGATCGAGGCCGCCGACGTGGTGCTGATGGCCGGTGACCTGCGCGGGGTGGTCAACGCCATCGCACTGAGCCGGTCCACGCTGCGCAACATCAAGCAGAACCTGTTCTGGGCCTTCGCCTACAACGCCGTGCTGATCCCGGTCGCGGCCGGCGTCCTGTATCCCTTCAACGGCACCTTGATGTCACCGGTTTTCGCCGCTGCGGCGATGGCCCTTTCAAGCATCTTCGTGTTGGTGAACGCGCTGCGGCTGAAGCGCTTCCGCGCACCGCTCGCGCGTGCTCCATACTGACCGCACAGCGTGCAAGGGAAACCAGCGTGAACATCGGACAAGCAGCGAAGGCCTCCGGCGTGTCGGCCAAGATGATCCGTTACTACGAAGGCATCGGCCTGATCCCGCCCGCTGCCCGGTCGGAGGCCGGCTATCGCTGCTACACCCAGCAGGACGCCCACACCCTCCGCTTCATCCGCCGCTCGCGCGACCTTGGCTTCACGGTGGAACAGATCGCCGAGCTGTTGCTGCTGTGGCGTGACGGCGAACGTGCCAGCGCGGACGTGAAGCGGGTCGCTTTGGCGCACGTTGCCGAACTGGAGGACAGAATCAGCGGACTGCAGGCGATGGCGCGCACACTGCGTGATCTTGCCAGCAGCTGCCACGGCAACGATCGCCCCGACTGCCCGATCATCGAAGAGCTCGCAGAGCCCGTCGGTGCCGGGAAAGACAGCGCCCCGGCGGCCTCCCCGCGCAGGACGCCGCGCTTCGGCACGGATACGCCGGCTTCGCCGCGTGCGCGCAGGAGCCTGCCGCGCAACGGTTGAACCGGAGGGCCGTCGGCAGCATCCGCGAGGACATGAATGCACGCCAAGGACGATGCTATTTCCTCGAAGAAGCAGGTTGACCTTGCCACGTTGGCAACGCGGAAAGTAGTCGGCGTGCCAACCCACCAGGAGATGACCATGCTTCAGTTCCACATTCCCCAGATGACGTGCGGTTCCTGCGCCAAGCCGGTGAGGGCCGCCTTGCTGGGTGCCGACCCTTCGGCCGGAATCCAGATCGACATGGCAGCGCGGACGGTGAGCGTGGACACGGTGCTGGAGCCAGCCGTGTTCCTCGCCGCACTTGCCGAAGCGGGATACCCGCCCCTTTCCCGGCCCGCCGGCTGATCCTCGTCCAAGGAGACGTGCCCATGTGCACCCGACAACTGCTCACCCTCGGCGTTGCCGTCGTGTTTCCAACAGCGGCAGCCCTTTCCCCGGCCTCCGCTGCGGGAAGCAAAGGAACCGTGGCGCTTCCGGGCGCTGCGGAGAAGGCAACCGCCGAGCTCGACCGGCACGACTTCGCACGCAGCACATGCAACGTGCACCCGGAATAGACGAGCCAAGGCGCAGGGTGGTTGGCAGACGCCCTAGCCGGACCTGCCATGAGCGATTTCCCTGCATCCCGGACGGCCACGCCGCCGCTCCCCGCCACGCACGCTTCCCCCCTCTATCCGCTGCGCCTGACCATCAACGGCGAGGCGTATACGCTTGAGGTCGAATCCACGGTCAGCCTGCTGGACCTGCTGCGTGACCGCCTGCAGCTGACCGGCACCAAGAAGGGTTGTGACCACGGCCAATGCGGCGCGTGCACGGTGCTGCTCGACGGGCGCCGCATCAATAGTTGCCTGACCCTGGCGGTCATGCAGCAGGGCGCTGACATCACCACCGTTGAAGGGCTGGCGGACGGCGACTCCCTGCATCCCCTGCAACAGGCCTTCATCGCCAACGATGCCCTGCAATGTGGCTACTGCACGCCCGGCCAACTGTGTTCGGCGCAGGGTTTGATCAATGAGGGTCAAGCCTGCACCCGTGATCAGGTACGTGAACTGATGAGTGGCAACATCTGTCGTTGCGGAGCTTACCCGCAGATCACCGATGCGGTCATGACGGTTCTTGAAGAAATTCAAGGCCCGCCGGACGCCCCGGAGCCATCCCCCGCGCGCTGGACACCCGGCACGGTGCCCGCATGATTCCCCCCACCTACGAACGCGCCGCGTCGCTGCAGCAGGCCTTGCAGCAGCTTGCCAGCGCGCCCGCGCGCCCCATCCAGCCCATCGCCGGCGGCACCAACCTGCTCGACCTGATGAAGCTGCAGGTGATGCAGCCCAGCGGGTTGTTGGATGTCAACGCGCTGCCGCTGGACGCCATCACCGCCACCGAAGAGGGCGGTCTGCAGCTCGGCGCCACCGCCCGTAATGCCGATACGGCGTACCACCCGTTGGTGGAACGCGAGTATCCCCTGCTTTCGGCAGCGATTCTGGCGGCGGCCTCGCCGCAGATCCGCAACATGGCCAGCAACGGAGGCAACCTGCTGCAGCGCACGCGTTGCACCTATTTCTACGACCGTGCGACGCCCTGCAACAAGCGCGAACCGGGCAGCGGCTGTTCGGCCGTGGGCGGGCTGACCAAGTACCACGCGATCCTCGGCGCCAGCGAGCACTGCATCGCTACGCACCCCTCCGATATGTGCGTCGCGCTGGCAGCGCTCGATGCCACGGTGCATGTGGCCAGTCTGCGGGGCACCCGCGAAATCCCCTTCGGCGAGTTCCATCGCCTGCCGGGCGACCAGCCCGAACAGGACAGCACACTGGCGGCAGACGAGCTGATCACCCATCTGACGCTTCCGCCAGCCGGGCGGTTCGCTGCGCATAGTGCCTACCTGAAGATCCGCGAGCGCCTGTCCTACGCGTTCGCGCTGGTTTCGGTCGCCGCCGCGCTGGAAATCGGGCCCGACGGACGCATCGCCGATGCGCGGCTGGCCCTGGGCAGCGTGGCGCACAAGCCATGGCGCAGCCCGCACGCCGAACAGCTGCTGATCGGCACGATGCCGGGCGAGGTGTCCTTCGAGTCAGCGGCCGAACGGTTGCTGGCAGGGGCGCAGTCGCAGGGTCAGAACGCCTTCAAGATCCCGCTTGCACGCCGCGCCGTGGTGCGCGCCCTGCAGGCCGCAGCCGAGGGCACCATCGACAATCGTGGCCGACGCCGCGGCCAACCGGAGCATGCCGCATGAGCGCCTATCCCAAGCAACCGCAGGTGCCCGTTGCCGAGCCGGGAACCGGCCACGTACCGACAGGGACCGGGACGCCGCGCATCGATGGCCGGGCCAAAGTGACTGGCCAGGCGCGCTACGCGGCCGAATGGCCGGCGGAGGATCTGGTCCATGGCGTGGTGGTCAACAGCAGCATCGCAAAGGGGCGCATCCTCGGCTTTGACCTGGACGCCGCGCTGGCCGTGCCGGGCGTGCTGCAGGTGCTGACCCACCTCAATCGCCCGCACATGCGCGGTGCTGGCGTCTTCTACAAGGACATGACGGCCCCTGCGGGATCACCGTTCCGGCCGTTGTACGACGCACAGATCCGCTACAGCGGCCAGCCGGTCGCGCTGGTGCTGGCCGAGACCTTCGAGGCGGCGCGTCACGCGGCCGGGCTGGTGGGCGTGCGTTATGAGGTTGAGGCGCACGAAACCAACCTGGTCACCTCCGTCGAACGAGCGCGTGAGCCGCGCAAGATGAAGGCCGGATTCTCCGCGCCGCCGAAGGACAAAGGCGAGCCGGACCAGGCTTTCGCACAGGCCACGCACCGCATATCGGCCGATTTCTACAGCGGCGTGGAGCACCACAACCCGATGGAGCTGTTCGCCAGCACTGTGATCCGCGGTGACGACGGCCACCTGACCATCCATGACAAGACCCAGGGCTCGCAGAACAGCCGCTGGTATGTGTCGCATGTGTTCGGCCTGCCCAAGCGCAAGGTCACCGTACGCAACGCCTACGTGGGCGGCGCGTTCGGCTCCGGGCTTCGCCCGCAGTACCAGCTTCCGCTGGCGGTGATGGGCGCGTTGGCGCTGGAGCGCTCGGTGCGCGTTGTCCTCACGCGCCAGCAGATGTTCACTTTCGGGCACCGTCCAGAGACCGTGCAGCGGGTAAAGCTCGCCGCCGATGCCGATGGAACCTTGCGCTCGATCTGGCACGAGGCCGTGGCCGAGACATCGCGCATCGAGGACTACGTGGAGGTGGTGGTCAACTGGAGCGGCCAGCTGTACGCCTGCGACAACGTGCATGTGGGCTACAAACTGGTCGACCTGGACCAGTACACGCCGATCGACATGCGCGCCCCGGGCGCGGCGCATGGCATGCATGCGCTGGAAGTGGCGATGGACGAGCTGGCCAATGAAATCGGCATGGACCCGCTGGCGCTGCGGCTGAAGAACTACGCCGAAACCAATCCTGCCGATGGCAAACCGTTCTCCACCAAGGCGTTGCGCGAGTGCTACCGCCGCGGTGCCGAGCGCTTCGGCTGGGCCGATCGCGCGCCACGGCCGCGCGCGCGCCGCGAAGGCAACGAATGGGTCGGTTGGGGCATGGCGACCGGCCAGTGGGACGCGATGCAGATGTTCGCGCGCGCCCATGCCGAGCTGCATGCCGATGGCCGCCTGGTGGTCAGCAGCGCGGCCACCGATATCGGCACCGGCACCTATACCGTGATGAGCATGATCGCCGCCGAGGCGCTGGGCCTTCCGCTGGAACAGGTCACCTTCCAGTTGGGTGATTCCACGCTGCCGGTGGCCCCGATCGAGGGCGGCTCATCGCATGTCAGCACGGTGGGCTCGGCAGTGGACGGGGCCTGTGCCAAGCTGCGCCGGCAGCTGCTCGCGCTTGCTGCTGGAAGGAAGGACTCGGCGTTCAGCCGCGCCGGCGTCGATGACGTGGTATTCGCCAATGGCAGCATGGCACTGCGGGCTGACCCGGGCAGCGCCGTTGCACTCACCACGCTGCTGGCCGACGCCGACAAAGCCAGCATCGAAGCCAAGTACCTGCTGCTGCCCAATGTGTTGAAGCAGCGCCGCTATACCCGCGCCACGCACAGCGCCGTGTTCGTGGAGGTACGGGTGGACGAGGAGCTCGGCACGGTGCGGGTGATGCGCGTGGTCAGTGCGATCGCCGCAGGTCGCATTCTCAATCCCACTACCGCACGCAGCCAGATCATCGGCGGGGTGGTGTGGGGCATCGGCGCGGCGCTGCACGAGCACACCGAATCCGACCACCGGTTTGGCCGTTTCATGAACCACGATCTGGCCCAGTACCACGTCTCGGTCAATGCCGATATCCATGACGTGGACGTGCTGTTCGTGGAGGAAGACGACCGGGTGGTCAGCAGCCTCGGTGCGAAGGGGGTAGGGGAGATCGGCCTGGTGGGCGTGTCGGCGGCGATCTGCAACGCCATCCATCACGCCACGGGCAAGCGCATCCGCAGTACGCCGATCACCCCGGACAAGGTGATGGCCCAGCGCCCGTTTCAGCACGCAGAAGGGGAGTAGGGCGCCGGAAGCGCGCTACTCTTTGGCCCCCTGCGAGTAGCTCACCGTGCCATCCTTCTCGATGAAGCGGAGCTCAGGATGGCCCTGGTAGGTCGTCAGCATGGCGACCGACCCGTTCTGGTGGATGACGAACAAGGACGCACCGGCCTTTTCATTGGCCACTACCTTGAACACTTCACTGCCGTCGCCTGCACCATCCAGCGTCAGCACCGCCTCATCGCCGGTGTCGACCGTCAGGTAGCCGCCGCGCTCATTGCCGTCTGGGCCATTGAGCAGGATGCCCGCCGCGGGCGCGACGCGTTCTTCGCGTTTTCCAAGGATCATGGGCCCGTTCACCGGCGCGCCTATCTCCACGCGGGCAACTCCGGAGGCGTCCCTGACGATCAGGCCACGGGCTTCCAGGATGCGGGATGGGTCATTTGCCTGGCCTGCTTCATGCAGGGCGTAAAGCGAGATCGTCACCGCTGTCAACGAAATGGCGATGTTGAGCAGGAGTCCTTTCAAGATGTTCTCCGTGGGTGCAAAACGCTAGCGCTGAATGATCGGTGATAAGGGCTACTTCAGGCAACCGGCCGGTTCCGCAGGTACGGGCATTGACTGCGCTTGCGTCTGGTCCAATAGTCAACCCGGCCAGGACGCAATGGAGAGCGCATGACCGTACCGACAAGCATGATCCTGTTCCAACGCATGGGTGTAGCGGCCGCGCTGCTTGTGCTGGCATCAACCGCCGTTGCCAAGCCGCCTGCCGAAGCCGCGTTTGATGCCTGGCTGGTGGCGTTCAACAGCAACGACAAGGCCAGGCTGCAGGCGTTCAACGCGCACCACTTCGCCGACGCGGATCTCAACCTGGACTACCTGCTCGACAGCCGCGAAGAAACCGGCGGTCTGGACGTGGTAAAGGTTGAGCGGAACGAGCCGGGGATATTCGTGGCGATGACACGCGAGCGCAGTTTCCCGGCATACAGGCGGATCACGATCACGGCTGGAGCAGCTGGCGACACCAAACTCGCTGAGATCAAGCAGGAACCGCAGCCGTTGCCGGAGGATGAGGCACTGAAGGCGCTGGATTCATTCGCCACGCAGCTTTCGAGGGCCGACCGTTTCTCTGGCGCGCTCGTCATCGAACGCAATGGCAAGCGGCTGTACGGCAAGGCATTCGGACTGGCAGATCGTGAAAACCACGTGCCCGTGCGCCTGGATACCCCCTTCCTGTTCGCCTCCCAAGGCAAGATGTTCACCGCGGTTGCGGTATTGCAGATGATCGAAGCCGGCACGCTGCAGTTCGACGATCCCATCGGGAAGTATCTGCCGGACTATCCGAACAAGGAGATGGCGAAGGTCACCATCCGGCAACTGCTCTCCCATCAGGGTGGCACCGGCGATATTGGCGTACTCCTGCCGGAGGAGGGCGCAAATCGCGCCTGGGCCCGCACCATCGACGATCTCATGAAGCTCAACGGTGATCGCGGCCCGTCGTTTGCGCCCGGATCAGCCTTCGATTATTCGAACTACGGCTTCCTGCTGCTCGGCGCGCTGGTGCAAGAAGTCAGCGGGCAGGGCTACTACACCTATCTGGATGAGCACATCTTCCATCCTGCCGGCATGACCGCGACGTACTATCCAGACAGGGAACACATGTCGGGTATCGCGAGCGGCTATACCGAAGACGAGGACGGGAAGCTGGTACCCAGTGCCAGCCAGCTTCCGTGGCAAGGGTCGCCAGCCGGGGGAGGCGTTTCCACCGTGGAAGATCAGTTGCGCTTCGTCGACGCGCTCAAGGCAGGCAGCTTGATCCCATTGCCGCTGTTGCAGGAGGCGATCAAGCAGCAAACCAACTGGTATGGCTATGGCTTCATCTCGTCCGGCCCGGAAGAGTTCCCGCATTGGGGCCACGGCGGGGGCGCGGCCGGCACCAGCGCGGCGCTTTCGGTCTACCCGACCAACGACATGACGATGGTCTGCTTGAGCAACCGCGATCCGCCGATCTGCGATCGCCTGCTCATAAATCTGCATTGGCATCTGTCTCCACCAGCGCCGGCAGCGCGCTAGGTAAGCACTGTGCCCGTAACGGGACCCGCTCGCGACGATCTCCCGGCACGGGGCCCCTCCGTCATAGTGGAGTCAGAATGCGGCCTGGTGTACGTCGGGCATTGCGACGCGTCGCTCTGGGGCAACATCCGATGGCGGGACGCCGGCTTTTGTGCGTTGTATCCGGTAGCCTTATTATCGAGCTGTACAAAGAACAACGCGGTCCAAGGCGCTCATTCGAGGGCGCGTTCCCGGTCGCATCCCCGCCTGACCCAGAGTTGTACGCTGGGGCCTGCCTTTAGTCTCAAGCGGCATCGTGGCGCTGAGTTGAACGTCCCACGCACCCATCACCGGCTGGCGCTACAGCACCTCCACCACCACCTTGCCCTTGGCCCGCCCCCACATTGGCCCTGCTGGTGCTGATGGCAGCGAACGCGCCCAGATGTTTTGCCAGCTGGATCGCTATGATCCCTGCACCACCGAAGCCGGCCTGGACAACGCGGATCAGACCACCTTGCAACGACCGGACAGGCCGGCCAGCGCGATGGCGCTGAGGGTGGCTGTCGGTGCGGCGCAGCCTGCGCCCACGATGGTGACCTCCAGGCCGGCCGCCTCCGGCGACAGCGCCGTGTGCGTGATGCAGTGCTGGGTCATCATGCCGACCAGTCGGATGGCGGTGACATCCTGCGCAGCCAGCGTTTCGCCCAGGCGCGTGCCAAGGAAGCTGTCGGCCTGATGCTTCTCGATGAAAGGGCAGCCCTGCAACGCCTCGGCGATGGCGGGATGCAGGTCAGCGCCCGCGGTTCCCCGCGCCATGAACGGACCCTCGCTCGGCGCGATGTGCTGGATTCCCACGACCAACTCGCCGGCCTGCCTGGCCTTTGCGATGGCCTCCAGCGACGCCGCCAGCGCCGTCTCGCTGTTCTCCAGCGTGAAGCGGCCGCCCGCGAAATAGTCATTCTGGATATCGACAACAATCAGTGCGGTTTTCATCATCACTCCTTCAGAAAGTCAGGGTTTCGCCATCTTCAGGAATCAGCACGCTGTCCTGGATTGCTTTTTCATCCACGTAGCGGCGGAGGTCAGCACGGGAGACGGTCATGTGGTTCACCGCATCCATGTGGACCGCCACGATCTTTGCCTTCGGCGCGAGCGCGTGGACACGCGAGGTGTCGTCCACGCCCATGATGATGCCGGTATCGAAACCCTTCACCCGTGCATCGCCGGTGTTGAGCACGATGACGTCCGGGGTATGGCGCTTGATCGCGTCCTGCACGTCTCCGGTCCACACGGTGTCACCGGCGAGGTAGATGGTCGGTTGGCCGGATTTCTCGAACACGAAGCCGGTGACGCTGCCGAGCAGCGTAGCCAGCGGCTCGACCTTGAACATGTCCGCCGAGCCATGCTGGGCAGCGACGCGGGTGATGCGCACTCCGCCGAACGTGGTGTGTGCGGGAAGGATGCGCACGTCAGCGAACCCCTTCGCGCGGAGCAGGGCAGCGTCTGCTTCGTGCTGTACGAACATCGGCATCTGGCGCGGGATGAGCGTTTCCGCGGCGGGATCCCAATGATCCAGATGGGTGTGGGTCAGCAGCACGGCATCCACGTCCTTCAGCACCTGGCCGACGTCGAACGGGAGCTCGACCGTCGGATTGCGCAGCTCGCTGCGATAGGTGTCCGGGAAGCCCGGATAGGCGCCTTTGGCAGCGAGCATCGGGTCCACCAGCAGCACCGTATCGCCATAGGTGATCCTGGCCGTTGCGTTGCGGATCTGCTGGATGGACGTAGTCGTGGCAGGGGTGTCTGCAGCGTCGGCAGCGGTGGCGAGGCCGAGTGCCAACAGCGCCGCCAAGGCGAGCGAGGTCGATTTCATGTGCGTATGTCCGATTGGATGGATGACGCCCAGATTGACGCCCGCAGCAACCTGTGAATACTGGCCTGAGAGACCAACATCGATGGATTCGGGCCATGCCCACTGACCGTTCAGCCCAGCAGGAACCAGCACCCATCCCGGTGGTCGTGGTCGCGCCGGAGGGCGTGAGTGCCTTCCATCTTTCCGTACCCCTCATGATTTTCGACATCGAAATGGACAACCGGTCGCTGTTCCAGCTCCGTATCGCCTCCGAGCGGCAGGGGGTCACGTTGTCGGGCGGGCAGGTGGCAGTGACGCCTCACGGGGGCCTTGAGCTGCTCGACCAGGCCGACGTAGTGATCATCCCCGGCTGGAACGATCTGGATGAGGCGCCCAGCGGTGCGCTGCGCGCGAAGCTGATCGCTGCGCATCGACGCGGCGCGCATGTCGTGGGTCTGTGCTACGGCGCTTATGCACTGGCTTACGCGGGTTTGCTGGACGGACGTCCGGCCGCCACGCATTGGCTGGCAGAGGGCGACTTCCACGGACGGTTCCCGACGGTCAGGCTGGACATGAACGCGCTCTACGTCGATGAAGATCGCATCGTCACGTCGGCCGGAACCGGCGCTGCATTGGATTGCTGCATGTATCTGGTCAGGAAACTCTGCGGTGCCCGCGAGGCCAACCGCATCGCGCGCATCATGGTCCTGCCGCCGCATCGCGAAGGGGGCCAGTCCCAGTACATCGACCAACCCCTGCCGGATTCACCGCAGGACGCACTGCTCAGCCGGTTGCTGGACTACATCCGCGAAGACCTGCGCCGGGATCATTCGCTGGATGAGCTTGCCGGACGGGTCGCAATGAGCCGGCGATCATTTACCCGACGCTTCCAGAAGGCCACGGGCATGACGGTGGGTGCCTGGCTGGATGCCGAGCGGCTGCGTCGCGCCAAGGACCTGCTGGAATCGACGTCACTGTCCATCGATCAGGTAGCGGAGCAATCCGGGTACCGCACGGCCGTGTCGTTCCGCCAGAGCTTCAATCGAGCCTTCCAGGTGAGCCCGCGCGAGTGGCGGCGGGCGTTCGCGCTGAATGAATGAGTGAGGGAGGGGAGGGGGCGGCTGGATGCAGATCGCCCGATCCGGAGGCGGGGAAGGCGCTGGTCAAAAAAGTCGGCGGGGATTTGAGGGGCGGGGACTATCGCCCGCTGGCTCTCTTGAGCTTGTCGCAGCGCGGAGTCAAACAGTACCTTTGCCTGCCGGATTGCTGCCGCATGTGTAGCCGACTTTTCAGCCTCCACTTCGCACAGCTTGCCAACCCGCTGCCGGGCCAGGCCGGTACACTCGGCCAAGAAATCGTAGTGGCCCACCGTGGGCAATACCTGCAGGTGCGCCTTGCCACCCGCTGCGGCAATAACCTTGCTGTTGGTCGCGGGCGAGGCCACCTCATCGGCTTCCCCCGCAATTACAGAAAGCGGTGCGCCCAACTGCGCCAGCTCACCCGGATCGAACGCCTGCACCATCGCCGGTGCGGAATGGACGCCACGGTGGTGGGGGTGTGGCGTGCGCGGATACCCGCCACACGAAGCGCGCCCGGCCGGCGACGTATCGGCTCCACCTCGCAGGGCAGGGGTGGGGCGTCGAGCTTGATGGCTTCCACTAACTGCAGCCGGCGCAGACCTTCCCGGCGCACCTGCTCCGGATCCTCAGGTCTGCCGGGGGTGCTGGTTTCTCTGGCCATCGGAAGGACTCGCGGGTTCCCTCAGCATTTGTTCGGTGATCTCCAGCAGTGCGCGCAGCCGATCCATGTGGCGGAGGTCCTGGTGGTAACCAACCCAGATGTCCCTACTGGGGGGCTGCCCGAGCAGATCGATGCGACGAAGACCTTCCACGCCTTCCGCCAATGGTCTTGGCAACACTGCAACGCCGTTGCCCCGAAGGCACATCTGGGCCTGAACGCTACGGCTGGTGCTGGTCAGCGAGCGCTTGGAGTGAGGGAACCGGTCCAGTAACCAAGTGACGTCAGGGAAGTGGGCCTGGGCTGAATTCATGAGAATCAAGCGCACCGATTGCGGGTCATCGATCACCGCCTGCGCTGTTGCCGCCGATCCGTAGAGGCCGTACGGCATCGTCATCAGCCGACGCTGGACAATGTCCGGCTCACTGAATGGCACGATGCGAAAGGCAACGTCGGCCTCGCGACGGGAGAGATCAAGAAGGCGGTAGCTCGCAATAACCTCGGGCACGACGGCAGGGTGAAGGCGCCCGAGTTCAATGAATATGGGCGCCAGGACGTACGCGGCGAACCAGTCGGCTGCGGCGATCCGCAGAATGCCTTCCAGGCGCTCATGGTTGCCGGCCAAGCGCCGCTCCATGGACAGCGCCGATTCCTCCATGGATTCAGCAAGTGCGAGCACCGCGTCTCCCGTATCGGTAAGTACAAGGCCGTCCTTCGTTCTACGAAACAGAGGCTGCTCGGCCTCGTCCTCGAGCGCCTTTATCCGACGACCCACCGTCGGATGGCTCACGCCCAGGCTGCGAGCTGCCTCGCCCAGCGATCTTCCGCGGACGACCGCAAGAAATATGCGGATATCACTCCAGTCCACGCCATGGCCACCCGTTCAAGAATGTACGCGGAATATGCAGGAACGGCAGTCCTCAAACAACCCTGTCAGGGGCAACATGCGCCCTGCATCGACGTTGCTGCCATTGGAGTTGGACGACATGAGTAAGCTGAACGGTAAAGTGGCGCTGATAACAGGCGCATCCAAAGGAATCGGCGCGGGCATAGCCCGCCGCTTGGCAGCCGAAGGCGCCAAGGTGGTTGTGAACTTTGCGACGAGCGAAAGCGAGGCGAAGGACGTGGTCGCCGGCATTGAAGGGGAGGGTGGACGCGCGATTGCGGTGCGCGCCGACGTCCGCAACAAGCCGGAAGTGGATAGGCTGATCAAGTCGACCATCGATCATTTCGGTCAGCTGGACATCGTGGTCAACAACGCTGGCATCTACCAGTTCGCGAAGATCGAGGCCACCACCGAGGCACTGTACCGCCAGCAGTTTGATTTGAACGTGCTTGGCCCGCTTCTGGTCACTGGCGCGGCCGCCCCATTCCTCGCCGAAGGCAGCAGCATCATCAATATCAGTTCCTTCGTGACGCGGATATTGCCGGCCGAGAGCTCGATCTACAGCGGTACCAAGGGAGCCATCGACGCCATCACAGGCGTGCTGTCGCGCGAGCTGGGGCCACGTGGAATCCGCGTCAACTCAGTGAACCCAGGGCTCATCGAGACAGACGGTACGCACGCCAATGGCGTGATGGGGTCTGACTTCCAGGTGTGGAACGAGCAGCAGACTCCACTCGGCCGGATTGGCCAGGTAACAGACATCGCCTCGATCGTCTTGTTTCTCGCGTCTTCTGATGCGGCCTGGGTGACCGGCGAACGCATCATTGGCGCCGGCGGCATGCGCTGACCCGAAGACCGAGCGCGACTTACCAGGACCAGCTCCATGCCCATTGATTCCAATCCGGGTGCGACCGACGCGCGCCGCTGGCCTGCCTTGGCCGTTCTCCTGACCGGCACGCTTCTGCCGCCATTGGACTTTTTCATCGTCAACGTAACATTGCCCTCGATCAGGACGGATCTGCATGCGTCAGCGGATGTGGCGCAGCTCGTGGTGTCTGTCTACGCGATGGCCTACGCCGTCATCCTAATCCTGGGCGGTCGCCTGGGTGACCTGTATGGGCGTCGGCGCGCTTTTGTTGCAGGCATGCTCGGATTCGGGCTGGCATCGACCATCTGTGGGCTCGCAGGCTCGGCCGGTATGCTGGTCCTGGGCAGGCTTCTGCAAGGCATCTCTGCAGCCGTTATGGCACCGCAGGCGCTGGCGTCCATCCATGCGATGTTTCCGGCAAGCGAGAAGAGCCGTGCGCTCAGTCTGTACGGGGCAACATTCGGGCTGGCCGCTGTCGGCGGCCAGCTTCTTGGAGGTGTGCTGGTCTCGGCAGATCTTTGGGGCATGGGGTGGCGCAGCGTCTTCCTCATCAACGTTCCCGTCATTGTTCTTGCCGTGCCTGCCGCATTGACGTTGGTGCGCGAAACCAAGCAAGAACATGCAGGGGGAATGGACTTCGCAGGGGCTTTGTTGCTGGCACTTGGCGTTCTCGCGGTCGTGGTGCCCCTCATTGAAGGACGCGAGCATGGCTGGCCCTGGTGGAGCCTGGGATTGCTGGGGCTGAGTCCACCACTCTTCGTCATCTTCTGGCGCTACGAAAAGCGTCGGGAACGCTCGGGCGGTACGCCCCTGGTGCCTCCTTCGGTCTTGTCGCCAGCCAATGGGCTGTATCTCGGCCTGGCGGCGGCGGTCCTTTTCTACGCCTTGGCGGCGTTCTTCCTGACCTTCGCGGTATATCAGCAAGCGGGTCTACACCGCGATGCCCTGGCTGCGGGGCTCGCGATCCTGCCGGTCGGGATGGGACAGCTGCTGGGGCCACCGTTGGGCCTGCGGCTCTCGCGATGGCTGGGATCGAGCGCGGCTGCATTCGGTATGGGGCTGGAGGTGACGGGCCTGATATTGACAGCTGGCGCTGCCGCGATCGGCAAGCCGTCCCTTGTTCCTCTGCCCCTGGTGCTTATCGGTGTAGGCCAGGGAATTGCCGTACCCGCGTTGGTGCGGCTGAACATCGATCTGGTGGAGCCCCGCTGGGCGGGCCTGGCGGCCGGCATGGTCAGCGCGGCAATGCAGCTTGGTGCCGCACTGTCAGTCGCTTTGGTCGGCGGGGCCTTCTTCTCACTGGCGCCCGATGGAGCAGCTGCCGATCTCGTGGAATCGGGCTTTGCGGTCGCATGCCTCCTGATCAGCATCGCTATGACGGCGGCTGCAGTTCTCAGCAGGAGGCTGGCTGGCAGCAAGCTGGATCGGAAGAACGTCGAGGCCAGGAAGCCTGGGCGTGCAGCATGCGCACGCGCTCGAAGTTCGCATCGTTGACCGTATACGGCGCATGCGGGGCGGACGCGGTGCCTGGGAAGCTAGGTATGAGAGTGCACAGAAGCGACTGCGATGCCGGATTTTCCCTTAGGCGCTACGCGGCTTTAATAGAGTTGTGATGATTGGCACGCTCATCGTGACCGTGGCTACCCACGACCTTGCCAAGGGCGTGTTGACAGGCGTGATCCACCGCCGTTGATGAGCGATGCGGGCACCGAGAGGTGCCCGCACCCTTTCCGGCAGTCATCGAACTGCCATATGGCAAAGCAATATTCCGACCTTACTGCCTCGCCACCTTGGATACCTCGGCCAGAATCTGCGCGCCTGAGGTGCCGCTGCCGATGATCGCCACGCGCGTTCCAGCGAAGGGTTCGGAATGGCGGTAGTGGGCCGAGTGCACTCAGGCGACTCAGCGGCTCCGTGCATCGGCAGGAAAGTAGCGTTTGCCCAGCCGCAGGGCGACGTGGACCAGCAGAATCAGCACGGGCACTTCCACCAGCGGGCCGATCACTGCCGCGAAGGCTACCGGGGAAGCCAGCCCGAACGCCGCGATCGCCACGGCGATGGCCAGTTCGAAGTTGTTGCCTGCTGCGGTGAACGCGATCGCGGTGGTGCGGGGGTAGTCCTTGGCGATCAGCTTGCCCATGAAGAAACTGATCACGAACTGGATGATGAAGTACAACGTCAGTGGGATCGCGATGCGTACCGCGTCCATCGGAATCCGCAGCACGTCGCCGCCTTTCAGGCCGAACATCGCCACGATGGTAAACAGCAGTGCGGCGAGGGTGATCGGACTGATTGCAGGTAGGAATTTTTCTTCATACCAGCGCACACCCTTACGCGCCTTCAGCCACCGACTGGTGAGGAAGCCCGCCAGGAACGGGATGCCAAGATAGATCAGAACAGCTTCGGCGATGGTCCAGAAACTGACATCGATCACGCTGCCCTGCAGACCAAACACCGGCGGCAGCCAGGAAAGGAAGAACCAAGCGTAGACGCTGAACAGCGCGATCTGGAAGATGGAGTTGAATGCCACCAGGCCGGCGACGTACTGGCCGTCACCGCGGGCGAGCTGATTCCAGACCAGCACCATGGCGATGCAGCGTGCCAAGCCAATCAGGATCAGGCCTGTCATGTACTCAGGATAGTCGCGCAGGAACAGCACCGCCAGGCCGAACATCAGGAACGGGCCGACGATCCAGTTCTGCAGCAGCGAGAGCATCAGCACGCGCTTGTCGGCGAAGACCGTGGCCAGTTCCTCGTACTTCACCTTGGCCAGCGGCGGGTACATCATCAGGATCAAACCGATCGCGATCGGGATGTTGGTTGATCCAATCGACAGGCTGTTGAGCGCGCTGGGCAGGCCCTCGAACAATGCGCCCAGCCCGACGCCGAGCGCCATGGCGGCGAAGATCCACAGCGTGAGATACCGGTCCAGGAAGGACAGGCGGGAGGTGTCAGCGGTCATGGCTATTCCGGGAAATGGTGATAGATCGGTTGGTCAACAGCCTGCAGGGCGCTCACAAGCCTGTTCGTCGGCACAGCAGTTCTCGGTGAGGTAAGCCACCAGGCCGTTCATGGCCTGGAACTCGGCCCGGTAGCAGATGGTCCGGCCACGTTGCTCGGCGCTGATCAGGCCCGCTGCAAGCAGCTCCTTCAGGTGGAAGGAGAGGGTGGCCCCAGGCAAGGCGAGCGCCTGGGCAATGTCGCCGGCCAGCTTGCCGCCGCTGCCGGCCTGCACCAGCAGGCGGAAGATGGACAGGCGGGTGGCGTGGCCCAGGGCAGCGAGGGCCCGGGTTGCGTGGTTATGTTCCATGATTCTAGAATATTGGAAACGATACCGCAGGACAACCTCGTGAAGCAGATCCCCAATGTGGTCCCTGGTGCCTTGGATGTTCCTTCGGCCGCCAAGCTCAATGACCCTGGTTGGCAACCGCCACATCGCCCGCGCATCCTGATCCTGTACGGCTCGCTGCGGCCTCAGTCGTTCAGCCGCAAGCTGGCGCTTGAGGCGCAGCGGCTGCTGGAACAGCTCGGGGCGGAAACCTGCCTGTACGACCCGCATGAGCTGCCGATGCTGGACTCGGTGCCGGCGACCCACCCCAAGGTGCAGGAGCTGCGCCAGGCCTCACTGTGGTCGGAAGGGCATGTCTGGGTGAGTCCGGAGCGGCATGGCACGCTTACAGCGGTGTTCAAGAACCAGATCGACTGGCTGCCGCTGGAAGAGGGCAGCGTGCGCCCGACGCAGGGTCGCACGCTGGCCGTGATGCAGGTCTGCGGCGGCTCGCAGTCGTTCAACGTGGTCAACGCGCTGCGCGTGCTCGGCCGGTGGATGCGGATGGTGACGATCCCCAACCAGTCGTCGGTCGCTAAAGCCTGGCAGGAGTTCGATGACCAAGGTCGGATGAAGCCTTCTGCCTATTACGATCGCGTCGTGGACGTGATGGAGGAACTGGTCAAGTTCACCCTGTTGGTGCGCGGGCGCAGCGACTACCTGGTGGACCGTTACAGCGAGCGCAAGGGGGCAGTTGAAGCAGCGGCGCTGACGGCCGCTGCAGGCGTGGTCGAGACCATTTTGAACGAAGAGGAAAGTGCGTGAACGCTGTCATCTATCACAACCCCAAGTGCGGTACCTCGCGCAATACGCTGGCCCTGATTCGCTTCGCCGGGCTCGAACCGGAAGTGATTGACTACTTGACCCACCCGCCGAGCCGTGCGCGCCTGGTCGAACTCATCACGGCCGCGGGGTTGAGCGTGCGCGATGCCATCCGGCAGAAGGGTACGCCGTATGACGAGCTGGCACTGGGAGATGCGGCATTGAGCGATGACGCGCTGCTTGATGCGATGCTGGCGCATCCGATACTCATCAATCGTCCGTTTGTGGAGACCCCGATGGGCGTGCGCCTGTGCAGGCCGTCCGAAGTGGTGCTGGATATTCTGCCGCCGCTGCCCGGGCCATTCCAGAAGGAAGACGGTGAGGTGGTGACTGGTCACAAGGGAAATCCGACGCGATGACGCCGAGATTCCTGGCTGTGATGGCGTCGGCGCAATGCTCAGGCTCGCGTGTCGGTACCACCCTAATCCTGTCATCTTCATTCATGCGCTCGTATGTCCATGTTTTCAAAGAGTTTTCTCGACCTTACATTTAACGACCTCACAGCTCGTCGAAAGGTGGTGACATGATTAGAGGGGTCGTCGCAGGAAGGTGACGCGATTAGCGGGGTGGCCACGCATGATTTCTGTCACGTCCGTACCCATTTCCACGGTCAGTCGCGACGTGCCCGCCTTCGATACAGCTCTATGTGAGATGGGAGCGTGGCCCAGCCTGGCGAAAGCTCTTCCGGCAGGTCGGGGACTAGCGCCCATGCTGCAGACCACAGCCCAGCGCGCCTTATCGCCGGATCGGTTATATGACGATAGCGGTCCCAAGTCAGTGGCTTGGCGGCAGGTTCCTCTTGATGCTTAGGTCCTCGAATTAGCTCTTGAAGGTTCCCGCTGGCGCGAACGAATTTGGTCTGCGGGTAGTCTCGAACCGTGTTCACATTGAAACTCATTTCAAGCAGCAGCTGACGTGCCGAGTGTGCACCTATCCCCCAAGCGGCCGGCCAAGCTGCTCCGAAGTACAGGCTTTGCTCCAGGATTTCACCAAAGCGCTCTATCAGGTCCAGCACACCCTCTTCGCGATTAGTGAGTGAGGGAATAGATCTAACTACGAAGGTGGAGGAAATATTCCAATCATCAGGGGCCAAGCGGAGAGGCTCGCCATGCTCAGGACAGGTCGTGCGCAGCACCCAGTTCCAACTTCGTCGTATCGAGTAGGGAAATCCACGCTGCTGATCCTCACTCCAGCAAGAGGGGCAGTAGATATTGCGAGCGGAAGGTGCGAGAAGCCACTGGGCATCAGCCTGTCGATGAGCAAGCAGCGTGGATGGCCGAATACCGATGGCAGCCCCCATCCTGCGTAACGCAATGCATGAAGGCAAATCCATGTCACCAGATGGGCATGCCTCGTCCTTATTCAAACACTCCCAAATGGTAGACGCCGAGCACTCGTACAGTGCAGCGACACGAAGCACGAGTGAGCGCAACGACTCATCTGGCCTGGGTGGAGAGATCCACCATCGTTGGCCCGTGGGAGCTGTCCTCACGTTGGGAAGCGCGAACTTGCTTGCAATTGGGCTTGTACTGCAGCGGCCAAGGGAGGTTCGACCCTTGCCCTTTCAAGTAGCTTGATCGTGATCTGTTCTTCCCCTGTTTCGACGGCATGTGCCGCCGCATGGGTTACCAGCTGCATGATGGTCTGAAGCACGCCGCCCGAAAGACGAACTAGTTCCGTCGAGATCGTTGGTGATGAAAGATAGGATGGATGTCTCAGCGGAAGCGCGCGCTCGAGGACGTCTAGGAATTCCGTCAAACGGGCGTCTCGCTTCCAGAGCGGAAGCTCCCGGTATTTAAAGCGAGCGTTGAGGTGTTCGTCTACTTGCATTGCCGCAGGCGCGGCAGATGTGCCTAATATGAGAATAGGGAGTGATAGCTCGTTCATTAGAAACTTTACAGTATCGAGAGCAATCCGCTGCTGGCGCGGAGTTGTGGTCAAGATGTCCTGAATTTCGTCGACGATCAATAATCTGAGCTTTGCAGCGGCACAAAGCTTTAGCACCATGCGTTCGCGGTCACCTCCAGAATACCGCGTCGGATCGGGCACGCCGAATGCACCAAGAATTCGATTGTATAGAGTCCTCGCTTCCCTGGCGTTTGTCATGCTGATCGCTAGGACGGGCAGCGATGCTGTTTTTTCGTTTTCAGCACTTACTGGTGGGTGTCTGCGTATTATCGCTCTGGAGAGCATCGTCTTCCCTGACCCCGGCTTTCCAGATACCACCAATCCGTTGGCGCGAGTCTGACTAGGCATTCGGATTAGGAATTCTATGTGATCAATTATCGGTTGAAGTCGCTCGTGCGCAATGAAGCGCTCAACAAGCATTCGGCCCGCACGCTCGTCGTTGGACAGCTCCAGTTGAGATCGAATGCTCGGTTCCAAATGAGAAACGTCGGTCATCTCGAGTCCTCAAGTCCATTCTTCGATTTTTGCCGAAGGCGGTTTTTTATACGGGGCGTGATGGATCGTTGAGAGTGGTTCGGGATGGCCCTGGTCACCGGCTTCTTTAGTCTTCTTAGGCCGCGCTCGCCCGCGCGCTCGTAGTGTGCTGACCTGCGCGCCCTCTTCGATTGAATCAGTTAGCTCCAACCCTCTGTCAGTCTCAGCATCAAGTCTGGCTTGCGTAGCCGCGTCGAGACGATGCAAGACACACGACGTGCCTGTCGCCCGTCCGCCAATCAAAGGAACGGTGATGAGTAGCCCATCGTCACGGCGAACCCAAACTTCACTTGGGTCGCGTGGGTCGTACTTAACACGGACTGGTGTGTCGCTCCGAAGCATTGATGAGAGATCTTCATGCCAGTAGCGCGAAGAATTCAGCTCTATACCTGTTCGGCGCACACGTCGTATTTCAAATGGCAAGAAGTCGATTCGGAACTCCAACGGTTTCGCGATCAACGGTGGACTCACGTAGTTTCCAGCTGAGTCAGTAAAGGCGCGCTCCCACGCTATTATCGGAGGCATGCCCAAGGCTCTGTGCTTCCTCTGATGATAGAATCTGCAAACCTTCTGAGCCATCCAACTCTGGAATTCGGATAGCGTTAATCGAGCCTTCCCTTCGCTGTCATAGTTGCCACGCTCCTTGATGTTGCTAAAGGTCGTGCCAGGAAGCAGATGGGCGATCTTCATGAGAGTGCCAATTAGTCGTTCGATATGCCCTCCGTACTCGGGCGTCCTGACTGGGCGCCACCTCAGCTCGATCTGATGTTCCTCACACCCCCGCGTTAGCGCCATGCTGCGGAAATCTTTGCCGTTGTCTACAAGGATTGTCTTGGGCTTTCCGTACATGGGCCAGATGCCTTCTTCGTTCGACGTATCAGGCTTTGGTAGCGCGAGATGTTCGATGCAAAGCGACACTGAAACTGCCGACGGTGCGTGCATTGCGATATACATTCCTACGACGCACCGAGTTGCTACATCGATAGCAACGGTAACCCAAGGTCGTCCGCGTACGGTCAGACGATCATCGCTCAGAATCATCACGTCGGCTGGCGTATGGTCGATTTGTACTAAATCCAACGGCCGACTCGCAAAGAGGCCGCCGGGTCGCGCTTGCCACATGCGCCTTGCTGCAATGCCTCCCTCGCGGGCGAGGTCGGTAGCCCTGCCGATCTCTCTGTTCAACCGGATCAGCACTGCCTTTCGGGACGGAGTTGCCAGTCCTAGTCGCCGCGCCATTGCTTGGGCACGTAAGACAACATACTCTTTTGGAGGCTTTTCGCGACGCATGTAATGCTTAGCGATAGCGTGCCGAATCAATGCATCTACGCGTGGATCAAGTCGATTTAAGCCCACTGGTGGCCCAGCAGAAATCCGAGCCAGCGTCGTTGTTCTCGGATTGTTGATGTACTTCGCCCGGATACGCTGAAGCTGTCTTTTCCCGATGCCATATCTCCTAGCCACTTGTTCCAGATCGTGGCCGGTGCAGTGTTCCGTCTTGGCAAGCGAGTCCAGTTCTTTAGCTAGCGCAACGCTTCGCTTCCACTCCAGCTCAGGTATCGCGCCGAGGTCGAGAGCCACGGGCCTCGTCGGAGCTGCTTCGATATGTGTGACAGCGACACGAACCATTTCACCCGTTGCCATATCTCGTGCGCATACATGCGTAAGCGAGTCGGCACCATCAATCTCGATCAAGCGCCCCTTTGCGACGCATACCGTGCCTGGACTCAAGACGATGCTCATTTCGCACCTCCTTTTCTTCCTGAATTGCTCGCATCCTGCTGGCGACAGGTTCGCGCGCACAAAGGTTCGATGAAGCTCGGCGCGAGCGACAGTTGGGTACTAATAGAGTGTTTTGCAGTCATTGGGTCGTCCTACCAGCGGCCTTTACGGCTCGCTAGACGTAATCACAGATAGCCCGCCGTAAGTGAATAGGGCAGGAGCACTTGACATTCGTAGGGGGTGCCCGGAACATGGCTGCGACGGCGCTAAAACCGGTCACATTCACCTACTAGGCCCTGCATTGCCGTGCGGGGCTTAGTTCGTTCTGAGCAATAGCGAACTCATCCGCTCATGGTGAATTCCTCGTCTGTGGTTGTGTCAATCGTGGCACGAGAGGCATGTCTCGGAGGCTTGAGCAATTTTCAGACCAAGCCCGCGTCGATTTGGGCTGGCAAGCAGCCAGCGCCCTGCGTACTCCGCGCATACATGGAAGGTGGGCCTTCGCCGACAAGCTGGCATAGCTTAAGCGCGAGCGCAAGCGCCCATGCCGCATAAGCTGTTGATATGTATGATATTTATATATCGCAGTTGTTTCGGGGTAGATCGACAGGCAGTCCGTCTTACATGCCTGCCCCCCAAAGATGACCACTTCGGGCCATTTGCGGTGACGAAGACGCCGAAAGATGTCCTTTCCGCGCAGCGACTGTGGACGAAGCTAATGCTCTTCCGCCCGATTTCTCGCTGCGGCAGCTGCGCTCGAACGGTAATTGTCGCTTGAAGCGTCGGCAGGCGCTCACATCTGCTGACTATGGTGGATCTACGTTAACGTCGGCGGATCCTGTATCACGTGGTATTGGCTTACGACCCACGCAAAGTACTCCAATACGCTGGAAACGTGATCGGGGACTTGAGGGTAGGATTGAGTCAAGACAGTTATCAGTTCGTGACGGCACGCCACTGAATCATCAGCGTAGAAGACAGCGCGGTACCAGTCGTCTTGTGACCATTCAGTCGGCCGTTTCGAAATGAGCTTCCTGTACCCCGAAGGCTCCAAGCCCGGCAGTGAGACGATGCTGCCACTGTCATAGTCTGTGTCCATTGCACCCTCCGAGGGACCGCTGTCATCATCAAGTTGATGTTAGCCGGTTGAGCAGTGTATTCCGTACTACACGGCGCGGCTGATTGAACGTCGCTGCGCAGTACTGGGTCAGCGCGTACTTTGGGCCGGCGATTACGGCTCGTTATCGGGGTTAGGAGAGCAATTCAGTCTGGCCTAATGCTCGGTTAGACTTCGACCGGGACTCAGGGGGTTTACATGGCCTACGATTGGAACCGGCAGGAGCTGGCGCGTTCACCATGGCGCAGTGAGGTGGTGCCTCGCATTCCGTCCATCCTCATCCAACGGGCCAAGATCGGGCGGCCTATCACCTACGGGGAGCTCGCCGCCGAGCTAGAGCGCCTCCATGGTCTGGAGCCGAAGGCCCGCAAGACCTTGTATGGCCCGGCCGTAGGAGCCGTGGGCTTCGCCATCCAGGAGTTGGGTGAGCAGTGGGGCGAGAAGATCCCGCCGCTAAACCTTATCGTCGTCCAAGCCGACACCCAGCTGCCCGGTCATGGTGCGGATGAAGTCGCCCACTACTACTTCGACGACGGCGGGGCAGGGATGGCTGCCAACCGCGAGGCCTACATCCAAGCCGCCATGGCTGCGGTGTTCGACTATGGGCCGAATTGGGACCGGGTGGCCCAAGCCTTGGGGGTGGACGTGCTCGACACGGCACATGCCAACCCCGACGAGGGGAACCCCATTGAACTGCCTGCCATTCCGACCGCCTACCGGCCTGAAAGCGCCGCGCACAAAGCACTTAAGGCCTGGGTGGCAGCGCACACGGAACGGTTCGAGGACTACGGAGCATTCGAGGCCGGGGTGAACGAGCACAGGCTGAGTTCCGGCGACAGCCTAGATGCCTATTTCAGCAACGGGCGCGAGAGCCTGGCGGTGGAGGTCAAAGCCAGCAACGCCAGCGACGACGAGCTAATGCGGGGCATCTACCAAGTCATCAAGTATCGGGCTGTACTGCGCGCCGAGTGCATTGCGCTACGCAAGCCAGCCCTGTGCGATGCCGTGCTGGTGAGCACCCGGCCATTGGGCAAGGCAGGCAGGGTCTTGGCGAAGCGCTTGCATGTGGACTTCGTGCGGGTGCCGGCGGAAGCGGAGAAGTGAAGGGACCTACCCGGACGTCTTCGCCAAGCTCAAGAGCGGTCGGCTGCTCGTGGTGGAATACAAGGGAGGACATCGCGTCAGCAATGACGATAGCCTGGCCCAAGCCAAGATACGCCATTTGTGGAAGATAACGCAGAAGATTAGGGATGTTTATCGGGGGTAGGCGGAGTTTCGCTACTGGCAGAAGCAAGCGTTCCCCGAGCAATGGATCAGGGCTCCAGATCACGACTAAGGTTGACGAGACCACACCGTCGCCCGCGCGTCCCCGTTTGCTAGAGAAAGCCCTTAGTCCAACTATTCCTACTAGTTCCTTAAACATGCGGGAGCAGATACTGCTGATCACCAAGGCAGGAAGCTTCTGCACGGTCAGGACTGACGTTGGCAGACCACCTCCACGTTGACGCCATCTGGGTCCAGCACGTAGGCGGCGTAGTAGTGCGGGTGATACTGCAGCCGTATGCCAGGTGGCCCATTGTCGACACCACCAGCGGCCACCGCCTCACGGTGGAATGCGTCGACGGCTGCCCGGCTGTCGGTCGCGAACGCGATGTGCGTGCCCGTCCCCGGTGCCTCATGGTCGTGAATCCATAGGCATGGATAGCCCTCCTTGCCGAAACCATGGCGGGAGCCGCCGGTGCGAGTGCGCTCGGGGCCAATGGTGATGACGAGGAGGATTTCTAGAGGAGCCAGGGCGGCTTCGTAAAAGCGCCGGGATGTCTCAGCATCGCTGACCGCAAACTCAATGTGATCAAGGATCGTCATGACGTGGATTGCTCCGAGGTAGCTAAGAACGTTTCGAAGGCGAGGCCGGCAAGTTTGGCGACCGAAGTCACTCGGGGCCTGGACAATCCGGCGCGTGCCGAAGCAGACAAGCCCTGCAATGTCGTCACGACGTAATCGGCCAGTTCGCGCGCACGCTGCGGCTCTGACCGGCTGATGTAATGCTCGATGAAGGTGGCAGAGGCGTCCGCGTAGGCACCGGCCAATGCACGCGCCTGCGGATCATCAGCGCGCATCCCTTCGGCCGCCATGCAGCCACGCCGGGATTTCGATCTGGTATAGAGGGCTGCGGCATGCAGCAGGAGGTCGCTGATGGCCTCACCCAGCTGCCGATCAGGCGTCAGGATCCTGTCTGCTGGCAGGTTCGCCTCTTCCACATAAACCGCTAGACATCGCTCGAACAGGCCAGCCTTGTTTCCATAGGCGGCGTACAGACTCGGTGGATTGATGTCGAGCGCGCGGACGAGCTCGGAGATGCCCACCGCGTCATATCCCCGTTCGTGGAAAAGATCTTTTGCGATGAGAACGCCCGCCTCGCGGTCAAAGGGGCGCCGTGATGGCCGCGCCGACGAAGGCGAATCCTTGAAGCGGGTCGATCCTGGAAGTTTCTGGCTCATGGTTTCCTCCGACGTCGGCGTAGCTGCGTGGGTGGCGAAGTGTTGCGAGGACGCAGTGGCATGTTTGCGTCCGTTGCTTTAGTGGTCACTATATTCTAGATTAGTGATCACTACAACGCGGAGCGTGCAATGTACAACTTGAACAATAAAACAGCAGTTGTGACTGGCGGTGGCAGTGGAATCGGCCTGGCGATCGCCAAACGGCTGACGCAGGAGGGGGCCCGGGTGGTCATCACAGGCAGGCGCCAGCAGGTACTGGATGAAGCGCTTGCCACGCTGGGCGAAAACGCGGTCGGGCTGGTCGCCGACGTCAGCAGCGCGTCCAGCCTGGAGGCGCTGTATACCGAGGTGAAACGGCTTTTCGGCGGGATCGACGTGCTGGTGGCCAACGCAGGTGGTGGTGTACATGCACCACTTGGAAAGATCACCGAGGAGCAGATCGACCAGCAGTTCTCGACCAACGTAAAGGGCGTAGTGCTGACGCTGCAGGGTGCGCTGCCCCTGCTTGGCTCCGGATCGAGCGTGGTGATCATCGGGTCGACGTCCTCCATGGATCCGGGCCCTACCATGAGCATCTACGGCGGTACCAAGGCGGCAGTTCGCAACATGGTCCGGAGCTGGACGGCCGAACTCAAAGGGACGGGGATCCGGATCAATATCCTGAGCCCTGGGCCGACCAATACGCCATCGCTGCGCGAAGCTTTCGGAGACGATGCCGAGGCGGGCATGGCGTTTCTGACGGCAAAAAGTCCGCTGGGCCGCATCGGCGAGCCGGAGGAAATCGCGTCGGCCGTCGCGTTCCTGGCAAGTGATGCAGCCAGCTACGTCAATGGCGTAGAGCTGTTTGCTGACGGTGGCGCTTCCCAGAGCTGACCGGGGGCAGGGCTGCACCCGCCGGCTAGGCGAGTGCAGGTCCGCGGACGCTCGCCATGATGCGTGCAGCGTCCCGGGAAGGCGGCAGACCGAACGCGCGTACGTACTCTCGACTGAACTGCGTCGGGCTTTCGTAGCCCACATCAAGCGCGGTCGCGGTCACGCTCTTGCCATGCGCCGTCAACAGCTGGCGTGCCTGCAGCAGGCGCAGCTGCTTCTGGTACTGAAGCGGACTCAGTGCGGTGGCGGACTTGAAGTGACGGTGGAAGGCCGACTCGCTCATTGCCACCTGTTCGGCCAAGGCGGCGATTCGAAGCGGTTTGGCGTAGTCGCTACGGATGCGCTGGATCGCGCTGCTGATACGCGCCAGCGCCGAATCCGGCGTGGCCAACTGTCGCAGCATGCATCCGTGTGGTCCCTGCAGCACGCGGTACAGGATCTCGCGCTCGTAGGCCGGGGCCAGTGCAGGTATCTCGCCGGGGCGTTCCATCAGGCGCAGCATGCGCACCCACGCATCCATCAGCTCCGGGGTGACGGCAGCGACGTTGAAGGCCTCGGTCTGGGTGGAGGGCTCGCCGCGCCCGGTGGCGGCATCGGTGGTGTCGCACAGCAGCGCTGCGAGGATGCTCGGGTCCAGCGTGAGGCTCACCGCCAGGTACGGTTCGCCGCTGCTGGCCGGGTGCACGGCACCCACCGCCGGTAGGTCCACGGACATGATGAAATAAGTGGCGGGGTCGTAGTGGAGCGTCTTCTCACCCACCGTCATGGATTTGGTGCCCTGCAGGATCAGGTTGATCATCGGCTCGTATACGGCCGCCAAGGCATGCTCCGGGATCTCCCCCTGCACCATGGCCACACGGGGAATACCCGTATCAGTGCGGCGATTTTCGGCATGCGCCGCGAGCCGGCGCAGTTCATCCAGTGCGTTTTCCATGGCCACATTGGACACCCACCGGAGCGGGCTGGCAAGGCGAGGAGCAGGAATAGGCAGGAAATAGCGAGGATCAGGGCGGCGCTCCACGGCCAGCGAGCCTAGCCTGTGGATCACCCTTCACTGCACAGGAGTACCTGCATGAAAAATGTACTGATCACCGGCGGCAGCCGTGGCATAGGTGCCAGCGCCGCATTGCACTGTGCGCAGCGCGGCATGGGCGTCATCCTCACCTACAACGCCCAGCCCCATGCTGCCCAGCAGGTAGTGGAGCGCATCCAGGCAGAAGGCGGCACGGCAGTGGCCCTGCAGCTGGATGTGGCCAACACCGGCAGCTTTGCGGCATTCGCCGCGATGGTGAACGACACCTTGCAGGGCACCTGGGGCGCCTCCGCGCTGTGTGGCCTGGTGAACAACGCCGGGTTCGGGCTGTTCAATCCGATCGAGACCGTGACCGAGGAGCAGTTCGACGGTCTGTTCAACGTGCACCTGAAGGGGCCGTTCTTCCTCACGCGGGCACTGCTGCCGCTGCTGAGTACTGGCGCGAGCATCGTCAACGTCACCAGTGCCACCACGCGCGTGGCCACCGCCGGGGTGGCGCCATACGCCGCCTTCAAAGGTGGGCTGGAGGTGCTCACCCGCTACATGGCCAAGGAGTTCGGCGAGCGCCGCATCCGCGTGAACGCCGTCGCACCCGGGGCGATCCGTACCGAACTGGGTGGCGGCCTCAACGATGAGTTCGAAGCCCTGCTGGCCGCGCAGACGGCACTGGGCCGGGTAGGTGAGCCGGACGACGTGGGCCGCGTCATTGCCGGGCTGCTCGGTGATGAGCAGGCCTGGGTCAATGCGCAGACCATTGAAGTGGCAGGCGGCTACAACATCTAGTTCGCAACGGGAGTACGACATGCTCGACCACATTTTCCTCACAGTCACCGACACCACCCGCTCGGTTGCGTTCTACACGGCCGCGCTGGCCCCGCTGGGCATCGTCAACCGGCTCGACTACGACGGCCGGCAGGGCCCACCCGGCCACCCGGACCTGAAGGGTTTCGGCGCAGGCGGCCGGGTCTTCTTCTGGCTGCGGCAGGGCGTGGCGGCGGCGCAGGCGGCACATGTTGGTTTCGTGGCAGAGTCCAGGGCGATGGTCGATGCAGCGCACGCCGCCGCGATGGCCGCTGGCGCCAGCGAAATCCATCCGCCCGGCCCGCAGCTGCACTACGACCCGCGCTACTACGCCGCGCAGGTGCGCGATCCGGATGGCTACAGCCTGGAGTTCGTTTACAAGAGCTGGCAGCACGGCCATGAATGACGCAGCCGCGACGCACCCCGTGCAGGCCACGGTAGTGGCCTTCATCAGCGCAACGAACGCCTTCGATATCGAGCGGGCCCTCGCGTTGTTCAGCACGACGGCCGTGATCGATGACCCGTCCACCGGATGCACCTTCAACAAGCCCGCCGGTGTGCGGGACTATCTGGAAAAGTACTTCGTGGGTTACCACACGGTTACCCGGCTGCTGTCGCTGGAAGGTCTTGGCGATGCACGTGCACGGGCCCGGGTCGATTTCACTGGCGATTTCGGTCACGAGATCGGATTGCTTCTGGTGGCCGTGGATTCCGCAGGCCGCATCTCCCGCATTGACGCCGCCCTCGAATAGGGTGGCGAGGAACACACCATGAAAACATTGATGATCTACGGTGCATCCGGCTACACCGGGCGCATGGCTGCCGCGCACGCGAAGGAAGCTGGGCTGAGGCTGGTATTGGCGGGGCGCGACGAAGCGCCGCTGCAGGCACTGGCCACGCGCCTTGGCGTGGAGTACCGCGTGTTCGCGCTGGATAACGCTGGCGATGTGGACAACGGGTTGCAGGAGATCGCGGTGCTGCTCAACTGCGCTGGGCCGTTCGCGCATACCGCAGAGGCGCTGATGGAGGCTTGCCTGCGTACCGGTGTCCACTACCTGGATATTGCAGCCGAACTGGACAGCTACCAGCTGGCCGAGCGCCATGACCTGAGGGCCACTGAGGCGGGGGTAATGCTGATGCCGGGTAGCGGGGGTAGCGTGGCGATGCTTGGCAGCCTGGCCGCACGTGCCGTTGAGCGTGTGCCGTCACCGCTGTCCATCCGTATCGCGTTGCATGTGGCGGGGTCGATGTCGCGCGGATCGGCGCTCAGTGCCAGCCAGCACGTAACGGCCACGTGCCTGATGCGAAAGGATGATGTGCTCACGGCGCATGCGCCGGACGTGCTGCAGGACCTCGATTTCGGCAATGGGCTGGTGAGTTGTTTCCCGGTGACGCTGCCTGACCTGATCACCATCGCCAGGCAGACCGGGGTTGGCGATATCGAAACCTACGTGCATGTGTCTGGCAGCGCGTTCCCCGAAGGCGGCATCGATGCACTGCCGGATGGACCCACCGCGCAGGAGCGCGCCGACAACCGGTACCAGGCAGCGGTAGAGGTGGTAGGCGCCGACGGTGCCATCACCCGCGCGGTGCTGGATACCGTGAACGGCTACAGCTTCACGCCCCTGGCCGCGGTCGTGGCTGCGCGCCGTGTGCTGGCAGGGGAAGCGCGCCCAGGCTTCCAGACGCCTGTAGGTGTATTCGGCAGCGGCTTCGCAGAGACCATCGCCGACACCCGTATCACCTTCATTGACCCAACCACCCCCACGCCTCGCTAAGGAATCCACCCCATGTCATTGCCCCTCAACGCTTCCGATACTCTTCGCGACACACATGCCGTGGTCGACACGCTGTACCGCTTCGCCGCAGGTATCGATCTGCGCGACCGCAAGCTGCTCTCGTCGGCCTTTACAGAGGACGCCATCTCCGACTTCCGCCCCGCCGGCGCAAAGGCGGGCTTCGAGTACCCGGTGCTGCAGGGGCGGGAAACCATCGTCGAGGCGCTGTCCACTTCGCTCAACGGGCTCGATACCTCCCACTCGTTCAGCAACCCGAGGGTGGCGGTGGACGGTGATACGGCCCGGGTGGATGTGTTGGTCGAAGCGCAGCACGTATCGAGGGTCGACGGCACACGCCAGTATCTGATGAAGAACCGCTATGACGTTTTCTTGGCCCGCCGCGACGCGGGGTGGGAGATCAAGCATGTGATAGTGGACAACGTCTGGAGGACCGGTGATCCGGGCGTGCTCGCCGGAATCTGAGCGGAGTGGGTGGTCAGTGGTCCGCTTCTGGCCGAAAGCGGACCTTGGCCCACCGGATAGGGCAGGGGAGCCGCTATCCAGTTTTAGGATTAGAGGGATTTATCGGGGGTAGAGTCAGCCGAGCGCAGCACCATGGGATAGCGTGCTGCAGCGTCCAATACCTTGCGCTGCAGGTTCGGCACACCCGTGAGAATGGAGGCCTGCATGGCTGCTAGGACGAACATCCCATTGACGTTCATTAGTGCGTCCACAACTAGCTGCAGCGGATAGCCGTCCTGGTGCCGGCGCAAGGGATGGATACCCGCATGAGTGTACGAGTTCAGGGCCTTCCAGTTGTAAGCCATGAATTCCCTCAGCGGCGTCACCGCATTGGGCGGGGCTTTCTTGCCCAGTTCCTCAACCATCACGGAGACGTTGGGCAGGTTCTTGGCCGACCGTTCGGTGTCCAGCGTCAGTTCCGTGACCAGCTTAGCCAGTTGACCATCGGTGGCGCCATAGAGCGTCCAGATGGCCCGCACCACGGCCTCAAATTGAGCCCGGTGGATCACTAGGGCGGAGGGCAACAGGCCGGCATGCAGGAGTGCACGGGCACTGTCGCCATGCTCCATGGACAGGGAACACAGAAGGTCACTTACATGGATGCGCTGGCTGTCATCGAAGAGCGGCCTATCGATCACATTGACCATGTCGTGGGCCAAGGCATTGGACTGCTCAAACAGGTTGTCGAAGTCCATGGATCCCCCGGTTGGCCGCATTATGCAAGGCCGCCGCGCAAGTTGGCCATCGCAGAGCAATGACCGTCTGAGCAGCGACGCGTTGCTTTCGGGCGGACGATACAGTCCGCAGGCGTTCGTAGAATGGCCTTGACTCCGTTACGGGCGAAGGCCGTTGGCCCACTATTGCGGAATCTTGGCCCGCTTCAGGGTGCCCATCCAATCCTCAAACTGAGCATTACGTTCGAGCAGCGGAGCCTGCTCTTGAGCAACGCTCTTGGCGAGTTCTACCAACTCCTGCGCCAGGACAGGGATCGCCTTCAGTTTGTGTTCGGTATCAAAGACCTGGCGCAACCCATTGGGCGTTTGTAGGTTGCGCGCATGCGTCAGATTGCTGGCCAGGTACAAGAAGTAGCGTGTGGCCGCGGACAGGATGGAAAGCTCGTCGATGATCCCCGCACGTAGCGAGTCGGCATCTGCATTCCACAGCGCCGATGCAATGTCGTAGCTGTTGATATCGATGTGCGTGCCTTCGTTGGCGGCGTCGGCCTTCAGCGTCTTGCACAGGCGGATGGCCTTTTTGAGACCGCCCCACGTCTCGGCGTCTCGCTCTTTCAGTCGCAGCAGATGCAGGAATGGAGCGTTGCGAATGAGCGCGGGCACCTTCTTGTCGAGGATGTCGACACCCCGGAAGTCCTCATTGCGGGTGCTCTGGTACTCCGGCGTGTCAAACCAGCTTGCCGTGACCACATCGATATCCCGATCCAGCGATCCTCCGGACACCTGAATCGCCTTGCCACCGCTGCAGTCCACCGTCGCGGCGGGGTAGGCATTGATGATGATTTGCTCGATGGACGCTCGCAACGACTGGAGCGTAGCCAAGGGAGAGCCGAGGTATGGTTCGCGGTAATAGCCTTGGCGTGCACCCGTTCCCGACGCGTCATATTTGATGAAGCGCGGATCAAGAACCAGGAAGTCAACATCGCTGGCGCCGCGGATATGGATGTTGCCCGGGACCGAGCCCTGAAGTTTGAAGGTGCAGTGCAGCCCCTCCTTGGCCAAGCCATCATTGATGCGCGCCTGGACCCGCCCGGCTTCCTCGATGCCCTTGTCGGTGTACTGCTTGCCCACTTCCTGCATTGCGCCCAGCGCGTAGCGGGTGTTCTTGCCGGTGGCGCGCTCCTGATAGGTTTCCTTGAGCGACTCCAGACTTGCGACAGAGTCAAACGTCATGGTTGCTCGGTCGCGCCCATTACGACGCAGGCTCAGGTTTGCCAATCGCTTATCGATATCTGCACTCATGCTCAGCTCTCCACGCGCGTAAGGGTCATTGTTCCGAAGGTGTAGCGTCCATGGCCGTTGAAGTAGTCGCCTTGCGCTGACCGCAGGTCAGGGGCGAACACCAGCTCGGCGAAGCCGCGGTGCGCGGCAAGATGAGACTCGTTGATGCCCGGTTCGTTCTTGTAGTTGTACAGAACCCGGTAGCCGTCAGCTTTGTCATACATCAACGCAGCCGCGATGCTGTTGGACCCCGACTGCGCGGTCTTCAGGCGGATGCGGATCTTGTCCCAGCTTTGGACGATGGTCACCTCGGCACGCCATACCGTGGCGGGGACCCCTTCACCCTGGTTAAGGGAGTTTCCCTCGCACTTCCACTCCCCGGAGAGGTCAGGAACTCGCAGTACCGCGGACAGCTTGGGCATCTTCCATGCGTACGCCTCAAACAGGTAATACAGCCCCATGTAGATAGCGCCAGAGGTGACCGGCCACAGCACTACGGGGGGTATGCCCAACCCCGATTCGGCCAACACCGCCACGACCAGCCCCACCAAGGTGCTCGCCAAGCCGGCCACGATCACCGAGGCGGCCATTACGTACCTTCCAATCGAGGCGCGGTTAAGGCCTCCCAATACTGAATACTCGTGTTCCATCACTGCTCCGTTAAGGGCGGCCAGACAGCGAGGCCGAAGACAGGATTAATACTATACGCATGCTATCTATACGGTCAAGTAACTATTCTGGTATGGTGATATCACTAGATCATGTGAGCTCCTGATGTCTTCTAAAGATGTGCCCGTCCGCTGGGGTCAAGCTCGACGCTTGGCGTTCATTGACGCCAGGCTGCAGTTTGATGGCCGTATTAACCGGAAGGATCTGATCGAATTTTTTGGCATTTCGGTACCGCAAGCTTCCGCCGATATCGGTGAATATTTGTCCGCTGCGCCCGGAAACGCTGTCTACGATCCATCCGTCAGAAGCTATCTGGCCACCCCCACGTTTCAAGCCGTTTCGGGGCGTTCCAGTGCGCTGCACTATCTGTTCGAGCTGTACGGCTTGGCCCGGGGCGCAATCTCCGCAGACGAGTGCTTTGTCGGGTACGTGCCCCCTACCGGGATTGTGTCCAGCCCGTCCCGGTCGATTTGCGTGGACGAGGTTGCCCGCTGGGTGCGAGCTTGCCGCGATCGCAGCATCGTGGGCTGCACGTATCAGTCGATGGAGGAGGAGGGCCCGAAGGCCGTTCGCTTGTCGCCTCACGCACTGGGGTTTGATGGGCTGAGATGGCATGTCCGGGCGTATTGCCATGAGCGCATGATCTTTCGGGATTTCGCGATCGGCCGTCTGGGGATGCAGATCGTTGAGGAAGGCGAGAGCCACGTGGACCCGCGCGAGGACATTGGATGGACCACACTGGTGGAGGTTGTACTGGTACCCCACCCGAAACTGGGCCGCTTGCAACGGGAGGCGGTAGCGCGCGACTACGGCATGTCTTCAGATCGACACGTGCTGACCTGCCAAAAGGCGATGCTGTTCTACACACTGCGTCATCTGAACCTAGAAAGCCTTTCAGTCAGTGAGCGTGCCGCAGAACAGCACGTCATTGTTGAGAACGTCGAGCAAGTGAAACGCTGGATGGAGGAGGATCGCGCAGGAATACAAGGGCGGTGACGCGGATGAAACGTGCGCCTTTGCAAGCTACCGCGAAGCCGTCAAGCTGGGCCGGAGCGTCGGGACGGCAGCAGGCGCTTGTCTCTAACGGGTTCAGGTCACTGGCCTTTCGCGCCGGAAGATGCTGAAGCGATTCCTAACTTGCTGCTCGCCGCCAGTTCCCGCCCCAGTCGTTCAGCCAGTGCATCCCCGCGTGCGGTGACTTGCGCCAGAAACCCACAATAGGGCTTGGTCTGCGCGTCCCATGCCATGTGCTTGGTGATCCGTTGGCTGCTGCGTAGGCGCTCAACTAAGCGGACACCGGCGGAGTAGGGGATTGGCGATATTTATCGAGGGTAGGGCATTTCCGCTTTCGAGCCAGAGCGGTAACTAGAGATGTGAAACGGCTTTGTTGCCTGTAGATTTGGGCATCGTGACCAGCGGGTTCGGCTAATCGTCGTCTGCGCATCGGCCCTGCATGGCAATGCCTAGCACGCCATCTAGTGCATGCGCCAAGAGCCGCCTAAGTCTATTTTTCGAGATCGGAAGCATAGCGTCGCTCGCCGCTTGGATCTAGTTTCTGACCTCAATAGCCCGCGGTCTCTCGCCCGGTAGATCGCTGTCGATTCGACGATGCTCGTATCGAGCATTTAGCGCGATCATCGCGTTTCGCTGGCCGCGAGGATGCAAGCCTAGGAAAACTGCAACTTGGGGGGGCTAATGACCTAGAGCGGACCTTCTACCGAATTCTGCCTTCCTAATGTGGAACGTCATGGCTAGACTCATGCACTGAAGAGTTAGTTCCGACGTTTGGTAGAGTGGGCGCTAAGTGAGTTGCGCGCGCAGGTGCATTGACGGCAAGAAAGTTGGCCAAAGTTTCGGACAGACAATGACGGTGTACTTCTGGATTAGGTCAGGATAATCATGTCTTCGGGCGACGTAGAAATCGATACTGTCCGCGCTTCCCGCGCAGGCCACACTTTTCACGAGAGATGGGCTGCCAGACGGGCATTGCAGTTGGTCTTTCCGAACGACGATCTATTTGCGATCGCCGTGGAGGGGATTTCGTCGACGGAGACGACGAGTCCCGGAACGTGGGCCGAAGATGTTGCCGACCTCGTCCTGTACTTCGGCGACGGAGACAATTTCCAGACCTGCGAGCTGCTGGAGACCGTCCAGTTCAAATACAAGCATCGCGGGGAGGCGGTTACAGCCTCTTATCTGAAGAAGACAATCGAAAAGTTCTCCAGCACGATCATCGGCTATGAGAAGGGCTTCCCGGCTGCCGAAGTCGACAACAAGGCGTTTTTTATCTTCGTCACGAATGCGGAATTCAAGCGCAGTCTTTCGGAGGCCATAGAGGCTCTCATCGAAGGGACGACGCCTTCAGGTCGCGAAGCAGCCGACCAGGTTAGTTATCTCAAGGAATGTTGTGCTGCGGGGGGGCTGTCCGACGCGCGCCGTCTCTTCTCCAGGATGGTTTTCCGGGCCGGAGAGAAGGGTCTTTCGAGTCAAGACACCGCGCTCAGGCGAACACTCACCGACTGGTCTGTCGGCACCGATGCAGAAGCCAGGAGCCGTCTTTACGGGCTCCAGGACCTCGTCTTGAGGAAGGCTGGCCCAAGCGGCCAAGGCAAGAACCTGATCCGCCGCGAGGATGTCTTGGATGCGCTCGATTGCGCCCCGGAGGACCTCTTTCCGGCCGACACCCGCTTCATCGACGTAGGTGCCGTCGTCGAGCGATCTGAACTCTCAACGGTCCATGATCTCATCAAGACCTCAGCGCAACCCGTCTTCGTTGACGCGGAGGGCGGAGTGGGCAAGACCGTGTTCGTGCAGAGCCTTGCCGTAAGGATGGCGAACGAATTCGAAGTGGTCGTTTTCGACTGTTTCGGCGGTGGTTCGTACCGCTCGGACAATCACTCCAGGCACCTTCCCAGAATCGGGCTCGTGCAGATCGTCAACGAACTGGCCTCGCGGACACTGTGCGATCCGATATTGCCGGGCGGCGAAGACAGCCGCAAAGTCGTCAAGGCGGCGCGCAAACGGTTGGCCCAAGCGGCGACAGCGATCCGAACCCAGTCCGAGAAACTCGGCTTGCTCATCATCGTCGATGCCGCCGACAACGCCCAGCTGGAAGCCGACCATCGCCACGAAGAGGCATTCCCGAAGCTTCTTCTCGCGACCATCGACGAAGATCCGATCGACGGCGTGAAACTACTGCTTACGGCACGCACGCACCGCAGGGAAAAGGTCATTGGTCGCAGCACAGTGAGTCGGGTCGAGCTAGGCCCCTTCACTGATCCGGAGGCGCGGGAGTTTCTGCAGAAGCGCAAGCCGGACGCGTCCGGCGTCGAGTTTGCGACCGCCCTAGCGCGATCCGGCCGGAATGCACGTGTCCTCGACTACCTCGTCCAGACGTGGGATAACAATGTCCACGGCAGCACGTCGGCCGCTCTCATCGACGTCCCCGAGATCATCGCCCAGCGTTGCACGAAGATCGTTTCCGATCTTCATGTCGCAGGATGGCCGGATTCAGAGGTCGCCGAGTTCTTCGTCGCGCTATCGCTGCTTCCCCCGCCGATTCCACTCGACGAGCTGGCGAACGCGCTTGGATGGTCTGCGGCTCAAGTCGGTACCGCCGCATCGGATCTGGCCCCGATGCTTGAGGTGGCCTCGCACGGCGCGATCTTCAGGGACGAGCCCACGGAAACGTATATCCGAGAAACATACTCCGAAGGACCGGAAGCGCAAAAGGCCATTGCTGATCGCCTGTTGGCCTCGCAGGGGACTTCGGCCTATGCCGCCGAGGCGCTGCCGCATTTCTTGGTCGTCATCAAAGACAGTGACCGTGCGTTCGCGCTCGTCGACTCGACCAGCTTCCCGGTCACGGTGCAGTCGGAGTTCGGCCGCCGGAGGCTGACGCTCGCACGGCTCCGCGCGGCCTTCCGTTTGGCGGTTGAGGAAGACGATCTCGACCGGGTGCTGGGCCTCAGCATGCGGCTGGCGCAAGCCGCGACCGCCAACCTGAGGGGCGACGAGTTCATTCGGAGCTCAGCCGCGCTCGCGATCGTGCTCGGTGGCGCTGATTCCTATCGCCGTCTTTTTGCGGATCGCTCGGGATGGCGTGGCGCGAGAAGTGCACGACTGACAGTCGCCCATCACTTCGCAGGCGACGCCGAGGAATCGGAGATCCAATGCGGGAGCACGGTGCGGTGGATCAACTGGCATGCCGCACAGCCGAATGACGAGGCGCATCGCAAACGCGCCAAGCCCGAGACCAGGGACTTCGCGGCGATACTGTTCCAGCATTCCGCCGCAGGCAAGTTCGACGCGGTCGATCGTAATCTCGCTGCGTGGAACGATCGCTTCTCGCTGTCCGTGAGCGGCGAACTCCTGCAACTGCTGGAACTGTTCGACCAGGCGACCGGGACCATGCTTCTCGCGGATTTCGTTTCGTTCGCCGCAAGCGACGAATGCAAATCGCAGGCGCTTAAGCTGCGGCTCCTCTCACGACCCCGCTCTCTCAACAGGCGGCAAGTGAAGGTGCTGGCAAAGGCGATCGGAGCGCCGGTGTCCGTCGACGATGACGAGGAAGAGGGTTTCTCAGCCGATTCCAAGCGTGGCGGCAGTGGCCACGTCGTACGGGCGGCGTTGACAGCGCTCCTCTACAGCTCGCGCGCCGCAGCCGCGGCGATCATCCGCCATGCGCCACTGGCCCGACCATCGGCATACGACTACGGCGAGCGTTACGGTCCCTCGAGGGCCTGGGCCCCGATCCTCCGCGTCTGCATTCGCGCATGGTCGACTGGAAGGCCGGTCGCCTACCATGACCTGCTTCCGAGGGAAGTGGAGATCACCAAACATGCGAAGGCTGTCACGACCGAGGCGGCGCTGCTCGCGTTTCTGAAGAAGCAGCGCCAGCCCGTGCCCGGCGGCCCCGGCAAGAAACCTGGCGGGAGACCGCAAGATGCGAGATTCAGTGACCGCGATTGCGAGAACATCAGCAGGGGCATCGAGCTTACACGCCAGCTGACCCGGCCGATCGAGGAAGCCGCTCTCTCGCGCCGGGGCCTTTCGGATGCGAGCGTCAACGACTTCCTGGATGCGTGGCGAAAGCACTTGCGGGAGGGCGTTCACTGGAGGGCTGAGGTCGCAGCTGATTTGCTCATTCGTACCGTCGGGCTCGGCTGCATCCACATCCTGCTGGACCATGTATCCGAAATATCTGCAGACCAGGCGAAGGCCATCATCGATCTGGCTTCCTCCGAACGATTCTCCGTCCGGCAGAAGACCTCCGTATTGGGCCAGCTGGCCCAGAGATCGAACCTCCATGAGCTCGCGGGACAGTTCGCGCAGCACATCGGCGAACATATCGGCCGGGACGACGATATCGAGCAGCGCGGCGGTGCATACGCCAATCTCGCTGCTTCCCTCGTTTCCATGAGCATTGACGAGGCCCGCGAATACTACCGGCAAGGTCTGGCCCAGTTGGACCAGCTGGGCGGAGAGAGCTACGACCAGATCTATTCGCTGCTTCGTTTCGCGAGCGTGCAGCAGGGCGGCTTCCTGAAGCCGGCGCTGTCGCATCGGTTGATGAACCTGTGCCAGACCATCGTGCGGAATGAGCCAAGCAAGTTCCGCTGGACGTTGTTCGCGCGCGCCGCCGCCAGTTCCATCGGCTTCCAGGCGATCGCCAAGATCGTGCGTTGGCACGACCAGGACGTCGCGGACCTGTCCTACGGATTGCCGCAGCTCGTCTGCCTTCTTGCCAAGAACGGAGACCTCGATCCGCGGCGCGCTGCTTTCGTCCTCACGATCTGCGAAGACCATGGCTGGTGGGACTGGCGTTCCGGTGATGGGGTCACCGACCTGCTGAGACTGTCCGAGCCCGCCGATCAGAGGCGGATATTTTTGGCGATCATCGAGAAGCTCCGCGCCCGGTACCCGTTCGGTGGCTGGACCTCACTATGGGAAGGCTTCCTTGAAGCGGGGGATCAGTTCCCGAACGCACTTACCACCGATGTTCGGGAGGCGCTTGAGCAACTCAGGGTAGAAGCGCAACGCTCGCAGGATGAGTTCAACAGTCGCGACAGGTCGCAGGCGGACTTCCTCACCGATCAGGCTCCGAAGCCAAGCAAGGAAGAGATCGAAGGTCTTATTGCGGCGCTGATCTCGAACTGCGATCCGTCATCGGCGCATTCGATCGACATGGCGCTGACAACCATCCAAACGGACCGCCGGCTTTCCTATGACGCACGCCAGCGCTTCATCGCCGGATTGCGCGCCTCGTGCCCATATCCCAAGCGGTTGGCACTTCTATTCGCGATCTGCGACGCATCTGAGCTGAGCCTCACCCAGTCATTGGACATACTTGCCGAGTGTCTAGCCGCCTGGAGCAGTTCCTCCAAGCACCTCGTTTCCAGTGCGAAAGCATTGGTTGAACGGCTGTTCGAGTCCAAGATCGTCGAGCTGTTCGAAGGCCAGTTCTCCGACATCGTCCACGGCATCCATCGACTGTCGGAACTGTGCGATGACAAGCGCTTCGTGCTGCGGCTGCTCCTTCGCAAGGTGGCCGCGGACGAGTTGGAGCTCGACGGCGACGAGTGGCTGCAGTTGGCCACTGCCATGTGCGACGTCACCTCGGGCCAGGCCGGCCTCGATGCGCTGGAGTTGTTGCTTTCCGGTCCTGCGTCCCGCATTGCCGACGAGATCGGGGAGGGGCCGTTCCGCCCCGCTCAAGTCGTCGGGGGAAACGAAGCGGCGTTCTTCGCCGACATGATCTGGCACCTTCTCGGCGACGACGATGCCTATCTCCGCTGGACGGTCGCAAGGGGCTTGAACACGCTTGTCGAGTTGGGTCTCGACGAAGAGCTCGGCTTGTTGCTTGACCGCTTCGACCAGAAGGAGTTCGCTGCCCTGGCATCGTTGGATCGGGGGTTTCCGTTCCAGAACTCCAGGCAGTGGCTGCTGATGGGTCTGGCGCGGGTCGCCTTGCGCCACTCATGGGCCGTGGGCAGCCTCAGGGGCCAGCTGCTGGCGCTCGCCCAACGAAGCGACCTCCACATCATCGACAAGGTCCACATCGCCAGGTGTTTGAGGAACATCGGTAACGCCGGTGCCCGCGACCTAAAGCTGGAGGCGTTGCTCGATCAGATCGACCAGCCGCCATGCGGCATCGTCATCAGCGATGATCGCCCTGGTTCCGCGGAGTCGACGTCGAGCTTCCGCTTCGACTACGAGTTCGCAAAGAGTGAGATCAGCAAACTCGCCCGGCTCTTCGGTGTCGGCAAGGCAACGGTGGTGGATGCAATGGCAGCCGAAATCACGCAGCGATGGCCAGACGCCACCTCGCTGGACGGGTTCCCCGGCCGCCAACAGTACGACTGGGATCGGGGTGATCGATACGAGACCTACCGCGAGCATGTTCAAAGACACGCGCTGCTGAGCGCTGCCACCACTCTTTCGATGACGCGGCCGGTGGTCGTTCACAGTTATGAGGCCGGTGACCATTCGCCTTGGCTGGAATGGCGCAACCGCTACGACGTGACGTTCGACGACGGCTCGTGGCTGTCGGACCGGAAGGATCCCGTGCCTGGTCAGGCGAAGGAGAGTCTGCTGGGCAAAAGGAGAGGCCAGCAGGAGACACTGCAGGACCGACACACGGTGCTGCGGAAGCTGGGTCTCGTGGACACCGACGCCGACGCGCCAGTCCTGCTCTACGGCCACTGGTCTTCGCCCGATGGCGTGCGCGTCAGCATCACGTCGGCGTTGACGGAACGGAAGGGTGCGATTGGCCGCTGCTTGGGATTCGCCAAGCAACCCGGTCATGACCTTTGGCTGCCGGAGTTCTGGGACGAGGGCTTCTACGACCGTCGTCACCGGCAGAAGAGCATTTTCGCTCCATTGGTGTGGGCGCCAGAGAGCCACAGTCTCGGCATCGACGTGGGTGATGAAATGGCGGCGGAGGGAGCGGCCGGCAGACCGCGTCTCGGAATCAACCTCACCAAGCGCCTGAGGTTGGCAAAGGGGCCGGGCTGCGGTGATTGGCATGCCGCTGATGGCAGCATGGCGCTGAGGAGCCAGGTCTGGGGCAGTTGGCAACCGGACCCCGATGATCACCGTGGAACCCGTGCTCACAATGACGGTGAGGTTTTATGGGCTTCACCCGATTGGCTAGCTGCGACGTTGTCCAACGAGGGCAAACGACTTGTCTTCACGATATCGCTTTTGAAGTATCGATCGTCACGTGAGTACGCCCCTTTAAGTGGCGTCAAATCCGTCCTTGTTGGACTACGGCTCGACGACGGGACGATGAGGATTTGGCCTGCGAAGAGGGCATCTACGCAAGATTATTGAGCTATTTGAACTTACCTCATCAAATCGAGCAGCACAGAGAGGCTGTATGCCTTAAGAACTGTCGCTTTGTGCTGATAGAAGTTACGGTGGCCAGGATGGAGAAATCAGTCTTCCAAAAGACGCGCAGCGGGATTCGTGGTAGCGCCTCCTGTCTGGAAGTACCCCACCACACTCGCCACCGCCCGGTGCTCGGTCAGCTGCATGATCGCGGGTAGAGAAATGCCCTGCCGACTCGCTTCGGTCACAAACCCCGACCGCAGGCTGTGCCCGCCAAAATCCCCCTCCAGCCCGGCCAGGCGCGCCCGCCGCTGCACGATCTCGCCTACCGCAGCGGGGGATAGGGCAGGGCCGACGCGCTGTTTCCATAGCCGGCGGAAAATCGCCCCTTCGGTGACCCCGGACGCGTCGAGCCAGTCCTGCAACGCCAAAGCGGCCCGATCGAGCACCGGCTTGTCCGGGGTCGAGGTAGCGGTGACGCCGGCCTGCTGGGTCTTGCTGTGCTCCAGCCGGTAGATGTAGCTCGCCTCGCCGATCCGGCGCAGGTCGCGTAGATCAGCCGCTGCGATCTCGCTACGCCGGCGCCCGCCACTGGCAAACCCGAAGCAGAGCAGGGCCCGGTCACGAATCCCTTCCAAACTGTCGTCGCAGGTGGCCAGCAGGGCTTCCAGCTCGGGGAGGGTGATCGCGGTCTTCTTCCGCGGGCGCTCGCCGCGTTTAACCGCCGCCCGCGCCGCGCGGCTGAGCACGGTACGGATCGCCGGCTGCTCGCAGGGATTGGCCACTTGCTTCAGTCGGTGCGCGGTGGACAGCACGGCGACCCGATGCCGCACGGTGGCCAAGGTCCACGGGCCGAGCTTGGCCTTGAGGGTAGCGGCCACCAGCGCCTGGTCGACGGCCGGCGGCAGTTCCCAAGCCAATTCGCCCTCGGTCGAGCGCCGCTGCACATGGTCGACCACGAACTGCAACACGGTAGCTTCCGGCACTGGCAAGGCCAGCTCGATCCCATAGCGCGCCGCATGCCAGCCGGCCCAGTAGCGCAAGGCGCTGCTGTAGCTGCGGGTGGTGTTCTCGGCGGCGGCTTCAGCCAGCAACTCGCGCACCGCATCGGCGGCCTGCTGGGCAAGCTGTTCGGGCAGTACCAGGCTGGCAGCCGTCGCAGCGAGCACGGAAATCGTGGAATTATCTTTCATATTATGTAATGTAGACTACGAAGTTGACCCTATACCCACGATAATCATCACTTATCACTAGTACGGAATCAACGGGGCAGGGCGCCCGCACAGGAGACTATTCAATGGCTCGCGGCATCACGGAACTAGACGTGCACGGCGCCGCTGACGCGCTAGTCGCAAAGGGTGAGCGCCCGACAGTGGAGCGCGTTCGGGCCCATCTGGGTACGGGCTCCCCCAACACGGTTACCCGCTTGCTTGAGACTTGGTGGCTAAGCCTTGGAAGTCGGTTGCATCCTGAGAAGCCAAGCGTGAAAGACGCTCCGGCTGTGGTGGGGAAGCTTGCTGGGCAATGGTGGGCGTTGGCGCTAGAACATGCGCGTGATGTCGTCCTTGCTGAGTTCTCCGAGGTGCGCCAGGAGCTTACACTCAAACAAGAGGAACTCCTTGTCCGGGCCCAAGCACTCGCAGGTGAGATGAGCGCTGTCCATGCGAAGTCGGAGGCGGCCCTTGTCGCCGAACGCCTAGCCTGCGCCCGGGCTACGGAATTGCAGCGCTTGGTCGATCAGCTTCAGCTGCAGGCTGCGGAACTCGCTGGGCAGCGAACTTCCGCTATTCAGCGACTTGAGCAAGTGGAGGCCTCACGGCAGGTTCTCTACGACAGGCTGCAAGAGACCGAGGAATCGGCGAGATCCGAGCGCGAGACCCTGGCTGAGCACGTCAGATCTGTCGAAAATCGAGCGCTGGGTGATCTCGATCGCGCTAGACAAGAGGCCAAGACATTGCAGACGAAGCTTGCCAGCGCAGTAAAAAGGAATGCGTCGATTGAAACAGAGATGCGGCACAGCCTTGAAAAGGCGCGCTCAGCCACCGCGGCGGCAATACAGATGGCGGACAAGCAGCGTGGCAGATGTGAAGCTCTAGAAGATCAGCTGGCCAAGCTCCAGAACTTACCAGCGGATCTAGAGGCTGCGCTTAGGCGAAGCCAGGTGACTCCTGATCTACGGAAGACAAGCACCCAAAAGCGGGCTAAGAAGAGCTCATCCAAGGCCACGAAATAGGAGTGCCGGCTTGCTTGGCGCTCATCGAAGGACATCAAATAGGACCAACGACAAGCCGCCAAGTCTTGGAAGTAAGAAGAAGCCGTGATGGTGCGGGGCGATGACACGATATCGGATCACGACACGATTAAGGGAAATCGCCAATAAGCCCGACCTCGCCAGCAAGAGCCTTTGAGTCGGCTAGCTTATTGATTTTGCAGAGCACATTCCTTAGGGGATGACATCATCAAGGGGCATGTCATGGTTAAGGAGCAGATGACATCGGTAGGGTGCTGCGGACATCGCGGGGCAGCCACGAGCAGTGCGACGTACTGTGCCGTAACATAATATACATTATGCGAAGTCGCGGATCCGTCACACCGCCGCGTTTGTGGGCTCTGGATGGCACTGTCTCAAGCTTTGGGTCGGCTCTTGCTTCCCTTCTGGGTCTACTGACAAGGACGAGCTCGCCAGATCTAAGGATGGTCTAAGCAAATCTGCGCGAAATCCGACGGTAGTGCCGGCCGCTGGCCGGCAAGCTTTAAGTTCCATCAGATCACGTTGAAGAACTCTCCATGCAGCTGACATTCGGTGATGCCGAAGGCCTCGTCCGGCGCAGGCAATGCTCGGGAGCCGCCCTGCACAAGCGCGACGCACCACCCGAAGGAAAACGGGCATGGCCGCCAACAAAGAAGCAGCATTTCGTGCCGCGTTGCTACCTGAAAGGCATTCACCGCCGATGGTGACAACAACGCCATCAACAACTTCAACGTTTGCGGAGCCGGTGCCTGGAGCTTTGATGGAGCCCTCCATGCAACGCGATTGCCGTAGTTGAGTCATTCAGCGCCAAGGCTTCAACTTCATCAGCCGTCAGCCAGCGGTCAAACCCAATGGCGAAGCCATCCAGACGCTTGGCCGGCTCAGCGTACCAGCCTTCGCCGGCGCGGCCTGGCTCTCTGAGCGGCAGCACCCAGCGAGGGTACACGCCGTTACTGCGCCCCCCCCCCCCGGAAACGCTCCAAGTCACTATCTTGAGCTCATGACCGCGGCACTTGGGAGCGCTGCGCCTCATATGGACACAACCGAGTCGATGGCTTCCCCTCAAGAGTGCTGCGCACAAGCTCATCCACTTCTCGCCAAGGCCTGATGGATTCAGTCAAATAGCTGTATCCAACACCCAGCCGTCCTTTCCGAAAGTTGACGAGGCATCGCTCTGCTCCGCTACCTACGCCCGGCTCACTAAAGCACTTTCCTTGAAAAGGGAACTCGCCGATGCGATACAGCAATGACGGCGCAGCGATGAAACGGAAGCCGCCAGCCAGCCAGCCCGCTTGATCGCCTTCCAGCACCACTATCCCGTATTCAGGCCGTTCGGTACGTACTTCCCAGCTTCTTTTGGACCAATCCGACCAGCCGGGCGCATCGGGCGGATCGCAAATTAGCGCGACCCCGATCGGCGACTTCACAGCTTCATCGAGACAGCTGTTGCTGAGCGGGCTCGCGGCGAAGATGGTCAGTGACGCTGAATCTGCTTCGCTTGTACCCCTTTCTTTCATGCTGACCCTGAGAGCACCGGATCCTGATTGGCGGGCATCCGTTGCCTCTTGGGTCCTGGCACCAATCCTGATGGTCTCACCACAGTATGAAAGGACACCGTCGGTGACGGTCGCAACATCAGCTTGCTTCATACCGGACATCTTAGCCTCCTGCCCGCCCCTGTCCGCACCGAACTTGACCCAGATGAACCCAGCGACGGCCAGTGCACCGAGCGCCAGCCCAGCCTTGGCAGCGATTCTCATTTCCATAACGTTTCCTCGTCCGCTGATCCAGTCATGCGCCATCTCCGCATGGGGACGCACAAGGCGCCCCTATGCGGAGGCAAAACGTCACTGTGCTGCCAACAGGACCACCGCACCATGCTGGATCGGGGCAAAGAGGTTTGCGCTGGTGCCTGCGCGATCCCAGCGACCGTTTGCCATTTCGGTCACCAGGTGACCGATCTCCGTCCTGGAGCTTTGATGGAGCCCTCCATGCGACGCGATGGCCGCGCTTGAGTCATCCACCGCCAAGGCTTCAACCTCATCAGCCGTCAGCCAGCGGTCAAACCCAATGGCGATGCCATCCAGACGCTTGGCGGGCTCAGCGTACCAGCCTTCGATCGTGATGTGATCCTGCCCCTCGCCCACTACGTCCAAGCTGTCGCCGTCCCGGAGGAACTGGATGGGCTCCTTGTCGTAGACCCGGAGCTCCAGTTCATTCCAACCATCCGCATCTAGATTATCGATCACGTCGTGATTTTCACCCACGGAGAAATACAACGATCATTGCCTTCGCCACCGATAAGTCGATCATTGCCCGCAACACTATCCCTCCGCACCCGCGCCGAGCAGCGGCAGCAGGATTCCGCACCACCCTCACCAACCTTCACCCCGCAGCAGCGAGAATAAGCCATCGTGCGCGCTGTCACGCGTGCCGCTCACTGCCCGCAGGACCGCCGCCATGCCCCACCCGCCCATCGATCATCCATCCTCCGCTGCCGTGGCCAGCGGTTGCATCGAGGTCCGCGGAGCGCGCGAGCATAACCTCAAGAATGTCGATGTCTCCATTCCGCGCGATGCGCTGGTCGTGTTCTCGGGAGTATCAGGCTCGGGAAAGTCATCGCTGGCCTTTGGCACCGTCTTCGCTGAGGCGCAGCGGCGCTATTTCGAGTCTGTAGCTCCCTACGCACGGCGCCTGATCGACCAGGCCGGCGTGCCCGATGTGGATGCCATCGACGGGCTGCCGCCGGCGGTAGCACTGCAGCAGCAGCGCGGGGCCAGTAGTGCGCGTTCATCGGTGGGCAGTGTGACCACGCTGTCCAGCCTGGTGCGGATGATGTATTCGCGTGCCGGGGCCTACCCGCCCGGCCAGGCCATGCTCTACGCCGAGGACTTCTCACCCAACACGCCGCAGGGCGCCTGCAGCACCTGCCATGGCCTTGGGCACGTCTACGAGGTGACCGAAGCACTGATGGTTCCGGACCCGTCGCTTACCATCCGCGAACGCGCCATCGCCTCCTGGCCGCCGGCATGGCACGGGCAGAACCTGCGCGACATTCTGGTCACGCTGGGCTACGACATCGACGTGCCGTGGAAGAAGCTGCCGAAGAAGGACAGGGAGTGGATCCTGTTCACCGAGGAAGCGCCAAGCGTGCCGGTATATGCAGGTTTCACCCCCGCCGAAACCCGCGCCGCCCTGAAGCGGAAGCTTGAACCGAGCTACATGGGGACCTTCACCGGCGCCCGCCGCTACGTATTGCACACCTTTGCCACGACCCAGAGCGCGCTGATGCGAAAGCGGGTTTCCCGCTACATGGAGGGCAAGCTGTGTCCCGCCTGCCAAGGCAAGCGCCTGAAACCTGAAGCGCTGTCGGTCACCTTCGCCGGCGTGGACATCGGCGAGTTCATGCGGCTGCCACTGGATCAACTGGCGGATCTGCTGGAGCCTGTGGCACAGGGTGATTTCAGCGCACATAGCCGTGGCTCACGCAGCAGGAGTGCGACACGCCGCGACCGCGCCCAACGGGTGGCAAGCGGGCGCACCGCCCACGCGGCGGCCCCTGACGTACGGCTCACCTCGGCCCTGTCGGAGGAAAAGCGCATGGCGGCCCAGCGACTGGCGGGCGGCATCATGGCGCGTGTCTCGCAGCTGCGTTCGCTCGGTGTGGGGTATCTCTCTCTGGATCGCGCCACACCCACGCTCTCGGCCGGCGAACTGCAGCGCCTGCGACTGGGTACGCAGCTGAGTTCGTTGCTCTTCGGCGTGCTGTACGTACTGGATGAGCCATCGGCTGGCCTGCACCCTGCCGATAGCGAGGCGCTGTACGATGCGCTTGGTCAGCTGCGTGATGGGGGAAATTCGGTTTTTGTCGTCGAACACGATCTGGAGCTGATGCGCCGCGCGCAATGGCTGGTGGATGTTGGCCCGCAGGCGGGCGAGCACGGTGGGCGCGTTCTCTACAGCGGCGAACCCGGTGGCCTCCGCCAGGTACAGGATTCCCGCACCGCCCAGTATCTTTTCGACCAGGTGCCTGCGCCTGCAAGCCGCAAGCGCAAAGCCGGGAGCTGGCTGGAACTGAAGGGTATCCACCGCCACAACCTGCAGGGAGTGGATGCGCAGCTGCCGCTGGGATTGCTGACTGCAGTGACCGGGATTTCGGGGTCGGGCAAGTCCAGCCTGATGGCGCAGGCGCTGCCGGAGCTGGTGCTGCTGCACCTGGGCCACGAGCCGCCGGAGGATGGCGCGGATGTCGCGCCCACCGATGGGCCATCCGTCATCGAAGCCACGCGCGGCCGACTGGCAGGCGATGTGGACGCCATCCAGCGGGTCGTCCAGGTGGACCAGAAGCCCATCGGCCGCACGCCGCGGTCGAACCTGGCCACCTATACCGGGCTGTTCGACCATGTGCGGAAGCTGTTCGCCAGTACCCCGGACGCACGCCGGCGCCGTTTCGATTCGGGCCGTTTCTCTTTCAACGTGGCCAAAGGCCGGTGCCCGACCTGCGAGGGCGAAGGGTTCGTCAGTGTCGAGCTGCTGTTCATGCCCAGCGTCTACGCGCCCTGCCCTGCGTGCCATGGCGCGCGCTACAACGAGGCCACGCTGAAGGTGCTGTGGAATGGCCGCAACATCGCCGAGGTCCTGCAGTTGACGGTTGACCAGGCGCACGCCTTCTTCGGCAAGGAGGATGCGATTGCCCGCTCGCTGCAGGTGCTACGGGAAATCGGGTTGGGCTATCTACGGCTGGGCCAGCCGGCTACGGAACTTTCAGGTGGTGAGGCACAACGCATCAAGCTGGCAACCGAGCTGCAGCGCGGCCAGCGAGGTCGCACACTCTATGTACTCGACGAACCGACTACCGGCCTGCATGCCTCGGACGCGGACAGGTTGATGCTTCAGCTGCAGCGGTTGGTCGATGCAGGGAACACGGTGGTGATGATCGAGCATGACATGCGGGCGGTCGCGCAGGCCGATTGGGTGATTGACGTGGGGCCTGGCGCAGGTGCTGCGGGCGGCACCATCGTGGCGAAGGGAACGCCGCAGCAGGTGTCTCGCGCCAAGGCAAGCAGGACGGCACCTTTCCTCGCGCGCGAGCTCTCGCGCGGGGGCTGAGCCGGGAGCAGGTAAGAATGATCCAGTATGCGGGCCAGGTGTTGTAGCCGGCCGTACCTAGACCCCGCTCATTGCTCGCGGCAACGCTGCCAACCGCCCGAAGGAGACGAAACCTGCTCCCACCCGTTGGGCAGCTTTCGCATGGCTTGGCCTCCCACACAGGACAGACCCGAGCGGCGAGCGGCTTCCGATCCAAGAGATGGCAGCTGGACCACGTCGTCGGATGGCCCCGGCCTTCCTGCGCGCCGTGCTTCATCTGTCAGCGTCTGCGATTCCAAGCGTTCGCAGTACGCCTTCATGCGCGGATGGGGATGGTTGGGCCAGCGATACTGCTCGCAGTTGAATGGCGTTGTGCCGTTCGCCATGGAGTTATGTGCTGGCTTGGGAGACGCTGGGAGTGGTCTAGCAGCCGGACCAGTCGCCGAGCGGATTTGTTGCGCAACGCATGGCGTCGCAGCCACCAGCAGAAGAATCAGTACCCCAGTCCGAATATCCATATCCGCCCCTGTTATGTTGGGGGGAATGATAAAGGATCACGGCAAGACGTGACGCGTCACAAAGGTCAACCGTCAGCGAGCAGACTCAGCAATGATCGGTGGGCAGCGACGCCCGCCAACGCTCCCTCTCCCACGGCCAGCGCAATGTTCCCGGCGAACCGGGCGGCGTCTCCGCAGGCGAACGCCCCCGGCACGGTGGTCTGCTTGGCCGAATCGGTGGTGATGCATCCTGCGTCCTCGATGGCGCAACCCAGGTGTGTGGAAAGGTCCGATGCCAGCGTGGTGTGGGGATGTACGAACAGCGCCGCCACGTCCCGCCCTCGCCCGTCGGCGAAGTTCAAGGTCCCTTTCCCGGTCATGCCGATCAAGGCGCTTTCTTCCAGGGTCACGCCGATAGTGCGCAGTTCGGCGGACAGTTCTTCCAGCTCGGCCCCGCTCAGCTCCCCAGCGTGTACCGCGGTGATGTTTCCCCACTGCGAAAGCGCCTTGACCTGGCCCACTGCCTCCTTTCTGGACGCGACGAGCACCCCAATGTCTGTTCCGCGGATTTCATAGCCGTGGCAGTAAGGACAATGCAGGACCGTCTCGCCCCACCGCTCCGCAAGCCCTGGCAGGTCCGGCAGCTGATCCACCACGCCATGGGCGAGGATCAACCTTTTTGCGTGGTATGGCTTGCCGGATGCGCAGTGGAGCAGAAAACCGGTCTCTAGGGAGCCTGAAGCCTCGAGTACTTCGTCCGTCGACCATTGCACCCGCTCATAGGCGAGTAATTGCTTGCGGCTCGCCTCGAGAATCCGTGCAGGGGCAACGCCATCCCAGCCCAGCCAACCGTGCGCCTTCGTGGCGCGCTGGTTGCGCGGCTGACCGTGATCAATGACCAGCACCGTTCGGCATGCCCTTGCAAGCTGCGAAGCAGCCGACATGCCAGCATGGCTTCCGCCTACAACGACCGCGTCGAAGATGGGCGGTTCCCGCGAAAGTGGCTTGTTCGGGTCGATCATCGTCATTCGTCAGCTTCGTTGCTCGGGCGGTGATCCGCTGCCGAAGATCATTGAATACCGACGCGCATCAAGGCTGCGTAATCACGGCATGGAAAGTGCTCAAAGTGGCCTCTGCAAGGATCATCCGTGTACCTCGCTCTCCCACATCATTCCAAACCCCAACTCCAACCGCTCCCCCGCCTCCAACCGCCTTGGCAGCAACGTAAACCCATCAGGCGGCCCCGTCTGCGGTTCCACACAGGTAGCGTGCGCAGTCCCGTCGTACACCACCCAATGGTCCGTATCGGCCTGCACCTGCAGCCGCTGTCCTTCCGAGACCAGCGTCACCTCCGCCCGGTTGATGAAGCAGTCGTCCCATGGGCCAGGCGCAGGGGGGATGCAAGGCAGCGTGGCAATGCCCTCCCCGTCCCGTGGATACATCGCGCTGGGTGAGAACAGCAGCTGGTCCGGCTTGCGGAACCAGGGATGCCAGCCGATCACGGCGGGCATCGCCTTGTCGCCGGCCTGCACGGCAAGCCGCAGTTCCACGCCATCCGGCACGACACGGATACACTGCGTTGCAACGCCACCGAACGGCCAGTAGCGGTCTTCCGGAAGGGCCAACGACAACATCGCAGCGTCCACTTCGAGGCGCTCGATCTGCCAGGGCCGTGTGAATCCCACCCCGTGGATCGCGTGCGCCCCAAGGTTCGCAGGCAGCACGAAATCCTTGCCATCAAAGCTGAAGCGACCACGCCGGATGCGCCCAGCCCAGGGCACCATGGGGTAGCACCCCCAGCCGATCGCAGCCGCCCTGCCCTCGCGCTCGCCTACCAGCCAGTCCACGCCGTCGTAGCGCATCTGCGCGATCCGCCCGCCTGCTTCGGGAGCGAGCGCGACCTCCACCCTGCCCGCCCGCAGCCAATGCAGCTGGCCACCTGCCAGCGGCGCCTGCGCATCATCCAGCGGCGACCCCGGCTCAAGCGCCATAAGGGTCGATGGTACGGATGCTGCCATCGGCTTCCATGTGCAGCGGCGTGCACTTGACCGAGCGCAGGTGGGTGACCCCGCCGGACGCCAAGGCATCGTGGTAGAACAGATACCACTGCCCCTCGAATGCGCAGATGGAATGGTGCGTGGTCCAGCCCACCACCGGCTTGAGGATCACTCCGCCATAGGTGAACGGTCCATACGGACTATCGCCGGTTGCGTAGCACAGCAGGTGCGTATCACCGGTGGAGTACGAAAGGTAATACCGCCCTTGGTACTTGTGCAGCCAGGGGCCTTCGAAGAAGCGGCGCGCATGGTCATCGGCGCGCAGCGGCAGTCCGTGCTCGTCCAGGATCACGATCTCTCGGGTGGGCTCGGCAAGCCGGGTCATGCCTGTTTCCAGGCGACCAACGCGTGGCCCCAATGCAGGGGCATCGCCGGTGGGCTCCTCGTGCGCCGCGTCGAAGCGGTTGTCACGGTACTTCTGCAGCTGGCCCCCCCAGATGCCACCGAAGTACAGGTAATGCGTGCCGTCGTCGTCCTCGAACACCGCCGGGTCGATCGAGTACGTGCCCTCCATCGCCTCTGCTTCGGCAGTGAACGGGCCCTCCGGGCGATCCCCTGCCGCCACGCCGATGCGGAACAGGCCCTGCGCATCCTTGGCGGGGAAATACAGGTAGTAGCGCCCATCACGGCTTGCCGCGTCCGGCGCCCACATCTGCCGGCTGGCCCAGGGCACGTCGCGCACATGCAGCGCGATGCCGCAGTCGATGGCCTCGCCAGCGGGCGTATCCATCCGCAGCACGTGGTAGTCCTCCATTCCGAAGTGACCGCCCTCGTCATCGAACGGAGCACCGCTGTCGATGTCGTGCGAGGGATAGATGTACAGCCGCCCTTCGAACACGTGGGCCGACGGATCTGCCGTGTAAAGATGGGTCACCAAGGGCTGGGAGATCGCGCGCGCCGCCAGCTGGTCAAGGTTGCCGGTCTGCCGGCGCTGCAGCAGCTCCTGCTCGATCCGGTTCTCCATGCGCTTGTCGATCTCATACAGGAACAGCAGCGCCACCGCGAGCAGGAACGGGATCGAGCAGTAGACGCTGACCGTAAGACGGATGCCGTCCACCACCGCCTGCGGTTGCTGTTCCGCGCCAGCCTGGTAGCCATGGTGCGCGAGGATCCCCGCGACCAGCGCACCGCCAATGCTCAGGCCGATTTTCAGGCCACACAGCATCGCGGAGAATACGATCGCGGTGGCGCGGCGATGGTTCTTCCATTCCGAGTAGTCGGCGACGTCGGCGATCATCGCCCACAGCAGCGGGATGGTGATGCCATAGCAGAACCCGTGCAGCATGAAGGCGACGAAAGCCACGCCGACCGCGGTGGGCGGGAAGAAGTAGAACGCCAGCAGGAACAGCGTGCAAACCAGCAGCGCGCCACCGAAGACATCCCGCTTGCCAAAGCGGTCGGCAAGCCGGCGTGAGACGCCAATGCCCAGGATCATGCAGAGGATGCCGCACGCATTGAACAGGCTGAAGGCCGAGGTCGCCGGGTCTTCCGGCCAGGTGAATCCGGCCAGGCCCCACCTGCTCAGCGTTGCGTTCAATCCACCGATGAAAGCGTTGAAACCGGAGCTGTCGAGGAAGCCCGCCAGCGCGGCATCACGCATGTAATACTGGAAATAGTAGATGTAGGTGCCGCCCTTCAGGGCCAGGTTGACGAACACCAGGATGGTCAGCAGCAGCATCACCTTCCACGGCCGGTTGCGCAGCAGGTCGGACAGGTCCTGCAGTACGCCGGCGGTCTGTTCCCGGGCCGGAACGATGCGTTCGCGCGTGGTGGCGAAGGTGGTCAGGAAGAACACCGTGCCCACCACCGCGAACACCGTCATGACCCGCTCGAAGCCCAGCATGCGATCGCCATCACCGAGGATCAGCACCAGCGGCAACAGCAGCACCTGGATGATGAACTGCGCGATCATCACCGCCACGAAGCGGTAGGCCGACAGGCTGTTGCGCTGGGCCATGCTGCCGGTAAGCACCCCGCTGAGCGCGGAGTACGGCAGGTTGTTGGCCGCGTATACCAGCATCAGCAGGCCGTAGGTGGCCACGGCGTAGACGATCTTCGCGCGGGGCCCCAGGTCCGGCGTGCTGAAGGCGAGCAAGGACAACACCCCGAACGGGATCGCCGTCCACAGGATCCACGGCCGGAACTTGCCCCAGCGGCTGACCGTGCGATCGGCGGCAATGCCGATCAGCGGCGTGAACACGAACGCGCCGAGCACACCGATCACGAAGATGATCGTTGCGGCGGTGGCGGGCGGAAGCCGGTATACGTCGGTGTAGAAGAACGCCAGGTAGGTGATCAGCGTCTGGAAGATCAGGTTTGCTGCGAGATCGCCCAGGCTGTAGCCGAGCTTTTCCCGGATCGACAGCGTGTGTTCGGTGTTTGCCGCGCTGCCTGCATCAGTCACGGCCGGCCTCCACGGTGAACCTGCCGGTCGCACGGATGTCGGTGCTGGAGCTCCCTACCCTCGCCTCGTAGGACCCGGCCGGCACGGCATACGCCGCACGGACCTCGTCGTACTGGCGCAGGGCGTCCTTCGCCTGCAGATCAAAGGTGACCGTTCGGCGTTCGCCCGGGGCCAGGTGGACACGCTGGAAGCCGCGCAGCTCCTGCTGGGCATCGCCGGGTTGTGCCTGCATGCGCCGCACATACAACTGCACGACTTCATCACCCGGGCGCTTGCCGGCGTTGATTATCTCGACCTGCACCTTGAGCGTCCCGTCGTCGCCGATGCGGGCGGAATCGAGCTGCAGCGTGCCGTAGTCGAACCGGGTGTAGGACAGCCCGTGTCCAAACGGATACAGCGGGGCGCCACGGAAATAGCGGTAGGTGCGTCCTTCCATCGTGTAATCATCGAACGCCGGCATCGCCTGGTCCGCCTTGTAGAAGGTGACCGGAAGGCGTCCGCCGGGGTTGACGTCGCCGAACAGGGCCTGGCCTACGGCCGTGCCACCTCGTTGCCCGGGGTACCAGCTCATCAGGATTGCCGGCACGTTCGTATCGGCCCAGTCCACGGCCAGCGCGGAGCCGCCGGTCAGCACCATCACCACCGGCTTGCCAGTGGCATGCAGCGCTTCCAGCAGTGCACGCTGCGGCGCGGGCAGGCGCAGATCGGTACGGTCACCGCCGGCGAAACCGGGGTAGTTGACCTTCATTTCTTCGCCTTCCACATCGCCGGTCAGCCCGCCGACAAACACCACCACGTCCGCTTCGCGGGCTGCGTCCACCGCTTCCTCGAACGGCGGCTTCGCACCGGGCATGCGCCAGCCCAGCCGCACGCCGGCATCGCGCTCGGCATCGAAGTATTCAAGCTTCAGCGCGTAGGCGCGTCCGGCCTGCAGGTCCAGTTCCACGCCATCGCCCTGCAGGCGATCGCTGTCACCCCACCGGTCCAGTACCCGCTTGCCATCGATGTACAGGCGGTAGCCGTCGTCGGCGGCTGCTTCTATGCGGTAGCGGCCAGACACCGGCGGCACCAGTTCGCCACTCCAGCGGATGCTGAAACCATCGCTGGGAATGCCCTGCCCCGGTGCGGCTTCACCGCGGGCCAGCAGGTTGTCGGTCGGTGAACCGCGATCCCAGCGGAAGCCGATCTGGGCGTCGGTGCGCACCAGGGCCGGCGTGCCGGACAGATCGGCTGTGCGGAAGTACTCCCCGCGCAGGCCCCGTTCCGGCGAGTCGGCCGACGGCCGCAGGTAGGCCGCTTCGATCAGCGGGGTGGCATTGGGATCGTCGCGCCCTTCGACCAGGTCCACGCCGCGTGCGTAGCGCACCTCGATGCCCTTCGCTGCATCGCGTATTCCCTGCAGGACAGTCACCGGCGCGGCCGGGGTGCCGAAGTAGTTGCCGAGCAGCGCTATCGTGTCATCGGCGGTGGGGCCGACCACGGCGATGCTCTTGAGGTCGCGTGACAGCGGCAGCACGCCTTCGTTCTTCAGCAGTACCAGCGATTCCTGCGCGGCCTTCAAGGCCAGCGCATCGTGCGCCGGGGCCTGGTTCACCGATGCGGGGATCCGCGCCCAGCGCACCCGTTCGGCCGGGTCGAACATGCCCAGCCGCATCCGCGCGGTGAACAGCCGGGTCACCGCATCGTCGATTTCTGCTTCAGTGATCAGGCCTTGCCGTACCGCGGCAGGCAGCGTGGCGTACTCCTGGCCACACTCCAGTTCGGTACCGTTCTTGACCGCCAATGCCGCGGCGGCTTCACGGCTGGGAACGATTTTGTGATGCTTCCAGATATCCACGATGGCCCAGCAGTCGGACACCACGTAACCCTTGAATCCCCAGTCACGGCGCAGCACATCGCGCAGCAGGAAGCGGCTGGCGCTGGCGGACTCGCCGTACACACGGTTGTAAGCGCCCATCACCGCATCCACCTGCCCCTCCTTCACCAGCGCCTCGAAGGCCGGCAGGTAGGTGTCATACAGATCGCGCTTGCTGGGGCGGGCATCGAAGTGGTGGCGGTCGGCCTCCGGCCCGCTGTGCACGGCCAGGTGCTTGGCCGTGGCATCCAGCTTGCGGTACACCGGGTCGTCGCCCTGCAGTCCGTGCACGAAGGCCACGCCCATGCGCGCGGTGAGGTACGGGTCTTCGCCGTAGGTTTCCTGGCCGCGGCCCCAGCGTGGGTCGCGGAAGATGTTGATGTTCGGCGACCAGTAGGTCAGCCCCTGGTAGCGGCCATGTGACCCTTCGCGGACGAACTGGTGATGCTTGGCCCGCGCTTCGTCACTGATGGTGGTGGCCACTTCGCGCACCAGCGGCACGTCGAAGGTGGCGGCCAGTCCGATGGCCTGCGGGAACACCGTCGCCTGCCCGGCGCGTGCCACCCCGTGCAGGCCTTCGTTCCACCAGTCGTAGGCAGGAACGCCGAGGCGCTCGATGGCGGGCGCGGCGTTCTGCATCTGCGCCGCTTTTTCCTCCAGGGTCATCCGGGCCACCAGTGCGGCGGCGCGGCTTTCAAAGCTCGCCGAGGTGTCGCGCCAGGGCTGGGTTTCGGCCGCCTGGCCGGCGCTGCTCAAGGCGATGGCGGCGCACAGCGCCAGCGTTCGGAACATCGGGGGATGGAGCCGGGGCGTGCGCGTCATCATTTACTCCTCAAGGCACGCTCATCGCGTGCGAATGGTCCCAGCAGAGCGCCCACGAAGCCGCCTGCGCGATCAGTACTCAATACGGTTCCATCCACCTCGGCTGCGAGGGTCTGCCAGCCATGCCCGTCGCCGCTGTCGAAGGCAAAGGCATAGCGGGCTTCATCACCGGTGATCTTCAGCCGCAGCGAAGCGCTCGCGTCCACGTCGCGGGTGGCCAGCAGCCGGGTCGTCCCGCCGCCGTCGCGTCCTTCCAGGAAGACCGTCACGCGATCAGCGCCGAGGCGGCGGACGCCGAGGAAATACCAGTACGCCTCACTCTGGAACGCAGCCAGTCCAGCCGCCACGCCTGCTGCCGGGCGGCTCATGGCGGTGCTGGCCTCGAAGCGCAGGTGCTGCTGGCGTCGGCCCAGGAAGGCGGGATTGCGCAGCGTGTCCAGGTCCTCCGCCAGCGGATGCACGGTCAGCGCGCCGGGGCGCTCGCGCAGGTCCGCCCATGGTTGCTTGGGCACACGCACGCGCAGCCAGCCGCTGCCCAGCGTCGGCCCCTCGAACTCATCGCGATCGACGAAATTGCCGGTGAACGGTGCCTGCGACGCATCGCCCTGCATCCATGACGGTGCCTTGAGCGCATACGGAATGGCCTGGTTGGCTGGCAGGATCACCGGCCAGCCATCGCGCCATCGTACCGGCAGCAGGTAGGTCTCCCGGCCTGTGTTGTAGTGGCGCTTGGCATAGTTGCGGCTGGCAAGGAACACCGCCCACCACGACCCATCCGGTCCCTCCACCAGGTCGGCATGTCCGGCATTGGTGATCGGCAGCGGCCGGTCCTCCGGCAGGTCGCGCTGGGTCAGGATGGGGTTGCCCGCATACGGGACATAGGGTCCCCAGACATCACGGCTGCGCAGCACCACCTGTGAATGCTGCGGCCCGGTGCCGCCCTCCGCATCGGACAGGTAATACCAGCCCTCGCGTTTGTACAGGTGGGGCCCTTCGATCCAGATCGGGTTCTTCGCCGGCTCCACGCCGCCGTCGATCAGCACCTTGCGCGGGCCCATCGGCGCGTAGTTGTCCATGTCGATCTGCTGCATCCAGATCGCACGGTGGCCCTCGTAGCGCGGCCGAGAGGGCGGCACGTCATTGTTCAGCAGGTAGACGCGGCCATCGTCGTCGAAGAACAGCGATGGATCGATGCCCTCCACGCCCGGCAGCCAGTGCGGGTCTGACCACGGCCCGGCAGGATCGTTTGCGGTAGCAATGAAGTTGCCGCCACTGTCCACTGCGGTGGTGATCACATGGAACAGGCCGTCGTGGTACGAGATCGCCGGAGCGAAGATGCCACGCGACACGCCCAGGCCATCGAAATCCAGCTGCGTCGGGCGGTCGATGACGTTGCCGATCTGCTTCCAGTGCACCAGGTCCACACTCTCGAAAACGGGGATACCGGGGAAGTAGGTGAAGCTGGAATTGACCAGGTAGAAGCGGCCGTTCGCACCGGTGATGCTGGGGTCGGCGTGGAAGCCGGCGAGGATCGGGTTGCGGTAGTGCCCGGGTGGCAGGGGCGCTTCGAAGGCAACGTCACGACCGGTGTACTCGAACCAGTCGAAATGAACCGGTGGCGCAGCCCGCAGCGGCGGCGTCGCAGCGGCTGACAACAGGATCATCGTGGCGAGCAGCAGGCGCGTCAGCATCATGGAATCTCCGCAGCGTCGAGGGACAGTTCGAAGGGTCCGGCCGGTGCCCCGCTGCGATCGCGCAGCGTGCAGATCGGGCCATCGGCCCAGCAGTAGCGCACGCGCGCGCCGGGTACTGGCTGCGGGCTGCGCAGCACCACGTCATGGCCGTCCAGCAGCGCTTCCGCATAAGTGCATTGCCGCGCCTGCGCATCGCACAGTTCGAAGCCGATGGGTCCGTTGGCACCGGTGGTGGCCAGGGCGCCGGTGACATCATCGAAGGCGATCCGTATCCCCGCAGGAGTACGCGATGCCGTGCGTGCGGTCGGGCCGGACGGGGCGATCGCGCGCTCGCCGTAGACGACGTGGCGTGCCACGCGCGCCAGGCGCCGGCCCAGTTCCTGTTTGTTGGGCGGATGGATGTCGTAGGCGTCGCCGATGTCGATCGCCAGCGCGAGGCCGGTGTGCGGGTCTTCTGCCACGACCCGCCGCTGCGCCTCGCGGACCTGTGCCCAGCCGCTTTCCACCGGTGCTTCCGGCGGCTGGCCATAGCCGGCCAGCTGCACCACCAGCAACGGCATCTGTGCACCGAACCGCCCGCGCCAGTCATTGCGCAGGCCGCGCAGGCGTGCCGCATAGGCCGCGCCGTCGCCGGTATTGGATTCGCCCTGGTACCAGAGTATTCCGCGCAGCCCAGGCTGGCCCAGCGGGGCGATCATGCCATTGTGGAGCGTGGACACGCCCGTGGCGGCATGCCACGGCGCCAGCGGTGGGGCCTGCGCCGTGGGCGCTGGCTGGTACTGCCACGGTGCGTCCAGCACCAGGCGCGTGCCATCGTCCAGCAGCACCGCGTGGGCGCTTGCAGGGCCTGCCAGGCCGCCATCGCCATAGGTATCCAGCACATTGATCACCACCGTGTTGGCGCCAGCCTTCAGCAAGCCGGCTGGCAGCGCATAGGACCGCGCCGAACCGGGCGCGTTCTCGCTGCCCACGGCCACGCCGTTCACCCAGGTCATGTCCGTCTCATCAACCGCACCCAGTTCAAGGCGTGCGCCCTGCCCTGCCTGCGCCACGGTCAGGGTTACCTGGCTGCGGTACCAAACCATGCCGTTGTAGTGGGAAAGCGCCGGCACGCCCCAGTGCTCCCATGCCCCGAGCATGGACGGCGCTTGCTGCCAGCCAGTGCGATCTGCCGCGGGCTGCCATGGGCTTTCGTCGGCGCCCGCGCCCGTGTGCGTGGACCACCATTGCTGCCAGTGTCGGCCCCATCGGGCGTTGGCGGCCACCGGATCGGTTGCGTACAGCGCCAGTACTTCCAGCGCCGGGTCCATGCCGCCCGGTCGGCGCAGGCCAGAGGCGCTGGTCCATGCCTCGATGCGGGAACCGCCCCACGCCGCCTGGATCAGCCCCATCGGTACCGCGACGGTCTTCTGCAGCTCGCGTGCGAAGTAGAAGCAGGCAGCGGAAAAGTCGCGCACGGTATCCGGCGACGCGGGGTGCCAGGCAACGGGTCCTGCAAACTCCCGTCGTGGCGAAACGGCCGCTGCCTTTGGCACGGTGAACAGGCGGATCATCGGCTGCGTGGCGGCAGCGATTTCGCTGGCTGCGTCGAGCGCGCGCCAGACCGGAAGCTCCATGTTCGACTGCCCGGAACACAGCCAGACATCGCCCATCAGCACATCGCGCACGACCTGGACGGAATCCCCGGCCCGGATCGCCAGCTCGTACGGGCCGCCTGCCGCCAGCGGCGGCAGCACGGCCTGCCAGTGGCCGCTGTCATCGGCGCGGGTGGTGGCTGTCCGGCCCGCCAACTGCACCCGGACGGTGACGCCCGAAGCGGCAGTCCCCCAGACCGGAACCGGCTGGTCCCGCTGCAGGACGGCGTGATCCTGGAACAGCGGATGCAGCAACGGCGCCACCGTGTGCTGCGCCGGTGCCGGCCCTGCGCAGCAGCCCAGCGCTATCACCAGCAGCCAGCCCTTCCACGCTGCCCGGCTCATCGGCCATCTCCCGGCGCGGACGGAGACTGCTGGGACTGGTACCACGCCAGCGGATGCGGTGGCGCGGCCTCTCCCTCCGGCAAGGATCGGCCGCTGACCGACTGGAAGTACGCCACGCTGGCGTCGCGCCACCACTGTGCTTGGCGGCGCTGGATGCGCAGGAACGCTTCAACCTGCGCGTAGCGTTGTGCATCCACCCTGCCCCGCAGGCCTGCCCAGGTGCTCTGCATGTCCTCGACGCCGCGCACGCCCTGCGCATAGCGCCGGACCAGTTCGTCCCACAGTGTCTGGCCGGACGCCATGCGGTGGTCCCATGGCAGGTGGTGGAACCACAACAGCAGCGATTCGGGAACCTGCTGCGGGTCACCGTAGCGGCGTGCCACGTGCGGCGCGTACTGGGCCACCGCATTGCTGCCGCGCGCCGTGCGGTCAAAGCCGATGCCATCGCGGTCGGCGCGGTGGTAGTACACCGACGTCCAGTCCGCGCGGGGGCCGCCATCCACCCAGGGACCGGGGCCATGATGGTGTCCACGCGCCATCAGGTGATGCAGGCCCAGCGGGGTCATGTAGTTCACCGCCGCCTCGCGCGAGCCCATCATCATGCCGACGATAGGCTCTACCACCTCGCGATCCGGGGAGAAGGTCATCGCCGCCCACTCCGCCGCGATGTCGGCGGCGCTCTGCCCGGGGTTCCACGCAAGACGGCCGAAGGCGTACCAGTTGGCCTGGTCGAAGTGCGATCCACTCCAAGTGCGATCGTTGCCGATATTCGCGACGCCGGCCATGCCCGTCAGGCGTTGCGCCACGCTGGAACGTCTGTCGCGTGCGTGGGTGTCGGCGTGCAGTACTTCCTCGTACAGTGGCCCCAGGTACACCAGGTGCGTGGCGAAGCCGAGATACTCCTTGGTGATCTGGACCTCCATCATCAGCGGGGTACGCGGCATGGCACCGAACAGCGGATGGAACGGCTCCCGTGGCTGGAAATCGATCGGCCCGTTCTTGACCTGCAGGATCACGTTCGGGCGGAAGCCACCGTCCAAGTCGACAAACTCGGTATAGGCCTGCGTGGCCCGGTCTGCAGGAACGTCGTGCGCATAGACGAAGGCGCGCCACATCACCACGCCGCCGTACGGGGCCAGCGCATCGGCCAGCAGATTGGCGCCGTCGGCATGAGAACGACCGTAGTCCTGCGGGCCGGGCTGGCCTTCCGAATTGGCCTTTACCAGCAGGCCGCCAAAATCCGGAATGCGGCTGTAGATCTCTGCGGCCTTGTCCCGCCACCAACGTCGTACCGCCGGGTCGAGGGGGTCGGCGGTTTCCAGCCCGCCCAGCTCGATCGGCGCGCTGAAGCGCGCGCTCAGGTAGACGCGGATGCCGTAGGGCCGGAACAGGTCGGCCAGCGCCGCTGCCTTGTCCAGATACTCCGGTGTCAGGCTCTGCGCGCTGGCATTCACGTTGTTCAGCACCGTGCCGTTGATGCCCACCGACGCGTTGGCCCGTGCGTAGTCGGTATAGCGCGGGTCCCGCCATTCCGGCAGGGTCTGCCACTCCCACAGCGAGCGGCCTGCATAGCCGCGTTCCACATGGCCGTCCAGGTCGTCCCAGTGGTTGAGTACGCGCCGACCGAGCTGCGGCGATTCGCGCACCGCAAGGGTGTCCAGTGCCGCGCCGGCCTGCAGCAGGCGCAGCAGATGGTGCATGCCGTACAGCACGCCGATATCCGTGCGAGCGGCCACCAGCACCACATCGTGCCCACCCAGACGCGTACGTTCGAGCAGGTAGCCCTCCCCGCCCAGCGATGCAATCTGCTCGCCGAACGGCGCGATCAACGGCGATGACTGCGGCGTGCCCAGCACCACGGCAGGGCCGCTGGCCGCTGCAACCCGCATGCGCGGGGCGCTGCCAAGCAGTCCGGCCAGGCCACGCTCCAGCTCTTCGCGCGCGGCACGCTGGGTCGGCGTGTGATCAGGCGCCACCACTTCAGCCAGCTGCGTGCGGTAGGCGGCGGCAAGCGGAGCATCGAGCGGTACATAGCGCATCCACAGCGCGTAGCCATCCTCTGCCTGCGCGCTGCCGATGCAGGCCATCAGGGCCACCATGGCAGCGAGCATCCAATGACACCGCTTGCCATCCGGGCGACCCCGCAGCGCGGGCGGTAAACCTTGTAAGCTCGGGACGTGCGCGGCTGCCGATGGCGCCACGAAGAACAACGGGAGCGCGTATTGGAGAAGCCGAAGAAATCGGTCCGCCGCAAAACCAGCGGCGTGACGATCGACGAAGTGGCGGCCTTGGCCGGGGTCTCGCCGATGACCGTATCGCGCGCGATCAACCAGGGCAAAGTCCGCGATGTCACCCGTGAGCGCGTGATGCGCGCGGTGCGTGAACTCGGCTATACGCCCAACCTCGCCGCCAGTTCCCTGGCCGCCGCACAGCACACGCGCATCGCCCTGATCTACACCGATCCCAGCGGTGCCTACCTGCGCGAATTGCTGGTCGGGCTGCTGCGCGTGGCATCCAGCGCCGCGATCCAACTGGTCGTCGACTACTGGGACGATCTGGGCCCTGCCGCCGAGCGCAGGTCGGCGCGTGCGCTTGCCGGTCGGGTCGACGGTGTCATCCTGCCGCCGCCGTTGTGCGAGTCGCAGCCTGCAGTGAACGAACTGCTGAAGGCAGGCATCCCGGTGGTCGCGATCGCATCGGGCCACCTCGGCAACGACATTTCCTGCGTGCGCATCGACGATTTCCACGCCGGCAGGGAACTGGCCGAACATCTGATCCAGCACGGCCACAGCCGCATCGGCTTCATCTGCGGGCGCAGCGACCTCAGCGCAAGCGCGCGGCGCTACGACGGCTTCGTCAGCGCGTTGCATGAGGCTGGGCTGGAAGTCGACCCCGCCCTGGTCCAGCAGGGCGACTACACCTACCGCTCCGGGCTTGCCGCCGCCGAAAAGCTGCTGCGCCACCGTCGGCCGCCCACCGCGATCTTCGCCAGCAACGACGACATGGGGGCCGCGGCGATCTCCGTCGCCCACCGGCGCGGCCTTGAGGTGCCACGCGACCTGTCGGTGGTCGGTTTCGATGACACCTCGGCCGCAACCACCGTCTGGCCCGAACTCACCACTGTCCATCAGCCGATCGCCTCGATGGCCGATGCCGCGATCGAAATCCTGCTGCGCACCATCCGCCGCCGGCAGGAAGGCGTACGTGTACTGACTGACCACGTCGTGCCCCACCGTCTGGTGGTGCGCGATTCGGTCGCGCGTCCTCCCGGGCCTCGCTAGCGCAGCACGCACCGTCACGCGCCCGTGCACTCGATGGTGGTCTGCGCCTCGTTCAGCGCCCCGAGCGCGACGCGCGACACCGCCAGCGTCATCTTCCCTGCCGTGCCGATCGACCAGGGGCGATCCAGCTTGCCGACATCCGCACCGGCGGCAGCAAGGCATTTCAGCGGCACCCCTACGCGCGTCCATTGGCCTGCCGGCAAACGCCCCAGCGTGGGCCCGATCGCGATGCGCGCCGAGCAGCCCGTGCCGCAGCCCACCGACAGCCAGGCATCGCCCTGCGGTGCGGACTCCACCCGCAGGGTGGTCAACAGCATCAGGTCACCGTTGCTTTCGCGCTGCAGGTCCAGCGCCGTGTGCGATTGCAGTGCGGCAGTCGCCTCGCCCTTGCCCGACCAGCTGAGCCGACGCCCGTCTTCCTGCGCCAGATGATCCACGCCGGCAACCGTGAGCAGGTCCGACTCGAGGGCATCCGGCACCTTCGTGACCGTCACCCCCTGCCCCGTGTCGCCTTCCAGTCGCAGTGCCATGCCGGGGCCAGCGTCACCGCGTGCAAAGAACACCCCGACCGCCCCTTCCTTGCCGGTCACGCCTGAAATTTCCGGCAGCGGGGCCAGCGCGCCGTTGTCAGCGTAGGTCAGCCCGAAGCCGAACGGGAACAGCGGGTCGTAGTCCTTCTGGCCCACGTTGTTGGCGTATTGGGTCGCCGTGCGCGGCCAACTGAAGCTCAAGGTGCCTTTGAAGTCGTGCTGGACATTGCCATCCGGAGCGCGCAGCAGTACGTCGGCGATGCCCGCGCCCTCCGAGCCCGGCAGCCATGCCGCGACGAAGGCATCGGCGGCATTGAGCTCACGGTTGACCCACAGCGGGCGTCCGCTGAGGAACACCGCGACAACGGGAATGCCATCGGCTTTCAGGCGCTTGAGCAGCGCCAGGTCCGCATCGTCGCCCGGCTTGTACGCCAGTGTCGGCAGATCGCCCTGGAACTCGGCGTACGGGTCCTCCCCGAACACCACCACGGCCGCATCCGGCCGGCCCGCATAACGTCCGTCAACTGCAAGTTCGGCGTGGCCACCTGCTGCCTTCACCTGCTGCGCGATGCCCTCGAAGATGCTGTCTGCATTCGGGAAATCCTTGCGGGTCGTGCCGGTGCCCTGCCAGTTGAGCGTCCAGCCGCCCGCCTGCTTGCCGACATCGTGGGCGCCGTCACCGGCCACCAGGATGCGTTGCTTCGGCGACAGCGGCAGCACGCCGCCCTGGTTCTTCAGCAGCACCAGCGACTCGCGCACCGCCTGCCGGGCCACCGCGCGATGGGCCGGTGCACCGATCAGCGCGAACTGGCCGCCGACCGCACGCGTCGAAGGTTTCCCCGCCTCGAACAAGCCCAGGCGCAGCTTGACCCGCAGAATGCGACGCACCGCGTCATCCAGGCGTTGCTGGCTGATGGTGCCGGCCTTGGCCGCCGCCAGCGTGGTTTCGTAGAAGCCCTTCCAGCTGTCCGATGCCATGGCCATGTCCAGGCCGGCGTTGATGGTGGCGGGGCAGTCCGTGGCGGTGCAGCCCTTCACCTGCCCGTGGCCATTCCAGTCGCCCACCACGAAGCCACCAAAGTTCATGCGTCCCTTCAGCGCATCGGTCAGGTACGGCTTGTGGCCGTGCATTTTCTCGCCGTTGACACTGTTGAACGACGCCATGACAGTCTGTGCGCCTGCGGCAATGGCGGGCGGATAGCCGGCCGCGTGGATGCGCACCAGTTCGGTTTCATCGATCCGGGCATCGCCCTGGTCTTTGCCATCGACGGTCCCGCCATCACCGAGGAAATGCTTCACCGAAGCGATCACGTGGCGCCCGTCCAGGAAGGTGGGCGAGCCCACCTTGCCCTGCAGGCCTTCGACCATTGCAGCGGCGTAGCTGGCCACCACCTCCGGCGCTTCGGAATAGCCTTCGTAGGTGCGTCCCCAGCGGTCGTCCTGCGGTACCGCCACGGTCGGTGCGAAGGCCCACTCCATCCCGGTCACGCGGGTCTCCAGTGCGGTGATCTCGCCGATCCGGCGCAGCAGTTCCGGATTGCGGGTCGCGCCCAAGCCGATGTTGTGCGCGAACAGGGTCGCGCCGATGATGTTGCTCTGCCCGTGCACGGCGTCGATGCCGAACAGCACCGGGATCGCTTTGCCGCCCTGCGAGGTGTCCATCGAGGCGGCGTGGAAGTCGTCGGCCAGTGCCAGCCATTGCGCAGGCGAGGCATCGTAACGGCCGCCGGGGTCCGAGTTGCCGCCTGCCAGGATGGAACCCAGCCGGTAGCGACGCACGTCGTCCGGGGTGACGCTGGCGATGTCCCCCTGCACCAGCTGACCGACTTTGTCCTCCACCGTCAGGGTAGCCATGAGCTCGGTGATGCGTTTCTCCAAGGCCGCATCCTCGGCCAGCGGCCAGGCGACCTGCGGCCACGGATCCGGGTCGGCCGGCGCAGCGGCAACGGGTTTCCCATCGTTCCCGCAGGCCGCCACGGCCAGCACCAGCGCGGTCAGCAGTACGCCACCACGGGCCTGCATGAAGCGTCGATTCGTCATGGTGTTCATCCTTCCATCTGCTCCAGTTCCTTGCCCTTGGTTTCGTGCACGAAGCGCAGCACGAAGAACACGGAGATGACCGCCGCCACCAGGTAGAGGCTGTAGGTTGCGGCCAGCCCGATGGCGGCCAGCAGGATCGGGAAGGTCACCGTCACGGCGAAGTTGGCGGTCCATTGCGCCGCACCCGCCACCGCCAGCGCCGAGCCGCGGATCTGGTTGGGGAACATCTCTCCCAGCATCACCCACATCACCGGCCCCCAGGAGACGTTGAAGAACACTACGTAGGCATTGGCAGCCACCAGCGCCAGCGTGCCCATGCCACCGGGCAGCTGCAGGCGCCCATCGACCAGCGAGCCGCTGGCAAAGGAAAACACCAGCAGCGTCAAGGCCACCGCCATGCCGGCCGAGCCGACCCAGAGCAGCGGCTTGCGCCCGATGCGGTCGATCAGCAGCACGGTCACGATGCAGGCGCCGATGCTGAGCGCACCGGACAGGATATTGATCAGCAGGGCGTCGTTCTCAGAGAAGCCGACCGCCTGCCAGAGCACGGCGCCGTAGTAGAACACCACGTTGATGCCAACCAGTTGCTGGAAGGTCGCCAGGCCGATGCCCACCCAGACAATCGGGCGGATCCTGCCGCTGGCCTTGTCACGCAGGTCCGAAAGCCGCGGGCGATGGTGGTCGGTCGACAGCGAGGCATCGATCTCGGCCAGCTTGGCCTGCGCTTCGGCCGCGCCGAACAGCCGCCCGAGCACCTGCAATGCCTCGTCCTTGCGGCGCTTCACCATCAGGTAGCGCGGGCTTTCTGGAATGGCCAACAACAGCACCAGGAACAACAGCGAGGGTACCGCCTGCATCCAGAACATCCAGCGCCAGGCTGCGTGGCCTGCCCACAGCGGCTCGGTCGAGGCACCGGCGGTGGCTGCCAGCAGATAGTTGGACAGGAACGCGGCCGTCAGCCCGCCGATGATCGCTATCTGTTGGACCGTGGCCAGGCGGCCACGGTAACGCGCCGGCGCCACTTCGGCGATGTACGCCGGGGAGATCACGCTGGCCGCGCCTACCGCGAAACCGCCCAGTACCCGCGCGATGATGAACATCGCCGACGACGGGGCTGCACCGGCGCCGATCGCCGACAGCAGGAACAGCACCGCCGATACGATCAGCACGTTGCGGCGGCCAAGGCGGTCGGCCAGGCGGCCGGCGCTGAAGGCGCCGAACGCGCAGCCCAACAGCATCGAGGCGATCTCGAATCCCTGCATCCATTCGCCGGACTTGAACGTCTGGTGCAGTCCGTCCTGGGTGCCATTGATCACGCCGCTGTCGAACCCGAACAGGAATCCGCCAATGGTCGCCACCACGCTGATCAGGACGATCAGTCGGGTGTTCTCGCCGCTGCTCACTGCCTGTTGCATTGCCCTGCCCCTCCCCGGTTGGGTTTCATCGACGCGCGCTTGTGCGGTCAGCGCAGCAGGTACTGGTTGATCAGGTTCTCGTAGCGCTCCTGCTTGCCGCTGACCTGCCTGGGCTCGCCGCCCTTCGCACCCAGCTCGGCCAGTTCGGCGAGGCTGAGCGCGCCACTTGCGAATGCCTTGCCGGTACCACTGTCGAAGCTGGCGTAACGCTCCTTCCTCCACTGTTCCAGCGGCGAATCGTTGATCAGCGCATGGGCGACTTCCAGCCCATGGGCGAACGCATCCATGCCCCCGACGTGTGCGATGAACAGGTCTTCCAGGTCGGTCGATTCACGGCGCACCTTGGCATCGAAGTTCAGGCCGCCCTCCAGCCCGCCCTGGCGCAGCACCACCAGCATCGCGCCGACGGTGTCGTACAGGTCGGTGGGAAACTGGTCGGTATCCCAGCCGTTCTGGGCATTGCCGCGGTTGGCATCGATGCTGCCCAGCAGCCCGTGGTCCGATGCGACCTGCAGATCGTGCTCGAAGGTATGACCGGACAACGTGGCGTGGTTCGCCTCGATGTTGAGCTTGAAATCCTTGTCCAGGCCATGTTCCTTCAGGAATCCGACCACCGTGGCACTGTCGAAGTCGTACTGGTGCTTCATCGGTTCCATCGGCTTGGGCTCGATCAGGAAATTGCCCTTCAGGCCGATGCTGCGGCCATGGTCGCGCGCCATGGTCAGGAAGCGTGCAAGGTGGTCGACTTCGCGCTTCATCTGCGTATTGGCGAGGGCGGCATACCCTTCGCGGCCACCCCAGAACACGTAATGTTCGCCGCCCAGTTCAACGGTTGCTTCCAGCGCCGCCTTCACCTGGACGGCGGCCCGCGCCACCACCGCGAAGTCTGGATTGGTGGACGCACCGTTCATGTAGCGCGGGTGCGAGAACAGATTGGCCGTGCCCCACAGCAGCTTCATGCCGGTGTCGTCCTGGCGGGCCTTGGCCAGCGCCACCATGTGCTTGAGGTTCTTCTCGTAGACACCGGCGTCGTCGGCGTCCGGTGCCAGGTCGATGTCATGGAAGCACCAGTGCGGCACGCCCAGCTTGGTGAAGAACTCGAACGCCGCGTCCAGCTTCGCCTCGGCGCTGGCCATCGGCGATCCGGCTTCCCAGGGGAAATGCCGGGTGCCCGGACCGAACGGATCATGCCCGGCATTGCAGAAGGTGTGCCAGTAGCAGACTGCGAAGCGCAGGTGCTCCTGCATGGTCTTGCCCCCGACGAGCTTCTCCGCGTCATAGACCTTGAAGGCGAGCGGGTTGTCCGACCCCCGTCCTTCGAAGGGGATGCGGCCGATGCCGGGGAAGTATTCCTTGCTGCCGATGAAGGGCTGGGTGGTCATGAGGGGTCTTCCTGTCGTTGTGCGGGGTGTGGCGTTGAGGGGGATCGGCCGCGATACAGCGGCGTGATGGCATCTAGGTGGCGCAGGAACCGTGCATAGGCGGTGGCGTAGGCCTGCACGCGCGCCGGGTCCGGGCGTGCGGACCGGAGCGGATCCAGCGCTACGTGCGGGTCGGCGATGTCGGCGATCGAGGTGGCTTCGCCCCGCGCGTGGCCCAGCGCCCACACCGCCTGCAGCGCCGCACCGAACGCGGCGCCTTCAGGTTGGGTGGGTACGTCCACCGGCAGGCCGAACACATCGGCCACCAGTTGCCGCCACTGTGCGCTGTTGCTGCCGCCGCCGGTGAGCACGATGGAATCGAACGACATGCCCGCGCGAACGAACGCATCGAAGCCGTACTTCAGGCTGTAGGTGGCCCCTTCCATCGCCGCGCGATAGACATGCGCCGGCGTCATGTTGGTGGTGTCCAGCCCCGCCAGCACGCCTTTGCCGAACGGCAGGTCCGGCGTGCGTTCACCGTTGAGGTACGGCAGCATCACCAGCCCGTCGGCACCGGGCGGAGTCGCTCGCAGGTGCGCGTCGCCGTCGCGCGTGCTGAAGCCGAAAGCCGCCGCGACCTGCTCGGTCGCCACGGTGCAGTTCATCGTGCAGATCAGCGGCAGCCAGCCGCCGGTGGACGAACAGAAGGCCGCCCATGCCCCGTCCGGGTCGACCACGGGTGTATCGGAGTAGGCGAACAGCGTGCCCGAGGTGCCCAGGCTCATCGCCAGGCGACCCGGCACCACGCAGCCGGTGCCAATGGCCGCCATCATGTTGTCGCCGCCTCCGACAGCCACTTTCACCGTCGCCGGCAGCCCCAACGCCGTCGCCGTGGCGGGGTCGATGTCGAACACTTCTTCGGGCCCGGCGATGCGTGGCAGGCAGGCCGCAAGATCCCGCTCGGGATCGGTCGCATGCAATAGTTCGCTCGACCAGGTGCGGGTGCGTACGTCCAGCCAGCCTGTGCCGGACGCATCCCCGTACTCGCAGAAACGCTGTCCGGTCAACACGAAATTAAGGTAATCGTGGGGCAGCAGGATGCTCGCAAGCCGGGCATAGGCCTCGGGCCGATGGGCCTTGGTCCATGGCAGCTTGGATGCGGTGTACCCGGTAAGGAGAGGGTTCCCGGCCAATGCGATGGTGCGCGCCCTGCCGCCTGCCGCCTGCATGATCTGCCCGCACTCGGCCGAGGTGCTGGTGTCGCACCACAGCTTGGCCGGTGCCAGTACCTCACCGGCCGCATCCACCGCGACGAACCCGTGCTGTTGGCCCGAAACAGCCAGCGCGGCAATGCGCGAGCGCAGCGCGGGATCGACTTCGGCGAAGCAGGCGTGCAGTGCCGCGACCCAGTCGGCCGGCTGTTGTTCCCGGCTGCCGTCGGCACCGCTGGCCAGCGCCAACAGTGCGCTGGCGCTGGCCACCACGTTGCGCCCGGCAGGGTCGTAGACCACCACCTTGAGGCTTTGCGTACCCGCGTCGATTCCGGCAACCAGATCCATCGTCAGTATCCGTTTTTGGCTTGAAGGTAGCGCTACCAATCAGCGGCAACAGCATGTCGGGCAGCTATGTCACCGCCATGCCCCTTTGCCATGCCTGCGCCGACGCGTTGCAGTAGCGCTCGATGAACGCTGCCTGCGACGGCATCTTCGCCACCTCCTGCTGCACCGGCCGACGGATGCGATCCAGCAGCGTGCGCAGGTCCGCATCACCGATGGCGCGCGATAGCGGATGCGGCGGTCCCGGCTGGATGCCCTGCCCGGTCAGCACGCTGGTCCAGGAGTCGACCCGGAACAGTTCGCCGGGGTCCTGCCAGGCGTGGGCGCGCTCGCGCCACGCGCGCAGGCGAACCTGCAGCGACTCCGGCAGTGCCATCTCCCGACACGCTTTCCACATCGGCTCGTCGCGCTGGTTGGCGTGGTAATGCAGGATGATGAAGTCGCGCACGTGTTCCATTTCCTGGCGGCTGACATCGTTGTAGAGCGCCATCAGCGATGGGCTGATGCCCTCCAGCGGGAACAACTGGATCAGGCGCACTACCGCGCTGATGGTCAGGTGAATGCTGGTGGATTCCAGCGGCTCGATGAACCCACTGGCAAGCCCCAGCGCCACCACGTTCTTGTTCCATGCCTTCAACCGGCGCCCGCTGCGGAACGGCACCAGCCAGGGGTCGCGCAGGGGCCGGCCCTCGATGTCACGCAGCAGCTTGGCCTGCGCCTCGTCATCGGACATGTGGCGGCTGGAAAACACCAGCCCACAGCCCACCCGGTGCTGCAGCGCGATATGCCAGCGCCAGCCGGCCTCGTGTGCGATGGCGCGCGTGTACGGCACCGGCGGATTGACCGACTCGGTCTGTACGGCAACGGCGCGATCGCTGGGCAACCATTCGTGCCAGTCTTCATAGCCGGTATGCAGGGTCTGCTCGGTCAACAGGCCGCGGAAGCCGGTGCAGTCGATGAACAGGTCGCCCTCGATGACCTGTCCGTCTTCCAGCACCAACGATGCCACCGCGCCGTCATGGGCGTGCTGGCGGACTTCGCGGATCTTGCCTTCCACCCGGCGCAGGCCGTTCGCCTCGGCCTTGCCGCGCAGGAACCTGGCATAGAGGCTGGCGTCGAAGTGATAGGCATAGCTGGCCTGCGGCTGGGTCTGCAGCGAGAACCGGTCTTCCAGCGAGGCCGCACTTTCCAGGCAGAACTCGCCCAGGTCCGAGGGCATGCCCCGGCGCAGGCTCTCCAACCAGAAATGGTGGAACGGCGTGGCCCAGGTGCCCTGCCCGATGGTGCCGAACGGATGGATGAAACGGTCCCCGGGGCGACGCCAGTTCTCGAACGAGATCGAGAGCTTGAACGTACCAGCCACTGCGCGCAGGAACTCCTGCTCGTCGATCTGCAGGAAGCGGTGGAACATGCGGATCGGCGGCACGGTCGATTCGCCCACGCCGACGGTACCGATCTGCTCGGACTCCACCAGCACGATGTCGAGCTGATCGCGGAACTGATGGGCCAGCGCGCAGCCGGCAAGCCAACCGGCAGTGCCACCGCCGGCGATGACGACCTTGCGGATCCGCCCTTGTGTTGTGTCCACAGCGTTCAATGCGATGTCCCCATCAACGGTTGAGTAGCGCCAGCAGCCGGGCGCGCATGCGCCGCGCCTGGGTCGTATCGAACGGTGCCAGCTCGCCCCGTGCGGCTTCGGGCAGATGCTGTCCGGCGCGCTCGGCGGGGCCGAATACGTAGTAGTCGAAGATCGCCGCCCACGCCTGTTTCTCACGCGGTGGCAGGTCACGCAGGGCCCACATTGCATGCTGCAGCGCCGGCAGGGGCGAGGCCAGCATGCTCGGCGAACGGCGCCACCAGTAGTTCACCAGCACGTTGAACGGCTCCAGGCTGCGCACGTGGTGCCACCACAGGCTCGGGATGAAGATGGCATCACCGGGCTCAAGTTCGGCGCTCTGCGCACTTGCCAGGGCATCACGGAAACGGGGGTGAAGATCGAAATCCGGGCGGTCGAAATCCACCACGCTGACCGCCTGCCCGCCGGGGGTGGGATCCATCGGGCCCGGGTAGAGGTTGTCGATCTGCTCGGGCGGAAACAGGGTGAACCGGCGTCGGCCGACCGTGCAGCACGCCAGGTTCTGCGGGGTGTCGTAGTGGCAGGAGGCCGTGACCCGGTTGCCGATCCAGATGCTGGCCAGCGCCTCGATGCCCTGCCCGGCCAGCCCGGCGTCGTTGTGCTCGGTGAACCCGGGCAGCGCACGCGCGACCGGCAGCGAGGCGACGTAGTAGGTCGGCGGGCTGGGCGAAGCGAGATGGTCGGAGATCGCCTCCAGGACCTCTGACAGCACGCCGCGCCGGACCTCGATGTTCAACGCGGTGAAGTCCGCCGTGTAGAACGGTCGCCCTTCAATACCGGGATCGCCGAAAGAGTACGGGACCGGCGACCCTGCATCGAAGCGGCGCAGGTAGGCCATGGCCTCGTGGGGGCCGTGCAATCCGGCCTGCACCAGTCCCCAGTCGCGCACGATGCCACGCAGCACCACCGGCTCGCCAGCGTCCACCAGCGCCTGCAACGGCAGCGCGCCGGGGTCCAGGCCTTCCAGTGTGCGCATGGCAACGGCCTCCCGCATCGGTCAGTTCCTGCCCGCCGTAGGCGCAGCATCCTGCATGCGCAGGCGTCGTTGTTTCTCGGCGATCAGGCGGCGCATGTTGTGCAGCGACGCCAGCATCAGATAGGCCCCTTCCAGGTAGCCGGCGCGGTTGAGCCCGGCCAACGCGGCGCCATCCAGCAGCGCCAGGCGATCACGGTCGATCGCGTGCAGCCCGTTGACCGTGAAGCGATGTTCCGGGTCGACCTGCACATCCAGCGTGACCGGTTGGATCAGCCCGTGCGCGTCCAGCGCGGCAAACATGTCCGCACCGAACGCGTGGCCATCATGGATGCCGCGCAGTACGCTGGCGATGTGGTCCAGGTACGGGGAGTTTCCCCCCTGCGGCAGGAACACCGGCTCACCCTGCATCGCGGTCACGCGCGGATGATCAAGATCCACGTGAAGCACCGCTTCGCGGCTGAGCGTGCCATCGATGTGGCGGTCCTGGAAGCCGATCAGGAACGGCCCTTTTGCCGCGGCCCCGGGCAGGTAGGAGGCATTCCAGTGGCCGTCCTGCAGGAACAGATTCTCATGCTGCTCGAAGCCGAGCAGCGCTACCGACTGCCAGGCGCCGCTGTCGGCATCGCGGCGCAGGAAGATGGGGTATTCCCGTTGCAGTTCGGCGAACTCGCTCGGATAGGCTGGCAGCATGCCCACCGCGTCACCGAATTCGGGCCCGAAGCCGGTCGCCACGCGCAGGTCGTGGTGGGCGATGTTGTTGAGCATTTCGTATCGCGACACGGTGTCGTCCCCTCCCAGCAGGAGCCTTGAACGGGTGCCGCCGGCAAGGCAGCGGCACCCCCACGGTTCAGAACCTGTAACGCACGCCGAGCATGTAACGCGGACTCTGGTCAGCCAGCTTCACGATCATCTGCGAGGTGCGCGAACGCCAGCGGACGTCCTCTCCGGTCAGGTTGATCGCCTCCAGGCCGAAGGACCAGTTCTCATTCAGTGTGTAGTTCACGCTGAGATCCCACTGATCGTATTCTTCCACATAGTAGGGATTGCGGCTGGTGCCCTGGTTGGCCAGGATCAGATACTCGTCACGCCAGTTCCAGGCCAGGCGTATCGACCATCCATACTTTTCGTACATCAGCATGGCATTGGCGGTGTCGCTGAGGCCGGTGAGCGAGAACTGGTCTAGGTTCGGATCCCCCGCATCGTTGTAGCCCACGTCGCCGTTGACGATGGTGTAGTTGGCCAGCACGCCGAACCCGGTATCGCCGAAGAAGTACTGCCCGCCGAGCTCCCAACCACTCAGCTTGGACTCGTTCTGGTTGATCGGGCGGTTGACGTTGAACTGGTACAGGGGGTCGGCTGCGGTGCCATACAGATCGTAGGCGGCTTCGGTGGACAGCACCTGCGCGTCCGTCCCGTTGTAGGCACCCAGGCCGGCAGGATTGTTGCGCAGCAGTGCCAGCGCGGTGAACAACGCGGTGTCGTTGGCATTGCAGGCCGCCGCATTCGCCGCACCCACCTGGGTAGCGCAGGCGCCGCTGGTGAGGAAGGCCAGCGCCGCCTGCGCATCCGGACCGGCAGTGGGATCGCGCAGTCCGTACAGGTTCTCCTGGACCACGGTATTGCCGATGAAGTTGGCGACCCGCTTGTTCCAATACGTGACCGACACGTAGCTGGCGTCAGCGAAGTACCACTCCAGCGCCATGTCGAGGTTGTCCGACTCCAGTGGCTTCAGTTGCGGGTTCTGCGCGGTGCCGCTGGCACGCGAAGACGGATCGATCAGCACCGAGCCGAACGGTTGCTGTGCGGTCGGACCTGCGTAAAGGTTTCCGATCGGCGCACGCGCGATGCTCTTGCCGAACGAGACGCGCCCCTTCAGGTCGTCCATGAGGTCGATGCTGAAATCGAGGTTGGGCAGGACGTAGCTGTAGCTGTTCTTCTCGGTGAACGGCTGTTGCTCATCGGACAACACCACGCGGAAGTCATTGTTGGACTGCCATTCGATGGCCTCCGGGATGGCGATGACCGACGTGGACACCACATCGGTGGTTTCGTAGCGCACGCCCAGGCGGGTATTGGTGCGCAGCCCGCCCAGCTCGCCGTCCAGCTCGACCTGGAAATAGGCGGATTTCGTCTTCTCCTCCACCAGGTTGTCGGCGGCGCGCTGCGGGCTCACGCCGAGACTGGCGCCATAGTTGTCCGCCGCCCACTGCGCCAGGCGGCCAGCATCGCCGCGCCAGGCGGTGAAGCTGTTGGCATTGAAGTCGTTGAACAACCCGACGATGTTGACCGGCTGCAGCAGGTCCATCAGCCCATTGGCCACATCCCCGTCGACGTTGGCCACGCCCCAGTCGCCCAGGGTGTTGTAGTTCTCCGCTGCCTGGATGCGGTGGGTGGTCTGCTTGCTCGAATCCACGCCGAACTGGAAGCGACCCTTGTCGAAACTCCACTCACCGTCAACGCGGCCCTGCTTGATCTCGCTTACCTGGGTCTGCGAATTGATGCGCAGCACCTGCGAACCGATCTCGCCCGGCACGAACCCCGGATTGACCACGCCGTTGACCTTGGCGAGTGCATCGGCCGTGCTCGGGTACCAGACCTGGGTGCCCACCGGCAGGCCGTTGTTGAAGTTCATTTCCTGCACCCACGACCCACCGCAATGCGGGCCAGTGGTGCAGTTGTTGGTACCGGCGATGCTGCTGAAGATGGAGCCGCCCCCGGTGAGCGGATCGTTCGGCCGGCTTTCGTTCTTGGAGTCGTGCGCGTCGAAGCTCAGCTTGAACCGATCGGTAAGTTGCCACAGTGCGTTGAAGCCAAGCGATCCCAGCTTGTACTTCTGCATGCTGCGCTGTTGTTCAAGCCCGAAATCCTTGGTGCCCGCGACCTCTCGGATGTAGATCGGCGTGGCTACCGCGCCGCTGGTGTCGAACTCGACGTCGGTGTAGTTGCTGTTCTGCAGCCACATGCCCTGTTCGCCACGATTTTCGGTGATCTCGTTGGTCGAATAGGTGTAATCCAGGGTCAACGTCACCGCGTCGGTCGGCGCGAACTGCAGCACGGCCTGGCCGTTGATGCGCTCGCGCTCGAACTCGGAAAACGCATAGCGAAGGTCGTTCGGGCGACCGTACAGCGCGCCCACCGCCGGTGCATTGACCACGGTCGGGTTGCCCGGCAGCGTGCCGGTCCACGGCTGGATGTTCCAGTAATTGTTGGTGGCCTGCACCGAGCCACCCTTGCGCTTCTGGTAGCTGGCGCTCACACCAACGCCGAAGGTCTTTTCCGGGTTGCTGTAGCTGAAGAGGCCGGACAGTTCCGGCGTCAGGTCGTCACCAAAGGGCTGGCTCTCGTCGGAAACGATCTTCGCGCCGGCACTGGCGACGGTGCCTTGATGGTCGAAGGGACGCGCCGTCAGGATGTTGATCGTGGCGCCGATGCCACCGCTGGGCACATTGGCCTGGCTGGTCTTGTAGACCTCGATGCCGTTGATGGCCTCGGCGGCAAGCTGGGCGAAGTTGAAGGCACGGGTACCGCCGTCGACGCCGCCGATGGCGACCTGTCCGGATGCACCGAAGGCATCGGCGCCCGGCATCTGGCGCCCGTTGAGCGTGACCATGTTGAACTGCGGGCCGAAGCCGCGCGCGGTGACCTGTGCGCCCTCACCATCACGGCGTTCGATGGAAATACCGGTGATGCGCTGCAGTGACTCGGCGAGGTTGGTGTCGGGGAACTTGCCGATGTCCTCCGCACTGATGGCATCCACCACGCCGGCCGAGTCGCGCTTGATGTCCATCGCCTGGCTGAGGCTGTTGCGGATGCCGGTGACCTGCACGGCGTCCAGCTGGGTCGGGCTCGCCTGGCCCTGCTGCTGCGCCACGGGCGCCGGCGTGGCCGGGTCCTGCGCGAAGGCGGGATTGATGACCAGGACGCCGCCGACGAAGGTGAACATGGCCCTGGAGGTGAACTTCGCCAGCGTCCGGCTCATGGCAGAGCCCTCCAGCCGGGTATACGACGGACAGTAACAGCGCTCATGACTCTCCCCTCTGACATACGATCGAATGGATACACCGCCCCTTCTGGGGCACGTACGGGCGACGCCCGTCTTCCAAACCGAACATCGCAGTGCGCGTTGCCTTCACTGCGACTCAAACTCGCTTGCGGATTTGCCAGAACAGCCGCGCGGTAAGGGGGGGGGTACCTGCTGGCCTTACCCTGGCTCAGTGGTAGCGCTACCATCACGTCTCGGGCGCAGACTACTCACCCCGGAACGCGCTTGTCATCATGCAGCGCAGCAAAGGAGTTGATTGTTTGAAAAGCAGCCAAAAAGCGGTACGTCGCAAGGCAAGCGCCGTCACCATCGATGACGTGGCCGCGCATGCTGGCGTTTCGCCGATGACGGTTTCGCGTGTCATCAATGGCCATGCCGGCGTGCGCGAAGGCAACCGCGATCGGGTCATGCGCAGCGTGCAGGAACTGGACTACCGGCCCAACCCTGCCGCCAGTGCGTTGGCCGCCGCGCAGCACACCTGCATCGCGTTGATCTACACCAATCCCAGCTCCAGCTATCTGCGCGAGCTGCTGGTCGGCGCGCTGCGCGGGTCTACCCGGTCAGCGGCGCAGCTGGTGATTGCCAGTTGGGATGAGCTGGACGGCCAGGCGCGTCGGGAGGCGGCACGGCAGCTCTCCATCACGGTCTCGGGCGTGATTCTTCCGCCGCCCCTGTGCGAAACAAAGGACATCGTCGATGTATTCGTCGACGCCGGCATTCCCGTGGTTTCCATCGCGTCCAGCCATTTCAGCGATCATATTTCCTGCGTACGCATCGATGACCGCCAGGCAAGCCGGGACGTAATGTCGCATCTGCTGGCCCACGGGCACACGCGCATCGGCTACATCAAGGGCGATCCAAACCAGACCGCCAGCGCGCATCGATGGCAAGGTTACCGGGATGCACTGGCTGACGCCGGTATCGACTATGACGCCTCCCTTGTGCAGCCCGGTTACTTTACCTATCGCTCCGGACTGGACGCAGCCGAACGGTTATTGGCCTTGGAAGAGCGGCCCAGCGCGATCTTCGCCAGCAACGATGACATGGCATCGGCCGCGGTTTCAGTGGCGCACCGGCGCGGCCTGGAGGTACCAGGCGATCTATCAGTCGTTGGTTTCGATGACACGTCCGCCGCGACGATGGTGTGGCCGGAACTGACCACCCTGCATCAGCCCGTGGCAGACATGGCGGACAGCGCGGTGGACATCCTGTTGCGGGAGATCCGCCGCTCCGCCGCCGCTGGGCGCGTGGCCGTCAATCAGGTGCTTGCGCACCGGTTGGTCACGCGCGCGTCCGTATCCGCGCCGTTGCCGCCGAAGGAAGCCGCGCCCCGTCCAACGCGCTCGGAGTGACGTTTGCCGGCGATGTCGTGGCCCCGTGATGGAACGGCGCATCCGCAGTGACATCGCACTGGCGCCGGCAGCACCGCGCGCTACATCGCGCTGCGCAGACTGCCTGCATCGCCCATCCTGCGAGGTACCGACGGCGCGCCTCCACCATCTCAATTGTGTTTCCACCTGCCCGCCCGGCGGCCGCCTCATGGACGGGCGCACGCACGGGGTGCTGCGGCGGGCACGCCTTTGCTGCCATTGCCTGCTGATCGAGACCAACCAAGGCCTGGTGCTTGTGGATACCGGCTTTGGAACCCGCGACGTCACCCATCCACGAGAGCGCCTCTCGCCGTTCTTCCGTGCGCTGCTGGCGCCCGACCTTCGCCAGTCGATGACCGCGCTGTCACAGGTGCAGGCGCTGGGATGGTCGGCGCACGACGTGCGGCATATCGTGCTGACCCACCTGGATTTCGATCACGCCGGCGGACTGGACGATTTCCCCGATGCAGCGGTCCACGTGCTGGCCGCTGAAGCAGATACGGCGGGAAATCGCGGCCGGTGGCTGCAGCGGCAGCGCTTCGGCCCGCAGCAGTGGCCGCGCGTCGAACGCTGGCATCTGCACCGGGAAACCGCTGGCGAAGCATGGTTCGGGCTGTCCTTCGTGCGACCCCTGCAGGGGCTGACACCGGACATCCTGATGGTGCCGTTGCCGGGCCACACCCGTGGCCATGCCGGCATAGCGGTTCACAGCGAAGGCGTTGGCAGCTGCTCGCAGGTGATGCGTACTTCCACCAGGACGAACTGGAACCGGGCACGTATCGGTGCCCGCCCGGCTTGCGCGGCTATCAGTGGATGATGGAGCAGGATCGCCGCCAACGCCTGGCATCGCGGGACCAGGTGCGAAGCCTGCGGCGCCTGCATTCCCGTGGCGAACTGGAGATTTTCTGCTCGCACGACGTCGCCGAATTCGAGCGCCTTTCGGGTCGTCCTTTCAACCAGGCGTGAGCGGGTGCTGCCGGCAGACCGCAGGCGATGCGCTATCCTTGCCCGCCGCATGGCGACGCTCCCCTGGATATGAAAGAACGAGACGGCATTCCCGCTGCAAGGCTGCCCGCTGCAAGGCTGCCCGGCACACGGCTGCGTAGCCGGCGCGTGCGTTGGACCGGCGCGGCGCTGCTGGCGTTGGCCAGCCTGCCGGCGCTGGCTGCCACACCCCTGGAACTGGCCCACGATGTAAACACGGAAATCGTGACCAGGCAGGTCATCGAAGAGGGCGAGGCCTTCCTGCGTGCCTTTGGCAGCGGCGAAGGTATCGCGGCTCCCGACGATCCCCCCGCGTGCCGCGAAGCGATCAAGAACGCGATGGCGGCACATCTGTCAGCCGGCGTGAGGCAGGTAGCCGAAGGAATCCAGGACCCTGTCCAACAGGCCAGGTTCGATCAGTTGCTGGCGAGCGTCTACACCCCTGCCGAGCTGAAAGCGTTCCTTGGCCAGCGCAACCAGGTCGAGCTGCCCGAGCTGCTTGCCACCGTGTTGGCTGCCCCCAAAGTGCGCGCCGCGCATGATGCGCGGATGGAGGCGTTCACCCTGGGCGAACCTGATCCCGCGTCGCCGGAGGGCATGGGCCTGCAGCGTGCCAAGGAAACCTGCGAACGCCTGAGGGCGCAAACGCGTTGACGGTCTGCGCCGCGCGTATCAACGCGCGGCTTTCTCGCCGTTGTCTTTCATCGCGGCACGTGTCTGTGCGAACTCGGGAAACGTCTCGGCCACCGACGCTTTGTCCGGAAGCACATAGAACACGCCACCGCGCTCGAACGTGGTGCGGACGATCTGTTCGTAGAACGTCGGCGAGATGTTGATGCACCCGTGGGTGACGCGGTTGTCATCGGGCGAGGCCGAAGCAAGTCGCTCGGCACGCTTCTCCGATGGGACGCCGGTGGTGATGGGATGCAGCGCGACACCCGAATCGTAGTCGACCCAGAGCACGCGCCCTGCATCGATCGAGGGTCCGTAGCCGCCGATGAAGCGACCCGCCGGGGTCGTGCGGTCACGTCCCGGAATGGCCCGCAGGGCCAGGCCAGCGACGCCGGGCGCGGTGTGGTCACCGGTGGCTGACCCGAACAGCGCTGGCGCGGCACCGCGCAGTCGGCCTTCCCCGTCGAAGACCAGGACCTGCGCAGCCGCCTTGTCCATGATCGCGAATGGGTAGCCTTGGCTGTCTTTGGAAGCAACGACCCAGCCGGCCAGCTCAATCACGGTGTCCGACACCGTTTGGCCTTCCGGGAGTTCGTCGACCGCAGCGGCGGATTGCGCGGCGGCGTTCTTAGCGCTCACCGGTGCGGTGCACGCCAACGCCAGCGCGAGTGCCAGCACACCGCAAACGGGCCGCATTCTGGAGGATGGATGAGTACGGATGGGACACTTCCTTTGAATCAGTTTCTACTGCTCCCGAGGAAACCAGTGGCCTGTGCAGGCCACCGGTGCCTGGTTCAATCGTGTCGGGCGATCAACCGCGCGGCTTGCGGCGCGGCGCCTGCTCAAGCTGCTGGACGCGGCCTTCGATCTGGTCGAGGCGCTGGTTGGCCTGGGTGGCGGACTGGTTGGCCGATTCGGCGCTCTGTGCGGCGCCCTGCACCTTCACGTCGAGCTGGTCGAGGCGCGAATCGATGCGTGCGAAGTCGTCCTTATAGGTGGCGCAGGCGCTCAGGCTGACGCCAGCGATAAGGGCGATACCAAGGTTGCGTGCGGTCGTCAGATTGGGTTTGCTGAGGAACATTTCACTATCTCCTTCTTCGGGGGTGTTCGGACTATAGCGGCGTTTTCGGCTGTGCCAAGACCGACGTTCAGTTGATGCCGGGACAAGTAGAGGCAGCGTGAAGGCAGCGCATTCCTGCTCAGCTTCTATGCATCAGGATCATTTTCTCGTGCGACATGTCCCGCATGGTGTAAGGAATGCCGCCGGTGCCGTAGCCCGATTCTCGGCGGCCGGCGAACGGCATCCAGTCGGTGCGGAACGCGGTGGCGTCGTTGATCATCACCGCCGAGGCATCCAACCGGTTGGCCGCGCGCATGGCGATGTCGATATCCTGCGCGAAGATGCTGGCCTGGAAGGCGGTCGGCAGCGAGTTCGCCCGGGCAATGGCTTCGTCCAGATCCGAATATCGATACACCGCCACCACCGGCCCGAACACTTCCTGCGTGGTCACCCGCGCATCAGCGGCCGGGTCGAGCAGCACGGTCGGCTGCAGGGTGGTCTCGGAAAGCCGCTTGCCGCCGCTGGCGAGCTTCGCACCGCCCTTCACGGCTTCGTCGATCCACTCGGCCACCCGGTCAGCCTCGCGGGGCTGGATCAGCGGCCCCACGTCGGTGTCTTTCAGCGCTGGATCGCCGGTACGCAGCCGCTCCACACGGGCAATCAGCGCCTCGGTGAAGTCATCGGCGATATCGTTGTGGACGAAGATGCGCTGGGTGGAAACGCACACCTGGCCGGCATGGTAATAGCCGCCCTTGACGATCGGCTCGATGATCCTGGACAGGTCAGCACTGCGGTCGACAATGGCCGGCGCAACCCCGCCGTGCTCCAGTGCCGAACGCGCGCCGTGTGCCAGCTTGCTGTGCAACGACCACCCTACCCTGGCCGATCCAATGAAACTCAGGAAGGCAATGCGCTTGTCGGTGGCCAGTGCCTCGGCCAGGTCGTTGCCTTCCGGCAGGAAGCTCTGGCACCACGGCTCGGGCAGCCCGGCTCCATGCACCATCGCCACGAAATCCAAGCAGGAAAGTGGCGTTGCCGATGCGGGTTTGATGATCACCGGGCAACCCACGGCGATCGCCGGGGCGACCTGGTGCACTATCAGGTTGAGCGGGTGGTTGAAGGCCGAGATCGCCGCCACGATGCCGATCGGCTCGCGGGTGGTGAATGCCCAGCGCCCCACCGCCGCGGCTGAAAGACCCATCGGGATCTCCCGGCCACCAAAGTTGCGCAGCTCGTCGGCGGCATTGTGGACGCCATCGATGGCGCGCGTGGTTTCAACGATGGCGTCCGGCAGCGGCTTGCCACCCTCGCGTGCGATCTGCAGCGCGAGGTGGTCGCGCTTGGCGTCCATCAACGCGGCCAGCCTGCGCAGGATCGCGATGCGCTCGTGCGGGGGCAGCCAACCGTCGCGGTCCTTGAAGACGCGCTCGGCGGCGCTGAGCTTGTGTTCCAATGCCGCGGCGGTGTCGAATCCGATTTCGGTGATGGGCGCGCGGTCGAAGGCCTGTACGACGGTCAGCATGTTGGGCTCCTTTACAGGGTCACGGGCGGTCATGCACAGCCCACGTCGGGCGTGCGGTTGCGCAGTTCATCCACCAGCACGCGGGTGTTTTCGGAATAGTCGATCGGCACATCCAGCACGTGCACGCCACCGCCGGCGAAGGCCGCTTCGATCATCGGCACCAGCTCCTCCACGGCGCTCACCCGGCTGCCCTTCGCGCCGTACGCCTCGGCATATTTCACGAAATCCGGATTGCCGAAGCGCATGCCGAAATCCTCGAAGCCATCCACGGCCTGCTTCCAGCGGATCATGCCGTAGGCGCTGTCGTTGAGGATCACCACGACCAGGTTCAGCCCCAGCCGCACGGCGGTTTCCATCTCCTGCGAGTTCATCATGAAGCCGCCGTCGCCACACACCGCCATGACCCGGCGCTGCGGGTACAGCATCGCCGCCATCATCGCCGACGGCAGGCCGGCGCCCATCGTGGCGAGCGCATTGTCGAGCAGCAGCGTATTGGCCACATGCGTGCGGTAATTGCGGGCAAACCAGATCTTGTACATGCCATTGTCCAGGCAGACGATGCCATCGTCCGGCACGGCCTGGCGTACGTCGTGCACTATCCGTTGCGGGGTGATCGGGAACCGGTCTTCTTCGGCACGATCATTGAGCCGGGCGAGGATGTCCTGGCGCAGTCCGGTCATGCCTTCGTCGGTAGACAGGCGCCCTTCCAGCCGCTCGGCCAAGGCATCGACGGAGGCGCCGATGTCGCCCAGCACTTCGATATCCGGGTGGTAGACCTGCTCCACCGTGGCCGACTGGAAACTGATATGGATGACCTTCGGCCCGCCGCTGCTCTTCATCAGGAAGGGCGGCTTTTCGATCGTGTCATGGCCGATGGCGATGATCAGGTCGGCGCGGGCCACCGCCTCGTGGACATAATCCCCTTCGGACAGTGCGGCCGTGCCCATATAAAGGTTGGAGCCACCGGTGACGGCGCCCTTGCCCATCTGGGTATTGAAGAATGGCAGGCGTGTGCGCGCCACGAACGCGGACAGTGCCTCGGTCAGCCACGGCCGGCTTCCGGCCGCGCCGATCATCACCAGCGGTCGCTTTGCCGCGAGGATGGCCGCTTCAGCCCGATCAAGCGCGGCAGGCGCCGCGATGGGCCGCTCCAGCGCATGGACGGGGATGACCGGGACATCCTCCACTTCCTCGCCGGCGATGTCCTCCGGCAGTTCCAGATGGACCGGGCCGGGCCGCTCTTCCATTGCCACACGGAACGCATCGCGCACCATGGCGGGGATCGAGGCCGGGCTGACAATCTGCCGCGTCATTTTCGTGAGCGGCTTCATCGACGCCACGATATCTACGATCTGGAAGCGCGCCTGCCTGGCACTCATAACCGCCTTCTGGCCGGTGATGAGGATCATCGGCCACGCGCCCAGGTGGGCATACGCCGCACCGGTGGAGAAGTTCAGCGCGCCCGGGCCGAGCGTAGCCAGGCACACGCCGGGCCTGCCAGTGAGCCGGCCGTGGGTAGCGGCCATGAAGGCGGCTGCCTGCTCATGGCGGGTGAGAATGAGTTCAATCCTGGAGTTCCGAAGCGATTCCAGGAAGTCCAGATTCTCTTCGCCCGGCACGCCAAAAATGCGGTCTACGCCTTCGTTCTCCAGCGCCTTGACCAGTAGATCCGAGCCCTTCTGCATAGCGTCGATCCTTGCGGTGAGGATGCAGCCACTATACGCCCGGGGTATTACGCTGAGCCTGTAACGGAATGGCGACGCGTGGAACGCTCTGTAATCATTACAAGCCGGTGACGGCTTGGGCCGACTGCTCAGCCAATGAAGCTTCAAGCAGATTCACATAGGTCTCCAGCCTGCTGCGGATGCCGACCAGAACCCAGCCGAGGGCATACAGCAGGACCATGCCGAAGATCAGCACAGCGGCTATCGGATTGACATCGAAGGCACCGGCCCAGTCACCCCACTTCCAAGTGCGAAGCTGCAGGTAGAGCGCTCCCAACACGGGGAAGAAGCCCAGCTTCTGCAGCCCGCCGAAAGCCAGGCCCATCCGCTCCGTCATGCCTTGCCGAAGCGTGCTCGCAAAGCGAAGCCGCTGCTCGCGCTCTTCTCTTGGGAATGCCCTGAGCTGATCAACCAGATACGCCCAGTACGCGAAGTCACCATCCATCTCTGCCGCATGGGTCAGGCGAGGTTTGATGTACTGCCGCCCTTCCCGCTTGAGCATCAGCAAGAACGACAGCAGGAACCCGGTGATCTCGGTCAGCAGACACCCCATCAGGATCATGATCTGCGAGCCTGCGGGAAACAAGCTGTCTGGCAAGGCGGCAGTGAGCAGCCCCAGCCCGGTGGCCCCCACACCCACCCAGGTGCCACCCTTTTCCAGGCGCGACGGCTTCGGATGGATGCTATGCGCTGCGTAGCCTTGCACCTGCTCGAACAGCCAGGAGAAGGTCAGCTCACCTGTAGCCGGCTTCGTACCGGCGTCGGCGCCATTGCACTCACTTGCCTGCATATCCATTGCGGGGTCCTTCGGTCTGACTGTCGATGTCGCCAGCTGGCCGCGCGCCAGCTCGCTGTCCGCCGATAGTAGCGTGACCCCGGACTGGGAAGGGGGTGATCCGCTGTAGCCACCGCTCCCGTCGCAACCACCAACTTCGCAACTATCCTCATGGACGCCTCCCCCACCCCATCGCAAGCTGGCCGTGCTGAAGCCGAAGAGCAACAGCCGGGATTGGCATCCCGTTTGGTAACAAAGCAATTGGCTCTGTTTTGCCCCCTTGGGCACGGCGGAGAATGCACAGCATTGCCCGTAGGTTTTATGGCGGGCGATGTGTGGGGATCCCGATCCGCCGGATTTTTTGCTTTGTAACCACCGGTATGCCAACCCGCATCGCCTGCCACCTTGCGCGCTCGCGCAGGTGGCCCCACGCCTTGCGAAGGATGACCGATGGAAACCAACTATCCTCTCAGCGCCGAGCGCCTGTATTCCCTGATCGGGGACAAGATCAGCGAGTTCCCGCCGCATTTCATCGAGCGCCTGGAACGGAAGCTCGAAGAGTTCGCGCAATTGCGCCCGCGCGGCGACCGCGTGGTACAGCTTCAACGGGTACCCAGTGTCGGCAGCAATGCGCCCTCGAGCGGCCCGGACAGCCCTGCCGACCGGAACGTCGCCGTACCCTTCCGCACCCTGCTGGCACTGGGTACCGTTCTTGAAATACTGCACGCGGTGCACGTGGCCAGGCCAGAAGAAACCCCCGAAACGATGATCAGCGATCAGATGGTGGAGGGCCTGATCGTATGCGGGAGGGAGATGGTCGAATCCGCGAAGGCTGAAATGTGGGGCAAGCAATGAGCAGCACGGACGTCGGGGGCCCGGCCATCAACAGCCCACGGCGCGCGCCGCCCAGCGGGCGGAGTTCCTCGACGCCCGACTGAACGTGGACAGCTGTGACGAGGCCAGCGTCGCGCGCGCATTACTGCTGGTTGCCGAAGTCGACGGCCTCGATGCGGTTGCGAACGAATGCCGCCTGAGCGCGGCGACATTGCGCAGGCAGTTGAGTGGCTCATTTCCGCTCTACCTGGGAACGTTACTGCTGGTAACGCGCGCGCTCGAGCTCCAGCTTCGGGTCGAAGCGGCGGCCGGCTGACAACCGGTTCAGGCGACGCCCCTCCCCTTCTGCGTCCCATCGAGGCGCCGGCCGGCGCCATGTCCAATGCGATCCCCCGTGAGCTGGCTTCAGATCGCCATGCCTCAGGGCCGGTGGCCGGGGGCGCTGTCAGGCAGATGCCTCAGCACGAAACGGCACAGCGCGTCCAACCCGGAGGGCGCTGCGTTCCCTTCAGCGAAGCCCTGCGTGGCGGAGGCGTCCCAGGTCCCGGCGATAAGCGTATCGACCTCTTCCGCCGTGGCGGGAAGCAGCTGCATCGACCCGTACGGAAAATGGCGCGCGCCGGTCCGCGCTCGTCCCAGCTCCACGATATTGATGTGCGATGTGGCATTGAGGATGCGGCCATAAACCGCCGCCAGCCCATCTTCCGGCCCTTCGATGTATTGGAAGAACCGAGCGCCGTCATGCAGCAGGATGCCGGTCACACCGGCCTGCATGTTGAAATCAGCGGCGTTGCGGATCATGGCGACCGCCGCGTCCGGGGTCATCCCCGGCGCCGCATCACTGACATAGACAACGGCTCGAATCGGCATGGCTCTGCATCTGGGTGAAAGGTGCGTACGCTTGCGCTGAACGCCTGGTGATCTTAGGGCGCTGCAAGTACGCGGTCAATTTCACACATGCCGGCATACGCTCAAACCTACGAATTATCGGGATCAATCATGACCAACACCGGCCCCTTTCAGATCCTGTCCTTCGAGATGGTCCGGATACCGGACATCGATGACGAAGTCGTGGATTCGATTACGGCGCGCTGCCACAAATGCGGGCATGTGACCACGGTGAACGACGGCGCCATTCATCACCTCTCTGGTGGGCTCGTGATCAATTGCGCGCAGTGTGGCAATCACCAGGCGCTTTCAAATGCTGGATTGGCGCCCGCCGCTGCTGACCTGCGCGGGGTCTGACTCCCTTATCCTCGCTTGTGGCAGCTACGACGAAGAGCTCGGCACTGTCCTTGTCTCACCATGCCCGGCTACCGCGCTTGCCCGGCGGGGACGAGGACCTGGGGCCAACCTTTGTTAACGAAGCCTCAAGGTCGGAGGCCCTGCCTTCACGCGTCTTGGGCGAGGCTGGCGGCAAGGTAGTGGCTCGCCCCGGCAGAGGACTGACATGCCGCGCACGGCCCTGCTCATCGTTGATCTCTTTTCACGCTTTGATTTCCCGGACGGTCCCCAACTCGCACCGCTGGCATTCAAGGCCGCCAAGAAAGCTCGTCAGATCCGAGACGCCTTTGATGAAAAACAATGGCCGGTGATCTACGCCAACGATAATTTCGGCGACTGGAAGTGCGGCTTTCATCAGTTGGCCGAGGTCTGCCGCCACACAGATGGCCCTTCAGGTGGTATCGCCAGCCTACTGTTCCCCGGTCCGGATCACTACACGGTACTCAAACCAAAGCACTCGGCTTTCCTCGCCACCCCGTTGGCAGTGCTCCTGGCAAAGCTGGACGTTGGCACCTTGGTGCTCGCAGGGATGGCCTTGGACTCTTGCATCATCGCCACTGCAATCGATGCCAACTCCCGAGAGTTCTCCACGGTGGTGGCGTCTGACGCGACGGCCTGCCTGCCACTACGCAGGCCTTCGGCTCTAACGCTGCTGCGCTCCACTGGCGGAGTCCAAGTGCGCACGACCCGGGTGCTTCTACGCTCACTCGAGAGCGGACATGACCGGCAAGCAGGTCAACCAACGTCATAGAGAGAGGGACGCCAGTGGTCGAGCAAGCCCGTCTGTCCGCTTTGCATGCACTGAGCATTCTGGACTCGGACCCGGAACCGTTTTTTGACGCCCTTGCACGCGCCGCACAGTTGGCCACAGAAATGCCCATCGCGTTGATCTCGCTGGTGGATGGCGGCCGGCAATGGTTCAAGTCTCAAATAGGGCTCGAAGACGTGCGTGAGACCCCGCGCCACGTCTCCTTCTGCACGTGGACGGTCCTTTCAGGAGAGATCTTTGAGGTGGAGGACGCCTCCATTGATCCCAGGTTCTCCGACAACCCATCGGTGCAGGGCGCCCCCTATGTCCGCCATTACGTGGGAGCACCGATTCAGGTGGCCGGCAGACACCGGGTTGGCACGTTGTGTCTCTTGAGCCAGACGCCAGGCAAGCTGGCGCCCTGCCAGAGGGCAGTCCTTCAGTGCCTGGCAGAAGCCGCTGCGGCGGGGATGGAACAACGGGCCCTGCTGCTTGATCGGGTGTCCGAGGCTACTCGACTGCACGGTGACCTGCAGAAGAGCCAGGCGCTGCTTGAACAGACCAACGCCTTGGCCAAAGTGGGTGGCTGGGAACTCAACGTTGATACAAACGAGCTGGAGTGGACCCAGGAGACCCGCCGTATCCATGGGGTGGCCGATGCGTCTCCCTCGTTGGGGGCGGCTCTGTCCTTCTACCCTGACGCGGCACAGGGGCCCATTCAAACCGCTCTTGCAGAGTGCGCCGAGCAGGGCACTCCGATTGATCTGACGCTGCCCTCAACGAAGGCTGACGGAGAGCGGATCTGGGTGCATGTCGTCGGACAGCGCCTCCAGGACGACCGTGGCACGCGGCTGATCGGAGCGGTACAGGACGTGTCGCTTCAGCGCTCCGCCAGCGAAGCATTGACGCTGAGCGAATCGAAGTACCGTCGGCTGTTTCAACACAGCATGGGTTTGATCTGCACGCATACCCTTGACGGCACTATCACGTCCATCAACCCGGCCGCCTCCCTTTCATTGGGTCGGGAAGAGCAGGAGCTCATCGGCCGCCCGCTGTCAGCGATCCTTCCGCCGGACAGGCGGATGCATCTCCATGCCTATCTGGCCAGGATCAAGGAGGATCTGAGCGACTCAGGTGTGATGGAACTTGTCGCCTCCGATGGGTCGCGGCGCTTCTGGGCTTATCACAACGTTCTGGATACGGAGGCGGACCCACCCTATGTGCTGGGGCACGCCCAGGACATCACCACGCAGCACCTGCAGGAACAACAACTCCAGGAGTTGGCCATCCGGGATCCATTGACCCGATGCTTCAACCGGCGCCATCTCACCGAGCTCGCTCATCGCCAGCTGGACGCTTGGGGCTGCCTTGTGTTCGACCTGGATCACTTCAAGGAGATCAACGACACCCAGGGCCACGCAGAGGGGGACGCTGTGTTGGTCAAGTTCGCTGCGTTTCTGGAGTCCAAGCTTCTGGACGACGAGGTCGTCATCCGTCTTGGAGGGGACGAATTCCTGGTCTTCGTTCCCGGCGCGACGGGCGAACGCATGAACCAGTTGGAAGCCTGCTACCGAGATCGCGCGGATGAGGCGCCGATCCGATTTTCGGGGGGTTGCGCAATCAGCCGACCTCATGAGTCGGTGGGCGACACCATCAATCGGGCTGACATGAAGCTCTACGATCGACGGAAGCAAGAGCGTTCGTGAGCCTTTTGGGGGTGTCTGTGCGATAAAGAAGCCCGCCTCGCGGCGGGCTGGGATGGATACCGGTCACGGCTCTCGGGGATTGACGTCGACGGCCCCGGCACCGGGGCCTGCCCCCAGCTCGGCGCCGGTCGCCGGCCGCGCTTCCGGATCAGAGAGGGTCCGGGCAGCCATGGCATCCAAAGCGACTTGCTCCCTTCCGGTGAGGTCCACCTCGCAACTCCCATCCCCGCCGTCCAAGGCCGCTTGAGCGTCCCGATCAGTGACACGCTCCCAAAGTTCGCCGCTGTTCCAGCTGCCCTCGACGTCCCCCTCGCCCTGCGACATGTCCATGTAGAGGTCGGTGAACGCAGGATCCCCGGGCAGCTTGCCCGGCGGGAAGTTGGGCTGGATGCTGTAAAGCGCCTTTTCAAACGATTTCTGATGCGCGATTTCACGGGTCATGAGGAAACGGAGGGCATCCTTGATGCCAGGGTCATCGGTTACGTTGATGAGCCGCTCGTAGACAATCTTCGCGCGTGCTTCTGCTGCAATATTGGATCGCAGATCAGCCGTGGGCTCGCCAATGCTGTCGATGTATGCAGCCGTCCAAGGCACACCGCTTGAGTTGACCAACGCCGGGCCACCGCCATACAGAATCTGCTCGGTGTGGCTCGTGCTGTTTTGGCCCATCAAACGCATGTCCTCGGCTTCCATCATGCCTTCAGACTGAATGGCCTTGGGGCCACGGTTGAGCATCGCGATGATCGTGCCAATGATTTCAAGGTGGCTGATTTCTTCAGTCGCGATGTCCATCAGCAGATCCTTGCGGCCCGGATCGGCCTCCGCGAGACCCTGCGTGAAATACCGCATGGCTGCGGCCAGTTCGCCTTGCGGACCTCCGAATTGCTCAAGCATCAACGCCGCCAAGGCGGGGTTGGATTCTTTGACCCGAACCGTATACATCAACTTCTTGTGGTGAAGAAACATCTGCGCATCTCCTTGGGCTGGCTTTGGCTTGCCTTGGTGGAACCGGAAAGAGTGGTCGTCTCTTTTCGTCGGCAAATCCATCGTGCCTGCCTGGCCATCGTTTTCGCGTCGAGAACCGTGACGAAAAGCCTGCCCTGGCGCACACGCTCTCCTGATGCGCGCCTAACGTTGTGCGCCACGTCTGGCCTCCGGGTCCCCCGTGTCTCCGGCGCCGTGGTCAAAATTTCGTGATGTTGCCTTCGAAGCCGGCATGGTCCACGGGATGATCTTCCGGCAGCTGTGGCGTCAGGTCACTGCATTGCCGGTGTTGGGGACACGCTGAACGCAGTTGGCCGAACGGTGGCCGACGCATAGGCCATCTTGCCTGCAGCCGCAATCACATCCAGCAGGTGAGCCGCAACGGGGCCACGCGCTTTCCGCACGCCGATGAAGTGGACCCATGAACCCTCCACCTCCACCCGTGTTCCGGCAAGCTCTGGGGACCGGCTGACAAGCCCCTGCAGGTTCTGGATCCAGATATCGCAGGGGATCGCGTCCAGCTGGACCACGGTGGTGGCATGGCCCGCGTAGAGGTCGGCCATCTCCATGCGGGTTACTCGCGGTGTTGCAGCCAGAAACTGTGGATAGGCGCTCATAAGTTTCTCCTGACAAGGTTGGCGACGAATATCCGCTCCAGAAAGAGCACGGCGTGTCGCCAAGGCGTCAAGAGAACGTCAAACGATTGCAGCTCTTCAGTCTGGGTGCGATTCATGGACAGATGCTCGGCCGGTGCAGCCAAATACACACCGTCCTGAGCGGCCGTCCCTTAGAATTCCTGGTGGAGTCACGCATGGACCCACTTCGCGGGAGTCACCATGAAACGTAATTGCAACCGAGTCCGGGATATGAAATGTCCAACCCAGCCATGGACGTGACGGTCTGGCATGGCCTCTATCTGCTCTGGCTTACCGCAGGGGCCATGGACTTTCGCCTGCACAGAGCCAGCAACATTGAATCCACGACGGGGCTTGAAGAATCCAGGCTCCACTTGGTTCAAATCGCCCTGCTTGGGTTGGCAACCCTACTGTGGCTCTGTTTTCGAGCGTCGCACGCGCTTTTCCTGATCCTTCTGGCGCTGGTATGTCTGCATGCCATCACAGGCTATTGGGATACACGCGTCGCCTATCCCAAGCGAGCCATTCGCCCCCTTGAGCAGCACGTCCATAGCATTCTGGACTTGGCCCCTTGGATCGCCATCGGGGCCGTTTATTGGTCCATGCCTGATACACACGTTGAAACTGGCCCGGCGCTTGAACCGGCCCCCATCACCTTGTGGCTATTTGCCATCGTGCCGGCGCTGCTTCTCGCGGTGGTTCCCGCCCTCGTTGAGTTCCGACGCTGTCTTGTCTGCCGCCCACACTAGGGCGTATGGAAAGAGGCCCCGCAGGAGCGTTGCAGCACATCCGACGGGGCACTGATGACAACTCGACCCTTACTTCTTGGCTTCAACGCCCGGGGTCGCATCGCGCACCAGAAACTCTTCGGTGACCTCCGGCAGGTGCGCAGCGAGCCAATCGGCCATTGCTTCTTCCTGCACCAGGATAGCCTCGCACACGCGTGCCGTTTCCGGATCGCCGGCGGTTTTAGCTGCCGCAATGAGCGCGGTATAAGACGCGATTTCGAAGTGCTCAAAGACATACCCAGCCATAGCGCCCTTCACGATCTCATCGGACGCGGTCATCCCGCCCAGCGCTTGGCCAAACGCGGCCATCTTGCCCATCACGTCTTTGATGGTGGAAGGAGAGCCGCCCAGGCGCTTGATGCACGCTTCCAGCTGCTCTCGCTGGCCAATCGTTTCCTGGATGTGTTCTTCGATTCGTGCTTTCAACACGGGGTAGTGCTCGATGCGGGACGCTTGGCCCTTCAACATACTTTCAGCCTGCTGCTCCATCGCATGGGCATCGCGAAGCCAATCAAGCAGGTTTTCTTTGGGTTCGGCCATGGGAATCTCCTTGTTCGATCGGGGGAAACCGAACCCTATCCAGACAGGCATGGAGGAAAAGCGATGTCGAAGTGACGGCCGAGCGAATGCGACCCGCAACGCGGCGCGCCTGCCCAGGATCAACCACGCGCGCGGCGCAGCACCCACCCACCCGCCGGCCACACCAGCCGGTGCGCAGCGGCCGAAATGCCCGCAGCGAACAGACGCCGGCAAGCACATGACAGTGTTCAGTCTGATGTCCGCTTTGGCGGAGTTCCGCATACGCCGGGAGTTCCGCCGAGCATGGCTCGGCGTTATCGGGGCGGTGTGGGCGCTGTTGGCACGGCTTCGAAGCGCGGGGCGTTGTCGTAGTCCGTTTGCTGGAATGGCGTATCGGTGAACAGGTAACCGTAAAAATAGCGCCGCAGCTGGGCGTGGTAACCACGCACGCGATCCTGGTACGCCAGGTGCGCGTGCATGTCCGTATGGGCCATGCGGGTCAGGGCAACCTGCAGCCCTACCGGCGGCAACAGCCAACCCAGGGTTGATGCGGCGGCCGTACGTTGCTCTATCCCCTGCCGGTAGCCAGCGACCAACGGTGCTACCTCGTCATCGCCGTTCTGGTGGAAGGCCAGATACCACTTGTAATGGAACCCGGTACCCAACGGCGGCGAATCCCGCCATTCGGGATACGCGGCGTAGAAGCGCTGCATGGTATCCCCGCGTGGAATATCCCACGCGCCGTTGACCGCTTCGCGCTGGGCGCGCGCGATGGCGGCGCCCTGCTCCGCCGGCACGGCCCGCTCGATGCCCACATGCGCCATCGCCGGTGCCACCAGGGCGATCATCACCCAGAGCGATGCCAGGGTCGCCGCATTGACTCCGGAATTCCAGCCGCGCCACGCAACGATCAGGCAAAGCCCGGCCCAGAACAGGAGGTAGGTGGCCGCCAGACCCAGTACCGCGAGCATCTGCGTGGCCGGTACGCCCTGCTGCACCGCCGCGATCACGAAAGGCAGCCCGGTGCAGAGCCACAGTGCCGTGATACGTACTACGGCGCGGCGTGCATAAAGCCACTGCACTCCCAACGGCAGGCTGCGCAGCATGCGCTCGCGGCCACTTTCGGTCTCGGACGATCGGATGTCGTGCAGCAATGCGATGACGAACAGCGGCAGCAGGAAGGTCAGCAGGAAGGCGAAGTCAAAGCGGCCTGCCAGCGCCAGTTCGGGGTTGAAGGTATCGCCATCATGGATCTGCGCCTCCAGGCCGAGGGCGCGTACGCGCAGGATGTAGGGCGCCACATCGCGCATGCCAACGGCCGCGAATGCCAGTGACGATGGCGGATTCCATGTGGGATGGAAGCTGTAGTACGCCGCGCGCCCTGCATCGGTGGAATCCCCGTGGGCGGCCTTCACGGCGGCCAGGTCCTCGGCGTGCAGGGAGCCGACCCGGGCAATGGCCTGGCGCTGGCTGTCCATGCGCTGCACGCCCGATACCAGGCTGGCAAGCGCAAGCAGGCTGAGCAATACCAACGCCGCAACCGCCATGCGAGGACGCAGCATCATCCGGATTTCATACATCCAGAGCGTCATCGCGCACCTCCAAGCCGACGCACAGACAGACTGATCAGCGCCGCCCCCACCGCCACCCACCCAAGCAGGCCCAGCAGCGGCCATGACAGGGACTGCAGGACATGCCAGGGAGGCAGGGGCACGTAACCAAACGCCGGGATCGCCTGCCACTGGGAGCGGTCAACGCGCTTGCGCTGGTCCGCGCCCGGGTCGCTGGCGGTGTCGTCGGCATAGGACACCGCGTCGGCCTGCATCTGGTTGAGCTGCTGGACCAGACGATAGCGGTGCTGCTCGGCCTGGTCCATGAAGCGCAGATGCGCGCGCAGGTCGGTGGCTGCAGCGGCCATCGACATCTGGCGGATGGCAATGACCGGGCTGATCAGGGCGAACCTGCTGACCAAGGCATTCTGCTCGTGTTGGATATGCGCGCTGTGCTCGGCATACCGGTTGAACAGAACCGAGGTCAGTCGCTCGCCTTCCACTGCCAGCAGGCCCTTGTAGTTGACCGGCAGATCGTCGATGCGGCTCACGCCGTACTGGTCCAGCACCCGCTGCCGGAAGCTGGCGAAGTAAGGATCAGCCGGGTCATGGCTGTCGCCCATGGCGCGCAGGTCACGCGCGATGCCGACCTCGGTCTGCAGCCGGTCCGGTAGATCCAATGCGGTGTAGGCCACGTCCGGTGCGATACGCGGCACCATCAGCGCCACCACGGCCCAGCCCCCGATCAGGCCCAGCAACGCGTCGCGCCGCCGCGGCAGCAGGGCCGAAATGGCCGTGATCAACAAGCACCACACCGTGAGATAAAGTGCGTAACCTCCCGCCACGGTCAGAGCCACCAGCGCCGAATCCGGCGTACCTGCGGCCAACCACGCCAGGCCGATCGCAGCGGGCAGCAGGAAAATCGTGGCAACCAGCAACAAGGCGCATAACTTGCCGCCGACGATGGCACGCCGGCTCGCGCCCTGCAGCATCAGCTGGCGCAGCGTTCCGCGTTCGTGCTCCTGCGCCAGCAGGCCGTGGCCGAGGAAGATGAGCACCAGCGGTGACAGTATCTGCAGCACGAAGGCCGGGGTGAGCTGGCCGAAACGGGTAAGCAGCGAGCTCTGCATGACATCGCCGAAGTTGGCCGTGTTCTGCCGGTGGCCTTCCAGGAACATGCTGCTGCCGGTGAAGGGATCAACGCCCGGATCAAAGGCGGCCAGCGCCGAGGGCAGCCGATAGACGAAATGACCGTAATGCACCACGCGATGGGGATGTCGGTCCGGCTGCGCGTCGAAGGCGGCCTGCGCCTGCGCCTGCTGCGCGGCGCGGTGTTCGGCCGCGGCCTGCATGTGGTGCAGCGAAACTACCGTGGCAGTGACGGTCAACACCGCCATCAGCACGATGCCGGCCAGTGCCGTGCGCTGCCTGGACATGGCGCGCAGTTCGTTGCGCATCACTGCGCCAAGCGCACTCATGCGTCGTGTCCCCTGCCGGCGAAGTGGGCATGCAGCGTGCGCAGGTCGAAGTCCGGGCGTTCGGCCTCATGGACGATGCGGCCATGGTCCAGCACGCTGATGCGGTCAGCGATTTCCACTGCGCCCAGCAGATCGTGGGTCACCATCAGGATCGCAGTGCCGCGGGCCCGTACGGGTTGCAACAGGGCATGGAAATCCGCACTGGCACCTGGATCCAGCCCGGACGTCGGCTCGTCCAACAGCAGCAGCGGCACCTCCCGCATCAGTGCCAAGGCGATGGCCACTTTCTGCCGCATGCCCTTGGAGAATCCGGCCAGGCGTTGCTGCCAGGCAGCCTCCTGCAGGCCGGCGGCTCGCAGGGCATCGGTGATGGCAGCCGCAGGCTTCCGCCCGCCGCTGAGCGAAAGCAGGTAGTCGATGTTTTCCAGCGCCGTGAGGTGGTCATACAGCGCCACGTTTTCAGGCAGGTAGGCAAGGTGGGCACGTGCACGCTCCGGATCGGACCACGGTGTCACGCCGGCCACCCTGACCTCACCCCGGGTGGGCTGCACGAAACCCAGCAGCGCGGACAGCGTGGTGGATTTTCCCGCGCCGTTGCCGCCGAGCAGTGCATGGATATGCCCGCGCTCCACGATCAGGTTGAAGTCGGAGAGCACCGGCTTGCCGGAGAACGAAATGCAGAGGTTGCGGATCTCAACAACGGGCGTACTAGCAGGCACGGAAACTACCTTTCAAAGCAGGCCGTCGAGGCTAACACGCAATGTTATGACATAACAATACGGCGTGCAGTCGTTCTTCACGGCGCTTTGCGCGGGCCTAACGCGGGAGCTCCTAGCGTCCGGATTCACACTGTGACGAGAGGTGATGGCTGCCATGACGACTGCGGGTATCGCTGCGCGATGGGAGTGCTGATGGAGCGTAACAGCGCAATGGAAGGTAAAACGGCCCGCTGGCCGAACCGCATCTGGGTGGTCCGCCATGGGCAAAGCGCCGGCAACGTGGCGCGTGACCACGCCGAAGCCCACGGAATCAGCCTGATCGAGCTGGAGCACCGCGACGCGGACGTGCCGCTGTCGACACTGGGCGAGCGCCAATCGCGGGCCCTTGCAGAATGGACGCGTGCACAGCCAGAGGCCGACCGTCCCCAGGTCGTGCTGGTGTCCCCTTACGTGCGGGCACGGCAGACCGCGGAGGCGGTGATGTCCAGGCTCGGGCATGCCAGCAGCGCGCTGATCGTGGACGAGCGTCTGCGCGAGAAAGAATTCGGCGTGCTGGACCGTTACACCAGCTCGGGAATCCTGGCCACCTTCCCCGAGCTGGCCGAGCAGCGGAAGCTGGTCGGCAAGTTCTATTTCAGACCGCCCGGTGGTGAGAGCTGGTGTGACGTCATCCTGCGCCTGCGCGGCGTGGTGGCGGACCTGCAGAACAGCCATGCAGGGGCCAACGTCATGGTGGTTGGCCATCAGGTCATCGTCAATTGCATGCGGTATCTGCTTGAGGGGCTGGACGAGCGCACCGTCCTGGACATCGACCGCCAAGCCGATGTTCCCAATTGTGGTGTCACCGAATATCAGAGCTCGATCGAGGCGGGAAACCTGGAGTTGGTGCGGACGAACTTCGTCCCGCCTGAGCTGCCCGCCGACGCCCGCACCGGATCGCCGGACAAGCCGGCGGGGGCCCGCTGACATGAACACCGGTGACCTCCGCTGCCTGGACGCTGACGCGCTTCGCACGATGCCGTTGCCAGCCCCCGGGGGCGACAAGGATGCGCGTGGGCGGGTGTGCGTGGTGGGCGGGTCGGTGCAGGTGCCTGGGGCCGCGCTGCTCTCTGCCGAGGCCGCCCTCCGCGCTGGTGCGGGCAAGCTGCAGGTCCTCACGGTCCGCAGCGCCGCCATGGCGCTCGGACTTGCCGTGCCGGAGGCTCTGGTTGTTGGCGTGCGTGAGGATTCAAAGGGCGAGCTCGCAGGCGGCGGCCCTGTGCTGCAGAGCGCCCTTGAGGCGTGTGATGCGCTGCTGATCGGGCCGGGAATGCGGTCCACACCCTGTCTTGAGCGGCTGAAAGCCAAGGCATCGCAGACGGCAGCGACGGTCATCCTGGATGCCGGCGCGCTGCATGGGGCGCTGCGTGCCCCGGAGGGCCGCCCCTTCATCCTCACCCCGCATGCCGGTGAAATGGCAAGCATGTGCGGCAGATCGAAGGAAGACGTACAGCAGGCACACCTTGAACATGCGCGTGAGATGGCCCGAGCCACCAACAGTGTGATGGTTGCGAAGGCCCCGCGAACGTACATCGTCGGGCCTGACGGGGCGGCGTGGCAGCACGAGGGGGGGGGTCCGGGCCTGGGCACATCCGGCTCCGGCGATGCCCTCGCCGGCCTGATTGCAGGATTCGCTGCGCGCGGAGCCACTGCGCTGGAAGCCGCGCTGTGGGGTGTATGGGTCCACGGTGAGGCGGGCCGACTACTGGCTCAATCCGTTGGGCCGTTGGGTTATCTCGCCCGGCAGATAAGTGCGCAAGTGCCGTCCATCCTGCAGCGCTTCCCCTGGCGCTGAACTGCGCGCTGGGCGCGAGAGCGCCCGTCATCAGGACTGCGGCTGCCTCGGTATCCTACTGCGGACGCCCGGCGGACTCGGTGCGCGGCGCGGAGGCCCCGCCCGCCAGCTGTTCGGCCAGCCCACGGTAGATCGGCACATGGCAGACCAGCGCCGACACGCCGCGCGCCAGCAGCACCGTCGCCAGGATCGGCAGCAGCATGCCATTGGTGTCGGTGAGCTCCAGGGAGATGACCGCCGAGGTAAGCGGCGCCTGGGTAACCCCGGTCAGATAAGCGCACATGCCCAGCACCACGAAGGCGCTGGGATCGACCGATGGCATCAGCACCGACAGGTTGTGCCCGAGTCCTGCACCCACTGCCAGCGCCGGGGAAAACAGCCCGCCCGGAATGCCGGCCACATAAGACGCCAGATTGGCGAGCAGCTTCATCAGGCCGAACTCGTGGCCGACGCCCGCGTGGCCCTGCACCAGCCCGCGCGCCTGCTCGTAACCGGTGCCGAAGGCACCGTTGCCGAAGCCTGCGGCAAGCCCGACCACCACCAGCCCACAGGCCGCGGCGAGCAGTACCGGGTGCTCGCGGCGCAGCCGGCCCAGCCAGCGTGGCCTGCCGGAGACGCTCAGCAGCACCATCTTCGCGAAGAGCCCGCCAAGCAGCCCGGCGACGGCACCGCACAGCAGGATGGCCACCCACGCCTGCCCCAACGGCAGGGCTGTCGACACGTGCCCGAAGTAAACATAGTTGCCGAGCAGGCCAAGTGAGATTACCCCGCCCACGATCACCGCCGTCAGCAAGGTGCCCGAAAAGCGATGTTCGAAACGCCCGCTCAACTCCTCTATGGCGAACACGATGCCGGCCAATGGGGTATTGAAAGCGGCTGCGATGCCAGCCGCGCCGCCGGCGAGCAGGAAGTGGGAGAGTTCGCGCGGATCGCGGAACCCGAACCAGCGCCCAAAGCTGTACATCAGGCTCGCGCCCACATGCACGGTCGGTCCCTCGCGCCCCACCGAGGCGCCGCCCAACAAGGACAAACTGGTCAGCAGCAGTTTCCCGGCCGATACCCGCAACGACAGGTTTTCGCTGCGGAACGTGGCGTCATCCGGTTTTTCCAGCGCAGCGATGACCTGCGGAATGCCACTGCCGCGGGTGGGACGCAGCACGCCACCGGTCAGCCAGGCCAGCAGCGCGAAGATACCGGGAGTAAGCAGCAGCGCCCACCACAGAGAGTGCGCAATGATGCGCTGGAACAGCGCGAAGGCGGCATCGCTGGCCTTGGCGAACACGATGGCGACCAGGGCCACCGCGACTGCACCGCCCCACAGGGCAATGCGCCGTTTCCAGCCTTGGCTGGACAGGGCGGACCGCAGTGGGCCGCGCAGGGGATCGGGAGAGGACATGGGGGGTATTGTCCTCCTGGCTCGGGCCAGGCGGAAGGCCGGTGGGCATCGATACACGCAACGCAGGGACGCAGGCCTGATCGGGCAAAGCCGAAGCAAGCGCTTTGCACAGCACGGCACGACGGCCAGCGGCCGCCACTCCCGATAACCCGCCAGCTGGCCTATTTGATCTTCAGTTCCGGCAACAACGGATCGACATCCACCAGTTCGAGGGAGGTCACCATGTGCAGGGTTCCCTCCTTGTATTTGATGAAATGGGGGCTCTTGATGTGTTGCTCATAGGCTTTGCGGCTCGCGTAGATCTCCAGGATCGTCAAACGGGTCGGATCCTCTTTCTCGAACACCGCGTACAACGCGCGTACGCCGGGTTCGCGCTCCATCGAGTCACGCACCTCTTCAGCCAGTGCGGCGCGATACGCAGGCAGGTGCGCGGGATCCACGCTGATCTTCGACAGCCGGGTCATCTGCACGTTCTCTGCCTGCGCGCTGAAGCACAGCGCACTCAGGCCAACCAGCAGGGCGATCATCTTCGTGGTCATACGTGCCGCCTTTGCGCGTCCATCCTGCCACCTCATTTCGTTCGCCGGGCTTCAAGGGTACGCTGAAGCGCTGCATCTGCGCGCTGCGCGGCCTCCGGGTCAACCTGCTGCTCAAGCACGGTAACCAGCATGCCCAACGCATCGGCATCCAGCCCGATGTTCATGCTGATGCCCATGTGCGACTGCAGCTGCGACTCGACGCCGGTCAATGCCGACAGCATGCTTACCGTCGCCACTTCACGGGTTTTCCAGTCCAGGTTGTCGCGCTCGAAAATGTCACCAAACAGATGCGTGCGCAGGTATGCATTGGCCTGCGGGGCGAAATCGAACAGGGGTCCGGCAACCGGGCCACCGGCGAGCGTGGTCTGGTTGGCGGTGCCCGCCGCCAGCAGTGCCTCGCCCGAGGGAACCGGTTTGCTGGGCTCACGGCCCGGATCATCGGTAATGCCTCGCTGCCGGCGCGCCTCTACCCGCTTCATCAACTCGCCCAGAGCATTGAGGCTGCGCGGAAAGCCGGCATACGCGTAGACCTGCACCAGGATTTCGCGCGCTTCGGCCACGCTGAGCCCGGCATCCAGGCCCGCCTCCAGCGCCGGGCCAAGCCGCTCGATGTCGCCAGCGGCGGCAAACGCGCTGATCGGGATGATCGCCTGCTGCTGGGGGCTCAGATCAACAACGTCTGATCGGGTGGATCCAGGGGTCATGCTGTTCTCCTCGTTTGCATACAGGTACCCGATTGGCAGGCAGGCAAACATCACTACGGCCATGGCCCATCGTTTCATCCCGCCTCCCCTGCCGCCATGGCCGGCGTGTGAGTCGGTCGCGGCTCGGCAGAGGTCATCCAGGCCAGCAACGCACCGGACAGCAACAGCGCCGCACTGGCCGCGAACATGCTGGTGAAGCCGAAGCTGTCCAGCAGTAGGCCGCCCACGGTGGAGCCCACGGCGATGGCACACTGCACGACGGCCACCATCAGGCCACCGCCGGCTTCAGCTTCGTCGGTGAAGGTCTGCGCGATCCAACTCCACCAGCCCACTGGCGCGGCGGTGGCGAACAGGCCCCACAGCGACAACAGCGCCGCGGTCGGCCAGAGCTGGGGACCCAGGGGAACCAACGCCACGGCGATCGCCGCCATCAACACGGGAATCGTCACCAGGGTCGAATACAGGCCGCGCCTTAGCACCGCGCCGATAACGATGGTCCCGATGAGGCCGCTCACGCCGATCGCCAGCAGCACCAGCGGCACTGCCGAAGACCCCGCACCGGTGACGCGTTCAAGGAAGGGGCGCACGTAGGTGAACAACGCAAACTGGCCCATGAAGAATGCACCACACGCCGCCATGCCCAGCAGCACCACGCGCCGCCTGAGCAGCGACAGCACGTTGCCCTGTGCGCTGGCGCGCAGCGCCGGCATGCTGGGCAGGCTGATCCACTGCCACGCCAGTGCGATCGCCGCTACCGGCAGCAGGCAAAGGAAGGCGCCACGCCAGCCGATCACCCCGCCCAGGTAGCTGCCCAGCGGGGCGGCAATCACCGTGGCTAGCGCATTGCCGCCGTTGAAGATCGCCAACGCACGGGGCACCTGCGCCGCCGGTACCAGGCGCATGGCGGTGGCCGCCGACATCGACCAGAATCCGCCGATCACCACCCCGATCATGGCCCGGCCGACCATATAAAGCGTGTAGCTCGGCGCCAGCGCCACCACCAGCCCGGAGATTCCCATCAGGACGGTGAGGGTCAGCAGCACGGTCTTGCGGTTGATGGCGGCGGCCAATCGTGAAATCGACAGACTGGTCAACACCGCGAACGCGCCGGAGATGGCGATGCCATACCCGGCCAATCCCTCGCTGACGCGCAGGTCGGCGGCCATCGGCGTAAGCAGGCTGACCGGCATGAACTCCGAAGCGATCAGCGCGAACACGCACAGGGTCATGGCGAATACGCCGCCCCAATGGGCCTGTGTGGTGCCTGCGTGCGCGTCGGTATCTGTAATCTTGGGGGCACTCATTCCAGCGCTGCCAGATGCTGCTGGAAGAACCTGCCCAGCTTGTCGAAAGGAATCAGATCGGTGCGGTCATACAGGTCCACGTGGCCCGCGCCGGGGACCACGAACAGCTCCTTCGGCTGGCCGGCCAGGCGATACGCCGCTTCGCTGAACTCGCGCGAATGCGCCTCGCTGCCGGTGATGAACAGCAGGGGCCTGGGCGAGATCGTTTCGATATCGTTGAACGGGTAGAAGTTCATGAAGCGGACCTCGCTGGTCAGCATCCGGTTCTGGGTCTGTTGCAGCGTGTAGCCTGCCGGAACCGCGGCCCCGCGCGGGGTACGGTAGAACGCCCAGAACTCGCGGGTGACCGGGTCTGCATCGGCGGGCAGCGTGACCGGCAGGTAGTCGAGGAAGATGCCCTTGCCATGTTCAAACTCGGCGTAGCGCTGTTGGGCGGCCTGTTCCAGCATCGCCCGGCGCTGCTCGCGGCTAAGGGATTTGTTGAGACCCTGGCGGGTCACCGCGCCCATGTCGTACATGCTGACGGTGGCTACGGCTTTCAGGCGCGGGTCCAGTTTGGCCGCTGCAATGGAGAAGCTGCCGCTGCCGCAGATACCGAGCACGCCGATGCGGTCGCGCTCGATGAAGTCGCGCGTGCCCAGGTAATCCACCGAGGCGCTGAAGGCTGCGACATAGAGTTCCGGGGCGACCAAGTTGCGCGGCTCGCCATCGCTTTCACCCCAGAACGGCAGGTCGATGGCCAAGGTGACAAAGCCCTGCTCGGCCAGCTTCTGCGCGTACAACTGCGCGCTTTGTTCCTTCACCGCGCCCATCGGGTGGCCGACGATGATGGCCGGCGCGCGGCTGCCACGGTCCAGGCCCTGCGGGCGGTACAGCGTGCCCACGACGTTCATCTGGTATTGGTTGCGGAAGCTGACGCGCTCGCCGGAAACGGTGGGACTTCCATAGAAATTGTCGGCGCCTGCGGGTGCAGCCGCTGCGGGCGCATCGGCCGCCAGCGCGGTGTGCGGAACCAGGTAACTGGCGACCAGTGCCAGCAGCAGCGTGGTGGTTTTCATGCGGGGAAGGCCTTGGCAGGAAGATGCAGGACGCCACGATAGGCCCGGTGTCCACTTGTGATAATCCAGCCAAAGGTTGATGCATTGCTGAGCTGGGCTCACAATTGCCCCATGAGCACCGTAAAGACCAACGACCTCCAGGCGTTCCTGGTCGTCGCGCAGGAACAGAGCTTCACCAAGGCCGCCGTGCGCCTTGGGGTAACCCCGTCCGCGCTGAGCCATTCCATGCGGCTGCTGGAAGAGCGGCTGGGCATTCGGCTGCTGGCACGGACCACCCGGAATGTTTCACCGACCCAGGCCGGCGAGCGGCTGATGCACTCCATCGCCCCGCACTTCGAGGCCATCGGTGCCAGCATCGACGCGTTGGGTGACCTGCGCGACCGGCCTGCCGGTACGTTGCGGATCTCGTGCACCGATGACTCCATGGAAACCATCATCCGCCCGCGGCTGGCCGGCTTCGTGGAGCAGTATCCGGACATCACGCTGGAGCTGTACGTGGACTACGGCTTCACCAACGTAGTGGAACAGCGTTTCGACGCCGGCATCCGTTTGGGCGAGGCGCTGAGCAAGGACATGATCGCGGTGCGGGTCGGGCCTGACTGGCGACTGGTGGTGGTGGCCTCGCCTGCTTATTTCCAGGCCCACCCAAAGCCGAAGAAGCCCGCCGACATCACCCGGCACCGCTGCGTGAACATCCGTCACCGCCCGAACGGCATGATCTACGCGTGGGAGTTCGAGGAGAAAGGCAAGGAGTTCAGCGTGCGCGGTGATGGGCCCTTGGTGTTCAACAGCATGACCCACGTGATCAATGCGGCCCTCGATGGCCTGGGCCTGGCCTATGTGCCGGAGCCCCTGGTGGTCGACCACATCGCTGAAGGACGACTCATCGCGGTGCTGGACAAATGGTGCGTGCCGTTCCCCGGCTATCACCTCTATTACCCCAATCGACGGCAGCCCTCGCCGGCATTCTCGGCACTGGTCGCCTGGCTGAGGCAGGATGTCCCCCCGACCCCGCGCATCTGACGTACGGAACGGCGATCACGGCCGACATCGGAACCCCCGAACGGAAAGCCGGTAGCGCCGAGCCATGCTCGGCGAGCGCGAAGCGCGGCCTGCATCCGGTATCGTACCCCCGCAACGGAAAGCCGCCGAGCATGGCTCGGCGCTAGCAGATCGTGGAGCGCGGCCTGCATCCGGTATCGTACCCCCGAACGGAAAGCCGGTAGCGCCGAGCCATGCTCGGCGAGCGCGAAGCGCGGCCTGCATCAGGCATCGCACCCCCGAACGGAAAGCCGCCGAGCATGGCTCGGCGCTACCAGAGCGCAGAGCGCGGCCGGTGTCAGCCCACCGGTGCCAGCGTGTCCTGTGCCGGCGAACGCGAGGCCACCAGGTACCGGCAGTACTTGCCGATGAAGATGCCGGTGAACCCACCGGACAGCAGCAGGTGGGCCGTGCGGAAACCGCCGTCGGCGGCCAACGCCGGCGACATGGCCAGAGCCGATTCAAACCCGTACTTCACCACGAAGGTAAGCAGCAGCAGCGGCAGCAGGCTGTAGTCGGCACCGCGCCACAGCTTCCCGGTGGACGACTCCACCCGCAGTTTCAAGCGGCGCAGCAGGATCCAGCCGACGCCCGCGCCGGCGGCATTACCCACCACCCACAACGCCCACGCTTCCCACGATGCGGGATACCGCGCGTTGATCGACCACACCCCCCACACCGTGAACAGCGCCGGCACGATCGCCAGTTTCGACAGCGAGGTTTCCCCCGGCTTCATCGCGTTGATGCCGCGGGTGACCAGGAAAGCCAGAAGCACCCAGACCCAGATCGGGGTATGCGAAACGAGGAGCTGCAGCATCTGCACGGGACGTCCTTGAAGTGATGGAATGCCGGCGCAGACTGCACCACGCGACGGTGTGGCAATCATGGCTGGAAACCTGCCCATATCAAGTGACACCTGTCACCCGCCGGCAGAGGTGCGCATCGGTAGCGCCGAACCATGTTCGGCGAGCGCGGCGCGCAGCCTGCATCCGGCGATGAAGGTTGCTGGATGGATCAGATCCAGCCCTGGTCCAGCAGTTCGCGTTTGATATACGCATAGAACACCGGCGCTGCAACGAGCCCGGCCAGCCCGAACGCGGCTTCCATCAGCAGCATCGCCAACAGCAGTTCCCACGCGCGGGCGCGGATTTCACCGCCCACGATGCGCGCGTTGAGGAAGTACTCCAGTTTGTGGATGACGATCAGGTACAGCAGTGCCCCCATCGCAACGTAGAACGACACGGACAGCGCCACGATGGTGATGATCGTGTTGGAGATGACATTGCCCACCACCGGCAGCAGACCGGCCACGAAGGTGATCAGCACCAGGGTCTTGGCCAACGGAAGCTGGACCCCGAACAAGGGCAGCACCACCAGCAGGTAGATGCCGGTGAACAGGGTGTTCAATAGGGAGATCTTGACCTGAGCGAACACCACCTGGCGGAACGAGGTGGCCAGCCGGCTGGTCCGGCCGACCAGTTCCTGGGCAAGCGGGCCCATGCGCGGCAGCGGCATTTCGTCGTAAAGCGCGACCATCGCGCCCAGCACCATGCCGATCAATACCCGAACGCCGACCTGCACCACGGAGGTGCCCGCCACGCCCAGTTGGCGCTGGTGTTCGGCCGCCCATTCGTTGAGCGCGGAGCGCAGCGCGTCCATGTCTTCCGGGATGTAGGCACGCAGCAGCGCCGGCACCTGGTGGCGCGAACTGTTGAGGATGTCCATCAGGTGCGCAAGCAGCGCGTCCGGTCCCCCTGTCTGGTTGCGGAAGACGGCGGCCAGGCCGACGCCGGCCAGGCTCAATGCGCCGATGATCAGCACCGCAAGCACGATCACCGAGAACGCCCTGGCGCGACCGGGAGGCAGCTTGCCTTCCACCAGTCCGGCCAGCAGATGGGTCAGGTGAAAGACCAGCAGACCCGACAACAGTGTCACCACCAGCCCCAGCCGCAGGGCCAGCCACATGCCAAGCAGCATCAGCAACCACGCGGCCACGCGGAATGCCGGGGGGCGCGACGCGGGCGCCGTGCGTTCGTGCATGACAACAGACATTGCGTGTCGATCCTGGAGCGAAACCTGGGGCCATCATACGGGCCAGCCGGCTGCGCCATAAGGTGGCGGCTTTGCCCCTTGAGCATTCGTGGTGCATTTCTAGACTTGATCGAACAAGACGGTGTCCGGCATCCGTCACGTATGGGTCAAGCCGATTCCAAGGAGGATGTATGGGCAATGCAGTGCGGATTTCCGAACCGTTCCCTGGCGCACCATCGCACCGGCCTGGCGATGTCAGCATCCTGGCCGGCAATTCCCGGGTTTCGCTCAACGGTGAGGGCGTGATCGAGGTCCAGGCCCAGTTGCGCGCCTTCGAGGCCGCGCTTGGCCTGGCGCGCCGCCATCGCGAGAGTGGACTGCCGATGCCGCGTCTGTCGGTGGCGTTCGATCATCGCGGCATCTTTCGTACGCAGTTCCTTGATGACGGACTCAGCAATTCGCAGAAGCGGCGCCCCCGTTTGAGCCACCTGCACCCGGCCATCCGCGAGGTCTTCCAGCCTGCTGCCGCGCTTCATCAGATAGCGCTCGGCGACATCCACGCCATCCATGAGGATTCCGCCCGCCAGCATCTCTCGCATACCCTGGCCCTGGGCGGCGTACCCGAACGACTGGTCCGCAGCATGGTGGCCGGCGTCGCATCTCCGCCGAGCGGCGAAGAACCGCAGGTGCCCACGCAGCGGTTGACCTGCGCCGCCATCACCACGGAGTACTTTTCCCGGGCGGCCGGCGATGCAGCATCCGGCACGACGTTGCTGGAGGTCTTCTTCGAAGAGAGCGCATGGTCGGAACGGCTCGCTTACGGGCGCGGGCTGCAGCTCAGCCACCTGCTGGGCAGCACCTCCACGATCAGGCTGAACCTGGTCAGTGACTGCGGCGCGGTAAGCCAGGGCGCGTGCATCGCGCCGAAGTTCGCAGTCGCTGCCGCACAAGCGTCTGCCACCCCGGTGCCGGGGATGCCCGATGCATGACGTGCAGCGTCCGATCTACCTGGACAACAACGCCACCACGGCACTGGATCCCGACGTGCTGCAGGCCATGATGCCGTACCTGACCCGCTGCCATGGCAACGCCGCCAGCCGAAGCCATGCCTTCGGCTGGGACGCGAGCCGTGCCGTGGACACCGCCAGGGCGGCAATCGCCACGGCGATCAATGCGGCCCGGCCTGCGGATATCATTTTCACGTCCGGAGCGACCGAATCGGTCAACCTGGCCCTGGCCGGTCTGCGTGCGCTGCAGGGCGCGTCCGGGGGCCATGTCATCACCTCGATGATCGAACACAAGGCGGTGCTGGACAGCTGTGCCCGTCTCGGCGACAACGGCGTGTCGGTGACCTGCCTGCCGCCCGGCACCGATGGCATCGTTTCGCCGCAGCACATTGAACGTGCGATCCGTGACGACACGCGGCTGGTGTCGATCATGGCCGCCAACAACGAGACCGGCACGCTGCAGTCGTTGGAAGAAATCGGCGCCCTTTGCCGGGAACGCGCGATTCCCTTCCACACCGATGCCACCCAGGCGTTCGGCAAGGTCGCACTCGATGTCAGGCGCATGAACATCAGCATGGCCTCCTTCTCCGCGCACAAGATCCACGGGCCGAAGGGCATCGGCGCGCTGTATGTGGATTCCGCGAACCCGGGCCTGGCGCTCTCACCGCTGATCGTGGGCGGCGGGCACGAGCGCGGCCTGCGTTCGGGGACGCTCAACGTGCCCGGCATCGTCGGATTCGGCCGCGCGGCGGAACTGGCTCTGCAGACCCTGGAGTCTGAATCGTGGAGGGTGCGCGGGCTCAAGGATGCGCTTCGCCGCTATCTTGTTGCCAATGTGCCCGGCATGGAGATCAACGGCCACCTGACGGCGTGTCTGCCCGGCACACTCAACGTTTCCTTCGCCGGCGTGGATGCCTCCTCGCTGCTGCTCGAACTACCCGATATCGCGCTGTCTTCGGGCTCTGCGTGCACATCGGCGCAGCAGTCGCCATCGCACGTCCTGCTTGCCTTGGGTGCCAGCGAGGCGCGCATCCAGTCCAGCGTGCGTATAGGGATAGGTCGCTTCAACACGGAAGAGGAAGTGAGGCACGTCGGCGCACGCCTTGCCGAGGCGGTGGCAATGCTCAGGTCTATGGTGCCAGCGGCTACGCAGCCGGGGAGCTGACACATGCGCCCCCGTTCCCCGTCGCTGATCCTTTTCGGCACGCTGTTCAGCGCTGCCGGTTACGGTGCGACCTTCCTTATCGCTTCGTGGTTTCGCGCCCAGGGCGGCAGTGAGCTCGATGCAGGTACCACGCTCAGCATGGCGCTGCTGGGGACATTGCTGGGCGTGCCGTTGGTGGGCTGGTGCGCAGGTTGGGTCGATGCCGCGCGCCTGGCTGCAGTGGGCGCGCTGGCCATGGCAGCAGGCTACCTGCTGCTGGGAAGCCTGGCTGGAATCGCCCCGGCTTCCCTGCCCCGCCTGGCGGCGATGTTGATCGGCCTGGGCTGGGGCATGTTCTATCTCGGCGCGCCGCTGGCGATGTCCGAACGGCTGGACGATAGCGAGCGTGGCCCGGGCTTCACCCGCTTCAGCGCCTTCCAGATGACCGGCATCTGCGGTAGCCCGATCGTGCTTGCCGCTTTGTTGGAACAAGGCGGCCTACCGTTTGCCTCGGCGTTTCTTTGGGTCGGTATCGTCGGCCTCCTGGCAGCGTGCCTGCTGGCGTCATTCGGCATCCGCGAACCGCGACCGCCGCAGCGCAAAGCGCTGCGTCCATGGGCGCGGAAAGCCACCGGGCTGGCCGGCTCCGTGGCGATCCGGCCCATCCTGATGGCCGGGCTGGGCGGGGCGGTGTTCTCCGGCATGATGGCTTTCCAGGGCTCGCTGACCGATGGCAGCGCGGCCAGTGCCAGCGCGTTCTTTGCGCTGCACGCAGGCACCGCGGTGGCACTGCGGCTGCTGCTGGTGCGCCACCTTTCGCGCTGGCCGCGCAGGCCGGTGATCATCTGCCTGCTGGGCTGCCTTGTCGCCGGACTGGTGTGCCTGCATGGCAGCGCCGTGCATCCTGCATTCCATGCTGCCGCCGCCATCCTGACCGGCGCCGGTTACGGGCTGCTGTACCCGGTCATCCAGACCTGGGCGGTCAATGCATCGGCACTGGAAGACCGCCACGCGGCGCTGACCTGGTTCGTGGTCGCCTACTTCATCGGGATATTCGGGTTCCCTGCGCTCGGTGGATGGCTGCTGGTGGTCGCTGGCAAGTCCACTTTCATCTGGGCACTGGCCGCGCTGGCGATGCTGGAACTGGCCGTAGCGACGGTGGACCGGGCCGGCCGACTGGACTGACAGCGGCAACGCAAGCTTCAGAAGAACGATAATTGCACCAAGTCGCGACAGTGAACGCCTGCAATGAGGGCTTCATGCAGAGCGCGGACGCGATCCACCCACACGATATCGGCCCGGATTTCTCGCGCGCTTAGAATGTTCCGACCCGCACCACCCGCTCCACTTCATCCAGCCACAAAAGCCGTACCTGCGCATCCCCGCAATCCAGTCGGAGCAGCCCGTTGGTGCCTTCATTGCCGTCTTCATCGAGGAACTGCTGGATGTTCGGTGGCTCCGGCACGGTGCCGGTGACGACCTCGCCCGATATGAGATGCAGCTCGGCCACCATTTCTGCATCGAACTGTGACTGCAGCTGTTTGAAGCGCTCGATCTCGCGCGCATCGGTATGAACTCGGGGGGCACGTTGGGCCATCTGGCAATCTCCTTTGTTGGATGCATTCAGTCGAGAGGGGTTACTGAGAAGGCAGGCTGCGCGTGATCTGTTCACGGCGGGAATCTGCCCTCTCACCGCCGCGGGCCCACATTCCTGCGCCGTCGCACGGCCAGCACCTGTCCAGTGATCGCGGTAATCAGGATCAGCGAATTGGTCACCACGAAAACCGTGGATCCGACCAGTGCGCTATAGGCAATGAACATCACCGAGGCGGTCATCTGCCCCACGAACAGCCAGGTGGAGACTGCTTCCACGGAATCTGCCTGGTGCTGCTTGTGGATCTGCCGCGCCAGCGTGGCGATCAGCACGATCGTCGCCGCCCACCCCAGCAGGTCCACCGGTTCGAAGGTCATCGCTGTAGCGCCGTGCTCGGCAGCAACGCAGCGCCAGCGTCCAGCACTTCCCGCTCCAGTGCGCGCAGGAAACCACTGAAACCCTGCGGCGCGCGCGCCGTGCGTCGTGCGCTGGTGGCGACAGCGGGCTGCGCCAGCCAGGCAATCCTGGCCTCTACCCGCTCAAGGGCGTGCACCATGGCAACGTCTTCGCCGGTGACTACCGCACTGAACCCTCCTGCGGCCAGATACGCCGAGGCGCTGATGCCCATATTGGCGCCATGGACATGCCGGTGCCCATCGACCACTGCCTTGGCGGTGAAGGCATCGCGTACCGCCTGCGGATAGTCCAGCCAGTCGACGACCTCGACCACGCCACAGAAGGCGTCTGCACCGCAGTTGACCTGCCGGTACAGCCAGTCCGCCGGCACCACGGTATCGGCGTCGGTGCTGGCAATCCAGCGCGCCCCCAGTGACAATGCGTGCGCTGCGGCGGCCGCACGCGCGGCGCCTACGCAGCGCACTTTGACGGCCAGCGTGGTGACGCCCTGCATCAGGCAGACGGACTCGGTCGCATCGCGGCAGTCATCCAGTGCGACGACAACGAGAACCGGTTCACCGCGCAGGCCGGGATGGACGGCGGCCAACGAGATCGCCGCGAGGCAGCGCCCAATCACCAAAGCCTCGTCATGCGCCGGCACGATCACTGCGATCATCGCAATCCTTCCCATTGGGCGACGCTGGTCGGCTGCTCGCTCCAGCCCTGCAGCAGCATGTCCTCATCCTGGTAGGTGAATGCTTCGACCAGCCCCTGCGCCAGAAGGCGGTGCACATCGCGTGTCATGCTGCGTGCTTCATCAAAGGGATGACGCCAGTGGCAGGCCAGCAGGAGGCCCTGGCCGGCGAGACTTCCCCGCAATTTCGTTCCCATCTGCAGCAGATCCGCCGCGTCCAGATAGTAGCCGACCTCGCTGACCACGATCAGGTCGAAGCGTCCGTCCGGCCATTCGGCGGGATGCTGCGCATGTTGCAGCGTTACGTGGGTACAGCCGCGCGTGGAGTCAGCGGCCTCGGCCAATGCGTGCTCGTTGATGTCCGTGGCCAGCAGCTTCTCGCAGCGCGCAGCCAGTTCGGCGGTCAACACGCCATTGGAACAGCCCAGCTCCCACGCGCTGGCATAACGCTGCTTCGGCAGGCAGGCGAGCGTCAGCGCCCGCTTGCGAGCCTCGTACCAGCGGCTGCGGTACTGGAAGGGATCCGGCTGCTGGTACAGCATGTCGAAATACGCGGCGGTACTCATCCGATCAGCACCTCGAACGGGCGGTGGAAGCGCGCAGTCACATGTGCCGGCAGGATGGGCGGGCAGTCCAGGCCATCCACATCACCGGTCTGGGTAGCGAAGGCCTGCATGGCCTCGCGCTTGCGCGTCAGAAAGGGCGCGTCCATCGGGATCCGCATGGCCGTGGGCCACGGACTCAGGGGCGCCGCGGGATCAAGCCAATGCCATGCCCAGACCGGGTACTGCAGCATGCGTGCGCCTCGCGCACTGGCCGCGGTGCGTGCCGCTCGGCCGGTGGCTTCATGGTCAGGATGGGCGTCCTTGATCCACGGGGCGATCACCAGATCATTGGGCATCAGCTGAGCCGACAGGTGTGCGGCCAAGTCTGCTTCGTGGGTGGTGACACCCCCATCGGGCAGCGCGAGCGGGGTGACGTGGGTTGCGTCCAGTCCCAGCACACGCATGGCCTGCGCCAACTCGTGGCGGCGCGCGTCACGTAACCGCTCCGGCGGCCACTGCGGCTGTTCGGGGTAGCAGGCTTCGCCGTCAGTTACTGATACGACGTGCACGGCAACATCCTGCGCCAGCGCCGCCTGCATCAGCCCGCCGCAGGCCAGCACTTCGTCATCCGGGTGGGGCGAGACGACCAGCAGGCGACGCGTGCCGTCGAGCAACGTATGGGCCTGCGTGCTGGGCAGCGCAGAAAGCCAGCTGCTGCCGGCCCAATCGGCTTCCAGGTTGCCCTGCCCTTCGATCCGCTGCGGCGTCAGAGTGTCCACGGTCCCTCCTGTGCCTGCACCGCGCGTCCCAGTTCGGCCCAGTCGCGATCGGCATGGCTCTGGCGGATGAATACCGTCAAGTCACTCCAACGCCGCGCGTGATCACCGTCCAGGCACATCGGCGCCGGCCCGAGCGCGCGTGCAACGGCATCCAGGACCTGCGTGCAGGTGCGCTCCATCACGCTGCGTACGCGAAGCACGTCGGTCTGGTGCGGCTTGGACGGCATGGCGTCGATCCATGCCGCCAGTTCGCGGATCAGTGCGGCTGCCGACTGCAGCTGCATGTCGACCTGCCCCAGCAAGGAGGCGGTCTGCGCATCCCCCGCGACCCGCGGCGAGCGCTGCAGCGGTGCGGCCAAGGCGACTGCGGCGCCGTACCAGCATGCCGCGATTCCGGCGCCGCCGTGCCAGAAGCCGGGACGTGCCAGATAGGCACCGGGCTTTCCGATCGGTTCGGCCGGCACCTGGGTGAACTGGACGCTGCCACTGGGGATGCCGCTCATGCCAGTGGCATGCCAGGTCTGCGGCCGCAACCGGATGCCAGGCGCATCGGCGTGGATGCGCAGTAACTGGGATCCCTGCGGACCCTGCGCGGTGACCAGTGCGATGTCCACCAGGCCGGCGCCGGAGCACCACGGCTTGTCACCGCTCACGGTACCGGTGGCAGGGTCGAACAGCAGCGTAGCCTGCGGCCCCTCTGCCGCCCATACCGCCGCCAACGACTGCCTGCCCAACGGCGACGCATGCAGGTCGGACAGGATGACCTGAGCGTCGTAGTGAGCTTCCAGCACTTTGGCCAAGCACAGATCTCGCCCGGCGATGGCAGCCAAGGCGCGCCAGCGTTCCAGCGTGTGGCCGCGCCCGGGTGCCGGCAGGCTGGGCTGGCTTCCCAACACCTCGCGCGCGGCGGCCTCCAGCGCAGGGGCGGCGTGGTCGGTGAGTCGGTCCATGTCAGGTCGCCACGATGAAGATGTCCGGGATGCCCCGGCGGACGGAGCTGCTGCCGGCATGGGTCGCTGAACGCATCGGGAGATCCTTGGAGAAGGGGGTGACCTACTGATACCTGCCCGCCCGTGCGCCGGTGGTGACCGCCATGTGGCGGGCATGTGCAGCCCGCGGCGACGCCGCGCTCACCTGGAGGCGCGCATGTTTCCGGGCATGACCACCCGCTGCACGGAGAACTTATGACAAAGCTGCCGCTCAATCCTGGCGCCGACGTGGCCGACCAGGACAAGCCGGACACCCCCGACAAGCACCGCAATGATGATGCGCGGTGGAAGGACAAGGACATGCCGGAGTCTGAGCACACGGCCACGCCTGACGACTACGAAAAGCCCCCGAAGCCCTGAGGACACTTTATGGCCTTGATCCATTCGATATTGATGGGCGCCGTTGCCGGCATGCGCGCCATGACGCCGCTTGCAGCGGTGACCAACGCGGCGCGCACCGGCACCCTGCCTGCTGACAACGGGGCGCCTGGCCTGCTGTCCAATCCGCTGGCTTCGGCCGGCATGTTGGCGCTGGCGGGTGGCGAGCTGCTGGGCGACAAGATGAAAACCGCACCGGATCGCATTGTTCCGGCTGGCATGGTTGCACGCGTGGCGACCGGCATGATCGCCGGCGCTGCGCTTGCCCCACATCGCCAACGTGGCATCGGCGCGCTGCTGGGCGCAGGTACCGCGGTCGGCATGGCCTACCTGACCTTCAACCTGCGGATCCGCGCGATCGCACGTTACGGTCAGACCCCGACCGGTGCGGTAGAGGATGCGATCGCTGTCGGCAGTGCAGCGCTGATCACACGGTGCGCAGAGCGTAGCAGCGGCTGAGGCGTACACACGGCGCAGACACGGCGGGGCCGTGTTATTTACCGGCCCCTCGCCAGACTGCAGGCTCACTCCCCGACGGATTGCCTGCCAATGCCTGCACCCAACTATCCCAAACCCCCGTTCAAAGCCCAGCAGCAGTCCTTTCCCGGCAAGACGGACAAAATGGAGCCACGGCCAGACCACGGCGAGGAAAGCTATGTCGGGCACGGGCTGCTGAAAGGCAAGAAGGCGCTGATCACCGGCGGCGACAGTGGGATCGGCGCCGCAGTTGCCATCGCCTACGCCCGCGAAGGGGCGGACGTGGCCATCGCCTTCCTGCACGGCGAGGAGAAAGACGCCGATACCATTGCCGCACTGATCGAACAGGCGGGCCAGAAGGCGGTACTCTGCCCTTGCGACATCAGTGACGACGCACAGGCCGAAGAGCTGATCCAGCATGCCACGCGCGAGCTGGGCGGGCTGGATATCCTGGTCAACAACGCCGCCTACCAGCGCTACTACGAGTCCTTCGATGACATCACGCTGGACGACTGGCGCAAGACCTTCGACACCAATGTGCATGCGGTCTTCAACCTGACCCGGCTGGCCGTGCCGCATCTGAAGGACGGAGGCTCGGTCATCAATACCGCCTCGGTCAACTCGAAGAAGCCGACGCCGAACATCCTGCCCTACTCGGCCACCAAGGGCGCTCTCGCCAACCTCACGATCGGGCTGGCCGGCCTGCTGGCGGAGAAAGGGATCCGGGTCAATGCGGTACTGCCGGGCCCGATCTGGACGCCGTTCATCCCGGCCGGCATGGCCGCCGAGGAAGTGCAGCAGTTCGGCAGCCAGACCCCGTTCGGCCGTCCGGGGCAGCCAGCGGAGCTGGCTTCTGCGTACGTGATGCTGGCGGCCGACAGTGCCAGCTACACCTCCGGTGCACTGCTTACAATCTCCGGCGGTGCGGTCACCCTGTGATGACGCTCCCGGAGCACGGCGCGATGCGATGCGGACCGCGCCGATGGTGATGCCCGGCACGGTTTCGCATCCAAGCACCAAACGGGATGCGGACGGCTTCGTACCGATCCATGCCTATGCGGCCATCGGCGATGGGCGCTCCAGCGCGCTCATCGCGCCCGATGGCAGCATCGATTGGTGGTGCGCACCCTGCCTGGACGCGCCACCGTTGTTTGACCGCCTGCTCGATGCGCCTGCAGGCGGCCGCTTCGTACTACAGGCACGTGACGTGCACCGCGTGCAGCGGCGTTACCGGCCCGATAGCAATGTGCTGGAGACGGTGGTGCAGACCGCCTCCGGCCGGGCGCGGATCACCGAATCGCTGAACAGTGGGCCAGCCGGACGCCTGCCGTGGTCCGAACTGGCCCGGCGCATCGAAGGGGTGGACGGTGCGGTGACGTTCGACCTGCGCTACCAGCCAGGTACCTTGGCCGGTACGCGCACTCCCTGGATGAGCGATACACCCAATGGCTGCGTGCACCATGTGGGCCCGGTGATGACGATGCTGCGGTACTCCGAAGGGGTACAGATCAGCGAGTGCGACGACCGAGCCGTGTCCGGGCATCTGACGGTTGAGGCGGGCGACAAGGCGCTCATCGCCCTGCTCGCGTCACAGGACGAGGTGCTGCCGGTGCCGCCGCTGCAGGACATCGACACACGGATCGATCGCTCCGACCGCGAATGGCAGCAATGGGTCGCTGACCTGCAGTTCGAGAGCAGTCATCGCATTGATGTCATCCGCTCGGCCCTGGCATTGAAGTTCCTGTGGTTCGCGCCGACCGGGGCGATTGCCGCGGCAGTCAGCGCATCGTTGCCTGAGCGTATCGGCGGCGACAAGAACTGGGATTACCGCTATGCGTGGGTGCGCGATGCGGCGTACGTCATCAAGGCCTTCCTGCGCGTGGGCGCGATGCCCGACGCCAAGGCCGGTTTCAGCTGGCTGATGACCACCATCGGGCGCCACCAGCCGGGTCTATCGCCCTGCTATACCCTGCGCGGCGAGCGCGTGGAGGAAGAGCGCACCATCGACGTTCCGGGGTACCGCGGCAGCCAACCGGTACGGGTGGGCAACACCGCCACCGACCAGCTGCAGACCTGCACCTACGGCGATGTCATGGAAATGGCCAGCCGCATGGTGGGTGCCGGCCACGTGCTGGATCCTGCCACCGCGCAACTGCTGTTCGATCTGGCCGACGAATGTGCCGAAGGCTGGATGCGCAGGGACCACGGCTTCTGGGAACTGGAGGACCTGCAGCACTACACGATGTCGAAGGTGGAATGCTGGATGGCACTGCGTCGGGCCTGCGAGATGGCCGGACAGGGCCACCTGAGCCAGGCCTGCCTGCCACGCTGGCAGCGCGAGGCCGAGCGTATCCTGACGTGGGTGGATGAGCACTGCTGGGATGATGGGCGGCAGGCGTATGTCATGCACCCAGGTAGTGACCGCCTGGATGCGAGCCTGATGCTGGCCTGCCGGTTCGGACTGGCTGAGGTTCGCAGGGAGCGCTTCATCGCCACCCGCGAGGCCATCCGGCAGGAGCTGGCTGATCCCAGCGGTGACCTGCTGTGGCGCTACAGCGGAATGCAGGACTGCGAAGGCACCTTCATCAGTTGCGCATTCTGGATGGTGGAAGCGTATGGGCTGTTGGACGAAGCGGACGAGGCACAGCGGCTGTTCGACGTGCTGCTGCGGCGTGTGCGCAACGATGTCGGGCTGATGCCGGAAATGTGGGATCCTGCGGCCGATCAGGGGCTGGGAAACACGCCACAGGGCCTCAGCCACCTGGCCCTGGTGCACGCGGCGTTCTCCCTCGACGGCCAATGACGATGCACGCGTAGCGACGACCCGCGAACAGCCGCCGAGCATGGCTCGGCGCTACCGAATCCGGGCGGATTCCCAGGTGGCGCCGACCCATGGTCGCAAAAACCCGGACATGGGCTCACTCGGCGCAGGTCACCTTCTGGTCGTAATCCGTTCCGATGGCGACCGTTGCCAGCGACAGGCGCACGCCGTTGCCGGCCTGCAGGGCCATCGGGATATCGACCTGCTTCATGTCCACCCCGGCACTGCGCAAGCAGCGCAGCGGCACGCCCACACGGGTCCACTCGCCCACCTTGGCCGCAGTCAGCGCCTTGCTGATCGATACTTCACGGCGCGTGGTCTTCCCGCTCGTCGCGAGGTAGCTCACCGGAGCACCGGCAGGCAGCGTATCGACCCGCAGCGTTGCAATCACGAAAACGTCGCCATTCGTTTCGCGATCAAGGTCCAGCGGTGCATTGGCCCGCAGTTCGATCAAGCCGTTCCCGGCGAAGCTGAACTGGCGCCCGCCTTCCTGCACCTCCGTGTTGATCGCGGTCATGGCGACCGAACCATCCGCCGTGGTGGCGTTGGGGTGCACGATATCCATCGCCTCCCCATCGGCGCCGGTCAGGCGCAGCGTGAGCCCGGTCGCGGCCACGCCGCGGTCGAACCAGGTGCTGGTGCGCGATTGGGTCGGGTCGATTCCTGGCTCTTCCGAGAGTGGCTGCAGGTCGCCGTTATCTGCATAGGTGAGCCCGTAGCCGAACGCGAACTGCGGGTCATAACCCGGCTGGCCCACGTTGTTGGCGTACTGGTCGGCACGGCGCGGCCAGGAGAAACTGAGCTTGCCGCTGAAATCATGCTGCGGCTTGCCATCGGGCCCACGCAGCAGCACATCGGCCACGCCTGCACCTTCCGATCCCGGCAGCCATGCGGCAACGAAGGCGTCGGCGGCATTGATCTCGCGGTTCAACCACAGCGGACGCCCGCTGATGAAGACCGCCACGACCGGAATGCCGTCGGCTTTCAGCTTGCGGATCAGCTCCAAGTCACCCGACCGGCCGCCCTTGAACATCAGGTCCGGCAGGTCGCCCTGGAACTCGGCATACGGGTCCTCGCCAAACACCACGATGGCGACGTCGGGCTTGGTTCTGTACGCGCCGTCCAGGGCCAGCTCGGCGTTGCCGCCGGCCGCCTGCACCTGGGCCTCCAGCCCGTCCCACAGGGTATCGGCGTTGGGGAAGTCGTCTCGTTTGGTGCCATCACCCTGCCAGGTCAGTGTCCAGCCGCCGGTCTGCTTGGTCATGCTGTCGGCACCATCACCCGCAACCAGCACGCGCTGCTTCGGCGACAGCGGCAGCAGTCCGCCCTGGTTCTTCAGCAGCACCAGCGATTCACGCACGGCCTGCCGCGCCACGGCGCGATGTTCCGGCGAACCAAGCAGTTCGAACTTGCCACCGAGTGCGCGCGCGGACGGCTTGGGCTTTTCGAACAGCCCCATGCGCATCTTGGCCAGCAGGATGCGGCGTACCGCATCGTCGAGTCGTGCCATCGGCAACGTGCCGTCCTTGACATGCTTTACGGTGCTTTCATACAGCCCCTTCCAGGTATCCGGCGCCATCGCCATGTCCATGCCGGCGATATAGGTCTGCGCGCAGTCGGTATTGGTGCAGCCCTTCACCTGCCCGTGGCCGTTCCAGTCGCCGACCACGAAGCCACCGAAGTTCATCTGGCCTTTCAGGACATCGGTCATCAGCGGCTTGTGGCCGTGCATCTTCTCGCCGTGGAAGCTGTTGAACGAGGCCATCACCGACTGTGCGCCAGCCGCGATCGCCGGCACGTAGCCAGCGGCGTGGATGTCACGCAACTGCGCTTCGGTGACGGTGGTATCGCCCTGGTCCTTGCCGTTGGTGGTGCCGCCGTCGCCCAGGAAGTGCTTGACCGTGGTCATCACGTGGTGGTCGTCGAGGAAGTCGGCCGCGCCGGCCTTGCCCTGCAGCCCCTCGACGAACACGCCGGCATAGCTGGCGACCAGCGCCGGATCCTCGGAATAGCCCTCGTAGGCGCGGCCCCAGCGGTCATCCTGGGGTACCGCAACAGTCGGTGCGAAGGTCCACTCCATGCCGGTGGTGCGGGTTTCGGCCGCGGTGATGCGGGCGATCTCGCGCAGCAGGTCCGGGTTGCGCGTCGCGCCCAGGCCGATGTTGTGCGGGAACAACGTGGCACCGACGACGTTGCTCTGTCCGTGCATTGCATCGATCCCCCAGATGATCGGGATCGCATGGCCGCCGCCGCTGGTGTCCATCGACGCTTCCCAGTAGGCATCGGCCAGCGCCAACCATTCGGCCGGCCTGGCGTTGTAGCGCCCACCCGGATCGGACCCGCCGCCGGCCAGGACCGAGCCGAGGCGATACTTCCTGACCTCCGCCGGGGTGATGCTGCCGATGTCGGCCTGCACGATCTGGCCCACCTTTTCTTCCACGCTCATCTTCGCCATCAGGTCGTCGATGCGGCGCTCGATGGCCGGGTCGGTGGGCAGCGGCCAGCTCGGCTGCGGCCACTGCGATGGATGGATCTGGCCGGCGGGCGTGGCAGCATGGGCAGTGCTGCTGCACGCCAGTGCCAAGGCGGCGCACAACAACAGGGGCTTCAGGGACTTCATGATCGACGAATTCCTTTCGAATCAGGACAGTGCGCGCGGGCGCTACGCAGGAACATTTCTATGTCCGGATTGACAACGCTGTCAACGGCGAAGCTGCCATGCGTAGCACACCCCTTGTGCGGCGTAGACCGTGGGCCGTGGATCGGAGCCGGTACGCTGCGTCGCAGCATGGCCGTGGCGGGAGGTCGGCGCCTGCGGGAAAAACAAAGTTGCACGCGACTGCATCCAGCGCGCCGTCTGCCGCGTATCTGAAGTACCCCCTCATCCGAGGGACGAACAGGAGACGCACCGTGCAAGCCACTATCAGGAAGCTCGCCCTCGCCACCGGCCTTGTCGTTCTCGGGTCCATCGCAGCGCCCGCCTTTGCCGCCGATCCGCCGATGGTCGGCGGCGCACCGATGGAGCCCACCAGGACCATTGTCGAGAACGCCAGCGCGTCGAAGGACCACACCACGCTGGTTGCGGCGGTGAAGGCTGCCGGCCTGGTGGAAACCCTCAGCGGCCCGGGCCCGTTTACCGTGTTCGCTCCCACCAACGCCGCCTTCAACAAGCTCCCGGCCGGTACCGTGGATACGCTGGTCAAACCCGAAAACAAGGCCGCCCTGTCGAAAATCCTGACGTACCACGTCGTCCCCGGCAAACACACCGCCGCCGAATTGACCGCGGCGGCTACCCGGCAAGGCGGGGCCGCCACGCTTGCCACCGTCCAAGGGGAGCCGCTGACCTTCAAGCTGCACCAGGGCAAGCTCTGGATCGTGGACAGCAAGGGAGGCAAGGCGTCGGTCAGTACCGCTGACGTGATGCAGTCAAACGGCGTGGTCCACGTCGTCGATACCGTACTGATGCCGAAGTAAGGTTGCATGGCCGGGCGGGCGCCATCCGGCGTCCGCGCCGGGCATGCCGCGAACACATCAAACTGACGCTGCCCTGCCTATTCTCAGGGCACAGTCTGGACGCAGGTAGTGGCATGAAAAAGAGTACCAAGCTCCTGTTGATCGTGGTGATCGGCATCCTGGCGATGGTGGGGCCATCGTGCATCTGGCTGTCGCGCAACGGCAATCCCGATACGCCGCAGGAACCTGGCAAACACGTGGACAAGAAAGGGGCGGCGCAGCAGCCCGGGCGTTGAACGCGGCGCCTCAGTCCACCAGCGCCACCGCGTCGCGCCCGAGCAGGCCGGCGAGCAGTCGAAATGCGGTGAGTACCCACCCGTCCGCGATGGCCAGCGACACCGTCAGTTCCAGCAGCACGATCACGGCCAGTGCCCATCGCCCCGGCAGCCGCCAGGCCAACCAGAAGCCCAGCAGGACCCACCCGGTATCGGCAAGCGAGTTGACGACGCTGTCACCGCTGTAATCCGGCGCCATGTTGGTCGTGTTGTCCAGCAGCGAGATGACAAAGGGCGTGTTTTCCACGACCTCCCACACCGTGCTGCAGGCCAACGCGACCAGCCCGGCGTCCCGCCGTTGCCAAAGCGGCCGCAGCGTGCGCAGCGCCCAGGCCAAGCCGATGCCGAAGCCGGCATGCAGCAAGGCATACCAGTCCGCCAGATGCTGCGAATTGTGCGCAATGCCGGATCCTGGCTGCCAGGCGAAGGTGTCTCCGCCGATACATCCCCAGGGGCGCCCGGCGCTGAGCAGCCACAGCAGGTGGACCGCCAGCAGTGCGCCCGTAGCGGTGGTGCGTTGTGCGAAACAGGCGCGCAGCCAGGCATCAGCGCGTCCCGGATAGTCGTGGCCGGTGGTGGAATCGGGCCTGTTCATCAAGGCGCTGCACTTCCCTCACTGGCCTCGCATGGGCGTTTGCTAGAGTGGCCTCCCTGTCCCGTTGCCGCCCGCATACCGTGAGTCCTCTGGTCAATACGCTGGTGTTTCTTTCCACTCTCGCGGGAATGGAGGTGTTTTCCACGCTGGTGCACCGGCATGTCATGCATGGCTGGGGCTGGGGCTGGCACAGGTCGCACCATGAGCCGCGCACGGGACGCTTCGAGCGAAATGATCTTTACGCGGTCGTGTTCGCCGCGATCGCCATCGTACTGATCTACCTCGGCACGCGCGGCTGGCATCCGCTGGAATGGGTAGGCGCGGGCATGACCGGGTACGGGATGCTCTATTTCATCGCCCATGATGGCCTGGTGCATCGGCGCTGGCTGTTCCGCAATGCGCCGCGCCGCGGCTACCTCAAACGGCTCTACCAAGCCCACCGGATGCACCATGCGGTGCAGGGCCGCGAGGGGTGCGTGTCGTTCGGATTCCTGTGGGCGCCGCCGGTGGACCGCTTGAAGCGCGAGCTGCAGCGCCTGCACGGCGGCCGCGTGGGCAGGAAACGCGAACCGCGGCCGTGATCCCAGGTAGGCACGCCGGTGCGATGCTGCGGCCATCAGGCGCGCCCGGGCCGTTGCCACAGGAACGCCGGCCTGCCCTGCGCCGCAGCGACCCCTTCACCGCGCGACGCGCGCGCCTGGTATGCGCCTCGTAGCAGCAGGCGAAGCTTGTCGCCGGTCGAGGTGGATACCCGATGATCCCATGCCGCAGGGCCGCGGGCGCGCACATGAAGGCCGATTTCGCGGTAGATGCCGTGCGCGGTGGCCACGGCCCAGGCAGAGCGCGCAGGCAGGGCGGGCAGCCCCTTCAGCGCGGAGGCGTAGTAGGTCTCGGCCGATTCCAGCAAACGCGCCACGACGCCCGCCAGCGCCTGCCGGTGCGCCTGATCGGCGTGGTTGCGCGGGTTCAACCCCGCCTGTTCCAGCCAGTCGACGGGCAGGTAGCAACGCCCTGCCTGGGCATCCTCCACCACGTCGCGCGCGATGTTGCTCAGCTGGAACGCCAATCCCAGGTCGGCGGCACGGTCAAGCACGGCGGGGTCGGTCGGACCCATGATGTGGCACATCATGATGCCCACCACGCCGGCAACGTGATAGCAGTACTCCAGGGTGTCGTCGAAGGTGCGGTACTCGCGTCCCGCCACATCCATTGCAAAGCCGTCCAGATGCGCCTGCGCATGCCGGGCCGGAATCGCAAACGTACGAACCACTTCCTGCAGGGCGGCAAAGGGTGGGTCCTGCAGGAGGGGCTGCTGGTAGGCCAGCGCAGTGCAACGGCGTAGTTCGGCCAGCGCCGCGCCGGGGTCCGAAGCCGACGCCGGGACACCGCGATGGCCCAGGACCTGCCCGTCCACGACGTCGTCGCAGTGACGGCACCAGGTGTACAGCAGGGTCGCCCCGCGCCGGGTGCGTGCATCGAACACCCGTGATGCAACGGCGAAACTCTTCGAACCCCGGCTGATGGTCACGCGCGCCTGGCGTTCGAGCGCATCGGTCACCGCCCCGCCTCCTGCAGCATCAGGCCCGCGGTCGCCTTGGCCGATGCCACCACGCCGGGCACCCCGGCGCCGGGATGCGTGCCCGCCCCGACCAGATAGAGATTGGCCAGGGTGCTGTCGCGGTTGTGCGGACGGAACCAGGCGCTCTGGGTGAGCACCGGTTCCAGCGAGAACGCCGAGCCGTGGTGCGCGTTGAGCGTGTCGCGGAAATCAAAGGGTGTCATGAAGCGGCTGGTCACCAGGTCTTCGCGCAGCCCGGGTATGTAGTATTTCTCCAGATAGTCGAAGATCCGTTCGCGGTAGCGCGGCCCCTCCACGTCCCAATCGATGTCAGCGTTACCCAGATGCGGCACCGGTGCCAGCACGTACAGGCTGCTGCACCCGGGTGGCGCCAGCGACGCATCGGTGACGCAGGGATTGTGCAGGTACAGCGAGAAATCCTCGGCCAGCTTGTCGCCGTTGAAGATCTCATCGATCAGGCCGCGATATCGCTGGCCGAAGCAGACGGTATGATGGCGCAGGTCTTCGTGACGCGTCTTGAGGCCGAAATACAGTACGAACAGGGACATGCTGGAACGCTTTCCGGCGAGCTTCCTGCCGTGGGCGGCGCCACGCGGGTGGTGGCCAAGCAACTGCCGGTAGGTATGCACGACATCGGCATTGGATGCCAGCATGTCCAGCTCGATCCGCTCCCCGTCCTGCAGCGTCACCGCGCAGGCACGGTTGGCCTCCACCTCGATGCGGGCCACATCGGCGTTCAACTTCAGCTCACCGCCGAGATCCTGGAACAGGCGCACCATCGCGCGTATCAGTGCGCCGGTTCCGCCGCGAGGAAACCACACTCCCCACTCGCGCTCCAGCGCGTGGATCAGGGTGTAGATCGATGAGGTCGCAAACGGGTTTCCGCCCACCAGTAGTGAGTGGAACGAGAACGCCTGCCGCAGGTGGTCGTCCTTGATGAAGCGGGACACCATGCCGTAGACGCTGCGCCACGCCTGCAGACGCGCCAGCTGCGGTGCGGCTGCCAGCATGTCACGGAAGGACAGGAACGGGACGGCTCCAAGCTTGAGATACCCCTCCTTGAACACGGCGCGCGAGTACGCCAGGAAGCGCCGGTAGCCTTCGACATCGTCGGGCTGCAGGGCGTGTATCTGACGTTCCAGCGACTGCTGGTCGTTGACATAGTCGAACCGCGTCCCGTCCTCCCAGCCGAGCCGGTAGAACGGATCCACCGGAAGCAGCTCGACGTAGTCGGACATCCTGCGGCCAGCCAGGGTGAACAGCTCCTCCAGCGCGGAGGGGTCGGTGATGACGGTGGGCCCTGCATCGAAAGTGAAGCCGTCGTCCTCATACACATAGGCGCGACCGCCGGGTTTGTCTCGTTTTTCCAGCAGCGTGGTCTGGCAGCCACCGGCCTGCAGGCGGATGGCAAGCGCAAGTCCACCAAATCCGGCACCGATGACGACGGCGCGTTTGGGCGTGGGCATTCAGGAATTCCTTTGCAGAGAAGCATGCGAGGCAAGCACCGCTCGAGCCGCTTCCGCCAGCGGCACCGGCGGCTTGCCGGAAAGCAGTCTCAGCTTGTCGGCCCAGCGGAGCCTGCCGGCGTAGAAGCGTTCGATGAGCGGCTCAGGCAGGGAGTAAAAGCGCTGCATGACCGTCCAGCGCCGGTTGGCGGGGCCGGCCAGGAACAGCATGCGGTTGAGCATCCGGAAGAAGCCCTGCTGCTGCCAGCGTTGGCGGCCGTAGCGCTGCAGCGAGGCAGACAGCGACGGCGCGTCCAGCCGTGGTAGCTGCGCCACGTGCTCGGCCAGGCGCACGGCTTCGGGCAGCGAATAGCCCGTGGTCGGGTGGAACAGGCCGGCACGCAGGCCCACGCTGGGTTGGCCACCAAGCGCGCCATGGAAGGCGCTGAGGTCCCCTGCGAGGGTGATTGGCAACACGCCCTGCTCTTCACGCAGCACCTGCTGTATGTCCCAGCCCTGCGCCCGCGCGTAGTCGGCGATGTTTTCGCGGAACTGCGCCGCCGACGGGCCCACACCGTCCACGTAATGGGTGTCTTCGATCAGCAGCAGATCCTCGGCGAACGGCAGGGTGTACACGAACCGGTACCCCTCGCCCTGCGCTACGTCCGCATCCATGATGATCGGCAAGCGCAGCCCATGCGGCACCGCGGTGCGCACGACCTGACCGAGGAAAGCCTGTCTGCCCAGGGTCATGTGCGGGGTCGCCGAAGGGCCGCGGCCGTCGATGACCGCGCCGGCGTGCAACGTGCGTCCATCGGCCAAGCGGACCTGCCCAGGCCCGATGTCCACCACACGGCTGCCACAGCACGCCGCCGTGCCCAGGCGCTCACGCAGGCAAGCGTCGAACGTTTCCGTCAGGATGCTGGCATAGCCGGCGCGCAGCTGCCGGCGGTGCCCGGGAAACCGGACCTGCTGCCCCTGCCAGCGATGCGACACCAGCGGGGCGACCCACGCCCACTGGGATGGCTCCAGGTCGTGCTGGTGGAAGGACCATGTGTGATTGCCGCCCAGGCGGTCGCCAGCTTCCAGCAGCAGCACCCGCAACTGCGGCCGTAGCGACTGCAGGCGCAGGGCGATAAGCCCGTTGGCCAGGCCTCCGCCCACCAGGATGAGGTCGTAATCGTGGTGCATCAGGCGACGTGCGCGATGCCGGGGGGGGCGCTGCGCAGCACCCCTTCGATGAGCGCCACGGCACGGTCGGTGCCTCCGGCCTGGCGGATCGCCTGCCCCAGCTCGGCCGAACGGGCGGCGAACGCCGGCTCGTCGAGCAGGCGCCGCAGCGCACGTCCCATCCCACGCGAGGAGGTCCACCGGGGGGATGCCTTCAGGCCGGCGCCGGCGTGCACCAGCCGCGCGGCCACGCCGGGCTGATCGAAGGCGATGGGCAGCGCCAGCACCGGCACGGCGGCGGTGAACGCATCCATCACGGTATTCAGCCCGGCGTGCGAAATCACCGCATCTGCCCGCTCCAGGACCGCCTGCTGCGGGGCGAAGTCGGTCACCCAGACCTGTCCTGGACGACGCAGGGCCTGCGCTTGCCGGGTGCTCAAGCCGCCGCAGTGTGCGATGAGCACCTGTACGTCCTGGCTTGCACACGCCTGCGCTATCCGCTGGAACGTGCGCTCGCGCTGGCCCTGCAGAGTGCCCAGCGACGCAAATACGAAGGGTCGCCCGGCAGACAGTCCGCTGCCGTCGAACACCTGCTGCATCGGCTCGCGCAGCGGTCCCACATGCTGCAGCTGGTCGCCGCCGGCGGAGCGCGGGAAATCGAAATCCCGCACCGTCTGGCTGATCTGCAGCCACGGCGACAGGCACTCATGCAGGGCGCCGCGCCGGGACAGGCCGAACGCCGCCGCATGGTGCTCGATCACCCGCCGCTGCGGCGTCATCAGATGATCGTATACGCGTGTGCTGCCGGCCTGTATCTCAAGATCGCGTGGACGATGGGAGCAGGACCAGGGCATCACCGGCAACGGAATGCCTGGCTCGCGGTTGACCGGCAGTGCACATGCAACCGACACCCAGGGCATCTGCCGTGCCTCGGCGACCAGGCCACCGGCGGCCTCCATCTGATCGCAGACGAGCGCGTCAACGCCAGCCAGCGACAACGCCTGCGGCAGCTCGCGGCACAACATGTCCGTGGTCCGCGCAAGATCGGCAATGACCCGCTTCAGGCCCCAGGGAGAGCCCGGGTTGGCCGCGCGGCGCAGGACCGCGTCCAGCGATCCAGGCGGATGCGTCTGTTGCCCAAGCGCGACAAACCCGAGGGCGGTGTCCGACAACAGCCGCGCCGCATCCTGCTGATGGAAGAAAGTCACCCGATGCCCTTGCCGCTGCAGGCCACGGCCGAGCGCCTGCATGGCGCGCCAGTGGCTGGGAAACGGCGGTACGATGATTCCGATGTGGCTCACGGCGGGGCATCCAGGAGTTCGCCGTCAAGGAACATCGGCGCGCGCGCCAGCGCGGCCAGGTCGGCACTGCCGGTGCAGAAACAGACGATCTGCAGCTGGCGGATCACCGCCCGGAAGTGATCGACCACCGCGTCGGTCGACTCCAATGCACTGGTCAGTACGGAAGCGGCCTGGCCGACCATGTCGGCACCAAGACGGATGGCCTTGGCGGCATCGATCCCGTCGCGGATGCCACCGGAGGCGATGATCGGCAATGATGGCAGCGCCGCGCGGGTGGCACGCAGCGCAAGCGCGGTCGGGATGCCCCAGTCGCTGAAAGCCATGGCGATTTCCCGGCCGAGCGGATCCGGAGACCGTTCGCCCTCCACCGCTGCCCAGCTGGTGCCACCGGCTCCGGCCACGTCGATGACCTGCACCCCGGCCTGTACCAGCTGCCTGGCCACCGAAGCGGAAATTCCAGCGCCGACCTCCTTTACCACCACCGGCACCGACAGCGCGGCGGTCACCGCCGCAATCGCATCCAGTATCCCGCACCAGTCACGGTCGCCTCCGGATTGCACGGCCTCCTGGAGGGGGTTGAGGTGCACGATCAGCGCATCGGCGTCGATCATCTCCACGGCGCGCTGCGCCAACGCGATGCCCTTCCCGCGCAGCTGCGCAGCGCCCAGGTTGGCGAGCAGGGGTACGTCGGGCCCGCGGCGGCGCAACTCATGGGTCAGGCCATGGTCCAGTCCGGTTTCCAGCGCAACCCGCTGGGAGCCTACGGCAAGCGCGATGCCCAGCTCCTGTGCCGCTTCCACCAGGTGCAGATTGATCCGGCTTGCACGCAGCGCGCCACCGGTCATCGAGCTCACCAGCAGCGGCGCACGCAACGGCCGGCCCAGCAGCGTGGTACGCAGGTCGATGGCATCAAGATGAAGCTCGGGAAGCGCACAGTGCTCGAAACGGTAGGCGGCAAAGCCTGTTTCGGCGCGCTGCCACGCGCGCGCTTCATCAAGCACGATATCCAGATGGTCATTCTTGCGCTTGACCAGCTCGCTCTGCGGCACGCCCTTGGCGACGGGGACACTCATGCGATGCGGAAGTGCTGGCGGGTGAAGGCGACCAGGTCGTCATGCTGGCCATCAAGCTCTGCCAGCAGGGCGAACGCCCGCTGCAGGTGGGCCTGCAGGCGGCGCTGCACTTCCTCGCGCCCGAGCAGCGTTATCAGCGTGCACTTGCCCGCATCCTTTCCGCCGTCCTTGCCGGACAGCGCACTGTCGTCGCCATCGCGCAGGTCGTCCTGCAGCTGGAAGGCCTGCCCAAGTTCCACGGCGCAGTCCCGTGCGATCGCGCGCGCACGCGCACTGGCGCCGGCGGTCATCGCGGCCATTTCCAGCGCTGCGCTGAACAGCGCGCCGGTCTTGAGTTCGTTGGTGCGCTGGACGGCCTGCACATCGCGTGCTCCCTCGCTGCCATGCAGGTCGTTGAACTGGCCACAGACCAGGCCTTGGCTGCCGACCGCCGCCGCCAGCGTCGCCAGCAGTTCGCTCCGCAACGGCGCAGGAACGCCTTCCAGCTCCGCCAGCACCTGGAACGCTCGGCTCAACAGTGCGACCGAAGCCAGGATGGCCACGTCCTCGCCATGCTGGCGATGCACGGTCGGCTGGCCCCGTCGCAGTTCCGCATTGTCCATGCTGGGCAGGTCATCGAGGATCAGCGAAGCGCCATGCACCATCTCCACCGCACAGCCCACATCGATGATTGCGTCGTCGGCGTGGCCCATCCCGCGCGCCGCCATCACCATCAACACCGGCCTCATCCGTTTCCCGGCCGTGAGCATGAACTCGCGCATCGCAGTGCAGACCCGGTCGCCCACCGGACCCGCCGGCAACAGCTCGGCCAGCCGCTGCTGCACCTGCTCGCGCACCCTGCGCGGGTCCACCCCCGGTCCAGTGCTGTGCGAGGCGTCGCCGAGGGTGACCTCACTGAGGATGGAGCGGCACCTGATTGCCGTCTGAGTCATGCCGTTGCCGCTGGTTGGGTCGGGCTTCAGCTTCACCGATCCCGCGTGAAGGCGCCGCCATTGGCGGCTGGGTCATGGAAGTGGCGCCCGCCCCTGCCAATCGGGGACAATGGCCCCCGTCCGGGCCCTGCCCGACCCGCAACAGCATGGACCCGCATCGAGCCGGTCACCGCTCTGCTGTCCATTCCTGGCCTCGTGCCTTTCCTTCCGGATTCGATGTGACTACCACCGCCCCATCCGCCGCGCCCGTGGCCGACGACCTGCCCCTGACCGACCGCCTGCGCGCCGCGCTGGACCTGCTGGAGGCGATCGAAGCCGACCGCAGCGTGCTGGACGCCCTGCCCGAGGCCGACCGCGTGCGCCTGCACCAGGTGGTGGCCAAGGTGTATCACCCCGAACCCAAGGCGCGCCGGGCAATGCTCAAACAGCAGGCAAAGGTCCGCCACCAGGAGAAGGTGCGCAAGGCTGAGGCGCTGTTGGAACAGACCGGCATCCGCACGCTGCGCCGCAAGCCCGTCTTCAGCACGCCGAACTACTTCCCGCCGCACGCGGCCGGCCTGCATGACGCACGCAATGGGGAAGGCGCCGAAGCTGCGGCCGAACCCGTGCACTCGCCGGAGCTGCGCCACTGCTACGTGTGCAAGCAGAAGTTCACCCAGCTGCATCATTTCTATGACCAGATGTGCCCCGCCTGTGCCGAGCTGAATTTCCACAAGCGGACCGAGACCGCCGACCTGCGCGGCCGTGTCGCGCTGCTCACCGGTGGGCGCGTCAAGATCGGCTACCAGGCGGGCCTGAAGCTGCTGCGCGCCGGAGCCGAACTGATCGTCACCACCCGCTTCCCGCGTGATTCCGCTGCCCGCTACGCCGAAGAACCGGATTTCGCGGTGTGGGGCCATCGCCTGCAGGTGTACGGCCTGGACCTGCGCCACACCCCCAGCGTGGAAGCCTTCTGCAGTGAGCTGCTGGCCACCCGCAAGCGACTGGACTTCATCATCAACAATGCCTGCCAGACGGTGCGCCGGCCGCCGCAGTTCTATGCGCACATGATGGCCGGCGAAACGGCCGCGCTGCACGAACTGCCCGAAACCGTGCGCAAGCTGGTAGGCCACTACGAGGGTCTTCGCGGCGCCGAGCTGCTGAGCGACGCCTCGGCGATCGCGCTTCCGGCCGTGCAGGAACGGGGACTCAACGGTGCCGATGGCCTGACCCGCGCCGCCGAGCTGTCCCAGGTGGCCCTGCTGGAAGACGAGCTGGTCGGCCAGCAGCATCTGTTCCCGGAAGGCCGGCTCGACCAGGACCTGCAGCAGGTCGACCTGCGGGGTCGTAATTCGTGGCGCCTGCTGATGGCCGAAGTGCCGTCGGTCGAGCTGCTGGAAACCCAGCTGGTCAACGCCATCGCGCCGTTCATCATCAACGCACGGCTGAAGCCACTGATGCTGGCCACGCCCGAGCGTGACAAGCACATCGTCAACGTATCGGCGATGGAAGGCCAGTTCTACCGCAACTTCAAGACCACCCGTCATCCGCATACCAACATGGCCAAGGCCGCGTTGAACATGATGACCCGCACCTCGGCGGCGGATTACCAGAACGACGGCATCCACATGAACAGCGTGGATACCGGCTGGGTGACCGACGAAGATCCGGCGGACATCGCGGCCAAGAAGGTGCAGGAAGAGCGCTTCCATCCACCGCTGGACATCGTCGATGGCGCTGCGCGTATCGTCGACCCGATCATCCATGGCTTCAACACGGGCGAGCATGTGTGGGGCCAGTTCCTGAAGGACTACGCACCTACCGATTGGTAAGTCGTGCCCCGGTCGTGACGGCCGCTGGCCGTCAGCTTCTGCCATGGGTGGGTGACGACCGCTGGTCGTTACGCTGTTGCTCGGCGCCTCGCTCGCCGAGCATGGCTTGGCGCTACCGGTGCCCTGTCATCGCGCGAGCGCCATCAGCACCGCTTTGTCCTGCAGTACTGGCATGCCCCGCATGTGGTTGCGCAGCAATCGCAGGTCCTGCTGCCGGCCCAGCGCGTCGCTCAATCTGTGCAGCCCCTTGGCCTGCTTCCCGCCGTCACTGCCGGAATGATCCTTGACCAGGCCGCTGTCCAGCCGGGCCATCGCCTCCAGCTGCATGCGCAGCCGACGCACCCTTCGGCGCCAGTCATGCAGTGCCTCCGGGTCATCGCTGTCGCGGGCACGCGCGGCGGCTTTTTTCACTCTGCGCCGGCTACGGGCCAAGGCACGCCTAAGATCCCCCTTGCTCACCCGCTCCCAGCCCTGCGCATCCAGCTCCAGACCGACACGCTGGACCGCACGCCGCTTCTTCTGGAATCCGGGATCCTCCGCATAGGCGCGCTGGAGCAGGCGGTCACGGCGGGCAGCCAGATGCGTGATGACAGTGGCCCAGCCGGAGGCGGGAGCGCCGTCCTGCAGGGATTGCGCGGTATCCACCAACACATGCGCATCGCGCAGCGCCGAAAGACCACGACCCAGCCGCTGCAGCGCACGGTCGCTGCGTTGCAGTGGCGGTTCGTCGGTTGCAAACAGCGCCAGCACCGCGCGTAAACGCCGGATCGCCTTGCGGGCGCTGTGCACGCCCACATGGATATCCGAGCGCATCGCCAACGCATTGGCAATCGCCAGGCATTCTTCCTGCACCAGTTGGCGGGCGGCGGCCCCGATCACCGTGGAAGGCATTGCGTACTCCGCAGCACGACTGCCCGGCAGTCTAGCCGAGATCCCCGTAGGCACCTGCAGTCCACGGGATCTTAACCCCGCCGCCCTATCCTGCTGGCCGGGCACCGATCGCCCGCCCCACCACAAGGAGCGTCCATGAAGAAGCTGCACCTGTCCCTGATCGCCGCCGGCCTGCTCGGCGCCTCCCCGGCTGCCTTCGCCGAGCTCGCCAACCTCACCAACAGCGCCGACGGGGCCAACCGCGAAGCCGGCATCGCCGCCGTCAAACAGAAGCTGCAGGCCGCCTGCACCGATCGCAAGGGGACGCCGGACCTGGGCTCGTTCGAGGTGGTATTCGAAAAGACCAGCGACAACCCGAACGTGCCCAAGCCCTACTACGTGGACGGCAAGATGCAGTGCAACCTGCCCTGAAGCCGGCGCGTGTCGCCCGGCTGCACCGGCTGATATAGTCGGACGAGCACGACGGGCGTGGTGCCTGTCCACGAACAACAGGGAATTGTCATGGGTCTTCGACAGGCGGTGGCAGGTGCGGTGGGCGGTGTCCTGGCCGACCAGTGGAAGGACTTCTACACGGTGCCGAACGGCCTGCCCTCCACCGCAGCGCTGTTTGCCGCGGCGCCGCGTGGCACCGATGCCGGGCGCGGTTCCAACACCAGCGCGTCCAACCACATCATCAGCAACGGCTCGAAGATCGTCGTGCCCGAAGGCTATGGCCTGCTGCTGCTGCAGGATGGCGCGGTCACCGCATTCGTCGCCGAGCCGGGCGGCTACATCTGGGAATCGGATGACATCAACTCGCAGTCGATCTTCGCCGGCGACGGCCTGGTCAGTTCGCTGATCCGGCAGAGCTGGGAACGCTTCAAGTTCGGCGGCCAGCCGGGATCGCAGCAGGCAGCCTTTTTCGTGTCGTTGAAGGAACTGCCGGACAACCGCTTCGGCACCCAGTCGGAAATCTACTGGGATGACGGCTTCCTCGGCACCCAGGTCGGCGCGGTGACCCGCGGTTCGTACACGCTGAAGATCGTGGATCCGATCCTGTTCGTGAAGAATTTCGTTCCGGCACGCTATCTCCAGCCCGGCCAGGTTTTCGATTTCACCGACCTGGACAATGCGGCCGCCAGCCAGTTGTTCAACGAGGTGGTCGGCTCGCTGGCGCCGGCCTTCAGCCTGTATACCAACGATCCAGGCAAAGGCAACCGCATCAGCAAGCTGCAGCAGGATTCACTCGGCTTCGCGCAGAGCCTGTCCAGCGCAGTTGAGCAGGGTTACCAGTGGAAGTCCGATCGTGGCTTGGCCATCGTCAAGACCGCGATCGTTTCCATCGAGTACGACACCAACACCCGTGAGCTGCTCAAGACCGTGCAGCGCGCCGATGCGTTGGCCGGTGCACGCGGTAATTCCAACCTGCAGGCCAGCGTGGCGCAGGGTATCCAGTCGGCCGGCGAAAGCGGCGGTGCAGCGGGGCTGGTGGGCGTCGGCATGGCCTCGGGGATGTTCGGTGCCGGCAGCCTGCAGCAGCCTGTCGCGCCCGCCGCAGCGGCTGCCGATGACACGGTGACCCAGCTGAAGAAGGCGAAGGAACTGCTCGATCTCGGCCTGATCACCCAGGATGACTACGACAAGCTGAAAGCCAAGGCACTGGGACTGTAAGACGCCAGGCGACGCCACGATGACCGACTCCAGAAAGCCACCGCCCCTGCCCGGGGCGGTTTCCCCGGCCGGCCCGGGATCGCCGCAGGACATGCCGCCGCTGCCTGGCAGTTTCGGGGTGGACCCCTCCACCCTGCCCCCGCCGATCCGTGACGAACTGCTGGCGCCGGATCCGGTCGCCCTGGACACGTCTGCTGCGGAGCACAAGGATGGACTCAATCGCTGCCCGAAATGTGGATCCAGCGATATCCGCCACGCGCTCGGCACCGATGTGCTGGTCTGCCAGTACTGCCGCAACGCATGGCACGGCGACCGGATCGAGGAGGCCTTCGGGCTGGGCACGGGCATCGAGGACCTGCGTGGCGATGTGATCGCCTCCGGCGCGCGGAATATCGACGCCGGGGCCGCCAGCCTGATGAGCTTCAAATGCAGCGGCTGCGGCGCCGAAGTCACGATCAACACCGAGAGCACGATGACGGCGCGCTGCCATTGGTGCCGTCACGTATTCGGCGTGAACGAACAGGTGGCCAACGGGGCCGTGCCCGATGCAGTGCTGCCGTTCAAGGTCAGCAAGACCGATGCGGTAGCGCGCATCCGCCAGTTCGTGGACAAGCGGCGCTTCTTCGCGCTGAAGGCCTTCAAGACCGAATTCACGCCGGAGAACGTCATCGGCGTGTACCTGCCCTACATGGTGGTGGACAGCAGTGCCAGCGCCAGCGTGGTGGGCAACGGCGAGATCGAGACGCGGCGTTATACCCGCGGTACCGAGAAGAACAAGAAGACCTACTACGACGCCGATGTGTACCAGGTGGAGCGCCAGCTCGATTTCACCGTCGACGACCTCCCGCTGGAGTCTTCGGCCCGGCGTGGCCGGCTGGACATACAGACCAATACCAACAACATCATCAACACCATCCTGCCCTTCGACACCAAGAATGCGCTGAAGTGGAACGCGTCCTATCTGGTGGGGTATTCATCGGAAAAGCGCGACGTGGATATCGAACAGCTGCGACCGCGGCTGGAGGACCAGTTGCTGTCGATCGCCCGCTCCAGGCTGGAACCGTCGGTGCGGCGATACGACCGCGGCGTGCGTTGGGACATGGAAAAAATCGAGGTGCATGGGTCGCGCTGGGTGGCGATGTATGTGCCGGTCTGGCTGTATTCGTACCGCCAGCGCGGCAAGGGCATGCTGCACTACATCGCGGTCAACGGACGCACGGGTGAAACCATGGGCAGTGTGCCGGTGCAGCACTGGAAGCTGCTGCTGGCGGCGCTGGGCGTGGGCACGATCGTCGAAGGCGCGGTCCTCTGGTTCCTGGGAATGACGCTATGAGCAGTGATGGGGGTGGATTGGTGGCGCTGCTTGCGCTGGGTCCGGCCAGCGCGACGGCGCTGTACTGGACGCTTTTCCGTTACTACCGCAACACGGACAAGTCCCATGCATTCGAGCGCGAGACAGCCGTGGCGGCCAAGCCGGTGACCGGCAACGACCGCAAGCTGCATACGGTGACCGGCACCGAGCAGAAGCGCATCACCGGGGACAACGTGCAGGACCATCGGAAACGGGTGAAGAAAATGCCGCCGGACGCCGGACCGACGTGACGCGTCACGCCGTCGAGTCGTCTGCCGCGTGCCCGGGCCCGATGTCCACGCCGTAGGTCTTGAGGTAATGATCGCGGTGGCCCAGCACGTACGGGTGCAGTTCGTGGAAGCACTCACTGCCGCCATCGTCGGGCACGCCGTAGGCCGCCAGCAGCGGGGCGCGCAGGGCCGGCGCGATGAACCGCGACACGTAGGCACCGGGGGCATCGGGGGCAAAGGCGTCCGTCCACGCCTGCTGCACCTGTTCGGCGGGGGCATGGAACATCGCAATGACACTGCCATCGACCTCCGAGCGCCGCGCCAGCAGGTAGCCATCGGCCGGCACGCGGGCTGGCTTGAAGGTGCCGAGCGTGTAGATGTAACGCGTCAGTTCGATCTCACCCTTCAGCTGCGGAAACAGCCGGTACAGATCAAACAGCATGTGTCGCGTCAGGGTCCGGGGCTCGGGACCCTTGATCTTCAGCAGCTTCTCCACGCGATCCCAGATCGGGAAAGTGCGCGGGGCGGCGACCAGCGTGATCTCGCGGCGCTCCAGCCGGCCGACCTTGAACAGTTCCTGCAGTACCAGATGCATGTCAGACATTGAAATACGTTCCGTTGGCCAAGGCCGCGTGCGGGAATGATAGTGGCATGCAGGGGCAGTTTTGCAGAAGCGCCCGCTTGCGGTTAGGTTCAAGGCTGGTTCCTGCACCCGGAGCACCCGATGCCGCCACCGTTGTCGATTCTCCTGCTGGCCACCAGCCTGACGCTGCTGGCCGCCGCGCACGCCGCCTCCGCCCAGCGCGCAGAACCGCGCGACCCCGCCACGGACGCATTCGAGCTGATCAAGGAGGCCCCCTCTTCGGTGTTCGTCGATGCCACCGCAACCCATGTGCCGGCAGCGCCCAGCCTGCATTCCACCGATTCGGTGTTCGTGGACGTCAACGGCGATGGGCACCGCGACGTGGTGGTCTCGGTGGAACACGGTGTGAACCGGCTTTACCTCAACGATGGAACCGGAAAGCTTCGCTACGTTCCGGATGCGTTCGGCCGCACGATGCGTGACAACGAACATGTGCGCACTGCGGATTTCAACGGCGATGGCCACGCCGACATGGTGTTCATCAGCGAGTCCGAGGAGGTGCACCAGTTGTTCCTGGGCGATGGCAAGGGCGGATTCACCGATGCCAGTGAGCGCCTGCCTGCCGGCAGCCAGGGCAACGGGCTGGCGGTGGGCGATGTGGATGGCGATGGGCTGCCAGACATCTTCATCGGCAGCACCGGCGAGACCGGCCACGGCGCCGGGGCTCCTGCGCGGGCGTCGCGCAGTCTCCTTTTCCTCAACGACCCCAAACGACCCGGCCATTTCATCGATGCCAGCGCGACCCATCTGCCGCAGGCCGATGCGCAGACCGAAGGTGTAGCGCTTGCCGATATCGATGGCGACGGCGACCTGGACGCCGTGCTGGCCAGCCCGGCGCACCCCAACCGCCTGCTGATCAACGATGGCAGCGGACACTTCGCCGACCAGTCGCATCGGCTGGAACTGAAGGTGCCGATGGAAACCCGCGAAGTGCACGTGGCCGACCTCACCGGTGATGGCCGCCCGGACATCGTGTTCTTCAACATCACCAGCAACAACGCCGCCTGGGACAAGGATCCGCAGACGCGCCTGCTGGTCAACGATGGCAATGGCCGCTTCCGCGATGAGACTGCCGAGCGCCTTCCCGCGCACACGTTTTCCAGCTGGGCCGGGACGGTGGTCGACTTCAACCGCGATGGCCACCCCGACCTGCTGGTCGGCGCGATCCAGGTGCCCGGCTTCGTGCCGCTGCAACTGCGTGCGTGGCAGAACGATGGCAAGGGCCATTTCCGGGATGTCACGCTTGCCGTGGTGCCCGGCATCACCGTGGGGCGCAGCTGGAGCATGGGCCAGGGCGACCTGGACGGCGACGGCAGGGCCGATGTGCTGATCGGGGGCTGGGGCACCCAGGCCCGGCTGCTGCTGACGGGCGGGCGCTAGTTGGCCGCCGGCCGATCGAGCACCCGGCGTATCGCCGCGACGACGGCAAGAAAGCGATGGCGCTGGACCAGATAGCTGGCGATCAGCACCAGCGCGACCACCAGCACCCCAGCGGGTGCGACCTTCAGGGCAGGAATGGCGGTCACCACGGCGACCATCAGCAGCCAGCTGCCGCGCCCGATGACATGGATCTGCCGGCGCCGCATGTCGATCACGATCTGGCCGCGCATCAGCGGCGGGTAGCGCCATCCAAAGTGCAGGCCGAAGCTTTCGCGGAACCCATGGCTTCGTTTGTCGAGCGGCCGGAACACCATATCCGGCCATTTTTCCGCGGCCACTTCGCGCTCCAGCCGGTGGAAGGGAAACGCCTTCAAGGCCGGGTAAGGCGCGGGGATACGACGACTGAACACCGGCACGCCCCATACCCAGTAGGGGCGCCACCATGACAGCAGCAGGATCCCTTCGATGACCACGATCACAAGCAGCAGGACGGCCATCGCACTCCCTTGAGGATGAAGGCCGAGTATAGCCGCAGGGCCGTCCGACCTACCGACAGATCGCCACCGCCTTCGTGCGCTGGTCGATCAGCACCACGGCCTGCTGCAGAGCGTGTGCGCCTATCAGCAGCTCGGGATACTTCGCCGACACGCGCACCTCCACATCGGCGAGGCGCAGCTGGCCGATCTCGATCGGCCCCTGCACGGTGGCCCGCTGCGCCTCGGTCTGGCTGTTGGTCAACCGCGAGCGGCCGGCTGCTTCCAGAGGGCCGGCGGAAACCGTGTCATACAGCGCCCGTGGCAGCACGAAGCTGACGTTGGCCCCGGTGTCCAGTTGGCCCAGCACCTGCTGCCCACCGATCCGCACCGGTACGCGGAAAGCCCGCTCATAACGCAGTACGTTCGGGCCCCGGGTGGGAAGCTGCTGCGTGCGGCTGAAGGACAGCATGCGCCGTGGATAGTCGATGACCAGCAGGCCGTCATCGAAGAAACCACGACCCAGAATCCCCATGAACGCCGCCTCCGGTGCGTTGTGCGCGTTGTAGTCGCGCGTGATGACCTCCACGTCGCGCCGGACCACCGCGCCCAAGGCAAGCGAGTCGATCCGCACCGTCTGCACGCTGGCGCTGGCCACGCCATCGGAGGTGGTGGCCTGGCCGTGGAACGGCAAATCGAGCGCGGTGGCCAAGCGGGAGTCGGCGCGGCCGATGCCGCTTGCCCCGGTATCGACGGCGAAGCGGAATGGTCCGCGGCCGTTGACCTGGACCTGGAGATAGATGCGGCCGTCGACGATGTCGAAGGGAACCCGCAGTTCCGGCGCGCGCAGGGGCCGGGCAGCCAGCGCGCACGCGTCATCCGGGGGTGCACTGGCGTCGGCCGCCATCGCGCCGCTGGACAGCAGGGAACCGGCAAGCACAAAGCAAAGCAGTGGGGCTCGGGATGGCATCGAACATTCCTTGTCGCGTCGGGTAGGTCGTACACCGGCAGACTGCACCCTGCGCCTCGGCCACTCCAGTGCACGCCGACGAAACCGCCCTGCACGCGATGGACCGCGCTGGAGCGCCGACCAAGCGCGGCAGCAGGTCCACCGTGGGCGGGACAACCGCGCTCAGCGCGCGTCCAGCCGCTCGGCCGGCACGCCCTCCATCGTCATCCGGACCGGCAGGATCAGTCCCTTTTCATTGAAGTACATCCGGTCGATCGCGGTGGCGCGGTGGTGCCGGCTGGTCTCTCCCAGCGGGCGACGGTGGTAGACGATGTACCAGTTGTCCGAGCCCGGCGCGCGGATCACCGAATGGTGGCCGGCGCTGGTGGCGATGGTGGGATCCTGCTGCAGGATCTTGCCGATCCGCTTGAACGGGCCTGTGGGCTTGTCGGCGATGGCATAGGCCACTGAATACTCCGGTTCGCCCCAGCCCCCTTCGGACCACATGTAGTAGTAGCGCCCGCCGCGCTTGAACATCAGCGAGCCTTCGACATACTCCGGCGCGGGCGTGATCTCCTTGTACAGCGTGCCATCTTCGTGCGGCTGCACGCCGGTGAAATCATCCTTCAGCCGCACGATGTTGGCGTGCTTCCAGCCACCGTAGATCATGTACCAGGCGCCGTCATCGTCCTCGAACACGAACTGGTCGATCGGCTGGGCGCCATTATGGAAGGTGCCGATCAGCGGCTTGCCGAGCAGGTCGCGGTAAGGGCCCTCGGGGCGGTCGGCCACGGCCACGCCGATGCCGCCGGTTTCCTGGTCGGTCTTGATGTCGTTGGCGGAAAAGAAGAAGTAGTAACGACCGTCTTTTTCCACCACCGAAGGCGCCCACAGGGCTTCTTTGGCCCACGGGATGGCGTCGGTGGTGAGTACGTTGCGATGCCGGGTCCACTGCACCAGGTCGGGCGAGGAAAATGCATCGAATCCGGTCTGCTCGGCATACGGCGCCGAGCTGGTCGGGAATATCCAGTAAGTGCTCCCGAACACCGCCGCTTCCGGGTCGGCATACCAGCCCGGCAGGATGGGGTTGCCGGATGTTGCCGCCGCAGGGTCAACCGGCCCTGCCGAGGCCGCCGGAGCGGCCACGGCAGCGAACACTGCCGCAGCAATCAGCGCGGCGCCCACTACTGCCCTCATCTTTGCCATGCCCTGCCCTCCCAAGGTGGTTTCGACCGAGTTTAGATCGATTCAGGGCGTGCTGGCCAATCAGTTGTAGAGCTCGTTGACCTCGGTCACCCTGCCATCGCGGAAAATGATCTGGACGGTTTTCTGCGCCTTGTAATATTCCCAGCGCTCGCCCACGTTGCCGCTGTAGTCGGTTTCCAGCTGGATCACCCGGTCCGGCTTGCCTGCCACCTGGGTCACCTTGCCTGCCCCGTCGCCGGTACTCACCAGCTTGTTGCCGAACCGCGCACTGCCGCCTGCCATCGCCGAACCTGCCGCGGCCAGGTACAGCACCAGCATCATCGTTCTCGCGTTCATTCCGATCTCCTTGACGTTGTGGATGCTTCCGCGCCGCCACTGTGCCACACGACAAAGGGAACCCGCAGGCCACAGTCCGCGCTGGCGTGAAGACGCTGCGCCGGTGACATCCTGATCAGCTTCAGCAAGCCACGTTCCCAGCGCTGGGCGGCGGCGATAATCTATGCGGCCAACCACGTCGTCCCCGCGCCTCGCCGTGAGAACACCTTGAACCTTGAAGACGAAAATTCCACCCGGGTGGCGCGTGATGCCGAGCGGGTCAAACTGGCGCTCGCCGCCGGGGCGATCGTGGGCACCTGGTTCTGGGATGTCGCGCACGACAGACTCGCCGTGGATGATGCCCTCGCCCGGGCTTTCGGCCTGGATCCGGCGCTGGCACGCAGCGAGCTGCGCCTGGACCAGGTGGTGGCCGCAGTGCACGCTGATGACCGGGACGGCCTGCAGCAGGCAATCGCCGAGGCAGTAGGCCGCGGCGGGCGCTATGTGCATCAGTTCCGGACGCGCGGCGCGGACGGACAGTACCGTTGGCTGGAAGCGGCCGGCCGTGTGGACCTGGATGCGCACGGCCGCGCGATCGACTTCCCCGGCGTGCTGATCGATATCGACGAGCGGCGCCGGCTCGAAGCCGAACGTGACCAGGCACAGACCCTGCTGCGTTCCTTCGTCGAGGCCGCGCCCGGCGTGGTCTACGCCAAGGACCGCCAGGGCCGCATCCTGATCGGCAACCGCGGCACCACCGAACTGATCGGCATGCCGCCGGAGCACTACGTCGGGCGCACCGATGCCGAGCTGCTGGGCGATCCCGGGCAGGCGGCAGCGGTGATGGCCACCGATGAGCGCGTGATGGCCAGCGGCCGCAGTGAGCAGGTCGAAGAAGAAATCAGTTTCCCCGATGGCCGCCGTGCGTTCTGGCTGTCGACCAAGGCGCCGTTGCGCGATGGTGAAGGCGCCGTGGTCGGCCTGGTCGGTACCTCGCTGGACATCACTGACCGCAAGGCCGCCGAAGCCCAGCACCGGGAAATCGAGGAGCGCTACCGGCTCGCGGCCCGGGCGACCAATGATGCGATCTGGGACTGGCGCATGGCCGATGGCCACGTCATCTGGAACGAGGCGTTGAGCACGCTGTTCGGGCATGCGGTCACCGCCACCAGCGCGCAATGGTGGCTGGACCATATCCATCCCGACGACCGTGGCCGGGTGGATGCGGCCATCCACGCGGTGATCGACAGCAGCAGCTCGGCCTGGTCGGGCGAGTACCGCTTCCGCCGTGCCGACGGCAGTTATGCCGCCGTGCTGGATCGAGGCACGGTGCTGCGCGGTCCCTCCGGCGAGCCGCAGCGGATGATCGGCGCGATGCTCGACCTGACCACGCGCAAGGCGGCCGAGGCGGCCCTGGCCGAGAGCGAAGAGCGCCTGCGCTCGGCGACCGAAGCCGGGGACATGGGATTCTGGGACGTGGACCTGGTCAACAATGTGCTGATCTGGCCGCCACGCACCAAGGCCATGTTCGGCATCTCCGCGCAGGTCGAGGTATCCCTGCAGGACTTCTACGACGGCCTGCATCCTGATGACCGGCAGGCGACCACCGCCGCCTTCGCCGCCGCCGCCGATCCGGCCGTGCGCGCGCTCTACGACGTGGAATACCGCACGGTGGGCCGGGAAGACGGCGTGCTGCGCTGGGTTGCCGCCAAAGGGCGCGGGCTGTTCGAAGGGGACCGCTGCCTGCGCGTACTGGGGGTGGCCATCGATGTTACCGAACGCAGGCTGGCCGAGGCCCGCCTGAAAGAGCTGAACGAGCATCTGGAAGCGCGCGTGCTGGAGGAGGTACAGGAGCGCACACGCGCCGAAGATGCGCTGCGGCAGAGCCAGAAGATGGAGGCGGTGGGCCAGCTGACCGGCGGCATCGCACATGACTTCAACAACATGCTGGCCACGGTCATCGGGCCGCTTGACCTGCTGGCGGCACGCCTGGGTGACCAGGATCCGCGTGCCAAGCGCTACATCGACATGGCGATCGATGGCGCGCGCCGGGCCGCGCAGCTGACCCAGCGGCTGCTGTCGTTCTCACGCCAACAGCCGCTGCAGCCGGTGCCGGTGGATGCCAACCGGCTGGTGGCGGGCATGTCGGACCTGCTGGTGCATTCGCTGGGCAGCAGCGTGCGCCTGCAGACGGTGCTGGCCGCCGACCTGTGGTCCACCTTCGCCGATGCCAACCAGCTGGAAAACGTGATCCTCAACCTTGCGGTCAATGCACGCGATGCCATGCCCGCCGGTGGCCGGCTCACGGTGGAGACGGCCAACTGTGCGCAGGAGTGCGCCGAAGCCGGCGGCGTCCCCGTCGGCGAATACGTGCTGATCTCCGTCGCCGACGACGGCAGCGGCATGCCGCCGGAGGTGATGGCCAAGGCCTTCGAGCCGTTCTTCACGACCAAGAAAGTCGGCCAAGGGACCGGACTGGGACTTTCCCAGGTGTACGGCTTCGTCAAGCAGTCCTGCGGCCACGTGCGCATCGATTCGCGGGTCGGCCGGGGCACCACCGTGATGCTCTACCTGCCGCGCCTGATGGCGGTGCTCGATGCGCCTCCCTCCACCGCAGAGGATGCCCCGGTGGCGTCGTCCGGCGGGCAGGAGCTGGTGCTGGTGGTGGAAGATGAGCCGGGCGTGCGCCAGTTCTCCATCGACGCGCTGACCGAACTGGGCTACCCGGTGCTGGCCGCGGACGGCGCTGCCGCCGCGCTCAAGCTGCTCGACGCGCATCCGGCGATCGCACTGCTGTTCACCGATGTGGTGATGCCGGAAGTCAACGGCCGCGAACTGGCCGACGAGGCACTCAGACGCCGGCCGGACCTGAAAGTGCTCTTCGCTACCGGCTACAGCCGCAACGCGCTCGTGCAGGACGGCGTGCTGGATCCCAGCGTGCAGTTGATCGGCAAACCGTTCAGCGTGGACGAGCTGGCCACGCGCGTACGCGCGGTGCTGGGTTGAGCGCCGCCCGCGCCGGGGATCGCCCGGCACGGACGTAGCCGGCTTACGGGGTGACCGGTGCCGGCGGGGACGCCGCCGGTGCAGCCGGGGCGGCGACCGTATCCGGCGTTACCCGCCAGATCGTGTTGGCGAGGTCATCGGCAACGATCAACGCACCGCGGGGATCCACGGTCACGCCCACCGGGCGGCCACGGGTCAGCCCGTCTTCGCCATGGAAACCGGAGACGAAGTCGATCGGCTCACCGGCCGGGCGGCCGTCACGGAACGGCACGAAGACCACCTTGTAGCCCACGGGTGGATTGCGGTTCCAGCTGCCGTGCTCGCCGACGAACACACCATCGGCGAACTTCGCGCCCATGGTAGGGCCGGAGAACGAGACACCCAGCGCGGCCACGTGCGAGCCCAGCGCATAATCCGGCGCGATGGCACTGGTCACTTTCGCCGGATCCTGCGGCATCACGCGATCATCGACGTTCTTGCCCCAATAGCTGTACGGCCAGCCGTAGAACGCGCCCTCTTTCACGGAGGTCAGGTAGTCCGGCACCAGGTTCGGCCCGATCTCATCGCGTTCGTTGACGACCGCCCACAGCGCGCCGGTACCCGGCTGGATGGCCAGCGCGGTGGGATTGCGCAGGCCGGTGGCGAAGGTCTTGTGGGCGCCGGTCGCGGCATCGACCTGCCAGACCACGGCGCGGTCCACTTCGGCGGCCATGCCACGTTCGGTGATGTTGCTGTTGGAGCCGATGCCCACGTACAGGTGGCGGCCATCGGCGCTCGCGGTCAGTGACTTGGTCCAGTGGTGGTTGATGGCCGACGGAAGCTCGGTGACCGTCACCGGCGCCGCACTGGCCCGGGTCTGCCCTTGGACATAGTCGAACCGCACCAGCGCATCCTGGTTGGCGACGTACAGCACATTGCCGATCATCGCCAGCCCATAGGGTGCATTGAGCTTGTCGGCGAAGACGGTCTTCAGCTCATACACGCCGTCGCCGTCCGCATCGCGCAGCAGCGTCAGACGGTTACCACTCTTCACCGCCGTGTTGCCCTTGGCCTTGATCTTGCCGGCGATGACATCCTTCGGCTTCAGCTTCGGCGCGTTGCCGCCCCGCCCTTCCGCCACCAGAATGTCACCATTGGGCAGCACCAGGGTCTGGCGCGGAATGCCCAGGTCGGTGGCGATGGCCGAAATACGGTAACCGGCCGGCACGGTCGGGACGCTGTCGCCCCACGCGGTCGGCTTGGCGATGGTCATGTCCGGCATCAGGTCGCGCTTGGGCGCAGGCATCTCCGGAGTGGCGCCGTATTGATCCACCTGCGGGGCTTTGTTGCTGCAGGCGGCGAGCGCCGCGGCCAGCACCGAAACCGAGAGAATCGTGATCATCTGGCGGCTCATCGGACACCTCCCACGCGCAGGGTGGACAGGCCGATCCAGGTCGCCACCAGGGCCAGCAGCGTACCGACCATCGACATCACCAGGCCGGCCGGCATCACCGCCCAGGCGTCACGCGCATGGTGCAGCGAATTGAAGAAACCCAGTACCCAGGTCACTGCGAGGACCCCCACGTAGGCCAGTCCATGACGATGCCGGGCCAGACCGACGACGCCACACAGCAGGGCGAGCGTGGTCATCACCATGGCGCCGATCAACAGCCACGCAGCGAAATTGCTCCACTGGATCTCATGACTGCTCCAGTAGGCATAGTCCGCCAGCAGCGTGCCGAGGAAAAGCGGAAGCACGCCACCGAGCACGGCGGCATGCACGGGATGTATCGCCCGCGCGGGATGAAGGAAGGGGCTGGACGCCATGGCTGTGTGCTCCTGGGAGACAGTGAAAGACGGCCGACAGGTTGCCATCGCCGTCTGCTAGAGCGTGTGACGCCACACGGCTGCCTGCGCCTCTCCTACTGCCTTGGGACTCATGAAGCGCTTCGCAGACTCTCAGCCAGGTAATCCTTCAGTTCGTCCAGTTCATAAGGCTTGCTCAGGAACGGCACGTCATGGTGCGCCACTGGCACTACCCCGCGGTAAACCGCAGACAGGAAAAAGAACGGAATTCCGCGCGCCTTCAAACGATCGGCGACGGAGAAGACCAGCCCGTCGCGAAGCTCTACATCGAGTACGGCCGCATCAAACGCCTCTTCGTCGATCGAATGCAGCGCATCTGACAAGGAATAGGCCTGCTCGACCTGGTATCCCTCCCCCACCAGGATGGTCTGCAGCAGCGTGGACAGCTCAAGCTCGTCTTCGACCACCAGGATCCTGGGTGCTGCGCCGTTCTCGGTACGGGTACGGGTGCGGGTGCGGGTGTCGGGGCGGTTCATGGCATCGGCAACACATCTCATGCGCACAGTGTCCATCAGCCCTCTGTGCGGCGGCGTGATGGACGCGCAAGGAATTCTTCACGGTGGTGCGCACTCAAGCAACTTCGGCAACCGGCCCCGAAGCGGCCATCGCGGCGCCCGGGTGGGAGGCGGAGAAGCGCGCCAGCTCGCGGTTGGATACCGCCTGGGTGGCCGAACATCCCGGGCAGGTCAACACGCGCGCACCGGTGACCGTCGCCATGCCCTGGCCGTCGCGTGCCGAGAAAGCGCGGTCGCAGCGCTGGCAGCAGGCATCTATGCGGTACAGGTGGACGATCCGCAGCGAGGTCGGCTCCTGCAGGCAGGACACATCACGGATATCGAACGACCCGGTATTGGGCTGCACGAAGCTGCCCCAGCTCTTGCGCCAATAGGAAGTGGGGACCATGCGGGTGTCTGCCAGGACGAAAGGAATGGACAGAGCATAGGCAGCCCAGCGTGCAGTGCGGGTGCAGGCCCGGGTTGAGGGGGCGTGAAGCGCGCGATCACGGTGCTCGCACGGAACGCGCGCCAACATGTCCACACCAATGAGTCAACCAGGGGCAATGCAGTGCGAGCGTTCAACATCGCGACGATGATCATGGTGCTGTTCGGTGCCATCTGCCTGGGCCTGCAGGGCCAGTTCCAGATCGACCTGATCGGGCTCGCCTGCGGCATCGACAGTCCGTGGCCGCGTGCGGTCTACGCGTTGATCGGGCTTTCCGGGCTGTGGCAGGCGGTCTGGCTGGCCACGCACAAGCCCACCGCGCAACTGGTGTGACCGCCCCCTGCGGCCAGGGGGCATTGCACGCCCCCCGGCCCGTCCTGCCGTCAACTACGGCATTCGAACACGGTGACGCTGCGCGGCGGGGCAAGGAATTCGGTTGAGCCCTTGGGCACCGACTCGCGATCCAGCGCTTCATCGGTGGACACCATCAGCTTCCAGTGCAGCGGTGTCTGCTCGTCATCGGGCAGCTTGAAAGACACCCCTTCGTGCCATGCGTTGATGAGGATCAACAGAGTGGCATCGTTGGCATGCTCGCGCACCCCCGAATGCTGCGCCTTGCCTTCCAGCACCAGGCCGACTGATCGCGCGCCGGCATCGGTCCAGTCAGCCTCCTGCATCTCCGCCCCGCTCGGATTGAGCCAGGTGAGGTCCTTGACCCCGGCCTCTTCGCTGTAGCGCCCGTTGAGGTAGCGGCCACGGGTCAGGATCGGGTAGCGGCGCCGCAGTGCCGTCAGTTCGCGCACGAATTCCGCCAGCCGTCCTTCGCTCGGGTCCCGCTGCCAATCGATCCACGCGGTTTCGTTGTCCTGGCAATACGTATTGTTGTTGCCACCCTGGGTCTGCGCACGTTCATCGCCGGCCAGCAGCATCGGCGTGCCCTGGGCCAGCAGCAGCGTGGCCAGCAGGTTCTTCATCTGCCGCTCGCGCAGTGCGTTGATCGCCGCGTCGTCGGTTTCTCCTTCGGCGCCGTGATTGCATGAACCATCATGGTTGGACCCGTCCTGGTTGCCTTCGCCGTTGGCCTCGTTGTGCTTTTCGTTGTAGCTGACCAGGTCATGCAGGGTGAAGCCATCGTGGGCGGTGATGAAGTTGACCGATGACCACGGGCGACGACCCCGGCGATCGAACAGATCGGCCGATCCGGTGAAGCGCGTGGCGAACTCGGCCAGCATGCCCTCGTCACCTTTCCAGAAGCTTCGCGCGTTGTCGCGGAATTTGTCATTCCATTCCGCCCACCCCGGCGGGAAACGCCCGACCTGGTAACCGCCGGGCCCGCAATCCCACGGTTCAGCGATCAGCTTGACCTGCGACAGCAGCGGATCCTGCCCGCAGGCGTCCAGGAACCCGCCGCGCTGGTCGAACCCGCTCGGTTCCCGGCCCAGGATGGTCGCCAGGTCGAAGCGGAAGCCGTCAACGTGCATGTCCTGTGCCCAGTAGCGCAGCGAATCGGTGACGAACCGCATCGCCTGCATGTTGCTCAGGTTGAACGTATTGCCGGTGCCGGTGTCGTTGATGTAATAGCGCTTGTCGTCGGCAAGGCGGTAATAGGTTGCGTTGTCGATGCCCTTGAAGGACAGCGTCGGGCCCAGCTGGTTGCCTTCGGCGGTGTGGTTGTACACCACGTCCAGCACCACTTCCAGGCCCTTGCGGTGCATCGCCTTGACCATGTCACGGAACTCGTCGCGGTGTCCGCTGGCCAGGTAGCGGCTCTTCAGCGCGAAGAAGGCCAGCGTGTTGTAGCCCCAATAGTTGCGCAGGCCTTTCTCCAGCAGGTGGCTGTCATCCAGGTAGGCCTGTACCGGCAACAGCTCCACCGCGGTGACCCCCAGCCCCTTGATGTAATCCAGCACCGCGTCGTGCGCCAGGCCGGCACAGGTGCCCCGCACAGCTTCGGCGACCTCGGGATGGCGCATCGTGTAGCCACGCACATGCGTTTCGTACACCAGGGTCTGGTTCCAGGCGGTCAACAGGCGCTGGTCATCTTCCCAGTCATAGTCGTCATGGACCACCACGGCCTTGGGCATGAACGGCGCACTGTCGCGCTCGTCGAAACTCAGGTCCGCATCGGGGTGACCGATGGTGTACCCATACAGCTCATCACTCCAGGTGAGGTCGCCTTCGATTTCCCGCGCATACGGATCAAGCAGCAGCTTGTGGTGGTTGAATCGATGGCCTTCGGCGGGCGCGTACGGACCATGCACGCGATAGCCGTAACGCTGGCCCGGCTTCACGTCCGGCAGGTAGCCGTGCCAGACCTCGTTGGTGTATTCGGGAAGCTCGATCCGTTCTTCGTTGCCGGCGTCGTCGAACAGGCACAGATCGACCCGTGTGGCGTGCGCGCTGAACAGCGCGAAGTTGGTGCCCTCGCCGTCGAACGTGGCGCCCTGCGGGAATGGTCGGCCTTCGCGGACGCGCGAGGGGGTGGCATAACGGGCGTGTACGGTATCGCGCATGGTCTGCTCGCTGGGCAGGCGGCGGAAGTGCGGCCTGGGACGCGCAAGAGTCTGCTGCAGCCCGTGCAGGCGATGTCATGGACAGGCAGGCAGTGGATCGACCTTTCATGCCCACGCTGCGTTCGCGATCGCGATCGCGCGCATTCGTTCCAGCGATGCGGTAGCGTGGGCGCCTGCCCTGACACGCCCCAAGGTCTGCCATGAACTACGTCATCACCGGTCAATCGTTCCTCGCCTTCGCCGCCTTCATGGGGATCGGCCTGCTGATCCTGCTGCTGGCCATCACGTTGGTCGCGCTGATCACCCCGCACAAGGAAATAACCCTGATCCGGCAGGGCAACAAGGCGGCGGGCATCGGCATGGCCGGTGCCCTCGTCGGCCTGGCGCTGCCGATCAATTCGGTGATCAGCCACTCGGTGTCGCTGGTCGATGCCGCGATCTGGGCGGCCATCGCGGCGGTGATGCAGATGCTGGCCTTCGGTATCTCGCGCGCCATCATCACCCGGCGCGGACCGGACCAGATCGACGCCGGCAACGAAAGCGCCGGCTGGTTTTCGGCGGGCGTGGCGATCGCCGTAGGCTTGGTGAACTCGGCCGCGATGGTGCCCTGAACCGCTTGCTGTTCAAGGCAGGGCTTCAAGATCGGTCATGCCGCAGTGGTCTGCGCGCACGGGATTGCAGGTCGCCGCTGCCCCCTGCGGCAGCGGCACCTGGTAACCGGTGGCGAAGCGCGGATCGGGCCAGAGATAATCCGTCGATACATACTGCGCCCCGCCGGCCAGTGCGGCGTCACGCCGCCGGATATCCCCGGTGCGCGCCTCGCGGGTTTCCGCATCGGCACGGGTGCGCACGATGAAACCCTGTTGCACCGCGCGGCGGATCTGGTCCGCTTGGCCGATCGGGTCGTTTAGGGTCATGTAGGCAGCGGCCGGTGAATCGGCATCGGTGTTGACGAACAGCACCCTGCCCTGCAATGAACGGCGATCGCCCCGATACAGCGCCACCTTCGCCGGACCTTCGTCCAGCGCGAACAGGAAGCGGCCGCGCGCCTGCTCCAGCGCCGGCCAGTTTCCCGCCAGCACCGCCTCGCGCAGCGTCGGGTAGTCGGCCTGCACGTCATCGGGCACGATCAGTTTTTCCGGCCCGAGCACCGCGCGGATTTCCGCATCCAGCGCGTCGAACGCCGCCGCATCGAAGCGCAATGCGTCGATGCCACCCAGGCGGGCGTTCTGGTCATCCTTGGCGTTGACCAGCAGCAGGATCGGCGCGTGACGGGGATGTGCATCGGACCACGCGCGCAGCTGCCGCAGGCACTGCAGCAGTCTGGTGCAGCTGCTGGCATTGTCCAGCCCAGGCATGTGCAGCACCTTGAAGCCTGGCCGTTGCAGGTCCGGGTCGGCCGATCCGGCCGCGTAATGGCCACCCTGCGGGTCGAAGTTGACGTCCAGCTCGATCTGGCGCGCCCCGTGCTGCAGCTGCTCGACCAGGGGACGGTGGGCGTAGTCCAGCGCCTGCGCCATCTCCGGCTCGCGTCCGGCAAGCGCCTGCAGGCGGGCTTGCGGCATCGGCAGCTTGTAACTGTTGTGGGTGCCGACGGCAAGCACATCGTTGATGCGCAGCACGGTAGGCGTTGCCGCAGCGGCGGCGGCGGCGGCGGCCGGACCCAGGGCCAGCAACAACAGCAATGCGGATCGGGGTCTGCGGGAGAATGCCACTTGGAATAACCTGTCAGCTGCGGGGCCGGCCAGCATGCCGATGCGCGCATACACACAGATGACAGACGCCACCTGTTAGTATTTATGCTAACTGGCTGGAATCGACACGCGATGTCGACTGAAGCCTTCAGATTGCCGTTGCTGTCCGTCTCACAGCCTGAGACGCGCCCTCCCTAGCGTGGCCCCATGGAAACCCTGCGCAAACTCGAAATCCTCGCCGACGCGGCAAAGTACGATGCTTCGTGTGCCTCCAGCGGGGCCGGCAAGCGCGACTCGAAAAAATCCGGTGGCATCGGCAGCACCGAAGGGTCCGGCATCTGCCACAGCTATACCCCGGATGGCCGCTGCGTCTCCCTGCTGAAGATCCTGCTCACCAACTTCTGCATCTACGACTGCGCCTACTGCGTGAACCGCGTATCGAGCAACGTGCCGCGCGCCCGCTTCCGCGTGGCCGAAGTCGTCGCGCTGACGTTGGACTTCTACAAACGCAACTACATCGAGGGGCTGTTCCTGTCCAGCGGCATCATCCGCAGCGCCGACTACACCATGGAGCACATGGTGGAGGTGGCGCGCCAACTGCGCGAAGAACACCGCTATGCCGGCTACATCCACCTCAAGACCATTCCCGAGGCCTCGCCGGAACTGCTGGCGGCAGCGGGAAAATATGCCGATCGCCTGTCGATCAACGTCGAGCTGCCGACCGAAGCCGGCCTGGCCGCGTTCGCGCCGGAAAAGACCATGCCCACCATCCGCGGCGCGATGGGTGAGCTGCGCTGGCGCATCGAGGAATCCAAGGAGGAGCGCGCCCGTCCTTCCGTGGTGGCCACCCCGCACCGCAGCGCGCAGAAGCGCGCGCCGAAGTTCGCGCCTGCCGGTCAGAGCACGCAGATGATCGTCGGTGCCGACGGTGCCAGCGACCGCGACATCCTGACCACCTCCGACCAGCTGTACGGCAATTACCACATGCGTCGGGTCTACTATTCCGCCTTCAGTCCGATTCCCGATGCCAGCAAGGCACTGCCGCTGCAGCCCCCGCCGCTGCAGCGCGAGCATCGGTTGTACCAGGCCGACTGGCTGCTGCGCTTCTATGGCTACGGTATCGAAGAGATCACCGACACTACCCGGGACGGCATGCTGGACCTGGACATCGACCCGAAGATGGCCTGGGCGCTGCGCCATCCCGAGCAGTTCCCGGTGGACCTCAACCTGGCACCGAAGGAACTGCTGCTGCGGGTGCCGGGACTGGGCGTTCGCAACGTCAAGCGCGTGCTGATGGCGCGCCGCCACGGTCGGCTGCGGGTGGCCGATGTGGCGCGGCTGCGCGCACCGATGCGCAAGCTGCTGCCGTTCGTGCAGCTGCTGGACCACCATCCGCACCGTCGGCTGGATGATCCGGCCAGCCTGCGTGCCAGCCTGGCGCCCCCGCCGCGGCAGGGCTCGTTGTTCGGCGAAAGCCTTGCCAGCTGAAATGCAGCGGTGGTCGGCACGGATCGATCCGCCGTGGTCACTGGATGCCTGGCGGGCGGCCGCGCGCCTGGGGCTTGCTGCCGGCGTGACACCGGAGCAGATCGACTGGCTGGAGGGCACCGAGGCATCGCTGCTGGATGCGCCGGCGCTTGCTGGCGCGGCGACGTCGGGCGGCGGCGCTCCCGGCCCACGCGTGTCCAAGGCCTTCCTGGAACTGGCGGCCAGCGTGCTGTGCCACCGCGATCCGCAGCGCCTGCCGCTGCTGTACCGCTTGTTGTGGCGGATCGCCCACGGCCAGCGCGAGGTGCTGTCCAACCCCGCCGATGCCGATGTGCTGCGCGCCAATGCGCTGGCGCAGGCGGTACGCCGCGATTCGCACAAGATGAAGGCCTTCGTGCGCTTCCGCGAGGTGCCCGGCGAAGACGATGCGTTCATCGCCTGGTTCGAACCGGACCACCACATCGTGGACCGCGTCGCGCCATTCTTCGCGCGCCGCTTTGCCGGCATGCGCTGGGCCATCCTGACGCCCTCGCGCAGTGCGTACTGGGATGGCAGCCATCTGAGCGCCGGGCCCGGTGCACAGCGCAGCGACGCCCCTGCCGATGACTCACGCGAGGAGCTGTGGCGCACCTATTACGCCAGCATCTTCAACCCGGCGCGGTTGAATGAGCGCATGATGCGCCAGGAGATGCCGGTGAAGTACTGGAAGCACCTGCCCGAAGCCACGTTGCTGCCGCGTCTGGTACGCGATGCCGGTACGCGTGTCGAGGAAATGCATGCGCGCGAAGCATTGGCGCCGCAGCGCCGGATTCCCGAGGCCCCACTGCTGCCGTCGGCAGCCGCCGCACGCGCCGCCGAGGCCCTTCCCGATTCACTCACTGCGCAGCGCCACCGCGCCGCCGCCTGCCGGCGCTGCGCGCTGTGGGAACCGGCCACCCAGACCGTGTTCGGCGAAGGACCGGCCGATGCGCGGGTGATGCTGATCGGTGAGCAGCCCGGAGACCGAGAGGACCTCAGCGGCCGACCGTTCGTGGGGCCGGCCGGCCAGTTGCTGGATCGCGTGCTCGCCGAGGCCGGCATTGACCGGACCACGCTGTACCTGACCAACGCGGTGAAGCATTTCCGCTTCCAGCGCCGGGGCAAAGTCCGCGTGCACCAGCGCCCCGACCGCGAGCACGTGCAGGCCTGCCGTTCCTGGTTGGCGGGTGAGATCGAGCAGGTACGTCCGGAGACGGTGGTCTGCCTCGGGGCTACCGCCGCCTCGGCGCTGCTCGGCACCGCGTTCCGTTTCAGCGAGGGGCGTGGCCAGTGGCACACCCTGCATGACGGGACCCCGGCGCTGGTCACCGTGCATCCGTCGTGGGTGCTGCGCCAGGGCGAGGGCGCCGCGCGCGAGGCCGCACATGCGCTGCTGCTGGCCGACCTCAGGAAGCTCGGCGGACCGCCGGCAGTTTGATCCTGGCCCAGGTGGGCGCATGGTCACTGGCCTTCTCCTGCAGGCGCACCCAACGGTCCACGCCGGCCTCTACCAGTCCCTGCGCCAGCACCGGATTCAGCAGCAGGTGGTCGATGCGCAGGCCGCGGTCGCGTTGCGCGTGCTGGCGGAAATAATCCCAGAAGGTATACACCCGTTGCTCACCGAAACAGGACCGCAGCGCATCGGTCCAACCCTGCGCCAGAAGCTCCTGGTAGGCCTCGCGCACCGCCGGCTGGATCAGCGCATCCTTCTTCCAGGCGGCGGCGTCGTACACATCCTCATCGGTGGGAATGACGTTGAAATCACCGACCATCGCCACGGGATGCTCCAGCGTCACCAGGGTGCGGGCATGGCGCGCGAGCCGCTGCATCCACGCCAGCTTGTAATCGTACTTCGGCCCCGGCTGCGGATTACCGTTGGGCAGGTAAAGCGCGGCCACCACGATGCCGTGTACCGCCGCCTCGATATAGCGTGCCTGGGTATCCGCGGGTGCGCCGGGAAGGCCGCGGCGACTCTCCACTGGAACGCTGCCGCGGGCCAGCAGCGCAACGCCGTTCCACGACGCCTGGCCTTGCCAGATCGCCCCGTAGCCTGCGCCTTCGATGGCGGCGATCGGGAACCCACTGTCGGTCGCCTTCAGTTCCTGCAGGGCGACGACATCCGGCTGTTCCTGCTCCAGCCACGCTAGCAGGTGCGGCAGACGGCTGTTGATGCCGTTGACGTTGAAGGTCGCGATCGTCAGCGTGCGCGAACGGGGCATGCAGCACCTCGGTTGCTGCGGATGGACCGGCACAGGATGGCGCGGGCGGTCTGAAAGCCGCGCGACGACACCGCCACCGTAGAATGATGCATGCTTTCCCTGTCCGGCCTGTTCCTCGCCGCCCTCATCGCTGCCACCCTGCTGCCCGCCCAGTCCGAGGCGGTGCTGGTGGCCTTCCTGCTGGAAGGCGGCGATCCGGTCCTGCTGGTCGCGGTGGCGACCGCCGGCAACGTGCTGGGATCGCTGTTCAACTGGTGGCTTGGACTGCAGGTGCAGCGGTTCCAGGGACGTCGCTGGTTCCCGGTATCGGCAACCCGGCTGGAACGCGCGCAGGCCTGGTATCGACGGCATGGGCGCTGGTCGCTGCTGCTGTCGTGGGCTCCGGTGATCGGCGACCCGATCACCCTGGCGGCCGGGGTGATGCGCGAGCCGCTGCGGGTCTTCCTGCCGCTGGTGCTCATCGCCAAGGGCATGCGCTACATCGTGCTCGCCTTGGTGACCCTCGGGCTGATGTAGACCGGTAGCGCCGACCCATGACTGGCGAGCGCAGCGGGCCGTTGGCGCATCACCGGAGCACATGAAATTCCGTTGACACGAGGCCAGCGAGCGGTCTGATATTCTGCAGCGTCTCCCCTATCGTGCATCCTGCCTGTCGTCGTCGATGCCAGTACCTGAACCGGCCCTGCCGCCTACCCGTGCCGAGCGCCTGAAACGCGCCACCCATGAAACGCACGAGCGGCTGGACCAGCGCATCATGGCCCAACGCATCTTCGAAAGCCGCGAACGCTTCGCCGCCTTCCTGCGCGTGCAGCACCGCCTGCACCAGCACGTGGACTGCCTCTACGCTGCACCGGCATTGCAACCGCTGCTGCCCGACCTGCCTGCCCGGCGTCGGCTGGAAGGGATCACCCGCGACCTGTACGACCTGCAGGCTCCCCTGCCTGCGCCGGTCCCGGCGCTGCCCGCCACCCTGCCCCTGCCCGCCGCGCTGGGCTGGCTGTACGTGGCCGAAGGATCCGCGTTGGGCGGCGCGGTGATCTACAGACTGGCCGCGCCGCTGGGCGTGGACCGGGCCTTCGGTGCACGCCACCTTGCTCCTCCTGCCGGGGGCGTTGCGCCCCATTGGCGCCGCTTCACTACTGCATTGAATGCCATCGCGCTGCCCGAGGCAGACGAACGGCACGTGGAGGACGGCGCACGCGCTGCCTTCACCGCCGTGGGCAGGTTCGTTACCGAGGAGTTCCCATGAACGACGCCCCTGATGTCGACCTGGATCTTTCCAGCTGCGCGCGTGAACCGATCCATACGCCCGGGGCCATCCAGCCGTACGGGCTGTTGCTGGTGGTGGACCCGCTGTCAATGCGGGTGCAGGAACGTGCCATAGGCCAGGCGCAGGTACTGGAGGACTTCGGCGATCCGCTGGACCAGCACCTGGACCGGGTGCTCGGCGGCGCGCTGGTGCCCTATCGGCGGCATCTGGACCTGCTGGCACCGGAATCCACGGTGTTCCTCGGCTCGATCCAGCTCGGGCGGTCCGGTCGCCACCATGCGCTGGCGCACCGCAGCGAAACGCATTTCATCATCGAACTGGAAGAGCCGATGGACGGCGAACCCGGCTCGCTGGAAGACCTGTATCCGCACATACGCCGCTTCATGGGCGAGGTCGAGACGGCCCCGGACATCGCTTCGCTGTGCGAGATCGGTGCGCGCCACGTACGCGACCTGTCCGGTTTCGACCGCACGCTGATCTACCAGTTCGACAAGGACTGGAACGGCGCGGTGGTAGCCGAAGATCGCAATGACCGGCTGCCGTCCTACATGGACCTGCGCTTCCCCGAATCGGATATCCCGGCGCAGGCACGTGAGCTGTATCGCCGCAACCGCGTGCGGCTGATCGCCGACAACGACTACCGGGCGGTGCCGTTGCTGCGCAGTGCAGGCCTGGCCGGCGCCGCTCCCACCGACCTCAGCCTGGCGGTCCTGCGCAGCGTTTCGCCCGTGCACCTGCAGTACATGCGCAACATGGGAACCGGCGCCTCGCTGTCGGTGTCGCTGCTGGCAGAAGGCCGTCTGTGGGGGCTGGTGTCCTGCCACAACCAGCTGCCGCGCCGCGTGCCCTATCACGTCCGCACCGCGTGTGAGTTCATCGGGCAGATCCTGTCGTTGCAGATCGCCTTGAAGGAGCGCGCGTTGGCGGTGGAAGAGCGCATCGCGCGGCGCGCCATCCAGGTCCGCCTGCTCGGGCGGATGGCAGGCGACGAGGATTTCATGGCGGCACTGGGTCGCGACCAGAAAAGCCTGCTGGACCTTACCGGCGCCACCGGCGCGGCGATCGTCCACCGCGGCCAATGCGTGCTGCTGGGACAGACCCCGGGGCAGACCGACGTCAATGCGCTGGTGGACTGGCTGACCCGCCATCACCCCGCCGAAGACGTGTTTCACACCGATGCCCTGCCCGCGATCTGGCCGGAAGCGGCTGCCTTCGCCGACCTCGCCAGCGGCGTCATGGCCATTTCCATCTCGCAGCTGCACGACAGTTTCGTGCTGTGGTTCCGCGCCGAAGTCATGCGCACGGTGAGCTGGGGGGGCGAGCCCCGCAAGGCCCTCGTCGACGGCAGGCTCTCGCCGCGGCTGTCCTTCGAGGCATGGAAGGAAACGGTGCGCGAGCAGTCCACGCCCTGGCAGGATGTGGACCGCGACGCAGCGATCGAGCTGCGCACGGCCATCGTGGACATCGTGCTGCGCAAGGCCGAGGAAATGGCCGAACTCAATGAACAGCTGCTGCGCAGCAACAAGGAGCTGGAGGCGTTTTCCTATTCGGTCAGCCACGACCTGCGCGCGCCTTTCCGCCACATCGTCGGCTATTCCGAACTGCTGGGCAGTTCGGCGGCGGACAAGCTGAGCGACACCGAAAAACGCTTCCTGGCCACGATCGTGGAATCGGCCAAATCCGCCGGCACGCTGGTCGATGACCTGCTCAGTTTCTCGCAGATGGGCCGCTCCAGCATGGGCCTGGTGAGCGTGGATGTCGCCGCGCTGGTGGAAGACGTGCAGCGCAACCTGGTCATGGAAACCGCCGGGCGCAGCATCACTTGGTCCATCGCACCGTTGCCGCGGGTCGAGGCCGATTCCAGCATGCTGCGGCTGGTGTGGCAGAACCTGCTGGGCAATGCGATCAAGTTCACCCGTGACAGCGCCGAGCCGACCATCGAAATCGGCCACGAAGACAACGGCAGCGAGCACGTCTTCCATGTCCGCGACAACGGCTGCGGGTTTGACATGCGCTATGTCGACAAGCTGTTCGGGGTCTTCCAGCGGTTGCACCACGCCGACGAGTTCGAAGGCACCGGTATCGGGCTGGCCAACGTCCACCGCATCGTCAGCCGGCACGGCGGCCGCACCTGGGCCGAAGGCGAGCCGGGCGTCGGCGCCACGTTCCATTTCACCTTACCGTATTCCCAACGAGGTACTGCATGAGGGACCTGCGACCGATCCTGCTCGTGGAAGACAACCCGAAAGACGCCGAGCTGACCCTCGATGCGCTGGCACGCTGCCAGTTGCTCAACCAAGTGACCCATGTGCGCGACGGGGTCGAAGCACTGCAGTACCTGCGCGGCGAAGGCGCTTGGCAGGACCTCAACCATGGGGGCCCCGTGGTCGTGCTGCTGGACCTGAAGCTGCCCAAGTTGAACGGCCTGGAAGTGCTGGCCGAGGTACGCGGTGACCGCCACCTCAGCCGCACCCCGATCGTGATGCTGACGTCCTCGCGCGAAGAGCAGGACCTGGTTCGCAGCTACGAGCTGGGCGTCAATGCGTTCGTCGTCAAGCCGGTGGACTTCAAGGAATTCTTCGACGCCATCCAGGGTCTGGGAATGTTCTGGGGCATCACCAACAATCCGCCGCCGCATCCCATCCGCCCGCCAGGCCAAGGCCGCACGAATGACTGAAACCGCCGGGGATGCGCCGATCCGCATCCTCATGCTCGAGGACAGTGCGCTCGACGCGGAACTGATCCAAGCGCAGCTGTCCCGCGCGCGCATGGCGTTCGTGATCCAGCGCGTGTGGACGCGGGAAGCGTTCCTCGCCGAGCTCGATGGTGATCGCCACGACGTGATCCTTGCCGACCACGTCCTGCCCGGCTTCGACGGCGACACCGCATTGACCCTGGCCAGCGAGCGGGTGCCGCAGCTGCCTTTCATCTTCGTCTCCGGCACCCTGACCGAAGAACTGGCCGTGCAGGCGCTGACCCGCGGCGCGCGCGACTACGTAGTCAAGCAGCGCCTGCAGCGCCTCCCCGATGCGATCCTGCGCGCCATCCGTGAAGCGGAAGCCAGGGAGAAGCTGCGCCGGGCCGAGGTGGAACTCAAACAGAGCCGTGACCGCCTGCAGCTGATCACCGATTCGATGCCCGCACTGATCGCCCACCTGGGCCCGGACCATCGTTACCGCTTCGCCAACAATGCTTACCAGGCCTGGCATGGACGGCCGCCAGCGGAGATGATCGGCCTGCAGATCAGTGAAGTGGCCGGCCCGGGCATGTTCGATGCCGCCCTGCCCCACCTGCAGCAGGTGCTGCAGGGTGAACGGGTCAGCTTCGAGCTGGAGGTCCCGCGCGCCGACGGGAGCGCACGCCATGTGCTGCTCGACGGCGTGCCGGAGATCGCCGCCGATGGCCAGGTAGCCGGCTACTACACCCTGGCCCGCGACATCAGCGACCTCAAGCAGGCCGAGCTGTTGCTGCGTGATGCCAACGAATCGCTTGAACAGCAGGTCGAGCAGCGCACCGCCGACCTGCGCCAGAGCGAAAGCCGGCTGCAGGCCGTGTTTGAATCCAGCTTCCAGCTGCAGGTGCTGATCAGCCCGGACGGCCGCGTGCTGGATGCCAACCGGGCCTCGCTGGCGGCGATCCTGGCAGAGAAAAGCGATGTCAGCGGCCGCCTGTTCTGGAACTCGGCCTGGTTTTCCGGCAGCCCGGATGCGGCCACCGCCGTGCACGGCGCCGTGCAGGCCGCCGCCGCCGGCAACGAATCCCGGCAGGAACTGGAGCTGCAACTGCCCACCGGCACCCGCTCGTTCGAGTTTTCCTTCCGCCCGCTGCTCGATCACCATCGGACGGTCACCGCCGTGGTCTCCGAAGCCGTGGAAACCACCGCACGCCGGCAGGCCGAAGAGGCGTTGCGGCAGAGCCAGAAGATCGAGGCGGTTGGCCAGCTGACCGGTGGCATCGCCCATGATTTCAACAACATCCTGACCGTCATCGCCGGCAACGTGGAGCATGCCAAGCTGCTGACCGATCGCCTCGGCGAGCAGGCAGGCCCCGTTTCGCGCCCGCTGGACAACGCACTGAAGGGGGTGCTGCGCGCGGCCAGCCTCACCCAGCGCCTGCTGGCCTTCGCACGCCGCCAGCCGCTGCTGAACCAGGCGGTCAACCTCAACGAGCAGGTGCAGGGCATGCAGGACATGCTGCAGCGCGCCCTCGGCGAACTGGTCAGGCTGGAGATCGCGACCGCGCCGGATGTGTGGTGCGTGGAGGTCGATCCGGGCCAGCTGGAAGCGTCCATCCTCAACCTGGCGGTGAACGCGCGCGACGCGATGCCCGACGGCGGGACGCTGGTGCTGGAGACGGGCACCAGCGTGCTGGATGAAGAGTTCGCCGAACAGAATCCGGACGTTCCGCCCGGGCAGTACGCGGTGCTGCGGGTCCGCGATGATGGGCATGGCATGGACGCGGACACCATGGCCCGGGTGTTCGAACCGTTCTTCACCACCAAGGAAGTCGGTCGCGGAACCGGTCTCGGCCTGTCGATGGTGTATGGCTTCGTCAAGCAGTCCGGTGGCCACGTGCAACTGGATTCCACCCCCGGCAGCGGCACGGTGATCACCATGCTGTTCCCGCGTTCCAGCCTGCCGCTGCCGGGCCCGCGGCTGGCCGAGGACAATGGCTACGCCGAGTACGAGGCACGGGATGAAATCATCCTGGTGGCTGAAGACAACGACGACGTGCGTGCCTATACCGTCGAAGCGCTGCGCCAGTTCGGCTACCGCGTCCTGGAGGCGCATGACGGGCCATCGGCGCTGCGCCTGCTGGATCGTCCCGATGTGGACGTGGACCTGCTGTTTTCGGACATCGTGATGCCCGGCATGACCGGCTGGGAACTTGCCCGCCAGTCACGCCAGCGCAAGCCCGCGCTGAGCATCCTGTTCACTTCGGGCTATCCGCGCGACCATCAGTCCAACAACCAGCTTGGCCGGAACATCGCGATCCTGCCCAAGCCGTTCACCCGCATCGACCTGGCACGGGCGGTGCGTGGCACCCTGGACGAAGAACGCGCCGGCTGACCGGCCCGCCCCGGGGCGCGGCAGGTTCGATCAGTCCGTCGGCGGCCACGCACCGTTGATGCCGCCGCTGGCATGCTGGACCGTCCTCCAAGACCGGCCTGCCTGTTGACTGATCCCACCGCCGCACCTGCAGCTCCTTCGCCCGCGCGAAAACTCCGCCGCTGGCTGTTGCGCCTGTTCTGGATCGCCGTGCTGATCGTGGCCGGCGGTGCGCTCTGGAACAGCCGCTGGGCCGATGTGCCGCGCGCGATGTGGGAGATCTCACGGATGCCCGCGCCCACCGCCCTGCCGGTGCCGGTCGAAGGCGTCCGCGCACGCCAGGTGGCCGACACCTTCGGTGCCCCACGCGGCGCCGATCGCACCCATGCCGGGGTGGACATCTTCGCCGCACGCGGCACCGCCGTGCGCAGCGCCACCCGCGGCATCGTGATGGACGTGCGCGAGGGCGGCCTGGGCGGGCGCCAGGTGTGGATCCAGGGGCCCGCACGGGAACGCTACTACTACGCCCACCTGGATGGCTGGCGGGACGGGCTGGCGCGCGGCGAGGTGGTCGATGCGGGGACACTGCTGGGCTATGTCGGCGATACGGGCAACGCCAAGGGCACGCCGCCGCACCTGCACTGGGGCATCTATGGCGCGCAGGGTGCCTACGATCCGCTGCCATTGCTGAAAGCCTGGGCAGCGCGCCCGCCGCCCGCGTCGGGTCGCTGACGTCGCGCGCCTCTGCTGCTTTCTCCTTCCAGGCGTCGGTTCACCCCCTGACTACTTCGCTGCAGCCATGCTGGAGTCGTCGGTGCCCTTTCTGGATCGGAGCGCCGCGATCCCCTCAGCCATGCCTGCACCCGCCATAGAGGATCCGCCTTGCATGAATACCCCTCCCCAATTCGCGCTCAGCCGGCGCACCCTGCTGAAGCTCGGCGCGGGCTCGGCATCGGTGCTGGTCGCCCCTGCCGCCATGGCTGAGGTGCCGGGTATCGGCGCCCCTGCGCGCGCGCCGGTCACCGCCGAGGTGGCTTTCAAGGTCAACGGCAAGGCCCGGGCATTGAAACTGGATACGCGTGTCACCCTGCTCGACGCGCTGCGCGAGCACCTGCACCTGACCGGCACCAAGAAAGGCTGTGACCACGGCCAGTGCGGCGCCTGCACGGTGATCGTCGACGGCCGTCGCATCAACGCCTGCCTGAGCCTGGCGGTGATGCACGAAGGTGCCGAGATCACCACCATCGAAGGCCTGGGATCACCCGATGACCTGCACCCGATGCAGGCCGCCTTCGTCAAACATGATGGCTACCAGTGCGGCTATTGCACGCCGGGGCAGATCTGCTCGGCCGTTGCGGTACTGAAGGAAATCAAGGATGGAATACCCAGCCATGTCACCGCCGACCTGACCGCGCGCAGCGAGGCAAGCGCTGAAGAAATACGCGAGCGCATGAGTGGCAACCTGTGCCGCTGCGGCGCCTATTCCAACATCATCGAAGCCATTGAAGACGTCGGAGGCCAGCACGCATGAGAGCCTTCACCTACGAACGCGCCCGCACCCCGGCCGAAGCGGCCGCGGCCGCCGCCCGTACCCAGGGTGCCCGTTTCATCGCCGGCGGCACCAACCTGCTGGACCTGATGAAGCTGGAGATCGAGATCCCCAGCCATCTGATCGACGTCAATGGGCTCAAACTGGATACCATCGAGGCCACCGAGGACGGCGGCATGCGCATCGGCGCACTGGTGCGCAACACCGACCTGGCCGCCGACAACCGCATCCGCCGCGACTACGCCCTGCTGACCCGTGCGCTGGTGGCTGGCGCGTCCGGACAGCTGCGCAACAAAGCCACCACCGCCGGCAACCTGCTGCAGCGCACCCGCTGCCCTTACTTCTACGATACCGCCCAGCCCTGCAACAAGCGTCTGCCCGGCAGTGGTTGCGCGGCCATCGGCGGCGTCAGCCGGCAGCTGGCGGTGATCGGCACCAGCCCATCCTGCATCGCCACCCATCCCAGCGACATGGCCGTGGCCATGATGCTGCTGGATGCAACGGTGGAAACCGTGCGCGCCGACGGCAGCTCGCGCCGCATCGCACTGGATGAGTTCTACCGCGCACCGGGAAAGACCCCGCACATCGAAACGGTGCTGGAAAAAGGCGAGCTGATCACCGCCGCCGTCCTGCCTGCCCCGCTGGGCGGTACCCACATCTACCGCAAGGTACGCGACCGTGCGTCCTACGCGTTCGCGCTGGTGTCGGTCGCCGCCGTGCTGCAGGCCGACGGCAGTGGCCGCGTGGCACTGGGTGGCGTGGCCTACAAGCCATGGCGCAGCGACGCCGCTGACGCCCTGTTGCCGCAGGGCGCGCGCGCGGTGGTCGGCAACCTGTTGCAGGGCGCCACGCCCAGTCCTGAAAACCAGTTCAAGGTACAGCTTGCCGAACGCACGCTGGCCTCGGTCCTGCTGCAGGCGAGGAGCTGATCCATGAAATTCGATACCCCCGCAGGCACCAATCCGATCGACCAGATGAAGGTGGTCGGCAAACCGCTGGACCGCATCGATGGCCCGCAGAAGACCACCGGACACGCCCGTTACGCCTACGAATGGCACGCCGTGGCCGCATCTGCTGCCTACGGCTACGTGGTCGGCGCCGGCATCGCCAAGGGCCGGGTCACCGCGATGGACCTCGATGCCGCACGTGCCTCGCCCGGCGTGCTGGCGATCGTCACTGCCGACAACGCCGGCACGCTGCACAAAGGCGACCGCAACACGGCCCCGTTGCTGGGCGGCCCGCAGGTGGATCACTACCACCAGGCACTGGCACTGGTGGTGGCCGAGACCTTCGAACAGGCGCGCGCCGCCGCGGACCTGGTACGGATCCGCTATGCCCCGGCCAAAGGGGTGTTCGACCTTGATGCCGCGAAAAAGGCCGGAAACAAGCTGCAGGACACCGATCCGGATGCGCGCGTGGGCAATTTCGAAAAAGCCTACGGCGATGCACCGGTCACGCTGGACGCCACGTACCACACCCCCGACCAGTCGCACGCGATGATGGAACCGCACGCCTCGCTGGCGGCCTGGGAGGGTGGCCAGCTGACCGTGTGGACCTCCAACCAGATGATCGCCTGGGGAAAGAAAGACCTGGCCACTACGCTCGGCCTGCCGGAGGACAAGGTGCGCCTGGTATCGCCGTTCATTGGCGGCGGCTTCGGCGGCAAGCTGTTCATCCGTTCCGACGTGGTGCTGGCCGCTCTCGGTGCGCGCGCAGCCAAGCGCGCGGTCAAGCTGGCGCTGCAGCGGCCGTTGATCGCCAACAACACTACCCACCGGCCTGCCACCGTGCAGCGCATCCGGCTGGGTGCCACGGCCGAAGGCACGCTTACCGCGATCGGCCATGAGTCGTGGTCTGGCAACCTGACCGGCGGCTCGCCGGAAGAGGCGGTACAGCAGACCAAGCTGCTGTACGCCGGCGCCAATCGACTGGCCGGCCTGCGCCTGCACACGATGGACCTGCCGGAAGGCAACGCCATGCGCGCACCGGGCGAAGCACCGGGGCTGATGGCGCTGGAAATCGCCATGGACGAAATGGCCGAGAAGCTCAAGCTGGACCCGGTCGAATTCCGGATCCGCAACGATACCCAGGTCGACCCGTCCAACCCCGAACGGCCGTTCTCGCAGCGGCAGCTGGTGCAGTGCCTGCGGGAGGGCGCGCAGCGCTTCGGCTGGGACAAGCGGTCCGCCGCGCCGGCCCAACGCCGCGACGGCCGTTGGCTGGTCGGCATGGGCGTGGCCGCCGGCTTCCGCAACAACCTGGTGATGAAGTCCGGGGCGCGGGTGCGGCTGGACGCCAAGGGCCATGTCACCGTGGAAACCGACATGACCGACATCGGTACCGGCAGCTACACCATCCTCGGCCAGACCGCTGCGGAAATGCTCGGCGTGAGCCTGGACCAGGTCACGGTAAAGCTGGGCGATTCCAGCTTCCCGGCCTCGGCCGGCTCCGGCGGCCAGTGGGGCGCCAACAGTGCCACCGCCGGCGTGTTCGCGGCCTGCACCAAGCTGCGCGCAGCCATTGCCGGCAAGCTCGGCTACGACGCGGACAGCGCCACCTTCGCCGACGGCAAGGTCGGCGATGGCAACCGCTCGGCGCCGCTGGGCAAGGCCGCCGCCGATGGTGAACTGGTGGTCGAAGACAGCATCGAGTTCGCCACGCTGGAAGAGAAGTACCAGCAGTCCACCTTCGCTGCACATTTCGTGGAAGTCGGCGTGGACGTGGCCACCGGCGAAAGCCGCATCCGCCGCATGCTCGCCGTCTGCGCCGCCGGCCGCATCCTCAATCCGAAGACCGCGCGCAGCCAGGTGATCGGTGCAATGACGATGGGCATCGGCGCGGCGCTGTCCGAAGAACTGGCCGTCGATACCCGACTGGGCTTCTTCGTCAACCACGACCTGGCCGGCTACGAAGTACCGGTGCATGCCGATGTCCCGCACCAGGAGGTCGTGTTCCTGGACGAAGCCGATGCGATCTCTTCGCCGATGAAGGCCAAGGGCGTGGGGGAGCTGGGCCTGTGCGGTGTCAGCGCGGCGGTCGCCAACGCGATCTACAACGCGACCGGCGTGCGCGTGCGCAGCTATCCGATCACACTGGACAAGCTGCTCGGTGGGCTGCCGGACATCGCATGACCCGGCTGCCTGCCATCCCGGTAGTGGACGTGCCCGATGCCGGGATGGCACGGGTGGTGGAGGCAGCGGCCGCTGCGTGCGCTGGCCAGCCGGTGACGCTGGCGGTGGTGCTGGAGACCGAAGGCTCCACCTACGCGCGGCCCGGTACCTTGGTGCTGTTCGGCGAACGCACGCACGTCGGTTGGCTCAGCGGCGGCTGCCTGGAGCCGGAGATCGAGCGCGTGGCACGGGAGTGCGCCACGAGCGCTCGCATCGGCTGGATGGAGATCGATACCCGCGACGATTCCGCGCTGTTCTCCGGTAATGCGGTCGGCTGCCGCGGCTGCCAGCGCGTGCTGCTGTTGCCGTTGTCCGCGCTGCCCGGGGTCGCCGCGGTGCTGCAGGGATGGTTGCGCGGCGAGGGTCCGTTGCGGCTGGACGTGGATGCCGGCGGCGGCGTGCGCATTGGCTGTGCAGGCTTCGCGGTGGATCAGCGCCTTCCCTTCGATTCCTGTGGTTTCCACGCCACGCAGAGGTTGTGGTCGCTGCGCTGGATGCCGCCGCCGCGCGCCCTCCTGCTCGGCGCCGGTCCCGAAGTAGCGGCGCTGTGGCCAACGCTGCGGGGGCTCGGCTGGCAGGTCCGGGTGGCGGACCCACGCGCGTCGTGGCGCGCGCGCAGCCAGGTCGAGGTGGAGCCGCTGGCTGCCACGACCGCGCTGGCCGATGCCTCCGTCGTGCCCGACGTCGTGCTGGTGATGCATCACAATTTCGAACTCGACCTGCAGGCACTGGAGGCGCTGGCGCCCTGCGCCGTGCCCTTCATCGGCCTGCTGGGCCCAACCCGGCGCCGCGATGACCTGTTCTCGTTGCTGCCCGACGCCGCCCGGTTCGCCTTGCAGCCACGCCTGCATTCGCCGGTCGGGCTGGACCTGGGGGGACGCGGCCCCGACGCGATCGCATTGAGTATTGCCGCCCAGCTGCAGTCGTGGCGCCACGCCGCCACGGCGTCCGTGTGAGCGAGCGCGCCGGGCATGCCGTGGTGCTGCTCGCCGCCGGCAGCAGCACCCGGCTGGGCCAGCCCAAACAGCTGCTGCGCCGCGATGGCGAAACCCTGTTGCGCCGTGCGGCACGTAGTGCGCTGGAGACCGGCCCGGAGGTCCTCCTCGTCGTCCTGGGCAGCAATCGGTCCGTGTACCAGGCCGCACTCCAGGACCTGCCGTACGAGACGGTCATCAATGAAAACGCCGCCAGCGGCATGGCCAGCAGCCTGCAGGCTGCTGCATCGCACGTGGTCGGCCATGCCCAGGTGCTGGTGCTGGTGTCGGACCAGCCGGCGCTTTCGACCGCGCACCTGCAGTGCCTACTGGAGGGTGCACGCCGGTCACGCTCCGGCTGCGCGGCTACCCGCCTGCAGGGGCTGGCCGGCGTGCCGGCGGTGGTGCCTGGTGACTGGTTCGACGCGTTGCCGCAACACGCAGCCAATGCCGGCTTCCGTGCCCGGCTGCGCGCGCTCGCCGATGACGCGCTGCTGCTGTTGCCGGCAGGCGGGCTGGAGCTTGATATCGACACCCCGCAGGACCTGGCGCATGCGCGCGCCTTGGGACTGCTGGACCCCTGATCCCGAAACCGTTCTGCGTCGGCGATGACGGGCGGGGCCGGACGCTGGGGCTGTGCGGGGGACGGCAAAAGCCGCTCCTGCGGGCCTCGTTTCGCGCCATCCATGGCGCTCAACGCCCCCGCCCAGCCCCACCGCCCGCCCCCTCTGACAGGGTCCGGGCGCCGCCACCCGCGTAATAAAAATAAAAAGCGGTAGGCCGACCCATGGTCGGCGAGCGCAGCGGGCCGTTGGAGGGGGCGTTCCGCCGACCAACAGCTCGGCGCTACCAGGACACAGTACGCCGGTTACTGCTGAAACGCGGGGGACATCGAATACGGCCGTTCGGCATCCTTTTCTGCGTCGGCGATGACGGGCGGGGCCGGACGCTGGGGCTGGGCGGGGGACGGCAAAAGCCGCTCCTGCGGGCCTCGTTTCGCGCCATCCATGGCGCTCAACGCCCCCGCCCAGCCCCACCGCCCGCCCCCTCTGACAGGGTCCGGGCGCCGCCACCCGCGTAATAAAAATAAAAAGCGGTAGCGCCGACCCATGGTCGGCGAGCGCAGCGGGCCGTTGGAGGGGGCGTTCCGCCGACCAACAGGTCGGCGCTACCCGGACACAGTACGCCGGTTACTGCTGCAACGCGGGGGACATCGAATACGGCCGTTCGGCGTCCTTTCCGGGCCATGCGGTGTTGGGTTCGGCCTGCATCACGAATCGCAGCTCGCCCCCGGCGATGATCTCGTCGTGGCGCAGGAACGCACGCTGCAGCGGCTTGCCGTTGAGCGTGGCCGAGGCGATGTAGCCATGTCCCGCCGTCAGGCCTTCGGCGACGATGGTGAAGACCTTGCCATTGGGCAGGTTCAAGGTCGCCTTGGGCAGGAACGGCCGGCCGATGATGTACTCGCCACTGCCCGGTGCCACCGGATAGAAACCCAGCGCGGTGAACAGATACCACGCCGACATCTGGCCGAGGTCGTCATTGCCTGCCAGGCCGTCGGGGCGATCGGCGTACTGGGTGTCCATGATCTGCTTCAGGCGGGCCTGGGTGCGCCACGGCTGGCCTGCATGGGCGTACAGGTAGGCTACGTGGTGGCTGGGCTCGTTGCCGTGCGCATACCAGCCGATCAGCCCGGTGATGTCTTCCATGTGCTCGAACACGGCCGGGTCGACCTTGGCCTCGAACACCTGGTCCAACCGCTTCAACAGCGCGTCGCTGCCGCCGTGTGCATCGGCCAGGCCCTGCACGTCCTGCGGCACGTACCAGGAATACTGCCAGGCGTTGCCTTCGGTGTAATCAGTGCCATAGCCGCTGGCCGACGGATCGAACGGGGTGCGGAAACTACCGTCGCGCTTGCGCGCGCGCATGAAGCCGGTCTCCTTGTCGAACGCATGACGCCAGTTGCCCGCGCGCTTGCCGAACTCGGCGGCGACTTCGGTGCGGCCCATCGCCTGAGCCATGCGCGCGATGGTCCAGTCGTCAAAGGCATACTCCAGCGTCTTGCTGGCCGCCTCGCCTTCCTCGTCGATCGGCACCCAGCCCAGCTCGCGATACTGCGCGATGCCGTCGTAAGGACCGTAATTGGCGGTGGCGACCATCGCCTCCAGCGCCTTGTCAGCATCGAAGCCGCGGATGCCCTTCAGGTAGGCATCGGCGATCACCGGCACGGCGTGGTAGCCGATCATGCACCAGGTTTCCTGGCCATGGAACGACCACACCGGCAGCATGCCGTAGGGGCTGTGCGCCTGGTGGGCGATCAGCGAATTGATGAAATCACTGTTGCGCTGCTCCGGCTGCACCAGGGTCAGCAGCGGATGCAGCGCGCGATAGGTATCCCACAGCGAGAACGTGGAATGGTGGCGGAACCCTTCGGCACGGTGCACCGCATTGTCCGGACCACGGTACTGCCCATCCACGTCCATCGACAGGGTCGGCCCGAGCAGCGAGTGGTACAGCGCGGTGTAAGCGCTGCGGCGGTCCGGCAACGGCGCTTCGATGTCCACCACCGCAAGCGCCTCCATCCACTTCTTTTTCGCATCGGCGCGTATGCGGTCGAAGTCGAACGCTGGCACCTCGGCATCCAGGTTGGCGATGGCACCTGCCTCGCTCACCGAGGAAATGGCCACCTTCGCCACCAGCGGACCGTCGAGCCTTCCGAAATCAAAGGTCGCCACCAGCTGGCGGCCTTCCACCTGTGCCCGCTGCAATGGTGAGCCGTGTCCCGGCGGCGGGAAGCCCTTGTAGGCGATGTCGGTTTCGGTGTTGTGCAGCGCATGCCCGGTGAGCGGGCGCGAGAAGCGCATCGCGAAGTACAACTGGCGCCCCGGTGCCCAGCCCCTGGTTTCGCGGAAGCCGGTGACCGTGCCGTCTTCATGCACGCGCAGGCGCGACCACAGGATCTTGCCGGGGTAGTCGTACAGGCTGGTGCGCAGGTCCAGCAGCACCTTGGCCTGCTCCCCTGCCGGGAAACGATAGCGGTGCACGCCGACGCGCTCGCTCGCGGTCAGCTCGGCGCGTACGCGGTAATCGTCCAGGGTCACTGCGTAATAGCCCGGCTCGGCGCGCTCGTCCTTGTGGCTGAAGCGCGACGCATAACCACTGCGCGGCTTGTCCGGATCACCGCGTTCCAGACCGGGCTCGCCGGTGTAGGGCATCAGCAGGACATCGCCGAGGTCGGAATGGCCAGAGCCTGAAAAATGAGTGTGCGAGAAGCCCACGATGCTGCTGTCGTCGTGGCGGTAACCGGCGGCCCAGTCATAGGCCTTTTCGCGTGGCTGGATGCGCGTGTCCGGACTGAGCTGCACCATGCCGAACGGGACGGTCGCACCGGGGTAGGTATGCCCCTCGCCCGCCGTGCCGATGAACGGATCGACGGCAGCGAAAGCGCGCTCACCCACGCTGGCAGCACCGGCCGCGGTTGCCGCCGAGCCCAGCAGCATTGCGGCAGCAAGAAGTATCCATCGACGCTTCGCACGGTTTGGCATGGGCGGAATTTAGATCGATTCAGGGAACCCGATCCTAGCATCGGCGCGCGCGCCGTTCATGCTGCATTGCGTTGTTGCTAGACCGCCATCGCATTCTGCAGCGGCGCGAGGTCGTGCTCGCGCAAAGGCCGGACCACCCGCGCCACCTCCTGCCCGTCACGCAGCAGGATCAGCGTGGGCCACAGCTTGACCGCAAACGAGCGCCCCAGCGGGCGCCCCTTGCCATCCTCCACCCACAGGTGGTCAAGCGCATGACCCTGCACGAACGCCTGCACCACCGGCCTGGCGGCCTGGCAGTGACCGCACCATGTCGCTCCGAACTCAAGCAGAAGCCAGCCCTCGCTGGCATCTACAGCCGATCGCAGTGGCTCCGGTCGCGGCGTTCCTGCAGGCATTGTCATGACTCAGCCCAGTGCGCGCTGGATGTCTTCCAGCGGTGCGTTGGTGAAATCCTTGGCCAGGTCACGCACCAGCCGCGATTGCACTTCTTTGTGCAACTGCGGACGGATCCGGCCAAGTGTCTGCGGATCGGCCACCAGCACCAGGTGGGTGTAGCGGTTGTTCAGGGCATCATCGTTCAACTGCTCGGCCAGCTGCTTGGCGAACGTCGCCTCGTTGAGCTGGGCGATGCTCATGTCCTTGGGCACCGCACCGGAAGGCCCCTGTCCGGAGACGCCGGCTTGGCTGACATCGCGCAGCACCAGTTCGTCCTGCTGCTTGAGCTTGAGCTCGGTCTTGCTGCCGACGTTGGTGAAAACGCGGGCCGAGCCGCCGTCGGCGACAACAATCAACGTGCCTTCGGGGATGGGAGCGTGCTCGGTCATGGTCTTTCCTCTGTGTGGTGCGCTACGGCGTGAAACCCCACCGTAGAGGCTGCCATGTAAGCGTCCTGCAATGCCGGCGTGTGCGTGCCGTGCATCCTTGCGCAGAAGCAGGCGCAGCGCCGCGCCCGGCCGAGGCGTTCAGCTCACCCCAAGCACGGCGGGCAGGTCACTGAGCTTTTCAACCTGCCAGGTCGGCACGGCCTCTCCGGTGAGCGCAACAGCGTCCGGATTGAACCAGCAGCTGTGGATCCCGAAGCGGTTGGCACCCAGGATGTCCGCTTCCAGCCGGTCACCGATGATGATCGTGCGCTGCGGTTGGAAAGCACGGGCCATGGCGGTGGCGTAGGCGAAGAAACGCACGTCCGGCTTGGCGTGGCCGCAGGCTTCGGACGTCGCCACGAAGCTGATCAGGTCGGCCAGCCCGGATACCGCGATGCGCCGGTTCTGCACCTGCTCGATGCCGTTGGTGATGATGCCGATCTCGCCGATCGCCGCCAACGCTTCGCAGGCGGCGCGTGCACCGTCCACCAGCACCACCGTCTGCGGCAACCACTCAAGGTAGACCTGGCCGGCGCGCGCCGGATCGGCGTCGATGGCACGCGCGGCGAACAGGCGCCGGAAGCGCTCGACCTTCAGAAAATCCTTGTCCACCCTTCCCTGCTCCAGCGCCTCCCACAGCGCACGGTTGCACTGCTGGTAGGTGGCATACAGCGGGTCCACCGCCGCTTCGACACCGAGGCTGGACAGCGTACGGGCGAAGGAGAGCCGTTCGGATGCGCGGAAATCCAGCAGGGTATCGTCCAGGTCGAACAGATAAAGCCGGTGATCCATGGGCGGGGAGCGTTGCGGGGGGAGTAAAGGCTAGCATTGCCCGGCCGAGCATCGCTGCCCGCTGGCCAACGAAAACACCCCGCCGTTGCCGGCAGGGTGTCGCGCGTTGGGTGACCACGTGCGCTTGCGTGGATCAGGCGGCTTTGAGCACCTGATGATAATCGTCGTTATTGGCGATTATGGTTGTTGCGCCGATGACGTCGGTCGCCTCCCGGGCTGTCCACGCCGAATGCTCGCCACGTCGAAACCAATACAGCCCCTTCAGCTGGGAATTGGCCCCCCAATACCCAGGTGGTGGAGCTGGCGGGACTCGAACCCGCGTCCGCAACGCCTCCTCTTTGCTTCATACAGCCATACCCCGTTGCCAACGACTGCGTTCCGGGAACGCCCCGTGGCGGCGGCGCAGGGGCATTTGAGCAAGACAGGCGATGCGGCGCTTCAAGATTTCGCGCATCAGGGAATCAGGCCGTCCCGGCATGCACCAGGCGCGCAAGCGCGCGGGCGATCCCTGCCGGCGTAGCCGGCTTCTGCAGGCGCACGAAGCGACCCGCGTCGAGCGAGGCAGCCCCTCCGTCATAACCGGTGACCACCACGAACGGCAGCCCTGCTCGTTGCAGGGCAGCGACGACTCCGGTCTCGGCACCCTGTCCGAGGTTGATATCGATCACCGCCGCATCCACCTCGCCGCCATCCAGCCGTTGCAGCGCGGCCTGCACGGTCGCACACGGCCCCTGCACCACGGCGCCGGCGCTGCGCAGCGCAGTGGCGGTGTCATGGGCGAGATAGAAATCATCCTCCACCACCAGGACGCGATGGCCGGCGAGCAGCCCGGCATCTCCCAGGTCGACCGAACCGCCGGCAATGGCGGTGCCCTGCGGCGCATCCGTCTGCAGGATGCTGTCACGATGCCGCAACGGGAAGGAAATGCGTGCCTGGGTCCCCTCGGCAGCCACCTGCAGATGGCCCTCGCCTTCCAGCTCATACGGAATCCGGTCTTCGATCAGCGAGGTGCCGAAGCCGCGGCGGGCCGGCGGTTCCCAACCAGCCCGTGCAGCATGGGTTTCAATCCAGTGCAGGTCGACCCAACGCTGCTGCTGCGGGTCCTCGCGCACCTGCCAGCTGACCTCCAGCCTCCCGTTCGGATCGCGCAGGGCGCCGTGCCGGAGCGCATTGGTAGCCAGTTCGTGGACGGCCAGCGACATCACCTCGGCAGCCTTGGGCGGCACCATCACGGTCGGTCCGTCCAGCACGAACCGCTGCGCGCCGTAGGACGACGAAGACAGCTCGTCGTTGAGCAGGCCACACAGATCGATGCCGACGTTGCCGGCGCGGGTCAGCAGGGCCTGCGTGCGTGCCAGTGACATCACCCGGCCGGACAGGCGTTGCGCATAGTCTTCCACGCTGGTTGCCGATTCGCGGGTGCGCAGGGTGATCGAGCCTATGGTGGCCATGATGTTGCGTACCCGGTGCTGCAGTTCTGCCACCAGCACGGACTGATGTTCGGCCCAGCGTCGTTCCTCGGTGACATCGCGGGCGATGCCGGCGATCCGGCTGACCCGTCCCTGCTGGTCGAACAGGGGAAAAACGGTGTCACGGACCCAGCGAAACCGGCTGTCGTCCTCGCGCTGCACGCGGAACTCGTGGACGCGCGGCAGGCCATCGCGCACTCCGGTTACCGCATCGATGGCGGCCTGGCGATCATCGGGCACCACCCGCGCCGCCCAGCAGCGCAGCGCGCCTGACGCCTGCCCGGGGGGCAGCCCGTACACCGCGTCGAAGGCAGTGCTCAGCAGCTCGGTGTCCAGACTGTCGGCATCTCGGATCCACAGCGCGTCGGAAGAGGCGGCGGCGAACTGGCGGAACCGTTCCTCGTTGGCCTGCAACGAAGCGTTCGTGCGGCGCAGCTCACGTTCGGTGCGCTCGCGCTCCACCCGCGCCACGCGCTCGGCGGTGGTGTCGAACATGGTCACCAGCACGCCACCGATCGAGCCATCGCAGTCGCGCACCGGGCTGTAGGTGATGGTGAACCACACGTCCTGCAACCGTCCGTGCCTGTGCAGGGGATAGCATTTGTCGGAAAATGTCAGGGTCTTGCCCTGCCACACCTGTTCGTAGAGCGGTTCATTGATGTACCAGACTTCCGGCCAGCACTCCGACGTCGGCTGGCCCAGCCCGGCCGGGTGCTTATCCGCCATGATTTCAGCATACCCATCATTGTAGATCTGCAGCAGCTCGGGGCCCCACAGCACGATCATCGGAAAGCCGTGGGCAGTCATCAGGTCCACGCAGGCGCGCAGGTGCGGAGGCCAGTCGTCCATGCTCCCCAACGGTGACGCCGCCCAGTCATGGCCCTGGATGCACTCGCGCATCCCGCCGCGGACGGCCGTGGCCATCACTCCTGCATGATCGACCGCACGGCCGGGCTGCGGCGCAAGGCGCGGATCCAGATGGCTGGCCATGGGCAAGTCAGCTGCTGCCGGGCACGTGGCGTGCCTGCAGCGCCTGTTCCAGTGCCTGGGTCAGTGCTTCCAGCCGATAGGGCTTGCCGCAGCGCGGGGCATAGGCAAAGCGCTCAGGTACGTTGTCGTCGTAACCCGACGTCAGCACGAACGGAATGTTGCCGTCGCGCAGGCGGTCCGCCAGCGGATATACCAGCTCCCCGCCGAGATTGATGTCCAGCAGCGCGCCGTCCACCGGCTGCGTGTCCAGCAGAGCATCGAGCGCCTTCAGGTTTCCGGCAGGACCGACCACGTCGACGTCCTTCATCTGCAGATATTCCACCAGGAACATGGCGATGTTGTATTCGTCTTCGGCGACCAGTATCCGCTTGCCCGCCAGCCCGCCATTGTCCACGTTCGTCACCGTCACACACTGCCTCCAGGAGTAGCCCCGCCACATCGCGGCGGCATGAATACAGCACGATGATGGACGCAGTGCACCGCAACGGAACGTGACGGGAGGGTTTGTTGCGCTTTGACACCGTTGACGGGCAGGTGGCGCGTCCGCCGGATGCGCCACCTGCCCGCGGCCGTCAACTACTGCTGGCTGCCAGCAGGCACAGGCTGTGGCCGGGCAGTTCCCATTGCCCCTCGTCATCCTGGTGCAGTGGCAGCTCCGGTGTCTGCAGCAGCACCTTGCGGAAATCCATGCCTTCCAGGGCGACCCGATACACCTGCGGCGAGCCGCCGGTGTTGATCAGCAGCGCCAGGCTGACGTTGCGGCCGGACGCGTGCGCCGAGGCCGGACTGCGGCCGTCCAGCACGATGGTCAACGCCCTGCGCTCGCCGTCGTGCCAGTCGGCCTCCTGCATGCGGCGGCCTTCCGGCGTCAGCCAATGGATGTCGCCGCTCTGCTGCCCGGCGTCGCGCAGGAACCGGTTGCGCCGGAGCAGTCCATAGCGGCGGCGCAGCAGCAACAGGCGCCGCACGAACGCGGCCTGCGCCTGCGCAGCCGGCTGCTCGGCGCGCTCCCAGTCGATCCAGGCCAGCTCGTTGTCCTGGCAGTACACGTTGTTGTTGCCGTGCTGGGTGTGGCCGAACTCATCGCCCGCCAACAGCATCGGGGTGCCCTGCGAGAGCAGCAGCGTGGCGAGCAGGTTGCGCATCTGCTGCGCGCGCAGGGCCAGGATCGAGGGGTCGTCGGTCTCGCCTTCCACGCCATGGTTGCTGGACAGGTTGTGGCCGTGCCCGTCGCGTCCGTCTTCTCCGTTGGCCAGGTTGTGCTTGTGCTGGTAGCTCACCAGGTCGTGCAACGTGAATCCATCATGGGCCGTGATGAAGTTGATGCTCGCCGAGGGGCGGCGCCCATGATGGTCGAACAGGTCGGCCGACCCGGTGAAGCGTGCGGCGAAACCGGGAAGCTGGCCGCCGTCACCCCGCCACAACGCGCGGCTGGTGTCGCGGAAACGATCGTTCCACTCGGCCCAGCCTGGCGCGAACGCACCCAGCTGGTAACCGCCCGGGCCGATGTCCCACGGCTCGGCGATCAGCTTGACCTGGCTCAGCACGGGATCCTGGCGCACCGCGTCGAGGAAACTGCAGGACGGATCAAAGCCATGCTTCTCGCGCCCGAGGATCGTGGCCAGGTCGAAGCGGAATCCGTCCACGCGCATTTCGGTCACCCAGTAGCGCAGCGAATCCATCACCATGCGCAGCGCACCGGCATTGGTGAGATCAAACGTATTGCCGGTGCCGGTATCGTTGATGTAATACCGCCGGTCATCACCCAGCCGGTAATAGCTGGTGTTGTCGATGCCCTTGAACGAGAGCGTCGGGCCCAGCTCGTTGCCTTCGGCGGTGTGGTTGTAGACCACGTCCAGGATCACCTCCAGCCCGGCATGGTGCATGCGTGCCACCATCTGCTTGAACTCCGCCACCGTGCCCTGCGACAGGTAACGCGGATGCGGTGCGAAGAAACCGATCGAGTTGTAGCCCCAGTAGTTGCGCAGGCCCTGCTCCAGCAGGTACTGGTCATCGATGAAGGCATGCACCGGCAGCAGTTCCACTGCAGTCACGCCCAGATGCGTGAGGTGATCGACCAGCGCATCGTGGCGCAGCGCCGAGAACGTGCCCCGCTCGTCCTGCGGCACCGACGGGTGGCGCATGGTGAGTCCGCGCACGTGTGCTTCGTAGATCACCGTGCGGTCCCAGGGGGTGGCGGGCGCGCGTTCATTGCCCCAGCTGAAAGCGGGGTCCACCACCGCGCAGCGCGGCATGTAGGCGGCGCTGTCACGCCGGTCGAAACTCAGGTCGCGGTCGCGGTGGCCGATGGTGTAACCGAACAGGTGGGGAGCCCACTTGAGCTCGCCGACGATCTGCTTGGCATACGGGTCGAGCAGCAGCTTGTTCGGGTTGAAACGATGGCCCGCGTCCGGCGCGTAGGGCCCGTGCACCCGGTAGCCATAGCGCTGGCCAGGACGGGCATCGGGCAGGTAGCCGTGCCAGATTTCGTCGGTGTACTCGGGCAACGCGATGCGTTCCTTCTCACGCCCGCGGGCATCGAACAGGCACAGTTCCACCTTGGTGGCATGCCGCGAGTACAGTGCGAAATTGACGCCCAGTCCGTCCCAGCTTGCACCCAACGGATACGGCAGGCCCTCGCGCACGCGCGAGGTCTGGGTCCATTTACGAAGCGCCAACGGCTGCCTCCTCCGGTCGCTTGCCATGGGCGGCTTCGATATCGGCCAGCACCAGGCGCTCGGCCATCTGCCAGTGGCGTAGCTGTTGCCCGTCCGGGCGCCCTTCGGCCTCCCATATCTGGTGGGCCAGCGCGGCCGTACGCCGTTTGCGTTCCTCAGCGTCCATCATCTTCTCCGTTGTCCAATACCCATATCGCCAGCGGCGCCCCGTCCAGCAGCGCATCTGCCTCGATGTCATCCCCGCCCTCGCAGCGGCGCGCGTCCAGCAGGCTGCGCCAGTGGCCCACTGGAAGGCCGACGCGACCGCGCTCGCTATCCTCCTGGCGCAGCAGCGTGCCCGGCGCCAGCGGCGTCTCCAGCCGGGCCGTCGTGTCGAGCACCAGCAGCAGCTGGTCGTCACCGAGCTGGCGCGACAGTACCCACGCGCCGGCGGTGGCAGACAGCAGCGTCAGCGAGCCATCGATGAACAAGGACGGCACCGCAGCGCGATGACGGAGCAGAGCCGCCAGCAGCAGCGCCTTGGCACTGCCTCCACTCCAGTGCTCCTGCAGCGCCTGCCGCCAGTCCGGCGGCGAGCCGAGCCATGCGCGCCGCTGCAGGTAGTCGACCTCTCGTCGGTTGTCCGGATCCACCAGGCTGGTATCCCAGCCTTCGTTGCCCTGGTACAGATCGGGCACCCCGGGGCAGCACAGCTGCAACGCCAGCTGGACCAGCCCCAGCCGCGCGGCGTGCGGTGTGATGGCGTGCACGAACGCGTCAAGTGCCGAGCGCAACGGCGCCGCCTGGGGGCTGCTGCCCAGCCATGCCAGCCAGTCCGATGCGCCCTGCTCGAGCGCGCGGTCCGGATCGCTCCAGCTGCTCACCTGCTTGCCTTCGCGCAGGGCCTTCTGCAACCAGCCGTCGACGCGGCCGATGAAGCCGGCATCCACCCGCTCGGCCTGCAGCGGCCAGCTTGCCAGCAGCGTCTGCCACAGCATCAGGGTCTCTGCGCCCGGCAGCGGACAGGGGCGACCGACCTGCATGGCGAGCTCGTTCCAGTGCGCCAACTGGGCTGACCAGTGCGCCAGGTTGCAACTCACCGTGGCCAGACGACAACGCGCGTCCGGACCGCGCTTGTGGTCGTGCGTGGCCACTGCCAGCAACGCGCGCGGCCACTGCTGCGCGCGTTGCCGTGCCCGCAGCAGGAACTCCTCCAGCGGCAGATGCAGCCTGCCTGGATCACTGCCGACCTCGTTGCGCGACAGCAGCCGCCCGTAGCGATAGAACGCGGTGTCTTCGACCGCCTTGGCATTCAGCGGTGCGGTCAGCTGTTCGAACCGGGTCAGCACGGCGGGAATCCCGTGCAACCAGACACACAGCTGCTCGAGCGCGGCGCGGTCACCTTCCCCCAGCTGGGCGGCGGCGGCGTCGGCGGCACGCGCCAGCCACGTCTGGTCGGCTGCCGAGCGCAGCCCATGCGTGCGGTAGACCGGAAAATGCTGCAACAGCGCCCGCAGGGCCCGTTCCAGCATGCCGCCGGTGATGTCGGCCGCTGCGGGATTGGCCAGCCGCTGGGCATCAAGCCGCCGCAGCAGCCGGTCGAAGTCGCAGCGCAGCGAACCCTGCAGCATCTGCAGGCGCGCCTGCTGCTGATGCTGGTCGAAGCTGCGGGCGTCGCCGCTGGCTGAGTGCCAGAGCGCGTGCAGGGCAGGTCCGGCTTCGCTGTCGTGCAGCAGCGCCCCGACCTGGTCCATGAAGTCGTAGCCGGTGGTTCCGTCGCAGGCCCAGTCGGCGGGTAGCGCCTCGTCATCGGCCAGGATCTTCTCCACGTGCAGGGTGATCGCCTCGGCGGGGCGACCTGAGGCGGTGGCAGCCTGATCCAGGCCGCTGCGCAGCCGACCCAGATACCCCTGCGGATCAGCCAACCCATCCACATGGTCCACACGCAGGCCATCGACATGGCCCTCGGCGACAAGACGCAGCGGCAATGCGTGGACGGCGTCGAAGACCTCCGGCAGCTCCATCCGCAGCGCGAACAGGCCGTCGATGTCGAAGAAACGCCGATAGTTGGTATGGTCGGCGCCGGTACGCCACCAGCCCAGGCGATACGCCTGCCGCTGCAGCACATCCTGCATGCGTTGCGGGCTGCGCCGGCAACGCGCGATCCACGCAGGCCAGCTGTCGGCCTGCGCCGGATAGCTCAGCGGCGACAGCGGCAGTTCCAGATCGTGGTGGCGCAGGCAGGGCCCTTCTCCCCCGATGTCCAGATGCAGCGCGCCGTCCGCCAGGGCGGCAGCCAACGGCCTGTCCAGCACGGCCAGCCACAGCCTGCCGTCGCATTCCGGGGCGTCCCAATCGATGTCGAACCAACCTGCGTGTGCGCTGCGCCGGCCATTGCGCAGCACATCGTTCCACCACGGATTGGCAGGATGCACCGCCATGTGGTTGGGCACGATGTCCAGCAGGATACCCATCCCATGCTGGCGGGCGGCATCGGACAGTCGGAGGAAGCCTTGCTCACCGCCCAGCTCCAGGCTGATGCGGGTGGGGTCGACGTTGTCATAGCCGTGCGTCGAACCCGGCACGGCGCTGGCAATCGGGGACAGGTAAAGGTGGCTGATGCCGAGCCGGGCGAAGTAGTCGACCTGGGCAGCCGCCGCATCGAAATCGAAGCCGGCGTGCAGTTGCAGGCGAACGGTGGCGCGCAGCGTCGTCATGCAGCGGCTCCCTGCCTGCGCTGCGCAGCGAAGGCCGCCAGCCGTCCTTCGATCGCCGCGGCATCACCGGGCGGCGCCATCCGACGGCACCAGTTGGGATGTGCTTGCACGGTGCCCGGCAGGTTCGGCTGTTCGATGCTTGCCGTGGCATCTTCCAGCGGCAGCAGGGCCAGTACGGACGGTGCGCGCGCGGTGAGTGCCAGCGCATCGCGCTGCAGGTCTCCGCTGTCCACGCCTTCGGCCTGCACCAGTGCAGCCAGCTGCTGGACCTCGGCCTGGCGTTGTAGCGCTTGCGCCTGGTCGGCGTCGTCGTCGTTCCAGCCCAGCTGTCTGCGCCACTGCAGGTCGCGGCCCTGCAGCCAGCCTGCCACCGGCGGCAGATCATGGGTGGAGGACATCGCCACGGCCGATTTCCGCCACTGCGCGGTGGGCAGGAAGCCCTGCTCATCGCGGTTGAAGGCGAGCACTTCCATGCCCAGCACGCCGCGCGCGGCGAGCGCATCACGGATGCCCGGTGGTACCACACCCAGGTCTTCGCCGATCACCACGCAGTGGTTGCGCCAGGACTCAAGCACCAGCAGGTTGAGCAGGTCATCGAAGGGGTAGCGCAGATAGATGCCCTGCCCGGCACCCGCGCCGCGCGGCAGCACCCACAACCGCAGCAGGCCCAGGATGTGGTCGATGCGGACGCCCCCGCGTTGGGCCATTACCGCACGCAGCAGGGTGATGAATGGCGCGTAGCCCTGGGCGCGCAGCGCGCCCGGTGCATAGCCGGTGATCCCCCAGGCCTGGCCATGCGGATTGAAGGCATCCGGTGGCGCGCCGAGTTCCAGGCCTTGCAGCACGGCATCTGCGTTGTCCTGCGCCTCGACACCGGCCGGATCGAATCCCACCGCAAGGTCGGCGATCAGGCCGATCGCCATGCCGTCCTGGCGCGCGTCGTGCTGCAACTGCCGCCAGCTGGCCTGCGCCAGCCACTGGCCAAACGCCTGCAGAGACGCCGGGCTGCGCGACAACGCCGCGGTCTGGGCAGCCCATGAGGCCAACGGCGCACCCCCAGCTGCCAGTTCGGATTCGATCTGGCGCCACCGTTCGGGACGATGGGTCTGCAGCCAGGCCGGCAACCTGCCGATCCACTGCCACTTGGCAGCGGCCGCGTCAGCCCAGCGGATTTGCCCATCGGCTTCGTGCGCGGCCAGCCGCGCATCCAGTTCCGCATCCGCTGCGCGTACCGCCGCGGCGGCTTCGGGAAGCTGTTGGAGAGGGGCGCCGTGCAGCGGTTCAAGCCAGCGCCGGTCGCTTGGCGAATACGGGCTGAAGCCGCTGCCGATCGGCATGCTGGCGTGGATCGGCGAAAGCGCGATCGCCGTGGCGCCGTGCGCGCGCAGTCGCGGAATCCATCCCGCGATGCCACCGCTGTCACCGATCCCGCCGTCCCCGGTTCCGGGCACGCTGTAGACCTGTGCGGCGACACCCCAGTGACGGCAACCGGTGCCTGGTGCGGGAAACCAGCTGCGCTGCGGTGCTACTGCCACAGCCTGCAGGCGCGTGCCCTGCGCCCAGTGCCAATAGCCAGGCGTCGGGGGCGCCTGCCACTGCCCTGCCCCTGTCTGCCGCGCCGGTTGCGCTGTGCCGTCTTCTGCAATCCAGTGGGCGTCGCCGCTGCCCGCCCCGGGCACCGACAGGGTCTGTCCGACCACGCAGGTCAGCAGGGGCGGGGCGGCGCCTGCGGCACGGGCACTGTCTGCCAGCGACCTCAGCACCGCGTCGACCACGTCCGGTGCGACCTCCCGCTCGACGCCCGCCACGTCGGTCCAACGGACCTGCAGGCCGGCCTCTGCCGCGCGTAGCAGCAGCGCGTCCTCGCTGCTCATCGCGGTACCCAATGCACGCACACGCTGCCTGCGGCGATCTGCCCGGGCGCTGCGTCCTGTTGTTGCCACACCAGCGTCCCGTCGGGAAGTTCGTGCCCCAGCGCCGCGTCGCCGACGTTCAGCGCGATCCACCATTGGCCATCGGGGAGCTGCCAGCCCGCCTGTACGGCAGCGGGTCCCAGCACGCGGGCGCCCAGCGGGCGCGCATGCGCAAGCCCGGGCTGCAGATAGCGGCGGCGCAATGACAGCAGCGTGGTGAACACGGCAAGATGAGCAGCGGCCTGCGCATCGTCGGCCGCCGGCAGCGCGACCCGCGACGCCTCGAAGGTGGAGCGTGCATTGGGGTCGGGAATCCGCTGCCGCTGGGCCGCGTCGGCGAATGCCGCGAACCCGGCGAACTCGCGCCGCCGGCCTTCGCGCACCGCTTCGTCCAGCGGCGGCAGGTAATCGGTGAAGAACAGGAACGGTTGCCTGGCCTGCCACGGTTCACCCATGAACAGCAGCGGCACCATCGGTACCAGCAGGACCAGCGCCAGCGCGGCACGTGCGTGATGGTCAGGCACCAGCGAAACCAGTCGCTCGCCCAGCGCCCGGTTACCTATCTGGTCATGATTCTGGGCGAATATCACAAAATGCTGGGGGGCCACGTCAGCGCTCGGCTCGCCGCGAAGCTCGCCCTTGTGGTTGCGCTCGCCCTGCCAGGCGAAGCCTTCCGAAAGCGCCCGCGCAAGCAACTGCGGGGCGCGCCCGGCATAGTCCGCGTAGTAGCCTTCCGACTCACCGGTGAGCATCACATGCAGTGCGTTGTGCAGGTCGTCATTCCACTGCCCCTGGTACCCCTGGCGCAGCCAGGAGGCCTGGTTGCGTTCGTTTTCAAGTACCAGGTGCACGTGCGGCCGGTCGGCGCAGCCGGCGCGGATGGCCTGCAGCAGCTCGCCGAGGAACGCGTTCGGGGTGATCGCCTGCACCGCATCCAGCCGCAGGCCGTCAAAGCGATATTCCTGCAGCCACATCAGCGCGTTGTCGACGAAAAAGCGCTTGACCTGGAGCTGGTTGAAGTCGATGGCTTCGCCCCAGGGCGTCGGCGCCTGGTCGTTGAAGAACGCCGATGCGTAGCTGGCCAGCAGGTTGCCCTGCGGACCGAAATGGTTGTAGACCACGTCCAGCAGCACCGCCATCCCGTGCGCGTGGGCGGCGTCGACCAACCCCTTCAGCTCATCCGGATGCCCATACGCTTCGGCCGGTGCGTAGGGGAACACACCGTCATAGCCCCAGTTGCGTCGGCCGGGGAACTGCGCCACCGGCATCAGCTCCAACGCGGTGATGCCCATCGCTGCCAGCGCAGGCAGCTGTGCCTTCACGCCGGCAATGCCCCCGCTGCACCCCAGGTGTACCTCATAGATGACCAGTTCCTGCCACGGCCGGCCTTCCCAGCGCGCCTGCCACACATGGCCATCATCGGGCAGCAGCGCGCTGGCGCCTTCCACGCCGTGCGGCTGCCAGCGCGAGGCAGGATCAGGCACCTGCGCCTGGCCGTCGATCAGGAACCGGTAGGGCGTCCCGCTGCTGCCGTTGGCCTCCACGCGGAAGCAACCGTCCTCGCCCGGCGACATCGCGCGTACTTCGCCATCCAGCACCAGCGCCACCTCACGTGCGTCGGGCGCCCACAGGCAGAAGCGGTAACGGCCGTCGCCAAGGGGCCAAGCACCCAGTCGCTCCCTTACCGCTGTCGTCATGCATCCACCTGCAGGTAGAGCGTGGCCAGCGGCGGCAGGGTCAGCTGCAGCGAATGCGGCTGACCGTGCATCGCCTGCGGCTCGGTTGCCAGCGCGCCGCCGTTGCCGACGTTGCTGCCGGCGTAGAACATGCTGTCGCTGTTGAGGATCTCCCGCCATCGCCCCGCGCGCGGAACGCCGACGCGGTAGCCATGGCGGGGCAGCGGAGTCAGGTTGCTGACCACCAGCAAAGGCGGTGTCAGGCCGTGGGGATCGTGGCGCACGAAGGCGAACACGCTGTTGGCATGGTCATCGCCGATGCTCCATTCAAAGGTGCGCTCATCCTGCTCGTCACGGTGCAGCGCCGGATGCCGGCGCAGCACCTGGTTCAGGTCACCCACCAACCGCGCAAGGCCCTGGTTGAGCGGGCGTGCGGCCTGCTCCCAGTCGAGCGCTTCGCCGTGGTTCCACTCGTGGCTCTGTCCGAACTCGCCGCCCATGAACAGCAGTTTGCTGCCCGGGTGCGCCCACATCAGCGCGTAATAGGCGCGCAGGTTGGCGAAGCGCTGCCAGTCATCGCCCGGCATCCGCGCCAGCAGCGCCCCTTTACCGTGCACCACCTCATCGTGGGACAGCGGCAGCACGTAGCGTTCAGAGAACGCATACACCAGGCCGAAGGTCATCTCGCTGTGGTGATGCTGGCGGTGCACGGGATCATGCTGCATGTAACGCAGCGAATCGTGCATCCAGCCCATGTTCCATTTATGGGTGAACCCCAGGCCGCCCTGCTCCACCGGGGCGGTGACGCCGGGCCAGGCGGTGGACTCTTCGGCGATCACCATCACCTGCGGGAAACGCTCGCGCAGCGTGGCGTTCATCTGTTTCAGGAAGGCCACCGCCTGCAGGTTCTCACGCCCGCCGTGCTCGTTGGGCACCCACTCGCCGTCGTTGCGGCTGTAATCGCGATACAGCATCGAAGCCACCGCATCCACGCGCAGGCCGTCGATGTGGAAACGCTCGATCCATTCAAGCGCGCTGCCGATCAGGTAGGCCGCTACTTCGTTGCGACCGTAGTTGTAGATCAGGGTGTGCCAGTCCTGGTGGAAGCCTTCCCGCGGGTCGGCGTGCTCATACAGCGCGGTGCCGTCGAAGCGTTCCAGGCCGTGCGCGTCGTTGGGGAAATGCGCGCTCACCCAATCTACGATGACGCCGATTCCTGCCAGGTGGCAGCGTTCCACGAAGCGCGCGAAATCATCCGGCGTGCCGTGGCGCGCGGTCGGCGCGTAGATGCCCAGCGGCTGGTAGCCCCACGAACCGCCGAAGGGATGTTCGCTCACGGGCAACAGTTCGATGTGGGTGAAGCCAAGTGCCTGGACGTGCGGAATCAGCCGGTCGCCCAGCGCGTTCCAGTCCAGCTCGTGACCTTCTCCGTCGCGCTGCCAGGAACCGGCGTGCACCTCATAGATCGACAACGGCGCGTCCGAACAAGCGCTGCGTTGCTGCATCCACTGGCTGTCCTGCCACTCGCGCTGTGCCGCGGGGGCAACCCGCGAGGCGGTGGCCGGGGGCAGCTCGGCCCAGCGCGCCATGGGGTCGGCCTTGTCGGCGAGCACCACGCCATCTGCCCCGGTAATGCGGAACTTGTAGCGCGCACCGGCGGCGATGGCGGGCAGGAACAGTTCCCAGACGCCCGCATCGTGACGCAGGCGCATGGGATGTCGACGGCCATCCCAGCTGTTGAACTCCCCCACCACGGCGACCCGCCGCGCGTTAGGCGCCCAGACCGCGAACCGCACCCCGTCGACGCCGTCGACCTGCATCGGAACCGCTCCCAGCGCGCGCATGGCTTCGCCATCCCCCGCGCGCACGCCATCCAGTACGTCATCGGGCAGCACGGGCCAGAAGCCGTAAGGATCGTCCAGCCGCTGCTCGCCGTCGGGCCAGGTGATGCGCAGGCTGGCCCGGCCAGGGCCGGCGACGGCAAGCTGGAACAGGCCATCGCACGTTGCGGCCGCCGCCATGGCCCGCTCTGTGGGCTCGCCGGGCAACCGGGCATGGACGGCCAGCGCACCGGGCAGCAGCGTCCTCAGCAGGTATCCGCCGTTGCCGTCGCCGTGCACGCCCAGCCAGGCGAAGGGATCGGCCGGTTCACCCCGCGACAGCGCCTGCAGCGCGGCCGGAAGCGTTTCTGTCACCGTCGCTTGGACAGGTTCCTGTGCGATGGCGGACTCCTGCACGCGCTCACCCTCCATCATGCAGCCACCCGCGCCTGCCGATACAGGTCAAGGTACTGCCGCCCGGCGATATCCCAGCCACTGGGCCGCAGCATCGCCGCACGCTGCATCGAACGCAGCAGGCTGGGCATGCGGAAGGTGCGCAATGCACGCTCAACGCAGCGGCGCATGACGTTGGCAGTGGGCTCGTGGAACAGGAACCCGGTCACCCCGTCGTCCACGGTGTCCACCAGTCCGCCGGTAGCGTGGGCGATGGGCAGGCAGCCAAAACGCTGCGCATACATCTGGCTGAGCCCACATGGCTCGAAGCGCGAGGGCATCAGCAGGAAATCCGCACCGGCGAACATCTGGCGCGCCAGCTGTTCGTCAAAACCGATCCAGGCGCCGACCTGCCCCGGGAAGCGCCGCGCAAGAGCGCGCACCTGCTCTTCAACCTGCGGCTCGCCGCCGCCGATGACCACCAGCTGGCCACCGGCGGCGATGATCTGCGGCGCGACGTCGCAGGTGATGTCCAGCCCCTTCTGGTGCACCAGCCGGCTGACCACCGCGAACAACGGACCGTCACTGTCGCGCAGGCCGAACGCCTGCCGCACGCTCGCCGCATTGGCGGCGCGACCGGCACACTGCTGCACGCTGAAGTGCGCGCTCAGGTGCGCATCCGAACGCGGATCCCAGCTTGCATCGATGCCGTTGACGATGCCGCTCAGGTGCCCGCGCGCGGCGCGCCGCGCCAAAAGCGCATCCAGCCCGCAGCCATCGGCCGGCGCGGTGATCTGCTCGGCGTAGTGCAGGCTCACCGTGTTCAAGCGCGTGGCATTGACGATGCCGGCCTGCAGGAAGGACATGTGTCCGAAGAAATGCATTTCCTCCAGGTGTTCGGCCGGGATGCCCAGCGCCTCTGCAAGCGCGTACGGGAACAGACCCTGGTAAGCCAGGTTGTGGATGGTCAACAACGTGGCCACCTCCGTGCCGTCCCAGCGCACGTAGGCAGCGGCCAGCGCGGTGGGCCAGTCGTTCAGGTGCAGCAGCCCCGGGGCCCAGTCCATGCCGGTGCGGCCAGCGGCGATTTCCGCCGCTGCATGTGAAAGCGTCGCGAAACGGATCGCGTTGTCTTTCCATTCCTTGCCTGCGGCGTCAACGTAGGGAGACCCTTCGCGGTCGAACAATGGGCCGTTCAACAGGACATAGATCGGCAGCCCGTCGGTCTGCAGTGCACGCCCGATGCGGCAGGCAGGCAGGTGACCCCGCGGCGCCACGCTGCCGACCACTTCGATCGAACGCAGGCGTGAAAGGACTTCCGGATAGCCGGGAATCAGCACCCTGACATCACAGGCGCTGCGCAATGCGCGCGGCAACGAGGCGGCGACATCACCCAGGCCGCCGGCCTTGATGAAGTCCGCCATCTCCGACACCACGAAAAGCACCGGCTCGCCGCGGTCTACCGAGGCCAGGGTGGGAACGAACCGACCGCGCACATCGCGCCGGCGCAGGCGCTGGCTCGCCTTGCGCGCGACAGGTGACGGCGACGGACGACTGAATGGGGCAATGGTGTTCATCAGGTAGCTCGAAGGGCGTGCAGAATGGCGTGCCCAGCCGCCAGGAGGCAGCGGGGCATAAAGGGAAAGTCGGCGCGGGCGTGGGGGACGCTGGCGAAGCTCTTGCAGTGAATCTAAACCTGCGATCAATCAAACCTTCGTGAAATCGCTGCGTTGTCTTTGTGACATCGCGTGATGTGTGACGAACATCGCCGCATGAGCTGAGCGTATGAACCGCTTCAGCGGCCAGTACCGCCACGTGCCGCGTGCCGACAGCGCCGCAGTGCGCAGCAATGCAGCCGCGCATGGATTGGCTGAAGATTTCAGATTCGCGCGTCGTGGGCACCGCGCTGCAGTCCATGTGCGCGCCGATTTCCGCGAACCGCGCGACCCCGCGCGCTACGAGGCTGGCGGCTCAGCGTGACGGCATTGAACGCGTTCGTCGGGTACTGCCGCACGGCCGTCAAGCAGATGCAGTACCTGCTCGCCGAACACGGCCACATCCTCTGGATCATGGCTTATCAGCAACAGCGGCATGCCGGCCTGGTCGAGCACGGCCTGCAGCTCGATACGCAGGTGCGCACGCAGATCGTGGTCCAATGCAGCGAAGGGTTCATCCAGCAACAGCGCACGCGGACGCGTCACCAACGCCCTGGCAAGTGCGACGCGCTGCCGCTGTCCGCCTGAAACCTGCGAGGGCAGCAGCTCACCCAAGCGGTCGATGCGCAGCACGCGCAGCCAGTGCTCGACCTCGGCGTGGCGACTGCCACGCCGTGCGTTCCACCATCCGCGCTGCACGCCGAAGGCCACGTTCTGCCGCACGGTGAGATGCGGGAACAGCGCGTAATCCTGGAACACGTAACCCAGCCGGCGAGCGCGTGCGGGCACGCAGATCCCGGCATCAGAATCGAACAGCACCTGGCCGTCGAGCACGATGCGACCGGCATCGGGGGTGAGCAACCCGGCGATTGCTTTCAGGGTAAGGCTCTTGCCTGCCCCGGAGGGACCGAACAGCACCACGCGACGCTGCGTGCACTGCAGGTGCACCTGCAGCCGGAAATGTTCACCCGAGGCATGCAGGTGGCGCTGGATATCCGCGTCAAGCCACATCGCGTACCTCCCTGCGCCGTCCGCCGACGAGCCGGGCCGCGACCAGCAGCACCACGATGCACACCGCCGAGGTCAGCAGCACCAGCGCATTGGCGCGTCCATCCTGGCCCGCCTGCACCGCTTCGTAGATGGCGATGGACAAGGTCTGGGTGCGCCCGGGAATGCTGCCCGCCACCATCAGCGTTGCACCGAATTCCCCCATCGCGCGGGCGAACGCCAGCAACAGGCCGGCCAGGATGCCGCGCCAGGCCAGCGGCAGCGTGATGCGGAAGAAAACCGCCGCTTCGCTGGCGCCCAGCGTGCGCCCCGCCTGCTCCAGTTGCCCGTCCACGCCTTCGAAGGCCGCACGGGCCGGCTTGAACACCAGCGGCAAGGAAGCCACCGCCGCCGCGATCACGGCCGCCTGCCAGGTGAATACCAGGTTGATGCCGAAGCTGGACTGCAGCCAGCCCCCGAGCGGACCATTGCGACCGATCAGCACCAGCAGGTAGTAGCCGAGCACGGTCGGCGGCAGCACCATCGGCAGGGTCAGCAGTGTGTCCAGCAGTTCGCGCCCGGGGATGCGGCGACGCGCCAGCAACCAGCCCAGCGCCACACCCAGCACGAGGTTGATCGCGGTGGCCCATCCGGCCACTTTCAGGGACAACCCGAGTGCGCTCCAGTCCAGGTCCATCGATCAGGGCGCGCTGAAGCCATGCCGGCGCAGGATCGCCTGGCCTGCCGCCGACTGCACGAAGGCGACGAAGCGCTGCGCTTCGCTCGCCCTGCCGCTGTGCGAGGCCACCGCCAGCGGATAGGTGATGCCGGCGCTGACCGGTACCTGGAACGCACGTTTGACACGGCCGGGCATCGCCTGCGCGTCGGTGGCATAGACGAAACCCGCGTCCACCTCGCCGCGCGCCACGTAATCCAAGGACTGGCGCACGTTCTGGGTGGTGATCGTCTTGCGCTGCACGGCCGTCCACAGTGCGGCGGACTGCAGCGCAGCGTGTGCATAACGGCCCACCGGCACGCTGTCCGGGTTCCCGATGGCTACCCGCGTGACCTCGGGTTGCGCAAGGGACTGCAACGAGGTCAGGGGCCGGCGGGTGTCCGGCGGCACGATCACCCACAGCGCGTTGCGCGCGAATACCCGGCGGGTGGCTGGGTCCACGTGGCCCCCCTTCACCGCCTGGTCCATGGTCGCTTCATCGGCCGAGGCCAGCACGTCCACCGGGGCACCGCGTGCGATCTGCTGCAGCAGCACGCCGGAGGCAGCGAAGTTCAGGTCGATCCGGGTGCCGGGATGGGCCTTCTGGTAGGCGGTTGCGATGTCGCGGAAGCTCTCGGTCAGGCTCGAGGCGGCTGACACGGTCAGTTCCGACGCACTTGCCACGGGCGCAGCGGCGAGCAGCAGGAAGGCGGCGATCCAGGATGTCATCTGGCAGGCCTCTTTCATGCTGCGGGGGGCGAGGAGGCGGGGCCGACATCATCGGCGGCGTGGCACAGCGAACAGCCTTCGCTCCAGACACTGTCGCCGTCCTGGTAGTGCTCCTGTTTCCAGATCGGACTGCGGTGCTTGACCGCTTCGATCAGCGCGCGGCAGGCCTTGAAGGCCTCGTCGCGGTGCGGTGTTCCGGCGGCCACCACCACGGCCGTATCGCCCACCGCCAGGCGGCCCTTGGCATGCGCCACGTAGAGTTTCACCCGCGGCCCGAACTGCCCGCGCACCTCGCCGACCAGCCTTTCGAACTCGGCCATCACCAGTGGATCGAACAGGTCATAGGTGATGCCCAGCACGGCGCGTCCCTGATTGAGGTCGCGCACCTTGCCGATGAACACATCGATGCCGCCGAAGCCGGGATCAGACACGAAGGCGATCGCCTCGGCCGCATCGATGGCCGCGCTGGCGCGGTCGACGATCAGCCACTGGTCCTGCTCTGCCATGCTCATCCTCCACTCACCGGCGGCAGGATCGCCACGCGCCCGTCATCAGGCAGCGCGTCATCATCGCGCAGCACACGCTGCTGGTCGGAGAACGCCGAGTACTCCAGCAATCCAGCGCGGAACGCGGGCCAGCGCACCGGCAGCAGCGCTTCCAACGCCGCGCGCAGATCCGCCACCCGGCCGCCGGCCACGTCCACCGCGATCTCGCGCGTGGGATCCAGTTCGGAAAACGCCCCGAACAACTGCACCGTCACCTGCCTCATGCCTGCTCCTGTCGATTCACCTGCAGGGGCGTTGCATGACCCCACCCCATCACCTGCACCCGGCTACCCGCCGGGGCCTGGTCACCTGCTTCATCCAGTACCGCCCACGCATTGGCCTGCAATGAAGACTTCAGGCGGAACGATTCCTGCCCGGCCAACACGCGCACGCCCAGCTGCCCACTGGCATCGATCTCAACCCGCGCACGCGCATGGAAGCGCAGGCCTTCGGGCTTGTCCGCAGCGGCCAGCAAGGGCAGGCGCAGCGCGACCTCCGCCGGCAGGCCGAGCATGCCGCGCAGCAGCGGCTCCACGAAGAAGCGCTGGCCGACCGCGGTCGATACCGGATTGCCCGGCAGGCCGAAATAGAGCGCGCCGCAGGGCAGTCGCGCGAACAGCACCGGCTTGCCCGGGCGGATCGCCACCTTGTGGAACAGGATATGCGCCCCGCGCGCCTGCAACGCGGCGGGAATGAAGTCGTAGCGGCCGGCAGACACCGCGCCGGTACTCACCAGCAGCTGTGCGCCGGCCGCGAGCGCCTGGTCCAGCGCTGCATCAAAGGCGGCCACCTCGTCACCCACCAGCGCATCGGCAACCACCTGCGCACCGGCCAACTGCAGCCGGGCGACCAGCGCCGGACGGCTGCTGTCACGGATCTGTCCGGACTGCAGCGCCTGGCCGGCCTGGCTGACCAGTTCTTTGCCGGTCGCGATGACTGCCGCGCGGGGACGCGCCCTGACCCTTACCTGCCCTGCGCCGATGGCATGCAGCAGGCTCAGTGCGTTGAGATCCAGGCACACACCTTCTGCCAGCACCTGTTCGCCGGACTGCACATCCTGGCCGCGCAGGCGCACGAACTGGAACGGCGCTACGTCGGCGCGCAGGCGTACCCGCAGGGGGCGTCCGCCTTCGCTGCGCAGGACCTCCACCTGCTCCACCGGCACCACGCTGTCCAGGCCATCCGGAAGACGGGCACCGGTCATGATCTCCCATGCCCCGTTGCCCGCGACGCTTGCCGCATCCCCTGCGGCCTGCCAACCGAACACATCGAATTCGCTGCCCGCCGTGGCCGTGGATCCGTCCAGGCGCAGCGCGAAGCCGTCCATCGCGGAATTGTCGAACGGAGGAACGCACTGCGGGCTGTAGATGGGCGCGGACAGTGTGCGACCGCACGCCTGGTCCAGCGCGACCGGCTCGTCCGGCAGCAACGGTGCCGCCTCCAGCACGATGCGCAGCGCCTCGGCATAGGTGATCACGCGTGCCCCCTGCCCGTCATCATCGCCAGGGCATGGCCCAGCAGTGGTGCCAGCATCTCCAGGCATTGCGCGGCGGCGCGTGGGCTGCCCGGCAGGGCAAACACCAGCATGCCGTCCAGCTGTACCACCTCGGCGCGACTGAGCCAGGCCATCGGCGTGTGCTGGGCACTGAGCGAGCGCAGCATCTGCGCCAGCCCATCCACGCGCCGGCCGCCCAGCGACTGCAGCGCTTCGGGGGTCAGGTCACGCGGCCCCAGGCCGGTACCGCCGGTGCACAGGCACAACTGCACGCCCTCGGCCGCCAGCGCGCGCAGGCGCGAGGCAAGCGGCTCGATCCCATCAGCCAGTACCTCCGCGGACGCGACCTCCGCGCCCAGCGCCTGCAGGCCCTGCACCAGCACTGGCCCGGACCGATCCTCGTAGCGGCCATCGCTGGCACGATCACTCAGGGTCAACACCGCACTACGCGCGCCCTGCAGCTGCAACGGCGCACGCGGGGCGAAGCGTTCGGTTTCCTGCGCATCCATGCCCTGCGGATGGATCCATACCCCGCGCTTGCCCCCCTCCTTGAACAGCAGCCGCACGCCACTGATCTCCAGCGCCGGTTCGACCGGTTTGGTCAGGTCGTACAGCGTCAGCAGCGCGGCATTGACTCCCGCCAACGCTTCCATCTCCACACCGGTACGGGCCTCGCTGGCGCACTCGCACCACACCCGGATGGCGTGTCGTCCGGGCACCGGCGCACAGTGCACGCGCACCAGTTCCAGCTGCAGCGGGTGGCACAGCGGCATCAGCGCAGAGGCCATCTTGGCGCCCTGCAGCCCGGCGATTTCGGCCATTACCAGCGCATCGCCCTTGGGCAGGCGGCGCTCGACGATCATCGGGTAGGCCAGCGGGCCGGCGAGCAGCTCGCCCACCGCCACCGCGCGGCGTCGGGTTATCCGTTTGTCACGCACATCGGCCATGTGGAAGGCCGCGCTCATCTCACCACTCATGCTGTGTTTCATCCTCCAATGGAGGCCAGGTGCGGGATCAGCCCGGTCTGGCCCTGGTGCAAGCCGTGGCCGGCCGCCTTCAACCCGAGCTGGGTCGTGATGCGGGCCAGCAGGGCGTCGAAGTCGTCGTCGGACTGCAGCAGCGGGCGCAGCGGCACGCCGAACTCACCGAACAGGCACAGCCGCAGGTCACCGCGCGCGGTCACCCGCAGGCGATTGCAGCTGCTGCAGAAATCACGGGCGTACGGGGCGATGATGCCGACCGTCCCCCGGTGGCCGGGATGGCCGAACTCGCGCGCCGGCCCGGCATCGGGATACCGCGGACGCTCGCTCCAGCCGGCCTCCAGCAACTGGGTGATGACCTCGTCCGCGCGCCGGTGGTGCTGCAGGAAGTAGGCCTCGTTGTCGCCGGTGCGCATCAGTTCGATGAAGCGCACGCTGACCGGTCGCTCGCGAAGGAATTCCATCCACTGCGGCAGTTCGTCATCGTTGACGCCGCGCAGCAGCACCGCATTGAGTTTCACCGATTGAATATTCAGTGCCTGCGCCATCTGCAGGCCCTGCAGAATATCCGGTTGCCGGTCGTGGCCGGTCAGAGCATGGAAACGATCGCGCTGCAGGCTGTCCATGCTGACGTTGAGCCCGGTCAGTCCGGCACGATGCCAGCCGGGCAACCGACGTGGCAGCAGCGTGCCATTGGTGGTGATGGCCACCTTGCGGATACCCGGCACGGCGGCAACCACTTCGATGATCTGCTCCAGGTCCTTGCGCAGGCTGGGCTCGCCACCGGTCAGGCGGATCTTGTGCATGCCCAGTGCCGCAAAGCCACGCACCAACCGCTGGATTTCCGCCACGCCGAGAAAGCGCGGACCGGCCTGGCCCTGGTAGCCATCAGGCAGGCAGTAACTGCAGCGGAAGTTGCAGGCTTCGGTGAGCGACAGGCGCAGATAAGGGAAACGACGGCCGAAGCTGTCGCCGAGCGCAGGCGCGCCCCCATCGACCATCGCGCCGCCACGTACTACCGCCATGCGTTGACCATCCTTCCGGTTCCCTTCGCCATCATGGCCGTCAGCGTACCGGCCGCGCCGTCGTGATGGCATGACTTTCGCGCGTGTCACGTTGCGGCGCCGCCGCGTTGCGGGGCGCCGTTGATCGCGGCACGGCCAGCGGACACGCCGCAGGTCAGTGAATACGTATGCACGACGATGCACGATCTTGCACGAACGCGCACGGGCTCGATAGCATGGCGATCCGCCCGGACCGCCTGCCCGCCCATGCCCTCCCCCCTTGCGTACGGCATCGCTCCATTGAACAGTGCCGACACCCTGCCCGGCGAGCGCCAGCAGGCCATCCTGCAGTTGCTGCGTGAACAGGGCCGCGTGCTCGCTTCGCCGTTGGCGCTGCGGTTCGGCGTATCGGAGGACTCCATCCGCCGCGACCTGCGCGAGCTGGCGCAACGCGGTCTTTGCCGGCGCGTGCACGGCGGCGCGTTGCCACTCACCCCGACCTTCCCGCCGCTGGCCGAGCGCCAGCAGCAGGACCTGCCGCGCAAGCAGGCGCTCGCCCTGCGGGCAGCAGGCCTGGTCCGCCACGCTGACGTCATCGCACTGGATGCCGGATCGACCAACAGCGCCATCGCCGCGATGCTGCCGCGTGACCTGCAACTGCGGGTGGTTACCAACGCACCGGACATCGCCCTGCTGTTGATGGCGCGCGAGGGCATCGAGGTCAGCCTGATCGGCGGCCGCCTGGATCGACGCTCCGGTGCGGTGCTCGGCAGCCAGGCGATGGAATGCCTCGCCGAGCTGCACGTGGATGTCTGCTTCGCCGGCACCTGCGCGATCGACCGCGAGGGCACGGCCTGGGCGGTGGACGGCGAGGAAGCCGCTTTCAAGCGTGCACTGGTCCGCTGCGCCGACCGCATGGTGGTGGTCGTCAGCAATGAAAAACTCGGCGCGATCGCCAGCCATCGGATCGCCTCGCGCGAGCAGGTCGACGTGCTGCTTGTCGAAGCCGATGCGCCCACCGCGCTGGTCGATGCGCTGCGCCTGCAGGGGCTGGACGTGATCGTCAGCGGTGCCCCGTCTTCCTGATTCCCTCACCGAGCCTACCGATGTCTGCAGCTATCCCGTCCGTCGCCCTGCGGCAGCAGCATGCCACGCGCGCCGTGTTCTTCCTGCCCGGCTTCGCCATCGCGGCCTGGGCCCCGCTGGTTCCCTTCGCCAAGGCACGCACCGGCCTGGACGAAGGCGGCCTCGGCCTGACCCTGCTGTGCCTCGGCGCCGGCTCGCTGCTGGCGATGCCGGTGGCCGGCGCATTGGCCGCGCGCCACGGCTGCCGCGCGTTGATGCTGGTGACCCTGCTGATGGCCGGCCTGACCCTGCCGCTGCTGTCCCTCGCCCCATCGGCGATCAGCCTGGCGCTGGCCCTGTTCGTGTTCGGGGCAGGCATCGGCGCCTGCGACTGCGTCATGAACCTGCAGGCGGTGATGGTCGAGCGCGATGCCCGGCGCCCGATGATGTCCGGATTCCATGCTTTCTACAGCATCGGCGGGGCGGTCGGCGCGGCGGCGATGACCGGCCTGCTCGCACTCGGCGTGGCGCCGTGGGTCGGCGCCTGCCTGCTGGTGGCGGCGATGGGGCTGATAGTGGCCTTGGCCGCGCCGTACTGGCGCAGCGAGCGCGCGCCCGGCGATGCCCCCATGTTCGCCATCCCGCGCGGCATCGTATTGCTGATCGGTGTGTTGTGCTTCGTTGCCTTCCTCGGCGAAGGGGTGATGCTGGACTGGAGCGCGGTGTTCCTCAACCAGGTGCAGGGTGTGCCAGCGGGCCGTGCGGGCCTGGGCTTCCTGGTCTTTTCGGTCGCGATGACCGTCACCCGTCTGTTCGGTGATCGCGCTGTGGCGTGGCTGGGCCAGCAGCGTGCGGTGCTGATCGGCGGTGCGGTGGCAGCCGCTGGCCTGCTGTTGGCCACCTTCGCCAGCGCGCTGCCGGTGGCACTGGTCGGCTATGCGCTGGTCGGCCTGGGCTGCGCGAACATCGTGCCGGTGCTGTTCACCCTGGCCGGCAACCAGAAGGCCATGCCGGAAAGCCTGGCGATCCCCGCGGTCACCACGCTGGGCTATGCCGGCGTGCTGGCCGGTCCGGCACTGGTCGGGCTGGTGGCCCAGCTGAGCAGCCTGGTGACGGCCTTCGTGCTGGTGGCCATCGCCCTGCTGCTGGTCGGCATCGCGGCGCGCGCGGTGCGCTGAGCGGCTGCGCCTCAGCGCTGGGCCGACAACAATCCGCGGCGGCGGAACCACCATTCCAGCGGCAGGGTAACCAGCGGCGGCACGGCCGCCAGCAGCGCCAGCAGGGTCGCCCACCACGGCCAACGCAGGCGAAGTGCAGCCAGCACGGTCACCGCCACGTAGGCCATGAACACCACCCCATGCAGGCGGCCGAACAGCCAGACCACCGACTCGGTGGTCTGCGGGCCGTATTTCAGCCACATGCCCAGCAGCAGGCCCCCCCAGGTCAGGGCTTCGAAGAAGGCGGTCCACGCGAACACGCGGCCCATCGGACTGATCGGGCGAAGAGAGGTCAAGCAGGACTCCGGTGGCGGGCCAAAGATACGGATGATACGCATCCGCACTGATTCGCGTGCGCTGATGTTTCTGCTGCACTCACGCTTGCAGGGTCAGGGATCCGGTGATAGCGTCGTAATTACTCCGTAATTACAAGGTCAGTGGCATGACCCGTGTCTGGAATACCCTTGAGCAACAGCGCCAACAGCGGCTGCAGCGGGCCGCCGAGGCCGGACTGCAGCGCGAGGTGCCGCACGCCCGCGTGACCGACCTCTTCGAAGCCGTCATCGAACCGGGCGACCGGGTCTGCCTGGAAGGCAATAACCAGAAGCAGGCTGACTTCCTCGCCGAGTCGCTGGCCCAGGTCGACCCGGCACGGGTGCGCGACCTGCACATGGTGCAGTCGGTGCTGTCGCTGCCTTCGCACCTGGATGTATTCGAGCGCGGCATCGCCAAGCGGCTGGACTTCTCCTTCTCAGGACCCCAGGGCGCGCGGCTGGCCGGGCTGGTGGCCGAAGGCCGCATCGACATCGGCGCCATCCACACCTACCTGGAGCTGTTCGGCCGCTACTTCATCGACCTCACCCCGAAGATCGCACTGGTGGCCGCGCAGGCCGCCGACCGCCACGGCAACCTCTACACCGGCCCCAATACCGAAGACACCCCGGTGATCGTGGAGGCCACCGCGTTCCGTGGCGGCATCGTCATCGCCCAGGTCAACGAGATCGTCGACACGCTTCCCCGCGTCGACATCCCGGCCGACTGGGTCGACTTCGTGACCCTGGCGCCGCGTCCCAACTACATCGAACCGCTGTTCACCCGTGATCCGGCGCAGATCTCCGGAATCCAGGTGTTGATGGCGATGATGGCGATCAAGGGCATCTACGCCGAATACGGCGTGCAGCGGCTCAACCACGGCATCGGCTTCGATACCGCGGCCATCGAGCTGCTGCTGCCCACCTATGCCGAATCGCTGGGCCTGAAGGGAAAGATCGGCAGCCATTGGGCGCTCAATCCGCACCCGGCGCTGATCCCGGCGATCGAATCGGGCTTCGTCAAATCCGTTCACTCCTTCGGCTCTGAACTGGGCATGGAGAAATACATCCAGGCCCGCCCGGACGTGTTCTTCACCGGCGCCGACGGCAGCATGCGATCCAACCGCGCGTTCTCGCAGACCGCCGGGTTGTATGCCTGCGACATGTTCATCGGCTCCACGCTGCAGATCGACCTGCAGGGCAACAGTTCCACCGCGACCCGCGACCGCATCGCCGGTTTTGGCGGCGCGCCGAACATGGGCTCCGATGCCCGCGGCCGCCGTCACGCCAGTCCGGCCTGGCTGAAGGCCGGCCAGCAGGCCGCCCTGCCCGGCCAGATGCCGCGCGGACGCAAGCTGGTCGTGCAGATGGTGGAAACCTTCCGCGAACACATGGCGCCGGCCTTCGTCGACCGTCTCGATGCCTGGGAACTGGCCGAGCGGGCCAACATGCCACTGCCACCGGTGATGATCTATGGCGACGATGTCACCCACATCCTCACCGAAGAAGGCATCGCCAACCTGCTGCTGTGCCGTACGCCGGAAGAGCGCGAACAGGCGATCCGCGGGGTCGCCGGCTACACCGCCGTGGGCATGGCACGCGACAAGGCGATGGTGGAAAACCTGCGCGACCGCGGGGTGATCCGCCGCGCCGAAGACCTTGGCGTGCGCAGCCGCGATGCCAGCCGCGACCTGTTGGCTGCGCGCTCGGTGAAGGACCTGGTGCACTGGTCCGGCGGCCTGTACGAACCGCCCAAACGTTTCCGCAACTGGTAAGGGACACTCTCCATGGAAACCCTTCGTTATCGTTTTCCCGGCACCCAGGTACTTGGCAGCGCCGAGCTGCATGCGCTGGTCGGCGTGGTCGCCTCCGGCAACCTTGAAGTGCTGGTCGAGCCGGCCCCACTGGATGGCGCGATGGAGATCGAGGTGATCACCTCCGCGCGCGGGTTCGGCGACGTCTGGCAGGCGGTGCTGGCTGATTTCGCCGCTCGCCACCCGCTGCGCGATGTCCGCCTGTCACTGAATGATGCCGGCGCCACCCCGGCGGTGGTCAGCCTGCGCCTGCAGCAGGCGCTGGAAACCCTTGCCGAACGCGGGAGTGATGCATGAACCAGCGCAGCTACTACGAAGCCGATGCGCGCGAGCGCATCGAGGGCCTGCTGGATGCTGGCAGCTTCAGCGAATTCTTCGGTCCGCGCCGCCGCACCATCAGCCCGCACCTGGCACAGCTGGACGTGCCCGGCGCGTTCGACGATGGCATCGTGGTCGGTGCCGGGCGCCTGCAGGGGCGCGAGGTGCTGGTCGCTGCACAGCAAGGCGCCTTCATGGGCGGCGGCGTGGGCGAGGTGCATGGCGCCAAGCTGACCGGCCTGCTGGAACGCGCCCGCGAGCTGCGCCCGGAAGCGGTGTTGTTGCTGCTGGACAGCGGCGGGGTGCGCCTGCACGAGGCCAATGCCGGGCTGATCGCCATCTCCGAAATCATGCGCGCGGTACTTGCCGCACGTGCCGAGGGTGTTCCGGTCATCGCGCTGGTGGGCAGCGGCAACGGTGCGTTCGGCGGCATGGGCATCGTCGCCCGCTGCTGCTCGGCCGTGCTGATGTCCGAAGAAGGCCGCCTGTCGCTGTCAGGCCCGGAAGTGATTGAAACCGTCCGCGGCGTGGAAGAGTTCGACTCACGCGATCGCGCGCTGGTGTGGCGGGTGACCGGTGGCAAGCACCGTTACCTGACAGGCGAGGCATCCGCCCTGGTGGCCGACCACATGCAGGCGTTCGCCGATGCCGCGGTCGCCGCGATCGCCGCGTGCGACCCGGACCAGGATCCGCTGGCGGCGCTCGAGCAGGCCCAGCAGCAGCTGGAAGCGCGCATCGCGGCCTACGGTGATTGCCGCGACGGGCTGGAGATCTGGGCCCGCCAGGGCATCGCCGATCCCGAGCGGTTGCCGCTGCTGGATACGGCCGCCTTCCTCGACGCGGTTGCCGCGCGGAGCGTCCCATGAACCTTGATCAGTTGCTGCCGGCGCTATTCCCCGCCGGCCATCGCGTCGAACGCAACGACGACGTGCTCACCGGGACGGCAAGCACCGCCGGCGGCGAGGTGACGGTGATCGGCACCGCCAACAAGCTGGAGGTCGGCGTGGACCATGCGCTGGCACTGTCGGCCTGCGTGCTGGCCAGCACCCGCGGCCATCCCAAACGACCGATCGTGATGCTGGTCGATACCGCTGGCCAGCGGCTGGCGCGGCGCGATGAACTGCTGGGCATCAACGGTTGCTTCGCCCACCTGGCGCGCAGCCTGGAGCTGGCGCGTCGGCGCGGCGCCGCACTGGTCAGCCTGGTCTACGGTGAGTCGGTCAGCGGCGGTTTCCTGTCCTTCGGCCTGATGGCCGACCGCATCTTCGCCCTGCCCGAGGCGCAGGTACGGGTGATGGACCTGCGCGCGATGGCGCGCGTCACCAAGCAACCGCTGGAGAAGCTGCAGGCACTGAGCCTGAGCTCGCCGGTGTTCGCACCCGGCGTGGACAACTACGTGCGCATGGGCGCGGTGGAGGCGGTATGGGAGGGCGACCTTGCCGCCGCGCTGGCCGCCGCGCTGAGCGGACCGCAGCGGCTCGACCTGCGCCGCGAGCGCGGGCTGGAACGTGGCGGTCGCTTGCTGGCGCACGACGTCGCCCGTGCCGTGGCCGCAGGCGAGGCCTGAGACATGCATCGCCACGACCTGGTCTGGATCGACCCGCAGGCGACGTGGACTACGCTGAGTCCGCAGGCAGAACCTCGCCTGCGAGCATGGATGCAGGCGCGCCTGCCGCTGGTGGTGGCGCGGCGTGACCCGGCCGTCGATGGCGCACAGCTGCGGCTCGGCGTGCCGTTGCCGCTGGATGAGGGCCGGCAACGGTTGTCACTGCGGATCGAGCGCGAGGCGGTCATCCGTCACGCGCCCCCGCCGCGGTTGACCGAGGTGATCGAAGCATTGTCCGCGCCGTGGCGCCCTGCCCTGCAAGCGCTGCAGCACCGCTGCGCGGCCCAGGCACTGTCTCCACGCGTGTTTGGCAGCCACGCCTGGCAGGCGATCACCGGACGGGATTACCTGCATGCAGGCTCCGACCTGGACCTGCTCTGGCAGGTCGACGGACCCCGCCAGGCATCGCAGGTCTGCCGCCTGCTGCAGGACTGGGAGGCGCTGCACGGCCTGCGTGCCGATGGCGAACTGGTGTTCGATGCGGCGCAGGCCGTGAACTGGCGGGAGTACGCCGGCGAAGCCGCGCAGGTGCTGGTCAAGGGCGATGCCGCCTGCTGGCTGGCAGCGCGTTCACGCCTTGCCGGCATGGAGCTGCCCGCATGAGTGCGCTGGCCCGCCCGCTTTCCGCGGCGACGGCCGTGCCGCGTGCGCGTCCGCTCGGTCGCCTTGCTATCGTCGCGCTGCACGCCGAACTGGCCTGCAGCCCGAAGCCCGGACTGGTCACTCCCTTCAGCCGTGGCAGCCACCAGGACATGGATGCCGGCACCTTCCTGCGCAGCCTGTTCGCGCTGCGCGGTTACTTCACCGCGATCGCCGCGCAGGCCACCGCCAGCGCCGATTTCGCGCCGCTGCGCGAGCTCGGCATCCAGGCCGAGCGCGGCATGCTGGCCGCCACCGGCAACGTCAATACGCATCGCGGCGCGATCTTCAGCCTCGGCCTGCTGGTGGCTTCGTCGGCGCGGCTGCACGCTGAAGGCTGCCCTGCCCCCTCCGCCGGCGCGGTGTGCGACGGCGTGCGCCAGTGGCGCCACGCCCTGCTGCAGGCGCCGCTGGATGTCGGCAGCCCCGGGCAGCGTGCGCGTGTCCGCCATGCCGTCCCGGGGGTGCGCGAACAGGCGGCCGCGGGCTTCCCGCTGCTGCACGGGGTGGCGGTACCGGTGCTGCGCGCCGCGCTGGCCGACGGGCTGGCGCGCGATGCCGCCCTGCTGCAGACCCTGATGCAGCTGGTCGCGGTCACCGATGATCTCAACCTGCTGCATCGTGGCGGCGCCGAAGGCCTGGCGTTCGCACAGGCGCAGGCACGCGGCTTCCTTGACGCCGGCGGCGTGCGCGCAACCGACGCCCCCGCGCACATGGCACGGATCTGCCACGCTTTCGAACAGCGGCGACTCAGCCCGGGCGGCAGCGCCGACCTGCTGGCCTGCGCACTGTTCCTGTTGCAGCAGGAAGCCGCATGAGCCTGGCCATCCTGTGCCCCGGACAGGGCGGCCAGCACCCGGACATGTTCTGCCGCGTGCAGGCTGATCCTGATGCCACCGCCCTGCTGGCTGCGGCGGCTGTGCTGCTCGGCGAAGCGCCCACCGAGGCTGCCAACCGCCCCTCGCGTTTCGACAACGCCATCGCCCAACCGCTGGTCTGCGCCGGCGCACTCACCCATTGGCTGGCGCTGAAAGCATGCCTGCCGGTGCCCACCGTCGTTGCCGGCTACAGCGCCGGCGAACTGGCCGCGCACGCGGTGGCCGGCAGCTACGATGCGGCGACCTGCCTGCAGCTGGCCGTGCGCCGCGCCGCCTGCATGGATGCAGCCAGTCCCGCCGACGCCGGCCTGCTGGCGGTGCTGGGGCTGGAACGCGGCAGCATCGAGGCGCTGTGCGCCGCGCGCGGCGTGTCCGTCGCCATCGTCAACGGTGACGACCACGTGGTGCTGGGCGGCCTGCGCGCCGATCTGCTGGCCGTGCAGGCGAACGCCGAACAACGGGGCGCGCGCTGCGTGGCGCTGCCGGTCAGCGTGCCGGCGCATACCGCGCTGCTGGCCGCCGCCGCCACCGCGTTCGCCCAGGTGCTGGATGACACGCCACTGCACGTCCCACGGCTGCCGCTGCTGGCCGGCCTCGATGGCCGCCGCGTGGCCACGCCGGAACAGGTCCGCAACACCCTGGCCGGCCAGATCGCCTGCACCGTGCAGTGGCAGGGCGTAATGCAGCAGGCCGTGGAACGCGGCGCACGGGTGTTCCTGGAACTGGGCCCCGGCAATGCATTGAGCCGTCTCGCCCGCGAGCTGCATCCGCAGCTGCAGGCGCGCTCGGTCGAGGATTTCCACACGCTGGAGGGCGTCGTGGAATGGGTGGAAACGGCCTGCGCGCGCGCATGAGTGGGCGCATCGGCCACGCAGTCCAAGCATTACCCCTGGATGGCGGGTCGCCATCGGAAGCAACGAACCAGGTGTCTCGGGAGGGCGCATGAGTCCGGAAATTGCAACGATCATCGGTCTGGTGATCATGTTCATCGTGGCCACGGCCCTGCCCATCAACATGGGTGCCGTCGGCTTTGCATTGGCGTTCATCGTCGGCGGCATCTGGGTCGGCATGGACGGCAAGGAGGTCCTTGCCGGATTCCCGGGCGATCTGTTCCTGACCCTGGTCGGCATCACGTATCTGTTCGCCATCGCGCAGAAAAACGGCACCATCGACCTGCTGGTGCACTGGGCGGTGAAAGCAGTAAGAGGCCACATCGTGGCCATCCCGTGGGTGATGTTCATCGTGACTGCGGTGCTGACCGCATTCGGTGCGCTGGGTCCGGCGGCGGTGGCGATCATCGGCCCGGTCGCACTGCGCTTTGCCAAGCAGTACAGGATCAACCCCTTGATGATGGGCCTGCTGGTGATCCACGGCGCGCAGGCCGGCGGCTTCTCGCCGATCAGCGTGTACGGCGGCATCACCAACCAGGTGGTGCAGAAGGCAGGACTGGATGTCACGGAAATGGCGGTGTTCCTGACCAGCCTCGGCTTCAACCTGCTGATGGCTTTCATCTGCTTCTTCGCCTTCGGTGGCATCGCGCTGCTGCGTCGTGGGCGTGCGGTCGCCGAGGAACCGCTGGTCGCCGGCGTGCAGGCCTCCTCGCGCCAGTTCGCCATCGAAGGCCATGGCGCGGTGGTCAGTGCCGGTGGCGGCACCCTGTCCAACGATCCGCAGGCACTGGACGAAGTCCGCATCAACCGCGACCGCCTGATCACCCTGGTGGGCCTGCTGGGCCTGGGCGTGGCGGCACTGGTGTATGACCTCAACGTTGGCCTGGTGGCAATCACCGTCGCGGTCGCCATCGCGCTGGCCTCGCCTTCCGCGCAGAAGGGCGCGGTGGATGGCATCAGCTGGTCCACCGTGCTGCTGATCAGCGGCGTGGTGACCTATGTCGCGGTGCTGCAGAAGGCCGGCGCGGTCGACTTCGTCGGCCACGGCGTCGGGGCCATCGGCATCCCGCTGCTGGGTGCGCTGCTGGTCTGCTACGTGGGCGGCATCGTCTCGGCGTTCGCCTCCTCGGCGGCCGTGCTGGGCGCCACGATCCCGCTGGCGGTTCCGTTCCTGATGCAGGGCCACCTCAGCGCCGCCGGCGTCATCTGCGCCCTGGCGGTGTCGTCCACGGTGGTGGACGTCAGCCCGTTCTCCACCAATGGCGCGCTGGTGGTGGCGTCGGCGGCGAAGGAAGAGCGTGAGGCACTGTTCCGTCGCTTCCTGGTCTACAGCGGACTGGTGGTGGCCTTCGGCCCGCTGCTGGCGTGGCTGCTGTTCGTGGTACCGGGCTGGATGTAATCCCTCCGGGAGGTGGCGACGGTTGGTCGTCACCTCCCGGTGCAGCGGCTAGACTGATGCATCACCTGGACCGTAAAACCACCATGCCCCTGGCCCCCGGCCCCCGTAAAAGCACCCGCCGCGTGCCACTCTATGAAGAGGTGGCCGAACAACTGCGGCAGAAGATCTACGATTACCTTCTGCCACCGGGCGAATGGATCGACGAACCGGCACTGGCCGAGGAACTCGGCATCAGCCGTACGCCGCTGCGCGAAAGCCTGAAACTGCTGGCCGCCGAAGGCCTGGTGCAGATCGATGCCGGGCGTGGCAGCCGGGTCACCCGCCTCACCCTGGAAGACCTCAACCAGCTGTTCCCGGTGATGGCGATGCTGGAAGGCCGCTGCGCGCACGATGCGGTGCGCCGCATCGATGACGCCGGCATCGCCCAGCTGCAGGCCCTGCACGATGCCATGGAAGCGGCGGCCGCGGCCGGCGACCTGGCCGAGTACTACCGCAACAACTACTTCATTCACGAATCCCTGCAGACCCACGCCGGCAATCCGTGGCTGATCCGGGTGACCCATGACCTGCACCGGATCCTCAAGATGCACCGTGGCCGCCAGCTGCTGACGCCGGGCCGGATGGCCCAGTCATTGGCCGAACACCGCGAGCTGATGGACTGCATCCGCCGTCGGGATGCAGCTGCGGCCGAAGCGACGATGAACCGCCACCTGCTCAGCCAGGGTGAAGCGCTGGCCGCCTACGTCGCGGCCGGCGGGCAGCTGAATGTTCCCGCGCCACTGCCGCGCGAAGGCGGCATCTAGACGCACGGACGTCCGGCTCAACGCAGGGCGAAACTCACCGCGCGCAGCAGTTCGGACAGGTTGAACGGCTTGGGCAGCAGGCCCATTCCCGGCCCGAGGAACTCATTGCGCACCGCTGCGCGTTCGGTGTAGCCGGTGATGAACAGCACCGGCAGGCGCGGACGCAGCTCGCGAGCGGCATCGGCCAGCTCACGCCCGTTCATGCCCGGCAGGCCGACATCGGACAGCAGCAGCGCGATGCCCTCGTCGTCGCGCAGCTCGCGCAGCGCCTGCCGCGCATCGGCCACCGCGATGACCTCGTATCCTGCCTCACGCAGCATGTCCTGCACCATCTGGCGCACCGAGTCGGTGTCGTCCACCACCAGGATCCGCTCGAAGCGGCCGACCGGTGTTTCACCGCGCTCCCCGGCCACCTCGATCTTGGCCGCATCGCCCAGTGGCAACAGCAGTTCCACTTCGGTCCCTACCCCGGGTTCGCTGCTGATGCGCGCCACGCCGCCGCTCTGGCGGGCAAAGCCATAGGTCATCGACAGACCCAGCCCGGTGCCCTCGCCCTGTGGCTTGGTGGTGAAGAACGGTTCGAAGACCTTCTTCAGCAGGTGCGCTTCGATGCCACTGCCGTTGTCCATCACCTTCACGCTGATGTAGTCGCCGGCGGCCAGGCTGTAGTCGCCTTCCACCGTGGTGCGCTCACCGCGGATGCGGATCAGGCCGTTGCCGCCCAGCGCATCGCGCGCATTGATCACCAGGTTCAGCACCACGCTTTCGAACTGGTTGGGATCGGCCAGTGCCACCAGCGGTTCGTCGCCGAGTTCGAACTCCAGCTCGATGTTCTCACCGATGGTCCGCCGCAGCAGGTCTTCCAGCGAATGCACGCGCTGGGCCACGTCGAACGGCTGCGGATCCAGCGGCTGCTTGCGCGCGAAGGCCAGCATGCGCTGGGTCAACGCCGCGGCACGCGTGGCCGAACTGGACGCGGCATCGATGTAGCGGCCCAGCCGCTCCAGCTTGCCGGTGTCGGCCGCCAGTTCGATCATGTCCAGGCCGGAGATGATGGTGGTCAGCAGATTGTTGAAGTCGTGCGCGATGCCGCCGGTCAACTGGCCCAGCGCGTCCATCTTCTGCGCCTGCAGCAGCTCGGCTTCGGTGCGCTCGCGCTCGGAAATCTGGTACGCCAGTTCGCGTCGCTGCTCGCGGTCGCGCTCGTGGTGGGCGGTGATGTCTTCCACCACCACCAGCCCTTGGTCGGGCTGCTGGTACGGGGTCAGGCGCCACTGGGTCATGCGCGGGGTCCCGCCCGGATTGGGCAGGGCGACGGTGCCCTGCCAGCGCTCGCGCCGCTGCAGCGCCCCCCGCAGCCCATCGATGAAATCGCCTGCCCCGCCGAGCCGGTCCAGGGGCGAGCCGCCACTGATGCCGGTGCCCAGCAACCGGGCGAAGGCATCATTGGCGTCGCGCACGCTCAGGTCGGCGTTCAATACCGCGATGGGCGCGTTGATCTGGCGGAAGATCTCGCCGAAGCGGGCCTCGGCCTCGCGCAGCGCATCTTCGGCGCGGCGGGCCCGCAGCAGGCTGCGCAAGGTGGCCAGCAGCACTTCCGGATCGACCGGGTGGGTGAGGTAGCCATCGGCGCCGGCGTCCAGCCCGGTGATCATGTCCCCGGTGCTGATCGAAGCCGCCGACACGTGCACCACCGGCAGCAACGCAGTACGCGGTTGCGATCGCAGTTCGCGGACGACGTCGAAGCCGCTCATGTCGGGCAGGTTCACGTCCAGAACCAGCGCGGCGAAGTCATTGACCGCCACCGCATCCAGCCCATCCTGTCCCATCCCGGCTTCATCCACGCGGAAACCGTGATGCTCCAGCACCCGCCGCACTGCATAGCGCGTGGCCACGTTGTCATCCACGATCAGGATGCGGTCACGGTGCGGCATCGACGGCCTCTGCTGCGGTTTCAAGGTTCACCGGTACCACCACGAAGAACTCCGAGCCTTCGCCCTGCACGCTGTTGACCCCGACATGGCCACCCAGCAGTCCGGCGAAGCGCTTGCACAGCGACAGCCCCAGCCCGGTACCCCGCAGGCGCTTCTGCAGCGGCGAATCGACCTGCATGAAATCCTCGAACAACGCCGCCTGCATCTCCTGCGGGATGCCGATGCCGGTGTCGCGCACACTGAAGCGCACCGCCGCATCGCCTTCCAGCTCGGCGGAGACCACGATCCGGCCGCGCGGGGTGAACTTCAACGCGTTGGACACGTAATTGCGCAGGATCTGCGCCAGCTTCTTGTCATCGGTGTACAGCATCGGCAACTGCGGCGGCGCGATGAACTCCAGTTCGATGTCATTGCCTTCGACCAACGGGCGGAACATGCCGCGCAGGGCCGAGAACAGATCCATGAGGTCGAACCAGCCCGGTGAAATGGTGATCCGGCCGGCCTCGATCTTGGCCAGGTCGAGCAGGTCGTCGACCATCTCGCGCAGCTCGCTGGCCGCGCTGCTGATGAACAGCACCTGCTGCCGCTGCCCGCTGCTCAGCTCACCGTCCATGCCGTCGTCAAGCAGCCGCGTCATGCTCAGGATGGAGCCGAGCGGCGTGCGGAACTCGTGGCTCATGTAGGACAGGAACCGGCTCTTGAGTTCGGACACCTGGCGCAGCTGTTCGGCCTGCTGGTCCAGTTCGCCATACAACGCCAGCACGCCCTGGTTGGTCTCGTCCAGTTCCATGCGCAGGCCCTCGTTCTCCACCCGGAGGCGCTCCAGTTCCTGCTGCAGGGACAGATCGGTGACGCTCATCGGAAGGCTCCCACGCGCAGCGCGACGACGCAGACATCATCGCGACCACGATCAAAATCACGTTGCAGCACGGCAACCACCAACGCCGGATGGCGATGCTGCAGCCCAGGGTAATCGCGCAGGCTCCACCGCGCCTGCAGTCCATCACTATGCATCACCAGCAGCGTGCCAGCCGGGGCGTGAAGGCTGAATGCCTGCGCCTTGCGGTACTGCACGCCGACGATGCCGGGCATCGAAGCCATGCCACGCGAGGTATCGCCGATCAGCAGGCTGCCGGCGATGTTGCCCACGCCGGCGTAATCAATGTCGCCACTTTCCGGCGAAACGCAGGCGACCGCCGCCGCACCGCCGCGCGAGCCCGACAATGCGGCATGCAGGTCGTTGATGGCGTCCACGGCCGAATCGGCGGTTGGCAGCGCGGCCAGCACGCGCACTCCGCCTTCGGAGGCCTCCGCCGCCAGCGCGCCGTGGCCCAGGCCGTCGATCACCGTCAACGCCAGTTTCTGGTCCTGCACGCGCAGGTGCCAGGCATCGCCGCAGGCGAGCTCATGCTTCATCGGCAGCCGCACCGCGCCATAGGCAAGGTCCGCATCGCGCGGCGCCCGCTCTGGATGGATCCGCACCACCACAATCGAGCCGCGCGCATCGGACCAGGCCTCCATCACCCGCGCCTGGCGTGCGATGGCGGCCATGCCAAGGCCCTGGCTGCCGCCGGTGGAGTACCCATCCTGCAGGCACTGGGCAAGCACGAAGCCCGGGCCGCGGTCGAAGGTGCACAGCTCCACCCCTTGGCCGCAGGCACCGGCGATGACCGACAGGGTCATGCGACCGCCGCCACCGTGGCGCCACAGGTTGGTCGCCATTTCCGTGGCGGCCAGCGCGACCCGGCCGGCATCGATCTCGTTGAAGCCGGCTTCGGCGGCCACGCGCAACGCTTCGCGCCGTGCCTGCCCGACCTGGGTGGTTTCCTCGACGACCACGACACGGGTAAGCGGACCGGAAAAATTCAGATCCATTTGGTGATGGTTACCCGCGTGCCCTGCCCTGCGGCAGTGTCCAGATCGAAATCATCGACCAGCCGACGCGAGCCGGACAGGCCCAGGCCCATCCCCGACCCCGACGACCAGCCATCGGTGAGCGCCTTCACCTGGTCCGGAATACCCGGCCCCTGGTCGGCGAACTGCAACTGGATGCCGCGGCGGACACCGCGTTCGACGATGCGCCAGTGCATGTCACCGCCACCACCATAGATCACCGCGTTGCGTGCCAGTTCGCTGGCGGCGGTGACCAGCTTGGTCTGGTCCACCAGCCGCAGCCCGAAGCGGACCGCCAGCTGCCGCACGGTCTGCCGCGCCAGCACCACGTCCTGCTCGATGCGAATCGGAAGGGATCCGTTCTCGGCGATCATGGGTCGCCTGCGGGCAGCTGCAGCAGCTTCATGCCGCGCTCCACGTTCAGCGCGGTACGCACGCCGCGCAGGTCCAGGCCCAGCTCCACCAGGGTGATCGCCACCGCCGGCTGCATGCCCACCACCACAGTGGTGGCATCCATGATCCGCGCCAGCGCGGAGATGGTCGAGATCATGCGGCCGATGAAGGAATCCACGATATCCAGTGCCGAGATGTCGATCAGTACGCCGCGTGCGGAAGTACGCTGGATCTTCTCGGTCAGGTCATCCTGCAGCGTCAATGCCAGCTGGTCGTGCATGTCCACCTGGATGGTCACCAACAGCAGATCGCCCATCTGCAGGATCGGGATGCGATCCATCTCAGCCTGCCACCTTGGTCACGGTCTGGCCGGTCCGCTTGAGCGCCAGTGCGAGGGCGTCGGCCAGGTTGGCCTTGGTCACGATGCCCTGCAGGTCCAGGCCCAGGTGCACGATGGTCTGTGCGATCTGCGGGCGCACGCCACTGATGATCGCGTCGGCGCCCATCAGGCGGATCGCGGTGACGGTCTTGAGCAGGTGCTGGGCCACCAGCGTATCCACCGTGGGTACGCCGGTGATGTCGATGATGGCGATTTCCGATCCGGTTTCTACGATCCGCTGCAGCAGCGACTCCATCACCACCTGGGTGCGCTGCGAATCCAGCGTGCCGATCATCGGCAGCGCCAGCACGCCTTCCCACAGCTTCACCACCGGGGTGGACAGCTCGAGCATTTCTTCCTGCTGGCGCTGGATGACCTCTTCGCGGCTCTTCTGGAATGCCTTCACGGTCTGCAGGCCGAGCAGGTCCAGCAGTTCGGAGATGGCCCACAGCTGGTCTCCCAGCTGCGCCGGATCAGCTGCCAGGGCCGCCTGGACCTGGGCGAACAACGGGCGCTTCAGCGAGAAGATGAAGCTCGCCGTCTCCGACGAATTGAAGCCCCTGCGCGCGCGATCGGCGGACAGGTCTTCCAGGAAGCGGCGCAGGCCCTGCCATTCCGGGCCCTGCAGGCTGCCGACATCGGCGGCCGGGATGGACTGCAGGAACAGCCGCCAGAACTCACGAAGCTGCGAATCCACTTCGTGGCTGGAAATGCGGTTGTCCTGTCCCTGGCCTGCGGCGGCAAGGGTCTGCTGCCACTGCGTGAGGACCTGTTCCTCGTTGCTGCGGATGAGATCGAGAGTGCGCTGCTGCAATGCCGCCATGGGAGTTTCCTGCTGGGTGGGGCCAGCAGTGCATGCCATTGCATGACCACCTGGCCGGAAGGATTCCAGCCGTGTAAGACGTAACGCAGTACGGTGCGTTCCCCTCCCCCGACCGGACAACCTTCACATTACGCAATCAGCAATGTGTTCAACGCGTGAAGACATTCCGGGCGACTCGCGACGCGGTGTGTCGCGTACTCCGTATCGCCAAGGCCGGCGTCAGCTGACTTGTTCAGAAATGCGCTGCAAGGCCACCCGTCCCACCCTGCGCTTCTCCATCGACAGCACCCGCAGCCGGAAGCCTGCGTGCTCGATCACATCGCCGGCCAGCGGCATCCTGTCCAGCGCATGCAGGACCAGCCCGGACAACGTCTGGTAGTCGCCGCTGCGCTCGAAGCGGATGCCGGCCATGCGCTGCAGGTCGTCCAGGGTCAGCGCGCCGTCGGCCTCCCACTGCTGGTCGGCGATCCCGGTGATGCCATAACGCTCATCCTGGGTGTCGGCGAGGTCGCCGGCGATGGCGGCCAGCAGATCGTTGGCGGTCACCAGCCCTTCCACGCTGCCGTACTCATCCACGGCCACCGCCAGCGGCACCGGATGCTGTCGGATCAGCTCCAGCACCTGCAGCGCGCTGGCGTTGGAGGAAACAAACTGGGCCTCGCGCAGGCTGGCCTCCAGCTGCAGCGGTTTGCCCTGCAGCAGGTTGGCCAGCAGGTCACGGCTCTGCACCACGCCACGCAGGCGGTCCAGGTCGCCGTCGGCGACCAGCAGGCGGGTGTGGGGGCTGGCGATCAACCGTGCAATGACATCTTCGGTGCCACGGCTGATATCGATCCACTGCACATCGGTGCGCACGGTCATCACGCTGGACACCGGCCGTTCGGCCAGGGTCAGCACACTGCGGATCATGTCCTGCTCCACTGGTTGCAGACGCTCCCCGCCGACGCCAGCTGCCGGATCCCCATCGTCCTCGTACGCGCCGACATCGCGTACCCCGAACATGCGCATCACCGCATCGGCGGTGCGCTGGCGGAACGGCAGCTGAGCCTGGTCGCGCTCGCGGTTGAAGCCCACCCACTGGTTGAAGCCTTCCACCAGGATCGAGAACGCGATCGCCGCGTACAGATAGCCCTTCGGGATCCTGAAGCCCAGGCCCTCGGCCACCAGGCTGAAGCCGATCATCAGCAGGAAGCCCAGGCACAGCACCACCACGGTGGGATGGCGGTTGACGAAGCGCGTCAGCGGCTTGCTGGCGAGCAGCATCAGCGCCATCGCGATGGTCACTGCTGCATACATGACGCCCAGGTTGTCGACCATGCCGACCGCAGTGATCACCGAGTCCAGCGAGAACACCGCATCGAGCACCACGATCTGCGCCACCACCGTGCCGAAGCTGGCGTATACCCGGTTGCCGCCGCCTTCGTGCGTACGGCCTTCCAGCCGCTCGTGCAGTTCCATGGTGCCCTTGAACAGCAGGAACAGGCCGCCCACCAGCAGGATCAGGTCGCGCCCGGAGAACGCGTGCTCCATCACCGAGAACAGCGGCTCGGTGAGTTTCATGATCCACGACAGCGCGGCCAGCAGCACCAGCCGCATCAGCAGCGCCAGGGTCAGGCCGATCACCCGCGCGCGGTCGCGCTGGTGCGGAGGCAGCTTGTCGGCCAGGATCGCGATGAACACCAGGTTGTCGATGCCCAGCACGATCTCAAGCACTACCAGGGTTGCAAGCCCCATCCATATCGAGGGGTCAGCCAGCCATTCCATGCGTGGGTTCTTTTCTGTGGTTGAAGGGGAAGAAGTGCGGTTGCTGCAGGATCAGGCGCCGTCGTCCTGCGTCGCGGCCGGATCGTGCCCGAGCAGGTCACCGGGCGTGCAGCGCAGTTCGCGGCAGATCGCATCGAGCGTGGAAAAGCGGATCGCACGCGCCTTGCCGGTCTTCAGGATGGACAGGTTGGCCAGGGTGATGTCGATGCGCCCGGCCAGCTCGGACAGGGTCATGCCGCGTTGCTGCAGCATGCGGTCCAGGGTGATGACGATCGCCATCAGACCACCCCCTCCAGGTCCTCACGCATCGCAGTGCCCACGGCAAACACATGGGCGATGACGAACAGCATCAGCACCGCCACCAGTCCGGTGATCGACATGCCGCCGCCTACTTCCATCCAGGCGAACTGCGGTCCCATCCAGCTGGCATAGACGCCGATGAGGATCGACAGCAGCTCCATCGCCAGCATCAGCCAGGCCATCCGGCGCAGGCGGGTGACATTGCCCCGGGTGAACGGTTGCCGGTCGCCCACCGAGCGCACCAGGCGCTGCAGGTGGCGCAGGAACACCAGGCCCAGCGCCAGCAGCGCCACGATGGCCAGCAGGCCGGCACTGAAGTGCAGCAGCAGGTGCGGCGCATCGCCATGGTCGGCCACCACCGACGCGTCGACCGCATCGAGCAGCCGCGCCGGACGCTGCAACACCAGCGGCACCGCGCACAGCGCGGCCAGGATGCCGAGCCAGCACATCGCCACGACGGCGTGGATGGCGGCATGGGTCAGCTTGAAGATGCCACGCGGATCAGGCGCGCGGCGGGTACGGCTTGGCACGGAGCCTCCAGCAGACAGGCGCCGGAAGAGCGCCCTGCGTTTATTGATAAACGATAAACAGCGTCGTGTCCAGCCCGTGATGCGGTCGTCAGCGCGGGTCCGGCAGCGCGTCCAGCGCGGCACGCAACGCGGCAACCTGCGTGGCGTCGCTCTGCTGATGGTCCAGCACCAGGCCGGACAGGGCGCGGTTGTGGTGCTGCATCGCACTGCGCTTGAGCGCCTTCGCCGAGGCATGCAGTTCGGTGCAGCCACTGCGCTGGGCGACTTCGGCGATGTTGGACGCGGCAAGGCCCGCCCCGGCGATGATCCCGATGCGTCCCGCAGACCGCTGGACCATGCCCGCCAGCACGTCCGCGCCTTCCACCGCCGAGCCGTGGCCACCGGAGCTCAGCACCCGCGCGCAGCCCAGCCCGATCACCGCCTCCAGCGCCTCGGGCAGCTCGCGCGCCGCATCGAAGGCGCGATGGAAAGTGACCGGCAGGCCGCCTGCCGCCGCCACCAGCTCGCGGCACAGCGCGGCATCGACGTCGCCCTCGGCCGTCAACGCGCCGAGCACCACGCCGTCCATGCCCAGTGCGCGGCAATGCTGGATGTCGCGCAGCATGACGTCCGCTTCCCAACCGCCATACAGGAAGTCCCCGGCGCGCGGCCGGATCAGCACGAACAGCGGCAGGCGCACCCGGTCGCGGCTGACCGCCAGCGTTGCATGCGAGGGCGTGAGGCCACCGGAGGCGAGGTCGGCGAACAGTTCCACCCGGTCCGCTCCGCCGGCCTGCGCGGCCAGCGCAGATCCAACCCCATCAGCGGCGATCTCCAGCAGCCGGCGCATGCTCAGGTCTGCTCCGTGCGGTACACCGAGTCGGCATCGTGCAGCCCGTCCTGGCGTTGCGCATCGCACACGGCGTAGACGAACCCACGATGCAAGGCGTAGGCGCCGACCTCGCCGTCACGATTCATCGCCAGGAAACAGACCTGCAGTGTGCGGCTGGCTTCGGGGCGCTTGCGCACCACCCGTGCGATCGCCTCGCGGCAGGCCTCGGCCGGACTGCGGCCCTGGCGCATCAGTTCCACCACCAGGAACGAGGCCGCGTTGCGGATCATCTCCTCGCCGACACCCGATGCGGTCGCCGCGCCGACGTCGTTGTCCACGTACAGGCCAGCGCCGATGATCGGGCTGTCACCCACCCGGCCCTGCATCTTCCACGCCATGCCGCTGGTGGTGCAGGCCCCGGCCAGCCGACCCTGTGCGTCGCGGGCCAGGATGCCCAGCGTGTCATGGTTGCTGCTGTCGCCAGGAAGGCCGCGGCGTTCGGCATTGATCTGCGGTGCGTACTCGGCGGTCTGCAGCCACGCCTTCCAGGCCTTTTCGGCGGCGGGGGTGAGCAGCTTGCCGCGCGGGAAACCCTGCTCAACCGCGAAAGCCTGTGCGCCCTGCCCGACCAGCATCACGTGCGGGGTCTGTTCCATCACCCGGCGCGCAACCGATACCGGATGCAGGATGTCGATCAGCGCCGCGACCGAGCCACAGCGACCGTCGCCGTCCATGATGCTGGCATCCAGGCTGAGGTTGCCGTCGCGGTCGGGGTTGCCGCAGCGTCCCACGGTCGGATTGCACAGTTCGCTCTCCGCCCAGCGTGCGCCCTGTTCCACCGCGTCCAGCGCGCTGCCGCCCGCAGCCAGGGTCTTCCAGGCCACGTGGTTGGCACCCACTCCGAAGTCCCAGGTCGACACCACCCGGGGCCCCGGATCGGCCGCGGCAGCGCGTGCGCTGCGTGGCAGTCCGAGAGCGCCGACTGCCAACGCACCGGCCTGCAGGAAGCTTCTACGATCGGTCATGCGCATCCCTCTATTGGTTGTGCCACCGGGCGCGGCGGCCTCGTTTTACCGGGCCAGCGACGCGTTCCACGCCGCTGCACCGAGTACGCCCAGTTCGCCATGTTCAACCCGCCACACCGGCACCTGCTGCAGCACGCTGGCCAGTACGCCCTTGTTGAGGAAGCGTGCCACGAACGGGCTGTCCGGCAGGAACGGCGCGATATGCGCCGAGACCCCGCCGGCGAGGTAGACCGCGCGTGCACCGAACGCAATCGCCAGGTCACCGACGAAGCTGCCCAGCCAGCCGCAGAACATGTGGACGGTTTCAAGCGCCAGCGGATCATCGCCCCGGTGCGCGGCAGCGAGCAGCGCTTCGGTGTCGTCCCAGTGCGCGCTCGCGCCACGCAGTTGGCACAGACACTGGTAAAGATTGAGCATGCCGGTGCCGGACAAAACGCGTTCGTTGTCGACGTGGTCCCAGCGCTGCAGCAGCAGGCGCAGCACGTCCAGCTCCAGCGCGGTACCTGCCGACAGCGCCGAATGACCGACTTCACTGGCCAGCACCGGACGCGCGCCATCGGCAAAGCGCAGCGCAGCACCCAGTCCGGTACCAGGCCCGAGCACCAGCGCCGGCCACGCCGTGGTTGGATCGCCGCTGCCATGCAGCGCGACCAGTGCATCGGCGCGCACGTGCGGGATCGCCAGCGCGACCGCTTCGAAATCGTTGATCAGCTGCAGCGAATGCAATCCTGCCTGCTGGCGCGTGGATTCGACGGCCACCGGCCAGGGCAGGTTCGCGTTCACCAGCACATCGCCGCGCAGCAGCCCGGCGATGGCCACTACCGCGCCACAACCAGGCCCTGCACGTTCGCCGGCGAAGTCGGCCAGGATGGAGGACAGGCTCGGATGGTCGGCACAGCGGTAGCGCCGGAAACCCTCGATGCGTGGCGTGCGCCCAGCGCCGCACGACCAGGCCAGGCGGGCGAAGGTCCCGCCGACGTCCGCGACGATCTGTGCGACATGGGACTCGGGCAAGGGCTGCGGCGAGGGGGATGGGCTCTCGATGGAGACCGGGGACGATACCGCAACGTTCACTCGCACGCCTTTACGGAAAACAACGCAATGCGTGCAATTCTCAGCGATTGCCCGCGCTTTGCATAGCGCGGGCCCTGGCCGTTCAGGCTGTGCCCGCCACCGGCTCGCGGGAGCTCATGCGCGCCGGACGGCTGGGGAACGCATGCCGCAGGATGCGCCAGACGACCTGGCCGAACTGGCTCGGCAGTGAGCCGGTGTTGTAGTGCTGGCCATAGCGGCGGCAGATGTCCTTCACTTCCACGGCGATGCGTGAATAGCGGTTGGCCGGCAGGTCCGGGTAGAAGTGGTGCTCGATCTGATGGCTCAGGTTGCCCGACAGCACGTTGATCACCCAGCCGCCCTTGAGGTTGGACGAGCCGCGCAGCTGGCGCAGGTACCAGTGACCGCGCGATTCGTTGCGCAGGCAGTCCTTTGGGAAGGTTTCCGCATCGGCGGTGAAATGACCGCAGAAGATGATCACGTAGGTCCAGATGTTGCGCATGCCGTTGGCCACCAGGTTGCCCAGCATCACCGGCAGGAAGAACGGGCCGGCCAGCGCCGGGAACAGCAGGTAGTCCTTGCCCAGCTGGCGGGCCATCTTGGCACCCACCGGACGGGTCTCCTTCCACAGCTGGCGGGCGGTCATGCGGCCCTTCAGCCAGCGCCCGATGCGCAGGTCCTGGATCGCCACGCCCCACTGGAACAGCAGCGCGAAGACCGGCGCGATGATCGGCTGCAGCAGGTAGAACGGACGCCAGCGCTGCTCGGGGAAGATGCGCAGCAGGCCGTAGCCGATGTCATCGTCCATGCCGCGCACGTTGGTATAGGTGTGGTGCTTGAAGTTGTGGGTCTTGCGCCAGTTGTCACTGGTGGCCACGATGTCCCACTCGTAGCTGTTGCCGTCCAGCTTCGGGTCGCCGGTCCAGTCGTACTGCCCGTGCATCACGTTGTGGCCCAGCTCCATGTTTTCCAGGATCTTGGACAGCGCCAGCAGCAGCGTACCGGCGATGCACGCCGGCCACAGCAGCGGCGACCAGAACAGCGGCGAGAACGCGCCAACGAACAGCAGCAGGCGGCCGAGCACGCCGGACCAGCGCACGGCGGCGGCGACGCGACGAATGTAGCGGGTGTCCTTGGCGCCCAGTTCGCCGATGACCCGGTCGCGGATCGCGTCCAGTTCGGCGCCGAAGGCGTTCAGCTCAGCAGGGGTCAGGGCACGATCAGGGCGGCTCATCAGCAAAGGCTTCCTTTAAAGATCCAGAACCAGGTCGGTGGTCGGGGCACTCACGCAGATACGTACCGGCATCGCCGGTTCATCCTGGTCCTGGCCAGTACGCAGGTGCCGGGTGGCGCCACTGGCGCGCACGCAGGTGCAGGTATTGCAGATGCCCATGCGGCAGCCATGCTTCGGATTGAGCCCTTGGGCTTCCAGGCTGTCCAGCAGTGCCCTGCCGCGTGGCACGGTCAGCGTGCGGCCACTGCGTGCCAGGGTCAGCTGGACCTCGCCCTGGTCATCGGCAGCCACCGCAGGCGCCGTGAAGGCTTCGGCCTGGAAACCTGCCACGTGATGCAGCAGGCGGTTGCGCGCTGCAGCCACGAAGCCGTCCGGACCACAGGCCAGCACGTGGCGCTGCGCCAGCGGCACATCCCCCAGGCTGTCGAAGGCCACGCGGTCGATGCGTGCCGCTGGCGCCTGCGCATCGCGCGTGGCCAGCAGGCGCACCTGCAGTTGCGGGTCGGCTGCCGCCATCGCCAGCAGCTCCTCGCGGAAGTTGAAGCCGGCGGGGCCGCGCTCCCAGTAATACAGGTCCACCGGTGCACCGAGCGGGCGCATGGACAGCGCGCGCAGCAGGCTGCGCATCGGCGTGATGCCACTGCCAGCGGCCAGCAGCAGCAGCGGGGCCGCGGTGGGCACCGAGAACTCACCGAACGCCTCACCGATGTGGAAAACACTGCCGCGGCGAGCCTGTGACACCAGGTACTGGCTGACCCGGCCGCCATCCACGGCCTTGACGGTGATCGCCAGCACGTTGCGGCCGAGCAGCGTCGGGCTGTAGCTGCGATGCAGCAGACGGCCGTTGATTTCAATACCCAGGGTCACGTGCTGGCCCGGCTGCATGCCGCGCCAGTGGCGGTTGGTGCGCAGTATCAGGGTGCAGGCGCCCTCGCCGGCCGGCTCACGCCGCAGCAGGCGTGCCAGCGGCTGGCGCAGCGTCCACAGGCGGTTGACCTGCCCCGCCCAGTAATCAAAAAGCGCGGGCGACAGCCAGCGATGCGGCGAGAGCAGCGACGGACGATCAACCATGGCAGGGCGGACGGCAGTGTTCATGGATCCAACTATACGTGCGCGCACACAGCTGTGTATACAGGTGTATATCCAGCCGGATCAGGTATGATTCACGCTTGGTCCACCCGGTTGCCCCATGCCCCCCATTCTCACGCCTCCGCCCGAAGACGCCACGCCGGTCCGCCGTACGGTGACCCGCGAGGATCTGATCATCGCGGCGCTGGCGCTGATCGGGCCGCACCGCAGCCTGTCCACCCTGAGCCTGCGTGAAGTCGCGCGCGAGGCGGGCATCGCACCGAACAGTTTCTACCGCCAGTTCCGTGACATGGACGAACTGTCCATCGCGCTGATCGACCTGGCCGGGCGCTCGCTGCGCACCATCATCGGCCAGGCCCGCCGCCGTGCCACGGTGTCGGCCACCAGCGTGGTCTGGGTGTCGGTGGAGACCTTCATGGAACAGCTGCGCGCCGACGACAAGCTGCTGCACGTGCTGCTGCGCGAGGGCGCGGTCGGTTCGGATGACTTCAAGCATGCGGTGGAACGCGAGCTGCAGTACTTCGAAGACGAGCTGCAGGTCGATCTGGTCAGGCTGGCCGCGATGGACGGGGTACGCCTGCATGCCCCGCAGCTGGCTGCCAAGGCGATCACCCGGCTGGTGTTCGCGATGGGCGCCAGCGCGATGGACCAGCCGCCGGAAAAGGATGCCGAGCTGATCGAAGAGATTTCCACGATGGTGCGCATGATCATCGTCGGCGCCCGCACCCCGGCCGCCTTCCGCCGCAAGCGCTGACCCCGGTACTGACGGCCGCTGGCCGTCCTCCACCGGCTGCCACTGCCCCATCGCCGTTGCCGTTGACCTGCCGTTACCGCGCGCGGTGGCACCCTGTGGGCCTCCCCCCCCACCAGGATTCCGCATGCGCGCCGCCCTCCACGCCAGCTTTGGCGACCCCACCTCTGTTCTCTCCGAAGGCCAGACGGACCTGCCCGAGCCCGGTCCGGGTGAAGTGCGCATCCGCACCGTGCTCGCTCCGATCCACAACCACGACCTGTGGACGGTGCGCGGGCAGTACGGTTACAAGCCGACCCTTCCGGCCGTCGGTGGCAGCGAGGGCCTGGGCATCATCGATGCCCTCGGCGAAGGCGTGGAAGCACTCGCGCCAGGCCAGCGGGTGGCCGCCGCTTCGGTGCATGGCACCTGGGCCGAAGCCTTCATCGCACCGGTGAGGATGGTGATCCCGATGCCGGATGTGATCGCCGATGAAACCGCAGCGCAGCTGATCGCGATGCCACTCAGCGCGCTGATGCTGCTGGAATTCCTGCACGTGGAAAAGGGCGACTGGATCGTGCAGAACACCGCGAACGGTGCGGTCGGCAAGACGCTGGCGATGCTGGCCAGCGCACGCGGAGTCAATGTCGCCAATCTGGTCCGCCGCGACGACGGCGTCGCCGAACTGGAAGCACTGGGCATCACCCACGTGTTCTCCACCGCCTCCGACAACTGGCAGCAGGCGGTGCGCACAGCGCTCGGCGACCGGCTGGCGAGCGCCGCAGTGGACTCGATCGGCGGCACCGCCAGCGGCGATCTGCTGGGGTTGCTTGGCGAGGGCGGCACGTTGGTGTCGTTCGGTTCGATGACCGGCGAACCGATGCAGATTCCTTCCGGTGAGGTGATCTTCAAGCAGGCCACGGTGAAGGGCTTCTGGGGCAGCAAGGTCAGCCAGGCGATGGCCGTGGAGGACAAGCGCCGACTGGTAGGCGAGCTGTTGGAGCGTGCCGCTGCCGGTGGCCTGCAGCTGCCGGTGCAGGCGGTCTATCCGCTCGCGCAGATCGCCGACGCGGCCGCAGCCAGCCTGGCAGGGGGACGCACCGGCAAGGTGCTGCTGCGTCCGTAAACGCGGCATCTCGGAGCAGGGGCCGGGCCGCGCTCGGCGGCGCTTTTCCACGACACCCGACGGATTCCGCCGAGCATGGCTCGGCGCTACCGTGGTGGATGACCGGCGGTAGGGACGGCCGCTGGCCGTCCGCTTCTGGCTCTGGTGGGTGACGACCGCTGGTCGTCACGCATTTGCCTTTGCCGCTGCGCTCGCCGAGCATGGCTCGGCGCTACCGTCGGGACCTCATGCAGGCTCGGCGGTGAGCGCGGCGCGGTGCGTACGGGTGGAGGTCTCGCGCAGGCGGAAGATCGCCACCGCCTGCTGCAGTTCGTGCGACTGCTCTTCCAGTGAACGCGCCGCGGCATTGGCTTCTTCCACCAGCGCGGCATTCTGCTGGGTCGCCTCGTCCATCTGCACCACGGTCTGGCTGACCTGCTCGAAGCCCGCGCTCTGCTCCTGCGAGGCAGCGGAGATCTCGGCCATGATGTCCGTCACCCGGTGCACCGACGTGACGATGTCCTGCATGGTGCTGCCGGCCTGGCGCACCAGCTGGGCGCCCTGCTCCACCTGTCCGACCGAATCATCGATCAGGCCCTTGATCTCGCGCGCGGCAGTGGCCGAACGCTGTGCCAGCGCGCGTACTTCGGTGGCGACCACGGCAAAGCCGCGACCCTGTTCACCGGCACGCGCGGCTTCCACCGCGGCATTCAGCGCCAGGATGTTGGTCTGGAACGCGATGCCGTCGATCACCGTGATGATCTCGGCGATGCGCCGCGAGGATCCTTCGATACCGGTCATGGTCTGCACCACCTGCGCGACCACCTCCCCTCCTTGTGACGCCACCGCGGCGGTACCCTGCACCAGCTGGTTGGCCTGGCGTGCGTGGTCGGCATTCTGGCGCACGGTGGAGGTCAGTTCCTCCATAGACGCCGCGGTTTCTTCCAGGCTGGCCGCCTGTTGTTCGGTACGCTGCGACAGGTCCTCGTTGCCTGCGGCGATCTCGCCTGCCGCACTGTTGATCATCGCGCTGGCCTGCTGGATGCCCCCGACGATGCGCGTCAGCTGCTCCACCGTGGTATCGGCATCGCGCCGCATCCGGGCGAACACGCCGTGGAAATCACCCTGCATGCGCGCGGTAAGGTCGCCCCGGGCGATCGCCTGCAGCAGCCGCGACAGCTCGGCCAGGTTGCCATCGGTGGTATGCATCAGGGTATTCAGACCCTCCACCATGCTGCGGAAATCGTGGGTGAAGCGCGCCACATCACCGCGCTGGGTGAAATCACCGGCCGCTGCAGCATGTGCCAGCTGCAGGATCTGCGCGTTGATCGCCTGCAGGTTGGCTTTGGTGTCGCGCATCGCCGCGCTGATCATCGCCTTCTCGCCGGGCAGCTCCACCATGTCCGCGCTCATGTCGCCCACCGCGTAGCAGGCCATGACCTCGACCAGCCGACGCTGCACGTCCACGTGCCCAGCCACCAGCATGTTGGTGCCAGCCACCATGCGGCCATACTCCCCGGGGAAGGCGCCATCATCCAGCCGATAGCTCATCTGCCCTTCGTCATGCCGGCGCGCCATGTCGGCCTGCGCGGCGATCACCGCGCGCAGCTGGGCCTGCATCGCCCCCATCGAGGTCAACAGGCGCCCCACTTCGTCATTGCGCGATGCGCTGATACGGCTGTCCAGGCGCCCCTCGGCCACCGCCGCGGACACGCGTTCGGCCTCGGCCAAGGGCTTCAGCACCAGCGCACGCAGCAGCACGAACAAGGCCGCGCTCAGCAGCACGGCCGAGAACAGGCCCACTGCCACGATCACCCACAGCAGCGTGCGCGCCTGCGCCATCACGTGCGCCTTCGGCACCGCGATGCCCAAGGCGAACACCTGCGGCGCCGAGCCTACCCGCAACGGCACGAACACCTGCAGCTCCTCCTCGCCATTGAAGCGGGCTTGGCTGCCGATCGTCTCGCCCTTGGCGACGGCGGCCAGCATCGCCTGGGTACCGGCATCGTCACGCAGCTTGCCGACCTCATCCGCATTACGGCTGGCCATCACCGAACCGGCCGGCGACAGCAGGGTGGCGTGGCCGACCTCCATCGGCCGCATCGCCGCGATGCGCGCCTGCAGCGCCGCCAGCGTGAAGTCGACCGTGATCACCCCTTGGTAGCGCCCGTCTTCGAGGATCGGGGTGGCCACGGTGGTCATCAGGGTGTCCTTGCCGGCCACCGGGTAGTAGTACGGTTCCACCACGGCCTGGGCGAGCGTCTGCCGCGGCTTGAGGTTCCAATCACCATCACCGGGCTTTTCGTAATCGCGCAGCGCTTCGCGCACCAGCGTACCGTCCTGCCAGGCCCACCAGGCCATGAAGCGGCCGCTGCCATCATGGCCCTCGCTGTCCACGAACGCAGCGTCCTTGCCATCGAAGGCATCGGGCTCCCACAAGGTGCCCATGCCGAGCCACTGCGGGTGCGCCTGCAGCTGGGCGCGGATGACTTCGTTGGCCGCCGTCCGGTCCAGGCTGCCCAGCGATCGCTGCACGCTGAAACTGTTGGCCAGCGCCGTGCCGGTGTCGGCGGCCACCGCGATCTCGGCCGCGATCCGCTGTGCCTCCTGCCCGGCCAGGTCCTGCAGGCGGGCCTGCGCGCTGTCCAGCAACGCATCGCTGCTGCGCCAGTAACTGATCACGGCGGTGAAACCGAAGCAGGCCAGGGCGAGCAGGCCGGTGCCGAGCATCAGGCGACGGGCCACGCTGGGCGGACGCGTGGAGCGGGAAGAAAGGAAAGCGGTACGCATCACGGAACTCGGAAGGGGGCGGACAGCCTCTCTATCGACCCGTATGACGGTTTCTTGACCATCGGTAGGGAGGGCCGCTGGCCGTCCGCCTCCCGCTCTGGTGGGTGACGACCGTTGGCCGTCACGCCTCTGCCGTTGCCGCTGCGCTCGCCGAGCATGGCTCGGCGCTACCCCACCAGCCGGCAACCCGGTAGCGCCGAGCCATGCTCGGCGGCGCCTTTCGCGGCATCCCGACCAACCCGCCGAGCATGGCCCGGCGGCGCCGGAAATCAGCGACTCAGGTGCAGGAACTGCACGTGGCGCTCGTACTGGCTGATGATGTCGTTGATGATCTGCTCGCGGCTGTAATCGACCAGATCGTAATCCTGGCTGCCCTCGTACAGATGCACCTCGGCCCGGTAGTAGCGGCTGTTGCGCGCCTGGTGCGAGGCGAACGACGGCACCCGGTAACCGGTCAGGATCACCCGGTACAGGAAATCCTGCTGCTCGCCATGGTTGACCGACAGCTCCATGTCACCCGCTTCCAGCCGCGTGGAAACCTCCCAGCCATCCCCGCGCAGTTGCTCGGCCACCGCTTCCATCGCCGGCTTCACGTCGGTATCCATGAACCGGTACACCTGGTCGCGCACCGGGAAATTGACCGCCCGCCCCAGCCGCTGGCGCCAGCCCTGGTGGTGCCGGCTGGCCCCCACCAATGGCGAGGCCCGGTACTGCAGCGCCCGCTTGCGGTGCGACTCATCGGCAAAGGACCGCATCAGCCCCCACGCCATCAGCAGCAGCACCGCCGAGAACGGCAGCGAGGCCAGCACCACCGCGGATTTCAGCGCATCCATGTTGCCGGCCAACAGCAGCCCGGCGGTGACCACCGCGGTCACCGTGCCCCAGAACACCCGCAGCCAGCGCGGACCGTCGTCTTCGGGCGCCCCGCCATGCGATGACAGCGTGGACAGCACCACCGCACCGGAATCGGCCGAGGTCACGAAGAACACGAAACTCACCAGCACCGTCACCGCGATCACCGCCCGGCTCCACGGATAGCTTTCCAGCAGGGCGTACAACACGGTGGGAGGGTCATCGATGGCCAGTTGCGCCAGCTGCGATTGCCCATGGTGCAGCACCTGGTCCAGTGCGCTGTTGCCGAAGATCGACAGCCACGCCAGGGTGAACCCCAGCGGGATCAGCAGCACCCCGAACACGAACTGGCGGATGGTGCGGCCGCGCGAGATGCGCGCGATGAACAGCCCCACGAACGGCGACCAGCCAATCCACCAGGCCCAGTAGAACACCGTCCAGCTGCCCATCCAGCCCGGCTTCCCGCCGTAGGCATAGACATCGAAACTCTTGCCCACCACGCTGCCCAGGTAGTCACCGGCGTTCTGCATCAGCGTGCCCAGCAGGTACTGGGTAGGGCCGGCGAACAGCATGAACAGCACCAGCGCGATGGCCAGCAGCATGTTGATGTTGGACATCCAGCGCACGCCCTTTTCCACGCCGGTCACCGCCACCGCCACCGCCGCGCCCATCATCAGCACGATCAGCGTGATCTGCACGCCGTGGGTGTGCGGCACGTTGAACAGATTGGCCAGGCCGGCGTTGAGATGCAGCACGCCAAAGCCCATGTCCGCGCCCAGGCCGAACACGGTGGCGACGATGCCGAGGGCATCCACGGTATAGCCGATCGGTCCGTTGATGCGGTTGCCGATCAGCGGGTAAAGGGCTGAACGCAGCGCCAGCGGCAGGTTGTGCCGGTAGGCGAAGTAGGCCATCGCCATCGCCGCCAGCGCGAACACGCCCCAGCCGTGCAGGCCCCAGTGCAGGAACAACAGCTGCATGGCTTGGCGCGCCCCGGCTTCGCCTGCCGCCGGGTCACCCTGCGGCGGCTGCATGAAGTGGGTCAGTGGTTCGGACACGCAGAAGAAGAACAGGGTGATGCTGATGCCGGCGGCGAACAGCATGCCCGCCCAGGACAGATAACTGAACTCCGGCTCGTCGTGGTCGGCGCCCAGCTTGATGCTGCCATACGGCGAAAGCGCGGCGACCACCACGAATACCAGGTACAGCGTCATCGCCAGCAGGTAGTACCAACCCACGTTGGACGAGGCCCAGTCCTGCGCCTGCATGAGCATCCGCCCGGCACCCAGCGGGTAGACGCTGACGAATACGGCGAACGCCACGACGATGAGCGAGGCGATGGCAAAGACGGGCCGCAGCGTCCGCACCGGGGTTTGTTGAGGCTCCAGGGCTTCCATGAAAAGCGACCTGCTCCGAATCAAGGGGTATCCGTACCATCATGACGGACCCACCATCGATTCGTGATGAAGGCCACCAGAAACCAGGCATTTAGCGTGATTTCTGGCGGAAGGCGACAGTCGATTACGTCAAACAGCAGCCAATACGTAATCCAGCGCAGCGGTCACCGCCACGACCTGGGCCTGGTTGCACTGCGCCGGGGTGGCGCGCGGGCTGTCCGGGTAGACCTCGGTGGTGGTGGTGTAGCGGGCCCCGGTGATGCCGGCACACAGGCCCAGCGCCACCAGCGGGTACTCGATCACCCCGTGCGAGACCACCTTCGACCCGATGATCTCCCCGGCCTCGTCGGCCGGTGCGATATGGGTCACCTGCTCCACCGCCGTTACCACCGCCTGCTGGAACGCCGGCTGCGGGTTTTCGGTGTCATCCACCAGATAGAAGCCATCCGGAATCAGGCCCGGCTCGAACGGCTTGCCGTCGCGTGCAGCCACCGCCGGACGGAACTCGCTTTCGTCGCTGTCGGTAGTCTCGTGCAGGTCGATGTGCAGCACGAACTGTGACGTCAACGGCGCCACCAGCTCGATCAGCGCGGTGGACTCACGTGCCGGACCGCCCTCGCGGAAGTTGCGGTTCGGGTCGATGGCATCGTAGTTCCAGCGGTTGATGCGCTCATAGCCCCACGGGTTCACGCACGGCACCACCAGCAGGTTGATGCGCCCTGCATAGGCGGCGGCATGCAGTTCCAGAAACTCCAACGCGCCCATCACGCCGCTGGTCTCATAGCCGTGCACGCCGCCGGTCACCAGTGCCGCCGGCAGCGCCGGATTCCAGTCGGGGCTGCGCAGGGCCAGCAGCGGGTAGGTCTCGCCGGCGTAGTCCAGCGCACCGTACTGCACCGGCTCAAAGGAACCCGCGAGCGCATCGATGCGTGGCAACACGTCCTGGTCGAAGCGACGCAGCCGCTGCTGCCGTGCCCGCCACTGCGTGCGCTCGGCCTCGCCCCAAGGCTGGCCGGGGGTTCCCACGGGATAGAAGGCAACAGGGCTCATGGCGGTCTCGCGGCAACGGAAATCAGCGCGCATTTTAGCACCGCAGCCACGGACGACTGGATTCAGCCCATCGCCTCGCCGGCATCGGCCAGGCGTTCTTCGATCTGCGCATACCAGTCCTGCAGCACCTCGATCAACAGGTCCATTTCGGCGTCGGCGCGCGGAAGGCGGCCGGCACGCAGCGACACCTGCGCCTCCTGCAACTGCGCGATGAAGCCGGCCACGGTGTCGGACTGCACGATCAGGCCGGGATGGCGTCGCCCCGGCAGACGCACCACGGCATGGTTGCCGAGCTGTCCATACAGACTGATCGTGGTGTAGGTCTTCATCGCCAGTTGGGCGTTCATGCAATCCTGTCTGGAGAGAACTGGTTCACCGGCACGCGCGGGCTGGACGGGGGAGACGCTGCCGCGCGTGCCGGGGAACCAGGGGGACACGGGAGGTGGGCCGGCGCGCAGGCCGCCCACGAGAAGAAGCGGTCAGTCGATCCGGGCACGCCCGGATATCTGCACCCGGCGGTTGGGCGCAAGGCAGGCGATCAATGCCGGCTGGCTGCGCTGATCGCACTGCACCAGTGGCTCGGCATCGCCGCGACCTTCGGCACGGATCGCCCCGCTGGCCACTCCGCCTTCCACCAGTGCACTGCGCACGGCTTCGGCACGACGCGTGGACAGCGCCTGGTTGTAGGACGCGCTACCGATGCGATCGGTGTAACCGACCACCTCGATCCGCTGTACCTCGCTGGCCCGCTGTACCTGGCCGAGCAGCCCGTCCACCGCACGGCGACCGGTGGCGCTCAGTTCGGCGCTGTCGAAGGCGAACAGGGCATCAGCGGACAGCCGCAGCGGCTCCGGCGGTAACGCGGCGGGCACTTCAGCGGTGGCTGGCGGCGGCGGTTCCACCAGCGCCGCGCACGACTGCGGCTTCCAGTAGCCGCCCTGGGCGACGCCCTTGCCATCGAACCGCACCTGGAACTGGCAGGTGAAGTACTCACTGCGCTGCGGGGTGCGGAAGTTGAGCAGGTAGTTCCACTCACGCACGCCCCACATGCCTTCGTTGAAGTGCGGTGTGCCCAGCAACGCGTACAGCTGGCGCTTGCTCATGCCCGGTGCGAAGCGGCGCAGGTCGGCCGGGTCGGCGAACACACCTTCCTTCAGCGAGGCCTTGCCGGGCTCCGGGAAGCTCACTGCTTCGCCAGCGGTGCTGCCCGCAACCGGCGCCTCACCCGCCGCGCCATGGCTGCGGCAGCCGGCCAGCGTGATGCAGGCCATCAGGGCGGGCAGCAGCACGCCGCGCAGCGCCCTGTAATGCGTATTCGTCGTGTCCATCAGGTTCCCCCTGTCATTGCTGGAGCCAGGACGGGCCGGCATCTCACCGGCCCGTCCGGCGTGCTTACCACTGGATGCCGGCACCTACAGCCACCCCGCCATCACCGCGGGTGTTGGTCGAACCGCTGAACTTGTAGATCCAGCGCCCGCCATCGGAGACGCCGGAAAGACCGACCGCCATGCCCGATTCGCCGTTGAAGCTGCCCGCCGCGAACGACGCCATGCTGCGACCGGCTTCGCTGGGCTGTGGCAGGGAGGCCACCGCCATCGCCGAGGCGATACCGGCCGAAGCGCGGTCATCGGTGCGCTTCAGGTTGCGGTCGAAGCTGTCCATGCGCTCATCGGTATAGGCCTTGGACCAGTCCAGGGTCTGCGCCATGCCGCTGCGCAGCTGGTCGACATTGACCGCGTCGGTGCCGGCGGTACCGGCGGCGACATTGCGTACCTGGGTCGGCCCACTGCCCGCCTGCCCCAGCGTCACGCTGCTGAAGTTGGTGGTGCCGTTGGTGTTGTTGTCATAGCGCAGCGTTCCCTGCTGCGAGGCCTGCAGCTGGCGGACATTGACCGCATCGGTGGCCTGGCTGCCATCGGCCACGTTGGCGATCTGCCTCTCGGCACCGACGCTGCCCACCGACACCGTGTTGGCACGGTCGGCGACCGAGCCGGCACCCAATGCCACCGTGTTGTCGGCCTGTGCCTGTGCGCCGTTGCCCAGCGCGGTGGCATTGGCACCGGCTGCACTGGAACCGGCACCGCCGGCGGCCGCGTTTGCCCCGCTGGCCGATGGATTGGCCAGGCCCTGCGAGTTGTTCACCTGGAACATGCCCGAGGTGCCGTTGTTGATGTTGTTGATCTGCTGGTCGGTGTAGCTCTTGGATTCGTCGATGGCGTAGTTCACCCCGTTCTGCAGCTGGCCGACATTGACCGCGTCATAGCGCTCTGACCCATCTGCCACATGGGTGACCTTGCGCTCGCCACCGCTGCTGCCCACCGACACTTCGCCTGCCGAGTTGCTGGCCCCGGCCTGGCCGTAGGCGCCGGTATAAGCGGCCTGCGCGCCGGTATCGGCGACCGAGCCTGCACCCAGCGCCACGCTGTTGTCGGCCGATGCATCGGCGCCATCGCCGATCGCCACGCTGGCCGCACCGGCTGCGCTGGCTTCAGGACCGACCGCCACCGCGTCGGTACCACTGGCTGTGGCGCCGGCCTTGGCCGAATTCACCGCCAGGAACGGGTTGCCACCGGCGATATTGTCGATGCGCTGGTTGATGTTCAGCAGCGAGGAATCCACCGCCGAGAACGCAACGGTGACATTGCCGTAGTCGTTGCCGGTCACCGTGCCATCGGTGGCGATGGATGAGATCCGGAAGGTCGGCGCGGTCCAGATGTTGCTTCCGCCGTCATACATCGTGGTACCTCCGAAATAGTTCGCCACGGTCTGGTTGGTCGCCGACAGCTGGTTGCCGGTGACCGCCTGGCGGCTGCCCGCGGTCACGCTGCCATCGTCCAGGTTGTCCAGCACCACCGCAGTGCCGCTGCCATCGCCGGCCAAGGTGATGCGGTTGCTCGCGTTGCCCGCCACATCGGCGTCGTACTTCACCGCCAGGCGGTCCACCGTATCGGTCTTGTCAGCGACATTGGCCAGCGAGGTGCTGACGGCATCGAAGGCAGTGCCTACGTCGTTGTAGTCACCGCTGCTGACGCTGCCATCCACGGCGACGTTGTTGAGCGTATAGGTCGGTGCAGTGACCGTACCGCTTGCATCCACGCCAGCGCCGCCACCGAGATGGGTGGCCACCGACTGGCTGCTCGCGAACAGCTGCGCACCGTTGATCGCTTCACTGCTGGTGGCCGATACCTCGCCCGCTGCCAGGTTGCTCAGCGTGGTCGCGGTGGCGCCATCACCCAGCGTGGCGCTGCTGTAATCCACGCTGCCATCGGCGGCGATGTCATAGCGCAGCGCCCCTTGTTCGGAGGCCTGCAGCTGGCCCAGGTTCACCGCATCGGTGGCGGCCGTCGCATCGGCGACGTTGGCCAGCTGGCGTTCGGCACCGGCGGCGCCGATGGACACCGTGCCATCCCGATCGGCGATGCTGCCCGAGCCGATCGCCACCGCGTTGGCCGCCGTGGCACTGGCGCCGCCACCGATGGCGACCGATTCAAGGCCGCTGGCAGCAGCATCCACGCCCGTCGAGTTGACCTTGAAGAAGCGCGACGCTTCACCGGTGCGGATGTCGTTGATCTGGGTGTTGAGGTTGACCAGCGAGCCGTCCACCGCCGCGAAGGCATCGCTGGCGTTGTCATACACGCCCGGGGCCAGCACGCCGTCGGCCGCGACCGAGGTGATCGCGAAGGCCGGGGCGGTGAACAGCGCGGTGGCCGGATCGAACGCGGTGGTGCCACCGAAATAGGCCACCAGTGCTTCATTGGTTGACAGCAACTGGGCGCCGGTGATCGCCTCGGTGCTGCCTGCCGCGACCAGGCCGTTGCTCAGGTTGCCCAGCCGGGTGGTGCCACTGCCGTTGCCCAGCGTGGCATTGCGGTAGTCGATGCTGCCGTCGGCGGCCACGTCGTAGCGCACCGCGCCCTGCTCCACCGCCTGCAGTTGACCTACGTTGACCGCATCGTTGGCGTCCACGCCATCGGCCACGTTGGCCAGCGTGGTGGTGCCGGTGCCTCCGCCCAGGGTGGCACGACGGTAGTCCGGCGCGCCGGTGCCATCGTCGTCGTAGGTGATGGCCATCACACCGACGTCGTTGATCAGCTCGACCGCACCCTGCAACTGCGCGACGTTGACCGCATCGGTGCCCAGGCTGCCGGCGGCCACGTTGCTGATCTGCCGCTCTCCGCCAGCAAAGCCCACCGACACTTCGCCGCTGGATACCTGCGCGGTGTCCAGGCCATACGCGTTGTAGCTGGCCTGTGCGCCACGCAGCGCGCTGGAACGGTAGCCCAGCGCCACGCTGTTGGCCTTGTCGGAGGTGGCTTCGGCACCCAGCAGCACCTGGCCGTTGGCGGTGCCGCTGGCGCTGTCACCGACGATCACCGAATGGCCCATGCGCGCGGCGTAGTCCGCCGTCGGCACGCCGGTGGGATCGGTCGGGTCGTTCACTCCATTGCCCGGGAACGCGAGGTTGGCATCCTGCAGCGGCAGCCGGTGGCTGGCGTTGGCGCCGATCACCACTTCACGCGAGCCATTCGCATACGCGCCATCGCCCATCAGCACCTGGTAGTCCTGGGCCGGGTTGACCGCCCAGCAGTCGATCGACACCACCCCCAGCACATCCAGGCACGAGGCGGCCCAGTCCGGCGCCTGGCCCGGCAGCACCAGGCCGAGCAGGCCATTGGGGTCGCCATTGTTGATGTTGTAGATGTAGCTGTCCGAGGTCACTCCGCCGATCAGGGTCAGGTGCGAGCTGCCGCCGGTGGTGGCGCCGCCCAGTCCATTGAGCAGCGTGCCGACCGGGGTCAGGTTGACCACCGGCAGGCCGAGCACGTTGGTGACCGAATAGGCCTGCTGCACGTTGGCACTGTTGACGGCCAGATTACCGTTGCGGACGTAGCCATCGCCGCCGAGCAGACCCTGCGCGGTCGGCCCGACCAGCGTGGACAGGGTGCCGACCAGGCCACCGCTGCCGATGATCAGGCCGGAATTGGGATCGGCCGGGCGCGGCGCCTTGGGGCTGGTCGGCGGAATGGCAGACGGCGAGGACAGGCCGAGACCATCGGTCACCCCGCCCACCAGTCCGCCTACGCCCCCCACGACCCCACCGACGACTCCGCCCAGGTCGCCCTGGACCAGACCGCCGACCGCGTCGCCGACGCCATCCAGCAGCGACCCGACTCCCCCGACCACGCTGCCCAGGTTGAGCCCGCTGGCCTGCGCGGCGGCGGTAGCCTGCGTGGCCAGCTTCGGATTGCGGTCAGCCACCGCCAGCAGGTGGGCTTCACCCTCCACGCCCACGCCACCGGCCACGCCGGTATCCAGGGCGGCGCTGACCACGGCATCGGTGGCGACCAGCTCTTCGTCCTTCGCGGCAAGGCGGACGGCGGCCTCGGCAGCAACCTTCGCATCCAGTGCGTCGGTGCCTGCAACCTCGGCGTCCACTGCGGTAGCCAGCTTTGCCTGCACCAGCGCGGCCGGGGTCGGTGCGACGGCGATGCCGGCATCGACCGAGGCGTTGATCGCAGCAAGCGTGCTAGAAGGCGCATCCACCGCGCCGATATCCGCCTTGACGCCAAGCTGCGCGGCGACGGCCGGTGCCGGCGCTGCGACGTTCGGCGTGCGCACCGCAGCCGCGACTTCCACCTTCGCGGGCAGCACATGACGGACCACCGGCAGGCGGCTGGCAACTCCCAGCGAAACGCTGGCATCGACGTTGGCCAACGCATTGCCCGCAGGCTGGCCGACGATGGCGGCCAGCGCTACGTCAGCATCCACCTTGACCGGGGCCTGCTGGGTGTACTTGGCCGCAAGTGCCTGCAGGTCGCGCAGGGTCTGGTTGTTCTCCGAAGCGGTTGCGGTACCGGCGCACAACGCAAGCGCCAGGGCAACGGCCAGCATCGCCGGCGCCGGCAGCGCGGCACGTTGATCGATGAGCGAGGAGGCGCCGTGGGCGCCGGTGGCCAGTTCAGAGGCCACGACCATGGCGCGCAGCTGCCTGCTCCACACCAAGCGGAAAATACGATTCATGAGTTCAGTCCCCCGTGGACGACGCTTCGTGAGTCAGAGATCTGCCTGCTGGCAGGTGACTGCTATTTGAGCGCGTGCAACGAAGGCGGGGCACTTCATTCCGGCAGGGCAAGCGCGCATTCCGGCAAGACCTCGACCAGATTCGGCAGCGCGATGCACCAATTCGGCAAGCGGGTCCTGCGCGCGTCCCGCACAGGTATCAGGCAGGTTGCCCGACGATCCCTGGCGCACCGGGTGCGCGCATCAACGTGTCGCGTGGCAGCTCGCCGAACACCTTGCGATAGTTGTCGGCGAAGCGCGAAAGATCCCACAGGCCGCAGCTCAGCGCGATCGCCTTGACCGAACGTCGACCGCCATCGGCCATCGACAATCCACGGCACGCCGCGCACAGGCGCAGCATCGACAGGTAGCGGTTGGGCGAGATCCCGAACAGATCCTCGAACGCATAGCGCAGGCCACGCTCACTGACCCCCGCCGCGTCACAGATCTCGTTCATGTAGATATTGCGCCGCAGGTTGAGGCGCATGAAGTTCTCTGCCCGTTGCACGATCAGGTAGTGGGTGCGCCGCGCACGGGTGTTCATCGCCTGTTCGCCCGGTCCGGCCGCCAGCAGTGCCTGCACGTGCTCGTGCAGCAGTCGCTCGCTGCCCTCGGCTGCCATCGCCGCAGCGTTGCCTGCCGCCAGTGCATCCTGCAGGTGGCGGTAGTGGTTGGCGAGCAGGGAATTGTCGGCAATCGAAAACAGATTCAGCGCTTGGCCGGACGGCGGCATGCTGCGCAGGCTGAGCTCGGAGAGCTTGCGCTGCAGCCGTGCCGCCGAGACCAGTACAAGGGTAAGTCGCGTGCCCGCGCCGAGGGCGAATTCACTGATGCCTTCCGGCAGCACGGTCAACACCGTGCCCGCGGTCAGCGGAACACCGTGGCACCAGCTCAATGCCGGGTCCGAGGCATGCACGTACCCCAGCAGGGCCCAGTCGGTGGGCAGCATGAACCGGCCACGTGCCTGGAAGCCGGTGACCGCATGGCAGAACAACGCTTCATCCTGTACCCGTGCGTCCACCGCTGCGCGCGGCCCGTTGCCATTCAGCAACACCAGTTCCACCTCACAAACGCGCAGCACGTTGCCCAGCGTGGCCAGGTCCATCGGCCTCAGCCCATCCGTGCTCTCGCTTCCCACACCATCTGCCATGACAGTGACGCCCCCCTTTCCAAGGTCCGTACGACGAGCCGTGCCGACCGCAACCATGCGACCGCTGCAGCGCCCCCGTTTTTTCTCGGGGTCGAGTATGCCTGATTATCTGTGGCCGCATACATTCGTAAACTGCGTGGCCGCGCAAGGATTAACTGTTAACCACCAGGCGTCAAATTTCCGTCGCTGCGCGGCCGCGTTACGGGATTTATTACGATCCAAACGTATTTAATTACGGGCACGGCCATTGCAGGCCGGGGCAATTTCGCATTTGTGCCGAATTTGCGTATCGATTGATGCGGTCGCCGGGTGAAACTACGGCACAGTAGCAACACGGTGGTTGGCTGGGGGACATCTGGCTACCCAGGGGAAACGTGATGATGTGACGTATATCTCACTATTGAGAGAGGCGACGGCGCGTTTGGCGTCATCGCGCTTCTGGCTCCTGAAACCTGCCACCCGTATTCACGGCCACATTATGTTGGCCGCGCCCTCGCATGGCCTTTGATTATCACCCCGGACCCGTCCAGTTAATCAAAAGGAGCCCCATGCAACCGTTGACAGGTAAAAGGAGAAAGCCGTCATGAATGCATCCATCCGCAAGTTCCTGAAAGAAGAAGACGGCGTCACCGCGCTGGAATACGGCCTGTTGGCCGCGCTAGTGGCGGGCGCTTTGGTTGTTGTCGCCGGCCCGGCGATCCGTACCTTCTTCACCACGTTGTTTGATGCCCTGACCGGCATGATCACCACCGCCACCGACTCTACCTGAGGCGTTGCCAGGCGGATGGATGAACCCGTCGTTGCAGGCTGCGGCCTGCAGGACGGGGGCGGCCTGCCGCCGCAGGTTGCATCGTTTCCAGGGAAAGGGAGGCCACATGTTGCTGTTCGCTATGCTGGCAACCACGTTGAGCATGCGGGTCATCGCCAGCGATCTGTACGCACGACGCGTACCCAACCGCTGGCTGCTGGGCGCACTGCTGCTGGGCGCGCTGCTGCTTGCCTGGCTGGCCATGCATCAGGGCATCGCCCGCATCGCGCCACACGCTGCCGGGCTGCTGCTGGGCCTGTGCAGCCTGCTTCCCTTCTACGTCATGCGCTGGATGGGCGCCGGTGACGTCAAATTCTTCGCCGTGCTCGGTTTCCTGCTCGGCTGGCAGGCACTGCTGCCGGTGTGGATCGGCGCCAGCCTGCTGGCCGGTGTGCACGCGGTGGCGGTGTACAGCTGGCGCAGCCTGCGCCTGTATCTCCCGCTGCGGCTGACACTGCTGCAGCACAACGCCGCCCAACACCGCGCACTGGCCCCTGCGCTGCATCAGCTGCAACAGGCACGCGGTGGCCGGCAAGGCATTCCCTATGCCGCCTATCTGGGCCTGACCAGCATCTGCTGGATCGGCTGGACCCTGCTCGGGGGTGCGCAATGACACGTCTCAGCCTGCGTCCGCGAAAATCACAACGCGGCGTCGTCACCATCGAATACGCCTTCATGCTCATGTTCGGGGTGATCCCACTGCTGCTGCTCACCTACACCGGCGTGATGCTGATGGCGGTGCAGCAGACCCTGGCCACCGCCTCGTCGGAGGGCGCGCGCGCATCGCTGCGCTTCGCCCCGCTGGACCAGCGCCGGGTGGCGGCCTGCGAAGCGGCGCGGCGCTCCATGCAATGGCTGCTGACCTATGCCGCGCAGACACCGGACTGCAGCAGCGCCAGCAGCGCACCGATCGTGGTCTCCTCGGCGGCGCCCTGTTCCGGGTTGGCAGATGCGCAGTGCATGCAGGTGTCGGTGAGCTTCGATTACCGCGCCACCCCGTTTCTTCCAGGCACCGGCCAATTGTACGGCTGGGTGCTGGACCGACCCATCAGCAGCACCGCCGTCGCCCAGCTCGACCTGGGCAGCAACTGAAAGGCGCAAGGAGACGTTCCATGCTCAGGTTCACCCGCATCGCCGCCATCGCCTTGATCGCCCTCGCCGTACTGCTGGCCGTGGTCGCCTTCGTGATCGGCCGTCGTGCCGCGACAACGCAGGCACCCACTGCCGCGCCCGCCCTCGCCGCCAGCGAAACACCGCAGGGCGTCATGGTGGTGGAGGCCGGCGGCCGCCTGGCCGCAGGCGTGCCGATCGAGCCAGGCCAGGTGCGCATGGCCCGCCGCCCGCAGCCACCGGCAGGTGCCTACCTGGACGTGGTCAGCGTGGTCGGGCTGGTACCGACCCAGGACGTACCCGAAGGCACGGTGCTGCAGCAGGGCCTGTTGGCGCAGGGTTTTTCGCTGCAGCTGCGTCCGGGCGAGCGCGCGCTGGCGGTGCCGGTGGATGAACTGGCAGCCGCCGGCAACCGGATCCTGCCCGGCGATTTCGTCGATGTGTTCCTCAACCTGAAGGGCAGCCAGGGCTACGGTGAACAGGAGGCCGCGCAGGCACGGCTGCTGTTGTCGCGGCTGCGGGTGCTGAGCTACGGCGCACACGATCTGCGTCCGCCGCAGCCATCGCCACAAAGCGAAGCCGGGGCCACCGCCAGCACGGAAGGCGATCCGCGTGCAGCCGACATCCGCGGCGCCAGCGCGGCCGGCAGCGCGTCGTCGTCAGGCACACCGGAGGCGCCGGCGCGTAGCGCGGTGCTGGCCGTGCCGGTCGCCGATGCCAACCGCCTGCTGCTCGGCGCGCAGCAGGGCAAGTTGTTCCTGGCCCTGCGCAATCCTTCCGATACCGGCATCGCCGACCCCTCGCTGTTCCCCCTGCCCCGGCCGGTCCTGGCCGCGGCACGTGGCCTGGAGGGCGAGCGCGCCGCCGCGCTGGCGCAACCGGAAAACGATGCCTACGCCGGGCTGGACGGCGATGCACTGGCAGGCCGCAACAGCGTGCGTGCAGCGCCGCCGGTGGCAGCCACCGCCGTACCGGCACGCCGCAGCAGCGCCCCGCGCGCACCGGCCGGCATTGAAATCATCCGCGGTAGCGGCACCCCCTGAACGAGACGAGACCGACCATGACGTATCGCTGCACCCCTCGCCTGTTCCGCCGACCGCTGCTGCTGGCCCTGCTGGCCGTGGCGCTGGCCTGCCCCCCCGGGCTGCAGGCCCAGGCCCAGCCGGATTTCGTCCTGCAGACCCGCGAACAACGCCCGTGGACGCTGCCGGCCAACCTGGAACGGGTGGCCATCGCCGACCCCGGCGTGGCCGATGTGGTGATGCTGCGCGGCAACCGCCAGGCGCTGCTGGTCGGCAAGGCGCCCGGCACCACCACCCTGCTGTTGTGGCAGCGCGGCCAGTCCGAACCGCAACGCCTGCAGGTGGACGTGCGCAGTGCGGTACAGGGCGGCCTGGCCATCGAAGGCGGAACCGCGTTGACCGTGCAGGGCAACGACGCCCTGCTCAGCGGCAGCAGCCCGTCACTGCTGGATCATGCGCAAGCGCGCAAGGCCGCCGAGGCGGCAACCGGTGCTGACGGCCGGGTTGCCGATGTATCCACCGTGGGCATCGGCGGCGTGGTCCAGGTGGAAGTGAAAGTGGTGGAGTTCAACCGCAGCGTACTGCGCCAGATCGGGATCAACTTCCAGAACCAGAACGGCGGCTTCTCATACGGCATCGCGCGCCCGGGTGGCGTGGCCAGCGGCGATGGGGACAGCGGCAGCACCCCGCTGCAATCGGCGTTCAAGCTGGTGTTCGGCTCCAGCAAGGACCTGTGGAGCGCCGACATCGACCTGCTGCAGAGCAATGGCATGGCGCGCGTGCTGGCAGAACCGACCCTGGTCGCACTGTCCGGCCAGAGCGCCAGCTTCCTGGCCGGCGGTGAGCTGCCGTTGCTGGAACCGCAGGGACTCGGTACCACCACCATCACCTACAAGCCGTTCGGCATCGGCTTGACGGTATCGCCGACGGTGCTGTCGGCCGACCGGATCGCCTTGAAGGTGGCGCCCGAAGCGAGCGACCTGGACTACAGCAACGCACTGACCCTCAACGGCGTGCAGGTGCCTTCGATCAGTACCCGGCGTGCCGATACCACCGTCGAGCTGGGCGATGGCGAAAGCTTCGTGATCGGCGGGCTGGTCAGCAGCACCGTGGCCTCCACCGTCAACAAGCTGCCGCTGCTGGGCGACCTGCCCATCATCGGTTCGTTCTTCCGCAACCTGGACTACAAGCGCCAGGACAAGGAACTGGTGATCATCGTGACGCCGCGGCTGGTCAAGCCGCTGGCCCGCAATACCGAATTGCCGCTGCCAGGTGACCGCGAAGCGCGCGCCAACCTGCCGGTGTGGGGTTCCTGGCTGATCGGGCCGGCCGGGCCTGACGCCGTCCCCGGCTTCTCGCGCTGATCCATGACCGGAGCACCCAGCACATGCCCTTCGCCACTGCACGCCAGCTGCCTTCGTCGGGATTGCCGATGAACCTGGTCGTGTTCGCCAGTGACCGGGAGCTGCTGTCACGGCTGGCGGCGAAGTTGCCGCCGCATTGGCCGTTGACCTACCACGACGCCGGTTTCCCCGGCGCGGTGCAGCAGTTGCGGGTCGCCCCCCAGACGCTGGTGCTGCTGGATTTCCATGCGACGCGCGCGGCGGCGTCGGCCGAACTGGTGCGACAGATACGCCAGCTGCGCCCGGAACTGGCGATGGTCGCGGTGGGTGCCACCAGCGTCAACCAGGTCGAGGGCGTGGTCACCGCACTGCGCGTCGGGCTGCGCGACTTCGTCGACCTGGATGCCGATACCGAAGAGGTGCAGGCCGTGCTCAGGCGTGCCACCGCGCCTGCCGCAGCCGCGATCCCGGTAGCGACTCGCAAGGCGCCGCTGACGTTGATGCTGGGCGTGCGCCCCGGCATGGGAACCAGCACGCTGGCTGCGCACCTGTGCGTGCTGGCGCAGCAGATGCGCGCGGCCGGCAACAGCCAGGACGTGCTGCTGCTCGACATGGGCCAGCCGGCGGGCGATGTGGCCTTGTACCTCAACATCGAAAGCCGGTTCCACTACGACGAAGCTCTGCGCAGCGCCAGCCGGCTCGATGCCACCCTGGTGCGCACCGCGATGGCCCGCCATCCAGGCGGGCTGGTACTGCTGGATCGCGCCGTGGGCAGTGAATCGCTGCCGCCCAGCGATCCGGGCCTGCTGCTCAAGCGCCTGTGCGGCCTGTTCTGCAGCGTCCTGTGCGAACTGGGCGGGACGCCGTTGCGGCAGATCCCCGGCGCACTGCTGGAACATGCCGATGAGATCTGGCTGGTCACCGATGGTGCCATCGCCAGCCTCGTATCTCTGGACCAGGTGCTCAAGCAGTTGCCGCCAGGTGTGCGCGAAGGTGACCGGCTGAAGCTGATCGTCAACCGAAACGATGAAGAGGCCGGCATGGCTGCCGCGCAGATTGCCGAACGCTTCCAGCTGCCGTTGCTGGCCACCCTGCCCGAGCGCCCGCGTCTGCGCGCCAGTGCCAGCCAGGGCCGCCTGTTGCTCGATGACGCACCGCGCGACCCGTACCTGCGGGCGCTTGCCCCGCTGCTTGCCCGTTTCGACCCGACCACCAGCCCACCGGAGGCGCAGGGACTGCGCGACCGGTTCGCCTCCGCCCTGAGTAGCCTGCAATGGAAGACAAAGTGATGCCCTTCCCGAATGCACCGTTCCGCGAGGTGCCGGCCGAACCCGCCGCGACGCCGTTCGCGCAGACCGACCAGTACCAGAAGGTGCTGTCGGCCGCGCACGAGCACCTGTTGAACCGGATCGAGGATGAGCGGATCGACATCGACGCCTGGGCGCCGGATACGGTCAGCCGCTGGGCCCAGGGCGAAACGGCAGCGTTCGTGCAGGAGTGGCGCATCCCGATCAACGAGCAGGAAATGCAGGACGTCGCTGCCGGGCTGGTCAAGGAATTGACTGGTTTCGGGCCGCTGGACGACCTGCTGCGCGACCCGACCATCGAAGACATACTGATCAACGGCTACAAGGACGTGCACGTCTCGCAGGGCGGCCGGCTGCAGCGCGCCACCCAGCGCTTCACCGATGACACCCACCTGCTGCGCATCCTGCGCCGGATCATCGCCCCGCTCGGCCGCCGCCTGGATGACTCCAACCCGATGGTCGATGCGCGCCTGCCCAACGGCGGCCGCCTCAACGCGATCATCGCGCCACTGGCCGTGGACGGTCCGATGGTGTCGATCCGCAAGTTCCGCAAGGATCCCTACACGCCGGAGGAGCTGCTGCAGATGGGCACCTTCGACAAGCCGATGCAGGCGCTGCTGCAGGCCATGGTGCTGGGTCGCTGCAACATCCTGGTGTCCGGCGGCACCAGCTCGGGCAAGACCTCGCTGCTCAATGCACTGGCGCATTACATCCCCGCGAACGAGCGCGTGCTGACCGTGGAGGACACCGCCGAACTCTCGCTCAACCATCCGCACGTGGTGCGTCTGGAAAGCCGGCTTGGCGGTGCCGATGGACAAGGCGCGGTGAGCATCCGCGACCTGGTCCGCAACAGTCTGCGCATGCGTCCGGACCGCATCGTGGTCGGCGAGGTGCGTGGCGCCGAAGTGCTGGAAATGCTGCAGGCGATGAACACCGGGCATGACGGCTCCATGGCGACCATCCACGCCAATTCGCCGCGCGACTGCCTGTACCGGATCGAGATGCTGGCCGGCTTCGCCGGCTTCCAGGGCAGCGAGGACAGCCTGCGCCGGCAGATCGCCAGTGCGATCGATTTCATCGTGCAGATCTCCCGTCTCGGCAGTGGCAGGCGCGTGCTCGTCTCCATCACGGAAATCACCGGGGTCAGCGACAACATGATCTCCACCCAGGAGATGTTCCGCCACGAGGTGCAGATCGACGAAGCCGGCCGTGAAACCGATCGCTGGATTGGTCTCGGCTTCCATCCGCATTCGCACAAGCTCGAGCCGTTCCGGCAGGCGCTGCGCGACTCCTTCAGCCCCGGGGCGTGGTGACGGTGGGTATCGTCCTGCTGCTGCTGAGCTTTGCCGCGCTGCTCGGCGCCGGCGCAATGCTGCTGCTGGGCAGCGCGCAGCGGCGCGCGCGTGCGCAGGCCACGCTCGTCCATGCAGAACAGCGCCTGCAGCGCAGCGCTGTGTCGATGGCGGCTACGAACGCTGCGGCGCCTTCAGCGGCGGCGGTGGCACTCGCCGGTCCTGCCGCCGTCGATGGCAAGGCAACGGCGGCCGGCCGCCCCTCCCTGCCCTGGGACGCCGCCCTGCTGCGCGCCGGGATGAAACCCGGCTGGCGTGCGCCGGTGCTGGCGCTGGTGCCGGGACTGGCCCTGGCCGGCTTTGCGGCGATGCGGCTGGGCACCGGCTGGGCCTTCCCGCTGACCCTGCTGCTGTACGTGCTGGTCGCATGGCTGCTGTTGCAGCGGCGCATCGGCAAGCTGCAGCAGAAGCTGATCCGTCAGCTGCCGGATTTCCTCGACAACCTGGTGCGCCTCACCGCACTGGGCAACAGCCTGCAGATGTCCTACCAGACCGCCTCGGTACAGACCGTGGCGCCCCTGCGCGAGCTGCTCGACACCACCCTGCGCAACGCGCGCGGGGGCATGGATCTGGACCGTGCACTGGCCCAGGCGGCCGCGCCATGGCGGGTGGAAGCACTCGACGTGCTTTCGGTGGTGTTGGGCGTGTGCGTGCGCATCGGCGGCCGATCGGACCAGGTGCTGCAGCGGCTCAGCGATTTCATGCGCGACCTGGATCAGGCCCAGCAGGAGCTCAAGGCGACCACGTCTGAAACGCGGATGTCAGCCTGGGTGCTGGCCCTGCTGCCGCCGATCAGCGCACTGATGATGGCGCTGGCCAGCCCGGGCTTCTTCGAACCGATGCTGCGCGAGCCGCAGGGCCACAAGATCCTGCTGGCGGCGCTGGGACTGGAGCTGGTCGGCGGCTTCCTGCTGTATCGGCTGGCCAAATCCATATGAACCGCACTCCGAACGCCGCAGGAGCAGAGCGATGAACCCGGCTACGTTGTGGATCCTGGCACTGGTGCTGCTTGCTGCCGGTATGGCGCTGTTCGGCGTGGCGTACTGGGTGCAGGGCGCCCGCCTGCAGCGTAGCGAAGCCACCCTGGAAGCGGCCCTGCAACCGCGCGGGCCGGCCACGCCGGCCGCGCCGCCCGCCGCGCGCAGCCGATGGGCATGGCTGGAGCAGTTCGGTGCGCAGTTCAGCGGCAGCCGCATCGAAGGCGCACTGCTGGCCAGCGAGGACCGCATGCTGCTCGACCTGGGCGGCTGGAACACCCGCAGCGGCACTGCCATCTACCTGGCATTGCGGCTGCTGCTGGCGCTGTCGGTACTGCTGCTGGTACTGGCGCTTGCCCCTGTAGACGGCATGGCCGGCCTGCTGACCTGTGTCGGCGCGCTGGCTGCCGGGCTGCTGCTGCCCAAGGTCGTGCTGGGCATCTGGGCCGGACGACGGCGCAGGCGCGTCGGCAACGAACTGCCGATGCTGATCGACCTGCTGCGCCTGCTGCAGGGCGTGGGCTTCAGCATGGACCAGAGCCTGCAGACGCTCGGCGACAAACTGCGTCCGGCGCTGCCGGTGCTCGGCCAGGAAATCCATGATGCCAACGTCAACTACAGCCTGGGCCGCAGCCGTCCGCAGTCGCTGCGCCGCTTGTCCGAAGCCTATGACGACGAAGACCTGCGCAGCCTGGTGCAGCTGATCGTGCAGGTCCATGCGCACGGCGGTGCGGTGCAGGAACCGTTGAAGCAGTTCAGCGTGCGGCTGCGCGAACAGCGGCGGCACGCGCTGAAGGAAAAGGTCGGCAAGCTCTCGGTGAAGATGACCGTGGTGATGATGGTGACCCTGCTGCCGGCATTGATGCTGGTGCTTTCCGGTCCGGCGCTGATGGCGCTGGCCTCAACCCTTACCCGGATGTAGCGCCCATGCTGCGACCCTTGATCCTTGTCTGCTGTTTCGCCCTCGCCGCCTGCTCACAGACCGTGGGCGGCTATCGCCAGGCTGCACCCAGCCTCGCCGAACCCGGTGCCGACGCGGTGGATACCCGCAGCACCTACCTCGACCTGATCCGGCGCATGCAGAAACAGGGCGCGTACTACGCTTCTTTGGCGCACATCGACGCATTCCGCCAGCGCCACGGCGACAGTCCCGCGCTGCGCCTGCTGCAGGCCGATGCGCTGCGCCACACCGGCCAACTGGATGCCGCCGGCGCGCTGTATGACGGACTGACCCGTGGCGAGCAGGCCGCAGCGGCGTGGCACGGACTGGGCCTGATTGCCGCCCAGCGCGACCAGGATGCAGTGGCCGAGGCCGCACTGGCACGCGCCGCCCAGCTGACCCCACTGGACACCGCCGTGCTCGGCGACCTGGGCTATGCGCGGCTGCGTGCCGGCCAGCTGGAGCAGGCCCGCGCACCGCTCGCACAGGCGTTGGAGCTGGCTCCGGACGATGCCCGCGCGGTCGCCAACCTGGCGGTGTGGGCGCTGCTGCGCGGCGACACCGCCACCGCCGAACGCCTGATGCAGCAGGGCAAGGTCAGCGAGACCACCCGCGCCGAAGTGCAACGGCAGGCCATTGCCCTGCGTCAGCGTAGACCAGCTGTCGCGACCGCAGCCGCAGCGGCCGCGCAGACCACAGCCGCCCCCGCAGCGGCCGCCGGGCGTGCCGACAGCGTGCCGCGCCGCGTACCGGTTGATCCACGCGCGGTCTCCGCCGTTGCCCAAGGCACTGCCGAGCGCCCCGATTCAACCCTGCCGGCGACCATGCTCGAACGCTTCGGCCGCCCGACCCCTCCCACGGAGAGCACCCGATGACCCGTTCCCTGACCCTTGCACGCGGGCTGGCCGTGTCGGTACTGCTGGCCGCTGGCCTCGCCCACGCGCAGCAGGCGCCGGTCACCGGACGCATGCTCGGCGGCTCCGTACCCGCGCCGGCGCAAGCCCGCGCTGCAGCGCCCGCACCTGCACCGACCCGTGCCGTGCCGGAACCGGGCCCGCAGCATGCCGGACCGCTACCGCCACCGCGCTACGCCGATGCCCCGGTCGCGCCCTTGGTGCAGCGGGCAGCGCGTCCCGAACCCGGCGATGCCACCCGCCACCTGCTGCAGTTGCAGGCATCCGGCGCACAGGGCGGGCGCAGCCTGCCGGTGCTGGGTGACCAGGCCCACGCCAGCTACGCGCGTTACCTGAGAAGCTTCGAACATGACCTCCCCGAGTTCTTCGAGAACACCGTCGGCCAGAGCACCCCGGGCGGGAGCAACTGAGCATGCCGCGTCCGCGCACGCCTGGCTTCCCACACCGGCAGCGCGGCGCCATGTCGGTGACGATGCTGCTGGTGATGATCGGCCTGGTGGCGATGCTCGGCCTGGTGGAAATCGGTTACCTCTACTGGGCAAAGCGCGACGCGCAGAAGGTCGCCGACCTGTCGGCGATCGCCGGTGCGCAACGATTGGACCTGTGCAACGCCAGCTACAGCGACAACAGCGCGGCACGCAACAATGCCGAACGACAGAACCGCTTTGCCGGCACCCTGGCCATCCAGTGTGGGAGTTGGAACACCAACCATCCGGCCCTCGACCATTTCGTGGCGGGCGTCTCGGCGAGCCATCCGCTCAACGCGGTCAAGGTGACCGCCAGCCGCAGCGTGGTCCCGTTCTTCGGCCAGAACGCATCGCTGCCGCAGATCAGTGCGCAGGCCGTGGCCAAGCGCAGCGCGCCCACCGCGGTGTTCAGCGTCGGCTCGCAACTTCTGCGGGTCGATGGCAACACCCCGCTGGGCAGCACGCTGAAACTGGTCGGCGTGGACCTGGACCAGACCACCCTGCTCGGCTATGACGGGCTGGCCCAGGCACGCGTCACCCCCGGCGGGCTGCTGCAGGCGCTGGGCATTCCGGTGGATGCCAACATCAGCATCGGCGATTTCAACGCGCTGCTGGCCGCGCACAAGGTATCGCTCGGGCAGCTGGTCGATGCCACCGCCAGTGTCCTCGCACGCAGTGGCGTGGCCGGCGCCGACCTGCGCCTGCTGCGCGACGCGCTCGGCACGAAACTGGACCTTGATGCACTGGCCGTGCAGCTGGGCAGCGACGCCAGCGGCAGTGGCCTGTTCGCCAAGCTCACCGCACCGGACGGGTCGGCCTCCAGTGCACTGCAGGCCGGTGTCAGCGCATTGGACCTGCTGACCACCGGCATCACCATCGCCAGTGATGGCCGCGGCGTGTCGATCAACCAGTTGAACCTGCTCGGCGACGCGGTCAGCGTGCGCACAGGCGTGGTCGAACCACCGTCGATCGGCATCGGCGGCGTGGGGGCGACAGCTTACAACGCGCAGGTACGCGTAGTCGCCGACGTCGATACCAACGGTATCCGGATCCTCGGCCTGGGGCTGGGCCAGCTGCTCGGCAACCTCGGCATCCGGGTCAAGCTGCCGGTGCACGCCGATGTGACCAACGCGATGGGCACGCTGGTGTCGCTCCAGTGCACCACCGAACGTCCGACAGCGACCATCCGCGTGGATGCCTCGGTACTGCGCAGCTGCGTCGGCAAGGTCACCGAAGCGGAGCGCTTCTCCACCCGCAATGTGTGTGGCACCAGTCTGCAGAACGAGCAGATGATCACCCTGCTCGGCGCGTCACTGGTCAATGACAAAATCAGTCTGGATGCGCTGCAGGACAGCCAGCAGGTCACCCTCGCCGCGGGCGAGACCGCCTCCACCCGGATCAATCCGCTGCTGATCGGCGATACCGTCAGCCACATCGTCGAGGAACTGCTGCGGGTGCTGTCCAACCTGCTCAGCCCGGCCAACAGCGGCATGGGCACCAGCCAGGCCGCCGACAACCTGGCCGACCAGCTGCTGAAGGCGGCCAATCCAGGCGGCGGGCGCTACAACGTCAACGACACCGTGACCTTCCTGCGCCGCACCCAGGCCCACAATGGCATCGAACCGTTCGCCGAGTGGCAGCTGGCCAACGGGGTCCCCTATGCATGCAACCTGCTCGGCCTCAACACCTGCTTCAGGACCGGCCCGGTCTGGGACGGCTTCAAGGCCACCGTCACCGGCGAGGGCCTGGGCGTGCTCAACGGCCTGCTGGGTTCGCTCACCGGCGGCCTGCTGATCAACCGCTGCGACAGCCTGATCAGCAACCTGGTCGGCTACAACAGCTGCGTGCAGAAGAACCTGGCCTCCTACCTGCAGACGGCACCGGAAGGCGTGCTCGACGCCTACCTCGGCAGCGGCGTCACTGCGCCGGGCAACCAGATCAGCTGCAAGGGCCTTCTGTGCACCCTGCTCAAGCCGGTGCTGGACGTGCTGAAGCCTGCCCTCAACGGCATCGGCACCCTGCTTACCACCACGCTGGCCAATGTGCTCGGGCTGGAACTGGGACGCACCGATGTGCACGTGCAGTCGATCCAGTGCAACAGCGCGCAGCTGGTGTACTGAATGCGATACCGGTGGCATTGGCGACGGAATCGCGCATGCTAGACTGCGTTCGGGGAACTATCGACATCAACAACAATCCACTCGTGGGTGGTCCATACATGCGACATGACTCAGGGACGGCAGCGCCCATCCGGCGCACGCGCGTCGTAGCGGCTGCACTGGCGATGATCCTATCCGTGCCGTCGGCTTACGCCGCACGCGCAGAGCGCACGCCGATTCCGGATACCGAACGCACCGCGCCGGTGGCACGCAATTCGGTCGACGAACTGCGCCAGCTCATGGACGCCAAGCAGCTGACCGAGCTGCGCACCACCTACAACGGCAACTACGGTGCCAGCCTGCTGTTCAATCCCAGCACGCTGAACTACTACGTGGCGCTGTTCCAGGAAAAGAATTTCTGGCGCGTGATCAAGACCGATTCGGTGGAGAACGCCGAGCACGTCTACCGCACCTTCGTGCAGCAGACCGAGCAGCTGGCGCAGGTCAACATCGACACCATCCGCCTGGATGCCGGAAAGCGCTACACCGAACGCCTGGTCAGCTTCAATGAAGAGCGCCTGCGCACCCTGCAGGCGCAGGTTGAGCAGGAACGCGCGCAGTCGCTGCAGGTCAGTACCGCGCTGCAGCAGGCACAGCAGCAGGCGGTCAGCCTGAGCACCGAACTGCAGAGCAGCAACAGCCAGCTCGGCACGTTGCAGCAGCGCATCCAGCAGCTGCAGCTGCAGCAGGGCAATCCGGAAACCACGCTGCCCACGCCGGCCCCGCCGCCGTCGCCGGCCCCGCAGGTCGACTGATCCGACCGTCGTAGCCGGTCCGATGGCGCTGCAAAGTGCCATCGACGGTCAGTCCGCGCCGGGCGGGACGTTGCAGGGTGGCTCGCCCGCGCAGGGTGCATCGCCGCCGTGCAGGCGCCAGGCATCGCGCAGGCGGCGGCGCTGTTGCGGCGAGGCATACAGATACGCATTGAGCGCCTCAAGGAAGGCAGCCTGCCCTTTCGCGTCGAGCTCGGAGAACCGGGCCAGCATGATCACGATAGGGGCGGGTGGAAGGGGCAGCACATCGGCACCGGTTGATCCACGACATTGCATGCCACCATAGAGGCATGCGCACGCGCCGCGTATCGGACCAGGACTAAACGCTACTCCGCTTCGGCCGCATTCGCCCGGGCCTGCTGCGAGGCATTCACCAGGCCATGGGCAATGGCGTACTGGAACACATCGGCATCGGTCGCCAGCCCGAGCTTGCGCATCGCCGCCACCTTCTGCGTGCTGATGGTCTTGCGCGAGCGTCCGATGCGGGCAGCGATCTCGATCACCGAAAGCCCTTCGGCATACATGCGCAGCACTTCCTTCTCGCGCTTGGACAACGGCTGGCCCTCGTCATCCGCCCCGGCTTCCGGCACCAGGCGCGCCCGCACCTGCGGCGACAGATAGCCGCCCTGCGCCCACGCCATCCGCAGCGCCGGCAACACTTCCTCGATCGGATCGCTCTTGCTGACGATGCATTCCACGCCCGCCGCCAGGATGTTGTTCAGCACCAGTGGGCTCTCCATGCCGGTCAGCACCACCAGCCGGGTCTGCGGGAACCGGCGATGCAGGAACCGCAACATGGCGATGCCGTCACCGTACTGCCCATGCGGCATCGAAAAATCGGTGACCACCACATCCACCTCCTGCCCGCTGACCAGCGCCACCAGGGCAGTGGAGTCCTTCACCACGCCCACGACCTCAATGTCGGCCTCGGACTGGAGCAGATGGGTGATCCCGGCCAGCAGCACGGGGTGGTCATCGGCGATCGCTATGCGAAGTGGCACGTCATCGGCCCATGGGTTGAGGGTATGCCGGGAACTATATGCCACCTTCAATCGAAGCTGTCATATAGTTGCGCCGCGCCCCCTTTCTGCAGGGGCTGACCACGAAAGCTGGAGTCCTGAATGGCCGATAATTCGATCCACGTCGTCGTGGCAGACGATCACCCGCTGATCCGGATGGCCGTCGAGTCCGCCCTCGATTCGATCCCGGCCCTGGTCCATGTGGGATCCGCCGCCGATTCGACCGAACTGATAGCGCTGCTCGATGAACAAACCTGTGACGTACTGGTCACCGATTACGCCATGCCCGGCGGCGCCCATGGCGATGGCCTGCCGTTGCTGCACTTGTTGCGCGAGCGCTATCCGGAACTGCAGATCGTGGTGTTCACTGGCCTGGACCAGGCCGCGATCGTGCAGACGCTGTTCGAAGCGGGAATCAGCCATATCCTGAGCAAGGCCGATGACGTAAGCCACATCGCCGCTGCGATCACCGCCGCCCACGTAGGGCGCCGGTATCTTTCGCCCAGCATCGCCCCCCTGCTGCCTTCGCGCGGCACCCAGCGCCCGCCTCTGGCACTGTCGCCACGCGAGCGTGAGGTACTGACCCTGTTCGTGGCCGGCTGGAGCGTCAACGCCATTGCCGAGAAACTCGACCGCCGCAAGCAGACCGTCAGCACGCAGAAGGTCAACGGAATGGCCAAACTGGGCATCGAGCGCGATGCGGACCTGTTCAAATACGCCGTCGAACTGGGCCTGTCGGGGGCCGCCAGCTGAGCCGATCCGCGCAGGCCGGTTCAGCCTGCGCCAAGCTGCGCCGCCTGCTGGTCGACCAGCGCCTGCAGCGCTTCGATCACCCCATCCAGCGCGACGGCGTCCACGGGCCCGCCCTCGCGCAGCTGCGCTTCGATCTCGCTGAAGCGCTCCCCCAACCCGCGCTGCCCCAGCATCATCAGCACGCCCTTGAGCGCGTGTACCCGATCCAGCAGGGCCGGTTGATCCTGATCGGCGCGCGCACGCGCGATGCGCTGCAGGTCGTCCCTGGAGCTGTTGACGAACGTGCGGCGCAGGTGGTCCGGGAGGACCATCCCACCGCCCGGCGGGGCGGCGTCAGCCGGCCCGGCAGGCTGCACGGCAGCCTCGCCGGCAATGCCGGGCATCGGACCGAGATGCTGCAGCAGCACGCGGCCCAGCGTCTCCAGGTTGAGCGGCTTGAGCAACAGGTCGGTGATGCCGGCCTGGCGGCAGCGCTCGCGCTCGCTGGCAAGTGCGGTGGCGGTTATCGCCAGGATCGGCAGCGTGGCCGCGCGTTCCCGCAGCGCACGCGCCAGCGCATAACCATCCATCACCGGCATGTTGATGTCGGTCAGCACGGCCAGGTGCTCATGCTGGCGCCACGCCAGCAGCCCTTCCTTGCCATCCTCTGCGGTGTCCACGGTGAATCCCAGTGTTTCCAGCTGCTGCTGGATCAATTCGCGGTTGATCGGATTGTCTTCCACCAGCAGCACCCTGCCGCGCGCGCTGACGGCCGCCGCCGGCGGTGCGGGCGGCAGGGGCGAAACAGCGCCGTGCAGCGCGCCCAGCGCACGCAGCAGCGACTGTCCTGCATAGCAGCTGACATGCACCCCATCGTCCATCTGCTGCGGCGAGAGGGGTCCATTGGCGTAGGCACGCACCACGTAACGGTGGCGCGCGACCAGTGCCGCCTCGTCATCGGCGCTCCACGCGCGCCGCTCGCCGAACAGCAGCAGCGTGGCGCCCTCGCTGGCCACCGGCTCCAGTGGCGGCTGCTCCAGCACCGTCACGTCCGCCCCCGCCCGCTGCAACAGCCCGCCGATTTCCAGCCGCCATTCCGCCGCGGCCGACAGCAGCGTGATGCGCTGGCCGGCAAGCACTGCAGCGGGACGGGCGGGCACCCCGGCACGCTGCACCGGTACCTCCAGGGTGAACACGCTGCCCACGCCCAACGTGCTTTCCGCGCCGATGCTGCCGCCCAGCAGGCGCGCCAGCTGCTGGCACAGCGCCAGCCCGAGCCCGCTGCCGCCGTAGCGACGCGAAACGCTGGCATCGGCCTGCTGGAAGGGCTGGAACAACTGCCCCAGCTGGTCTTCGGCGAGCCCGATGCCTGAATCCACCACCTGCAGCCGCAGCAGCGGATCCGGCGTGGTGTGGCGCTCCACCAGCGCGGCCCTGACCACGATCCTGCCGGACTCGGTGAACTTCACTGCATTGCCAAGCAGGTTGTTGAGCACCTGCCGGATGCGCTGCACATCGGCCAGGAACACGCTGTCCAGCGCCGGATCCAGCGCGTAGTACAGCTTCACGCCCTTGCGCTGGGCCTGCGCTGAAAACAACAGCGCGGCCTGTTCGATCAGCGGCCGCGGCTCGAACGCGACCGGGTCGATGTCCAGCTGGCCTGCTTCGATCTTGGAGAAATCCAGCACATCGCTGATGATGCCGAGCAAGGCGTCGGCCGACAGCCGGATGCGCTCTACGCGCTCCTGCTGCGCCGGTTGCATCGGCGAACGCGCCAGCAGCTCGAGGTGGCCCAGCACCCCATTGAGCGGCGTGCGGATCTCGTGGCTCATGGTGGCAACGAAGGCGGATTTCGCCTGCGATGCCGACTCGGCCGCCGCGCGCGCGCGATCGGCATCGCTGCGCGCAACCCGCAGCGTCTGTTCCAGCTCTGCCTGCGCGGTGACATCGCGCAACGCACAGACCCACACGGGCCGGTCGCGGAACATGGCAGGGGCCATCGCCACCTGTAGTTTCAGCGCATGCCGGGCAGGTCCCTCGGCGTTCCACTGGAACTCATGGGTGGTATCGCCGTCGGCCGCAACGGCGTCACGCGCGTGTCCGGACAACACTGCGTAAAGCGCTTGGCCGTCAGCGGCCACGCCCTGTGCGGCCATTTGCCGGGCCGGCTCGTTTTCCACCAGCGGCTCACCGCTGGACGGGTCGATCAGCACCAGCCCGACCGGCGAAGTATCTATGATCACCCTGCTCAACGCCTCGCTTTCGTACACGCGAGAAGCGTCTGCCAGCGCGGGGGTGAACACGCGACGGTCCAGCCGCAGCAGCAGCAGCCACAGCGCCAGCAGGATCACCGCCGCAGCCAGCGCCTGCGCCAGCAGCCGCGTGCCTTTCTCCTGCCACAGATCACCCCAGCCATAGAGGTGCAGGACGGTCCAGTCCACCCCATTTACCGGCCCATGCACGATGAACTGGCCGCCCACATGCAGCCGGCCGTCCCCCGCCGGGACGGCACGGGCGATCCGCCGCGCCAGCGCGGGACTGACATCACGCGGCAGGCCGGCACTGCGCAGCACCGTGCGCCCGTCGCGGGTGACCACGGCGTAGGCACCGGAAACGCGCTCATCCAGCCGCGTCTTGATGGTCTCGACCGGCTCGAAGACGATGCGTCGGAATGCCGGATCCCGCCCCTGCAGCAGGGTCTGCACGCCGACCAGCGACGGCTGGCCGGTAATCGGGTTGGTATCAAAGCGCGAGATCAAGCGGCCGCTGGCGGCGGCACTTTCCACTGGACCCACCTGCGGCCGCATGGCCCGCGCCCTCTCTTCGTCGACCAGCAACCGGGCGAAGGCTTCCTCGCGATTGGCAACCCGAAGCGCGCGCAGCAGCTGGGCCTCGTCGGCCACCCCGGCGACCGCCAAAAGGCGACCCTGCGGTTCGTACAGGTACATCGTGACCGGACCAGAGGCACGCAGCGCGGTCACGGTAGAGGCGGCATAGGCCGAGTACTCGACCATGATCCCAAGGTAGGCATCCAGCTGCGGCCGCGGCAGCGCGTTGTCCTTCGCCCCCAATACCAGCCACGGCACGGAGGTACGTCCCTCCGCGCGCACCACCCCTTGGCCGCCAGCGGCGAGGAAGCGGTCTGCCAGCGGCCGCCCCTGCGCCTGCAGCTGTGCCTGTTGCCCGTTCCACATGGCCTCGCTGCCGTTGATGTTGGCGGCATAGGCACGGTCGCGCTGGAACAGGAAATAGTCGACCGAGGCGCGCGCTTCGGCGAACCGCTGCTGCTGCGCAGCATGGAACGCATCCACGTCGGACAACAGGGCCACCAGCAGGGTCGCCAGGATCAACAGGCTGACCACGCCCCCGCCGCCGAACAACAGCCTGCGCTGGTGGCGGCGTAGCGACGGCAACAGGGAGCGTCCCTGCACCGATGCAACTCTGGTTGGCAACGTATCCAAGCCGATTCCCTTTGCGCGCCTGCGCGGCTCGAATCTAGCCGATCGCTGCCGGGGTTGCCATCGGCCCATCCAGCGTGACCGACCCGTCCTCCAGGCGTCCCGGTTCCAGCAGCGCTTCCAGCAGCGATGCAGCCGAATAGGCCGACACCTGCCACACCCCTTCGCGCAGCGCGGCCCGCAGCGGCCCGTCGCTGCGCACACGGACGACGCGCTCGACCCCGGCGTGCCGCGCTGGACCGGTAGCGCGCTGGTTGCGTTCGAACAACACCAGCGGCAACGGTCCGCCGTCATTGGCCTTGTCCGCCTGCCCCAACGTGTCCAGCACCAGCACCTCAGCGCCCCATCGGCGCAGCCGGCGCGCCAGCTCTTCGCGCCAACTGGTCACCGTCGAATGCAGCAGTACCCGGCGACCTGACAGCGGACCCCGCCCACCGTCGCAGGGGCGCTCGGCAGGCAGCAGCGGGATGTCAAAACCGAACACGCTGCCCACCCCCGGCGTGCTGTGCACATCGATGTCCCCGCCCATCAGCCGGCACAACTGCCGGCACAGCGACAGGCCAAGGCCGGAACCGCCGAAGCGGCCGGCAATGGAGTCGTCGGCCTGGATGAAAGGCTCGAAAAGATTCTCCTGCTGCCTTTCGGTCAGCCCGATTCCCGAATCGGCGACCTCCCAGCGCAGCGCTCCCGGCTGCGCCGATGGCAGCAACCGGATCTCGATCCTGCCGGACGGCGTGAACTTGATGGCATTGCCGACCAGGTTGCGCAGCACCTGCTCGATGCGTGCCATCGGACCAGTGCAGTGGCTGGGCAGCAGCGGATCGACCAGCAGGTCCAGGTCCACCCCCTTGCCCAGCGCCAACGGTGCATACAGCAGGGCCACGCCTTCGATCAGCACGGCCGGCTCGAAGCGCACCACCTCCAATCCGAGCTGGTTCGCCTCGGCGCGCTCCAGATCAAGCACGTCGCTGATGATGAGCAGCAACGAATCGGCGGACTGGGTGATGCGATGCAGGCGCGCGCGCTGCTCGCCGTCCAGGCGCGAGCGCGCAAACAGTTCCAGATGGCCCAGGATGCCATGCAGTGGCGTGCGGATCTCATGGCTCATCGCGGCCAGGAAGCGCGATCTGGCGCGGTGCGCGGATTCTGCCTGGTCATGCAGCAGGTCTTTCTGTGCCTGCAGTTCAACCCGGGCGGTCAGGTCCTGCAACACGCACAACAGTACACTGCGCTGCTCGTGGACGACCTGGGTCGCACTGACCAGCAAGTGTCGCGCCGCGACCCGGCCCACTGCAGGATGGGACAGTTCGAATTCGGCGATCGCCGGATCGCCCTCCCCGCCGACCCTGCGCGCGCGGATGTGGCCCTCCACCAGAGCGGCATACAGGTCCATGCCGCAACGCTCGGCCGCGGCCGCATAACGCCGCATCAGTTCATTCTGCACCACCGGCTGCGCCCCTTCGGTGTCTATCAGGCAGAGCCCGGCCGGCGTCATCTGGATCAGCGAGCGGAACAGCTGTTCATCGGCATGCACCTGCCGCGACCGATGCGCTGCCGGCGCGAGCACGCGTCGGTCCAACCACGCCAGCAGGATCCAGATCGTGGCCATGCCCAGTGCCCACACGGCCACGGCGATGCCCAGCTCGCGCCGCGCCTCGGCCAGCAGCTCGCGCCCGTCCAGCAGGCTGACCAGCGACCAGTCGGTTCCTGCCACGGGCGCAGCGAACCCCAGCCAGCCCGCGTGCAGGTACTCGCTGATGCCGGAGCCGCCTCCTGGCCATCGGCGGATATCTTTCAACGCGTGCAGCAGATCGGCGGGCGCGCCCGCGCGCGAACCCAGGATGACTTCGCGATCGGGGCCAACGACGAGCAGATTGTCGGCCGTTGCCTGGCCAAGCACGCCGGCCAGCGCTGCGACGGGTTCGATGGCCACCAGCACACCCACCGCGCGCGTGCCGTCATGGACCGGAAACGCGGTTGTCCGCGACGCCCTTCCACTGATGGGATGAGGAGCCGTGCCGGTTCGGTTGCGGCGATCGCCGAGGGACGGGCCCGGCGTCGCCACGCTGCCGCGATCAGGCCCAGCCAGGCTCGATTGCACGTACGCGCGCAGCTGGCCGAACGGCGCATCACGGTCCGCGCGGGACAGCGCACGGGCCAGGGCACTGTCCTGCAAGCCGTGGTCGAGCACGGCAACGTGTCCGCTGGGATCGAGGAAGTACGCCACGCTCGCCGCTGCTGCACCATCGGACTCCAGCTGCGAAACGAGCGACATCGATCGCGCCAACGCCAGGTAACGCCCGAGCCGTCCTGCAGGCCATCGCTGCGTGTCCCTTCCAACGACCAGCTGCGTGGCTGCACCCGCTCCCTGCTGGACCTGCAGCGTCTGGCCATCGGCGAAGTAACGCCGCAGGTCCGCGGCCTGCAGCGCCGGATCCCTCTGCGCACCCTGCTGCCACGCGTAGGCGGTCAAGCGGGCAAGCCTGGCGTAGTGGTCGTGGTGATGGCGCAGATGCGCGTCCAGTGAGGCGCGCGCGCGCATGAAATCGTGCAGATGGCCCTGCTGCCTGGCACGCACGCAGGACGCCACCGTGATCGCAAGGGCGATGCACGACAGCATGCTGAGCAGTATCCCCGCTGCCAGCAGCAGGCGCCGAGAATGCCGATGGGCCAAGCGCAGGTCACCGCCATGGCCAGGTCGATCACGTCCACGCAGGCGCGACAGGTAGATGAAGGGCCGCAGGCAGGCAATCATGCTGGGGGCGGGCAGGCAGACAGGATCCACGCAGCGCGCGGCGTTCCTGGTTGCCACAGGGTTCCGGGGAGATGACCTGCACGTTAGTCGGCCCCGTCCTCGATCCCCATAGGACGCGACTGAAACGACGAGCGCGCTGGACCGTCATCGACAGGCATCGCGCAGTAGATCGTCCCAGCGCCGCTGCTGGACGTAGGACTCGCGCTGGCGTCTCCGCTGCAGGGCGTTCTTCCGTGCACGCTGCGCGCGGCTGCAGGCCTGCGGGTCGCGTTGCAGGGGGATCAACACGATCCGTCCCGGCGGTGGCCGGCGCGTTCTGCGGCTGACGGGCGGCGGCCGCGGCGGTGGCTCGGCAACGGGCGTTGCGGCCGGGGTTTCGGCGGTTGCCGCGCTGTCCGGGACCATCCACCGCACCATCGGCTCGCCCGCCGCGCACGCTGCGTCCTGGTAACGCACTGCGGCGCCGCTGCCACATCGATGGACCGGGCCGGCAAAGGCAGCGGAGCACACCCCGATGCCCATCGCCAACCACCAGACTGATGCGTGCATGGCGATCCTCCTTGCGCGCCACGCTGCGGCATGGATGAACGCCGGCCAAGAGGCGAAGGCGGCGGATCCACCTTTTCGTGTTTGTTGTATTCCGCACCCCGACGCAAGCCACCAAGCTGCCCGCCCTCCCCTCCCTACCCCTCCTGCCCGCCATGAATCCCGCGCTCCCGCACCTCCGGCACGCAGCACGCCGCATCGCCGAGCGTGGCCGCGTGGCACGCCGCCTGGAAGCGGCGGTGATGCTGGTGATCGTGGTCAACGTCCTGGTGCTCATGCTCGACAGCGTGGCGGACATCCATCGACAGCACGGCCACCTGCTGAGCATCCTGGAGTGGGCGTTCACCGGGCTGTTCACCGCTGAATACCTGCTGCGCCTGTGGCTGCTGCGCAGGCCCTGGCACTACGCGCGCAGCTTCTTCGGCATCGTGGATCTGTTGTCGATCCTGCCGGTGTTCCTGGCCTTGCTGCTGCCCGGCCTGCATGTGCTGGCCGATGTCCGCCTGCTGCGCCTGCTGCGTCTGTTCCGCATCCTGCAGCTGCCGGTCTACCTGGAAGAAACGCGGCACCTCCGCCAGGCACTGGCGCGTGCGCGCCGCAAGATCCTGGTCTTCATCGGCGTGATGGTGCTGCTGGTCATGCTGCTGGGCACGGTGATCTTCCTGGTGGAAGGCCCAGACAACGGGTTCAGCAGCATTCCGGTTGGCGTGTACTGGGCCGCGGTGACGATGAGCACCACCGGCTATGGCGACATCACCCCGCAGACCGGCCTGGGGCGGTTGATCACCGGCTGCGCCATCCTGCTCGGTTACGGCATCATCGCCTTCCCCACCGGCATCATGGGGGCGGAACTGTTCGCCGGCGCGATGCAGCCCCCCCCGCAGCCGCACGACAGCTGCCGGTGTCCCTGCCACTGCGGCAAGCGCGGCACAGCGGCTGAAGACCCGAAGTGAACCGCGGTGCGCGGTTCAATCAACGCGCGCGTCGCCTTGCGCTGCGTCCCAGGCCTTCACCTTGCTGCGCACCTGCTGCAGCATCGCATCCAGCGCGGTGCGGTCATGCACCTTGCCTCGCAGCACCACCGTGTTGATCGACTCGGTGGCGCTGATGTCCTGCAGCGGATTGGCGTCGAGCAGCACCAGGTCGGCGGCCTTGCCCGCTTCCACCGAACCGTAACGGTCCATCTGGCCGAACCAGGCCGGACCGGCGCGGGTAGCCGCCGCCAGGGCCTGCGGCGGCGTCAGTCCCTCGCGCACGAACAACCGCAGTTCCTGGTGCAGCCCGATGCCGGGATAATTGAACGCGTTGAGGAACCCGGCATCGGTGCCGGCAATGATCGTCACGCCTGCCTGCTGCAGCATCGGCAGCACCGCAGCCACCTGGTGGTACTGCCGGTGGCGCGCCTGCACCTGCGCCGGCGTGGCCTTGGCAGCGCGATCCACGCGCCATGCATAGGTGGCGCGCAGTCCGGGCCCGATATAGGCCAGATAGGGATCGTGGCGATGGTCGTCCTGGTCGAGGAAATCCAGGATGCGTCCGCCGTTGAGCGTGGGCGTGACGAAGACGCCGCGACGGGCGAAATCACGGTAGGCCGCCATCGCGGTGTCCCGATCGAAGCTGGCATCCAGGCGCTGGTTGGCCTGCGCGCGGTCGATCCGCCCGGCGCCGAAATCCGCGGCGATGCCGGCCTGTTCCCGGCTGCCGGCCTTGAACGCGTAGTCCAGGTGCTCGATGGACGCCAGGCCGGCATCGACGGCCTGCTCCACCGTCAGGGCCATCGGAATGTGCCCGGAGGCCTTGAGTCCGGCCTTGCGCGCCGCGCTTGCCGCATACAGGAACAGCTCGGGCTTCAACGTACTGTCGGTGATCTTGACGAAGTCCACGCGGTCGCGGCGCAGCTGCGCGATCGCCGCATCCACGTCCGCCTCGCTGCCCACTTCCAGCGTGCCCTTCCAGACCGGCTTGATACCCTCGATCTTCGCGCCGGAGGTCAGCAGCCGTGGCCCGGCAAGCGCACCGCTGGCGATCTGCCCGCGCCACTGCAGTACCTGCTGCGGCAGGTCACCGGACGCATCGCGTACGGTGGTGATGCCATGGGCGATATACAGCGGCAGCAGCGCCTTGTTCTCCTCGATCAGGGCCGGGCCACCGCCGAAGTGCACGTGCATGTCCCACAGCCCCGGAACCAGGTAGCGGTTGCCCGCATCGATCCGCCGCGCGGCGGTCCATCGGGAGGCCATGGAGGCATCGTCACCGACGGCGACGATGTCCTCGCCACGCAGCGCAACGCTTTGTCCGGGGCGGGTCAGGGCCGCTTCGACGTCGACGATCGTGGCGTGCTGGATCAGCACGTCGGCGACCTTGGGCGAGGCCAGTGAGACAGCAGGCATGCCGGCCCCGGCAAGGGCCAAGGCAAGCAGGCAAATGGTTCGAGCAGACATGGGCGGCATCCGGTTGCACGGCGCGCAGGCCGCGGGAATCAATGCGGGCATGCGCGTTGGCACACCGTGTCAGCGCATGGTAGAAGTCGTTTTACCCATGCGGAAACGAAATAAGTAAATCCCAGCGATGAACGAGGCAAATAGATCGCTCTTTGAACTGGACCTGCTGCGGGCGCTGGTCATGGTCGCCGACTGCGGCAGTTTCACCGCGGCCGCCAGCCGCTTGCATTCCACCCAGTCCACCATCAGCCAGAAGGTGCGGCGCCTGGAACAGCTGGCCGGCCATCGCCTGCTGGAACGCGGTCACCGCGACGTGCAGCCCACCGACGCCGGCCAGACGCTGCTGGGCTACGCGCGCCGCATGCTCGGGTTGAACGACGAACTGCTGCAGGCGCTGGCGGGTGCAACGGTGGCCACGACGCTACGCCTCGGCGTGCCCGAGGATTTCGTCAACCCGGCCACCACGCGCATGCTGGCCGCCTTCAACCGGGGCAATCCGCAGGTCCGGCTGGAAATCAGCAGCGGCCTGAGCCGGGACCTGGCCCAGGGCTTCGACCACGGTGAGCTGGACCTGGTGCTGGTCAAGCAACGGCGCAACAGCCGACCGGCGGTGCATTGCTGGCCCGAACCGATGCACTGGATCGACAGCAGGGCCGCGCCCAGCGCAGGCCAGGACGTGCTGCCGCTGGTCACTTTCCCGCCGCGTGGGCTGTACCGCGATGAGATGATCCATGCGATCGAAACGCTCGGCAGGGGCTGGCGGATCACCTTCACCAGTTCCTCGCTGAGCGGCATCCAGGGCGCGGTGGCCGATGGCATCGGCATCAGCCTGCTGCCACGGCGCGCGGTGACCGCCGACCATCGCATCATCGATGGCGAACACGGACTGCCGGTGATCGACAGCTACGAGATCGGCATCCTCTACCGTGACAACGCCGACGACGGCGTGCGCGCGCTGGCGCTGGAGCTCAAGCGCCAGGTTGACAGCGAAACGCGGTGAGCCGGCCTGCTCAGGCGCCAGCCGGGGGCAGGATCCAGCGCCCCCGGCGCATCGAAACCCGGTCCGATGGCACGCCCGCCACCGCGGCCGGTCCATGATCGGCGCGTACCGCCACGAAGGTCGCCGGCAAGCCCTCCTGCAGGCCGTGCTCCGGCAAGCCCAGCACCGCAGCCGCGTGGGTGGTGACCATGTCCAGCGCCAGCTGCAGCTTGGCGTCGGTATGGAAGCCGGACCGGTAGCCGATCAACATCGCACGCTGCAGCAGGTCGCCGTTGCCATACGGCCACCAGCTGTCGCGGATGTTGTCGTTGCCGGAAAACAGCCGCACGCCCTGTGCATGCAATGCCGCCACGGGGGGGAACGGCCGGTCGCCCGGCGCATTGGTCATGATCGCCACCTGCGCGCGCGCAAGCGCCTCGCCCACCTGCTGCGCACGGGCCAGCGGCACCTCACCGAGGGCGTACGCATGGCTGACCGCCACCCTGCCCTGCAGGCCCGCCGCTTCGGTACGCGCACACACCTGCAGCAGCTGCGCCAGGCCCTGCTCACCGGGCTCGTGCAGGTGCACGTCGATCCGCGCGGCATGCCGGTCGGCCAGGTCGAACAGCAGGTCCAGCTGGCCATTGGCATCCCCATCCAGGCCCTGCGGGTCGATCCCACCCACCACCTGCACCCCTTCAGCCACTGCCTGCCGCAGCACCTGCGCGGTGCCGGCACAGGACATCACCCCGGCCTGCGGGAAGGCCACGTACTGGATGTCCAGCAGGTCGGCGCAGCGCGCATGCGCCTGCTGCACCGCATGCAGGTTGCGCAGGCCGGTGGTCGCATCGACATCGACGTGGCAACGCACCGCCGCGGTGCCCAGTGCGACGATCTGCCGCATCAGCGCCTCGGCGCGCACGTCCATCGGCGCGGCATCCGCCAGCGCCTGCTTCTCCTGGGCCAGACGCTCGCGCAGGCTGGCGACCGGTTGGTGGGGACGCCAGTGGTCGCCAACGAAACTCTTGTCCAGGTGGATGTGGCCGTCGACCAGAGCCGGCAGCACCGTATACCCGCGCAGGTCGACCCCCTCGCCGGCGCCGGCTTCGGGCGCCACGCTGGCACCGAAGCGGGTGAACCGTCCGTGCTCGATGGTGAAGGACAGGGGCTGGCCGGCGGCATCCACCGCGCCATGTACATGCAGGGCCGTCATGTGGGTCTCCTTCGATGAATTCATGCGACCTTACGGCGTGGTGTGGCCAGACGACCAATGAAATCGCTGCATTGCAGGCATCCACCGCGCCACTGCCGGGCGCCCCGGCAGCGGGTCGACCCCGGGAGCGGGTAAACTAGCGCTGACGCAATCACCACAGCAGGATCCATGGGCCCGTTCGACCGCACCGACCGCCTTCGCTGGCAGGCCGCCTCGCTGCTGGCGGCAGCGCCGGTGGCCGCCTTCGCCGCGGCCGATGCGCAGACCGGACAGGACGCCCCGGCGGCATCCGCAACGCCGCAACAGCGCGTGGAGGAACTGCACCAGCGCGTGCTGGCCGGACGCAGCGCCACCGCCACGTTGGAAGCCTGGTGCGCCGAACACGGGCTGGCCGACAAGGCGCGGGTCCGCGCGGTACGGGTCCAGGGCGTGCAGCGTGATGCACCCGACGACGTACGCAGGGCGCTGCAGGTCGACGCCGGCACGCCGTTGCGCTACCGCCGCGTGCAGTTGGCCTGTGGTCCGCGCGTGCTGTCCGAGGCGGACAACTGGTACGTACCCGCGCTGCTGACGCCGGCGATGAACAGCGTGCTCGACGGCACTGACGAACCGTTCGGCCGGGTCGTCGCACCGCTCGGCTTCAAGCGCCAGACCCTGCGTGATCAAACGTACTGGCCCGCACGCGGCGACGGTGCCGACGCCACCGTGCTGGAAGTCCGTGCCCTGCTGCGCGACGGCGCGCAGCGGCCTTTCAGTTATGTCATCGAAAGCTACCTGCAGGGCGCGCTGCCGCACTGACCGCCCGGCTGCCGTGGCCGTCACGCCGGGCGGTGCTATGGTGCTTCCACCTCCCCTGTGGAAGCGCACTGATGGACACCCGCCACGGCATGATGATCCCCCTCGCGCTGCTCGGCACGCTGGCCCTGAACGGCTGTGCCAGCAGCCCGGGCCCGCAGGTGCGCGGCAGCGGCCAGTGCCAGGCCAGCACGCTCGGGTGGGCCGTGGGCCAGCCCGCGAACGAGGCGAACATGCGTCGGCTGTCACGCGAAAGCGGCGCCGGGCTGGTCAACCCGATCGGTCCAGGCACGATCACCACCAAGGACCTGCGCACCGATCGCCTGCGCGTCTTCATCGACAAGCAGGACGTGATCACCGCCGTGCGCTGCGAGTAACACAGCACCGGGGCGGACTTCAGTCCGCGCGGACCAGCAGCTCGGGGCTGATGTCGGCAATGCGACGCGCGCCGGTGAGGGTCATCGCCACCCGCATCTCCCTTGCCACCAGGTCCAGCAGGTTGGCCACCCCGGCTTCTCCATGGGTGGCCAGGGCGTACACGAAGGCCCGTCCCAGCAGCACCGCATCGGCGCCGAGCGCCAGCATGCGCACCACGTCCAGGCCACTGCGGATGCCCGAATCGGCGAGGATCTTCAGTTCGCCCTTCACCGCATCGGCAATGGCCGGCAAGGCGCGCGCGGTCGACAGCACGCCATCCAACTGGCGCCCGCCATGGTTGGATACCACGATCCCGTCGGCACCGAAGCGTACCGCATCGCGCGCGTCATCAGCGTCGAGGATGCCCTTGATCACCATCGATCCCTTCCAGAATTCGCGGATCCATTCCAGGTCCTTCCAGCTGATCGACGGATCGAAGTTGCTGGCCAGCCAGCCGATGTAATCGGCCAGCCCGGTGGGACCGCCGCGGTAAGCCGATATGTTGCCCAGGTCGTGCGGACGCCCGCGCAGGCCCACGTCCCAGGCCCAGCGCGGATGCGCCAGCACCTGGCCGGCGCGGCGCAATGCAGCGTTCGGTCCGCTCATCCCCGAATGCATGTCGCGGTAGCGCGCACCGGGCACCGGCATGTCCACGGTGAACACCAGCGTGGTCACCCCGGCCGCCTGGGCGCGTTCCAGCGCGTTGCGCATGAAGCCACGATCGCGCAGCACATACAGCTGGAACCACATCGGCCGGTTGATCGCCGGGGCCACCTCCTCGATCGGACACACCGACACCGTGGACAGCGTGAACGGGATCCCCCGGCTGGCCGCCGCGCGTGCCGCCTGCACTTCCCCACGCCGGGCGAACATGCCGGTCAGGCCGACCGGCGCCAGCGCCACCGGCATCGCCAGCGACTCGCCGAACAGATCGGTCTGCAAGTCCAGTTCGGACATATCGCGCAGCACGCGCTGGCGCAGCGCGATGCCGGCCAGGTCCTCCACGTTGCGCCGCAACGTGTGTTCGGCGTAGGCACCGCCGTCCACGTAATGGAACAGGAATGGCGGCAACCGGCGCTGCGCCGCTGCCCGGTAGTCGGTGGAGGCGGAAATGATCATGTCCGACTGTGAGCGCAAACCGCGCCGCCAGGCAATTCGCCTTTCGGCGAATGCGCCGGATTACAGTTTCTTCTCGACCCGGCGCATCACGGTCAGCACTACCACGCACATCAGCGTCACCCCGGTGGCGATCACGTACGCGCCGATTCCGACTGCGATGCCGACCGCGGCGGACATGATCAGCGAACTGGCGGTGGTCAGGCCGCTGACTTCGCCATCGCGCGTGCCGCGGATGATGGTGCCGGCGGCGATGAAGCCCACGCACGCCACCACCGCCTCGATCAGGCGGATCGGATCGACCTGCAGCAGGTCCCGGTACTGGTCCTGCTGGAAATGCTCGGCCACTGAATCGCCGAGCCCGACGATCAGCGCCGCCGCACCGGCCAGCAGCATGTGCGTGCGCAGTCCCGCCGCATGCTTGCCCAGTTCGCGCTCGAACCCGATGACCCCGCCGAACAGCATGGCCGCAGCCACCCGCAGCAGCAGGGAGATATCCTGGCTGAAATCCATCGCACGTCTTCCCTTGATCAAACCGTGAAGGTCGCCGGAACGCCGTGCGAGGACCGTGAAAACCGATGGCTTACTGTGCCAGGTAGCCGCCATCGATGGCGTAGTAGGTGCCGGTGGCGAACGATGCGGCATCGCTGGCCAGCCAGGCCACCAGCGCGGCGACCTCTTCCGGAGTGCCCAGGCGCTTGAGTGCGTGCCGGCCTTCCAGGGTCGCCCGTACCTTCGGATCCATCTGTTCCAGCAACGGGGTGCTGATGAAACCGGGGCCAACCGCGTTGATGCGGATCTGGTCGGCGGCATGCTCCCAGGCAGCGGTCTGGGTCAGCCCCACCACGCCGTGCTTGGCCGCCGCATAGGCCACCGAACCGGCATACCCCACCTGCCCCAGGATCGAGGCCATGTTGATGATGCTGCCGCCACGGCCAGCCTTGCGCATGGCCTGGATCTGCGCGCGCTGGCACAGGAACACACTGGTCAGGTTCACGTCGATGACCTTGCGCCAGCCATCCACCGGGTAGTCCCCGCTGATCGCGGCCGGACCGGCGATGCCGGCGTTGTTGACCGCGATATCCACGCTGCCAAGTTCGGCCACGGTGCGCGCCACGGCCGCTTCCACGGCGGTCTCGTCGGTGACGTCCAGCGCGATGCCGAGCGCCTTTGCGCCCTTGCCACGCAGCGTTTCGGTGGTGGCGTCGACCGCCTCCTGCTTGAGGTCCCATACCGAAACCGCGGCACCGGAGGCGGCAAGCATTTCCGCCACGGCCAGGCCGATGCCGGACACGCCGCCGGTCACGATCGCGGTCTTGCCCTTGAGTTGGTAATCAATCATTGCTGGACTCCTGTTGCGGGGGTCTGGATGGACGTCCATCCGTCACCGGCAACGCTACGCCGCGCCGCGTGACGCGCCCGCATCATGCGTCCACGGCGCGTGCAACAGGCCTTCCCACCGCTGCAACAACCCAGGTCCTATGCTCGGTCCACGGGCCTGCAACGACCCCTCCTCCCCCAACGAAGGATGCTTGATGCCAACCGATGACAACGTGCTGTTCACTGCAACCCGCCTGGGCGGGATCGCCCTCGCCAACCGGGTGGTGATGGCACCGCTCACCCGAAATCGCGCACTGCCGGACCGCGTTCCCACGCCGCTGGCGGTCGAGTACTACGGTCAGCGCGCCAGCGCCGGGCTGATCATTGCCGAAGCGACACAGATCAGTCCGCTGGGCCAGGGCTACCTGGACACCCCGGGCATCTACAGCAACGCACAGGTGCAGGGCTGGAAGGCCGTGACCGACGAAGTCCACGCCCGCGGCGGAAAGATCGTGCTGCAGCTGTGGCACGTCGGCCGCATCTCGCATACCAGCCTGCTGCCGGAAGGTGAGGTGCCGGTCGCACCCAGTGCCATCCGCGCCGATGCGAAGACCTTCACCGCCAACGGTTTCGAAGACGTGTCCACGCCGCGCGCGCTCGCCCTGGACGAGATCCCGGCATTGATCGAGGACTACCGCAAGGCCGCGCACAATGCCATCGAAGCGGGCTTTGACGGTGTGGAAGTGCATGCGGCCAACGGCTACCTGATCGATCAGTTCCTGCGCGACGGCAGCAACAAGCGCGAGGACGCCTACGGCGGCAGCATCGAGAACCGTACCCGCCTGTTGTTCGAAGTGGTCAGCGCAGTGGCCGACACGATTGGTGCGGCGCGCACCGGTGTGCGCCTGTCCCCCACCACACCAGCCGGTGATGCCCACGACAGCGATCCGCAGCCGTTGTTCGAACGCGCCGTGGAACGACTGGACGATATCGAGGGGCTGGCCTTCGTGCATGTGATCGAAGGGTCGACCGGCGGTGACCGCGACAATATCCCGTTCGACTACGCGGCCCTGCGTTCGCGTTTCGGCGGCGCATGGATCGCCAACAACGGTTACGACAAGGCACGTGCCGAAGCAGCAGTGGCATCGGGCTATGCCGATGCGGTGGCGTTCGGTCGTGCCTTCATCGCCAATCCGGACCTGGTCGAGCGCCTGCGCCTCAACGCACCGCTGGCCGAGCTCGACCAGGCCACCCTGTATGGCGGCGGCGCAAAGGGCTATACCGATTACCCGCCGCTGTGAGCAATACGGGCTGACATGCTGCCTGGTGGGTGACGACCGCCCCGGTAGGTGACGACCGTTGGTCGTCACCTACCTGACCGCAATCAGCGCACCACGGTGTCCTGCAACTGCACATCCACCACCTGCAGCGGCTCGGCCGCATTGCGACCCAGCTGCAGCTGGTAGTCACCAGCGGCTATCTTCCACTCCCGCGCGATCGGATCGAAATCAGCCAGGGTCTTCGGCTCGGCTTCGATGCGGATCCGGCGCTGCTCACCCGGCTGCAGACTGACCTTGTCGAAACCGACCAGGCGGATCGGCGTGGTGTGGCCCTGTGGCAGCTTCAGGTACAGCTGGGCAACATCGGCGCCGGCACGCGCGCCGGTGTTGCGCACGTCCACGCTGGCGACCAGGCGCTGGCCTTCCACGCTCACCTGCAGGTTCTCGTAGGCGAAGCTGGAATAGGACAGGCCATGGCCGAAGGCGAAGGTCGGCACCAGGCCCTTGGCTGCAGCCCACTTGTAACCCACGTTGGCACCTTCGATATCGAAATCGAAGATGTCCACCGCCGGCTGCTTCGGGTTGAAGCCCAGCCCGGGCACGTGCGGGCGCGGCAGCTGGGACTCGTCCACCACCCACGTCACCGGCAGGCGACCGGACGGATTGACCTTGCCGGTGAGCAGTGCGGCGATGCCTTCACCCCCGCGGATGCCCGGATACCACGCCTGCAGCAGCGCCGGCACCTGCGCCAGCCACGGCGTACGCACCGGGCCGTTGGTTTCCAGCACCACCACGGTCTTCGGATTGGCCTTGGCCACCGCACTGATCAGCGCGTCCTGCTGGTCGGGCAGCTGCATGTCCGGCAGGTCTACCGATTCGGCCGACCACTGCGTGGCGAACACCAGGGCCACATCGGCCTGGGCGGCCGCGCGCGCGGCGGCAGCCCGATTGCGGCCATCCACATAGGTGATCTGGGCATCGGGCCGCTCGGCGCGCAGCGCTTCCAGCGGCGAGGACGGGTGGAAGATCACCGGACCCGGCCAGGTGGTCGGCATTACGCCCGGCACTGCATTGGTGCCTTTGGCGGTGACACCCACCATGGACGAGCCACCGCCGCCGATCACGCCCTTGTCGGCGTGGCCACCGATGATCACGATGCGCTTCACGCTGTCGGCCAGCGGCAGCAGGTTGCCTTCGTTGCGCAGCAGCACGCTGCCCTCCTCCACCGTGCGCTGGGCCGCGGCATAGCCGGCTTCCACGTTGATCGGCTGGTGCTGTGGCGGATTATCGAAGTTGCCATGCAGGAACATCGTGCGCAGGATGCGCGACACCATGTCGTCCAGCCGCGCCTGCGGCACGGTGCCACCGGCCACGGCCAGCCGCAGCGGCTGGTCGAAGAAGGTGGTGGCATCGAACACTTCACCGGCCGACTGCTGGTCCAGGCCAGCCAGCGCCGCCTTCGAGCCGCTGTGCACGCCGCCCCAGTCGGACATCACGAAACCGGGGAATTTCCATTCCTGCTTCAGCACCTGGTTCATCAGGTACGGATGCTCGCAACCGTAGATGCCGTTGATCTTGTTGTAGGAACACATCGCCGAACCCGGCTTGCCGAGCTCGATGGCGATCTCGAAGGCCAGCAGGTCCGACTCGTGCATCGCCTGGTCGCCGATCTGCACGCTGTGGAAGTTGCGCCGCGTCTCCATGTCGTTGAGCGCGTAATGCTTCATGGTGGAGATCACGTGCTGGCTCTGGATGCCGCGGATCGACTCACCCACGATCACGCCACCCAGCAGCGGATCTTCGCCGGCGTACTCGAAGTTGCGCCCGTTGCGCGGATCGCGCTGCAGGTTGACGCTGCCACCAAGCAGGATGTTGAAGCGCTGCTGCCAGGCTTCGCGGCCCATGGTGGCGCCGCCGACATACGCGATCAGTGGGTTCCAGCTGGACGCGGTGGACGGACCGGATGGCATCGCGGTGGCGAAGTCACCCTTGCGGATGCCGCCGGGGTTGGTCACGCCTACGCCGGCATCGGCCGACTGCTGTGCCGGGATGCCCAGCCGCGCCACGCCGGGCACGAAGCCGGCCGAACCGACCGCGCCTTCCGGCAGCGGACCGCCGTCCTTGCCCAGCCCGAAGTAGCTTCGCAGCATCTGGAATTTTTCGTCCTGGGTCATCTCACCCAGCAGCAGGCGGGTGCGCTCATCGGCGCCCAGCGTGGTGTCCATCCAGGGCTGCGGCGGGGTCGCGCCCTGCGCATAAGGCAAGGTCAGCAGTTGGGCCTGCAGCTTGCGACCCGCGCCATCGCGCAGGTCAAGCGTCGAGGCGCGGCCTTCTGCGAATCCGTTGCTGGCCACGCCGTCCACCGCAGTGGCGGCGAAGCCGTCGGCCCGCACCGCCTGCGACGCCAGCAGAACCGCCGGCGCCCCCAGGCGCGAGGACTTCAGCAGGCCCGGCAGTGCCGTCGCATCCGCACCGGCCTGCGCATACAGCGCCACCACATGACGGTCATCGGCCAGTCGCAGATAACCCCGGCCGACCTGGTCCGGACCGGACTCGGCCTGCACCGGGACACGGCTGAGGATCACCTGGCCCTGCGCAGTGCCTTGGGCATCCACGTCGGCCTGGACGAAGCGGTAGGCAAAGCCAAGCTGGTCAGCCAGTGTCTGCAGCGGATCGATCGCCCCGACCGCACGCTCCACCTCCAGCACCGTCACCACATCGGCCTGCACCGACGTCAATTGAGTGGCCAGCGAGCCGACATCGGCGGCCTGCGGCGCCTTGCCCAGCGTCAAGACAGTGAAGGAAGGCGTGGTATCGGCAGCGAAGGCCGGAATGGAGAGCGCCAGCGCAATGGCGGCGGAAAGGGAGAGCTGCTTTGTAATCGTTTTCATCGACAGACGTTTCAAACCCGATGCCTGCGCAGTCGGTCCTGGAAAGGGTGCCGCCGAAGGGAGCAGCGCTAGCCCGCATACAGGCCTCGCCGAAGCGATGCTGCAGGGACCGGGGAGGAGCGGGCCTGCGCACGAACCCCTCCGTCCGGCGTGACAACCTGCTCCTGGATTGCGAGGCAATCCAACAGGTGAAGAGTGGTCGAGGGGGTTTGTTGCTGTCAACCTCCGTCGCATGCGGCGAAGGTCGCATGGACGACTGGAGCGCGCCGCGTGCATCGGCTATTGTCGTGGATCGATCCAAGGAAGGAATCCGTCCATGTCCCGTGCCCTGAGCAGCACTGCCCTCGTTCTCTCCCTGGTCGCCCTGGCCGCCTGCGGGTGGACCGCCTGGCGCCAGCAGGGGGCGCAATCGCCCGACCAGGTGCTGCACGCCCGCGGGCTCGTCATCACCGACGCGCACGGCCAGGCGCGGTTGATCCTGGGCGCCCCCGTCCCCGATCCCACCACTGGCGGAAAGCCGCTGGGCCCGCGTGCCGCCCCGTTGTCCGGCCTGGTACTGCTCGGCCCGGACGGTTCCGAACGCGGCGGGTATGGCACATCAGACGTCGGCGGCGAAGCGATCCTGACCCTGGACGATGCTACCGGCGCCACCGAAGTCTTCAAGGTGGTCGCCAACCCGGACCGCGGCGCCACGCTGATGGTCAAGCACCAGAACAATACCGGCGCGATGCTGACCTCGTGGCAGGGCGCGCCTGAACTGATGTTCGTGGACGATACCGGGCGGTCGTTCTACGTGCGGCCGGGGATGCCTTCGGCGCCGTAGGCGGGTTCGTCGAACGGGTGGGACCCCCTCGCGGGTGGCTTGAAAGCCGCAGCTGGGCTGGGCCGGGCGGTGGGGCTGGTCGGGGGACGGCAAAAGCCGCATCCTGCGGGCCTCGTTTCGCGCCATCCATGGCGCGGGTACACGTCATCGCATTCGCGCTGCCGCTCCCACGCTTTGCTACGCAAACCGCGGGCCCCGTCTCACCACCACCCACACCCCGCCGCTTCGCGGCCGCCCCTGACTCAGGGGCTCCCTCCACCCGACACAGCACGGCGGTCTGGTAGCGCCGAGCCATGCTCGGCGGAAACCATCAGACCCCATTCCCCCCACCATCCGCCGACCATGGGTCGGCGCTACCAGGGTCGCCATGAACCTGTAGAAGGTGGGGCGAGGTGGCTGTGCAGGACCGTCTTTTCGCATGGATGCGAAAAGCGAGCCTACAGGGACGTACTTGCGGCGTGTCCTGCACAGCCACCCCGCCCAACCAGCAGCCCCGCAGCCGTTGCTTTTGCTCCTGCTTGAAAAGCAGGTGCCGGGCCGCAGGCCCGGCAAACCAAAATCAGCGCGGCCCGAACATCAGTTCCAGGTCGTTGCCCTGCGGCAGGCCCGAACGACGCTGCACGTGCCCTTCAGCATCCTTGAACAGAATCCCCGGCGTGCCCTGGAAACCCATCTCGACCATCAACGCCTGGTTCGCATCCAGCTTGCGCGACGCATCGGCGCTGATCGCCACCGGCTTGATGCCACCGCGGTCAAAGGCGTGCTCGTTCTCCAGCAGCGCAGCGCTCGGATTGGCCGCCTGCAGGATCGCCGCCGCTTTGCCCGGACTGTCTTCGCGGATCACGCCCACCATGATGTGGCGCAGTTGCACCTTGCCGGCATCCACCCACGGCCGCGCCGCATCCCAGAATTTGTGGCAGTAAGGGCAGTTGGCATCGCTGAAGGTGTATACCAAGCGCGGCGCACTGGCCTTGCCGTCGGCGACCCAGGCACTCGATTCAAGCTGCGACCAGATCTTCTCGGTCATCGGCCCCGCCACCTTTTCGGTCAGCAGATCGCGCGCCACGTCATTGCCCTGCGCATCGAACAGGCTGCCCACCACCACATGCTTGCCATCGGGAGTGAGGTAAGCGGCGGCAGGTTGCTGACCATTGACCACACCGGCAAACCCGCGCAGGCCGCCAGGCGCTTCGAACTCGGAAACCACTTCGAAACCGAGCTTCTGCAGGCCCGTGATCGGAGCCGGGACACCGCTTGCGTCCTTACTGGCACCCGCCGTGGCAGGCGTTGCCTGAGCCGCGTTTTTCGGCGCCTGCGCCTGGCCACAGCCGGACACCGCCAGCAGGATCGGCAACACCAGCGCCGCTGGTGCGGCGCGCAGATACGTGGAAAGCATGACAACTCCTGATTGAATGCCCGCGCAGGCTACCGCAGCCGGCGCAGTTTGTGCTCGAGGCCTGCAGCGGTCAGTTCGCCCAGGTGCAGTTCGCGAAGCTGGCCTTCGCGGTCGAAGAACAGGGTACTCGGATAGGCCTGCACGCCCATCGCCTCACCCGTGCGGGCCGGCTCATCCAGCAGCACGCCCTGCAGGCCAGGCGCATGCACGCGCAGGAATTCCTGAACCGTCTCCGCATCCTCGCCCTGGTTCACGAACAGGAAACGCACGTGCGGGTGCGCGCGCTGCGCCGCTGCCAATACCGGCATCTCGCGGATGCACGGCCCGCACCAGCTGGCCCACAGGTTCACCACAACCGGGCTGCCCTGCCCTGCGGCCAATGCAACCGGTTGGCCGCCCAGGTCGTGCAGCACCATCGCCGGCAGGCTGACCTGCCCTGCCTGCCAATGCTGCAGGCCAGCGGCGGCACCCCACCAACCCGCCGTGGCGAACAGCGCGGCAGCAACGACGGCCGGGCGCAGCGCAGGGTGCCGACGCAGCTTCCACGCGCCCCAGCCAGCGGCACAGGCGAAGAATCCGATGGGGTCAAAGCCGCCATCACCGATGCGCAGGATCGACCCGGGATCGGCCAGATACAACGGTGCGGCGCGCAGTACGAACAACACCCGTGCGGCCAGCAGCCCCAGCAGGAACATGTCCACCAGCAAGGCGGTGGCGGGCCGCCATGCCACGCCGGGCGGGCGTGGCCACAGGCGCGCGACCAGCAGCGCCAGCAGCAGGAAAGAGATGGCCAGTGCCACCGGCAGTGGCACTGGTCCCAGGCTCATCATCACAGGTGTGTCATCAACGGATCCCGTCCGGCAGGCTCAACAGGAACGAGGGTCGTTCACCATCGCGGCCGCAGCAAGCCACAGGACAGGTGTCCATTCAGGCAGCGTGCCGGTCGACCGGTCGGAACGGACTACCCATCGGCGACGGGCCTGACTGCGCGGCGCGCTGCTTGCCTGCCACCATCCGCCGGTACGTTGCCGGGGTCATGCCGACGATGCGCAGGAACAGGCGGCGGAATGCGCTCTGGTCCGCATAGCCGACGCCCCAGGCCACTTCATCGATGGCCCCGCCCAGTTGCAGCAGCAGCTGCGCCTTGGCGATGCGCAGCCGCTGGCAATACTCGATCGGGCGCAACCCGGTTGCCTTCAGGAAGCGACGCTGCAGCGTGCGCGGCTCCAGTCCCGAGGCCTGGCAGATGGCCCCCAGGGTGGCCCCGCGTGCGGCCGTGGTATGCAGCCAGCGCTGCGCCTTCAGCACGTCGCGATCGCCATGGGCGAAGTTGGCACTGAAGCGCTCCAGATCCTGCTGGATGCCGGCAGGCACCACGATGCCCTGCTGGTGAGCCACCGCCGCCATCACGCCCTGGCCATGCACCCGGTAAAGCAGGCGCAGGGCAAGGAAGCGCCAGGCCTGGGAACCGGTAACGGTCAGCAGGTCGCCGTCGTCTACCAGCAACCGTTCGCTGGGAACCCAGCTTCCACTCTGCGATGACAGCCCCGGGAAGCGGGTGGCGTCCACGCTGGCAACCGTCCGGCCAGCCAGCAATCCGGCGCGTGACAACACGCCGATTCCGTCATTTACCGCCGCCATCAGGCTTCCGCCGTCATAGTGGGCGCTCAACCAGTCCAGCAGCACGGCCTCGTCACGGATCTGTCCGTTCTGGCTGACCTGCCCAGGCAGGGCGATGATCGCAGGCACGGTCGCATCCAGCATCTCCGCACCGGCGACCCGCTGTGGCCCGCCGCCATCGCTGGCCATGATCCAGCGCGACACCAGAATGCGTGCCGTATGCCGGCCCTGTTGCTGCGCCAGCCGGTTTCCGACATGCGCCATCTCGGCCAGCATCGACGCAGCGGAGGGGTCAGCACCCGGGTATTCCACTACTGCGATTTCAGTCAGCTCGTTCTTGTTTGCGTCCATCAGCTCCTCCTCTTGCCTCCCGCGAACAGAGCCGCCGCCATTGACGGCGTGGCCCTTCGGTGGCTGCAGGTTAGGAATCGCGTACAGGCCGAGGCTATGAAGAAAGCTGCAAACTGCGTCAGAAGCCTTGCTTTTCAGAGGCTAGTGACTCTAGACCTCACTCAAGGGTTGATGGTGGTCACACTCGGTGGGCGCCATGAACAGGGGTCAACCCGTACGCCTTGCCGGGGTGCCTATCGATACCGTTCGCTATCAGGAGCGGCAACAGCTGTTACCGACCGACCGCCGCTCGGCTGCCGGCTGTTGGCTATCGGCTATTTGACGAAGACACGTGCAGCGGCTGCGTTTCATCCGCCGCGACAAGGCGCTGGGCTTTCGCCTGGAAAAAACAGGCGAGCTGCTGATGCTTTCGGCCGGACGCGGCGGTGGCGATGGGCCTGGGTTCGGTATCGGTGATCAGCAACGCACTTGGGCCGCGTTCACAGCCGCTTCCGGGCGTCTGGCTCGGCATGCAGAAAACTGCAATAAATGCTTGCCAACCCCAGTACCCATCGCTATGATTTCGCACCTCAGCGACGTGGGGCCATAGCTCAGCTGGGAGAGCGCCTGCATGGCATGCAGGAGGTCAGCGGTTCGATCCCGCTTGGCTCCACCAAACTTTCGGCATTAGGCCGTCGGAAGGTCGCGAATAAATTGATGAGCAATGCGTCCCCATCGTCTAGAGGCCTAGGACATCACCCTTTCACGGTGGCGACCGGGGTTCGAATCCCCGTGGGGACGCCACTCATCTGAACAACCGGGACCCGGCCGAAACCGGGTCTTTTTTGTTCATCGCCTTCGGCCTTCACGGGCGTGGCGCTTGTCGGGTCTTCACTTCGGTGGGTGTATCCTTCAATTGCCGGGAAGCTTCAAAAAAGCTTCCACAAACGTGAATAAGCCGGTATGATAGGCGGCTCGGTTACACGGGGCCATAGCTCAGCTGGGAGAGCGCCTGCATGGCATGCAGGAGGTCAGCGGTTCGATCCCGCTTGGCTCCACCACTTTCGACAATAGGCCGTCGAAGGTTCTACAACTTGAAGTTTTTCGTGCGTCCCCATCGTCTAGAGGCCTAGGACATCACCCTTTCACGGTGGCGACCGGGGTTCGAATCCCCGTGGGGACGCCAGTTTCAAAACGGAAGCCTGACCCATCAGGCAACCGGGTTTCAATGGGGCCATAGCTCAGCTGGGAGAGCGCCTGCATGGCATGCAGGAGGTCAGCGGTTCGATCCCGCTTGGCTCCACCACTCCAGGCATTAGGCCGTCTGGATAGCAGTACAACTCAGGTTTTCGTGCGTCCCCATCGTCTAGAGGCCTAGGACATCACCCTTTCACGGTGGCGACCGGGGTTCGAATCCCCGTGGGGACGCCAATTCTGCAAAAACCCGGCTTCGGCCGGGTTTTTCTTTTCCTGCGTTAAGCTGGCCCCATGTGCTATTCCGCCCAGATCCGCGCCGACTACGCCAAGCTGGTCCGCCATTACGGCGCGACGATGTCGCTGGAGGAATTCTCCCGCCTGTACACCTTCGACCCGGCCAAGAAGCGGCCGAAAACGCCGAAGGCGATGGACGACGGATTCCGCGGCGCACGCACCGACGCTGGCCGCGATATCGTGGCGATGATCCAGCAATGGCATGCGCAGGAACAGTCCGAACTGGAAGGTGAACTGCGCCGTCAGCACGAGCGTCGCACCCTCGCCCAGGCCGCCGTGGCGAGCAAGCCCACGCAGAAGGCGCGCAATGAACTGCGTATCGCCGGCAACCGCATCGAACGCGCCCAGACGCGCCTGGATGACCTGCAGCGCAGCCAGCAGCTGCCGCGCGACAATCGCATTTTCCCCGGCACGTACGCCCCGGTGATCGTGGCCGAAGACGGCCGGCGGGTGATCAAGCCGATGCGCTACCAGTGCCGCCTGCCGGACAAGCCAGCGCGCAACGACGTGCTGTATCCGGGCACCTACAATGCGCGCCGCGACAGCCTGGAAAGCTACTGGCGCGGCGCCTTCGGCCATCGCCACGGCGTGGTGGTGGTGCAGTCGTTCTACGAACACGTGCCGCGCAAGGGACTGCCGCTGCAGGCCGCCGACGACGACAGCGACGTGGTGCTGGAGTTCCAGCCGCAGCCACGCCGCGACCTGCTGATCGCCTGCCTGTGGGCGGAGTGGGAAGGCCCCGAAGGCCGCCTGCTGTCGTTTGCGGCGGTCACCGACGAGCCGCCGCGCGATGTCGCCGCCACCGGCCACGACCGCGGCATCGTGCCGATCCGCGAAGCCCACCTGGATGCGTGGCTGAACCCGGACCCCAGCGACCTGGCCGCGCAGTACCGGATCCTGGATGACCGCGAAGATATCGAATATGCCTGGAGCGAAGCGGCTTGAGGCCTACCCGTGGCGCGCGGTTTTGTTTACACTACGCGGCCACGCTGCCGGTGTGGCGGAATGGTATACGCAGCTGACTCAAAATCAGCCGGGGGTGACCCCATGAAGGTTCGAGTCCTTTCACCGGCACCAGAAATACAAAAAGCCAGGCCACGTGCCTGGCTTTTTTTTTGTCACGCTCTCCGCCACAACCGCCAGCTCACCCAGCCGCCATGTGCCAGCGTGGCCCCCAACAGCGCCACCACCGCCCAGCGCAGCACGCTGGCCAGTTCCACGTGCAGCGCCGCGCCCTGCACCTGCTCAAGCAACAGCCAACCCAGCACGGCGGCCATCCACGCTGCTGCCGCCGGCCCATATGCACGAAGCACTTCCCGATCCCAACCTGCCATGTCGTTCCCCGGTGTGTCTGAAGGTGCAGGCAGTGTCCCCTGCCCCGCTCTCACCGGCTGAGACCTTCACGCACCGATCAGTCACCTTCCGCTGGCGAAGCCAGGCCCATCGGTTCGGACTGCACGTTGTTGCGTCCGGCCGCCTTGGCCCGATAGCACTGCACATCGGCGGCGGCCACCGCCTCGTCCACGCTCATCCCGGTGTTGATCGAGGCGATGCCGATGCTCACCCCGACCTTGATGCGGTGCTGCTGCCACGGGATGGACAGCCCGCCGATGGTATGCAGCAGCTCGCCGGCGATCCGCCGCGCCCGGCGCAGCGAACAACCCGCCAGGATCACTGCGAATTCGTCGCCACCCAGCCGAGCCACCACGTCCGAATCACGCACGCCATGGCGCAGCACGTTGGCCACCGCCCACAGCACCGCATCGCCGGCCAGATGCCCCCACGTATCGTTGACCGGCTTGAACTGGTCCAGATCGATGAACATCAGCGAGGCGGCCTGCCCGGTGCGGTCCACATGGGCAATCGCCTGCTGCAGATGCGCCTCGAAACCGCGCCGGTTGACCAGGTCGGTCAGCGGATCCATCTCGGCCAGCTGCCGCGCCTCGCGTTGCCGCGCGCGCAGCTGGGTCACATCGCGTATCACCCACACCGCACCGCGCAGCGCGCCGGCATCATCATGCAGCCAGGCCTGGGAGACATCCACCGGCATGTTCTCCCCGTCCTGCACCAGCAGCAGGTCCGAATGCAGGTCCACTGCGTTGCTTTCCGGATCCAGCAGCACGGAGATGTCCAACGGGGAAAGCGGTGCATATTCGGTGGTCAGCTGCATCATCTCCCCCACGTGGCGGCCGTGCAGCGGGGCGCCCTGCGGCCCGCCCAGCGCACGCACCGCAGCCGCGTTGGCATGTTCGATGCGCCCGTCCAGGTCCACGCTGAGCACCAGGTCGGTCACCGCATCCAGGGTGATCCGGCTGCGCTGCTCGGCCTGCAGCAGGCGTTGTTCGCTGGCGTGCTGGGCGGTCACATCCTGGATCTGCGATACGAAATGCAGCGGATCGCCTTGTTCGCTGCGCACCAGCGAAACCGAAAGACGCGTCCAGATGACGTTGCCCTCGCGGCCGATGTAGCGCTTCTCCAGATGATAATGCGCGCGCTCGCCGCGCAGCAGGCCCTGCACCATGGCCAGGTCGGTATCCAGGTCGTCGGGGTGGGTCAGGCGCTGGAAATCGACCTGCAGCAGTTCATTGCGCGAATAGCCCATGATCCGGCACAGCGCATCGTTGACGTCCAGCCAGCGCCCTTCCAGCGACACCAGTGCCATGCCCAGCGCCGCGCTGGTGAACGCACCGGCGAATTTCTCTTCCGCCAGGCGTGCCTCGGCGCGGGCCTGCAACACTTCGGTGATGTCGGTGGCCATGCCGACGAAGCCGGTGACCTCCCCTCGTGCGTCGGCCAGCGCACTGATCGACAGCCGCACCTGGCGGGGCTGGCCATCCTTGCGCAGGAAGGTCCACTGCCGTGAAAAGGTGTGCTCGCGTGCCCGCGCGCTGAGTATCGAAAACAGGTCCCCTCCTCTCGCTTCGTCGGCCGGCAGGGTCAGCAGGAACGCGTCTACTTCTTCGCCCTGGTGGAACAGCGCCGGGCTGGCGACGCCCACCACTTCATCGGCACGGTAGCCCAGCAGGCGTTCGGCACCGGAATTGAACAGCGTGATCGAGCCCTGCTCATCGGTGACGATCACCGCAACTTCATCGGATGAATCGACGATCGACTGCAGCCGCTGGCGCGCAGCCGCCACGTCCTGGCGTGCCTGTTGCAGATCCGTCACATCGGCGTGCGCGCCGGCCATCCACAGCGGCGCGCCGTCCGCATCCCATTCGCAGACCCGGCCGCGGTCCTGCACCCATACCCAGTGGCCATTGCGGTGGCGCATCCGCACCAGGCACTCGTAGAACGGCGTCTTGCCGGCAAAGTGCGCCTGCAGCTGGACATCGGAACGCTGCAGGTCATCGGGATGGACCAGACGCTCGAAGGTATCGGAGGAGATCGGCTGCAGCTCCTCCAGCGTGTAACCGACGATCTCGGCCCAGCGCGCGTTGACCTGCATGTGGCCGGTCGGCGGATTCCACTCCCAGGTACCCGCCGCGCTGCCATCGATGATCATGCGCAGCCGGCGGACCTGCTCAAGCGCCTGCTCCAGCTGCGCCTGCAGATCAACGGGAGGACGGGCGGACAGGTCGTTCACCGGCGCACCGCGCGCACCCACGCGCAGGCCTGCCGCGTGCCTGCGCACGGGGACCTGGTCGATACGCCTGCAGAACTGACCTCCATGGCCCTCCCGGCATCTGGCCCGGGCCTCATCGGCCCCCTCATCCCCCAGTGTGCGCAATCACGGGGCGCTGCGTAAGCCCCCCCGTCTCAGGTTGCCGGAAAAGGCTGGGCCGGACGCTCCGGACCGGCCTGTCGGCCCTGCCTCAGCTGCGCTTGGCGCGGGCGAACGCGTCGGCCAGCGCGTTGTTGGCCGGGGCCGCCGTGCTGCCAGGACGCCCGCCGCCGCCATTGCCCCGCGCCTGGCCCGGACTGCGGCCGCCACCGTCGCGGCGCGCCGGGTTGCCCGCACCTGGACGCTCTTCGCGCGCGCCCGGGCGGCTGGTGGATTGCCCCGGCGTATCGTCCAGGCGGCGGGTCAGAGCGATGCGCTTGCGCGCCACGTCCACCTCCAGCACCTTCACCTTGACGATGTCACCGGCCTTGACCACGTCGCGCGGATCCTTGACGAAGGTGTCCGACAGCGCCGAGATGTGCACCAGGCCGTCCTGGTGCACGCCGATGTCGACGAACGCGCCGAACGCTGCCACGTTGCTCACCACACCTTCCAGGATCATCCCTTCGCGCAGGTCCTTGATGTCCTCCACGCCGTCGGCGAAGCGCGCGGCCTTGAACTCCGGGCGCGGATCGCGGCCGGGCTTTTCCAGCTCCTTCAGGATGTCGCGCACGGTCGGCACGCCGAACGTTTCGTCGGTGAACTGCTCGGCCTTCAGCCCGCGCAGGAAGCTGCCATCGCCGATCAGCGCCTTGATCGGGCGCGCGGTGGCGGCCACGATGCGCTCCACCACTGGATAGGCTTCCGGATGCACCGAGGAAGCATCCAGCGGCTGGTCGCCATCGGCGATGCGCAGGAAGCCGGCGCATTGTTCAAAGGTCTTCTCGCCCAGTCGCGGCACCTTGAGCAGGTCCTTGCGGCGCTTGAACGGTCCGTTGTCGTCGCGGTGCCGCACGATGTTCTCGGCCACGGTGGAGGACAGCCCGGACACCCGCGCCAGCAGTGCGGCAGAGGCGGTGTTGACGTGCACGCCGACCGCGTTGACACAGTCTTCCACGCGCGCTTCCAGCGCGCGCGCCAAGCGGTACTGGTCCACGTCGTGCTGGTACTGGCCGACGCCGATGGCCTTCGGTTCGATCTTCACCAGCTCGGCCAGCGGGTCCTGCAGGCGGCGCGCGATGGACACCGCGCCACGGATCGACACGTCCAGGTCCGGAAACTCCCTGGCCGCGAACTCCGATGCCGAGTACACCGACGCGCCGGCTTCACTGACCACGATCTTCTGCAACGTGGTGCTGCCCACGGCCGTGATCACCTCACCGGCCAGTTTGTCGGTTTCGCGGCTGGCGGTACCGTTTCCGATCGCGATCAGTTCCACGTTGTGCTTCAGGCAAAGGTGCTTGAGCGACTGCAGCGACTGCTCCCACTGCCGGCGCGGCTCATGCGGATAGATGGTATCGGTGGCCACCAGCTTGCCGGTGCCATCCACCACCGCCACCTTGCAGCCGGTGCGGATGCCCGGATCCAGCCCGAGCACTGTTTTCGGCCCGGCTGGCGCGGCCAGCAGCAGGTCTTTCAGGTTGTCACCAAACACCGTGATCGCTTCGGCTTCGGCCTTTTCGCGGGCCTGGTTGAACAGGTCCAGCAGCAGGTGCATGTGCAGTTTGGCGCGCCAGGTCAGACGGCAGGCATCGAGCAGCCAGCGATCAGCCGCACGGCCCTTGTCGCTGATGCCGGCCCTGAACGCGACACGCCCTTCGCCGTACTGATGCCCGGCCTCGGCATCGGTGCCCGGATCCAGTTCCAGGTGCAGGATTTCCTCGCGGCGCGCGCGGAACAGCGCCAGCAGCCGGTGCGAGGGAATCTTCGCCAGCGCTTCGGCATGCTCGAAATAATCGCGGTACTTGGCGCCTTCGTTCTCCTTGCCTTCGGCCACGCGGGCGCGGATCACGCCGTTCTCGGACAGCCAGCTGCGCAGTTCGCCCACCAGCGCGGCATCCTCGCCCCAACGCTCCATCAGGATCGCGCGTGCACCTTCCAGCGCCGCCTTGGCATCGGCCACGCCCTTTTCGGCATCGACGAAGGTTTCGGCGAACACTTTCGGATCGCGTGTCGGGTCGGCCAGCAGGCCGTCGGCGAGCGGCTCCAGGCCGGCCTCCCGGGCGATCTGCGCACGCGTGCGGCGCTTGGTCTTGTACGGCAGGTACAGGTCTTCCAGCCGGCTCTTGGTGTCAGCGGCCAGGATGTCACTGCGCAGTTCGTCGGTCAGCTTGCCCTGCTCGTCGATGCTGGACAGCACTGCGGCGCGGCGGTCTTCCAGTTCGCGCAGATAGGTCAGGCGCGATTCGAGGTTGCGCAGCTGGGTGTCGTCCAGCCCGCCGGTGACTTCCTTGCGGTAGCGCGCGATGAACGGAACGCTGGCACCCTCGTCCAACAGGGCGATGGCGGCGCGCGCCTGGGCAGACTGGGCACCGATTTCATCGGCGATGGTCTGGGCGATCTGCTGGGCAAGCTTGGTATCTGACATTGCGTCCGGCCGTGGCCTTGAAGCGGAAAGATCCCATTCTGGCCGCGCACGGCTGGCACGGGAAGGCGTTGACAGCGGCGTCGGAGACGGGGCAGGAATCCTGCCGGCGCCGACATCCTTGCGTGAGGCTGGGATGTCGGCGCGGACACGCCCTCGATGCGTGTCCAGGCCTGTCGGTACGGTCAGCGGTAGTGGCGTGCGGCGTGCTGCATGACGATGTCGTCGCGCAGGCCTTCCAATGCCATCAACCGGACCTTGCCCACGCCCTGCAGTTCCATGAACCGCTCGGTATAGATCTCCGGCCCCAGCGCGGTATCGGCGCGGGATTTGCTGAAGCCGTAGGGCATCACGCCCTTGTCGCCGTCCTTGCTACCACCGACATATAGAACAATTGCCATGTGATGTGTTCTCCAGGTTACGTACTGCGTCTTGAAACAGGTGGCCGCTGCAGTACTGCCTTCACGACCGCCTGAGTGCAGCTTAGCGTGCCGAAGCTGACTCGGATGTCATCAATGGTAATGACGACCGGTTGCACGGAAATGACGGAAGATCCACGCGAAATCCTGACGTTTTTTTAACGCCGCGATAACTTGGTGATCACATATGCCGTCGTTCGCCCGACACTGACTCGACCGCCCGGCGGCGTTGCCGTCAGGGCCACCAGCCGTGGCCGAAGCGCGCGTAGTGGTCGGCGGCGCGCTCAAACGGATTGCGCACGCTCACCCCGCCGCACAGCAGGTACACCGGCAGATACAGCGGTCCCAGCACCAGGTACTGGTACACATGCGCGCGCTCATGGTCATCCAGCCGGATCGTCGGCTCCACCCCGCGCCCGGCACGGTGCGCGTAGGTATGGCAGGCCACTTGCAGGTCACCGCCGGTATGCAGGATGACATTACCCAAGGTGATCGCCCCGCCCGGCCCCCACGGCCACTGCTGGAACACCAGCGCGCAATCGCGGCCGCTCCAGCGCACCCGGGCGCCGGCCAGCAGGCCAAGCGCGCCGCCGACCAGGCCGATCAGCGTGTTGGGCGAGGTCCACAGCGCGCCGATCAGCTGCAGCAGGCGCAGCCAGGACGGGGTGGGGATCAGTTGGCTTCGTTGGGGATCAGCAGCCACAGGATCAGGTAGACCAGGATGCCCGGGAAGGCGGCCGAGGCGATGGAAACCACCACGAACAGGATGCGCAGCAGCGTCGGGCTCCAGCCGAAGCGGTGCGCGATGCCGCCGATCACCCCGGCGATCATGCGGTCACTGAGCGAGCGCGACAAGGTGCTGGTACGCGGGGTATTCATGGCATGGGCTCCGATGGTCTGGATACTACCCTAGCCAAGCCGGTGTCTACGCCATGCGTTGGCGTGGCAGGCTGCTCAGCCAGCGCGCGCCAGCAGCCAGTCGTGCAGTGTCGCCGGCACTTCGCGCTGGGCCCGGCCGGATACGTAGATACCGATATGCCCGCCGCGGAAACTCGATTCGGTGTAATCCGGGGTACCCAGCCGCCCACGCAGCGCACGCGAGGCATCCGGTGGCACCAGATGGTCCTGCTCGGCGTAGAGGTTCAGCACCGGCAACGTGATCTGCGACAGATCCACGGCGTGCTCGCCGATGCGCACGGTCCCCTTGACCAGGCCGTTGTCCTGGTAGAACTGCTTGATGAACTCACGGAACGCTTCGCCGGCCAGGTCGGGCGAATCGAAAATCCACTTCTCCATGCGCAGGAAGTCCTCCAGCGCGGCCTTGTCATCCAGGATGTCGAGCAGGCCGACATACTTCTGCACGTTGAGCCGGAACGGCTTGAGCATCAGGTAACTGCTGTTCATCAGGTCGGCCGGGATGTTGCCCAGCGTGTCCACCAGCAGGTCCACGTCCACCTGGCGCGCCCAGTGCGACAGCATGTTGTCGGCGGTATGGAAATCCACCGGTGTGACCATGGTGACCAGGTTGGCCAGCTTTGCCTGGCGCAGCGCGGCGTAGCACAGCGCGAACACACCGCCCTGGCAGATGCCGAGCATGTCCACCGGCCCGCCGCTGCGCGCGTGCAGGGCGTCCACCGCGCCGTCGATGTAGCGCAGCAGGTAGTCTTCAAGGGTGAGGTAGCGCTCGGACCGGTTCGGGTAGCCCCAGTCCAGCACGTAGACATCGTGGCCCAGCGCCAGCAGCTTCTGCACCAGCGAGCGGTCGGCCTGCAGGTCCACCATGTACGGCCGGTTGACCAGGGCGTAGACGATCAGCAATGGCCGCGCATGCACCGGCGGCTGGTCGCCCACGAACCGGTACAGCACCACCTTGCCGTCGCTCCAGACCGCCTCGCGCGCGGTGGCGCCGTAATCCACGTCCTCCACCGATGGCAGCAGCTGCAGGCCCTCCATCAGCTTGCGCTGCATGGCCAGAGTCTCCTGCATCAGGTCGTCGGCGTTGAATCCCAGCGGGCCTTTCATGCGCGCGGCTTCCGCACGCGCGGCTTGGCCGGCTTGGCCGCTTTCGCAGGCTTGGCCGTGGGGGCCACTGCGCTGGTTGCACGCGAAGCGCGCTTGCGTGCCCGCGGCACCACCTTGGCGACCGCAGGTTGCACCGCATCGGCCCAGTCGTCGCTTGCCGCAGGCGAGGCCGGAGTACGCAGCAGCGGCTCCACGCTGGCCTGCAGGCGGCGCAGCTGACGCTCCAGCTCGGCGATGCGCTTGTGCGCGGCATCCATTTCGGTCCGCGTCGGCAGACCGACGCGTTCGCTCAGCTGCTCCACTTCGTGCTGCACGGCCGAACGCAGGCGCATCTGCGCATTGCCGAGCGAGGCGAACACCTGCTGGAAGCGCTCCGACAGCGCCACCTTCGCGTAAGCCTCCTCGGCCACCTCGATCCACAGGTCGAACATCGCGCGTGCGCTGGTCAGCTGGCTGCCCGGCGACTCGTGTTCGGCGAGGCGCTGCTCGAACAGCGCAAACGCCGCATCCAGCGCCTGCTGGATCTGCGCGACATACTCCTTGGAGTGGCCCTGGAAGGCCTGCTGGGCCTGCAGCAGCTTCTGCCAGCGCGCCTGGTGTTCGCGCGCCGGGCCGAATGCCGGACTCTGGAGCCACGGCGCCAGGCGCTCCTGCCACTGCTCCAGCACGGCCACCACGTCGTCCATGCTACCGCCGGCGCCGGTACTCCCCTGCGCGCCCTGCAGCATCCAGTGCAGCAGGCTTTCGCCCTTGCCCTGCCCCATCACCGCATCGCGCCAGGCCTGGGCCACGTCGGCACTGCTGGCATCGCGGCCGGCAAACTGCGAGGCCACCTGCTGCATCGTGCCGTACCAGCCGCCGGCCTGTTCGCGGAACCGATGCAGCGCATCGTCCGCCGGGCCCGGGCCGCGCTCGGGCAGCAGCTGCGCCCACCAGTCCAGGACCTGCTTCCACTCACCCGGATCGGTGCCGCCGGCACCGCCTTGGCGCAGCGAATCCCCCCACGCGCCGTAGTACTGGCGCGCAAGGGCCTCGAAATCCATCCCGCCGGGCTGTTTGGTCGATCCGCTCATGCCGATGCCTGCGTCATGGCTTGGGAATGTGCAGGGTCTTGCTGATCATCAGCGACCCGGACAGCGCGAACAGCAGCACCAGCGGATGTAGCTGCCACGGACCCAGCTGCCACTGGCCCAGCCACAGGTCCTGACCGATGCCGCCGGTGGCCGCGGCAATGGCCAGCACGATCACCAGCAGCAGGCTGCTCGGGATCGGCGTGCCTTCGAAATACGGCACCTTGTCACCGCCATCGGACAGCGCCTCGGCGGTCACGTTGTAGCGCGCCAGGCGACTGACGCCGCAGCAGACGAAGTAGCTCAGCACCAGCCAGTCCCAGCCGCCCTGCATGCCGCAGGCATACGCCAGCGCAGCCGGCGCCACGCCGAAGGAAATGACATCGGACAACGAATCCAGCTCACGGCCAAGGGTGGAGCTCGACTTGCGCCAGCGCGCGATGCGCCCATCCAGGGCATCGAAGATGAAAGCCAGCGGTATCAGCGCCATCCCGAACAGCAGGTAGCCGTGTGCGCCGTCCTGCAGGAAGCGCATCGCCGCGAACACCGCGCCGGTGCCGCAGAAGGCGTTGGCCAGGGTGAACCAGTCGGCCAGCTGGAACTCGCGAAGCATCGAGAAGTGTCGTTTCATGAAAGCTCACGGGCAGCAGTGGGCTACAGGGTACGCGAGGGCGCGCAAAGGCAACAGCGGCGCGGGCATGGCGCATTCACCCGCCCATCACGGATCATCACATGCGGTGAATTTTTGGCCACCCATCTTGACAGCGTTGCCCGACGGGGGCGAACGGCGGTTATCCACAAAGTTGCTCACCAACAATCCACACCCCCTGTGGACAACCCGCGGCACTGGCGTGCCGCGGGTTGTCCGCGCATGCCGTACATCCCCCCGCCTTCGGCGCGCCCCCTTTGAAGGGGGCTTTCCATCTGACGGATTGCGGTATGACGGGGTTCAAGCAAAAGCCCTTCAGATCTGGCTCGTGGCGGGTTGTCCGCGCATGCCGTACATCCCCCCGCCTTCGGCGCGCCCCCTTTGAAGGGGGCTTTCCATCTGACGGACCGCGCTGGACTCGGTAGCGCCGAGCCATGCTCGGCGGTGCTGCCCGCGCCCTTCAGATCCGGCTGTAGCTCCAGGACTGCATCCGCCCATCGCGGTACGGCATCACGCCATGGAAGGTGCGCGGATCGGTGTCGAACACCAGCGGCAGGAAATGGCGATCGCCTTCCCACATCGGCAGGGTGTCCAGCTTGTCCACATCCACCCACTCCAGCGTGCCTTCGTGATTGCCGCCGTGCGGGGTGCCCTCGTAGGCATCGACCACGAACACGAACCCGAACCAGTCCTCGCCGTGTTTGCCGAACCCCGGCCAGCTGATGGTCCCGCGCAGCTGCATCGAGGTGCAGTCGATCCCCGCCTCTTCCTGGATTTCCCGACGCATGCCGGTGGCGACGTCTTCGTCCGGCTCCACCTTGCCGCCCAGTCCGTTGTACTTGCCCAGGTGATGGTCACCCGGCCGCGTGTTGCGGTGGATCATCAGCACCTGGCGACGATCAGGGGACAGCACGTAGCCCAGGGTGGCGACGATGGGGGTGTACGGCATGCGCGGGTCCAGCAACGGGTGAGCCGCTGATTATGTCCGATCAGGGCACGATCGACAGGCGCTTCTCGGCGCTGGCCGCCGGTTCCGTACCGTGGTCCCGGACCAGCGTGGCCACGCCGTGGCCGCGTTCGGCCAGGTAATCCAGCCACTTGCCCAGAAAGGTGTTCATGCGCATGCGGTGGCTGATCAGCTCGGCCGGCGGCGGGTACATGCCCACCACGTCCTGCCAGCGCCGGCCCACGTAGCAGTGCGTGGTTTCGGCCTGCCGGGCGTCGCGGTACAGCCGGATGTAAGCCGAAGGGTCCGGCTGCCCGGTGACCGGGTCGCACAGGTCGTAGGTCAGCCGCAGCTCCACCGTATAGGCGTGGCGGGCGATCACGTCCAGGCGGACATCCAGCCCATCCCCGACCGAGGACACATAGCTGCCAACCTCCAGGTCACCGGGCGCGAACAGGCGCACCAGATGCCGGTGGTTTTCAGCGTACAGGCCCATCAACCAGCTGAGCCGGCTGAGACGGGGAATGCGTTCGGCGAGGGGACGGGCTTGGGCCATGCCTCGATCCTACACAAAGCCAGCGCGGCGCGGCAGCTTGTGCGGCGCCCATGTTCGGCGCACGATCAGGGTTCGCGCCGCTTCGGTGGGTGACGACCGTTGGTCGTCACGCTTCTCCCCTCAATACAACTCCCGCCGCAGTCCCAGCGTCGCCAGCACCTTGCTGGAAATCTCCTCGATCGAGGTATGCGTGGTGCTCAGGGTCGGCACCCGCTCCAGCTGGAACATCCGCTCGGCGATGGCCACTTCGCGGCGGCAGGTTTCGGCGGCCGCATAGCGCGAGTTCGGCCGGCGTTCCTGGCGGATCTGCTGCAGGCGCTCGGGATCGATGGTCAGCCCGAACAGCTTGCGGCGGTAATTGCGCAGGCGCGGCGGCAGCTGCTCGGTTTCCAGGTCCTCGTCGGTCAGCGGGTAATTGGCCGCGCTGACCCCGTAATGCAGCGCCAGGTAGATGCAGGTCGGCGTCTTTCCCGCCCGCGAGACGGCCACCAGGATCACGTCGGCATCGTCGTAGTTCACCGCGATCCCGTCATCGTGGCTCAGCGCGAAGTTCATCGCGTTGATCCGGCGGTGATAGGTCTCGAAGTCGACCATGCCGTGCGCCTGGCCCACCCGTGACAAGCGCGGCGAGGACAGCTCGGCCTCCAGCCGTTCGATGAAAGGCGCGAAAACGTCCAGCATCAGCGCCCCGCTGCTGGCCAGGATCACGCTCAGGCTCTGGTCCACGCAGGAGTTCACCACGATCGGCCGGACCTGGTAGCGCTCCCCGGCCGCCTGGATCCGGGCACAGGCCTCAGCGGCTTTTTCGGGGTCGTCGATGAACGACATCCGGTCGGTGATGAAGCTGAATCCGGAGAACTGGGTGAGCAGGCTATGCCCAATGGTTTCAGCGGTGATACCGGTTCCATCGGAGACATAGAACACCGGTCGGATGGTCGTCATATGCGCATTTTCCCAGTCCGAAACTTAAAACAGCTGCTGTCACAAGCTTGTGCCGACGGCAGTCCGACCGGCATCATAGCGGCTTCTTCCTACGGACGCGGCCATTCCCAGCCCGCCTCGGGCGATGGCCAAACGGAGCATCGCGCTTGAACGAGAATATCCTGTGGTTGCACGAACTGCGCTTGGCCGACCTGGCCCGCGTAGGTGGAAAAAATTCGTCGCTGGGCGAAATGATCGGCAACCTCGCCGGTCTCGGGGTGTCCGTGCCCGGGGGCTATGCCACGACCTCCGAAGCCTTCAAGGACTTCATCGCCCATAACGATCTGTCCAAGCGCATTTTCGACAAGCTGGCCACGCTGGATGTCGAAGACGTTGCCGCGCTGACCGCTGCCGGCAAGGAGATCCGTGGCTGGGTCATCGACGCGCCGCTGCAGCCGCAGCTGGACCAGGACATCCGCACGGCGTATGCGCAGCTGAGCGCTGAGAACGGCGGCGGCGACATCGCCGTGGCCGTGCGCTCCTCGGCCACCGCCGAGGACCTGCCCGATGCATCCTTCGCCGGCCAGCAGGAGACCTTCCTCAACGTGACCGGCGCCGACGATGTCGTGCTGAAGGTCAAGGAAGTGTTCGCCTCGCTGTACAACGATCGCGCCATCGCCTATCGCGTCCACCACGGCTTCAAGCACGAGGATGTGTTCCTGTCCGCCGGCGTGCAGCTGATGGTGCGTTCGGGCGTCGGTTCGTCCGGCGTACTGTTCACCCTGGACACCGAATCCGGCTTCCGCGACGTGGTCTTCGTGACCTCCTCGTTCGGCCTGGGCGAGATGGTCGTGCAGGGTGCGGTCAACCCGGACGAGTTCTACGTCTACAAGCCCACCTTGAATGCCGGCAAGCCGGCGATCCTGCGCCGTTCGCTGGGCAGCAAGGCGATCCGCATGGTGTATTCGGATGTCCCCGGTGAGCGCGTGCGCATCGAAGACACCCCGAACGACCTGCGCAACACCTTCTCCATCAGCGATGAAGACGTGCAGGAACTGTCCAAGCAGGCGCTGGTCATCGAAAAGCATTACGGCCGCCCGATGGATATCGAGTGGGCCAAGGACGGTGTCAGCGGCAAGCTGTTCATCGTGCAGGCCCGTCCGGAGACGGTGAAGTCGCGCAGCCACGCCACGCAGATCGAGCGTTTCGCGTTGACCCAGAAGGACGGCAAGGTGCTGGCCGAAGGCCGCGCCGTGGGTGCCAAGATCGGCGCCGGTACCGCCCGCGTGGTCAAGACGCTGGACGACATGGCCCGCGTGCAGCCCGGCGACGTGCTGATCGCCGACATGACCGACCCCGATTGGGAGCCGGTGATGAAGCGTGCTTCGGCCATCGTCACCAACCGCGGTGGCCGCACCTGCCATGCCGCGATCATCGCGCGTGAACTCGGCGTGCCGGCCGTGGTCGGCTCGGGCAACGCCACCCAGCTGATCCAGGACGGCCAGCAGGTCACCGTCAGCTGCGCCGAGGGTGATACCGGCTTCATCTACGAAGGCATCCTCGACTTCGAACGCACCACCACCGATCTCGGCAACATGCCGCCGGCGCCGCTGAAGATCATGATGAACGTGGCCAATCCGGAACGTGCCTTCGACTTCGGCCAGCTGCCGAACGCGGGCATCGGCCTGGCGCGCCTGGAAATGATCATCGCCAGCCATATCGGCATCCACCCGAATGCGCTGCTGGAATATGACCGCCAGGACACGGCGACGAAGAAAAAGATCGACGAGAAGATTGCCGGTTACAAGGATCCGGTGAGCTTCTACGTGGATCGCCTGGCCGAAGGCATCGCCACCCTGACCGCGTCGGTGGCCCCGAACCCGGTGATCGTGCGCCTGTCGGACTTCAAGTCCAACGAGTACGCCAACCTGATCGGCGGTACCAACTACGAACCGCACGAAGAAAACCCGATGATCGGCTTCCGCGGCGCCAGCCGTTACGTCGACCCGAGTTTCTCCGCTGCCTTCGCGCTGGAATGCAAGGCCGTTCTGCGCGTGCGCAACGAGATGGGCCTGGACAACCTGTGGGTCATGATTCCGTTCGTACGCACGCTGGAAGAAGGCCGCAAGGTCGTCGAGGTGCTGGAACAGAATGGCCTCAAGCAGGGCGAGAACGGCCTGAAGATCATCATGATGTGCGAGGTGCCGTCCAACGCGCTGCTCGCCGATGAGTTCCTCGAGATCTTCGATGGCTTCTCCATCGGCTCCAACGACCTGACCCAGCTGACCCTGGGCCTGGATCGCGACTCCTCGATCGTCGCGCACCTGTTCGACGAGCGGAATCCGGCGGTGAAGAAGCTGCTGTCGATGGCGATCAAGGCCGCACGCGCCAAGGGCAAGTACGTCGGCATCTGCGGGCAGGGTCCGTCGGACCACCCGGACCTGGCCGAGTGGCTGATGCAGGAAGGCATCGAATCGGTGTCGCTGAACCCGGACACCGTGGTCGACACCTGGCTGCGGCTGGCCAAGCTGAAGCAGGCCGGCTGACGGTAGTGACGGCCGCTGGGTGACGACCGTTGGTCGTCACGCTCTTCGCCTCGCCGCTGCGCTCGCCGAGCATGGCTCGGCGCTACCGATCGCTCCTGGTAGTGACGGTCGCTGACCGTCATGCTTCTACAGGATCTTTACCGCTTCACCGGCATACTCCTGTGATTACAAGCCCCGCCTATGCGGGGCTTGTTGTTTCCAGCGCCCACTCAGGAGACCGCATGTCAGCCGCCGCCCCCACGCCCGATCCCACGCCCGCCCTGCCCGCGTCGTCCTGGTGGCACAGCCTCAACTGGGAACGCATCTTCGAAACCTACGGCCTGCCGCTGATCGCCGCCATCGTGGTGCTGCTGGTCGGCATCTGGTTGGCCCGCCGTGTCTCCAACGTGTTGCCACGCGCCACGGCGCGGGTCGGCATGGACCCGATGCTCGGCAGCTTCATGCGCAACGTGGTGTATGCCGCTGCGCTGGTGATCGTGGCCGTGTTGGCCATCGCCACGCTGGGCGTGCCGATCTCCCCGCTGCTGGCGGTGCTGGGGACCGCCGGCCTGGCGATCGGCCTGGCATTGAAGGATTCGTTGTCCAACATCGCCTCCGGGGTGATGCTGGTGACCCTGCGGCCGTTCCGCGTGGGCGACGTAGTCACCGTGGCCGGACAGACCGGCACCGTGCGCGACGTGCGCATCTTCCAGACCGTGATCACCGGCGCCGACAATCAGCACACCACCATTCCCAATACGCTGATCACCGCCGCCCCGATCATCAACCTCACCGCCGAGCCGACGCGCCGGGTTGAGCTGGTCATCGGCATTGGTTACGAGGACGACATCCAGCTGGCGCGTGACACCGCGCTGTCCATCATGAAGGCCGACAAGCGCGTACTGGCCACCCCGGCGCCGGACGTGGTGGTCTACGAACTGGGGGCGCACTCGATCAACCTCGGCATACGCTGCTACGTCAACGCCGCTGACCACTTCGGCACCAAGGTCACCCTGCTGGAACAGCTGAAGCTGGGCTACGACAAGGCCGGCATCAACATCCCGTATCCGCAGCAGGACATGCACCTGTACCTGCACGGCAAGGATGGCAGCGTCACCCCCGCCGAGGCCCTGGTGCGCGATCCGCGCTGAGACCCGGTAGTGACGGCCGCTGGCCGTCATGCCCTGCTCCGGGTGGGTGACGACCGTTGGTCGTGGTGGGTGACGACCGTTGGTCGTCACGCTCCTGCCGTCCGCTGCGCTCGCCGAGCATGGCTCGGCGCTACCGATTCCTACGCTTCTGCGTCTTCCAGCACCGGGTAATCGGTGAATCCTTCCACCCCGCCACCAAAATAGGTCGCCCGGTCCGGTTCGTTCAACACCGCACCGGCCCGCAACCGCTGCGGCAGGTCCGGGTTGGCAATGAACGGGCGGCCGAAACCGATCAGATCGGCCCAGCCATTCGCCAGCGCCTCTTCGGCACGCGCCAAGGTGTACTTGCCCGCATAGATCAACGTGCCGCGGTAGGTGATCCGCAGCGCCTCCTTGAACGCCACCGGCATCACCGGTGCGTCCTCCCAGTCGGCCTCGGCAATATGCAGGTAGCCCACGCCCAGCTGGTCCAGCACGTGCGCTGCGGCCAGATACGTGGCCTGCGGCGTGTCATCCACCGCGCCCTGCAGCGTGGTCAGCGGCGCCAGGCGTACGCCTACCCGCTCGCCACCGGCCACGCCAACCACCGCCTCCACCACCTCGCGCAGGAAGCGCAGGCGGTTTGGTAATGAACCGCCATAACCATCGGTGCGCGTATTGGCCTGCGAATCGATGAACTGGTTGATCAGATAGCCGTTGGCCCCGTGCAGCTCCACCCCGTCAAAGCCGGCGGCCAGCGCATTTCGCGTGGCCTGCGCGTACTCGGCGACGATGCCCGGGATCTCTTTCTCCGAAAGCGCCCGCGGCATCGAGTGCTGGATCATCTCGCCCACCCCGGACTCCGGCCCGGCACCGGTGGGATCGACGAACACCTTCACTCCCTCGGCCTGCAGCGCGGACGACGAAACCGGTGCGGCATTACCCGGCTGCAGGGCCACGTGGGAGACCCGTCCCACGTGCCACAGCTGGGCGAAGATGCGCCCGCCCGCGGCATGCACCGCGTCAGTGACCACGCGCCAGCCTTCGATCTGCGCGGAGCTGTGGATGCCCGGCGTCCAGGCATAGCCCTGCCCCTGCGGACTGATCTGCGTGCCTTCGCTGACGATCAACCCGGCCGAGGCGCGTTGGGCGTAGTACTTCGCCATGTCAGCGGTGGCCACGTTGCCTGCGGCGGCCCGCGAGCGGGTCATCGGCGGCATCACGATACGGTTGGCCAGCTGCAGCGGCCCAAGGGAATACGGGGAGAACAACATGGAACGTCCTTGCACAATGAGCATGCAACAAGGATGGGGGCCGGCCGCCGCCGCTTACAGACCCGGCCGGGCAATACAGTTGTGCCTGTGGCGCAACGATCAGCGCGTCAGGGACGCAGCAGTGCCGCCCGTCAGCCTTGGGCGATGCGCTGGTAACACGCCTGCACCACGTCCTCGCCATACTTGCGCTCCAGCCGGCGCACGATGAAGTGGCCGCGCGCCACGTCCTGGTAGTAGTCGGTGAACATGGTGTTCAACGCCGCACCGGTGGCCGCGCCGACAATCGGCACCGCCTGCGCGGCGAACTTCTCGGTGATCACCACGCCGAACCGCGCGGCCACCTTTTCCACCAGCTTGGCCAGCAGTTTGCCGGCCTCCTTCGGTGCCACGCCCAGGGTCAGGTTGCGGCCGGTCACCACCCGCCCGGCCAGCTCGGCCGACAGGTGCCGCACCACGTCCGCGGTGAAGCCACGCGCCAGGTAGTAGCCGGTTTCACTGGCATCATCGCTCTTGGCGTTGCCGCCCAGCGCGAACACTTCCAGACAGGCCTGGCGGGTGGACATGTCGGCCAGGTCAAAGCCTTCGCTGCGGGCGACATCGGCCACCGCGCGCATCATGATGGTGGTGGACACCGGCAGTTCGATCAGCAGCGCGGCGAAACCAAACGCACCGCCCACCGCACCGGAGGTCGCCGCTGCCAGCTTGTGCCAACGCGTGGAGGCGGACTTGCCCGGCGTGTTGTCCATGCTCATCAACGCGCCCTGCACCGCCTTGTACAGCGCGGCCTGCACGGCACCATGGATGCGGCTGGACACCGCGTTGGGCAGCCGGCTCACCGCGAACTCCAGCGGCGTGCCGACCAGGTTGGCCATGCGCGCAGTGATGGTCGGCGCCTCCAGCAGGCTCACCGCCCGCTGCAGGTCGGCCCAGTCCTGTGGCTGGTGGGCGATGTCACGGGGAAGCAGGATCGGCTCGTTCATGGGCCGATCTTAGCGCTGCGCAGTTGAACGGCCGGGTGACGACAATCGGGTAGTGACGGCCGCTGGCCGTCAGTGGGTCGCGGTCGATGACAGTGATGACGGCCAGCGGCCGTCACTACCCATCAGCCCGGCAGGCCAGCCAGCGTGCCCATGAACTGCCGGTAGTGCTTCAGTTCGTTGATCGAATCATGCACGTCGCTCAGCGCGGTGTGGTTGCTGTTCTTGCCCACCCCGGCGGCCACCGCCGGGGCCCAGCGCTTGGCCAGCTCCTTGATGGTGGACACATCCAGGTTGCGGTAGTGGAAGTACTTCTCCAGCCGCGGCATTTCACGGTGCAGGAAACGCCGGTCCTGGCAGATCGAATTGCCGCACATCGGCGAGGCGCCCGCGCCGATCCATTCGGCCAGGAAATTCACCGTGGCCGCTTCGGCCTGGCCCAGGCTGACCTGGCTGTCCACCACGCGCTGCCACAGGCCTGAGCGGCGGTGCTGGTTGCGGTTCCACTCGTCCATCGCGTCCAGCCGCTCCACCGCGTGGTGGATGGCGAACTCCGGGCCTTCGGCAAGCACGTTGAGCTGGGCATCGGTGACCACCGTGGCGATCTCGATGATGGAATCGTTGTCGGTGTCCAACCCGGTCATTTCCAGGTCGATCCAGATCAATCGGTCATTGCCCGCGCCGGTGTCGGCCATCGTGTTGCCTCGCTGTGGGCGGGCCGCAGGCTCGCCATGAATGGATGCGCCATGATAGCGCGCCGTTCAGCCTTCGTCGGCACCCGGCGCATCCAGCGACAGCAGCGGGCGGCCGCGCTTGGCGCGGAAATAATTGGTCAGCCGGGTGCTTGCCTCGCGTGCCAGCACACCGCCGTGGATCTCTACCCGGTGGTTGTGCCGCGCATCGCCGAGCAGGTCGAACACGCTGCCACAGGCGCCGGTCTTCGGGTCGGTCGCCGCATACACCAGCCGGCCCACGCGCGCGTGCACGATCGCCATCGCGCACATCGCACAGGGCTCCAGGGTGACGTACAGCGTGCTGCCCATCAGCCGGTGGTTCTGCAGCGCCCTGCCCGCCCGTCGCATCGCCACGATCTCGGCATGCGCGCTGGGGTCGTGCTCGGCGATGTTGAGGTTCCAGCCTTCGCCCAGCACCTCGCCGTCGGCACTGACCAGCACCGCGCCGACCGGAATCTCGTTGAATTCGCGCTGCGCGCGCTCTGCCAGCGCCAACGCATGGCGCATCCAGCGTTCGTCGGCATCGTGGACCGGCAGCGCGTCAGACACGCGGCGCCGCCTTGGCCAGGAAAGCCTCGAAGGCAGCCAGGGTCGCCTCGCTGACGTGGTGTTCGATGCCTTCGGCATCGCGCCGCGCGGAATCGGCATCCACGCCGAGGGCCAGCAGGAAGCGCTCCACAGTCTGGTGGCGCACGCGCACATCACGCGCCAGCTGCTCCCCGGCCGGGGTCAGGAACACGCCGCGGTACGGGCGCTGGATCGCCCAGCCTTCCTTGACCAGGCGCCTGAGCGCCTTGGCGACCGTCGGCTGGGCCACCCCGAGGCGGCTGGCGATGTCCACCTGGCGCGCCTCGCGGCCATCGGCGATCAGGTCGGCGATAAGCTCCACGTAGTCCTCCACCAGCTCGGACCGGCGCGCTTCACGCACCTGCGCGAAGCCCTCCACGTGGACCTGGGTGGCGGGCAGGACGGACTTCGGGCGGGCGCTGTCGGGCATGCGGGTATTGTACGCGGGCGCCTGCAGGGCCGCCGAGCATGACGGCCAGCGGCCGTCACTACGCTGCCGCCCTGGTAGCGCCGAGCCATGCTCGGCGAGCGCAGCGGAAGGCACAATCGTGACGACCAACGGTCGTCACCCACCACGGCGCAAGCATGACGACCAGCGGCCGTCACTACGCTGCCGCCTTGGTAGCGCCGAGCCATGCTCGGCGAGCGTAGCGGAAGGCACAAGCGTGACGACCAACGGTCGTCACCCACCACGGCAGCAGCATGACGGCCAGCGGCCGTCACTACCGGGTGCGGTTCATCGCTTGTCCAACAGGTACAGGAATTCGGTGACATGGGTGTCCCGGGCGCCCAGGTTCCGGCTGCCGCGGAAGGTGTTGTAACGCGTGTCCATCACGCTCAGCGCGCCCATCCCTTCCAACCCGGCAACGAAGCGCTCGTGGCTGATGAAGCCCTCCGAGTTGTACGAGATCAACACGAAACGGGCGCGAACCTGCGCCACCGCATCGAACAGCGCGGCCTCGGCCAACCGGGCCTTGTTGTAGTCCGAACGGTTCCAGTCGGTTGGAATGCCCGAGACCCGACTGACCTGCGATGGCCGCCGGTAGTCGCACAGCAGGTTCAACATGAAGTAGTTCGAACCGTACGGATGCTCGTTGTAGGGCGGATCGAAGTACGCCACGTCCACCAGGTCCAGCTCACGCACCAGCGCATTGGCGTCGCGGCGGTGCAGCTGCACCTCGCACGCAAAGCGACTGAACACCGGCGCCTGCACCTCGATCGGGCGCAGGATGCGCGATAGCGCGTTGCGTGCCGTCCCACCGAACTGGCCCACGCCTTCGCGGTTCTTGTGGAAGCCTTTGAACACGCCGGAGGTGTTGGTGTACATGGACGCCTGCGCCAGCACCGGCGCCAGCAGGAATGGCCGCAACTCCGCCGGCGTATCCACCAGCACCTGGCAGAAGGTATCCAGGAACATCGCGTTGCGCCGCGTATAGAACACCCGCTCGCCGGGCTGGATGTCATCGTCGTCCAGCGGCGCATACAGGTCGCACAGGAAGCCGGGCGCCAGTTCGCGCTGCACCCGGCGTGCAACGCGGGCCAGTTCTTCCTCCAGCGCTGCCGCATCCACATCCGCCACGTTCGCCTGATAGCAGCGGTTGCCGACCTCGCTGTAGCGCTCCAGGTCATTGCACTGCAGGGTGGCGGCATGTCGGCGCGCCAGCCGCGCCACCACACCGGAACCGGAAAAAAGGTCCAGGAAGTCGATCCGCGTCTTGCCCAGGCAGTCCTTGGCGTGTGCGATGCCCGCCTCCACGAACGGCAGCAGCGCGCGCTTGTTGCCGATATAGGTGATCAGCTGGCTGCGCAGGAACGCCTCGTGCTCGACAGGCACGGCGTGGGTGGAATCTTCCTGCGGATTCAAACGGTTCCCCTGATCACATGACGGCCTTCGAAATTCCCCGCCATGGTAGCGCCGAGCCACGCCCGGCGGGGTGTGCAGTGCAGTCAATCACGCCTGGGATCGGGCATTTTCGCCGAGCATGGCGCAGCGCTACCGAGGTGACCCCATTACCGTGCGCCAACGTTTTGACGCAAACGAAACATGAAACTGGTAAAAAGGACGATCTATTCGTCACGAATCGAGCACATGTCGCCAAGGAACGGAGACAACATCGAAGCGCCGCACACCGGTTCGAGCCCCAGGCTCCCGCGCGTGCGCCCTGCCCTGCGCCCGCTACCGGCGCGCTCGATGGCTTGCGTGGCCACCGCATGACCGCATCGACTTCCCCCTTCCCACCCGCAGCCAGGAGGCCCCCCGTGCGCCGAACGTTTCTGCCGTGCGCTGCCCTGCTCCTCCTCACCGCCTGCCACCCGGAGAACGCCATGAACCAGGAAATCACGACCGCCGAACAGGACGTCGAAAATGGCGGCCGCGGCCTGGCCAAGCTCAATCCGAGCCCACGCCAGGCATTCGAGCTGGTGCTGAGCCTCGCCGATGCCCCCGGCACATTCGCCGTGGTGGAAGGCGTGGCCCAGTACGACGTCACCAACGAGCAGGAATGCGGCCGCATCATTCCGGCCACCGGCATGGCCGCGCGCATCACCAGCCAAGAGCCGGTGCAGCTGAAGAAGGTGTCCGATACCGAGTACCGCGGCACGGTCTACCTGGACCGCATGCTGGATGAGGATTACTACGGGCGCGGTGTCTGCAAATGGACCTTCAGCGGCGCTGGCGCGATGTTGAAGGCCACCGGCGCCGACGGCGAAACCCGCTTCACCTCCTTCATCGAAGCGGACAAGTTCATCGCCGGCAAGGCGCTCACCCGCCATTACCCGGACCGCGATTACCCACGCGTGGAATCGGTGCCGGACTTCGGCCAGGCCGGCCATGAAGACCCGTCGCGGTTCCGCCCGGAGCTGCAGGATGCGCTTTTCACCGCCACCCTGACCGCCCATGAGGTGCGCTGATGCCGCTCACCCACCGCGACTACGCCGCACTTTCCGCCGATGCGTATGAAGACCACAAGGTCGGCCGCCGCGCGCCCGGCCAGGAAGAAGTGGTGCCGCTCAACGGGCACAACTACAAGGTGCTGGAGCACGTAAACAACCGCCAGAACGGCTACCAGGGCACGATCTACCAGCGCGAGGACACCGGCGAGATCATCGTCTCCCATCGCGGCACCGAGGAGATCCTGCAGGACGCCGTGCTTGCCGATGGCGGCATGGTGCTGGCGCGCTACAACCTGCAGGCCAACGATGCCATCGCGCTGACCCAGCGTGCGGTCGCGCTGTCCAAGCACATCGGCGAGAACGAAGGCCGGGCCCCGGAAGTCAGCGTCACCGGGCACTCGCTGGGCGGCGCGCTGGCCCAGGTCACCGCCCACCACTTCGACCTGAAGGGCGAAACCTTCAACGCCTACGGCGCCGCCAGTTTGGGCCTGCGCATTCCCGAAGGCGGCAACAGCGTGATCAACCATGCCATGGCCTCGGATCCGGTGAGCGCGGCCTCCGGCCATTACGGCGAGGTGCGCCTGTACGCCAGGCCCGATGAGATCCGAACGCTGGACAACGCCGGCTTCAGCAACAAGTGGTACAACGGCGTGATTCCGGATTCGGCGCTGGTCGCCGCCGCCGGTTCGCTGGGCGCGCACAAGCTCGGCAATTTCGCTGATGCCGGTTCGGTGCTGGATGATCCCGCAACCCAGGATCTGGCCAAGCAGAACGCGCGGATGATCGACGAGTACCGCGACAAGATGGAACTGCTGCGCGGCGCGGTTACTACCGGCGCGCGCGGCATGCCGGGCGTGGCCGTGGACCTCTACGACCGCATCCGCGGCCCGCTGGATCCGGGCGAGCCGGCCCGCAAGGCGGCCGAAGACGCGCACAAGCGCGAAGGCGCCATGCGCATGGACAGCCCCGGCCACCCCGGCAACCTGCTGTTCCAGGACGCATTGCGCGGCGTGGAGGCGCAGGACCTGCGCGTAGGCCGCACGCCGGACCAGCACAGCGGCCAGTTGGCCGGCAGCCTGGCGGCGGAAATGCACGCCAACGGCGGCACCCGCATCGACAGCGTGCTGATGAGCAGCGATGCCTCGCGCACCTTCGGCGTGCAGGGCCAGCCCAACGATCCGGCGCACCTGAGGGTTTCGGTGGCAACTACCGAGGCGATGCAGGTTCCCCTTGAACAGAGCAGTGAGCGCGTGCAGCTGGCAGCCAGCCAGCGCACCGGACAGGAGCAGGAGCAGCAGCTTGCGCAGCAGCAAGACAGCGCCAGGCAGATGCATGCTTGAGTCGCACGCTTCTGCAGACAGGCTTCGGCCGAGGTGGCAGGCCCTGCTGCCCTGCCTCGCCATTGTTGCGCTTGCAGCCTGCCATCCGCACGGTGCGGAACAGGACGCTGGGCAGAACGAACGCGGCCTCGCCAAACTCAATCCCACCCCGCGGCAGGCCCATGAGCTGGTATTGAAGATCGTCGATGCACCCGGCCCTTTCGCGGTGGTGGAAGGCAGCGCGCAGTACGACGTCATCAACGAACAGGAATGCGGGCGCATCGTGCCTGCCACCGGCCGCGCGGGCCGCATCACCAGCAAGGAAGAGGTGAAGCTGCAGAAAGTCAGCGACAACGAATACCGTGGCACGGTGTATCTCGACCTGATGCAGGACGAGGACTATTACGGACGCGGCGTCTGCCAGTGGAAGTTCAGCGGCGCTGGCGCCCTGCTGAAAGCCACGGGTGCCGATGGAGAGACACGTTTCCTGTCCTTCATCCAGGCCGACCGTTTCGTCGAGGGTGACACCGAAACCCAGCATTACGCCGATATGGGTTATCCGCGCGACGCCATGGACAACTACGCCGATTACGGCGAAGACGCACCCGAGGGCTTCAAACCGGAGCTGCGTGGGTCGTTGTTCAGCGTCACCCTCGTCAGCCCACCTCCACCATCGCACTGACTTCGTTCCGAGAAGGCACCCCATGCGTAGAACGATCCTTCCCTGCCTCGCCCTGCTGCTCATCACCGCCTGCCATTCCGAGACTGCCATGAACCAAGAAATCACCACCGCAGAAAAAGACGTCGAACAGGGCGGCCGTGGCCTCGCCAAGCTCAATCCCACGCCACGTCACGCATATGAGTTCGTGCTGAAGATCAACGACGCCCCCGGCCCGATCAAGGTGGTGGAGGCCGTGGCGCAGTACGACGTGACCAACGAAGAACAGTGCGGCCGCATACAGCCGGAAACCGGCACCGCTGGCCGGATCACCAGCCAGGAGCCTGTCGAGCTGAGAAAGGTGGCCGATGGCGAATACCGCGGCATCGTCTACCTGGACCGCATGCTCGACGAGGACTACTACGGTCGCGGCGTGTGCCGCTGGGAGTTCAGCGGTGCCAGTGCGATGCTCAAGGCCACCGGGGCCGAAGGCGAAACCCGCTTCACCTCGTTCCTCGAATCCCCGGCCTTTGCAAAGAGTGAGCCGCTGACGCGCTACTACGCCAACGCCGTATACCCGCGTGCCGAGGCGCTGCCCGACTACCGTGCCGGCGGTGAAGCCGCGCCCACCGACTACAAGCCTGAACTGCAGGATTCGATCTTCTCCGTCCAGCTCTCCGCGCGGCAGGTCCAGCCATGAGCCTGACCAGCCAGGATTACGCCGCGCTTTCCGATGATGCGTACAAGGACTACGCCGTTGGCCGCCGTGACAATGGCAAGGACGAACTCGTCACGCTCAATGGTCACTCGTACAAGATCATCGAACATGTAAACAACAAGAACAACGGCTATCAGGGCACGATCTACGAGCGTGCCGACACCGGCGAAGTCATCGTTGCCCATCGTGGCACCGAACAGATACTGCTGGATGGCGTAGTGACGGATGCCGGCATGGTCCTCACACGTGCCAACCTGCAGGCGCCCGATGCCATCGCGCTGACGCAGCGTGCGGTGGCCCAGGCCGAGGTCAACGCCTCGTTGAACGGGCGTGCGGCCGAGGTCAGCGTCACCGGACATTCATTGGGCGGTGCCCTGGCACAAGTGAGCGCGCACCACCACGGCCTGAAGGGCGAGACCTTCAATGCCTATGGTGCAGCCAGTCTGGGTTACCGCATCCGCGAAGGCGGCGATGCGATGGTCAACCATGTGATGGCCGCCGATCCGGTCAGCGCGGCGTCCGGCCACTACGGCCAGGTGAAGGTCTATGCGAACGAAACCGAGATCAAAAACCTGTACGGATCCGGCTTCCGCAACGGCGCGGTTGCTGGCTTCCTGATGCCCGATTCGGCGTTGCTGGCCGCCGGCCGCTCGCTGGATTCGCACAAGATGGGCAACTTCCTCGGCGCGGGCTCGGTGCTGGACAACCCGGCCTCGCAGGCGTTGGCCAAGCAGAACGAAGGCATGATCAGCGAGTATCGCGACAAGCTGGAATTCCTGCGCGGTGGAGTAACGACCGCCACCCGCGGGGGAATCGGAAACGCGGTGGATATCATCGACCGCATCCGCGGCCCGCTGGATCCGGGCGAGCCCGCGCGCAAGGCAGCGGAGGAAGACGCCCACAAGCGCGACGGCGCGATGCGCATGGACAGCCCGGGCCACCCCGGCAACCTGCTGTTCCAGGACGCACTGCGCGGCGTGGAAGCACAGGACCTGCGCGTGGGCCGCACGCCGGACCAGCACAGCGGCCAGCTCGCCGGCAGCCTGGCGGCGGAAATGCATGCCAACGGCGGCACCCGCATCGACAATGTGCTGATGAGCAACGATGCCTCGCGCACGTTCGGCGTGCAGGGTGAAGTCAACGATCCTGCGCACCTGCGCGTGTCGGTGGCGACCACCGAGGCGATGAACACGCCACTGGATCAGTCCAGCGAACGGGTGGCATCACAGCAGTCCGCGCAGCAGGTGGCCTCGCAGGATCGTGACCTGCAGATCGAGCAGACCCAGGTGGCTGCGCGCAGCATGAATGCCTGAGCCGTTCCCCGGCGCCTTGGTTGGGCCGGGCCTACGGTACGCGTCCGTGGCTCTCTCAAGCCGATCTCACGCACTGCTTTCGGGGTGGGATCGGCTCAAGACCCGGCCCGATGGACGCTCAGCGCGGCCACTGGGAAACAGGTTGAACGAACAGGTTCATCGCTCAGGGAAACTGCAGGCCTCATAACTGGCTGTACACCCGGACCCGGCAGGATCGATGCAATTTTTCTGAGCGTCTTGCCGGGCCAGTTCAGGCGTCACGCCAGTCCCTATTCCGCCCTTGGCTCCTGCAGGCCATGCGCCCGGGACCAGAAGCGCGATGCATTGATTGCTGTACCGCGAGATCACGGCGCAGTCCCGGGCGCCTTCACGCTGACAATCCTTCATCGCCACCGCCGCCGCGGCTTCGCTGCTTGTCTGTTCCGCGGCAACACCCGCTGCGGAAGTGGAGGGCGACATCGCGATGGCTCCATAGCGCGTGTGCAGCCAGACCGGCGGCGGCGGCGGGGCCTGCTGCTGGGCAGGCTGAGCAGTTCCCCTACCCGGAATAGGCGCGCACCCTCCTACTCCTTGACCGCCCACAGGATATTGACCCGGTGGGCAGCGGCCTTCCGCACTTGCTTCGAAGGCGAGCGACAACCACAGAACGGAAGCCGCCAACGCCACGTTGACCAGAATGCCGACTCGACAGATGTTCATCCCGCCATTCCCTTCTTCATGAATTCATGCTCGAAACTTACTCAGGCAACGCTGAGTGGCACTACAACGGCGCATTCCCGCGGCTGCCTGCCGGTGCCGTCGGGGACTCTGCAGGGTGTCCCGAAAGACGCGGCGAAGTGTTGACGTTGTTGGTGCCCGAAGTCTCCGGACGTTCCTGCGCGCTTCCCTGCTGCGGCGCATAAGAACCCGGCGGCTGACCCTGCGGGCCCGGTGCAGCAGCACCCGGCGAACCGCCGATCTGCGAGTACGCCATGAACGCACCCAGCGTGCCCTGGAAGAACATCGCCGCCATGGGCGGTGCGGTCAGGATCAACGTGGTCAGGATCAACCCCATGCCGCCCTGCTGCAGCGCCATGCTGGTCATGCCTTCGGTGAAGTTGGAACCCATCAGCGCGCCGGCCGCGGCGGTGCCCCAGAACGCAAAGGCCACCTTGGACACCATGCTCATCGCGATCCCGGTCATGGCCGCCAGCACCGCCATCGAGAACATCGTGCCGATGCCATAGAACAGCCATCGCTGGAATAGCGATTTGGTCTGTTCGAACAGCAGGCACAATATGAACAAGGGTGCGAAGCCAATGAACAGCGCCATCGCGACTTCATACAGCAGCAGCATCGCACCTGCGGTTACGGCGGGCCCGCCCGTACCCAGGCCGATGAACCACATGGCGCGGGTCTTTGCGTTGTCCAGCGTCACGTCACCGGCGACATCGAGCACATCCACCGCCGACAGCGCCACCTGCATGTACGCCAGGTTTTCATCGATCAGGTCCTTGGCCGTGTCTTCCTCACCGGTGACCACGTAGGTGATCTCGTCCTGCACGTAATGGGTCAGGAAGGAATGCACGTTCTGGCCGAAGATGGCCATCGTGGTGGCAGTGATGACGATCAGGGCGGCACGCGCCATGTCCGTCACCAGCGCCATCATCGAGTCCCGGCTGCGGCCGGTCACGATGCGGTAGCCCTGCAGCAGCAGCCAGATGGTCATCACCACCAATGCGATGATGCCCACCCACTCCATCATGCGGCTGAGGAAACCCAGGCCGAACTCGGATATCTCCCTGCTGAGATAGTCGAAGATCAGTTTGAAGAACACGAAATCGCCGATCGACGAGGTCGCGATCGGTCCGTGCAGCGCTCCTTGTGCCCACATACTGTCCATCATCCCTAGACTCATTGCTTCACCTGCCCCTTTTCGGGGCCTCGCAGGGGTGCATTACGCACGGTTTTCAATCGAGTGCCGTCTTCAACGCTGCAGCTTTGATCACCGAGCCGATCGGATTGGTTTCACCCTTCAGCGCACGCTGCGCCAGCGCACGCTGCTGGCTCTGCAGTGCCACGATCTGCTGGTCGTAGATGCGCATCTGGTTTTCCCAGGTTTTGAAGTTCGCATCGATCTGCAACTGCGATGCGGTTGCGTTCGCGGTGGTTTCCGCCAGCGCGCCTTCGTTGTCAAACAGCCGACGGATGTTGCGCAGCGTTCCCAGCGTCTGCTGCATGAGCGGCAACGACTGCTGCACGACCTTGACGGTCTCGTTGTATTTGCGGTTCTCCAGCGCCTGGATGTACGAGCAGATCGTCCGCTGCTGCGCCCCGATGTCGCCACCAGGGCTGATCCCCGCCATGGCCATGATGCCGGTGATGCTGAACACCGAACCGCCGCCGCAGCGCTCGGCAATGTTCCAGTCATCCGGAATGGTGGTGAGCGTCGGTGTCGCCGGCATGATCGGGTTGGCGATGATCTGCGACCAGTTCTGCAGCTTCTGCAGCCAGTTGTTCAAGGTCGCGGTGTAGTGCGAAGCGGTCTGGGTCCAGCGCCCGGCCGTTTCGATGTATTCCAGGCCGGTCGCGATATCGGCCTTCACGCTCTGGATAAGCGCTGGCGGGTCATTGACGATCCACTGTGCCTGCACCGGTGCAGGCGCCATCAGTGAAAACGATGCGCACAAGGCAAGCGTGGCCGTCGCCAGTGGCATCAGGCGACGACGAAGGGCGGGACGTTGCGGGGCAACGGTATTCATGGTGGCCTCCGGAATGAGGTGGGTGGTCATGGGTCAGGCTGCCTTGTCGCGGTCGTTGCTGGCCGGCTTTCCCGAACCCTTGCGGCGGCGGTAGAAATCCTCCAGCCACTGTTCGGGGGTCAGCATCGATTCCACAACATTTTCACGGGCAGCGGCGTCCTGCAGCACACGGTGCATGACGTCGATGTTGTCGGTGGAGGCAGAGATCACCGACAGGATATCGTCCATGCCGCGCATGTTGAGCTGGCAGACATTGGAGGCATGCCCCTGCTTGACCAGGAAGCAGCGTGAGCGCTCGTCCAGCGCGGTGACGACCTTGAATTCGGCATCGGTCAACTTCAGGCCGTCGATGTAATCGGTGCGGCTCGCATTCGGATTGGGCAGCAGGATCAGCGTGGCGGTCTGTTCGATCAGTGCGGCGGAAATATCGCTCTTCAGCGCGTCTTCCGGGCTCTGCGTGGCGAAGATGCCCAGGCCGTTCTGCTTACGGATGGTCTTCTGCTTGTTCTTGGCGAACTCCTTCAGTCCACCCTCGCCATCGAGGATCTTCCAGAATTCGTCCATCACATAGATCAGGCGACGCCCGTCGATGAGCGATTCAAGCCGGTGCAGAAGGTAGTTGATCACCGGCACGCGCACTTCCGGATTGTCGATCACGTCGGTGTAATCGAAGCCGATGATGTTCGCCCGCTCCAGGTCGATCGTGTCCACCGGATTGTCGAACACCCAACCCAGCGAGCTGCCGGCAGTCCAGCGGCGCATGCGCGCGTACAGCCCATCGTCACCGAGGTTCGGCAGGCTCTTCTGGAAGTTGGTCATGCTGCGCAGGTGCATGGGCGTATCAAGCATGTTTTCCACCGCGCGGAAGATGTCCTCTTCTTCGCGGGCGCTGTACTGGCCCTTACCGGCCAGCACCTTGACCAGATCGGCCAGGAACTGCACGTTCGCTTCGGTGCGTTCGCACTGGAAGGGATTGAAGCCGGTCGGCCGCCCGTTTTCCAGCGCCAGGTAGTTGCCACCACAGGCACGCACGAAGATCTCGGCGCCGCGGTCCTTGTCGAAGAAGAAGATGGTCGGCGCCGGATCATACTTCTGCACCTGGCTGAGCAGGAAGTTGATCAGCGCGGTCTTGCCGGTGCCGGACTTGCCGATGACCATCGTATTGGCGATGGCCTTCTCGCCCAGCGAGTTTTCCGCCGGATGGGTGGCGTGAAAATTGAAGTAGTACGGCTGCCCGTTGGTGGTCTGCAGCGTGGTCAGGCAGTCCCCCCATGGATTGTTGTGCTGCTTGCCGGTAGCGAAATTGTGCAACGGCGACAGCCCCAGGAAGTTCAGCGAACTGACGTTGGCCAGTCGCGTGCGGTAGCGCCAGTTCGCCGGAATCTGCGAATAGAACGATGCCGTGATCGCGATGTCTTCCTTGGCCGACACGAAGCCGGCGTTGGACAACTCCGCACGCGTGGTGGCCACGTTGGCCGAGAGCTGGCCCTGGCTGTCTGCAAACACCGCGACGGTGAAGTGATATTCGCCGAGTACGAAGTTGCCCGAGGACAGATGGTCCATCGCCTGGTCCAGCTCGATGATCTGGCTCACCGCCTTGTCGCCGGAGGAGATCATCATGCCCTTGGTACGGTCCAGGATCTTCAGCGCATCCTGGCGGCCCATCGGGCTGAAGGACTGGGTGACCACGTACTCGAAATCCAGGTACTTCAAGCCGTTCAGGATGCCGGGGTAGGTGCCCTCGGCGTATTCCTTGATGTTGAGGATCGCGCCGAAGTGATTCTTGCCGTTGGGCGTACTGATCACGAAATCGCCGGTCTTTGCCGAGAACATGTGGCGGCTCACCGGCAGGTATTCCTTCACCGGCGCAGCCAGCACCGGCACCGGCTCATCGATGCGGTTGATCAGGTAGCCGAAGAACTCCAGCGTCTCGGAAAACACCACGCCGTTGGCCGCTTCGTACATGCCCAGGCGGTACGGCGCATAGTCGCGCAGCACCGCTTCGACGTTGCCGGCCAGCTCCATCAGCTTCTCAACGGCCTGCTCCTGCTCAGCCTGCAGGCGTGGCACGTCGGCTGATTTCTCAACGAAACGCTTACCGGCCACCACCGGCCGATAGATCATCGTCAGGTACAGCTCGTTCTGCATGATCCGCTGGCTGGACAGCATGTCCAGGTAGGTGTCGGACACGTCCTGGTTGAAGCGCTGGGAGAACTTGCTGCGCTCCTTCAACTGCCTGCGGCGGCGGACGTCGTGCGTCCAGAACGCCACGTTGACGAAATCCGGCGCGCGCAGCGTCTGCAGCAGTCGGTTGAAGGTGTTGTGCTTGTGCTCAAGCTCCCATTCTTCCCGACCCACGAACGGCAATCCCTCGAGGTGCCACGTCAACAGGTAGTCGCCACCGCTGGTCTTCACCACCGATGGGGCCACGTGCGAGGACAAGGGAATGAACTCGCTGATCGACGTATCCGGACTGAACATGCCTACTCTCCAGGAACTGCCATATGCCTGCTGCTACGCCGCTGAAACATTCAGCGGCGGTTTCCACCCGGTGCCTTCGCAGGCGCCGGCTTGTCGCGGTAGTGGTTCGGGGTGAACACCCACATACCTTCATGGTCACGCACGTTCCGCGCCCGGAACTTGAACTGCAACCGCAGCCCCATCAGCCGGAAGATCATCTCGTCCCGACGCGCCATCTGACGCATGATCATCACGGCTACCGGGATGCTGAGCAGAACCCAGAAATCCCAGTAGATGGCGAGCAGGAACAGGCCGCCGCATACCATGAAGAAGGGTACGTAGGGCACGCCCAGGAACATCGGTGGGCGCGTGCAGCCGCGGAAGACGACGTTCTTATGCACTGTAGTACTGGGCAGCGGTGCTCAGCATACCGACGGCCGAGCACTCGCCGTACTCATCACCCAGCAGCATGCGGGCGATCTGGCCAGCCGCGCCGATCAGCACGCCACCGATCAGGATCGGCGACACGTCGCTGATGCGCTTGTGGGCGAAGGCGATCTGGTAGCCGGCGAAGATCACCGCGATGGTCACCACGGCGATCGACACCAGGTTCAACAGGCCCTTGACGCTGTCGAAGAAGCCGCACACTTTCTTGTCGGTGCCGCCGAATTCCTGCGCGAAAGCCTGCGGGACGAACATCATGCCAACGAAGGCGACGGCCATTGCCAGGGTCTTCAGGGTGCGCTGGGCCTGGGCGAGATCATGGGTGTTCAGCTTCATGGGGACTTCCTTATTGATGGACGAAAAACAACATGTGCGGCCCCTGCCCGGCGGCCAGTGAACTGCTCAGAACACGAAAGCCGCGTCCCTGGCAGGTGCATCGGTGACAGGCGCGGCAGACGCGGGCATTGCCGCCGCGCCGGTTGCCGCGGGTTGGTTGCGTTCACTCCAGGGACGCAGCAGCACCGGAGCGCCGGGGCTGCCAGCGGGCGCTTGCTGCGGACCCATGGGCGGTGCGGAGACGACCGGGTGGCCCTGCGGGTAGCCTTCATCGGCATAGCCGGCCATCGGCGCTGCGGAAGGCACCGCACGGTCGACCAGGTTGGTCACCGCACGCGCCAGCCCACCGTCAGCGGCGCGCAGCAGGCTGCCGCGCACCATGGCGCCGGTGTTGGGGTACACCACGTAAGCGCGCGCGGGGTCTTCCGGGAGCGGCATCACTACGCCGCCGCCCTGGGCGAGCATCTGTGTCTGCAGGCCTTCGATACGGGTGCGCAGGCGCGCGGCATCGGCGGATTCGGCCGGCGCGCGGGCTGCCGCAGTGGGTGTGCGCGGCGTGCGATCCACCACCGGAATCGGCAATGCACCGTTGGCGGAGGCGACCATCTGGCCGCGCTGCATCGAATTGAACACCTTCTGCACATAGCCGTGCCGGTAGCCGGTTTCAAAATTGCCCGAGTAGTAGCAACTGAATGCCTTGCCCCAGTCACCCTTCGAACGCGAATGGCATTCGGCCAGGATGCGCGATCCTGCCTGCAGGTTCGGGCATTGCTGGAAGGCTTTTTCGTAGGTTTCCAGCCCGTATTTCTGCAGGTTGTAACGATTGACCTGGGCCAGCCCCAGCGAGAAGTTGTAGCCGTTCTCTTCCAGCATCCGTGCCGTAGCCACCGCCTCGTCCAGAGCCTTCGGCTGGCGCGCAAGGCGACCGCCCACCACGCCGATGGCGTACGGGTTGCGCGAGGATTCCACGTTCACCACGTGGGCCATGACATCCATCGAAACGGCCAGCTCGGGGCAGGCCAACGCTTCCAGTCCGGGCAGCATCAGTGCACCTCCTGGCCAGCATGCGCGCAGCGGCCGCCACGACGGGCATTCATACCGCGCCCCCTTGGCCCTGGGCACGTCCGGGATTGAAATCGATGCCGGTGATGTGCCGGTCGCCAGCGTGCGCCTTCACGTGCACAACGACGTCGATGGTCATCTGCAGCAGGCGCTTGATGACCGGGAACTCCAGCCCTGAGCCTTCGTTGGATGCCTTCACCATAAGCGCCAGCTGGTCCCAGGTCTGTTCCGGGCTGCCCGCATGGCAGCTGGTGATCGACCCGGGATGGCCGGAGGCGCAGTTGCGGATGAAGTAGAACGCTTCATCGCCGCGCAGCTCGGCCAGGATGATCCGGTCCGGCTTCATGCGCAGGCAGGCTTCCATGCAGGTTTTGGCACTGACATTGCTGCCACTCTGGCCACCCTTGGAATACAGCAGGTGCACGACGTTGGGCTGCTCGATGAACAGCTCGCGCGCATCTTCAATGGTGACCAGGCGTTCCCCTTGGGGAATGTGGTGGACCAGCGATTTCATGAAGGTCGTCTTGCCGCTGCCGGTGGCACCGGACACCACGATGTTCTTGCGGTACTGCACCGCACGACGGAAGAAGCCGGCGAAATCGCGCGCGCGGCGCAGCTCCATCAACTCCTCATCCTGCGCGCTGAGGCTGCCGTCGTGTTCGACGATGCGATCAAAGAAGCCATCGTCCTGGTACTGCTGCAGGGTCCGCATCTGGCGTGAAGGAAGGCGGATGGTGATGGAGACCTTGCCCGCGTCACACGCGGGCGGAATCACGAACTGCGCACGCTGGCCGCTGGGGAAGGTCAGCGACACCATCGGATCGGCATCGGTGATGCGCTGCCCGGTGTTGCTTTCGTTCACCACTGCGGTGCAGAACTGGCGGGCCCGTTCGAAGGTCAACGTGGGCACCGCCACCTGCTGCCAGCCATCACGCGTTTCCAGGTAGATCTCACCAGGCCGGTTGACGCAGATTTCGGTGACTTCGGACGACCCCATGTAACCCGCAATACCCAGCACTTCGTACTGGTATTGCAGGAATTCGCTGGAAACCAGCGCGAGGGGTGAAGTCTCCATGTCCACGACGGGTCCTGTGCTCCTGGATCAGCGGCGCGCCAGCACGGCGCTGAAGTCGACGTCCTTTGCGACGTAGACGTTGATGATGGTGCCCTGGTTGACCGTCACGGTCGGCGCGCGGCGCTGGCTCGCGGCCTGCTGTGCGAGGCTTTCCATGGTGCGGGCGGTTGCACTTTCATACGGCGACTGCATCGCAAAGCCACTGCTGTTGACCGTGGTGGTCTCCGGGCCATTTTCCGCGGCTGCGTATTTGAAGGCATCAGCGAGCAGGCTGATCATCAGGGCGCTGGCGATGCGCTGGCCCCAGTGAGCGGTGTACTGCCCCGGGATGCCTGCCCCGCCCAGCCCATCCGTGCCCGGGCTGGACATGGCAACGTCAATGCCGTTCGGCGTCGTGATGCGATCCCAGATCACATCCACGCGTTCGCCGATCGGGCCGCCACCGTAGCTGCCGTAGATCTTGGAACCCTTCGGCAACAGCAGGGTACGGCCGTTGATCGAGTAGACCGGTTCGGTCACCAGGCAGGAGGTGAACCCGGCCACGTCGGTGATGATGCGCGTTTCAAGCACGCAGCGCAGGTAGGTGCCGCGAACCAGAAGTGCATCCGGGCTGCGGATGAAAGCGGCGTTGGACACATCGTCCACATCCGCACCCCGACGCGTTTCTTCCGGCGCCTGACGGCCGTTCATCTGCTGCAGCGCCAGCAACGTCGGATCGACCGGCGCCTGGCGTTCGGAAGGATCACCGCCGCCACCGCTACCGGTGGCCGCAATGCGGCGATCGAGCAGCGAAGGCATGCGCGGCGCCTCGCCGATGGTGCGGCTGTTGCGCTCCATTGGCATCGGCATGTCGTCCGGCATCGGCGGCGGCGGCAGCATCGGAATTGGATCGGCCTGCATCGGCGGGGGTGTCTGCACCGTCGGCGCCACGCTCGGAAGGTCCGGCGTGCTCGGACGCGAAACTTCGGCGCCGCGCGCGGGGGCCTCCGCGTCGTCCCTGCCTTTGCGCAGCAGCAGGAAGCCCATCAGCAGCACCAGGGCGAGAATGCCGCCGATGAACATCAACGCCTTGCGATTCAATCGGCGTTCTTCCGCTGTGCGCAGCTGCGGCGCACTGGCATCAAGATCCGGCGCGTCCTGCGGCTGCACACGGTTGTAATACGGGTTACCCGGCTCCTGCGCGGTGCCTTCCTGGCGGTAGGCATCGTCGTCCTGGCGGGGGTCATTCCCTGGAGGCGTGTTCTGGCTCATTTCTTGGTATTCCTCCGCAGGCCGACCACGTTGTCACCGTGTCGGATCACCAGGTACGGGTGGGTGCCATGCACCACCAGGGTATTGCCCTCCACCGTCGTGTTGATGACGAAGTCCTCGCCATTCTCGGTCTCGCGGCCGAACACAGCCGGGAAGATGCCGGTCTTGAACTCCGGCGAAGACGGGAGGCGCACATAGGTGAAGCGGCCATCGTCGTAGGCATTGACCGGGATCAGCCAGCCCATCCGCTTGGCCTTGCGGGTTGAATAGGAGTAATCGAAGTTGTAGCGACGATCCTTGGCGATGGTGGTACTGAGCAGCGGCTTGCTCTCTTCCACCGACTCCTGGGCGACGGTGAACTCACTGTCACTGGGGTAGGTGAAAGCGATCTTGTACTGCACGCCGGCCTTGCGCGCCTGGTCCAGCTGGCGCCAATCAGTCGCCACCACCTTCAGTTCGAAGATGTACGAGTTGGTTTCCGTGCGCACCATCATGTTGGTGTCCACGTCCACGTTCTTCGGCTTCAAGTAGAAGACGTTGCCGCGACGCGTCAGCTCCCAGCCACTGCTGAAGCCGGTGCTGTAGTCGAGGATCTTTTCATGCGGGCTCAACTCGATCTGGGTGGTGAGGCCCAGGCCGGTGCGGACCGTGTAGATCTGGTCCGGCACATAGGCGTAACGGTCCACGGCCTGGGCCGAGACGGTGGTGGCATACCCTGCCAGCATTCCCGCCAGCATCCAGGCACATGCCTTGTTTCTGCGACTACTCATCGGTTGCTTGCTCCATCAGCAGTTCCGGTGGAAAGGTTGCGCGCGGGGACCGGCGTGCCGCGGCCTGGCGCTTGTTGAGCGGGTGCACCGGGAACCGGTGCGGTCTGCACCGGGTAGCCCTGCGCAGGTACGGCCTGTCCCGGCCCGGCAGCACCGGGAATGCCCTGGGCAGGAATGCCTTGCTGGGCCGGAAGCATCTGGCCCGGGGGCGGCGGAGCCGGCGCCACCATGGGCTGGCCGGACACCGGATCAATCGTGCCCTGGCCCATCTGCTGGCTCGGGTCAAACATCGCCGGGTCGGCCTGCACGGCAGCCTGCTGTTGTGCCTGCAGCATGGCCTGCTGCTGCGCCTGCGCGTCGGTGGCGGCCTGGTCAGGCAGCGGAACCGCAGCGGCGTAGTCGCTGTCCACGCGGTATTCGGTAACCTGGAAGCCCAGCGGATTGAGCAGGCGATCCTGGTCGTTGAGCGCCAGCTTGGCGTCGTAGTTGAAGCGTAGGGTCACCAGGCGGTTGTCCATGAAGGTGGACGCACCACTGTTCTTGTCCACCAGGGTGCGCTGTACGCGCACCGATGCGCCACGGAATCCGCCGTTGTCCAGCTCGCCGATCGGGGTGATGCTGAGGATCTTCACCCGGATCGCCTTGGTGTTGCCGTACAGGACCACCGGGCTCTGCGGATTGGTGCGCGCATAGCGTGCCCGCAGCTGCGCGGCGATGTTGTCGGCGGACATGGTGAACACCAGGTTCCAGTCACGCAGCTGCATCAGCGCCAGGTCATAGGATTCGTGGGCCAGCACGTACTGCGCCACGTTGCTGCGGTTCACCGCCTCGACGTGGGTCACTGAACTGCTGCCGAAATCACCCTGCAGGCGCGCCACCGATGCGGTCCCGGTGTAGGCATCGGCCATCACCAGGAACGGCACCTTCTCCTTCAGCGGCAGCATGTAGTAATAGCCGCCGGCGAGCGCCAGCGACATCACCAGCGACGCACCGGCGACCCACCAGGCACGACGCTCGCTCTTGCGCGCCATGTCGGCCACGGTCAGCTCATAGCTCACCGCCTTGGCGACGGCCTGCTCCACCTTGGGACTATTGCCTGGGTCTTTCTTACGGAACATGGGGTTTTCCGGACTGCATGATCGTCAATGAGCGCCATGCCCCTGCGACCAGCGCAGGAGCATCACGACGGGAAAACGGCAGCGGTCAGCTACCGCTTGGCGCGATTTCGGCGGGTGCGGATGCGGGGGCGGCGCTGGGCGCGCTGGCTGGCGTGGTGGCCGCCGTCGGCACCGCGGCGCTGCTGCCGGCCACGATCTTGTTGCCCACGATGCTCACGTAGACGCCCTGCGCCGCATAAGCAGTCGTGACATCGGCCACGGCCTGCTGCGCACTGGTCGTGGAGATGCGGGAAACGCCGCTGTGCAGCGTGTAATCCGACCCTAGGCGGTAATCCAGCGACATCCCCGAATCGGCCGCCCAGCGCTCGAGCATGGCCTTCAAGGTGCCATCCATCGGCGATGCCTGGAAGGCATAGCTGGTGTACAGCGGAATTTCCGTGGGCGCGGCGTCAAAGCGATTGACCGGCTTCCACCGCCCGCCGAAATCCGGCGCAGGCTTGGTGGCACAACCCGACATCGCAACCGCCGCCACGGCGATGAAAATCTTCAGCAACGCTTGCCGCATACGAACATCCTTTGACGTACGAATAAGCAGCTTCGATGCGGGTGGTTCGGCAGTCCAGCGTTACATCTGCACGCTGGAACCGGTTACGCGGCGGCCTGTGCCGTCATGTGCAACCGTCTCCCCTGCGGCCAAAGCCGCCTGCCCAACGGGCGCTGCACCGCCCCATGGGCATGATGCATCGCCTGACACCTCGTTCGAAGCCATCCCTGTTCCGGTGATGTTCTGCACCACCTGATCGACTCCATCGGCTCGATGAACTGAACCGATGGCGAAGAGTGGCATAGAACGAGGTCAAGGATGCGTCAAGAACGCATGAAAGTTCAACGCATGCACGACAAATTGTTGACACCCGTCACCACTTCACGGGAGTGAATGCATTTATTTTCAGCGCTTTCGTCCCATCTGATTCATATCTGCAAGCTGGGAACCTCAACCTTTGCTAGCAGGCGCGAAGTGAAGTGACGATCCTTGTAGTAGCGGATCTTGTCGCACATCACCGGGTGCGGAATGCCCTCGTAGAGGAACACTTCCTTGTCCGTGCCCATGGCCTTCAGCTCCTGCGGCAGCATCAGCGCCCGCCGCTCTTCACTGAAGCTGTGGCTCTTCTCGCGGCCCTTGGTGATGTTCTTCTTGCGCAGCGTGGTGTAACCCAGCATGTCCGAATAATCGTTGGCGTCCTGCTGCTCGCGCGGCGCGAACAGGATCTGCAGGGCGTGGTTGGTGATGATGGTGCGCGACACATCGCGGCCATAGGTGGCATCCAGCTGGGCCATGCTCTGGATGATCGGCAGCAGGCGCACGTTGTAGCCGGCCATGTAGGACACCGCCGAGGCGATGATGTCCACCTTGCCGATGGAGGTGAATTCGTCCATCAGCAGCAGCACCTGGTGCTTCAGCTCCGGATTGGACTTGGGCAGCTCCTTGGTGTTGAGGTTGATGATCTGGCTGAAGAACAGGTTGATGATCATCCGGCTTTCGGCCAGCTTGTTGGGCTGGATGCCGATGTAGATGGTCATCTTCTTCTTGCGCAGGTCGGTCAGCAGGAAGTCGTTGCTGCTGGTGGCGGCGTCCAGCACCGGATTGATCCAGGCGTTCAGCGGCTCCTTGAAGGTGCCCATGATCGAGGCGAAGGTCTCGTCAGCCTGCGACAGCAGGTTGGCGAAGGCCGACTTGGCGTTGCCGCTCAGGAACGGACGGCTGGCCAGCGTCTGCAGGTACTTGCGCAGGTCCGTGCCGTCGCCGGAGGAGATCCGGTAGATCGCGCCCAGGGTCGGTACGCCCTGCCCGCCCGGGAAGCCACTGCGGCGCTCGTCATCATGATTGTCGAACAGGTACAGCGTGAAGGCCATGAACGCATTGCGCGCCTGGCTGACCCAGAATTTCTGGTCGTCCGAACCATCCGGATACAGCATCGCGGCGATGCTCATCAGGTCGGAAACGCGGAAGGCCGGGTCATCGGAGACGTAGCTGAGCGGATTCCAGCGATGGCTGCGGCGGTCTTCGGCGAAGGGGTTGAACAGGAAGACTTCCTGCCCCTGCTTGGCGCGCCAGCCGCTGGTGAGTTCGTAGTTTTCCTGCTTGATGTCCAGCACCACCACGGACTCTTCGTATTCCAGCAGGTTCGGAATCACCACGCCCACGCCCTTGCCCGAACGGGTCGGCGCGGCCAGGATCACGAACTGCTGGCCGGACAGGCGGACCAGCTTGCCCTTGTAGCTGCCCACCACGATGCTGTCGCCGGTCTTCTTGAACAACCCGTGTGAAGACAGGTCCGAGCCCGTGGCGAAGCGCGCATCACCGTGCAGGCCCTTCTTCTTGCGCCGCAGCAGCAGGAAACCGGCCACCACCACCAACAGGAACAGCGGGATCCCGAAGCCCACGTAACCGGCGGCCTTGATCTTGCCCACGTAGGGCGCGACCTGCGGCTGGTCCAGTGCGTTGACATACGGGTAGTAGGTGTTCCAGCTGAAGTGGCTGGTGTCCAGGCCAAGGAAAAGCAGGGTCAGGTAGCCCGAAAGCAGGTAGCCGATGACGAGGGCCGCGACGATGGCGACCGAATAACGAACCAATTTCTGCGTGGACAAACCCGATCCTCCGTGAGCGCATGATGGGCCGGACTCTACACAACTGACCGTGACACGGGTAGCTGCACCCGCACTGGAAACCTCCCGGTGGGTGACGACCGGCTCCGGCGGGTGACGACCGTTGGTCGTCACGCTCTTCTTCCCCAGCCCTACCACATCACACCATCCGGACCACTATCCGGGTATGCTCCGCGCGCCAAAAACAAAACCTGGAGCAAAGGAATGCAACGATCCTCTTCGTGGACGCGCGGTGCGCTGCTGGCCACCCTCGCCCTTGCTGGCCCTGTCTTCGCCGTGCCTCCGGCGAACGCGCCGTCGCGTACCGCGCCGGCACCGGGTGAAATCAGCAAGGCCATGCCCGAAGGCATGGACCTCTACACCAGCCTGGCCGTCAGTGACAGCAAGCAGGTTGTAGGCACCGGCAACGGCATGGGCGCAGCGGAAGCCAAGGTGCGTGCGCGCAAGGACTGCCAGGACAGCGGCGCCACCGACTGCGTGGAGCTGATCACCTTCCCGGTCCGCAACCACTGCATGGCACTGGCCGTGGACAAGGGTGCCAAACCCGGCGTCCGCGCCATATTCGCCAGCAGCGCGCAGGCCGGTACGCCGGAAGCGGCAGCGCTGGGCAAGTCCTCGATGGACAAGTGCGTTGCATCCGGCGCCAAGCAGTGCGGGGTGAACGTTGAACATTGCCTTTGAGCGGATGATCCGCGCGGTGCTGCTGGCCGCTGCACTGCTGACCGGTGCCGGTGCGGCACAAGCACAGAATGGTGCGCAGGCTCGACAGCAGGCCCACGCCGCGCAGATGAACTTCCTGGGCTGGCAGCAGAGCCAGCAGGCCGCAACCTATATCAGCGCCGAAGAAGCCGCGGCGCAGCAGGCTGCATCCGCCGCCGCCGCCGCCGCCGCGCGTCGTGTGCGCGACGACGCCAAGCGGGACTGGTGGGGCGCGCTGGTGGTCAACACCGCCGATGGCAGCTGGAACGTCATCCTCAACGAATACGACCCACGCATCGCCACCCGTAACGCCATGGGCAAATGTGATGGCACCTGCTGGCCTGTCGCCACCTTCGCCAACACCTGCGTGGCGCCGGCTTACAGCCAGCAGGGCGGCATGTACGTCAACACGGGCGAGAACAAGAAGAAGGCGGCCGAATCGGCGCTGGCCAGTTGCCAGGCCGGCGGCGGCGCGCAGTGCCGCAGCGCGGAAGAACAGACCTTCTGCACCGGCTGGAAGTATGCCTATTCGGCGCTGGACCGCATCAGCTACCGCATGGAACTGATCGCAATCAACCGCGTGGCGAAGCCAAAGCTGGAGTTCTTCCCGGGCGGGGCCGAATTCGTGGCCAAGCCGCCGGAAGCCCGTGGCACCGCCACGCGCATGGCCGCCGGCGAGGGCCAGGATCCGAAGATGAACATCGCCCAGCCGTGGAGCGCCATTGCGGTGGAGCGCGGCGGTGACGCCTTCGCACTGCACTTGGGCGTGAACGAGAAGGACGCCAAGGACACCGCCATCAGCAAATGCGGCAAGCGCGGCTGCGAAACCGCCGTGGCATGGACCATGGGCGAATGCGCCGCCATCGTGCGCAGCAAGGCGGCCGGAGGCGGCTGGTCCACCTTCGGCGCGAAGGCCGGCAGCAAGGCGGCGGCGGAAGAAGACGCGGTCACCCAATGCATCGAGAGTGGCGCAAGCGTCTGCCCGGTAATGCTCAACGAATGCATGACCCGCTGATCGTCACCCCCTGTTCCTTCTGCTGCTTGTAGCGTTCCAGCAATCGTCCAGGGGTTTCTTCCATGCATATCCTCCTCACCGGTGCGACCGGCCTGCTCGGCCAGGGCGTTCTCAACGCCTGCCTCACCTCACCTGACGTCACCCACATCACCGTCCTGGCCCGTCGGCCGCTGGACCGCGCCGACGCGAAGGTCAACGAAGTGCTGCTCGAAGACTTCAGCCAGGCCGCCAGCATCCAGGCACAGCTGGCCGGCATCGACGCGGCGTTCTACTGCGCCGGCGCTCCGCCCATCGGCACCGCCGAAAAGGAATACCGCCGCGTCACCTTCGAGCTGACCTTGGCAGTGGCGCGGGCCTATGCCGCGGCCAATCCACAGGGGCGCTTCTTCTACATTTCCGGCGCCAATTCCGATCCCGAAAGCCGGCTGATGCTGCTACGCATCAAGGGCGAAACCGAGGATGCGCTGCAGCGGCTGCCGATCACCACCGTGATGCTGCGGCCCGGCGGCATCCTGCCCGAAGAAGGCACGCACAGCCCACACGGTGTGATGCGCATGTTCCATGCGCTGGCCAGCCCGCTGCAGGGGATGATCGTCAAGAATGTGCCGGGGGCGGCCACCACCAACGGTGCCATCGGCCGGGCGATGATCTCCCTCGCCCGCTCCCCCAACCCGCCTTCCATCGTCGAAAACCGCGAGATCAACCAGCTCGGCCAGCCTGTCACGTAACGCAGGGCTTCAGCCGTCGCGCGCGGCCTTGCGGACTTCCGCACCGACGCGCGCCTTGACGCGATCCACGTCCGGATTGTTCGGACCCGAATAGTCGAACGCCTGGATCACGAACACGGTGTGGTCGCCTGCGCTGATGCAGTACGAGATCAGCGAGCGCCCATCCTCGCGCGGGGCGGACACGTGCAGCACCAGCGTCTTCTGGTCCTGGTCCACGCGCGTGCTGTAGCCCACCGCCGCGGCCCCACGCGTTACCGCCGCGCGGCACGCCTGCATGCTCAGCTTGGCCGCCGGAAAGCGGTCCACGTCGTAGCCGAGGCTGAAATCATTCGCCTTGCCCGGCGAGGCCATTGCCAAGGCGGCCACCGTGCCCAGCGCTGCGAGTATCGCTGCCTTCATTCCGTTCTCCTGTCACTGTTGAACGTGCGCCGCCGAACTCACGAACGCACGAAGATTTCCACGCGGCGATTCAACTGCCGGCCGCTGGGGTTGTCCTTGCCCTCCAGCTCGTTGGGCGCCACCGGCTGCGTTTCGCCGTAGCCCTTTGACGCCGCCTGCTGGCCCGCACCACGCTGGCGCAATGCGGCCACTACCGATGCCGCGCGGCGTTCGGACAGGCTCTGGTTGTAGTCGTCCGCGCCCTTGGAATCGGTATGCCCGCGCACTTCCATGCCTGTGGTTTTCAGTTCGGCCAGCGCCCCGGCCAAGGTATCGAGCAGATTCGCCGCGTCGGGACGGATGTCGGACTTGTCGAAGTCGAACAGCACCCGGTCATTCAAGGTGATCACATAACCGCAGGGCGCACCGGGCGGAGCGAACTTTTTCAGCGGCGGGAATTTACCGGCAGGCGCCAGGCGCGCCAGCGGCGGCATCCTGACCGGTCGCGCTGGCGGGCCGATGGTGCCGGTGCCATCACCATTGTTGGTGATCAGGCCTTCTTCGCCATTCCAGGTGCCCGAGCCGTCCGCATTGACGCGCACCAGGCCCATCGGCCCATTCCACGTGCCGCTGCCATCGCCATTATTCGTGATCAGGCCACTGTCACCGTTCCAGGTGCCCGCACCCTTGCCATCCAGCCGGATCAGGCCCGCCACGCCGTTGTAGGTGCCCGACCCATCCGCTTCCACACTGATGATGGCATCGTCGCCACCGCCACCGGGATTGCCGTTGATGGTGCCGCTGCCATCGGCGTTCACGCGCACCAGTCCGCCTTCGAAATTGGCGGTGCCGCTGCCATCGGGGTTGATCACGAAGATGCCTTCGTCGCCGTTCCGGGTCAGCTTGCCCTGCGCATCCACGCTGGTGATGCCGGCATCGTTGATCAGGCTGCCATCGGTGCTGCAGCGTGCCGGGGAAACGGTAATCCCCTCCACCGGGTTGAGGATCGACTGCAGTGAGCTTTCCAGCGCACGCTGCGCCGGAGTGACGCCTATGATCTCCGGCACCACGATCGTCGGGATGACCGGGAATTCGGGGGCGTCACTGTCCTGTTCTGCGTCGGCTTCCTCATCGGAGACCGCGGCGGCGTTGCCAGTCACGGGGTTCGGCGCTGGCGAATCGGGCCCCTTGGAACACCCCGCAAGCGCAATCAACAGCACGGAAACAGCAGACAGCGGCAACACACGCGTGGATGAGCTCATGTACTGGATCGTTCCGTGATGGCAGTGAGGCCAGCATCCTATCCGGCGCCCATTTGCACGGCGTGAACGGCCTTGAATCGACCACATGGCCCCGCTTTGGTTGCGCCGAGCCCACGCTCGGCGAGCGCACCGCGCGGCCTGCGCCGGACATCGCGCTACCGGACCACCGCATTCTCCGCCACCACCTTGTCATACGCCGCCAAGTCCAGGAATGCCTCGGCCTCCACCACGACGCCGTCTTCCATCCGGAAAATCCACACATACTGGTTCGTGTACGGGCGCCCCCCAGCGGTAATGGATTCGGCTTCAAACCGGCTGATCACCGTATCGCCCACCGCCCAGATGGCATGCACCTTGGGCACCAACGGCCGCGCCAGCCGGCGGGTCAGCGGAGCCGCCGCGCCCTGTAGGAATGCTTCGACGCCCTTGTAAGTACCCGCCGCCGAACCGGAGCCATGAACGGTCCAGACGACATCGGGGGACAGCAGCGCAAACACGGTGCCGTTTCCCGTAGACCAGTTGGTGAAGGCCGTCCGGACCAAGGCCTCGTTGTGTACGGCGGTGGCGTGCACGGGCTCAGGCGTCGAGGCGTGGGCGGAACTCAGCGCTGCAATGGCCAAGGTGAGTACCAGCGCCAGGCGATTATTCGGAGTCGATCGGTTCACGTGAGTCTCCTTCCCGTTTCGTGGGAACGACAATGCGCTCACCCGCCCGGCGGCGGTATCCATCGGTCGCTGGACACGACGGTTAGCCGCTCTGGACAATCCAGGGACAGACCTTCAACTGACCTCCGCATGCCCATCACGCGCGCCCACGCATCGTGCATCTCGGCCGTCCGCTCTGGTAGCGCCGAGCCATGCTCGGCGAGCGCACCGCGCGGCCTGCGTCAGGCATCGTGCTACCGGAACGGAATGCCGCCGAGCATGGCTCGGCGCTACCCAGCCCACCTCCGCGCGCCCATCACGCGCGCCGACGCATCGTGCAGCGATGGATATCGCCGCCGCCATCATCGACCTGCTGGGCCAGCGCGCGGCGTCGGCCTCCATCTGTCCGTCCGAGGTTGCCCGGGCATTGCGCCCAGAGCCAGGTGACTGGCGCCCACTCATGCAGCCGGTGCGCGAAGCCGCCGCTGCCCTGGCGCGGGAAGATCGGATCATCATCACCCGCAAGGATGAGCGCTTGGACCCGGACGCTTTGGGCCCGGGCCCTGTCCGGCTGCGGCGCGGGCCTGGATTCCGCTAAGGCCCGCCTTCTGTGGCGCTGGAGCGACGCAAGGCCTTAAGGCCGATCAACCGCGCCGCCGCGACGTCGGCCTTGCTTTCAGCGCATCCAGTGCCTCGGCATTGCGCCGCGCCCAGTCGTAGATCAGCTCGATTGGCTCCACCAGTTGCCGGCCCAGCGCGGTCAGGCTGTACTCCACAGAGGGCGGCACGGTGGGATGTTCGGTCCGCAACACGATGCCCGCCAGCTCCATCTCCCGCAGAGTCTGGATCAGCATCTTCTTCGAGATGGCAGGCAGGCTGCGGTGCAGCGCGTTGCTGCGCGCCACCCCGCCATGACGGACTGCCAGGGTGTGCAGCACCATCGACGTCCACTTGGTGCTGAACAGCTCCAGCACCCGCCGCGGTGCACAGTCTTCGCGCCATTCCTGTTCCGGGGTGCCTGCTTTCATCGCGTGGTTACCATTTGGTGCCTTCTTTCGGGCCTGACCCCATTATCCTAAGGTGTCTGCCTGTTATTTGATGCAAAAGAGGCGACCCCATGACCCAGAAAGCATTGGTAGTCGGTGCAACCGGCATTACCGGCAGTGCCCTGATCCAGCAGCTGCTCCAGGAAGGCTGGGAGGTGCACGGCCTGGCGCGCAACCCGGCGGCGCTGCCGTCGCGCGTCCACGGTGTCTCGGCCGATCTGCGCGATGCGCAGGCCACCCGGGCCGCACTGGCAGACCTGCGGCCCACCCATGTATTCATTACGACCTGGTCGCGGCAGGCCAACGAGGCCGAGAACATCCGCGTGAATGCGGCCATGGTGCGCCACCTGCTGGATGCCCTGCAGCCGGCCGGTTCGGTGCAGCACGTCGCGCTGGTGACCGGTCTGAAGCATTACCTCGGGCCGTTCGAAGCCTACGCGCAGGGCGCGCTGCCACAGACCCCGTTCCGCGAGGAACAGCCCCGCCTGCCGATCGAGAACTTCTACTACGCACAGGAAGACGAGGTCTTTGCCGCAGCCGCGCGTGATGGCTTCAACTGGAGCGTGCATCGTCCACATACGGTGATCGGTGCGGCGGTGGGCAACGCCATGAACATGGGCACCACGCTGGCGGTGTATGCCTCGCTGTGCAAGCGCAGCGGCCGTCCGTTCTATTTCCCCGGCTCGCTGGCGCAGTGGAACGGGCTGACCGACATGACCGACGCGCGCCAGTTGGCACGCCAGCTGGTGTGGGCCACCCAGACCCCGGCAGCAGCCAACCAGGCGTTCAATATCGTCAACGGTGATGTGTTCCGCTGGAGCTGGATGTGGGGCCGCATCGCGGACTGGTTCGGCATCGAAGCGGCGCCGTTCACCGGTGAGCTGCGCACGCTGGAACGGCAGATGGCGGACGACGCGGCACGGTGGGTGCAGCTGGCCATCGAACAGGGCCTGGCCGAGCCGGACATCCACCGGCTGGTGTCGCCGTGGCACACCGACGCCGACCTGGGCCGTCCGGTCGAAGTGATGACCGATATGTCCAAGAGCCGCCGGCTGGGGTTCCTTGATTACCAGCCCAGCGATGACGCCTTCTTCGACCTGTTCGCCACGCTGCGGGCGCAGCGGCTGATTCCCTGAGCGCAGCCAGACGCCCCGGAATCCATCCCGGGGCGCCTGCGCACAGCCATCAGAACCTGTAGTTCACCGTCAGCCGCACGTTGCGCGGCTCACCCCAGGTGTAGGTGCTGTACCAGTTGAAGATGGTGTAGTAGTGCTTGTCCAGCAGGTTGTTGACGTTGAGCGTGGCCGACAGCCTGTCATTGAACTCGTAGCGTGCCATCGCATCCAGCAGCCAGTACGGATCGGTGCGATGCACCAGGCTGCCCCCGTCCTGCGGGTTGCTGATGGTGCCGAAGGTGCTGCCCTGCCAGCGTGCGCCGCCGCCGATGCTCACCCCACGCAACGCGCCGTCCTGCACGCGGTAGGTGGTGTGCAGGCTGAACTGGTCTTCCGGCTCCAGCGTTGAGACCTTGGTGGACTGCTGCCGCGCAATCTTGTGCGCATAGCCACCCTGCACTTGCCAGCCCGGTGCGACCTGGCCGGACACATCGAACTCGTAGCCCTTGGTGCGCACGCCCATCAGTCCGCGGTAGGCGATGCCACCGCTCGGGGTCAGCCCGCCACTGGGCTCGGCATGGTTGTCCTGCTCCAGCTGGAACACCGCCGCGCTGGCGTTGAAGCGTCCTTCCAGGAACTCCGCCTTGACGCCGGCTTCGTAGCTGCGGCCTTCCAGCGGATCCAGCACCCTGCCCTGCTCGTCCTGGTTGCTCTGCGGCTTGAAGATGGAGCTGTAGCTGGCGAACACCGAGTAGTTCTGGTTGAGGTCGTACACCAGCCCGGCGTATGGCACGATCACGCCGCTCTCGTCGATATCCATGGCCTTGTAGTTGGCCACGCGGCTGCCCAAGATCAGCTTCAGCGGATCGGCCAGGTCGAAGCGGCCCACCACGTAGGCACCGCTTTCGCGGGTCACTTCATTGTTGCCGTAGCCCCACTGCCAGTCCGGCTCGGGCACATCGCCGGTCCAGCCGCGGTAATCGGCCACGCTGGTGACATAGCCCTCCTGCGGCGAGTAACCATCGTTGATCCAGCGCTTGCGCGACACGCTGCCACCGACCACCAATTCGTGCTGGCGACCGAACCATTCGAACTTGCCGCTGACATACAGATCGGCCGCATTGCTGGTGGTCTCGCCCACGTACTTGCCGACCCACATGCTCACGCCTTCGCCGGTCACCGGATCCGGGTTACCGCCGGCCGCCGCGCCCAACGGGGCGTCATACCCGTTGACCTGGTGATTCAGCTGCAGCTTGGCCACCCAGTCATTGCCGAAGGTGTGTTCCAGCGTGGCGAACGCGGTGCGGCTGTACTGCGCCCAGCTGCTCCAGCGCGCGCCGTTGTTGAACGAACGCGGCATCTTGTTGAAGTTGCCGGTGCTGTCCAGCAGCGGAATGCCGCCCCAGCTGGAACCCTGCGGATCGCTGTCCTGGTAATCGGCGCCGACGGTCAGCAGCGTGCTGTCATCGATGTCTGCTTCCAGGATGCCGTAGAACACCTTGTTGGTGCGCTGGTAGTGGTCGACATTGGAGTGCTTGTCCTGCTGCGCCGCCACCGCGCGGCCACGCACGCGACCGCTTTCGGTCAACGGGCCGCTGACATCGACTTCGGCGCGGTAGCTGTCCCACGAGCCGACACCCAGGCCCACGCTACCGGCGAACGCGTGCGTCGGCTTCTTGCGGATCAGGTTGATGGTGGCACCGGGATCGCCCATGCCGGTCAGCAGGCCGGTGGCGCCCTTGAGCACTTCCACACGATCGTAGATGGCCATGTCACTGAGCGTATTGCCGGCCGAATAAGCCGAATCGCGCGCCATCGGAATACCGTCGTACTGGAAGTTCTGCACGGCAAAACCACGTGCGTAGTACTCGGTGCGCTCGCTGTCGTAGGTGACGATGCTGATGCCCGGGGTGACCTTCATGACATCGTCGATGCCGTTGAGGCCGAAGTCGTTCATCTCCTGCCGGGTGATCACGCTGATCGACTGCGGCGTCTGGCGCGGACTCAGCACCAGCCGGGTGGCGGTGGCGATGGTGCCTGGCGTGTAGGAGCCGCTGTTCTCGGTCACGGTACCCAGCTGGTTGGCGGTCACCTGCACGGTCTGCAGGGTCCGCGCGGCTTCGTCATCGGTCTGCGCGGCGGCGCTCTGCTGCGCCTGCGCGCTGGCGGTGAGCAGGCCCACGGTGAGCACGGCGGATACCGCCTGGGTCAGCGGCGAACGGGCAAAGGTGCGATGCAGACGACCGCTGCGGGTCGGGGCAACAGGGGACGGAACGACGGACACGGCAGTGCCTCCAGGTAGGAAGTGATCCTCTGGCGGCGGCTGGAGGTAACAGAATGGGCGGCATGATGACGCAAATGTGACGACGGGGAAAGCCTGCGCCTGCCCCGCCGCCTGCGCGGCGATGCGGCCCCACGCCGCATCGCCATGCTCCAGTGAACCGCACTACCTCAGTTCACCTGCACCTGTCCCAGCGGCAGTCGACGCTGCGCATCCTGCCCATCGTTCTGCGGGGCGATGTTGCGGCGGCCCGGGGTGTCATCGGCCAGCGCAAGACGCAGCGCATAGCTGCCCGGCGCCAGGCTGCTGGGCACGGTGAAGGTGGTGCTGCGGCTCTGCACCGTGCCCGGCATGATCTCGCTCAGGGTCACCGCGGGTATCGAGGTACGCGCCTTGGTGCTTCCATCAGCCGCCACCCAGTGCAGTTCCACGTGGTAGGCGTTGTACAGCGGGGCCGAGCCGTGGTTCTTGATACCCAGCTGCAGCGCCGCCTGCTGGCCACGCACCTGCGTGTTGGGCCAGGTCACCGTGCTGATGCCCAGCCGGTAGCCCAGATCGCTCTTCAGCGTCTTCAACTTGGCCGCATTGCCACTGGTTTCGTGCGCCCCGGCCGGGCCGAGGAAGCTGAAGTGGTAATCGCGCAGCAGCTTGCGCACATCGGCGGTGCGGTTGGTCCAGGTACTCTTCTGGTTGCTGTTCGGGCTCTCGCCGCTGACCGGGTTGACCATCCAGTTCTGCCGCGCCGCCGGTACCTCGTTGGCCAGCCCGTATTCCAGGTTCCACCAGCCATCGTCGCTGCAGCTGGGCATCTGCGGATTGAACGCGTTGCACTTTCCGGTGAACGAGGGGAAGTAATCCTCGTGGAAGCCAAACAGCGCCGATCCCACGTCCGATGCCCGCGCATAGCGGGTCTGCAGCGGCGTCTTCAGGAAGGCTGCAGTGTAGGCATCGCGGATCAGCGAGCGGGTCTGCGCATTGGGCTGCAGGTCCTCGCAGCCACTGGTATGCCACTCGCCCCAGAAGCCGAGCAGGCCCACCTGGATGGCGGTGATGCGCGGGTCGCCATCGAAGCGCGCGGCCAGTGCCTGCACGAACTGCTGCATCTGCTGGCGCGCCGCCGGGTTGTTGTAATCCAGGCTGCGGATCGGACCGTCCGAATCGCACTTGGCGCGCACCGCATACGGAATGTTGAGCGGCGCCTGTTCGAGGAACTTCGGATAGTCGCGCTCGTTCTCGCCGCCGCTGTAATGCGCGTCAATCTGGCTGGCGGCACTTTCCGGATAATCAGCGACGGGACGCAGCACGAAGGTCGCCAGCGGATCGTCATTGAGGATCGGCTGCAGGTACAGCGTCTCCACCGCGTTCCAGTCAAAGACCTGATCGGCGGTTTCGATGATCCGCCACGGCAGGTACACGTGATAGATGTGCGCCCCGTGGAAATTGTCTACCCCGCCATCCACTGCGTACGAACTGCCCCAAAGCATGAAACCGCGATGCGGGTTGTCGAACTCCTGGGTCGATACCGCGGGGGTCAGGGTGCCAGCATGGGCACAGGCGGCGGACAGGGCACTGGCGAGGACTGCGACAGCCAGCATTCCGGAAAACGGACGTGACGACGACATGGACGTACCTCTTCGGTTGCACGGGGAAGACGGCGACAGGGAGGCGTTGACCTGCCTCAGGGTTGTCGCAGACGACCTTATGCCTTGTTTCGTTATGTATCAATACCGAAACATATCGAAATTTCTCGACCGGATCACAGTTTCGATCTGTGCGGCGACGTCAGGTAGCGCCGAGCCATGCTCGGCGGCTTTCCACCCCGACAACAGGATGTCCGACAGATGCCGCGCCCGCGCTCGCCGAGCGTGGCTCGGCGCTACCCTGCCCCCACGAGCGCGTAAATCGCAGGCGTTCCCGTGGTGAATAAGATTTGATCTCGCTATCATGTAAACGATTACATGGAGCTTTGATCAACAATGGAAACACCGAACACCGTCCCGCATAGTCCGAAATGGCAGTACCGCTTCGACTTCTTCGCGCAGCATGGCGCGCCGAAGACCAAGGAGTACCGACAGGCTCTGAAAGACCTGCCCTTCGCCGGCAAGCTCAGAGTGAACATCAACCTGTTCGCCCTGTTCTTCAGCTGGATCTATCTCTTCATCCTCGGCATGTGGCGCAAGGGCCTGGTTGTGTTTGGCCTGTACGTGGCGCTCATCACCGTCTCCTTCTTCGTACCGGACCTGCTGGTGCGCGCGCTGGTCGCAGCGCTTGGCCTGTCGGTGGCCATGAGCACCAACTACAGCTATTACGCCGAACGCGTAAAGGGCAAGGTGAGCTGGAACCCGTTCGAAGGCATGTTCTAAGCAGGAAAACGGTAGCGCCGAGCCATGCTCGGCGGCTTTCCGGTCAGGCACCCATGTCTGACTGCGGCCGCACCCAGAGCCGCCGAGCGTGGCTCGGCGCTACCGAAGATGGGCATCTTGACTGACTGATATCAATCTCAGCATAGTGATATCATCACCATCAATGCCAACAGGTGCCCTTACATGCCTGCCGTGACCATTCGAAATCTGTCAGACGAAGCCCACCGGGCGCTCAAGGTGCGTGCGGCACAGCATGGCCGCAGCACCGAGGCCGAAATCCGCGACATCCTGGAATCTGCCGTGCGGCCCGCCAGCCGTTTGCGGTTGGGGTCGGCTTTGGCAGCGCTGAGCGCCGACCATGGCCTCACCGACGCCGATGTGGATGCGATGGCGGCCACCCGCGATAAAACCCCGGCCAAGCCGATGGGGTTTGGGTGATCGTCCTCGACACCAATGTGGTCTCTGAAGCGATGAGCCCTGCGCCCTCCCCCGCTGTACTCGACTGGATGGACAGGCAGGCTGCAGAGACGCTCTATCTGTCCAGCGTGACGATCGCGGAGCTGCTGTACGGTGTCGGCGCGTTGCCGGCCGGACGCAGGAAGCAGACGCTGCTCAGCACGGTCGACGGCCTGATCAAGCTGTTCGACGACCGGGTACTGCCATTCGATCTGGAGGCGGCGCGCTGCTACGCCGTTCTCGCAGTGAGTGCACGAAGCGGCGGCAAGGGTTTTCCAACGCCGGACGGTTACATTGCCGCGATTGCGGTAGCTAATGGCTTCACCGTCGCCACGCGCGATGCCGGGCCGTTCAAGGCGGCCGGGCTGGACATCATCAATCCCTGGACCAGCTGAAGCATCCCTCCAGCCTCGGCCGAGCCGACTTCAGTCGGCTGCTTTCACCATCATCAGCCGACCGAAGTCGGCGCTACCGCGCTGCGCCGTCACCCGCGGCTGTGGCTGACTGGCTGTTATCTGTCTTCGGCTCATGCCGCACCGCATGCATTGCAACACCTGCACGCCAGCTCCATTACGGGGATGCGCCCGCGGTTGGGCGCTCTCAGGAGAAATGCATGCCGCACCACGAAAAGATCGCCCTTACCGGCGTCATCGAACACGTCTTTGCCCACCGTTTCACCTTCATCGCCGACGATGCCGCCTACCTGGCCGATCTCGGCCCGAAAGGCGCTGAAGCCTTCCCGCTAGCCGAAGGCCTTGCCATCCGCCTGGAAGGCGAGCAGCGCCCGTCGGAGATCAAGGTCAGCCGTATCGCCAAGAAGGGCGGCCGGTTTGTCGAGGTGGAACACAAGAAGCCGCACCACGGCCCCAAGCACCACCATCCAGACGTCCCCGCCGATCCACGCGCGGTGCTGGCTGCGGTGAAGAAAGCGGGCTGGACGGTCAACGGCGCGCCTGAGCGCAAGCCCAAGCACTTCGAAGTGCTGGCCCATCGCGATGGCGGCGACTGGACCGAACTGCACGTCGATTTCTCCGGTGCCATCTACAAAGAGAAGCACGCCGACGCAGGCAAGTGGGACCTGCAGGACTGATCCAGAAAAACGCCAGGCCGCATCACTGCGGCCTGGCGTTTTTGCTTACTGGCGTGATGCTTAGAAGAAGATCGCGTACAGGATCAAGAGCGGAATCGGAACGCCCAGGAACCAGAGCAGCAGGGTTTTCATGTCGGTTCTCCTTGGTGGATACGAAAGTTACAGGTCGCGGCGGCGGCCGCCCCAGGTGGCGCTCAGGCTGGCGAAGAACGCGCCGATCAGCAGCGTGATGAACAGCCAAAGCGCGGCGTAGGCGGTGGCCTTGCGGGCATCATCCGCAGCGGTTTTGGCGGTGTTCTTGGCATCTTCCAGCGCGGCCCGCATGCGGGTCTGCACGTCAGTCACGCGTGCCTCTGCCTCGGCTTGGCTCATTCCGGTTTCGCGGGCGATCAGCTGGGCCAGGTACTGCTTGTCCGCCGGATCCAGGCCGTCGCTCTGCAGGCTGGACATCACGATGCGGTTGACCTCGGCACGCACTTCACGGCGATCCCCGGCGCGCTCGTTGCCCGGCATCGAGCGCGGCGGCGGCAGCATGGCGGCGTCACGCGGGCCGGCAGCCGGACCCATGGGTGCAGCCATCGGGCCAGTGGGCGGTGCGCCTGCGCCGGCGCCCATCGGCGGAGCCGGCGGTGCCGGCGGCGGGTTGGTGGAGGTGTTACGGAACAGGGAGTCGACCCAATAGTTCATGTCGCCTTCCTGCGGGCCCATCGCAGCCGCACCGGCGCCCGCACCTGCCGCAGCGGCGGTGGTCGCAGCGGCGCCAGCAGTGGCACCGGCCACCTTCGCGCCGGCACCCAGCACGCCGCCAATGGCGGAGGTGAGCAGGCCAGCGGTCAGCAGCGTGGCAACCGCCCACGACACAAAACCGTGCGCGGTATCGCGGAAGTAGGTCTCGTCACCGTGCAGGTTGGTCCACTTGGTCCGCAGACGGCCGGCGAGGTAGCCCCCCAGGCCGGAAGCCGCCAGCGCAGTGAAGGTCAGCCAAGCGACGCTGGTCCAGCCGAAGGTTTCCTTGGATACACCGTCGAACGACCACGGCGACACCGAAGACAGGCCCAGGCCGACGCCCAGAATCAGCAGCACCAGCGACAGCGCAGCGGCCGCCACGGCGCCGGCAATGATCGCGCCCCAGGACACCGCGCTTTCCGGCGTGGGGGTGATGACGGGGGTGGAGGTGACGACGGTTTCGAATTCGGTGCCGAGCGGCCGGCGGTCCGGGAATCCACTGGGTGTACTCATTGGTGATGCTCCATCTGAATGGCTGCGGGCGCAGCAAGCGTCGTGAGGCTGCGCGCTTTGCTGTGAACACGGGGAAATGGGGAAATCACGCGCATTTGATGGGCGGCGGTGAGCTACGCATCGATGGCCGATGATGGGGTGCACTGGAGGACGTCCGCGCTGCCCGCGACGCGTCGCCTGCAATCGCGGCGCCCCCTCGCACGTTTGGGTCTCCTGCGCCGCCGCGTTAGACTTGGACGCTTTCGTTCGCAAAACGGAGGCCACGGCCACTATCGTGAAGGTATTTTCACTCATCTTTCTGTGTGCGGCGGCAACGGCCACGCATGCAGTACACGCTCAGGTAGCGCGCGGCGGGCAGGTCGATCCGTTTGTCGACATCGGCGGTGCGGTGCGCTTCAACTACGGCTGGCTCGACTACGGCCCCACCAGCCGGCTGCAGCTGGAGCTGCTCCGCGCAGATATCGAAGCCGGTGCCGGCCCGCTCTTCTTCTCTGCCCAATATCGCTGGTATGACGGGTTCGATGCCGTCCACCACGCCTACGCGGGATGGAATTTCAGCGAGACCACGCAACTCAAGGCGGGTATCCAACAGGTTCCCTTTGGCCTGCTGCCCACCGTTTCGCAGAGCTTCTGGTTTGGCTCGGGCTATTACCTCGGGATCGAGGACGATTACGATCCGGGCGTGACATTCAGCCATCAACAGGGCGACCACCACTGGATGGCGGGCTGGTTCTCAGGCGATGAATACGGAACCGGATCGCGCTATGACCGCTACTCGTTCGATGTGGCGCAGACACCCGAGCTGCCCTACCGCGAGCGCGGCCGCGTCCACGTCCGGTACGAACATACTGGCGTGTTGAACGAGGGCGAACTGCTGCTCGGCGCATCGGCATTCAGCGGCCGCGTCCAGGACACCGCCACCGGCCGCCACCACGGACACCACGGCGCGGCATTGCACGCCCAGTGGAAGCGGGAGGGTTGGACCACCCAGCTCCAGTGGGCCCGCTACCGTTACAGCGTCCCGGGCGACCGCATTGCGATGTCAGCCTTCCTCGCGCCCTTCGAGATCGCCTCCGAAGCCGACGTGCCCAGTGCCAACGTCGCCTATTCCTTCGGCGCCCGGCGCTGGCTCGATGACATCACCTGCTACAACAACCTGAGCATGACGCGGCCGGTCGGTCGCCGCGCGAGCGTCAGGGAGTCCTGGCAGAACGTCACCGGATGCAGCCTGCAGAAGGGAATCATGCTGACCTACGTGGACTGGATCGCCGGCAAGAACATGTGGTTCGCAGGCGGCGATGGCATCGGCATCGACGACGGCGGCCCCTCCCGCTGGCACAGCCGGCTGAACCTCAACATCGGGTTCCATTTCTAAGAGCACTCCGCTCTCTCGCTCCAATCGCATCAACCGGAGGATTCCATGCAGAGCCCCGCTCCGCCATCCACTCCTGTTCGCCAGCGCATCCTGCCGCAGGTGTTCATCCCTACCGCGGCCATCGTCCTGCTCCTCGTGGCGCTGTCGATTTTCGTCCCGGAACAGGCCACCACCTGGTTTACCGCGGCCAAGAACTGGACCGCCAACGACGCAGGCTGGTTCACGATCCTGTCCGTCGCCGGCTTCCTTGTCTTCGTCATCGGCGTGGCCATCAGCGGTTATGGACGCATCAAGCTGGGTCCCGACCACAGCCGCCCCGACTACAGCTACGCATCGTGGTTCGCCATGCTTTTCGCTGCGGGCATGGGCATCGGCCTGATGTTCTTCGGCGTGGCCGAGCCGATCATGCATTACGCCACCCCGCCGACCGGCACGGCCGAGTCTGCCGAGGCAGCCCGCCAGGCCATGCGCATCACCTTCTTCCATTGGGGGGTGCACGCCTGGGCCATCTACGCGGTCGTTGCGTTGGCACTCGCTTACTTCGCGTATCGGCACAATCTCCCGCTGCGGGTGCGCTCGGCACTCTACCCACTGATCGGTGACCGTATCCATGGTCCCATCGGCCATGCAGTAGACACCTTTGCGGCCCTTGGCACCATCTTCGGTCTTGCCACCTCGCTCGGCCTCGGGGTCATGCAGATCAACTCGGGTCTGAATTATCTTTTCGGCCTGGAAATCAGCACCCTGGTGCAGGTGTCGCTGATCGGCGTGATCACTCTGGTGGCGACCGGATCGGTGGTTGCGGGCCTGGACAGCGGCGTGCGCCGCCTGTCCGAGATCAACATGATCATGGCCGTGGCACTGCTGGCGTTCGTGCTGGTCTGCGGCCCCACCGTGCATCTGATGCAGGCATTCGTCCAGAACACGGGCATGTATGCATCCCAGCTCTTCTCCATGACGTTCAACCTGTACGCGTATGAGCCGAGTGGCTGGCTGGGGGGCTGGACGCTGTTCTACTGGGGCTGGTGGATCGCCTGGTCGCCGTTCGTCGGCATGTTCATCGCGCGCATTTCCCGCGGCCGGACGGTGCGCGAATTCGTCGTCGGCGTGCTGCTGGTGCCGCTTGGCTTCACGTTCCTGTGGATGACCATCTACGGAAACTCGGCTTTGTTCATGGTGCGGTCCGATGGGGTCCAAGCGCTCGTCTCAGCTGTATCCAACGACAGCTCGATGGCGCTGTTCGAGTTCCTGCGCCACCTGCCATTGACGATGATCACCTCCTCGCTCGCCGTGGTGCTCGTGGCGCTGTTCTTCGTCACCTCGGCCGACTCCGGCGCGCTGGTGATCGACATGCTGACATCCAGGGGTGAAGAAGAATCTCCGGTCTGGCAGCGGATTTTCTGGGCACTGCTGGTCGGCGCCATCGCGGTTGCCCTGTTGATCGCCGGCGGTCTTGAATCACTCCAGGCCGCCACCATCGCCAGCGCCCTTCCCTTCACCGTGGTCATGATTCTGATGTGCTGGGGCCTGCTCAAGGCCATGCACCTGGACGCAACGAAGCGTTCGATCCTGCGTGAGGCGCGCATGCTTCCGGGCACCAGCGAAGACTGGCGGGCCAGGCTGAAGCTGCTGGCGCACAACCCCGTCAAGATCGAGGTGGTCGGGTTCATCAGGGACCATGTGCTGCCCGCACTGCAGGAAGTTGCCGTGGAGCTGCGCAAACAGGACCTGCCGGTCGAGGTGACCGCAGGCGATGATGGCCGGGCATGGCTGCGTGTAGGCCATGGCGAGGAAATGGACTTCTTCTATTCCGTGCGCCCCCAGCCTTACGAAGCGCCTACGTTTGCCCTGCAGGATCCCCGCCGTCCCGCCAGCGAGGGCACCCGTCACTACCGGGCGGAGGTCTACCTGCGCGAAGGCGGTCAGGACTATGACGTCATGGGATGGCCCAAAGTCCAGGTGATCCACGACGTGCTGGACCAGTACGAGCGTCACCGCCAGTTCCTGGATCACGTCCGCTGATGGCAATGCCGGCCAGCCTGCCCGGGCTGGCCGGCCTGCTTGAACGCTGGCATTCCGGCTTCATGGGTCAGATCGAAGTCTCGGCCACCAGCAGCCATCCGCTCTACATGTTAATCTTTCTCATTCTCACCCGCCTTTCGGCCTGCGATGACCCGCCCGACGCCTTCTCTCTCCCTGCTGGGCCTGGCCCTGACCCTCGCCTGTGCCTCGGCCCACGCAGCGCCGCCCTCTTCCGTCGGTGTGCAACAGCTGGATGCCGTGCAGGTGCATGGCCGGGCGCAGACCTTTTACCGGGTGGACGATGCGACGGTGGGGACGCGCACCGATACCCCGCTGGCGTTGGTGCCGCAGTCCATCCAGGTGGTGCCGCGCGAGCTGATTGAAGACCAGGCTGCGCGCCAGATCACCGATCTCTACCGCAGCATCAGTGGCATCAGTTTCTTCAGCTACGCCGGCGTCACCCTGCGCGGCTTCCGCCAGGAAAACGTGCTGTACGACGGCATGCGCGGCGACCCCTATGCCGGGTTTTCGGTACCGCAACTGTTCAACATCGATCGCGTGGAAGTGCTGAAGGGTCCGGCCGGCGCGCTGTATGGCGGCGGCGATGCCGGGGGTGTCATCAACTACGTCACGCGCAAGCCCAAAGCCACGGCCGAGCGCCGCATCGAACTGCAGGCCGGCAACAACGATTTCAGGGCCGCATCGATCGAGGCCACCGGGCCCGTGAACGCCGCAGGCAGCGTGCGCTACCGCGCCGGGCTGTATGGCGACACCGAACAGGGCGTGCGCTGGAACGCGGACAGCGAGAGCGTGATCGGCGATGCGTCGCTGGCCTTCGACGTGGGCGACACCGGCGAGTTGACCCTGCAGTTCACCGACATCACCCAGAACCTGGGCGGCAACCGCCTGCGCGGCGTGCCGGTGGACGACAACGGCAGCTTCCTGACCGACCGGCGATGGAACCATAACGAAGCCAGCGACTTCCTGGATATGCGTGCCAAGGTGGCGCTGGTGCAGTACCGCTTCTCGCCCGGCAGCAACCTGGACGTCGATTTTGGCGCACGCTGGTTCGAGAACAACGAGCATCAGGTCTACCACGAGCCGATGGGCCTGATCGACCGCAACCGCGACGGCGTGCCCGAATGGATGACCCGCCAGCTGCGCAACCAGATCCGCGACAACGACGCGTTTACCGCCAACGGCAACGCCGTGTGGCGCTTCAATACCGGCAGCATCGGGCACAAGCTGCTGTTCGGCGCCGATGTCTACCAGCAGGATGCCGACTTCACCGCACAGACGGCCAACAGCGCCGACCTGGCGCGGGGTGCCGGCCCGGTGCCCGGCATCGACCTGTTCAACCCGGTGTATGGCGCCAGCTCGTGGCGCGACTACAACCTGGCCGCCCTGCCCTGGCGCAGCACCAGCACGCGCAGCAAGCGCTATGGCGGTTACCTGCAGGACGAACTGGCGCTGACCCCGCGCTGGCACGTGCTGGCCGGGCTGCGCTGGGATGGTTTCAAGGACGACGACCGCATCGCCGGCACCACCGTGGATGGCAACGACATCAGCTGGCGGCTGGGCAGTACCTACACCGTGCGCGAAGGCATCAATGTCTACGCCAACATCGCCAGCGGGTTCATGCCCCAGAACGCCGCCAACCAGAGCGCCGAAGCGGGTGGCCCGTTCGATGCCGAGCGCAGCAGGCAGTGGGAAGTGGGCCTGAAATCCCTGCTGGCCGAGCGCGTGACCTTGAACCTGGCCGCTTACCGGATCGACCGCAGCAATATCGTGCAGGCCACCGGCGAGATCGTCGATGGCGTGAACCAGCTTGCTGCCTTGGGTCTTGTGCGCAGCACCGGCATGGAGCTGGACCTGCTGGCCGATGTGACCGAACGCTGGGTGCTCAACCTGACCTACGCCTACAACGATGCCCGGGTGAAGGATGCCGGCAGCGACGGCATCACCAATGCCTCCGGCGACCGCTTCGCCAATTCCCCGCAGAACAAACTCGGCCTGTGGACCCGCTACGAGCTGCCGGCGATCAACTCGGCGATCGGCTTCGGCGCCGATTACGTGGATGAGCGCGTCAGCCTGGATGGCCAACGGGTCAAGCCGTACACCGTGTTCGACATGAGCTGGAAGACGCAGTGGCAGCAGTGGCAGTTCCAAGCCAACGTCAAGAACCTGTTCGACAAGGTCTATGCCGCCAGCGGTTTCACCGGGCGCACCGGCCACTTCCCGGGCGAGCCGCGCCGGGTGTACGTGCAAGCCGCTTACGCGTTCTGAGCCCGCCCATGCGCCAGCCTTCGCCAGCGCCCCCCACCCGCCCGGCACGCGCCGGCAGTGGCCGGCGACTGTGGTTCGACCTGCATAGTTGGCTGGGCCTGAAGCTCTGCCTGTTCATGGGCTTTGTCTGCCTGACCGGCACGCTGGCGGTGTTCTCCCAGGAGATCGACTGGCTGCTGCACGCCCCCATGCGCGTGGCCGACGGGGGTGAGCAGGCCGGCTGGGGCGAGGTCATCCATGCCGCACAGACGGCACATCCCGACTGGGAACTGGAAGGCATCACCGCCGGCCACACCCGTCTGTTCGCCGCACGTGCACAGATGCGCCTGCCCGACGGCAAGCGGCGCTTCGTCTGGATCAACCCGTATACCGCGCAGGTGAACGGCGACACCGGCTGGTTCAATACGCAGCGGCTGCTGCGCAACACGCACCGCCACCTGATGCTGCCGGTGGCCTGGGGCGTACCACTGGTGGCGGCGTTGTCCATTCCCTTGCTGCTCTCGCTGCTCAGCAGTCTCTACATTTACAAGAAGTGGTGGCGTGGATTCCTGAAATGGCCCGACGCGTCGCGACCGCGCCGCCTGTGGGGCGATGTGCATCGTCTGGCCGGTGTGTGGTCGCTCTGGTTCCTGCTGCTGATCGGCCTGACCGGGACGTGGTATCTGGTGGAATCGCTCGGCGGCGATGCACCGGCCGCGCCCACTCTTCAACTGGCCGAGGGCGGCGAACGGGTTGCCCCCGTAGACCCGGCTGCCGTCGACACGGCAGTGCAGACCGTCCGCCAGCAATGGCCCACCCTGGATATCCTCGCGGCCGTCCCCGCACGCGATGGCGACAGCATCCTCTTCATGGGCGAAGCTGACGCCTGGCTGGTACGCGAGCGGGCGAACAACATCGCCGTCGACCTGCGTACCGGGCAAGTGATGGGCCGGCATGACGGCCGTGCGCTGAGCGTCCATCAGCGCATCGCCGAAATGGCCGACCCCCTTCACTTCGGCAGCTTCGGTGGCTGGCCGATCCGGCTGCTCTGGTTGCTGGCCGGCACCCTGCTGACCGGACTGTGCTTTACCGGCGTATATCTGTATGGACTGCGCACCGTGGATTCGCTGCGATCGGCGGCAAAGAGGAGGCAGGCATGAGTCACGAAAAGCTGCCGGGGCCTTGGCGCGCGGCATGGCACGGGATGGGCCGTTGGCGCTGGCTGTGGCTGGTGCTGCTGCTGGTATGGGCGTCGCTGGTGCCACTGGAAGCCATGAAGTAGCGGCGACGCAGGCGCTGTCCGTGAGTCAACGCCAGGGGGTGCGCGCGCCGGTCGAGCCTCCTACCGCTTCGGCGCAGGGAAACCATGCCGCCTGGCCGCCCACACCACCCCCAGCGCAACCACCAGAAGCGCGACCAAGGCGGGGGCGAAAGCACCTGCGCCCACGCGTTCAAGCAGCACGCCGCCGACGATGGCTCCCCCGGCAATCGCCAGGTTCCAGGCCGTGACCAACATCGACTGCGCGACATCGGCGGCACTGCCTGCCACGTTGGCCAGCGCGGTCTGGAACAGCGTCGCCGAGCCCCCGAACGCCACGCCCCACGCGGCCACGGCCACATACACCACGCCGGGTTCATCACGGGCCACACCGAGTGCCAAGGCGGCCATCGCGAACACTCCGATGCTGCCCAGTGTCATTGCGCGCAGACGACGATCAATCAATACGCCGACAATCCAGATGCCCAACAACGATGCAACACCGAACACCAGCAGCACCGCATCGGTGCGCTGCGCCATGCCCGCCGCCGACAGGAACGGCGCGATATAGGTGTAGAGCACGTTGTGAGCCAACACGAAGGCGAGCACCGCGACCAGCACCGGGCGCACTCCGGGCAGGGTGAACACCTGCCGCAGCGACAGCGCCCTGCCCGCCGCCTGTCCCGCGAAATCCGGCAGCTTGAGACGCGCCCACAGCATCAGCACCAGTGCCAGCCCGCTCATGATGCCAAAGCACACCCGCCAACCCACCAGGTTGCCAACGAACGTGCCGACAGGAACGCCCAGCGACAGCGCCAGCGGTGTGCCGACCATCGCAACGGCAATGGCACGGCCCTTCTGGTGGTCGGGCACCATGCGCGCCGCATAACCGGCCAGCAGCGCCCACAACACGCCAGCCGACACGCCGGCCAGGAAGCGCGCCGTCATGGTCAGGGCGTAACTGGTGGAGAGCGTGGTCACCGTGTTGGCCAGCACAAAGCCGGCAAGGGCCGCCAACAGCAATGGACGGCGACGCAGGCCCTGCGTGGCGGCGGTCAACGGGATTGCCGCCATCAGTGACCCGATGGCATAGATCGTGACGGTCTGCCCAACCCATGCCTCGGACACTGCCAGGCTCTGCGCCATCTGCGGCAGCAGACCGGCCGGCAGCGCCTCGGTCAGGATGGTGATGAAAGCCGCCATTGCCAGCGCAAGCAGCGACGCCAGCGGCAGCCGACCCTCCGCGGCGGCCACCACCCGTGCCATAGGCGCACTCATCGGTGAACCCCGCCGATGTGCGGGAAAACTGGGAGACGCGTCATGCGGTTCAACTCGCTGTTATTGGCAGGCCACAACGATAGGAACCCGGCGATTAAAGAAAAAGTGGGCTACAGTTCCTCGATGTGCGGAACATCCTGTCCGCAATGAAGGGACTGGACCATGGACAGCCTGGGTGGCTTCGTCGTGTTCGTGCAGGTAGCCGAAACCCGGAGTTTCGTCTCCGCCGGGCGGCTGCTCGGCGTATCGGCCTCCGCCGTCGGCAAGAGCGTGGCGCGGCTGGAAGAAAAGCTGGGCGTGCGCCTGTTCCACCGCAGCACGCGCAGCGTCACGTTGACGTCCGAGGGCGCCCTGTTCCTGGAGCGCAGCCGCCGCATCCTGGCAGAGATCGAAGCGGCTGAAATGGAACTATCGCAGGCCACCGCCGCACCGCGGGGACGCCTGCGGGTCAGCCTGCCGCTGGTCAGCTCGCTGGTGCTGGCGGTGCTCGGCGAGTTCATGCGGGCGTATCCGGAGATCGAACTGGACCTGGATTTCACCGACCGCATGGTTGATGTGATCGAAGAAGGTTTCGACGCCGTGGTCCGCACGGGCGAACCTGCCGATTCACGGCTGTCCGCCCGTCGCTTGGGCGCCTTCCAGATGCGACTGGTCGCCTCGCCGGCGTACCTGGCGCGGCGCGGGACGCCCGCGCTGCCGGTCGATCTGCAGCAACACGCCTGCCTGCACTTCCGCTTTCCGAACAGCGGCAAGCTGGAGGCTTGGGCGCTGCGCCAGAAGCCCGGCGAACCCGAGCTGCAACTGCCAACCTCGATGATCTGCAACAACATCGAGACGCGCGTCTGTTTCGCGCTCCAGGGCCTGGGCATCGCCTACCTTCCCGACTTCGCCATCCGCGAGCCGCTGGATGATGGCCGGCTGCTGCCGGTCCTCGCTGACTACGTACAGCGCAGCGGGGTTTTCCACGTGCTGTGGCCGGCAAGCAAGCATCCCTCGCCCAAGATCCGGGCGCTGGTCGATTTCCTGTCCGCGCGGGTATTTCCTACATCGGAGGGCAAGGCTCCCGGATCCGAACGGAGGCGACGGCGGTAAGGTCGGTCATGACCCCGGGACGCGGGCGAACTCAGAACAGCGAGGCCTGCGCGGGCGGATAAATCAGGTCCTGCCCCACCGCCCGCGCCATCGGATTGAGCGGATGCGGCTTCGGTTCCGCGCCGGACACGATGTGCAGCACCTGATTGCCGCGGTGCGTCAGCAGGTCCGAGATCAGGCGCCGATGGCAACGCCACCAGGGCGCCTCCGCGCACATCAGCGCCGCCCGGTGCGTACCCGCCAGCGCGAGGACTTTCTCCAGCCCGCTGGCAAATTCGGCAGACGTCATATGGTCGGCATAGCCCTGAAACGCCGCGTTATCCCACGCGCCGTTGGGCGATGCCGGCTGCACCCTGCGACGCCCGCCCAATTCGGGAATCCATTGATAGGTCACGCCGAGGTTTGGCAGCGTGTCTGCCATCTGCTCCGAAGCAAACCAAGGGTGGCGACGTGAACCCGGGAAGCGGCGCACGTCCGCGATGCCCGATATTCCGTGCGCGGATAGTAGCTGCAGGAACGTGTCCCAAGGCCAGGTGGAATGGCCGATGGTCCAGAGCGTCAGCGAATGCGGGGCAGGCAGATTGGACGGCATGGAATCATTAGACAGGGGTGGGCATAAAAGGCGCGTGGTCAGGGCATCGGGATGTTGCGCGAACATGGAACGATGCGATTGCCAGGACACCCAGTGCGGCGGCGGTAAGTAGATTGGATTTCGTCATTCCAGATCCTCCAGCCCGACCACGGCAGGCGTCGCTTGTCTGGCCTCGCCAATGGCCATGACGATGATCGGCAAGTCCAGTTCTGCTTCGGCCTCAGCGGCCCGATCCTGATAGGCCTTCATGGTCGAAGGCGCGTTCACGAGGACAACCACACGGCCATAGGTTGTGTCGGTGTAAATCCCTCTGGCATCAGGGAACCATTTGGCCATGAACTCGCCATCCGCCAACTCCTGCATATCGCGGACGGAATAACGGTATCCAGCGTCATAGGTGACTTCGGCAGGGCCTCGCGCTGTCTGGATCACTCGGCCCTGAAGGGGCGCCTCCCCCTTCAACAGCACCACTACCTTCAGCGGTTCGCAGACAATCCGCCGGCCTGCATATCGTTCCTGGGCCGCGAGGCGAAGTGGAATCACAGCGGTCACCAGATCCCGCTCGATAGAGGACCCTGCGCATGCAGGATCATCGTGCAGCCGTCCATCCGCCCGGTCTCCAGCGGACCCGGGATACGGCCGATCCTGCGAACAGCCCACTGACAGTGCAGTGCAGAAAATCAGCAGAAGGCGCGCCGAGCAGCATGCTTGCATGGGTTGAATGCTCCTGGGTCGTCCGGGTTGACCATTCTGATGATGAGCTTAACTGCTAGCCTACCTACTTCAGGGCGGTGAAGAGCCCCCCCCCCCATTTCACCCACCTGGACGCGTACACCTATATGGAATGGAAAAGTCTCGCTTGGTCGCTCCTCCTGAGCCTGTCCACGACGGCTTGGGCACAAGTGCCTGAGGCAGACTCTGAGTTGGGCCAGGAGATGCAGACGCTGGTGAAGAACTACGTCGCAGAGCATCCTGGGATATCCATCGACGAAGCCATCAACAGGCTCGCAGTTCAGACGGAAATCCTGCAATCAATGCAGGACCTGCGCCGGGAGTTCGCGGGCAGATTGACGGAGATATCCATCCAACCAGCGCCGGATCAACACATCCTTGTTGAACTGAAAGGCTCAGCGCCTGTCGCCAATAGGCTTCTCATTACCCCCAGTGGTGGCACGCGGGTGGTCTTCGAAGAGGGCCACAAGCACACCGCGGAAGAGTTCCACGCACGCATTGATAAGCACAAGGATCTTCTTTACAGCGCCATACCGGGCATGACCGGCTTGCTCGGTCGTCCAGGTGAAGATCGCTTGATCATCTACATCGAAGGCAATGAGCGGCAAGCGGAGGAGCTACAGGCTGCGGTCGAAAGACTCGAGCGCGTGTTGGGCCTTTCGATATCCCTGCGCCCAAACATGGCCAGATCCCGGATCAGCTCATAGACGTCGCTCGCGGCCCCAAACCCAAGAAGATCCCAGCGTAGACCACTCTCGATATTCCGCTGACGGCCTGCCTCCGCTCACTCGTGACCACGAAGCATGAAGCGCGTAAGCCAGCTTTAACCCCGTCTCAGTCAGCTCCCTTGACGCCTGACCGGCCGAGAACCATTCGACCGCTCTACTCATGACATTCATCACGCAAACACGCTTCCAACCACACGCCAGCTGCAACGATTGATGCTTCAGGACCTATGCCCTGAACGACCTGATCCGGGGCAAGTTTGCCGCCATAGCGATTGCCGTTCCGGTCCTCAAATACAGCCGTGGTGAGATAGAGTCTGGATCCATCTGCAAGCTTGTATGTTGTGTTGGACGTAGAGTAGCCAGACGTGGCACCGCCGAAAGAGCGTGTAAGAGGCCGGCCACGGAAAGCCACCGCAACGGCTTCCCCGGAGCTGGCAGTTCGCCCAGAAGTCACCACCGCGACCGGCACACTTCTGAGGTCCCGCACGTCGACAATCCCTTCGAGGCTTTTGAAAGTCCAGGCACTGGAAGAGCCATCTCTATAGCGGAACCTACCCACCCCCTCCGTACCCAGCAGGGGCGATAGGCCGTCCAGCATCGGCCACATGTTTCCGCCCCTGTTCCCGCTGAGGTCAACAATCCACGCCCTGGCCCCCGCCTCCAGTCCTTTCTCGAGAGCTTCCCGGATGCTGTTCGCAAATACGCGTTCGAGCGCATCGTCCGTTCCCACGAAACATCGGCACGTGGACAACCGCGATCCCTGGTCGAAGCATGCGCCAGGTTGCGTGCTCCGCTTCCGCTTTGGATATCCTCTCCGCCTCCTGCACGCCATCTGGCGAGCTCAGGAAGCTATGGCCGTCCCCCAAATCCCGGAGAAGGGCTTTGATGGCCGAGCGCGCTTGCCAAAGCGTGGCATCCGAGGCTGGCCGGCCCGCCTCAATGCGCTCTGGGCCAAGCGCCTCGTACGCCAGAGCATGGGTCTTGATGAGGCCTACCGCCTCGGCATAGATCGCCTGAGCCTGCGCTTGCCCGGCGCTATTGGATTCAGCGGATTCCACCCTCAGCCCCTTCACCTCGAGCCGGGTTTCATTCTCGGCTACAAAGGAAACCACGACTAGATCATAAGACCTCGGCAGATCTATCTGGATCAGCGCTTCAGAGCTGGGCGCCCCACTCTCGAATCGTCGCGTTGCACGCCCGACCGTTTTCTTCCCGTCGAAAGCGCGCAACTGAACCGAGGAGGCTCCCTCTGCGGTCAGGTGCCGCGCCGACAGCTTGAGTGTCTTGGAGCCGTAGTCTTGACTCTTCAGCGCGTACATCACTCGGCACGTTGAACCGCGCTTGGCTTCGATGAGAACCGAGGCATTCTGTCCAACCAAAGGGTCGGCCTGATAGTCGAAGCGACAGTGCTGCGTTCCTTCCTCTCTGGTGCTCCAACCCAAAGGCGGAAGCCCGGCAAGATTGCAGCCTGCAACAATGCAGCAAATCAAAAATGCCAGCGCCGTGGAGACACGCCTCATGAAGACCTCCGCTCACTCGTGGCCACGCGAAACACGAAGCGGCGTCAGCCAGCGCTTCTCTGCGGAAACACGTTTCACGTGGGCCATGTACAACAACTGGTCCAGCGCATCCTCCTCCACCTCCTGGTCATGGAATGCCTTGAACCACGCCGCCACCGATTCGGTGGGCCGGCGCATCCATACCTGCTTGACGCCGGCACGGAACAGCAGCGTCCTGCAACCGGGGCCGACTTCCACGCCATCCAGATCGCGCCACATGATGCGGACCTCGCCGAACGGCGAGCGACGGGTCAGCGAATCGCCGGTGACGATGATCGTTGCACCCAGGGAGCGGAGCGCTGCAAGCGCGGAGCCCACCGCGATCGCAGCGCCAAACCAGAGCATGGCGCCCTTGGCGAAGGTGACCGCGAAAATAACTGCCACGAGGGCGGTGCCGAGGCCGACGATGACGTGCGGGGTTTCGGTGAAGGTGTAGACGGATCTGCGCATGTGCATCCTGCTCATGGGGGGTGTAGATCGGGCGTGCCTGCTTGCTGGGGGCTGGGCGCGATTGTAGCGGTACTTGGCGCGTGGCCTAAAGCACGCCGCGCAGGGCGTCACGCGCGGTCCTGACCCTGTCGCGGCCGTCGCCCAGCAAGGCATCGATCAGGCTCTCGCGGGATATCCCCTCCTCCACCGAGGTGTGTATGTCGCGGTGCGCGATATGGACGATCTCCAGCACTTCGGCAAGGGCGCGCAGCTGGCGGTCCACCAATCTGAGATCGCAGCGCCAGGCATCGGCGGCGGCCCGTGGATCCGGGTTGAAACCGTCGCTGGGCGAGCGCGGGCGCGGCGGCGTGACGGCCACCACGGGGCGGTAGGCGTGCCGCGAACCTTCGTGGGCCTGCAGGATCCCTTCCAGCTTCTGGACGAAGCGCGGGGGCAGCGTGTGGACGGATTCGCCGATGAGCGCGTACAGGCGCACGCTGGCTCTGAATTCTGCGGACAAGGGGTGACCTCGCATGGCATGGCCACCGGCGCCGTGGCGCGGGGTGGCGGACGGTGCGGGTTGGCATACCGGCGTCGTACAAAGCAGTTAACCGGCGGATCATGCGATCCCCCGCACCGTCCGCCAAAAGGATGGCACGAGGGCGCATGCTCCGCCGTACCCGAAGGCGACAACGGAGATGCTTTGCTAACGACGTTCGGGATGCCAATCCCGGCTGGCCCCACGGGTCTGCACGGACATCGTGTGCTGGTGTGGCGGGCGTGTACATGAGGAAAGTTGCGGATTTGGCGCTGCGGCTGAGGTGTTATCGGACGTTGCCGAGGCCCGGCATGCAGAGTACGAACGCTGCTGCGTAGGCAAGCAGGAGCACTGCGCCGGTGGTTGTCTGTTGGCATTATCTACGGGCACGGGACGGTCTTACCGGGCCAGCGGACGTTCCGGCCATGCCACGCGTGCAGGCTGGGCCGGTGTGCGATGCTGATGACGATACAACGCGGCAAGCGTTCGGCAAGCAAAGCGTACAGCGTCGCTTCGGCTTCCGTGTCGAGCGCAGAGGTCACCTCATCGAGGAACACCAGGTCCGGCTTTTGAACAAGCAGTCTTGCGAATGCAAGGCGCTGGCGTTCGCCCGGGGATAGGCGCGTCGACCATTCCGCAGCATTCTCGAGTTCACCAAGAAGATCCCCCAGCCCGACGGCAACAAGCGCCGCCGCAACTTCTGTTGGACCGGCTTCCTCGATACTGCCAGGATATGCGACGCACGCATGCAAGGTTCCGACGGGCAAGTAGGAGACTTGCCCAACGAAGACCACCCTGCCCTGCGGCATCCGCACCGCACCCGTGGCAACCGGCCAGAGCCCCGCCAGAGAGGAAAACAACAACGACTTCCCCGTACCCGATGCGCCATGGATCAGCAGCCGGTCACCGGGGCTCAAGTGCAGGTGGTCTACAGAGCCCAGCGCGCGACCATCGGGCAGGCTTACCTGCACCACGTCCAGTATCAGGTCGCTGCCAGCGAAGGTTCGCTGAAGACCATGGTGCACCGTCTCGCCAACGGCCCGTTCGAACTGATGCAGCCGATGGAATACCGAACGGAGGAGGGCCAGGTCCTTGTAGCGGTAGACGAACCACGACAGGGCTCCCCGGACGCGATTGAACAGGCTGTTGAGCTGCATCAGCGTCCCTATGGAGATGTCTCCTGCGAAGTAGCGCGGCCCGGTTATCAGATACGGCAACAGCATCGACGACTGGACGTACAGAGCATTCATCGCCGTGATGCGTTTGGTGTAGCGCATCACCTCGCCCCAGTTGCGCCGAATGCCGTCGAAGGAGCCTGCAAGCCCGTTGGACTCCGTCCGTTCACCGCGCCACAGCGCGACCGCCGCGGCGTTCTCACGCACCCGGACAAGCAGGTAACGAAAGTCCGCCTCGCGGCGCTGCTGCTGATAATCCACGGGCACCAAACCACGCCCTATCCATTCGATCATCATTGAGCCGATCAGTGCATACAGCACGGCAGCCCACATCATGTAGCCGGGTATCTGCACCTGCGCACCGGCCACGGCAAACGACAACGCACCGGCCAACCCCCACAGCATGGTGGCGAAAGTAAAGAAGTCGACGACGTAGTTCAGCGCTCCCACGGACAGCCGAAGCGTATCGCTGGCCATGATGCGGAGGTCTTCGGCGATGCGTTGGTCCGGGTTGTCCACGCAGCCGCTGTGCTGCATGTGCCAGTAGGCGCGGCCGCCCAGCCAGCGTGCCAGGTACGTGTTGGTCACCCAACCGCGCCAGCGCATCTGCAGTGCCTGCTCGAACCATACCCTTGCCGTGCCAGCCACGACGATGCCGGCGATGATGAAGCCCAACTCCAGCATCTGGCGCCAGAATCCGTTGAGATCGCGTTCGACCAGGGCGTCGAAAAAGTTCTTCTGCCAGTAAGTCTGGCGCACCCCGATGTAGGTCAGGAACACGTCCAGGCCCACGATCGTGCCAAGCAGCGCATAGGCGCGCCACCGATCCTCGGACACCCAATAGGGGCTGACCAGGCGCCACACGTCCCGCGGGGAAAGCTTCATGGCGCCTGGTCGTCCTTCCCGATCAGAACCGGGAACGCAGTGTCACCATCACGTTCCGGGGTTCGCCGGGCGTGTTGTAGGTGTTCAGTGCGCCAACGCGCTCGTAGTAGCGGCGATCAAACAGATTGTTCACCGCAACGGTCATCCGCAGCTCTTCCGTGAAGCGGTAACCGGCCTGCAGGCTCGCCACCGCGTAGCCCTTCTGCTCGCGCACGCCTGCGACGCCGGATCCAAGGATGCCGCTGGAAGCATGCGCCCCGCCGCCGAATGACACACCGCGCAGCAGCCCGGACTCGATGCGGTAGTTGGCGAACAGTTTCACCGTGTGGTCGGGCTCGAACAATGCAAATGGTGAGCCTTCCTGGAGTGACTGATGGCGGACATACCGAGTCATCAGACGGGTATAGCCCGCCGTCAGGTCCAGGTTGGGCAGCGGACTGCCGCTGGCCTCCACTTCCCAGCCCTTGACCTCCACCTCTCCGGCCTGCAGGAAGAAGCCGGGGTTGGCGGTGTCGGGGTAGGAACGGTTCACGTCGCGGGTACGGAACGCGGATGCTGCCACGTTCAGCGCCCCACCGCGCAGACTCGCTTTGGTGCCGATCTCCATCTGCTTGCCTACGCGTGGATCAATGGCTTCACCCGACACCTTTCGCTGTGTCTGGGGTATGAAGGTATCTGCGTAACTCGCATAGGCAGTCAGATCGTTGGTGAAATGAAGGACCAGACCCGCATAGGGCGTGAACTCACCGTCCGCATCGGCACCCGCCGCCCACGCACTCAGCGGTTGCGGAGCAACACTCCTGCTTTTGACGTCGAAGTTGCTCCAACGGCCACCGGCCACGCCTGTCAGCCGATCGGTCAACGACAAGCGAAGTTGTGCATAAAGGCCGCTTTGGCGCGTGATTGAGTTGTACCCGGAGGTCGGCGCGATCGGCAGGTTTTCTACGACGTCTGGCGTGGCTACCGGCACGTTCCTGACCGGAGTGCCTTGACCATATCGACTGGTACTCTCGTACTCTTCCACGTTCGCCCCCACCGTCGCGTGGTGTTCGCGCCCCAGCAACAGGAAGGGACCGGATGCGAACACATCCACGCCCTGCCTGACTTCATCATTGTCGCTCTGGCGGCGCGCGTAGCTGGCCACCGTACCGGTACCGGGAGCGACTCCGCTGGTGGGATAGCTGTCCTTGTAGAACCAATCCAGGCGCTGCCGGCTCGCGCGCGCCTTCAGGGCCCAGTCGTTCTGGAACGCGTGCTCCAGGTCAAGCGCGAACGACTGCTTGTCCCAGCGCTGGATCACCCAACTCGGGTAGGCATAGAACGAGCGCGGAACATCCAGAAAACGTTGATCGGTGGACGCCGGCTGTCCCATGTACGGCATGACGTCATCGGACTGTTGCGTGGCCGACAGCGATACGGTCGTGTCCGGGGTGAGGTCGAAATCCAGCGTTCCGTAGAAAAGCTGCTTGCTGGAGTCGGCCTTTCTGTAAAAGTACTCGCGGTCCTGGCTGGAAATGACCGCCCGGCTGCGCAACGTGCCGGCAGCATTCAAGGGTCCGCCAACATCGATCTCGCCTCGATGATTCGACCAGGAACCTGCAGACAGCGCCACAGCACCACCGAACACGTCCCTGCCTCGTTTCCGAACGAAGTTCGCCACCCCGCCCGGCTGGCTCGAACCCTGGAAGATACCGCCGGGGCCGCGCAGTACTTCCACCCTGTCATAGACGGCCAGATCGAACTGCTGGAACGCCGACAACGCGCCGTAGGCGGGGATGCCATCGTAAGAAGCTTCCAGGTTATAGCCACGGGAGCGGATCTGGCTGGTGGCGCCATCCCACGGTGTAACCGTGATGCCGGTGACTTCGCGCAGCGCGCTTTCCACGGTGACCAGATTCTGGTCTTCAATACGCTGGCGCGTGATGACGCTGACCGAGTTGGGCACATCCAGAATCCGCACCGGCGCCTTGCCGCCCCACGTCACCAGAGGCGATGTATACGAGCCGCTTCCTTCCGTCGTCCCCTCCCGCTTGGCTTTCACCCGGACCGTATCGAACTCGGAAACGCTGACATCGGATGGGCTGTCCGCAGCCTGTGCCTGGCAGGCGAGCGAAACGGTAAAGGCAAGCAGGGTCGTGACGAGGCAATCGGTCCGGCGGCCACCTGCGTGGCGTTCCGGGAGCAAAGGTAGGGTGCTTGGTGGCATGGGCGTTTCGCAAAGAGTGGCGTGCGGTCGACCTGTCGGAGGGGCGCCGCATGTGCCCCGTCACCCCAGCGGGCCGACGCTCGATTGTAACGTTATGACATTACACTTGGCTACGGACGGATCGCTGCTTGAAACGGAGCCGACGTCGATCAATGAGAAGAAGCCACATCCTGAGGGTCCAACGGCCCGCCCCTGCCTCTCAGCACCACGTTGTCCTGGATCCATTGAAGCTTTATCGCCACTTTGCGGCGCAGCGCACGTTCGTGGCGCAGGGCCCATAGTTCGCAGCCTTTGCGGCCGGCATCGAAGGAGGTGCAGCGGCGCATTACCAGCGGGGTATCCAGGCCATCGTCCGCATGGAGACGAGCCAACCATGCGCCGTCGATTCGCTGGTGCATGCTGGCTACGATCTCGCCGTGGAGGAAGAGCCCGGTGGGGAGCGTGTCGAGGTGGCAGCGCGGCTTCCAGCGGAAGTCGTCTGGCATTGGGGTAAGGGTCTGGTGGGCGGCGTCCATGGGGCTGGAGGATAGGTTGGGCTGGTCTCAGGGATGGAGACGGAAATCGATGCGTCGACACGTGGTTGCGGAGCGGGTGCGCCCGGCATCCTGATGGCGTCACTGGTCATACGCCGTCAACGGCGACAGTGGCATGCTGCGCATTCGTGCGGGGGACCAACGATGCGGATGACGGGTAGTTTGCTTGCAGCAAGTGCGGTAACGCTGAAAGTCGGCGTGGTGTTCTGGGTGCTGGTGGCCTGGCGAACTCCGGGCGCCGAGCCTTGGGACGCGCCCGCGTTCTGGACTGTGGTCTATCCCATCGCACTGGGCATTGCCGCAGTCCTGGGCGCCTGCTTTCCCAGGCACGCGTGGCTGTGGGGGCTGTTGCTCATGGCGCTGCAGGTGCCGGTGGTGGCCGTGGTGTCGGGCTTTGGCCCGTTGTTGCTGGCCGGACTGATATACGCGCTGGTGCTGGCGGTGCCTTCCATGGCTATCGCGGCCGCGGCCGGCGCCCTGCGGCACCGCCTGGCTCCCCTGCGAAACGGCTAGATATGAAACGTCGGACCCGCTGAGAGCGTCCGCGAACGTACCTTGACTCGCAACGCAATGAGCAGGCTGGCGAGCAGCATCACGGCCGCGGCGACGATGAGCACGGCCACGATGCCGCCCAACCCGAACACCAGGCCGCCCAGCGCCGCCCCCGCCGCGATGGAGGACTGCACAGCGGCGACGACCATCCCACCGGCACTCTCGGCCTGGTCGGGCACCGCGCGCGCGACCCAGCTCGACCAGGCAACGGGCACGCCACCGAAGGCCAAGCCCCAAAGGGCGACAAGGATCGACAGCCCGCCAACGCCCACCGGCAACAGCAGCATGCCGAGAGCGGCCACGCCAACCAAGGCAGGCATGATCACCAACGTGACTTTCAGACTGCGCTCCATGAGCCAGCCGGCCAGTAGCGTGCCGATAAAGTTCGCCACACCGAATCCGAGCAGGATCAGCGCCAGGCTGTCAGCGCTCATCTGCCCCAGGCTCTCCAACGTGGGGCGGATATAGGTAAAAAGCGAGTATTGACCGGTGTGCGCCAGGACACAGCCCAGCATCCCGACCGCGATGCCCGGCCGGCGCAGTAGCCCCACCACCGACTCCGGGACTGCCGACTTGCGCGGGGCCATTCGGGGCAACGTGAACCACTGGAATGCAAAGGTGAGGCCACCTACCGCCGTCGCCGCCCAGAAGGCGCTGCGCCAGCCCAACAACCCTCCCAGATAGCTGCCCAAAGGAACCGAGACCACCGTGCCGACCGCGATGCCGCTGAAGATGATTGAAAGCGCGCGCGGCACGCGCTGTGGCGGCACCAAGCGCATGGCGACGGCCGCTGCCATGCTCCAGAAACCGCCCAACGCGATGCCTAGCAGGACACGCATCACCAGCAGGACGCCCATGCTGGAAGACAGCGCCACCAAGGCGTTGGAGAGGATCATCAAGCCCGTGAAACCCAGCAGCACCACGCGCCTGTCGATGGAACGAGTCAACCGAGGCACCAGCAGGCCGGCGAACAGGGCGACCACGGCAGTGACCGTCACGGCCTGACCGGCCAGTGCCTCGGACACACCCAGATCCGCCGCCATCGGCGTCAACAGGCTGGCAGGCAGATATTCGGCCGAGAGCAGTCCAAAGACCCCCATAGCCAGCGAAAACACGGCCACCCAGGCCGACTGAGCCGGCTCACTATTACCCCATTCCACAGCGTCAGGCGCGCCTGCGGTATCCACTACGTCGTTACTCATCAAATATCCCAGTGCAATCGTGCAGCCGAGAGTCTAGGAAGCCCAGTCAGGATGATCTATGATTGTGCGACCTGTATTTTTGATCGAAACCCCTGACCCTCTCGGTGAGCCACGCCCTACCCCAGCCCACCGACCTGATCAGCGAGCTGCTGACCGGCATGCGGATACAGGGTGTCCACTACCGACGCATCCAGACCGGGCCAACCTTCGGGCTTGGATTTCCCCCGAAGCCAGGGCATGCCTACTTCCACTACCTGGCGGTAGGCAATGCGATTCTTCGCGGCGCGGATGGCAGCCAACACCTTCTATCCGCCGGGGATGTGGTGCTCATTCCCTGCGGCGAAGGCCACTCGCTGTTGTCTGGCGAGGACCTTCCGGTCCAGTGTCTGGAAACGATAGATGCGGCCCCACTGGGTGACGCGGTGAGCGGCATCGACACATGCCCGAGCACGCATGCCGTGCCGAGCGCTGTGCTCTTCCATGGGTGCATGGTGTTCGATCTCGGCGGCATGCAAGGGTTGAGCAAGTTGATGCCAGCTGTGATGCGGGCCGATGGCAACGCCGCTCAGTTTCCTGGGCTGTTGCCGATGGTCGATGCGATGAAGCGCGAGGTGTGCTCAGGACGTATTGGATATGCTGGAATACTCGCACGGCTGGCGGATGCAGTAGCCGCCATGATCGTGCGTGACTGGGTGGAACGTGGTTGCGAAGGCGCATCCGGATTGGTCATGGCCATGCGCGACCCTCGGCTATCGCTGTCGTTGCTTGCCCTGCACCGAAACCCTGGGCGCGCTTGGACCGTCGAAGCGCTGGCTGCAGAATCAAACATCTCACGTTCTGTATTTGCAGACCGTTTCCAGGCCGTCATTGGAACGGCGCCGCTGCGGTATGTGACTGAGCTGCGAATGCAGTTGGCGAGTCAATGGTTGAGCGACCAAAGGCTGTCGATAGAGGTGGTGGCAGAGCGTCTTGGGTACGCGTCGCAGGCGGCCTTCAGTCGCGCTTACAAGCGGGTTATGGGGCGCTCGCCTGGGGTGGCTCGGCGAGGGGAAGGTTTGGCGTCCTTGTAGATGGCGCCGCCAGCCATGATGCGTGCGCGACCTGAGAGCTTCAGGAAAGCAGATGGACAACCGCTGTGCCACGGTCCAGCGCATGCCGGAGAATCTTGTAGGAGTCACGGTCGAAGTGCTCGGCAGCTGGTTTGATACGCCGCGCTTTGGCAAGCGTCGGCGCACTGCCGTGGTAGGCCCAGTTGTCTACAACATGAAACTGGGTCATATCTTCGCCGGCTTCCTCGATCGCGATGCGGCCGCCGTAAGGCCACGCGGTGACCTCCAGATGCGCAAGCGCAGCACGCAGGCGCAGCTCATGCTCTGCGGGTGTCTCCTTTCCGCAGCAGGCGCCAAGGCATTGGCGCAGCATGGAACGGAAACACGGGCGCCCCTTGGGCAAGCGCTCCAGACCCAGCAGCGAGTAGCACAATGCCTGATCGTCGGCGACGCGCCTGAGCGATTCCAACGCTGATCGTTCGCTGGAAAACAGTCCATAGAGCATCGGAGCGCTGGCGAGCTCATACTCGGCCGAGTTGACCACTGAAACCTCGCCGCGATAAAGCCGCAGGCTGAACTGCCGAGGAAGTTTCCGCAGCAGCCGGTTGTAGAGCGGCATCTGGCGCTTGACCAGTTGCGCCTCCAGCAGCCGGGCGCCCAGGTCGCCCGCCGTTCGTACGCAGCTGATGCTTCGGCTTTGCCGCAGCAGCGCAGCTTCTTCGCGCGTGCGCAGATGATCCATCACACGGGTTCGAACATTAATGCTCTTGCCGATATAGAGAGGCAAGCCACCTTCGACACCGTGAAACGTATAAACCCCTGGCAGGCGGGGCAGCGCTGCGGCTACCTCCCGCAGGTGGTCGGGATACAGATACTCAGATGCGTGGCTTGATCGACGGGCTTGAGCGGCAGATGAAGGCATGACTTCAAGGTTACCAGCGAGATTCAGACTGCGAGCTGTATCGACGGGTGCGGAATAATGCCGTTCCTGTCCTGTGACAGCGAACGCACTGGCACCATGCGAGCCGCATCGTAGTCGGTCACACGCTCACGCTGTTGAACCAGTCGGCGTACGGTGTGTTGCTGATCATCCGCCGGTTGAGGTCGGGGGAACCGTCGGTCCACCACACGGGGCCTCGTTCGCCCAGACCGACCTTGGCGGTGTTTACTGCCTGCCGCGCAGCGGCAAGTGCCTTCTCATCTGCCGAGGCCTTGGCCGCCTTGACGGCCCGCCGTGCATCCATCAGCGCATGGACCAACTCGTCTCTGCGTTGCTCATCCAGGTCAGGATTGCTGGCTCGCCATAGTCGCCCTCGGACGATGAGGTAACGGCCGTCCGGGGTCATCAAGGTTTCCATGTGAGGGCGCCTGTGGGGTTGCTGAGCCTGCGGGTTCGAGGTTGCCACATCCGAAGCCGACGTGGTCGTCCGCTATTGATGCACCCCGCTGGAGCGGACAGAGGGTGCCTGCCGGGTAAGCCATGCACGCGTTCCGGCTACCGGCCTTCACAGCCACCACGGCACCCTCAATGCAACTATGCATATCGCGACCTGCCTCATGGGTAATCTATGCCCCACTTTCGCCGTCTTCTAGGTCGTTGGCTCCGTCTGCGTCGTCTGGTCCGTTGGCGCTGGCGTGAGCGCCAAGCCTCAGTCCCGGCCATCGAAGCCGCCGAGGTCCCACTGCGTGCCGCGCTGTACAGCGTTGAACAGATGGAGGTGTATGGCCGCGCGCTTGCGCGCCAGCATCGCGTGCGGATGCGACCCGGTGCAGAGCGCCTTCTCGGCCGCCTGCAGGCCAATGAACGTGTATTGGAAGACGCCAACACGCTGCTCAGCAACGTGGTGCGCGAACAGCGGCCGGTGACCCCGGCCGGGGAATGGCTGCTCGACAACTACTACCTGATCGAAGAACAGATCCAGACCGCGCGACGCCACCTGCCGCGTGGTTACAGCCGGCAGTTGCCTTCGCTTGCCGCTGGCCCTTCGGCCGGACTGCCGCGCGTGTATGACCTGTCGATGCAGGCCATCGCGCATGGCGATGGCCGCATCGACGCCGACACCCTGGGCCGCTTCATCACCGCCTACCAGTCGCTCGCGCCGCTAAGCCTGGGCGAACTGTGGGCCGTTCCCATCATGCTGCGGCTGGCCCTGCTGGAGAATCTGCGGCGCATGGCGGCGCGGGTGATGCGCGACGGAACCGACCGCGGCCTGGCTGCGCAGTGGGCGGACAACCTCAATCGCGCGGCCTCCGACACCCCTACCGATGTGGTCCTGGTGGTGGCCGACATGGCGCGATCCGAGCCACCTCTGACCGGCGCCTTCATCGCCGAGCTGACCCGCTCGCTGCAAGGGCGCGGCGGCGCATGGGCCACGCCCGTCGCCTGGCTGGAACAGTGGGCAGCCGCAGCGGGCCAGCGCATCGAGGAACTGGTCGCCGCCGAGGGGCAGCAGCAGGCGGCCGACCAGGTCTCCATCGGCAACAGCATCGGCAGCCTGCGCTTTCTCTCCACGATGGATTGGCGCACCTTTGTCGAAGATATGAGCGTGGTCGAACAGCGGCTGCGCGACGACCCCATGGGCGTCTATGCGCAGATGGATTTCGGCACCCGCGACGCCTATCGCCATGTCGTGGAAAAGATCGCCCGCGGTAGTCGCGTGGCGGAGGAACGCGTGGCGACCATCGCGCTGGACCTGGCGCGGGCTGCGCCGCTCGACGGGGCACGCACGCACGTGGGCTACTGGCTGGTCGGCGATGGCGTGAACGCTACCATCGACGCGGTGGCCGAGGTTGCACCGCGCCACCGCAAGGCACCGCGACTGGCGCATCGCGTACCGCTGTCGCTGTACCTGCTGCCGATCACCCTGCTCGCGGTGCTGGCCACCGGTGGCCTGCTGGCCAGCGGCAGTGGTGCGGCGCCGGCCTGGCTGGCCGCGCTGCTCGGGCTGCTGGTGTTCAGCGAGCTGGGCATCGTGCTGGTGAACTGGACCGCAACGGTGCTGGTGACGCCCAGGCCGCTCCCCAAGCTCGATTTCAGTGAAGGTATTCCGGCCGCCTGTTCTACCGTGGTCGCAGTCCCCTCGATGCTGTCCAGCATCGACGGCATCGATGTCCTCACCGAAGCGCTGGAAGTGCGCTTCCTGGCCAACCGCGATCCCCAGCTGCGCTTCGTGCTGCTGACGGACTTTCTCGATGCCGCCGATGCTACGGCGCCGCTGGACGACACCCTGCTTGCGCACGCCGTGGAGCGGATCGAGGAACTGAACACACGCTACGCTCCAGAGCGCGGTGATCGTTTTTACCTGCTGCACCGCCCCAGGCAATGGAACCCCGGCGAAGGGGTATGGATGGGACACGAGCGCAAGCGCGGCAAGCTGGCAGCGCTCAATGCCCTGCTCCGCCTGGGCAATGCGACCGCGTTCATGCAGACCGTCGGTGATGTGGCGGCCCTGATCGGCGTCCGCTACGTCATCACCCTGGATTCGGACACGCAACTTCCGCGGGATGCTGCACGCGCCTTCGTCGCCACCCTGGCGCACCCGCTCAACCGCCCGCGCTTCGATCCGGCCCTGCAACGCGTGGTGGAGGGCTACGGCATCCTGCAGCCCAGCGTCGGCACCAGTCTGGGCACGCGACGCACCTCGCGGTTTGCCAGGATGTTCGGCAGCGAGCCCGGCATCGATCCGTACTCGCGCATGGTCTCGGATGTCTACCAGGACCTGTTCGACGAAGGCTCATTCGTGGGCAAAGGCATCTATGACGTAGAGGCGTTTGAGCATGCGCTCGAGGGCCGCCTGCCCGAGAACCGCATCCTCAGCCATGATCTGCTGGAAGGCTGCTATGCGCGCGCCGGCCTGGTCAGCGATGTGCGCCTGTACGAGGACTATCCAGAGCGCTACGCCGCCGATGCCAAGCGCCGTGCGCGCTGGATACGCGGCGACTGGCAACTGTTGCCCTGGTTGATGCCGTGGACACCGCGCCCGGGGTCGGGATGGGAACGCAACCGGCTCAGCCTGCTCTCGCGCGGCAAGTTGCTGGACAACCTGCGCCGGAGCCTGGTGCCGATCGCTGCCTTGGCCTTGCTGGTGGCGGGTTGGCTGTATGCCGAACGCCCGGCTGCGTGGACGGCGTGGGTGCTGGCGCTGTGGTTCGCGCCGCCGCTGATCGGCATGCTGCGCGATGCGCTGAGCGTTCCGGACGACACCCCGCTGGAAGCGCACTACATGATGGTCGGGCGTGGCACGCTGCAGTCGTTGCTGCGCGCGGCCACCCAGGTTGCGTGTCTGCCTTACGAAGCGTTGCTGGCCGGTGGCGCGGTGCTGCGCACGCTCTGGCGCATGACCGTCACCCGCCGCCACCTGCTGCAATGGAACCCCTCCAGCGAAGTCGAGCGCCGCCTCGGCGGTGACCGCAGCGCGGAATGGCGGGTGATGGCGCCGGCATCGTTGCTGGCGGTTGCGCTGGCGGCGGTCGTGGCAAGCGTGCATCTGCAGGCACTGCCTGTCGCCCTGCCGCTGCTGTTGGCGTGGACTTTCGCCCCCGCGTTGATGGCGTGGCTCGGCCGGCCACCGGCTGCAAGCGTGGCCGAACTTTCGGTGACACAGCGTGCGTTCCTGGGCCGGCTGGGGCGGCGCACCTGGTCGTTCTTCCAGGCGTGGGTGCGCGAGCAGGATCACTGGCTGCCACCGGACAACATCCAGGAACATCCAACCCTGGTGGTGGCGCGGCGCACCTCGCCGACCAACATCGGCCTGTCCCTGCTGGCCAATCTGTCTGCGTGGGATTTCGGCTGGCTGCAGCTGGGCGCGGTCGCCGAACGTACCGCGCTCACCTTCGATACGCTGGACCAGCTGCCGCGTCACCGCGGCCACTTTCTGAACTGGTACGACACCGAAACCCTGGCACCGCTGCAGCCGCGCTACGTGTCCACTGTGGACAGCGGCAACCTGGCCGGCCACCTGCTTACCCTGCGGCAGGGTCTGCTCGCGCTGGTGGACGCGCCGGTACTGGCGCCACACACGTTCGACGGCCTGGCCGATACGCTCGGTGTGCTGGAAGAGGAACGGCAACGCCATCGCCCCGCTGACGCACTACTGGGCGAGGCGCTCAACCACCTTCGCCAGCGTCTGGCGGCAACGCGTACGGACCACCCGAGTGGGGCGGCACAGCTGCTCGCCCGGTTGCAGGAGCTGGCCGCACTGGCCGACGCCGTGCTGGCGCAGTGGCCGGCACCGCCAGCGCCTGAGGAAGGTGAGCTGCACTGGCCGGCCCTGTTCGCTGCCGAATGCCATGCCGCCCACGCGACACTCGCCGACCTGCCTGCCGATGCCGCCGTGGACGGCGAGGCACCGGTGCCCAGCCTGCGCCAGTTGGCCGCCCTGCCCGGTTCCGCCGGTGCGGACGCGCGCGCGCGCATCGAGCGGCTGCAGGCGCTGGCGCACCGCGCCGGGCAGTTCTCGCTGATGGAATACGGGTTCCTGTTCTACCGTACACGCAACCTGCTCTCGATCGGTTACAACGTCGACGACCACCGCCTCGACAACAGCTTCTACGACCTGCTGGCCTCCGAAGCGCGGCTGTGCGCCTTCGTCGCCATTGCCCAGGGGCAGCTGTCGCAGGAGAGCTGGTTCGCGCTCGGCCGGATGCTCACCGAGGTCAACGGCACGCCGACGCTGTTGTCATGGAGTGGCTCCATGTTCGAGTACCTCATGCCGCAGCTGGTGATGCCCAGCTATCCCGACACGCTGCTCGACCAGACCGCGCGGCATGCGGTGGAGGCGCAGATCGTCTACGGCCGCACCTTGAACCTGCCGTGGGGCGTGTCCGAGTCCGGCTATAACGCGGTGGATGCCCGCCTGAACTACCAGTACCGCGCGTTCGGCGTGCCCGGATTGGGTCTCAAGCGCGGCTTGGGCCAGGATCGGGTGATCGCGCCCTATGCCAGCATGATGGCGTTGATGGTGGCGCCGGAGGCGGCGTGCCAGAACCTCCAGGCACTCGAAGAGCTTGGGTTCTCCGGGCGCTTTGGCATGTACGAAGCGATCGACTACACCCCCGCCCGGGTGCCGCCGGGGCAGGATCACGTTCTGTTGCGTTCGTTCATGGCCCACCACCAGGGCATGGGCCTGCTGTCGCTGGATTACCTGCTGCGTGACCAGCCGATGCAGCGCCGTTTCGTTGCCGATACCGAGTTCCAGGCCACCTTGCTGCTGCTGCAGGAACGCATCCCGCGCATCGGCCTGTTCCATCCGCATGAAGTCGAAGCCCTGGGCGAGCACTCCGCCATGGCCGAGCACGAGACCTCCCTGCGCGTCCTGCGCGACCCGGGTGGCCCGCGCCCGGAAGTGCAGCTGCTCTCCAACGGGCGCTACCACGGCATGCTGACCCATGCCGGCGGCGGTTACAGCCGCCACGGCGACCTGTCGCTCACCCGCTGGCGCGAAGACGGCACCACCGATGCCTGGGGGTCGTTCTGTTACCTGCGCGACGTGGACAGCGGCGAGTTCTGGTCGGCCGCCTACCAGCCCACCTGCGTGCCGGTGGACAATTATGAAGCGATCTTCTCAGACGCCAAGGCAGAGTTCCGCGGTGCGCGCCGTGGCTGCGAGAGCCATCTGCAGGTCGCCATCTCCGCCGAGGACGACATCGAGCTGCGGCGCCTGCGCCTGACCAACCGCGGGCGCCGCCAGCGCACGGTGGAGATCACCACCTATGCCGAAGTGGTGTTGGCGCCCGCCGCATCCGACGACGCGCACCCGGCCTTCAGCAATCTCTTCGTGCAGAGCGAGATCCTGGCCGCCAAGCAGGCCGTACTGTGCACGCGCCGGCCCCGTTCGCACGACGAGGTGCCACCGTGGATGTTCCATCTGGTCGCGGTGCATGACGCTGCGGTGGTGGCGATCTCCTATGAAACCGACCGTGCGCGCTTCCTCGGGCGTGGCAACACGCCGCGGACGCCGCAGGCGCTGACCACCGATGCCGAGCTCTCCGGAACGGACGGTTCGGTGCTCGACCCGATCGTGGCGATCCGCGTCCGCGTGGTACTTCAGCCCGAGCAGACCGTGCAGCTGGACATGGTGTTCGGCATCGGCGCCGACCGCCCCGGTTGCGAGGCCTTGGTAGACAAATACCGTGATCGCCGGCTGGCCGACCGTGTCTTCGACCTGGCCTGGACGCACAGCCAGGTGGTGCGCCGCCAGATCAACGCCAGCCAGGCCGAGGCCTCGCTGTACGAGCGCCTGGCCAGCCACGTGCTGTATGCCAATCCGCTGCTGCGCGTAGGCGACGCCGTCCTGCAGCAGAACCAGCGAGGGCAATCCGGGCTGTGGGGCCATGCCATCTCGGGCGATTTGCCGATCGTCCTGCTCAAGGTCACCGATGCGGAGAACGTGGAACTGGTAAGGCAACTGGTGCAGGCGCACGCGTATTGGCGCCAGAAGGGACTCAACACCGATCTGGTGATCTGGAACGACAGCAAGGCCGGCTATCGGCAGGAACTGCAGGACCAGATCCTGGGGATGGTGGCCGCCAGTTCAGAGACGGGCCTGCTCGATCGCCCCGGCGGCATTTTCGTGCGGCCGGTGCAGAACATGAGTCATGAGGACCGCATTCTGCTGCAGGCGGTGGCACGGGCGGTGATCAGCGACGAGGACGGCACGCTGGCCGCGCAGGTGGGGCGCCAGCCGCTGCCTGTCCGCCGCATTCCAGCCTTGGTGCCGCAGGCGGAGCAGCAGGAGCTGGCACTGGCGATGGACGCGACGCCCAGGCTCCCCGTCGTCGCCGATGCGGGCCCCGAACCCGGGCTGCCCCCGGGCGTCGAGCACGACGAAGAGGTGGACGACCCGTGGCCTTTCCTTCCGTACCGCGGCGTCGGCCGGTTCGACAACGGCACCGGCAGTTTCACCGAGGACGGCCGCGAATACGTCGTGGTGCTGCGCGAAGGTGCCCCGACCCCGGCACCGTGGGCGAACGTGATCGCGAACGCCCGCCTGGGCACGGTCGTCAGCGAGAGCGCACCGGGCTACACATGGTTCGAAAATGCACACGAATTCCGCTTGACGCCCTGGCTCAACGATCCGGTGTCCGACACGGGCGGCGAAGCCTTCTACGTGCGCGACGAGGACAGCGGCCGAGTCTGGTCGCCGATGCCGCTGCCATGCCGGGGCACCGGTGCGTACCGTGCCCGCCACGGCTTCGGCTACACGGTGTACGAGCATATCGAAGACGGCATCGCCAGCGAGTTGTGGATCTTCGTCGATGTCACCGCGCCGCTGAAGTTCTCGGTCCTGCGGTTGCACAACCTCTCGGGCCGGCCACGGCGGCTGTCGGCCATCGGCTATGTTGAGTGGGTCATGGGTGACCTGCGCCCGAAGTCGCGCATGCACGTGGTTACCGAACGCGACCCGCAGACCGGGGCGCTGCTGGCGCGCAACAGTTACAGCACCGAGTTCGGCGGCCGGATGGCCTTCTTCGACACCGATGCCGAGGGCCGTGGCTGGACCTGTGACCGCCTGGAGTTCATCGGCCGCAACGGTGGACTGCACGCACCTGCGGCGTTGCGTCGCGAGCGTCTGGATGCACGGGCCGGCGCCGGCCTGGATCCCTGTGCGGCGATCCAGGTGCCGCTGGAGCTGGCGCCGGGCGAGCGCAGTGAAACCACGTTCCGCCTTGGCGCGGGGCGCGACCGCGAGGAAACGCTGGCGTTGGCACGCAGCCGCCAGGGCAATCAGGAAGCCATCGATGCGCTGGACGCCGTGCGCATCCACTGGCGCAACGTACTGGCCACGGTGCAGGTACGCACGCCGGATCCCGCGTTCGACGCACTGGCCAATGGCTGGCTGGTCTACCAGACCCTGGGTTGCCGCTACCTGGCACGCAGTGGCTACTACCAGTCCGGCGGCGCGTTCGGCTTCCGTGACCAGCTGCAGGACGCGCTCGCTTTGGTACACGCGCGCCCGGACCTGACCCGCGAACACCTGCTGCTCTGCGCGGCACACCAGTTCACCGAAGGCGATGTGATGCACTGGTGGCACCCGCCGCAGGGTCGCGGCGTGCGCACCCGCTGCTCGGACGATTACCTGTGGCTGCCCCAGGGCGCATGCCGCTACCTGGAGGTCACCGGCGACGCCAGCGTGCTGGATGAGGTGGTCGGCTTCATCGAGGGGCGCGCGGTGACAGCCGAAGAGGAAGGCTATTACGACATGCCTACCCTTTCGGCACAGCGCGACACACTGTATGCGCACTGCGTCGTCGCGCTGGAGCGCGGGTGCCGGTTGCTCGGCGAACGTGGGCTTCCGTTGATGGGCAGCGGCGACTGGAACGATGGCATGAACCGCGTCGGCGACCAGCAGCGCGGTGAAAGCGTGTGGCTCGGCTTCTTCCTGCATGACACGCTTCGCCGCTTCATCGGGCTGGCCAACGCCCGTGGCGATGCCTCCCGTGCGCAATGGTGCGAAGAACAGGCCGAACGCCTGCGCCACAACCTGGAACAGCATGCCTGGGACGGCGCGTGGTATCGCCGCGCCTGGTTCGACAACGGCGCCCCGTTGGGCTCGTCACAGAACCAGGAATGCCGCATCGATTCGATCTCCCAGAGCTGGTCGGTGCTGTCGGGCGTGGCCGCGCCCGAGCGTGCCCGCCAGGCCCTGGATTCGCTGTACACGCATCTGGTGCGAAAGGACGCCAAGCTGATCCAGCTGCTCGACCCGCCCTTCGACCAGACTACCGAGGACCCCGGCTACATTCGGGGTTACGTACCGGGCGTTCGCGAGAATGGCGGCCAGTACACCCACGCGGCAGTGTGGGCGGCGATGGCATTCGCACAGCAGGGCGATGCGGTGCGCGCGTGGGAGCTGGCCGGCATGATCAACCCCCTGAACCACGCGCTGGACGCCGCGGCGGTCCAGACCTACCGCGTTGAACCCTATGTGCTGGCGGCCGATGTGTACGCCGTGTCGCCGCATGTCGGACGAGGCGGTTGGACGTGGTACACCGGGTCGGCCGGGTGGATGTATCGCCTGCTGATAGAGTCCCTGCTCGGCATCCGTCGCGACGGCGATCGTCTTTCGCTTGAACCTTGCCTGCCCGATCACTGGCCGTCATTCGAATTGAGTTACCGCTTCGGGCGCAGCCTGTATGAGTTCGTGGTGACCCGTACTGCGCAGGGTGCGCCTACGCTGCATGTGGATGGCGTTTTGCAGCCGGACCTCACCGTCCGGCTCCGCGGCGACGGACATTGCTACCACGTCACGCTCGACCTGGGTTCATCCTCGGGATGAGCCTGCGGCCAGAAGTGCAGGTGCAGCTTGATGCGCTGGCGAAAATGCTGCCTCACTGGGTGGCGCGGGTGCGCCATCCGGCGCAGTTCTGGCCCCAGTTTGAGGTGCTGGCGGAAGAGATCCTGGAGCAGTGCGGGCAGGCGGAGAAGGAGCAGGTGCGGGCGTTGATCCAGACCATGCTCAAGGGGCATGGGCTGGAGCTGGGGCCGGGGTTCAAGGGTGATTACAGCGTATGAAGAAAGCCCCTTTCGGGGCTTCATGAACTTTGGATTTCCTGGGTGGGAGTGTCGAGTGTATCCATGCACCCAACCCTTCCGAGCTGCGCTTTAGGGCCGGCCATTCGGCTATCCGGATTCGCTCTAAGCGAATTTGTCCAACCCACGCAGCTTCTGCCACCTCACTCTCTCCGCCAGATACGCAAAACGCCCCTTTCGGGGCGTCTGATCTTCGGATTTCCCGAGTGGGATTGTGAGGTGCATCCATGCACCTCACCCTCGTCCGCAAGCGGCCGAGGGCCAGCCATTCGGCTGTCCGGATTCGCTCCAGGCGAATCCGTCGAACCCGCGTGGCTTCTGCCAGCCCACTCCCTCCGCCAGATACGTAAAACGCCCCTTTCGGGGCGTCTGATCTTCGGATTTCCCGAGTGGGATTGTGAGGTGCATCCATGCACCTCACCCTCGTCCGCAAGCGGCCGAGGGCCAGCCAGTCGGCTGTCCGGATTCGCTCCAGGCGAATCCGTCGAACCCGCGCGGCTTCTGCCAGCCCACTCTCTCCGCCAGATACGCAAAAAGCCCCTTTCGGGGCGTCTTGTGTATCTGGCGGAGAGAGTGGGATTCGAACCCACGGAAGGTTTGACCCTTCGCCGGTTTTCAAGACCGGTGCCTTAAACCGCTCGGCCATCTCTCCGATGTGCTGCAGTCCCGGAGGCTGTCCGGGGAGGCGTATTCTCGCATGCGTCGGGGGCGTTTGCCCATGGTTGGGCGCGTCCCAGTAGCGCGGGCGGTGAGGGTTTACGCCGAGCATGGCTCGGCGCTACCAGAGCTTGCCGGCGTGTTGCGTCAGCCGGCGTCTACGGCCAGCGCGCCCAGGGCCGTGGCCTTGATCTTCTCCTTGGCCCGTTCGCAGGCGCCACCGCAATCCAGGCGCGAGGCCTCCAGCTGCGGCGGCAGGTGCTCGGCCAGGAAGTCGATGAACACGCGCACGGCCGGCAGCAGGCCGCGGCGCGAGGCGAACACGGCATGGCAGATGCCCTGCGGCAGCGACCAGTCCGGCAGCACCACTTCCAGTTCGCCCTTGCGTACGGCATCGGCGCAGACGGTTTCCGGCAGCATGGTGATGCCGAAACCGTCCTTGACCATGCTCTGCAGCAGCGGGAAATCAAAGCCGGCCACGCGCGGCTGCAGGTCCACGCGGCGTACCGCGCCTTCCGGGCCGTGCAGCTCCCAGCGCTGGCGGGCTTCGTCTTCGCTGATGCTCAGGGTGACATGGTTGGTCAGTTCGTCCGGGTCCTTGGGGCGGCCGGCGCGGTCCAGGTATTTCGGGCTGGCCACCAGCAGTTCCTGCACCTGGCCGAAGCTGCGCATCACCAGGCTGCCATCATCATCCAGCCGCGAACGCACGCGCAGGGCGACGTCGTAGCCTTCGTTGATGATGTCCACACGGCGGTTGCTGATGTTCAACTGCAGCCGCACCTTGGGGTACTGCTCCAGGAACTTCGGCAGCAGTTTGGGCAGCTGCATCTGCGCCAGCGATACCGGCACGCTGGCACGCACCAGGCCGCGTGGCTCGGCGCTCAGGCGGTCTACCACTTCGCGCGCGGCCTGGGCTTCGGCCAGCATGGTCTGCGCGTGTCGGTGTACGCTGGTTCCCACGTCGGTAACTGCGAAACGGCGCGTGGAGCGCTGCAGCAGGCGGACGCCCAGATCCGTCTCCAGCTGGCTGATGCGGCGGCTCAGGCGGGACTTGGGGATGCCCAGCGCGCGTTCGGCTGCGGCAAAACCACCATGGTCCACGACCATGGCGAAGTAGTAGAGATCGTTGAGGTCTTGCATGCTGCAGTTCCATATCTAGAACAATACGTGGCATTCAACCATCTTTATCCCAGATTGGCAACAACCTATCGTTTGCTCCGTCGGCAGCACGGCTGCCCACCCCCACAAACATCAGGTGACTGCCATGAAGCTTCTTCACATCGACGCCAGCGCGCTCGGCGACAACTCGGTCTCCCGCCAGCTGTCGGCGGCCGTGGTCGCCCGTTTCAAGGATTCGGTCGAATCCCTCGACGTGTCCTACCGTGATCTGGATGCCAATCCGATCCCCCACCTGCGCGGCAGTTCGCTGGCCGGCGCGGACGCGGCCGAGGTGGCGGACGCTGAAAACGTCATGGCGCAGTTCCTGGCGGCGGATGTCGTGGTCATCGGTGCGCCGATGTACAACTTCAGCATTCCGTCCACGCTGAAGGCTTGGATCGACCGCGTGGCCGTGGCTGGCAAGACCTTCAAGTACACCGAAGCGGGCCCGGTGGGCTTGGCCGGTGGCAAGCGGGTGATCATCGCCAGCAGCCGCGGCGGCATCTATGTCGATTCGCCGGCGGACTTCCAGGAGCCCTACCTGCGCCAGATGTTCGCTTTCATGGGCATCACCGAGGTGGAATTCGTGCGTGCCGAGGGCATCGCGTATTCGCCGAAGCACCGCGAAGAAGCGATTGCGGCCGCGCTGGCGAGCCTGCCGGAAGCGGAATTCGCCGAGGCCTGAGGAAAGCGTTCAAGACGGTTGCTGGCGGGCTCGTCGTCGGCCGGTAGCCGTGGGCTGGAAGATCCCCTCCCCCGTTCCAGCCCGACCCGGCGGCCCTGCTTTTGCGGGGCCGTTCTTTTTTGTGCACGCGATGGGGTCGTGGCGATGGGGTCAGACTCCTTTTCGCAGAAAAGGACTCTGACCCCGTACAAAGCAGCAGGAGCGCAAGCGTGACGACTGACAGTCGTCACCCACCAGAGCAGCTGCTGACGGCCGGCGGCCGTCACTACCAAGGCGGGAGCTGACGGCCGGCCGCCGTCACTACCGCTCTCAGCCGATGGTTTCCATGCCACCCATGTACGGGCGCAGGACGTCCGGGACGGTAATGCTGCCGTCTTCGTTCTGGTAGTTCTCCATCACCGCGATCATCGCGCGGCCCACCGCTACGCCGGAGCCGTTGAGGGTGTGCAGCAGCTCGGGCTTACCCGTGGTGGGGTTGCGCCAGCGGGCCTGCATGCGGCGGGCCTGGAAGTCACCGGTGTTGGAGCACGAGCTGATCTCGCGATAGGTCTCCTGCGAGGGCAGCCACACTTCCAGGTCGTAGGTCTTCACTGCGGAGAACCCCATGTCGCCGGTGCACAGCAGCACCTTGCGGTACGGCAGGCCCAGCTTTTCCAGCACCACTTCGGCGCAGCGGGTCATGCGCTGGTGCTCGGCATCGCTGTCTTCCGGGCGGCAGGCGGTGACCAGCTCCACTTTCTCGAACTGGTGCTGGCGGATCATGCCGCGCACGTCGCGGCCGCCGCTGCCCGCTTCGGAACGGAAGCACAGCGAGTGGGCGGTCATGCGCAGCGGCAGGCGCTCGGCGTCAACGATTTCATCGCGCACGATATTGGTCAGCGAGATTTCCGAGGTCGAAATCAGGTAACGCTTCTGATCACCCAGGTGGGTGATGAACATGTCCTCTTCGAACTTCGGCAGCTGGCCGGTGCCATACAGGCTGTCGGCGTTGACGATCACCGGCACGTTGGTTTCCTGGTATTCGTGCTCGCCGCTGTGCAGGTCGAGCATGAACTGGGCCAGGGCGCGGTGCAGGCGCGCGATCGGGCCGCGCAGCACGGTGAAGCGCGAACCGGACAGCTTGGCCGCGGTTTCGCCGTCCAGCCATTTGTTGCGGGCGCCCAGCTCCACGTGGTCCAGCACCTTGAAATCGAACTGGCGCGGGGTGCCCCAGCGCGACTGTTCCACGTTTTCACTTTCGTCAGCGCCGGCCGGCACGTCGTCGGCCGGCAGGTTCGGGATTATCATCGCGACCGCGTCGATCTTCTCGCGCAGTTCGTCCAGGGTGACTTCCGATGCCTTCAGTTCGTCGGCGAACGCAGCCACTTCGGCCATGATTGCAGCCACGTCTTCGCCCTTGGCCTTGGCCTGGCCGATGGCCTTGGAGCGGCTGTTGCGCAGGCTCTGCAGTTCCTGGGTGCGCACCTGGATGCGCTTGCGGTCTGCTTCCAGCGACTCCAGCGCGGACACGTCCAGCTCGAAGCCGCGACTGGTGCGCAGGCGTTCGGCGAGGTCGGCGGGCTGGTTGCGGAGCAGGGCTGGATCGAGCATGGCGGCGGTCGGTGGTTGTGGTTCAGGAACCGGATTATCGCCTGTTATGCGGATTTCTGCCGGACGGTTCATCGCGGCTGTGCCAGAATCGCCCGGTCCCGTATTGGTTTGCGTCATGCCTGCTACCCGCACCTCATCCGGCAAGTCCATCACCCTGCAGATTCCCCGCAACGCCTTGAAGATCGCCGGCATCGCGTTCGCGGTCGGGCTGCTGCTTTTCGTGGTGGTGTGGTTGAGCAGCCGCGACAAGGGCTTCTTCCAGGCCGAACCGGCCGCTAAGACACCGCAGGAAGTGGCCGAGGTCGAGCCGCTACCCGAGCCGCTGGCCGCCGCGGCCGGTTCCAGCGACATGCCCGACGCGCGCCCTGCCCCGCCGCCGGAAGAAACCCCGACCTTGGTGGAAACCGCGCCGGCACCCGCGCCGATGGCCGAAGGTATGCCGGCCCCAGGTACCGCAACGACCACCGCCGGTCCGGTGGCCAACGACCGCCCAATGCCGATCGCCGGTCAGTCGCCGCCGCCGAGCTACCCGCCTGCCGCACTGCGCCGTGGCGAGTCCGGTTCGGTGGTGCTGCGCGTGGAAGTGGATGCCACCGGCCGCCCGTATGGGGTGGCGCTGGTGCAGCGCAGCGGGTCGCGCGACCTGGACCGTGCGGCCACCGAAGCCGTGCGCCGCTGGAAGTTCACCCCGGCGATGAGCAATGGCCAGGCCGTGCCGGGCACCATCGAGGTTCCGTTCGATTTCACGCCTGGCCGTTGATCACGCACGCGCTGCGTCGCTGAACGGTCCCCGCACCCGAACCTGAACTCCGTGCTTTGCATTGACGTGACGCTTACACCCGCGCCTGCGTTAGAGGCAAGACTTTGGGCGTCGTCGGAAACGACAAGTGCAGGAGATCAAACATGAGTGCGACCCATGCTCCGGAAATGCCGGCCTCGCCGCGCCACCAGGCCGATGCCGACCTTGCCCACGAACGCCGCCGCCCGTCTCCGTTGTTGTGGATGGCGCTGATCGTGGCGATGTTCGCCGCCGCGCTGGTGTGGCTGCGTACGTCCAACACCGAAGTCGCCCCGGCGCCGATTGGCGAGCGGATGCTGCCGGCCACCGGCACACCGGTTGCCAATGCGCCGGCCACCACGCCACGCGCTACCCCGGCCCCGACCCAGCAGCGTGCAGCCCCGGCCGTGCGTAACCGTGAGGCGCGTCCGCTGACCAGCAATGCCAAGCCGTCGTATCCGCCGAGCGCACTGCGCAATGGCGTGCAGGGCAGCGTGGTGGCCAGCCTGAAGGTGGCCCCGAGTGGCAGCGTGACCGAGGCGAGCATCGTCTCGCGTACCGGCCAGCGCGACCGCGAGCTGGATCGTGCGGTGCTGACCACCGTGCGTGACTGGAAGTTCGAGCCGGCGATGCAGAATGGCCGTGCGATTGCCAGCGTGGTCAACGTGCCGGTGGATTTCCGTACCGGGCGTTGAGTGCAGTGAGGGTGTGAAATAAAGATGCCGGCCTGATTGGGCCGGCATTTTTTGTGCGCGTCCGGAGAACCGACACCTGGTAGCGCCGAGCCATGCTCGGCGAGCGCAGCGGTGATGGAGCGACAGCGTGACGACCAACAGTCGTCACCCACCAGAGCAAGGGCATGACGGCCAGCGGCCGTCACTACCTGGTCTACGCGGCGCTCAGGCCGAAGCCTGCGCCACCAGCGAGGCTGTCAAAGCCGGGGAACGAGGTCGCTACGTTCGCCACGTCATTGATCCGTACTTCGCCATCGGTCAGCTGGCCAGCAATGGCAAAGGCCATCGCGATGCGGTGGTCGCCGTGGCTTTCAATCGTGCCGCTGCCCAGTACGGCGCCGCCGTGGATGGTGGCGCCGTCTTCGGTTTCGTCCACCTGCACGCCCAGCGTGCGCAGGCCGGTGGCCATCGCGGCCAGGCGGTCGGATTCCTTGACCCGCAGTTCGGCCGCACCGGTCACTACGGTCTGGCCTTCGGCCGCAGCGGCCGCCACGAACAACGCCGGGAACTCGTCGATCATGTCCGGCACCAGCGCCTCGGGAATCCGTGCGCCCTTCAACGGGGCATGACGCACCAGCAGGTCGGCCACCGGTTCACCGCCCTGCTCGGCCGGGTTCTCTTCGGTGATGTCCGCGCCCATCAGCCGCAGTGCGTGCAGCAGGCCGGTGCGTCGCGGATTCAGGCCGACCTGCTGCAGGCGCAGTTCGGAACCGGGAATGATGCTGGCCGCCACCAGGAAGAACGCGGCCGAGGAGAAGTCCGCCGGCACCACGATATCGGTGGCACGCAGGCGCTGGCCGCCGCGCAGGCGGGCCTTGCCGGGTGAGTAGTCGATCTCCACGCCGAACGCGGCGAGCATGCGTTCGGTGTAGTCGCGGGTGGGATGTGGTTCGACCACGGAGGTCTCGCCATCGGCGTACAGCCCGGCAAGCAGCACCGCGGACTTGACCTGCGCGCTGGCCACCGGCGAGGCGAACGCGATGCCCTTCAGTGGCTGGCCACCGTGCACGTGCAGCGGCGGGGTGCCGTCGGCCTGGGTATCGATGCGTGCGCCCATCTGGGCCAACGGGCCAGTGACCCGGCGCATCGGGCGGCGTGACAGCGACTCATCACCGATCAGCACGCTGTCGAACGCCTGCCCGGCCAGCACACCGGCAATCAGGCGCATGCCGGTACCGGCGTTGCCGCAGTCCAGTTCGCCCTTCGGGGCCTGCAGGCCATCGATGCCCACGCCGTGCACCACGCGCCGCGACGGCGACGGGGTTTCCATGCGCGCGCCCATCTGGCTGAAGATGCGCGCGGTGGCACGGGTGTCCTCGCCTTCCAGGAAGCCATCGATGGTGGAGGTGCCATCGGCCAGCGCGGCGAACATCACCGCGCGATGGGAAACCGATTTGTCGCCCGGGATGACCAGGCTGCCCTGCAGGGGCCGGCCCTTGCGGGCGATCCAGTGTTGCGCGTTGCTCATCGTCTGTTGCTTCCGTCAGCGCCGCAGTGCGGCGAGGAATCTGGGCGCGGGGACGCGTAGGCGCCCCCGCGGAACTCACTCAGGGCACGGCTACCGGATAGGAGCCGAGCACCTTGATCTGTGCCGCATGCCCTTCCAGTTCGGCCAGCGCGGCCTGCATCGGCGCGTCGTCGATGTGGCCGGACAGGTCGATGAAGAAGCCGTATTCCCACTTGCCGTGGTGCGAGGGCCGCGATTCGATGCGGTTCATGCTGATGCCATGGCGGGCGAACGGGCTGAGCACATCAAACAGCGCGCCGGGCTTGTCATGGATCAGCACCAGCACCGAGGTGCGGTCGTGCCCGGAACTGGGGAACAGGCTACGGCCGATCACCAGGAAGCGCGTGGTGTTGTCGGCATCGTTCTGGATGGGTTTGGTGACCACCTTTTTCAGGTTGTACACGTGGCCGGCGTTCTCACCGCCGATCGCCGCCGCGTCGTCGGCGTTGCGGGCACGCCGCGCGCCTTCGGCATTGCTGGACACCGGGATCTTCTCGGCATTGGGCAGGTTGGCACGCAGCCAGGCGGAGGTCTGCATGAACGACTGCGGATGCGCGTAGATGCGCTCGATGTCTTCCAGGTGGCCGCTGCGCGACATGATGTACTGCTGCACGCGCAGTTCGGCTTCGCCGCAGATCTTCAGGTTGGAGGTCAGGAACATGTCCAGGGTGATCTGGATGGTGCCCTGCCCCGAGTTTTCCACCGGCACCACGCCGAAATCGGCGTTGCCCGCTTCCACTTCCTGGAACACTTCTTCGATGCTGGCCATCGGCAGGCCCAGTGCGGAACGGCCGAAATGCTTGAGCACTGCCTGCTGGCTGAAGGTGCCTTCCGGGCCGAGGTAACCGATCTTCAGCGGCTCCTGCTGGGCCAGGCAGGCGGACATGATTTCGCGGTAGACATGTACCAACAGCTCATCGCTGAGCGGGCCTTCGTTGCGATCCACCACCATCCGCAGCACCTGCGCTTCGCGTTCGGGACGGTAGTAGTCCACGGCCGCGGCCAGCTTGCCCTTGGCCTTGCCGACCTGATGGGCGAAGCGCGCGCGCTCGGCGATCAGCGACTGGATGTCACGGTCGATCTGGTCGATCTTGCCGCGCACATCGGCCAGTACCGGCGGTGCGCTGGTAGCGGTTTCCAGCTTGGCCGGCTTGCTGGCCTTGGCCTTCGGCTTGGCGGTCTTCGGCGTTGCAGCCAGGGCCTTGGGGCTGGCCGGCTTGGCAGGTTTGCGTGCCATCGGTGTTCCTTGGTGCAGGGCGCGCGGTCAACGCGCGCCGGGGGTAGACACAGTGAAGCGACTCAACCGTGACGCTGCTGGAAATCAGCCATGAAGGCAACGAGCGCTTCGGCGCCCGCTACCGGAATGGCGTTGTACAGCGAGGCACGGATGCCGCCTACCGCCTTGTGGCCCTTCAGCGCGAGCAGTCCGGCGGCCTTGGCATCGGCGACGAATCGCGCGTCCAGCTCGGTGCTGGGCAGGAAGAACGGGATGTTCATCCGCGAGCGCGCCGAGACGGCCACTTCGTTGCGGTAGAAGCCACCGGAGGCGTCGATGGCGGCATACACCAGCGCGGCCTTGGCGGCATTGCGGCGGGCGAATTCCACCACCCCGCCTTCGGCCAGCATCCACTTGAACACCAGCCCGGCCAGGTACCAGTTCCAGGTGGGCGGGGTGTTGAGCATGGAATCGCGGGCAGCGTGCGAGGCATAGTTGAAGATGTCCGCACGCGGCTGGCCGGTGCGTTCGAGCAGGTCGCGGCGGATGATCACCACGGCGATGCCGACCGGGCCGAGGTTCTTCTGTGCACCGGCGTAGATGACGCCGAAGCGGCTGATATCCAGCGGCTCGCTGGCGATGGACGAACTGAAATCGGCCACCAGCGGGACATCGCCGGTATCGGGAATGTCACGGAACTCCACGCCATGGATGGTTTCATTGGCGGTGATGTGCACGTAGGCGGCATCCGGCGACAGCTGCCACTCGGCGCGCGCGGGGATGTCACGGAAGGCGTTGGCTTCGCTGCTGGCGGCGATGTGTGCGCTGACATACGGCGAGGCCTGCTTGACCGCGGTCTTTCCCCAGTGGCCGGTGAGCACGTAGTCCGCGCGCTGGCCGGGGCGGGCGAAGTTCATCGGAATCAGCGCCTGCTGGGTGGTGGCACCACCAGGCAGGAACAGCACCGCATAGTCGTCGGGCACGCTGAGCAGCTGGCGCAGGTCGGCCTCGGCTGCGGCCGCGACGGCCATGAATTCCGGACCGCGATGGCTCATTTCCACGATGGAGGCCCCGGCGCCATGCCAGTCCAGCATCTCTTCCTGCGCCTGGCGCAGGACCACTTCCGGCAACGCTGCAGGGCCGGCACTGAAGTTGTACGCGCGGGTCATGTCACACCTGTGGGGCAAGACCCCTAGTATGCCGCAGCGCATCAGGCTTTAGGCCGCGCCGTTCAAGGGAAATTTGGTTGCATTGGTATCCATCGGGGCACGATCTGGCAGCGCCGAGCGATGCTCGGCGAGCGCAGCGGTGAGGGAGCAACGCCGTGACGACCAACGGTCGTCACCCACCAAGGCAGGATCTGACAGCCAGCGGCCGTCACTACCAGCAGGTCAGCGGGCGCCGAACCACAGCAGCAGGCTCAATACGCCGGCCAGCAGCAAGGCGCTGACCAGCAGCCAGGGCCAGCGACGCACGCGCCGCGGGGCCTGCGGCTCGGCCGCTTCTTCCAGGTCGTTGAAGACGAATTCTTCGGTCGGCAGCGGGCGCTGGCGTGGGTCGTCGGGCAGTTCCAGCACGAAGCGGTGCTGGCCGTCGAATACCACCTGGTCGCCGCCCTGCAGCCAGCAGTGACGCACGGCCACGCCGTTGACCCGGCTGCCTTCGCCGGTCCCGAGGTCGCGCAGCAGGATCCGCTCGCCATGGCTTTCAATGCGTGCGTGCTGTTCAGCGAAGGCCGGCTCGTTGATTTCGATGTCCGCTTCACTGCTTCGGCCCACCAGCAACGGTCCGTGCAACGGATAGCCGCGGCCGTGGTGTGGCCCGCCCACGCCGCGCAGCAGGCGCGGTTCGTCGGACTGCACCGCCGCCTGTGGCGAGGGCGGCAGCATCGGCGTATCCACTTCGCCCTGGATCAGCAGTTCCACGCCTTCCACGTACACCGCATCACCGGCGCGCAGCAGCGCCATGCGCTTCACCGGGCGTCCGTTGACATGCACGCCGCGCACGCCGGCGGCCACCTGCAGCCACAGGCCGCGCTGGTCCAGGCTGAGCTGGGCCAGCAGCAGGCTGCCCTGGCTGGCTTCGACCAGGCGGATGCTGCCGTTGGCCTGGCGCACGATCTTCTGCACGCCCGGCACCAGCGGCTGGTCGGGTTGCGAGGGTTGGCTGTAGTGCACGAGCAGTTTAGGCATGCGGCGCAGACTAGCAGTTGGCTGGCAATCGCAGAAGAACCCTCGCTTGGCGTTTGCGCGCCTGATGCGCACAATGCTCGCCCTGTCATCGCTCCACCCCGCAAAGGAACCCGCATGTCCAGCATCGATATCGTCCACGCCCATGCCCTGGCCGCACCGGCCGCGCGCCAGGCGATCGAGGAAGTGGCCGCAAAGCTGGCCGATCGTTTCGGCCTGCAGTCCACCTGGCGCGGCGACGTGCTGGATTTCTCCGGCAGTGGCGTGGACGGGGCCATCGAACTGCAGCCCACTGCGGTTCGCGTAACCGCCAAACTCGGCTTCCTGTTGTCGGCGATGAAGGGCATGGTGGAAAGCGAAATCCAGCGCGTGCTGAAGGAAAAGCTCGGCTGATCCCACCGCCGGCTGAACTGCTGGCCGGCGCTCCCGGCGGCCATCACACCGCCCCCGCATTTGCAGCGCTAGTCTGGTCCCTGCATCCGCCCATGCAGGAGACCCCATGAACCAGTATGACGAGCACGACCCCCGCAACGACGGTCAGGACAAGGCGTCCTTCCAGGACCAGGCCGAGCGCGTTTCGCGCAAGCTCAGCGACTCGGCGCAGCAGGTGTGGCTGGCCGGCCTGGGTGCGCTGGGCCGCGCGCAGGCCGAAGGCAGCCGCTTCTTCGATAGCCTGGTGAAGGAAGGCGAGGCCTTTGAGAGCCGCCGCCGCGAGAAGAGCACCGAAGACGGCCCGGGCTGGCGGGACAATGTGGAAGAACAGCTGGGGCAAGCGCGTGAAAAGGCCGCCGGCACGTGGGACAAGGTGGAAAAAGCCTTTGAAGACCGCGTGCACGGGGTGCTGAAGCGCCTGCACGTGCCCAATGCCGAGGACGTGTCCACGCTCAATGCGCGCATTGATGCGCTGACCACGCGGTTGAATCGGCTGGAAAGCCGGCAAGCCAGCGCGGCAAGCGGGGAACCGACCCCGGGCAGCCACCAGTCGCCCACCGGTAGCTGATCCTGCCGGAACACTGTGTTACCCGCCGCTTTGTTGCAATGCAACAGGCGGTGGGTGACACTGCATCCAACCCGTCATTGCCCCGTTTGTCCCTCCCCTCACGGATTCGGTAATGGCGGGTTTTTCGTGCCTGCGATTTGAGATGCAGCACCCAGTTGTAGGGGGCGCCCTGACGCGATCAGCACTGCGCCCCAGTACACTGTCCGCCCCTTCCTGCGTTGTGCGTTGCTGCCTGCATGTTCTCCTGGATACTGGCCCTGCTGTTGGCCGTCACCTGTTTCGTCCTCGCCACCGGCTACTTGTGGCTGGTCAAACGGCGTCGCAAGGAAATGCAGCTGGGGCTGCAGGCCCTTGCCGGCATGCACTGGCGCAACTTCTCCGAACTGGTCAAGCGCGCCCTGCACGAACGGCGCGGGCTGACCGAGATGAGCCGGCACGAGGATGACACCCGTGAGCCGCGCAGCGACTTCCTGATGGCCGATGCCAGCGGCCACTTCCTGGTGACCTGCAAGCATGGACTGGCCTACCGCATCGGCACCGCGGCGATCAACGAACTGGGCGCGGCGGCGCGGCTGGCAGGTGCCCGCGGCGGCATCCTGATCACCGAAGGCCTGGTGGATGGCGATGGCCAGGCCATTGCGGAGAAGCAGGCCGTGGAAGTGCTGGATGGCCGCCGGCTTTGGCCGCTGCTGTCACCCTACCTGCCCGGTGACATCGAATCCGGCGTCAAGAATGCCGCCCGCCATGAGGCGATCCGGCGCATCGTGATCGCGGCATTTGCCTCCAGCACGCTGGGCCTGCTGGTGGGCATGGGCTACCAGACCGTCCACGTGGCCACGCCAGACCCGGCGCCCGCCCCGGCCGTGACCAGGGCCGCGCCTGCAGCGCCTGCCGTTGCCGAAACCACGCCTGCAGTTGCCGCCGCCGATCCGGCGCCGCGCGCCACGCAGGCAACCGTGGCCGGTCCGGACCTCAACCCGGATACCCAAACACTGGATCGCTACCAGCAGGAGATCTCCCGCGCGCTGAGCAAGCTGCCCGGCGTGCACAGCGGCATCTGGCAGACCCGGCAGACGCTGGCGGTGAACCGCACCGGCGAACTGGAGCAGGTGTGGCCGATGATCTGCGACCAGGTGACCCGCTACCCCGCGCTGAGCAACGTGCGCATCCAGCTCAATGCCCGCCCCGGCGTGGACGAACCCGTCCGCTGGCGCCAGTGCAGCACCCTCTAACCCGGTAGTGACGGCCGCTGGCCGTCAACCAGGCTGACGGATGGGTGGGTGACGACCAACGGTCGTCATCCACCGAAGCCTGGCCAACCCATCAGCGATTATTCCCAGGCGCGAACCGCGCCACCAGATCCCACGCATCGCCCAGGAATATCTGCCGTACCCGGGTGATCGCCTGATCCCCGCGCCACGTATGCCGCTCGATCACCAGGCACGCCGTGCCTGCTTTGACATCCAGCAGCCTGGCACTCGCTGCATCGGCTCCCCACGCACTGATGCGGTGCTGGGCACGCGTCCACGACACGTTCTGCAACAGCCAGCTGCCGGGCGCGGTGACTTCGAAATCCACCTCCAGCACCTCCGGCACGCCGGCCGGGCTGATCAGCCGGTGTTCCAGCGCCAGGGGTCGATCATCGGCCAGGTGCAGGCAGTCCATCGCCAGCAGCCTCGCCTCACCGGCCAGTTCCTGCTCGCCGGCATCGCCGTCGCGCGCGGTGCGCAGTTCGCGGCGCAGCAGCCGGTACGCGTACTGGTGGCCCATCGCGGTGACCTGCATGGCGATGTCCGGGATCGCCAGCGCCACCTGTTCCAGGTGCGGTGACTGCCGCGCCACGAACGAGCCGGCACGCCGCCGGCGTTCGATCATCCCGCTTTCAGCCAGTGCGGTCAGCACTTTGTTCACCGTCATCCGCGAGCAGTCGTACTGCTCCATCAGCTCGTGTTCGTAAGGGATGCGGAATCCCGGCGCCCATTCGCCACTGAGGATGCGGCCTTCCAGTTCGCTGCGGATGCGCTGGTTGAGCGTGGCGGACTTGCTGGCCTTCACTGTGGTCTCGATCTGGAAAGAGGATCAGCCCAGCACGCCGCGCAGGGCCTGGGCAAAACGGGCGGTGATGGCGTCGCGCTGCAGGTGGCGGCCGTTGGCCACGCACTGGCGACCGCGGCGCCATACCGAACGCAGCGCGCCATTACGTGCGGCGAACACCCAGCTGTCAAGCAAGGCATCCCCCTCGCGGGCGATCATCGCCGGGTGGTCGGCGTCCAGTTCCAGCAGGTCGGCACTGGCGCCGGGCCGCAATCCGGCCATCACGCCCAGGGCCTGCGCACCACCTTCCTGCGCACCGTCGAACAGGTAACGGCCGCTGCTGCGCTGCGCATCCGGGGCGATGACATTGCGCCCGCGCAGGCTCAGGCGCTGGCCGTATTCCAGCAGGCGCAGCTCTTCGGCCGCATCGATCAGCACGTTGGAATCCGAACCGACGCCGAAGCGGCCACCCTCGCGGGCGAAGGCCTGCATCGGGAACAGGCCATCGCCCAGGTTCGCTTCGGTGATCGGGCACAGGCCGGCCACGGCCCGGCTGGCGATGATGCGCGCGCGTTCGTCATCGTCGATATGAGTGGCGTGCACCAGGCACCAGCGCGCGTCCACTGCCACGTTTTCATACAGCCAGCGCACCGGGCGCAGGCCGCTCCAGGCCACGCAGGCGTCTACCTCGCGCAGCTGTTCGGCGATGTGGATGTGCACGGGTCCATCGTTCAGCGGCAGCAGCGCGGACAACTCCTCACCCGTCACCGCGCGCAGGCTGTGCGGGGCGATGCCGAGCACCGCATCGGGCAGCGGCCGCAGGGCCGTGCGTGCACCGTCCAGCAGCTGCGCGAAGCCGTCCACGTCGTGGATCAGCCGGCGCTGGGCCGGATTGGGCGCGGCGCCACCAAAATCGGCATGCGCGTAGAACACCGGCAACAGGGTCAGGCCGATACCGGTCTGCGCGGCGGCGGCGGCGATGCGCGCGGACATCTCGGCGCGATCAGCATACGGCCGGCCGTCGGCATCGTGGTGCAGGTAATGGAACTCACCGACCCGGGTGAAGCCGGATTCGAGCATTTCCATATAGGCCTGGGCGGCGATCGCTTCGACCGCATCGGGCACCAGCTTGGCCAGGAAGCGGTACATCAGCTCGCGCCAGCTCCAGAAACTATCGCCGTCCCCCCCGCCGATTTCGGTCAGCCCGGCCATGCCGCGCTGGAAGGCGTGACTGTGCAGGTTGGGCACGCCCGGCACCAGGACCGGCACGCGCTGGTCGCCTGCCTGGGCCGCAACACCGGTGTGCACCTCCACGATGCAGCCATCCACCACGGTCAGCCGGACATCGCGCTCCCAGCCGTGTGGCAGCAGTGCGCGGGCAGCGTGGAAGGCAGGGGGAGACAACGGATCCGTCATGGCTGGACAACCGGAAAGGGACGCCTATATTGTATAGACATATAAGCTCATCCGTGTAGCCCCGCCCATGCACTGCGACATCCTCTGGACCAACGTACACCTGATGACCCTGCAGGGCGACGGCTTGGCCGTGATCGCCGATGCCGAACTGGCCTGCCTGGATGGGCGCATCGTGCATGTCGGCGCGGCCGGCAGTGGCGCTCACCTGCAGCCGGCCACGCGCGTCGACGGCGAAGGCCGCTGGATCTCGCCCGGCCTGATCGACTGCCATACCCACCTGGTCTACGCCGGCAATCGTGCCAACGAATTCGAGCAGCGCCTGCAGGGTGTCAGCTATGCCGACATCGCCCGCGCCGGCGGCGGCATCGTCTCCACGGTGCGCGCCACCCGCGCGGCCAGCCACGAAGAACTGGCACGCCAGAGCCGCCCTCGCCTGCTGGCAATGCGCGCCGAAGGCATCACCACGCTGGAGATCAAATCCGGTTACGGGCTGACCCTGGACGATGAGCGCAAGCAGCTGCAGGTCGCACGCCAGCTGGGCGTGGAGGGCAATGTGCACGTGGTGCCGACCTTCCTGGGCGCGCATGCGGTGCCGCCGGGACGGCAGGCGCAGGAGTACATCGATGAAGTCTGCAACCTGATGATTCCCGCCATCGCCGCCGAAGGGCTGGCCGAGGCGGTCGATATCTTCTGCGAGAACATCGCGTTTTCCACCGCGCAGGCGGCGCAGGTCTTCGACGCGGCACGCGCGCACGGGCTGGCGGTGAAGATCCATGCAGAGCAGCTGAGCAACCAGCACGGTGCTGAACTGGCCGCGCGCCACGGGGCGCTGTCGGCCGACCATATCGAGCACCTGGACGCGGCCGGCATCGCGGCGATGGCCGCGGCCGGCACAGTCGCCGTGCTGCTGCCCGGCGCGTTCTACTTCACCCGCGACACCACCCTGCCGCCGATCGCGGCGCTGCGTGCGGCCGGCGTGCCGCTGGCGCTGGCCACCGACAGCAACCCCGGTACCTCGCCGCTGACCAGTCCGCTGCTGGCGATGAACATGGGCGCCACGCTGTTCCGGCTGACCGTGGACGAATGCATCGCCGGCTTCACCCGCAACGCCGCGCGCGCGCTCGGCCGCGCCGGCCGCATCGGCCAGCTGGCGGTGGGCATGGACGCCGACCTGGCGATCTGGGACATCGACGCCCCGGCCGACCTGGTCTACCGCATCGGCTTCAACCCGCTGCACGCGCGCGTGGTGCGCGGGCAGCTCGACCCCCTCTGATGGAGCACGCTTCAATGCAGCATGAAACACGCAACCCCCTGGTGCTTCGCCCCGCCCACGTGCCGCTGGCGCAGTGGCGGCAGGTCTACCGCGGAGCGCGCATCGCGCTGGATACCGCGGCCCTGCCGGCCGTGCGCGCCAGTGCTGCCACCGTGGACGCGATCGTCGCCAAGGGGGCGCCGGTGTATGGCATCAATACCGGCTTCGGCAAGCTGGCCAGCGTACGCATCGAACCGGAAGACCTGGCCACGTTGCAGCGGAACATCGTGCTGTCACATGCCGCCGGCGTGGGCGAGCCGATGCCGTTGCCGGTGGTGCGGCTGATGATGGCGCTGAAGCTGGTCAGCCTGGCGCAAGGGGCATCGGGTGTGCGCGTAGAGACGCTGCAGCTGCTGGAAGCACTGCTGCAGCACGACGTGGTGCCGGTGATTCCGGCGCAGGGTTCGGTCGGTGCTTCCGGCGATCTGGCGCCGCTGTCCCACCTGGCCAGCGTGATGATCGGCGTCGGCGAAGCCTTCGTTGGCGGTGAACGCCTGAGTGCCGCCGATGCGCTGGCGCGTGTCGGCCTGCAGCCGCTGCAGTTGGGTGCGAAGGAAGGCCTGGCGCTGCTCAACGGCACCCAGTTCTCCACCGCCTACGCGCTGGCCGGCCTGTTCGAGATCGAGGTCGTGTTCCAGGCCGCCCTGGTCACCGGTGCACTGTCGGTGGAAGCGGCCAAGGGCTCGGATACCCCGTTCGACCCGCGCATCCACAGCATCCGTGGCCAGCGCGGGCAGATCCTCACCGCCGCCGCGCTGCGCGCATTGATGCAGGGCTCGGCGATCCGCGAATCGCACCGTGACAACGACGTGCGCGTGCAGGATCCGTACTGCCTGCGTTGCCAGCCGCAGGTGATGGGCGCAGCGCTGGACATCATCCGCCAGGCCGCCACCACGCTGGAAATCGAGGCCAACGGCGTGTCCGACAATCCGCTGGTGTTCACCGATACCGGCGAAGCGCTGAGCGGTGGCAACTTCCACGCCGAGCCGGTGGCCTTCGCCGCGGACATGTTGGCGATGGCGATCTGCGAGATCGGCTCGATCAGCGAACGCCGCACCGCGATGCTGGTGGACCCGGCGCTTTCCGGCCTGCCGGCCTTCCTGACCCCGCGTCCCGGCTTGAACTCCGGCTTCATGATTCCGCAGGTCACCGCCGCCGCGCTGGTGTCTGAAAACAAGCAGCGCGCCTACCCGGCCAGCGTGGATTCAATCCCCACTTCGGCCAACCAGGAAGACCACGTGTCGATGGCCGCGCACGGCGCGCGCCGCCTGCTGCAGATGGCCGAGAATGCCGCCAACGTGGTCGGCATCGAGCTGCTGGCCGCCGCGCAGGGCTGCGATTTCCACGCCCCGCTGCAGTCCAGTGGCCCGCTGGAAGCGGTCCGCGTGCTGCTGCGCGCGCAGGTGCCGACGCTGGAAGAAGACCGTTACTTCCATCCGGACATGGTGGCCGCCACCGACCTGGTGCGCAGTGGCGCGCTGGCCGCCGGGCTGGCCGACGTGCTGCCCAACGTGGAGCCGGTGGCATGAGCACGCAGCCGCCGTGGCTGGAGGTGCATGAAGGCGATGCGCCGCTGCTGATCAGTTTCCCGCATACCGGCACCGGGTTGCCCGACGACCTGGCCGGGCGTTTCGTATCGCCTTGGCTGGCCCAGCGCGATGCGGACTGGTGGGTGCATGAGCTGTACGCGTTCGCGCGCGGGCTCGGCGCAACCACGGTGCGCTCGTCCATTTCGCGGTCAGTGATCGACCTCAACCGCGACCCCAGCGGGGTATCGCTGTACCCCGGCCAGAACACCACCGGCCTGTGCCCGCTGACCACCTTCGACAACCAGCCGCTGTACCAGCCCGGGCAGGAACCGGACGAAGCGGAGATCGTGCGTCGCCGTGAGATGTATTTCGCGCCCTACCACGACGCGCTGGCATCACAGATCGCCCGCCTGCGCGCGCGCCACGGCACCGTGGTGGTGTATGACGCGCATTCGATCCGCTCGCGCATCCCGCACCTGTTCGACGGCGAGCTGCCGCAGTTCAACCTGGGCACCGCCGGCCCGACCGGCGAAGTCGATACGTCCTGCGACAATGCGCTGTCCGACGTGGTGGAGAACCTTTGCCGCCTGAGCGGGATGCCACACGTGCGCAACGGCCGCTTCAAGGGCGGCTGGATCACCCGCCATTACAGCGACATCCCCGGCGGCGTGCACAGCCTGCAGATGGAACTGGCCTGCCGCGGCTACATGGCCGAACCGTCCGCCGAGGCGCTGGATGCGCACAGCTGGCCCACGCCGCTGGATGACGACCACGCCACGCCGCTGCGCCACACGCTGGCGCAGGTACTCACCGCCTGCCTTGATTTCGCATCCAACCGGAGCGCCGCATGACCCGTAACGACCCGTCCCGCACCATCATCGCGCCGACCGGCACCACGCTGACCGCCAAGAGTTGGCTGACCGAAGCGCCGTTGCGGATGCTGATGAACAACCTGCACCCGGACGTGGCCGAACGGCCGCAGGAACTGGTGGTCTACGGCGGCATCGGCCGCGCCGCGCGGGACTGGGAAAGCTTCGACGGCATCGTCGATGCACTGACCCGGCTGGAGGACGACCAGACCCTGCTGGTGCAGTCGGGCAAGCCGGTTGGCGTGTTCCGCACCCATGCCGATGCGCCGCGCGTGCTGATCGCCAATTCCAACCTGGTGCCGCGCTGGGCCAACTGGGACCACTTCAACGAGCTGGATAAAAAGGGCCTGGCGATGTACGGCCAGATGACCGCCGGCAGCTGGATCTACATCGGTGCGCAGGGCATCGTGCAGGGCACCTTTGAAACCTTCGTGGAGATGGGCCGCCAGCACTACGACGGCAGCCTGGCCGGCAAGTGGCTGTTCACCGGCGGCCTGGGTGGCATGGGCGGCGCACAGCCGCTGGCCGCGGTGATGGCCGGTGCCTCGTGCTTGGCGGTGGAATGCCGCAAAACCAGCATCGAAATGCGCCTGCGCACCGGCTACCTGGACACCTGGACCGACGACCTGGATGAGGCGCTGCGCCTGATCGAAGAGTCCTGCACGGCGAAGAAGCCGCTGTCAGTCGGCCTGCTCGGCAATGTCGCCGACGTGCTGGACGAACTGCTGGTGCGCGGGATCAAGCCGGACCTGCTGACCGACCAGACCTCCGCGCACGACCCGGTCAACGGCTACCTGCCGCAGGGCTGGACGGTGGAAGAGTGGGACGAAAAGCGCGTGTCCGCACCGAAGACAGTGGAAAAAGCCGCGCGCGAATCGATGGCCAACCACATCCGCGCGATGCTGGCCTTCCATGCCCTAGGCGTGCCGACCGTGGACTACGGCAACAACCTGCGCCAGATGGCGCTGGAAGAAGGCGTTGAAGATGCGTTCGACTTCCCTGGCTTCGTGCCGGCTTACATCCGTCCGTTGTTCTGCCGCGGCATCGGGCCGTTCCGCTGGGCCGCGCTGAGCGGTGATCCGGAAGACATCGCCAAGACCGATGCCAAGGTCAAGGAACTGATTCCGGACAACCCGCACCTGCATCGCTGGCTGGACATGGCAGCCGAGAAGATCAAGTTCCAGGGCCTGCCGGCGCGTATCTGCTGGGTGGGGCTGGGCGATCGTGACCGGCTCGGCCTGGCGTTCAACGAGATGGTGGCCAACGGTGAACTGAAGGCGCCGGTGGTGATCGGGCGCGATCACCTTGATTCGGGCAGCGTGGCATCGCCGAACCGCGAAACCGAAGCGATGGCCGACGGCTCCGATGCGGTGTCGGACTGGCCGCTGCTCAACGCGCTGTTGAACACCGCCAGCGGCGCCACGTGGGTGTCGCTGCATCATGGCGGCGGCGTGGGCATGGGCTTCTCGCAGCATGCCGGCATGGTGATCGTCTGCGACGGCACGGAAGCGGCCGCCAAGCGCATCGCCCGGGTGCTGTGGAACGACCCGGCCACGGGCGTGATGCGGCATGCCGATGCGGGCTATGAGATCGCCATCGACTGTGCGAAGGAAAAGGGCCTGGACCTGCCCGGCATCCTGCGCTGACCCAGTGTGTAGGTGACGACCTTGGTCGTCACGCTGCTGCCCTTGCCGCTGCGCTCGCCGAGCACGGCTCGGCGCTACCTGCTCCCCGGTAGTGACGGCCGTTGGCCGTCCGCTCTTCGCCCTGGTGGGTGACGACCGTTGGTCGTCACGCTTCTGCCCTTGCCGCTGCGCTCCCAACACCACCCGACCTCATGTCTCGATGAGGCTCGACAACGCCGGAACACCCTGTTAACTTTCGCCGCCTCAAAGCGGTTTACAGGGTGCATGCCCAGCCGCGACCCCACTCCGCTGCTGGCTCTACTGCTCATGACCTCTGCTGCCCCACGTACCTGCGCGCTCACCGTCGCCGTGCTGACCGCCCTCGCTGCCCTCCCCGCGCGCGCTGAAACGGCTGTCCAACCCACCACCCTGGACCGCGTCGAGGTCACCGCCGCCGGGAACACCCACGATGTCCGCAAGATGCTGGCGCGTGTGCCCGGCGCCAGCAACGTGATCGACCTGGCCAAGGTCGCGCAGGGCCGCGTCGGCAACACCGCCGATGTGCTGGCCTACCAGCCGGGCATCAGTGCGCAGTCCCCGGGCAACGAAGGCACCAAGGTGTCCATCCGCGGGTCGGGCATCAACCGCGGCCCGGGCGCGCATGCCTCCGGCATCGCGGTGTCGCTGGATGGCCTGCCGCTGACCGCCGCCGGCGGCACGCCGTACGAGCTGCTGGAGCCGCTGTGGCTGTCGCGCGTGGAGGTGCTTCGCGGTGCCAACGGTTTCGAACGCGGCGCACTGGCCCTGGGCGGTGCGATCAACTACGTCAGCCGCAGCGGTCGCGATGCACCGGGCCTTGAACTGCACTATGAAGCCGGCAGCCGCGGCTACCAGAAACGCAGCCTGGGCTACGGCGGCGTGCACGACACCCTGGACTATTACTTCGCCTACACCGAAACCGAATTCGACGGCTACCAGGACCATGCAAGCGGCGACGGCAAGGGCGCGATGGCGAACATCGGCTGGCAGATCAACCCGGACCTGCAGACGCGCTTCTACCTGCGTTACCGCGAAACCAACCACGAAACACCCGGACGACTGACCCGCGCGCAGATCCGCAACGACCCGCGCGCGGCCAACCCGGCCAACGTGGCGATCGACGCGAAGCGGCCGCAACCGGGCAGCACCTGGATCGGCAACATGACCACGCTGCAGTTGGATGAAGACGCCTCGCTGCAGGCCGGGCTGGTGTACCACAAATACCCGATGGACTTGAACGAGAGCCTGTACCGGCAGCAATTGGACTATGCCAACCTCAATGCCACACTGGATTACCGCCGCCGGCACACCCTGTTCGGCCATGACAGCGTGACCACGCTCGGCGTGCGCGTCACCCATGACCTGGATGCCGACGTGCGCGAGACGCTGCGCTCCGCCAGCAACGGGTATGCGGTGGGCACCCACACGCGTGACTTCTCCCACCACGGCACCGACAGCACGCTGCACCTGAGCAACGAACTGCAGCTGAGCGATGCACTGCGCCTGCAGACCGGGCTGGCGCTGGTGCAGACCCGCCGCGCGGTGGAAGTGACCTGGCCGCGTACCGATCAGCGCTTGAACGAGCGCGACTGGGACTACGCGCCGCGTCTGGGCTTCACCTGGCAGGCCTCGCCGGCCACGCAGTGGTTCGGCAATCTCAGCCGCTCGGTGGAACCGGCCCATCCCTGGTCGATGATCTGGGGCTCCAACCAGTACTTCGCCGCCGGCAACGGCGCGTCCAGCGGCCGCCAGCGCGCGCCGGTGAAGCTGGACAACCAGACCGCCACCACGCTGGAGCTCGGCGCACGCGGCGAGGGCCGCATCGGCCGCTGGGAGCTCACCGGCTACTACGCGCACGTCAACCACGAACTGCTGAGCGTGGAAGTCGTGCCGGTGCCGAACCTGTTCATCGCCGAAAACAATGCCAGCCCCACCGTGCACCGTGGCATCGAGGCCGGACTGGACAGCACGCTGTGGCAGGCAGGAACCGGACGCCTCTCGCTGCGCCAGGCGTATACCTTCAGTGACTTCCGCTACCGCCACGACGACCGCTTCGGTGACAACCGCCTGCCCGGCCTGCCGATGCACTTCTACCAGGCTGAACTGCGCTATGACCATGCCTCGGGCCTGTATGCCGCAGTGAACACCGAGTACGCCTCCAAGGTGTTCGTCGACTATGCCAACAGCTACCGCGCCGACAGCCACCTCATCTTCGGCAGCCGCGTGGGCTTTGACGCGCCCAGTGGGCGCTGGCAGGGCTGGTTGGAGCTGCGCAACCTGGGCGACCGCCACTACGCCGCCACGGTGACGCCGGGCTATGACGATGGCGGCCGTGATGTAGCGCGCTCCACGCCGGGCGAAGGTTTCGGCGTGTACGCAGGGCTGCGCCTTCGCTTTGACTGAACCTGACTGGAGCCTTGCCACCTTCACGGCACGTTGGCGGCAAGCTTGGCAAAAAAGGCGATCCCTGAACGTCCGCGCCTGCCATGCCCCCTGTCCTGACCGACGCGCTCGCCATCGACGCCATCCTCGACGACACCCGCGTGGGCGTGTGGCAGTTCGACATCGCAACGCGCCAGCTGAGCGGCTCGGACATGGCCAGCGCACAATTGGCCGGTATCGGTACGCACGCATTGCGCAGTGCGTGGCGGCGGATCCTGCGGCAGGAACGGGACCAGCCGGTCTTTGAAATCGAGCTGCCCTGGACCGATGGCATCAGCCGCCGCTGGCTGATGCTGCGCGGCCGGCATGATCGCGCGCTGGGGCAGGTGCGCGGCATGTGCGTAGACATGACCCGCCGGGTGCGTGCCGAACAACTGGTCCGCGAGCAGGCAATGCTGCTGGATACCCTCGCCCGGGGTACGCCGCCGCGCGAGTGCCTGCGCGTACTCACCGAGGCCATCGAACGGCTGAAGCCCGGCCTGCGCAGTGCTTTCTTCGTCACGCCCGGCGACCGGCAGCGGCCCGGTTATGGCAGCAGTTGCAACGTGCACCCGGCGATCACCGCGCTGCTGGAACATCCCGGCGCGGCGCCGAAGTCGACGGATCTGGAACTACCGGGTGGCTGCGACGTCGCCACCGATACGCCGTGGCGCAGGAACTGGCAGGCTGCGTGCGGCCAGCACGACATGCCCGCCTGCAGGCCCATCGCGGTCCCTCGGCAAGCCCACCCCGAACGTGCATGGCTGCTGCTGTTCCTTTCCACGCCGCGCGCGCTTACCGGATGGGAACAGGAAGTGGCCAGCTTCGCCACCCGCATCGCCGCGCTGGTGCTGGACCGCGAAGACCAGCAGATCGCCCTGCAGCAGGCCGCCGATGCGGTTGGCAACGCGCTGCATGACACCGAGCGCGAGCGGCGCAGGCTGAAAGCCTTCCTGGACAGCTCGCCCGATCTGGCCTATGTATTCAACCTGGAACACCGTTTCACCTACGCCAACCGCGCACTGTTGCGCATGTGGGGCAAGACCGAAGAGGAGGCGCTGGGCCGCAACTGCCTGGAGCTGGGCTATCCGGACTGGCACGCGGCCATGCACAGCCGCGAGATCGAGCAGGTGATCGCCACGCGTCGTCCGATCCGCGGCGATGTGCCCTTCGAAGGTCCGTTGGGACGGCGGATGTACGACTACATCTTCGTGCCGCAGTTGGGGCTGGATGGCGAGGTCGAGGCGATCATCGGCACCACGCGCGATGTCACCGAACGCAGCGAACACGAAGAGGAACGTGCGCGCAACGAGTCGCTGCTACGGATGCTGGTGGACGAACTGCAGCACCGCACGCGCAACATCATGTCGGTGGTGCGCGCGATGGCCAGCCGCACGCTGGCCACCAGCCGTGACATGGCCGATTTCGCCACCCGTTTCGATGCCCGCCTGGATGCACTGGCACGCGCGCAGAGCCTGCTGTCGCGGCTGGGTGAACTGGATCGCGTGCAGTTCGACGCACTGCTGCGTGCCGAACTTTCCGCGCATGTGGATCCGGCCATGCATGGCACCCAGATCGTGCTGGAAGGACCGGCCGAAGTGGCGCTGCGTTCGGGCACGGTGCAGCCGCTGGCGATGGCCCTGCATGAGCTGGCCACCAACGCGGTGAAGTACGGGGCGCTGCGCCAGCAGGGCGGCCGCCTGCACGTGCGCTGGAACCTGGTGGATGCGGAAGCATCCGAAGCGGCCAGCCCGCGGCTGCGCGTGGACTGGCAGGAGCATGGCGTGCGCGACCTGCCCGCCGATCCATCGAGCATTCGAGGTGGCGGCGCCGGCCGCGAGCTGATCGAACGCGCCCTGCCCTACCAGATCGGCGCGAAGGTGGATTACGGTTTCGCCGAAGACGGACTGCGCTGTTCGATCCTGCTGGCGGTATCGGAGCAGGCGGTCGCGCTGGCGTCGTGACGGGGCTACCGGGCGGCGTCGCTATGGGGCGTCCACCGGAAGCTCAGGGTCAGCGCGGGAAGGTGCGGCCGGCGACCGCTGGGCCCGCCGCCAACCGAGCAGGTGCCATACGCACAGGTAAGACGCGAACAGTACCCCGGGGGCGACGAACAGAGCGAAAATCCAGCCGTGCGGCAGCATCCAGCAGGTGGCCAACAGCGTGCCGATCAGCGGCCATCGCCAGTGCAGCGGACGATTCTCCAGCCAGCGCAGGTTCAACACTCCCAGCATCGGCCACGCAGCCAGGCTGGCCAGAACGGCACACAGCAACCAGACGCTTTGCCACGATGGCGGCCACGCCAGATCGGCCAGTTGCATGCCGAACAACGCCGTCCCCAACGTGCCGTGCACGAACATGCCCGGGACGCAACTCAGCCAGACCAGCAGCGACACCACGCCGCGCCCGGTCATGGCATGTTTCCCCACGCGATGGGCGCGATCGGGCCGCCATCGGCGGGCCGTTCCTTGCGGAGCACGATTGTCATCGCGCACACGGTAGCGGGCTTGTCAGGGCGCCTCAAGGCACTCAGCGCAGGAAGCCGACGATGGCAAAGCCCAGCCCCACCAGACCAGCGACCAGCAGCGGATAGGTGGCCCAGACCGGCGTGCCCTGGCCATGGCTGAAGGCGACGAATGCCGCCCGCACACTACGCCCGCTGAGCCATGGCACCACCATCAGCGCCAGCAACGGCAGCAGCGAGGCCAAGCCGAGGGCCAGCAACAACGGCCGCGGATCATTCCGCGCAAAGCCGCCCAGCGGATACAGCGCCACCCCGAACAGCAATCCGGCGAAGAACAGCGTATTGGCAATGCGTATTTCCGTGCGATGGCGACGCGACAACGCACCGCGCGACCAGCCTTTGTAATGGCGGGGCAGCCGCCGCGTCCACCAGGCCACCAGCATGCTGGCCAGCGCACCGCCCACCACCCCGCTTTCCACCGCGCCCCACGCCTGCATCCCCACCATGCCAGCCCCCTGTATGGAATCGCTCAGTGCGCCAATGCCGCCGCCACTGCGGCTTCGGCCAAGGGGGCCATCTTTGCATAGCCCGCCGGCGTCGGATGCACGCCATCTTCGGCCAGCGCTGTGTCCAGTCCGCCGTCCGCATTACCCAGCGCTGCGTGGTAATCCAGGTATACCAGCCGTTGTTGCTCCGCGTAGCGCTTAAGCGCGGCATTCAGCGCGCGCACGCTGGCGGCCGGCTGCAGGCCGGGACGCCAGGGATAGGCGCTGACCGGCAGCACCGACGACAGCACCACCTTGATGCCGTGCGCCTGCGCCAGCTCAACCATTGAATGCAGGTTGTCTTCGATCATCGTCTGGCTGGCCGGGCCGGTGTTGCCGGCGATGTCATTGGTGCCGGCCAGGATCACCACCACCGCAGGATGCAGCGCGATGACATCCTGCCGGAAGCGCAGCAGCATCTGCGCGGTGGTCTGCCCGGAGATGCCGCGGTTGAGGTAGCCCTTGCCCGGGAAGAAGCGCTCACTGCCGGTCGGGCCCCAGCCTTCGGTGATCGAATCACCGTAGAACACAACGCGCGCTTCGCCCTTGCGGGGCGCCGGCAATGTGGCGTTCTGTTCGCGGTAGTAAGCCAGCTGCGGCCAGTCCGACAGGCGCTGCTGCAGCGAGCGAACCTGCTGCGGCTGCAGCGATTCCGGCGCGGCGGTGAACAGCGGATCGGTCGCGGCGGGCTGCGCGTGGACCGTACCCAGCAGCGACGCAGCGGCAAAAAGGATCGACAGAGGGTGCGACAGCTTGATCATCGGGCATCACGGAAAACACGGTACGGCGAAGGTACCACCCGCCCCATTACCAATTACATGGTTGACACGCCGCCGCGCCGGAGCGTCGAACACTGCCCGGCGCGGGCGTATTACCGCCGCCGCTGCGCCCTGCGACCGCCGCGCCTTCACGCCACGGCGCGCCGCCACTGCCGATAGTGGCGGGATTCTTTCCAACTGCGCCCCGCCATGTCCCTGATTCCCGAGCGCCTGCAGCGTTTGCGGCGCTGGCCGCGCCCGGTGCGCATCCTGTTGGCCGTGCTGCTGGCGCTTTATCTGCTGTACCTGATCGCTGGTAATGTGTTTCTCAACACGCCGTTGTTCGACATGGTGACCAACCGCAAGCCGGAGAAATTCCAGCTGCGCAACGGGCCGGCGCTGACCCTGGTACCGGGCCATGCGGTGCTGTGGAACGTGCACGTGCGCGGCCAGGCCAATCGCACGGTCTACGTCTTCAGCGCCGAACGGGCCAGTGCCTTCATCTCGCTGCCGGCGCTGGTACGCCGTGAGATCCACATCCCGCGCGTGGATGCGGTCGGCGTACGCGCGGTGGTTGAGCGCGTGGAAAAAGCGATTCCGCCGCCGCCGCGCGGCAACCGTGGCTGGACGGTGCGGATGGATGCGATCCACAGCGACAGCATCCGCAGCGGCCAGTTCGGCAAGCTGCTGATCTCCGGCAAGGCCAGCGCCACGGTGGGCTTCCTGAAGCAGATGAAGGGGGGCCCGTCCGAACTGTTCGATTCGAACGCCACCTTCGACGATGCGCGGATCAGCTGGGATGGCACCACCCTGCTGGACCAGGCGCATATCGAAGCGCGGGCCAGCTTCCCACGCCACTACCGCGACGACGCGCCGGGGCTGCGCAAGCTCGGCATCCTGACCGCTGAGGTGGCCATCGACGGCCGCAGCCAGGCGGTACGCATCGACACCGCCGGTGCGCGTGCCACGGTGGGCACAGTGCCCTCCACGGCCCGCCTGCAGGGCCAGCTGGCGATGGACCATGGCACGTTGCGGCCCGGCGGACATGTAGTGTGGCGCCTGCCGGTGCACGCCGGCGAACATGCCAAGGACCGTGGACTGCTCGCGCTGCAGCTGGACGTGGCCGATGACATCCGGCTGCAGGCGCGCCTGCCCCGCGATGAGGCCAGCGGCAGCGAACTGGATGCCGACCTGCACATCGCCGGGCGCGAGATCCCCTTCCACGCGATGTCCGGGCTGCTGCCGCGCACGTCCGGGCAGCTCAAGGCGGCGTGGACGTTTGATTCGCTGAACTGGATCTCCGACCTGATCGTGCGCAAGCCATGGTTCCGGCTGGATGGCGGCGGCCTGTTGCGGGCCGACGTGAAGCTGGCCGATGGGCAGCTGGCACCGGGCAGCACCGCGGAGATTCCCAACGTGGCCGCCATCGCCGAGGTGGCAGGGGTACGGATGCAGGGCGATGCGCGGGCGCAGGGCCGGATTGTCGAAGGTCGCACCCCGCAGGTGCATATGCAGGTGGACGTGGACCAGTTCCGCGCCGCGCCGTCCGATGCGCCGTCGCAGGTGCTGTTCGATGGGCGCGCGCTGGTGTTGGAACTCAGCGGCGATGCGCGCCTGCAGGAACTGAAGGAAGGCGTGCGTGCGCGGCTGCGCTTCAACAACGCGCAGGTGCCCGACCTGACGCGCTACAACCGCTACCTGGGCAACGAACAAGTGAAGCTGCTGGGCGGCACCGGGCTGATCAGCGGGGACGTGGAGCTGGACGCCACCGGCCGCATCGGCACCGGCCGGGCCGATCTGAGCGGCCAGAATGCGCGCATGCAGGTGGCAGGCGTGGCGATGCGTGGCAATGCGCTGCTGAAAGCCCGCGTTCGGCGCGCCGATTTCAGCCAGAAACAATTCGACCTGGGCGGCACCACGGTACGCCTGCAGGAGGTGCGCGTAGCCGATTCCAAGGATGCCGGCTGGTGGGGCGAGGTGGCAGTGCGCAGTGGGCACCTGGCCGCCGCGGCGCCGCTGAGCGCCGATGCGGTGGCCGACATCACCCTGCGCGATGCCGGTCCGCTGCTGGATGCCTTCGGTGAGCGCAGCAGCTACCCGCGCTGGGTGCTGGGGCTGGTCGATTCCGGGCAGGTGCAGGCCAGCGGCCAACTGCGGCTTCGCCATGGCCAGTGGGTGGTGGATGACCTGCAGGCAGAAAACGCGCGGCTTTCGCTGCGCGGCCGGCTGGACCTGGGCAAGGCCGGCAAGCGCGGCGACCTGTACCTGCGCTGGGGCGTGCTGGGTGCCGCAGTGGAGCTGGACGGCAAACAGCGGCAGTGGCACCTGGCCGGTGCACGCGAGTGGTACGAACAGCGCCCACGCTACCTGCCCGCCAAGTAAACCGCTTCACCGCCCGGTTCAGCGGTGGCGTGATTCCAGCAGCGTGCGCACGTCCTGCAGGCCCAGCCCGCGCGCGCGCAGCAGCACCAGCAGGTGGAACACCAGGTCGGAGGCTTCGCCCAGCAGGTCGTCGTCGCCCTGCACCACCGCGGCCAGCGCAGTCTCCACGCCTTCCTCGCCGACCTTCTGCGCGATACGGCGGATGCCACCGTCGAACAGCGAGGTGGTGTAACTGCCGGCCGGGCGCTGCGCCTCGCGCGTGGCCACCAGCTGGTCGAGCTGGCCGATGAAATCCTTCGGCGCCTGCGGGAAGCAGCTCTCCGCCCCGGTGTGGCAGGTCGGCCCGGCCGGGCGTGCCCGCACCAGCAACGTATCGGCATCGCAATCCACCGCGATCGACTGCACCGCCAGCACGTTGCCGGACTGCTCGCCCTTGGTCCACAGGCGCTGCTTGCTGCGGCTGAAGAAGGTCATGTGTCCGGTCTGCAACGTGACCTGCAGCGACTCCGCACTGACATAGCCCAGCATCAGCACCTGCAGGCTGTCGGCATCCTGCAGCACCGCCGGCAACAGGCCATCGCCCTTGCTCCAGTCCAGGCGTTCCAGCGCCGGCAGTCCCGGCAAGACTTCAATAGACATCACGTACCTCGATCTGGTGCTCGCGCAGATAGCGCTTCAGTTCTGGAATGGCGATGGCGCCGCTGTGGAACACGCTGGCAGCCAGGGCACCATCGACATCGGCCTGGTCGAAGACCTTGGCGAAGTGATCGGGGGTGCCCGCCCCGCCGGAAGCGATCAGCGGCACGTGGCAGGCCGCACGCGCATGGCGCAGCTGCTCTACGTCGTAGCCGCGGCGCACGCCATCGCTGTCCATGCAGTTCAGTACGATCTCACCCGCGCCGCGTTGCTGCACTTCGCGCACCCAGTCCAGCGTACGCACGGCGACGGCCTGGGTCTTGGACGGGTCACCGGTGAAGCGGCGCACGCGCCACTGGCCATCGGCTTCGCGCACCGAGTCGATGCCCACCACGACGCACTGCACGCCGAACGCTTCGGCCAGTTCGGTGATCAGCTCCGGGCGGCCCAGCGCGGGCGAGTTGATCGAAATCTTGTCGGCCCCGGCATGCAGCACGCGCCGCGCGGTTTCCACGTCACTGATGCCACCGGCCACGCAGAACGGGATGTCGATCAGCCGCGCGATGCGCTCGATCCATCCCACGTCCACGCTGCGGCCATCCGGGCTGGCGCCGATGTCATAGAACACCAGCTCATCGGCCCCCTGGTCGCGGTAGCGCAGCGCCAGTTCGGCGATATCGCCCATGTCCACGTGGTCGCGGAAGCGCACGCCCTTGACCACGCGGCCATCGCGTACGTCCAGGCAGGGAATGATGCGGCGGCTCAACATGCCAGTGCCTCGGCCAGGTCCATCCGCTGCTCCAGCAGCGCCTTGCCAAGCACTGCGCCGCTGCAGCCGGCAGCGCGCGAGGCAGCCACGTCGGCCACGTCGCGGATGCCGCCGGAGGCCTGGATCGCCACGCCCGGCAGCAGCCCGGCCAGATGGCGGTACAGACCGAGGTTGGGGCCGGCCAGCATGCCGTCGCGGGCAATATCAGTGCACAACAGGTGGCGCATGCCGGCCGCGGCGTAGCGCTGGGCCAGGACATCCAGGGTGACGCCGGCGTTCTCGGTCCAGCCGTGGATCGGCAACTGCCACTGGCCGTCGTCATCCTGGCGCGCGTCCAGTGCGATGGTGATGCGCTCCGGCCCGAACTCGGCCAGCCAGCCGATCACCGCCTCCGGCTCGCGCACGGCCAGCGATCCGACCACGACCCGGCTGGCACCGGCCTGCAGGATGCGCTCGACGTCCGCGCAACCGCGCACGCCGCCGCCGGTCTGCACGTGCAGGCCCGCCTGCTGGCGGATCTGCGCCAGCAGCGGCGCCAGCGTATAGCCGCCGGCACGGGCGGCATCCAGGTCGACCAGGTGCATCCACTGTGCGCCCTGCCCGGCGAAGGCCTGCGCGCGCGGCAGCGGATCGTCGCCGTAGCGGGTTTCCTGGGCATAGTCGCCCTGGCGCAGGCGCACCACGCGGCCTTCGCGGATATCAAGGGCGGGATAGACGATGAAACTCATTCGGCGGTGTCCTGCAGGAAGTTGCGCAACAGCAAGGCGCCGGTGTCACCGGAGCGTTCGGGGTGGTACTGCGCACCGAAGTAGCGGCCATGTTCGACCACCGCACTGAACAGCCCGCCATGGTCGCAGGCGGCCACGGTGTGCGCGTTCAACGGGGCGGCGTAGCTATGCACGAAATAGGCGCTGGCGCGTTCGGGGATATCGCGCAGCAGCGGCGACCCGCGCAGCGGCAACAGGCGGTTCCAGCCCATGTGCGGCACGCGGATGCCGGTGGCCGGTACGAGCTTGCGCACGGTGCCGGGAATCAGCCCCAGCGTCTGCACGCCACCGCCTTCTTCGGATCGCTCGAACAGCAGCTGCATGCCCAGGCAGATACCGAGCAGCGGTACTTCCAGCTGGCGCAGCGGCTCGAACAGGCCCTGCGCATGCAGGCGCTGCATGGCCGGCACCGCCGCACCGACGCCGGGCAGGATCACCCGCCGCGCGTCGCGCAGTCCGTCGGCATCGCGCACCAGCCGGACCTGCGCGCCCAGCCGCTCCAGCGCGTAGCGCACCGAACCGAGGTTGGCACCGCCGGCATCGATCAAGGCAACTTCGGTCACAGCGCCCCCTTGGTGCTGGGCAGCTCGGTGCCCTGCCGCGCCACGGCAGTGCGCAGCGCGCGGGCCAGCGCCTTGAAGCAGGCTTCCACCTTGTGGTGGTCGTTGTCACCGCGCACCTGCAGGTTCAGGTTCAGCCCGGCCGCGTCGCACAGCGAGCGGAAGAAGTGCGGCACCAGCTCAGTGGGCAGGTCGCCGACGCGCTCGCGCTTGAATTCGCCATCGAACACGAAGTACGGACGTCCGCTGAAATCCAGCGCGGCGCTGGCCAGCGTCTCATCCATCGGCAGGGTGAAGCCGTAGCGGCCGATGCCGCGCTTGTCACCCAGCGCTTCACGCAGCGCCTGGCCCAGCGCCAGCCCGGTGTCTTCGATGGTGTGGTGTTCGTCGATGTGCAGGTCACCCTCGGCCTGGATGCGCACGGAGATGCCACCGTGCTTGCCGATCTGCTCCAGCATGTGGTCGAAGAACGGCAGGCCGGTGTGGATCCGTGGTTCGGCCTGGGCATCAAGGTCCAGTTCGACACGGATGCGGGTTTCCTTGGTGTTGCGCTGTACCACCGCGGTGCGCGGCGCATCGGCCAGCGCGTGGGCGATGGCCGGCCAGTCCCAGTCACCGCCGAACTCTTCGGTACGCAGCTGGAAGCCGCGGATGTTGAGGTTCTGCGCGAACTGGATGTCGGTCAGGCGGTCGCCCACCATCGCCGAACGCGCCCAGTCGATGCTGCGGTCCTGCAGGTAGGCGGTCATCAGCCCGATACCCGGCTTGCGCGTGGGCAGGTTCTCGTGCGGCCAGCTGGCGTCGATCAGCACGTCACGGAACACGATGCCCTGGCTTTCGAACACATGCATCATCAGCGCGTGCGGTGCATCGAAGATCGCCTGCGGGTAGCTCTCGCTGCCCAGGCCGTCCTGGTTGCTGACGATGACGAACTGCCAGCCCGCGTCACGCAGCTTGATCAGCGCGGGAATGACATCGCGCACGAAGCGCAGTTTTTCATACGCGTCGATCTGGTGGTCGGCGGGCTCTTCGATCAGGGTGCCGTCGCGGTCGATGAACAGGATGGGGGTCATGCAGCGGCCCTCCAGGCCGAGAGCGCGGCAAGCACGCGTTGGTTTTCTTCGGTGCTGCCGATGCTGATGCGCAGCGCATCGCCGAGCTGCGGCGCGGCGCGCTGGTCACGCACCACCACGCCTGCGGCCAGCAGCGCGTCGAACGCACCCTGCGCGTCGTCGAAGCGGACCAGCAGGTAGTTGCCGGCCGAAGGATACACCTGGCGCACGCCGGCCACGGCCGTCAGGGCGTTGGACAGTCGCGCACGCTCCTGCACCACCTCGTCGATGCGGGCGCGGGTGGCGGCCAGCGCGGCCGGCTGCAGTGCCGCCAGTGCCAGTTCGGCACACGGCTGCGGCACCGGATACGGCGCCTGGCAACGGCGCAGCGCGGCGATGATTTCCGGCGCGGCGATCAGGCTTCCCACGCGCGCGGCGGCCAGCGCGTGCGCCTTGGACAGCGTGCGCAGCACGGCAAGATTGGGATGTTCGGCCAACAACGTTGTTGCCGAGCACTGGCTGCTGTATTCGATGTAGGCCTCATCCACCACTACGATGGCCCGGCCCTGCAGCGCCTGCGCGGTGCGGATGATGTCCGCGCTGCTGATCTCACTGCCTGCCGGGTTGGATGGCGAACACAGGAACACCAGCCGCGCACCCTGCCCGCATGCGGCGGCGATCACCGCATCGCTGTCGACCTGCAGGCCGGCGGGGCCCTCCACCAGCGGGACCTCCAGCAGCGGTGCGCCCTGCAGCCGCGCGCAGACCGCGTACATGCCGAACACCGGCGGCGTGGCCAGCACCGCATCCACGCCAGGGCGGCAGAAAGCGCGCACCAGCAGATCGATGGCTTCATCGCTGCCGCGCCCGACCAGCACCTGTTGCGGCGTCACGCCGTACAACCCGGCCAGGGCCTGCAGCAACGCCGGCGGCTGCGGATCCGGATAGCGCCGGCTGCTGCCAGTGGCATCGGCCGGATTGGCCCATGCCGATTCATTGGCGTTCAGCCACACATCCCCCTGCAGCGCCGTGCTGCGCGCCGAGCTGTAGCCGGCGAAGGACTGCAGGTCCGGTCGCAGCAGCGCCAGCACGTCCTGCACGCTCGCGCTCATGCCACCACCTCCATGCGCAGCGCAACCGCACGTTCGTGCGCGTCCAGGCCTTCGGCGCTGGCCAGGATGCGCGCACATCCGCCGATGGCGGCGATGCCCTCGGCGCTGGCGCTCTGCACGCTTATGGTGTTCTGGAAGCTGGCCACGCTGACCCCGCTCCAGGCCCGCGCCGCGCCGGCGGTGGGCAGCACGTGGTTGGTGCCGCTGCAGTAGTCACCGAGCGCTTCGGGGGTGTAATCGCCGAGGAACACCGAACCGGCCGCCTGCACCTGGCCCAGCCAGGCGCGCGGTTCGCGCAGCGCCAGGATCAGGTGTTCCGGTGCATAGCGGTTGCTGATATCGAAGGCGTCCTGCAGGCGCTCCACCTGGATCAGCCGGGACGCGCCCAGTGCCTGGCGTGCGATGGTTTCGCGCGGCAACAGCGCCACCTGGCGCTCCACTTCGGCTTCCACCGCCTGCAACATCGCGGCATCGTCGGTCAGCATCAGCACCTGCGAATCCGGGCCGTGTTCGGCCTGGGACAGCAGATCGGCGGCAACGAAGGCGGGGTTGGCGCCGGCATCGGCGATCACCAGCACCTCAGACGGACCGGCCGGCATGTCGATGGCCACCATGCCGTCCTGCGCCACTTGCTGTTTGGCTTCGGTCACGAAGGAGTTGCCCGGGCCGAACAGCTTGTCGCAGGCCGGTACGCTGGCCGTGCCATAGGCCATCGCGGCAATGGCCTGCGCGCCGCCCAGCTTGAACACGCGCTGCACGCCGGTCAGGCGCGCGGCCACCAGGACAGCGGGGTCGGCACTGCCATCGGCGCGCGGCGGCGTGCACAGCACCACCTGCGGGCAGCCAGCCAACGCCGCTGGCACGCCCAGCATCAGTGCGGTGGACGGCAGCGGCGCGCTGCCCGCCGGCACATATAGACCGACCCGGCCAATCGGCCGGATCATCCGCTCGCAGTGCACGCCCGGCGCGGTTTCCACCGCATAGCCCTGGCTCATGCCGGCTTCGTGGAAACGCCGGATGCGCGCGGCGGCTTCTTCCATCGCCGCGCGCAGCTCGGCGGCCACGGCCTGCTCGGCTGCGTCGAACTCGGCGGCGGTCACTTCGATGTCATCCAGCTGCACCCGATCAAAGCGGGCGGTGATCCCACGCAGGGCCTCATCGCCGTCGGCACGTACCTGCGCGATCAACGCGGCTACCGCTTCGCGGGTCTGCGCGGCGACGGCCTGCACGGGGCGCTGCAAGGCCTCGGCGCGGGCCAGTTCATTGAGTTCCGACCAGTTCAGACGGTTCATGCCAGCGACCGCTCCACGCTCAATACCATCAGGCCCTGGGCGCCTGCGCGCTCCAGGTCTTCCAACCGCTGCCAGGTCAAAGCGCCGTGGCACATGGTCTGCAGACGCAGGTGCCCGCCGTCGTCGGGAAGCTGCACCAGCGGGTCGGCATCGGGCAGCAGGCGGGTCAGTTCGGACACGCGGTCCAGCGCGGCGCGGAACATCAGCAGCTTGCTGTCGCGCACCTTGACCACGCCATCCAGCCGCCGCAGCAGCATCGCCATCAGGCCGGCGCGGGCGTCGTCGGGGGTTCTTACCGGGCCGGCCAGCACCGCTTCGCTTTCCAGCAGCGTTTCCACCGGCTTGAGCTGGTTGGCGGCCAGCGTGGCGCCGCTGGATACCAGATCGCAGATCAGGTCGGCGGTGCCCAGACGCGGCGCGATTTCCACCGAGCCGGACAGCTCCACTACCTGCGCATCCACGCCGCGCGCGGCCAGCCAGTCGGCCAGGATCGCCGGGTAGCTGGTGGCGATGCGCTTGCCGGCCAGCTGCTCAACGCCGGTCCATTGCCATTCCTCGGGCACCGCCAGCATCAACCGGCACTGCCCGAAATTCAGGCCACGCAGCGCCTGGTAGGCGTCCGGCAGGCCGATCCGGCGGCGGGCAGCACCCTGCTCGTCCAGCTCGTTGCGGCCTACGATGCCGAAGTCGCAGACACCATCGGCGATCAGCCCCGGGATGTCGTCGTCGCGGACCAGCAGCAGGTCCACCGGCAGCGATTCGCCGTAGCAGAACAGCTTGTCGCGGCTCTGCCGCCAGCTCAGTCCGCAGGCCGTGAGCAGGCTGCGCGCCGGCTCGGCCAGCCGCCCGTTCTTCTGAATGGCGATCCGCAGGCGGTCACGGGCCGGGGCGTTCTGGGTTGCACTCATGGGGGGAGGCTCTCTTACTTGGATTCGGGAAACGAAGGCGTGGCAATGACAGCAATGGCGGCGGCATAGCCGCCGTGGCCATGCTCCAGCGAACGCGCCACGCGCCCGGTGGTGGTAACGCTGACGCCGGTCAGTTCATGGATTTCGCGATACGGCACGCCCTGCTGCAGCAGCGGCACCACCTTCCAGCGGTCCGACAGCGCCTCCAGCTCGGCCGGCGTGCACAGGTCGCGCAGGAACGCGGTGACCTGTTCGGCGCTGGACAGCGCGGCGAGGGCCGCAGCCAGGCAGGCCAGATCGGCCTGGGCGTCTTTTTCTCGGGGAGCAGGGCGTAGTTTCATCGTATCAATGTAATAGCGTGCTATTACATTAGCGCAAACCGTGGTGCAGGGTCAAACCGGGCTGCTGCTGGGGCCGGTTGATTCGGGGACGGAAACGAAAAACGCCCGCTGAGCGGGCGTTTGTATTGGTATCGGGTGGTCAAGTGCGTACCGACGAACGGTCGTTACCTATCTAACGGCACCTTACCTCGGCGCGGAGGGCGCCGCTGCGCAGGCATTCGCCGAACAGGCTGCCCTGGCGGCTCGGGACGGACTGGATGGCCTCCAGCTCCCCTGCCCCGTCCGGGCACTTCTGCGCGGCCAACCCGCGCAGGTCACGCTGCAGCTGCTCCCGGTCGAACACGTGGCAGCGGTCGGCCGTCAGCTGGTACTGGCCCGGCCCGATGCGCTGGCCATGCAGCGCAGGATCGGTCCGGCACGCGGTCAGCAGGAGCAGCAACATTGCCGCCGCCCCCAACCGCCTCACGGCATGACCTTGGCCTGCTCCAGTTCCACCTGCAGGGTGCTGGCCAGGTCCTCGCGGGAGACCTCGAACTGCTGCTCCCGCAACAGGTCCTTCACCGCCACCACGCCACGGGCCAGCTCATCCTCGCCCGCCAGCACAACGAAGCGGATCCCGGCCTTGGCCGCGTACTGGAACTGCTTGCCGATCTTCTTCGGCTCCATCTGGACTTCGGCGTTGATGCCACCGGCGCGCAGGCGGCGGGCGATGTCCAGCGACTGCGGCAGGCTGGCCTCGTCCATCAGCGCGACCAGCGCGTGCACGCTGCTGTCTTCGATCCCGGCGATCAGGCCGGCTTCGCGCAGCTGCCAGAACAGACGGGTCAGGCCGATGGAAATGCCCACGCCCGGCAGCTTGGACTTGCTGTAGTGGCTGGCCAGGTCTTCGTAACGGCCACCGGAGCAGATCGAACCGATCTGCGGGTGGTCGGTCAGCGTGGTTTCGTACACGGTGCCGGTGTAGTAATCCAGGCCGCGCGCGATGGAGAAATTCAGGCAGTACGCGGTTTCCGGCACGCCCAGCGCCTTGACCAGCTGCAACACTTCGCGCAGCTCGGCCACGCCCACCCTCAGCGTCTCGCTGGCGGCCGGATCAGCCAACAGCGCATCCAGCTGCGCCAACGCGTCGGCATGGCTGCTGGAGCGGACCGCGACGAAGGCCAGGATCCGCTCAACCTGCTCGGCCGGGATCCCAAAGCCTTCGCCCACCAGCGTTTCGCGCACGTAGTCGGGGCCGCGCTTGTCCAGCTTGTCCACTTCGCGCAGCACCGCCAGCTGGCGCTCGCCTTCGGCCACGCCGAGGGTTTCGAAGAAACCACGCAGCAGCTTGCGGTTGTTCAGCTGGACGGCGAAATCACCGATGCGCAGTTCCGAGAACACCGCGTGGATCACCGCCAGTACTTCGGCGTCGTAACGAATGCTCAGCGCATCCTTGCCGATCACATCGATATCGCACTGGTAGAACTCACGGAAGCGGCCGCGCTGGGCGCGCTCGCCACGGTAGACGCGCTGCATCTGGTAACGACGGAACGGGAAGGTCAGCTCGTGCTCGTGTTCGGCCACGTAACGCGCCAGCGGCACGGTCAGGTCGAAGCGCAGCGCCAGTTCCGGCAGGGAGGTATCACCGGCCTGCGCGGCATTGGCCAACGCACCGGTGGACTGCACGAAATACACCTGGCGCTCGGTCTCGCCGCCGGATTTGGTCAGCAGCACATCGGACAGCTCGAACACCGGGGTTTCCACCGGCAGGAACCCGAACCGCTCGTAGTTGCGGCGGATGACGTCCAGCATGCGCTGGAACGCAATCTGCTCGCGCGGCAGCAGTTCCATGATGCCGGGCGGGGTACGGGGCTTGATCACGTGGGGCTCCTGCGAAAAACGGGGGGGGAAGGACAAGGGCGGTTATTGTAGCGGTTGCGCCGCCTGCCGCGCCCGCGCCAGGCCAACGGGGGCGCATGGCGTATCATGAGCACTTCCCTTGCTGCGCGCCTCGTCCCCACGCCATGTCGCGTCCTGATCCCGCCCCCGCCGGCTGTACCACGCTGGACTGCACCCACTGTTCGGTGCGCCACCTTGCCGTGTGTTCGGCGCTGTCGCCCGAAGAAGGGCAGGCACTGGAAGCGGTGACCGTGTCCCAACAGGTCGCCATGGGCGCGACCCTGGCGCGCAGTGGTGAGCCGCGCCAGCATGTCTACACCTTGACCCACGGCGCATTGCGGCTGGTGCGCACGCTGTCCGATGGCCGCCGCCAGATCACCGGCTTCGTGCTGCCCGGCGATTACCTGGGCTTGAGCAGCAGCGACCATCATCGCCACGACGTGGAAGCCATCGCCGACAGCCGGGTCTGCCGGGTATCGGTGGCGCACATGCGCGAGCTGCGCAGCCGCTACCCGCACCTGGAACGCAAGCTGCTGCAGCGTGCCTGCCAGGCGCTGGATGACGCGCAGGATGCCGCATTGTCGCTGGCCCGCCTGCAACCCACCGAAAAAGTGGCCGACTTCCTGCTGCGCCTGGCCGAGCGCGAAGCGCGGCTGGGCGGTGACCCCCTGCGGGTTACCCTGCCGATGGGCCGCGGTGACATTGCCGACCATCTCGGGCTGACCATGGAAACGGTCAGCCGCACCTTCACCCGCTTGCGCCAGCAGGCGTTGATCGCCCTGCCCCACCTGAACGTGGTGGAGCTGCTGGACGAACCGGCGCTGCGGACGCTGGCAACCGGGTAAGGGGCTCCACGCGGGCGGCAGCTGGGGTGCAGCCGGACACCGGCCGCGCTGCGCGCTCGCCGACCATGGGTCGGCGCTACCGCACTCCGGCGCCATGTGGTGGTCTGGGCGCTGGCCGACCGTGGGTCGGCGCTACCGTGCACCGGCACCATGTTCTGGTAGCGCCGAGCCATGCTCGGCGGCTTCTCGTTCCGGCATCGGGAAGCCGGCCTGCAGCACCGTACGGAATGCTGCATAGTCGGCTGCCAGCGGCTCGGCATGTGCTGGCCTGCGCAGCAGCGCGCCCAGCGTCGGCGGCACGGGCAGCGCCTCGCCGATCAACGGCTCCACCACTGATTCGAACTTGGCCGGGTGTGCGGTGGCCACCACCGCCCAGTCCCCCTTGGCTCCCTTGGCGCGCAGCGCGTTGAGCACCGTGACCGCAGTGGCGGTATGCGGGCAGAACACTTCGCCACTACCGGCATGCGCGCTGGCGATGGTCGCGCGGATCGCCACGTCATCCACCGCCTCCGCGGTGAAGGCCTGGCGCAACGCCGCGTCATCGCCGTTGAACAGCCAGCGCAGCCGTTCGAAGTTGCTCGGCGTGCCCACATCCATGGCGTTGGCGGTGGTGGCCACGCTGTGGGCGGGTTGGTAGTCAGCGCCGGCGAAGTAGCGCGGCAGCACGTCGTTGGCATTGGTTGCCAGCGCGATGCTCCCGATCGGCAGGCCGATGCCCCGGGCCAGGATCGCGGCCATCGCGTTGCCCAGGTTGCCGGTCGGGATCACCAGGTTCAGCGCTGCCCTGCCCGCCTGCTGGTGCTGGAGTGCGGCGTGGGCGTAGTAACTCATCTGCGGCAGCAACCGGCCCAGGCTGATGCTGTTGGCCGAGCTGAGCGGAACCATAGCCTGCAGCTCGCCATCGCCGAGTGCCTGCTTGACCAGCGCCTGGCAGTCATCGAACGAACCGGCAACGCGGAAGGCCTGGATGTTGTCGCCGAAGCAGCCCAGCTGGTGCGCCTGGCGCGGCGACACCCGGCCATCGGGATACAGCACCACCACGCGCAGACCCGGCTGGCCGTGGAAGGCCGCCGCCACCGCCGCACCGGTATCACCGGAGGTGGCTACCACGATCGTCAGCGGCTTCGACTCGCCATTGCGCAAGCGTGCCAGAGTGGCGGCGAGGAAGCGCGCACCGACATCCTTGAACGCGGCGGTCGGTCCATGAAACAGCTCCAACACGTGGTCACCGCGACGCGGCAAGGCACGCAGCGGTACCGGGAAATCAAAGGCTTCGGCGCAGATCGCCGGCAGCGCGTCGGCCAGCGGATCGCCTTCGAAGAACGGTGCCAGCACCTGCGCGGCGGTCTGCGCCAGGCTCGGCGTGGCGATCCATTCGCGCGGCGCGGGCAGCTGTTCGGGCACGTACAGGCCGCCATCCGGAGCCAGCCCGGCGGCGATCGCCGCACTCAACGAAACGGCCGGGGACTGGCCGCGGGTAGAGACAAAGCGCATCGCACGATCCTGTAAGGAAGAAGAGTTCACAGCAGCACCGCCGCCGGCGCCGCCAGCGAAGACACCCAGGCCTGGCTGTCGAAGCCGGCCGCAGAGAAGGCCGCCTGCACCGGCGCTGCAGCGGCTTCGGCACTGGCCTGGTCTTCGAACCAGGCGAACACACTGGGGCCGGCGCCGGAGATGCTGGCACCCATTGCCCCGGCCGCCAGCGCGGCATCACGCGCGACATCAAAGCCGATGATCAACGGCGCGCGGCGCGGCTCTATCAGCACGTCGCGCAGGCCCGCGCGCACCAGCGCGGCGTCGCCCTGGTGGCAGCCGGCCAGTACCAGCGCCAGGTTGGCGCTCTGCGCCACGAAATCGCCCAACGCATAGCTGCCCTGCAGCGCGGCGCGCGCGCGGCGCGTTTCCAGCACCGCGTCCGGGTGCACCAGCAGGCTGTGCCACTGCGCCGGCACCGGGATCGGCACCAGCCGGTCGGCGGTGCTCAGCACCAGCCCACCCAGCAGCATCGGTCCCAGGTTGTCGCCGTGGCGGCCGCCGCTGGCCACCAGTTCGCCTTCCAACGCGAAGCGATACAGCGCGTGCCGGTCCAGCGGACTGTCCAACAGTGCATTGGCGGCTACCAGCGCGGCCACGCACGAGGCCGCCGAGCCCCCCATGCCGGACCCCAGCGGAATGCCCTTGTCGATCTCCACGGCGAAGCCGAACGGCAGGTCCAGCCCTTGTTGCAACGCCAGCAGCGATGCACCGGCCGTGTTCAACGCAGCCTCCCGTGGCAACGGCACGTCGGCCCCGCGGATGGCCTCGATGCACACCTCGCGCTCGGCGATGCGGCGCACCGTCACCGTGTCACCGATACCGGCGATGGCATGGCCAAGGATGTCGAAGCCTACCCCGACATTGCCCACCGAGGCCGGTGCGAAGGCACGTGCGATCACAGGCGCGCTCCCTCGCCCGCGGCCACCCGCAGCAGATCGGCGAACACGCCGGCCGCGGTGACTTCCGGACCCGCGCCCGGCCCTTGCACCACCAGCGGGTTGTCGCAGTAGCGCCGGGTGCGGAACTGCACCACGTTGTCGGTCAGTTTGAGGTTGGCAAAGGCATGGTCCACCGGCACTTCGACCAGCCCGACCGATGCGCCCTGCGCTGACAACGCGGCGACGTAACGCAGCACGGCGCCGCTTTCGCGCGCCTGCTGCAGGCGTTGAAGCAGCGCCTCATCGTTATCGCCCAGGCGCTGCATGAAGTCGTCCACGCTGCCGGCACGCAGCGCCTCGGGCACCAGGCTTTCCACCTGCACCTGTTCCAGGCTCAGCTCGCGCCCGGCTTCGCGCGCCAGGATCACCAGCTTGCGGGCCACGTCGATGCCGGACAGGTCATCGCGCGGGTCCGGTTCGGTATAGCCCATGCCACGTGCCTGCTCTACCAATGCGGAGAACGGCTGGCTGCCGTCGAAGCGGTTGAACAGCCACGCCAGGGTGCCGGAGAAGATGCCTTCGATGGACAGCACTTCATCGCCGGTATCGACCAGGTCGCGCAGCGTGGTGATCACCGGCAGGCCGGCGCCGACGGTGGCCTCGTAACGGAAGCGCGCCCCGCTGGCCGCCGCCGCAGCGCGGATCGACTGGTAACGCGCCAGCGGCCCGGAGCCGGCCTGTTTGTTCGGCGTCACCACATGGATGCCGGCCGCCAGCCAGCCTTCGTAGCGCCCGGCAACCTCGGCACTGCCGCTGCAGTCGATGACCACCGCATGCGGCAGGTGCGCTGACAACAGGTGCGCGGTGAAGGCATCCAGGTCACTGGCCGACGCTGCATCGGCGAGGGCGGCGCGCCAAGGCCCCTGCAACGCGCGCGGGGCCAGGTGCATGCCGCGCCGGGACGCCACCGCGCGTAGGCGCAGGTCGATGTTGGCCTTGCCCAGCAGCTGCGGCTGCGCGGCCTGCAGCTGGTCCAGCAGCGCCGCGCCGACATTGCCCGGCCCGATCACCCCGACCGCGAAGGTCTGCGGTGACAGCCAGAATCCAGCATGCGCCGCGCGCAGCGCGCGCGTGGCATCACCGCTGTCCACGGCCACTGAAATATTGCGCTCGCTCGAGCCCTGCGCGATGGCCAGGATGTTCACCTGCGCCCTGCCCAGCGATTCGAACAGGCGCGCGGCCACGCCGGGCTGGCCGGCCATGCCGTCACCCACCGCCGCCAGTACGCTGACCCCGCCGCGCAACTGCACGCGCTGGACCTGGCCGACCGCCAGCTCATGCGCGAAGGCCTGCAGCAACGCGTCACGACCGCGTTCGGATTCGTTGCCGCGGACCACGCAGCAGATGGAATGTTCGGAAGACCCCTGCGAGATCATCACCACCGACACATGCGCCTGGCGCAGCGCGGAGAACACCCGCTCGGCCGTGCCCGGCACGCCGATCAGGCCGGTGCCTTCCAGGTTCAGCACGGCCAGTTCCGCGCTCAGGGTCAGGCCCTTGATCGGTCCACGCACCGAGCGCTCCGCACTGATGCGGGTACCGGGATGCTCGGGTTGGAAGGTATTGCGGATCAGGATCGGCAGGCCGCGCAGGATGGCCGGGGACATGGTCTGTGGGTGCACCACCTTGGCCCCGAAATAGGCCAGCTCGCAGGCCTCGTCATAGCTCAGCGCCTCGAGCTGCACCGCTTCGGGCACCAGCCGCGGATCAGCCGACAGCACACCATCGACGTCGGTCCAGATCTGCAGCTCGTCGGCATTGAACAGCGCTGCGAAGATAGCCCCGGAGTAATCACTGCCGTTGCGGCCGAGGGTGGTGATGCGATCGTGGCGGTCGCGTGCGATGAAGCCGGTGGCCACGACGCGCTGCTGCACGTTCGCCTGTCGCCACACGTGCAGGCGCTGTGCGCTGGTTTCCCAATCGACGTTGACGCCCAGCTCGCCGTGCTCGACCACCAGCACCTCGCGTGCATCCAACACTGCGCACGGCTCGCCGCTGGCCAGGAAATGCTGGCCCAGCAGGTGCGCCGAACAGACTTCACCCAAGCCCTGCACGCGATCAAGCACTTCCTCGGGCAGGCCGCCGATCACCGCCAGCGCGGCCAGCAGTTCGGCGAGTTCATCGAAACGGGCATCGAGCCATTCCACGCTGGCGCCGGCGTGTTCGCCGAGCAGCGACGCCGCCGCGCCGCGATGGCGGGCGCGCAGGTCATGCCAGTGTTCGCGCCACTGCGCATCGCCGGCCGCGGCCAACCGCGCCAGCGCGATCAGCGCATCGGTCACGCCCTTCATCGCCGACACCACGGTGACCTGCAGCGCTTCCGGACGCGCCTGCAGCAGTCGCGCGACGTGGCGGTAGCAGTCGGCATCGGCGACGGAGGTGCCGCCGAACTTGTGCACCACCACGCGCGGTTGCGCGGCGGAACGTGGCGGAGCGGAATCGGCGGACGGTGCAGCAGCGGCAATGGACATGGTGACCTCGGTGGGAGGCCCCGCATCGCGCCAGTGGAAGGTTTCCCCGCCACCTGGTTCGGTGCGGGGCCGTGGTTTTCGTGAGTTACGCGAAGACGACGGACCGCACCCTGCGGGTGGTGGTAATGGTGGTAATGGTGGTGGTGCCGGCCGTGGAGCTCGCGCGCAGGCCTGCCGCGGAAGCGGCGAGGAGCGAGGCGAAGGTGGCGGAGGCAAGGACCATGACGCTAGAAAACACCGCCGGGCAAGCCGCTGTCAAGTGCTGCAGTGCAAAAGATCACGCACCTTTATCAGCCGCCAACGCCGGCGAAAAAGGTTGCATCGGAGACGAAGCAGGCCGCTCTAGGGTTCAACCCGCATGTTCAGCAATCGCCGGTGGTGCACGGTGTGCGTGCGCGCACCACAACACGCCCGCCACCAGGCAGCCGATGGCAACGGTTTCCAGCACGGTCGGCCAGCGGCGTTGCCAAACGAAGCCATATAGCAGCGCGAAAAGGGTCTCGAACACGATCATCTGTCCGGTCAGGGTCAGCGGCAGCAGGCGGCTGGCGCGGTTCCAGCAGGCGTTGCCGAGCAGCGAGGCGACTACCGCTACGCCCGCGCTGACCGCCCAGAACAGGCTCCACTGGCCGGGCGCGTGCACCGCCCCGTTGAACACGAACGCCGACGGCACCAGCAGCAGCGCCAGCGCACCGGTGACCACGCCGGTCAGCAGCGACCAATCGTGGGCGGACAGATCGGGACGGCGCGCCAGCCATCGGCTGTTGCCCACCGAATACGCCGCCCATGAAAGCAGCGCGCCAAAGGCGCACACAAGACCAAGCACGCGCTGCCGCCACGGCGTCTGCACATGTTCGGACACCAGCGCTTCATAGCCCACCAGTGCCACGCCAAGCAGGCACAGCAGCAGCGCGGGCGCCAGCTGGCGCAGCTGCACCGCGCCCTCTTCGCGCACCGCCACCAAGGTCACCACCACCGGAATGAGCCCGACGATCAGCGAAGCAGCGGCACCGCCAGCCCACTGCACCGCCGTGGCCAAAAGCAGGAAATACACCAGGTTGCCGGCCAGGCTCAGCCACACCAGTCCGCGCGACTCGGCCATGCCGAGCTGCGGTGCCAGCCGCTTCCAGCGCGGCGCCAGCAGCAACAGCGCGACCAGCCCGTAGATGAGGTAGCGCCCGGCCGACAGTTGCAGGGCATCAAACGCCAGCAGCACCGCAGGCGCCAGGAACACCACACCCCACAGCGCACCGGCCATCACGCCGTTGCCGATCCCCACGCCCATCGAACGATTCATCGCACACACCTGCAGCTGACAGGCGCGAAGTCTAGTGCGCTCCGGCGACGCGCGTCTTGACCCGGCCTACGATGGCTGGCTTCGCCACATCGCCGGGGTCCGCCCGGTCTCGCGGCGCAGTGCACGGGTCAGCGCGCTCTGCTCAGAGTAACCGGCCAGCTGGGCGACCGTGCTGATCGGCAGTTGGGTGCTGCGCAGTAGATGACGGGCCCAGCGCAACCGCAGCGCACTCAGCCAGGCCTGCGGCGGCAGCCCCAGTTCGCGCAGGAAGCGGGCGTGCAGATGACTGGTACTGAGCCCTGCCAACTGCGCCATGCGCTCCACCGGCCAAGCTTCGGCGGGGGCGGCCTGCATGCGCGCGCACAGGGCCTGCAGGCGTGCACCGCTGCCATCGGGCGCGAACGCCTGCAGCAGCAGCGGCAGCAAGTCCTCGCCGCGGCTCCCGGCCGGCAGCGCCTGCAACGATGCGCGCAGTGCCTGTGGCAGCGACAACCAGCGCTGCCCGCGCAGGTGTTCCAGGGTGGGGCCATCGAACCAGGACGCGTCGCAGTCGATGATCAGGTGCTGGTTGACGCCCCGCCCGACCTGGTCATGGGATTCGCCGGGTGCCACGAAGACGCCCTGCAGGGCATCCAGCCGCGCACCGTGTCCGTCCAGTTCGAACTGCAGTTCGCCATGCAGCGGCAACACCCACTGCGCGTAATCGTGGCGATCGCCACCGCAGGCGTCGCCATAACTGCGGACATGGAAGCGCGGCGCGTTCATACCAGCAGTCTGCCGCCGCCATCGCGGCCGCGCAATGCCGGCCGGGTCAGGCCCGGCGCGGCAAATGGGCTTCGAACACCACGTCCTGCGCTTCATTGCGTGCCTGCAGCTTTCCGCCGTGTGCGCGTACGAACTGGTCGGCGATGAACAGCCCCAGGCCCAGCCCCTTGCTGGCATGGAAGCTGGCCTTGAAGGGCTCGAACAGACGCGGCAGCAGGCTTTCACCGATCTGCCCGCGGTTGCGCACGCGCAGCACCACCTGGGCGGGGTCCTCGCCATCCACATGCACCTGGATGGGCGCCTGCCCGCCGTGCAGCAATGCGTTGCCGATCAGGTTGGAGGCCACCTGGGCCAGCCGGTCCGGGTCGCCCTGCATGCGCGCATCACCCAGCGCGACCACTTCGATCGCAGCAGTGGCATTGCCCTGCTCCACTTCCTGCACCACCGCATCGATCACGGTGGCCGCATTGCACGGGGTGCGCTCCAGGCGCAGCCCGCCGGAGCGGATGCGCGAGAAATCGAGCAGCTGGTCGACCATGCGCGCCATCCGCAGCGTGCTGGCTTCCAGGTGGTGCAGGGTCTGCTGCGCGCTGGCATCGGCCGGAATGTCCAGCGACAGTTTGTCTGCACACAGCAGGATCGCCGACAGCGGCGTGCGCAGGTCGTGCGTCAGCACCGCCATCATGGTTTCGTTGAGCGTCAGCGCGCGCTCCAGCGCTTCGTTGCGCGACTTCAACAGGCGCTTCTGCTGGTAGAGCTCGATGAACACGCCGAGCTTGCCGAGGATGATCTGCGGCTCGATCGGCTTGTGCAGGAAGTCCACCGCACCGCTTTCATAGCCCTTGAAGGCGCGCACCGGATCCTGCGGCGAAGCGGTCAGGAAGATGATCGGCACGTCGCGGCTGCGCGCCGAACCGCGCATCAGTTCGGCCAGCGCGAAGCCATCCATCTCCGGCATCTGCACATCCAGCAGGGCCAGCGCCACTTCGTGTTCAAGCAGCAGTTCCAGCGCCTCGTTGCCGGAGCCCGCGCAGAGGATGCGCAGGCCATCACGGCGCAACAGCGCTTCCATCGCCACCAGGTTCTGCGGCACGTCATCGACGATCAGTATGTTGACCGGCGCCGCGTCTTCCACAGGCGCAGGAGCAAGCAGGTTCATTTCAATTCCTTCAGGCATTCGCATAGTTCATCCAGCGTGAGCACCGCATCGGCACCCGCACGCTGCAGGGCCGAGGCAGGCATCATCGGCGCCTCGGCATCTTCGGGACATTGCAGCCAGGCTTGGCCACCGGCCTGGCGCACGGCAGCCACGCCTTCGCTGCCATCGCTGCTGGCCCCGGTCAGCAGGATCGCCAGTACATCAGCGCCAAACACCGCCGCGGCCGATTCGAACAACGGGTCGATGGCCGGGCGTGAGAACAGCACGGCCTCATCCAGAGACAGCGCGATGGAGCCCTCGTCTTCGACCAGCATGTGGTAGTCCGGCGGCGCGAAGGTCACCGTGCCCACCTCCAGCGGCTGCTTGTCCTCGGCCTCGCGCACCCGCAGCGCCGAGCCCGGATCGAGCAGTTCGGCGATGCGGCTGGGCCGGTCACGCGGTATGTGCAGCACTACCAGCGCCGGGCACGGCAGCGCCGCCGGCAACGCACCCAGCACGCGCTGCAGCGCCGAAACGCCGCCTGCCGAGGCACCGATCACCAACAGGCGCGGGACCGGACCGTCCATCAGGCCGCCTTCCGGTACAGGCGCTGTTCGCGCGCAGCGGCTTCAAAGGCATTGCCGTGCTCGCCGAACTGCAGCGATTCCTTGCTGCCCAGGCCCAGGAATCCACGATGGACCAGGGCTTCGCGGAACAGGCCGACGGCGCGGTCCTGCAGCGGCCGGTTGAAGTAGATCAGCACGTTGCGGCAGGACACCAGGTGCACTTCGGAGAACACGGTATCGGTGGCCAGACTGTGGTCGGCGAATACCACGTTGCGACGCAGCCGACGATCGAACACCGCCCCGTCGTAGCCGGTGGTGTAGTAGTCCGACAGCGACCCCTGGCCGCCCGCCTGCAGGTAGTTGCGGCTGAACTGGGCGATGCGGTCGATGCCGTAGGTGCCCGATTCGGCCGCTGCCAGCGCGGCCGGATTGATGTCGGTGGCGTAGATGATGCTCCGGTCCAGCAGCCCCTCTTCCTGCAGCAGGATCGCCAACGACCAGACTTCCTCGCCGGTGCTGCAGCCGGCCACCCACAGCTTGATCGACGGATAGGTCTTCAGCACCGGCACGGCGTGCTCGCGCAGCGCCAGGAAGTAGGACGGGTCACGGAACATCTCCGACACCTGCACGGTGAAGAACTGCATGGCCTGGGTGAACAGTTCGGGCTCGTGCAGCAACCGGTGCTGCAGGTCCGACAGGCGTGCGCAGTCGTAACGCTGCATCGCCTGGTGCATCCGACGCCGTAGCGAAGACACCGCATAATTGCGGAAATCGTAGTGGTAGCGCTGGTAGATCGCCTCCACCAGGACCTTCAGCTCCAGGTCGAACAGCTCCTGCTCGTTCATTGCCGCGAACACCATACCCGGCACAGCGACACCAGCTTGTCGACATCGATGGGCTTGGCGATGTAATCGTTGGCGCCGGCCTGCAGGCAACGCTCGCGGTCGTCGGGCATGGCCTTGGCGGTCAGCGCGATGATCGGCAGGTCCTTGTGCTGGCGCTGGCTGCGGATCTCACGCATCGCGGTCAGGCCGTCCATCTCCGGCATCATGATGTCCATCAACACCAGGTCCACTTCCATGCTGGCCAGGCGATCGACGGCTTCGCGACCGTTGCGGGCGATTTCGAGTTTCACCCCCAGCGGCTCGAGCACGCTGGACAGGGCGAAGATGTTGCGCACATCGTCTTCGGCCAGCAGCACGGTGCGCCCATCCAGCACCGAATCGCGGCGCCGCGCTTCGCGCAGCAGGCGCTGCTGGTCGCTGGGCAGGTTGGCTTCCACGCTGTGCAGGAACAGGGTGACTTCATCGAGCAGGCGCTCGGGCGACCGTGCGCCCTTGATGATGATGCTCTTGGAATAGCGGCGCAGGCGCTGTTCTTCTTCGCGGCCCAGCGCGCGGCCGGTATAGACGATCACCGGCGGGAAGCTGACGTCCTCGCTGCCGGCCATGAACTCCAGCAGGTCGTAACCGCTGCCATCGGGCAGCGCCAGGTCGGTCACCATGCAGTCGAAGGTCGCGCTGCTGAGCTGTTGCACCGCCTCGGCGAGGGTGCCCACGGCAGTGATTTCCAGCTGTTCCCGGCCCAGCAGCAGTTCCAGGTTGCCGCGCAGTTCGGTGTCATCTTCGACGATCAGCAGGCGGCGCACGTCGCGCTGGCTGGTTTTTTCCAGGTGCTGGATCGCCTCGACCAATCGCTCACGGGTGGCCGGCTTGATCACGTAACCGATGGCGCCCAGCTCCATCGCCAGCTGGCTGCGCTCCATGCCCGATACCACGTGCACGGGGATGTGGCGGGTCAGCGGATCACGCTTCAGGCGTTCGAGCACGCTCAGGCCGGACACATCGGGCAGGCCGATGTCCAGCAGCACGCCGCTGGGGCGCAGCTCGCGCGCCAGCGACAAGGCTTCCTCAGCGGTGGTGGCCACCACGCAGTCGAAATCGAGTTCGCGTGCCAGCGCGACCAGCGCTTCGGCGAACGCGGCATCATCTTCCACTGCCAGGATCAGGCGCTCGCTGCGCTGGGCGCTGGCGCCATGGGCCACGGCCGTCTTCCAGGCGCCCAACGATGGCGCAACCGCTTCGCTGCGCACCGCCGGCGAGCCGGCATTGGACCCTGCGCGAGCCGGGGACGGTGACGCTGCCGAGGCGACCACCGGCTGCGGCGCATGCGCGCTGCCCAGCGTGGCCGGCGCGTCGGGCTGTTCCGGCGCCCCGCTCAATGGAAGTTCCACGCTGAAGGTGCTGCCGCGGCCCGGCTCGCTGTCCACGCGGATGTCACCGCCCATCCGGGTGGCCAGGTCGCGCGAAATCGACAGCCCCAGGCCGGTGCCACCGTAGCGGCGGCGGGTGCTGCCATCTGCCTGGCGGAAGGCCTCGAAGATGGCGTCCAGCTGTTCGGCGGCAATGCCGATGCCGCTGTCGCGCACCACGAAACGCACGCGATCGCGCCCGGCGGCCTGCACCTGCAGACTGACCGTGCCGTGTTCGGTGAACTTCACTGCGTTGGCCAGCAGGTTCTTCAGGATCTGCTGCAGGCGCTGACTGTCGGCGGTGAACTGGCTGGGCGCACCGGCGTCGGCGACGATCTCCAGCGCCAGGCCTTTCTCCCGCGCCAGCGGCTCGAAGGTCTCGCGCAGGCGCTGCAGGGCGCCTTCGACGACGACGATCTCATCGGCCAGTTCCACGTGACCGGCCTCGATGCGGGCCAGGTCCAGGATGTCGTTGATCAGTGCCAGCAGGTCGTTGTTAGACGACAGGATGGCCTGCGCGTACTTGACCTGCTCGTCGCTGAGCGTGCCATCGCGATTGTCCGACAGCAGCTTGGCCAGGATCAGCGAGCTGTTGAGCGGGGTGCGCAGCTCGTGCGACATGTTGGCCAGGAACTCGGACTTGTAGCGCGAAGCAGCAGACAGCTCATTGGAATTGCGCACCAGCTGCGCCTGGGCCACCAGCAGGGCCTGCTTCTGGCCTTCCAGCTCATGCGTGCGCTCTTCCAGCTGCACGTTGGTCTGCTCCATCTCGGCCTGCTGCTGCTCCAGATTGGTCTGCGAATGCAGCAGGCTGCGGCTCTGTTCTTCCAGCTCTTCGTTGGCCACCCGTAGCTCTTCCTGCTGGGCCTGCAGCTCTTCGCTCTGGCGCTGGGATTCTTCCAGCAGTTCGGCCAGCCGCGCGCGCAACACCGCCGCGCGCAGCGCGATGCCGATGGTGTCGGCGCAGCGCTGCAGCAGCTCACGGTCCAGCTGCGGCGCACGGCCCGCGCGGATGCGGCCCAGTTCCACCACGCCCACGATCTGGTCATCGCTGAAGATCGGCGCCAGCACGCGTTCGCGCAACGGGGTGCTGCCCAGGCTGCTGCTGATCTGCAGCACGCTGCCTTCGCCTTCCTGCAGGTGGCGCACCTTGCCTTCGCGGATCACCTCGCCCAGCTGCCCTTCGTTCAGGCCCAGCGACTGCGGGACGGTGGCCGGCAGGGCAACGCCGCCGGTCAGCAACAGCTGATGGTTCTCGATGCGGTACATCACCGCGGTCTGCGCTTTCAGCTGCTCGGCCAGGGTGGTCATCGCCGCCTCGGCGATTTTTTCCGGCCCCAGGTCGCCGCGCAGGCTCATCGCCACGACGTTTTCGCTCTCCTGCAGCCACAGCGCCTCGGCCGCTTCGCGGCGCGCCTGGATTGCGCGGTTGACGATCAATCCGATCATCAGGAAGGCGAATCCGCCAATGCTGCGGTTGACGTATGAGAAAGCTGAATTGGTACTCGCCGGCGCGATGTTGTAGCCGACCGCCAGGAACACACAGGCAGCCACGGCGACCACCAGCGGCAGCCCGGCGTGGCGCTGGAACACCGTCACGCCAATCGCCAGGAAGTACGCCAGCCAGACCGCATACCCAAGTGGGACAACCAGTTCAAGCGCAGCGGTTGCCGCTAGCAGGGCGGCGGACAGGCCCCATATCCAGGGGTCACGCGTACTTGAAGCTGACGTCATGGGTGGAGATCCCGACACAAAGAAGTGCGATGTTAACTGAATGCCCGTCGTTTCCGGCACGACTTTCGGCACGTGACCGCGTACACAATTCCTTCACACTGTCGCTTCTAGCGTCACCGGCCTCAGGGGTTTCAGCGCAGTCCCGTGGTAAACGCCGTCTCCAAGCTCACCGCTCAGACAGATACGTCCAGACAGTTGACGCTCCTTATCGAGAGCGTCACTGACCATGCCCTGTACCTGATGGATCCGGACGGCGTGGTGTGCACCTGGAATCCCGGCGCGCAGCGGATCAAGGGCTACAGCGCCGAGGAAGTGATCGGCACCCATTTCAGCCGTTTCCACTGCCCCGCCGACCGCGATGCCGGCGAGCCCGAGCGCTCGCTGTCCATCGCTGCCAGCGAAGGCCGCTACGCAGGTGAGGGCTGGCGGGTGCGCAGTGACGGGAGCCGTTTCCGCGCCAGCGTAGTCATCGAACCGGTGTATGAAGGCGAGCACCTCGTCGGCTTCGTCAAGGTGACCCGCGATATCACCGAAAGCTACCAGGCGCAGGTGCTGCTGCGTGATGCGCAGCGGGCGCTCGCCAGCACCCAGCAGTTCGAAAAAGTGAGCCAGCTCAGCCGCGGGCTGGCGCACGAGTTCAACAACCTGCTGACCACCATCCACAATGCGCTGGACCTGATCGCGCTGCGCTGCGCTTCGGATGAAACCACCGAACGCCTGATCAGCAATGCGCAGGCCGCGGCCGACCGTGGCGCGCTGCTGACCCGGCAGCTGCTTGCCTTCGGTGCCGGCCAGACGCTGGTGCGCGAACGGGTCACCACCGCGAACTGGCTGCAGCCGGCGATGGCGGCGCTCCAGCAGCGCTGCCTGGCTCATCATTCGCTCAGCCTGCAGCTGCGCAGCGACCTGCCGGACGTGCTGCTGGATCCCGGGCAACTGGAGGCGGCGCTGTCCAACCTGGTCGGCAACGCCTGCGATGCCATGCCGGAGGGCGGTCGTATCTGTATCATCGGGGACATCGAGCGTCGCCTGGATCCCCAGGCCGACACGCCCACGTACCGGAATTTCGTCGCCATCCGCGTTCAGGATGAGGGCCACGGCATGGCGCCAGACGTCGCCGCCCGGGCCAGCGAGCCATTTTTCACGACCAAGGACATCGGCAAGGGCAGCGGTCTGGGCCTGAGCCAGGTGTTCGGTTTCATCACCCAATGCGGCGGTTTCGTCGATGTGTCCAGCACCGAAGGTGGTGGCACGACGGTCAGCCTGCTGCTGCCTGCCCTGGAGGTTCCTGCCAATGACTGATTCCATCCGCGTACTCATGGTCGAAGACCAGGAAGACCTGCGCGACATGATCGGCCTGGCCCTGCAGGACATGGGCATCAACGTCGATACCACCGCCGATGGCCACGAAGCGCTGGCAATGATGGCTGGCGAGCATCAATACGATGTGGTGTTCAGCGATGTCAGCATGCCCAACGGGATGTCCGGGATCGAGCTCAGCGAACACGTCGCCCGTACCCAGCCGGGCGCGCGGATGATCCTGTCCTCCGGCTATGCGCGTTCGCAGCTGCCACCGTTGCCGGGGCATGTGGAGTTCCTGCCCAAGCCGTATCGGCTGCGGCAGCTGGTGGAGCTGCTGACCGCACGTTGAGCGGCCGCTTGCTTTCAATGGGCTGCGCTCAGGTCCAGCCAGCCCGACCACACCAGCTGGATGCCGATGCACAACAGCACGAAGGCAACCAGTTGCTGCATCACCACCGCGCCTGAGGGGCCCAGGCGGGTGACCACCACGATCGAGTTGCGCAGGATCAGGTAGATCACCACTGCCACCATCAGCGCCCCGCCGACCGCGACGATCGCGCCGGAAAGAAAATGCAGCGGATTCATCGATTCGCCGTGCGCGCCCAAGGTGATGCAGGCGGAAATCACACCCGGGCCGGTGGTCAGCGGGAACGTCAGCGGATAGAAACTGCGTTGCATCAACTGATTGTCGGCAATGCCAGCCGCCTCGGTCTCCTGCACCGTCGGTGAGGTATCCGGGCGCGGCGCCAGCATGCGCCAGGCACTGGCCGCCACCAGCAGGCCGCCACCGAAACGCACGACCGCCAGCGAAATGCCGAAGATGGTCAGCACGTAGGTGCCGACCAGCATCGAACCGATGATCACCCACGCCACGTTCATCCCGATCTGGCGCGCCAGCACGCGCGCCAGGGCGTGCTTGTTGCCAACGGTGGAGACGAATATCGAGGCGATGCTCAGCGGATTGATGATCGGCAGAAGGGTTACCGGGACCAGCGCCATTTCTTTCAACAGCGCGATCATGTATTCCATGGCAAAACTCCATGCCAACGGGGCGTCAGCTGTTGCGGCGCAAGCGTGCAGCCTTGGACGCACCCAGCCCATCAGACGCGACTGATTCTCCAGTCGGCAGAACGTGACTCCACTATCCATTTCCGGCTTGCCGCTGATCGTTGTTGCGTTCGGGATCTGGAGCGCTACGTAAACCCGGCCAAGCGCATGAACGGTTAAGGATTCAGGGCGACGCCAGAGAACGGGATACGAATGGCAATGTCACAATCGACCCATCGCGACCGACGTTCGGCCCAGTGTTCCTGAAACGGCATGCCCCGCCCTATGCATGACAGATCCACCAAGGAAGGTCCCCTGCCCTCGTTCCACTCCTGCCTGGAACTTGCCTGTGCCGTAAGCGGCATGCGTGTGGCGCTGATCGGCGAGGTCGGTGAGCAGCAATGGCGCGCCGTGCACGCACTGGACCGCGCTGGGCTCGGCATCTCCGCCGGCCTTCGGCTGGATCTGATCAACACCTTCTGCCGCGACGTGACCGCGACCGGGGAAGCGATCTGGTTCGGCGATTGCCGCCAGGACCAGAAGCGCTGCGACAGTCCAATCCCGGCCCTGCATGGCTTCCGCAGCTACATCTCGGTGCCGGTGGTACTGGCCGATGGGCGGGTGTTCGGCACGCTGTGCACGCTGGATCCCGAGCCCCGCGTGATCACCGATGAAATCGTGCACGCCATGCGTGCGCTGGGGGCGGTGGTGGCCGAGCAGATCGGCGCGGCCGAAGCGCACGACTCCGGTGACCAGCACGACGGCGACAAGCGGGATCGGAACGCGTCGCCCGAAAGCCGCCTGCAAGCCTCCGAAGTACTCAACAGCGCGCTGCGCCAGGAAGGAAAGGAGCGCGAGGAGTTCATCGCCGTGCTGGCCCATGACCTGCGCAATCCGCTGCAGGCGATCCGGGTCACCTCAGACCTGCTGTCCTTGTCGGCCACCAGCGAGGCGCAGCAGAGCCTGCTGCGGCACCTGGACGACAGCGCGGACCGGATGGCGGAACTGATCGATGTGACGCTGGATTTCGCACGCGGCCGGCTGGGCTCGGGCATCGCCCTGCGTGTGCGGCCCTGGCGTGATCTGTCTGCGCTGCTGGCCAACGCCGCCGAGCAGGCACTGGCCCCCTACCCCGGTTGTCCGTTGATCGTTGAACTGGCGCTGCCCGAGGTGGTGACCTGCGATGCGGACCGCCTCTCGCAACTGGTCAGCAACCTGCTGATCAACGCGGCCATCCACGGTCGCAAGGGCCGTCCGATCGTACTGCGCGGCCACGCCGACGACACCGCGCTGGTGCTGGAAGTGCGCAACGAAGGGGTGATTGCCGAGGCGTCGATGAAGACCCTGTTCGAGCCCTTCCACCGCACCGGCGACCAGCGGCTGGATTCCGGCCTGGGCCTGGGGCTTTACATCGCTTCGCAGATCGCCGTTTCGCATGGTGGCGCACTGACAGTGCAGTCCGGCGAGGCTATCGGCACGACATTCACCCTGCGCATGCCGCTGCGCTGAGCACTACGCGCGTCAGTGCCAGCGCCAGCAGGTCACTCCGGCGGCGGCTCGATCTCGTAGCCACGGGCGCGCAACGCACCCAGGTAATCCTCCGGGCCCAGCAGCAGGCTGACCGGTACCGTGGAGAACGTGCTGGCATGCTGGGCCAGCGCCTTGTCGGCCAGGCCCACCCACTGCGTGCGCGCCTGCTGCGGCAAGTCGTTCCAACCGCGGCTGCGCGCGAAAGCCGAATCCTGCACCACGTCCCGGCAGGTGCGCGCCATGGACATCACGGCCAGCCGGCGCAGGGCCCGGATATCCCCCGATGCCCATGCGTTGGCACGCTCGCGCAGCACCGGGGCCTGGAATTCCACGGTATCCAATGTGCGTTCGAAGCAGGCACGGTCGTCCACCTCGGTACCCTGCAATTCCTTCAGGGCGCCCCGCGCATCGGCAATGGGAAGCTTCACCCGCGCCTCTTCCGGCTGCAGCTTGTTGGCCTTGTAGGCACGTTCAAGGGCTTCGGTCACCTGCCCGCTGTCGCGCAGGCCCTGGCGCTTGAGGAAGGCCATGTACAACTCGCCCGAAGCGATCATCGGGCGCTTCTTCTCCACCCCGCCATCGCGGCCAAGATAGGTGGCCTTCAGGCCCAGCCAGCGCGCGTAGGTTTCCGGCGCCACGATCTGCTGCAGGGTGCGCCCCTGCGGATCCTTGGCGGTTTTCATCGCCAGCGGTAGCAGGGTAAGGCCGCGCAGCAGGCCGAGCTTGACGTCCGGTGTCCAGCCAGGCGGACCGAGCACGTGGTCGGAGGTGGCAATGACCTGCTGCACCTGGTCCGAACGCCAGGTCACGCCGGCCGGCAACGGCGCCACCGTACCCAGCAGCCACAACACGTGACCCTGCGCGTTGCTCACCTTCCACAGCCCCGGGCCGGGCTGCTCGCCGGTGACCCGGACGGCCGCCATGTCGACCACCGGTCCTTGTGCCGTCACGGCCTGCGCGGCGGCGGCGAGAGGTGCCAGCAGCAGCGCGGCAAGGGTGATGCCGCAGCTGATCCCTTGCCGGTTACGTCGGTGCTGCATGGCCAATCCCCTGAGTGATCGCGCACTGTATCCAGTGCTTCTTCCTGCTGTGTAAAACGTTCGTTGGCGCGGGATGGCGCTGGAGCCGCGGGCGGCCGGGCGCTACGGGAGGGCATTCGCCTGCATATCGGGCTGCGGGCCCCGCGCCCCGTCAGTCGGCCACTTCCAATCGGCCACTTCCCGTCGGCTACTTCCTGCGGTCAAACCGCAAAAGGGCCTTGAAGCCTTGTCCAGTGCGCTCAGTCGGCCTTGTAGGCGCAGCGGCATCATCGACCGCGCCGCCGGGGCAATGCGGCGTACACCCTTCTACTCCGTTGCAATCGGGGCAAACGTTGTCCATGCAGGGTTCTTCGGCCACCCCTCGGAACAGGGCGGCAACAGCCAGCATCGCTGCTCTCACCGTTCTGACGATGACGGCCGTGAAAGTCAACAAGGCAGCGAACAGCAAACTGAAGACAGCCAGCGCGATGCCGAAGGACAGGATGCCGCCGATGATGCTCATGCCCTGACCGTATCACTGCGATACGCCCGCATCTGGCGTGGGTCCGTTCCCGTTATTCCACCAACCCCGATAGTTCGCACACCCAGTGTCGGCTGTCGGGACGGGGGAATGACGGCAACGTCGGCCATCGCGTCGCCTACGCAGGCGGGGATGCTGCATTCTGGCTGCCCATGAAAGCCAGGCAACGAAGGCCGAGGTTGATCAGGTCAACGGAATCCGCCCCTTCGATATCGGAATCGATATCGGAAACGGTCAGTGCAGGGGCGGAGATGCGGAGCAGAAACGTGCGGGTTGCGACAACATCAGAATGCGTGCCGCCGGCGACCATGAGTCTCTGTGCCAACTGTGCCAGAGGCGATCCGAAACAATGAGAAACGTGGCATTCACGACCACCCCGGCGCAACACTTTGATTCTGGTGACCCCGGCCCGATTCGAACGGGCGACCTTCCCCTTAGGAGGGGGACGCTCTATCCAGCTGAGCTACGGGGCCAGATCGAGGGTGTGAAGGATACAGCCTGAGCGCACGCAGGACTACTACGTAAGGGCTACGGTCAGCTGGGCGGTGCAACTGCGCCGTATTCTGTCCCACCCCACCCGGTGCCTCCCTGCATGCCGTCCACGTGGCACCTCCTTTCAATCCTGGGCGACAGCCGTTTACTCGTACCGGCGGCGCTGGTCCTGATTGTCATGGGCTGGCATCGCGCCAGCCGCTGGCACCTTCGATGGACGGTCACGCTCTGCGTGATCGGCGCCATGGTATTGGCCTCCAAGCTGGCCTTCCTCGGTTGGGGCATCGGCTCCGCGCGCCTGGACTTCACCGGCATCAGCGGCCACGCGGCCGTGTCTGCTTCCATCTGGCCCGTGCTGCTCGCGCTGTGCATGCCAAGGCGTGGCGCGTACTGGGTCGCAGTGGCCGGCTTGCTGCTGGCAGCGGCCATTGCTTACTCGCGCTTGCCGCTGAACGCGCATTCCTGGTCGGAAGTGGCGAGCGGATGGCTGCTGGGCGCGATCGGCTCGGCATGGACCTTGCGGCGACTTGACGCAACCGCCCCCGCATCGCCCAGATGGGTTGCCGCCGCGCTCATCGCAGGCGCGTTCATGCCGGCCGCCTTTCCTCAGGCGACCACGCACGAGGCCGTAGTGCATCTGGCCACCGCACTGTCAGGCGCGAAGAAGGCCTACGTACGAAGCGCGTTGCATGAGAAGTCCGTCACATTGCAACGTAAAATGCTGACGCCATAGGCCTTTCATGTCGTGATTACCTTGACAGCCATCCCGCATGCCCTGACCATAGGGGTGTTCAAATCCCCCCAGACGGAGTAGGAGACCCCGTTTTATGAAGAAGATCTTTGCAGTACTGGCCCTCGTCGGCCTGTCTTCCCCCGTCCTGGCTCAGGATGCACAGGTTGAGCAGTCCTCGACCACCACCAGCGCGGAAGTTGCAGGCGCAGAAGCCGGCGGCTACTCGACGGTCGCCATTGCCAGCACCGTGGTGGCAGCGATTGCAACGGGTGCAGTCCTCTACAGCATCGGCGGCGACAGCTCCAGCGGTGAGAATGACGCAGGCGGCGGCGGTGGCGGTGGTGGCGGCGACGGCGGTGGTGGCACCGGCGGCACGGGTGGCACCGGCGGCACTGGCGGTACCGGTGGCACTGGCGGCTGATCTGCAGCCCGCTTGAATCCCAGCCCTCGCCGGGCAATGCTTGGCGAGGGTTTTTTTTGCCTGCTGGAAACCACATAGATCCATGAAAACCAAGCTCTCCTGCTTTGCTGTCGCCCTCCTTGCGTCCGCTACTCTCTCCGGCTGCCTGCTGGCCCCCGGGCAGCACCTGCGGCAGAGCGATGTATCGCGCTCGCAGCGCAGCGACGACGGCCGCCTGGAAATGGTCACGATCACGCCGAAGCTGATCGCCATGGACCGCGCAACGCAGGCCGAGCAGGTACTGCCGGCCGATCTGTTCGACTACCAGCCGCAGGACTATCGCGTCGGGGTGGGTGACGTTCTGTATGTCACCGTTTGGGATCACCCGGAATTGACGGTGCCGGCGGGCTCGCAGCAGCAGGGCAATCTTGCCGGGCGCCTGGTGCAGAGTGATGGGTCGTTCTTCTATCCCTACATCGGCAAGGTGGTTGCCCGCGACAGGACGCCCGTGCAATTGCGCGAGGAAATCACCCAGCGCCTGGCCAAGTACATCGAGTCACCGCAGGTTGACGTGTCGGTGCTCAACTACGGCAGCCAGCGCATCTGGGTTACCGGTGCCGCTGAACGCTCCACGCCGATCTCACTGGGCACCTCCCCGCTGACACTTGCCGATGCGATCAGCCAAGGCGGCCTCAATCCCACCCAGGCCGACCTGTCCGGTGTGCGTCTCAGCCGCGCAGGGGTCACCTATACGATCAATCTGGAAACACTGGCCAACCAATACGGCGGCCGCCAGCTGTACCTGAAGGACGGCGACTCGATCTTCGTGCCTTACCTGGACCGCAAGGAGATCTTCGTTGTTGGCGAAGTGAACCTTCCGGGTGCGTACAGCTTCCGCACCGGCGACGTGTCGCTCAACCAGGCCTTGGGCCGGGCACGTGGCTTGACCCAGGCCACTGCCAACGGCAACGCCGTGTACGTGATCCGTGGTTCGCATGACCTGATCGCCGAACCGTCGATGGTCTACCAGCTCGAGGCACGTTCGCCGACCGCCTTCGCCGTGGGCAGCCAGTTCATGCTGCAGCCGGGCGACGTCGTGTTCATCGGTGCAGCCGGCGTGACCCGTTGGAACCGCTTCGTCAACCAGCTGCTGCCGTTCACCAGCATCCTGTACACGGCCGCGCGGACGGAAAACGAAGTCGGAAGCAACTGACATGATGGCCCGTAAGGCCTCGCAGCGCGCTGCCTCCCGCAGCTGGCGCGCCATCCGACCGCTTGTCGCCGGATCTGCGCTGGTACTCGCGCTGGCCGCCTGTACATCGGCCAGCCGCTCCACCAGCGATTCGTTCCGGCTGCTTTTCAACCGTGATGTTGAAGCCACACCCGCGCAGGTCGCCGCCAACCGCTATCCGCAGATCCAGCTGCGCGCCCCGGACATGAGCGCGGTCATGGTGCTCGGCTATGTCGATGATGGGCAGCAGGTCTGGTACGCAGGAAGGGAAGCGGTATTCCAGCTGGATCGCGATGGCCTGGTCACAGGAACGTCGGGTAACGGAAGGCGGATAAGCAACCGCATCGTCGGCGATTCGCCGTTCCACGACCTCGCGAAGGTCACCACGCCGGTGAAGGTGCAGCGCCAGTACGATGCCACCCCCGCCTATGCGGTGTCGGTGCCGGTCACCGGAACGCTCACCCGCCACGGCACGGACAAAGTGGAAATCCTCGGCAGGCAGATGCAACTGGTGCGTTTCGAAGAACAGCTGCAAGGCGGGGGCATTGGTGCCACCAACCTGTACTGGGCGGATGCAACGACCGGTTTCATCTGGAAGAGCCGCCAGCACCTCGCGCCCGGCTACGCGGTGGAACTCACCCAGCTCAAACCCTACCGCACGGCGCAGGACTGAATGATGATGTTTCGCAGTGCGGCGACGCTGATACTCCTGGCCTGCTCTTCTTCGCTGTGGGCCGCATTACCGGACTCCGGTGTGTCCGAAGTCAGCGTGCAGGGCGCGGTCGAGGTGCCCGGTGCCGTCCAGGTGCAGGCGGGTGGGCGCATCTCCGATGTGCTTAACGCAGTGCGCCCCAGCACCGCGGCCTACCTGCTCGGCAGCAGCCTGCAGCGCGAACAGGAAAGGCAGGACCAGCTGCGCCAGCGCGCCGGCCTGCTGCATACGCTGAGTCAGTTGCCGCAGCATGAAAACCTTGATGTACGGGCAGCAGGCGAACTACTGCAGGTGTGGCTGGAAGCACATCCGGCAACCGGCCGCGTGCGGTTGGTGCTGGATCGCCGCCTGATGCAGGTGCAGCCGCACAACAATCCCGTCGCCGGGCAGGGGGACAGCATCATCATCCCGCTGCGCCCGCAGACCGTGCACGTCGTCGGCGCCGTGATCCAGCCCTGCACGCTGCCCCACCAGCCGATGCAGGACGCAAAGGCCTATCTGGCGCACTGCCCTGTTTCCGATGCCGCAGATCCGGACACGCTGTACGTGGTGCAGCCGGACGGGCTGGTGCAGGCCTTGGGCATCGCGGCGTGGAACCGTGCCGATGCGCAGCCAGTGGCCGCCGGCGGCACGATCTACGTGCCGGTACGCGAGTCGGCGATGAAGCACATCGACACCTCCTTCAACGAAGACTTTGCTTCGTTCATCGCCACGCAACCTGTCGATCCTTGATGACCGTTTCCGCAAAACCCCTGCCCGCCCGTGGCCCCGCCACCCTCGCCGTGAGCCTGCTGGCGATGTGCCTGTCCACCGCGCTTCACGCGCAGCAGGCACCACCGGTCACCGCAAGCGAATGGGGCGGCAGCGGGTTGCTGCAGACCCCCACCGCGCGCATGAACACCGCGGGCGACATTGCCTTCACCGCGTCGCACAACTCCCCCTACAGCCGCTACAACGTCACGTTGCAGCCGTTCAGCTGGCTCGAAGGAACGTTCCGCTACATCAACGTGTCCAATATCCGTTATGGTCCGAACATTGCCGGCGACCAGAACTACAAGGACAAGTCGATCGATTTCAAGCTGCGTCTGTGGCAGGAATCGCGCTGGATGCCCGACGTATCGTTCGGCGTGCGCGACATCGGCGGCACCGGCTTCTTCTCCAGTGAATACCTCGTGGCCAGCAAGAACTTCGGCCCCGTCGACGCCTCGCTGGGCCTGGCGACCGGCTACCTGGGCAACCGTGGCGACTTCTCCAACCCGCTGGGCATCATCGATGACCGGTTCAAGGACCGTCGTCCGATCGCCACCAGCGCCATTGCCCAGGCCGGCAAGTTCGGCGTCAGCAACATGTTCCGCGGCCCGGTTGGCATCTTTGGTGGTCTTACCTACCAGACGCCCTGGGACGCCTTGCTGGTGAAAGTGGAATACGACGGCAACGACTACAAGCGGGAACCGCGCAACAACAACCTGACCCAGCGCACGCCGATCAATGTCGGCCTCGTCTACGTTCCCAACCGCAATGTGGAACTGACGGCGGCGTGGGAGCGCGGCGACGCGGCGATGTTCTCGCTTACGCTGCGCGGCAATCCCGGGGGCGCCTCCCCGGCGCCCAAGCCGTTTGATCCACCGCCGATCAAGCCGAGCGCAGCTGCCGCGCAGCGCGCCGAGGCCGCTCAGCAGGCCCCTGCCCTCGCGTTGGGCGCCGACAGGCCTGAAACCGGCGCTTCCGGTGGGGTGGAGCCCGACTGGGCCACCGTTTCATCGCAGCTCCGCGACAACGCCGGCTTCCGCGTGGACCAGATTTCCCGCCGAGGCGGCGAACTGTTCGTCGACGGCTACCAGGTGCGCTACTTCAGCCCGGCCAAGGGCCTCGGTCGGGCAGGCCGGACCCTGTCCAGTACGACGGGCGACGATTACGATTGGTACACCCTGCGCACCACCCGACTGGGTATGCCGATCGTGGACATGTCGGTCAAGCGTGATGCGCTGCTGGGCAACCTGGACGGCACGGTCGAGGACGATGTCCTGCGGCGCAGTACCGATCTGCAGGCACCTGCCGAAGTGGACCGCGAGGTGCTCTACCGCGCCCCGCACAGCCCGTACGGCGGCGGCTTCAGCCTGGGTTACCGGCAGAATCTCGGCGGCCCGGACGGCTTCATCCTGTACCAGGTCGCGGCCAACTACTCGGGCAGCTTCTTCTTCCGCCCCGACATGTGGCTGACCGGGACGGTGAGCGCGGACCTGTTGAACAACTACGACAAGTTCAAGTACAACGCGCCCAGCCGGCTGCCGCGCGTGCGTACCGACCTGCGTCGCTACATGGTCGACAATGACGTGACCCTGCCCAACCTGCAGCTCAACGTCGCCCACCGCTTTGGACGCGACGTTTACGGCATGGCGTACGCCGGCTACCTGGAATGGATGTATGCCGGCGTCGGCGGTGAGCTGCTGTACCGCCCGATGGACCAGCCCTGGGCTGTCGGGGTGAACATCAACCGCGTGCAGCAGCGCGACTTCGACCAGCACTGGGGCCTGCGCGATTACCGCATGACCACCGGCCATGCAATGCTGTACTACGCCTTTGATGCACGCGAACGCATCGTCGGCTCGATGTCGGTCGGCCGCTACCTGGCCGGCGACTATGGCGCCACGGTGAACATCGCGCGCGTGTTCGACAACGGCGTGACCATGGGCGCGTATGCGACCAAGACCGATGTGTCGGCCGCGGACTTCGGCGAAGGCAGCTTCGACAAGGGGCTCTACTTCAGCATCCCGTTCGACCACGTCCTGCCCCGCTCCACCCGCGCGCGTGCGGCGATCAACTGGAATCCGCTGATCCGCGACGGTGGCGCGATGCTGTCACGCAAATACTCGCTGTATAACGTGACCGGCGAGCGCGACGAGCGTTTCTTCTATGACAACCTGAAGTCGATCACCGACTGACCGGCGACGTGCCGACCAGGGTCGGCACTGCCGCGGCACACCCCCGCGCTACAGGTACTTGACCCAGCTCTGCACCCCTTCGGCCATCAGCTTGTACACATGCTCGAAGGCTGCGCGCTGCTGGCGATATGGATCGGGAATTTCACGGTCCTGCTGCCACTTGCCCAGCAGGAAGGTCTTTCCCGAGGCTTCCGGTGCGATCTCGGTGATGCGGCGGACGTGCTTGCGCTCCATCGTCAATACCAGATCGGCCTGCCCGAGGATGCTGCCACTGATCTGCCGGCCTCGATGGCTGCTGCCATCCAACCCGTGCTCGAGCAGCAATGCCTGTGCGGTTGGGTCGACGCCATGGTCGACCAGCGCCCCCAAGCCTGCAGAAGACACCTCGATCCCCTTGCCGGCCACCAGTCCGCGCAGCATGACCTCCGCCGAAGGGCTGCGGCAGATGTTTCCCACGCACACGAAAAGAATATTCTTGAACACAACCGGTTCCTGTCGCCATCAACGCACAGGGTAGCGCAGCGACCGGCCAGGATGCATCAGCAAGCTGGCCTAGTAAGCCGACTTCTGCCCCAAAACCTTGAACGCCGTCAACGCGATGATGCGCACGTCCAGCGTAGGACTCCATCGACGGATGTAGTCGATGTCGTACTGCACGCGCTTCTTCATCGAGCGCAGTTCTGGCGTTTCGCCGCGCAGCCCATGCACCTGGGCCCAGCCGGTAATGCCCGGTTTGACGTAATGACGGTGCATGTAACGCCCGATCAGCTTTTCATAATGGTTGTTGTGCTGGATGGCGTGGGGGCGCGGCCCAACCACCGACATGCTTCCGCCGAGCACGTTGAAGAACTGCGGTAGCTCGTCCAGGCTGCTGCGGCGCAGGAAGGAACCGAAGCGGGTAATGCGCGGATCGTGACGGGTCGCCTGCGTGATGGTATCCGGGGTTTCGGCATGCACGCGCATGGAGCGGAATTTCAGCATCCAGAATTCCTTTCCGCCGAGCCCATGCCGGCGCTGGCGGAACAGGACCGGGCCCGGCGAACTCAGCTTCACGCCGGCCGCCAGCACGGCGAAGACCGGGGCCAGCAACACCACCGCGATTCCAGCCACCAGCAGGTCCTCGATCCGCTTCACCAACCTGAAATGCTGGTCCGGCAAACCCTGCCGCACACCGATCATCGGCACGTTGCCGACCAGATGGACACCCGGGTTGAGCGTGCCGTAGCCACTGATGTCCGGAATGATGCGGACCGGCACCGGAAAGCGCTCGATCTTCTTCAGCATGTCCTTGATCTGCGGGCCGCTGCCCATCTGCAGCGACACCCATACCTGGTCAAACTCGCCGCGATGCAGGTCCATGTACTGCGGCAGGTCTTCAATCCCCCCCAGCAAGCGCGGAACGTCGGCGCGGCGGCGGGTTGGAATATCGCCGGGGCTGGAGAAGTAACCAATGACTTCCTTGCCCATTTCCGGTTTGCCCCGCAGCAGTCGATGCAGCTTCAGCGACGGCGCGCGCAGGCCTACGAGTAGTACGCGCTCGCGATCCAGTCCGCGTGCCCGCAGGCGATGCAACTGCACCCGCAGTCCGACGCGCGTGGTGGTCATCGCCGCCAGCCCCATCGCGTACCAGCCGACCAACCACGTTGTGGGCACCGAGTCGGTCATGTCCACCAGCACGGCATACATGGAGAAAAGACCGAAGACCGCGGTCCAGGCCAGCAGCAGGAACCATAGGTCGGCCAGCAGGCCGCGGGCACGCCACTGGCGATACATCGGCGCCACGGAGAAACACACCATCGTGCTCAGCAGGACCGCGCCGAAGACCACGCGCTGTGAAGTGGAAGGTGCCGCGAAACCGAAGCGGACAAGGTGGGAGACCACCGCTGCCCCCGGAATGACCAGTAGATCAGCGAGCCGGAGAACCAGCTCCAGTGCAGCGCGCGCCTCGACCCGGCGCGGCTGCGGATGCGCTGGCGCCAAACCCTCTACGGATCCATGTAGCACGTCGGTCTTTCCTTCTTCGGCGTCTGCCCGCACAACTTACTCCAGCGCACCGGCCTCCCCTGCCAGCACAGTTACGTTTGATGATCGCTTTGGGCGTCAATAAGTGACGTAAATGTACCAGACTTGGCGTGTACCAGATCGCAGCAGATTGGTGAACTGAGTCACATCTATCATCGAAACGACCATCTTGGCGCCAGATAATTGACACGCATCACTACAAGGTGACGCGGCACGTCACGTGCCGCCTGTTGAATCGCGTCGTTCGCGAACCGCGCCCTGCTAGCATGGGCGGCTCGCACGTGGAGGCCCTGGCGTGGCCCGCAACTTCGATAGGCAACCATGAAAAACGTCCTGATCTGCGGCGGCGCAGGCTACATCGGCAGCCATATGGCCCACTGGCTCAGCGACCACGGCCACAATCTGACCGTGCTCGACAATCTCTCGACCGGCCATGCCCAAGCCGTACGTTGGGGCGAGTTCATCCACGCAGATCTGCTCGACCCCGGCGCACTGGATCAGGCATTGAGGGGACGCCGCTTCGATGCGGTCATCCATTTCTGCGCACGTTCGCTGGTCGGCGAGTCGGTCCGACAGCCCAACGCTTACTACCGCAACAATGTCACCGGCACCATCAACCTGCTTGAGGCGATGCAGCGGCATGACGTCCAACGCATCGTGTTTTCTTCCACCGCAGCTATTTTCGGCAACCCGGTGAGCGAGGTGATCGACGAAGATCACCCCAAGGCCCCCATCAACCCATACGGCGCCAGCAAGCTGATGGCCGAGCGGATTCTTGCCGATGCTGCCACCGCCTACGGCCTGCGCTCGGTGTCGCTGCGCTACTTCAACGCCGCCGGCGCCCTGCCCGATCAGGGCATCGGCGAAGCGCACCTGTGCGAGACCCACCTGATACCGAATGTGCTGAAGGCCGCGCTGGGCGATGGGCCGGCGCTGAGAGTATTCGGCGACGATTACCCGACACCGGATGGCACCTGTGTGCGGGATTACGTGCATGTGCAGGACCTTGCCCAGGCGCATGCGCTGGCCCTCGGGTTCATGGAAGCCAATGACGGGGCGCATGCCTTCAACCTGGGCAATGGCCGAGGCTTCTCTGTGCGGGACGTCATCGCGACTGCGGCCGAGGTGTCCGGCAAGCCGGTGCCGTTCGAGGTGGCGCCGCGCCGGGACGGCGACCCGGCCAGCCTGGTGGCATCCAGCGAGAAGGCGCGGGCGCAACTGGGCTGGGCACCGCGCTGGACCGAGCTGGAGCCGATCATTGAAAGCGCGTGGCGCTGGCACCGCGATCAGCCGGACTGGTCGAAGCAAGGCCGCACCACGTAGCGCCGAGCCACGCTCGGCGAGCGCAGCGGCGGAGGGACCGCCAACGGCAACAGCGTGACGACCAACGGTCGTCACCCACCGGGCCCGGGCCCCACCAGCCCCCCGCCCCCACCAGTCCTGCGCCCCGACGGCCCCCGCCGAGCATGGCTCGGCGCTACCGTGACCCCCACCCCCACCGCAGCGCACCATGCCCTCGCCGGGCCCTCTGCTACCATCTCCGGCTCAGTGCGCCGCTGCCCGCAGGGCCCGCGGCCACCCCAATACAACGCGAAAAGAGGGAGTCTGCATGTCTGCCAAGCTGCTCAAGGCCTTGGGCCTGGATGCGATCAACGCCGGTACCTACCTGGGCAACGGCGAGTGGTCCACCGCCACCGGCGGCGAGCTGATCACCCCGGTCAACCCGACCACCGGTGAAGCCATCGCCCAGGTCCGCGCCACCACCGCCGACGAATACGAAACCGTGATCGCGCGGGCGCAGGAAGCTTTCAAGATCTGGCGCACCACCCCGGCCCCGCGCCGTGGCGAAGCAGTGCGCCTGTGCGGCGAAGCCCTGCGCGCCAACAAGGACGCGCTGGGTTCGCTGGTCGCCCTGGAAATGGGCAAGAGCAAGCCGGAAGGCGACGGCGAAGTGCAGGAAATGATCGACATCGCCGACTTCGCCGTGGGCCAGAGCCGCATGCTGTACGGCTACACCATGCATTCAGAGCGCCCGGGCCACCGGATGTACGAGCAGTACCAGCCGCTGGGCCTGGTCGGCATCATCAGCGCGTTCAACTTCCCGGTCGCGGTGTGGGCGTGGAATGCGTTCCTGGCCACCGTGTGCGGCGACATCTGCCTGTGGAAGCCGTCCAACAAGACCCCGCTGACCGCGATCGCCTCCATGCGCATCTGCAATGAAGCGCTGCGCGAAGCCGGCTTCCCGGACCTGTTCTTCCTGATCAATGATGCCGGCACCGCACTGTCGGAAAAGATGGTGGCCGACAAGCGCGTGCCGCTGATCAGCTTCACCGGTTCGACCCAGGTCGGCCGCACCGTCGCTGAGAAGGTCGCCCACCGCCTGGGCCGCTGCCTGCTGGAACTGGGCGGCAACAACGCGATCATCCTGGACGAGACCGCCGACCTGAAGCTGGCGATCCCGGGCATCGTGTTCGGTGCGGTCGGCACCGCCGGCCAGCGCTGCACCACCACCCGCCGGCTGATCGTGCACGAATCCATCCATGACGACGTGCTGGCCACGCTGGTCAAGGCGTACAAGCAGGTAGAAGGCAAGATCGGCGATCCGACCGACCCGGCCAACCTGATGGGCCCGCTCAACAGCGACGGCGCCGTGCAGCAGTTCCTGGCCTCCATCGAAAAGGCCAAGGCCAGCGGCGGCACCGTGCAGACCGGCGGTACCCGCATCGACCGCGCCGGCAACTTCGTGCTGCCGGCCATCGTGACCGGCCTGAACAACAGCGACGAAGTCGTCCAGCACGAAACCTTCGCCCCGATCCTGTACGTGATGAAGTACAGCACGCTGGACGAAGCCATCGACATGCAGAACGGCGTGCCGCAGGGCCTGTCCTCGTCGATCTTCACCACCAACCTGAAGGTGGCCGAGCGCTTCCTGTCCGCAGCCGGTTCGGACTGCGGCATCGCCAACGTCAACATCGGCACGTCCGGTGCGGAGATCGGTGGCGCTTTCGGTGGCGAGAAGGACACCGGCGGTGGTCGCGAATCCGGTTCGGATGCCTGGAAGGTCTACATGCGCCGCCAGACCAACACCATCAACTATTCGGATTCGCTGCCGCTGGCCCAGGGCATCAAGTTCGACCTGTGATGGCAGAGACCGCGCCCCTGCGCGGCGGCCGGCCGGCGATCGATTTCACCGGCCGCCGGGTATTGATTGCCGGTGGCAGCAAGGGCATCGGACGCTGCATCGCGCTGGCCTTCGCCGGCGCAGGCGCATCGGTGTCGGTCTGCGCGCGCGGCCAGCGGGGCCTGGATGACCTGGCACGCGATGCCCTGGACCAGGGCACGCCGTTGCACACCCACGCCGCCGATCTCTCCAATCTGGAGCAGATCGGTGGGTGGCTGCAGCACGCCGCCGAAGCCCTCGGCGGCATCGACGTATTGGTCAACAACGCGACCGGCTATGGCATGGCCGACGACGAAGACGGCTGGGCCGCCAGCCTGCAAGTCGACCTGATGGCAGCGGTGCGGGCCTCGCGGCTGGCCCTGCCCTGGCTGCGCGCATCCACCGATGCCTGCATCCTCAACCTCTCATCCATCGCCGCCCAGCAACCGCGTCCCGGCGCTGCGCCGTACGCGGCGGCCAAGGCCGCGCTGTCTCATTACACGACCAGCCAGGCGCTCGCGCTGGCGCCGCACCGGATCCGGGTCAACGCCATCGCGCCGGGCTCGATCGAATTCGAAGATGGCCTGTGGGATCGACGCCGCGTAGACGATCCGGACCTGTACCACGGCACTCTGGCGAAGATTCCGTTCGGCCGCTTCGGCCGGCCCGAAGAGATCGCCCATGCTGCCCTGTTCCTGTGCTCGCCGCTGGCCGGTTGGATTACCGGTCACGTGCTCAATGTCGATGGTGGGCAGGTATTGATGGGCTAATGGAGGCACAACCTCTATCATGACCGGGTCTTTAGGGAGGACCCGCATGAGCGTGCCTAACCGTCATACCAGTGGACTGGCCGTCGCCAGCCTGGTCCTGGGGATCTGCAGCTGGACCGTGCTGCCCTTCATCGCCAGCCTCGGGGCGATCATCACCGGGCATATGGCCCGTGCCGAAATCCGTCGCCGCCCGCATGAGCTGGATGGCGACGGATTGGCCATAGGCGGCCTGATCCTGGGCTGGCTGATGGTGCTGGGTGCGGTGCTGGCCATCGGCGCCTTCCTCGCCTTCTTCGGCGGCCTGGCCTGGCTGGCCCACGTTTCGTCATGAGGTGGGCATGAGCACTCCGGAATCCGCCTCGCGCTTCTCCAACCGGGTCGAAGACTACGTGCGCTTCCGCCCCGGTTACCCGCCCGCCCTGCTGCGGTGGCTGCACGACGAACAGGGCGTGCCGCGCGAGGCGCTGGTGGCCGACATCGGTGCCGGCACCGGCATTTCCAGCCAGATGCTGCTGGCCGCTGGCCATCCGCTGATCGCGGTTGAACCCAACGCGGCCATGCGCGCGGCGGCCGAACAGTGGCTGGGCACGGAATACCCCCGCTTCCGCGCCGCCGACGGCACCGCCGAGGCGACCGGCCTGGCCGATGCCAGCATCGGCTTGGTCAGTGCCGCGCAGGCCTTCCACTGGTTCGATACGGAAGCCGTGCGCCGCGAGTGGAAACGCATCCTGGCCCCGGGCGGGCGCGTGCTGGTGTTCTGGAACTCGCGGCTGCTGGATGCCTCCCCGTTCCTGCGCGGCTACGAGCAGCTGCTGCTGGAATTCGGCACCGACTACAGCGCCGTGGCCGAGCGTTACCAGACCGACGAACAGATGCGCGAGTGGTTCGCCGGCGGCCTGCAGGCCATCGGCTATTTCCCCAACGTGCAGATGCTGGACTTCGATGCCCTGAAGGGCCGCCTGCTGTCCTCTTCATACGCCCCCACCGCCGGCCAGCCGAAGCATGACGCCATGCTGGCGGCGCTGCGCACGCTGTTCGACCAGCATGCCGTCAACGGCAACGTCGCTTTTGAATACCAAACCCGTGCCTTCCTCGGCACGCTGGACTGATCTGCCCATGTACTCGCTTGCACGCCCCTTCCTGTTCTCCCTCGATGCCGAACGCGCCCACGGCCTGGGCCTGGCCGCACTGGATACGGCCTATCGCTTCGGCACCACGCCGCTGGTGGCGCCGCGCATCGCGCCGTTGCCCACGCCAGCATTCGGCTTGACCTTCCCCAACCCGGTCGGCCTGGCCGCGGGACTGGACAAGAACGGCGCGCATATCGATGCCCTGTTCGCACTGGGCTTCGGCTCGGTGGAGATCGGCACCATCACCCCGCGCCCGCAGGCGGGCAATCCGAAGCCGCGCCTGTTCCGGCTGCCGGACCACGGCGCCATCATCAACCGAATGGGCTTCAACAATGCCGGGGTCGATGCGCTGGTGCGCAATGTCGAAGCAGCGCGTGACCGCCGTGGCCTGCTCGGCATCAACATCGGCAAGAACAAAGACACCCCCAACGAGCAGGCGCTGGACGATTACCTCGCCTGCCTGGACAAGGTGTACCCGCTGGCAGACTACATCACCGTCAACATCTCTTCGCCCAATACCGCCGGCCTGCGCGAACTGCAGGAAGAAAACGCACTGCGCCAGCTGATCGCCGGCCTGCGCGAGCGCCAGGAACAACTGGCCAGCATGCACGGCAAGCGCGTGCCGATGCTGGTCAAGGTGGCGCCGGACCTCAACGAACGCGATATCGATGCCGCAGCGCGCGTGCTCGCCGAGCTGCAGGTGGACGGGGTGATCGCCACCAACACCACCATCGATCGCAGCGCCATTGCAGGCGACGCGCTGGCCAACGAAGCCGGCGGTCTGTCCGGCGCACCGCTGCTGGACCAGTCCACGCTGGTGCTGCGCCGTCTGCGCGCGCGGCTGCCGGAAAGCATGCCGCTGGTCGGCGTGGGCGGCATCAGCTCCGGTGCCGACGCAGTGGCCAAGATGGCCGCTGGTGCCGCACTGGTGCAGCTTTACAGCGGCCTGGTGTTCCGTGGCCCGTCGCTGGTGTCCGACTGCGTGGAGGCGATCCGTCGCCGCCGCGAAGCGCCCAGTCGCGGCGCGGTGGGAGGCCTGTGATGGCGAACACCGGCTGGACCCTCACCGAAAACGCCTCACTGCTGGCGCTCAACACCTTCCACGTGCAGGCGCAGGCCGCGCAGCTGCTGGAAATCCAGGACTCCGCCAACCTGCCCGATGCCCTGGCCTTGCCGGCCGTGGCCGAAGGCCCGTTGCTGGTGCTGGGCAGCGGCAGCAACGTGCTGCTGGCCGGCGACGTAGAGGGCACCGTGCTGGTGTTTGCCAACCAGGGGATCGACATCCTGGAACACCGTGCCGACTACACCGTGGTGCACGCCGCGGCCGGGGTGAACTGGCACAAGCTGGTGCTGTGGTCACTGCAGCACGGCCTGTCCGGACTGGAAAACCTAGCGCTCATTCCCGGCACCGTGGGGGCATCGCCGATACAGAACATCGGTGCCTACGGCGTGCAGGTCGGTGAGTTCATCCAGGCCGTCGAAGCCTGGGATCGCCAGGTCGGCGAATGGGTGCGGCTGGACAATGAACAGTGCGCCTTCGGCTACCGCGACAGCGTGTTCAAACAGCAGCCGGACCGTTACCTGATCACGGCCGTGGAGCTGCGCCTGCCGTTGCTGCACGAACTGCGCATGGACTACGCCGGCATCGCCGAAGAACTGCAGGCGCAGGGTGTTGAAACGCCAAGCGCGGTGGACGTGGCCAACGCGGTGATCGCGATACGCAGCCGCAAGCTGCCTGATCCGGAGGTACTGGGCAATGCAGGCAGCTTCTTCAAGAATCCGATCCTCGGCGTAGACCAGGTCGAGGTACTGCTGCAGTCCTTCCCGGAGCTGCCGGTGTATCCGGCAGAGCGCGAGGACCAGCGCAAGGTATCGGCCGCCTGGATGATCGAACACTGTGGCTGGAAAGGCTTTCGCGACGGCGATGCCGGTGTGGCACCCAGCCACGCGCTGGTGCTGGTGAACCACGGCAGCGCCAGCGGCGCCGAGCTTCTGGCACTGGCCAGGCGCATCTCCGCCTCCGTGCTGGAAACCTTCGCGGTAGCGATTGAACCGGAACCGCGGCTGATCGGCGCGCAGTGGTGACCCCCACCCTGTCAAATACCGGCGCGCCGCCGATGCGCGCGGCTTGGTTGATGCTGGGAAGTACGCTGTCATTCGGCTTCATGGCCCTTGCCATCCGCTACGCCACCGCCTACGTGCCGACCCAGGAAGTGGCCTTCTTCCGCAATGCGTTCGGCCTGGTGGCACTGCTGCCGATGCTGCTGCGCCCGGGCCGTGCCCCGCTGAAAACCCAGCAGTTGCCGCGCTATTTCCTGCGCAGCGCGATCGGCCTGGCCTCGATGCTGTGCGCCTTCTGGGCGCTGGGCCATCTGCCGATGGCGCAGGCCGTCTCCCTGTCCTACTCAACACCGCTGTTCGTCACCATCGCGGCGGTGCTGTGGCTGGGTGAGACGGTGCGCGTGCGGCGCTGGGCCGCGGTGATCATCGGCTTCATCGGCGTGCTGGTGATCGTGCGGCCGGGCACCGGCAGCTTCAGCGCCGGCAGCCTGGTGGCGGTGGCCGCGGCCGTGCTGAGCTCGGTGGTCGCCATCCAGATCAAGCAGCTCACCCGCGTGGACAGCGCCGATACGGTGGTGTTCTACACCTATGTGTTCTGGGTGCCGCTGTCGCTGATACCGGCACTGTTCGTCTGGCAGTGGCCCACCGGCATCGCGTGGGTGTGGCTGGCCTTGACCGGCGTCATGGGCACGCTGGGGCAATTGCTGTGGACCCGCGCGTTGCGACTTGGAGAAGTCTCCGCCCTGACCCCGATCAGCTTCATGCAGTTGCCGCTGGTCAGCGTGATGGCCTGGCTGCTGTTCGGCGAAGCCCTGGATCGCTGGACGGTCATCGGTGCGCTGATCATCCTCGGTTCCAACGCCTACATCGCGCACCGGGAAGCCGTACTGGCGCGGCGCGCAAAAAGCGAGGCCGCCAGCGCGGCAGCCAAACCGGGCGAATAGGCCCCCGCCGCGAGCGATGGGATCAACCTGCGCCGGCCTGCCATAACGTATCCTCCTGCAGCAGCCGGGCCCGCTCGGATTCCAACAGGCCATTCAGGCGCCGCAGCGCGTCGCGGCGTACCGCAACCGGGTGCACCGCCGCCTGCGGCCCCAGCAGCAGCTGCTGGGTCTCCACGAGGTGCCGCAGCACGCGCTGGTGGCGGTAGGCCTCGTTGCATATCCGCGATGCGGCACCGCCCGCAGGGGCTTGACCCGATACTGACGCATGCCGGGCAAGCGCATCGTGCAGCGCTTCGGCACGCGCGTGCATGGTGGCGATGTGCTGGCGGTTGCTCAGCCACATGTCGACGAACGCCTGTCCCGGGATATCCGTTGCCGTCGGCAGGCCGGCCGGCTGCGCGAGCCAGCTGCCTACCCGTTCCAGCGCGCGTCCGTCGGCGCACTCCCACGCGTGCGGTCTGCAGGAGTGGGCCGGTTCAACCCGATCCGGTTGCGGTGGCGTTGCACCGCCCGGCCCGTCCTGCGCGGCATGCACTTCCCTCAACATCCAATGCCGACCCCAGCCGGTCGCGCCCGGCGGCCATGCGTGGCCAGCCTGACGGCGCGCGGGCGCTGCCTCCAGCCGCCACTGTCGACCTGCGACATCGACGACGTCGAACCTCGCCGTCACGTCTTCACTCCCGCTGGACTGTCGCCGTACGCTCGCTGCGACGACGCCGAACGCGCGGGCCAACATCTCCGTTGCGTGGACGATCGGCACCTGGTTCATGAGGAATCCGCCATAGGACTGGTCTGAATCCGCACTATCCCAGAAGCGGGAAAACGGGATGTAGAAACAGCCCTCGGGCGACATCGTGGGTCGCTCCCGACCCGATGGACCGGCTCACCGACGAGCCATTTACGACATACACGGCTCAGGATCGTCGAGAGGTGCGGGCTATGGCCTGACTTCAACCGCACGCTGCACGACCGAGCCCGCGCAGAATGCGGTGTCGGCGGCAGCCGGGCTACCAGAAATCGCTTGCACGCACGCGTGGACATCCGGCGCAATCTGGCGCGTTCAGCCAGCGGTCCGCGCGATCGCCCGCGAGCGTTCTCTCAGCAGCCGTTCCCGCAGACCGCCTGCCACTCCCGGCCCCTTGCCTGATCCGCCCTGGGCCGGGACCGCGGCGTACCGCAGCGCGTCGTGTAAGCGCTTCCACTGCCTGTTAGCGTCTGCCCATCCCGTGGGGTTTCCTATGCGTCGAGGAGTGAAAACATGATGCTGCATGCCAGTGACAGGAAGACGATCCGAGCGGTGACGGCGGGCGTGGCACGCCTCCTGTTGCTGCCCATCCTTGCCTGGGCCGGGATCTGCAGCGCGCAGGAACTGGCGCCGCGCAGCCAATGGCAGGCCAGCAGCTCCTCGCAGCAGGTGGCGACGATGGCGATCGGCCACCTGATCGACAACGATCCGAAGACCGTCACTGGCGGCGCCTTCAGCCCAGGACACTGGTTCCAGATCGATGTGGGCCGGCCGGCACTGCTTGGCGGCGTCCGTATCACCTGGGATGTCTCCAATCCGGAGGGCTATATCCTGCAGACCTCGCTGGATGGCAAGCAGTGGGACCTGGCCTACACGATGGGCGACTCGCTGGGCGGCATCGAAACCCTGTTTTTCGCCCCGCGCCGGGCCCGCTACCTGCGCGTGGCGAGCCCTGAGCGCACCTCGGACTGGGGCGTGTCGATTCTTGAAATGGAGCCGCTGGATACCCGCGACAGCGCGCGCGTGGCGGGGCTGGGGGCCGCGTCGTCCGCCGCACTCTGGCAGGGCGGCAGCGCGGTGACGATTCCGAGCGACGACGCCCACGGCAAGCATGTGCTGGCCATCGGTCTGCCCCGCCCATTGGCCACCGCCGGCCTGGTGGTGGACTGGGCCGACAGCGCGCACGGCGCTGCGCAGCTGGAGGTGCAGGACGCAGACGGCAAGTGGACCTTGGTGGCACGCGACCCGCAGGCGGGCAGCCGACAGCAGAGCTGGCTGGCTGGCAACGCCGCGGTGGATGCGCACAGCCTGCGACTGCGGGTGGAGGGCAGCGCGCCGTCGGTCCAGCGTATCCGCCTGCTCGGACCGGCTGCGGTGATGACCCCGATGAAGCGTTACCAGGTCGCCGCCAGCGGCGCCCAGCGTGCGCTGGCCCCGGCCTCGCTGCTGCTGCAGCAGACCTACTGGACCGCGGTGGGTGTGCACGCAGGCGTGCAGAAATCAATCTTCGACGAGTACGGCAACATCGAGGCTTTCAAGGGGGCTCCGCTGGTGCAACCAATCTGGCGCGCTGACGGCGGCGACGCCACGGGGGCCACGGGGCAACCGGTACGCCACGCACTGCGCGATGGCTGGAAGCCGATGCCCTCGGCGTCCTGGCTGCCGCAGCCGGGACTGGAACTGCACAGCGAAGCGTTTGCCATTGAACTCGGCGGGCAGCCGGTGACGCTGGTGCGTCATCGCCTGCACAACACCGGCACCACCGCGATCAACGGCACGCTGACACTTGCCGTGCGCCCGATGCAGATGAACCCGCCGTGGCAGAGCGGCGGCCTGTCGCCCATACGCGAGATCGCCGTGGAAGGACGGACAGTGAGCGTGAATGGCCGCCGCCTGCTGCAATCGCTCACCGCAGTGGACGAAGCCGGCGCGGCACCGTTCGGCGCGGATGGGAGCAGCGAAATCAGTGCGGCCATTGCCGGCGGCCAGCTGCCCCACGCGCAGAGCGCGCAGGATGCCGACGGCCTTGCCGCAGCTGCCCTCGCCTACCGCGTTGCGTTGCAGCCCGGCGCATCCCGCTCCGTCGTGGTCGCCTTCCCGCTGGGCACCGCGCCAGCGGCCGCCGATGGCAGCCTGCCGCAGGCGCCGCCGCTGCCGTTCGCCGATGCCTCCAAGGAGCCCGACGCACGCTTCGATGGACTGGCCGCACGCGCATCCGCTGACTGGCAGGCGCGGCTCGGCCAGGTCGGCCTGCGGCTGCCGGACAATTCGCTGGTGGACATGCTGCGCGCGCAGGCCGCCTACATGCTGATCAACCAGACCGGCCCGGCGATGCAGCCCGGCCCGCGCAACTACAACCGCTCGTTCATCCGCGATGGCATGGCCACCTCGGCGGTGTTGCTGCGCATGGGCGAAGCCTCGGTGGCACGCGATTACCTGGCCTGGTACAGCTCGCATGGCGTGCATGCCAACGGCCTGGTCTCGCCGATCCTCAACAACGACGGCAGCGTCAACACCGGCTTCGGCTCGGATATCGAATACGACAGCCAGGGCCAGTACATCAGCCTGGTCGCCGACGTGGCACGACTGGATGGCGGCCCCGAATCAGTGCGTGCCTACCTGCCCAAGGTAAAGGCCGCGATGCGTTTCCTGCAGGAACTGCGCGAGCGCACGCTGGTGCCGGGCTACATGGCCGGCCACCCTGCGCCGGAGCGTTTTGCCGGCATCCTGGCTCCGTCGATCAGCCACGAAGGCTATCCCGCGCCCACCCACAGCTACTGGGATGACTACTGGGGCATCAAGGGCTGGCACGACGGTGCGTGGCTGGCCGAGTCACTGGGTGAGCCGGAAACCGCCGCCTGGGCGCGCGAACAGGGCCGCCTGCTGCATGACGCGGTGGCCGCCTCGATCCGCGCCACGATGGCGTGGAAAGGCATCGACTTCATTCCGTCTTCGGCCGACCTGGGCGATGGTGATCCGACCGGTGTTTCGATCGCGCTGGACTCCACCGGCGCGCAGGACGTGCTGCCCGATGCCGCGCTGCGTACGACCTTCGCGCGATACCTGGAGGATGTGCGCAAACGCGCGCAGCCCGGCGCGCTGTATGCCTACACGCCGTACGAAATCCGCAACGTGCTGAGCTATGTGCACCTCGGCCAGCCCGAGGCGGCCAACGAACTGCTGATCGGCCTGCTGCACGACCGACGTCCGCTGGAATGGCAGGTATTGGCCGAAGTGGTGCACTCGCGGTTGCGCTTTCCGCGCTATCTGGGCGACATGCCGCACACGTGGATCGGTGCGGAATATGGCCGCACCCTGTTCGGGATGCTGATGCGCGAGGACGACGATGCGCTGTCGCTGCTGCCCGGCACCCCGGCGTCGTGGCTTGCCGGTGATGGCCTGTCGGTGGAACGCCTGCCCACTGCCCATGGCACGTTGAAGCTGGACGCGCGGCAGCGCGACGGCGTGCTGGTGGTGACGCTGGGCGAAGGGCTGCATGCAGGAAGCGCCGTGCGGGTGTGGTGGCCCAGCCGCACGCGGCCGCGCGAGGTACACGTGGACGGACGCCGCGTGGATGCATTCGATGCCGATGGCGTGTTGCTGCCACGCGCGTTCAAGCACCTGGAAGCGCGCTGGTAGACCACTGGCCGTGGAGCCACCGACGTTAACGAGCCTGCGGCTTGTCGCCGCCGGGCAGCGATTGCAGCTGCGCGCTGCCTCCATGCGCGGCTGTGCATGGTCCGACGCAAATCCCGGCTTGATGCCACCGGTGCCGTAATCTTGAATCGACCTTGCAGGGCCATCACGGCCCTTCCAAGGAGATAACGTGCTCAACCGAAGATCGATGATGGTGGGAACCGCTTCCGCGCTGGCCCTGGCAAGCGGACTGGCAGGCTCGAAAGGTGCCTCGGCACAGCAGCCCCTCAGGGTGCGCCGCAATATCGCAAACATGTCCCTGGACGATCCTGATCTTGTTGCGCTCAGGTCGTTTGTCGACGAGATGCGCGGCCGCAACCAGTCCAATGCGATCAGCTGGATCAAGTTCGCGGACATTCATGGCGGCTCATACAACTTCAACCACTGCCAGCACGGCAACTGGTACTTCCTGCCCTGGCACCGGGCGTATCTGGACATGTACGAGAAAGCCGTCATCGAGATGACCGGACACACGCGGTTCGCCATGCCCTACTGGGACTGGTCGACCCAGCGGGCGTACCCGCCTGCATTTACCGACCCGCTCTACAAGGGCAAGCCCAACGCCCTCTTTTCGCCCCTTGCTGGCGATGATATGCGCCAGGTGAGGAAGCCGGTTCCCAACCTGCCGGCCGCCGAAACAGGGCAGGAAAAACTACGCGGCCTGCTCAACGCCACCATCCTGGAGAACTTCGGCGGGGGCCGCCCGTTCGATGAAAGCGTCAGCCCACCGCGGGTCCAGAACAACGTAACGCCTGTATGGCTGGGCCGGCGCGGCGCCATTTCAGAGCTGGAATCGGGTCCGCACAATTACGTCCACGATGAGGTGAACGGCTACATGGGTTTCCCCGCCGCCGCGCGTGACCCGCTGTTCTTCCTGCATCATGCCAACGTGGACCGGATCTGGGAGAACTGGATCCTGCAGGGGCATGTCAACACCACCGACCCGCTCTGGCTGGACATGGTGTTTCCCAATCATTTCCTGCGCCTGGATGGCCAGCGCTATAGCGTCCGGGTTGACAAGGTGCTGCGCCCTGCGGACCTGGGCTACAAGTACGATGACAGCCGGGTTGCTGCCCGCGCCACGCGCAGCCAGGCGCAGGCCAATGCGGATGAGACCCGCTTCAAGGCCCTGTTCAATCCCGCCGCGACCACCGCCATCCCCCGGGCACGTACCGGGAACATCGGCGCTGCGACACCGTCCGCGCCGTTGAGCACTGCGCTCAGCGTCCCTTCGGCGTCAGGTCCCAGCGGCAATCGTGTCTTCGCCGTCCTGCGAGGCACCGAGGTCGGCAGCAACCTGCAGTCCGTGCGCGTCTTCATCAACCTGCCAACTGCCGGGCCGCGCACGCCGACCACCGACCCGCACTACGTCACCTCGATCAACTTCTTCGGCAACAAGGCCCACCAGGGCATGGACAATCACGGGCATTGCTATTCCGTCGAGTTGACCAGCGCATTGAGGAAACTTGGACAGAATGGTCTGCCAAGGCCAGGATCACTGACGCTGCAACTGGTGCCTATGCAGAGGACGGGTAGCCCCGCCACCGACCTCGCCTTCGTGCCCGAAATGATCGACTTGGGCGTGGTGTAGCCACTGCCTGGCGAAAGCGTGACGACCTGCTCTGGTAGTGACGACCGCTGGTCGTCACGAGCCCCCAGCCGCGGTGGGTAAGGACCCGCCGTGGTGGGTGACGACGCGCCCTGGTGGGTGACGACGCGCCCTGGTGGGTGACGACCGTTGGTCGTCACGCTTCTCCGCCCACCCACCGGCCATCCACACCGACGGACCTTCGCCACTTCGCAACTATTCTCATGGACGCCTCCCCCACCCCATCGCAAGCTGGCCGTGCTGAAGCCGAAGAGCGACAGCCGGGATTGGCATCCTGTTTGATTAGTTGAGCGTATTGGCTCTGTTTTGCCCATTGGGCACGGCGGAGAATGCACAGCATTGCCCATCGGTTTCATGGTGGGCGATGCGTGGGGATCCCAATCCGCCGGCGTTTTTTGCTCAGCTAGTCACCGGTATGCCAACCCGCATCGCCCGCCACCTCGCGCCCGCGCAGGTGGCCACACGCCATGCGAAGGACGACCGATGGATACCGACTATCCCCTCAGCGCCAAGCGCCTGTACGCCCTCATCGGCGAGAAGATCAGTGAGTTCCCGCCCTACTTCATCGAACGGCTGGAACAGAAGCTCGAAGAGTCCGAGCAGTCCCGGACGCGCAGCGCGGAGGTGGTGCACCTGCGCCTGGTACCCCCTGTCAGGAAAGACGCGCCACTGCGCTCACTTGGCGACGGCGTAGAACCGTACCCGCAGCGGGATGCGACCTCGCACCTCCGCATACTGCAGGCAGTGGCGGTGGTGCTGGAGATCCTGCACGCGGTACACGCGACCCGCCCCGAGGACCATCCCGAGGCCAGAACCACCGACGATACGGTGGAGGGCCTGATCATCTGTGGACGCGAAATGATCAGATCAGTGACGGCTGGAATGGAGTCCACCCAGTGATCGGCGCAGAGCTTGGAGGGCCGATGCTGAACGGCCCGCAGGCGCGTGCCGCCCGGCTTGCCGCGTTTCTCGATGACCTGCTGGGGATGGAGGCGTGCGATGAAGCCAGCATTTCCCGCGCGCTGCTGCTTGTCGCGGAGCAGGATGGAATGGACGAGGTGGCGAAGGCGTGCGGCGTGGGCCCGGCGACACTGCGGCGGCAGTTGAACGGTGCTTTTCCGCTTTACCTGGTCACCCTGTTCCAGGTGACACAGGCGCTTGGCCTGCAACTGCGGGTGGAAGCGATACACGAAACCTGACGGTAGTGCCGGCCGCTGGCCGGCAAACCTGGGCCAACCCTGGCCCAGTTGACATGCAGGCATTTACCTGCCTATTGTGTCCGCACGGACGGCCCCTGCCGCCCATCGCGGAGGCGTTGTCATGGTGGATATCGCACACAGGGTCGGCATCAGGGCCCCCTCGGCCCAGGTTTACCAGGCCCTTGCCACGCCGGAAGGCATTGCAGCCTGGTGGGCAGAAGGCAGCGCCGGTGACCGCCACGTGGGCGGCACGGTCACCGCCCGCTTCACTACCGATGGCACGGAAATCGGCGCCATGCAGATGAAGCTGCTGCAGCTGCAGCCCAATGACCTGGTGCTGTGGGAGTTCATCGACGGCCCCGCGGAATGGATCGGCACCACCGCGCGCTTCGCCCTGCACCAGGAAGGCGACTATTGCATCGTGCTGTTCAGCCACGAAGGCTGGAAGGAACGCGTGGAGTTCATGCACCACTGCAGCACCAAGTGGGCCGTCTTCCTGATGAGCCTGAAGGCCCTGCTGGAAACCGGACACGGCCAGCCGAGCCCGCACGACGTCAAGATCGACAACTGGAACTGAAGATCGCCGATGGATGTAGACAGCGTATTCAAGGCCCTGGCCGACCCCACACGCAGGACGCTGCTGGACCTGCTGTGCGGGCGCAACGGGCAAACGCTGGGGCAGCTCTGCGAGCACCTGCAGATGGCCCGGCAATCGGTGACCCAGCACCTGGGCCTGCTGGAAGAAGCCAACCTGATCAGCACGGTCAGGCGCGGCCGCGAGAAACTGCACTTCATCAATCCGGTGCCGCTGCACGATGTCTATACGCGCTGGGTAAGCAAGTTCGAGCAGCAGCGCCTGAGCCTGCTGCATGACCTCAAACAGGAACTGGAAGGAGAATGACGATGACCGCAGAATCCACCCGTTTCATCCACGTGATCTACATCGCGACCACGCCGCAGAAAGTTTTCGAGGCCATCACCCGGCCAGAGATTGCCCGCGCTTACTGGGGTCATGAAAACGTATCGGACTGGGCGACCGGTTCGCGCTGGCAGCATGTGCGCGCCAACGAAGAGCGCAAGGTGGAACTGGTCGGCGAGGTGGTGGAAAGCACCCCGCCCTCGCGGCTGGTGATCACCTGGGCGGCCGCCTCGCAGGCAGATGACCCCAAGGCCTACAGCCGGGTGACGTTCGAGATCGTGCCGTACGAGGACATGGTCAAGCTGACGGTGACGCATGAGGATCTGCAAGCGGGCAGCGGGATGGATACCGGCATCCGCCAGGGCTGGCCGATCGTGTTGTCGAGCCTGAAATCGTTGCTGGAAACCGGCAAAGGGCTGGATGTGTTCGCCAAGCCGAGCTAAGCAGGCGCTGTGCAGCGGCGGGCATCCGCCACGGTGTCGCCGCAGACAAGGCCATTGCTGCAGACGAAGCGGAACATTCCCGCCAACATCTGATAGCTGCTCGTCCCGTCATGGGAATTCAGGAGGACGATTTCATTGGCTTCCGCGCCGTTGATCTGGCTAGCGTGGCGCAGGCGCAGCATGTGTTTCGTGTGCTCGCGCTTGCCTTCATCGCGCACACGGGTCTGCGTCACCATGAAAGGCTGAAAGCCCTCCTTGCGCAGTTCCGTCAGCACGGCGGCGGTGGGGATGTAGCGATAACGCTGGGAACGGCTCTCATGCGGAGCGTCCGCGAAGATGGTCGGGGCCACACGGCGGATCTGGTCTTCGGACAGCGGGGCATCGCTGCGCAGCGAGGGCGAACGGGAAGCGAAACGGAATGCGAGTTGCATGGCACTCTCCTGACAAAGTTGCTGTTGAAGAAACCGCACACCGGATTCCTAGATTCGAAGCCCAGCCTTTCGGCTGTTCGGTGCGGTCGGCACGAGGAACCCGGTTGGCCTCGTTGCCACCGTCTTTCCTGAGTTCATCGCCCGCGACGGTCAGGAGCGCGCGGACGGGGGCCGTCAAGGAGGCAAGCGCAGGGGGTGGGTGCGGCCCGCAGGCGCAGCCGAGGACACGGCCCTGCGCGCCTTGACGGCACACGGCCACGGGCTACAGTCGCGGACAAGGTGATGAGCGAGGGAAGACGGCTGGACAGGCAACGGCCTTCCCTTTGCGCCGATCGCACGCAAGCGAAGCGCGCAGGCCCGGATCAGGCATCCGGGCCGAAGGCGTCAGCCGAGCGGAGCAAGGGAACGATGGAAGCCCGAATGGGGCGAGACTCGCGTCGCGAGGCTCGATGCGCAGCACGACAGCGCGCCCGGCCGTACCTCCCTGGCCGGGGACGCTCGAATCGAAGCGTCAGTAGTCCAGTTCGCCTACGATCACGTAAAGTCGAAGATGACAGGCGTGCAACAGTGAAAGCTCGAGCATCCAAGACGCATAAATAGATGATGCAGTGACTGATTCACTCGAGGGGGATATGCATGGTTCCAAGGTTCAATACGGACATCGTTGGCAAGATCGTTCAAGCGGATTGCCGAGGCGCCTCCCAGGAAGAAATGAGGGATCTCTACATTCAACGAAATATCTTCGAAGTGGATCCGGACGCTCCCGTGTATCGAATCATGGAACTCCAATACTTCCGCGAGGATTTAAGTGAGAAATGCCTTACCTACACCAAGATCGACAAATCAAACTGGGGCGATACATCTGAGAATCCGCTGCTCGACCGGGAATTCAAGGATGACGTCACTGGTGGGACGCTAACACTCGAAGTGGTCGCCACGATCTACGGCTCCTGCTGGTCGGCCACGGCCCATGACTCACTATCAGATTGGGCTATTTTTTCTCGCCGCAATCCTTCCGTTCGCGTGCAATCGACACCAAGGAAGTTGCTGGACGCCGCGATGAGCAGGGACAACAAGTTCTACATGCTGCAACACGTCATCGGCCAAATGCAGTACGCCACGGATGCCGAGATAGAGACCTATTTCTCCGATGCGAACTGGGGTAAGCATCTCGACAGCCTGGGGCAAGGGATTGCGGCGTCCTTCCTGCGTCTAAACGATAACCTTGCGAACGAAGATGAAGTCAGGCTCCTCTACGACCACTCGAACGAAGCTTGGCCCAGGACCAATGTTCGGCTTGTGGATCGTTTCGCTAAGGCACCATTCGATTGGCGTGCTGCGGTCGATGGCGTGGTAGTTGGCCCCTTTGTACCCGATGGGGGAGAGGCAATAATCCGCAGCGAATTGCAGGGCATCGGGATCAACTGCCCGGTATCAAGCAGTCCGACCAGAGCCAGCGTCGGCTAAGGTCAAAGACGAAAAGCCCTGCTGGGCTGGCGCGAAGGCATCGGCATCGGGCGCAGCAAAAAAAGGGGGCCGAAGCCCCCGGGGGTCAGAGCAGGCCACATTCGGCGAATGAGGTCGTGATCGCCCCGCCAACGACGACGTGATCCAGTGTGCGCACATCCACCAAGGACAGCGCCTCCTTGAGGCGCTGAGTCAGATGCCTGTCGGCCTGGCTCGGCTCGGGACTCCCACTCGGATGGTTATGTGAGAAGACCACCGCTGCCGCGTTGAGCCGCAGGGCTTCCTTCACGATCTCGCGCGGGTACACCGAGGCTTGGTCGATCGTGCCGCGGAACAGTTCCACGTACTCGATCAGCCGATGCTGGCAGTCGAGGAACAGCGCCGCGAAGACCTCGTGCTCGAAGCTGGCCAGCTTGGTGCGCAGGAAGTCCTTGACCTCTGCCGGTGAAGTGAACAGCGTCCCACGCGGATTCTTCTGGTCGATGACCAAACGGGCCGCCGCCAAGATCTGGTCCGCCGACGCCAGCAGGTAGCGCCCCTGTGCGTCACGCACCAGCAGCGAGGATTCGAGAGACAGAGAAAGTTGCAACATGATCGTGCTCAGGTTGCTCAGGCGAAATTGCCTGCAACCGGCCCCAGCACGGCGCAGCGCAAGCCGTCACAGGGTCGAAGACGGCCACGGCCGCCAGCGCCAACGGCGCGCAGCCCTTGACGGCGAGAACGCCGTGATACGGTGAAGGGAACAGCAAGACGCCCTCCCCCTCCCAATGCAGGCAGGACCGGGCAAGCGGAGCGCGCAGGCCCGCCGGGGACGGAGGCGTCAGGGATCAAAGCCGGAGGCCGCGACTCGACCAGAGGCGCGGGGCACCCGCCCGCGAGCCCGACGGCGGTACGCCGGGACGGCCACCACAAGCCGCAATGACAGTGCAGCCCAAATGGAGCACAATGTAGCTACAACAAGGCTTGAGGCATGTAATGGCAAGCAGCAGTGATGTCGTTCGCGCCCGGATTGACGGGCATATCAAAGAAGAAGCCACGAACGTGTTGGCAGGCATGGGCTTGTCCGTGTCGGACGCCATCCGGGTACTGCACACGCGCATTGCAGCCGATAAGGCACTTCCTTTCGATATCAATCGCGTGCAGGCCCCACCCGATACCAAGAAGCCATGAGCTTCTGCCTAGAGAACTCCAAGAACATTAAGGCCAGGGCCTGACCGCATGGATCGCATACAGCAGCTCAACTACGAAAAGGATTTCCGCATTGCCTTCTTGGAATCCAAAGGGGATGGGTTTCAACGTCTGTTCGAGAAGCTGATGTCGAAGGCACATCCCAGCGACTTCATGGCTTGCCGCCCCTGGGGCAACGTTGGGGATCGGAAGAACGACGGATACCTACCTTCCGCGCGCATTCTGTTCCAAAGCTACGCGCCGAATGAAATGAGCGCCACCGACGCCGTCAAGAAGATCAACGAGGACTTCGAGGGGGCCAAAGAGCATTGGGAAAAATATTTCGATGAGTGGACTTTCGTCCACAACGCACCCGATGGGCGCCTGGGCCCCCACATCATCGAAGCTCTGGCCAAACTCCAGCAAGACAATCCGAAGATCAGAACCGGGCACTGCGGGTACGAGGAAATGCTGGCGAAGTTCCGTCAGTTGACCCTTCAGGATCTTGAATCCTGGTTTGGCCCCTCGCTGACGATGGAAGCGAACGTCAATCTGGGCTTCAGCGACTTGGCCGCTGTGCTCACCCATATCAGCATCGCGTCTGTACCTACGACGAGCGAGGTGCAGGACGTATCGCGAGGAAAGATCGAGGCAAACCTTCTGTCTCAGGCTGTCGCCGACTTCCTGAAGATCGGCATGCAGAAGTCGCCGCTCGTCGCGCAGTTCTTCAATAGCTGGAAGAACCCTACGTACGGCGAACAAATCGCGCAGGCGTTCAAGAGTGAATACGTGAAGCTGCGGGACGGAGTTCCACCGCTTCATCCTGATGAGATCTTCGGCCGCCTAGAAGCATGGGCCGGGGGCACAGCAAATACCACGCCTGCACATAAGGCGGCAGTGTTGGCCGTGATGGCATACCTGTTCGACAAGTGCGAGATTTTTGAAGATGCTCAAGCGATGGGGGCGGCATGATCCTGCCTTCCAAACATCTGCCGCAGGATCGTGCGTTACTGACCGTCGGTGCGCATGTTTTGACTTTCCTCGCACGCCCCAAGACCGTCTCCGCGCTTTGGGAGGAATTGAACAGACATGACGCGGGCCTGGCCACAACGCCTCGACGAATTTCCTATGACTGGTTCTTGCTTGCCCTCGACCTCCTGTACGCCCTTGGAACCATCGAACTCGAAAACGGCCTTGTGGCACGGAGGACAGCGTGATTCATCACATTTTCAGCACGCTGCCTAGCTTCAAGAACCTTGGAGAGCTGAAGTCCGGCTTGAATGTGCTGCTCGCTCAAAAAACCGAGGGGGCGACTACCAAGCAGACACGCAATCGCGCTGGCAAAACCAGTTTCATTGAACTGGTGCATTTTCTGCTCGGTGCCGATGCCGGTCCCGACTCGATTTTCCGCACATCGGAACTGGCCGAGCACACCTTCGGCATGGACTTCGATCTGAAGTCGGAACGAACGGTGGTCGAGCGCAGCGGCAGTTCCAAAGCCAAAATCTTCGTGACAGCACCGCCTGCCGCGAAGGTCAAGTTCTCGGCCACCGAGTGGTGTACGTTCCTCGGCGAACAAATGTTCGGTCTGAGCAGCCTTGAAGCCGCGGGAAGCAAGCCGCCTTCGTTCCGGTCGCTGTTTGCCTACTTTGTGCGCCGACAGGCGAGCGGCGCCTTCATGACGCCGGAAAAGCAGGCTACGATGCAAGGGACCGGCGACATGCAGATGGCACTGATGTTCCTGCTTGGATTGGACTGGCAGATTGCCAGGGATTGGCAAGCTGTCCGTGATCGGGAAAAGACCCTCGAAGAGTTGAGGAAGGCGGCCGGGAACGGCGCATTCGGTTCAATCATCGGCAAGGCCGCCGACTTGCGCACGGAGCTGACTATCCAGGAAGCCCGTCTCAAGAAGCTTCACGCGGAAGTTGAGACTTTTCAGGTCTTGCCGGAGTACCGGCAACTGGAAGTCGAGACCGCTAGTTTGACCCGCCAGCTCAACGAGTTGGCCAACGCCAATACCATCGACTTCTCGGCCATTCGCGATCTGGAAAGCGCGCTCGCCTCCGAGATTCCACCAGACCATGAAGACCTCCAGGCGGTCTATCAAGAGGCAGGCGTTGTGCTGCCTGGCTTGGTCAGGCGCCGCTACGAGGACGTGAAGAGTTTTCACGAATCGGTAGTGCGCAATCGCAAGGACTATCTGTCCAGCGAACTCGAAGCGGCCAAGCTACGTATCGAGCTGCGCGATAGTAAGAAGGCGCAGCTTGACCAGCGGCGCGTTGAAATCCTTGGCATTCTCAAGAGCCATGGCGCACTCGAACAGTTCCTCAAGCTGCAAGGCGAACTGGGGCGGCTGGAGTCCGAAGTGGAATCAGTGCGGCAACGCTTCGAAGCCGCAGAGCAGCTCGAAGGCACCAAGAACGAGTTGGAAATCGAGCGCAACCGCCTCACGATCCGCCTACGGCGCGACTTCACCGAGCAGAAGGATCGACTGGCGGAGGCCATCGTCGCCTTCGAGGAAACCTCGCAACGCTTGTATGAATCGGCCGGCAGCATGACGGTCGATGAAACCTCCAACGGACCAATATTCAAGTTTCCGATGCAAGGTGAACGCAGCAAGGGCATCAAGAACATGCAGATTTTCTGCTTCGACATGATGCTGATGCGCTTGTGCGCCCGGCGGCGGATGGGGCCAGGATTCCTGATCCACGACAGCCACCTGTTCGATGGCGTTGACGGGCGCCAAGTTATCAGTGCGTTGCGTCTTGGCTCGGAGATCGCGCAGGAGCTAGGTTTTCAATACATCGTGACGATGAATGAGGACGACGCCTTCAAGGAAACTATTGAAGGATTCGATCTCAACGACCATGTGCTTCCCACACGTTTGACCGATGCCACGGAGGATGGTGGACTGTTTGGCATTAGATTTGGATAAATACCGAACTGATGGCAATTGAGTTCCGGGTGTGCGCTTGTATACCGGGAGCACCGAAAGCAACTGCGGAAGTAAGGCCGCGACACTATCTCTAAGTCTGTGAAAGATTAGAAGCATGATCGGACAAAGAACCCGCTACTCGTTCGCCCAATTCCTGGAGCTGCAGGAGCCGATGATTTCAATCGTGCTTCTGAGCAAATACGGCGTGCAGCATCTATCGCTGTCGCACGGACAACTGTTGTACGGCCTACTGAACACACTGCGCGATCTTGATGACCGCACACTCATGCTGGCGCTGGCTGAGGTCGTTGCAACTGCGGGCGATCTGCGGGCCAGGGTCAATCCGAAGTATCGGTTCGACGAGCGCCAGCATGATCTGGCGCAATGCCTCCTGCTGGACGGCTACATCATCCAGGACAAGAAGCTGATCCAGACAGATCCGTCGATCTCTGATGCTGCCCCCTTGGAGGATGACCTGATCACTGCGCTACAGAGCTCTGGTGCTCCTCGTGCGCAGGAGGTCATCGCCAAGATCAACGATTCGGCTGGCGCGTTCCGGGCAACTCCGCCCGACTACAACGCATCGCTTGTGAACGCCCGCGTGGCGCTGGAAACTTTAGCCGGCGACATCGCCGCCCATGTTGCCTCGCAGCGGCAGACAGCCGCCGCTTACAACCCATCGAAGTGGGGCGAGGTGCTTGCGTTCCTGCGCAGCAGCGGCGAGATCACCATTGAGGAGGAAAAAGGCCTAGCCGGTGTCTTCGGTTTTCTCAGTCCTGGCGCTCACCGCCCCGTGGGAATCCCTGAAGATCAGATGACGCGGCTTGGCCGTTCGTTCACGCTCAATATGTGCTGGTTCCTGCTCAAGAACCAACTCGCGCGAAGTTCACAGCCTTGAACCTCCCTACTTGAATGCGCGAGGACCAACAGCATGCCGTTTGAGATCAGGCCTTGGGAAGCGATTGCGAAACACTACGGATGCACAATTCTGCTCGGCAACGGCGCCAGCATTTCCGTCAGCCCGAGCTTCTCCTATCGCTCGCTGCTCCAACATGCCACCGATCGGAACCTGCTCTCCGAAGATTCGCAGCGGTTATTCGACTTCTTTCAGACGAACGACTTCGAGCTGGTTCTTCGGATCGTCTGGCAGGCATCAAACGTCAATCGTTCGCTACGAATAGCAGACGAGCGGACCCAGGCCGCCTACGTCGGCCTTAGAGACTGCCTAATCCAAACAGTTCGCGACATTCACCCGGAGCACGGTGCGGTAAGCGCCCACCTGCCGAGCATCTATCAATTCCTGAAGCGGTTCAGAACCGTCATCTCGCTCAACTACGACCTGGTGGTGTATTGGGCTATGACCTACGGGTTGGATATCGACGATCAGCATGCGTTCAAGGATTGCTTTGTGGGCGGCGGCGCCTTCGACGATGACTGGCAGCGATTCAGGAAGCCGATCCGAGGAGATCGTTCAACCTCGCTGGTGTTCTATGCGCATGGCAGCTTGGTGTTGTGCCGAAACTTGATTGAACAAGAGCGCAAGATCCACAACCTTCAGGAGGGGCTGCTGGAGGCGGTTTTGCAGCGCTGGCAAAACGGAGAGGTCGTGCCCTTGTTCGTGAGCGAGGGAACGTGGCCGCAGAAAGTTGCTTCCATCCAGAACAGCTACTACCTCTCCACCGTCTACAGAGAGGTTCTGAAATCGCAGCGGGACACGCTGGTGGTCTACGGCTGGGGCTTCGCCGAGCAAGATGTTCACCTCCTGAAACGCATGAAAGACACGGGAATCAATCGTGTGGCGGTATCAGTATTCCGAGGGGATCAGGCCTACTGCAATCGGGTCTTCCAGACGATCCACGATGAATTGGGAGCGCATGTCGAAGTGGATTTCTTCGACAGCGAGAGCCACGGCTGTTGGATTCACCCGGCCCACCAAGTAATACATCCTGTCGTGTAGCCCAAGGACGACAGTTCTCGGTGCCATCATGCAAACGTGCACGGCATCCCGAAGCTGACATGACCGCTATGTCGCCCAGCATGCGTAGGCCATCGCAAGAGAAGGTTGCCTCCACCACGTTAATCCCTCTCGTGCTGATGCTCTCCACAGCGCGGGACCTTAGATTCAGAAAGCGCTCGCCCTCATTTGTGTAGTTCCAGCGCCTGAACCTGTCTGGTATCGACAGGAGACAGGACATAGCCAATCTTGGGCTTGCCAAGGATGGCCACCAACAGACGGCATACGAGCGCCTGCATTTGAAGCATGACCGTTCCTGTATCTAGGCCTGGAGTGTTGCCGCCGTAGATCGCGAATCCCAGCGGCTCGCCGAAGAAAAGCGCTTCGTGGATCGCATCGTTTCGAACCGTTGCCAGATCTGCAGCGCCCATGGCGCTGTCAGCCCAGGAGGGCACAGGCAGGCCCAAGGTCGTGCAGATCCATTCGATGCGACGTGCGTGCGGAACCGAAGGCGTCTTGACCTGCTTACAAGCCACGAGTTTGAAGCAAGCATCGAGGGCCATGTACAGGTACTGGAACCGCTCAAAAGGAAGACACTGTGGAAACTGCGCCAGGAACAGGGCGTGGATGACGGCGGAGACCCGCTTAGATACGCGGGGATCGGCAGCTTCTGCGGCAAGGTAGTCCAGCGCGAGCTGAACTGCATCCGATAAATTGCAACCCACCAGAATAAAGTCGACCAGCTTGCCCGGCTTAACCGGTGTTGCGTCGAGAAATCCGGCTTCGGTCGTCGTCAAGCGCATACCCGTGAAAAACGACAGGCACCAGACGACGAACTCGAGATCGTCGGGGTTCTGATTGCCATGCAACGTCAGCTGATGGGTCTTGGGAAGCCCGAAGACGCGGGCGCGATAGGGCATCTCGTAGACCTGGGCGGTCATGAAATCCTTTGTCCTTTGTGCGCCCGGATAAATCCAGTCCTTCACAACATACGGATCACCTCCGACGAGACTTATCGCGTTCTGAAAGTCCGGATGCGTTTGCAACGTGAACTGCGTAGTCGAGATATCGACTCTCTCGGGGTAATAGCCGAACAACGTTGAAATGCCGGACCCTGCTGTCGACTGACTGTTTTCCGTCATGCTTCGAGAACTCCTTGGGGCAAGCGAGACTGCTGCGCCCTCTCAGTAGGCCATGCTAAAAAGTAGCCGACAAGGATTGAATGACAAGTGCTCACTTGCTCAAAGCCCACCTACGGCTGCCCGCTTGCTGGAGCACGTAACTTCGTCACTGGCCTAGACCAGGCCTCGTACCGCCTCAGGATCGAAACCTTGGGAATGCAGTTGGAGGTCGTCGACCAGATCCGCCAGCTTGACGAAGCGCTTTTGCTCGGCCAACGTCCTGCAGTGCTCATGCAGTTTCGACCCCTGCTTGATGAGGACGCGATGGCGGCCTAGGAACGCATAGGGCGTACCGCGATGACTCTCGAAATTTCGGGAATACAAGGCGCCAGCCCACCGCCCTTGCACCTTGGCCATGATCTGGTGCCTGTCGGTGTCGAGCGTCAGGCGCCCTAAACTCCATCGCTGGAGAACCAGATGGACAGGCGCACCTTCGGGATAGTTCGGCAGCCGCAACGTCTGAATCGTGCTTTTCGGGTCCGCATCGAACAGCATGGATGCGCGTCGATTCGCTTCGAGTAGGTACAGGGGCTCCGCCATTTGCTCTTGTCGCTTGATGATGGTTGCCGCGGCATACGCGATCTCGGTGAGCTGTTCCGCGTAGACACCTCGGAACTGCCCGTCGGGCGCAGGGAAATCCAGCGTTGTCTGAGCGACGACGCATGAACCCGAGAGTTGTTGGAGCCCCTTCCAATCCACGTGGCGCACGGCCGCCTGACCGAATCGACGCGAAGGGTCGACCTCATACAGCCGAAAGCAGAGCAGGTCCGGGTACTCATCGGCAGCCACGGAAAGTTGACTGTCCGTGTATTGATCGAAGACATTGCCACCGCTGAGTTCGGACTCTGCATTGAGACGATAGATTGACTCGGGGTCGTAAGCGTCGCGCGCTCTCAAGAATGCTCGGTAGCCATCATGTATGCACTGCGCTATGGCGCGGCCCATCTTCACACTTTGCTCCGACTCGAGCACTTGACCACGATCGAGTGAGTACTCAATCCCTTGGGGAGACTTCACATTGGCAATGCTCGTCCCAACTCTCCAAAGATCGAAACAAGTCGCGGAGGGCCTGAATGGGGCCTGGAATCCGCAGACTGCCGTGGTGGACATTCCAGATGCTCGATTCAGTCTGGAAATCACGGACGTATGTGCGTTCAGTCGGAACGTCGGCCTCTGGTCTTCGATGCGGAACACCAGTCCCAAGGCGACATCGACTCCGGACTTCTCACCGCGCCAATGGAACGTGTGCAACCCGTCCCCTTCCATCACGTTCATCTTCGCCCCCAGGAGCATCTCGGGGGTGACGTCGGGAACTGAGGTCGGGACTTTCTCTATCGCCCCGTCTAGAACCAAGTCGATCGGCACAGCCGCCGCAATCAAGAGATGGCGACAATGCTCGTACGTATCGTCGATGACAACATCGTCACGCAGGCTCAACGTCACCGATGTGCCGGGAGACATTGGGCAATCGCGGAAGACGGTGTAGTCCTTTAGTTCGTCAAGAGAAACATCGAACTGCAGCCCGGCGCGTGGGGTGGTTCCGGACTCAAAGGCCAATGACTTGATATGGGCTGTCGTGGCCACTGTGAACACAGACCAGAAACCAGTTCCGAATCGGGCGATCGGGGCGTAATTCTTCGTCGCGTAGGCCGGCTCCTTCGCCCGGCTGCTCGCCACGCTCAAGAAGTGATTCAGGATGGTACGAAGCGACATTCCGCAACCGTTGTCGGATACGGTGATGGTGTGACCCGCCCGGTCAAACTCAATTTTCACCTGCGGCTGGTATTCGTCGGCGGGGCTGGAATGGTGCGCTCGGAATCGACATGCCTCGACCGCGTTCTGAACCAACTCACGGATCGGCGCACCAGTTGAGCCTCTCCAGACAGCGTTCGACGCTACCAAATCTATGACCGCCCGCTTGCTCATCCTGACGCCCAGGCGTTCAAAGGTCGCGCCTGGCAGATCCAGTCTTCGTAGGAATGGTTCGGGCCGGATCTTCAACCGCGGAGTTTTTGACTGCCGATCAATGTCGCAGTAGCCGCGGATCCAGCCTTCCATTTCATCAAATGTCCGGTGGGCAAGCGCGAGCACATCGCCGTCATCGAACGTGCCACTGACGACCACTTGGCCATCAGCAGTCACCGCCAAGCTGTCACGAATGCAGTCATGCTTCCTGTTTTCCCGATAGGAGATCGCCGCGGCGCCGCCCCCTATCAGTCGTGCAATCTCGACCACGCCCTCCAACACACGTGTGTCGCTGAATTCGATGGCGTCAGCCGTACACAGAATCGCCGCAAGCTGGCGAACATCCAGTACGCGATCATCCGCCGCGAACGGTATCCGAAGATTCGCTTCCAGTTCCGAAACACTCAGGTTGTGCGACTTCATGATCCAATCAAGAGGTGCCACCAGATTCTCGGGAACTCCGAAGACAGATGCGTTCCGATGGATGTAAGTTCCCCCTCGCTTGGAATGTTCGCGGCGCAGGTAATCTGTCAGTGCGACACTGGTTTCCCATTCGTCGACAGGCAGATCCAGCTTCGACTTGAGATCTGGCGCCTCGTCAGGAAAAACTGTCATTCCCAGATCATGGGCATAGGCAGCTGCAATGAGGAGAAACAGCTCTGGCGACCCCAGCGACTTGTCCGAACCCGAATCGAGGCACCCATCCTGCAGCACATCTTGCAGGCGGCGTACGACTTGGAATCCATGGTGCGCGTCATGACGGGTGTAAAGCGGGAAATGTTGCACGGTCGTCGCGAGAATGGGCGCTATCGCCTCTACGAACCGTACGGCACGATCGGCATACTCTGGGCTCTGCGATGCAAGGTGCGAAAAGACTTTCGTACTTTTGATTTCTTCGACGGGATCCCTGACCAGCACGTTCACCTCCTCCGTGGAATTTTTGTTTGCTCATTCTCGTTTAAGACCGCATACCCACTGAGCTGATTCAAACACTCTAGATCAGAAATCCAAGGCCGCTATGGAGAGCATCGGAAGAGGCTGCATGGGCACAACGCCTACCATTCGTTCATAGCAGTTTCACTACGCCTCTCTACGCTCAGGTGAGTGTCCGCGATAGCTGAAGAAGGGCACCATATCTGCATGCGGTGACGAGTGGTAGATCGCCGAACAATCGGAGCTCGAAATAATGAACAGCATGCCCGGAAATTGCGACCCCGAAAACTCCGACAGGGCGAAATCACAGCCAGGGTCCCTGCCCCTGCCCAGCTCGAACGCCTACGACGATCTACCGCAGTTCCCCAAGCACGGCGTTCTGCCATTTCGGCGCACCATTCGCCGCCATGAGTTGCGGCAAATCGTTCCCTTGGCCGAAACCACGATCTACGAAATGGAGCGCCGCGGTGAATTCCCCCGGCGTTTCAATCTGACGCCGCGCTGCGTGGTGTGGGATCTCGCCGAGGTGGAGGCCTGGGTGGACGAACGCAGGCACGCACCTCGCGCCCCCGTCACCAAGCCTGATGTCCACCTGCGAAAAACCCGCCCAGTTCGGGCGGGTTCCAGCCGCGAATGAGGCTCGCGGCGACCTCACCCCACACGTGCTTCCAGATCCTCCACAACGGCCCCTGAAAGCCGCTGTCCCTCTTTCAACACATTGACCTGCAGGGCGACGCGCGCGACCTCCAACACGCCCTTGGCCAGCGAGTAGCTGCACCGGGCCTGCAGCCACCCCAACACATCCGCCAGGTGCCAGATTGACGCACTGCCTTCGTGCACCGGTGTCGGGAAGCTGCCTGGATGGGCCAGCATCAGCTTGCGCATGTTCTGCCGCGACACCCCCACGATGTCGGCCACATCGGTCAGCCCGACCAAATCCGGCGCAACCTCAATCAACTTGGCCGATGGCACGGCGCGCCGCACGTCGGCCAGCGCACTGCGCACAGCATGATCGGCATCGACCGCCTCGCGGGTGAACTCCAGTGCCAGGCGACCCGGTTGCCCGATGCCGACCAGAGCATCGTCGCAGCCGGCCTCGCCCAGGCGCTCGACCAGCGCTTCGGCGTCGCGATCGTCATCGGCAAGCTGGTACTTGAGTGTGAAGGTGTATTCCATCGTGCTACTCCTGCGCATCGTAGGCCGCCTCCTGCTCCTTGCGGTGGGTCGTACAGTTGTCCACGACGCGCCGCACGGCGCGCGCGTGGTTCCCAGGGCTCTTCGGCGTGCTCCAGATGCTGGTGATGCAGAACTCGCCGCAGCGGCACTCCGCGTCGTTGTAGGGACAATAGATCTGCCCCCAGGCGTGGCTACCGCCGACGTCTACGCGCCAGCCCTGCCCTTCGGCGTGCCTGAGTGCTTCCTCGACTTCCTTTTTCGGATGAGAGGGACGTGCCATCAGTGATCTCCAGTGTGAGGATGATCGCCAAGGTTGTCAAGTGACAACTAAGCGCGTTTCAATCCGACGCAGTGACTGCCGGCACGAATACGTCCCTTGGGATCAACTTCGGCACGTAGTTCTGTCCCCCACCCCGGGCATCGATGAGATGGGCCCACTCCTGCAGCATGTGGCGCCTCTGCTCCGCGTACTGGGCCTTGTTGTAGATCGAGCGCGAGGAACAACCGTCCTCGTGTGCGAGGCATTTCTCGATCCAGTCGCGGTTAAAGCCGATTTCGTTCAGCAGCGTCGACCCTGTGCGGCGCAGGTCATGGACGGTGAACGGATGCAGCGGCAGCCCTTTGACCTTGGCTGCCTGCACCAAGAGCTGCGTGACCCGGTTCAATGTGGCGTTGGACACGCAACGCTCTGCGTCGTAGCGCGAAGGAAAGACGTATCTCGATCCAGCCGCACAGGCGTGCAACTTGATAAAGATGTCGAGCGCCTGGCGCGACAGGTAGACCACGTGCGGATTGCGTCCCTTCATCCGCTCCTTTGGAATCGTCCACGTCGCGTTTTCAAAATTTACCTCGTCCCATGTGGCATGGATCAATTCGCTCTTGCGCACCAGCGTCAGCAGAATCAAACGCAATGCCAGTTTGATGGTCGGATAGGTCGCGACTTGGTCCAGTTGCTGCACGACGAGCCGGATCTCCAGAGGCGACAGCGCGCGATCCTTGGGTACAAAAGTTGCGATCGAGGCAGCGCCCACGCTGTCGGTGGGGTTGGGTACTTTTTCGCCATGCGCGATGGCGTAGACGTACACCTGCTTCACGATGTCGCGGATCTGTACCGCCGTGGCAGGCGCGCCGCGTTCCTTGACCTTGTTGCACAGGGCGCGCAGATCCTCCGGCTCGATCTCGGTGAGCAGGCGATTGCGAAACGCCGGCAGGATGTCGCGGTCGATGATGTGCTTGCGCATGGCACGGGTGCTATCTGCCAACTTGGCATTGGCAAACCATGCGTCCATGGCCTCCCCGAACGTCTTGATGGACGCCACCCGGCGTTTCTCGCGCTGCTTTTCGATCGCGGGCGAGACGCCCTTGAGCACGGCCTTGCGCGCATCGAGGAGCAGTTCGCGCGCCATGGCCAGCGAAATGCCTGCGGGGCCATAGCGACCGAGGGTCAGCGTTTCCCGGCGACCGTGAAGGCGGTAGTCGTAGCGGAAGGTGACGGTACCGCCCGGCGATACCGTCACGTACATCCCATCCCTGTCAGAAGCCTTATAAACCTTAGACTTAGGCTTCAAGTTTCGTAGCGCAGTGTCGGTCAGCATGGCAATTTTTCTCCTGTTTTTTGACGGTATTTCCGTCTGGGTCCCAGGAGACCTGCTGATGCCCGGAAAGCCGCATGAAACAAGCATTTCCGAGATAACTTTTACCGTCAAAGACGGGTTAAGTCCGAATAGTGAATGAAACTGTCTTAATTTCGCCCCGATTTTTACCGTCAGCGCTTTCGTCAGATTTTTTTGCTGCCCGGCGATAGCCACCGACAGGTGCAGCGACGTATCTCCTTTTAGATCAATACGTTACGGCAGTTTTTCGATTGCTGGCGATAGTCCTCGAAAGACTTGATTTCACTCCCACTCAATAGTAGCCGGCGGCTTCCCCGAGATGTCATAGACAACCCTTGAAACCCCCCGCAGCTCATTGATGATCCGGTTGCTCACCGTGCCCAGGAAGTCATACGGCAGGTGCGACCAATGGGCGGTCATGAAATCGATGGTCTCCACCGCGCGCAGCGCGATCACCCACTCATAAGCCCGCGCGTCACCCACCACGCCGACCGACTTCACCGGCAGGAACACAGCGAACGCCTGGCTGGTCTTGTCGTACAGATCCGCCTTGCGCAGCTCTTCAATGAAGATCGCATCAGCCTTGGCCAGCAGTTCGGCGTACTCACGCTTCACTTCGCCCAGGATGCGCACGCCCAGGCCCGGGCCGGGGAACGGATGGCGGTAGACCATGCTGCGCGGCAGGCCGAGTTCAACACCCAGGCGACGCACTTCGTCCTTGAACAGCTCGCGCAGCGGCTCCACGAGGCCCAGCTTCATGTGCTCCGGCAGGCCGCCCACGTTGTGGTGGCTCTTGATCACGTGCGCCTTACCGGTCTTGCTGCCGGCCGACTCGATCACGTCCGGGTAGATGGTGCCCTGTGCCAGCCACTTGGCATTGCTCAGCTTGTTGGATTCTTCGTCGAAGATGTCCACGAACAGGTTGCCGATGATCTTGCGCTTGGCTTCCGGATCACTCACGCCTTCCAGCTTGGCGAAGTAACGGTCGGCCGCGTTCACGCGGATCACCTTGACGCCCATGTGCTCGGCGAACATCGCCATCACCTGGTCGCCTTCCTGCCAGCGCAGCAGGCCGGTGTCGACGAACACGCAGGTCAGCTTGTCACCAATCGCCTTGTGCAGCAGCGCGGCCACGACCGACGAATCGACGCCGCCGGACAGGCCCAGGATCACTTCGTCATCGCCCACCTGTTCGCGCACGCGGGCGATCTGGTCTTCGATGATGTTGGCGGCGGTCCACAGGGTTTCGCAGCCGCACACGTCCACCACGAAGCGGCGCAGCAGCGCCTGGCCCTGCAGGGTGTGGGTCACTTCCGGGTGGAACTGCACGCCGTACCAGCGCTTTTCTTCGTTGGCCATCGCAGCCACCGGAATGCGGTCGGTGGTGGCGGTGATGGTGAAGCCCGGCGGTGCCTTGGACACATGGTCGCCGTGGCTCATCCACACATTCAAACGGGCCTCGCCCGGGTGGTCGCTCAGCCCGGCGAACAGCGAATCCGGGGCGACGATGTTGACTTCGGCATGGCCGAATTCGCGCTGGTCGGCCGCTTCGGTTTCACCGCCCAGCTGCGCGGCCAGGGTCTGCATGCCGTAGCAGATGCCGAACACCGGCAGGCCGCTGTCGAACACTTCCTGCGGCGCGGCGGGCGCGCCCGGCAGGGTGGTCGATTCCGGGCCACCGGACAGGATGATGCCCTTGGCACCGAAGCCGGCGATATCGGCCGGGTTGTGGTCCCACGCCCAGATCTCGCAGTAGACACCGAGCTCGCGGATGCGGCGGGCGATCAGCTGGGTGTACTGCGCGCCGAAATCGAGGATAAGGATCTTGTCGGTATGGATGTTGGTCATGGTGCCCGGGCGATGCAGGAGGAATAACGGAGTACGAAAGCGCAACCAGCGGCGGATATGGAAAGAGGAACGGGAATCTGCTTCCTCGTTCCTCTTGCTGCGTCCGGCCTCAGGCGCGGTAGTTCGGCGGTTCCTTGGTGATCTGCACGTCGTGGACGTGGCTCTCACGTTGGCCGGCGCCGCTGATCTTGACGAACTTCGGCTTGCTGCGCATCTCTTCGACCGTGCCGCAGCCCACGTAGCCCATGGTGGCGCGCAGGCCGCCCATCAGCTGGTGGATGATGCCGCCGACCGGGCCGCGATACGGCACGCGGCCTTCGATGCCTTCGGGCACCAGCTTGTCGGCGCTGGAGGCGTCCTGGAAGTAGCGGTCCTTGGACCCCTTTTCCATCGCCGCCAGCGAGCCCATGCCGCGGTAGCTCTTGTACGAACGGCCCTGGAACAGCTCGGTTTCGCCGGGCGATTCCTCGGTACCGGCCAGCAGGCCACCGATCATGATGGTGGAGGCACCGGCGGCCAGCGCCTTGCCGATGTCACCGGAGTAGCGGATGCCACCGTCGGCGATCAGCGGGATGCGATCCTGCAGTGCCTCGGCCACCAGGTCGATGGCGGTGATCTGCGGCACGCCGACACCGGCGACCACGCGGGTGGTGCAGATCGAGCCCGGACCGATGCCGACCTTGACCGCGTCTGCGCCGCAATCCAGCAGCGCCAGTGCGGCTTCGCCGGTGCAGATGTTGCCACCGACCACCTGCACCTGAGGGAAGTGCTTCTTGACCCAGCGCACGCGGTCCAGCACGCCCTGCGAATGGCCATGCGCGGTGTCCACCACAAGCACGTCCACGCCGGCGGCGACCAGCGCTTCCACACGGCGATCGGTATCGCCGCCCACGCCGACCGCGGCACCCACCAGCAGGCGCGTGGCGGAGTCCTTGGCAGCGTTGGGGTAATCGGTGTTCTTCTGGATGTCCTTGACGGTGATCAGGCCACGCAGGGCGAAATCATCGTTGACCACCAGGATCTTTTCGATGCGGTTGCGATGCAGCAGCAGCTGCACTTCTTCCGACGCGGCGCCTTCCTTGACCGTGATCAGGCGATCCTTCTTGGTCATGATGTGGCGGACCGGATCGTCCAGCTCGGTTTCAAAGCGCATGTCGCGGTGGGTCACGATGCCCACCAGCTGGCCGCCATCCACCACCGGCACGCCGGAGATGTTGCGCGCCTGGGTCAGTGCCAGCACGTCGCGGATGGTGGTTTCCGGCCCGACGGTGATCGGGTCGCGAATGACGCCGGCTTCGAACTTCTTGACCTTGGCCACTTCGGCGGCCTGCTGTTCCACGCTCAGGTTCTTGTGGATGATGCCCATGCCGCCGAGCTGGGCCATGGCGATGGCCAGGCGTGCTTCGGTGACGGTATCCATCGCAGCGGACAGGATCGGGAGCTTCAGCCGCAGGTCGCGGGTCAGCCGGGTTTCCAGGCTGACATCCTTGGGCAGGATGATCGAGTGGGCGGGGACGAGCGAGACGTCGTCGTAGGTGAGAGCTTCAGCCTGGATGCGCAGCATCGGCATACCCGAGATGTGGGGAAGCGCGTCATTTTACCCTGTTTGTCGGCCGAGCGGCAGGGGGTAGATGCGACGCAGTGTCGCGCGGATGGGGTGTGGGGTGAAAGGCGCCGCTGCGCTCGCCGACCATGGGTCGGCGCTACCCCCATCCGTCACCGCCTGGGTGGCCTCAGACGAACGCTTCCGCGGCTTCCAGGGTGTTCTGCATCAGCGTGGCCACGGTCATCGGGCCGACGCCGCCGGGCACCGGGGTGATCCAGCTGGCGCGCTCTGCGGCCGCTTCAAAGCCGACGTCGCCGACCAGCCGGCCGTCATCCAGCCGGTTGATGCCCACATCGATCACCACCGCTCCGGGCTTGACCCATTCACCCGGCACGATGCCCGGGCGGCCGACCGCCACCACCAGGATGTCGGCGTTGCGCACGGCCTGTTCCAGCACGTCCTTCGGGGTGAACTTGTGGCAACTGGTCACGGTGCAGCCGGCGATCAGCAGCTCCAGTCCCATCGGCCGGCCGACATGGTTGCTGACGCCGACGATGGTGGCATTGCGGCCGCGCACGGGCTGGTCGGTGTGGCCCAGCAGCGTGGTGATGCCACGCGGGGTGCACGGGCGCAGGCCGAACTCGCGCAGCGCAAGATGGCCCACGTTTTCCGGGTGGAACCCGTCCACGTCCTTGCGCGGATCGATGCGCTGGATCAGCCGGCGCGCGTCGGGTATGCCGGGCAGCGGGAGCTGGATCAGGATGCCGTGGATCTTCGGGTCCGCATTCAACTTATCGATCAACGCCAGCAGCTCGGCTTCGCTGGTGCCGGCGGGGAGATCGAAATCATGCGCCTCGATGCCGACCTTCTCCGCCGCACGGCGCTTGTTGCGCACGTACACGGTGGACGCCGGGTCGCCGCCCACCAGCACCACGGCCAGCCCGGGGCGGCTGCCACCGGCGGCGACACGGGCGTCTACGCGCACTTTCAGGCTGTCCAGCAGCGCTTCGGAGATGCGGCGGCCGTCGAGGATGCGGGCGGAATGGGAGGCGTCGGTTGGCAAGGTCATCGAAGCAGGCGTGGAGCGGCGGGGATGGCTATTGTCCCTGATTCAGGCCCGGTAGTGACGGCCGCTGGCCGTCAACCCGCAGATGGTAGTGACGGCCGCTGGCCGTCAACCGCAGATGGTAGTGACGGCCGCTGGCCGTCAACCGCAGATGGTAGTGACGGCCGCTGGCCGTCAACCCGCGATGGTAGTGACGGCCGCTGGCCGTCTGCCGCGCAATGACGGCCAGCGGCCGTCACTACCGACCCATCCCTGCCCTGCTCAGGCGTCCGGCGGCACCTGATCGGCATTCAGCGTGCGCGACTGGCGCTTGGGCACGGTGAACGGGGTCGGCGTGGGCACGCCCGGCAGCGAGCTGCCGAAGGCCATGTGGGCGCCGGCGCGGAGGTCGCCACCGGCCATTTCCAGCTGCAGGCGCTCGGCGTCGCGCTCGCGGATCTGCTCGGCGATATCGCGCGCGTCGTCCTCGTCCGCGCCGAGCTCCATCAGCGCGGCCTGGCCGAACATCACCGCCGATTCGAAGGTTTCGCGGATCTGGAAATCGACGCCGGCGTGGATCAGCCGCAGCGAATGTTCGCGGTCGAACGAGCGCACCAGCAGCTTGGCCTGCGGAAATTCATGCGACACCAGTTCGACGATGCGGTCGGCTTCGGCGGCATCGTTGACGCACACCGCGATCGCCCGGGCGCTGGCCGCACCGGAAGCATGCAGCACGTCCAGCCGGGTGCCGTCGCCGTAATAGATCTTGAAGCCGAAGCGCTCGGCGCTATGGATCATCTCCACATCGTTGTCGATGATGGTCACGTCCACGTCGCGCGCCAGCAGTGACTGGCTGGCGACCTGGCCGAAGCGACCGAAGCCGATCAGCAGCACGCTGCCGGACAGGCCTTCGGCGGTTTCAACGCCTTCCATGCTGACTACTGCAGGGGCGGCGAAGCGCTTGTGCGCCAGCACCACCAGCGGCGTCAGGGCCATCGAAAGCACCACCACGGCAGTGAAGTTGGCATTGATGTCCACGTCGATGACACCGGCACTGGCGGCCGCGGCGAACAGCACGAAGGCGAACTCGCCGCCCTGCGCCATCACCACGCCACGGTCCAGTGCCTGCGCATGGCTGCTGCCCATCACGCGCGCCACTGCATAGATGCACAGGGCCTTGGCCACCATCAGCGCCAACACCAGCCCGACGATCAGCGGCCAGTTGCGCGCCACCACGCCCAGGTCCAGCGCCATGCCCACGCTGAGGAAGAACAGCCCCAGCAGGATGCCGCGGAACGGTTCGATGTCCGCTTCAATCTGGTGCCGGAACGTGGACTCACTGAGCAGCACGCCGGCCAGGAAGGCGCCCATCGCCATCGACAACCCGGACAGCTGCATCAGCAATGCGGCGCCCAGCACCACCAGCAGCGCGGCGGCGGTCATCACTTCGCGTGCCTTGGCGGCGGCGAGGATGCGGAACAACGGATTGAGCAGGAAGCGCCCGACCAGCACCAGGCCGACCACCGCACCGGCGCCGATGGCCACCGAGAGCCAGCGCGACCCTTCGCCACCGGCACTGCCGGCCGAGGGCCCCATGAAGGCGACCACCGCCAGCAGCGGCACGATCAGCAGGTCTTCGAACAGCAGGATGGAGACGATCTTCTGGCCGGGCGGCAGCGCGATGTCACCGCGCTCGGCCAACAGCTGCATCACCACCGCGGTGGAGGTCAGCACGAAGCCGGTGGCGCCGATGAAGGCGACCTGCCAAGGCAGCCCGAACAGCTTGGCCACCAGGGTCAGCACGATCGCGCAGGTAACGATCTGTGCGGTGCCCAGCCCGAAGATCTCCTTGCGCAGGCTCCACAGGTGCGAGGGCCGCATCTCCAGGCCGATCACGAAAAGAAACATCACCACGCCGAGTTCGGCGGTGTGCAGGATCGCCTGCGGATCGGAGAACCAGCCCAGCCCGAACGGCCCGATCGCCAGGCCGGCAGTGAAGTACCCCAGCACCGACCCGAGGCCGAAGCGCCGGAACAACGGCACCATCACCACCGCCGCGCCCAACAGGGCGACGACCTTGACCAGTTCACTGCTTGCAGCTGCTTCCACCGCCATGCGGCCATTCCTGTGATGCGTTGAAGTGCGTCAACGATAGGGCATGCAGGACGCAATCAATAGCACGTGGGTTGCGGTTCATTGTTCTGCGAATGAAACGGGCGATCAATTCATCACCGTGTCGTTCCATCTGACGCTGCGAACGAACGGCTGCCGCTGCGCTCGCCGACCATGGGTCGGCGCTACCGAAGACTCGGCCTCATGCGTTGATCGCACCTCCGTAGCGCCGAGCCACGCTCGGCGAGCGCAGCGGGCGGATCAGCGACCCGCGCAGAACGCGGCGTAATCGATGTAGCCGGGGAAGTCCCGGCCGGGGGCGCAGACCGCGCAGTGTGGATCCGGCGACAGCCGGGTTTCGCGGAAGCGCATGTCCAGTGCATCGAAGCGCAGCAGCCGTCCGGTCAGCGGCTCGCCGATGCCCAGCAGCAGCTTCAGTACTTCGGTGGCCTGCAGCACGCCGGCCAGGCCGGGCAGAACGCCCAGTACGCCTGCTTCGGCGCAGTTGGGGGCGAACTCCGGCGGCGGGGGCTGTGGGAACAGGCAGCGGTAGCACGGCGCCACACCGCGCTGGCGGCCGGCATCGAACACGCTCACCTGGCCGTCGAAGCGCTCGATGGCCGCGTATACCAGGGGCGTGGCGTGCTTGATGCACGCATCATTGAGCAGGTAGCGCAGCGGGAAGTTGTCCGAACCATCCAGCACCACGTCCACACCTTCCATCAGCGCGTCGATGTTGGCCGCAGTGGCGCGCTCGGCGATGGCTTCGACGGCGATGGAGGGATTCAGGGCCAGCAGGCGCTCGCGCGCCGAGTCGACCTTGAACTGGCCGACGCCGGCTTCGGTATGCACGATCTGCCGGTGCAGGTTGCTGCGCTCCACGCGGTCGTCGTCGACGAAGCGAAGCTGCCCTACTCCGGCGGCGGCCAGGTAGAAGCCGGCCGGCGAACCCAGCCCGCCAGCGCCCAGCACCAGCACGCGCGAACGCTGCAGCAGGCGCTGCCCGGCCTCACCGACCTGCGGCAGCAGCAGGTGGCGCGAATAACGGTCATGGAAATCACGGTCTTCGGCGGTGCCGGACGGCTGCACCAGCGGCAGTTGCTGCGCACGCCAGGCCACTGTGCCGCCGGTTACCGAGGCGACGTTTGCATAACCCGCCGCGTGCAGGAACAGCGCAGCATCGGCAGAGCGTTTGCCGGTCTGGCAGATCAGCAGGATGTCTTGATCCTGGTGCGGCAGGTGCGCGGCCGGATCGGCCTGCAGGTCAGCCAGGGTGATGCCACGTGCGCCTTCGGCCATGCCGCCGGCGCGCTCGAGCGGCTGGCGTACGTCGATCAGCACGGCGCCTTCGGAAAGGCGCTGCAGGACGAGTCCGGGGGAGATTTCGAGGATGCGCATGGCCGCATTATCGGCCATGCACATCGGGTCGGCACACTGCCGCTGCGCTCGCCGACCGTGGGTCGGCGCTACCGGGGGTTGGCTTGGTAGCGCCGAGCCATGCTCGGCGGAATCTCTCCGCACACGGCCCGCTGCGCTCGCCGACCATGGGTCGGCCCTACCGGGGGGTTGGCTTGGTAGCGCCGATCCATGCTCGGCGGAATCTCTCCGCACACGGCCCGCTGCGCTCGCCGACCATGGGTCGGCGCTACCGGGGGGTTGGCTTGGTAGCGCCGATCCATGCTCGGCGGAATCTCTCCGCACACGGCCCGCTGCGCTCGCCGACCATGGGTCGGCGCTAGCGGGTCAGCGACCCTTGACGTGCTTCATCAGGCGGCGCTTGGCCTTGACCTGGCGTTCGGTCAGCGGGTTCTTCTTGCCTTCATAGGGGTTGGTACCCTCGCGGAAGATGAACTGCACCGGCGTGCCGACCAGCTTGAAACGCTTGCGGAAGAAGTTTTCCAGGTAGCGCTTGTAGGTCTCCGACAGTTCCTTCAGGCGCGTGCCGTGCACGATGAAGGTCGGCGGGTTGGCGCCGCCCGGATGCACGTAACGCAGCTTGGACACATGCCCACGGATGGTCGGCGGCGGATTGGCGGTGTAGGCCATTTCCAGCGCCTGGTTCACTTCGCTGGTGCTGAACTGGTGGTTCGCCGAATCGTGCGCGCGGTGGATCGCGTTGAACAGCTCACGCAGCCCGGAGCCGTGCATCGCCGAGATGCGCACCGATTCGGCCCACGGCACGAAGCCCAGGCGCAGCGACAGCTGGGTCTCTGCCTGCTCACGCTGGTAGTCGGTCAGTCCGTCCCACTTGTTGATCGCGATGACCAGCGCGCGCCCGGCATCCAGCACCGCACCGAGCACGGTGGCGTCCTGGTCGGTCACGCCTTCATGCGCGTCCAGCATCAGCACCGCGACCTGGCACTGTTCGATGGCCTGCATGGTCTTGACGACCGAGAATTTCTCCACCGCTTCGTCCACGCGGCCACGACGGCGCAGGCCGGCGGTGTCGATCAGACGGTAGTCGCGGCCCTCGCGTTCCAGGTCCACCGAGATCGAATCGCGGGTGGTGCCCGGCACTTCCGAGGCGATCATCCGCTCCTCGCCGAGGATGCGGTTGACCAGCGTCGACTTGCCCACGTTGGGGCGGCCGACGAAGGCGATGCGCACGCGGTTCGGATCGTTGTCCATCTCTTCGGCGCTGCCCTCTTCAGGCAGGCGCTCGACGATTTCCTCCAGCAGATCGTCCAGGCCCTGGCGATGCGCCGCCGAGACGGTCAGCATCTCGGCAAAGCCGTAGCGCGAGAACTCCGCACGCACGGTGTGCTCGTCGGTGCCGTCGATCTTGTTGATCAGCAGCACCTTCGGCTGCTGCTGCTTGCGCAGCCAGGCCAGGATGTCGTCGTCCAGCGAAGAGGTGCCATCGCGCGCATCGACCACAAAGACGATCAGATCGGCTTCTTCGGCGGCGGCACGGGCCTGGCGCGCGGTGGCGCCGGCCAGGCCTTCTTCTTGTTCGGCGATGCCGCCGGTGTCCACGATCAGGAAGTGATTGTCCTCGTCCAGGCGACAGACACCATAGTTGCGGTCACGGGTCACGCCGGGCTGGTCATGGACCAGCGCGTCGCGGGTGCGCGTGAGCGCATTGAAGATTGTGGACTTGCCGACATTCGGCCGTCCGACCAGGGCGACCAGGGGCAGCATCGCGTTTACTCCGTGATTAATTGGCCAACCGGAAAGCGGTCAGCTTGCCTTCGACGTTCTGCACCAGCAGGACCCCGTCGGCGACTATCGGTTGGGCCTTGACGGTCCCGCCGGTCTTTGCCCGGGCGGCCATCGCGCCATCGGACTGTTGCAGCCAGTGAACGTAGCCGTCGAAATCGCCGACAACCACGTAATCGCCCTGCAGGGCCGGGCCGGTCAGCTGGCGCCGGGCCAGTCCGGTCTGCGACCAGCTGGCCGCACCGCTCTGCTTGTCCAGGCCGAACACACCGCCCTGGTTGTCGGTGACGATCACGTAGGACGAGGACAGCGTGACGCCGCCTGCTCCGCCGTGATCGCGCGTCCACAACGGACGCCCGGTCGGACCTTCGATGGCGATGGTCTGGTTCTTGAAGCTGCTGGCGTACAGCGTGTTGCCTTCCAGCACCGGCGCGCCGTCGACGTCGGCCATGCGATCCAGTTCGGTACGCCCTTCCGGGTTCCCGACCACCTGGTCCCACAGGGTGCGGCCATCAGCTGCGCCCAGCGCAGCCAAGGTGCCGTCGTCGTTGCCGACGAAGACCACGCCCGGGCCCTGCACCACCGGCGCGTTGCCGCGCACGGTCAGCATCGGCAGTTCGCGCGGGTTGAACCAGCGCTGGGTGCCGTTGGTGGCGTCGAAGGAGGTGATGCGGCCGTCATTGCTGCGCACGAACACCATGCCCTGGCCGACGGCCGGGGCCGAGATCACTTCGCCCGGCACCTTGGCGCGCCACTTTTCGGTGCCGTCAGCGGCATCCAGCGCGATCACCTGGCCGTCCAGCGTGCCGATGACCACCAGGCCCTCGCCCACGCCCGGACCACCGGAAAGGCGCAGCTTGGGCTTCTTCTTTTCCTTTGCCGGCTCATAGGTCCAGACCTTCTTGCCGGTCTGCAGATCGATGGCATGCACGCCGCCGGTGATGGCAGCGGCATACACGCGGCCGTCGGCGACTGCCGGACCCTGGCGCACGCCGATGCGATCCTCGCCCTTGCCCAGGTTGACCGTCCACAGCTTGTCGACCTTGACGGTGGCATCGAACTTCACCAGTTCCACCGGCTCCTGCAGTTTCTTGGCTTCGGCGTCCTTGCCGGCGAACCAGCCCTTGACCGTGCTGCAACCGGACAGCGCCATGCCGAGCATGGCAACCGTGGCAACCCGCTTGAGGATGACCATCTGACTCATTACACCGACTCCTCAGTCGCCGCGACGGTGCCGCCGGCGTCCATCAACTTGGTTTCCAGCAGGCGCCGCTGCGGCGCTGCCACGTCCAGCGTCTTCAGCGCTTTCTCATACTGCCCACGCGCTTCATCGCGCTTGCCGGTGGCCATCAGGGCATCACCGTGGATTTCCAGCGAACCGGGATCGGTGGCGTTGCCCAGCAGGGTGATCGCTTCGCTGCCCTTGCCGGTGGCCACCAGCAGGCGCGCGATGCGCTGGTCCACGACCTGCTTGAGGTCGCCTTCCACCTTCACCGCGCGCAGGGTCGCCAGCGCGTCTTCATCCTTGCCCGCTTCCACCTGCGCCTTGGCCAGCTGCAGCGCAGCCAGTTCGGAATAGATGTTGGACGGACCGGCGTCGAGCGCCTTGACCGCCTTGCCGGCGTCGTCGAGCTTGTTTTCCTGGATGCCCTTGAGCACCTTCTGGTATTCGACGTTGGCCGAAGCCAGCTTGTTGCCGTGCTCCTGCTGCCAGTAGCCCCAGCCCCAGATGGCACCCACGGCGATCACTACACCGCCGATGATGCTCAGGCCATTCTTCCGCAGCCAGGTGCGGACGCGTTCACTTTGTTCGTGCTCGTCGAGCAGGTCATCGATCGCCATGCGTACTCTCGCCCTACCCGAGCCGGAGACAAGCTCGCCGGGGAGGACTGTTCAATGGGTTGTGGATTCCGGTCCGGGCCTCAGTTTGAAACCGGGACCACGGAGCCCTCAGAGGATACCGTAAAGCGTGCGACGTTGGCTCGCCGATACGGGCCAAGGTCGATGATGGCGCCGTTCTGCTGAACCTGGACCTGCGCGGCATTGCCCAGCACCACCCGGCCAACCTGGCCCGGGGTGAAGCTGCGCGACTGGCCGGCCTGGACCAACGCCTTTTCCACCGTGCTGCCATCCGGCGCGGTGATCTCCACCCAACTGTCGCCGCTGAACTGAAGGCCGAGTGCGCCCTTGGCCATGGCCGGTGGTTCGGTGGGCGCCGCAGGCCGCGGCACCGGCGTCAGCGAGGCCATGTAGGGCTGCGTGACAGGACGCGCTGGTGCGACGGCCGGGGCTGCAACGCCGGGGGTGGCCGCATCGTCGTTGCGCGGCGGGGCCACGGCGACGGTGGCCGGAATCACATCCAGCGAGGCCGTGCTCGGCCCCTGCCCATCGGCATCCAGATGGCTGCGGGTGGCGAACCAGACCGGCACCGCCAGCGCGGCGGTGATGCCCACGTACAGCAGACGCCGGCCAACGCTCTCGGCAATCCGGCGCGCACGCGGCGTATGGGTGTGGCTGACCAGGGTGGGCGGAACGATCGGGCCGACCTGCGCCTGCTCCAGCACCTCGCCAACGTCCACGCCCAGCAGGCGCGCATAGCTGCGCAGCTGGCCGCGGACGAATACCGGCGCACCGAGCCGCTGCCATTGTTCTTCTTCCAGCGAACGCACCACCTGCGCCGGCATGTGCAGGCGCTGGGCCACATCATCAAGCGTCAGTCCTGCCGCTTCACGGGCTTGGCGCAGGCGTTGGCCACAGCCGGCGGCCGTCTCGAAAGCGTTCACGGTCTGGTTGTCAGTCACAGTGCTTCAACCCTTGGAATTGAGGTCCGCTTCCTGCGGAAATTCCTGTCGAATCCGCTGCTGGTAGCGCTCAGCGGCTCGCTGATCACCCAGTCGCGTCTCTATTTGCGACGCCAGTTGTAACACGGAACGCGTTGGCGGTGCAGCCGCGAGCCGGCGCTCGGAGAACGCGCGCGCTTCCATGTAACGGCCATTGTCGAAGGAAAGCTGGGCCATGGCATCCAATGCCTGGGCATCGCGCGGGTCCTGTGCGAGCGCCGCGCGCAGGTAGCGCTCGGCAGGCACCGGCTGCTTGGCCCGAAGCGCACACGCACCCGCATTGGACAAGGCAACGCCGGGACTGGAATAACCGGGCGCTGCGATGGCGCGCTCGAACATGCCGAGCGACGCTTCGGCGTTGCCGTGGTCACACATCCAGGCCGCGTAGTTGTTCAATACATCGCCGCGCTCGGGGGCCTGTGCCACGGCGCGCTGCAGCAGCTCACCGGCACGCGGACCCTCGCCACGACGGTCGGCGATGGCAGCCAGCAGCAGCAGCGCGTCGGGACGATCGGGAATGAGCTTGAGCGCGGCACGCGCGCGCTTTTCCGCAGCGTCCAGCTTGCCGGTGCCGAAGTCCGAGCCGGCAAGGGTCAGCTGGCTCTGGTACTGGTGCAGCTTGCGGATACGACCATCATCCTGGGCAACGTAGGTGGGGGCCACCGCCAGCTGCGCCTTGGGCAGTTTGACGCCCTTGGAACCGCTGTTGCAGGCGGCCAGCGCCAACGCACACAGCGTAGCGAGGGCCAGGATCCACGCGCGGTCAGGCCGCTGCATCGCGCCCGGCGCCTTCCTTGATGGCCTTGTCGAGCGTCTTGTTGAACTCGGCCTGGCGGCGGGTGCGGTCCATCACCTGCCCCTTCAACTGGCCACACGCCGCATCGATGTCGTCACCACGCGTGCGACGCACCATGGTCAGCACGTTGCTGTCCAGCAGGATGGTCTGGAACGCGCGGATCTGCACATCGTCGGAGCGCTCGTAGCGGGTGCCCGGGAACGGATTGAACGGAATCAGGTTGATCTTGCCCGAGCCCTTGGCCTGCACCGCGTTGTCGAACTGGCGCATCAACCGGGCCAGTGCACGGGCGTGCTCGGGCTGGTCGTTGATGCCCTTCATCAGGGTGTATTCGAAAGTCACCGATTCGCGGCGCTTGTTGGCGCGCAGGTAGCGCGCACAGGAGGCCATCAGATCGGCGATCGGGTATTTCTTGTTGAGCGGCACCAGCGTCTCGCGCAGCTCGTCGGTCGGCGCATGCAGCGAAACGGCCAGCGACACGTCGCTTTCGGTGGACAGCCGGTCGATCTGCGGCACCAGGCCGGAGGTGGACAGGGTCACCCGCTTGTTGGCCAGGCCGTAGCCCAGGTCATCGCGCATCACGCTCATGGCGCGCACGACGTTGTCGAAATTCATCAGCGGCTCGCCCATGCCCATCATCACCACGTTGGTGAGGCGACGCTGCTTGTGCGGGATGTTGCCCAGGTGGCGCGCGGCCACCCACACCTGGCCGATGATCTCGGCGGTGGACAGGTTGCGGTTGAAGCCCTGCGTGGCGGTCGAACAGAAGGTGCAGTTCAGCGCGCAGCCGACCTGCGAGGACACGCACAGCGTGCCGCGGTTCTTGTCCGGGATGTAGACCGCCTCGATGGCGTTCTTGCCATCGGTGCCCATCGCCAGCAGCCACTTGTGGGTGCCGTCGGCGGACGGTTTTTCGAACACGATGTTCGGGACGAGGACCTCGGCATGTTCCTGCAGCTTGGCGCGCAGGTTCTTGCCGAGGTCGGTCATCTCATCGAAGTCGGTGACGTAGTGATGGTGGATCCACTTCATCACCTGGTGGGCCCGGAACTTCTGTTCGCCCAGTTTCTCGACGAAAAAGCGCTCCAGGCCCGCGCGATCAAGGTCGAGCAGGTTCTGCTTGCCAGCCGTGGGTGCCGACTTCGGCAGCGGCTGGATGGCGGGTGTCTGTACGACCTCGTTCACGTCGACCTCTTAGCGGGAAACCACTTCGGTAGCGGCAAAGAAATAGGCGATTTCGTTGGTGGCGTTCTCGACCGAGTCCGAGCCGTGGGCGGCGTTGGCATCGATGGATTCAGCGAAATCGGCGCGGATTGTGCCCGGCGCAGCTTCCTTCGGGTTGGTGGCACCGAGCAGGTCACGGTGGGCCAGCACGGCGTTCTCGCCTTCCAGGGCCTGGATCATCACCGGGCCGGAGATCATGAACTCGACCAGTGCGTTGAAGAACGGACGCTCGCGGTGCACGGCGTAGAAGCCTTCGGCTTCGCGGCGCGACAGCTGCTTGTACTTGGCGGCGACGACCTTCAGGCCAGCCTTCTCGAAGCGGGCGTAGATTTCACCGATGACGTTCTTGGCAACGGCGTCCGGCTTGATGATCGAAAGGGTGCGCTCCAGCGCCATGGTGGTATCTCCGAAAGTCCGGGCCACTCAAGGCCCGAGGGTAACATGAAAAAAACCCGCGTCAAAACGCGGGCTTAGCCTGATAAACGTGCGCGGATTGTAACGCCTCGCTCCCCTCCACGGTAGCCCTGGCCATTCATGTGAGACGTGGCTGAACGCCGCCAACAACATGCTGCGGCGCACAATGCGCTGGCCCGTAGGCGGGTCTAATATCAAACAATCGTTTGATTGAACCTGTCCCGCCCCATGGCCAAACCTGCTCACTTCTCCACCAAGGACCGCATTCTCGGCGCTGCCGAGGAGCTGTTCGCGCTGCATGGCTTTGCCGGGACCTCGCTGCGCCAGGTGACCACCCAGGCCGATGTGAACATCGCCGCGGTCAACTACCACTTCGGCTCCAAGGAAAACCTGGTCAACGAGGTGTTCCGCCGGCGCATGGACGAAATGACCGCAGCGCGCATGGGCCAGCTGGAAAAGGCGCGCGCCGAGCATCCCGGCGCGCTTCGGCCGGTGCTGGCTGCCTTCGTCGAACCGGCACTGGCGATGGCCCAGGACCGGCAGAGCGGCGGTGCCTTCGTAAGGGTGATCGCCCGCGCCTACGCCGAAAAGAACGACAACCTGCGCCGCTTCCTTTCCGACCACTACGGGCACGTGCTGCGCGATTTCGGCCGTGCCATCGCCGGTTGCGTACCGGGGCTGAGCAAGGAGGAGCTGTACTGGCGGCTGGACTTCCTGGCCGGCTCGCTGACTTACGCCATGGCCGACTTCGGCCTGATCAAGCGTCCCGCCGGTGTCACCGAAGAAGCCCATCGTGCACAGGCCGCCCAGGAACTCATCCACTTCGCCGAGGCCGGTTTCCGCGCCGCGGCACGCAGTGAAGGCAGCCCCACGCCTTCGACCCCTGCCCCCTCCCTTTCCACCCAGTAACTGCTGACCAACCAAGGCTTATCGACATGTCCAATTCCCTGCCAGTCCGCCGCGCCGCCGTGCTGGGTGCCGGCGTCATGGGTGCCCAGATCGCCGCCCACCTCACCAACGCCGGTGTCGACACCGTGCTGTTCGACCTGCCCGCCAAGGAAGGTCCCGCCGACGGCGTGGTGATCAAGGCGATCGCCAACCTGACCAAGCTGAGCCCGGCCCCGCTGGCCAGCAAGTCCTACGCCGAAGCGATCACCCCGGCCAACTACGAGACCGGACTTGAGCAGCTGCGCGACTGCGACCTGATCATCGAGGCCATCGCCGAACGGATGGACTGGAAGCAGGACCTGTACAAGAAGATCGCCCCGTTCGTTGCCGACCACGCCGTGCTGGCCTCCAACACCTCCGGGCTGGGCATCAACAAGCTGGCCGACGTGCTGCCCGAGCAGCTGCGCCACCGCTTCTGCGGCGTGCATTTCTTCAACCCGCCGCGCTACATGCACCTGGCCGAACTGATCCCGGCCACCACCACCGATGCCTCGGTGCTGGAAGCCTTGGAAGCCTTCCTGGTCACCACCCTGGGCAAGGGCGTGGTGTACGCCAAGGACACCCCGAACTTCATCGGCAACCGCATCGGCGTGTTCTCGATCCTGTCCACCATCCACCACACGCAGGAATTCGGGCTGGGCTTCGATGAAGTCGATGGCCTGACCGGACCGCTGGTCGGCCGCCCGAAGTCGGCAACCTACCGCACCTCCGACGTGGTTGGCCTGGACACCATGGCGCACGTGATCAAGACCATGGGCGATACCCTGCCGAATGATCCGTGGCATGAGTTCTTCAAGTCGCCGAAGTGGCTGGACGCGCTGATTTCCAAGGGCGCACTGGGCCAGAAGACCGGCGCGGGCATCTTCCGCAAGGTCGGCAAGGACATCGTGGTGCTGGACCTGGAAAAACAGGACTACCGCCCGGCCGACCGCGCCGCAGCACCGGAAGTGGTCGAGATCCTGAAGATCAAGAACCCGGCCGAGAAGTTCGCCAAGCTGCGCGAGAGCCAGCACCCGCAGGCGCAGTTCCTGTGGGCGACCTTCCGTGATCTGTTCCATTACAGCGCCTACCACCTGGCCGATATCGCCGAGACCGCGCGCGATGTTGATCTGGCCATCCGCTGGGGCTACGGCTGGTCGCTGGGCCCGTTCGAAACCTGGCAGGCCGCCGGCTGGAAGCAGGTCGCGCAGTGGATCGCCGATGACATCGTGGCGGGCAAGAGCATGAGCAGCGCGCCGCTGCCGGACTGGGTGTTCGATGGCCGCGATGGCGTGCACGCCGCCGAGGGCAGCTACAGCCCGTCGCGCAACGCGAAGCTGCCGCGCTCGGCGCTGCCGGTGTACCAGCGCCAGCGCTTCCCCGATCCGCTGCTGGGCGAGAAGTTCGCTCCGGGCGAAACCGTGTTCGAAAACGACGGCGTGCGCATGTGGCACGACGGCGACGGCATCGCGGTGGTCAGCTTCAAGACCAAGATGAACACCGTTTCCGACCACGTGCTCGATGGCCTGCAGGAGGCGATCAAGCGCGCCGAGCAGGACTTCCAGGGCCTGGTGATCTGGCAGCAGAAGGAACCCTTCTCCGCCGGTGCCGACCTGGCTGGCGCGCTCGGCCTGCTGCAGGCCGGCAAGGTCGAACAGTTCGAAGAAATGGTGCACAACTTCCAGCGCACCAGCCAGGCGATCAAGTACTCGCTGGTGCCGGTGGTGACCGCCGTGCGCGGCCTGGCGCTGGGCGGCGGCTGCGAGTTCCAGATGCACAGCGCCAAGAGCGTGGCCTCGCTGGAAAGCTACATCGGCCTGGTCGAGGCCGGAGTCGGCCTGCTGCCCGCCGGCGGTGGCCTGAAGGAACTGGCGGTGCGTGCTTCGCAGGCGGCCGGTCCGGGCGGTGATGTGTTCGCCGAACTGAAGAAGACCTTCGAAACCGTGGCCATGGCCAAGGTATCCAACTCGGCCGTCAACGCCAAGGAACTGGGCCTGATGCGCGCCACCGACAAGGTGGTGTTCAACAGCCATGAGGCGCTGTACATCGCCAAGGCCGAAGTGCGCGCACTGGCCGAAGGCGGCTATCGCCCGCCGATGCCGGCGCGCCGCATCCAGGTCGCTGGCGACGTGGGTATCGCCACCTTCAAGATGATGCTGGTCAACATGCTGGAAGGCCGCTTCATCAGCCCGTACGACTACGAGATCGCCGTGCGCATCGCCACCGTGCTGTGCGGTGGCGAAGTGGATCGCGGCACGCTGGTGGACGAAGAGTGGCTGCTGACCCTGGAGCGCAAGCACTTCGTCGAACTGGCCCAGCAGGAGAAGACCCAGGCCCGCATCGCGCACATGCTGAAGACCGGCAAGCCGCTGCGCAACTGATCGCCCCTCCCTGCTTTCGGTGGGTGCCGACCGTTGGTCGGCACTCCTGCTAAAAATTTCGAGAGATCACTGCAATGACCAAGCAAATCCAGGACGCCTACATCGTCGCCGCCACCCGTACCCCGGTCGGCAAGGCGCCCAAAGGCGTGTTCCGCAATACCCGCCCCGATGACATGCTGGCCCACGTACTTCGCTCCGTGGTCGCGCAGGCGCCGGGCATCGACGTCAACCGCATCGACGATGCGATCATCGGCTGCGCCATGCCCGAGGCCGAGCAGGGCATGAACGTGGCCCGCATCGGCGTGCTGCTGGCCGGCCTGCCGGACACCATCGCTGCGCAGACCGTCAATCGCTTCTGCTCCTCCGGCCTGCAGGCGGTGGCGATGGCCGCCGACCAGATCCGCCTGGGCAATTCGGACCTGATGCTGGCAGGTGGCACCGAGTCGATGTCGATGGTGCCGATGATGGGCAACAAGATCGCGATGGCACCGAGCGTGTTCGACAACGACCACGTCGCTATCGCCTATGGCATGGGCATCACCGCCGAGAAGGTCGCCGAGGAATGGAAGGTGTCGCGCGAAGAGCAGGACGCCTTTGCCCTGGCCTCGCACCAGAAGGCGATCGCGGCGATCCAGAACGGCGAGTTCAAGGACGAGATCAGCCCCTACGACGTGCGGACCCGCCAGCCGGATCTGGCCGACGGTCGCCGCATCATCACCCGCGACAAGGTGGTGGATACCGATGAAGGCCCGCGCCTGGATTCGTCTGCCGAAGGCTTGGCCAAGCTGCGCCCGGTGTTCCGCAACGGCCAGTTCGGTGGCACGGTGACGGCCGGCAACTCCTCGCAGATGAGCGATGGCGCCGGTGCGGTACTGCTGGCCTCGGAGCAGGCGATCAAGGATTACGGCCTGACCCCGCTGGCGCGTTTCGTCAGTTTCTCCGTGGCCGGTGTACGCCCGGAAGTGATGGGCATCGGCCCGATCGCCGCGATTCCCAAGGCCCTCAAGCAGGCCGGCCTGAGCCAGGACCAGCTGGACTGGATCGAGCTCAACGAAGCCTTCGCCGCGCAGTCGCTGGCGGTGATCCGCGATTGCGGCCTGGATCCGTCCAAGGTCAACCCGCTGGGCGGGGCGATCGCGCTGGGCCACCCACTGGGCGCGACCGGTGCGATCCGCACCGCGACCCTGCTGCACGGCCTGCGCCGTCGCCAGCAGAAGTACGGCATGGTGACGATGTGCATCGGCACCGGCATGGGCGCGGCGGGCATCTTCGAATCGCTGTAAGGGGTCTGTGGTTGCCGGGGCTGCGCCCCGGCAGCCTGCTTCTTTTTGAAGCAACGGCAACGGCAACAGCAGAGGCTGTGGGTCTGTGCGTTTGGCGGGGCGGGGTGGGTTCGCGGGAATCGCCGTGAATCCATCCATGGAGGCTCGCCATCCGCATCCATGCGGATGAGCGTTCCCGCGAACCCACCCCGCCCCACCCCTGACAGGTCCATGGGGGCCTGTGGTAGCGCCGACCCATGGTCGGCGGATGGTGGGGAATAGGAAAAAGGGGTCGAAAAGGGGTCAGGGTCCTTTCGCGCAGCGAAAGGACCCTGACCCCTTTTTTATTATTTACGTGGCTGGCGGCCACCGGAACCTGTCGAGGGTCGGGCGGTGGGGCTGGGCGGGGGCGTTGAGTGCCATGGATGGCGCGAAACGAGGCCCGCATGGACGCAGTGTTTGCCGTCCCCCGACCAGCCCCACCGCCCGGCCCACCTCGCAGCTAAAGCATTAGCCACCAGCCACGAGGGGCCCAGCCGCTCGCCGGATCAATCCTCTTCCGCAAGCATTTCCTGCAGCTTCTGCCGTGCCGGCTTGGCCAGCTTCTTGCTGTTCAATGCGAACCGGATGGTAGCTTCCACCAAGCCCAGGTGCGTGCCGCAATCGAAGCGCCGGCCTTCAAAACGATAGGCATCCACCGGCTCGCTCTTCAGCAGGTCGGCAATGGCGTCGGTCAGCTGGATCTCGCCGCCGGCACCGGTACCGGTCGATTCCAGCAGCTCGAAGATCTTCGGGCTCAGCACATACCGGCCGACTACGGCAAGGTCGCTCGGCGCGTCTTCCGGCTTGGGTTTTTCCACGATCGCCGAGATGCGGCCATGGCTGCCATCGAAGGTCTCAGTGGCGACGATGCCGTAGCTGGCGGTCTGCTCGTGCGGCACGTCTTCCACGGCGATCACACTGGCCCCGGTGGACGCATTGAGGTCGGCCATCTGCTTCAGGGCGCCGTCGCCACGGTTGTAGATCAGGTCATCCGGCAGCAGCACCGCGAAGGGCTCATCGCCGATGATCTCCTTGGCGCACAACACGGCATGGCCAAGGCCCAGCGCTTCAGCCTGGGTCACGAACACCGCGCGCACCCCGTTGGGCAGCACGTGGCGGACCAGCTCAAGCTGTTCGGTCTTGCCGGCGCGCTCGAGCTTCTGTTCCAGCTCGTAAGCCTTGTCGAAATAGTCGGCGACGGCGTGCTTGTAGCGGTTGGTGATGAAGATCAGCGTGTCACAGCCGGCTTCGATGGCCTCGTCGACCGCGTACTGGATAAGCGGACGATCAATGATCGGCAGCATTTCCTTCGGAACCGTCTTGGTTGCCGGCAAAAAGCGCGTCCCTAGCCCTGCCACTGGAAAAACTGCCTTTCTGATTCGCTTGCTCATCGATTACCTGTTGGCCTCACGTGCCGGGAAAGGCACTACGTTAGCGGATGGAATGTAAGCATCCTGTTGAAGCGGATCGAATTCCGGCATCGTCGCGAACAGGATCTCCTGGATCGCGTTGATATCGTAAGTAGCGATGGCCTCGCGCAGCTTGGGCACGTTGCCCAGCACCAGGTCGCGCGAGAACGTGCGCACACCGGCCTCCAGCACTTTCGGGTGCGAAGTGGGCCGGTAATCCTCATCGGAATAGAACAGCGTCTCGTGCAGCTTTTCACCGGGGCGCAGTCCGGTATAGATGATTGCAATGTCCTTGTACGGCTGCTTGCCCGCCAGCCGGATCATCTGTTCGGCCAGCACGCGGATCGGCACCGGTTCGCCCATGTCCAGCGTGTAGATCGCGCCGTGCGATGCCGACGCGGCCGCCTGCAGGATCAGCTGGCAGGCCTCGGGAATGGTCATGAAATAGCGGGTGACTTCCGGGTCGGTCACGGTCACCGGGCCGCCCTTCATGATCTGGTCGCGGAACACCGGCACCACGCTGCCGGCCGAGGCCAGCACGTTGCCGAAGCGGACGGTCACGAAACGGGTATGCGTGGACTTCTGGTCCAGGCTCTGGCAGATCATCTCCGCATAGCGCTTGCTGGCGCCCAGCGAATTGACCGGGTCCACCGCCTTGTCGGTGGAGATGAACACGAAGTGCTCGACCCTGGCCTCCATGCAGGCCCGGGCCACATTTTCGGTAGCCAGGATGTTGTTGCGCACCGCTTCGCGCAGCTGACGCTCCAGCACCGGCACCTGCTTGTAGGCGGCCGCGTGGAAAGCCGCTTCGATGCGATGCAGCGACAGCGCGTGGCGGATCACCGCCGGATCGCCACAGTCACCCAGCACCGCCTCCACTTCGATATCCGGGAAGCTGCGGCGCAGCTCGGCTTCGATGGTCAGCAGCAGCAGCTCGCTCATTTCCAGCAGGACGATGCGCCCTGCCCCGTGGCGGGCGCACTGCCGGCACAGTTCCGAACCGATCGACCCGCCCGCGCCGGTGACCAGCACCGTACGGCCACCCAGCCAATTGCGGATCAGCGACCAGTCCGGCTGGATCGGCTTGCGGCCGAGCAGGTCTTCGATCGCCACTTCCTTCAACTGCCCCGGCAGCGACTGCCCCTGCAGGATGTCAGTGAGTTTGGGCACGGTGCGGAACGGCACCCCGGTGCTTTCGCACAGGCCGACCACGCGCTGCATGCCGACCGCATCCAGGGAGGGAATGGCGATGACGATCAGCTTGGCGGCCGTCTCGCGGGCAACTGCGGCGGCGTCATCCAGCGTGCCCAGGATCGGCAGGCCCTGCAACTTGGCGCCCTGCAGGTGCGGGGCGTCGTCGAGCAGGCCGACCGGATCGAACTCGCCTGAACGCCGCAGGTCACGAACCAGTGCCTCGGCAGCCTGGCCTGCACCGAGAATCAGCACGCGCCGCCCGCTGGTATCGGACTGCACGGCCTGGTAATCCTTCCAGGCGCGATACAGCAGGCGCGGAGCGCCCAGCAGGGCCGACAGCGCGAACGGGTAGATGACCAGCACCGACATTGGAACGCCGTCGAAGCGCTTCCACATCAGGGTCAGGACGATGGCCACCAGGCCGATGAAACTGGCCTTGAAGATGTTGATCAGGTCGGCAACGCTGGCGAACCGCCACAGACCGCGATACAGCCCGACGCGCCAGAACACCAACGCCTGGATGCCCAGCACCAGCGAGGTGTCGACATTCCAGAGCGGCAGCGCGGGCGCCTCGGGCAGGATGGAATAGCGGCCGGCATGCAGCAGCTGCCAGCAGGCCCACACCATGAACAGGTCATGGACGACAATGGCCGCGCGGGGCACCAACGCGATTATTCGATTCCACCGAGCTGACATGACCAGGTTAAACCCTCAATAGTTGCGCAGGCGAACACGCATGACAGCCCACAGACAGGCCAACAGCGCGCCCCAGGCCACCGCTACGCCGGCCTGTTGCAGCGGCGGCAGCGGAACGGAAGCATCCAGCACTGCTGCGCCGACGAGGCCGAGCAGAATATACACGCCCGTCACCCGTGCGTGGCTGAAACCCGCCTTCACCGCGCGCTGGTAGACATGCTGCGTATGCGGTTCCATCCAGCGCTGCCCCGAGAGCATGCGGGATGAGAGCGTGAAGCCCGCGTCCACGATGAAGGCTGACAACGGTATCAGCAGCGCCAACCAGTGAATGCTGGTGACGACGCTGGCCAGTCCCGCCAAGGCCGCCATCAGGTACCCCAGCGCGCCGCTGCCGACGTCACCCATGAAAATGCGTGCGCGCGGAAAATTGAACGGCAGGAACCCGAGGCAGCCGGCCGCGACCACCACCGCGATCAGCGCGAACGGCATCGGCATCACCGCAGCCAGGCTCAGCGCACCGACAAGCGCATAGCCGCTGGCGATGCCGTTGATGCCGTCCATGAAGTTCCACAGGTTCACCAGCGCGGTCGCCACCAGGAACAGCAGCACGGCCTGCAGCGCATTGCCCGTCGCCTGCCAGACCAGGCCAGCCAGCAGGGCCGATGCCAGCATGTGTACCAGCAGCCGGCGAATGGCCGGCAACGGGCGGTGATCGTCCCACCAGCCGATGCCCGCCACCAGCGCCAGGCCAGTGGCGAATATCGCCAGTTGCGCTGCGGCGGTCGGGTAGAGCAACGCGCCCGCAGCGAGGCCGACCAGCGCAGTCACCACGATGGCGATCCCCCCGCCGCGCGGCGTCGCAACCTGGTGGCTGCGGCGCTCGCCCGGGTGGTCCAGCAGCTGCCGCCGCAACGCGTAGCGACGCGCCAGCCAGGTCAGCACGCCCGATACCAGCGCCAGCGCCACAAGCGCCAGCCACGGTTGGATCTCCCGCATCGCTTACAGCACCGCGTAGTTCAGCAGCGGCTTGACCGTTCCCCATTCCTTGCAGCTGGGGCATTGCCAGTGATGGGTGCGCGCGCCGAAGCCGCAACGCGTGCAGCGATAGGCCGGGTTGCGCACCAGCAGCTGATCGGTGATGTGTTTGAGGTCATGCAGGGTCGCGGTGGGATCAGCGCCTTCGGCCAAGGTGAGGTCGATCAGCGCCGACTCGCCACGTACCGACGGGCGGTCCTTCAGCTGCCGGCCCAGATAGGCACGGGCGGGCGAAATGCCCTCTTGTTCTTCCATCAGGCGGGTCAGTGCCAGCACCGGGGCGATGCCGCGGTAATGCTCGGTCATTTCCGACAGGAAGCTGCGGGCGCCGCCCATGTCACCGACCTTGCGATAGTTCTGCATCAGCGGCTGCAGCACTTCGGGCAGGTATTCCGGATCATTGCGTGCGGCGCGCTCGAAGGCGCGCACGGCGGCTTCGGCATTGCCCGCGTCGGTTTCCAGCCTGCCTTCGATGATGCCGGCACGCACCGACATCGCATCAGCCTGGTAGGCGCGCGCAATGGCCGCCCTCGCCTCCTCGACGTTGCCGGCACCACGATGGCGTTCGGCCAGTTCACATTCAAACTGTCCCACCAGTTTGCCCATCGGCTCGCCGGTCACTTCCTCAAAGCGCAGGGCGTTGTCGATCGCCTTTTCCCAGTCGCGCTCAGCCTGGTAGATGCCGATCAGGTGCTTGAGTGCCTGCGGGGCGCGCTGGTCGATCTGCGCCAGCTCGCTGAACACCGTTTCGGCGCGGTCCAGCAGGCCTGACTTCATGTAGTCCTCGCCGAGCGCCAGCAGCGCCTGTACACGCTGGGCATCACTCAGGTCGGTACGGTTGACCAGCCCCTGGTGCAGGCGGATGGCACGGTCGACCTCGCCACGACGGCGGAACAGATGGCCCAGCGCGACCTGGGTCTCGAAGGTTTCCTTGTCCAGCTCGGCGATGTGCAGGAACAGCTCGATCGCCTTGTCCGGCTGCTCGTTGAGCAGGTAGTTCAGGCCACGGAAATAGGTGCTGGACAGGCGACTGACCTGGTTGTCACCGTGCCGCTGCCCGCCGCGACGGCCGATCACCCAGCCGGCGACGGCGGCCAGCGGTACGCAGAGAAAGAACCAGAAGTACTGGGAAACGAATTCCATGCGTGATCAGCGTCCGGCAAAAGGAGGATTGGGGGTCGCCACCGGGGTCACCAGGGCGGCCTTGTTGGCGCGGCGCAGCTGGGCATAGAGCGGAACGACCACGCTCACCAGCACCAGACCGGCACCGACCACGACCCCGACCAGCAATGCGGCGATCATCGCCACGCCAACCGAGGTATGCAATTGGGTAAATACAAGATTGATCGACATCTCGGTCATGTTGACCGCGCCGATGATGAGTCCAAGGACCAGAACGGCCAGCAGGACCAGCAAACGGAAAACCTTCATGCGACAGCTCCAGTCATGCCCGGTCTGTAGCTTATCCGACCCGGCGGGGGGATCGCACGCGCAACGTCACTGCCGTCAGGCAGGATCAGCATCCTGCGGAACCACGTCGCTGACGCGTTCGCGCAGCTCCTTGCCCGGCTTGAAATGCGGTACATGCTTGCCCGGCAGGGCGACCGACTCCCCCGTCTTGGGGTTGCGGCCCAGTCGCGGCGGGCGGTAATGCAGGGAAAAACTGCCGAAACCACGGATCTCGATCCGGTCACCGGCCGACAACGAACCACCCATCATTTCCAGCAACGACTTGACCGCCAGATCGACATCATCGGCCTTCAGGTGCGCCTGCCGGCGCGCGAGGATTTCGATCAGTTCCGATTTGGTCATTGCAGGCTCTGCTTGGGGGGCTCCAACCCTGAAACGGCCCGGACAAATGTCCGGGCCGTCCAGGAAACTACGACAGCGTAAGGCCGATTACTCGGACTTGTTGCCGCCCAGCTGTGCACGCAGCAGCGCGCCAAGCTGGGTCATGCCACCCGAAGCGGCGGACTGGTAGTCCTCCAGCACTTCGCGCATTTCGGCATCGTCCTTCGCCTTGATCGACAGCTGCAGGGTACGGCCCTTGCGGTCCATGCCCACGAACTTGGCTTCGATCTTGTCGCCAACCTTCAGGTGCTGGGTTGCATCGTCGACGCGGTCGGCGGAGATATCGCGGGCAGCCACATAGCCCTCGATGCCGTCGGCCAGTTCGATGATGGCGCCCTTGGCGTCAACTTCCTTGACCACACCTTCGATCTTCGAACCCTTCGGGTTCACGGCCATGAACTGGCCGAACGGGTCCTGCTCCAGCTGCTTGACGCCCAGGCTGATGCGCTCGCGTTCCGGATCGACGGCCAGGACGACGGCGTCCAGGTTGTCGCCCTTCTTGAAGTTGCGCACGATGTCTTCGCCAGTGGTCGCCCAGCTGATGTCGGACAGGTGGACCAGGCCGTCGATGCCGCCGTCCAGGCCGATGAAGATGCCGAAGTCGGTGATCGACTTGATCTGGCCCGACACCTTGTCACCCTTCTTGTGGGTGGCAGCGAAGGTTTCCCACGGATTGGCGGCAACCTGCTTCATGCCCAGCGAGATGCGGCGACGCTCTTCGTCACAATCCAGCACCATCACTTCGACTTCGTCACCCACCTGCACAACCTTGGACGGGTTGACGTTCTTGTTGGTCCAATCCATCTCGGACACGTGCACCAGGCCTTCCACGCCCGGCTCGATCTCGACGAACGCGCCGTAATCGGTCACGTTGGAGACCTTGCCGAAGACGCGGCTGTTGGCCGGGTAACGACGCGAGATGTTATCCCACGGATCTTCGCCCAGCTGCTTCAGGCCCAGCGAAACGCGGTTGCGCTCGCGGTCGAACTTCAGCACGCGCACGTCCAGCTCGTCGCCGACATTCACGACTTCGGACGGATGGCGCACGCGCTTCCATGCCATGTCGGTGATGTGCAGCAGGCCGTCGATACCGCCCAGGTCCACGAATGCGCCGTAGTCGGTCAGGTTCTTGACGACACCCTTCAGGATCGCGCCTTCCTGCAGCTTGTCCATCAGCTGCTCGCGCTCTTCCGAGTGCTCGCTTTCGACGACAGCGCGGCGCGAAACCACGACGTTGTTACGCTTGCGGTCCAGCTTGATGAGCTTGAACTCCAGCTCCTTGCCTTCCAGGTAGGCCGGATCGCGCACGGGGCGCACATCGACCAGGGAACCCGGCAGGAACGCGCGGACATCCTTGATGTCCACGGTGAAACCACCCTTGACCTTGCCGCTGATGCGGCCGGTGATGGTTTCGTTCTTTTCCAACGCTTCTTCCAGCTCGTCCCACACCATGGCGCGCTTGGCTTTCTCGCGCGACAGGACGGTTTCACCGAAGCCGTTCTCGATGGAATCGAGGGCGACCTTGACGATATCGCCTTCAGCGACATCGATTTCGCCAGCGTCGTTACGGAACTGTTCGATCGGCACGATGCCTTCGGACTTCAGCCCGGCGTTGATCACCACGACATCGCCGCGGACTTCCACGACGGTACCGCTGACGATCGAGCCCGGCTTCAGCTTGGCCAGATTGGCCTGGCTGGCTTCAAACAGTTCGGCAAAAGATTCGGTCATTAGATTTACTCTGTTGATCACATGGGTCAGCGGCTTCCATCAAGGAGTCCGTCTGCCCGCCTGTTGGTCGACCCCGGAAAAGCAGGCCGTGTGTGAAGTGGTTAAACCGCCACGCATCATTGCGCGACGGAGCATTTACTACCTTGCAGTACGGATCGCCTTGCGGCGGCGACAACCGCCACGAACGCTGGCGGTACTCCTGTACGAACGGATCAGGCAGCCGAAACCGGAAGCAGATCCATCACTCGTGCAACGACATCATCGATGCCGATACCAGTGGTATCGATGAGGACGGCATCGTCTGCCGGCTTCAGGGGCGCCACAGTGCGCTGTGCATCACGGGCGTCGCGGGCCATGATCTCGCGCAGGAGGTCATCAAAGTTAACAGAAACCCCTTTGTCATTCAACTGCTTATGCCGGCGCTCGGCGCGCTCCTCAGCGCTGGCGGTCAGGAAAACCTTGAATGGGGCGTCGGCGAAGATGACCGTGCCCATGTCGCGACCGTCCGCGACCAGGCCGGGCGCCGACCTGAATGCGCGCTGGCGCTCCTTCAGTGCGCTGCGCACCTCCGGAATGGCGGCAATGGCCGAGGCCAGCGCCCCGGTGGTCTCCAGCCGCAGCTCGTCGGTGGCGTCGGTGCCGTTGACCAGCACCCGCATCGCCTCGCCCTGCTCTACGAACTGGACCTTGGTGTCAAAGGTGCAGCGCACCAGCGCGGAGGCGTCGGAGGTATCGATGTCGGCCCAGCTTGCCGCCACGCCCACGGCCCGGTACAGCGCACCCGAATCGAGGTAATGCCAGCCCAGCCGACGGGCGACGATGCGGCTGATGGTACCCTTGCCAGCCCCGGAAGGGCCGTCGATGGTGAGGACGGGAACGAGTGCGGACATGGGGTTTCCAGCGGGTGTGAAGGCCCCATTCTAGCCCCAGCCTGAGCGCCTGCCACGATTGTTCTGTGCAACCACTTGAAACGATGGAGAAAAGCCCGGTAGAATGGCGGGCTTGAACGAGCGTCAACGCAGTATTGTCTCTGGCATATCGCGGCCGCGCTCCATCTGAACACTTACTTTTACACTCAACGTGTACGCCGAGGTATGCCATGAAAGTCCTGTCCTCCCTGAAGTCGGCGAAGGCCCGTCACCGTGACTGCAAGGTCGTGCGTCGTCGTGGCAAGATCTTCGTCATCTGCAAGTCGAACCCGCGTTTCAAGGCGCGCCAGCGCTGAGTCGGCCGGCCTGACGGCCGTCCACGGTTCCTTCGCGGGGCCGGTTTGATGCAGAAAGCCGCCTCCGGGCGGCTTTCTGCTTTGTTTGTGCTGTAATCGCCGTTCTTGACCACTGGGGAGTAGCTCGAGATGAAGCGTTACCTGATGTCCCTGGCCGTGCTGGCCATGCTGGCCGCCGCCACGCCGGCGCTGGCCGATACCCTGCTGATCGACCGTGCCGCCGACAAGCCGGCCGGCGCCCTGCCCGTCCGCGGACAGAGCATGCAGCAGGTGCAGAGCCAGTTCGGCTCACCCGCTGAACAGCTCGATGCCCGCGGCGGCCAGAAGCGCCAGTGGCCGACCATCAACCGCTGGGTCTACCCGCAGTTCACCGTCTACTTCGAAAGGCAGAAGGTGATCGACGTGGTGGCCAACAAGGCGGCCCCCAACGAGATCGGCCCCAAGCCGCCGATCCGCTGACGAACCCGGCCCGCGCCTGCGCGGGCGCATCCAAGCGAGACCATGAACCAGACCCTTCGTTTTCCTGCCGAATGGGAAGCCCAGAGCGGCATCCTGATTGCCTGGCCGACCGCCGACACCGACTGGGCCGACCGCCTGGGCCAGGTGGAAGAGACCTACATCGCCCTGGTCGCGGCGATCACCCGCTTCCAGCCGGTGCTGATCTGCGTGGCCGACGATGACGTGGAGACCTACGCCGAGATGCGCCTGCGCTCCAACCGCATCGACATGGACCGCGTGCTGTTCGTCACCGCCGCCTACGATGACACCTGGCTGCGCGACTCCGGCCCGATCACCCTGCAGCGCAAGGACGGCGGCTTCCAGCTGCTGGATTTCCGCTTCACCGGCTGGGGCGGCAAGTTCGACGCCACCCTGGACGATCAGCTGGTCGGCGTGCTGGATGCCGCGCGCGTGTTCAACGACGCACCGGTGCGCAGCATTGCCTTCGCGCTTGAGGGCGGTGGCATCGAAACCGATGGCCAAGGCACCCTGCTGACCACCTGGAAATGCCTGCACGAGCGTCACCCGGACCGCGACCGCGACAGCCTGTCCGCCGACCTGGCCGACTGGCTGCAGCAGGACCGCGTGCTGTGGCTGGACCACGGCTACCTGGAAGGTGATGACACCGACGCGCACATCGACACGCTGGCGCGCTTCGCCTCGGCCGACAGCATCGTCTACCAGGCCTGCGACGATGCGTCTGATTCACACCATGCAGAGCTGCAGGCGATGGGTGCTGAGCTGGCCGCGCTGCGCACCGCCGATGGCCAGCCGTACCGCCTGTTCCCGCTGCCGTGGCCGCAGCCGGTGCTGGATGAAGGGCGCCGCCTGGCAGCGTCCTACGCGAACTTCCTGATCATCAATGGCGCGGTGCTGATGCCGGCTTACGGCGACGTGGCCGACGACGCGGCGCGTGACGTGCTGGCGGCGGCGTTCCCGGACCGGGAGATCGTGCAGGTGCCGTGCCGGTCGTTGATCTGGCAGAACGGCAGTCTGCATTGCATCACCATGCAGCTGCCGGCGGGGTTGCTGGCCGCAAACGGCTGAGCCCTTCGTGGCTGGCTGGAAAGCCGCATCCTGGGGTGGGCCGGGCGGTGGGCCGCCAGCCACGAAAGAAAAAAAGCGGTAGCGCCGACCCATGGTCGGCGGAGTCCGTCACACCTCATTCCCCCTACCATCCGCCGACCATGGGTCGGCGCTACCGAAGGCCCAATGGCCGCCATGGACCTGTCGGAGGTGGGGCGGGAGGGGGTGCTGGGAACGCTCATCGCCATGAAGGGCGATGGCGAGCCTACAGGGACGTATTCACGGCGATTCCCAGCAGCCCCTCCCGCCCCGCCCGAGCCCATGCAGCAGTGCTGTTGCTGTTGCTGTTGCTGTTGCTGTTGCTGTTGCTGTTGCTATTGCTTTCGCTTCTGCTCGCGCCTCTGCCGGCCGCAGGCCAGAACACGCTCATACCCGTCATTCAGCCGCCGCCACGCCACCCTCCCCCATCCGCGTTAACATGCACGTTTTCCCCCGCAGGAACGCTTCCGGATGAGCCCCCGCCAGCCCCTTACCGTCGCCCTGATCCAGGAGCGCAACCACGGTGATGCCGCCGCCAACCTCGCCGTGATCGAATCCCGCGTCGCTGAAGCGGCCGCACAGGGTGCCAAGCTGATCCTGCTGCAGGAACTGCATAACGGCGCGTACTTCTGCCAGCACGAAAGCGTCGACGAATTCGACCTGGCCGAGCCGATTCCCGGCCCCAGCACCGAACGCATCGGCAAGCTGGCCAAACAGCATGGCGTGGTCATCGTCGCCTCGCTGTTCGAACGCCGCGCCGCTGGCCTGTACCACAACACCGCCGTGGTGTTCGAAAAGGACGGCAGCCTGCTCGGCAAGTACCGCAAGATGCATATCCCGGATGACCCGGGTTTCTACGAGAAATTCTATTTCACCCCCGGCGACCTCGGTTTCACCCCGATCGACACCTCGGTCGGCCGCCTCGGCGTGCTGGTGTGCTGGGACCAGTGGTATCCGGAAGCGGCGCGCCTGATGGCGCTGGCCGGCGCCGAACTGCTGCTCTACCCCACCGCCATCGGTTGGGATCCGGACGACCAGCAGGATGAAAAGAACCGCCAGCGCGACGCCTGGATACTCAGCCACCGCGGCCATGCCGTGGCCAATGGCGTGCCGGTGCTGAGCTGCAACCGCGTCGGCCATGAACCCTCGCCGATGGGCGCCTCGGGCATCCAGTTCTGGGGCAACAGCCACGTGCTGGGTCCGCAGGGCGAGTTCATCGCCGAAGCCGGTGGCGAAGAAACGGTGCTTATCTGCGAGGTCGACCTGCAGCGCAGTGAACACGTGCGGCGCATCTGGCCGTTCCTGCGCGACCGCCGCATCGACGCCTACGGCGACCTGCTGAAGCGCTACATCGACTGATTCCCTGCCGGAACCTGCGCCCATGGCCGTGCTTATCCGTGATGTCAGCGAGGCTGACATCACCGCGATCACCGCGATCTACGCGGTGGAAGTGACCGACTTCGTCAACACCTACGAGTACGACATCCCGGAAGCGGCGGAGATGCTGCGACGGATGCAGGACATCGTCGCCCGCGGCTTTCCGTACCTTGTCGCCGAAGTCGACGGCGAGGTGGCCGGCTATGCCTACGCCAATACCTACCGCACCCGCGTCGCCTACCAGTGGACGGTGGAAAACTCGGTCTACGTCGATGCGCGCTTCCAGGGCCAGCGCGTCGGGACCACGCTGCTGCAGGCGCTGATCGATGCCTGCAGCGCGCGCGGCTACCGGCAGATGGTCGCGGTCATCGGCGAACCCACCAATACCGCCTCCATCAAGCTGCACGAGCGCTTCGGCTTCCATCTGGTCGGTGTGTTCCAAGGCTTGGGGCGCAAGCACGGCCGCTGGCTGGACACCGTGCAGATGCAGCGTGCACTGGGCGACGGCGCGGACAGCGCCCCAACAAACGAGTAAATGCATGACTGACACTCTCCCCCTGTCCATCGACGGGACTGCAGACGATGCGCTGTTCGCCGGCCAACCGGTGCGCATCGTCGAACGCGATGGCGTGCGCTATACCCTCTTGGGCACCGCGCACGTGTCGCACGCCAGCGTGGAAGCGGTGGAAAAAGCCATCCACAGCGGCCGCTTCGACGCGGTCGCGGTGGAACTGGATCCGCAGCGCCTGCAGGCGCTGACCGAGCCGGACACGCTGGCCAAGCTGGACCTGGTGGAAGTGATCCGCAAGGGCCGCGTGGCGCTGTTCGCGGCCAACCTTGCGCTGTCGGCCTACCAGCGTCGCCTGGCCGAACAGCTGGGCATCGAACCGGGCGCCGAACTGAAGCGCGCGGTGCTGCTGGCCCGGGAACAGGGCCTGCCGGTGCACCTGATCGACCGCGAGGTCGGGCTGACCTTCAAGCGCGCTTCGGCGCAGCTGGGCTTCTTCGGCAGGATCAAGCTGATGACCGGCCTGGCCGCCGGCCTGTTCTCCTCCGACGAGGTCGGCACGGACGAAATCGAGAAGCTCAAGCAGGGCGACATGCTGGAGTCCAGCTTCGGCGAGTTCGCCAAGGAAAGCCCCGCGTTGTATGACGCCATCATCGGCGAGCGCGACCGCTACATGGCTACCCGCCTGCGCGAGGAACGTGCCCTGCAGGGCGCCGAGCCCGCCCAGCGCGAGGTGCTGGCGGTGGTCGGCGCCGGCCATCTGGCCGGCCTGGCAACGTATCTGGAAAGCGACCACGAAGCGCCGGTACCGCTGCGCGCGCAGTTGGAAGAAGTGGCCAAGAAGCGCAACATTCCGTGGTTCACCCTGGCCATCCTGGCGATCGTGGCGACCGGCATCGGCGTGGGCTTCTACCGCGGCGGGCTGGGGGTGGGCGGCGAGCTGCTGCTGACCTGGGCAATGTACACCGGGGGCCTGGCCGGCCTCGGCTGCCTGCTGGCCGGCAGCCATCCGCTGAGCATCCTCACCGCGATCGTGGTGGCCCCGTTCAAGCCGTTCCGCCTCAGCATTCCCACCGGCGCCTTCGCCGCGCTGGTGGAAGCGCGCCTGCGAAAGCCCGCCTACGAGGATTTCCTCAAGCTGCGCGACGATGCGCAGAGCCTGAAGGGCTGGTACCGCAACCGCGTGACCCGCGTGGTGCTGACCTTCATGCTGACCAACCTCGGCAGCATGCTGGGCCTGTGGCTGACCGGCTTCCAGGTATGGGGCAAGGTCGCCGGATGAAACCAGTGGGTGACGACCGAAGGTCGTCACCTGGTAGCGCCGACCCATGGTCGGCGAGCGCGGCGGGCTTCTCGCCCGGACATCCCGCCGAGCATGGCTCGGCGCTACCCATTCCGCGGTTCAGGCCTCCACCACCGGGGCGTCCACACCCCGGCCGCGGGCCTTGCCGATGAGCCGCGTCGCCGCACTGCGCGCATCATCCAGCACCGCGTAGATGGTCGGCAGGAACAGCAGGCTGACCACCGTGGAGAACGCCAGGCCGCCGGCAATCGCGCGCGCCATCGGGTAGTACGGCGGGCCGTCGCCGAACATCTGCGTGTCGGTCAACGAAATCGGCACCATCGCCAGGATTGCCGTACCCATCGTCATCATGATCGGGCGCAGGCGTTCGCGTGAGCCTTCCACCAGCGCTTGGGTGCGGGCCATGCCGCGCCGGCGCAGGTTGTTGATGTGCTCGATCATCACGATGCCGTTGTTCACCACAACGCCCATCAGCACCAGGATGCCGATGAAGGACATGATGCCGAACGAGGTGCCGGTCAGCCAGAACAGCCAGAACACCCCGAAGATCGAGAACAGCACCCCGCTCATGATCGCCGCCGGGAACAGCAGCGACTCGAACACCGCCGCCATCACCACGTAGATCATCAGCAGCGCGATGACCAGGTTGAACAGCATCTGCTGCATCGCTTCGTCATCATTGCCGAAGTCGCCGCCGTCGAAGCTGAAGCTGTAGCCGGCCGGGAAGTTCATCGGCTTGAGCACCGCCTCGATCGCCTTGCGCCCATCCGGGGCGGTGACCTTGTCAGCCAGGTTGGCCTTGATGGTCAGCGTGGTCTGCCGGTTGGTGCGGCCGATCTGCGTGGCCGAGGACAGGATCTCCACCGATACAAGGCTCAGCAGTGGCACGGTGCGGCCATCGCCGGTGCGCACGCTGAAGCCGTCCAGGTCCTCCGGCGTGCTCTGCTCGGCGCCGGCGAAACGCACCCACACCGGCACTTCGTTGTCGCCGCGGCGGAACTCGCGCATCGGGGCGCCACGCAGTGCCAGGCCGACGAAGCTGGCCACCTGTTCGGCATTGAAGCCGAACGCGGCCGCTCGCTCACGGTCGACCTTGATCGCCAGCTCGCTGCCCTTCTCACCGTTGTCGATGCGTACATCGCGCAGTTCCTTGCGCTGCGCCAGCAGTGGCAGCACTTCCTCGCCGATCTCCTGCAGCATCGAACTGGAATCGCCGACCAGCTGCACCTGCACGCCGCTGTTGCTGCCACCGGAATCGCCGCCCTGGTTGCCGACGAAGTAATCGGCACGCGCGGATTTCGGCAGGCCCTTGCGCAGTTCTTCCTGGATCGCCTTCAGGCCCCCGGCGTGCGCTTCGTCCAGGGTCACGATGGTGGAACTGCCCTCGTCTTCGCTGTACCAGGAATACACCTGGGCGATGTGCAGGCGCTCGCGGTTGGCATCGAGCCAGTCTTCCACGCGTTTCACTTCATCGGACATCTGCCGGTAGGTGTAGGCGCTTTTCCACATGTAGCCGATGAACACGTCCTTGCCACCATCGCCGCCGAACATGTCCACCTTGGTCAGCTTCATCGGCACCAGGCTGACCAGCACCACCAGCAGGATGCCGAGCAGGCTCCAGCCACGGTGGCGCAGGGTCCAGTCCAGCAGCACCGCATAGCGGCCCTGCAGGCGCGCGATGACGCCGGTCTTTGAATGCAGCAGCTTCGGGGTGTCCATGCGCGCGGACAGCATCGGGATCAGGCTCACCGCCACCAGCCAGGACGCCAGCAGGGACACCGAGATGGTGATCGCGATCTGCGACATGAAGATGCTGATGTTGTTGGTTTCACCGAACAGGTTCGGGATGAACACGATGCAGTGGCACAGGGTGCCGGCGCTGAGCGCGATGGCCACGTTGCGGGTGCCGATGATCGAGGCCAGCCGCGGTTGGTCGGGCATCCGCTCGCGTTCCTGGTAGATGCTCTCCACCACCACCACGGCGTTGTCCACCAGCATGCCCACCGCCAGCAGCAGGCCCATCATGGTCAGGATGTTCAGCGTCACCCCGACGAAGTACATGAAGCCCAGGGTGATGATGAAGCAGATCGGGATGGCCAGGGTCACCATCAGCGTGGAGGGCCAGTGGCGCAGGAAGAAGAACAGCACCGTCACCGACAGGATCAGGCCGACCGCACCGGCTTCGGCCAGTTCCAGCAGCGAGGACGTCACCGTCTTGCCTTGGTTGTCGATGACCTTGATCTGCACATCGCGCATGCTTGGCTGTGCACGGATCGCCTCCACTTCGGCCAGCGCAGCGCGCGAGACTTCCACCAGGTTGGCGCTGCGCTCCTTGAAGATGTCCAGGCCGATCGCCGGGTTGCCATCCAGGCGACGACCGTAGCTCATCCGGGTCGGTTTCAGGCGCACCTCGGCGATGTCGCCCAGACGCAGTCCCTTGGCGTTGATCACCAGGTCGCGCATCTCCTGCAGGTCGGTGATCTCGCCCACCGGCTGCACACGTACGCGCTGGCCGTTGTCGTCGATCTGCCCGGCCGACAGCGAGAAGTTCAACGTGCGCAGGCGTTCGCTGAGTTCGTTGATGCTCAGCCCATGCGCGTTCAGCCGGTTCGGGTCGATGGCGATCTCGACTTCGTTCGGCGGTGCGCCGGAGATGTTCACCCGGGCCACGCCGGGGATGCGTTCGATGCGCCGCTTGAACTCGCGGTCCAGCATGTCATACGCGCCGGTCAGGTCGGTATCGCTGGCCAGGCGTACCTTCAGCACCGGCTCGTCACTGCTGGACCACTTGAACACGTTGTAGCGCTGCAGGTCATCGGGCAGGTCGGTGCGGATGGCATCGATGCGCTCGCGTGCATCGGATGCGGCGATGGCGATGTCGCGGTCCCAATCACTGAACTCGATGAAGATGTTGGCCCCTTCGGAGGTGGCCGACGAGCGCATCCGCTTGATCCCGGTCATCGTCGCCAGGCTTTCTTCCACCGGGCGGATCAGGGTGCGTTCCACCTCTTCCGGGGTGGAACCGGTGTATGGAATCTGCACGAACAGGAAGGGTGCAGTGATGTCCGGAAGCGCCTCCAGCGGCAGCCGGAACGAGGCGATCAGGCCCACCACCACCAGTGACACGAAACACATGATGGTGGTGACCGGGCGACGAATGGAGAACTCTGCGATGCTCATGCCGGCTCCCCTTGGCCCTGCCCGGCCTTGGGCGCGTCAAAGCCCGCGTCGTGGTCCAGCTTGCGCCCGCGCTCGCGGTAATAGGCATCGCCCTTGCGGTCCATCAGGTCATACACCACCGGGATCACCAGCAGCGTCAGCAGGGTGGACACCAGCAGGCCGCCGATCACGGTGATCGCCATCGGCGCGCGCACTTCGGCGCCCTCGCCCATCGCCACCGCCAGCGGCAGGAAGCCGAACAACGTGCACAGCGTGGTCATGATGATCGGCCTCAAGCGCGAGCGTGCGCCTTCCACCAGCGCCTCGTGCTTGGCCACGCCGGCCTCGCGCAGCTGGTTGACCTTGTCGATCAGGATGATCGCGTTCTTGGTCACCAGCCCCACCAGCAGGATCAGGCCGATGAACACCACCACCGAGATCGGCTTGCCGCTCAGCAACAGCGCCAGCACCGCCCCGACCAGGGCCAGCGGGATGGTGAACAGGATCACGAACGGATGCAGCAGCGATTCGAACTGCGAGGCCATCACCAGGTAGACCAGGAAGATCGCCAGCCCGAAGGCGAAGATCAGCGATCGCGCCGACTCGGCGAGTTCTTCGCCCTGCCCGCCGATGTGCATGCCCACCGCAGCGCCCAAGGGTTGTTCGGCCACCATCGCCTGCACTTCGCGCATGGCACCGCCCAGGTCGATGTCGCGCAGGTTGGCCGATACCACTGCCACCCGCGTCTGGTCGGCACGATGGATCTCGCTGGGGCCGGTGGTGGCGACCACTTCGGCCACCGCGTCCAGGGTCACCGGGCGGGTGCTGCCCGGGTTGACGATCAGCCGGCGGATGCTGTCCACGCTGGCCCGGTCGCCCTGCTGCGCACGCACCAGCACGTCGATCTTGCGGTCGCGGAAGCTGTAGCGGGTGGCGACGTCGCCGCGCACTTTCTTGACCACCACATCGGCGATCTGGCGGGTGGTGAGGCCCAGCGCACCGGCGCGCTCCTGGTCGAAGCGGATCTGGATTTCCGGGAAGCCTTCTTCCACCGTGGATTTGACGTCGGCGTAGTGCGCGTTGTTGCGCAGCATCGCCGCCAGCCGCTGCCCGGCCTGCTCCAGCGAGGCCATGTCCTGCCCGCGCAGCTCGATTTCCAGCGGCGTGGAGAAGCTGAACAGTGCCGGTCGTGCGAAGTCCACCTGCACGCCCGGATGCGAGGCCATGGTGCCGCGCAGGCGTTCGGTGATGGCCGCTTCGCTGCGTGCATCACCGCCCCCTTCCATCACCACGGTCAGCTTGCCGATGTTCTCCCCGCTCTCTGTCGGGCTGGCATCCAGCCGCGTGCCGGCACCACTCACGCCATACAGCGAGGCGATGCCTTCACCGGCCGCCTGCTTGCCGTTGCCATGCGCCAGCTGCAGTTCGCGCACCAGCGCATCGGTCTGCTTCAGCGGCGTGCCGGCCGGCAGCTTCACCGTCATCTCGAAGCGGTCCTGGGCCAGCTGCGGGATCAGGTCCGCGCCGAGCATCGGCACCAGTGCCATGGTCGCCACGAAGGCCAGTGCGGCCAGTCCCAGCACCTTGCCCGGATGAGCCAGTGCGCTGGGCAGCAGGCGCAGGTAGCCGCGTTCGGCGCCGCCGTAGGGCTTCATCGCCACGTCGCTGGCCTTGCGCATCACCGGGCCGACCACCGCCACGATGCCGCGCCACACCCGCACCACCAGCCAGGCCGCGCCGAAGAAGCTCCAGCGGATGCCCGCCACGAAGCCGCGACGGCCGCCGGCCACCGGCTTGAGCCAGCGGTTCTGCGGACGCCAGGCTTCGCCGGCCTGCTCTTCCGGGAACGCCAGCGGCGGGCGGCCCTTCAACGAACTGAGCATCGGAATCAGGGTCATCGACACCAGCAGCGAGATCGCGATGGCGATCGCCACGGTGAGTGCCTGGTCGCGGAACAGCTGGCCGGCGATGCCATCGACGAACACCAGCGGCAGGAACACCGCGATGGTGGTCAGCGTGGACGCCACCACCGCCATGCTCACTTCCCGCGTACCCGCGATGGCTGCCTGCAACACGCCCAGCCCGCGTTCGCGCGCCTTGGCGATGCTTTCCAGCACCACGATGGAATCATCCACCACCAGGCCGGTGGCCAGCGCCAGGCCGCCCAGCGACATCACGTTCAAGCTCAGGCCCAGCTGGCCCATGAAGAAGAACGTGGCGATGATCGACACCGGCAACGACAGGCTGATGACGAAGGTGCTCCAGCCATCGCGCAGGAACAGGAAGATGATCAGGATGGCCAGCAGGCCACCGATCACCGCATCCTTCTTGACGTCGCTGATCGCATGCTCGATGAAGCGCGACTGGTCTTCGACGGTGGTGAGCTCGGCATCGGACGGGAAGGTGGTCTTGATCTGCTCCAGCCGCGCGCGCAGGGCCTCGGCGGTGGCTACGGTATTCGCGTCGCCCTCCTTGTAGATCGCCAGCTCCACCGCTTCCTTGCCGCCCAACCGGATGATCGCCTCGCGTTCCTTGTAGCCCTGGCGCACCGTGGCGACATCCTTCAGCCGCACCGGCACGCCATTGGCCACCACGCTGGAGTTTCCGCCCGATGCACTCTGCGCCGCCGATGCCGCCGACATCGCCGCGTCCGAGCCGGTTGCCGCAGCAATGGCGAACATCTGCGCCATCGCCGAATCGGCTGCGCTGCCGTTGGAAGACTGGGTGGTGATCAGCAGGTTGCGGATCTCTTCCAGATCGACGAACTGGTTGACGGTACGCACCAGGAAACGCTGCGAACCCTCTTCCAGGCGCCCGCCGGAGATGTTGATGTTTTCCTCCTTCAGGCGCTGGATGACGGTGTCGATCGGCAGGTTCAGCTGCGCCAGCTTCTGCTGGTCGATGTCCACCTGGATCTCATCTTCCAGGCCACCGCCGACCTTCACTGCGGCCACGCCGGCGACCGGCTCCAGCTTCTTCTTCAGGTCTTCGTCGGCATAGCGGCGCAGGCCGGTGAGCTCGCGGATCGCCTCGGCGTCGCTGGCCGGTGCGTCCTTGCTGGAAATCACCAGCCGCATGATCGGTTCGGTGGACGGATTGAAGCGAAGCAGCACCGGGGCCTTGGCCTCCAGTGGCAGGTTCAGCGCTTCCATCTTGTCGCGCACCTCCAGGCTGGCCTGGTCCATGTTGGTGCCCCAGGCGAACTCCAGCACCACATCGCTCTGGCCGGTACGCGAGATCGACTTCAGCTTGCGCAGGTTCTTGACCACCCCGACCGCTTCTTCCACCGGCTCGGAGATCAGGGTTTCGATCTCAGACGGTGCCGCGCCGGTGTACTCGGTGCGCACGGTCAGGGTGGGATAGCTCAGGTCCGGCAGCAGGTTGACCTTCAGGCTGTTCAAGGCGATCAGCCCGAACAGGATGAGGGTGACCGTGCACATGGCGATGGTCACGCGGCGGCGCGTGGCGAACTCCACCAGGCCTCCGCCCATGCTGCCGGGGCCGTGACCCGGGTGCGGGTCGCGACCGTGGTCGTTACCGGCCGGTGTCATGGGGCGCTCCCTGCCTTGGCAGCCGGCGTGGCCCTGGTCACCTGCTTGGGATCGGTAGGCACGATCACCTGCACCGCGGTGCCATCGCGCAGCGCGACCTTGCCGGCGGTGACCACCTGGTCGCCTGCGGCCAGGCCCTCGCGCACTTCCACCCAGGCGCCCTCGGCGTAGCCGAGCGTCACCGGTACGCGCGCGACCTTGCCGGCGCGCACGCGGAACACGGCCGGGTCACCGTCGTCCAGCAGCGCCAGGCGCGGCACCACCAGCGCATCGGCGCGCTGGTCGTAATCGATGCGGATGCGGCCGAACATGCCCGGCTGCAGCGACTGCGCGCCGCCGTCGAAAGTGCTCACCACGCGGAACGTGCCGCTGCCGGAATCGACGACCGGCGAGATGCGGTCGACCTGACCGGTGAAGCTCTTGCCCGGCAGTGCATCGGCCAGCAGGGTGACCGGCTGCCCGGCACGCAGCGTGGCCAGCTCGCGCTCGGGCACGTTGAGCGTGGCTTCCAGCCGCGCGTTGTCGACGATGCGGAAGATCGGGGTGTTGATCTGCACGAAGTTGCCGGTCTTGATCGAACGCGAAGCGATCACCCCGGAGATCGGAGCGGTAACCGTGGTGTAGGACAGTTCCAGCGTGGCCAACCGGTACTGCGCGCGGGCGTTTTCCACGTCGTAACGCAACTGGTCCACGTCTGCGGCGCTGACCATCTGCTGGCCCACCAAACGGTTGGCGCGCTGGTAGTTGTTTTCCAGCTTGCGCATCACCGCTTCGCTCTGCGCCACCGCCAGCCGCGCGCGGTCCGGGTCCAGGCGCACCAACGGCTGCCCCGCACGCACCTGCTGGCCTTCTTCCACCAGTACCGCCAGCGCCACGCCGGAGGTCTTGGCCACCACCTGCGATTCGGCGCGCGGCTCCAGTGCGGCGGTGCCGGTGTAGCTGGCGGCCACGCCGCGATGGCTGGCCACCGCCACTTCCACCGGCACGGCATCGACCTTCTTTTCTTCGGACTTGCCGTCCTTGCCGTCCGCTGCCTTGGCTTCGTTGTTGGGGCCACCCGCGCAGCCGGACATCAGCAGCGTGGTGGAGATGAGCAGCGCGGCGGCGCAGATTCCGCTGCGGCCGGCGGGCAGGAAGGCATGGCGTGACATCGTCGGGTCCCTGGGGATGCGTGAACAGGTGTGGTAGCAAAGTAATGCACCACCTCACGGCTACACCATATCCCAAAGGTCACGGTGACTTCACGCCGCCGGTCGGGCCGACCCCATTTCAGCAACATGAAACGAGCCGCTATACTCGAGCCGTTCCGTACCCCACGCCGGAACGACCAGACCCGTAGCCCGGAAACGACATCATGCGCCCGCAGCCGCTCGCCGCTTGTCTTGCTCTGGCCGTCCTCCTGCCCTTCGGGGCCGCCGTGGCCGCTCCTGCTCCTGCTTCAACACCGCCCGCCGCTGCCGCGCCTGCGCCGCTTCCGGCCCCGCAGGCTCCCGCGCCAGCCGCCGCGCTGACCGGGAACTTCGACAATGGCCGGGTCCTGGCATACACCTGCCAGGGCTGCCACGGCATCACCGGTTACAAGAACGCCTACCCCAGCTACCGCGTGCCGAAGATCGGCGGGCAGAGCGAGCAGTACCTGCTGCAGGCCCTCACCGAGTACCGCCACGGCAAGCGTCGCCATCCGACCATGCAGGCGCAGTCGATGAGTTTCAGCGAACAGGAGATCGCCGATCTCGCTGTTTACCTGTCCACCGTCAAGTAAGGCACGCCTACATGTCGAAAGCCGCGCAGTTAACGCGTCATGCCATCGCCTTGTCCGTCGCCGTCCTGATGGCCGCCTGCTCGCCGTCGCACGAAGACAGCAGCACGCAGTCGCCCGACCAGCCGGGCCAGGCCAGTGGCGATCTTCCCGCTCCTTCATCATCTGCCGGACTGCCGGCCGGTCGCCCCGCCGCCGGTGAGGCGCGTGCGCAGGTCAAGGGCAAGGCCACCGGGCAGAGCTGCATCGACTGCCACGGTGCCGATGGCAATGCGCCGATCGACCCGACCTACCCCAAGCTGGGGGGGCAATACAGTGATTACCTGGCGCACGCGCTGCAGGCGTATCGCTCCGGCGATCGCCAGCACGCGTTGATGACCCCGCAGGCGACCGGCATCAGCGACCAGGAAATCGCCGACCTGGCCGCCTATTTCGCTTCACGCCCGACCCAGCTGCGTGACCTGCACGGAGTGAAATAAGCCTCGCTGAAAACGCGTGACGGCCAGCGGCCGTCACTACCGCGGGGTGACCCGGCTAGCGCCGACCCATGGTCGGCGAGCGCAGCGGCAATCTGACCCCGTCGAGCGGTTCAGGCGTCCAGTTCCTGCCAGCGCGCGTAGGCGGCATCCAGCTCGGCCTGCACCTTGGCCAGTTTCTGGTTGTGCGCGGCCATGTCCGGCGCGCTGCGCTGATAGAACGCCGGATCGTTCATCGCGGCAGTCAGCCCTTCGACGTCCTTTTCCAGCGTTTCGATCTTCAGCGGCAGCTGGTCCAGTTCGCGCGCGTCCTTGTAGCTGAGCTTGCGCTTGGCGGGCGCCGGGACTGCGGCCGCTGCCGCGGCAGGGGCGGCCGCGGCGGCCGGACGACTCGCCACCACCGGCGCATTGGCCTGCTGCGCGGCCACGAAGGCCGCATGGCGCTGCCAGTCGCTGTAGCCGCCCACGTAGTCACCGACCACGCCCTCGCCTTCCATCACCAGCGTGGAGGTCACCACGTTGTCTAGGAAATCACGGTCATGGCTGACCAGCAGCAGCGTGCCGGTGTAATCGCCGAGCAGCTCTTCCAACAGCTCCAGCGTTTCCACGTCCAGGTCGTTGGTCGGTTCGTCCATCACCAGCAGGTTGGACGGCTGCGCGAACAGCTTGGCCAGCAGCAGGCGGTTGCGCTCGCCACCGGAAAGACGGGTGATCGGCGCGCGCGCGCGTTCGGGGGTGAACAGGAAATCCTGCAGGTAGGCGTGCACATGCTTGCGCTTGCCGTTGAACTCGATGAAATCGCGGCCTTCGGCCACGTTTTCGATGGCGGTCCAGTCTTCGCGCAGCACCGAGCGGTACTGGTCGAAATAGGCGATTTCCAGATTGGTACCGGCGCGCACTTCACCGCGGTCCGGTGCCAGGTCGCCCAGCAGCAGCTTCAGCAGCGTGGTCTTGCCGCTGCCGTTGGGACCGATCAGGCCGATGCGGTCACCACGCAGGATGGTGGCGGAGAAATCGCGCACCATGCAGCGCTCGCCGAAGGAGAACGACACGTCCTTGATGTCGATGACCTTCTTGCCGGAATTGGCAGCCTGGGCCGCTTCCATCCTGACGTTGCCGCTGATTTCGCGGCGCGACGAGCGCTCGTTGCGCATCGCTTCCAGGCGGCGCACGCGGCCTTCGTCGCGGGTCCGGCGGGCCTTGATGCCCTGGCGGATCCACACTTCTTCCTGCGCCAGCATCTTGTCGAAACGGGCGTTTTCCTGTGCCTGCGCGTTGAGCCGTTCTTCGCGGCGGCGCTCATAGTTGGCCCAGTCGCCCGGCCAGCTGGTGACCTGGCCACGATCGATTTCCACGATGCGTGTGGCCAGCGCGCGCAGGAAGCGACGGTCATGGGTGACGAACACCACACTGCCGTTCCAGTTCTTCAGGAACATTTCCAGCCAGTCGATGGCTTCGATGTCCAGGTGGTTGGTCGGTTCGTCCAGCAGCAACAGGTCCGGGCTGGACACCAGCGCGCGGCCCAGCAGCACGCGGCGCTTCATGCCGCCGGACAGGCGCGCGAATTCGGCATCGCCGTCCAGGTCGAGCTTGGTCAGGGTTTCGCTGACGCGCTGGTCCAGGCCCCAGCCGTTGGCGGCGTCGATCTTGGCCTGCACCGCGCCCAGCGCATCGCCGTCGAACTCTTCGGCCACGCTCAGGTGGTGGAATTCGGCCAGCCACTGGCCCAGTTCGCCCAAGCCTTCGGCGACCACGTCGAACACGCTGCCAGCGGCGCCGTGGGGCACCTCCTGTTCCAGCCGGGTCACGCGGACGCCCTGCTGCACGCGGACTTCGCCATCATCGGGCTTGTGGTCGCCGGACAGCAGCTTGAGCAAAGTGGATTTGCCGGCGCCGTTGCGGCCGATCAGGGCGATACGCTCGCCCGGCTCGATCGACAGTTCGGCTTTTTCCAGCAACAACGGGCCGCCGACGCTGAAGTCGACGTTCTGCAAGGTAATCAGAGGCATGCGGGTATTGTAAGGGGTTAACCCCGTACAATGCGCCATGAATGAATTCTCGACCCTGCCGCTGAGCCCGGCCCTTCAGCCTGGCCTGGAAGCGCTCGGCTACACCACCCTCACCGCCATCCAGGCGCGCAGCCTGCCGGCCATCCTCGACCGCCGCGATGTGATCGCACAGGCCCCCACCGGCAGCGGCAAGACCGCCGCCTTCGGGCTGGGCCTGCTGCAGGCGCTGGATCCGGCCACCCAGCGGGTTCAGGCGCTGGTGCTGTGCCCCACTCGCGAACTGGCCGACCAGGTCGGCAAGCAGATCCGCAAGCTGGCCACCGGCATCCCGAACATGAAGCTGCTGGTGCTGACCGGCGGTTCGCCGCTGGCGCCGCAGCTGGCCTCGCTGGAAGCCCATCATCCGCACGTGGTGGTCGGCACCCCCGGCCGCGTGCAGGAACTGGCCCGCAAGCGCGCGCTGAACCTCGGCGCGGTGCGCACGCTGGTGCTGGACGAAGGCGACCGCATGCTGGACATGGGCTTTGAAGAGCCCATCCGCGAGATCGCCGGGCGCACCCACAAGGACCGCCAGACGTTGCTGTTCTCGGCCACCTTCCCCGATGCGATCCGCGCGATCGGCCGCGACGTGCTGCGCGACCCGGTGGAAGTAACCGTGGACGGCGCCGACGATGCTCCCTCCATCCGCCACCTGTTCTGCGAAGTGGAACCGGCGCACCGGCAGAAGGCACTGGCCGGACTGCTGCTGAAGTACACACCGGAATCGGCGGTGGTGTTCTGCAATACCCGCAAGGATGTCGACGAAGTCGCCAATTCGCTGCAGCAGTTCGGCTTCTCCTCGCTCGCCCTGCACGGCGACATGGAACAGCGCGACCGCGAAGAAGTGCTGGTGCGCTTCGCCAACCGCAGCTGCAACGTGCTGGTGGCCAGCGACGTGGCCGCGCGCGGGCTGGACGTGGAAGACCTGGCGATGGTGATCAACTACGAACTGCCGACCGACATGGAAACCTACCAGCACCGCGTTGGCCGTACCGGCCGCGCCGGTGCCAGCGGCATGGCGATCAGCCTGGTGGCCGGCCGCGAAAAATCCCGTGCCGAGGCGCTGGAAGCGCAGCGCGGCAAGCCGCTGGACTGGCAGAAGACGCCGCTGGCGACCTCGCGCCCGGCCGAACTGCCGCAGGCCGCCATGCGCACCCTGCGCATCGACGGTGGCAAGACCGACAAGCTGCGTCCCGGTGACATCCTGGGCGCGCTGACCGGCGACGCCGGCCTGGCCGGCAAGCACATCGGCAAGATCGCGATCTACCCGACGCGCTCGTACGTGGCCATCGCCCGCGAGCACGCCAACCGGGCCGTGGCCAAGCTGGAAGAAGGCAAGATCAAGGGCCGCAGGTTCCGTACCCGCGTGATGTAAGCCAGCAGCGGTGACGACCAGCGGTCGTCACTACCGAAGCCGGGACGGTAGCGCCGAGCCATGCTCGGCGGCCATGGACCTCAATAAACCAGTTCAGTGTGCAGCGGCAGCCCGGCTTCCCAGCGACCACGGCCGCCCAGTCCGTCCAGCTCCACCAGCACGCCGGCGCCGACCACGTCCACGCCCAGTCGGCGCACCAGCGACAGCGCCGCCACCAGCGTGCCGCCGGTCGCCAGCACGTCATCGATGATCGCCACGCGGGCACCGGCCGGCAGCGCGTCGGCATGCACTTCGATGCAGTCGCTTCGATATTCCAGCGTGTATTCCTCGCGCAGCACCTTGCCCGGCAGCTTGCCCGGCTTGCGCACCGGCACGAAGCCCACACCGAGCTCCAGCGCCATCGCCGCGCCCAGGATGAAGCCACGCGACTCGATGCCGACCACGGCATCCAGCTGCAGGTCGCGCCAGCGCGCGCTCATGGCCTGGATCGCCGCACGGAAATCATCTCCATCGGCGAGCAGCGGCATGATGTCCTTGAACAGGATGCCCGGCTTGGGGAAATCAGCGATGTCGCGCAGGCGCGATGCCCACTGCGGTTCGACGTGTGCGTCGGTCATTGCAAGGCCAGCGTTGTAGGGCGGCATAGGGTAACAGGCCGGTCGGTGGGCTGCTGTTGGTGGACTCGATGGCCGGCCGCTCAGGAACTGCAGGACAGCATCGAACAGCCTGCCTTGTGATCTGCCCACGCCGGACGTCTGCCGGCGTAATGCTCCAGCCCGGCACGTTCGGTGTACGGATCACGCAACACCTCCTGCAGCGCCTGCACGCCCCCCATGTCGCCCTGGCTGGCGCGCTCGATCGCTTCCTGGGCCAGCCAGTTGCGCAGCACGTACAGCGGATTGGCGTGCGTCATCCGCGCGATACGCTCGGGCGCGGCCAGCGGATCGGCACGCAGGCGCGCGGCGTAGTCGTGCAGCCATTGCAGCAGCGGCTCGTGCACGGCCGCCTGGCGTGCGGGGTCGTAGAACACGCCATCGAGCACTCCCGCATCCGGCGCAGCCACGTCCAGCCGGATCAGCGCGCGGTAGGCCAGGGTCATGTCCATCGCCCCGTCCTGCATCAGCTGCTGCCAGCGCTGGTGCAGCTCCAGGTCGGCCTCATCGGCTGCGGACAGGCCCAGCTTTGCCGCCACGTCGCGTCGCGTGCAGGCGGCCAGCGTAGCCTGGAACGCCTCCAGTCCGGCCTGCAGCGGCTGCACGTCGGCGAACAGCGGGGCCAGCGCCTGCGCCAGCCGGGTGAGGTTCCAGAACACCACCTGCGGCTGGGTGCCGAAGCGGTAACGGCGGCCCTGCGCATCGGTGGTATTGGGCGTCCACTCCGGATCGTAGTCTTCCATCCAGCCGTAGGGACCATAGTCGATGGTGAGACCGAGCACGGACATGTTGTCGGTGTTCATGACGCCGTGGACGAAGCCCACGCGCATCCAGTGCGCCACCATTTCCGCACTGCGCGCGGCGATCTGGGCGAACCAGTCGCCCAGCAGCGATTCGCCACTGCCCTGCAGTTCGGGGAAGTCCCGCGCGATGCAGGTTTCCGCCATCTGCTGCAGCAACGCCTGCTCGCCGCGCGACGCGGGCAGCTCGAAGCTGCCGAAGCGCAGGAACGACGGCGCCACGCGGCACACGATGGCGCCCGGTTCGATCTCAGGATGACCGTCGTAGAACATGTCGCGCAGCACGCCCTCGCCGCTGCCGACCAGCGACAGCGCGCGCGTGGTCGGCACGCCCAGATGGTGCATCGCCTCGCTGCACAGGAATTCACGGATCGACGAACGCAGCACCGCACGCCCATCGGCGCCACGCGAATAGGGCGTCGGTCCGGCGCCCTTCAATTGCAGCTCCCAGTGGCGCCCGTCAGCAGCGACCAGTTCACCCAGCGAGATCGCCCGGCCGTCCCCCAACTGGCCGGCCCAGTGGCCGAACTGGTGTCCGCCATAGTTGGCGGCCCACGGCTGCATGCCCTGCAGCAGCGCGTTGCCGGCGAACACCTCGGCGAAATCCGTGCTGCCGACGAAGTCGGCCGGCAGTCCCAGCAGGTCGGCCACTTCAGGCCACACCGCCAGGGTGGACGGTGCCGAAACCGGCGTCGGCATGACCGCCGACCAGGCGGCACCGCGCACCTCACGGCGTTGGTTGGACGGCTCCGGGTCGCCGGGCAGGCGCTGGATCAGGCGGTTGTCGAAACGAAGGGTGTCAGCAGTATCCATGCCCCCGACATGGGGGCGGCCGGACGCAGCGGCAAGACGCACTCAGCGCCCGCTGAGCGCCTCCAGGCTGCCCCCGCGGGCCACCGCGCGCTGGTAGCCCGGGCGCTGTTCAATGCGCTGCAGGAAGCCGCGCAGCGCCGGCTTGTCGGCCAGTCCATCGCCGCGACTGGCGGCGGCCTGGATCGGGAAGCTCATCTGGATATCGGCGGCGGTGAAGCGCTTGCCGGCAAACCACGGGGTTTCCACCAGGCGCTGTTCCATCCAGTCCAGGTGCAGGCGGCGCTGCGGCCCGACGAAGCCTTTCTCGGCCTTGTCGGCGATGGCGCGCGCGATGGGTTTTGCGAAGAACGGCATCGGCGCGTTGCGGATCCTCGACATCACCAGGGTCAGCAACATTGGCGGCATCGCCGAGCCTTCTGCGTAATGCAGCCAGTAACGGTAGGCCATGCGCTCGTCCGAACCAGCCGGCAGCGGCGCAGGCGACAACACGCGTTCACTGTCGTAGCTGTCGGCCAGGTAATCCAGGATGGCACCGGATTCGGCCAGTATGCGCGTGCCGTCCTGCAGCACCGGGGCCTTGCCCAGCCCGTGCACCTGCCGCAGTTCCGGCGGCGCCAGCATGGTCTTCGGATCGCGCGCGTACTGCTTCAGCTCGTAGGCCAGCCCGAGTTCTTCCAGCATCCACAGCACGCGCAGCGAGCGGGAGTTGTCGAGGTGGTGGACGGTGAGCATGCGGGGAATCCGGGTAGGCAGGTGAGTTACAGGGTAGAGCGAGGGGATTGGGGAAAGCGTGACGACCAACGGTCGTCACCCACCACCGCAACGCGACCGCAACGCGGGCAAAAAAAAACGCCGGAAGCTTTCGCTTCCGGCGTCTTTGGCTACCTTACGGCAGCAAGCGGATCAGACCGCCTGCACCTGGTCAGCCTGCATGCCCTTCTGGCCCTGCACGGCGACGAAGGTCACCTTCTGGCCTTCCTGCAGCGACTTGAAGCCGTTGCCCTGGATGGCACGGAAATGCACGAACAGGTCCGGGCCGCTTTCCGGGGTGATGAAGCCGAAGCCCTTGGCATCGTTGAACCACTTGACGGTACCGCTCTGACGATCAGACATCTTTGAAACTCCTGAAACAATGTGAAATAAATCGCAGCCACCGGATATCGGGGCCGAGACTGAGTTGCAGGCGTTGGCAAAGCGGATCGATGGAGCAGATCGTGAGATCAACTGCACCAGGCCACGATTTACGGTGACCCTAGCAAACACAGTGAGACGGACGATACGCGTGTTTGCTCCAAAAAGCGATAGGCAGTGCGTTCATGGTCTACCGCCCCGGCGCAGCTGTGCCAAGGCGCGAGGCCGGATCGGGGTCCAGGCAAGCTCCCAATTCAGCTTTCCGCCTACTCTCTGCCCGGCCCACGCAGCGTGAAGCTGCTGGTGAACCGGCGCGGCTCGCCGTCGAGGGGATCGCTGAACGACAGACCGCAGGCCAGCAGTTGCAGGGGGCGGCGATAGTCACCCGGCGGCTGAGGCGCGTAGCCCGGATACAGGTCATCGCCAAGGATCGGCGCCCCCAGGGCCGCCATGTGCACGCGCAGTTGGTGCTTGCGCCCGGTCACCGGCTGCAGCCGGTAGCGCCAGACCGGGCCCTGGCGATCAAGCACGTCGATGAGGGTCTCGCTGTTGGGATCGCCCTCCTCTTCGCGCATGCAATGGAAAGGCTCGCCCTTCTGCAGCCGGCTGCGGTGCTGCAGCGGGAAGGACCGCCGCGGCAGCGCAGGGGCCAGCGCATCGTAGACCTTGGCGATCCGCCGCTCACGGAACAGCCGCTGGTACGCATCCCGGCTTTCAGGGCGGGTGGAGAACAGCACCAGCCCGGCGGTGAGGCGGTCCAGCCGGTGCAGCGGCACCAGGTCCGCATTGCCGGTGGCAGCCACCAGCCGCGCAAGCAGGGTCTGCTGGACGTGGCCGCCGGCCGGCACCACCGGCAGGAAATGCGGCTTGTCCGCCACCAGCAGGTGGGCGTCGTGGTGAACGATGCGCTCGGCGAAGGGGATGACCGGTTCATCTTCGACTTCACGGAAGTAGCGGATTTCCAGCCCCACCTGCCACGGTTGGCCCGGGAGCAGTGCCCTGCCCTGCGCATCCTGCACCCGCCCGCGCGCGAAACGATCCTGCCACTGGGCGCGGCTGATCCGCGCAAAGCGGGCGCACAGCCCGTCCAGCAGGCTCTTCCAGTTGCCCGGGGGCAGTTGGAGACGACTGGCGGCAACGACGGGAAGGATCGGATCGGACGGGGTCATGGCGCACCCATTATCATGGTGCTCTTTGTCCACGGAAGCCTCATGGCCCTCACCGCCACCATCCGCAAGGCCGAGTTGCAGATCAGCGACATGGATCGCGGCTACTACGCGACCCACAACCTCACCCTCGCCCAGCACCCGTCGGAGACCGACGAGCGCTTGATGGTGCGTCTGCTGGCTTTCGCGCTCAATGCCGAGGACCGGCTGGAGTTCGGTCGCGGGCTGAGCACCGACGACGAACCGGATCTTTGGGAACAGGACTACACCGGTGACATCCTGCGCTGGATCGACCTCGGACACCCGGACGAATCGCGCGTGCGCAAGGCCTGCAACCGCAGCCGCCAGGTGCAGGTGGTGACCTACGCCGGGCATGCTTCGGACGTGTGGTGGCAGAAGCAGGGCAAGGCGCTGGAGCGCTTCAGCAACCTGTCCGTGCTCGACCTTCCTGGCGCCTTCGTGGAGCAGTGGAGCCAGCAGATCCAGCGTGCCATGCGCTGGAGCGTGCTGATCCAGGATGCCGAAGTGCAGCTGATCAACGACCAGATGCAGTTGGATGTCATCCCCGTCTGGCGCAAGCGCGCCAAGGAGTGAGCGGCGTGGCGGCAACGCGGTGCGATGTGCTGGTGATCGGCGCGGGCGCGGCCGGCCTGATGTGTGCGCTCACCGCCGGCCAGCGCGGCCGCGTGGTACAGGTGATCGACCATGCCAACAAGGTCGGCAAGAAGATCCTGATGTCCGGCGGCGGCCGCTGCAACTTCACCAATACCGGCACCACCCCGGCCAACTTCGTGTCGGCCAACCCGCATTTCTGCAAATCCGCCCTGGCCCGCTACACGCCTGCGGACTTCATCGAGATGGTCGAGCGGCACCGCATCGCCTACCACGAGAAAGAGCTCGGCCAGCTGTTCTGCGATGTGTCGTCCAAGCAGATCGTCAAGATGCTGGTGGATGAATGCGTGGAGGCCGGCGTGCAGGTCCGCACCGACTGCGCGGTGCAGCGGATCGAACGCGGCAGCGACGGCTTCCACGTGCAGACCACCCACGGGACGTTCTTCGCCGCCTCGCTGGTGGTGGCCACCGGCGGGCTGTCCATCCCCAGCCTGGGCGCCACCGGCTTCGGCTATGAGATCGCCAGGCAGTTCGGCCACGATGTACTGCCGACGCGCGCCGGACTGGTGCCGCTGACCCTCAGCGGCACCCACCAGCAACGTCTGGCGGACCTGTCCGGCGTGGCGCTGCCGGTCGAAGCGCGCAGCAACGGCATGGCCTTCCGCAACTCGCTGCTGATCACCCACCGCGGCATCAGCGGCCCGGCGATCCTGCAGATTTCGTCTTTCTGGCAACCTGGTGATGCGCTGGAACTGGACCTGCTGCCGGGCCAGGACGCCGAGCAGTGGCTGCGCGCGATGAAACGCGACCGCCCGGACGCGGCCCTGCGCACCGTGCTGGCCGAGGTGCTGCCCAAGCGCCTGGCGCAGCGCCTGTGCGAGCACTGGCTGCCGGACCGTCCGGTCAAGCAGATCGATGAGCCACAACTGCGCCAGGCCGCCGCCCTGCTCGCCGGCTTCCCGCTGGTGGCCAGTGGCACCGAGGGCTACCGCACCGCCGAAGTCACCCTGGGCGGGGTGGACACCGCGCAGGTGTCCTCCTCCAGCTTCGAATCGCGCAAGGTGGCCGGCCTGTATTTCATCGGCGAGGTACTCGACGTCAGCGGTTGGCTGGGCGGCTACAACTTCCAATGGGCGTGGGCCAGCGGCCATGCCGCCGGCAGCGTGGCGTAGGGGCCTGCGCATGGACCTGCGGGCGCGCATCGTGTATCTAATGGGCAGCTTGGGGAGCCTTTGAATGCAGAACTCGAATGACATCACGCTGCGCCTGGTGATCGTGGATGACAGCGGCGAGAACGCTGAAGCGATCGTCAGCGCGCTGCGCAACAGTGGCATCGCGGTGCGGCCTTCGCGGCCGCAGGACGTGGGCGAACTGGGGCAGGTGCTGGCGACGCAGCCGATCGACCTGGTGCTGGCCGCGCCGCAGCAGTCGATCAGCCTGCCGCAGGTCTCCCAGCAGATAGCCGCCAGCGGCAAGGACGTGCCGCTGATCCTGCTGGTGGACCACATCGAAGAGGACGCGCTGGTCGAAGCCAGCGCGCACGGCCTGCGCGCACTCGCGCTGCGGCCGCGGCCGGAACACCTGCTGGCGGTGGTGCGCGACCAGTGGATCGACCTGCAGGCACGTCGCGGCCTGCGCCGGATCGAGGCGCAGATGCGCGAGACCGAACGCCGCTGTGACGCGCTGATCGCTTCTTCGCGCGACCCCATCGCCTATATCCACGAGGGCATGCACATCCGCGCCAACGATGCCTACCTGGAGATGTTCGGGTTTGAAAGCTTCGACGACGTGGAAGGCATTTCGCTGCTGGACATGGTGGCCGCCCAGCACGTGGAAGGCTTCAAGCAGCTGCTGAAGGGCCTGAGCAAGGGCGAGGCGCCGCCGCCGCAGTACCAGATCGATGCCCGCCACCAGGATGGCAATGCGTTCGCGGCGACCATGGAGTTCACCAGTGCGAGCTACGAAGGCGAATCGTGCCTGCAGGTGGTGTTCCGCCGCCGCCTGGAACTTGACCCGGAGCTGGCCCGCGAAGTGGAGGAGCTGCGCCAGCGCGACCAGGTCACCGGCCTGCTCAACCGTCCCACCTTCATGGTGCAGGTGGAAAACGCGGTAGCCCAGGCCAGCCGCGGCGAAGGCCGTTCCGGCCTGCTGCTGGTCGAGCCGGACCATTACGCCCGCCTGCTGCCGGACATCGGGCTGGATTCAGCCGATGCGCTGATCGCCTCCATGGCCGCGTTGCTCAACGATACGGTCGGCAGCCAGGCGCAGCTGGCCCGCTTCGGCGAGCACAGCTTCGCGGTGCTGCTCGACGGCGCCTTCGCCGATACTGCGGCCTTGGCCGAACGCATCCGCAGTGCTTACGCCGCGCATGTGTTCAGCATCGGCGAGCGCTCTGCCACGGTTACCGTGAGCATCGGCGGCGTGCAGGTCGGCGAGAAGATCGCCAGCATCGGCCAGGTGCTGGCGCGTGCCACCACCTGCGTGCAGGCCGCGGCCGAACTGGGCAACAGCGTGCGCATCTTCGATCCGGCCGCCACCGATCGGGTGGAAGAAGAGCGCATCGCCCGCTGGGTCGCGCGCATCCGCGAAGCGGTGGAAGGCGATGGCTTCCAGCTGCATTACCAGCCGGTGCTGAACCTGCAGGGCGAATCACGCGAACTGTACGAGGCCTACCTGCGGCTGGACAACAACGGCGAACTGATGAGCCCGGTCGCCTTCCTCGGCATCGCCGAGGAACACGGTCTGCTGGCCGACATCAACCGCTGGGTGGTACGACGTGCGATCGCCATCCTGGGCGAACGCCAGCGCGCCGGCCATGCCACCCACATGCTGGTCAAGATCACCCCGGAATCATTCGCCGATCCGCTGCTGATCACCACCCTGCAGGAAGAACTGCAGGCACATGGCGTGCCCGGCGACCGGCTGTGGCTGCATGCCCCGGAGTCCAAGGTCTTCACCCACCTGCGCAACGCCCAGCAGTTCCTGCAGGCGGTCGCCCCGCTGGGCTGTCGGATCGGGCTGGAGCAGTTTGGTTCAGGACTGGATTCGTTCCAGCTGCTGGCGCATTTCCAGCCGCAGTTCCTGAAGCTGGATCGCGGCTTCACCCGCGACGCGGCGAGCACGCGCGAGAACTTCGACAAGATCAAGGAAATCACCGAACGTGCGCAGGCGGCCAACATCGCCACCGTCGCCGAGTTCATCACCGATGCCAATTCAATGACCCTGCTGTTCAGCGCAGGGGTGGATTACGTGCAGGGTGAGTTCGTCGGCGAGGCTACGCCGCGAATGGACTTCGACTTCGGCTGAGGCACCGGCCCGCAGCGGGTGACGACCGGTGGTCGTCACCCGCCCGACTTCAGGTCATGTCGACCAGATTATCGATCTTCACGTCCGGATCCACGTCGGCGTCATAGTCCACGCCCTCCACGCCGAAGCCGAACAGGCGCAGGAAATCGGCCTTGTAGCCTTCCAGGTCGCTGATCTCATACAGGTTCTCATCGGTCACCTGCGGCCACAATTCCAGCACTTCGGCCTGCACGCCCGGCGCCATTTCCTTGTAGTCCGCGCGCAGTCGGCCGGCATCGTCGATCAGCTCGACGTGGCGGCCATCGGCATCGGTCAGCTCATGGCGCAGGCGCTCCACCGCCGTGCCTTCGGCCTTGCCGCCGTAGAGGATGTCATACAGCACGTCGAGCTGCTCGATGCAGCCCTCATGGGTGCCCTTCTCCTTCATCACCTTGAACAGCAGCGACAGGTACAGCGGCATGGTGGGGATTGCCGAACTGGCCTGGGTGACCACTGCCTTCAACACCGATACGCGGGCATCGCCGCCGATCGCGGCCAGCTTTTCGCGCAGGCCGAGCACCTTCTGGTCCAGATCCTTCTTGGCCGCACCGATGCTGCCGTTCCAGTAGATCGCCTGGGTGATTTCCTCACCGACGTAGGTGAACGCGGTGGTGGTGCAGCCGTCGGCCAGCACGCCGGCCGCAGCCAGCGCGTCGATCCACATCTGCCAGTCCTCGCCGCCCATCACCGCCACGGTGCCGGCGATCTCTTCGTCGGTAGCCGGCTCCAGGTGGGTCTCGGTCAGCTTGATCTTGTCGGTATCCAGGCCGCGCAGGGTGATCGGCGCGCCGATCGGCTTGAGCGTGGAGTTGATCACTTCGCCGGTCCTGGGGTGCTTGCGGCGCGGCGACGCCAGGCTGTAGACCACCTGGTCGACCTGGCCGAGGTCGGCCTTGATCAGCGCGATGACCTGATCCTTCACTTCATCGGAGAACGCATCGCCGTTCACGCTCTTCGCATACCGTCCGGCCTGGCCGGCGTACTTGTGGAACGCGGCCGAGTTGTACCAGCCGGCACTGCCCGGCTTGGTCTCGCTGCCGGGTTTTTCGAAGAACACGCCCAGGGTGGCGGCGTCGCTGCCGAAGGCGGCGGTGATGCGCGCCGCCAGGCCGTAGCCGGTGGAGGCGCCGATCACCAGCACGCGCTTGGGACCGTTGACGATCTTCGGCCGGGCGCTGATGTAGTCGATCTGCTGCTTGACCGCCGCATCGCAGCCGGTGGGATGGGTGGTGACGCAGATGAAGCCGCGGACGCGCGGTTTGATGACCATGGATACCTCGGTGTGGGACAGGTGCGGCGCGCTGGCGCGCTTGCACGAAACGCTGGAATCGTAGTGTGCGGGGGGAATATGCACAACCGACGGGGGCGTATCGTTTTCTGCCTGTGAGAGTCGGCAGGTGGGATTGCGCGGGACACGCCGCAAGTACGTCCTTGTAGGCTGCGTCGCCGCATCCATGCGGCTCAGCGTCCCGCGCAACCCCACCCGCCGCCTCTTCTGATACCTCCCTGGGCGCCCGTGGCGTGTGCGGGGAGGAAAAAAAGCAAAGAAAAAGCCGCACTTTCGTGCGGCTTTTTCTGTGTCTTTCCGGCTGCCTCGTTATGGGCGGCGGGCCAGGGCTTCTTCGTCCTTGGCCTTGGGCAGCAGGTCCTGCTTGGTCACCGCCAGCACGCCCATGGTCAGCAACGGGCAGGCGATGAAGATCGAGGACAAGGTGCCGATCACTGCGCCGATCATCTGGCTCAGGGCCAGCCCTTCCAGCGAACCGCCGCCGTAGATGTACAGCGCCAGCACGGACAGGAAGAACACCAGCGAGGTGATGATGGTGCGCGACAGGGTCTGGTTGATCGAGCGGTTCATCACTTCCAGCGGCTCGACACGCAGGCTGCGGAAGTTCTCGCGGACACGGTCGAACACCACGATGGTGTCGTTGATGGAGAAACCCATCACCGACAACAGGCCGGCCAGCACGGTCAGGTCGAACTCACGGCCGCTGAAGGAGAAGTAGCCGGCGACCACCAGCACGTCGAACAGGGTGGTGATGATGGCCACCACCGCGAACTTCCACTCGAAGCGGAAACCGATGTAGATCAGGAAACCGACCAGCACGAACAGCGCAGCGTACAGGCCGTTGAGGGCCAGCTCCTTGCCGACCTGCGGACCGACGAACTCCGAGGACAGCACGGTTGCGGCGTTGCCTTCCAGCGACACCGCCGTACGCACCGCTTCGGCAGTGCGGTTGTTGGCGTCGCCGGCGCTTTCGCCTTCGGCCTGGACCTGCGGCTGCAGGCGGATCAGCAGGTTGCTGCCGCTGCCGAAGCTCTGCACCTGGGCACCGGCATAGCCGGCAGTCTCCAGGTGCTCACGCACGGCGTCGACGTCGGCCGGCCGGTCGAAGCGCACTTCCACCACGGTACCGCCGGTGAAATCCAGCGCGTAGTTGAAGCCCTTGCCGATGATGCTGCCCAGGGCGGCGATGAACACCAGTGCGGCGATGCCGATGGCGATCCATCGGGTGCGCATGAAGTCGAACTTGGTGTCGTTCGGGATCAGGTGGAGCGGAAACAATTTCATGGTATCGATCCTTTTCCCGTCAGATGGCCAGGGTCTTGAGCTTCTTGCGGCGGCCGTAGACCAGCACTGCAAGGGCACGGGAAACGGTAATGGCAGTGAACATCGAGGCGATGATGCCGACGATCATGGTCACTGCGAAGCCCTTCAGCGGGCCGGTACCGAACGCATACAACGCAACGCCTGCCAGGATGCCGGTCAGGTTGGCGTCGAGGATGGTGCCGGACGCCTTTTCGTAGCCCGCCACGATGGCGGCCTTGGCGGGCATGCCCGCACGCAGCTCTTCACGGATACGCTCGTTGATCAGCACGTTCGCATCCACCGACAGGCCGATCGACAACGCCAGGCCGGCAAAGCCCGGCAGGGTCATGGTGGCGCCGAACAGCGACATCACCGCGACCACGATCAGCAGGTTGAACAGCATCGCCACCGAGGTGATGACACCGAACATGCGGTAGTAGACGGTGAAGAACACCAGCGTGAACAGGAAGGCGAAGCCCACCGCGGTGACACCGCGCTGCACGTTCTCCGCACCCAGGCTGGGGCCGACGATCTTTTCTTCCACGAAGTCCATCGGCGCGGCCAGCGAGCCGGATTTCAGCAGCTTGGCGAGGTCTTCGGATTCACGCTTCTCCAGGCCGGTGGTCTGGAAATTCTTGCCGAACACGCCGTTGATGTTGGCCACCGAGATGACCTCTTCCTTGACCCGGAAGCTGCGCACTTCCTTGCCGTCCACCGTTTCCACGGTGGGGATGCGCTCGGTGTAGACCACCGCCATCGGCTTGTTCACGTTGGCGCTGGTGAAATCGAACATGCGCTGCCCGCCGACATTGTTCAGCGTCACGCTTACCGCCGCGGAACCGTTCTGGTCGGTGGTGGCCTGGGCTGCGACCATCTGGTCACCGGTGACGATCACCCGCTTGGCCAGCAGCACCGGGCCGCGGTTGTCGCGCAGCTGGTAGACCTTGGCTTCGGGCGGAATGCGGCCGCTGGCGACGGCGTCCTGCGCGTTGCCTTCGATGACCGCGCGGTATTCCAGGGTGGCGGTGGCACCGATCATGCGCTTGGCTTCGGCGGTGTCCTGCACGCCCGGCAGCTGCACGACCACGCGGTCGGCGCCCTGGCGCTGGATGATCGGCTCGGCCACGCCGAGCTGGTTGACGCGGTTGCGCAGCGTGTTGACGTTCTGCTCGATGGCGCCGTTGGCGATGGCGGCCAGTTCGGCATCGGGCAGGCTGACGGTCACGCGGTTGCCGGTGACTTCGAAGCCCAGCGTCGGCTGCGACTTGAACAGCGCATCACGGGCACGCAGTCCAGCGCCCTCGCCTGCACTCGGGCTCAGGTTGGCGACGATGGTGTTGTCCGCGCGGCGCTCGACCGACTGGTACGGAATACGCGCATCACGCAGGGTGGTACGCACGTCTTCGGTGTAGCTGTCCATGCGCTTGTCCAGCGCGGCCTTCTGGTCCACCTGCAGCACGAAATGCACGCCGCCCTGCAGATCCAGGCCCAGCGTCATCGGGCGCGCGCCGAGGTTGGACAGCCAGTCCGGCACGGTGGAGGCCAGGTTCAGCGCCACCACGTAATCCTCGCCGACGCTCTGCTTGAGCACGTCATTGGCGGCGGTCTGCGCCTGGATGTCGGGCAGGCGGACGATCAGGCTGTCGCCTTCCACTTCGGCCGCCATCGGGGCGACGCCGGCCTGCTTGAGGTCGGCCAGCACGCGGTCGCGCAGCGCTGAATCCACCAGGCCGCCGCGGTTGGCGGTGATCTGGATGGCCGGATCCTTCTGGTAGATGTTGGGCAGCGCATACAACGTGCTGATCGCCAGGACGATCAGGATGACGACGTACTTCCAGCGTGGAAATTCGAGCATTGCGAGGTTCCCGCGCGGCGCCATCCCCGGCGCCGCGGTTGTGCTTCAGAAAAGGGAGTGGATCAGACAGCCGACTTCAGGGTGCCGGCCGGCAGCACGTTGCCGACAGCGCCCTTCTGCACGCGGATGCGCACGTTGTCAGCCACTTCCAGGGTGACGAAGTTGTCGCCGATGTCGGTGACCACGCCGGCGATGCCACCGTTGGTCAGCACTTCGTCGCCGCGCTTGATCTTCTCCAGCATGGCCTTGTGCTCCTTCTGCCGCTTCATCTGCGGGCGGATCATCAGGAAGTACATGATGGCGATCAGGATGACCGGGAACAGCAGGGTGGTCATGGTGAAGCCCTGCGGTTGGCCGCCGGCAGCCTGGGCGTGGGCGGCGGGAATCAGGAAAGCAAGCAGGTTCATCGTGGAGTCCTTTGGTTGGGCGGCGCTGCGGTGCCACGAGTGGCCGGGCGCGACCGCAGATCGGTGTCAGCCGTGAAGTATGCCACGGGCCCAGGGATTCGTCCTTGGGCCCTTCGGCAGGGGGCGGCCGCTCAAAGCGGCGGGACGGCAGCCCCCCGGGCTGCGTAGAAAGACCCGCGGAAGGCCTCGAAGGTTCCCGCGGCGATGGCGGCGCGCATATCGGCCATCAACTTCTCGTAGTAGAAGAGGTTGTGGATCGTGCCCAGCATCGGCGCCAGCATTTCGTTGCAGCGGTCCAGGTGGCGCAGGTAGGAGCGGGTATAACCGCCGCTGCAGGCGAAGCAGCCGCAGCCGGGTTCGATCGGGTCCATGTCGCGCTCGTAGCGGGCGTTGCGGATGCGGACCGTGCCGAAAGAGGTGAAATAGTGGCCGTTGCGCGCGTTGCGGGTGGGCATCACGCAGTCGAACATGTCCACGCCGCGGGCCACGCCTTCCACCAGGTCTTCCGGCCGGCCCACGCCCATCAGGTAGCGCGGGCGGTCTGCCGGCAGCACTGGATTGAGGTGATCCAGCATGGCGTTGCGTTCATGCTCGGGTTCGCCCACGGCCAGCCCGCCGATGGCGTAGCCGTCGAAACCGATCTGCTGCAGGGCCTCGGCCGAGCGGCTGCGCAGGTCGGTATGCACCCCGCCCTGGACGATGCCGAACAGCGCGGCGTCGTTGCCCAGGCCATCGTGGGCATCGCGCGAACGCTGGGCCCAGCGCAGGCTGAGCTCCATCGAGCGGCGCGCGACGTCCTCGGTGGCCGGGTACGGCGTGCATTCGTCGAAGATCATCACCACGTCCGAATCCAGCACCTTCTGGATCTTCATGCTTTCCTCCGGACCGAGGAAAACCCGGGCGCCGTCGGTGGGCGAGGCGAAGGTCACGCCCTGTTCGGTGATCTTGCGGCGATGTGCCAGCGAGAACACCTGGAAGCCGCCGGAGTCGGTCAGGATCGGGCCATCCCAGCGCGCGAAGCCGTGCAGGCCGCCGTGGTCGGCGATGACATCCAGGCCGGGGCGCAGGTACAGGTGGAAGGTATTGCCGAGGATGATTTCCGCGCCCAGGGCACGCACCTGGTCGGGGAAGATGCCCTTGACCGAGCCATAGGTACCGACGGGCATGAACGCGGGGGTTTCCACGGTTCCGCGCGGGAAGGTCAAGCGGCCACGGCGGGCACGGCCATCAGTGGTCTGGAGCTGGAACTGCAGTCGGGACATGGTGCGGTTGTTCGGGACAGATAGTTTTCTATTGTCTCGTACTTTTGGGGTTCCCGCGAAAGGCGTGGCGCCTCGGGTATCTGCGAGGGGCGCGGGCGGGGCAGGCTGCACGGGACACGCCGTGAACCCGTCCATGGGGGCTCCAGTTCGGCTCCTGCCTCACAGGGTCCCGTGCAACCTGCCCCACCCGCACCTTCCAGATTCCGCGCCCGTCGCGGCGACGGCCGGCCGCAGGCCGGCTGCTTTTCATCCCCCACCCCACCGCACAGGCGCTCCTTGCCGGCCGCACGCGTGAACGTGTCAGGAGCCAGCGGATGGGGGCAGGCAGGACGCTTGGAGCCCCGGATGGGCGGAAAGCAGCCCCCATGGATGGGTTCACGGCGTGTCCTGCCTGCCCCCATCCGCTGGCTCGACCCGTATCAGGGAGTCGCGCAGACCAACAGAAAACCGATCAGCCCTGCGGGAACAACAACATCGCATCGCCGTAGCTGAAGAAGCGGTAGCGCTGCTCGATCGCATGCCGGTACGCCTCGAACACCCGCTCTTTGCCGGCAAACGCGGAAATCATCATCAACAGCGTGCTCTCCGGCAGATGGAAGTTGGTCACCATCGCGTCCACGCTGCGGATCCGGTACCCCGGCGTGATGAAGATCTGGGTCTCCCCGGCAAACGGCAGCAGCTCACCGTCGCGCATCGCGCTTTCCAGCGCCCGCACCACCGTGGTCCCCACCCCGATCACCCGGCCACCGGCCTCGCGCGTGCGCCGCACCTGCTGCACCAGCTCGGCACCGACGTTCAGCCATTCGCGGTGCATCACATGGTCTTTCAGATCGTCCGCGCGGACCGGCTGGAAGGTACCCGCGCCCACATGCAGGGTGACGTGGCCAAAGCCCACGCCCTTGGCCTGCAGGGCCGCCAGCAGCGCATCATCGAAGTGCAGCCCGGCGGTCGGCGCGGCGACCGCACCGATCTCGCGGGCGAACACCGTCTGGTAGCGCTCGCGATCGTCCAGCCCGGGCTCGCGCTGGATATAGGGCGGCAACGGCAGCCGCCCGGCATGCAGCAGCCACTGCTCCAGCGGTTCGGGCACATGGAACCGCAGCACGTAGAACTCGCCATCGCGGCCCAGCACTTCCACCTCGCCACCGGCGTCCAGCGCGATCCTGCTGCCCGGCTTTGGGGTCTTGCTGGCCCCGACCTGCGCCCTTGCCTGCTGCGCGCCCAGCAGGCGTTCGATCAGGATCTCCACGCGGCCGCCGGTCGCTTTCTGGCCGAACAGCCGCGCCGGGATCACCCGGGTATCGTTGAACACCAGCAGATCACCTTCGCGCAGCAGCGCGGACAGGTCGCGCACATGCGCATCCTGCAGCGCGCCCGGCGTCGGCGGCACCAGCAGCAGGCGGCTCGCCGAACGCTCCGGCAGCGGCGCCTGGGCAATCAGTTCAGTGGGAAGGTCGTAGTGGAAATCGGACTTCTTCAAGGGAACACGCAGCAACAGGTCGGCAATGGCGCGCATTGTACGACCGGCCACCGATGGACAGCGCAGTTGGCGGCAAACGCCCACGAAAATGCTGCCATGCAGCAGCGAACGGACGGGGTTATCGCGCAAAAAACCGCGTGCTAGCATCGAAACGGAAGTCCGAATGCACGAGCCATGACCCGACGCGCGCGCTTGCCGCGCGTTGTGCTTTTACGGGCCGTGCGACCTATCGTTTCAGGAGATCTGCAATGAGCTTCATCGAACGCCTCGCCCCCCTCCGCGCCCAGCCCGGCACCCGCATGACCACCGGCCTGGATGACGCCACGCTGGAGCGTCTTGCCGCCTCCCACCCCGCGCTGGTGGCTGCGGCCGATGCCGCCGCGGCCGAATTTTCCCGCCTCCAGGGTGAGCTGGGCGAGGTGCTGGCGCTGGACGAACAGGCCCAGATCGACGCCATGCAGGACGGCTTCATCAACTTCTACGCCGACGATGCGGTGACCCCGTATGTCGCCTTGACCGCACGCGGCCCGTGGGTGGTCACGCTCAAGGGCGCGGTGCTGTACGACGCCGGTGGCTACGGCATGCTCGGCTTCGGCCACACCCCCGATGCGGTGCTGGAGGCGATGTCGCAGCCGCAGGTGATGGCGAACATCATGACCCCGAGCCTTTCCCAGCAGCGCTTCGTCAAGGCGCTGCGGGCGGAAATCGGCCATCGCCGTGGCGGTTGTCCGTTCACCCGTTTCATGTGCCTCAATTCCGGTTCGGAAGCGGTCGGCCTGGCCGCGCGCATCGCCGATGTGAACAGCAAACTGCAGACCGATCCGGGCGCCCCGCATGCCGGTGCCGCGGTCAAGCGCGTGGTGATCAAGGGCAGCTTCCACGGCCGTACCGACCGCCCGGCCCTGTACTCCGATTCCAGCCGGCGCACCTACCAGCAGCACCTGGCCAGCTATCGCAACGAAGACTCGGTGATCGCCATCGCCCCGTATGACGAAGCCGCCCTGCGCGCGGTGTTCGACGAGGCAGCGCGCAGCAACTGGTTCATCGAAGCGGTATTCCTGGAGCCGGTGATGGGCGAAGGCGATCCGGGACGCTCGGTACCGCCGGCGTTCTATGCGCTGGCCCGCGAACTGACCCGGGCCCACGGCAGCCTGCTGCTGATCGACTCCATCCAGGCCGGACTGCGCGCCCACGGCGTGCTGTCGGTGGTGGATTACCCCGGCTTCGAAGGCCTGGATGCGCCGGACATGGAAACCTATTCGAAGGCGCTCAATGCCGCCCAGTACCCGCTGTCGGTGCTTGCAGTGAACGAACGCGCCGCACAGCTGTACCGCAAGGGCATCTACGGCAACACCATGACCAGCAATCCGCGTGCGCTGGACGTTGCCTGCGCCACGCTGGCCCAGCTCACCCCGGAGGTGCGCGGCAACATCGCCGAGCGTGGCCGGGAGGCACTGCGCCGGCTGGAAAAGCTCAAGGACGAACTGGGCGGACTGATCACCAAGGTGCAGGGCACCGGCCTGCTGTTCTCCTGCGAACTGGCTCCGCAGTTCAAGTGCTACGGCGCCGGTTCCACCGAAGAATGGCTCCGCCGCCAGGGCGTCAATGTGATCCACGGCGGTGAGCGCTCGCTGCGCTTCACCCCGCACTTCGGCATGGACAGCAGCGAGCTGGAACTGCTGGTCGGCATGGTCGGCCGTGCCCTGCGCGAAGGTCCGCGCCGCGAGCAGGCCCAGGCCGCCTGAACCCCGCCTCTGCTGGCACCGGGCAGCCTCCGGTGCCAGCAGGTAAAATACGCCGCACACTGATCCCGCACCCCGCCCCCGGCGGGGCGCTTTCGTTTCAAGGAATACCCGATGAAGTCCCTCTGTGTTTACTGCGGCTCCAACGCGGGCAGCAAGCCGATCTATACCGAACGCGCGATCGCGCTGGGTGACCGCATCGCCCGTGACGGCCTGCGTCTGGTCTACGGCGGCGGCAACGTCGGCCTGATGGGCACGGTGGCCAATGCCGCGCTGGAAGCCGGCGGCGAAGTGACCGGCGTGATCCCGCAGCAGCTGGCGGACTGGGAAGTCGCGCACCGCGGCCTGACCACGCTGGAAGTGGTCGGTTCCATGCACGAGCGCAAGTCGCGCATGTTCGAGCTGTCCGACGCCTTTGTCGCCCTGCCCGGTGGCTTCGGCACCATGGAAGAAATCTTCGAGATGCTGACCTGGCGCCAGCTCGGCATCGGCAACAAGCCGTGCGCCTTCCTGGACGTGGACGGTTTCTACGCCCCGCTGATCGGGATGATCGACCGCATGGTCGAAGAACGCTTCCTGCACCCGGCCCAGCGCGCCGATCTCTGGTACGGCTCGGACATCGACGCGATGCTGGACTGGATGCGCAGCTACGAGCCCGCGCAGGCCTCCAAGTGGATCGACGAGAAGCGCCGCAACGCCCTGGTCTAACGCGGTGCCGGGCGACCCAGCAGGTAGCCCTGGCCGTAGTCGCAGCCCAGGTCCAGCAGGATCTGGCGCTGGCTTTCGGTTTCTATGCCTTCGGCAATGGTATTGATGCCGAGCGTGCGCGCCAGTGACACCACGCCTTCCACCAGCGCCAGCGTGCTCTGCGCTTCCGGGCCGTTGAGGCCGGCGATGAAGCTCTGGTCGATCTTCAACGTGGAAATCGGGAATCGATGCAGGTAGGACAGCGCCGAGAAGCCCGTGCCGAAATCATCCAGCTGCACCAGGATGCCGCGCTCGCGCAGCGCCTGCAGCACGCGCAGGGTGCGTGGACCTTCATCGAGCAGGGCGACTTCGGTGATCTCCAGGCGCAACCGGTGCGGGTCGGCGTCGAAGGCTTCGATCAAACCGAACAACCGGTTGCTGAACTCGGCCGAGCGGAAATGCCGCGGTGATACGTTGACCGATACATAGCCGGTACCGCCGCGTGAGAGGCCGGCGATCACCTGTTCGTAGATCAGCCAGTCCACCTGCTCGATCAGGCCACTGCCCTCGCCGAGGTCCAGGAACGCGCCCGGCAGCAGCATCCCGCGGGTTTCGTGCTGCCAGCGCAACAGCGCCTCATGGCCTACCACCACGCCATCGGTGAGCCGCACGATGGGCTGGTAGTACGGCAGGAAGTCCTGGTTGATGATCGCCCGCCGCAGGTCCGATTCCAGGTCCAGGCTGCGCATCGCCTGCTCGCGCATGTCCTCGTCGAAGATCGCACAGCGGTCGTGGCCCTGCGCCTTGGCGCGGTACATCGCCGCATCGGCATCCCGCAGCAGCTCTTCGCCGCGCTGGTAGCGCGCATTCCACAGCGCGATGCCCAGGCTGCCGGACGGGAACAGCTCGCGCCCGGCCACCCACATTGACTCCTGCAGCGCCAGCAGCATGCGCTGGGAGAACTCCAACGCCTGCGCCAAGCCGTGCGGGCACTGCAGCAGGATGGCGAACTCATCCCCGCCCAGCCGTGCCACCACGTTGTCCGGGCCCAGCATCGAGACGATGCGCTTGGCCACCTCGACCAGCATCTGATCGCCAGCCGCATGGCCGATGCTGTCGTTGACCAGCTTGAAGCGATCCAGGTCAAGGAACAGCACCGCGAATTCGCCGCCCTCACCTTTGCGCGCGCGCAGCAGCGCATCTTCCAGGCGATCCAGCAGGTGGATGCGGTTGGGCAGGCCGGTCAGGCCATCGTGCATGGCCTGGTGGGTCAACCGCTGCTCGGCGCGCAACCGCTCGGCGATCTGTCCGAGCAGCTTCTCATTCACTTCGCCCAGTTCGCGGGTGCGTTCCTCCACGCGTTGTTCCAGTCCGGCATGGGCCAGCCGCAGCCGCTCCTGGTCACGTTGCCGCGCCAGTCCTGCGCCGATGTTCTGCGCCACGAAGGTCAACAGGCGCTGGTCGTGCGCGGTGAAGGCCACGTCCGGGCTGTAGCTCTGCACCACGATCACCCCGACCACTTCGTCATCGCGCAGCAGTGGCACACCGAGCCAGCACTGCGAGCGCACACCGGACTCTCGCACCTTGCCGGCTTCGATCATCGCGTCGATGTCGGCGCGTGCGGCCAGCAGCGGTCGCCGCTCGCGCACTACGTGTTCGGTCAGCCCCTGGCTGAAGGCGCGCGGCGCGCGCGTGACCGTGTACTCGTCGACCGAGTAGACGAACTCGAGCCCATCACCCGCCTCGTTGACCAGGGCGATGTAGAAGTTGCGCGCATCCAGCAAGGTGCCGACGATGCCATGGACCTGCGCATGGAACTGCGACAGGCTTTCGGCCTGCATCGCCAGTTCGGCGATGCCATACAGCGCGGCCTGCAGCTTTTCGGCACGGCGACGTTCGAAGACCTCATCCTGCAGGCTGCGGTTGGCGCGCTGCAGTTCCAGCGTGCGTCGTTCCACCTGCCGCTCCAGCTGCACCTGCGCCTGGCGCCGGTCCATCGCCGTGCGCACGTGCTGGGCGACGAAGCCGAGCAGCGCGCGGTCCGCCTCGCCGTAGCGGTCATGCTGGTCATAGCTCTGCACCACGATCGCCCCGCAAACGCGCCCTTCGCGCAGCATCGGCACGCCCAGCCAATCCAGGCTTTCCGGCCCACGCCAGTGCTGCCCGTCCTGGCCCACGCTGGCCAGCAACTGGCGCGAGGGGCCACTGAGCGGGTGCCCATGCTGCAGCAGCGCGAAGGTCAGGCTCCCCGGCAGCTCACTTTCGGCATAGGCGCGCGAGGGATCGGCGACGAAATCATCGATCTGATCGGCGAAGTACAGGAAGCGGATGGTCTGCCGGATATCGTCATATTCGACGATGAAGCAGTTGTGCGCGTACATCAGCGTGTTGAGGACGCGATGGACATGCCGCAGCATCTCGGCCATTTCCAGTTCGGCCCCGGACAGATCGGCGATCTCATACAGCGCCTGCTGCAGCCGCTTGGCATCTTCCAGGGCGTGGATCTGGCCGGCCTGGCGGGCCTGCTGCAGCCCCAGTTGAAGGGCTTCGCGGGCGACCGACCACCAGCCCGCGGGCACCGCTGCGCCTTCGACACGCAGGCCGATGCGCGCACCGTCGTGCTGCCATTGCTCGTGCTGCGCCTGCTGCGTCCCGGCCGCGCGCAATGACGGCATCGCCTGCGGCGGATGGCATTGGCTCCCCTGCCCCAGCAGCGGATCGTCCCAGTCCACCCACAGACAGGCGTGGCCCGGCAACAGGCCACACAGGGCCTCCAGCAAGCCGCTGGTCACCACCGCATTGCCCGGTGTTTCCATCGTGGGTGCAACGATCTGACTGGACAACATGACGACCCCATGGCGCGGGAACTCCCGACACCTCCCCTGTGCGCGGAGCATAGCGCTTTCCGCGACCTGAATTTGTCGTGCCGCAACCCCGTTCCGCCCCTGCGCGCGTTGACGCTCCGGACATGCCCATTCCTGCTCCCTCGGCCACCTCCCTGCGCCCCCTGATGAGCGGCTATGCGCCGCCGCGGGCAGGCCTTACCCTGTCCCCCGTGGATACCGCCGCCCTGCCAACCGATGAAGCCTTGATGCTGGCCTGGGCCGGCGGCGACCTGCCCGCCTTCCAGGCGCTGTACGAGCGCCACCGCCGGCGCCTGCACGGGTTCCTGGTGCGCCAGCTGCGCGACCCCGGCCTGGCCGAGGAAATGTTCCAGGATGTGTGGCAGCGGGTGATCGCCGCCCGCGCCGGCTGGCAGCCGGACGCCGCCTTCAGCACCTGGCTGTTCCGTATCGCGCATAACCGCCTGAACGATCATTGGCGCGCGGCGCGCCACCGCCCACCCGCACCGGCTGACGCCGAAGCGCGGGTGGAAGGGGTGGTCGACGGCCACACCCCGGAAACCGAACTGAGCGGCTTCGAACAACGGCGCCGGGTGCAGCAGGCGATGGATGCCTTGCCGGCGGAGCAACGCGAGGTGCTGCTGCTTCGACTGGAGCAGGAACTCAGCCTGGAGGAGATCGCCGAGGTCACCGGCGTCGGCCGGGAAACCGTCAAGTCGCGCCTGCGCTATGCGATGGACAAACTGCGTGCAGGATTGGCCCCATGAACAGCCGCGATCCCCTCACCCCTGAAGAGCGCGAACTGGCCCGGCTGCTGGGTGGCCGGCTGGACAAGGCACCGCCGCCCGCCGTGGATGCCGCCGTGCTGGCCGCCGCGCGGGCCTCGGTGCAGTCCGCGCCCGCCGGGCAGGATGCCGGGCCCATGGGCGCGGACGAGGCACCGACGCAGGCTCCGCGTCGGCAGCGTCGCCGTGCGCGTTGGCCGACGGTGGCGGGCATCGCCGCGTCGGTGGTTTTCGCCGTCGGGCTGGCCTGGCAGATGCAGCCGCAGCGGGAGCCGCCGCCGGCCCCATCGCTGCAGGAAATGGCCACGCCCGCTCCCCGACCGGAAGCTGATCCACCTGCGCCAGAACCCATCGCAGATACAGCACCTGCAACGCCTGCCAGTGCCGCCATGCAGCGCGTGCAACCAAAGCCAGCGCCGAGGCCGCCCCTGCAGGGGCAGGTACCGGAGGCACCGGAGCAGGCAACCGCGCCCGCCCAAGTGGACGCCGCGCCCGTGCCGCAGGCATTCCGCGCACGCGCAGCGGAATCGGCGCGCATGGCCCCATCACGGCCGGCGCCGCCAGCCGCACCGTCGCCTGCCGCGGCGGTGATGGCCGCACCGGCGCCTGCCGCGGAGGCGTTCGCCAAGCCTGCACGCACGCCGCAGGACATGGCCGCGCAGGATACCGCCGAGGTGGCTGCTGCGACGGCATCGGCACCACTGAGTGCAGCGGCGGTGCAGCAGGAAGTGGAGGCCGATGCACGGCTTACGCGGCGGCAGTGGTTGCAGAAGATCCGCCATAGGCGTGATGCCGGTGACGTGGATCTGGCGCGGGCCAGCCTGGAGCGTTACCTGGCGCAGTACCCGGAAACCCGCCTCCCGCGTGACCTGCAGCCGCTGCTCGCCGACTGACTCCGCGCCCTGGTCGGCACGTGCCTGGCGTGCGCACGGTAAGATCGCAGGGATGCTCGATACCCTCGCCGCTGCCGTCGACCACTGCCTGGAGATCAAGCACAGTCGTTTCCTGGCCCACGCCGCGCCGATCCGTGATGCCGGCCACGCCCTGGAGTTCCTGCAGCAGGTCGCCGTGGCCGATGCCACGCACAACTGCTGGGCCTACCGGCATGGCAATGAGTACCGTTCCAGCGATGACGGCGAGCCATCAGGCACCGCCGGCCGCCCGATCCTGGCGGCCATCGACGGCCAGGGGTTCGACAGGGTCATGGTGGTGGTCACCCGCTGGTATGGCGGCATCAAGCTGGGCGCCGGCGGGCTGGTGCGCGCCTACGGCGGTACTGCCGCCGAGTGCCTGCGGACCGCGCCGCGTGAGCCGCTGGTGGCGCTGGCACACCTGCAGATCCACGCGCCGTTCGAGGACCTGGGCGCACTGCACGCCGCCCTCGCCGCTCACCTGGCGGTCAAGCAGGAAGAAACCTTCACCGCCGATGGCGCCAGCATGCGGGTCGAACTGCCGGCCGACCAGTACGATGCATTGAAAACACGCCTGCGCGACGCCACCCGTAACCGGGTACGCCTGCACTCTCCTTCCGAGTCCCACCCTGATGACTGACACCGACGCGTCCCGCCCCGCCCTCAAGCGCCTTGGCAGCCTGGGTACGCTGTGGCCTTTCGTGCGCCGCCACGCGGGGTTGTTCAGTGCCTGGCTGGTGGCGCTGGCGGTGTCCTCGGCGGCCACGCTCAGCCTGCCACCGGCGGTCAAGCAGATGATCGACCATGGCTTCACCGGCGGCGGCCAGATCAACCGCGCCTTCGCCCTGCTGATGGTGGTGGCGGTGGTGATGGCGCTGGCAACCGCCGCGCGTTTCTTCTTCGTCTCGCTGCTCGGCGAAAAGGTCGTCGCCGACCTGCGCGCGCAGCTGTACGGCCACCTGATCACGCTCGGCGCCGGCTTCCATGACCGCAATCGCAGTGGTGAACTGGTCTCGCGCCTGACCGCCGACAGCGAACTGCTGCGCAGCGTGATCGGCTCCACCATGTCGGTGGCACTGCGCAGCAGCGTCACCGTGGTCGGCAGCCTGGTGATGCTGTTCGTGACCAGCCCGCGGCTGGCCGCCTGGGCCCTGCTCGGGATTCCCCTGGCGGTATTGCCGATAGTGCTGGGTGCGCGCCGTCTGCGCGGGATTTCGCGCGACAGCCAGGACCGCATCGCCGACGCCAACAGCCTGGCCGCTGAAACCCTGGGCGCGGTCCGCACCGTACAGTCACACGCACGCGAGCCCTACGAACGCGGCCGCTTCGACCATGCGCTGAAAGACTCGATCCGTGCTGCCCGGCGGCGCATCCGCGCGCAGTCGCTGGTCACCGCCAGTGCCATCCTGCTGGTGTTCGGCGCCATCGTCGGCGTGCTCTGGCTGGGCGCGCATGACGTGATCGCCGGTCGCCTGTCTGCCGGTACGCTCGGACAGTTCGTGCTGTACGCGCTGATCGGTGGCGGGTCGGTGGGGGCGCTGGCCGAAGTGTGGAACGAACTGCAGCGCGCGTCCGGTGGCATGGGGCGCATCAGTGAACTGCTGCAGGAAGACGTTGAGATCCGCGCGCCGGCCTCGCCGGCGGTATTGCCGGTTCCGTTGCGCGGCGAGATCCGTTTCGACGACGTGGTGTTCCACTACCCGCAGCGCCCGGACACTGCCGCGCTGGAGCATTTCAGCCTGCACGTGCGGCACGGCGAAACGGTCGCGCTGGTGGGCCCCTCCGGTGCCGGCAAGAGCACCGTGCTGCAGCTGCTGCTGCGTTTCCACGATCCGCGCTCCGGTGCGTTGAGCGTGGACGGCATCGACCTGCGCGCGATGGACCCAGCGGCGCTGCGCGCCCAGCTGGCGCTGGTGCCGCAGCAGCCCACCCTGTTCGCCGCCAGCGCACGCGACAACATCCGCTATGGACGACTGGAAGCCAGCGATGCCGAGGTGGAAGCCGCTGCCCGCGCCGCCGAAGCCGATGAGTTCCTGCGTGCGCTGCCGGAAGGGTATGACAGCGAACTGGGCGAGCGCGGCGCACGCCTTTCCGGTGGCCAGCAGCAGCGCATCGCCATCGCCCGCGCCCTGTTGAAGGATGCCCCGATCCTGTTGCTGGACGAAGCGACCAGCGCGCTGGACGCGCAGAGCGAACGCGCCGTGCAGCAGGCGCTTGAACGCCTGATGGCAGGCCGCACCACGCTGGTGATCGCGCATCGCCTGGCAACCATCCTCAAGGCCGACCGCATCGTGGTGATGGACCACGGCCGCATCATTGCCCAGGGCACCCACGAACAGCTGCTGGCCGAAGGCGGCCTGTACGCGGAACTGGCTCGCCTGCAGTTCATCGACTGACCACGCGCGGATAACAAGCGGCGGCGCACGCTTGCCCCGCAGACCCTTGGAGTGAAGGAGGTAGACGATGTCGTTCCGTCAGTTTCCCGCGACCGATTCCAATGGCGAAAGCCGCATCATTCTCGAGTTCAAGCCGGAAGATGCATCTGCGCAGGACCAGCGCGCCGAGCCACGTTACGAACTGGAGGATGGGCGTGTGCTGGTGCGCAGCGGGCGGGAGTTCGTGACGCCCGGGGGCGATGTGCGGTTGAGCATCTGAGGGGTCGAACGGGTGGCCCCCCCCTCGCGGCGGGCGGCTTACAGCGGTTTACGTGATTGGCGCCGGGCGGTGGGGCTGGTCGGGGGACGGCAAGAGCCGCTCCTGCGGGCCTTGTTTCGCGCCATCCATGGCGCTCAACGCCCCCGCCCAATCCCACCGCGCAACCCCACCGCCCGGCCCTTCGACAGGTTCCGGTGGCCGCTCGCCGCGCAATGGAAAAAGAAAAGCGGTAGCGCCGACCCATGGTCGGCGAGCGCAGCGGGCCGTCGGCGGGGACATTCGGCCGACCATGGGTCGGCCCTACCAAGGCCCGCCTGTCAGAAAACCTCGACACCTGGTGGCGTAATTTTCGCCACCCATCTTGACAGCGTTTGCCCGCAAGGGCTGCGGCCTGTTATCCACATGTTTGTGCGATAACCATCCACACCGCCTGTGGATGAAACCGTCAGCGTGTCAGTACCCGACCAATCCCGCTGTCGTCCACTTCTGCCGCCGCCGCGGCGATCGCCATGTCGCTGCTGCCGGGCACGAAACCGATGCGGAAATGCACGTCGCCACCCGGCGTGCGCGAGGAATGGATCGAGGCCAGGCTCACCTGGTGCTGCTCGAACACATGCAACAGCGCGCGCAGGGAACCGGGACGATCCTCCGGCAGGTGTACCGACAATGCTTGGCGTTCGGTCAGGTCGGCCAGCAGGTAACCCATACGCTCGAAGGTGTAGTTGCCGTCGGCAAGCACCTGTTCGCCGAACGCATCACGATTGGCCTGCAACATCTGCTGGCGGAACCCCGCGCGTGCCGCGTCGTCGCCCTGCTGCACCTGCAGCTGCAACTGCTGCAGCTGGCCGATCAAGCGCTCCAGCATCGGCGCCACGTGCGGATTGCCGAACTGGATATCCTCGTAGATCGCCGGGTTCAACGACAGGATCCGCGAGATGATCGCCGTATCCAGCTCGAAGGACGCCGATCGATACGGCAGCAGCGCGGAAAGATCGCCGAGTTCGGCCGCATAGCCGCGCAGCACGCCGGCCTGCGCCAGGTGCCCCGCATGCACCATCGCCTGCACCAGCGCCATCACCTTGTCGTGGTGGGCCGGCGTGGCACGCACGCACTCGGCCTGCAGGGCCGCGTACAGCTCGTTGAGCCACGGCTGCCAGCGCTGCACGCGGGCTTCGCAGACCACCATCACCCTGCCCTTCAGCGTCGGAGACTTGGGCGGCGCGGTCATCGGATGCAGGCCCACGACGTCCGCCTGCGAGGCCAGCATCGCCTGCACCGGGGCCTCTTTCACCGAGGTGACGTCCAGCCACAATCGACCCGCCTCGCGGCCTGCCGATGCCTGCACGTACTCGGCCATCAGCGCGGGCGCATGCCGGATCGGCGCTGAGAACAACAGCACGTCGGCCTGTTCCAGCAACTGCTCTGGTGTATGCGAGGTGGCATCGGCAGGATCATGGCCGATCACCTGCAGCTGCAGGCGCTGTTCGAAGAAGCGGGTCAGCCAGCGGCCATACGCGCCGGCGCTGCCGACGATACCGATCACCTGCGGCGATGCGCTCATTCCAGCTGCTCCACGGCAAATCGATGCGGCTGCGCCAACGCAGCCGGTGCAGCGGCATGCACGTCGAACTCTTCGTGGCCGTTGGCCAGCGTGGCTTCCAGTGCCGCATGGGTGCCCGACACGGCGCGGCCTATCGCCTGCTGCATGTCCTCGCCGCGCAGCAGGAACGCCACGATCAAGGCCATCAGCACATCGCCGGTGCCAGCCACGTCCACCGGCAGCAGCGGCGAGGTCCAGCGCCAGACGCCGGACGCGCTCACCGCCAGCGTCACCAGTTCGCCACCGTCGCCGGAAACACTGTGCGCCAACACCCACGTCGGCCCACGGCCCAGCAGCACGCGGGCGGCGGCAATGGCGTCGTCCTGCGCCAGCGCGGGCATGCCGGTCAGGCGGCCCAGCTCGAAGGCATTGGGCGTGACCAGCCACGCATGCGGCAGCAGGCGCTCGGCGAAGACTTTCTCCAGGCCGGGTTCGACGTAGGGACCGGTGTGGGTATCGCCGATCACCGGATCCAGGCAGTAGCGCAGTTGCGGGCACGCCGGCAGGGTCTGATCCAGCCAGTCCGCGAACGCCGCGCCGTTGTCGACGCTGCCGAAATAGCCGGATACCAGCATCCGCGCCCGCTGCGGCAGGCCGCGTTCGCTGGCACCGCGCAGCAGGTCGGCAAACCAGTCCGCCGGCAAGACGCGCCCGCGGGTGGTTTCGTAAAAGGGCGCGTTGCTAAGCAGCGTGGTCGGCACTTCGGCCACACGGAGGCCCAGTGCCCGCAGCGGAGGTGCTGCGGCGCTGTTGCCGGCGTGGCCGTAGACAAGCTGGGACTGGACCGAAATGACATCGACCGGCGACGGGCCGTCGGGGCGCTGGCGACGGCCGTGGACCAGGTGGTTTTCGAGGGATTCGCTCATCAGCCCATTTTACGCCCGTGACGACCAACGGTCGTCACCCACCGGAAGCGCAAGGGGAGGACGGCCAGCGGCCGTCGCTACCAGAGCGGTGGCGTCGGGCGGGACGGCCAGCGGCCGTCACTACCGGGCGTCAGGAGGTCATCCGGTCCCAGAAGCCCTTGACGCCATCGATGAACGTCGCCGACTTCGGCGAGTGCTTGCGGGCGTCTTCGCCGACAAAGGTGGCTTCGAACTGTTCCATCAGCTTGCGCTGGTCCGGCGTCAGGTTGACCGGGGTTTCTACCACCACGCGGCAGTACAGGTCACCCTCGGTGCGGCTGCGCACCGAACGCACGCCCTTGCCGCGCAGGCGGAACAGCTTGCCGGTCTGGGTTTCAGCCGGAATGCGGATCTCCGCTTCGCCGCCCAGCGTGGCCACGCGGATGCTGTCGCCCAACGAGGCCTGCGAAATACGGATCGGCACTTCGCAATGCAGGTCGTCGCCGTCGCGCTGGAAGATGGCGTGCTCGCGCACCCGCACTTCCACGTACAGATCGCCCGGCTGGGTACCGGCCGGACCGGCTTCGCCTTCACCGGCCAGACGGATGCGGTCGCCGGTATCCACGCCCGCAGGCACCTTCACCGACAGCACCTTGTCCTCTTCCACGCGGCCATTGCCGTGGCAGGTCTTGCACGGCTGGGCGATGGTCTGCCCGCGCCCGTTGCAGTGATGACACGCCTGCTGCATGGCGAAGATGCCGCGCTGGATGCGCACTTGGCCACGGCCGTGGCAGACGCTGCAGGTTTCCACCTTGCCGTCTTCCGAACCGCTGCCATCGCAGTCGCCGCACTCGGCCAGGGTCGGGATTTCGATACGACGCTCGATGCCGCGCACCGCTTCTTCCAGGTCCAGTTCCATCACGTAACCGATGTCGGCACCGCGACGGGCCTGGCGCTGGCCACCGGCGCCACCTCCGAAGATATTGCCGAAGATGTCGCCGAAAATATCATTCATGTCCGGACCACCCGGACCGCCGCCACCACCGCCCATGCCGTGTTCGAACGCAGCATGCCCGTGGGCGTCGTACATCCGTCGCTTGTTGCCGTCGGACAGGATTTCGTAGGCTTCCTTGCACTCTTTGAACGCCGCTTCGGCGGCCGCATCACCCGGGTTGCGGTCGGGATGGTGCTTCATCGCACAGCGGCGGTAGGCCTTCTTCAGCTCTTCGTCAGTGGCAGTGCGGGCAACGCCCAGGACTTCGTAATAATCGCGCTTGCTCATGGAGTGGATCGCTTTCCGGTACGTCGGGATTCGTCAAAGCAGAAAAGCGGACAAGGTCCGCTCCTGCGTCGGGCGCCCCGACTCGCCTCGCGGCGGCCAGGACCCTGATGCGACGACGGGACGCTGCGCGAGGCAACGTCCCGCGTCGGTCTGGATCAGGACTTCTTGTCGTCCTTTACTTCGGTGAACTCGGCATCGACGACGTCGTCGTGCTTGGCACCGGCGCCGGCGTCGGCCCCCGGGGCGCCGCCCTGGTCACCGGCCGAAGCGGCGGCGAACAGCGCCTGGCCGGCTTCTTCCAGTGCCTTCGAGCGCGATTCGATCTGCGCCTTGTCGTCGCCCTTCATCGCCGTTTCCAGGTCGGCCAGTGCGGCCTCGACCTTGCCGATCACATCGCCACCGACCTTGCTGCCGTGTTCGGTGATCGCCGAACGGGTGCCGTGGATCAGCGCATCGGCCTGGTTGCGGGCCTGCACCAGTTCCTGGAACTTCTTGTCTTCTTCGCGGTTGGCTTCGGCATCGGCCACCATCCGCGCGATCTCGTCCTCGGACAGGCCCGAACCGGCCTTGATCTCGACCTTCTGTTCCTTGTTGGTCTTCTTGTCCTTGGCCGACACGTGCAGGATGCCGTTGGCGTCGATGTCGAAGGACACTTCCACCTGCGGCAGGCCGCGCGGTGCCGGCTCGATGCCGGACAGGTCGAACTTGGCCAGCGACTTGTTGAAGCGGGCCTGCTCGCGCTCACCCTGCAGCACGTGCACCGTCACCGCCGACTGGTTGTCCTCGGCGGTGGAGAACACCTGCGAGGCCTTGGTCGGGATGGTGGTGTTCTTTTCGATGATCTTGGTGAACACACCGCCCATCGTTTCAATGCCCAGCGACAGCGGGGTCACGTCCAGCAGCAGCACGTCCTTGACGTCGCCGCCGAGCACGCCACCCTGGATCGCCGCACCCAGTGCCACGGCTTCGTCCGGGTTGACGTCCTTGCGCGGCTCCTTGCCGAAGAACTCGGTCACCGCCTGCTGCACCTTCGGCATGCGGGTCTGGCCACCGACCAGGATGACCTCGCTGATGTCGCTCGAGCGCAGGCCGGCGTCATTCAACGCAACGCGGCACGGCTCGATCGACTTGCGGATCAGCTCGTCCACCAGCGACTCCAGCTTGGCGCGGGTCAGCTTGATGTTCAGGTGCTTCGGGCCGGACGCATCGGCGGTCACGTACGGCAGGTTGACTTCGGTCTGCTGGGCGCTGGAGAGCTCGATCTTGGCGCGCTCGGCGGCGTCCTTCAGACGCTGCAGGGCCAGCGGATCCTTGCGCAGGTCGATGCCCTGGTCCTTGTTGAACTCTTCAACCAGGTACTCGATGACGCGGTTGTCGAAATCTTCGCCGCCGAGGAAGGTGTCACCGTTGGTGGCCAGCACTTCGAACTGCTTTTCACCGTCGACGTTGGCGATCTCGATCACCGACACGTCGAAGGTGCCGCCGCCCAGATCGTAGACCACGATCTTGCGGTCCTTGTTGTCACCCTTGTCCAGGCCATAGGCCAGCGCGGCCGCGGTCGGCTCGTTGATGATGCGCTTGACGTCCAGGCCGGCGATGCGACCTGCGTCCTTGGTGGCCTGGCGCTGGCTGTCGTTGAAGTACGCCGGCACGGTGATGACCGCTTCGGTGACCTTCTCACCGAGATAATCCTCGGCGGTCTTCTTCATCTTCTCCAGCACCTTGGCGGAGATTTCCTGCGGCGCCATCTTGCGCGCATCGCTGGTGGACACCCAGGCATCGCCATTGTCGTGGGCCAGGATGCCGTACGGCACGTGGGCGATGTCCTTCTGCACTTCGGCGTCGGTGAACTTGCGGCCGATCAGGCGCTTCACCGCGTAGAAAGTGTTCTTCGGATTGGTGACCGCCTGGCGCTTGGCCGAGGCACCCACCAGGACTTCGCCGTCCTTGGTGTAGGCCACGATCGACGGGGTGGTGCGATCGCCTTCCGAGTTTTCGATGACGCGGGCCTTGCCGCCGTCCATGATCGCCACGCACGAGTTGGTGGTGCCGAGGTCGATACCAATGATCTTGCCCATGGGGGACTCCTGAAGATTATTCGGTTAATCCGGCCGCAGCCGGTGTATGAATGGGATGTGGGGGAGGCTCGTGGAACATTCAAGCCATCCCGGGACGCTGTATTCCATGATTCAGGATCCAGGCCGCGCCGGGCCATGCCCGGCGCACCGGCATTCCCGGTTCGCGGTCAGTCGCGCGCGACCACCACCAGCGCCGGGCGCAGCAGGCGGTCGTTGAGCAGGTACCCCTTCTGGAACACCTGCACCACGCTGCCCGGGGCGGCGCCGTTGGCATCGACCTGGCTGATCGCCTGGTGGTGCTCCGGGTTGAAGGGCTGTCCGGTCGGGTCGAGCAGTGCCAGTCCGTTGTCTGCGGCCACCTTCAGCAGCTGCCTGTAGGTCATTTCAAGGCCGTCGCGCAGCGGGCTGGCGTCCTCGCCTGCCGCCTTCAGGCCGGCGTCCAGGCTGTCGAACACCGGCAACAGCTCGCCGAGCAGCTTCTCGTTGGCGAAACGGCGGGCCTGTTCCACGTCCCGGGTCATGCGCTTGCGCTGGTTGTCCAGGTCGGCGCGCTCACGCAGCGCATCGGCCTTGACCTGCTCCAGCTCACCGCGCAGCTGCTCCAGCTGGTCGTGGTGGGCCGCAGCGGCCTCGTCGGCGGCCGGGTTGGATTCGATATCGTGATGATCTTGGTTCATGTGCGTTTCCCTGGCGGTGACTCCCCGCCTCCATCCCACCTAGTGTGGGCGGGAAACTGCGTTTCAAGCGCCGCGGGTCATCGCGTTGCCCGATCCCGGCGAAAAGGCCGCCCCGAGCACCTCGGCGGTGGCCTGCACCAGCGGGATCATCCGGTCGTAGGCCATCCGCTTCGGCCCGATCACCCCCAGAACGCCCAGCACCTGGCCATCGGCGATATACGGCGCAGTGACCAGCGAGACGCCTTCCAGCGGCACCACCCCGGTTTCTTCGCCAATGAAGATGCGCACGCCCGGCGCCTGGATGGTGCGCTCCAGCAGTTGCAGTATCTCGCGCTTGCTCGAAAACAGCTCGAACAACTCGCGCAGCCGTTCCAGGTCGGACAGGTCCTGCACGCCCATCAGGCGGGTCTGGCCGGCTACCAGCATGTCGTTGGCCGGCGGCTGCAGCGCCTGCTCGGCCAGCTCGATGCTGTGCGCCAGCAGCTGTTCCATCTCGCTGCGGGTATCGCGCAGCTCGTGCAGAAGGCGGCGGCGTATCTGCGCCACCGGAAGCCCGGCGAAGTGGGTATTCAGGTAGTTGGCGACCTGCTCCAGCTCGCCCGGCTCCCAAGGCCTGCGGGCCTCGATCACCCGGTTCTGCACCTCGCTGTCGGCGAACACCACGATTGCCAGCACGCGATGGGCGTCCAGCGCCACGAAATCGATCTGGCGGAAGGCGAACTGCTCCCGCGTGGGCGCACTGACCACGCCGACGAAATGGCTCATCGCCGACAGCAGCTCGGAGGCACTGCCGAGCAGCGCCTGGGTGCCGGCGCCACTGGCCAGCTCGCTGCGCAGGCGGCTCAGGTCCTGCTCGCCCGGCGGATGCATCTGCACCAGGCTGTCCACGAACACCCGGTAGCCGTGCGCGGTGGGAATGCGCCCGGCCGAAGTATGCGGCGAACTGAGCAGCCCCAGGTCTTCCAGGTCGCCCAGGATGTTGCGGATGGTCGCCGCGCTGACATCCAGCCCCGCCGTGCGCGCAAGCGTTGCCGACCCGACCGGCTCGCCATCCTGGATGTGGCGGGCGATCAGGGTACGCAGCAGGTGCCGCGAACGTGGGGCAAGTTGGTCGAAAGACGGCGGCATTGGATCAGCCTGTGAGACTCCCCTCCTAGATAATGCCGGGAAGGACGCTTGGCAAGTCATTGGTGCATGCCACCGTGCGTGCTAGCGTTGCGCGGCTTGAGAGACCTACTGGACCATGCTCAGACACTTATCAATCAAGGATTTCGCTGTTGTCCGCGCCACTGAACTGGAGTTCGGCCCCGGCATGACCGTGGTTTCGGGCGAAACCGGCGCGGGCAAATCGCTGATGGTGGACGCGCTGGGCTTCCTGTCCGGCCTGCGCGCCGACAGCGGCGTGGTGCGCCACGGCGCCCCGCGCGCCGAGTTGTCGGCCGAGTTCGCGCTGGAGCAGCTCGCCGGCGCCCGCCGCTGGCTGGCCGACAACGAACTGGACGACGACGAACAATGCCAGCTGCGCCGGGTCATCCGCGCCGACGGCGGCTCGCGGGCCTGGATCAACGGCCGCCCGGTGACCATTTCCCAGCTCACTGAACTGGCCGGCCTGCTGGTGGAAATCCACGGCCAGCACGAACAGCAGGCGCTGCTGACCCGGCCTTCGCAGCTGGCCCTGCTCGATGCCTATGCCAGCAACGCCGAGCAGCGCCGCGCCGTGCGGGTGGCTGCAGCCGGCTGGCAGACGCTGGTCGACGAAGCCGCGGCGCTGTCCCAGCAGGGCGATGTCAGCGACCGCATCGGCTTCCTGGAACACCAACTGCGCGAACTGGAACGCGAAGAGCTGGAACCCGAATCGATCATCGCGCTGGGCGCCAGCCATCGCCGCCAGGCCCACGCCAGCGCCCTGCTGACCACCTGCGATACCGCCACCACCCGCATCAACGGGGACGACGACGCCTCCGCGCTGGGGCTGCTGGCGCAGGTGCGCGGCGACCTGGGGCGGATGATCGAACACGATGCCCGGCTGGGCGAGGTGGATGCGCTGATCGACAGCGCCAGCATCCAATTGCAGGAAGCGCTGAGCCTGCTGGACCGCGTGCATGATGACCTGGATGCCGACCCGGAGCAGTTCGAAGACAACGAGCGCCGGCTGGGCCGCCTGCATGACCTGGCCCGCAAGCACCGCGTGCCGATGGAAGAGCTGGCCGCCCAGCGCGACCGCATGCAGGCCGAAGTCGAGCAGCTGCGGGGGGCTGACGTGCGCCTGCAGAAGCTGGCCGGGGAAATCGAAAAGGCTGCGGCCGCCTGGCGTGAACAGGCGGCGCTGCTCAGCGCCGGGCGCCAGCGCGCAGCGGCCGAACTATCCACCACCACCACCGGGCTGATCGCCGAACTGGGCATGGGCGGCGGCCAGTTCCTGATCCAGCTGGAACCGCAGGACCTGGCCAAGCCGGATCCGCAGGGCGCCGAACGGGTGGAGTTCCTGGTGGCCGCCAATGCCGGCCAGCCGCCGCGCCCCCTGCGCAAGGTGGCTTCCGGTGGCGAGCTGTCACGTATCTCGCTGGCCATCGAAGTGGCCGCGCTGGACCTGGATGCGGTGCCGACCATGGTGTTTGACGAAGTCGATTCGGGCATCGGCGGCGCGGTGGCCGACATCGTCGGGCAGAAGCTGCGCGCGCTCGGCGAAAAGCGTCAGGTGCTGTGCGTTACCCACCTGCCGCAGGTCGCGTCGAAGGGCCACGCGCATTACCGCGTCAGCAAGGCGCCGGTGGAGGGCATGACCCAGAGCGCGGTGGAAAAGCTGGACACCAAGGCCCGCGAAGAAGAACTGGCGCGCATGCTGGGCGGGGTGGAAGTCAGCAAGGAAGCACGCGCGGCGGCCAGGAAGCTGCTGGCGGGCTGACCTGCGGGCGGGCCGCCTGACGGCCCGCTGGCGCCACGGTCCGCTGCGCTCGCCGACCATGGGTCGGCGCTACCGCTCACTCTGGTAGCGCCGAACCATGCTCGGCGGAATGCCTGAACGAAAAACCCCGGGCACGCCCGGGGTTTTTCGTCAACGCTCATGCCAGGACTCAGCGGCGCTTCTTGCGCACGTAGAGAACCAGCGAGTGCTCCTCCAGCTCATACCCGTGATCGGCTGCGATCTTGCGCTGCAGCTCCTCGATTTCAGCACTTTCGAACTCGATCACGTTGCCCGAATCCACGTCCACCATATGGTCGTGATGGCCGCCGCGGTCCAGTTCATAGACGGCCTGGCCGCCTTCGAAATTATGCTTCAGCACCAGGCCGGCGGCCTCGAACTGGGTCAGGACACGGTAAACCGTGGCCAGGCCGATCTCATCACCGTGCTCCAGCAACTGGCGGTAGATGTCTTCGGCGGTCATGTGGTGCTGGTGGTTCTGGGCATTGCGCTGTTCGAGCAACGCCAGGATCCGCATCCGCGGATGGGTCACCTTCAGGCCGACTTTGCGCAGGTCGTGGGTTTCCATATGTCTCCGTTCATTGGCGATTTAGCGCCAGCTGCCTCGGATTGGGTCGCGGTGGCACGCCGGGAGTGTATCATCGGATCGATTTCCCCAAACGCGATTCCCGATGCGCAATCTCCTGCTGGTCGCCGCCGTTGCCCTGTCCACCACGGGCTGCGGCATCATCTATAAGCAACCCATCTATCAGGGCAACCTGGTCCGGGAAGATGCCGTGTCCAAGCTGCAGGTCGGGCAGAGCAAGCAGCAGGTCAACGCCCTGCTGGGCACCCCCTCGGTGGCCGACCCGTTCCATGCCCAGCGCTGGGACTACATGGCCAGCCAGCGCATCGACCGCGTGGGCCGTACCGAAACGAAGAACTTCACCGTGTACTTCGAAAACGATGTGGTCACCCGCTGGGAAGGCGATTACTTCCCGGCCCAGGATTCCAAGCTGGCCACGCAGACGGTGCGGCAGTTCGGCCGCAACCTGCCGAAAGAAAAGAAGAAGGGCGGCGGCTGACCCGGTAGTGACGGCCGCTGGCCGTCAACCGCGCCAACCTGAACCTGGCGGATGATGCACAACCTGGTGGGTGATTCCCAGCCTGGTGGGTGACGACCGTTGGTGGTCACAGCCTTACCGCCCCACCTACCTGGGCTGCGCCTTCGCCCGCCGCCGACGGTTGTCCTTCGGGTCGGCCAGCAGCGGGCGCAACAGCTCTACTCGGTCGCCGTCCTGCAGCACCTGGTCGGTACGCGCCATGACTCCGTGAACCGCCACCGCAGGGCATGCGTCGCCGCCTTCCAGCGCCGCAGCCACGACGGCTTCGGCCACCGTGGCGCCTTCGGCCAGCTCCAGCGTGCGATCAAGCACCCGCTCCGGCCAGGCCAGCACTACCTGCACCCGGATCACCAGCTCACTCCTGCTCGTCAGCCACACGCACGAAATCGTTGACCATGCGGTCGGCCAGCCCTTGGAAGCCCAGCGCCAGCGCCGGCGCCAGCAGCCGTGACTTCGGTTCGAATTCCAGTTCCAGGCTGACCTTGCAGGCGTCTTCGGCCAGCGAATGGAACTCCCAACGCCCGTGCAGGCGCTTGAACGGACCATCACGCAGCTTCATGTCGATGGATGCAGGGCGTACCAGGGTGTTTTCGGTCATGAACCAGGTCGAGAACGAGCCCAGTCCAAGGTCCAGCCGGGCGACCAGGCGCTGTTCGCCCTCTTCCAGGATCTGCGCGGCCGAACACCAACGGAAGCGACGCGGATAGGCGGCGATATCGTTGACCAGATCAAACATGCGCGCCGCGGAGTGTTCAACCAGGGCGCTTCGACGGATGGTAGGCATTTCAGGTTCGGCTGCAGGTGATCGACCGGGCGGGCCCGAATCGGAGACAATACGGGAATGAGCAAGAACAGCAGCAAGGATAAAGCAAAGAACGCGACGGCCAACAAAACCATCGCGTTGAACAAGCGTGCCCGGCACGAATACCACATCGAGGAGCGCTTCGAGGCGGGCCTCGCCCTGCAGGGCTGGGAAGTGAAATCGATCCGTGCAGGCCGCGGCAACATCGTTGACGCATATGCCTATGTGAAGCAGGGTGAGATCTTCCTGATCGGCGCGCAGATCACCCCGTTGATCCAGGCGTCCACCCACGTGGTGGCCGAAGACCGCCGCGAGCGCAAACTGCTGCTGCATCGGAGCGAGATCGACAAGCTGGTCGGCAAGGTGGAGCGCGATGGCTACACCATCGTCCCCACCGCGATGTACTGGAGCAAGAACAAGATCAAGCTGGAAGTGGCGCTGGCAAAGGGCAAGCAGGACCACGACAAGCGTGACGCCGCCAAGGACCGCGAATGGGCGATTGAAAAGTCGCGGGTCATGCGCCGCGGCAATCGCGACGCCTGACCGCCCGTGCTATTGGGGCGGGTGACGTCCGTTGGTCGTCGATTCTTCGCTCCGGTGGGTGACGACCGTTGGTCGTCACGCTGTTGCTGTCGCCCGGGCCGCTACGCTCACCGAGCATGGCTCGGCGCTACCACCCAGATAGTCCGGTAGGGACGGCCCTTGGCCGTCAATGCGTCGCTCTGGTGGGTGACGACCGTTGGTCGTCACGACCTCCCCGCCCCCTCAGACGTCCACCGCCCCGCCCTTCATCCGCGGCGACAACGCCGCGTGCATCACGGCCAGGTGCATCACCACGGCCAGCTCGTCGGCATGGCTGTCATCACCCGCGCGCCAGCGATTCGCCAGCGTCGCCGCTTCGCCCGGCAGCAACGCCAACAGCCGCGAGTCATCCATCGCATCGGCCGCCTGCTGTAGACGGCGCGACAACCGACGCGCCTGCAGCACGTGGGTCAGTGCGCTCACCATGGCCAACGCCAGCAGCGCGATCGCCAAGCCATGCTCGAACCATTGGGACAGAACGTCCGGCTCCGGCGCCCACGCCAGCACCGCCAGCAACAGCAGGCCCAGCAGGCGCCAATAGCCCAGCGAGGGTCGCTTGCGGCGTGGCCAGTGCACCACCACCGCACTGGCCACCAAGGCCGCAGCCGCCGTCACCGGCAGTTCGATCAGGCACCCGGCCGCCACCAGGGCAACCAGCGCCGTCCACACCCACGGCGGCGGCACGGCCCTGCGCAGGTAGCCCATTCCCACCGGGCCGACCAATTGCCGGAGGCTGCGCTTGTTGCTTACGTCCACCTGTTACCTCGCCTGCAGAGCCAGTCCCAATGGTCACCCGGCGGGCGTCGCAAATAGGTCGGCAAGAAGTTAACAGTTCGAGATGCACACCCGCTACCGGAAGTCGCGCATTTGCGTGACTGTTCAGCCGGATTGGCGTAGCATCACCCTCGTTGGGCAGCCCTGCTCCAGCGTCATCGGAACTGGGCCAGTACTTGCAAGCACTTGTTAGAAACCGGGGGTGCATTGGTTTCGACGGGGGTTGTGAAGTCGCTTGGCGCATGCCGAGGGGGTAGCTTTCCTCGTAAATCCAGCTGCAAAACTCTAGTTGCCAACGACGACAACTACGCTCCGGTCGCACTCGCAGCCTAAAAGCTGTTGAGTTAGACCTTCTGCCGACTTAGGCGGAGCCTCGAAACTGCTTGTGTCCATGCTCGCAGCGTAGAGTCATTATCATGGGATCGAGCTGGGCGGCTGCCTGTCAGTCCGGCACTAGAACACAACAGGCTTGTTCCGGGATGTGCTTCGCACACCGTGCTGTTCCGGGACGAGACTCAACGGTGAGCTAAGCATGTAGAGCTGGGGATGGAGTGCCTTCGGACGGCGGTTCAATTCCGCCCACCTCCACCATTGATGGGACCGAGAAGGTCCGCGAGAGCCCGGAAACCCCCGCAATTCAAGGGTTTCCGGGCTTTTTCGTTTACCGCCTCACTCCTCCTCTTCCAGCGAACCTCGATGGATGCGCGACAGCCTCCAGCCCGCATGGGACCGGAAGTACCCGGTGTCGCCAGTCAGGGCATAACGGAATGCCGCCCAGGCCGACACCAACGGCGACGCACGCCAACGTCGGGCTTTTTCATATGCATAACGGACCGCACGCATCAGGCCATCGATCTCCTGATGGCATCACGCCGCACGCGGAGCTTCTTCCATACCAGTGTGGCCGCCTGCAGCGCGACCAGCGCCGCGGCAAAGGCTGCGGCGATGCCGAGCAGCGCAATCATGAGCTCCATGAGTGAGTCCTGTGTGTGGGGGGCTTTCACGCCTACGCAGGTTTTCACCTACGTGTAGAGTCCCCCTGCCGACCCTTCGCGCACCGTCAATTTGTCGACGCGGCGGTTAAACCCGCGTGATTCTGGCGCATTTGCCTTACCGGGAAGTTCAGGGTGGGAGGTAGGTCACAGAACAGTCTGAACGCACATCCTGAAGCGTTAATATTAACCGTTCATCAAAGTGCTGACAGCGGGGCAGCCTCATGCAAATCTATGCGCCCCCACGCCAGACCAGTGACGCTGGCAAACCGATCCTGAAGGACGCTGCATGAGAGACCTGCGACCGATACTGCTCGTAGAAGACAGCCTGCAGGACGCAGAGCTGACCATCGCTGCTCTGGCACGCTGCCAGTTGCTCAATCCCGTGATCCATGTGCGCGATGGCGAAGAAGCGCTGGATTACCTGCGCAGCACCGGCCGCTACAGCGGGCTGCACCACGGTGGCCCGGTCGTCGTGCTGCTGGACCTGAAACTGCCCAAGTTGACTGGCCTGGAAGTGCTCGCCGAGATCCGCCGCGACGAAACCCTGCGACATACCCCTGTGGTGATGCTGACCGCCTCCCGCCAGGACCGCGATCTGGTGAAAAGCTACGAGGTGGGCGTGAATGCCTTCGTGGTGAAGCCGCTCGACTTCGATGAGTTCCTGTCTGCCGTGCAGGAGCTCGGCATGTTCTGGGGAATGACCAACCAGCCGCCGCCCCCGTTCGTGCCGGCCGCCTGAGACGGGCCACCCGCGCAGTCAGGTCCGCAGGTGGCGACAGGCTTTCGCCCCCGCCAGCGCGTGCAGGCATGCCTTGCGCGCCCTACCCCGCCCGCGCGGTTTCCCCATGACGCGGACGGATCTGCAGAAAGAGAAGCAGCCAGCGCTGCACCCATCGCAGCGGCGCAGCCGAGCCACCGCTATGCTCGGTGTCCGATCCCACTGCGATGTCCGATGTTCCACCATCTTTCTCTGGGCGTAGGCGACCTCGCCCGCGCCGGCTGCTTCTACGACGCCGCCCTCGGTGCATTGGGTTATCGCCGCGTCTTCGAGGGCGAGCAATCCATCGGCTATGGCCTGGTCGACGATCAGGACCTGTTGCTGCTCAACCTCACCGACGATGCCGCCCCGCCGCGCGACGGCTTCCACATCGCGTTTGCCGCGACATCGCAGGAGGCGGTTGATGCCTTCCATCGTGACGGTGTCGCCGCCGGCGGCCAGGACAATGGCGCGCCCGGCGCCCGCCCCGATTACGGCCCCCACTACTACGCGGCTTTCCTCATCGATCCCGACGGGCACCGCGTGGAAGCGTTGATCAACAGACCCGGCATCGGCTGATCCCACACAGCAAAAAAGCCGCATCGTCACCGATGCGGCTTTTTGATTGCACGTGCGCGAAAGAACCGGTCAGGTCACTTTCTTGGCAATCGTCATGCCGAGCAGGAACAGCACCACGGCAATGATGATGCCCGCCCAGAACAGGAACTTGGCGATGCCGACCGACGCGCCGGCGATGCCGCCGAAGCCGAGGGCACCGGCGATGAGGCCGATGATGGCGAAGATGATGGCCCACTTGATCATGACAGTCCTTTCCGACAGGGAGTTACGTGTTGGCCCAAGCGTAGCGGGAGAGATGTCGTGCACTGGTGATCCTGTCGATTGCGTCGGGTGAAGAGGCTCGACAGCCATTGCCGACGACGTTGCACGGAAACCGCTACTGCCTGCCCCGCACGATGTCGGATTCGGTACAAACCGGGCTCGGTCATCAGGACTTTCCGAACTAAATGGCGCGCGCGTTGCGACACTTTATGAAATCAAAAACACAGCGATGACGTCTTGAACATTATGTATATACCTTGACGATTAACACTGTGACCGACCGCACACCCGACGCGCGACTCCACAACTAAGGTCGCACTTCCTACATTCACGCGGTCACAGTTTGAATGAATGCCCCCGACGTTGTGCAGCATGCGACCCCCGCCCTTCCGGCGCCGGAAACTACAGCGACACCGGCTGCAGGAAGATCAAACAGGGTAGAAAGCGTCCTCGCCGTTCGTCATTGGAACGACAGCCTTTTCAGTTTCACCACGACCCGCTCACCATCGTTCCGGTTTGAAAGTGGCCAGTTCGTGATGGTGGGACTGCTACGCGAAGGGCGCCCACTGATGCGCGCCTACAGCCTGGCCAGTCCCAGCCATGAAGACTATCTGGAGTTCTTCAGCATCAAGGTGCCCGGGGGCCCGCTCACCACTGAACTCCAGCATCTGCGGCCCGGCGATGGGGTGCTGGTGGGTAACAAACCGACCGGCACGTTGATTCTTTCCGACCTGCGGCCAGGCCGGGTGCTTTACCTGCTCTGCACGGGCACCGGACTGGCTCCATTCCTCGGCCTGGCAGGCGATCCGGAAACTTACGCCGCCTTCGAAAAAGTGGTGCTCGTGCACGGCGTGCGAACGGCGGCCGACCTCGCCTATCGCGAATATCTCCAGCAGGAGTTGCCTCGCCATGATTATCTCGGCGAGGCGGTCCGTTCGAAACTTGTGTATTACCCGACCGTCACCCGCGAGCCATTCCTGCACCAGGGCCGCATCACCGACCTGATCGCCGACAACCGGCTCTGCGACGACCTTGGCCTGCCTGCGCTATCGCCCGGAAGCGACCGGGTAATGATCTGCGGCGGGCCGGCCATGCTGGCAGAAACACGCGCCCTGCTCGATGCCCGTGGCTTCGCCGTTTCCCCGGGACGCGGTCACCCCGGCGACTACGTCGTGGAACGCGCCTTTGCAGATGCCTGATACCCGATTGCCGCCATCACGCGGCGACATCCCATGCACCTTGCTGCAGGAGACCAGCACCATGGATATGCCCGTTACCCCTCCCCCGCGCCGCGTCGCCATCACCGGATACGGCGCCATCAGTTCGATGGGCGCCACCGCCGACGCGATATGGCAAGCGATCATGGCCTACCGCGTGGGCTACAAGCGGTATACCCACGACGATCCAGCCATCACCGCGCGCTATTTCGGCTTCATCGATGACTTCGGACGCGAGCAGATGCGGCCGTTTTCGAAGAAGACCTCAAAGATGCTGCCGCTGTTCGCCAAGTACTGCCTTGTCGCGGCCGAGGAGGCCATCGGCATGGCATTCGGTGACACCGGGCTCGACGAGATCTGCACGCCGTTCGAGCGTGGCGTGATGCTCGGCACCGGCTGGGGAGGTCTGGATACCGCCAATGCCAACAACAATGACTACCGCCAGACCGGCGTGGCAACGTCGTTCGCCACGGTCATGTCGATGTGCAACGCGGCAACCGCCGGCGTCACCATGCACTGGAACTTCCGCGGCGTGCAGAACAGTCCGGTAGCCGCCTGCGCGACGGGCACCATCGCCGTCGGCGAAGCCTACGAGGCCATCCGCAGCGGGCGTGCCAAGGTCATGCTGGCCGGCGGCAGCGAGTCATTGAAAGAACAGTTCAACGTCTGGTCGGTCGATGTGATCCAGGCCCTGAGCAAGGAGCAGGACGACATCCGGCGCGCCTGCTGTCCCTTCAGCCAGGACCGCAGCGGCTTCGTGCTTTCCGAAGGCGCAGCCGTGCTGTGCCTGGAGGACTACGAACTGGCACGGCAGCGTGGCGCCCGCATCCTCGGCGAGATCACCGGCTACGCGAATTTCTCCGACGCCTACGACATGACCGCACCGGCCGAGGACATGCAGGCACGCGTGCAGGTGATCCGCCAGGTGTGCGTGCAGGCTGGCGTGGCGCCCGAAGACATCGGCTACGTGAACCTGCATGGCACCTCCACGCCGCTCAATGATGTCAACGAAACCAACGCGCTGAAGGAAGCACTGGGCCAGGCCGCGCATGCGATCCCGATGTCCAGCACCAAGTCCTATACCGGCCACCTGATCGGTGCAGCCGGCGCGCTGGAGGCGGTCCTGTGCCTGAAGGCCATCGAGCATCGCACCATCCCCGCAACGATCCATCTGGACCGCCCCGACCCGGAGTGCGATCTGGATTACGTGGCCAACCAACACCTGCACGACCGTGACATCCACAACGCCTTGAACCTGAGTTTCGGCTTCGGCGGCGCCAACGCGGGCGTGATGATCGCCCGGGCGGAGTAAGCATGGACCTTCGTTTCGACAGCCAGGACATCGAGGCCTGGGCGCGACTCTCAGGCGACCGCAACCCCATCCACTTCAACCGTGAAGCCGCCCTGCGCATGAATGCCGCCGACGTGGTGGTCCACGGCATGCTGGCGATGCTGCCGATCAAGCAAGCGCTAGGCCGCGCGGCGGCAGCGGAGCCGGGGCAGGACGCCGCCCCTTGGATCCACTTCAAAACGCTGTTGAAGGCGCCTGTCCTGCGCGACCGCGACGTCAGCCTGGCACTGGTCCATCGCGTGGACCGGACCGGATTCAAACTGCGTCCGTGCACGGGCGCTGCGGAACATTTCATCGGCGGGGCACGCCGCATCGAAGCGCCTGTCTGGGACTCCGACGCGCGTCGCATCACCCTTCCGGTGGGCGAAACCGAAGCCTGGCTGCGCCATTTCGAAGACGGCCTCGGCAAGCAACTGGATCAATGGGTCGCGCTGGATGCGCTGGTATTCGGTGACTTCGTCCGGTACCGCCTCTGCGCCGTATTCGATCGGCTTGGACCGGCCTTGCGGCTGGACGAACAGCTCGACCACATCCAGGACCTGAGCTCGCACCTGCTGGTGCAGACCACGCACCAGACCGTATTCGCCGGCGGACTCTGCTGCGCCGGTGCGCTTCCCCCCGTCGTTGATTACCAGATCGACAACATCGACCTGGTCGAACGTGACGATGAAGCAGTGGGCACGCTGGATCTCGGCGTGCACCTGCAGCAGCGCCACGTCATGACCATCACGCTGGGTCTGATGATCCGGAAACTGGCCTACCCACAGGAGAACGATACCCATGAACACCACTGAATCCGTATTCAACATCATCCGTGAGCTGATCCTGGAACTGAAGGATGAGGAGATCGAGAACATCACCCTGGAGAGCACCATCGAAGCCCTGGACCTGGACAGCCTGGATTTTGTGGAAATGCAGGTCGTGGTGAGGAAGAAGCTGGGCGTGGCGATGGATCCCAAGGCATTTGCCAGCCGCAACATCAACACGCTCCAGGCGCTCTGCGACTACATCCTGGAACTCACCCAGGCAGCGCAGGGGACGGCTTGACCGGGCGTTGCTTGCCGCCTCACCAACGCGCCGCAAAGGAACCACCATGCAGACAGAAACCACGCTCACCATCGCCCCGTCCCGTATGGAGAAAGTGCTACGCCTGAGCGAAGCCTCGCACCTGGATACGATGGACCACGCCACGGTACTGCCGTGGAATGAGCCGATCGACAAAGACATCGCGCCGAAGAACCTGGACCACCTGTGGATCACCGGCACACCCTTCGCCGAGGCATTGACCAAGGCCAACCGGCTCGAACTGGCCTGGCTGGAAACAGCGCGCGACATCTCCATGTTCATCTGGCTGGAACAGACCCTGCCACCGTTGTACATGGGCTACATCACCCGCGACCACGCACGCATCGCGCCGGAGCTGCAGGAATACCTGATGGTGTTCTCCAAGGAGGAAATCGTCCATACGCTGACCTTCAAGCGATTCATGGCCAAGGCCGGCCTGCCCTTGTTCCAGCCGCCGCAGGGACTGTACACGCTGCTCACCGATACGCTGCCGGCCATGGCACCACCGGTGGGGGTGCTGTTCACCCTGTTGCTGGAATGGGTAGCGGAGATGGGCGCGATGCATACGACCCAGGGTACGGACGTGGAGCCGATGACCCGCACCCTGTTCCGCGCGCACCACCATGACGAAGCACGGCATATCGCCTTTGGTCGCTGGATCGCCGAATCCTACTTCGAGACCGCCAGCGCGGAGGAGGTCGAACAGGTGCGCGCGATGGCCCGGCAGATCTTCCCGCGGCTGGTCGACATGTACACCTACAATCCGGAGATCGCGCTGCACACCTCGTTCGACTTCCCGGTCCAGCCGGACAATCCAGAGGCGATCGAAGCGGTGTGGCGGTCGGAGCACAACGTCCGCGTGAACGCCGAACGTTTCTCCGCGCTGTATGCGTGGATGGACAAACTGGGCCTGCGCTGATGACACAGCAACGCTGGGACGCCATCTTCGTGGGCGCCGGCATCACCAGCCTGGCCTGTGCGGCCTTGCTGGTGAAGCGGGATCCCTCCGCGCGCCTGCTGCTGATCGACAAGCACATCGCCGTCGGCGGCTATGCGTCCACGTTCTCACGCCCTCGCCTGGAGGCCACGTTCGACTGCAGCCTGCACAAGCTCAGCGGCATGGACGAGGAAGGCAACCTGCTGCGGATCCTGCGAAGCCTGGGCCTGGAAGCGGCGCTTGGGCTGGTTCGACCCGCTGACTATTTCTGCGCCCGCCGCGCCGAGCAGACGCTGGTACTGCCCAATGATGCGGCCGGCGTACAAGCCTTGCTGACGGCACGCTTCCCCCAACAGGAGGCGGGCATCGCCGCCTTCTTCGAGCACGTGCTGACACATGGCCGCAATGGCTATTACCAGTTCCAGATGCAGGACGGCAGCTTCGAACCGGACATGGCACAGCTGCGACATGCCCACCGCCACCTGAAGTCCAGAACCGTGTACGACGGCCTGGCCGAGCTGGTCGACGATCCTTTCCTGGTCGAACTGCTGGCCGCCCCGGGCATCTACGTGGGCGGTTATCCAGAAGATCTCGGCTATCTGTACTACCTGCACGTGGTGTATGCCACCTTGCGTCGGGGCAACGCGTACGTCACCGGCTCCTCGCAGCACCTGTCCAACCTGCTGGCGCAGCAGGTGATCGACGCCGGTGGTCAGGTGCTGCTCGGCACGGCGGTCGAACAGGTGCTCACCGATGGGGGCGGGCATGTGACCGGGGTGCGCACCCGCCGTGGCGTGTTTCACGCCGACCAGGTCTACATCAACGCATCCCCCCACTACGCTGCGGGCAACCTGTTCGGCGAGGACGTCGCGCTGGAGGACACGGTCAGCAGGCTGGCCGCACTCAAGCCTGCGCGTTCGACCACCACGGTCTACCTGGTCACCGACGTGGACCCGTCCACGCTGGGACTGCCCCACACCGAATCGATGCTGTTCGCCGACGACCCGTCTGCGGCGTTCAGCGCGCGCAGGACCGCGATGCAAGCCGGTGCCGGCGAGGCCGCCAGCGAACATGCGTACTGGCAGTGCTCGCCCATGGAGGTCACCAATTACCGGGCGCTGGATGCACGGGGGGGCAACGTGCTCTGCCTGAACGTGCTGGACTCGGCCGCGCACTGGCCGCAACGGCGCACGCCCGCCTATCGGGAGAAGAAGACCCGTGCTGCGGCAACGCTGGTGGAGCGGCTGCTACGCCAGGCGCCCGCGCTGTGCGGACACATGCTGCACACCGAGGTAGCGACGCCGCATACCTATGCCCGGTTCACCAACAACACCGAGGGTTCGGGCTACGGCGCCATGGTCGGCACCAGCCTGAAGGGCCACACGTTCCACCACGGGTTCCCCGTACGCGGCGTCCATTTCCTCAGCGCGTGGGTTGCCGGACCGAGCTACGAAGCGGCCTTCGGCTATGCCGAGATGACCGCCAGGCAGTGGACCCGACAGGCCGCCGGCGCATGACCGCCGCAGCATCCAGCAACGTGCAACGTACCTCACAACGAGTCGAACCGGAGACCGACATGCAGACAACCACTTCATCCAACACCCCCTGGGTGCTGGTGACCGGGGGCAGCCGCGGCATTGGCAGGGGCCTGGTGAAGGCACTTGCCACCGAAGGCTATATCGTGGCTTTCACCTACCAGTCCTCCGCCGAAGCGGCCGGACTGCTTGAACAGGAGGTCGCCGCTGCGGACGGGCAAGCGCACGGCATCCAGTGCGATGGCCGCGACGCTGCCGCGGTGGAACAGGCCTGTGAACAGCTCATCGAACGCTTCGGTGAGCCGTATGGCCTGATCAACAACATGGGCATCACCGGCGACCAGTTGATGTTCAACCTGGACGTCGAACGCTACCGCGACGTGGTGGCCACCAACCTGGATTCGGCGATCTATTTCAGCCGGTTCATGTCCTCGGCGATGGTTCCGGCGCGCCGGGGCCGCATCATCCAGATGTCCTCGGTGACCGGCCTGAGAGGCAACAAGGGCCAGGTCGGCTACGCCGCCACCAAGGCCGCGATGATCGGCATCACGCGGACCCTTGCAGTGGAACTGGCGCGCTTCAGGATCACCGTCAACGCGATCGCGCCGGGCTTCATCGCAACGGAAATGGTCGAGCAGATCGATCCTGCCATCCGTAGATCGATCACCGCCGACATTCCGCTCAAACGCCTGGGTGAGGTCAGCGAGGTCGCTGCATTGGCCAACTTCCTGCTGTCGTCCAGTGCCGGCTACCTGACCGGCCAGACCTTCGTGATCGACGGTGGCCTGACCGCTTGAGCTTCATCACTCCCTCAACTGCAGGAGGTTTTCCATGACCTATGTCGTGACCGAGAACTGCATCCAGTGCCGGCACACCCTTTGTGTGGACATCTGTCCGACCGACGCCTTCCACGTGGGTCCCAATTTCATCGCCATCAATCCGCAGGAGTGCGTGGACTGTGGCCTTTGCGTCCCGGAATGTCCGGAAGATGCCATCCTCGCCGACAACGCGCTGGATGCAGGCAACCAGCACTTCCTGCACCTGAACGCCCGGCTGGCGCAGCGCTGGCCGGTGTTGCTGGAGCGCATGCAACCGCTGCCGGACCATGCTCTGTGGAGCGGTCGCAGTGACCGCCTGGCGCTGCTTGAAGACGCCGAGGCCCGTGCATGAAGCAGGCCCGGTGATGCCCTCTTCCGGTACGCCCCTGCTGATCACCGCCGCAGCACTGACCGCACTGGCCGCGCTGCTGCACCTGGTGGTGATCCTGCAGGGCCCGCGTGGCTACCAGTGGTGCGGTGCGGGCGACCGTATCGTGGCGGCAGCCCGCAACGGCAGCCGCGTTCCGGCGGCGCTGACCAGCGTGATCTGCGTCGTGCTGCTGGCGTGGGCGGCCTATGCGCTGTCCGGGGCGGGGCTGATCGGTCCCCTGCCCCTGTTGCGGCCGGTGCTGGTTGGCATTTCCAGCGTCTTCCTGCTGCGCGCGCTGCTGGGCCCGTTCGTACTGGTTGGCAACGGGCGCAGCGCGCGGTTCGTCTGGGTCAGCTCGGCCATCTGCCTGCTGTACGGGCTGGTCTACCTGGTCGGGCTGGTACAGCGATGGGACGCGCTGCCCAGTTGATCCGGCCAACCAGCCGGAACGGCACATCCCCTCCCCTCCCTTCCGTGCGACCCTTGCCACGACCGTGTTTGCCTGGAATGGAGGGATTCTCATGTTGCATCGTCTGCGGCGCCCTGCCGCTTTGCTTCTGCTTGCGCTTGCGCTGCCTGCTGCGGCGGCCACCCCGCCCGCACCGCTGAAGGTGATGTCCTTCAACGTACGCACGCCTGCCGATACCGCGCCGCAGAAACGCTGGCCTGATCGTCGTGAGGCGCTGGTGGCCACCATCCGCACTGCGCACCCGGACGTCATGGGTACGCAGGAACTGGTCAAGGAGCAGGCCGATTACCTTGCCGCGCAGTTGCCGGACTACCAGTGGTTCGGCGAAGGGCGGCGTGGCGGTGATGGCGATGAGCACATGGGCGTGTTCTACGACAGCAAGGCGCTGGCGCTGGAGCAGTCCGGCAACTTCTGGCTGTCCGATACGCCGGATGTGCCAGGCAGCATCAGCTGGGGCAACCTGTTCCCGCGCATGGTGACCTGGGGCTTGTTCCGTCGTGTGACGGACGGCCGGCGCTTCTACCTGTTCAACACCCACCTGCCCTACCGCGAAGAAGACGAGCCGCAGCGCGTCCGCGGTGCACAGGCGATCGTGGCGCACCTGAAGACGCTGTCGCCGGATATCCCGGTGGTGGTGACCGGCGACTTCAACAGCGAACCGGGTGGGCCGACCTACGCGGCGTTCACCACCGCGTTGCAGGATGCACGCACGCAGGTGGCTGCGCCGCGTGGACCGAAGAAGACCTTCCATGATTTCACCGGAAAGGCGACCACTGAACTGGACTGGGTACTGGTGCGCGGCTTCAAGGCGCGCAGCTTCGCCACCCTTGACGGGCGGGTGGACGGCATCCTGCCGTCCGATCATTTCCCGTTGCTGGTGGAGCTGGAGTGGGATGCGCGGTAACAGCGTGACGGCCAGCGGCCGTCACTACCGGGGTGCCGCCTGCGCTGGGTAGCGCCGAGCCATGCTCGGCGAGCGCAGCGGCAAGCACGGGAGCGTGACGACCAACGGTCGTCACCCACCAACGGCAGGAGCGTGACGGCCAGCGGCCGTCACTACCGGGGTGTCGCCTGCGCTGCACTCGCCGAGCCATGCTCGGCGAGCGCAGCGGCAAGCGCGGGAGCGTGACGACCAACGGTCGTCACCCACCAACGGCAGGAGCGTGACGGCCAGCGGCCGTCACTACCGGGGTGTCGCCTGCGCTGGGTAGCGCCGAGCCATGCTCGGCGAGCGCAGCGGCAAGCGCGGGAGCGTGACGACCAACGGTCGTCACCCACCGAGGGCAGAAGCACCCACCACGGCCAGCGGCTGTCATTACCGGTGCTGCGTCAGTTGGCCAGCGCGACGGTTGGCTGTGCGGCCTGGCCCCAGCCGCCGAGTGCCTTGTACACACCGACCACGCTGACGTTGACCTCCGCTTCGGCGGCGGCCAGTGCATCGTCGGCCGACAGCTGCGTGCGCTGCGCATCGAGCAGGGTCAGGAAGTCTTCCGACCCTTCGCGATAGCGGATCTGCGCCAGCGTTTCCGCACGCCGTGCGGCCTGCGCCTGCTCGGCGACGATCGCCAGCCGGGCCTGCTGCTTGGCGTAGCGGGTCAGCGCGTTCTCCGTATCTTCCAGCGCCAGCAGCACGGCCTGTTCGTACTGCGCCGCCACGCCATCGGCTTCGGCCTTGCTGGCCTTCAGGCGCGCACGCACGGTGCCGAAATCAAACGCGGCCCAACTCAACGACGGGGTCAGCGACCACGCTTTGTTGTTGCCGTTGACCAGCCCGCTGGCATCGCCACCAAGGAAGCCGACGAAGCCGCTCAGCGACAACCGCGGGAACAGATCCGCGGTGGCAACGCCGACCCGTGCCGTGGCTGCGGCAAGCCGCCGTTCGGCCACGCGTACGTCCGCTCGCTGGCGCAGCAGCTCGCGCGTGTCGCCAAGCGGCAATGCCTTGGCGAAGGCCGGCACGTCGCGCGGGGCGAGCAGGCCGTCCAACGCATCCGGACGCAGGCCCAGCAATACGGCCAAGCGATGCCGCGACTGGGTCTGGGCCACTTCCAGCAGCGGGATGTCTGCTTCGATGGCCTTCAACCGGGCGCGGCTGCTCTGCACGTCCAGCTCGCTGCCAGCGCCCAGGTCCCAGCGGGTTTCAGTCAGCTTCTGGGTGTCACGCAGGTTGCCCAAGGTCTGTTCGGCTACTGCGATGCGCTTCTGCGTGCCGCGCAGCTCGAAGTAATTGCGTGCCACTTCGGCGGCGACCAGCACCTGGGCATCGGCGAGGTTGGCCCACTCCGCATCCAGGTCCGCGCGCGCGGCTTCGGCGGCACGACGCTGGCGACCGAACAGATCCAGCTCCCAGCCGGCGTCGAAGCCGAGCTGGTAGCTTTCACTGAACACCCGTTCGCCACCGGCCAACGTATCTGGCTGCTTGCGGCGGTCGTACGAACCGCCTGCGGTGACATGCGGGGCCTGGTCCAGGCGGCTTTCAACGAACACCGCACGCGCCTGCTGCACGCGCGATACCGAGACACGCAGATCCAGGTTGTCGGCCAGCGCGCGGTGCACCAGTTCCTCCAGCACCGGATCATCGAACTGTGCCCACCAGGTCGCCACCGGCGACTCGGTGCTGTACACCGGCGCCGCCGATCCCTGCAGGGTCACCGGTGCTTCCACCGGCGCCTTGTAGTTGGGTCCGACGGTCACGCAGCCGGCCAGCAGCACGCTGGCCAGGGCAACCACCAGGGTTTTGATCACCACGGCAGCACCTCACCCAGGTAGGTGAAGCTGCCGTTCGGGCCATCGGCGTCCAGCAGCGCCATCTGCACGCTGGACTGCGCGCCCACGGACACTTCCACTTCGCCCTCGCCACCGTTCATGTCGGTCTTGACGTAGCCCGGATGCACGGTGTTGACCTTGTGCGCGGTGTCGCGCAGTTCGTAGGCCAGCTGTGCGGTCCAGGCATTCACTGCACTCTTGGACACGTTGTAGGCCGGCACCTTGAAGTCATAGATGGGCGAACCCGGCTGGCTGTGCAGGGTGACCGAACCGAGCAGGCTGGACACGTTGACGATGCGCGCAGCGGCCGATTCGCGCAGCAGCGGCAGGAACGCCTGGGTCACCGCCACCAGCGCGAACACGTTGGTGTCGAAGGTGCGCCGCCAGGCATCCAAAGACTGCTGCGACGGCGCCTTGCTGATGTCATCAAGCAGGATGCCGGCGTTGTTGACCAGGATGTCCAGGTGGCCATGGCGGGTGCGGACCTGCTCGACGGCAGCGGCGATGCTGGCTTCGTCGGTGACGTCCAGCTCGATGGCTTCCACCGGCAGCCCTTCGGCCTGCAGCTTCAGGGCGACTTCCACGGCGGTGTCGCGCTTGCGGCCGGCCAGCAGGGTGTGCACGCCGGCCTGCGCCAACTGGCGCACGGTCTCGGTGCCGATGCCACGGGTGGCACCGGTGACCAGCGCAATCTTGTGGGTATTCGCGTTCATTGTGGGGTTCCAGGTTGGGTCAGGGGTAGCGCCGGGCAATGCTCGGCGGCTACCGGGGGAGGAACGGATCAGTGATGCAGCGTGGATTCGCCGTGGGTCACCAGTTGGCCACCGCCATTGCGGGTGACGAACTTGCGCAGGGCCACGTAGAACACCGGGGTCAGGAACAGGCCGAACAACGTTACGCCCAGCATGCCGGCGAACACCGTGATGCCGGTGACCGAGCGGACCTCGGCGCCTGCACCATGCGACAGCACCAGCGGCACGGTGCCGGCGATGAAGGCGATGGAGGTCATCACGATCGGGCGCAGACGCAGGCGGCAGGCTTCCAGCGCCGCTTCGACGATGCCCTTGCCGCCCATTTCCAGCTCCCGGGCGAACTCGACGATCAGGATCGCGTTCTTGCACGCCAGGCCCATCAGCACCACCAGGCCGACCTGCACGAACACGTTGTTGTCACCGCCGGTCAGCCACACGCCGAACAGGGCCGACAGCAGGGTCATCGGGACGATCAGGATCACCGCCAGCGGCAGCGACCAGCTTTCATACAACGCGGCCAGCACCAGGAAGGCCAGCATCACCGCCACCGGGAACACGATCAGCGCGGCATTGCCCTGGGTGGCCTGCTGGTAGCTCAGATCGGTCCATTCGGTGACCATGCCCGGCGGCAGCACCTGGGCGGCGATCTCGGTCAGCTTGGCCATGCCTTCGGTGGACGACAGCAGGCGCGGATCGGTTTCACCGGCCAGGTCGGCGGCCGGGTAGCCATTGAAGCGCAGCACCGGGTCCGGGCCGAAGGTCTGCTTGACGGTGACCATCGAACCGATCGGCACCATTTCGCCACGGTCGTTGCGGGTACGCAGGCGGCCGATGTCTTCCACGCTGTCACGGAACTGGCCATCGGCCTGGGCGATCACCTGCCAGGTGCGGCCGAACTGGTTGAAGTCGTTGACGTAGGACGAACCGAGGTAGGTCTGCAACGTATCGAACAGTTCGGTCAGCTGCACGCCCTGGGCCTTGGCCTTGACGCGATCCACTTCGGCATCCAGCTGCGGCACGTTGGCCTGGTAGCTGGTGATCGGGAAGGCCATGCCCGGGGTCTGCGAGACAGCGCCCTGCATGGTCTGCACGGCCGTCTGCAGCGCACCGTAACCCAGGTTGCCGCGGTCTTCGATGAACATCTGGTAGCCGTTGCCGTTGCCCAGGCCGAGGATCGGTGGCGGCATCATCGAGAACGCAAAGCCCTCCTGCAGCGCGGCGATCTTCTGGTTGATCTCCGCGTTGATCTGCGCAGCGGTGCGGCCATTGCGCTCGCTGAAGGGCTTCAGCGGTACGAAGGCCACGCCGGTGTTGGGCGTGTTGGTGAACTGCAGTGCATTGAGGCCGGGGAAGGAAATGGTGTGCGCCACGCCATCGGTTTCCATGGCGATCTGCGCGACCTTCTTCAGCATCGCGTCGGTCCGGGCGATGGAAGAGCCTTCCGGCAGCTTCACGCCGGCGATCAGGTACAGCTTGTCCTGGGTGGGGATGAAGCCCGGCGGGACCAGCTTGAACATCACACCGGTGCCGACCAGCAGCAGCGCGTACACCACGAACACCGCGCCACGCTTGCCGAGGATGTTGGACACGCTGCGCTCGTACTTCTCCGAGCTGGACTTGAAGAAGCGATTGAACGGACGGAAGATCCAGCCGAACAGGCGATCGATGATGCGTGTCGGCGCATCCTTGGCGGCGTCATGCGGCTTGAGCAGGCGCGCGGCCAGGGCCGGCGAAAGGGTCAGCGAGTTGATCGCCGAGATCACCGTGGAAATGGCGATGGTGACCGCGAACTGCTTGTAGAACTGGCCGGTGACACCGGACAGGAAGGCCATCGGCACGAACACCGCACACAGCACCAGCGCGATGGCGACGATCGGGCCGGACACTTCCTTCATCGCCTGGTGGGCGGCGGCGGTGGGTGACAGGCCTTCTTCGATGTTGCGCTCGACGTTCTCCACCACCACGATCGCATCATCGACCACGATGCCGATCGCCAGCACCAGGCCGAACAGGCTCAGCGTGTTGATCGAGAAGCCCAGCAGGTACAGCGCAGCGAAGGTACCCACGATGGAGACCGGCACGGCGATCAGCGGAATGATCGAGGCGCGCCAGGTCTGCAGGAACAGGATCACTACCAGCACCACCAGCGCGATGGCTTCCAGCAGGGTGGACACCACCGCCTTGATCGAGTCGCGCACGAAGATGGTGGTGTCATACACCGCCTCGTACTTGACGTCGTCCGGGAAGGTCTTCTGCATCTCGTCCATGGTGTTCATGACGGCATCGCGGATTTCCAGCGCGTTGGCGCCGGGAGCCTGGAAGATGCCGATACCCACCGCGTTCTTGCCATCCAGCTGCGAACGCAGGGTGTAATCACCGGCGCCCAGTTCCAGCCGGGCGACATCGGACAGACGCACCACTTCACCGTCGACGCCGCTCTTGAGCACGATGTCGTTGAATTCCTGCTCGCTCTTCAGCCGGCCCTGCGCATTGATCAGGGTCAGGAACTGGCTGTTGGGCATCGGTTCGGCACCCAGCTGGCCGGCCGAGACCTGCACGTTCTGCTCGCGCATCGCCCCGACGACGTCGCTGGCGGTCAGCCCGCGCGCAGCGATCTTGTCCGGGTCCAGCCAGGCACGCATGGCGTAGTCACCGCCACCGAAGATCTGTGCATCACCCACGCCCTGGATGCGCGACAGCGCGTCCTTGACGTGCAGGCGGGCGTAGTTGCGCAGGTACAGCGTGTCGTACTTTCCGTTCGGCGAGGTCAGGTGCACCACCATCAGGAAGGTCGGCGACTGCTTCTGGGTGGTCACGCCCTGCCGCCGCACGTCCTCGGGAAGACGGGCCTGGGCCTGCGCCACGCGGTTCTGCACCTTCACCGCCGCCGCGTCCGGGTCGGTGCTCGGGCGGAAGGTGATGGTCATCTGCAGCACGCCGTCGGAGCCGGCGACGGACTTCATGTACATCATGTCCTCCACGCCGTTGATCGCTTCTTCCAGCGGCGTGGCCACCGTTTCTGCGATCACTTTCGGGTTGGCGCCCGGGTACACGGTGCGCACCACCACCGAAGGCGGGACGACGTCGGGATATTCACCGGTCGGCAGCAGCGGGATGCTGATCAGGCCGGCGGCGAAGATGATGATCGACAACACCGCCGCGAAGATCGGCCTGTCGATGAAAAAGCGGGAGAAATCCATGGGAATGTCCTTGGGTTTGGCCGGCGCGGGGGTGCAGCCACCCTGCCCCTGCCGTGCTGGCAGGGGATCGGGGTTCGCGGTGACGCTGGCCGGATGGATCAGTTCAGTGCGGCGGTTTCACTACCAACGCGTGCCGGTGCGGGTGCCGGGACGGGGGCCTTTGCAGGGGTGGCGGCGGGCGCGGTGCCTGACTGCATGGCCACCGGCTTGGCCTGTACCGGCATGCCCGGCATGAAGACCTTCTGCACGCCGTCGACGATCACCTTGTCGCCGGCCGCCAGTCCGTTCTCCACGATGCGCAGGCCTTCGGCACTGCGACCCAGCGCGATGTCGCGACGCTGCGCCTTGCCGTCCTTGTCGACTACGTAGACGTACTTGCGGTCCTGGTCGGTCAGCACCGCGCGGTCGTCGATCAGCATGGCCTGGAACTGGCCGCTGCCGAGCAGCTGCACGCGGGCGAACAGGCCCGGGGTGAACTGGCGGTCGGCATTGTCCAGCAGCGCGCGGACGCGGATGGTGCCGGTGCTGCGGGTCACCTGGTTGTCCAGGAAGTCGACCTTGCCTTCGTGCGGGAAGCCCTGCTCGCCGCTCAGGCCGATGCGCACCGGCAGCGATTCGTCGCGCTCGCTGGGGCGCTCACCCTTGCGTGCCATCTGCGCATAGCGCAGGAAGGTGGCTTCGTCGGCATCGAAGTACACGTGCACCTTCTCCAGCGACACCAGCGTGGTCAGCACGCTGGCTGCATCACCGGCGCTGACCAGGTTGCCGGCGGTAACCATCGCGCGGCCCGCACGGCCGTTGATCGGCGCGCGCACCTTGGTGAACTCCAGGTTGAGCGCCGCCGCATCCAGGGCCGCCTGCGCCGCCTGCAGCTGGGCGCCAGCCTGGTCGGACGCCGCACGGCGCTGTTCCCAGGTTTCGGTGGAGATGGCCTGCTGTTCGGACAGGCGCTTGGCGCGCTCGGACTCGCCGCGGGCCAGCGTGGACTGGGTGCGGGCGCGGGCGACCTCGGCGCGGGCGCGGTCGTACTCGGCCTGGTAGCTGCGGGCATCGATGGTGAACAGCACATCGCCCTTCTTCACTTCCTGGCCTTCGATGTAGTTGACCTTGTCGATGTAGCCGGAGACGCGTGGACGCAGGTCGACATTCTCGACCGCTTCGACGCGCCCACTGAACTCATCCCACTGGCTGACCTGCTTGACCAGCACCGGCGCGGCGCTGACTTCCGGGGCAGGCGGTGCGCCGGCTTCTTCGGCATGGCTGCCACTGCAGGCAGTAAGGATGGCCAGGGCCAACGCCGAAACCGTGGCGAAGGCCAGGCGGCGGGTGGTGCGGTGGAGGGGCATCATGGTGTTCATGGCATGTATCCGTAGGGGGTGGTGATACGGGTGTTCTGTCGTTCGTGGTGCCGGTCGGGCCGGCGGCCGGGGGATGGTGCGACCTCAACAAAGGTTGAGGTCAAGCACTCCCGGCCGATTCGCGCCATCGCAGCGGCGCGTCCAGCCGCAGCAGCCCGCGAGGCAGCTGCGCATCGCGCGTATCGCAACGCACGATCGCGCGGTTGTCGTGGCACTGGTCCAGCAGCGAGACCAGGCGGCGGCCGACCAACAGCGCGCTCGGCCACTCGATGCAGGCGTTGGCGGCGTTGCTGGGCGTGCACACCGGCGCACCGACTTCCAGCAGCTGCGCGCGCACGCCCATCGCCTGCGCCTCCTGGTGCACCACCTGCGCGTACATGCGCAGTGCCGCGGCAGTGATCGAGGAATCACCATGCGCGGCCCACGGCTTGAGGCCGGCGGGGCTGCCGATGATCACGAAGCGGCGCGGGTGGTGGTGGTCCTGCAGCAGCGGCAGCAGGTGGCGGACGGCGTGTACGTGCGGCATCAGGTCCAGCTGCAGGGTCTGCATCAGCGCATCGCCGGGACGGTCGATGACCCGGCCACGTGCATACGGCCCCCCGAGCGCTGCGACCACCGCGCCCAACGGGCGCTGGCGTGCGGCGACGCGGTCGGCGACCACCTTGGCCGATTCGTCATCGGCCAGCGAGCCGAGCATGGTCTCCAGGCCCGGCTCGTCGTCGAACTGCAACCGCAGTGCGGCCAGCCGGCCCGGATCGCGGCCGACCACCAGCACCGGGCTGCCGGCTTCCAGCAATGCACCGACCACGCCCTGGCCCACGGCACCGGTGCCGCCGAGGACGAGGACCTCCGGCGCCAGCGTCCCGTTCACGGGATATTTCCTCCCATCTGCGGGACAATACCGATACGGCCCAGGCGATCCATGCCACGCGGGCGGATACGCAGGGCACCGCCACGCTGCTGCCGCGGGACGGCGGTGAACTCGCGAAAATCCTTGTTAACCAAGGAACTGGGACGATTTTCGACCGTCATCGCCTGGTCCAGGTCGTGCTGGTCGGCGGAGCGGAAAAGGTTGAGAATGTTGCGCAGGCTCATGACTGATGGCCTCCGGTTCGGGAATGGCGCCATGGTGCGCTTCTAACTCCTACTTGATTAGTCCTCTTTTAGGGGAATAATCATCCCGCACCCGGTCCAATCTTTTTGTCACGATAATCCCGTCCCCGACGTCCAGGAATTCGACCATGTCCCACGATCTCAACGAAACGCTGATCTTCGTCAAAGTGGTCGAGCAAGGCAGTTTCATTGCTGCAGCCAAATCGCTCGGCCTTCCCAAGACCACTGTCAGCCGCAAGGTGCAGGAACTGGAAACGCGCCTCGGCGCGCGCCTGCTGCACCGGACCACGCGTCGGCTGGGCCTTACCGAGGCCGGCTCGATCTACCACGAGCACTGCCAGCGCATCGCACGCGAACTGGAAGAAGCGGAGAGTGCGGTGAGCCAGCTGCAGTCCGGCCCGCGTGGCTGGTTGCGCTTCACCGTGCCCTATTCGCTGGGCATCACCTGGATCGCGCCGCTGCTGGGTCAGTTCCATGCGATGTATCCGGAAATCCGCCTGGACATGCATCTGGGCAACGAGAAGCTGGACCTGATCGCCGGCGAGGCCGACCTGGCCCTGCGCGTGGGGTCGCTGCCCGATTCCAACCTGGTGGCGCGCAAGCTCGGCACGCTGCGCACGCAGGTGTTTGCCAGCCCGGCGTACATCGAACGGCATGGTGAGCCGCTGCACCCGGACGAGCTGCAGTTCCATCGAATCCTGGCGATGCGCAAGGCGTACCACAGCCATCCCAACCGGATCACCTGGCAGCTCGGCGAGAACGGCGGCGAACTGCGTGATTTCCCGGTCACGCCCCTGATGGTGGCCAACGATGTGTCCGCGCTCAATGGCGCACTGGTGTGCGGCGAAGGCCTGTTGCTGACCGGTGACGTGATGGCCAAGCCGTTCATCGAAACCGGCATGGTGCGCCGCGTGCTGGCCGGCTGGACCGGCCCGGAAGTGGACTTCAACGCGGTGTTCGCCGGCGGCAAGCTGGTGTCGCCGAAGGTGCGCGCGTTCGTGGATTTCCTGGTGGAGAAGCTGAACTTCGACGCCAACTACATGATGGCGCAGTGCCCGGCGGCGAAGTACGCGCAGCAGCAGACCGAGAAAGCCGAAGCAGAAGCGGCCGCCGAAGGAAAGCGGATCCTGGAAGTGGTCGCTGCCTGATCGGGTGATGACGGCCACTGGCCGTCAACCGCTTCGGTAGTGACGGCCGCTGCCGTCATGAACTTCGGTGGGTGACGACCGTTGGTCGTCACGCTGTTTGCTGTCGGCGTGACGACCAACGGTCGTCACCTACAAAAAATGCCGCCTGCGAGGGCGGCATTTTGTTGCGGTCGAAGCCGCAACCGCAATAACGCTGCGCGTTATTGCTGCAAGGGAATCACACGGATCTCCACGCGGCGGTTCTGTGCGCGGCCCGCGTCGGTGCTGTTATCGGCAATCGGATAGGCCTTGCCCGCGCCCAGCGTTTCGATACGCGCACGCTGCACGCCCTGCGCCGTCAGGTAGGACGCCACGGCATCGGCACGTTCCTTGGACAAGCGGTTGTTGACCGCGTCGCTGCCGATGCTGTCGGTATGGCCGACCACTTCGATCATCGTCTGGTTGTATTCGGACAGCGTGCTGGCGACGCCGTTGAGCGAGCCGTAGAACTGCGGCTTCAGCGCCGACTTGCCGAAATCGAAGGTGATGCCGTCCGGCAGGTTCAGGCTGATGTTGTCGCCCTGGCGCACCACGTCGATACCGGTATTGGCGGTACGTTCGCGCAGCGCGCGTTCCTGGCGGTCCTGGTACTGGCCAACGGCCGCGCCACTGAGCGCACCGATGCCAGCGCCGATCATGGCGTGCTGGCGGCGCTCGGTCGCGCTGCCACCGGTCAACAGGCCAGCTGCGACACCTACTGCGGTGCCGATCAGCGCGTTGCGGCCGGTGCGGTTCTGCTGCTGGGTTTCATTGCCGTACTGGTCACTCTGCACGTAGGAACCGCCAGTGGCGCAGGCGCTGAGCGCTGCGGCGGTCATCAGGGCAAGGGCCACATTGCGGGGAGCGGAACGGATCATGGAGTTCTCCTTGGAAGCCGGCTGGTCCGGCGTGCGTCGGGGTGAGCATATACAGCCTGACGCGATGCGGGGATGAGGGCACCGCGTGGGGACAGCGCCCCGTTCAGCTTGTTCCCCACGGCGTGCAAAAGCGCCCTACTCCGCCCCGGTGCGGCGATACGCCGCCAACGCCGCCTCGCGGCCTTCCGTCAGGCCGACCAACGGTGCGCGCGGATAGCCTGGCGCCTTGGCCGCCAGCAGCGCGGCGTGCTGCCAGGGGGCAAATCGGGCCTTGACCGGCAGAGCGGCCAGTTCAGGCAACCACCGCGTGATGTAACGCGCCTGCGGATCGAATTTCTCGGCCTGGGTCACCGGGTTGAACACCCGGAAATACGGCGCGGCGTCGGCCCCGGTGCCGCCGACCCACTGCCAGCCCATGGAATTGTTGGCCAGGTCCGCATCGACCAAAGTGTCCCAGAACCAGCGCGCGCCGACGATCCAGTGCGCCCGCATGTGCTTGCACAGGTAACTGGCCACGATCATCCGCACCCGGTTGTGCATCGTCCCGGTATGCCAGAGCTGGCGCAGCCCGGCATCGACGATGGGCACGCCGGTGCGGCCCTGCTGCCACGCCTGCAGGTCGGCGGCGCTGGGCGTGGCCCATGCAAATCCGTCGAAACGCGCATTGAGGTTCTCGTCGCTGGTCTTCGGGAAATGGTGCAGCAGGTGATGGGCGAAATCGCGCCAGCACAACTGGCGGATGTAGGCGTCGATGTCGGCGCTGCGGCCGGCGCTGCGCTCTGCTTCCAGCGCATGCACGATGCGCCACGGCGCGATCTCGCCGAAGTGCAGGTGCGGTGACAGCAACGAGGTACCGACGCGGTCCGGCAGGTCGCGTTGCTCGCGATAGCCGTGCAGCGCACCATCGACAAACACCGTCAGCGCCTCGCGCGCACCGGCCTCGCCGGGCTGCCAGTGCTCCCAGAAGCCGGCATCCCAGTCCAGCGCGGGGGCCAACCCCAGCGCGTCCAGCGCGAGCCCCTGCACGGCATGCGCGGGCAAGCTGGCCGGCGCCTCGCTGCCGGGCTGCAGCCTCCATTTACTCAGTGCGTTGCGCCAGAACGGGGTGAACACCTTGTACGGGCCGCCCTGCTTGGTTTCCAGCTCCCACGGTTCAAACAGCAGGCTGCCGTTGCAGCTGTCTGCCTGCAGACCCTGCTCACGCAGCGTGCGCTTGATCTTCGCATCACGCGGTTGCGTCGCCGGTTCGTATCTGCGGTTCCAGAACACCGCTTGCGCGCCGGTCTCCCTGATCAGCTGCTGCAGCACGTCCAGGCTGTCGCCTTGCCGCAGGACCAGGTGCGAGCCGCGTGCGCGCAGGTCCGCATCCAGCGCAGCCAGCGAACGGTGCCGCCAGGCATTGGATGCCGCGCCGGGTGCCCAGTTGCCCTCCTCGTGCGGAGCGTGGATGTAGACCGGGACGACGTCATGCCCTGCCTCCAGCGCAGCCTGCAGGGCCGGGTTGTCGGCAAGGCGGAGATCACGGCGAAACCACACCAGGGCTGATGACACGCGCTGCATCCAAGGCAAAAACAGGAAGCGCCATCATAACGATGGCGCGTGACCTGGCTGTAGAGCCGACTTGGGTAGCGCCGAGCCACGCTCGGCGGCTTTCCGGGCAGGCGATGCCACGTCTGATACAGGCCGCGCTGCGCGCTCGCCGAGCATGGCTCGGCGCTACCTGCCCTTTCCTGCGCTGTCGAAACGCTGCATCGACTGCTGGATCAACACCTTCGCTTCGGCGGCGTTGCCCCAGCCGCTCAGCTGCACCGGATTGCGGCCTTCGGGCAGGTCCTTGTACACGCGGAAGAACGCTTCGATGCGCTGGCGCTCGATCGGCGCCAGGTCGTCCAGCTCGCGGATGTGCGCGTAGCTGGGATCGACCTTGTCGGTCGGCACGCCGATCACCTTCTCGTCCTGCTCGCCATCGTCGACCATCTTCAGATAGCCGATCGGCCGGAAGCGCACGATTACCCCCGGATGCAGCGGTTCACGCGTCAGGACCAGTGCATCGAGCGGATCGTTGTCACCGGCCAAGGTGCGCGGCATCGAACCGTAGTTGGCCGGGTACGCCACCGGCATCGACTGGAAGCGGTCCACATGTACCAGTCCGTCTTCCTTGATCTCGTACTTGGTGAAGCTCCCGGCCGGAATCTCCACGGCCAGGTGCACCTCCTCCGGAGCCTGCCTGGGCTGTGCGGCCAGGAACGGATGCAGCACCGTGTCGGCGCCGATCGCCGCGCCGGTGATCAGGACCAGGCCGGCGGCCAGTGCCAGCATTGGCAGCGCGTTGCGCACGGGGGCCTTCATTCCCAGCACCGGTCCTTGCGCCCGGTCGGCGCATGCGGGCGCAGGCAGCGGCGCGGTTCGATGCGGCCTTCTTCCAGCTCCACTTTCCGGGTGCTGCCATCGGCCTGGCGGACCAGCTCGAAGGCGTCGTAGAGCTTGCCGGTCACCGTGCGCGCTTCATAGTGCAGGCGTTGCGGGTCGATGCGCAGCACCTGGAACAGCTGGGTGTCTTCGGCCACCGGTGACATCGTCTGCAGGGCCTCCTTCGACAGCCGGTACTGCTTCGGGCTGGCATTGCTGACCACGAACTGCGGGGTCGCCATGCCGTCCTCGCCGCGGCGGCCATAGGTGTGGTCATGGCCCTGCAGCACCAGGTCCACGCCATGGCGGCGCACCACAGGCAGCAGCGCTTCCTGCAGCACCGGGTTGTGGCGGCCTCGCGCCGGCGAATAGAACGGCTGGTGCACCACCACGATCGTCCACGGCTGGGTGTTGGCCGCCAGCACGCCGTCCAGCCACTGCGCCTGCGCCTGCGCGGTGCCCAGGTCCATTGCCGAGGTGCCATCGAGCACGGCGAAGCGGACGCCCTGGTAGTCGAACCAGTACGTACTCTTTTCTGCGCCCGTCGCCCCGTTGTCCGGCAGCGCGAACGTAGCAGGCCAGTGCCGCGCCATCACCCGGCGCTCCTGCGGGGTGTCTTCAAACTCTTCGAAATACTCGTGGTTGCCGATCGCCGGTGCCAGCATCGTTTCCTGCGCCAGCCAGCCGGTGGCGGCGAACCACTCGCCCCATTCGCTGTCATCGGCGTCGTAGCCGCCACTGACCAGATCGCCGGCGAACAAGCTCAGGTTGGCATCCGGCGCGGCTTTCTGCGCCGCCCGCACTACCCGGGTGACATGGCTGAGGTTCTTGTTCTGGGTATCGCCGAAATACAGGAAGGTCATCGGCTGATCGGCACTGCCAGCGGTACGCAGCTGGTTCCAGGCACTCCAGGTGTCCTTGCCCTGCACGCGGTACACATACAGCGTACCGGGCGTCAGGCCGCTGACATCGGCACGGTGGTGGTGCGACAGGCCGTTCTCGGTCTGCAGCGGCTGGCTGCTGGCGGTGATACGGGTGATCGGTCCGAACCCGGGGGTGTCGTCGGCCGGGGCGATCTCCAGCAGCGGTGCCTGCACGCTGCCATCGGTGCGCCAGCGCACGGCGAAGCCCTGCGCGGCATCGGCCGCCGGCGAGGCGACGATGCGGTCCGGGAAGCCGGTGGCGGCATAGTGCCGGTTACCCGCCGGCACCTGGCTGTTGGGCTCCACGCGCGAGGCCGGCTCATCGGCCAGCGCCGGCACGGCAGACAGCGCCAGCGCGACACCCAAGGCAAGGGACGCCAGGCGCGCGATCACGATGCGCACTCCAGCGGCAGTGCCAGCGCCTTGGCGATCTGTTCCCAGTCGAAGGCCACCACGCCCTGGTCGTCATGCACGGCGTACAGCGCGCCATGCGGGAAGCGCGGGCTGCCCTGCTGCATCATCCAGATGCCATCGGTATTGGCCACCTTGTTGCCCTGGAAGGATCCCACCGGCTTCAGGCTGTGGCGGTCGAACAGGTGGAACACGCTGCGCTCCTTGCCCTGTTCGGTGGTGATCCACCAGCCGTCCTTGCCACAGGTGCGCAGCATCACGCCTTCTGCCTGGGCCTTGAACACATCCCGGCCGAAGGTGGTGCCGGTGAAGCGGCCCGCCAGCGTGTACACCTTGAACTCGCTGGCGTAGGTTTCGTCTTCTTCGGCCACCAGCAGGCGATCGTTGGCCGGGTCGCCCCAGATCGATTCCACCACGCGCAGCGCACCGGCTTCGCTGGTGTCGCCGATGCTGGCGGCCAGCGTTGCGGTCAGCTCCGCGCCATCGCGGCGCACGTGGTACTGGCGCACGCGTTTGTCCAGCTCTGCCAGTGGCGGCAGGATGTCATTGCCCTGCGCGTCCTCGCCGTTGTCCCAGGAATCGGTCACGTAGACGGCGTAGCCATCGGCGCGCTTATCCACCCACAGGCCGTACGGCTTGCGCAGATCGTCCGCACCGAACGCTGCCAGCGGAGTGAAATCCGGCAACGAGAACACCTGCACGCGGTGGTTGTCACGCTCGACGATCCACAGCAGGTCATCGGTCACCGATATGCCGTTGGGGCGGTCGAACTGGCCGAGCGCGGCGCCCGTACTGCCGACCCCACGCAGCGGCGAACCGGTGCTGCCGTCATACACCACCAGCTTGTCGGTGGCCTTGGCCGTGGCAATGAGCCAGGTCTTGCCATCCGGTGCCTTCCAAGCCGCGGGGGAGTCGATGTTGTCGTCCGAGGTCATCGGGGTCAGGAAGGCTTCGGCCAGCGTGGCGACCTGGCGCTCGGCGCTGGCGTCCACGGTGGCAGGCGCCTTGGTGGCGGCGTCGTTCGCTGGGGGCGCTGTCGGCGCTGTCGGCGTGCAACCGGCAGCCAGCACCAGCGTCATCGCGCTGGCCAGCAGCATGCGCCGCGCCATCACAGCGACACCTTCAGGCCGACCGCATACGTGCGGCCGTATTCTTCCAGCTGCAGGGTGCGCGAACGCGTGCCCTGGTAAAGCTCAAGCGGCTTGTCCAACAGATTCTGTGCCTCGAAGTACATGCTGACGCGGGGGCTGAACTTGTAGTCCAGCGAGAAATCGAGCTGGGTATGCGGAGCGACGAACACATCGAACGCGCGGCCGGCACCGATGCTGTCCAGGTATTCGCTGCGGTACACCGCGGCAATGCGCGTACTCAGGCCATACTTTTCGTAGCCGACATGCGCGCTGTACACATGCTTGGAGGCACGCGGCAGCATGAAGTCATCGCCCGCGCGGTCGTCCAGGCCCGGATCGAAATCAGTGTCCAGCCAGGTGCCGCTGGCGCCCACCAGCAGGCCATCCAGCCCCGGTGGCAGGAACGCGAGCTGCTGCTGGTAATTGAACTCCGCGCCACGCACCTTCGCCTTGTCGCCGTTGATCGCCTGGGTCACGTCGAAGCCTTCGTAGGCCGGATCGTTCTGGCGCACGGTCTCCACGATGTAGCCGTCGATGGACTTGTGGAACAAACCCAGCGAGACGATGCCGGTGCTGCCCAGGTATTTCTCCACCGACAGGTCGATGTTGGTCGACTCGTACGGATCCAGTTCCGGGTTGCCCAGCCGCACTTCCTCATCGCCGCGGCTGTAGCCCACGCGCGGGGAGATGTCGCCGAAGGACGGACGCGAGACGGTCTTGTTGGCCGATGCACGCAGCACCCAGTCATCAGCCGCGTCGTAACGCAGGTGCAGGCCGGGCAGCACGTTGGTGTAGCTGCTGTTGGCCAGGCGCGGGGTGACGGTGAAGCTACGCTCGTCTTCGGCCACGTCGACCTGGTTGCCGACGGCGCTGAACTGGGTGTTTTCCACGCGCACGCCGCCGATGATGCGCAGTGCGCCGATGTCCCAGGTGCCCATCGCATAGGTGGCGAAGATGTCTTCGCTGGCGGTGTAATCCTCTTCCAGCGAGGTCACCGCATTGGCCCCGGTTTCCTGCGGCCGTGCACTGTACAGGCCGCTGTTGGCCGCCCAGTAGCGGCGCATCAGCGCCGAGCTCATGCCCTGCCCCAGCGACCCATGCCGGTGCTCGGGCGCGCCGGTGGTCCAGCTGTCCAGGTCGATCGCCGGCCCGCGGCGCAGCTCCACTTCATTGACGTCCACGTCGCGCTCGCGCCAGCGCCCGAGCAGGCCGATCTTATAGCTGGCGTTGTCTGCGTCGAAACGCACGTTGACCTGCGCGCTGTGTTCCTTGTCGTCCACCCGCTTGGGCGACAGGATCATGCGGTCGTAGGCGAAGTTGGCGTTGTCCATCCACTCGTTGTCGGACAGTGTGTAGCGCGGCAACCGGCTGCGCTGGTCCAGGGTGCCGGACAGGTCGTCGGCATCGAGTTCGAAGCGCGCTTCCATCTCATCGTCCACGCGCTCTTCGGTCTTGGTATAGCCCACCTTGTAGTCCACCACGGCCGAACTCAGCCGGTTTTCGCCGCCCAGGCTGGCCGCGAAGGTGTTCTCTTCCTTGGTGCGGTAGCGCATGCGCTTCTGGATCGCATCGGACGGCAGGTCGTCCAGCCGGAACTGGTCGGTACCGGTGGCCGCCATGTCCGCATCTTCGAAGTTGAAGATGGTGCGCTGGCGCGTCTCCGCATCGTCGAAGCGGCTGTACAGCGCGCGCAGGTAATAGCTGCTGTCTTCGCTGGGACGCCAGTCGAAATTGAGGTTGGCGCCGATGCGCTTGCGCTCGATTTCGTACTTGCGGTGCTGCAGGTTTATCGCGGTGACATCCCCCGGCGCGGCATCGTCTTCGCCGTCGTACTCGACTTCGGTGTTGTCCGATTCGAACTTGCGGTTCTGGTAGTTCACGCCCAGCGCCACGCCGAACGTATCGGCGAAGACTTCGCTGTAGTTGATCGCCGCCTTCGGACTGGTGTGGCCGGACAGCTGCTGGTGGCTGCCCTCGATCTTGCCGCGCAGGCTGCGGCCGTCGCGGTCGAAAGCCGAGGCCGACTCGACCAGGATCGCGCCACCGATCGCATCGCCGGGCATGTCCGGGGTCGGCGACTTGACCACGCGCAGGCGCTCGGTGGAATCGGACGGGATCACATCCAGCGGTGCGGCGCGGCTGGAATCCTCCGGGGTGCCCACCGCGATGCCGTCGATGCTGACGCTGTTGAGGTTGGCATCCAGGCCGCGCACCACCACGAAGCGCCCTTCGCCCTGGTCGCGGGTGACGCTGACGCCGGGCAGGCGCTGCAGCGATTCGGCCACGTTCTTGTCCGGGTACTGGCCCAGCGCATCGGAGGACACGGCGTCTTCGATGGCATTGCTGCTGCGTTTGAGGTCCACCGCGCGGAGCTGCGATTCCAGCTGTGCGCGCACTTCGATGCGGTCCAGGTCGGTGGCATCAGCGGCGAGGGCACTGGTGGCGGCCACGTCCTGCCCGGCGGCATGCAGCGGTGCGGCAGCCCCCATCGCCAGGGTCAGGGTGATGGCGATCGCCAACGGTGTCTTGGTCTGCACGGGTGTCCCCATTCGGTGTGAAGAATGGGAGGGCAAGGTATGTCGGCGAGGTTTCACGGGCATGACACCGGGGCACCGGATCCTGCATGGACGCGTCCCCGCGCTGGCCGCGACCTGCGCGCTGCGGCAGAATACAGGCCTCTGCCTTTCCCCTTTCCCGCCCCCCATGAACATCGTCGAAGTGCGCCATCCGCTGGTGCAGCACAAGATCGGCCTGATGCGCAACGCTGCGCTCAGCACCAAGGATTTCCGCGAACTGGCCAACGAGCTGGGCACGCTGCTGGCCTATGAGGCCACCGCCGACCTGGACACCGAATCGCACACCATGGACGGCTGGTCCGGCCCGGTGACGGTGCAGCGCATCGCGGGCGCCAAGATCACGGTGGTGCCGATCCTGCGCGCCGGCCTGGGCATGCTCAGCGGCGTGCTGTCGCTGATCCCGGCGGCCCGGGTCAGCGTGGTCGGCCTGCAGCGCGACGAAGAGACGCTGCAGCCGGTGCCCTACTTCGAGCGCCTGACCGGCCGCCTGGAAGAGCGCGATGCGCTGATCCTGGACCCGATGCTGGCCACCGGCGGCACCCTGATCGCCACCATCGACATGCTCAAGCGTGCCGGCGCCCGCCGCATCAAGGGCATCTTCCTGGTCGCCGCACCGGAAGGCATCGCCGCGGTGCAGGCCGTCCATCCGGACGTGCAGATCTACACCGCCGCCATCGACGACCATCTGAACGAAAAGGGCTACATCCTGCCGGGCCTCGGCGATGCCGGCGATCGCATATTCGGCACCCGCGTGATCGGCTGACAATAAAAAGGGGACGGAGGAATTAAGTCGCAATTGGCGGTGATCCGGCCGATTGCGACTTAATTCCCTCCGTCCCCTTTTTCAGGCCAGGGCGCGGGCCTTGAGTTCGCTGTGCTCGTGCACGGTCACGAAACGGCCCTTGTCGTCGCGCTGCAGCTGCGCAAGCGCCACCTGCGGGTCGTGGGTGAAAAACAGGTGGACGTTGCGCGCCAGCTTGTCTTCGAGGAACTGTTTCTTCTCGTCGATCAGCAGTTCGGCATTGCGGTCGTAGCCCATGGTGATCGGCACGTGCACCCACGAACGACCCGGCACCAGGTCGGCGCAGAACACCACCCCGCCATGTGCCTGCCCGTCCCTGCCCGGCTGGCCGACGATCTCCGCCAGCATCAGCCCCGGGGTATGGCCGTCGCTGAAGCTGAAACGCACGCTGCGGCCCAGCACCCTGGAATATTCGCCCTGCACCACCTCCAGCCGGCCGCTCTGCTCGAGCAGTGCAGGCAATTCGGGGATGAAGCTGGCACGGTCGCGCGGATGCGGCTGCAGTGCACGCTGCCAGTGTTCAGCGCCCACCACGAAGGTGGCATTGGGGAACAGCAGTTCCGGCGCACGCCCTTCCACCCACGGCGCCAACAGGCCGCCAGCGTGGTCGAAATGCAGATGGCTCAGGACCACCACGTCGATGTCTTCGTGCTCGAAGCCGGCTTCCCGCAGCGAATCAATCAGCACGTGCTGGTTTTCCTGCACGCCGTAACGTTCGCGCAGGCGCGGCTCGAAGAACGCACCGATGCCGGTTTCGAACAGCACTGTCTTGCCTTCCAGCGGGCTGGCCAGCAGCGCACGGCAGGCCAGTTCGATACGGTTGAGCTCGTCGGGCACTGCCCATTTTTCCCACACCGCGCGCGGTGCGTTGCCGAACATCGCACCGCCGTCCAGGCGCTGCGTGTTGCCGCGGATCGACCATAGTTTCATGCGGCAAGTATCGGTCAGCCAGCGTTAAATAATCGCTAGCCCCGCCCCGCCGGCCAGGGCTCGGCACGACCGTGACCGGATCACTTCACCTCGGCGCTGCCGACCGGATTGCGCGGGTCGCTGCCGCCGTACAGCGTGTTGCTGCGGCGATCCCATTCGACGGTCTGCAGGTTGCCCCAGACGTGGCTGGATCCGCGACCGCCAGCGGCGCTGTCACCCGGCAGGTCGATCTTGTGGCCCATCGCCTGCAGCTGCTTGATGGTGCCGGCATCGAAGGCGTTGGTTTCCGCCTCGATCGCATCGGGCAGCCACTGGTGGTGGTAGCGAGGCAGCGCGGCGACCTGCTGTGCGGTCAGCCCCTGGTCGTACCCCAGGATGCCCAGCAGCACCATGGTGATGATGCGGCTGCCACCGGGCGTGCCCAGTACCACCACCTTGTCGGCGTTTTCCATGAAGGTCGGGGTCATCGAACTGAGCATGCGCTTGCCCGCCTTCGGTGCGTTGGCGGCGTAACCCATCACGCCGAACGCGTTGGGCGTGCCCGGCTTCAGCGCGAAGTCGTCCATCTCGTTGTTCAACAGCACCCCGGTGCCCTTCGGAATCAGGCCCGAGCCGTACAGCAGGTTCACCGTCTGGGTCGCGCCGACGCGGTTGCCATCGCGGTCGATGATCGAGAAATGCGTCGTTTCGTCGTCTTCCAGCGGGGTCGGGTTGCCCGACAGCAGGTCGCTGGGAGTGGCCTTCTCCGGATGGATGGTGGCGCGCAGGCCCTGTGCGTAATCCTTGCTGGTCAGCACCTTCTGCGGGATGTCGACGAAGTCCGGGTCGCCCAGGAAGAAGGTGCGGTCGCGGTACGCGCGGCGCATCGCTTCCACCACCAGGTGGGCGCGGTGCGCCTCATCCATCGACTTGATGTCCCAGCCTTCCAGGATCTGCAGCATGCCCGCCAGCGCGATGCCACCGGACGACGGCGGCGGCGCGGTGGTGATCTTCCAGCCGTTGTAGTCGAACACAATGGGCTCGCGCGCCTTCACCGTGTAACCGGCCAGTTCTTCGGCGGTCCAGCGGCCACCGGCCTGCTTCACACCGGCCAGCAGCAGCTTGGCGGTCTGGCCGCGGTAAAAGCCATCGAAGCCCCCTTCCGCCAAACGTTCCAGGGTGCGCGCCAGTTCCGGTTGCGGGAAGGTGTCTCCCTCGGCGATCGGCTTGCCGTTGCGCAGGTACACCTCGCGCGTACCGGCATAACGCTCCATCACTTCACGCCGCGACTGGTAGCCCCTGGCCATCCGCGCATATACCGGGAAGCCTTCGCGGGCAATGCGGATGGCCGGCTGCAGCGAGGTCTTCAGCGGCAGCTTGCCATGCTTGGACGACAACTCCACCAGCGCGGCGGGCAGCCCGGGGATGCCGGCCGACCAGGCGCCGTTGACCGAGCGGTCACGATCCAGCTTGCCGTCCTTGTCCAGGAACGCCGCCTCGGTAGCGGCGGCCGGCGCGGTCTCGCGCGCGTCCAGCATCAGGTCCTTGCCGGAGGCCGCATCGTGCAGCAGGAAGAACCCACCACCGCCCAGCCCGGAGCTGATCGGCTCGACCACGGCCAGCGTGGACGACACCGCCACGGCCGCGTCGAAGGCATTGCCGCCCTGCGCCAGGATCTGCATGCCGGCCTGCGTCGCAAGCTGGTGACCACTGGCGATGGCGGCACCATCGGGATGGGCGGCACGTGCCGGGGCATCAGCGTGGGCCAGCGGTGCGGACAGCAGCAGGCCCAGCAGCAACAGAGGGCGCAGGATCGGGTTCATTCGGATGGGGGCTCCGCGTAGAGTTCGGGGTGATCGTGCTGCAGGCCACGCAGCTTGGCCATCAGCTGGTCATGTGTCTCGACGATGTCCGGATCCGGGTCGATGCATTCGACCGGACAGACGACCACGCACTGGGCTTCGTCGAAATGGCCCACGCACTCGGTGCAGCGCGCAGGGTCGATCACGTAGATGGTTTCACCCATCGAGATGGCCTGGTTGGGGCAGGCTGGCTCACAGACGTCACAGTTGACGCAGAGCTCGTTGATTTTCAGCGACACGGCGATGACTCCTCGCCCGCGCACCGCATCCTGCCACAGGGGGCCGGGATGCTGGACTGGCACCGGCCTGCGCGGGCGCGCGGGCCGGTCAGGGGCGCCGCCACGAAGGCGCCGCCCACGACCACGCCGGTTGGCGTGGCCGCTACCGCACGGGAATTACTTGGCTTCGACGAAAACGTAGTCGGCACCGGTGGGCTGCACGACCGACTGCACGCGGGCATTGTCAGCGGCGTCGCCGATGAACAGCACGCGCACGTTCTTCATCGAATCCGGCGACACGTCCTTGAACACGACCTGGATCATGTCGGCCATCTTGCCCGATGCCGAAGAACCGAAGGCCAGCATGTTGCCCGGCTGTACGCCACGGGCGACGGCCTGGGTGGCGCTCTCGGTCTGGCGCTCGAACTTGGCAGCGAACTCCGGATCCGATTCCGGTGCGAGGTAATACAGGAACGGGCTGTTGGTCACGGTGCCCATGTTCTGCACGGCGACGGTCTGCAGGTACTTCTTCCAGCCGGCATCGTCGTCCTTGGCCGGGGCGACCAGCGCCTGCTGTGCATCGGCAGCGGCGGCCGGGGCTTCTTCCTTCTTGCAGGCAGTGAAGGCCAGGGCCAGCGAGGCCAGCAGCATCGCGCGCATGGTGGTGTTCATGGATGATCTCCCGTGGTGGTTCTGTGGATTGCGGTGGATACAAAAAGGTGCCGACGGCGGTCATCCGCCACGGGCGGGTGGATCAGGCCTGCGCCGCCTTGGCTTCGCGGGCCTTGCGCAGCGCATCGAGCACCGACGCCGGCACGAAGCCCGACACGTCGCCACCCAGGCGTGCGATTTCACGTACCAGCGAGGACGAGATGAAGCTGTGCTGCTCGGCTGGCGTCAGGAACAGGGTTTCGACTTCCGGGATCAGGTGGCGGTTCATGCTGGCCATCTGGAACTCGTACTCGAAATCGGAGACCGCGCGCAGGCCGCGCAGCAGGATGCCGCCCTGGACCGAGCGCACGAAGTGCGCCAGCAGGGTGTCGAAGCCGATCACTTCCACGTTGTCATGGTGCGACAGCGCCCCGCGAGCCAGCTGCACGCGCAGCTCCAGCGGCAGCGTCGGGCCCTTGGACGGACTCTGTGCGACGCCCACCACCACCTTTTCGAACAGCGGCGCTGCCCGGTTCACCAGGTCGATGTGACCGTTGGTGATGGGGTCGAAGGTGCCCGGATAGACAGCGATGCGACGATTGGCGACGGTCATGTGCGGTCGTGAACGTTCAGATTGGGTCAAAGTGTAGCAGCGGCGCGCCGGTACAGCGCAAAGCGCACCTCGCGGGTGCCGCCTTCGCGGTGCAGCAGCCACTCCGCCGGCAAGGCCGGAGCCTGCCCGTCCGGCGATTCCAGGTACAGCCAGGCATCGGCGGCCAGGTGCCGTGGCAGCAGCGCCAGCGTGCTGTCCCACAGCCCAGCGGCGAACGGCGGATCGACGAAGGCGATGCTGGCCTGTGCCGGTGCGGCGGTCTGCAGCCAGCGCAGCGCATCGGCCTGCACCACCTGCACGCGGGTCTCGGCCTTCAGCCTGGTCACCACGGCGGTCAGGTTGGCGGCCAGCTGCGGATCGCGTTCGACCAGGGTGGCGTGGGCCGCGCCACGCGACACCGCCTCCAGCCCCAGCGCGCCGCTGCCGGCGAACACGTCCAGCACGCGCGCGCCGCCTAGCCGGGGCATCAGCCAGTTGAACAGGGTTTCGCGCACGCGGTCGCTGCTGGGGCGCAGGCCGGGCAGGATCGGCACCGGCAGCCGGGTATTGCGCCACTGCCCGCCAATGATGCGGACCTGGCCTTCGTTTCCGTTGCGGCCGCTCACGGCGCGCGGCCGGGATTGACCCGTGCACGGGTCTGGTTCATGGAATTCAGCATGGTGGGATTGTAGCGGCAGCGCCGTCTGCAGCGAACGGCGGAGCCCCTCGTGGTGGTCCGCGTAGAGCTTGGGTGTCCTGAGATTGGGCCGGGCGGGAGGGGTTGGTGGGGGACGGCAGAAACTGCATCCATGCGGGCCTCGTGTCGCGCCATCCCTGGCGCTCCACGCCCCCACCAACCCCTCCCGCCCGGCCCTGACAGTCCGCGCGCGCGCCGCCACGTAAGAAAAAAAAGAAAAGAAAAAGCGGTAGCGCCGACCCATGGTCGGCGGACTGTATCCGTGGCCCTCAGCGGGGCGCGGCCGGCCATCCCGCTCTTCTTTTTCTTTGCCGTGGTGGGCGCACCGGACATGTCTCAGGGCCGGGCGGGGGGGCTGGGCGGGGGNGCAGGAGCGGCTCTTGCCGTCCCCCGACCAGCCCCACCGCCCGGCCAATCACAGTAAACCGCTCCCAGCGACCCACCACGAGGGGCTGCGCCGTTCGCTGGCCAACCGGAGGCCTTGATAACGGGACAATCACCCTCACCCCTTGCCCAGGCCGCACACGCTGGCGCGGCAATGACACGGAGCCCCATGCGATGACTGAAACCACCCAGACCGAAACCCTTGGCTTCCAGACCGAGGTCAAGCAGCTGCTGCAGCTGATGATCCATTCGCTGTACTCGAACAAGGAAATCTTCCTGCGCGAGCTGGTGTCCAATGCCGCCGACGCTGCCGACAAGCTGCGCTTCGAAGCATTGACCCAGCCGGCGCTGCTGGAAGGTGACAACGAGCTGCGCGTGCGGGTCAGCTTCGATGCCGACGCCCACACGGTGACCATCGAAGACAACGGCATCGGCATGAGCCGCGAGGAAGCCATCGCCCACCTGGGCACCATCGCCAAGTCCGGTACCGGCGAGTTCCTGCGCCAGCTGTCCGGCGACCAGAAGAAGGATTCGCAGCTCATCGGGCAGTTCGGCGTGGGCTTCTACAGCGCCTTCATCGTCGCCGACCAGGTCGATGTGTTCTCGCGCCGTGCCGGCGCGCCGGCCGCCGAAGGCGTGCGCTGGTCCTCGCGCGGCGAAGGCGAGTTCGACATCGCTGCGGTGGAAAAGACCGAGCGCGGTACCCGCATCGTGCTGCACCTGAAGGATGGCGAGCATGATTTCGCCGATGGCTGGCGCCTGCGCAGCATCCTGAAGAAGTATTCGGACCACATCGGCCTGCCGATCCAGATGCCGAAGGAAGCTGCCCCGGTCGAAGGCGAGACCGACGCACCGGCGGTGGAATGGGAGACCGTCAACCGCGCCAGCGCGCTGTGGACGCGCCCGCGCACCGAGGTCACCGACGCCGAGTACACCGAGTTCTACAAGCACGTCGCGCATGACCACAGCGACCCGCTGGCCTGGAGCCACAACAAGGTCGAAGGCAAGCTGGAGTACACCTCGCTGCTGTACGTGCCCGGCCGCGCGCCGTTCGACCTGTACCACCGTGAAGCGCCGAAGGGCCTGAAGCTGTACGTGCAGCGCGTGTTCGTGATGGACCAGGCCGAGCAGTTCCTGCCGCTGTACCTGCGTTTCATCAAGGGCGTGGTCGATTCCAACGATCTGTCGCTGAACGTTTCGCGCGAGATCCTGCAGTCCGGCCCGGTCATCGATTCGATGAAGTCCGCGTTGACCAAGCGCTCGCTGGACATGCTGGAGAAGCTGTCCAAGGACAAGCCAGAGCAGTACGCCACGTTCTGGAAGGAGTTCGGCCAGGTGCTGAAGGAAGGCCCGGCCGAGGACTACAACAACCGCGAAAAGGTCGCCGGCCTGCTGCGTTTCGCCTCCACCCGCGGCGAAGGCGATGCGCAGACGGTGTCGCTGGGAGACTACCTGGGCCGCGTGGCCGAGGGCCAGGACAAGATCTATTACCTGACCGGCGAGAGCTACACCCAGGTGCGCAACAGCCCGCACCTGGAAGTGTTCCGCAAGAAGGGCATCGAAGTGCTGCTGCTGACCGACCGCATCGACGAGTGGTTGATGGGCTACCTGACCGACTTCGACGGCAAGCGCTTCGTGGATATCGCACGCGGCGACCTGGACCTGGGCGCGCTGGAAAGCGAGGAAGACAAGCAGGCGCAGGAATCGGCGGCCAAGGACAAGCAGGCGCTGGTGGAGCGGCTGAAGACCGCGCTCGGCGATGACGTGGCCGAAGTGCGCGTGTCGCACCGCCTGACCGATTCGCCGGCGGTGCTGGCCATCGGCGAGCAGGACCTGGGCCTGCAGATGCGCCAGATCCTGGAAGCGAGCGGGCAGAAGGTGCCCGAGAGCAAGCCGGTGCTGGAGATCAACCCCGGCCATCCGCTGATCGCCAAGCTCGATGCTGAAGCCGATGGCGAGCGCTTCGATGACCTTGGCCGGGTGCTGTTCGACCAGGCCGCGCTGGCCGCGGGTGACAGCCTCAAGGATCCGGGTGCCTACGTGGCGCGCCTGAACAAGCTGTTGCTGGAACTGTCTGCCTGATCTGGCGGCCGCTACGCTCGCCGAGCATGGCTCGGCGCTACCCCTGCATTGATCCCCCATCCACACGGGCCCTGACGGGCCCGGTGGTAATCTACCCCCTGATCTAAAGCCGTTACCTGCCAATGCTCAGTTTCTTCCGCCGCAAAAAAGCCCAGGACGCCTCGCAGGTCGATGCGCCCAAGACCCAGCACTATTCGGCTGAAGAGCTCGCCGCTGCGTTTCCTTCGGCCAGGCCGGCGCCGCCGCCGGAGCCGGTCGCCGCGCCGGTAACGGAGGCCCCTGCACCCGTAGCGGAAGCAGCACCGCAGCCGGTTGCCCAACCGCCTGCAGCAGCGCCCGTCGTTACCCCGGCACCTGCCGCTGCACCTGCCGCACCCGTGGCCACGCCCGCGCCGGAGCGCGTGCTGGCGCCAGAAGATTTCGAAGCCGAAGCCCTTGCCGCCGCCGCGGTACTTGCGCCGCTGGCCCCGGTTACCCCGGCACCGGCACCGGCCGCCCCCGCCGCCGACCTGCCCGTGCTGGTCGATGCCGAGCCCGCCCCGGCCGGCAAGACCGGTTGGCGCGAGCGCCTGCGCAACAGCACCTTCGCACGCAGCTTCGGTGGCCTGTTCTCACGCAATCCCAAGCTCGACGATGACCTGCTGGATGAAATCGAGACTGCTTTGATCACCGCGGACGTGGGCGTCACCGCCAGCACGACCCTGGTGGAAAGCCTGCGCAGGCGCATGAAGTCGCGCGAGTTCGCCGATGCCAATGCGCTGCTGGCCGCCCTGCGTGCAGACCTGATCGCCATCCTGAAACCGGTCGCCAAGCCGTTGCTGATCGACCGCAACGCAAAGCCGTTCGTGGTACTCACCGTGGGCGTCAACGGCGTCGGCAAGACCACCACCATCGGCAAGCTCGCCAAGCGCTTCAAGGACGAAGGCCACAGCCTGATGCTGGCCGCCGGCGATACCTTCCGCGCTGCCGCCGTGGCGCAGCTGCAGGCCTGGGGTGACCGCAACGGCGTCACCGTGATTGCCCAAGGCCAGAACGCCGATGCCGCATCGGTGGCCTTCGATGCGCTGCAGGCCGGCAAGGCACGTGGCACCTCGGTGTTGATCGCCGATACCGCCGGGCGCCTGCACACCCAGTCCGGCCTGATGAACGAGCTGGGCAAGATCCGCCGCGTGCTCGGCAAGATCGATCCCGGCGCGCCGCATGAAGTGCTGATGGTGATCGATGGCACCACCGGCCAGAACGCACTCTCGCAGCTGCGCCAGTTCAACGCGGCGGTGAATGTCACCGGCCTGGTGGTGACCAAGCTGGACGGCACCGCCAAGGGCGGCGTGGTGTTCGCGCTGGCCCAGGAGTTCGGCATCCCGATCCGCTTCGCCGGCATCGGCGAGCGGCCGGAAGACCTGCGCGTGTTCGATCCGGAAGCCTTCGTCGACGCATTGCTGCCCGAAGCACTCGGCAGTGCCTGAGGCCGCCACCGCGGTTGCGGCCACGCCACCGCAGGCGTCGGCCGCCGGCGGTGATGACCGGTTCGTCGCGCGGCTGCTGCACTGGTTTGAACAGCACGGTCGCCACGACCTGCCTTGGCAGCATCCGCGCACGCCGTACCGGGTGTGGCTGTCGGAGATCATGCTGCAGCAGACCCAGGTGGCGACGGTCATCCCGTACTTCCTGAAATTCCTGCAGCACTTCCCCACCCTGCCCGACCTCGCCGCGGCCGACAACGATGCGGTGATGGCGCAGTGGGCCGGGCTCGGCTATTACGCCCGCGCACGCAACCTGCATGCCGCCGCCACGCGCTGCGTGGACGCCCACGGCGGCGAGCTGCCGCGTGATTTCGATGCGCTGCACGCACTGCCGGGGATCGGCCGCAGCACCGCCGGGGCGATCCTCAGCCAGGCCTGGAATGATCCGTTCGCCATCCTGGATGGCAACGTCAAACGCGTGCTGACCCGCTACCACGGCATCGAAGGATTCCCCGGCCTGCCGGCTGTCGAGCGGCCGCTGTGGACGTTGGCCGAAGCGCACGTGGCCCACGTGCCGGCCGGACGGATGGCCGATTACACCCAGGCGCAGATGGACCTGGGCGCAACGCTGTGCACGCGCAGCCGGCCGGCCTGCGTGATCTGCCCACTGCAGGAAGACTGCGTGGCGCGCCGCGACGGGCGCACCGCCGAGCTGCCGACGGCCAAGCCGGGCAAAGTGCTGCCGGAGCGGGAAGCGATGGCCCTGTGGCTGCACGACAGACACGGCCGCGTGCTGCTGCAGAAGCGACCGGAGACCGGCATCTGGGCATCGCTATGGACCCTGCCGCAGGCCGACAGCGGCATGGCGCTGCAGGCGTGGTTCGATGGGAACGTTGATGGAGCCCTGGAAGATGCCGAGGAACTGCCCGTGCTGCAGCACACCTTCAGTCATTACCGCCTGCACCTGCAGGTACTACGCACCCGCGTGGAAGGCCTGAAACACGAGCATCCGATGCTGCGCTGGGTGGCGGCCAAGGACCTGCCCGCGCTGGGCCTGCCCGCGCCCATCCGCAAGCTGCTGCAGGCGCGCTGAAGGCCGCCGAGCGTGGCTCGGCGCTACACTAGTGCTTCGAACAGGAGTACCTGCCCATGCCCCGCACCATTTTCTGCCAGTACCAGCAAGCCGACGCCGAAGGCCTCGATTTCGTGCCCTACCCCGGCGAGCTCGGCCAGCGCATCTTCGCCAACATCGGCAAGCCGGCCTGGAGCGCCTGGCTGGCCCACCAGACCATGCTGATCAACGAAAACCGGCTGTCACCGCGCGATCCCAAGCACCGCGCGTTCCTGGAAGAAGAACTGGTCAAGTACCTGTTCGCCGGCAATGCGGAAAAGCCGCCGGGCTTCGTGCCCGAAGCCTGATCATTCCTGGCGCGCTTCGGCCTGCGCGTGCCGAAGCTGCTGCTCTGAAGCGCGCAGCGCCTTGACGTCCAGCGGGCGGATGCTGCCGATGTAACACGGCATCTGCGGCCCCGGGCCCGGCCCGCGCACCAGCACTTTGTCCAGCCGCGCCGATACCCGCCCGACCCAGCTGGTCAGCCCGATCGCCTGCGCGTACGGCAGGTCCGGGCACGGCCCGGTGAGCTCCAGCAGGAACGCTTGGCCCGGCCGGGTCCAGACCGCCAGTGCGCTGTCGCCCAGTTCGTTCCAGCCGTTCAGGCTGCCCTGGAAGGGCATGTCACCCTGCGGCGCACCGGCGTGGGCGCGGTACAGCGCCAGCCGCTCAACGCTGCTCACTCGCCCGCTGCTGGCACAGGCCGCAAGGCTGACGCACAGGAAGACAAGGATCAGGCGTTTCATGGCGGGATTCCATGGAGATGAAGCTGATGATGCAGCACGCCCGTGAACCCGGTAGTGACGGCCGCTGTCCGTAAAAGCATTGACGGCCAGCGGCCGTCACTACCCGTCAAACGTCGGCGTGGGCCAATGCGTGCAGCTTGCCTTCGCGCAGTTCCAGCACGCGGTCCAGCTTGCGCGCCAGGCTGCGGTCATGGGTGACCAGCACCAGCGAGGTATGCCGGGCGCGGTTGAGTTCCAGCATCAGCTCGAACACGGTGCCGGCGGTGCGGTCATCCAGGTTGCCGGTGGGTTCGTCACCGAGCACGCAGGCCGGCTGGTTGACCAGTGCGCGGGCCACGGCGGCGCGTTGGCGCTCGCCACCGGACAACTCGCCGGGCTTGTGCTGCAGCCGATGGCCGAGGCCGACCGACTCCAGCAACTGCCTGGCGCGGTCATTGGCCGCCGCCACTTCGCCGCCGCCCAGCAGCACCGGCATCATCACGTTTTCCAGCGCGGTGAACTCCGGCAGCAGGTGGTGGAACTGGTACACGAAGCCCAGCGCCCGATTGCGCAGCAGGCCACGGGCGCCGTCGGACAGCGTGGACATCTGCTGGCCGGTGACGAACACCTCGCCCGCACTCGGCGTGTCCAGCCCGCCCAGCAGGTGCAGCAGCGTGCTCTTGCCGGCACCGGAGGCACCGATGATGGCCACGGTTTCGCCGGCGCTGACCTGCAGGTCCAGCCCATCGAACACCGGGGTATGCATCCGGCCTTCGGCGTAGGTCTTGCCCAGCGCCTGCGCGCGGATCACTTCCTGGCCGGGGGAGAAAACCTCATTCATAACGCAGCGCCTCCGCGGGCTGGGTGCGAGCGGCGCGCCACGCCGGGTACAGGGTGGCCAGGAAGCTCATCAGCAGCGCCACCACGGTGATCACCACGATGTCGGCGGTCTGCATGTCGGTTGGCAGGCCGGTGATGTAATACACATCTTCCGGCAGCAGCTTGACGTTGAACACCGCCTCGATGGCGCCGAGGATGCGTTCCAGGTTGAGGGTCAGGGTGATGCCGCCGATCACGCCGGCGACGGTGCCGATGATGCCGATCAGCGAACCCTGCACCATGAACACCCCCATCACTCCGCGCGGGGTCAGCCCCAGCGTGCGCAGGATGGCGATGTCGGCTTGCTTGTCGGTCACCAGCATCACCTGCGAGGACACCAGGTTGAAGGCGCCCATCGCGATGATCAGCGACAGCAGGATGCCCATCACCACCTTCTCCATGCGCAGCGAGTGGTACAGGTTGGCATTCTGCTGGGTCCAGTCACTGACCCGGTAGGCGCCGCCCAGGCGCTGCGCCAGGTCCACCCCGACGGTGAGCGCCTGGTCCATGTCATGCAGCTTCAGGCGCACGCCGGTGGCGCCATCGATGCGCAGCACGCGCTCGAGGTCCTTCATGTTGGCGAACGCCACGCCGCGGTCGATCTCGTTGTAGCCGGCTTCGAAGATGCCGCTGACGGTGAACCGCTTCATGCGTGGGATCGCGCCCATCGGCGTGCCCTGCACTTCGGCCAGCGTCGCCACCACCTGGTCACCGACGTCCACGCCCAGCCAGGTCGCCAGCTCCTGGCCGAGGATGATGTTGTAGCTGCCTTGCGTGAGGTCGTCGAAGCGGCCTTTCTTCATCTTCTCGGCAACCACCGAGACCTTCGGCTCCATCGCCGGGTCCACGCCCTGCACCAGCGCGCCCTGCACGCGGGGGCCGCTGATCATCGCCTGGATCTCGATGTACGGCGCGGCACCGGCCACGCGCGCATCCTGGTAAGCCACGTCCACGGCGCGCTGCCAGTCGCTCATCGGCTCGCCGTCGCGGCTGATGGTGGTATGCGCGGACATCTGCAGCAGGCGGTCGCGGATTTCCTTCTGGAAACCACTCATCACCGCCAGCGTGGTGATCAGCACCGTCACGCCCAGCGCGATGCCGAGGATCGATGCCATCGAAATGAAGGAGATGAAGCCGTTGCGGCGCTTGGCCCGCAGGTAGCGCAGGCCGATGGACACGGGAATGGGTTTGAACATGCAGGTGCGCCAATAGATTCAGCGTATGGTGCCACCTACGGCGGCTTACGGGAAACCTGGCGTGCACGGACGGCCAGACGCAGTTCACGTCGTTGCCCGGGAGACAGCACATCCGGCCAGAAAAGCAGCACGCCGCGCGTTTTCCCCGGACCCTGCCAGCGCAGCTGCAGCCACGGGCCGCGCACGTGCAGCGCAGGATCTTCCAGCTCCATTCCGTCCAGCAGCAGGGGCCTTGTGGGCTCCTGCAACCACAGCACGCGGCAAGGCGCAGCCAACCGACGCCACAGCAGCACTGCCTGCACCAACCAGCACAGCAGCACGGCCGGCGGCTGCAGCCGCACCGGCATCCCACTGGCGCCGATCAACCACGGTGCGGCCAGCAGCACCACCGCCTCGGCCACGGCCTGCAGCCGCGATGGACGCCATTCAAGCCTTGAGGGTACGGATCCGGTCGAGCAAGGGGACGGCGTGTGCATGCGGGCAGGCCTCGTAACCCATGAACCACCGCCACAACTTATCGTCCTCGCAATCGAGCAGGAACAGGAAAACCTCGCGTTCTTCGGCCGGGGCCGTGGCCCACTCGCGGTCGAGGTAATGCTCGAACAGCTGGTCCAGCTCACGCATGCCGCGGCGGCAACGCCAGCGCAGCTTCTTCAACAGGATCGCTTCGTCCATCGTCATTCCCGGATAGCGCAACGCCGAGCTGGGCTCGGCGTCGCGGGGTACTTCACGGCAACCGCACCACTCAGGCGCGACGCGCCATCATCAGCTTCTTGATCTCGGCGATCGCCAGCGCCGGGTTCAGGCCCTTCGGGCAGGTCCGTGCGCAGTTCATGATGGTGTGGCAGCGGTACAGCTTGAACGGATCTTCCAGATCGTCCAGGCGCGCACCGGTGTCCTCATCACGCGAATCGATGATCCAGCGATAGGCCTGCAGCAGAATCGCCGGGCCCAGGTAGCGCTCGCCATTCCACCAGTAGCTCGGGCAGCTGGTGGAGCAGCAGGCGCACAGGATGCACTCATACAGACCGTCCAGCTTCTTGCGGTCTTCCGGCGACTGCAGGCGCTCGCGGTCCGGCGGTGCCGGGGTCTGCGTGCGGATCCACGGCTTGATTGAAGCGTACTGCGCGTAGAAGTGGGTCAGGTCCGGCACCAGGTCCTTGACCACGCTCATGTGCGGCAGCGGGTAGATCGGCACTTCGGCCTTGCCGCAGTCGGCGATGGCGCGGGTGCAGGCCAGCGTATTGGTGCCGTCGATGTTCATCGCGCACGAACCGCAGATGCCCTCGCGGCACGAACGACGGAAGGTCAGGGTCGGATCGATCTCGTTCTTGATCTTGATCAGCGCGTCCAGGACCATCGGGCCGCACGCGTCGAGGTCGATCTCGTACGTATCGGTACGCGGGTTGCTGTCGTCGTCCGGACTCCAGCGGTAGACCTTGAAGGTACGCAGGTTCTTCGCACCGCTGGCGGCGGCGAAGTGCTTGCCCTTCGTGATCTTTGAATTCTTCGGCAGGGAAAACTCGGCCATGGCTGCTCTCGTTGGCTCAGGCGGCCCGCGCCGTCAAGGCGCGGATTGCATGGTAGGCGGGGGTCGCGATCAGTACACGCGCGGCTTCGGCGGCACCACGTCAACCTCATCGGTCAGCGTGTACATGTGCACCGGGCGGTAATCAAAGCTGCACTTGCCCTTGTCGTCGACCTTGACCAGCGTGTGCTTGTGCCAGTTGACGTCGTCGCGGTCCGGGAAGTCTTCGTGCGCATGCGCACCACGGCTTTCCTTGCGCTGCTCGGCCGAGTTGATCGTCGCCACTGCGTTGAGCAGCAGGTTGTTCAGCTCGTAGGTTTCGATCAGGTCCGAGTTCCAGACCAGCGAGCGATCGCTGACCTTGACGTCCTGGAACGAATCGAAGATGCCGGCCATCTTCTCGCAGCCTTCCTTCAGCGTCTGGCTGGTGCGGAACACCGCGGCATCGGCCTGCATGGTCCGCTGCATGTTGTCGCGGATCACCGAGGTCGGCGTATCGCCCTTGGCGTAGCGCAGCTTGTCCAGCAGGCCCAGTGCCTTGTCGCAGGCATCGGCCGGCAGCGGCTTGTGCGTAGCGCCCGGCTTGATCGTCTCGGCGCAGCGGTTGGCCACCGCGCGACCGAACACCACCAGGTCCAGCAGCGAATTGGAACCCAGGCGGTTGGCGCCATGCACCGACACGCAGGCCGCTTCGCCGATGGCGTACAGGCCCGGGATCACCGCATCGGGGTTGTCGCCGTCGATGCGCACCACTTCACCGTGGAAGTTGGTCGGGATGCCGCCCATGTTGTAGTGCACGGTCGGGATGACCGGGATCGGCTGCTTGTGCACGTCCACGCCGGCGAAGATGCGCGCGCTTTCTGCGATACCCGGCAGCTTGTCGTCGATCACGCCCGGGCCGAGATGGGTCAGGTCGAGCAGGATGTGGTCCTTGTGCTCGCCGACGCCGCGGCCTTCGCGGATTTCCACGGTCATCGAACGTGCGACCACGTCGCGCGATGCCAGGTCCTTGTAGTGCGGTGCGTAGCGCTCCATGAAGCGCTCGCCGCTGCTGTTGCGCAGGATGCCGCCTTCGCCGCGCACGCCTTCGGTGATCAGGCAGCCCGCGCCGTAGATACCGGTCGGGTGGAACTGCACGAACTCCATGTCCTGCATCGCGATGCCCGCGCGCATGGCCAGGCCGCCGCCGTCGCCGGTGCAGGTGTGGGCCGAGGTGGCGCTGAAGTACGCACGGCCGTAGCCGCCGGTGGCCAGCACCACGCCCTGGGCGCGGAACAGGTGCAGCGAACCTTCGGCCATGTCGATGGCCAGCACGCCGCGGCAGGTCCCGTCTTCGTCGAAGATCAGGTCCAGCGCGAAGTACTCGATCATGAAGCGCGCATCGTGCTTCAACGACTGCTGGTACAGCGTGTGCAGCATGGCGTGGCCGGTACGGTCGGCCGCCGCGCAGGTGCGCTGCGCCGCCGGGCCTTCGCCGTACTTGGTGGTCATGCCACCGAACGGGCGCTGGTAGATCTTGCCCTCTTCGGTACGGCTGAACGGCACGCCGTAGTGTTCCAGCTCGATGATCGCCGGGATGGCCTCGCGGCACATGTACTCGATGGCGTCCTGGTCACCCAGCCAATCCGAGCCCTTGATCGTGTCGTAGAAGTGGTAACGCCAGTCGTCCTCGCCCATGTTGCCGAGCGCGGCGGAGATGCCGCCCTGGGCGGCAACGGTGTGCGAACGGGTCGGGAAGACCTTGGTCAGGCACACGGTCTGCAGGCCCTTGGCAGCCAGTCCGAAGGTCGCGCGCAGACCGGCACCGCCGGCGCCCACCACGACCATGTCGTACTTGTGTTCGGTGATCTTGTAAGCGGACATCTACTCTGTATTCCTGTCTTGGTGCCTGGGTTCAGGCCGCGCCGAGCGCGATGCGGACCACAGCGAACACACTGACGATGGCGCCGAGCACGGCGATGAACTTCACCGTGGTCTGCAGCGCGACGGCCAGCAGCGAATTATGGATGTAGTCCTCAAGGACCACCTGCAGGCCGATCTGGGCATGCCAGAACATGGCCACCAGGAAGCCGACCACCAGGATCGCATTCCACGGCTTGGCGACGGCGGCCATGGCGGTCGCATGGTCGTCGCCCATCAGGCCGACCACGAACACCAGGAACCAGATCGACAGCACGACCAGCGCGGTGGCGGTCAGGCGCTGGTTGACGAAGTGTTCGGTGCCGGTCTTGGCGGCACCCAGGCCACGCACGTTCTTCAGCGGGGTGCGGAAACGGCTCATGCAGCACCTCCGGCAAGCAGCACGTAGCCGAACACCAGGGCGGTGATCAGCAGCGAGCCGATCACCGAAATCCACGCGCTGCGCACGAACGAAGGAATGCTCATGCCGATGGCGAAGTCCTGGCACATGTGGCGGATGCCGTTGAGCAGGTGGTAGGCGAAGGCCCAGGTCCATCCGAACAGGATGAGCTGGCCGTACCAGGCACCGGCGTGGTCGGTGAAACAGGTCCAGGACGCGGGACCCATCATCAGGGCGAGCAGGCCGCCGGCAATGATCAGGGCGCCCACCGACAGGATGATGCCGGTGGCTCGATGCAGGATCGAGGCAACCATCTGGATCTGCCAGCGGTACACCTGCAGGTGCGGGGATAGGGGACGTTCTCTGCTCGCCATTCGCTGGGCTCGTTGTCTCGGCTGGGCGGCACAATGCCGCGTTGGCTCAATGCTGGATCAGAAATCGATGCAGCGTCCGTTTTTCTCCCAATCACCGTAGCGCACCGGATCAAGTCCGCCGCGGCCACCGTATTCCTTCTGCTCGGCAGGCATGCCTTCGGGCGCGGGCGCCGTCGGATCCAGCGGAGCTTCAGTTTCGGTGTCGGGTGTGGGGGTTGTTTGGCCTATCATCAGGATTCTCGCAACGCACAAATTCTAGACCTCGTTCACGTGCCTGACAACCTTTCCCCCGATTTAGTTGCATATGGCCTGCTGGAAGACCGCCAGTTGGTGTCCCTTTCCGGCCCGGATGCGGTGGCGTTCGCGCAGGCGCAGTTCTCCAGTGACGTGGCCGCGCTGAGCGATTCGCATTGGCACTGGAGCGCGTGGTTGACCGCCAAAGGCCGCACGATCGGGGTGTTTCAGCTCATCCGGCTCAGCTCCGACGCGCTCCTGCTGGTCTTCGCTGACGGCGACGCAGATGAGATTGCTTCGCAGTTGCAGCGTTTTGTGTTCCGTCGCAAGGTGAAAATCACGCGCCGCGACGATCTCCGGGTGCGGGCTGCTTTCGCTGCGCCGCAGGCCGCGGTCGGCGCAGCCGTGGCCGGTTCGCTGGAAGAAATGCTGGAACTGGACCTTGGCGGAACGGATCTGTTGCGGGTGATGCACATCACCCCGACGGAGGCCGACATCAAGACGGCGGACGCCGATGCGGCATTGACCGCCGCGTGGCGCCAGGCCGACCTGCGGCTGGGCCTGCCCCGCCTGGTGCCGAGCCAGCGCGAACACTGGACTCCGCAGCAGCTGGGACTGGATCGGCTGAACGGTTACAGCGTCCGCAAGGGCTGCTACCCCGGCCAGGAAATCGTCGCGCGCACGCATTTCCTGGGCAAGGCCAAGCGGGCATTGCAGCTGCTGCAGCTGTCGGCAAATGCAGAACCGGGCGCCAGCGTGGAGCAGGACGGCGCGGTGCTGGGCAGCATTGCCAGCGTGGCCGGCGAGCTGGCACTGGCGGTGTTGCCGCTGGAAACCAGCGATGCCGCGCTCAGCGTGGGCGGCGCACCGGCGCAGCGGTTGTCGCTGCGCGATGGCCTGGCGCGCTGACCGCGCTTGGGTAGTGACGACCGCTGGTCGTCATGCAGCCTGCTGACGGCCAGCGGCCGTCACTACCGATGTGGCTGACGGCCAGCGGCCGTCACTACCGATGTGGCTGACGGCCAGCGGCCGTCGCTACCCCGATCAGGCGCCTAGGCGTTCGCCGGTTTCCGCATCGAAGAAATGCAGCGCATTGGGCTGCACGGCCAGCTTCAGCGTCTCGCCCACTGCCGGCAGCGCACGCGGAGCCACCCGCATGGTCAGCGCATGCTGGCCGCTGACCAGGTTCACGAAGATTTCGTTGCCTACCGGCTCGATGCCTTCGATGCGCGCATCGAACGTCCATTCCGCACCGGCGTCGGCCGGCTGCAGGTGCTCCGGGCGCACGCCCACCGCGATCGCCTTGTCCAGCCAGCGCGGATCGATGGTCGCCTGGCCCAGCGGCGCCGTCCAGTCGCCATCGCGCACCACCACACCGGCCGCACTACCCTGAAGGGTGCCACGCAGCACGTTCATCGCCGGGCTGCCGAGGAAGCCCGCCACGAACAGATTGGCCGGACGGTCGTACAGTTCCATCGGCGTGTCGATCTGCTGGATCACGCCGTCCTTCAGCACCACGATGCGCTGGCCCAGGGTCATCGCTTCGACCTGGTCATGGGTCACGTAGATCATCGTGGTGCCCAGCTTGCGGTGCAGCTGTGCGATTTCGGTGCGCACGCTGTGGCGCAGCTTGGCATCCAGGTTGGACAGCGGCTCGTCCAGCAGGAACACCGCCGGCTCGCGCACCAGTGCACGGCCCAGCGCCACGCGCTGGCGCTGCCCACCGGACATCGCCTTAGGCAGCTTGTCCATCATGTCGGTCAGGCCCAGCGTCTGCGCCGCTTCGCTGATGCGCTTGTCGATGGTGGCCTTGTCGTGGCCGCGCAGCTTCAGCCCGAAGGCCAGGTTCTCGGCCACGGTCATGTGCGGATACAGCGCGTAGCTCTGGAACACCATGGCGATGTCGCGGTCTTTCGGCGCCACGTCGTTGACCACGCGCTCGCCGATGGTCAGCGTACCGCCACTGATTTCTTCCAGCCCGGCGATCATCCGCAGCAGGGTCGACTTGCCGCAGCCCGACGGGCCGACCAATACCATCAGCTCGCCATCGGCGACCTCGAAGGTAGCGTCCTTCACCGCGACCTGGCCGTTGTCGTAGACCTTGCGCACACCCTGCAACTGCACTTTTGCCATATCACTCTTCCAGTCCGCCCGTCACCGGGGCTGTTGCACGTGGACTGCCTTCGGCCCTCCCGACGGCAGTGTTTTTGCCTCAGTGCCGCATGACGGCGCCAATGCAATCGAATACAGTTGCACATTCTGCCATGTAAACGTTTTCACGTGGCAGTATCCCTAGGTCGGAACGCATCATCTGCGTCACGATGTACGGACAGTACCCCGCCCGCCCGTGGCGGGTCGTATCGGCAGACGCCGGATGGCCCGTTGCAGCAGGCGGACAAAGCAGTGCCAAACCTTCCCCGGAACCCAGCCAGGCAGCGATTGACAACGATGTCACCCGGATCTGAAACTCGAGCGATGCACGATACCCTCTTCCTGTTCGGCGCCACCGGCGATCTGGCCCAGCGCTACCTCTTCCCTTCATTGCTGCGCCTGCTTGGCGACGGCCTGTTGCCGGAAGACTTCAAGGTCCGCGCCCTGGCGCTCTCACCGCATGACACCGCGGCGTTCCGGGACATCCTGCGCCCGCGCCTGCAGCAGGCCATGCCCCTGGCCACCGGCGAGGACATCGCCTCGCTGCTGCAGCGCATCGACTACCGCTCGGTGGACCTGCGCAACGCCGATTCGGTGGCCGAAGCGGTGTCCGACCTGGTCGACCGCCGCTGCGTCAGCTACCTGGCCATCCCGCCGGGCCTGTACATCTCCACCTGCGAAGGGCTGGCCAAGGGGGGCGCGCTGGCGGCACCGCACAGGTTGATGCTGGAGAAGCCGATCGGCAGCGACAGCGAAAGTGCCGAACAGATCATCGGCACCATCGGCCAGTGGATCGACGAAGACCGCGTATTCCGCCTGGACCATTACCTGGGCAAGGCAGCGGTGCAGAACCTGATCGCACTGCGCTTCGGCAATACGCTGCTGGAAGCGGTCTGGAACCGCAACTACATCGAATCGGTGCACATCCTGGTGTCCGAGAGCGAAGGCGTGGACGGCCGCGATGCCTACTACGCACGCTCCGGCGCGCTGCGTGACATGGTGCAGAGCCATATCCTGCAGCTGCTGTGCCTGGTGGCGATGGAGCCGCCGGCATCGCTGGAAGCCGACCGCATCCGCGATGAAAAGGTCAAGGTGCTGCGCTCGCTGCGTCCGCTGGATGCCAAGCACGCCGCGCGTGACAGCGTCCGTGGCCGCTATACCGCCGGCACCATCGACGGCCAACCCGCACAGGCCTACCAGCCGCCGGAAGGCAGCGACGTGGAAACCTTCGCCGGCGTCACCGCGCACATCGACAACTGGCGCTGGAGCGGCGTGCCGTTCCACCTGGTCACCGGCAAGCGCCTGCCCGAGCGCACCAGCCGCGTGGTGGTGACCCTCAAGCCGGTCACCCACTGGCTGTTCGAACGTCCGCACCGCGGCCAGGCCACGCCAAACCGACTGGTGTTCCAGCTGCAGCCGCAGGAGAACATCGAACTGGGCCTGATGAGCAGCCTGGCCGGCCCGGAATGGGGCGCGCTGGAACTGCAGCCGCTGGAACTGGAGCTGTCCGTGCCGACCGGCCTGCACCGCCGCATCGCCTATGAACGCCTGTTCCTGGATGCCTTCAACGGCAACCATGCGCTGTTCGTACGCGATGACGAAGTGCGCGCAGCCTGGCAGTGGATCGACAGTGTGGCCGATGCCTGGAAGGACGCCGCGCTGCCGCTGCAGCCCTACCCCGCCGGTTCGTGGGGACCGGACGCCGCAGCCGGCTTCCTGCCCGGCGATGTCGATGGCGGCACGACCGGGGACAAGGCATGACGGTGCTGGCGCAGCCGATCCTGGTCGCCGACATCGGCGGCACCAACGCGCGCTTCGCGCTGGCGGACACCGCGCATGACACGCCGCTGCTGGAAGACAGCATCCGCGAATTCCCGGTGGTGGACTTCCCTTCGCTCGGCGATGCCGCCCGCCACTACCTGCAGGAAGTGGGTGCCGAAGCCAGCCGCGGTGTGTTCGCGGTGGCCGGCCGCGTGGACGGCGATGAAGCCCGCATCACCAATCACCCCTGGGTGATTTCGCGCAGCCGCACCGCCGCCATGCTCGGTTTTACCGAGCTGCACCTGATCAACGATTTCGCTGCCCAGGCGATGGCCATTTCGCTGCTGCAACCCAAGGACGTGGTGCAGATCGGTGGCGCCAGCTGGAGCCCACGACGCAGCGGTGCGCCGGCCAACTACGGCGTCATCGGCCCGGGCACCGGGCTGGGCGTCGGTGGCCTGGTGATCCGCCACGACCGCTGCTTCCCGTTGGAAACCGAGGGCGGCCATGTCAGTTTCCCGCCGGGCACGCCGGAAGAAATCCGCATCCTGGAAATCCTCTCGGAAACCTTCGGCCGTGTCTCCAACGAACGCCTGATCTGCGGCCCCGGCCTGGTCAACATCCATCGCGCCGTATGCGAGATGGCCGGTTTCGACCCGGGCCACCTGAAGCCGGCCGACGTCACCGCACGCGCCGGCGCGGGTGATCCGCAGGCGATGCGCGCGGTGGACCTGTTCTGCGCGATCTTCGGCGCCATCGCCGGCGACCTGGTGCTGATACAGGGCGCATGGGACGGCGTATTCCTGACCGGCGGACTGGTGCCGCGCATGCTGGAATCACTGCAGCATTCCGGTTTCCGCCAGCGCTTCGAACACAAGGGGCGCTTCTCTTCGATCATGGGCCGGGTGCCGTCGCTGGCGGTGATCCATCCCAATCCGGGCCTGCTGGGTGCGGCGGCGTACGCCGTCGATGCCGAGTGCGCCGTCGCTGGAGCTGCTGCCTGATGCCTACCCCGTTCTCTTCTGATCGCGTCGAGTTCATCGCCCACCGCGAGGCCGACGGCTGGATCGAAGCGGTCGCCGCCGACATGGCGAAGATCCTCAACACCGACATCGCCGAACACGGCCGCGCGCGCATGCTGCTGTCCGGCGGCACCACGCCGGCCCCGGTGTACCAGGCACTGGCCGAACTGGACGTGCATTGGGACCGGGTGGAAGTGAGCCTGGCCGATGAGCGCTGGCTGTCGCCGCAGGATCGCGACAGCAACGCCCACCTGGTCCGCGAAAGCTTCCTGCAGCGCGCCGAAGGGGCTCATTTCGATCCGCTGGTGCGCATCGGCAAGCCGTTGCCGGAGTGCGTCTATACCGCCAACCTGCAGGCGCAGTACAGCCTGCCACCGAGCGTGGTCGCACTGGGCATGGGCAATGACGGGCATACCTGCTCGCTGTTCCCGGGATCGCGCGATCTGCAACGCGCGCTGGAAAGCACCCTGCCCTATGCCGCACTGGACGCGACCGGTTGCCCCGGTTCGAACCAGTGGCCGCTGCGCATCACGCTGACCCCGCACGGCCTGCGCGCCTGCCGCCAGCGCCTGCTGCTGCTGCGCGGCAAGCAGAAACTGGAAGTCCTGCAGCACGCACTGGACAGCAACGATGTCCAGCAGTACCCGATCCTCGCCGCCATCGACCAGCCCGGCCCGCGCCTGCGCGTGTACTGGGCCGACTGATCCGACGTTCCCTCTCGCCACCTCTTCCACGCTGGTAGCCAATGAGTCTGCATCCGCAACTGCACGCCATCACCGAGCGCATCGTGCGCCGCAGCGCCGCTTCGCGCGCCGCTTACCTGGCCGGCATCGACGCCGCCCTGCGCGATGGCCCGTTCCGCAGCCGCCTGAGCTGCGGCAACCTTGCCCACGGCTTCGCCGCCTGCGGTGGCACCGACAAGGGCCGCCTGCGCGGCGGGGTGACGCCGAACCTCGGCATCATCACCTCCTACAACGACATGTTGTCGGCGCACCAGCCGTTCGAAACCTATCCCGAGCAGATCCGTGAAATCGCCCGCGAATGGGGCGCGACCGCGCAGGTGGCCGGCGGCGTGCCGGCGATGTGCGATGGCGTGACCCAGGGCCGCGGCGGCATGGAGCTGTCGCTGTTCTCACGCGATGTCATCGCCCAGTCCACCGCCATCGGGCTCAGCCACGACATGTTCGATGCGGCGATCTACCTCGGCGTGTGCGACAAGATCGTGCCGGGCCTGCTGATCGGCGCGCTGGCCTTCGGCCACCTGCCCTCAATATTTGTGCCGGCCGGCCCGATGACCCCGGGCATTCCGAACAAGCAGAAAGCCGAAGTGCGCGAGCGCTACGCTGCCGGCGAAGCCACGCGCGAGGAACTGCTGGAAGCCGAAGCAGCCTCCTACCACGGCGCGGGCACCTGCACGTTCTACGGCACGGCCAACTCCAACCAGGTGCTGCTGGAAGCGATGGGGGTGCAGCTGCCGGGCGCCTCGTTCGTCAACCCGGAACAGACCCTGCGCGGCGCGCTGACCCGCGAAGCCACCGTGCGTGCGCTGGAAATGACCGCGCTGGGCGATGATTACCGCCCGATCGGACGGCTCATCGACGAGCGTGCGATCATCAACGCGATCATCGCGCTGATGGCCACCGGCGGCTCCACCAACCACACCATCCACTGGATCGCGGTGGCCCGTGCCGCCGGCATCGTGGTGACCTGGGATGACATGGACCAGCTGTCACAGCTGATCCCGCTGTTGACCCGGGTGTACCCGAATGGCGAGGCCGACGTGAACCGCTTCGCCGCCGCCGGCGGCCCGGCCTTCGTGTTCGGCGAGCTGATCCGCGCCGGGCTGATGCACGGCGACATCGTCACCGTGGCACGCGGTGGCATGGCCGACTACGCGCGCGAGCCACGCCTGCAGGATGGCCAGGTCACCTGGGTGGACGGCATCATCCGCAGCGCCGATGAAGAGGTCGCACGCGGCGTGGACAATCCCTTCGAAAGCCAAGGCGGCCTGCGCCTGCTGCGCGGCAACCTGGGTCGTTCGCTGATCAAGCTGTCGGCGGTAAAGCCGCAGTACCGCAGCATCGAGGCCCCTGCGGTCGTCGTGGATGCGCCGCAGGTGCTGAACAAGCTGCATGCCGCCGGCCTGCTGCCGCAGGACTTCGTGGCCGTGGTGCGCTACCAGGGGCCGCGTGCCAACGGCATGCCGGAACTGCATTCGCTGGCACCGCTGCTGGGCCTGCTGCAGAACCAGGGCCGGCGCGTGGCGCTGGTGACCGATGGCCGCCTGTCGGGTGCGTCGGGCAAGATTCCGGCGGCGATCCACATGACCCCGGAAGCCGCCCGCGGCGGCCCGCTGGGCAAGCTGCGCGAGGGCGACATCATCCGCCTGGATGGTGAGGCGGGCACGCTGGAGGTGCTGGTCGACGAGGCCGAATGGACGGCACGCACGCATGCGCCAAACACCGCACCAGCGGCCAACGATCTGGGACGTAATCTGTTCGCGGTGAACCGCCTGGTGGTGGGGCCGGCCGACCAGGGCGCGATCTCGATTTCGTGCGGGCCGGCGGCGGCCGATGGCAGTGCGTGGGATTACGATGCGGAATATGAGCTGGGGCATGATGCCGCGGCGGCGGCAGCGCCGCATGAGGCGAAGGACGCCTGAGCGCGTTGCGCGGCGGGTTGGTCGGCTGGCGGTGGCGGTGGGAATGCCGCCGCCAGGACACGCCGTGAACCCATCCATGGGGGCTCGCACTCGCGCGTCGTGCGCGAGAGCGGTCCCGGCGGCGGCATTCCCACCGCCACCTCGGACACACGTCGGCGCATCCACGCGTCGCAGATAAATAAAAAGGAAAAGCAGGGCATGAGCATTCAGCAGCATCAGGTGCGGGCGGCGGAAATGTTGACGGCGGCGGGGATCCTGCCGGTGGTCACGGTGCATACGCTGGATCAGGCGCGGGCGGTCAGTGCGGCGCTGCTGGACGGCGGCTTGCCGGCCATCGAGCTGACCCTGCGTACGCCGGTGGCGATGGAAGCGCTGGCGATGTTGAAGCGCGAGCTGCCGGGCGTGGTCGTCGGTGCCGGCACGGTGCTGACGGTGGAGCAGATGCAGCAGTCCATCGATGCCGGTGCGGACTTCCTGGTCACCCCGGGCACGCCGTCGCACATGGCCGATGCACTGGCTGCTGCGCCGCTGCCGGTGGTGCCCGGTGCGGCGTCGCCGACCGAACTGCTGGCGCTGTATGCGCGCGGCTTCCGGGTCTGCAAGCTGTTCCCGGCCACCGCCGTGGGTGGGCTGGCGATGATCAAGGGCCTTGCCGGGCCGGTGCCGGACCTGAAGCTGTGCCCGACCGGTGGCATCACCGAAGACAGCGCCGCAGAATACCTGGAGCAGAAGAACGTGGTCTGCATCGGCGGTTCGTGGATGGTGCCGGGCAACTGGATCGCCGACGGGGCGTGGGACAAGGTGCGTGATGCCGCTGCCGGTGCGGCGAAGATCGTGGCGCGGGTGCGCGGTCGCTGAGCGATAGCTCCCGGGTCCGGCGAGTGGTAGCGCCGAGCCATGCTCGGCGGGGGCAAGAGCGTGACGACCAACGGTCGTCACCCACCACGACCAACGGTCGTCACCCACCACGACCCGTGGTCGTCACCCGCCACCCACCACCCATCGCGATTACATCGGTCGTGCCGGGTCCACCAGGCCGTACTGGCTGGCCATGCGGGCCAGTGCGATGTTGTCGTGGATTCCCATCTTTTCGAACAGGCGCGCCTTGTGCGTGTTGATGGTCTTGGCGCTCAGGCTCAGCCGGCGCGCGATGTCTTCCTGGCGCAGCCCCTGGGTCAGCAGCAGGGCCACTTCCAGTTCGCGCGGTGACAGGCTGTCGAACGGCGAGGCGCTGCCTTCCACCGTGGACAGGGCCAGGTTCTGCGCGATGTTGCTGCCCAGGTAACGCCGCCCCAGTGACGCATCGCGGACCGCGCGCAGCAGTTCCTGCGCATTGCAGCCTTTGCTGATGTAGCCCGATGCACCGGCTTCCAGCAGGCGCTTGGGCATCGGCCCGTCTTCCAGCACCGACACGATGACGACCCGCGTGGCTTCCTGGCCGCGCACGATCCGTTCGGTCACTTCCAGCCCACTGACGCCCGGCAGGTGGAGATCGCACAGCACCACATCCGGCTTCAGTTGCCGGATTTCGCGCAGCGCGTCTTCGCCGCACTCCGCCTCGCCGATGACCTCCATATCGGTTTCGCCGGACAGGATCATCTTCATGCCGGTGCGGACCAGTGCGTGGTCATCCACCAGATAGACACGAATCGTCATGCATCTTCCCCTTTCACTACCGCTTCCGACTTCCACGGTAGGTACCGGGAAGAGGTCCCACAAGCGCAATACCCGACAGCAGGTTCCGAAATGCGGCCGGAATCACACTGCCCCGGCTCCGCGTTCGAAGGTCCGCCGTGAATCCACGTTCGGGATCAATATAGCCTACTAACGATCCGATCTTTATGATTCATTCACGCCACCGGAACATCTGCACCCCGGCGCCACGGTCGGCGCTGGCGGAACATCACCAGATAGCAGCCCACCACCCAGACCAGCGCAGCGCACCAGCCGGCCAGGATGTCGGAAGGGTAATGCACCCCCAGGTAGACCCGGGACACGCTGACCAGCACCGCGAACAGCGGCGCCGCCAAGGCCACCGGCCAGCGCCAGCGGGTGTTCCAGGCCAGCAGCACGGCCACGCAGGCGAAGGTCATCGACCCCATCGCGTGGCCGCTTGGGAAGCTGTAGGTCGATTCCGGCGCGATCGATTCCCACAGGCTCGGCCGGTCACGCTGGAAGAACTGCTTGCTGCCCATGTTCAGCAGTGCCGAGCCGACGAAGCCGATGGCGGCAAAGGCCGCTTCGCGCCATCGTTTGAACCACAACAGCGCCACTACGATGACCACGTCGGCCGGGATCAGGAACCACTCGTAGCCGAGCCGGGTGATGATCACCACCACCTGGTCCAGTACCGGCCCATGCCAGCCGTGCAGACGCCACAACAACGGCGCGTCGAAATGGAAGGCCTCGAACTCGTGCACCTCATCGGCGAGCTCGACGAACACCGCCAGCGGCAGCAGCACGCCGGCAAACAGCAGCACGAAGCGCCAGGCGTTGCGCGACAGCCAGTGCCGGACGCCGGCAGCCTCTTCCTCCGACCCGTCCGTCATCCCCGACTTACCCGGCGCTTCGGACATAGTTCTGTTCGACGTAGTCGTCTATCAGCTTGACGAAATCCTGGGCGATGTTCTCGCCGCGCAGGGTGATCTTCTTTTCACCATCGACGAACACCGGCGCGGCGGGCGCCTCACCGGTACCCGGCAGCGAAATGCCGATGTTGGCGTGACGCGACTCACCCGGCCCGTTGACGATGCAGCCCATCACGGCCAGCGTCATGTTCTCCGCCCCGGGATGTTCGATCTTCCACAGCGGCATGCGTTCGCGCACGTGGTTCTGAACCACTTTCGCCAGCTCCTGGAAGAACTCGGAGGTGGTGCGGCCACAACCCGGGCAGGCGGTGACCAGCGGGGTGAACGCACGCTGCCCGGTGGTCTGCAGCAGCTCCTGGGCGACGATCACTTCCTGGGTCCGCGACTGGCCCGGTTCGGGCGTCAGCGAAATCCGGATGGTGTCACCGATGCCTTCCTGCATCAGCACCGCCAGCGCCGCCGCCGAAGCCACGATGCCCTTGCTGCCGATGCCGGCTTCGGTCAGGCCCAGATGCAGGGCAAAGTCCGAGCGCTGGGCGAGATCGCGATACACCGCGATCAGCTCCTGCACCCCGCTGACCTTCGCCGAGAGCACGATGCGGTCGCGTGGCAGGCCGAGTTCGACCGCGGTTTCGGCTGAATCCAGCGCCGACCGGATCAGTGCTTCGCGCAGCACGCGGCCGGCATCCCACGGCTGTTCGCGCTGGATGTTCTCATCCATCAGCCGGGCCGCCAGCGACTGGTCCAGCGAGCCCCAGTTGGCACCGATGCGCACCGGCTTGTCGTAGCGGATCGCGAACTCGATCAGCTGCGCGAACTGCAGGTCCTTCTTCTTGCCGAAGCCGACGTTGCCCGGATTGATACGGTACTTGGCCAGTGCCTCGGCACACGCCGGCTCAGCGCTCAGCAGCTGGTGGCCGTTGTAATGGAAGTCACCGATCAGCGGCACCTCGATGCCCATCATCGCCAGCTTGTCGACGATGCGCGGAATGGCCGCGGCGGACTCGGGGTTGTTGACGGTCAGGCGCACCATTTCCGAACCGGCCCGCCACAGCTCGGCGACCTGCTTGACGCTGGACGCCACGTCGGCGGTATCGGTGTTGGTCATCGACTGCACCACCACCGGCTTGCCACCGCCCACCACCACGCCGCCGATGCGGACAGGCTGGGTCAGTCGGCGCGGCCAGGAGGTGGGCTCGGCGGGCGGTGTCGGTCGGGAAACGGCGTCATGCATCGCAATATTCTAGCGCTGCTGCGCGACCGTCGGGTGACTCCCATTCAGCCGCGGTGGCATGTGCGGCCGATTGTCGCAGGCGGTACACGCGGGCAACGCATACGATGGCCATCATGACCTCCCCCGATGCCCCCTTCCTGCAGACCCTGTGCAGCCTGCGCTGGCTGGCCACCGCTGGCCAGGCGGCCACCATCCTGGTCGCCACCTGGGTGCTTGGGCTGCCGCTGCCGCAGGTTCCGCTGTGGGCCGGCGTGGCCGTGCTGGCGCTGTTCAACACCTACGCCCAGCTGCGCGTCCATGGCACCGATACCGCCCCGGTGACCGCATTCGGGCACATCCTGGTGGATGTGACCGTGCTGACCTGGATGGTCGGCTGGAGTGGCGGCATCACCAACCCGTTCGGCTCGCTGTTCCTGATCCTGATCGCCCTGGCGGCGCTCGCCCTGCCGGCACGCTGGACGCTGGCGGTGGCCGCTGCCTGCCTGATCGGCTACTGCGTGAGCGCAGCGTTCGGCCTGCCACTGCCCGCAGGCGGCTACTTTGCGCCGGAAGTCCTGCAGCAATGGGGCGTGGTGGCCAACTTCCTGATCTCGGTGACGGTGGTGCTGGCGTTCTCCACCCGGCTGGCGATCGCCCTGCGCCAGCGCGAACACGAACTGTCGCTGCTGCGCGAGCGCTTCGCGCGCAACGAAGGCATCGTCGCACTGGCCACCCATGCGGCCTCGGTCGCCCACGAACTCAATACGCCCCTGGCGACCATGACCCTGCTGGCCGACGACATCGCCGAACAGAACCAGAGTACCGACGTGCGCGACGATGTGGAAACCCTGCGCGAGCTGCTGGTGCAGTGCCGCGAACGGGTGTTGGCGCTGGCCGCGCCGGCGTCGCCGGATGCCCCCGGCCGCGGACCGTCCACCGCCCTGCAGGTGCTGGAACAGTGGCGGCTGGTGCGCCCGACCATCACCCTCACCCGCAACCCCGACGCCCCGCTGACCCGGCCGCTGGATGCCGGCGTGGGCCATCTGCTGATGGTCCTGCTGAACAACGCCGCCGAAGCCGGCGAACAGGTCGGGCGTGCGGAAGTGGAGCTGTCGCTGCGCATCGAGGGCGAAGATCTGGTCGGCGAGGTGCGCGACTTCGGCCCCGGCTTCGACACCCGCAAGGCCGTACTGCCCGGCACCTTGTTCAGCTCCAGCAAGAGCGAAGGCATGGGGGTGGGACTGGCCCTTTCCCACGCCACCATCGAACGCCTGCACGGTGAAATGTGGATGCGTCCGGCGCAGGGCGCCGGCAGCCGCGTCGGCTTCCGCATCCCCCTGGTCCCCCGCGAGGAAACCCCATGAACACGCCCTTCCCCACCCCGGCCTCGCTGCACGGTGATGGCCTGCTGGTTGATGATGACGAGCTCTACCTGCGCACCCTGCAGCGCAGCCTCGCGCGCAAAGGGCTGGAAACGCGTACGGCGCAGGATTCGGCAAGCGCATTGCTGCTGGCCCGGCAGCAGCCGCCGGCGTTCGCCCTGATCGACCTGAAGCTTGGCAGTGAGTCCGGACTGGCGCTGATCCAGCCGCTGCGCGCGCTGCGCGCGGACATGCGCATCCTGCTGGTGACCGGCTATGCCAGCATCGCTACCGCGGTGGAGGCGATCAAGCTGGGCGCGGACGATTACCTGCCCAAGCCGGCCACGGTGCCGATGATCCTGCGCGCACTGGGCGAAGAAGATGACGGCCCGGACGACGACGGCGAGCTGGAGCTGCCCGATGCGATGACACCGATCAGCCGGCTGCAGTGGGAGCACATCCAGCAGGCGATGCATGAGACCGGTGGCAACGTGTCAGCCGCCGCGCGCCTGCTGGGCATGCACCGGCGTTCACTGCAGCGCAAGCTGGCCAAGCGGCCGAGCCCGGAGCCTTCGCGGTAGGCACGGTAGCGCCGAGCCATGCTCGGCGAGCGCAGCGGCCGGGGGACGGCAACCGCGTGACGACCAACGGTCGTCACCCATCAGGAACCTGACGGCCAGCGGCCGTCACGACCGGGGGGTTACTTCAGCAGGCCCAGCACTTCGCGGGTCATCGGATCGGTGATGTCCACCGCCTCGCCCTGCAGCGCCGGCAGCAGCTGCCCGGCGAGCTGCTTGCCCAGCTCCACGCCGAACTGGTCGAAGGCGTTGATGTTCCAGATCACCGACTGCACGTACACCGCGTGTTCGTACATCGCGATCAGCGCACCCAGCGCCTGCGGGGTCAGCGCATCGAGCAGGATCAACGTGCTCGGCCGGCCGCCGGGATAATCGCGGTGCGGATCGTCGCTGGACTGGCCATTGGCCAGCGCTTCGGTCTGCGCCAGCAGATTGGCCAGCAGCGCCTGGTGGTTGACCGTGTAGGGATTGTCACTGCGCACGCAACCGATGAAGTCGGCCGGGATCACGCTGGTGCCCTGATGCAGCGCCTGGAAGAAGCTGTGCTGTACATCGGTGCCCGCCCCGCCCCACCACACCGGCACGGTATCGCTGGCGACCGGCTGGCCATCGCGCTGCACGCGCTTGCCCAGGCTTTCCATCACCAGCTGCTGCAGGTAGGCCGGCAGCAGCGCCAGGCGCTGGTCATAGGTCATCACCGCGTGCGTGGCATGGCCCAGCACGTTGCGGTTCCAGATATCGGTCAGGGCGTGCAGCACCGGCAGGTTGCGCTCCAGCGGCGCATCCAGTGCGTGCGCGTCCATCTGCGAGGCGCCTTCCAGCAAGGCTTCGAAACGCTCGAAGCCGATTGCCAGCGCGATCGGAAAACCGACCGCCGACCACAGCGAATAGCGGCCACCGACCCAGTCCCACATCGGCAGCACGCGGCTGGAGGCGATGTCGAAGGCCTTGGCCGCACGCTCGGGGTTGGCGCTGACCGCATACAGGCGTTCGCTGCCGCCCAGCCAGTCATGCAGGATCTGCCCGTTGAGCAGCGTCTCCTGGGTACCGAAGGTCTTGGAAATAAGGATGCCGGCAGTGCGTGCCGGATCCAGCGTGGCCAGCGTGCGCTGCATGGCGGCGCCATCCACGTTGGACACGAAATGCACGCGCAGGCGGCTGCCGTCCACCGGACGCAGGGCGTCGGCAACCAGCCGCGGACCCAGGTCCGAGCCGCCGATACCCACGCTCACCACATCGGTGACGCCGCTGTTTTCCAGCGCGCGCACCAGCTCGCCCATCCGCTGGCGGACCTCGCGCGCGGTGGCGTAGGCATCGGCAGCCACCGGCGCATCGACCACATCACCGCGCAGCGCGGTGTGCAGCGCGGCGCGGCCTTCGGTGAGGTTGACCTGCTCGCCGCGGAACAGGCGCGCGATGGCGCCGCCGACATCGCGTTCGGCAGCCAGCGACAGCAATGCCTGCAGCGCCGCGGCATCGTATTTCTGCCGTGCGAAATTGACGTACAACGGACCGACCCGCAGTGCCAGATCCTTTACCCGGCCGGGTTCGGCCGCGAACAGGTCGGGGATGCGCGCGCCACGCAGGCGCTGGGCATGGGAGTGAAGCGTGTCGAGTCCGTTGTTCGTTGTCATGCGGCCTGGGTCGGAATGCTGTCGTTGGTATGGGAGATCTGGTTGTTGCCGTCCACATATACCAGCTTCGGCCGGAAGCTGTCTGCTTCCTGCTCACTCATCGTGGCGAAGGCAGCGATGATGATGATGTCGCCGACCTGCACGTGACGGGCGGCGCCGCCATTGAGCGAGACCACGCCGCTGCCGGCTTCGGCACGGATGGCATAGGTGCTGAACCGGGCGCCATTGGTGACGTCCCAGATGTGCACCTGCTCGAACTCACGGATGCCCGTGGCCGCCAGCAGGTTGTCGTCGATCGCGATCGACCCTTCGTAGTTCAGCTCCGAATGGGTGACGGTGGCGCGGTGGATCTTGGTCTTCAGCAGGGACAGGTGCATGGCAGCAGGTGGTACGGGTGAGGAAAGCCGCAATTCTACCACCGGGCGGATTGGCGACAGGGCCATCCCGCGCCGGTCAGGCAGCGGTTCAGCTCCCGTCCGCCACGCACGATTCCCGCAAGCGCGAGGGCGCCCCGTACGGTGAACTGGGCCTTCCATCGAGGAGTTTCCATGTTCGCCACCCTCAGCCGTGCCAAGGATTTCGACCAGCTTGTCCGCCGCTTCTCCGGTCCCACCCGGATCGGCGATGCCCCCGCAGAACCCCGGCGGAGACCGCTGCGCTCGGTTGCCGTACGCAACCGGCACCGACCGACGGCCGCGCCGCTGCAGCGCTGCGCCGAGTTGCCGGCCGCGCGGCAGCCGGCCGCTGCGCCGGTCGAGGCCAAGGCCATGGCGAAGGCCAAGGCCAAGGCAAAGGATGCGCTGCAGTTTCCGGCCACCGGGATCTACGCCGCGCACCCTATGTTGCGCAGGATCGCGAACCTGGAGGCAAAGCTGGCGCAGGCGGCCTGGGCCGAAGCCGAACAGGCGGACAAGGCAAGGTCGGTGGCCAGCGGCTTCCGCTACTGCGTGTGCGGTGCTGCTCCCGTTGCGGCGACCGGCAGCGGGCAGGCCGATCCGCCGCCCGAGCCGACCAGGCTCGATCTGGAATCAACCAGGGCGATGGAGATCGCAGTGCAGATCCATGAAGCACGGATAGCCTGCGGGCAGCCGGTCTACCCTGATAGGACCTGGTACCGCGAGGGCCTGGTCCGGCGGGCGCTGGAACAGCTTTAAAAGAGGGGTCAGAGTCCTTTTCGCTCGCGAAAAGGACTCTGACCCCGTTGCCTGGGCGTCAGAACTCAAGGTTGTCGATCAGCCGGGTGCTGCCCAGCCGCGCGGCGATCAGCGCCACCCGCGGCCCGCCCTCGTGCGGTGGCTCGATCAGGTCCGGCGTACGCAGCGCGGCGTAGTCCACCTGGAACCCCGCAGCCTGCAGGGCAGCGGCCGCATCGGCTTCGATGCGCTCACGCGACAGCCCGGTGATGTAGCCCTCGCGCATGCCCTGCAGCACACGATGGATGGTGGTCGAAGCCGGGCGCTGCACGCCGTCCAGGTACTGGTTGCGCGAACTCATCGCCAGGCCGTCGTCCTCGCGCACGATGTCCCCGCCGACGATCTGGATCGGGAAAGCCAGGTCGGCCACCATCTGGCGGATCACCGCAAGCTGCTGGTAGTCCTTCTTGCCGAAAGCGGCCACGTCCGGCTGCACCTGGTTGAACAGGCGCGACACTACCGTGCACACACCATCGAAGTGACCAGGACGATGCGCGCCTTCGAGCAGCCCACTGATGCCGGGCACGCTGACGTTGGCGGCCAGTTCCACGCCGAACGGATACATCGATTCCACCGTCGGCAGCCACAGCACGTCGCAGCCGGCCGCTTCCAGGCCACTGGTATCGGCCTCGGGCGTGCGCGGGTAGCGGGTGAAGTCCTCGTTCGGCCCGAACTGGGTCGGGTTGACGAACACGCTGGACACCACGCGATCAGCGTACTGCCGCGCCAGCGCGACCAGCGAATAGTGGCCTGCATGCAAGTTGCCCATGGTAGGCACCAGCGCCACGCGCAGGCCTTCGCGCTTCCAGCCGCTGACGGTCGCGCGCAGCTGGGCAAGTTCGGTAATGGTCTGGATCATGAGGCGTAGGCGTGCTCGGTGTCGGGGAAGGTGCCGTTGCGCACGGCATCGGCGTAGGCGCGGGTGGCGCCGGCTACCGAACCGCCTTCGGCAAGGAAATCCTTGACGAATTTCGGCCGGCGATGGCCGCTGTCCAGGCCCAGCATGTCATGCATCACCAGCACTTGTCCGTCGCACTGCGGGCCAGCCCCGATGCCGATGGTCGGCACCGCAACGGCGGCGGTGACCTCGGCGGCAACCGGCGTGGGCAGGCATTCAAGCACCACCATGCTGGCACCGGCGGCGACCACGGCCTTTGCGTCGTCCACCAACTGGCGGGCGGCATCGCCGCGGCCCTGCACGCGGTAGCCGCCCAGGCGCAGCACCGACTGCGGGGTCAGTCCAAGATGCGAGCATACCGGGATTTCGCGCTCCACCAGGTGGCGGATGATATCCAGCTTGAAGCCGGCGCCTTCGATCTTGACCATCTCCGCGCCCGCCTGCAGCAGCTGCAGCGACGCATCGAAGGCACGTTCCGGGGTGGCGTCGGCGCCAAACGGCAGGTCGGCGATCAGCAGCGCGCGCTGCACCACGCGGGCCACCGCGCCGGTGTGGTAGACCATCTCGGCCACGGTCACCGGCAGGGTCGAATCGTGCCCCTGCACGACCATGCCCAGCGAATCGCCGACCAGGATCAGATCAACCCCGTTGGCGTCGAAGGTGCGGGCGAAACCGGCGTCGTAGGCGGTCAACATGACCAGCTTCTGGCCATTGCGCTTGGCCTCGGCCAGCGCCGGGACGGTCCAGGGCTTGCTGTCTGCGTGGGTGCTCATCAGGAAATAACCGGGGGTGATAACCGCCCCATTATCTCCTTATCGGCACGATCCCGCTGGCCGTTACCTGCATCACTGCATCCCGCACGCGACCCTGCCCGGGAATCACCAGGTCCGGCGCTACTTCAGCCAGCGGCACCAGCACGAACGCGCGCTGGTGCAGGTACGGATGCGGCACCTGCAGGCGCGGCAGGTCGATCACCTGGTCGCCATACAGCAGCAGGTCCAGGTCCAGCAGGCGCGGGCCCCAGTGCACGGCCGGATCACGCACCCGACCGAAGCCGGTTTCCAGCGCCAGCAGGGCGTCGAGCAAGGCCAGCGGCGGCAGGTCGGTCTGGACGCAGGCCACCGCATTGACGAACGGCGGCTGGTCCGGGTTGCCCCAGGCGGGGCTGGCATACAGCAGCGAAGCGCGGGTCAGTTCGGTACCGGCCAGGCCGTCCAGCGCCTCGATCGCCGCACTGACGGTGCTGGCGGCGTCACCGAGGTTGGCGCCCAGGCCGATCCATGCCCTGACCACGCCGCTTACTCGGCAGCCGGTGCGCCGGGGGCACCCGGGCGACGACGGCGACGACGGCGCTTGCGCGGCTCGTCGCCCACCTCTTCAGCGTCATGCGTATGCAGGTCGTCCAGCGCACTTTCCAGCTCACGGCCGGACTGCTGCTGGGCTTCGCGCCAGAACGCCACGTCGCCGGCGTGTTCGCTGGAAGCCACCTGGCGCAGGATCAGGAAGTCGAACGCCGCGCGGAAACGCGGGTGGGTCAACGTGCGGAACACGCGCTTGCGCTGGCGTGAGCCGAAGCGCGCCTGCAACAGCCAGATCTCCTGCATCGGCAGCGAGAAGCGCCGCGGCAGTGCGATGGTGGTCAGCTGGTGCAGGGTCACCCGGTCAGCGGCGCGACGCTGCGCTTCTTCTTCGGCCACACCCTGCTTGAGCAGCGTGGCCTGGGTGCGGCAGAACGCCGGCCACAGCAGCAGCGCGAACAGGAACGACGGCGACACCGGCTCGTCGTTGGCCACGCGCTGGTCGGTGTTGGCCAGCCCTTCGATGAGCATGCGGCGCAGCGCGCCACTGCGGTTGGAACGCAGCGCCTTGCCACTTTCCGGGAACATCACATCGAACAGGCCGTAACGCTCCAGGCCTTCGAAGCTGGCCACGCCATGTCCGCCCAGGAACAGCTTGAGCACTTCTTCGAACAGGCGCGCCGGGGCGGCTTCGTTGAGCAGGCTGGCAAGCTGCGGGATCGGCGCGGCGGTCTTTTCCTCGATCTGGAAACCGAGCTTGCCGGCCAGTCGCACGGCACGCAGCATGCGCACGGGATCTTCGCGGTAGCGCTGTTCCGGATCGCCGATGAGCTTCATCAGGCGGGCCTGCACGTCCTCGAATCCGCCGGTGTAATCACGCACCGAGAAATCCTCGATCGCGTAGTACAACGCGTTGCAGGTGAAGTCACGGCGGATGGCATCGTCTTCGATGGAGCCGTACACGTTGTCGCGTACCAGCATGCCGTTTTCCATCTCGCGGTCGCCGCTGCCGTCATCGATGTTGGCGCGGAAGGTGGCCACTTCGATGATCTCGCGGCCGAACACCACATGCGCCAGGCGGAAGCGTCGCCCGATCAGGCGGCAGTTGCGGAACAGCTGCTTGACCTGTTCGGGCGTGGCGTCGGTGGCCACGTCGAAGTCCTTGGGGTGGCCATTGACCAGCAGGTCGCGCACGGCGCCACCCACCAGGTAGGCGCCGAAGCCGGCATCGCGCAGGCGGTACAGCACGCGCACGGCGTTGGGGCTGATGTCCTTGCGCGAGATGGTGTGCTGGTCGCGCGGGATCACGCGCAGGCTTATCGGGGTTGTCACGGAGGGAATGATGTTGGCGCTTCCGGTTGAAGTTTCGGGATTGCCCAATGGCATCGAGATGCATATACTAGCGCGCCTGCCCCGGCAGTGACACTTCAAACGCTCCCTTCGTCTAGAGGTTAGGACGTGGCCCTCTCAAGGCTAAAACAGGGGTTCGAGTCCCCTAGGGAGCACCAGTCACTGCAGCAGGAAGCAAGAAACCCGCGATGAGCGGGTTTTTTTGTGCCTGTGCGCTGCGGGTCGAGGCCGGCCGCCGAAGGCCCGGCGCCGAAGCGCCGGACCTGCGGCACAGGTCAGCCTTCCATCTGTTCCAGTTCCTTGCCCTTGGTCTCGCGAACATAACGGAAGACGAAGAAGATCGACAGGAACGCGGCCACCGCATAGATGCTGTACGCACCGGCCAGGCCGATGCCGGCCAACAGGATCGGGAAGGTCACGGTGATGGCGAAGTTCGAGGTCCACTGCGCCGCGCCGGCCACGGCCAGCGCCGAACCGCGGATCTGGTTGGGGAACATTTCGCCCAGCATCACCCACATCACCGGGCCCCAGGACATGTTGAAGAACACCACGTAGACATTGGCTGCGACCAGCGCCAGCCGTCCCATGCCATCGGACAACTGCAGCTTGCCATCGACCAGGCTGCCGCTGGAGAACGCCACCACCATCAACGCCAGCGAGAGCGCCATGCCGACCGAGCCCACCCACAGCAGCGGCTTGCGGCCGATACGGTCGATCAGCACCACCGTCACCAGGCACGCACCGATGCTGAGCGCACCGGACAGCACGTTGATCAGCAATGCATCGTTTTCGGAGAAGCCCACCGCCTGCCACAGCACCGCGCCGTAGTAGAACACCACGTTGATGCCGACCAGCTGCTGCAGCACGGCCAGCCCGATGCCCACCCAGACGATGCCGCGCAGCTTGCCGGTGGCCTGGTCCTTGAGATCGGCAAACGAAGGCCGGTGCTGGTCCTGGGCCAGGCTGGACTCGATTTCACCGAGCTTGGCCTGCGCCTCCACCGCGCCGTACAGGCGCGTCAGCACCGACAAGGCGTCCGATCTGCGGCCCTTGGCCACCAGGAAGCGCGGGCTTTCCGGGATCACCAGCAGCAACGCCAGGAACAGCAGCGAAGGTATGGCCTGCATCCAGAACATCCAGCGCCATGCCTCCTGTCCCAGCCACAGCACTTCAGTGGACGCGCCGGCCGCGCGCGCCAGCAGGAAGTTGCTCAGGAAGGCTGCGAACAGGCCGCTGATGATGGCGATCTGCTGCACCGTGGCAAGCTTGCCGCGATAGCGCGCCGAGGCCACTTCGGCGATGTACGCCGGGGCCATCACGCTGGCCGCGCCGACCGCGAACCCACCGATCACGCGCGCCGTGACAAACAGCCATGACGCGTGTGCGGCACCGGCGCCCAGCGCCGACAGCAGGAACAACACCGCCGAGATGATCAGCACGCTGCGCCGTCCCAGCAGGTCACCGAGCCGCCCGGCCAGGAACGCACCGATGGCACACCCCAACAGCATGGAAGCCACCTCGAAGCCGAGCGCGGCTTCGCTGGAATTGAACGCACTTCGAAGGCCGTCGACGGTGCCGTTGATGACGCCACTGTCGAAGCCGAACAGGAAGCCACCAATGGTGGCCACGCAGCTGATCAGCACGATGAAGGCGGTGTTCTCGCCCTGCGTGCCGGAGGAAGCAGATATCGCTGTGGACATGGGTTTACCCCGTTGCGATGGACGCCTGCCGCTCAGCGCAGCAGGTACTGGTTGAGCAGGTTCTCATACGCTTCCTGCCGTCCGCTACGCTGGCCAGGCTCGCCGGCCTGCTGCGCGTGTGCACACAGATCCTGCAGGGTCAGCTGGCCATTGGCAAAAGCCGCACCGGCGCCACTGTCGAAGCTGGCGTAGCGCTCGCCGCGCCACCGCTCCAACGGCGACGCGGTGAGCAGGGCATGGGCGACTTCCAGTCCGCGGGCAAAGGTGTCCATGCCGCCGATGTGGGCGATGAACAGGTCCTGCGGATCGGTGGATTCGCGACGGACCTTGGCATCGAAGTTGAGCCCGCCATCACCGAAACCGCCCTGCCGCAGCACCACCAGCATCGCGCCCACCGCATCGTACAGATCGGTCGGGAACTGGTCGGTATCCCAGCCGTTCTGCGGGTTGCCGCGGTTGGCATCGATGCTGCCCAGCAGGCCGGCATCGGAGGCTACCTGCAGGTCATGGGCGAAGGTATGCCCGGACAAGGTCGCGTGGTTGGCTTCGATGTTGAGCTTGAAATCCTGGTCCAGGCCATGCGCACGCAGGAAGCCCACCACCGTGGCGCTGTCGAAATCATACTGGTGGTGCATCGGCTCCATCGGCTTGGGTTCGATCAGGAACGTGCCCTGGAAGCCGATGCTGCGCCCGTAATCGCGTGCCGCCGCGAGGAACCGCGCAAGATGGGCCTGCTCACGTTTCATGTCGGTGTTGAGCAGGCAGGCATAGCCTTCGCGCCCACCCCAGAACACATAGTTGCTGCCGCCCAGCGCCACCGTGGCATCCAGCGCCGCCTGCACCTGCACCGCAGCGCGCGCGACCACGGCGAAGTCCGGATTGGTCGCCGCGCCGTTCATGTAGCGCGGGTGCGAGAACAGATTGGCGGTCCCCCACAGCAGCTTGACCCCGGTCTGGCGCTGGCGCTCGCCGGCGATCTCCACCATGTGGCGGAGGTTGTCACGGTACTCGCCGATGTCGTCCGCATCCGGCGCCAGGTCGACGTCATGGAAGCAGTAGTACGGCACGCCCAGCTTGGTGACGAACTCAAAGGCGGCATCGGCCTTGGCCTGCGCACGCGCCAGCGGCGTGGCGCCCTGGTCCCACGGATAGGCGCGCGTACCAGGCCCGAACGGGTCGTGCCCTGCCCCACAGAAACTGTGCCAGTACGCCACCGCGAAGCGCAGGTGCTCGGCCATGCTGCGTCCGCCGATCTGCTTGTCGGCGTCGTACACCTTGTAGGCCAGCGGATTGTCCGAGTCGCGGCCCTCGAAGGGAATACGACCGACACCGGGGAAGAACTCGCGCTGGCCAACATAGAACGAAGAACTCATGGGCAACATCCTCTGGGGGAAATCAGGGCAGGCGCTGGCGGTACAACGGCAGCGAGGCCTGCAGGTAATGGTTGAAGCGCTGGTAGCCACGCGCATATGCGGCACCGCGAACGGGGTCGGGCTGCGCTGACAGGGCCGGGTCGAACACCACGTGCGCATCGACCAGATCGGCCAGCGGCATGCTGGCGCCAGCGCAGGCCCAAGCCGCCTGCAGTGCCGCACCGAAGGCCGCGCCTTCGGCCTGCACGGGCACTTCGACCGGCAACTGGAACAGATCGGCGATCAGCTGGCGCCAGGCGGCGCTGTTGGCGCCGCCACCGGTGAGCACCACCCGCGCACCCTGCAGGCCCGCCTCGCGCATCGCGTCATAGCCCAGCTTCAGGCTGTAGCTGGCACCCTCCATCGCGGCGCGATACAGATTGGCCGGGGACAGGTTGTGCAGGTCCACGCCGTGCAGGGCGCCCTTGGCCAGCGGCAGGTCCGGGCTGCGCTCGCCGTTGAAGAACGGCAGCAGCACCAGCCCTGCCGCGCCGGGCGCGCTGGCCTGCAGCAGCGTCTCGGCCTGGCCGTGGTGCAGGCCGAGCAGGGTGGCCGCCTGGTTGGTGGCAACCGTGCAGTTCATCGTGCAGATCAACGGCAGCCAGCCGCCATCGGAGGCACAGAACGCGGCCCAGCGCCCCTGCGGATCGACCTTCGGGCTGGCGCTCCAGGCAAACAGCGTGCCCGAGGTGCCCAGGCTCATGCTCAGGCGCCCTTCGCGCACCGCACCGGTGCCGATCGCCGCCATCATGTTGTCCCCGCCGCCGACCGCCACCCGCACCCCGGCCGGCAATCCGAGTGCATCGGCCAGGGCAGGCAGCAAAGCGAACGTGGCATCCGCAGCGACCAGCGGCGGCAGCAGCGCGGCGAGATCGCGATCCGGATCAGTCGCGGCCAGCATCGTCGGCGACCACTGCCGCGTGCGGATATCCAGCCACCCCGTGCCCGACGCATCCCCGCACTCCATGAAGCGCGCGCCGGTCAGCCACAGATTGAGGTAGTCGTGCGGCAACGCGATGCCATCCAGCGCCGTATACGCCTGCGGTCGGTGCTGCTTCGTCCAGGGCAGCTTGGAGGCGGTATAGCCCACCCGCAGCGGATTGCCGGCCGCGGCGATGCAGGCGCCTTCGCCACCGACGGCGGCCGTGATCGCATCGCACTCGGTGGTACTGCTGGTATCGCACCACAGCTTGACCGGTGCCAGCACCGAATCATCGGCCGCCAGCGCCACCAGGCCGTGCTGCTGGCCCGACACCGCCAGCCCCCTGACCCGCGCACGCACCGCGTCCGGCAGCGCCAGCACGCATTCCTGCAGCGCCCGGGTCCAGCTGGCCGCGTCCTGTTCGCGACTGCCATCATCGGCGCTGTCCAGCGCCAGCGAACGCGACTGCTGCCCCACCATCTGCCGCGCTGCCGGATCGTAAGCCAGCACCTTCAGGCTCTGCGTCCCCGCGTCGATTCCCAGATAGACCGCCCCTTCCCCGCTGTTTTCCTGCCGCACCCGCCACTCCCGTGTCGCATTGTCTACCGATGGACATCGAGTGTTGCCGCCGCTCCCTGCCTTGGCAATGTGCAGTGCATCAAATGCCACGGTCCCGGCCGCCTCCCGCCGACCATGGGTATGCCGGTCGTCCTGACCGGCACCCTTGCGGGCCGTCGCAGGCGACGTTGGCAGCGGCTCCTCCCGCTGCCTTCGGCGCTACCGCGTAATTGCAGCGCACGGAACTGTCAGGGGGTCGGGCGGTGGGGCTGGGCGGGGGCGTTGAGCGCCATGGATGGCGCGAAACGAGGCCCGCAGGAGCGGCTTCTGCCGTCCCCCGCCCAACCCCACCGCCCGACCCATGCACCGGCATCGTTCCAGCCAGCCGCGAGGGGCGGAACCACCGGTTCGACCACCCCCACCCCAACCTGTTCTAGAATTAGCGGCTTGAAAGACGGATCCGCCTCCCCCCATGCCCTTTGTCGTCACTGAAAACTGCATCAAGTGCAAACACACCGATTGCGTGGAAGTGTGCCCCGTGGACTGCTTCCACGAAGGCCCCAACTTCCTGGTGATCGATCCGGATGAGTGCATCGACTGCACCCTGTGTGAACCCGAATGCCCGGTCAACGCGATCTTCCCCGAAGACGACGTCCCGGCTGGACAGGAAGTATTCGTGGGGTTGAACGCCGAACTGGCGAAGGAATGGCCGGTGCTGACCGTGCGCAAGGACCCGCCTGCCGATGCCGGCGACTGGGATGGCAAGCCGGACAAACTGCCGCTGCTGGAGCGCTGAACCCCGCGCACGGCAACGAAAAAGGGCGCCTGAGGGCGCCCTTTTTCGTTGCTGCCACCAGGCCCGCCAAGGCGGGCGCGGGTTACGGAGCCAGCTTGGCCTTCAGCGCAGCGATCAGCTTGACCGGCGCATCGGCGGTAGCCGGCAGGCCGCGCGGATCGACCGCCGACACGTACGAGCCGCCGTTGACGGCAACCACGCGGACCAGGAAGTTGCTGCCTTCGAAGGCAACGTCGTAGGAACCCAGCAACTGGGCGCGGGTGGCGATGGTCAGCCCGTCGATGGCCTCCAGTGCGGTACCGACGTCGGTGAAGGCCTGGTCCTTGCCAGCGGTGACGTTGAAGCCGGACGCATTGTTGGCCGGCGCAGCCGGGGCCTGGCCCGCGGCAGCGGCCGGGGCCGGGGCCGGACGCGACGCCTGCGAGGCCAGCACCGAGCCGGTCTCACCGGTGGTGGCGGCCTTGCCGGCACCCGCCGGTGCGGTCAGGTCCGGCGGCACTTCCAGCGGGCGCATTTCCGGGGCCAGCGCGTAATCGCCGCGCGCACCCTTCTTGAAGCAGCCGGTGGTGGCCACGACGGTGCCCAGGGCAAGGACCGCGATGGACAGCACGCGGAAGGTGGAAACGGATTGACGCATGGGAATCTCCTGGAAAGCCACGAGGGGGTCAGTGGCTGGAAAGGGCTTCGAGCGCGGCGATGTCGCCGGCCAGATGCTCGGCCGCGGGCTGGTGTGCTGCCGACAGCGGCAGCAACGGCAGGCGCAGGTCATGGCCGATGCCGATCCGGCGCAACAACGCCTTGACCGGGATCGGATTGGGTTCGACACCACAGAAATCATGGAACGGCTGCAGGCGCGCGTCCCAGCTTTCGGTCGCATCATGATCGTGGGCGGCGGCAAGCTCGCACATGCGGCGGTAAGCACCCGGCAGCGCGTTGGAGCCTACCGAGATCAGGCCATCCATGCCGGCCTGGATCGAGCGCGCGGCGCTGCCGTCGTCGCCGCTGAGTACCACGAAGCCGTCGCTGCGCAGCGCCAGCAGGGCCTTTACCCGGCCGTTGTCGCCCACCGCTTCCTTGATGCCGACGATGTTCGGATGGCCAGCCAGTTCGGCCACGGTTTCCGGCAGCATGTCGCAGCCGGTGCGGCCGGGCACGTTGTACAGCACCACCGGCAGGCCGCCGTTGTCGGCCACGGCGCGGTAATGCGCGATCAGCCCGGCCTGGGTCGGACGCACGTAGGGCGGGGTCACCACCAGCGCGTGGGTCGCCCCGGCCGCGGCGGCGCGGCGGGTCTGTTCGATGGTCTTGGCGGTGCCGGACAAGCCGGTACCGGCCAGTACCGGCACGCGGCCGGCGATGCGCTCGACCGCACTGGCCAGCAGCTGGTCGTACTCCGTATCGGACAGGGTGGCCGCTTCGCCGGTGGAGCCCGCCACGACCACGCCGTGCACGCCTCCTTCCAGCTGCAGGTGCAGCAGGCGCTGCCAACCATCGGTGTCGAGGGAGCCGTCGGCCCGGAAGGGGGTCGCCAGCGCGGTGATGAGGCCGGAAAGGGACAAGGCGTGCTGCTCGTGGCTGTAGGGGGGAGAAACCGGACGGCAGGGAGCACCGGCCGCCCTGCATGTTACTTGCGGCGCGAAAGCGCGGGCAAGTATGCTGGACGCCGGTGAATCCCCGCCCGTTGGGGGCATTCAGACTCACGCACGCATTACCCGGAATCGCCTTGACCGACACCACTCCGCGCCCTTCGCCCAGCGAAAACCATCTCCTGATCAACGCCTATACGACGCATCCGGAGTCCCCCCTGCTGCCCGTCACCCGCCGCATCGCTGACAGCGGCTGCAATCTGGTGGACGCACGCCTGTCCACGGTGGGCCGCGATGTTTCGGTCACCGCGCTGGCGACCGGCTCCTGGGATTCGGTGGCCAAACTGGAGGCCATGCTGACCCGTCTGGAGCGCGAAGAAGGCCTCAAGCTGGTCTGGTACCGCACCGAAGCCAAGCAGGCGCAGTCCAACCTGCTGCCCTACATCGTGGAAGTGATCGCCGCCGACAAGCCGGGGATCCTGTTCCAGCTGGCCGATTTCTTCGACCGCCAGGGCATCACCATCGAGAGCCTGCAGAGCACCCGCTACCGCGCGATGCAGACCGGCGCGGAAATGTTCAGCGCGCAGGTCACCATCGGCGTACCGGCGAACATGCACATCGCCGCGCTGCGCGATGATTTCCTTGAGTTCTGCGACCACCTGAACCTGGACGCGATCATGGATCCGATGAAATTCTGACGGTTTTTCGCACGTCCGTCACGGGCGTGCGATGTTTCATGAAGCGGTAGCGTCGAGCGTGCTCGATGTACGCTCCACCCCAGGCTCTGCAAGGACCCCATGAACAACGGCGACACCCTGGACCGCACCACCCTGTCCCTCCCGCTGGCACTGTCCGGCGGTGCCCACGCCACCCTCGGCGACTTCGCCGGCCAATGGCTGGTGCTGTATTTCTACCCGAAGGACAGCACCCCGGGCTGCACCACCGAAGGCCTCGATTTCAATGCGCTGCTGCCGCAGTTCGAGCAGGCCGGCGCGGTGGTCCTCGGTGTTTCGCGCGACTCGGTGAAATCGCACGACAATTTCTGCGCCAAGCAGGGTTTCCGCTTCCCGCTGGTCAGTGACAGCGATGAGGCGCTGTGCAGCGCCTTCGACGTGATCAAGCTGAAGACCATGTACGGCAAGCAGGTGCGCGGCATTGAACGCAGCACCTTCCTGGTCTCACCGGAAAGCCGCATCGTGCAGTCCTGGCGCAAGCTCACGGTCGCCGGCCATGCCGATGCGGTGCTCCACGCACTGAAGGCCGCCCAGGCACAGTGACTCCCATCGCCTACTTCGTCCGCCACCTCCCTGCCCACGTGCAGGCCGGGGTGGTTTTCCCCTGCCCGTCCACCAGGAACCGATGATGACCCGAGGCAAGCGCATCTACGTGCTGGATACCAACGTGCTGATGCACGATCCCACCGCGCTGTTCAAATTCGAGGAACACGATGTCTACCTGCCGATGCAGGTGATCGAAGAACTGGACAATGGCAAGAAGGGCACCTCCGAAGCGAGCCGCAATGCCCGCCAGGTAAGCCGTTTCCTCAATGAACTGGTACAGGCGTCCGGGCTGGACAACCTCGCCGAAGGGATCCCGCTGCAGCGACCGAACGGCCTGCAGCTGCGCGGCATCCACAGCGCCGGCAAGCTGCGCTTCCAGACCAGCCACTTCGACGCCGGCAAGAGCTTCGGCAAGGTCATCCCGGACAACGCCATCCTCGGGGCGATCCTCGCCCTGCAGGAGGAATCACCGGACGTGCCGGTTGTGTTCGTTTCCAAGGACATCAACCTGCGGATCAAGGCGGCCATCGCCGGGATCGTGTCCGAAGACTACGAGAACGACCGCGCGCTGGATGATTTCAGCCTGCTGTATACCGGCGCCACCGAACTGCCGGAAGACTTCTGGAAGCGCCACGCAAACGACCTGCGCAGCTGGAGCGACAAGGGACGTTCGCATTACGAAGTGGAAGCGCACGAAGACGAGGACTGGTATCCCAACCAGTACGTCTACCTGCCCGGCGAGGACGAGGTGGAGCTGCGCGTCAGCAAGGTCACCGGCGACACGGTCAACCTGGCGCTGGTCGATGATTTCCGCCATGGCAGCCATGCGGTGTGGGGCATCAGCGCGCGCAACCGCGAACAGAACTTCGCGCTCAATGCCCTGATGGATCCGGACATCGATTTCGTCACCCTGCTCGGTACCGCCGGCACCGGCAAGACCCTGCTGGCACTGGCTGCCGGCCTGGCGCAGACCCTGGACCAGCAGCGCTACCGCGAAATCATCATGACCCGTGCCACGGTCAGCGTCGGCGAGGACATCGGCTTCCTGCCCGGTACCGAAGAAGAAAAGATGACGCCGTGGATGGGCGCGCTGACCGACAACCTGGAAGTGCTGACCCAGCCGCAGGAAGGCGGCTCGTGGGGCCGTGCCGCGACCAACGACCTGCTGGCCAGCCGGATCAAGATCCGTTCGATGAACTTCATGCGCGGGCGCACGTTCCTGTCGCGCTACTTGATCCTGGACGAAGCACAGAACCTCACCCCGAAGCAGATGAAGACCCTGATCACCCGCGCCGGCCCCGGTACCAAGATCGTCTGCCTGGGCAACGTGGAACAGATCGATACGCCCTACCTGACCGAAACCACGTCCGGCCTGACCTACGCGGTGGACCGCTTCAAGAACTGGCCGCACAGCGCGCACATCACGCTGCGCCGGGGCGAACGTTCGCGCCTGGCCGACTACGCCTCGGAGGTGTTGTGAACCGATTGACGCATGTGTTGTTGCCACTGGCTGCCGGTGCCCTGCTGGGCGCCTGCAGCACCGTGCAGGGTCCGCCCAGCATTCCCACGGCGGTCAAGACCGGACAGTCCTGGGTGGTGACCCGCCCGGTGGTCGCCGCGCAGGTGCTGGATACCTGCTCGCGCCCCAGCCCGGGCCGCGATGCCGGCCGGGTGACCGGCTACTGGGCGCCCAGCCGCGTGCAGATCGAACAGCTGGAGGCGCAGCTGCCGCAGCTGGCGGGCCAGGTCAGCGCACCGCAGGACTTCGACCGGCAGTACGTGGGGATCGAGGCCGACGGCCGCGAGCTGATCTACGTCAATGCCTTCAAGCTGCCTGATGGCAGCGGCCTCAACCCGGCACGCGAGGCGATGCGCGCCTGCGATGGCGGGTCGATGTTCTGGGGCGCGGTGTTCGATCCGGAACTCGGCACGTTCTCCGAGTTCCATGCCAACGGCGGCAAACAGGGCTAGCGGCAGATGCTATCGAGCAGGCGGGCATGGCGGGGCCCTACAATCGGCCCATGAGCCCGAACACGCCCGCTTCCGCCCTCACCATCGCCGGATCCGATTCCGGCGGTGGTGCCGGCATCCAGGCCGACCTGAAAGCCTTCGCCGCGCATCGCGTGCATGGCCTTTCGGCGATCGCCGCGCTGACCGCGCAGAACACCCGCGGCGTTACCGCCGTGCATGTGCCACCGATCGATTTCCTGCAGGCGCAGATCGCCGCCTGCTTCGACGATTTCGACGTGCATGCAGTCAAACTGGGCATGCTGGCCAACGCCGAGGTGATCCACTGCGTGGCCGATGCACTGGAGAAACACCGCCCGCCGCACATCGTGCTGGACCCGGTGATGATCGCCACCAGCGGCGCGCGCCTGCTGGAAGACAGCGCGCTGGATGCGCTGCGTACGCGCCTGCTGCCGCTGGCCACGCTGGTCACCCCGAACACCCCGGAAGCCGAGCTGCTGGCCGGCCGGCGCATCCTCGACGGCGATGATGCCGAACACGCCGCGACACTGCTGCTAAACCTGGGTGCGGGTGCGGTGCTGCTCAAGGGCGGCCACCTGCACGAGGGCAACCGGGTCATCGACCGCTTCTTCGACGGCGTGAGCAGCGAGACCTTCATCCATGCCCGGCTGCCGGTGGACGCGCACGGCACCGGCTGCACGCTGGCATCGGCGATCGCCGCCCAGCTGTGCAACGGGCTGAGCCTGGCCAATGCCTGCGAGGCCGCCATCGATTACGTGGCGCGCGGCCTGCAGCAGGGCTATACGCCCGGCCGCAGCACGGTGCTGGTGCTGGACCACTTCGGCGCTGCGTCCCACGCATGACCCTGGACGCGCACAGCACGCCGCTGCAGGCCGCCGACGGACACGCCTTCGCCCTGCTGCACTGCCTGCCCGCGCAGCCGGCAGCGCGCCTGCTGTGGCTGCCTGCGCTGGGCGTGGCCGCGCGCCATTACCTGCCGTTGGCCCAGGCGCTGGCTGCGCAGGGAATCGCGGTATACCTGCATGAGTGGCGCGGCAATGGCAGCAGTTCGCTGCGGCCTTCGCGCATGCAGGATTGGGGCTACCGGGAAATCCTCGAACAGGACCTGCCGGCCAGCCAACAGCTGCTGCTCCAGCATGACCAGCAAGACCGCGTGCTGCCGTGGATCGTAGGCGGCCACAGTCTGGGCGGGCAGTTGGCGTGCCTGCATGCCGGGCGTTTCCCCGCCGATTTCCAGCATCTGTGGCTGGTGGCCAGCGGAACGCCGTGGTGGCGCAGCTTCCCTGCCCCGCGCGGCTGGTTGCTGCCACTGGCCTACCGCTTCCTGCCGTGGCTGGCGCGACGCAACGGCGTGCTGCCAGGCCGCCGACTCGGCTTTGGCGGCAATGAAGCACGCGGCCTGATCCATGACTGGTCGCGCGTGGGGCTGTGCAACCGCTATGCCGCCGCAGGCATGGCCGAGGACCTCGAAAGCCAGCTGCGGCTCGTGCAGGGACAGGCGCGCGCCGTGCTGATGGTCGATGACTGGCTGGCGCCCATGGGATCGATGAAGGCCCTGCTGGCCAAGCTGCCCAACGTGCAGGTGACGACCTCCGTGCTGGATGCCGCCTTGCTGCGTACGCGTGCCGACCACTTCCACTGGATGAAGGCGCCGCAGGCGGTTGCACAGGCGCTGATGCGTTCATTTGACTGAAATTCTTCACAAAGGCGTTGACGGATGCAGCGGTAATCCGCATAATTCCGCTCCTGTTGCAGGGCGCCCGTAGCTCAGTTGGATAGAGTACCTGGCTACGAACCAGGCGGTCGGGAGTTCGAATCTCTCCGGGCGCACCATCAACAGGAACACCAACCCGCCGTTGGTGTGAGTAACAGGAAAATCGCTGTCACATGCGCCCGTAGCTCAGTTGGATAGAGTACCTGGCTACGAACCAGGCGGTCGGGAGTTCGAATCTCTCCGGGCGCACCAGTGACACGATCATCAACGCCGCCGTTGATGCAGCAGTAGAAGGCAGTACACCGTGCGCCCGTAGCTCAGTTGGATAGAGTACCTGGCTACGAACCAGGCGGTCGGGAGTTCGAATCTCTCCGGGCGCACCACTATTCGAAGAAACAGCAGGCCTCGGCCTGCTGTTTTTTTTTGCATGCGCCACCTACCGCTGCGCTCGCCGACCATGGGTCGGCGCTACCGGGGTCAGCGCATCGCGCGCCACCAGGCCTCCAGCGTGCCCGGCGTGCGTAGCCGTTCGCGCCACCAGCGCAGGGCCGCGCCATCTTCGCCCGTGCGCCATGCCAGCCAGAACGTTTCCTCCGGCTTGTGCTCTTCGACCTCACGGATCACCAGTTCACCCCGGTCCACCGCTGCACGCGCGCACGGCGCCGGCAGGAAACCAAAGCCGATGCCCTCGCGCTGCAGCCGCAGCTTGCTGGCCATGTCCGGCACGCTGAGGGTTTCCTGCCCCATCAGCAGGCCAACGGTGCGCGGCAACAGCCGACGCGCCGAATCAGAAACGGCGATCGCACAATGCTCCACCAGCTGCTCGCGACGCAGCACGCCAGGCACGGCGGCCAGCGGGTGGCCCGGCGCGATCGCGAACACGAACTCGACGCTGCCCAGCGGCTCCACCACGTAGCCCCCACCGCTGGGGCCCTCGCCCGCCGCGCCCACCAGCAGGTCCGCACGACGATCGAGCAGCGCCTCCCAGGTGCCCGACAGGGCCTCGCCGATCAGCCGCAGGCGGGTCTGCGCCGCGACGTCACGGAAGGCCCGGATATCCGGGCCCAGCAACCAGGTCGGGAACATCGAATCCACCGCCAGGGTCAGTTCGGCCTCCCAGCCAGAGGCGACCCGGCGTACCCGAAGTTCCAGCTCGCGCGCCGCCCGCAACAGGTGCCGGCCCTCATCCAGCAGCGCCCGGCCGGCCGGTGTCATCTCTGCACGCGGCCCGACCCGGTCGAACAACTGCACGCCCAGATCCTCTTCCAGCTTGGCCACTGTGTAGGAAATGGTCGAGGGCACCTTGTGCAGCGCCTTGCCGGCCGCAGCGAACGAGCCGCGGCGGTCAATGGCATCCAGGATCTGCAGGGCGTCGAGGCTGAGCTTGAGCATTCGAAAATTTCGATGATGGCTTGCGAAACTATCCGTTTTTCAAAGCGCGAGGGCAAGCGGATACTTCTTCGCAACGGGAAACCACAGGCCTGCACGGCCGCGAGGTCCCACGTCGAAACCATCGAACAAGGAGCACCACCATGATCCAGATCCGTAAGAGCGCCACCCGCGGCAAAGCCGACCATGGCTGGCTGAACTCCATGCACACCTTCTCCTTCGCCAATTACTACGACCCGCGCTACACCAGCTTCGGCCCGCTGCGGGTGATCAACGAAGACAAGGTAATCGGCGGGCAAGGCTTCGGCACGCACAGCCACAGCAACATGGAAATCATTTCCTACGTGCTCGGCGGCGCGCTGGAGCACAAGGATTCGATGGGCACCGGTTCGGTGCTGCGCTACGGCGATGTGCAGCGCATGAGCGCCGGCAGCGGCGTCAGCCACAGCGAGTTCAACCATTCAGCCGATGAGACGGTGCACTTCCTGCAGATCTGGCTGTTCCCGGACCAGGAGAACATCGCGCCGTCCTATCAGGAAACCAACTTCAGCCCCGAGGACAAGCGCGGCCAGCTGCGCTTGATCGCCTCGCCGGACGGTACCGAAGGGTCGCTGCTGATCCACCAGGATGCACGCATCTACGCGACCATCCTGGATGGCGCACAACGCCTCAACCACACCTTGGCGAGCGGTCGCGGCGCCTATGTGCAGGTGGCGCGTGGCCAGCTGCAGGTCAACGGCATCACCCTGGAAGCGGGCGATGCGCTGCAGGTGCGCGACGAATCCCAGCTGACACTGGAAAACGGAAATGATGCCGAGGTGCTGGTGTTCGACCTGGCGCTGTAATGCCCCGAATTGGACGATGCGGCATCAAGAGCACAAAAAAAACGCCCGCAGACAGTATCTGCGGGCGTTTTCATATATGGCGGAGCGAGAGGGATTCGAACCCTCGATAGAGCTTTTGACCCTATACTCCCTTAGCAGGGGAGCCCCTTCAGCCGCTCGGGCATCGCTCCGGGGTGTTGCTACCGCTGGTGGAGGAGTACTCCGCAGCGGGGACGCGAATAATAGCTTTTTTCGCGGCCGGAGGTAAAGCCTTATTCAGCAGAATCTTCACTGCTGGTCGCAGCTTCATCACCGCGCTGGATGCGCTGGTAGATTTCCTCGCGATGCACGGCCACGTCCTTCGGCGCCGTGATGCCGATACGAACCTGGTTTCCCTTGACGCCCAGGACAGTCACGCTGACCGAGTCGCCAATCATCAGGGTTTCGCCAACGCGGCGGGTCAAGATCAACATTGTGGTAATTCTCCATGAAACCGTGTGGAAGGGTATCCCCCACCGGCCTGACGCGCCGTCAAGGCCCGCCCCACTACGAAGGGAAAAAGATTGCCAATGGTACCGTCAGCCCTCCCGCAGCTTCAAGGCGCGGACGGGCTGCGGTTCATCCCAGACGCGGACGGACCCAGTCGATCGCCGCAGCCAGGGCAGTCGCAAGGGCGGGCCCGTCCTCGCCACCACCCTGGGCGAGATCGGGACGACCACCGCCCTTGCCCCCGATCTGACTGGCAATGTGGGACAACAGTTCCCCGGCCTTGACCCGGCCCATTGCACTGCCGTTCACGCCAGCAACCAAGGCGACCTTCCCGTCCTGCGCACCGGCCAGCAGGATCACCGCATCACCCAGTTGCTGTTTGAGTCGATCCACCGCATCGCGCAGGGCTTTTGCGTCAAAGCCTTCTAGCCGCGCGACCAGCACCTTCACCCCGGACACGTCCACGGCCTGGCTGGACAGGTCTGCGGTGGCGCCGGCGGCGAGCTTGGCCTTCAGCGATTCCAGTTCACGTTCGAGCTGCTTCTGGCGCAGGATCTGGGTGCGGATCTTCTCCACCACGTCGCCCGCACTGCCGCCGAGCAGGCTGGCCGCTTCGGACAGGCGTGCCTCTTCGTCCGCGACGAAATCCAGCGCACCCTGGCCGGTGACCGCCTCGATGCGGCGCACGCCAGCGGACACACCGCCTTCGGAGGTGATCTTGAACAGGCCGATGTCACCGGTACGGCTGACATGCGTGCCGCCGCACAGTTCGGTGGAGTAATCGCCCATTTTCAGCACGCGCACGTTTTCGCCGTACTTTTCGCCAAACAAAGCCATCGCGCCGAAATCGAGCGCTTCCTGCATGGCCATGTTGCGCACTTCCACGGCGTTGTTGATGCGCACCTGCTGGTTGACCTTGCGCTCGATGATCGCCAGTTCTTCGGCGCTGATCGGCTGGAAATGCGAGAAGTCGAAACGCAGGCGATCCGGTGCGACCAGCGAACCCTTCTGCTGCACGTGGGTGCCCAGTACTTCGCGCAGGGCCGCATGCAGCAGGTGGGTGGCGGAGTGGTTGAGGATGGTTGCGCCACGGCGCTGGGCATCGACCTGGCCGGCCAGCACGTCACCGATCTTCAGGCTGCCCTCGGCCAGGGTCCCGACATGGCCATGGAACTGGCCGGCGAACTTCTGCGTCTCGGTCACGTCCACGCGCACGCCAGCAGCCGACAGCACGCCGGTATCACCGACCTGGCCACCGGATTCGGCGTAGAACGGGGTCTGTTCGGTCAGCACGATCACCGCATCACCAGCGGCGGCGGCCTGCACCGGACGGCCGTCCTTCAGCAGCGCCACCACGCGCAGGCCATCGGCCTGCAGCGCGTCGTAACCGAGGAACACGGTCGGCTTCAGGGTGGCAACCAGATCGGCCGGCAGGCTGACGCCGCCGCCGAACTTGCCCGCCGCACGCGCGGTTTCGCGCTGCTGTTCCATCGCCACGTCGAAGCCGGCGGTGTCCACGGTCATGTCACGCTCGCGCGCGATATCGGCGGTGAGGTCCAGCGGGAAACCGTAGGTGTCGTACAGACGGAAAGCGTCGACGCCGGGAATGATGTTGTTGCTGGCCTTGCCCGCGATGTCTTCGAAGATCTTCATGCCGGCGTCCAGCGTTTCGGCAAAGCGCTCTTCTTCGGCCTGCAGGGCGCGGGTGACGGTGTCGGCGGTGGCCGGCAGTTCCGGATAGGCCGCGCCCATCTGCTCGACCAGGGTCGGCACCAGCTTGCTGAAGAACGGCTGGCGCACGCCCAGCATCCAGCCGTGGCGCAGCGCGCGACGGATGATCCGGCGCAGCACGTAGCCACGGCCTTCGTTGGACGGCAGCACGCCGTCGACGATCAGGAACGAACACGCCCGGATATGGTCGGCAATCACCCGCAGCGACTTGTTCTCCAGGTCGGCCATGCCGGTCAGTTCGCTGGCCTTGCGGATCAGCGCCTGGAACAGGTCGATTTCGTAGTTGGTGTGTACATGCTGCAGGATCGCCGCCAGGCGCTCCAGGCCCATGCCGGTGTCCACGCAGGGGGCCGGCAGCGGCACCAGGCTGCCATCGGGCTGGCGATCAAACTGCATGAACACCAGGTTCCAGATCTCGATGAAACGGTCGCCATCTTCATCCGGCGAGCCCGGCGGACCACCGGCGATGTGGTCGCCATGGTCATAGAAGATCTCCGTGCACGGACCGCACGGGCCGGTGTCGGCCATCTGCCAGAAGTTGTCCGAGGCGTACGGGGCGCCCTTGTTGTCGCCGATGCGCACGATGCGCTCTTCCGGGATGCCGACCATGTCGCGCCACAGCGCGTAGGCCTCGTCATCGGTCTGGTAGACGGTGACCAGCAGGCGCTCGGCCGGCAGCTTCCAGACCTGGGTCAGCAGTTCCCAGGCCCAGGCAATGGCGTCCTTCTTGAAGTAGTCGCCGAAGGACCAGTTGCCCAGCATTTCAAAGAAGGTGTGGTGACGGGCGGTGTAACCCACCTGGTCCAGATCGTTGTGCTTGCCGCCTGCGCGCAGGCAACGCTGGACGTCGGCAGCGCGCACGTAGCTGCGCTTCTCCGCGCCCAGGAACACGTCCTTGAACTGGACCATGCCCGAATTGGTGAACAGCAGGGTCGGGTCGTTGCCCGGCACCAGCGGTGCCGACGGCACGATGGTGTGGCCCTTGCCCTTGAAGAACTCAAGGAAGTCGCTGCGGATCTGTGAGGTAGTGAATTTGGCGGATGCGGTCATGGGGGCTGGCAGTCTGCGTGCCGGAGGCGCCACCGCCTCCAGCCACACTGGCCAGGGTCGGGTTTCGGACCTCCGAAACGTTGAAGGGTAACAGGCCAGCGCCGCTCAGTCCTCTGCATCGAAGCGGGTGGCGCGGCGGATCGTGTCGCCATCGAACCCGCGACGGGCCAGCAGGTCGGCGGCCTTCCGCCGCTGCGGCAGGTCCTGCGGTCCTTCCTCGCCAAACCGGCGGCGTACCAGGTCACGGGCGTTGTCGAGGAAATCGCCCTCGTAGCTGTCCATCGCGGCGCTTATGGCATCACTGTCCAGCCCATGGGTGCCCAGTTCGGCCTGGATGTGGCGCGGTCCATACCCGCCATTGGCGCGGTTGCGCACCAGGAACTCGGCGAAGCGCTCATCGTCCTGCCAGCCCTCGCTGGTCAGCTTGTCCACCGCGGCCTGCGCCAGCTCCGGCTCGACGCCGCGCGCAACCAGTTTGCGTCCCAGTTCCTTGCGCGAATGATCGCGCCGCACCAGCAGGCCAAGCGCCCGCTGCAGGGGCGTCAATTCGGGCCGGCGGCGTTTACGTGCGCCCGGCGGGGCATCGGATTCGTCGTGCATGCTCATCCTTCACTCAGCGCCGTCCCTGACGCCACGCCTTCATCAGCGTGAAAATCCTGCGGGGCGGGACGACGTCACTGACGGCGCCGCCCTGCCCCACAGCATGTCTTACGCTTCGTCGGCGTCGTCTTCGTCGCCGGCTTCCTTCGGTGCTTCAGCCGGCTGGAACTTCTCGCGCAGCTCCGCTTCCAGGCGCTGGGCCACGGCAGGGTTGTCGCGCAGGTAGCCGCGGGCGTTGTCCTTGCCTTGGCCGATGCGCTCTTCGCCGTAGCTGTACCAGGCACCGGCCTTCTCGACCAGCTTGGCTTCCACGCCCATGTCGATCAGCTCGCCCTCGCGGCTGATGCCTTCGCCGTACAGGATCTCGGTGATGACCTGCTTGAACGGCGGCGCCAGCTTGTTCTTGACGACCTTGATCTTGGTCTGGTTGCCGATGATCTCATCACCCTTTTTGATCGCGCCGATGCGGCGGATGTCCAGGCGCACCGAGGCGTAGAACTTCAGTGCATTGCCGCCGGTGGTCACTTCCGGGCTCTGGCCCGGCATCATCACGCCGATCTTGTGGCGCAGCTGGTTGATGAACACCACCAGGGTGTTGGAGCGCTTGATGTTGCCGGTCAGCTTGCGCAGCGCCTGGCTCATCAGGCGGGCCTGCAGGCCCGGCAGCTGGTCGCCCATCTCGCCTTCGATTTCGGCCTTCGGGGTCAACGCGGCGACCGAGTCGACCACCACGATGTCCACCGAGTTGGAGCGCACCAGCATGTCGGCGATTTCCAGCGCCTGCTCACCGGTATCCGGCTGCGACAGCAGCAGGTCGTCGACATTGACGCCCAGCTTGGCCGCGTAGATCGGGTCCAGGGCGTGCTCGGCATCGATGAAGGCTGCCGTGCCGCCCTTCTTCTGGCACTCGGCGATGGCCTGCAGCGTCAGGGTGGTCTTGCCCGAGGACTCCGGACCATAGATCTCCACGACCCGGCCCTTGGGCAGGCCGCCGATGCCCAATGCGATATCCAGCATCAGCGAACCGGTCGGGATGATCTCGACGGGCTCGACAACGCGATCGCCCATCCGCATCACCGAGCCTTTACCGAACTGCTTTTCGATCTGGCTCAGGGCGGCGGCCAGGGCACGCTTCTTGTTCTCGTCCATCGTCTTGGTCCTTGGGGAAGTGGTCATCTTTTTAATCGTGGTCAACTCGGGTTCGGGGGTGACTGTAGCGGCAGCGCATCGCACAGGATGAGACGCGCGCCGGGCAAGTCGAACATTATCGCCGCAGACGTCAGCGGCAGCCGCCCCCGGGCATTCAACGGTTGGGTCGCAGCAGGCCGCAGTACAGGCCCTCAATGGCGAAATCCTGGTCCGGCAGCACTTCAATGGGGGCGTAATCCGGATTGCGCGGCAGCAGGCGGATACGATCCTTGCCGATCTTCAGCAGCTTGACGGTGATCTCTTCGTCGATACGCGCCACCACGATCTGCCCGGTACGGGCGTCGCGGGTACGGTGCACGCCGATCAGGTCACCATCGAAGATGCCTTCGTCGATCATCGAATCGCCCTGCACTTTGAGCAGGTAGTCCGGTGCTGGGGAGAAGAACACGCGGTCGAGCACGACGAAATCGTCCGAGCCGATGTCCGCGCCGATCGGCAGTCCGGCCGCGACACGGCCCAGCACCGGCAGGCGCAGCACGCTGTCATCCCGCGTCGGTTCGGCGATCTGCTTCACCGGCGGTGCCTGCACCAGGCGGATGCCACGGGCCTGGCCGGGAACGCGGCGAATGGCGCCGGCCGCTTCCAGCGCTTCAAGGTGATACTGCGCCGCGCGCACGCCCTTGAAGCCGAAGGCACGGGCGATTTCGGTCTGCGAAGGCGGTGCGCCTTCCGATTCGATGCGCTCGGCGATCAGCTGCAGGATGGCCTGCTGGGTTTCGGTCAGGTTCGTCGTGTCCATGGTTAGTAGTAATACTACTAACTCTTTCGTGTCGCAAGTGCCGTGCAGGATTGCAGCGAACGGCGGAGCCCCTCGTGGTGGTCGTTGTGAAGCGGTTTATTGGGTCTGGGCCGGGCGGTGGGGCTGGTCGGGGGACGGCAAAAGCCGCTCCTGCGGGCCTCGTTTCGCGCCATCCGTGGCGCTCAACGCCCCCGCCCAGCCCCACCGCCCGGCCCTGTGACATTTTGCGTGCGCCCACCACGGTAAAGGAAAGGAAAAAAGGCGGTAGCGCCGACCCATGGTCGGCGGAATGTTCCCGCCTACGGCCCGCTGCGCTCGCCGACCATGGGTCGGCGCTACCGCTTATGTTTTTCTTTTCTGCGGGGCCTTGAGCGGCAGGAGCCGCGAAGAGCTACATGGACGTACTTGCGCGTGCCCCGCATAGCCTCCCCGCCCGGCCCCAGCTGCAGCTCCAAACCAGCCGCCGGCCACGAGGGGCTCCGCCGTTCGCCGCTCGCCGCCTCAGCGCCTGTGGCCGCTGCGCCATATCGAGAACAGGATCCACACCCCGCACAACCCGGCCCCGATGAAACCGCCCACGCCCAACACCAGCAGCCAGCGGCTGGAGAGCCCGCCTACGCTGTGCATCACGATCGATGAGCCGATGATCAGCGCAGCCGTCACGATACCCACCACCATGCGGTTGGCCGCCTGGTTCACCTGGTCGCCGAAGCCTTTCAGCGCATTGGTTTCGACCTTGATCTGCAGGCGTCCGCGGCGTGCGGCCTGCACCAGTCGGCGCAGGTCGCGCGGCAGTTCGCCGGCCAGCTCGATCATCCCCAGCAGACTACGCCGGCCGCGCTTGAGCAGCGCTCGCGGGGCATAGCGCTGCAGCACCACCTGCTCCAGGAACGGGCGTGCCGCGCTGGCCATGTCGAACTCGGGATCGAGCTGGCGGCCCATGCCCTCCAGCGTCAGGAACGCCTTGATCATCAAGGCGAGGTCGGCCGGCAGCATCAGGTTGTAGCTGCGCAGCAACAGGGTGATGTCGCTCAGCATCAGGCCGATGCGCAGGTCCTTGAGTGGCACGCCGCGATAGCGGTCGACGAACTGGCTGATGTCCTGCTGCAGCCGCCCTTCGTCCACCGCCACCCCGCCTGCCCAGTCCAGCAGGATGTCGGCAACCGCTTCGGGTTCCTGCTCCACCAGCCCGTGCAGCAGCTGCGCCACCTGGAAGCGACGCGACTCGGACAGCGTGCCGATCATGCCGAAATCGATCACGCCGATCCGGCCATCGCGCAGGTAGATGATGTTGCCCGGGTGCGGATCGGCGTGGAAACAGCCGTCCTGCAGCACCATCTTCAGCACGATGTCGGCACCCCGCGCCGCCAGTTGGCGGCGATCCAGTCCGGCCGCGTCAACCGCCGCCAGGTCCCGCCCGGCGATGCCATCGACGAAGTCCTGCACGTTCAGGCTTTCGCACGTCCACTGCCAGTGCACGGAAGGAATCAGGATGTCGGTGCGGCCGCCGAAGTCGCGCGCGATGCGCTCGGCGTTGCGGCATTCGGCGGCAAAATCCAACTCACGTCGCAGTGAGCCGGTGAACTGTTGAACGACCTCTGCTGGCCGGTAACGGCGCAGGTCGGGCAGCCGCGCCTCGATGATCTCCGCCAGCCGCGCCAGCAGCCGCAGGTCCGCTTCCACCACGTCGCGGATACCGGGACGGCGCACCTTCAACACCACCTCGCGGCCGTCGTGCAGGCGCGCACGATGCGCCTGCGCCAACGAGGCGGCCGCCATCGGCACCTCATCCAGCCAAGCGAATACCTGCGCCGGATCGCCGCCGACATCCCGTTCCAGCTGTTCGCGGATCTGCGCATACGGCAGCGCCGGAACCGCGTTCTGCAGCTCGGAGAATTCGGCGATCCAGTCGGGCGGAAACAGGTCCACGCGGGTGGCCAACACCTGGCCCAGCTTGACGAAGGTGGGTCCCAGTTCTTCCATCGCCCGGCGCACGCGCATCGGGGCGGTCAGCGGCGTGCGCTGGGTGTCGTCGCCCCAGTGCAGCAGGCGCCCCGCCCGCTCCAGCACGTCGGCCAGGCCGATCCGCCGCACCAGGTCGCCGAAGCCGTTGCGGATCAATACCGATGCGATTTCCTGCAGGCGGCCGAGATCACGGACAGTGCCGAGCGTTTCCCACATCGATGCATGCTCCAGGCTGTGCGAGCGCGCAGCATCTCACAGCTGGGCGAGCAGTCCGTTCAATGCCGCCGAAACGGTCTGGCGGCGGATCGCATCGCGATCACCGTGGAAGTGGAACAGCTGGGCCTGCGCATACCCGCCACGGCGTTTCCAGCCGATCCAGACACTGCCGACCGGCTTGTCATCGCTCCCGCCGCCGGGGCCGGCGATGCCGGTGACTGCAACGGCAATACCCGCACCGGAGTTGACCAATGCGCCGGACACCATCTCCAACACGGTTTCGCGGCTGACCGCACCGAACGCTTCCAGCGTCTGCGCGCGTACGCCCAACAGCCGCTGCTTGGCTTCGTAGCTGTACACCACCATGCCGCAGTCAAAGAACGCCGACGAGCCGGCGATATCGGTCATCACCTTGGCGATCCAGCCGCCACTGCAGCTTTCAGCGGTAACCAGCTGCAGGTTCGCTGCCTGCAGCGTGCGGCCCAGTTCGCTGGCCAGGCCGGCCAGCATGTCGTCGGTGGGGAGGGTCATGGGGCATTCCTGGAACGCGGGGTCAGCGTCCTTTTACTACGAAAAGGCACGCTGACCCCAACCGCAGGTGAAATCACCACTCCGGCAGCTTTTCCGGCAGCAATGCCTGGATCGCGGCCCCGTCTTCGCCGGCGGCCAGCTTCTCCGCCTCCGCGATCGGGATTTCCACCTGCAGCAGCCAGCCTTCTTCGTCCACGGTTTCGGCGCGGACCACTTCCAGCTGGTGCAAGCGCGCGCGCAGGCGCCCCTGCGAAGCGGGCAGGCGCAGCTCGCCGGTCACATGCTGCAGTCCCAGGCGCTTGCCCAGTGCCGCTTCCAGCACGTCCAGCCCGCGGCCGTCGCGCGCGGAAATCCAGACCCGCTCGCGGCGCGATTCATCGGGCACGCCGTCGTGGCCATCGTGACGCACCTCGGCCCCTTCAATGCGGTCGATCTTGTTGAACACCAGCAGCTGGGGCAGGTCGCCCGCCCCGATGGCGGCCAGTACTTCGTCCACCTGGGCGATGCGCTCTTCGCGGTGGGGATCGGCGGCGTCGACGATATGCAGCAGGAAATCAGCCTCGCGCGCTTCGGACAGGGTGGACCGGAACGCAGCCACCAGGTCATGCGGCAGGTCGCGCACGAAGCCCACCGTATCGGCCAGCACCACGTTGCCACCGGGCAGCGCGATGCGCCGCACGGTCGGGTCCAGGGTCGCGAACAGCTGGTCGGCGGCATAGGCCTCCGCGCCGGTCAACGAATTGAACAGCGTCGACTTGCCGGCGTTGGTATAGCCGACCAGCGCCACGCGCGGCAGCTCGCTGCGCAGGCGGGCGCGGCGCATCTGGGTGCGCTGCACCTCCACTTTTTCCAGCCGCTTCTGCAGCTGCTCCACGCGCTTCTGCAGCAACCGGCGATCGGTTTCCAGCTGGGTCTCACCCGGGCCGCGCAGGCCGATGGAGCCACCACGCTGGCGCTCCAGGTGGGTCCAGCCGCGGATCAGCCGGGTCGACATGTGGCGCAGCTGCGCCAGCTCGACCTGCAGCTTGCCATCGTGGCTGCGCGCACGCTGGGCGAAGATGTCCAGGATCAGCCCGGTGCGGTCGATCACGCGCCGCTCCAGGAACTTTTCCAGGTTGCGCTCCTGGCCCGGCGACAACGCGTGGTTGACCAGGATCAGGTCCGCACCGGTTGCGTCGGCAGCCGCCTTCACCTCGTCCAGCTTGCCGCTGCCGATCAGGGTGGAGGGATTGGGGCGGTCGATCCGCGCGGTGATGGTGGCCGCGATGCTGGCACCGGCCGAGCGTGCCAGGTCGCCGAACTCTTCGAGCACGTCCTCTTCCAGCTTGCCGAAATGGGGCTGGATCAACAGGGCGTTCTCACCCTTTTTCGAGCGATCAAACACGTAGCACTCCAGGATTATTCAATGGATTCATCACCCGCCGGTTGGCCATCTTCATTGGCCTGCACGAAACCACCGCCCGGACCGAGCTTGACGTTGCGAGCCGGGACCACGGTGGAGATGGCGTGCTTGTAGACCATCTGGCTGACGGTATTGCGCAGCAGCACCACGAACTGGTCGAACGACTCGATCGTGCCCTGCAGCTTGATGCCGTTGACCAGATACACCGAAACCGGCACGCGCTCGCGCCGAAGTGCATTCAGAAACGGGTCCTGCAGCGATTGCCCCTTGGACATTGCTAACTCCTGATTATTGTTTTTATGGGTGTCGGCAGATGCCACGGCCCCCCAGCCGCCCACCGACTGGTCGATGGTACACGGCAGGCGCCCGGCACGCTTTCAGGACGCGACGAAGGCGGAAACCGCCGCCATCAACCGCTGCTGGTCTACATGGGGGTCGAACCAGCGCGCATCAAGCTCGCCGCGCAGCCAGGTCAGTTGCCGTTTGGCCAACTGCCGGGTGGCGAAGATCGCTTTGTCACGGAACGTGGCGGCATCATCGCGGCCGTCAAGGAACTCCCAGGCCTGGCGGTAGCCGACCGCGCGCACTGCAGGCAGGTCCAGCGGCGCGATCACCGCGGCCATGTTGGGCAGCGCTCGCAGGGCACGTACTTCGTCCAGGAAGCCCTTCCCCAGCATCGCATCGAAGCGCTGTTGGATGCGCTGGTGCAGCACGGTGCGGTCGCGCGGGGCGATCACCAGCTTCAGGGTCCGCACCGGCAGCCGCCCCTCACCGGGCAGCCGTTGCCATTGGCTGATCGGCCGGCCAGTCAGCCGGTAGACCTCCAGCGCACGCTGGATCCGCTGCGGGTCAGTGGCGTGGATGCGCGCGCCCGCTGCAGGATCCACCGCCGCCAGTTCGGCATGCAGTGCCGGCCAGCCGCGCTCGGCGGCCTCGGCCGACAGCTGCAGGCGGGTGGCTTCGTCAGCCGGCGGCATCGGCGACAGCCCTTCCAGCAGGGCGCGGAAATACAGGCCGGTCCCGCCGGCAAGAATGGGCCGCTTGCCGCGGGCGATGATGTCATCCACGGCAGCACGTGCGGCGCGTGCGAACTCGGCAGCGGAAAACGACTGCCATGGATCGCACAGGTCCAGCAGGTGGTGCGGCGCCTGCGCGCGTTCGTCGGCATCCGGCTTGGCCGATCCGATGTCCAGATGGCGATAGACCAACGCCGAATCCACGCTGACGATTTCACCGTCCAGCCGCCGCGCCAGATCGATCGCCAGCGCGGTCTTGCCGCTGGCGGTCGGGCCCATGACCGCGATCGCAATGGGTCGACGGTCTGCCGCCATCAGCCTTCGTCCGGCCAGCGGATCGCAGGCGCGGCATCCTTGCGCGGCGACGGTACCGCCTCCACGGCGGCCCAGACTTTCAGGGCATCCACGGTGGCGGCCACGTCGTGCACGCGCACGATACGCGCGCCGCGCTGCACCGCTACCAGATGCGCAGCGACCGATGCTGCCACGCGTTCGGCAGGCAGCTGGCGGCCGGTCAGCTCCCCCAGCGTGCGCTTGCGTGACAGGCCGGCCAGCATCGGCACGCCCAGCTCGAGGAAGCGTTCCGAGCGCGCGAGAAGGGTCATATTGTGGTCCACGCGCTTGCCGAAACCGAAGCCGAGGTCGACCACCAGGTTCTTCTTGGCGATGCCGGCCATTTCCGCGGCGAACAGACGCTGGACCAGGAAGCGATGTACTTCGGCCACCACGTCGTCGTACTGCGGATCGGCCTGCATGCTGCCGGGCTCGCCCTGCATGTGCATCAGCACCACCGGCACGCCGGCGTCGGCCGCGGCGTCCAGAGCGCCGGGCTGCCGCAGCGCGTGGATGTCATTGATCATCCCGGCGCCGGCCGCCACTGCCGCCCGCATCACCTCCGGCTTGAAGGTATCGATGCTGATCGGCACCGTAGTGCGTGCGGCAAGCTGCTCGATGACCGGCAGGACGCGGCGCAGCTCTTCCTCCAGCGGCACCGGCGCGCTGCCCGGGCGGGTCGATTCGCCGCCGATGTCCAGCAGGTCGGCCCCCTCTTCCACCAGCTTCAGGCCGTGGGCGACGGCAGCCTCGGCACTGTCGTGCTGGCCGCCATCGGAAAACGAATCCGGGGTGACGTTGACGATGCCCATCACCCGCGCACGATCAAGGCGCAGTACGCGGCCGGCGCAATCGAGCTGGGGAGAAATGTCGAACATGGCGGTCCCTCGAAGGTAGCGACGGCCGCTGGCCGTCAACAGGAAATTCAACCGATCCGCCGGGCATGCCGCGGCGCGACCCGCCGTGATGGTCAGCGTCTGCGACGCTTGCGATCCAGATACAGCGTCTTGCCGATGCTGAGCACCACGCCCAGCGCGATGCCGACCACGCAGCCGAGCAGCAGGTTGTCCAGGCCCAGGCCGACGGCCACGCCCACCACCGTGGCAATGACCATTTCAGCAGTATGGGAAATCGGCTCGGGTGGGGGCGTTGACATGCAGTTTCCGGTCAGTAACCAAACGTAGTCCTATTGTCCCGCAGCCGCCCCCTGCGTGCACGGGCTGGCTGAACGGAAAAAGCCGGGTTTCCCCGGCCTTTTCCCTCAACGCGCAGCAGCGATCAGATCTGCTCGGCCGGGCCACTGATCGGCGGCACCGGACGGGCGTCGCCGCCCTTGTCGTTGCCACCGCCATTCTTGCCATCGTTGTTGTTCGACCTGCCCCAGCCCATCGGCGGCGGCGGATCGCGGCCTTCCATGATCGCGTCGATCTGCGGCGCATCGATGGTTTCGTACTGCAGCAGCAGCTGGGTCATCGCATGCAGCTTGTCGACGTTGGCGGTCAGCAGCTCGGTGGTCCGGGCATACGCCTTGTCCAGGATGCTGCGGACTTCTTCATCGATGCGGCGCGCGGTATCGTTGGACACGCTCTTGTGCTGGGTCACCGAACGGCCAAGGAAGACCTCGTCGTCCTCTTCACCATAGGCGATCGGGCCGAGGGTTTCGGACAGACCCCACTTGGTGACCATGTTGCGCGCCATCTTGGTCGCACGCTCGATGTCGTTGGAGGCACCGGTGGTGACCTTGTCGGCGCCGAAGATCAGCTCTTCGGCGACGCGGCCACCGTACAGCGAGCACAGCTGCGAATTGATCGCCACGCGGTTGATCGAGTACTTGTCACCTTCCGGCAGGTACATGGTCACACCCAGCGCACGACCGCGCGGAATGATGGTGACCTTGTAGACCGGATCATGCTCGGGCACCAGGCGGCCGACGATGGCATGGCCGGCTTCGTGGTACGCCGTCAAGGTCTTCTCTTCTTCGCTCATGGCCATCGAGCGGCGCTCGGCACCCATCAGGATCTTGTCGCGCGCCCGGTCGAAGTGGTCCATGCGGACTTCCTTCTCGTTGCTGCGCGCGGCGAACAACGCGGCCTCGTTGCACAGGTTGGCCAGGTCGGCGCCGGAGAAGCCCGGGGTACCGCGCGCGATCACCATCGGCTCGACGTCGTCGGCCAGCGGCAGCTTGCGCATGTGCACCTTGAGGATGTGCTCGCGACCCTTCACGTCCGGCAGGCCGACCACCACCTGGCGGTCGAAACGGCCCGGACGCAGCAGCGCCGGATCCAGCACGTCCGGACGGTTGGTCGCGGCGATGACGATCACCCCTTCGCCGCCTTCGAAGCCGTCCATCTCCACCAGCAGCTGGTTGAGGGTCTGCTCGCGTTCGTCATGACCGCCGCCCAGACCGGCACCACGGTGACGACCGACGGCGTCGATTTCGTCGATGAAGATGATGCACGGCGCGTGCTTCTTGGCCTGCTCGAACATGTCGCGCACGCGGCTGGCGCCGACGCCCACGAACATTTCCACGAAGTCCGAACCGGAGATCGAGAAGAACGGCACCTTGGCTTCGCCGGCGATGGCCTTGGCCAGCAGGGTCTTGCCGGTGCCGGGCGGGCCGACCATCAGCACGCCGCGCGGAATCTTGCCGCCGAGCTTGGTGAATTTCGACGGGTCGCGCAGGAAATCGACCAACTCGCCGACTTCCTCCTTGGCCTCGTCACAACCGGCCACGTCGGCGAAGGTCACCTTGACCTGATCCTCGCCCTGCAGCTTGGCGCGCGACTTGCCGAAGGACATCGCGCCCTTGGCGCCGCCACCGCCACCCTGCATCTGGCGCATGATGAACAGCCAGAAGCCGATGATCAGGATCACCGGCAGGAAGTTCATCAGGATCGCGCCCAGCGAAATTCCGCTGGACGGCTCCTGCTGGACGATTTCCACGTTCTTGGTGCGCAGCACGTTGATCAGGTCGCGATCGAACGGTGCGGTGATGGTGGAGGTCTGCCCGCCGCGCGTGGTGTAGGTGATCTCGTTGGTGCCGCCGCGCATGTCGCCGGCGAAGGTAACCTTCTGCACCGCGCCGCTGTCCACCTGGTCCAGGAACTGCGAATAGGTCGCGCCCGGCGCACCGGCGCCGCTCGTTTTTGGCGAGAAGCTCTGGAATACCACCATCAGCACGACGGCGACGACCACCCATAGCAGGAGGTTCTTGGTCAAGTCGTTCATCCTCATTGGCTCCGGTATTCCTCTTGTGCGGGCTGGTGCATGGGTCGGGCTTGCTTGACGAGCTTACTTCATCACGGCGCGCTTGCCCTGTCCGAGGGCATAGACCTCGGGGGAGCGCTTGCGCGAGGCGTCCGGCTTGCGGATGGAGACCTTGTCGTACCGCCTGCGCATTTCACGCACGTAGTCGTCAAAACCCACACCCTGGAACAGCTTGATCAGGAACGCCCCACCGGTCTTGAGGTGGTTGTCGGCGAAATCCATGGCCAGCTCTGCCAGGTGCATCATCCGCGGCTGGTCCACCGCGTCCATTCCACTCTTATTGGGGGCCATATCGGACAGTACAAGGTCTACCGGCTGGTCCCCGACCATGGCCTCGAACTGCGATAGGACGGCTTCCTCCCTGAAGTCTCCGTGAAGGAAGTCCACGCCGGCCAGCGCAGGCATCTCCAGGATGTCCAGCGCGAACACCCGGCCGGTGTCGCCCATCTGCCGCCTGACCTGCTGCGACCAGCCCCCTGGGGCAGCGCCGAGGTCGACCACCAGCATGTGCGGCTTCAGCAGCCGGTCACGTTCGAGCAGCTCTTCCAGCTTGTAGGCCGCGCGCGAGCGCATGCCTTCAGCCTGCGCTTTCTTCACGTAGGGGTCGGAAAAGTGTTCTTTCAGCCAGCGCTGGCTGCTCTTGCTGCGGGAAACCATGGTAAATACAGCCGGATGGGGTGGCCATGATACCCTGAACCCCCCAAGTCACAGCGCTTTCCTGCATGTCCACTGCCCTGACCGCATCCCAGACCCGTTTCCTTCGCGGCCAAGCCCACGACCTCAAAGCCCTGCTCCAGATTGGCGGCAAGGGCGTGACCCCGGCCTTCCTGGCCGAGCTGGAAGAGGTGCTGGAGCGCCATGAACTGATCAAGGTGAAGGTGGCGGCAGAGGATCGCGAAGCCCGCGACGCCATGGTCGCCGAGCTGGTCGGTACCACCGGGGCGGCGCTGGTCCAGCGCATCGGCCACGTAGCCGTGCTGTACCGGCCGAGCAAGGAAAACCGCCAGATCGTGCTTCCGCGCGGCTGATCGAACGGGCCTTTCATGCAACTGAGCCACGAAGCCCCTGATTACGCCTACACCCTGCGCGGTGCGGATGGTCGCTTGGCGCGGATCAACGACCGCGAACTGGCGGCCAGTTTCATCGTCACCCCGCAGGTGCTGGTGGAAGACTGGCCGGTGGGTTCGGTTGCCGAGCTGCAGCCGGCCCATCTGGAGGCGATCCTGGCGCTGGAACCGGTGTTGATCATTCTCGGCACCGGCGCCACCCAGGTGTTCCCGTCGCAGCAGCTGATGGCGGCGTGCCTGTCACGCGGCATCGGGCTGGAAGTGATGAACAATCCTGCTGCGGCACGCACCTTCAACATCCTGGCCGGCGAAGGCCGCAAGGTCGCTGCGGCGTTCATTCTCGAACGTTGAGGGTGGGTCGCTGAGAGCGGGCTTTGGCCGCTGGGTTCAGTGTGTTGGGCGGGATAGGGGGCATTGGCAGGACACGCCGTGAACCCGTCCATGGGGGCTCGCTTTTCGCATCCATGCGAAAAGACGGTCCTGCCAACGCCCCCTACCCCGCCCCCGACAAATCCCGGTGGCGTTGGGACCTGCGGGCATCGGTAGCGCCGACCCATGGTCGGCGAGCGCAGCGGGCCGCTGGCGGGAACATTCCGCCGACCATGGGTCGGCGCTACCAGAGCACCTCGAGGTGTCGGGTGGAGGAGCCCCTGAGTCAGGGGCGGCCGCGAAGCGGCGGGGTCTGGAAGCCGATGAGAAGGGGCCCGCGGTTTGCGCAGCAAATTGCGGGAGCGGCAGCGCGAATGCGATGACGCGCTCCCGTGTCCCGTCTACCCCACCGCCACCCGCCAGGCAGGCAGACAACACGGCAACCGCTCTAGGCGGTAACCCCTCACCGCGCCGGCAGGTACTGCTGCGGGTCTACCGGCTTGCCGTTGTAGCGGATCTCGAAATGCAGCATGTCCCGGTTCGCACCGGTCCGGCCCATCTCAGCGATCTGCTGGCCGGCCTTCACGCTCTGGCCTTCGTTGACCAGACGCTTGCGGTTGTGGCCATAGGCCGACAGCCACTGCTCGTTGTGCTTGACGATGATCAGCTCGCCGTAGCCCACCAGGCCGGCGCCGGAATACACCACCACGCCGTCGGCGGCAGCCTTGACCGCCTGACCGCTGGTGCCGGCGATGTCCACGCCCTGCTTGGTCGTCTCACCTGCCACGAAGCGCCCCACCACCGCGCCATCGGCCGGCCAGCGCCAGCTGATGCTGCTGCGCACCGGCGGTGTGGTTGCCACCGGCCGGGTCGTGGTGGCGGTGCCACCGGACGCCCGCGGCGCCGTCACCACGGTAGTCGGCACGCGGCCACCGCCCGCGCCCTGCGGATACAGGCGGATCACCTGGCCGGGGTAGATCGTCGACGGGTTGGACAGGCTGTTCCAGGCGATCAGGTCTGCCGGGGTGATGCTGTGGATGCGTGCCAGGGCGTAGATGGTGTCGCCCTTCTGCACGCGCACTGTCTTGCCCGGCTGGGCGATGGAAGCCTTCGGCGTGGCCGATGCAGCGCTGCCACCCGAACCGGAGGGACGCACCACGGTGGCGGTACCGCAGGCCGTCAACGCGGTCAGCGTGATGGCCAGCGCGCCCAGGCGCAGCCCCCTGTTGAAACGATCAGCACTCATGCGAACTTCGACCTCCATACAAGCCAGGCAACCAGGGCCACCACCATCGCGGTGGCGATCCAGCCCAGCGGTTCAATCCAGCGACGCAGCGCCGCCTCGGCGCGCGGTCCACCGATGCGGATCACCGCGGCCAGCACGAAAACGCGCTTGCCGCGACCGATCAGCATGCTCAGCAGATACTGCGGCATCGGTACGCCGACGATACCCGACGCCCATGTGAAGACCTTCATCGGGATCGGCATGAAGCCGCCCAGAACCAAGAAGGTGAACACCGCCCACGGCGACTCGGCCATCTTGGCCTGCACGATCGCAATGCCGCGCTCGATGCCCGGCAGCATGCCCATCGTGTCCAGCAGCGGCTTGACCGCCTCGAATGCGAAATGGCCCAGCGCGTAGCCGACCACCGCACCCACCATCGAACCGGACAGGCTGAGGGTGGCGAACCACCAGCCGCGCTTGGGCTGGGCCACGCACATCGGGGCCAGCATCACTTCCGGCATTACCGGAAAAATGATCGCTTCGATGAAGCTCAGCACCGTCAGGTAAGTCGGCGCCCGCTCATGGTTGGCCCACTTCAATGCGCGCTCGTACAGCGGCCCGAAAATCTTCATGAATGCCCTGCTCCGTGAAAAATCAGTCCAGCATGCCAGACAGCAACGGGACGAAGGTGACCGGCGCCAACACGGACTGCGTGATGCTGCCATCGGCAAGTCGATCCAGTTGCACCAGCGACTGCGCGCCCGGCCCGCCGACCGGAGCCACCAGCCGGCCGCCGGGGGCCAGCTGCTCGATCAATGCATCCACCAGCGCCGGCGCCGCGGCGGTGACTACGATGGCGTCGTACGGTCCATGTTCGGGCCAGCCGACCCGGCCATCGTCGTGCTTGGTGCGGATGTTCATCGCCAGCGAACGGAACCGCTTGCGGCCCTGCCGCAGCAGGTCGCCGATGCGTTCGACGGTGAACACCTCCAGGCCCACGGCCGCCAGCACGGCGGCCTGGTAACCCGAGCCGGTGCCCACTTCGAGCACGGTCTTCGGCGCAACCTGCAGGATCGCCTCGGTCATCCGCGCGACCACCCACGGCTGGGAAATCGTCTGGCCGTGGCCGATCGGCAGGGCGGTATCTTCGTAGGCACGCGAAGCCAGCGCTTCATCGATGAAAAGATGGCGCGGCACCACGCGGATGGCATTGAGGGTGGCCTCATCGACGATGCCGGCTTCGCGCAGGCGCTCGACCAGGCGATCGCGCACGCGCTGGGAGGTCATGCCGATGCCTACCGCTTCGGGCTGCAGTCGCAAGCGCGCGGTCATGCCGGGCGGCCCAGTGCGGCGCTCAGCCCGCCGACCCAGCTGGCCACTTTTTCCAACGCCTGGTAGCGCGTCAGGTCGACCTGGATCGGGGTGATGGAAATAAAGCCGGTGCGCACCGCGTGGAAGTCCGTGCCCGGGCCGGAATCCTGCTCGCGCCCTGCCGGGCCGATCCAGTAGACCGCATTGCCACGCGGGTCCTTCTGCGCGATGCAGCCTTCGGCGCGGTGGCGGTTGCCCAGCCGGGTCACTTCGAAGCCCTTGACCTCGCTCCACGGCAGGTCCGGCACGTTGACGTTGAGGATCGTGTCGGCCGGCAGCGGATCGGCCTTCAGCTGCGCCACGATCTCCACCGCGGCGCGCGCGGCGGTCTGGAAATGCTTCGGCTCATGGTTGTGGCTGACCAGCGACATGGCGACCGCAGGCAGCCCCAGGTGACGCCCTTCCATCGCCGCCGAGACGGTGCCCGAATAGATCACGTCGTCGCCCAGGTTGGCCACGTTGTTGATGCCCGACACGACGATGTCCGGCTCCTGGTCCAGCAATCCGGTCAACGCCAGGTGTACGCAATCGGTCGGGGTGCCGGCGACGGAGACGGTGTGGTGATCCAGGCGCTTGAGGCGGATCGGCAGGTCCAGGGTCAGCGAGTTGCTGGCGCCGGAGCGATCCCGGTCGGGGGCGACCACGGTGACCTCATGCCCGGCCTGGCGCAGGACCGCCGCCAGCATGGCGATGCCCGGGGCATCGACACCATCGTCATTGCTGACCAGGACCCGCATCTGGGTTTTCACCACTTCATCGTTCAAGACTTCGCTTCCAATCACTGCTGACATGGACGTGGTCACGGCGCTCCCCCGGCGGCGGCGACCTCGCAAGTGCGTCATGTATTGTGCCGCATGCGGGTCGCAGGGCCTACCCTGCCATGGGTCATTGGGCATCCTCATGACGGTGGCGGCATGCGTTAACCTGTCGGCATGTCGCATCCGCATGACGAAGATCCCGCCGAACTGTTCCGGTCAGCCATCGGGCAGGTTACCCCGCTGCGCAAAGGCAGCGGTCCGGCACCGGCTGGGCCCAAGCCGCGCCCGCGGGCCCGGATGGCCGAACGTGATGAACAGGAAGCGCTGGGAGAGTTCGCCCGGCTGCTGCGCGACGGTGCTCCGCTGGATGCCGGTGATGCACTCAGCTACCGCCGCGACAACCTGCCCCCGCGCATGTTCCAGCGGCTGAAGAAGGGCCAGTATTCGGTGCAGGACGAACTGGACCTGCATGGCGCCAGCGCGGCCCAGGCCGAACAGCTCCTGCGCCAGTTCCTGCTGGAGGCGCACGACCACGAACATGGCTGCGTGCGGATCATCCATGGCAAGGGCCTGCAGTCCGATGGCGGTGCGCCGGTGCTGAAGAACCTGGTCGACCGCCACCTGCGCCTGCGCAACGACGTGCTGGCCTTCCACTCCGCGCCCACCGCGCAGGGCGGCACCGGCGCGGTACTGGTGCTGCTGGCCCGTTGAAAAAGGGGACGGAGGGGATTAAGTCGTTTTCGGCCGGCAAAAGCGGTCGAAAACGACTTAATCCCCTCCGTCCCCTTTTTTTTACGTGACCGGCCCGAGTTCGTGCAGCACGGCGGTTGCGTAGCAGCCCGGCGGCAGCGCGAAGGACAGTTCCAGCACGCCATCCTGCAGCCATTGGTGCTGCAGCAGCGCCGGACGCAGGCGCAGTGAACGGCGCTCGTGCTTCAGGCCTTCGGCTTCCAGCCCGGCACGCAGCGCCTGTGACTGCTCATCGTCGATCGCGGCCAGCTCCAGTGCACGCGCGGCATCGCTGCTGCGCAGGTCGCCGACACCCCACAACGGGCCGCTGGGATGGATGTCGAAACGGGCCAGGCGTTCAGCCAGCACCTCGCTCCACGGCTCCGGACCGAACACGCTGCGGCTGCCATCCAGCATCCACACCTCGCCATCGATCGGCTGGTCCCAGCTGCCCTGCTCCACGCGCGCGGCAAGCACGCGGTTGAACAGGGCCGAACGGGCGGCCGACAGCAGCAGCGAACGCTGGTCCTTGCGCATGCGGCGGCCGCCGAACATCGCCAGCGCGGCTGGCACGTTGCCACCGTCGCGGCCGAAGCGCTGCTCACCGAACCAGTTGGGAATGCCGCGTTCGGCGATCTGCTGCAGGCGTGCGTCGATCGCTGCGGCATCACCGTCCACTTCGCGCAGCACCAGCTTGAAGCGGTTGCCGGCCAGCGCCCCGCGCTGCAGCTTGCGGTTGTGCCAGGTCGAGGACACCACCTCCACTTCGTCGCTGGCCAGCAGGGCCAGGTCCGGCGCCACGCGCTTGGGCAGGTGCACGCTGAAGCGCTGGGTGGTGACCGCGTGCCGATCCTTCATGCCGGCGAAGCTCACCGCCATCTCCGGCAGGCCGGCCCACTGCGCCAGCAGCTTGGCCACGTGCACCGTATTGGCGCCGCGCTTACGGATCTCCAGCAGCAGGTGTTCGCCTTCGCCGGTGGGTTCGAAGGACGGCAGTTCATCGACCTGGAAATCATCAGGCGTGCTGCGAATCAGCGCACGTGCGAACAGTGGCTCACCAAAGGCCAGCGGCAACGGCATCATGCCGCCACCAGCAGCACGATGGCCTGCGCGGCAATGCCTTCCTCGCGACCGGTGAAGCCCAGCTTCTCCGACGTGGTCGCCTTGATGCTGACCGCATCGAGCGGCAGCTGCAGCAGCTCGGCGATGCGCTCGCGCATGGCTGCGGCATGCGGCCCGACCTTGGGACGTTCGCAGATCACGGTGATGTCGGTGTTGCCGACCTGCCAGCCACGCGAGCGCAGCAACACGTCGCAGTGGACAAGGAAATCGCTGCTGTCGGCATCCTTCCAGCGGTCATCGCTGGGCGGGAAATGCTGGCCGATATCGCCCAGCGCCAGCGCGCCGAGCATGGCATCGCACAGCGCATGCAGGACCACATCGCCGTCGCTGTGCGCCAGCACGCCGGCGGTATGCGCAACGCGCACTCCCCCCAACATGATGTGGTCGCCCGGGCCGAAGGCATGGACGTCGTAACCCTGGCCGATGCGGACAGGCGGGAAAGGAAGCGTGGTCATCGGAACAGCCTTTGCTATGCAGCGCGCGCGCCGGTCATTCGGCGCGACGGGAAAGTACGAATTCGAAGCGATCCAGGTCCGCGGGCGTGGTGACCTTGAAGTTGTCCTCGCTGCCTTCCACAAGCACCGGACGCTGGCCTTGGCATTCCATGGCCATGGCATCGTCGGTGACCTCGATACCGGCGGCAGCCGCCTCGGTCAGTGCCCGCGCCAGCTGGTGGCGACGGAACAACTGCGGGGTCAGTGCCCGCCACAGCCGCGCGCGCGGCTCGGTACCGTCGATGCCGCCATCGTCGCCGGCGCGTTTCAACGTGTCGCGCACCGGGGCGGCCAGGATCGCACCCACCGGATCAGCGCGCCCCACTTCCAGCAGCCGGCTGAGATCGGCCAGCGCCAGGTTGGGCCGCGCCGCGTCATGCACCAGCACGAACTCATCGGCGCGCACGCTGTCGGGCAACGCGAGCAGCCCGGCCAGCACCGACGCCGCCCGCGTCTCGCCGCCGTGGCAGGTCAGGACGGGCTTGCCGGACCATTCGGTCCAGCCCGGCCAATCCGCATCGTCGGCACTGATCACCACCATCGCACCGGCCACCGCAGGGTGCACCAGCAGGGCATCCAGGGTGTGGGCCAACAGGGTCCGGCCGCCTGCCTGCAGGTACTGCTTCGGCACCGGGGCGCCGAAACGACTGCCACGACCGGCAGCGGGCACGATCACCCAGATCGCCGCGCTCATGGCACGTCGGCCGGGTGATCGGCTGGCGTCGGCGCGGCCACAGGGGCACGCACCGGGGCCACCGGCGCATCTTCGACCACGCGGTAGAACTTCTCGCCGGGCTTGATCATGCCCAGTTCGCTGCGCGCGCGCTCTTCGATGGCCGCCTGTCCTTCCTTCAGATCCTGCACTTCGGCAGCCAGCGCATCATTGCGCTGCTGCAGGCCATCGTTGTCACGGTTCTGGTGCTCGACCTGGGCTTCCAGGGTCATCACTTCGCCTGAATTGCCCGGGCCGAACCAGAAACGGTACTGCAACCATGCCAGCAGCAGGGCCAAGGCCAACAGCGCCCACCGCCAGTTGCGCATGGGATCAGCGCTTCAACGAGACGAAGGCATCACGACCGGCGTAACGTGCGCCGGCACCCAGCGCTTCTTCGATGCGCAGCAGCTGGTTGTACTTGGCCACGCGATCACTGCGGCACAGCGAACCGGTCTTGATCTGGGTTGCCGTGGTGGCAACGGCGATATCGGCGATGGTGGTGTCTTCGGTCTCGCCCGAACGGTGCGACACGATGGCCGCGTAACCGGCGCGGTCGGCCATGGCGATCGCTTCCAGCGTTTCGCTCAGGGTGCCGATCTGATTGACCTTGATCAGGATCGCGTTGGCGGTGCCCGAATCGATGCCTTCCTTGAAAATCTTCGGGTTGGTGACGAACAGATCGTCGCCGACCAGCTGCACCTTCTTGCCGATGCGGTCGGTCAGCAGCTTCCAGCCGGCCCAGTCGTTCTCGGCCAGGCCGTCTTCGATGGTGATGATCGGGTACTGGTTCGACCAGTCAGCGAGGAAGTCGACGAACTGCTCGGAGGTCAGGCGTTTGTTCTCGCCGACCAGGTTGTACTTGCCGTTCTCGTAGAACTCGCTGGAGGCCACGTCCAGGCCCAGCAGCACGTCGTCACCGGCGGTGTAACCGGCCTTGCCGATCGCTTCCAGGATGGTGTCGAGCGCTTCGACGTTGCTGCGGAAGTCCGGGGCGAAGCCGCCTTCGTCGCCCACGGCGGTGCTCAGGCCATGGCCCTTCAGCACCGACTTCAGCGAATGGAAGATTTCGGTACCGGCGCGCAGGCTTTCGGAGAACGAGCTGAAGCCCACCGGCAGCACCATGAACTCCTGGAAGTCCACGTTGTTGTCCGCATGCGCGCCACCGTTGATGATGTTCATCATCGGCACCGGCAGCGACGGTGAAACACCGGTCTTGCCAGCCAGGTACTGCCACAGCGCCTGCTTGTTCGATGCGGCGGCGGCATGCGCGGCGGCCATCGAAACACCCAGCAGCGCGTTGGCGCCCAGGCGGCCCTTGTTCTCGGTGCCATCGAGGTCGATCAGGCGGCGGTCAAGGCCTTCCTGGTCGGCGGCATCGAAGCCGGCCAGTGCGCCGGCAATGGCGCCGTTGATGTTCTCCACGGCCTTGCGCACGCCCTTGCCGAGGTAACGGGTCTTGTCGCCGTCACGCAGTTCCACCGCTTCCTTGGTGCCGGTCGAGGCGCCGGAGGGGACTGCGGCGCGACCGAACGAACCGTCCTCCAGGATGACGTCGGCTTCCAGCGTGGGGTTGCCACGGCTGTCGAGGATTTCACGGGCGTGGATGCTGCGGATCGTACTCATGGGCTGGCCGGTTACCTGTCTGTAGAGGAAGGCGACAAAAACGAATGCCGCGTGATTATCCCCGCACGGCCGCCCATTGCCAAATCGGTTGCTGAATCTCGTGCCGCCACGCCTGCAGCGGTGCGACTAGAACAGGCGCGGCAACAGCAGGCAGGCCACCAGCAGGGCCAGCAGCGCGAGCGCTGCGATGCCTGCGGCCGGCCGTTGCGGCAGCCGCAGCGACAGCACGCTGGCCACCAGGCAGCCGATGGTCACCAGCACGCCGATGGACAGGGTGATCAGCAGGGGAATGCGGGTCGCCCGCAGGGCATGGTCGCCATCGCCGGGCATGCCGACACTGGCGAGCACCAGGAAGGCCAGCATGAACACGCTGGCCCATGCCGCCAGAGACAGGCCAAGCGCCGTCCAGCCCCATGGCCAGTGGCGCCACTGCCGCCGCTGGCGGCGCGCATCCAGCGCCGCCCACGGGTCGAGACTCATGCGAAGCGGGAGAAGCCGTGCTTCTTGGTCACCGCATCGAGCTCCATCAGGGTCTCCAGCAGTTCTTCCATCCGATCCAGCGGCCAGGCATTGGGGCCATCGGACAGCGCCTTGGACGGGTCGGGATGGGTTTCGGCAAACAGGCCGGACACACCGACCGCGACCGCAGCACGCGACAGCACCGGCACGAATTCGCGCTGGCCACCGGAGCTGGTGCCCTGCCCGCCCGGCAGCTGCACCGAATGGGTGGCATCGAACACCACCGGGCAGCCGGTATCGCGCATCACCGACAGCGAGCGCATGTCGCTGACCAGGTTGTTGTAGCCGAAGCTGGCGCCGCGCTCGCAGACCATGATCTGCTCGTTGCCGGTCGCCTTGGCCTTCTCCACCACCGGCTTCATGTCCCATGGGGACAGGAACTGGCCCTTCTTGATGTTCACCGGCTTGCCGGCGGCACAGACCTTGGTGATGAAATCGGTCTGCCGGACCAGGAACGCAGGCGTCTGCAGCACATCGACCACCGAGGCCACTTCGTCCATCGGGGTGTACTCATGCACGTCGGTCAGCACCGGCACGCCGATCTGCTTCTTCACTTCGGCCAGTACCTTCAGGCCTTCTTCCATGCCCGGGCCACGGAAGGCGGTACCGGAGGTGCGGTTGGCCTTGTCGAAGCTGGACTTGAAGATGAAATTCACCCCGAGCCGGCCGGTGATTTCCTTCAGGCGGCCGGCGACGTCGAGCTGCAGCTGCATCGACTCGATCACGCAGGGGCCGGCGATCAGGAACAGGGGCTGGTCCAGCCCGACCTCGAATCCACACAGTTTCATGGCGTTTCCTTGTTGTGGCGCGGCGCCGGCGCGGGCCGGCAGGCATCAGGGGTTCAAGCGCGGAACATGGGGGCTGCACGCCCCCACTGCAAGTCAGGCAACGGCGTCGGCCAGCGGCTGGCCCGCCGCCTTGCGCTCGCGCGCGGCACGGATGAAGCCGATGAACAACGGGTGGCCGGCACGCGGGGTGGACAGGAACTCCGGATGCGCCTGGCAGGCCAGGAACCACGGATGCGCACTGCGCGGCAGTTCGATCACTTCCACCAGGGTATCGTCCATCGACTTGCCCGCGATCACCAGGCCGGCATCTTCCAGCTGGGTGCGGTAGCGGTTGTTGAACTCGTAACGATGGCGGTGGCGCTCTTCCACCACGTCCTTGCCGTACAGCTCACGGGCCAGCGTGCCCGGCTTCAGGCGCTGCTCCTGCAGGCCCAGGCGCATGGTGCCGCCAAGGTCGCTCTTGTCGTCACGCTTCTCCACGTCGCCGGTGGCGGTGCGCCATTCGGTGATCAGGCCGATCACCGGATCCGGCGACTGGCGGTCGTTCTCGGTGCTGTTGGCGCCTTCCAGGCCGACCACGTGGCGGGCGTAATCCACTACCGCGGCCTGCATGCCGTAGCAGATGCCGAAGTACGGCACCTTGTGCTCGCGGGCGTACTGCGAGGTCAGCACCTTGCCTTCGAAGCCGCGATCACCGAAGCCACCGGGCACCAGGATGCCATCGACATCGGCCAGCGCGGACATGTCGCTGCCTTCCAGCTCCTGCGCTTCCAGCCACTTCAGGGTGACCCTGGTGCGCTGGCGCAGGCCGCCATGCTTGAGCGCCTCGCCCACCGACTTGTACGCATCCTGGTGGTCCACGTACTTGCCGACCACCGCGATGGTCACCGCATCGAGCGGGTTGAGCGTGGCGTCCACCGCGTCTTCCCACATCGACAGGTCGACCGGGCCGGCCTTGTCGGCCAGCTTGAACTGATTCACCACGATGTCATCCAGGCCCTGCGCGTGCAGGCCCATCGGGATGCTGTACAGCACGTCCACGTCCGGCACGCTGATCACCGCGCGCTCGGAGACATTGGTGAACTGGGCGATCTTGCGACGCTCCGAGTCCGGCACCGCCTGCTCGGAACGGCACAGCAGCACGTCCGGCTGGATGCCGATCGAGCGCAGTTCCTTGACCGAATGCTGGGTCGGCTTGGTCTTCAGCTCGCCGGCGGCGCTGATGTACGGCACCAGGGTGAGATGCATGAACAACGCCTTCTCAGGGCCGCGCTCGGTACGCACCTGGCGGATCGCTTCCAGGAACGGCAGCGACTCGATGTCGCCGACGGTACCGCCGATTTCCACCAGCGCCACGTCGAAGCCTTCGGTGGCTTCGTCGATGCAGCGGCGGATCTCATCGGTGATATGCGGAATCACCTGCACGGTGGCGCCGAGGTAGTCGCCGCGGCGCTCCTTGCGGATCACGTTCTCGTAGATGCGCCCGGTGGTGACCGAATTCTTGCGGCTCAGGCGGGTGCGCACGAAACGCTCGTAGTGGCCCAGGTCCAGGTCGGTCTCGGCGCCGTCATCGGTGACGTACACCTCGCCGTGCTGGAACGGGCTCATGGTGCCCGGGTCGACGTTGATGTACGGGTCGAGCTTCATCATCGTGACCTTCAGGCCACGGGCTTCGAGGATTGCGGCCAGTGACGCGGCGGCAATGCCTTTGCCGAGCGAGGACACCACGCCGCCGGTTACGAAAATCAAGGGAGTCATGGCTGCAAGCATCCTGTATTGAATTGAGGAACGGCCACGCCCCTCCGGCCCAACGGGCGGGGGGTAGGCAGAAAGGGGGGTTGGCGACTCGCCGAGGCGGCGAGGAGGGAGGTGAGGCGGTGGCCAGCGAGCGAGGTCAGCTTGGCCGTGCCGGTCGTGGAGACCGTCACCTGCGCCCAGCCTTGCTGGCTGCCACGCATGGCCTTGCCAGTCCAATCGCTGATGGTGGACACGCACTACTCCCGGAAAGCGATAGTTTACAGATTGAAGGCCCCAAGCCCAAGGGGCAGCCGACAATCGGGCAAAAAGAAGGCCCCGGCAGAACCGGGGCCCGGGCACGCAAGCGCGGCAGATCAGCGCTTCTTGCGGGCTTCTTCCTCTTCTTCCTCGCGCTGCGGCGCCTGCTGGCCGTTGGCCTTCAGCTCGGCGTTGGCCTGCGCGCGGCGCTTGGCCTTGGCATCGGCTTCGGCCTGCGCCGGATTGGCCTGGTCGCCCTGCTGCGGCGTCGACTGGCCGGCGTTCTGGGCCAGCGCCAGCGGCACGGCGACCACGGCAGCGGCAACGATGGCGATAGTGAGCAGCTTCTTCATGGAGTCCTCCTCGCGGTAACGACCCTGAACATGGGGGCGCTGGGGTCGGTTTCCCAGCTGTGGCCATTTTAGCGCCGCCGATGGCCCGGCAGATGAACCGCAGGCGTGCAAAATCCCTGCCCAGACCGCACACTTGCGCGTCGCTCCAACGCTTTGAAACATAGATGAACACCCGCTATAACGCCGCCGATATCGAAGTCCTGTCCGGCCTTGACCCGGTCAAGCGCCGCCCCGGCATGTACACCGACACCACCCGCCCGAACCACTTGGCGCAGGAAGTGATCGACAACTCGGTGGACGAAGCGCTGGCCGGCCACGCGCGCTCCATCGAGATCACCCTGTACAAGGACGGCAGCGTGGAAGTCAGCGATGACGGCCGTGGCATGCCGGTGGACATCCACCCGGAAGAAAAGATCCCCGGCGTGGAACTGATCCTGACCCGCCTGCACGCGGGCGGCAAGTTCAACAACAACAACTACACCTTCTCCGGCGGCCTGCATGGCGTGGGCGTGAGCGTGGTCAACGCGCTGTCCACCCTGGTGGAACTGCACATCAAGCGCGAAGGCGCCGAACACCGCATCACCTTCCGCAATGGCGACCTCGCCTCGCCGCTGGAAGTGGTCGGCAGCGTGGGCAAGAAGAACACCGGCACCCGGCTGCGCTTCTGGCCGGATCCGAAGTACTTCGATACGCCCAAGTTCGCGGTGCGCGCGCTCAAGCACCTGCTGCGCGCCAAGGCGGTGCTGTGCCCCGGGCTGACGGTCAAGCTGACCGATGAAGCCACCGGCGAAGTGGACACCTGGCATTACGAAGACGGCCTGCGCGACTACCTGAAGCTGGAACTCGGCGAACGCGAGATGCTGCCGGGCAATCTGTTCGTCGGCCACGTCAAGAAGGAAAACGAGATCGCCGACTGGGCCGTGGCCTGGATGCCCGAAGGCGAGCTGGTGCAGGAAAGCTACGTCAACCTGATCCCCACCGCCCAGCACGGCACCCACGTCAACGGCCTGCGTACCGGCCTGACCGAGGCGCTGCGCGAGTTCTGCGACTTCCGCAACCTGCTGCCACGCGGCGTCAAGCTGGCGCCGGAAGATGTCTGGGACCGGGTCGCCTTCGTGCTGTCGATCAAGATGACCGACCCGCAGTTCAGTGGCCAGACCAAGGAACGCCTGTCCTCGCGCCAGGCCGCCGGCTTCGTCGAAGGCGCCGCCCATGATGCCTTCAGCCTGCTGCTGAACCAGAACGTGGAGATCGGCGAGCGCATCGCCCAGCTGGCCATCGAACGCGCCAGCGCGCGCCTGAAGACCGAAAAGCTGGTGGTGCGCAAGAAGGTCACCCAAGGCCCTGCCCTGCCCGGCAAGCTGGCCGACTGCATCAGCCAGGACCTGTCCCGCACCGAGCTGTTCCTGGTGGAAGGTGACTCGGCCGGCGGCAGCGCCAAGCAGGCCCGCGACAAGGATTTCCAGGCCATCATGCCGCTGCGCGGCAAGATCCTGAACACCTGGGAGGTCTCCTCCAACAGCGTGCTGGCCTCCGAGGAAGTGCACAACCTGGCCATCGCCATCGGTTGCGATCCGGGCAAGGAAGACATCAGTGGCCTGCGCTACGGCAAGGTCGTCATCCTGGCCGACGCCGACTCCGACGGCCTGCACATCGCCACCCTGCTCACCGCGCTGTTCCTGAAGCATTTCCCGGCGCTGGTCGATGCCGGCCACGTGTTCGTGGCGATGCCGCCGCTGTTCCGCATCGACGTGGGCAAGCAGGTGTTCTACGCGCTGGATGAAGAAGAAAAGCGCACCATGCTGGACAAGATCGAGCGCGAGAAGATCAAGGGCGCGATCAGCGTGACCCGCTTCAAGGGCCTGGGCGAGATGAACCCGCCGCAGCTGCGCGAATCGACCATCCATCCCGATACGCGCCGGCTGGTCCAGCTGACCATCGACGATGGCGAGCAGACCCATTCGCTGATGGACATGCTGCTGGCGAAGAAGCGTGCATCGGATCGGAAGGGTTGGTTGGAGACCAAGGGCGACCTGGCGTCGCTGGAAGCCTGACCCGGGCGCGTCATTGCACGGGGCCGTGGCGACGGCCCCAACCTCATTGACTCGGCGTTGTCCACTCGGCGCGGGCGACCTGGCGTCGCTTGAAGCCTGACCAACAAAAAACGCCGGCCCCAAGGGCCGGCGTTTGTTTATGCCGATGCGCGGCGTCGGGCGGTCAGGCCCAGCCCACCATCTCGAACAGCTTGAGGATCAGGTAGGCACAGCCACCGGCCGCCGGGATGGTCAGGATCCAGGCCCATACGATGCGCTCGATCACGCCCAACCGCAGCGAACGCGGGTTCTTGGCAAAGCCAACGCCCATGATCGCGGTGGAGATGCTGTGCGTGGTCGACACCGGCATGCCGAAGTGCGCCGCCACGGTCAGCACCGTGGCCGAACTGGTTTCCGCAGCGAAGCCATGGATCGGGTGAAGCTTGACCATCTTGTGGCCGAGCGTCTTGATGATCTTCCAGCCACCGGACGCCGTACCGGCCGCCATCACCACCGCGCAGGTCAGCACGATCCACATCGCGATGCCGTCACCAGCACTCGCGTCGGGATGCATGAAGGCCAGGAACGAAGGCAGGTTGTTCAGTGCACCGGTGGCCTCGGCGCCGATCAGCGTCATGGCGATGATGCCCATCGTCTTCTGCGCATCGTTGTGCCCGTGCGCGAAGCCCATGTAGGCGGCCGAAACGATCTGCGCCTTGCCGAAGAACATGTTGACGAAGCGCGGGCGGGCAAGCCGGCCGATCGCCCCGCCCACCTTGGCCAGGCCGGCGATCATCGCCCACAGCAGCAGCATCACCACGATGCCGAGCAGGAAGCCGGCCACCGGCGAGGTGATCATCGGCACGAACACCTTCCACAGCAGGCCTTTGTTCTGCGCCCAGCTGCCCAGCCGCTCGGACCAGATCAACGCATCCCAGTTGTTGTGGGCAGCGGCCAGGCCGGCACCGCACAGGCCACCGATCAACGCGTGCGAGGAAGAGGACGGCAGCCCCTTCCACCAGGTGATCAGGTTCCAGATGATGCCGCCCAGCAGCGCGCACAGGATCACCTGCGGGGTCACGTCGACCACGTTGGTGTTGAGCAGGCCGGAGGCGATGGTCAGCGCGACGGCGGTGCCGGTCAATGCGCCGATGAGGTTCATGAAGGCCGCCAGCATGACCGCCCAACCCGGCGACAGCACCTTGGTGGCGACCACGGTGGCGATGGAGTTGGCGGTATCGTGGAAGCCGTTGATGAACTCGAAGACGAGCGCGGCGAAAATCACCACCAGGACAAGGGTCAGCATCCGTGCGGCCCGTCAGCTGTTCTTCAAGACGATCTGGTACGCCACCACGCCCGCCTCGCGGCAGCGGTCGATGGCCTTTTCCAGGATCTCGAAGAATTCCTTCAGCAGGAACATCTGCAGGTGGTCCAAGCGACCGGAGTAGATGTCGCGGTACAGCTCCAGCATCAGCCGGTCGGCCTCGTTTTCCAGCGCACGCAGCTTTTCGTTGAGCGCGGTCATCCGGTCCAGGTTCATGTGGCGAAGGTCGGCCACCATTTCCACCACCACAGCAGCGGCCTGTTCCAACATCGCCGCGCGCGGGGCGAAGTCGATGTGCTCCAGGTGGGCTACGGCCAGCGAATAGCGGTCAGCGAACTTTTCGACCTGCTTGGGAATCTTGTACAGCGCCGAGCCGAGCGCTTCGATGTCCTCGCGCTCGATCGGGGTCATGAAACTGTCCACCAGCGCCTGGCTGATCTTGTCCGACGCGGCGCGTTCACGCAGACGGGCAAGCTTGAAGGCATCCAGCGCAGGCTGGCGGTCGGACTCGCGCATCATCGCGTGCAGGGCGCGTGCGCTGTCGCTGGCCGCGACGGCGGCCTCATCAAGCAGGGTGTAGAACTGTTTGCCGGAGCCGAAAATGGTCTGCAGAGAGAACATTGAGAAACCTGTTCGCCGTCACGGGAAGGACGGCACCAGATGGAATTATGACGGCTAGATGACCGTTGCGGGTACTCCCGGACGTTTCTGACGGAATCTGCCCCCAACCTGAACGGGCACTTGCCGCCCGCCGCCCTCTGTTTGCTAAGATGCCAGCGCGCCTACGGGCGCACACCTATGGACGACGACCCTTACCCCCCGCCGCCGCGCCCGACCCCGGTCCCCAGCGCCTGCCGCCATCGCAGACACCCTTCTTCCCTGCCACCAACCGGGGACGATGCCCGTGTTTGAACTGATTATTGTCCTGGCCCTGATCCTGCTCAACGGCTTCTTCGCCATGTCCGAGATGTCGGTCATGACCTCGCGCAAGAGCCGGCTCAAGCAGATGGCCGCCACCAGCAAGCGCGCCGAACGCGCACTGGAACTGTCCGAAAAACCGGAAAGCTTCCTGTCCACGGTGCAGATCGGCATCACCCTGATCGGCATCCTGACCGGTGTGTTCGGTGGCGAGGCGATCGGCCTGGCCATCGCCACCTGGCTGCACGACCTGTTCCCCGGCTTCGCCTACGCCAGTCAGGTCGGCAAGGCATTGGCCGTGGCCTTGATCACCTTCCTGACGCTGATCTTCGGCGAGCTGGTGCCCAAGCGTCTTGCCATCACCCGCTCGGAAGATATCGCCGGTCTGGTCGCCTGGCCGATGGGCTGGCTTTCGCGGATCGCCTTCCCGGCCGTCTGGCTGCTGTCCCACAGCACCCGGCTGGTGCTGCGGGTGATCGGGCTGGGCAAGGATGAAGCGGCCAGCGTCACCGAAGAAGAGATCCGCATGCTGGTGGCCGAAAGCCACGAGGCCGGGGTGATCGACGCGCACGAGCGCGACATGATGAACCGCGTGATGCGGCTGGGCGACCGCACCGCCGACAGCCTGATGACCCCGCGCAACCGCATTGCCTGGCTGGACACCCAGGGCGCGCTGGAGAAGAACCTGGAGATCATGAGCGAGAACGAGTTCTCGCGGTATCCGGTGTACCGGGACAATGACTCGGACGTGGTCGGCATCCTTGAAATGAAGAGCCTGGCCACGCGCATGGCGCGCGGTGACCACGCCTTGTTCCAGAACCTGCGCGAAGTGCTGTACGTTTCTGAAAGCACCCATGCGATGAAGCTGCTGGAGATCTTCCGCGAGGAACAGCAGTCGGTCGCACTGGTGGTGGACGAGTACGGCGAGATCCAGGGGCTGGTCACCATCAGCGACCTGATGGGCGCGGTGGTCGGCCGTCTGCAGGCCACCGAAAACGCGGACGAAGACGCGCTGGTGGTGACCCGCGAAGACGGCTCGCTGCTGGTGGACGGCTCGCTGCCGATCGAAGACCTGCGCGAGCTGCTGGGCACCAATGACCTGCCGGATGCCGAGGACGGCGATTACTACACGCTGGCCGGCATGTGCATCCACTTCTTCGGCCGCATCCCGCACGTAGGCGAGTACTTCGACTGGGCCGGTTGGCGCATCGAGGTGATCGACCTGGACGGTGCGCGCGTGGACAAACTGCTGCTGCGCACGCTATCCGACGAGCAGGCCGATGAACTCACCGCCTGATCCCGGCCTGCCGCCGGACGACGCTTGCCCCTCAGACAGCGGGTCGAACTACCGCAACGAAGGCATCCGCACGCTGTTGGCGATGTTCGAGTTCGGCGACCCGGCCCAGCACATGAAGCTGGGGCAGATCCTGCAGAACCTGCAGCAGAGTGCGTTCGGCGTGTTCCTGTTCATCGCCATCCTGCCCTCGTTCATCCCGATTCCGGGCGTGGGTGGGGCCCTCAGCGGTCCGCTGGTCATCCTGATCGGCGCGCAGATGATGTGCGGGCTGCGCAAGCCGTGGGTGCCGGGTTTCATCGCCCGCCGTGGACCCAAGCGCGGCACGATGCACAGGTTCCTGGACCGTATCGATGGCGCGCTGCGCCGGCTCGACCGCCTGCTCAAACCGCGCCGCCCGCAGTTGCTGCAGCCTGTCGCCGCGCATGCCTTCAGCGGCCTGCTGCTGGTGCTGCTGGGGGTGCTGCTGTCGTTGCCGATTCCCTTCACCAACTACCTGTTCGGCTTCCAGCTGCTGCTGTTTTCGCTGGCACTGCTGGAACGCGACGGGGTGCTGATGCTGGTGAACTGGATCGCCGCGGTGGTCGCGGTGGTGTTCTTCGGTTTCAGCTCCGGGCAGTTGGTCGAGTACGTGGCGGAACTGTTGCAGCGCTGGTTCTGACCGGCTGCGGTGTCGAGCAAGCTCGACACTACGGACTGTAGTATCGAGCTTGCTCGACATGACCCGGGATCAGCGCAGGTCGACGAAACCGTTGTCGCCCAGCCGGCTCGGCTCATCCTGCACCGCCGACAGCACGAAGCTCAGCGCCTTGCCCAGCAGCGTGCCCGGGCCATCCCAGTATTCTGCCGATTCGGCCTGGACGTGGATCAGCCGCAGATTCGGATCATCCTTGCCCTCCGGGAAGAACAGCTTCATCGCCGGTGACCACAATTCATCGATCTTCGCCCGGTCGTCGACGATCCGCGCGGTGCCGGCGACGGACACGTAGCTGTTCTTCGAAGGCGACGCATAGGCCACGTTGACCCGCGGATTGAGCGCGATCTCGGCCACCTTCGGGCTGTCGGCCGAGGTGGCGAACCACAGGTCGCCGTCGAATTCCACTTCCTGGGTGCCCAGCGGGCGGCTGTACAGGCGACCATCGACGCCGGTGGTGGTGAACATCGCCACCTCAACATCCTTGATCAGGGCGGCGAGCTGGGTGATGTGCTGCTGGCGATCTGCGTTCATGAGTTGCTCCTTGGTAGAGCTCCATCTCACGCGAGCGCCGTGCAACGCCGCGTGAGGCGGATGTTCAGCGCGCGTGGTGGCGTACGCGTGGCATTCAGGCAGCGTGGCGCGCGTGCCAGGCCTGCATGGCCAGTTCGAACGAACGCAGGCGCGCGCGATGGTCGTAGATGTTCGCGGTCAACAGCAGTTCGTCAGGCTGGTGGCGATCGACGAAGGCGGCGATGCCCTCGCCCACCTGCTGCGCGTCGCCCAGCACGGTGCAGGCCAGCGCACGCTCCACGCCCACCTTTTCATGCGGCTGCCAGAACGTATCGATGTCGTCCACCGGCGGCGGGATCCGGCCGGGATTGCCGCGTCGCAGATTGACGAAGCTCTGCTGCTGGCTGGTGAACAGCCGCCGCGATTCGGCTTCGCTTTCGCTGGCCACCACGTTCAGGGCCAACATCGCATGCGGCCGCTTGAGCGTGGCCGATTCACGGAAATCACGGCGGTAGACGGCCAGCGCCTCGTCCATCGAATCAGGCGCGAAATGCGAGGCGAAGGCGTACGGCAGGCCCAGCGAGGCGGCCAGGCGCGCGCCGAACAGGCTCGAGCCCAGTATCCACACCGGCACCCGCAGGCCAGCCCCCGGCACTGCCTGCACGGCCTGCCCGGGCTGAGCCGGCTCGAAGTAGTGCAGCAGCTCGCGGACATCCTGCGGGAACTGGTCGGCGCTGTCGAAATAGCGCCGCAGCGCACGGGCGGTGGGCTGGTCGGTACCGGGCGCGCGGCCCAGCCCCAGGTCGATGCGATCCGGATACAAGGAGGCCAGCGTGCCGAACTGTTCGGCGGCCTGCAGTGGGGCGTGGTTGGGCAGCATGATGCCGCCAGCCCCGACCCGGATGCGCTGGGTGCCACCGGCGACATGGCCGATCAGCACCGCGGTGGCGGCGCTGGCGATGCCCGGCATGTTGTGGTGCTCGGCCAGCCAGAAGCGGCGGTAGCCCAGCTCATCGGCCTGTTGGGCCAGTTCGAGCATGTTGGCGAAGGCGGCGGTGGTGTCGCTGCCCTCGCAGACCGGGGCCAGGTCGAGGATCGACAGGGGAATCATCAGGCAGGCATTCCATCAGGAGATGCCCAAGGTATGGGGACGTCTGGACACGCTTGCCAGTGTCGATGGCGGGACGCTGATTCCCGTGGCGCGGCAATCGGGCAGGGTCAGAACGCGCTGGGCTTGGGCTCCGGCAGCGGCTGGTCCACCAAGGGCCGCAGTTGTGCATCCAATGCCACCCGCTCGTCGAACACGAAGCAGCGGCCGTCGTAGCCTTCCCCGCCCACTTCCTCGAAGTAGCCCAGGATGCCCCCATCCAGCTGCAGCACATTGTCCATGCCGTCGTTGCGCATCCACAGCGCGGCCTTCTCACAGCGGATGCCGCCGGTGCAGAAGCTGACCACGGTGCTGTCCTTCAACGCGTCGCGGTGCGGTGCCAGCGCAGCGGGAAGGTCGGTGAACTTTTCGATCGGCAGCACCAGGGCATCCTGGAACGTCCCGAATTCGACCTCCTGCAGATTGCGCGTATCCAGCATCACCACCGGCTTGCCGGCATCATCGTGCCCCTGCCGCAACCAGCGTTGCACGGTGGCCGGGTCGATCGCCGGGGCGCGCGGGTACTCCAGCGGCTGGCCATCATCGCGGCGGAAACTGATGATCTCGTCCTTCACCTTCACTTTCAGGCGGGCGAACGGCTGGTGCTCGCTGAAGCTGGTCTTGACCCGCATTCCGGTGAAACGCTCGTCAGCCTGCAGGGCCGAATAGAAACCGTCGATTCCCGCCGGCGCCCCGGCCAGGAACAGGTTCAGCCCCTCGCCGGCCACCAGGATGCTGCCCCGCAGCCCTGCGGCCTCGGCGCGCGCCAGCAGCTGGTCGGCCAGTTGCCGGGGGTTTTCAACGGTGACGAAGTGGTAGGCAGCGGTATTGGCGATCATCGGCCCATTTTACCCGCTGCGCGCCCGCTCAGCCGCGCAGCAGCATGAACGGAAGCAGCACCAGCGCAGCCGCCACCCCCATGCCCAGCAGCACCAGCACGACAAACCCCGGTCGACGCCGCAGCAGGCTGCCGAAAGTTTCCGCGCTGCCGTCCTGCAGGGCCTGCTCGCGCTCGGCGCGCATGCGCACGCTGCGCTGCGCCTGGTAGGTGCCCATCAGTTCACGGGCGCGCGCATGGTCATCGTCCTCGCGGATCCACAGGCCTCCGTTGGAGATGCCCCACGGGCTCGGTTCAGTGCGATACCAGGCAATGCGATGCTGGTCCAGCAACGTGCAGACATCGTGGTATTCGTCATCGCCGACATGGCGCAGGTTGAGCAGGAGTTTCGACATGGCGCCCATCATACGGCCACGGGCTACTCCTACGTATTCGCACGGCAGCGGACGATCCCTGGCCAGTGGCTGGATTGAGACCCTTGCTCTGCCGCAAACGGCGGCGATCCTTTCAAAGGAAACACCATGGGTATCTTCAATATTCCGTTCTTGATCACCGGCGCCATCCAGGTCGCCGACCTGCAGCTCAATGCGCAGGAAATCGCGCTGCTGGGTTGACCCCGGGCTGAGTGAAAGCGCTGCAGCCCTCCCGCTTTCGGGCTGCAGCACTTACACCAGCAGGCGCAGGTACCCCCTTACAGCAAATGTGTGGACCATGGCCCCTTCCAGCATCCCCGAAGAACGACACTTCAGCCTGCCCGACGCTGCCCAACGCATCCGGGCAGCGTTCGACAGTCTCGATATACGCCACGTGACCAGCTTCACCGGCCAGTCCCCGTGCGCTGCGTTGACCGAACTTTACGACGACGATGGCGCGCTGTTGACCGGCGGATGGGGGAAAGGCGCGCGTGAGGCGGCAGCCGTCGGCTCGCTGTATGAGGCCATGGAGCACCTGTTGATGGATCGCCAGGCCCTTCATGGGGCACAGGTCCAGGCGGTGGAGGAACTGATTTCGCTGCTGGGTCCGGACCTCACCGGTTACCTGCCCGGCGCACTGCTGTTCGACCAGATCGAGGAAACCATCGCCACGCGGCGCTATAGCGGTCTGGCAGGAGCGGTGGATTTCTACTATCCGGTGGCCCTCTCCGCTCCAACCTATGTCGACGCGCCACTGGCGGCCGACACGTTTGACTACGCCCCCCTGCGCCGCTATGCCAGCAACAGCGGCACGGCGATCGGCGGCAGCCTGGACGAAGCGCTGCTGCACGCACTGAACGAATGCGCCGAGCGCGATGCCATCTCGATGTTCCTGCTCACCCACTTCTTCCACGCCGCCAACGAATCACTGCGCGTGGTCGGTGCTGCGGGCCTGCCCGCTGATGTCGCTGATCTGTATCGCCAGGTCAGACGGTGCGTGGATGCCGATATCTGCCTGCTCGACATTTCCAGCACGCCCGGCATCACCAGCTGCCTTGCCGTCGCGCACCTCTGCTATGACCACGCACGCCCATATGGCGCTGGCGCTTCACTCAATCCCGCCCACGCCGCACGCAGGGCCCTGCACGAGCTGCTGCAGTCGCATCTGGCGCTTGCCAGCAACGCCACCCCGGCACGCGCTGGTCGGGCCGCCTCCGTCCATCCGGTGCAGTTGCTGCAGCAATGGCCGCGGCTGCAGCCCAGCGCACGCATGGACATCGAAGACCGCCTGGCGAGCCAGCCGATCACTGCCGTCCAGTTGGAAGACCGACCGGCAGGGCCGGTGGAGGCACAGGTGCAGCAACTCGGTCAGGCCCTGAAAGCAGACGGGCTGATTGCCGGGTACAACGTGATCCACACCTTCGACAACGGCATCACGCTGGTCAATGCGGTTGTGCCGCGTTTTGAACGTTTCCACCTGGTCACCCTGGGCCACGTCGTGGTGCCGGGCCGGCGCGGCGGCGCACCGGGCGCCTCCGGCGGACAGTAGTGACGGGCGGTGGCCGTCAGTTGCGGGCGATCGCGTTGACGGCCAGCGGCCGTCACTACCGCGGCGCAGCCTCCGTTCCGGCGCGATGCGCTACCCTTGCATCCCTTCGATTTGGATGCCGCCCATGCGCCGCCTGCTCGCTCCCCTGCTGCTGTCCCTGGCCCTTGCCGCGTGCGCGCCGTCCGGCCCACCGCCGGGTGGCACCATCGCCGCCTTTGAAACCATCGATACCCAGCCCGGTACCGGCGCGGTCGCCACGCCGGGCAGCAAGGTCACCGTGCACTACACCGGCTGGATCTACGACGAGCGCGCAGCAGACAAGCATGGCAAGACCTTCGACAGCTCGGTGACCCGTGGCGAGCCATTCTCGTTCGATCTCGGCGGTGGCCAGGTCATCCGGGGTTGGGATGAAGGCGTGGCCGGCATGAAGGTAGGCGGCAAGCGCACCCTGATGATCACCCCGGACATGGGCTACGGACAGCGCAGCGTAGGGCCGATTCCGGCCGGATCGTCGCTGGTGTTCGATGTCGAGCTGCTTGATGTCCAGCCCCGCTGAATCCGGCCCGCCCGCGCGCGTCGCGGTGGTAGGCGGCGGCCCGGCAGGCCTGTTCGCCGCCGAACAGTTGTGCGCGGCAGGATTGTCGGTGGATCTGTACGAAGCCAAGGGCTCGCCCGGGCGGAAGTTCCTGATCGCCGGCAAGGGCGGCTTGAACCTGACCCATTCCGACCTCCGCCCGCTGTTCGACAGCCGCTACCGCGAACAGACTGCGGCGGTCGCCGGATGGCTGGACGCGTTCGATGCCGACGCACTGCGCCGCTGGGCCGCCGGCCTTGGCGTAGAGACCTATGTCGGCAGTTCCGGGCGCGTGTTCCCGGTGGACCGCAAGGCCGCCCCGTTGCTGCGCGGCTGGGTACGCCGGCTGAAGGAACAAGGCGTCCGGTTCCACGTGCAGCATCGCTGGCAGGGGTGGGACGCCGACGGCGCGCTGCGATTCGCCGCCGAAAACGGCGAGCAGCGGGTGCACGCCGACGCCACGCTGCTCGCGCTCGGCGGCGGCAGCTGGCCGCAGCTGGGCTCGGACGGTGCGTGGGTTCCCCTGCTGCAGGCCCGCGGTGCGGCGATTGCGCCGCTGCAACCGGCCAACTGTGGCTTCGATGTGCCATGGACCCCGTGGTTCGTGCAGCGCCACGCCGGCACGCCGCTGAAATCCGTGGTGGCCCATTGGATCGACCTGCACGGCGCGCCGCGGCATCATCAAGGCGAATGCGTGGTGAGCGAATACGGCATCGAGGGCAGCCTGGTCTACGCCCTATCGGCCGACCTGCGCGAGACGATCAACCGTGATGGCAGTGCAACCCTGTGGCTGGACCTGGTGCCGGGACGCGAGCAGGACCGCCTGGCTGCAGACCTGGCACGCCCGCGCAAGGGCCGCAGCTTCGGCGAGCACCTGCGTCGGCAGACCGGGGTCGATGCGGTGAAGGCATCGCTGCTGTTCGAGGTGCTGGGCAAGGACGCCGGGCAGGACATCGCCGCCGTTGCCGCCACCCTCAAGCGCCTGCCCATCCACCTGCAGCGACCGCGGCCGATGGCCGAGGCGATCAGCACCGCCGGCGGGGTGGCCCTGCCGTCGCTGGATCCCGGACTGATGCTGAAGGCACTGCCGGGCGTGTTCTGCGCAGGCGAGATGCTGGACTGGGAAGCCCCCACCGGGGGCTACCTGCTGACCGCCTGCTATGCCAGCGCCAAACGGGCGGCCGAAGGCGTGATCCACTGGCTAGCGACGCGCTGACATCGCCGGTCGGCGCATCCGCCTGGCTGCGAGCGTGATGCCACTGGGGTGCGGGTACGCCTGCTCTCCTTCATCCAGGAAGCCGGCACGCTGGTAGAACGCGACCGCGTTGAGCGAGGCCGACAGCAGCACGTCGCGCTGCGGATCAGCCAGCGCCAGCAGCCGTTGCAGCACGGCCTGGCCCAGCCCCCTCCCGGCCTGCTCCGGGGCGACGAACAGCGCATCGACTTCGTTGTCCTGCAGCACCAGTATCCCGTAGCCAAGCACCTGTCCCTTCGCGTCGTGGGCCACCACGCAGCCCCCTTCCGCGATCAGCCCTGCATAACGCGGTGGCGGCGGCGAAGCCGACCAGCGTGCGATCACCTCGGCCGGATAGTGGCTGCGGCACACCTCACGAACGCAACGCGTGCGCAGATCCCACAACGCCGGCGCATCGTCGGCGCGCCCGCCACGGAAGCGCGGCAACGCCTCCCCGCTCACCGCGATTTGCTCGCTCGCAGCGCCTGGATCCGTGCCGGTGGCTGGAACGAATCACTGCGCGCATCGGCCCAGTAATCGTGGAATACGGCATGGTCCGGCACCTGGCGCAGCAGCTCGCCCGGCGCCAGGTAGCGGTACAGCGAGGCCAGCGAGCGGATCTCCACCGGCGATACCCGGCGCAGGATGTGTTCCGGCCCCAGCTCGGCCGGATCATTCAATCCGGCCGCGCACAGCAGCTCCTTCAACGCATGCAGGGTATGCCGATGGTAGTTGTGCACGCGTTCGGCCTTGTCGGTCGGGTCCAGGCTGCGCCAGCGCGATGGATCCTGGGTGGCGATACCGGTAGGACACTTGTCGCTGTGGCAGCTGAGCGACTGGATGCAGCCCAGCGCGAACATGAAACCACGCCCGGCATTGCACCAGTCCGCACCCAACGCGATGATGCGCGCGATGTCGAAGGCGCTGGTGATCTTGCCCGCCGCGCCCAGCCGGATGCGATCGCGCAGGTCCAGGCCGACCAGGGTGTTGTGCACAAGCAGCAGCGCTTCGTGCATCGGTACGCCGACATGGTCGACGAACTCGGCAGGCGCCGCACCGGTACCGCCCTCGGCGCCATCGACGACGATGAAATCCGGCAGCAGGCCGGTCTCGCTCATCGCCTTGGCGATGCCGAACCACTCCCACGGATGGCCGATCGCCAGCTTGAAGCCGACCGGCTTGCCGCCGGACAGTTCGCGCAGGCGGGCGACGAACTGCAGCAGTTCGATCGGCGTGGAGAACGCGGAGTGCCGCGAGGGCGACACGCAGTCCACGCCCATCGGCACGCCGCGTGTCTCGGAGATCTCAGCGCTTACCTTGGCCGCCGGCAACACCCCCCCGTGGCCCGGCTTGGCGCCCTGGGAAAGCTTGATCTCGATCATCTTGACCTGATCGGTGGTCGCATTGGCGACGAAGCGCTCTTCGCTGAAGTTGCCAGCGTCATCGCGACAGCCGAAGTAGCCCGAGCCGATTTCCCACACCAGGTCGCCGCCCTTCTCGCGGTGGTAGGACGATATCGAGCCTTCGCCGGTGTCGTGGTGGAAGCCGCCGCGCCGTGCGCCTTCGTTGAGGGCGCGGATGGCATTGGCCGACAGCGAGCCGAAGCTCATCGCGGAAATGTTGAACACGCTGGCCGAATAGGGCTTGGCGCAGTTGGGTCCGATCAGCACGCGGAAATCACTGTGGCCGATGCTTGTGGGCGCCAGCGAATGGTTGATCCACTCGTAATCCACCGCATAGGTACTGCGCAGCGTGCCGAACGGCACCACGTCCATCTCGTTCTTGGCGCGCTGGTAGATCAGCGCGCGCTGCTGGCGCGAGAACGGCACGTCTTCCAGGTCGCTCTGCACGAAGTACTGGCGGATCTCCGGGCCGATCGATTCCAGCCCGTAACGGAAATGCGCGAGCACCGGATAGTTGCGGCGCAACGTGCTGCGCGACTGCAGCAGGTCCCAGGTGCCCAGCACCACCAGTGCAGCCGTCAGCCCTACCCCCCAGTACCAGGCGACCCAGTACGTGGCCAGCCACAGGCAGACCGGGAACAGGATGATGGCGAGCGCGTAGGCCAGGTAGCGGTGCATGGCGTTCCTTTCGGGATGGCTGCAACCAGTCTACCCGCGACGGCGTCGACGCCGCGCCAGCCGCTTACAGGCGGCCGTCCACCGAAGCACGGGGCCACGCCGACTTGACGTCGTAGACGATGCCGCCCGGTGCCTGCAGGGCCGCGATCCGTGCCGCATCCATGTCCAGGAACGCGGCGTGCGCCACCGCGAGCACTACCGCATCGTAGGCGCCGGGTTCTGGACGGGCGACCCACTGCACCGCGGTGTCCGCCAATGCCGCCGGACCCACCCATGGATCGTGTACCTCCACCCGCGCGCCACTGGCCTGGAGCTGTTCGGCCAGTTCCAGCGCACGGCTGTTGCGCAGGTCCGGGCAGTCCTCCTTGAACGTCACGCCGAGCACCAGGATGCGGGCCTGGGCCGGAGTGCGGCCGCGTTCGGCCAGCAGCGACAGCACGCGCTCGGCCACGTGCGCTCCGACCCGGTTGTTGACCTGGCGTGCGGTATGGATGAGATCAGGGTGGTAGCCCACGCTCTCGGATTTGTGCAGCAGGTAATACGGATCCACGCCGATGCAATGCCCGCCGACCAGGCCGGGCCGGAACGGCAGGAAATTCCACTTGCTGCCGGCTGCGTCGAGCACGTCCTGGGTATCGATGCCGAGCTTGTCGAAGATCAGCGCCAGTTCGTTGACCAGGGCGATGTTGACGTCGCGCTGGATGTTTTCCACGACCTTGGCGGCCTCGGCCACGCGCATCGACGGTGCGGGGAACGTGCCGGCGGCGATGATCCGGCGGTACAGCGCGTCCACGATCGCGGCGACCTCCGGGGTGGAACCGGAGGTGATCTTGCGGATGTCGGCCAGCCGGCGCGTGCGGTCGCCCGGACTGACCCGTTCGGGGCTGTAGCCGCAGTAGAAGTCCTGGTTGAAGCGCAATCCCGAACCCGCTTCCAGCAGGGGAATGCAGACTTCCTCGGTGGTGCCGGGGTACACGGTGGACTCATACACCACCAGGTCGCCGGCCTTCAGCACGCTGGCCACGCGTTCGCTGGCCGAGCGCAGCGGCCCCAGATCGGGCTGCTCATGTGCGTCTATCGGCGTGGGTACGGTGATGATGTAGACGTTGCAGTCCGCCAGTTCGGCCGCATCGGCGCTACAGCGCAGCAGCGGTGCGCCCGCCAGCTCGCCGTCCTCCAGTTCCAGGGTGTGGTCATGCCCCTGCTGCAGTTCGGCAACACGCGCGGCATCGATGTCGAAGCCCAGGGTGGGGAACAACCGCCCGAAGGCGACCGCCAGCGGCAGGCCCACATACCCCAGGCCGATGATCGCAGGACGCGGGGAGGCGGCAGCCGAAACCGGGACGCTCATGCGAGGCCTTCCTGCTGCGCGATGCGGCTCGATCGTTCCATTGCGCACCCGCCTCCAACTCAAAGAGGCACAAGGGTAACCGCCATGCCCGGCGCTGACCACGCCCGTGATCAGGAGCCCAGGCTGACCGCCGCGGGCTCCAGCTCGCCATCGCCGCCGGTCCAGCTGCGCAGCAGCAGCGCCAGCCCCTGCTCGGCCGTGGGCCGGTCGGCGCTGATTCCCGTCCAGGGTGCGTCGATGATATGGCTCATCGTCGACGGATCGATCCGCCGGTTGGCCATGGTCCAGTGCGGGAACCGGCGCGTGCCCACCACTGCCGCGGCCAGTTGCCGTACGCCATGGTGGCGACTGGCGTTGAGGACCCTGCCGTAGACCGAATCGAGTCCATCACGCGGACCTTCCAGATATTGCAGGAAGCGTTCGCCATCGAACATCAGCACGCCGGTGACACCTGCCATCCGGTTGAACGCCGTCGCATCGGCCAGCAGCGCATCCAGCTCCTGCGGTGCCAGCTCTGGACGGGCCTGGCTGACGTAGGCAATCGCGTGCAACGACATGGTCACTCCCTGGCCCCTGACAAAGCCGAATATGGCATGAACAACGCATTGTTGACAGCTGAGCGACCCATACCGCGTATCTGGTCACGGTTCCGCGCACGCGCGCCGCCATTCCAAATTCGCGCCCCGTGGTGCACCCTATGCCGCGCGGCCCGGATGGCGAAACTGGTAGACGCAGCGGACTTAAAATCCGCCGACCGCAAGGTCTTGCCGGTTCGATCCCGGCTCCGGGCACCAGATCCGCTTGCCAGCACGCCCCGATGCCTCACAGGGCACGCGAGTAACGCGCCGGCTGTCCCGGCCGCGACAGGTAGCGGTCAAAGCACATCGCCAGCAGGCGAAGCAGCGGGCGCCCCGCTTCGGTGGCACGCACCACTCCCTGGTCCAGCTCGGCCAGTCCGTCGGCCTGCAGCGCCTGCAGCTGCATCAGCGCATCGGCGAAGTACGCTTCGAAGACGATACCGCGCGCGGCACACACGGCCTCCGCATCGACGCGGCCGTGGCACATCAGCTGCTGGATGATCTCCGCGCGCAGCAGGTCGTCCTGGTCGAGCTGTACGCCGCGCCACACCGGCAGATGCCCGGCATCCACCGCCGCCTCCCACGCCGGCAGATCACGCGGGTTCTGGCTGTAGGTGCTGGCCACCGTGCTGATGGCGCTCACCCCCAGGCCCAGCAGATCGGTATCGGCATGGGTGGTGTACCCCATGAAGTTGCGGTGCAGCTGGCCGGCGCGCTGGGCACGCGACAGGTCTTCTTCCGGCAGCGCGAAATGGTCCATGCCGATGTACTGGTAGCCGGCCTGCAGCAGCCGCTCCACCGCCAGCCCCAGCAGCGCCAGCTTCTGCTCCGGCGCCGGCAGCCGCGATTCGTCGATCTGCCGCTGCGCGCGGAACAGCTGTGGCAGGTGCGCATAGCCGTACACTGCCAACCGATCCGGGCGCAGCGCCAGCACCTGCTCCAGCGTGCGCCCGAAGCCCTGTTCGTTCTGTCCGGGCAGGCCGTAGATCAGGTCCACGTTGACCGAGCGCATGCCGTGGTCGCGGCAGGCCCGCAGGATATCCAGCGTCTGCTCCACGCCCTGCATGCGGTTGATCGATGCCTGTACCGCCGGATCGAAATCCTGCACACCCAGGCTGGCCCGGTTGAATCCCAGTCCGGCCAGCAGGGCCACGTCGTCGCGGTCGATGAAGCGCGGGTCGAGTTCGATGGAGAAATCGCGCGCCGTGGAGGTACTGAATCGGAAGCGCCTGCGCAGGCCCTGCAGCAGTTCGGTCATCGCCTCGCGGGTGAGGAAATTGGGCGTCCCGCCGCCCAGGTGCAGCTGGATCACCTCGCGGGACGGGTCGATGTGCGAGGCGATCAGGTCCGCCTCGGCGAGCACCCGCGCCACGTAAGCGTGGCCACGGCTGCGGTCGCGGCTGATGATCCGGTTGCAGCCACAATAGAAACACGGACTGCTGCAGAACGGGACATGCACGTACAACGACAACGCGCGTGCCCGCCCGTTGCTGCGTGCCAAGGCGGCGGTGAAATCGGTCTCGCCGAATGCCTCATGGAAATGCGGCGCGGTCGGGTAGGAGGTGTAGCGCGGACCCGGTTTGTCGTGCCGGCGCAGGGTCGCTGCGTCGAAACACCAGGCCAGGCCGCCTTCAACAGGTGAGTACGTGTCCATGCCTGCAGCGTGCCTGCGCCCGCGCGCAGACGCCTTGACCCAGATCAATCCAGGCCGATCAGCCGAGGATCGGCAGGCCGATCGATGGCAGGCGCAGCATCCGGTAGCGCTTCCAGAACGTATCGGCGATACGCGCGGCGATGTCATCGGCCAGCCGCTGCATGTCCGGGTTGCCACTTTCCGCCGAGGTCATCCGGAACAGCACCAGCCAGCGGTCGAACAGATCGCGGTCCATGTCATCGATGGCCATGTGCTTGGACATCGGCGAGCCCTGGAAGCGCCGGGTGCCGCGCAGCAGGGCCGACCAGAAATCGACCAGCTGGGCCAGGTGGGTCGGCCAGTCCTGCACGTGCGCGGTGAATACCGGACCCAGCCGGGGTTCGTCGCGTACTCGCGCATAGAAGTCGTGCACCAGACGGGTCACTTCCGCTTCGGTGCACAGGTCGGGGGAGGCTACGGGGAGCGGCAGTGGCAGGGTGTCCATGGAATCGGCGCGGATCTGATGGCCCATGATCGCACCGGGCTCCACAACGCCCGCTTGATCAGGATCAAGGACGCCGGCCTGGGCCGTTTCTACAGTGGCCGCTGCCGGTTGGGACGCTCCCTGCTCGTGCCGGCCCCCACCGCCCTCCTGCCGGAACGTGACCCATGCCCCGACAGTGCCCCACCGACGCCCGCTCGCCCCCAGGGCGACGCCCGCCTGCGCTGGGCGCGATCCTCTGGCCAGGCTTCATCACCGCGGCGCTGGCGTGCGCGGTGTTCTTCGCCTTCGTCGATCCGCTGCGCCTGCGCGATATCAGCTTCCCCGGCAACGGCATCAGCCGCGGGCTGGGCTACACGCTCGGGTTCTTCATGTTCTGGGGAATCACCAGCCTGTCCAGCGCCACCACCTGGTACCTGCTGCGGCCGGCATCGGCGCAGGGTGGGGACGACGACGAGGTGCCGCTGGGATGAACCCGCCCACGCTGCCGCCGTGGACCCGAACGGCCCTGCCGGTCGTGCTGCTGATCGGCTTCCACGCCCTTCCGTGGCTGCGCTGGGACGGCCGCCAAGCGGTGCTGCTGGACGTGGTGGAGCGCCGCTTCGATGTGTTCGGACTGACCCTGTGGCCCAGCCAGGCCGGCCTGTTGCTGGGGGCGCTGGCGGTGCTGGCGGTGACGCTGGCCTTGTGCACGCACCTGGCCGGCCGCCTGTGGTGTGGGCACGCCTGTCCGCAGACCGTGTGGAGCACGCTGTTCGCCTGGGTGGAGCACGGCACGCGGCGCCTGCTTGGAAAGTCCCCTGCAGAGCCGGTCGCGCGCCATGCGCTTTGGATCGGCATCGCGCTGTGGACTGCGTTGAGCTTCGTCGGCCTGTTCACTCCCGTCCAGTCGCTGCTGGCTCGCGCCGTTGCCCTGCGGCTGGACGGCTTCGAATCGTTCTGGATCGTCTTCTACACCGTGGCGACTTGGGGAAACGCTGGTTTCCTGCGCCGGCATGTCTGCCGCTTGCTGTGTCCCTTCGCGCGTCTGCAGCCGCTGCTGCGCGATGGGCATACCCCGCGCATGCTGTACCTGGCGCCTCGTGGCGAGCCGCGCGGGCCAAGGCGGCCGGGAGGTGGCAGCGTCGCCCAGCGCGGACGCGGCCTGCTCGATCCCGGCACCGCCCAGGATTACGTATTCCGCTGGGCCCATCCGCAGCTGGCCGGACCGATGCCCCGTTTCGCCGATGATCGGCTGGGCGACTGCACCGACTGCCGACGCTGCGTGCAGGCCTGCCCGATGACGCTGGACGTGCGCGATGGCCCGCAGGCCGATTGCCTGGACTGCGGTGACTGCGCGGTGGCCTGTGAGCAATCGCAACGGGCGGCAGGGCTGGGCCCCGGGCTCATCCAGCACATCAGCCCGCAGCGACTGGCCGGACATCGGCCGCAGTGGATACGACAGCGGACGCTTGCGCTGCTCGGACTGCTGAGCCTGCTGCTGGGACTGATCGTGCTGGGTGCCGCGCTGGCCCGGTGAATCAACGCGATGGCGGGTCCGCCGGCGGCACCAGCTGGGCGCGCCGGACGATGCCAAGCTGTTCGATCAGCAACGCCATGTCGTTGGTCACCTGGGTGCGCTCACGCCCCTCCGGTACCAGCCGCGCCAGCACCTGCTGGTAGGTATTCCAGAACTCCGGGCCGCATCCATGTCGCTGGTAGCTGTCCTGCAGCTCGTCGCGAACCTGGTCGGCCAGGTCCTGTCTGCCGTAATCCATGTACGACCTCCACGAAATCGGTGGCAGCGGGGATGCGGGGGCATCCAGCGAGGCAACACGATGCCTATGAATTAGACATGCTTTTGTCTACGCGTCAATGACACAGCAGACACAGACCGCGAACCTCACTGAATCATTCACCTCAATCGCCCGGTCCGTGTGGCGTCCTGCGACGTGTCCCGACGCGCTCCTCACCGCGCTTGCGTAGGCTGAAACCTTCAATCGCCAGACGGAGAACACGCGCATGCAGTTGACCGCGCAGCAGCAACGCATTCTGGAAGACATACAGGCCACCCGCCCGGTTGCGCAGGAAGACGCGAATTGGGCGGTTGAAGCGGGACTTGCCGCGCAGGGCGAAGACGGCGACATCGACCTGACCCAGGAAGGACGCCAGTACGTGGACTCGTCGCAGCTGTGACGACAGCAGCCGCATAAGGGGCCCGCGCGCGATGGCGTAATGCGCGTGGCCGTTTGCGGACCGCGCATCAGCTGCCCCCTGCGGCGCAGCGCGCGGCCGGCCGCTACTGGATTGCAGGCCACTGCAGGGCGATGGTGCGCTCATCTGGTGCACACCTTCCAATGCCCGGCCCGTGGAGTGACTGATGATCAACGCCGCCCTGCTCTCGCAGATCCTGATGTGCCCCCTGGCGCTGGCCCAGCGCTGGACCGCGCCGCTGAACGAGGCGATGCAACGTTTCGACATCACCACCCCGCGGCGGATCGCGCATTTCCTGGCACAGATCGGCCATGAAAGCCTGAGCCTGCAGCACCTGCAGGAAAACCTTTCGTACAGCCGCAAACGCATCGGTGAAGTATTCGGCCGGCGCCTTTCCGAGGCCGAGCAGCCGCAGTATGTACGCAAGCCGGAGCGGCTGGCCAACCGCGTGTACGCCAACCGCAATGGCAACCGCGACGAGGCCAGTGGCGATGGGTATCGCTACCGCGGCCGCGGACCGATCGCCTTGACCGGCCGCGACAACTATCGCCGCATCGGCGAGCTGCTCGGCCTGCCGCTGGAGGAACAGCCCGAGCTGCTGGAATCGCCAGAGGTGGGTGCGTTGGCTGCTGCGGCGTGGTGGCAGGACGCCGGCCTCAATGCACTGGCCGACCGCGATGACCTGCTGGGTGTAAGCCGACGGATCAACCTGGGATCGAGCACCAGCAAGGCCACGCCGGAAGGCATGGCCGACCGCACGATGCGGACCAGCCGGGCGCTGCTGGTGATGGGTGTGGGGTGATATGCGGCGCGCTGCAGTTACCGGTTGAGCAGATAGCAGAAAGCCCGCCATTGGCGGGCTTTCTGCATGAAGCGTTGGAGGCCTGGGTCGGAATTGAACCGGCGTACGCGGCTTTGCAGGCCGCACGTTAACCTTTACTTTCAGGCACTTACACTGATCTGCGCACTGCTTGCCACGGAAGCATGAGCTAGTCAGCTCTGCATGGCTACTTCGATTGCCTTTCCAAAATCGGATGCATTGCTCTCAGTGAAGACCTTGGTTGGCACCTTGATCGCATCCAGCATCTTCAATGCTTTCCTGTAGTCCTTCATGACATCAGGATTGCGAGGCTCGCCAATAAGCAGATAGATATCGAAATCTTCCTTCGCGTCCTCCAGAACACTCATTTGCCCGATTATCTGATGAGCCTTTCTTTTGATCGTAGCGCCATCCATCAAATCGAAGGAAACAGGCTCTAGAACATGCCACTTACCGTTCTTAAGCGCCTTATCGAACTGAACAACATCAAGAGGTGCGCGAATCGCATGGGACGTAACTTTTTGTTCTAAACGACGATCAACGAGAACCCTTGAGAACTCTTTCCATATCTCATTATCCGAACGACTACCGCGCTCAACTGCCTCATCGTAATGAGCAACGAGCCTTTCGAAATGACGATCCAAAGCCGACTCAAGCTCTTTAGCCATTCCGCCACGCACATCGCCCCACTGAAGTGCGCTGTCGTCCAAGGGTATTGCCGATCGAACAAGAGAGAGAATGTCGTCGAAACGGCCGTCAAACAGTCCTGGCGCCTTGTTAGTTGAGGAGTAACGCCTGAGAGCGCGCTCTATACCTCTGAGGGCCTTTGTCAGAGCCGCGCCCTGCGCATCAGGGAAAAATGAGTTGATTCGGCCATACTTGCGCCGCATCTTCACTCCAACAAATCCTTTCGAAGGCGCAAACATTACGACACCAACATTGACAAACTCACCAGTAACGGCGTCGTGGATATATTTTAACGTCAGATATGAATAAGTTATTCTTTCATTCATTTCAGAATCCTCTTTGCCTCGTCAAACAGCCCCGGAAGATTATCCCTAACCTCACAAAGGTATTTGACAATGGGCAAACAAACCGCACCGGTCGGATCCCAAACTTCAGGAATGGCATTTTTGTACGCTTCAAACCGCTTTGAGTCCAACAGCTCCCAACTCTTCTGAAGCTCAGTAAGATCTCCACCCTTGCCTCGAGCCGCCGTCAGCAAAACATGCCGCCGCTGGGAGTTATCTAGAGCATTCATTCCATCTGGCTGCCAGGGGTAAGGATTAAAAAATGCGCCGAGCAACGGATCGTCAATAAGCGCCAACTCGTGATCAATAATCAAGAGTTTGTTCTTATTATCCGTCAAGCAGTTCGGCTTAGCGCCCCCCCTGTCTGAGTTGCGAACCGCGCCATCAAAAGCCACTACCCTGCTGGCGCAGTCAATCAATGCAGAAGGAAGCTCCATAGCCTCACTATAGGCACTAAGTCCGTGAAAATAGAGTGTGCCGAACGTTGGGCTTAAGCTTGCATCAATCCTAGCCCGGACATCGGCGCGATCCGCAGGCACCAGCGCGCTGAATCCAGACGGAAATTCGATGAGAAGCGGCTCAGGCACGGGGAGTCCCAAGTCGGCTGCCAGCATAGACGAGAACGCCTCGCGGACCAGGCCGCCTGGCCCGCACTCCGTCCCTGACAGTTTAGCGACAGCCTGCACAACAGCGCCATCGTCCCGCTCTACGTCGACCAAGATCGGAAGAGTCCGCCCACTCTCGAACACAGCAGAAAAGCCCACTGCGGTTACTGAATCCAACATGCATTAACCCCCGTCCCTGGCGGCGGAGCGTAGCACGTCGGTCCCCGAGCCGCCACACGTTCGCGTTCACGTAAATGCAGTCCAGGATCTCAGTGGGCGCGGCGTCCCAAATTTCTGGAAGAATCACATGCACAGCGAGCGACCTTACTGGGACAAGCCGCCAGCTGGACATCTCAGATCTGTGCTGTAACCACTCTCAAAGCGCGAGCCGGGATAGTCGGACGGAGGCCCCAGCACATCGCAGGGGTCCAACTGCTTGCCCTTGCCCCCCCCCCCAGCATGATGTTCCCCTTGATCCATTCCAGCTTTGTCGCCATCCTCCGGCGCAGCGCCGGCTCGTGTCGCTCGCCCGTAGCTCGCATTCGCGTATCGGCATCAAACGACGTGCGGTGCCTCAGGATCAGTAGGGCGTGCCCCTCGTCCTCTGCACACAGTCTGGCCAGCACGATCCGTCGACCCTTTACTGCAAGGAGGTCACCTCACCCCGTGCAGTAATAGCCCCGTCAGGAGAGTGTCCAAGTGGCAGCGCGGCTTCCAGCGTAAGCCTTCGGGCATCAGCGTCAGGGTTTGGAGTCTCGGCACCCATGCGCAGGACCATATGACGACCCAGTCTCACAGCCTGATACGTTGTCGCAGCAGGCACCGTAGAGGCCAGGTGCCCGTGCACGCGTTAAGCTACATGCAAACTCAACGGTGGATCCCATGGAAGAGAGCTCATCGCGTCACCCTTACGATCATAGCGATCCATACGCCAGACTAAAAAATATCGAACGCTTAGAACGCGAGCTACTTGAAGAGGAGGCAGTGTCGGCAGTCCTCCTTAGAAAACGAAATTTGCTGATTCGAGTCTTCATTGGAATCAGCGTTCTTCTCGTCATGGCTGCCTTGCTCATATATTCTAACTTCGGCCAAGATCGCTTACTTACAGAAAACCAGATTTCCAGATTACTCCAGCGAGACGTTCCGTGGAAACTATTGGCGGCCATGATGACAATTGCCGGCATGTCTGTTGCAGTAGGCGCAGTGACGGGGTATTTGGATAAATCTGACGGCGCACGCGCGCGCGCCTTCCCACCTCTAACACCGAGTGATGAGCTAAAGAAACTCAGGAAGATCGTCACTCGCCTGCAAGCACGCATGGATGCGAAACAGGGAGAGAGCGCACCAACCTCGAAAGACGAACTTCTCGATGAAACAGCGCGACAGAAAGTCATCGATGAGCTTTCCGCCAAGATTACAGGCGAACTCAGCGACAAAGCCAGGCATGCCAGTCACATCGCAAATATTCGTCGACTGCATGAAGCAAGCAGTTCGCGGTTATTTGCAGAGATCGTGAAACTAAATCAACGAGCGAAATTAAATCTCGCCATCGGGATAGTCATAACCGTAGTCGCTGCGATGATCCTATTCTACATTGCAGCCTCTGAGTCACCAAAAAACACTACTCTTGCAAGCCTTGCAGCGCACTACGTGCCACGTCTTAGCACCGTAATCTTCGTTGAAGTATTTGCCTTCTTCTTTCTGCGCTTATACAAAAGCGCACTACAAGACATTAGAGCCTACCAGCAAGACATGAGTCGACTGAGCTCCGAAGCCGCTGCAACAGAGCTGTTCCTATTTTGCGATGATGACAAAGATAGGGCAGTCATCGCGGGAGCATTGACCTCGAGCGGTTACCGTGATTTACGGCCGCAATCTGAAGCCACCACACAGATTGATGCGAAACTTCTCGGCGAGCTCGCGACAATCATAGCAAGAATTTCTGGAACCCAGAGGGGATAACCCCTCCGACCCAGTATAAACGCACAATAAAAAATAAACCTCTTCTAATCGCACTTACCCAGATAAGACCCAAGCCAGATGCTTAAGTAAACACACTTTAACGACTTGCTCAGCTTACTCGGCTAAGGGAACGACAAACCCGCTTCATAAAAGGAAGTCCCTAATGGATCCAATCGCAACTCCTGCTGCAGTGACGGCCATTAAAGGCTCTGTAGGCTTAATCTCGAAGGCCGCCGCACTACTGGGGCGCCTGGGCAAGAAAATCAGCGCCGAGTCTTCATACGAGCTACGGACAGCACATGATAGATATTGCTCATCAGTCATATTGAAGTATTGCCGCGCACGCACTTTTTTCTCACAAAATGAGCCTCAACACCTCGCTGACTTCTATGTGCCGTCAACGATCACAACCAACAGACAAGATAGTTACGCTAGAGCAAGCCTGGCGACCCTCGACACAGTAACCGGCCACCGAACAATAATAACCGGGACAGGAGGTTCCGGGAAGACAATTTTCATGCGCCATCTTTTACTCGACAGCATTAAAACCGGCGCGGGATACCCCATATTTATTGAATTAAGAAATCTCACTTCCGATCAATACTCCAATATTGAAGGCGCAGTGGGTGATTTCATGGAGAATCACGGCTTCCCACTAGACCGAAAGTACGTAAAAAAATCGATTGAAGAAGGGTTGCTGGTAATTATTCTTGACGGCTTTGACGAAGTGCCGTCGGAGCAGCGAAAAAAACTAGAAATAAGCATCAAAAAGATGATGGCAAATGCAACGTCACGCATCATCATATCCTCTCGCCCTGACATGACACTCCAAGGCTGGGAGGATTTCACCACTGCTGCGATTGCCCCACTTAGCCTAAGAGATGCCTGCGACCTGATAAATAAGATAAATTACGATGGCGAGGAAGAAACAAAACAGCGATTCATCGCGATCCTAAAAAAAAGCTTATTCAATTCGCACAAGTATTTCCTTTCGAACCCACTCCTCCTTTCAATCATGCTCCTGACGTATGGGAATACCGCAGATATCCCCACAAAATTTGCCTCTTTTTACGAGCAAGCCTACATAGCATTATTTCAACGACACGACGCGCTGAAGTCAGGCTACAAGAGAGAAAAGAAAACAGATCTCGGCATTTTTGAGTTCTCCAGACTCTTTGCAGCCTTTTGCGCCATCAGTTACCGCGACAAAAGAATAAAGTTCACGGCACTCGACGCAATTGACTACACAAGAAGAGCGATAACCGTTTCAAGCCTGATCGACGTAGTAGCAGAGCACTTCATTGATGACGCAAAGCAGGCCGCCTGCCTCCTGATTGAGGACGGACTAGATATAACTTTCGTCCACCGCTCTTTCCAAGAATACTTTACAGCGAGATTCATTAATGACTCGAACGATGAAGTTAGAATAAAATATTTGAACGAGATAGTTTCAGAGGGGCGAAATACGTCAGACAATGTTATCCACCTGCTTCACGAAATTAACCCTCATTTTGTTGAGGAGAGCTACCTAATCCCCTCGCTAAACAAACTCTTTGGCGATCGAAAAAAGAAAAAGATTACACGGGCCACATGGGCGCCCATGTATACAGGGATCGTGGGATCAATCGACTTCTCCACTGATGCCATAATTAGTTATCGCATCGACGACCACCGGACATTTGGACTACTGCTCATAATGAAGAGAATTCTCGCCCTGCCGCGCGGATTGTCCGAGATCGAGCAGGCAGCTCAGATAATAACTGAGTCAAAATTGGGTGATGCGCGATTCGATGAATTGAAGCCCCGTTCAGCTCACTTAACCGCAATCGGCAAAATACCCGGCGAATTTGGAATCGATGTTTTTGAAAGGTTTCGCGTTGAGTTGATAGCGATGGAGGCACGTGCTCAGAGCAGAAAAACTGAATTGAGCTCCCTCTTCGACTGACCTGAACACACGCTTTCCCTGTGCGGTTCGGGACTGCTTCCTTCACTAAGCGGGTGCGCGCGGCGTTTTGCGGCCTGGCGTCCACACGCGTCGGGCTTTGTTTTTTAAATGGAAGCTTCTACGAGAGGCAGATTAGGCGCTGCCTCCAGCACCCGCCCATTTCGCACCCACACATTGTAGGGAATCGGCAAGTCCAGCTGCCCGAAAGCACGCATCTGCACGCCGTCGTATGTCGTCAAACTGCTGGTGCCATCACCGTTGTGCGCAGTGACGGTAGCGATCAGCCGGGGGCTGCTGCTGACCAGTTCATCGAACTGCCCCCACATATCAGTCCGCATCGGTGTAGTGCCTCTCCAGGGTGATGATCTGCTCCACGACCAGCGCTGCATCCTCCGCGCGCACCTCAATGCGCGAGGCGGTGCAGAGACCGTGCCAAGTGCCCTCCGCCGCCAGCACCTGGACGAGGTCCAGCGGCAGGATCCGCCCCACCTCGCCGGAGCGCAACGGTAGTGGGAACAGCGGCAGCGACAGTTCGATGAGCGCCTGCTCGCCGCGGTCCACGCACCTTCCGCGAGCAGCTCGCCATCGAGATCGGTGCCGGTGGTCAATTTCCGCGTTTGTTTGCCATGGAGGAGTTCTAATGGCTGACGGCTCCCGCTCCTTCAACTTCCCAGCGCCACAGCGGTCGCGCCCGCGCCCCGTCGAAGTCGTGGTCGACCTGTTCGCCGGGCGCGGGGGTGCCAGCGAAGGCCTGAAGCAAGCACCGTGTCCGCGCGCTTGCTCGACGTGTCCCACAGCTACCCGAAGGCAGCCTGATGAGCCTCTGGCGCACAACCGAGGTTCAGGCCCTGCGCCAGATGGTCGGCAGCGACGCGATCACCGTCGCTGCTGCGCTGGGCCGGACGCCGCGCGCGGTCCAGAACATGGCACGCCTGCAGGGAATTCCGGTACCGCGCCAGCAGCACGTCCTGCATTGGCCGACCGCCACGAAGCGCCGCGCCGCGCCCGCTGCATGCGGGCCAGTGGCCACACCGTCAACCAGCTCAGCGCTGCGCTTGGTGTTCCGTTCGGAACCGTGCGCCGCTGGGTATACGAAGGAGCAGCAGCATGAGCACCTGGAAAACCATCTCCAGCGCCCCTCTGGACCAGGTCGTCATGACGAAGATTGACGACGTCGACGGGTGCCGCAATGAGCAGAAACTGATCCAGACGCAGCGGGATCCCGGGTGCCGTCGGATATGGTGGTTCCCGGACATGAGCATGTACGTCTACTACCAGCCGACGCACTGGCGCCCGGTGGGAGAAGGCGCATGATCGGTCGCCACGCCACCCGCCGCGCACCGAAGGCCACGCTCGGCTTCGCGTGGGGCCGCTTCCCGACCGAGGATGGCTCGGTCATCAGCTACCGCCCTTACCGCCAGGATCATCGCCGCGCGGTGCACATGCACGTCGTCAGCTTCTTCGTCCACGACGACGCGCGCACGGCTGCCGCGATCCTGCGCCGCGCGCGCAAGTTCCTGCGGGACAAGGTGGACGAGATCGATCTGGCAGCTATGGGGGTGGCGACGTGAGCCGAGTTTCAATCATTCTCCTCAGAAAATTTCTGGAGCTCGTCAAATATTTGCCGGTAAGAATTCGTAGGCTCCACAAAGAAGGGAGTCACGTTCAAGCTTGCCTTCAGCATTTCTTTAACCGCGCGCCGTATAGCAACGAACATGTCTTTGGCGGCTTGGTCCAGAATAATCTCCGGATAGTCTCCCCCCCAAGGGATGCGACCGTGGAAACGGCGGCAGAGGTCAGCGATCGCCCTTCCTTGACCGATAAGGTCAGCTATGTCCTTGCCGATCTCTCCCTCGAAGTTGTGCAGCTTGTCCTGCGCGCTCTCTGCCGTCGGCATCAGGGATGCCTGAAATTCAGTGAGCACCCACGTCAGGTCCTGACGATCAGCAATCAAACCTGGGCCACCTACATTGGCCTTCCTCATCGTGTGCAACACAGCGCCGAGCTTCGGAGGCAGAAGCGAAATCTCCACCGACAGCAGGCTGCGCAAGATTCCGGCTGTCCCATGCCGAAGCGCAACGGTTTCCTGATGCTGCTGTGCAGCGATCTTCGTAGCCTCATCCGCGATTTCTGTGGCTCGCTTCGAAGTTCGATGAGCAAAGACAGCAACCACAGTGGTTGCAATAGCCGCACCAAGCCCGACGACCACTGCAGTCCAGTCGGCCACGTTTCCCCAATCCACTGCGAGCGGGCATATCGCCATCGCCTTACCTCCCTGTCCCTGTTGGAGCCGATTCTGCCATGAACGCCGTCAGCATCCAGCACCTGGTCAACGTCTCTGGCGGGAAGGACAGCACCGCGGTTTACCTGCGCGCGATCGAGAGCGGGCGCCCGTTCCGGGCCGTGTTCGCCGATACCGGCAATGAAGATCAGCGAGTCTATGACTTCATCGCCGAACTGCCGCATCTCACGGGCGGGCCGGTTGTCGAAACCGTGCGTGCCGACTTTAGCCGCCAGCTGGCCCAGCACCGCACCTACATCTTGGAAAAGTGGCCGCAGCAGGGTATTGCAGACTCCATCGTGCAGCAGGCCGCAGCGCTCCACGAACCGACTGGCAATCCCTTCTTGGACCTGTGCATCAGCAAGGGTCGGTTCCCGTCCCGAATGGCGCAGTTCTGCACCGAAGAACTGAAGACCCTCCCCATCACGCTGCAGGTTGTGGGGCCAATGCTGAAGGCTGGCCCGGTGCTGCAGTGGCTGGGCATCCGCGCAGAAGAGTCAGCAAACCGCTCCAAGCAGCCGCGCTTCAACCGGCACGAATCGGGGTCGATGGTATGGCGCCCGATCTTCGACTGGTCAGTGGAGCAGGTCTGGGCCCAGCACCGGAAGCATGGCATCGCCCCGAACCCGCTCTACGCCCTGGGAATGGGCCGAGTCGGCTGCATGCCCTGCATCAACTGCCGGAAGAGCGAGCTGCGCAACATCGCGGACCTGTTTCCTGACCACATCGAGCGGATCCGCCAGTGGGAGGAGATCGTCGCATCGGCCAATAAACGTCGGAGCGCGACCTTCTTCCCGGCAGTCACCGACCCCACCGATATCGACCGCCCGGGCAGCTACTCGCGGATAGACACGCTGGTCGAATGGAGCCGCACTGCCCGAGGCGGCAGGCAGTTCGACCTGTTCTTCCAGGCGCAGTCTGGCGGCGGCTGCACGTATGACCTCGGCCTCTGCGAAAGGAGTGCAGCGTGAGCCAGCGTCGCGAACTTGCTCAAGAACAGGACGACACACTGGGCCTGGAGGACGCCGCCAGGGTGCTTAGGCTGGGCCTAGAAGCCATGAAGGCCTTGGTGGAAGAAGGCACGGTGCCCGCCGTTCGGCTCAACCAGAAGCACACGGTCATGCTGCGCGAGGACCTGATCGAGTTCCTGCGCGCAGAGGGCCGGCGCCAGGCAGCGGAAAGGAAGGCGGCAATCGGGAAGCGGCCGGCCGCCAACAGCGCGCAGCCGTCGCCCCAGCGCGCCAAGCCGGCGAAGGCCCGGCGGATCTCACCGCCTGACCTCGCCGCGTACGAGGTCAAAGGCTGATCACCAAAGGTGGTCAGCCAGTGTGGATGCGCGCAGGTTGGCATAGCGCTTCAGCTGCCTCGGATCCCGATGCCCGGTAATGCTGGCAATCTTGAGATCGCTCAGCGCCGTCCTTTCGTACAACCGACTTGTGGCTTCGTGACGCATGTCGTGGAAATTTAGGTCGTTGCACCCAGCGACTTGGAAGATGCGGTCAAACTGGCGCGACAGCTGTGATGTGATCTTCGCCAAGGCCTTTTTGTCCGGGTTGCCATCCCACCAGGGGAACAGGCGCACCTCGGATCCGCCGCCGTAGGCGGTGAGCTTCGCCACCAGCACCGACGACATAGGCACTTGGCGCTTGCTGCCGTTCTTGGTCTTGCTCAGGAAGATCGTTCGCCGCTCCAGGTCGATCTGGCTGCGCTCCAGCGTGTACATCTCCCGCATGCGCATGGCCGACTCCAGCGCCATATCGAAGAGCAGGGTCAACGCCTCCGAATGGCGCAGCTCGAGCGGGCGCTGCCGACCTTCCGGCTTGGCGCCGGCCAGAATGGCGCGGATCCGATCCTCCTCCCCGGGCTCCAGCCGCCGATCACGCTCCACATCCGCCTTGATCGCGCCCTCGATCTTGGAAACCGCGATCACGTCGTCAGGCGTATAGGTCGAATAGCCGCGCGGAAGTAACCGCAGCGGATTCAACGGCACCGCGCCGTGGGCAGCGAGCCAGTCCAGCGCACGCGAGAGCGCGCCGACGTGATGCCGGATGGTTGATGGCGCCAGATTCTGGTCACGCTTCATGGAGGAAACCCATGCCGTCGCCCAGGTGAATGTCAGCTCGGGCAAAGTGATGCCGATCGGCAGCCTTGCCAGCACCACCGGCAGCAGCTTGTTGTCGTCGACGGACACATGTTGGACGCTGCGGTACTCGCTGACCTGGGCGCGAAGATCCTTCGCCGCTGCCTTGGTGTTGGCCAACTCTTCCGGCACGATGCCGCGATCGAGCAGCGCCTCCAGGCGCCGCACGTACTCATCGCCCTCGGCCTCGGATTCGAAGCTGAGGTAGATCGGCTGCGGCAGGAGCTTTGTCCTGCGCACCGTGTAGTGCCACGTATTGCCTCGCTGCCTCTTCGTTGCCGTCGCTCATCTCAACTCGCGTACACGCACTCGGCACATGCTAACGCGAGTTTGCCACTCGAAAACGCGTGGCAACCCGATGATTTCGACCCCAAATCAGGGGATTGCGGAGCTGCCCGCCAAACGCCAGACATAAAAAAAGCCCTGATAAATCAGGGCTTTGTATGGAGGCCTGGGTCGGAATTGAACCGGCGTACGCGGCTTTGCAGGCCGCTGCATAACCACTCTGCCACCAGGCCGGTGTACAGCTACCAGGAATGCGATGTCCTGGTAAGACGAAACCCCTGTCGGGGCCTGTCGGGATTTGGAGCGGGAAACGAGACTCGAACTCGCGACCTCAACCTTGGCAAGGTTGCGCTCTACCAACTGAGCTATTCCCGCGTGAGGCCGACATGCTACCGGAAGACCCGGGACCACACCAGCGTTTTCACGCTTCAAAACGCTGCTTTTCCGCTGCGCCACTCCCTTCCGGAAGCATCGCCCCGCACGGCCGGTGCGGGAGAAAAACAAAGCCCCTTCCGGGGCCCGGTAAAACTGGAGCGGGAAACGAGACTCGAACTCGCGACCTCAACCTTGGCAAGGTTGCGCTCTACCAACTGAGCTATTCCCGCAATCTCTTCGACCTGCGCCGAAGAAGCGATATTGTATCGAAATTCCTTCATCTCGTCAAGCCTGTTCAGCTCTCCGATCGCAGCAATCACGCACGCAGCGCACCTTCGAATACAGGCAAAAAAAAGAGACCTCGCGGGCCTCTTCTTCAAAACCTGGAGCGGGAAACGAGACTCGAACTCGCGACCTCAACCTTGGCAAGGTTGCGCTCTACCAACTGAGCTATTCCCGCTTGGGAGGCGGCATTCTACACGGCCTGTCGCCGGTGTCAAGAGACGGCAGGGACGCCAGCTGTTTCCGCCGGCACAAAAAAAGAGGCCTTTCGGCCTCCTTTCAGATTCTGGAGCGGGAAACGAGACTCGAACTCGCGACCTCAACCTTGGCAAGGTTGCGCTCTACCAACTGAGCTATTCCCGCTTGGGAGGCGGCATTTTACCTGTCTTCACATCGGTGTCAACCGCTTTCAGCCGCCCTTCTTCAGGCGCGCGCGTTCGCGTGCCGCACGCTCATCGGCGCGCAGGCTCGGCCACGCCGCGTGCAGGTACTGCAGGCCCGACCACAGGGTCAGCACTGCGGCGATCGCCAACGTCCAGTCACCCATGTGGAACACCGGCGGGCCCATCCAGATGTCCTCCACCGGGGTGTTGGGCGCCACTGAATACAGCAGGCACAGCAGCGCGACCATCTGCGCGGTGGTCTTCACCTTGCCGATGACCGCCACGCGCACTTTCGCCCGCTGGCCCAGTTCGGCCATCCATTCGCGCAGTGCCGAAACGGCGATTTCGCGACCCACGATCACCGCCGCCCAGAACGCCATCCACGGCGTGGGATGGCCCTGCACGATCAGGAACAGCGCCACGGCGACCATCAGTTTGTCGGCCACCGGATCCAGGAACGCACCGAACGCCGATTCCAGCTGGTAGCGCCGCGCGATCCAGCCATCCAGCCAATCGGTGATCGCCGCCAGGCCGAACAGCGCCGCCGAGGCGAAGTTGGTCCACGTGTAGGGAAGATAGAACACCAGCACCAGCACCGGGATCATCAGGATCCGCAGCAGGGTCAGCCAGGTGGGGAGGGTCAACGTCATCGGTAATCTCTACTCGCCCGCCGCATTCGGCTCGGGCAGTCCATGAAGGTTAGCGTAGATACGCGCAGCGAGGGCAGCATTGATGCCTTCCACCTTGGCGATTTCCGCCTCGCCGGCCGCCTTCAGGCCCACCAGTCCGCCGAAATGCTTGAGCAGGCTGGCGCGGCGGCGCGGCCCGATACCGGCGATATCTTCCAGCTTGCTGGTCATGCGGGCCTTCTGGCGGCGGCCGCGATGCCCGGTGATGGCGAACCGATGCGCCTCGTCGCGCACCTGCTGGATGAACTGCAGCGCCGGCGAAGCAGCGCCGGGGCGCAGCTCGCGTCCGTCCGGCAGCACCAGCGCTTCGTGCCCGGCGCGGCGTTCGGCGCCCTTGGCAACGCCCACCAGCAGCACGCCTTCCACGCCCAGATCGGCCAGTGCGGCCTGGGCCTGCGCCAGCTGCCCGGCGCCGCCATCGATCAGCAGCACATCCGGCAGCACGCCCTGCTCTTCCACCGCCCGGCGGAAACGGCGGTCGATCGCCTGGCGCATGGCGGCGTAGTCATCGCCGGGTTCGATGCCGCTGATGTTGAAGCGGCGATACTGCGCCTTCACCGGCCCGGCCGCATCGAACACCACGCACGAGGCCACCGTGGCCTCGCCCATGGTGTGGCTGATGTCGAAACATTCCACCCGTTTGACCGGCTCGGCCAGGCCCAGCATCTCGCGCACCGCCTCGCTGCGCGCATGCTGGGAATCGCGGCTGTTGAGTTCGGTGGCCAGGGTCAGCTGCGCGTTGCGGCTGGCCAGTTCCAGGTAACCCGCGCGTTCGCCACGCACGTTCCATTTCAACTGCACGCGGCGTTCGGAGGACGCGGAAAACGCGGTCTCCAGCAGCGTCGCATCCGGGATTTCGCGATCCAGCAGGATCTCGCGCGGCGGCTCGAATTCCACGTAGTACTGCGACACGAACGCGCCCAGCACTTCTTCCGGACTGTCTTCGCCATTGGTGCGCGGGAAGAACGGGCGCGTGCCCATGTTGCGGCCGTCACGGAAGGCCAGCAGCATCACGCAGGCCTGCGCGCCACGGGTGGCCACCGCCAGCACGTCCAGGTCGGCGGCGCGGCCGTCCACGTACTGGCGGGTCTGCATGCTGCGCAGCGATTTGACCAGGTCGCGCAGCCGTGCGGCCTGCTCGAACTCCAGCGACTCGCTGGCCGCCTGCATCTGCTCGCCCAGCTCACGGGTCAGCTCATCGCTCTTGCCTTCCAGGAACATCGAGGCGCGGCGCACTGCTTCGGCGTAATCCTCGGCCGCCACCAGATCCACGCAGGGCGCGCTGCACCGGCCGATCTGGTACTGCAGGCACGGCCGCGAGCGGTTCTTGAACACGCTGTCCTCGCAGCTGCGCAGCTTGAACAGCTTGTGCATCAGGTTCAGCGTTTCGCGCACCGCGGTGACCCCCGGATACGGCCCGAAGTAGCGGCCCGGCACGGCGCGCGGCCCGCGGTGCAGCGCGATGCGCGGCCACGCCTCGCGCGTCAGCAGCACGTGCGGATAGGTCTTGTCGTCGCGCAGGGACACGTTGTAGCGCGGCGACAGCGATTTGATCAGCTGGTTTTCCAGCAGCAGCGCTTCGCTTTCCGAGCGCGTCACGGTGACGTCCATGCGCACGATCTGCGACAGCATGGACATGATCCGCGCGTTCTTCGGGCTGCCGTTGAAGTAGCTGCCGACACGGTTGCGCAGTGCGCGCGCCTTGCCGACATACAGCAGCACGTCGTCGGCGGCGTACATGCGGTAGACACCGGGCGCGGTGCTCAACGCGGCCGCGAAGGCCTTGCCATCGAAAGCGGGTACAACGTTCATTCGGTGATCGGCACGTCGCTCAGCACGCCACTGGCGGGGTCGAAGCGCAGCACGGCGTGGGCATCGGTTTCGGCGATCCAGACCGCACCGGATCCGACCGCCAGGCCGGCCGGCCCGTGCAGTCGGCGGGGCAACGCCTGGGTGACCAGTTCGCCGCCGCCCAGCCGCAGGGTGCGCAGGCGGCCGTTGCCGGCATCGGCAATCCACAGCAGCGGTGCATCCGGGCTGAGCGCGATGGCCTGCGGGAACTGCAGGCTGGCCCGGTCACGCGGACCGTCTTCGCTGCCGTGGTTCCACACGCCCTGCCCGATCAGCGTCTGCACCAGGTCGCCGCGCAGCTGCACGCAGCGGATCGATGAGGCCAGCGCATCGGCCACGTACAGCGCCTGTTGCACCACCGCCAGCCCCGTCGGCTGCGCGAAGGCCGCCACGTTGCCACTGCCGTCGCGCTGGTCGATGACGCCGCTGCCGGCGCGCCGCGTAAGCCGTCGCTGGCCCAGGTGGTAGCTCCAGATTCGGTTGTCGCCGGCCATCGCCACGTGCAGTTCGTTGTCGGCCAGCGCCAGCCCGGCTGGATGGTTCAGCGCCACGCTGCGTGGGTCGTCGACTTGTCCGTCGCGCGGTTCGCCCGGCCGGCCATTGCCACACAGCGTGTCGACCTGGCCGGTGATGATGTTGATGCGACGCAGGGCATGGTTGCCGGTGTCGGCCACGTACAGCGACTCGCGTTCCACCACCAACGCCTGCGGCCGGTTGAAGGCCGCGTCCTGCGCCCCGCCGTCCATGAAGTCCGGCGTGCCCTGCCCGAACTGGCGCAGCACGCGTCCGCCGTGGGTGCATTCCAGCACGCGGTGGTGGCCGCTGTCGGCGATGTACAGCCGCTCCGTGGTGACCGCCAGCCCGGTGGGAAAACACAGCGGCAGGCGTGGCTCGGGGCGCAGCTCGCGCAGCGCTTCGAACGGTGTCGGCTGCAGGTTGCCGCACAGTTCGTTGAGCGCGCGGTCCAGCTCGCCCGGTTGGCTAAGGCCGACCAGGCGGCTGCTTTCGCGGCCGTAGACATCCATCAGGACCATCGTCGGCCAGGCCGTTACCCCGAAGCGCCGCCAGCCGTCCCAGTCGCTGTCCAGCAGCGCGACCGAGTGCAGGCCCTGGCGGCGCAGCAGCTTCAGGCTGGCCGTTTCGTCGCGTTCGAAATCGAAACGCGGCACCTGCAGCACCAGCACCTGCAGCCGGCCGGGATGGCGCGACTGCCAGTTCGCCACTTCGGCCAGGCGCTGCGCGCACCATGCCGACGCCGCATTGACGAACAGCAGGGCCAGCGGTTGCCCGCGCAGCTCGCTCAGGGTGGCGGGCGCGGCGTTCAGCCACGTGGCGAACTCGGGGAGGTCCTGGACGGGTTGGGCGTTCATACCCTGATTATGCCGGACCGCGCGTCATGCAATCGTTGTGCCACGCGGATTTTTTCCGGGCCCGCTCAGGCGTGGCCGCTGGCCAGCAACTGTTCGGCCCGCTCCAGGTCTTCGGGGGTGTCGATGCCGGCCGGGAACGGCGCCGGCGACAGCGCCGCGCTGATCGGGTAACCGGCCTCCAGCACCCGCAGCTGCTCCAGGTTTTCCACCTGTTCCAAGCTGCCGGGCGGCATCGCGGCGAACTGCTGCAGGAAGCCTGCGCGGTAGCCGTAGATGCCGATGTGGCGCAGCCACTGGACCCCTTCCGGCAACACCTCGCGGCTGCGCGCGAAACCATCGCGGTGCCAGGCGATCGGCGCCCGGCTGAAATACATGGCCTCACCGCGCGCGTTGCGCACCAGCTTGACCACGTTGGGATCGAACAGCGTGGCCGCATCTTCCACCGGCGTGCAGAGCGTGGACATCGGGGCGCGGCCACTGGCCAGCGCGTCGGCCACGGCGCGGATGCCGGCGGCCGGTGCAAACGGTTCGTCACCCTGCAGGTTGACCACCACGGTGTCATCGGCCCAGCCGGCATGGCGGGCACATTCGGCCAGCCGGTCAGTGCCGGACGGATGGGCCGGATCGGTCATGGCCACCTGCACGTCCTCCAACCCCGCCAGCGCCTCGGCGATGCGCGCATCGTCGGTGGCCACCCACACTTCGCGCGCGCCCGCCTGCACCGCGCGCCGCGCCACGTGCAGCACCAGCGGTTCGCCGCCGAGCAGGCGCAACGGCTTGCCGGGCAGGCGCGAAGCGGCATAGCGGGCAGGAATGGCGACGACGAACTCGGTCATGGGGTTCTCCGGTTACAGGCCACGCGCGCAGGCGGTTCAGCGCGCGCGCAGCTTCTCAAGGCGGTCGGTCAATGCCACCCAGAACGCGGCGGGCAGATCGGCCTGCAGGGGAATGGCGAAGTGCCAGTCGTTGGCGAAGGCGCGGCACTTCACCGCGTCCTTTTCGGTCATCAGGATCGGCAGCTCGCTGCCAAAACGCAGGTCCTGCGGCTGGTAGGCGTGGTGGTCGGCGAAGGCATGCGGGACCACGCCGATGCGTTCGGCGCGCAGCATGTCGAAGAAGCGCTGCGGGTGCGCGATGCCGGCCACGGCGTGCACGCGCTGCCCGGCAAAGTGCGAAAGCGCGCGCAGGCGTCCGCCCACCAGCGGCTGGGCACTGTCGATGCGCAGGCGCATCGGCCATTGCCCGAACCCGCACGCCACCGCCGCGTTTTCCGCGCTCGCCGCGCCCTGGTTGACCACGCGGAAATCGCATTCGCCGGCGCGGGCCACCGGCTCGCGCAGCGGTCCGGCAGGCAGCAGCCGGCCGTTGCCGTAACGACGCTGCGCGTCAATGACTTCAATCTCGATATCGCGCGCCAGGCGGTAGTGCTGCAGGCCGTCATCGCAGACGATCACATCGCAGCCAGCTTCGACCAGCGCCTTGCCGGCGGCTACCCGATCGGCATCCACACGCACCGGCGCACCGGTTTTCCAGGCAATCAGCACCGGCTCGTCGCCGCCCAGCGCGGTCGGCGTATCGGCGTCCACCCAGCGGCCAGTTTCAGCCTGCTCGCGACCATAGCCACGGCTGGCAACGCCGGGTTTCCAGCCCGCTGCGCGCAACTGCTGCACCAGCGCGATGGTCAGCGGGGTCTTGCCGGTGCCACCGGCGGTGATGTTGCCGACCACGATCACCGGCACCGGCAACGCGTGCCGCTTCAGCCAGCCGCGCCGGTACAGGCGCCGCCGCAGGCCGGACACGGCCGCATACAGCGGGCTGAGCAGGCGCATCCCGAGCGGCACCGTGGAGCCGTCATACCAGTAGGCCGGTGTCTGGGTACCCTTGCCGGACATCAGGCCTGCCTTTCGCGGAACTGCATGTTGTACAGGTGCTCGTACAGGCCGCCCATGGCCAGCAGTTCGTGGTGCGTGCCGCGCTCGACAATGCGGCCCTGGTCCATCACCAGCACCTGGTCGGCGTGCTCGATGGTGGACAGCCGGTGTGCGATGACCAGCGTGGTGCGCTCGGGCATCAGCCGCTGCAACGCATCCTGCACCAGCCGTTCGGATTCGTTGTCCAGCGCGGCGGTCGCCTCGTCCAGGATCAGGATCGGCGCATCACGCAGGATCGCACGGGCGATCGCCAGGCGCTGGCGCTGGCCACCGGACAGCAGCGCCCCGTTCTCGCCGACCGGGGTGTCCAGCTGCTGCGGCAGGCGCGCGATGAACTCCCAGGCGTTGGCCGCCTCGGCCGCCGCGCGGATCTGCTCCTGGCTGGCATCCATGCCGTAGGCGATGTTCGAGCCGATGGTATCGTCGAACAGCATCACTTTCTGCCCCACCATCGCCACCTGCCTACGCAGGTCGGCCAGCGGGTAATCGTCCAGTGGCACGCCATCCAACGTGATGCGGCCGCCACTGGGCTCATAGAAGCGCGGCACCAGCCGGATCAGGCTGGTCTTGCCACTGCCCGAGCGCCCCACCACGGCGGTCACGGTGCCGGGGCGTGCAACGAAGCTGATATCGTCCAGCGCGATGCCGGCGTCTTCGCGGTAACGCAGCATCACGTGTTCGAAAGCCAGTTCACCGCGCGCCCGTTCGATGCGCTTGCTGCCCTGGTCACGCTCCACCGGCATGTCCAGGATGGAGAACAGCCGCTCGGCGGCGGCCACACCGCGCGAGATCGAGGTCTGCACGCTGGTCAGCCGGCGCAGCGACGGAATGATCGCCATCATCGAGGTCATCAGGCCCATGAACTGGCCGGCGTTGAGTTTGCCGACCAGCGCTTCGCGGGTGGCTACCCAGACGATCACCGCCAGCGCCAGCGCAGCCAGGAACTGCACCGTGCTGGAGGCGAAGGCGCGCGTGGTCTCGACCTTCATGTTCAGGCCCAGCATGCGGTTGGCCAGCCGCGAATAGCGGTCGATCTCATGCCGCTGGGTGCCGTGCACCTTGACTTCCTGCTGGGCGGACAACGACTGCTCCGCCGTGGCCGCCATGGTGCCCATGCCGTCCTGGATGCCGCGGCTGATGCGCCGGTAGCGCTTGCCCACGTAGGACACGATCAAGCCGATCATCGGCACCACCACCAGCATGGCCATGGTGACCTTGACGCTCATCTGCAGCATCACCACCAGCATCGCGATGATGGTCAGGGTGTCGGCCACCAGCGTCTTCAACGCATCGGCGCTGGCCTGGGTGACCTGTTCGGTATCGAAGTTCAACCGGCTGACCATCACCGGGGTGGCTTCGGTGTCGAAGTGCGACGACGGCAGGTGCAGGTATTTCTCCAGCACCTGTTCACGCAGGTCGCGCACCACGCTGCGGCCGGTGCGGGCCAGGGTGTAGTCACTGACCAGCGTGGCCAGGCTGCGCATCAGGAACAGGCCCAGGATGGTCAGCGGCAGGATCACCGCCATGCGCGGCTCCGGGTTGACGAAGCCACGGTTGACCAGCGGTTCCATCAAGCGGGTGAAGGAGTAGCCGGCCAGGGCTTCGATGGCCATCGCCACCACCGCGGCCACCATGAACACCCAGTAGGCGCGGGTGTAGCCAAGCAGTCGTTTGTAGATCGGCCAGACGGGCGCGTGTTTGGAACTCATTGACGCACCTCAGGAGCGGTTGCGATGGAAATCCGGCGGAAGCCGAGCTGGCCGAGGGCATCCTGTGCGGTGACCACGGCCTGGTAGGGAGTACGCGCATCGGCACGCAGCAGCACGGACTGGGTGCGGTCCTCACCGGCGACCGCGGCAATGGTCTGCTTGACCGACTCCACGTCGGTGCGCAGCACTTCCTGGTCGTTGACGAAGTACCGGCCATCGGCGTTGACCAGGATGCTCAGCGCGCGCGGGGGCTCGCTGTTGGCCTGCTGGCTGGCGTGCGGCAGCTGCACCTGCAGGGTGGAACGCGCATCGAAGGTGGTGGTGACCACGAAGAAGATGATCAGCACCAGGATCACGTCGATCAGCGGCACCAGGTCGATATGCGGCTCATCGCCGGCGCGGTCGTTGCGGATGCGCATCCGTCAGGCCTTGGCCGGGGCGGCGGTGCCGGGGTTGGCGGCAGCCTGGCTGGCTGGGCGCGGCGCGGTGGCCATCACACCCGGACGGCCATCCAGCGCATCCAGCAGCGCGCTGGCCTCCTGTTCCATCTCGATCACGTAGCCGTTGATGCGGCCCTTGAAGTAGCGATGGAACATCAGCGCGGGGATCGCCACGATCATGCCGGTGGCCGTGCATACCAGAGCCTTGCCGATGCCGCCGGCCAGCTGGTTCACATCGCCCACGCCGTGGTCCAGGATGCCCAGGAACATCTGGATCATGCCGACCACGGTGCCCAGCAGGCCCAGCAGTGGACCGGCCGAAGCGATGGTGCCCAGCGTATTGAGGAAGCGTTCCATGCGATGGACGATGAAGCGCCCGGTGTCTTCGATGCGCTCACGGATCTGGTCGCGCGGACGATTGCGGGCGTCCAGCGCCGCCGCCAGCAGCGCGCCCAGCGGCGAATTGGCCCGCAGGGCTGCCAGGTGGGCCGGATCCAGCTTGCCGCGTGCCGCCCAGTTGCGCACATCCTGGCCCAGGCCCGGTGGCAGCACTTCGTTGCGGCGCAGGGACCAGAAACGCTCCAGGACGATCGCCAAAGCCAGTACACCCAGCAGCAGCAGCGGCACCATCGGCCAACCGCCGGCCTTGACCAGTTCCCACACGTTTCCAACCCTCCGGCCCAGCGGCCGCCTGTTTGTCCAACGATAGGATAGCAGCCGCCCGCTCCCGGCCCGCAGCATTCCACCAGCGACCCGCATACACCCGCTGTTCGCGGACCTGAAGCCCCTGCGCGCCCAGCCACACGTGCAGTGCGCCGGAGGTGGCGGTGCCCAGCACTTCGGTACCGGACGCTGCCCAGCGCTGCACCACTTCGGCGCGCGGATGGCCGAAGCGGTTGCGGTGCCCGGCCGACACCAGTGCCAGCCGCGCCCCCACCGCGTCCACCCATGGCGCGCTGGACGAACCGGCGCTGCCATGGTGGGGGACCAGCGCCGCGTCCGCCTTCAGCGCGGCGCGGCTGGAACGCAGCAGCTGGGCTTCTTCGGCGATGCCGATGTCACCGGCGAGCAGGATCACCCCGCGCGCGGTAGCGATGCGCAACACGCAGCTGGACGCATTGCCGCGCTCCCGGTGCCCCTGCACCGGATGCAGTATCTCGAAATCCACCCCATCCCATCGCCACTGCTGGCCGCGATGGCAGGGCGATGCGCCGTCGACTCCCGACCCTGCCGGCGCCCACACCGGCACCTGCGGAAAGGCACGGCGGATGCCGGGCAGGCCACCGGCATGGTCGGCGTCGCCATGGCTGAGCAGCACCCGGTCAGGCACGCCGGCACCCAGTGCGCGGAGCGCGGGCAGCACGACGCGCTCGCCGGAATCGGTGCCGACGCCCGGGGGCCCGAGGTCATACAGCAGCAGCCGCGACGCGGTCCGCACCACCACCGCAGTGCCCTGCCCCACGTCCAGCACCAGCACCTCCACCGCCCCCGGCGGCGGCAGTTGCCGATCCGGCCAGAGCAGCGGCAGGCATAACAGGGGTGCCGCGAGCAGGCCGCCACGGCCGCGCGGCAGCAACCACCAGAACACCCCCAGCAGGGCCAACGGCACCGTCCAGCGCGGCGCCTCCGGCAACCACCACACGGCCCCGCTCCACGCGGCCAGCGGCTGCAGCCAGGTCCAGCTGACGGCGAAGGCGGTGTCGCCAAGTCGCCAGCACCAGGCACCCAGCCCGGCATGCAGCGCCTCCAGCGCCGTGCCGAGCAACGCCAGCGGCACCACCACCAGGCTCCACCACGGCACCGCCAGCAGGTTCACCAGCGGGCCAATGCGCGAGGCCTGGCCGAACAGGCTGATGCCGAGCGGCAACAGCGCCAGGCTGGCAATCCGCTGCGCGGCGAAGAACGGCTTGAGCAGGCCACGCAATCCAGGTTCGGCGCGCTGTCCACCGGGCAGGCACCACATCAGCCACAGCACACCGCCAAAGCTGAGCCAGAACCCGGCAGCCAGGACCGACAGCGGGGCGACCAGCAGGGTCGCGAAGGCCGCCAACGCCAGCGATTGGGCCCACGGCATGCGCCGGCGGCTGGCGCGCGCCAGCGCCACCACCGCGATCATCAGCGCGGTGCGCACGGTCGGCAGTGCCAGCCCGGCCACCAGCGCGTAGCCCACCGCGCCCGCAGCCGCCGCCAGCGCGGCTGCGGTGGGCCGTGGCACGTGCCGGGGCAGCATCGCGATACAGCGCCACAGCAGGCCGACCAACAGCGCAAGGCCGCCGGCGACCAAGCCGACATGGAACCCGGAGATCGCGATGAGGTGGGTCAGGCCCAGTGCACGCAACTGTTCCCAATCCGCATCGCTGAGCTCGCGCGTGTCGCCCAGCGCCAGGGCGCGCAGGAACCGCGACGTTTCGCCGGGCAGCGCCTGCTGGATCCGCTGCGACATGCGTTCGCGCCAGGCCGCCAGCCCGGCAGGGCCTTCCAGCTGGTGCGGGACCGAGCCAGCGCGGACCTGCCCGCTGGCGGCGATGCCGAGCATCAGCGCGTGGCGTTCGCCGTCGAATCCTCCCGGATTGATCCGGCTGCGTGGCGCCCGCAATCGCAGCGGAAGGTGCCAGCGTGATCCGGCGGCAACGGTGTGCCGCACACCACCAGAACCTGATCCTGGCACGGCGCTGCCGGACCCGGCACGTGCGAATGGCGCGCTCCAGTAGACCTGGACGCGCCGGCCGCGGAGAGCCCCGGGCAGTGCCGGGTCGTCATCGACACGCAGCAGGAAACGCGTGTAGGACAAGCGATGCTCAGGCAGGTCGATCACCCTGCCGCGCAGCACTTGGTCGACCGGTGGATGCTGCGGCGGAAGCTGCGCCTGCAAGGCCCATTGCCCGTGCAGCCCCGCCCAGCTGAAGCCCACCAGCAGCATGCCCAGCCAGCGCCCCCGCCACTGGGCCAGCCACAGGACGATGCCCAGCAACAGGGCCGGCCAGGCCGCCACGGCCGGCGGCAGTACCGGTATTTGACAGCATGCCGTGGCACCGGCCACCAGTGCGGCGGCACTGGCCTTGCCCCACAGGCCCGGCGACACGACGAGATGATCGCAGGCCTGTCCCCCCATGCCATGCAGCGTGGCCTGCTGCCGCAGCGGCTGCCATCAGCTTTCCACACAGTGCAGGCTCGGGTTTCAGCCGGGGCGGCGGACCGAACGGTTGAATGCGATGCGGAAGCTGGCGCCACCGCCCGGTGCCTCGCCTACGCTCACCGCGCCTTCGTGGTGCTGGATGATCTCCTTAACCAGGTGCAGGCCCAGCCCGCTGCCGCTGCCGGCCGCGCGCAGGCGGTGGAACGGTTCAAAGATCGCCTCGCGGTCGTTTTCCGGGACACCGGCGCCCTGGTCGGCGACCTCCAGCGTGGCGTTGGCTTCCAACCGCACGCTGATGGTGCCGCGGCCGCCGCCATGTACGATCGCGTTGTGCACCAGGTTGGCCATGACGCGCCCCAGGGCGATGCCATCGCCGACGATCCACACCGGCTCGTCCGGCGCATCCACCTCGAAGGTGTAGCCGGCGCCGATCACCAGCGGTGCCAGTTCCGCCGCCGCCGTGCGCGCCAATGCGGCCAGGTCCAGCGGCTGCAGTTTCTCCACGCTGCGGTCCAGGCGCTGCAGGTCCAGCAGGTGTTCGGCGACGTTGCCCAGCCGCGCGATGTCGTTCAACAGCTGCGCCTTCAAGGCGCCCTGCGGCAACTGCGACAGCCGTGCCTGTACCACCGCGATCGGCACCCGCAGCTCGTGCGCGGCGTCGGCCAGGAACTTGTCGCGCGCGGCGTAGCCTTGCTGCACCTTGCCGATGGCATCGTTGAAAGCACTGACCAGCGGGGCGATCTCGCTGCTGACCAGCTGCGTATCCAGCCGCGCGCCGGCCTTGCCGATGTCCAGCAGTCGCGCCTCGCGCGCCAGCTGCCGCACCCCGCGCATGGCGCGATGGATCACCAGCGGCATCACCAGCAGGGTCACTACGATCAGCGGCAGAAAGAACCACGGACCGATCAGCCGCAGCACCATCAGCGCGCCTTCCCACAGTCCGTGCTTGGGCTGGCCGCCGACCATCGCGGTCAAGCGCCTGCCATTCTCATTGCTGATCACGATGCGCGCCGCATCCAGGTATGGCGGGGTCAGCGAGCCCAGTTCGCTGTAGCCGACGCGCTCCAGCCGCGACAGCAGTTCGCGATGGACATCCGGCACGGCGCCTTCGGACAGCCGATTGCCGCGCTCATCGGTGGCGACGAACCACAGGTTGCCGCCCGCCTGGGCGTTGAGTACGTCCCAGCGCGCGCGATCCAGCCGAAGGGTGGTTCCATCGCTGTGCAGCGCAGCGACCACGTCATCGGCGGTGAACATGTCCATCTGCACCGATTCCTGGTCGCCCCAGGTCAGGATCAGCGCCATCACCGCGATCAGCACGGTGAACACCTGGGCCAGGCAGACGCGCCAGGCCAGGCCGAGTGAAATGGATCGGATATCGGTGTTCATTTTCATGCCTCGGCCAACAGGTAACCGACCCCGCGGATGACGTGGATTTCCACGCCTGCGCCGGCCTGATGCAGCGCTTTGCGCAGCTTTGAAATATGCGCGTCCAGGGCATTGGACTGGATGTCGTCGTCGAAGCCGTACACCGCTTCTTCCAATCCACTGCGGGTGACCGTGCGGCCCTGGCGCAAGGCAAGTGCCTGCAGCACCAGCAGCTGGCGGCGTGGCAGCGGCAGCGCATGGCCGTCCACCTGCGCCTGCAGCGATTCGAAATCGAAACGCAGCCGACCCAACTGCAACACCGGGGTGACCATTTCGGTCGGGCGGCGCGACACAGCGCGGATGCGCGCCATCAATTCCTCGATGGCCACCGGCTTGACCAGATAGTCATCCGCGCCGACATCCAGCCCCTCCACTTTGTCACCCAGGCTGCCCTTGGCAGTGAGCATGATGACCGGCAGGTTGGGCCGCAGCGCACGCGCGATGGCCACGAAGGCCAGACCGTCGCCATCGGGCAACTGGCGGTCCAGCAGCAACAGCTGGTGCACCGGATCGCGCAGCGCGGCGGCGGCCGCAGCGAGCGTGTCCACCACGTCGGCGACCACGCCCTGGCGTTCCAGCCCGGACTGCAGGGCGCGGGACAGGTCAGGATCGTCTTCGACCAGCAGAATGCGCATGGGAAACCGGTGGGCAGCAGAAACCAGCGCTGATGATAAGCGGCGCAGGGGCCGCGCAATGTTCTGACAATGTTGATGACGCATCGTGCACGTACCGCTTCTGTACCGAGCCGAACGACGCCATGGACGCTTTCCTCCCCCCGGCCAGCCCTGCGCCCGCCCTGCTCAATTCCGCCAACGACCCGCGCGTGGTGCTGACCGCGCCGGACCTGGACAGCGCCGAACGCGCGTTTCTCGGCCTGCTGCCTGACCGAGACCATGTTGATGCCCTGGCACGCCATGCGATCAGCCATGCGCGCCACGGTTCCGGTAGCGGCTATGCGTTGTCGCTGACGCTGGTCGGCATGCGCCTGCAGGAATTCAAGATGGGCGAAGACTGCGCGACCCGCTGCCGCCAGGATTCACTGCGCAGCCTGCGGCAGGCGTTCACCGCAGGCTGACGGAGGCGCGCTGCGATCAGCGCTCCTGCTCATCGAAGTACTTGAACGTGTAGCCGATCAGACTCCAGCTGCCGCCACCCTTCGAACCAGCCCGCCATTTGTAGGTCCAGGACTCCAGGCCGCCATTGCGCTGGCTGCTGAAGCTGATCACTTCGCCCGGCTTTCCGCTTGCAGGAAGCGGAATCGGCGGGTTGTCTCCCGGCGTGCGCTGCACGTTATCCGAACCGACCACCACCGTCCTGCTTATTTCCATCTGCTCCGCGTCAAGGCGTGGACGGAAGTCAGGCGAATTCCTTTCAATCCAGGCTCGTGCGGCAGCGCCGTCCGCGGATCGCGCGTCCACCACGATCGTCCGCGTGCTGGTGATCGATTCATTGCCTGCCCTGACGTTGTGGGTCACGGCCAAGAACGCAACGGCCAGCAGGGTCGGCAACATCGTCTTGTTGAAACAGGTCATAGGGTTTCTCCCACGCCGGCAGTCCCGGCTACCTGATCTCACGACAGCGGGCGTTGCCAGGCAACGGAACAGTTGCAGTGCTGCGTGCAGCGCCAAGGACAGACGTCATCACCGGGCCAGGCGCGGCTACCCCTATGCGGATCAGGACCTTCCCAGCGAACACGAATCCCGAATTCCGGGCACAAAAAAACCAGCGCGATGGCTGGCTTTTTTCGTTCCCACTTCGCTGGAAGTGGTGGGCGGTACAGGGTTCGAACCTGTGACCCCTACCATGTCAAGGTAGTGCTCTACCGCTGAGCTAACCGCCCGTTTTTCGTTTCCTGCCGCGTTGCGATTGCGTCGGGGCAGGCCGCGTATATTACGGAGGAGACCGGGGTTGTGCAACACTTTTGTGAAGAAATCTTCGAAAGCGACGTCTGTGGCTGCTTTCGGGATTTCGCCGAGCAAGGCTCGGCGCTACCGATGCCCCAATCAGCCCAGGCTGGCCTCTTTCAGCCGCTTGATCAGGTCGCGCACGCGCCCGGCCTCTTCGAACTCCAGGTCCTTGGCGTGCTGGTACATCCGCTGTTCCAGCGACTTGAGCCGGGTGGCGACCTGGGACGGCGACAGCGTCGCGTAATCGGCACCCTCCTCGGCGATCTCGACCGCGCCGATCTTCCCTTTGCCCTTGCCCTTGCGCGAGGCCCGGTCATACGCCTCCGAACGCGCGCCTTCCAGCACATCGACGATCGGGCGGGCGACCGACTTGGGCACGATGCCGTGTTCTTCGTTGTATTCCACCTGCTTGGCGCGGCGGCGGTCGGTCTCATCGATGGCCGCCTGCATCGACTTCGTCATCCGGTCGGCATACAGGATCGCCTTGCCGCGCACGTTGCGCGCTGCACGGCCGATGGTCTGGATCAGTGAGCCGGTGGAGCGCAGGAAACCTTCCTTGTCCGCGTCCAGGATCGCGACCAGTGAGACCTCCGGCATGTCCAGGCCTTCGCGCAGCAGGTTGATGCCCACCAGCACGTCGAACTTGCCCAGGCGCAGGTCGCGGATGATCTCCACGCGCTCCACCGTGTCGATGTCCGAATGCAGGTAGCGCACGCGGATGCCGTGTTCACTCAGATATTCGGTCAGGTTCTCGGCCATGCGCTTGGTCAGGGTCGTAACCAGCACGCGGTCGCCCATCTTGATGCGCTCGTTGGCCTCGCTCATCAGGTCGTCGACCTGGGTGCCGACCGGGCGGATCTCCACCACCGGATCGATCAGCCCGGTCGGGCGCACCACCAGCTCGGCCATGTCTTCGCCGGCCTCGCGGTACTCATACGGACCCGGTGTGGCCGACACGTAGATGGCACGCGGGCAACGCTGTTCCCATTCCTCGAAACGCAGCGGCCGGTTGTCCAGCGCGGATGGCAGCCGGAAGCCGAATTCCACCAGGGTTTCCTTGCGCGAACGGTCGCCCTTGTACATCGCGCCGATCTGCGGAATGGTCACGTGCGATTCGTCGATCACCAGCAGCGCGTCCGGCGGCAGGTAATCGAACAGGGTCGGCGGCGGCGAGCCGGCCGGCTTACCGGTCAGGTGGCGCGAGTAGTTCTCGATGCCGTTGCAGAAGCCCACCTCGGCCATCATCTCGATGTCGAACTGGGTGCGCTGGGCCAGGCGCTGCGCCTCCACCAGCTTGTTTTCCGCATACAGCTGCTCCAGGCGCTCCTTCAGCTCCACCTTAATGGTTTCCACTGCCGCCAGCACGCGCTCGCGGGTGGTGGCGTAGTGGGTTTTTGGGTAGACGGTGAAGCGCATCATGTTGCGCAGCGTTTCGCCGGTGAGCGGATCGAACAGGGTGATCTTCTCCACTTCGCCGTCGAACAGCTCGATGCGCAGCGCTTCGCTGTCCGATTCAGCGGGGAACACGTCGATCACTTCACCCCGCACGCGGAACGTGCCGCGATGCAGCTCGTATTCGTTGCGGGTGTACTGCAGCTGGGTCAGGTGGTTGATCAGGTCGCGCTGGTCGATGCGCTCGCCCTTGGACAGGATCAGCCGCAGCGATAGGTAGTCTTCCGGCGCGCCCAGGCCGTAGATGGCCGATACGGTGGCCACCACCAGCGCGTCCGGCCGCGACAGCAGGGTCTTGGTGGCGGCCAAGCGCATCTGCTCGATGTGTTCGTTGATCGAACTGTCCTTCTCGATGAAGGTGTCCGAGGACGGCACATAGGCTTCCGGCTGGTAGTAGTCGTAGTAGCTGACAAAATACTCGACCGCGTTGTGCGGGAAGAACGCCTTGAACTCACCGTACAACTGCGCAGCCAGCGTCTTGTTCGGCGCCATGATCAGCGTCGGCTTCTGGATGCGGTCGATGACGTTGGCGATGGTGTAGGTCTTGCCCGAGCCGGTCACGCCGAGCAGGGTCTGCTTGGCCACGCCGGCTTCGAAGTTGCTGCTCAGCTTCTCGATCGCGTTGGGCTGGTCGCCTGCCGGCGAATACGGCGATACGAGTTGGAAACGGTCGCTCATGGTGCTGCCAGGTCCCGGGGGGAACAATTATAGCGGGGCGGCCGGTGACGGCAGGTTGAGGGAATCGGCTACCTGCTGTTGACGGCTCTGGCGACGGACCGGTACCGGGACAAGGCGGACCATGCAGGCACGGAGGACCTTTGCATGCCACATCCAACCCTGCCTGCACCTTGTTCCCGCGGCTACGGCCTGGTTGAACTGTGCATGGCGCTGGCGCTGGTCGCCACCCTGGCAGCGACCGCCCTGCCCTCGTTCCAACGCACCCTGGCGCGGCTACGCGCAGACAGTCTGCGCATGCAGCTGCATGCGATGCTGTCGACCGTACGCAGCACCGCCATCACCCGCCGCCAGCGCATTGAAGCCTGTCCCAGCAGCGACGGCATCACCTGCGGCCGCGACTGGGCCCGGGGCTGGTTGGTGTATCCCGCCCCGCACACGCCGCTGCGCCCGGGCAAGGCCCCGAAGGGGGTCCTCCTGGTGGAACAGCACGCTGCATCGAGCGTCAAAGCCCGGACCAGCCTGTGGCGACAGCGCATGCAGTTCCGTGCTGACGGACGCAGTGCGGGCGTTGCCCAGACCATCTGCATCTACATCGGCGACCGCCTGCATAGCGAAGTCGTCGTCAGCGTACCGGGGCGGGTACGCAGCCGGGTTACTCGCAAGAGCGATGGCTGCGCGGACTAATCGAAAACGCAGAAAGCCGCGACATGCTCGCGGCTTTCTACTGAATCTGGCGCCCGAAGTTGGACTCGAACCAACGACCCCCTGATTAACAGTCAAGTGCTCTAACCGGCTGAGCTATTCGGGCGGGGAGGCGCATTCTACGGTGAGATTACGCGCCGTGCAAGCCCGTAGCGAACCATCACCAGCACTCCGGCAAGGTCGCCGCGGAGGGCGTTTTCACGTTGGCCTGGTTGACCGACAGGGTGCCGCACCTGTCCTGCGCCTGGGTTCCCTGCGGCGTGGCGGTCAGCGTGAACGTACCCTGCCCGCCCTGGAACGTGATCGTATAGCGCGCCGTGCCGCCTTCACGCGGTGACTGGAACGTTGTCGCCCCATTGCTGAAGCGGAAGTTCGCATAGGTGTTGTTGGTGGTATGCGAGCGCTCGGCCAACTGCGCGTACTCGACCAGATCGGCCTTGGCCTGCGCCCGCCGCGACTTGCGCACCTGCTCCACGTAGGACGGATAGGCGATGGCGGCCAGGATGGCGACCACGGCCACCACCACCATCAGTTCGATCAGGGTGAAGCCGCGCGCGCGCGACCGCAGGCCATGCCGCTGGACGGCACGCAGGGAAACCAGAGAGGACATCGAGGGATTCTCCATTACTGGATCTGGCGCCAGGACTGGCGACCGCAGGGATACGGAACATACATCGGCGGAGCGCCCGCTACGTTGACCACCATCCAGCAGCCCGAGCCCCCGGGCGGGGTCGGCGCGGGCGCCCCGCCACCGGGGTTGGCCGGCGGCTGCAGGCGAGGCACGACCGAGACGCCGACATCCTTGACCGGCGCGTTGCCGCCGGTCGCCAGCGCCATGCTGGCCGTGCCGGCCACGGCCGTGGCGCCATTGATCGAACCCATGCGCACGCCGGACAGGGCGCCGCCACCGGTGCGCGGATTGATCCCGAACAGGTTGTTGTTGCCACCGGAACTGCAGCCGCTGGTGAGCGACTCCGGCGCGTAGGTGGGAATGAACAGGATTCCTGAGGCAAGTTCAGGGTAGCCCACCGCGCGCTCCCCGGCCGGCAGGTCGATGTACCAGCCCCTGGAACCGGTCGGGCTGGTGCCCCTGGAGACCGATCGCCCGCCAGCGCTGGCGGTGACCGTGTACGGCGTCAGGGCGGTGCGCAACAGCGCGGCCGTGCTGACCCCGTCGGTCGTATCGTTGAACCCGTAGAGGCTCTGGATCTGCGTGGACGAGATCGGCAGGGTGTCGTCGTCGAACGAGAAGCTGCCGGTTCCGAACATCACCAGCACGCCGCCACTTTCGCCGGCCGACGCCTGCAGGCCACCGGTGATCGGCTGCCGGTAGGTCAGGCCGTTCTGCACGAAGGTGCCGGTGGTGAACGAGGGAACGGTCACGGAGGTGGCCGTGGACAGCAGGTCGAACTTCCACACCGCGCCCTTCAGGTCGGCGGCGTACACCGTATCGGCGTAGCCGTCGCGCACCTTGACCGGACGCCGCGTCGTCGCATCGATGTTGGAGCTGTCCACGCGGTCCAGCACGACGATGTTGCCCAGTCCGTTGCTGCCAGAGATGGTCGAACCGGCCTCGGTCGCTTCGATCATGCGGATGGTCGGCGAGGCGTTGGCGGCGATGTCCACCACGAACAGCACGGCCTTGCCACTGGCGCTGGAATAGCCGTTGCCGAAGATCGCCTTCCAGCCCACGGTGCCGTCCAGGCTGCGCACCGGCACGATGACCGGCTTGCCGAGCACGTGACCGATGTTGGCCTTGACCGTATCGGTGCCGGTGAGGTCGTTGATCTCCCACAAGCGACTGGTCGCACTGAAGGTGCCCGGACTGCTGACATCCAGGGCGAAGACGCCGCGACCACCTGCACCGGTGGTGCCGACCAGGGTCGTGTTCCAGTTGCCGCCGTAGTAGGTGTCACCCACGGCGACCGGACCATCGACGAAATAACGGTGGGCGAACTGCTGCGCGTTGAGCTTCGCCGGATCGTAGGGAAGCAGCAGGTTGCCCATGTGGGCATAGGACGTTGCCGGGATGTAGCCGAAGGTCTCACGGCCGCCGTTGCCATTGACGGCGCCGGTGCCGTCCATGCCGCCGTCGAAGGCATGCAGCATGCCATCGTTGCTACCGGCGTAGACCATGTAGCGCCGGGTAGTGCGCTTGGTGTTGAGGTAGGCGGTGTAGCTGGTGTTGAACGCACCGCCCAGCGCGCGATAGCCGAAATCATCGGTCGGTGCGCTGATCACCGGCGGCGAGTTGACGATGTCACCCAGCGGCGTGGTGCGGTCACGCAGCTTGCCGTTGCGGCGCACCTCGTTGGCGCTGTCGCCCAGCAGATAGTTGGCGGCGATGGCCGGGGTGACCCCCATGCCGGTCAAACCAGCCGTCGTGCAGCGCGTCTGACCCGGGTACAGTGCCGTCGACAGGCTGCACAGCCCGGCCACGCTGACCGTGGTCGGACCGAACTTGCGTACGCTGGAGCCATCGTTGAAGAACACATTGCGCGCGGCCGCAGCCGGCATCTGCGCGCTCGCCTCCCACAGCGTGTTGAACTGCGCCTCGCGCGTGATCGGGTTGACCGTGACCCGCGCGGCGGTGATGCGGCTGAACCAGTCGGTGCCGTTGTTCTGTACGTCGTACATCGGCGAGACCGTCAAGGAACCGGTACCGATGCGGGCGCCGCTGACCGCCAGCGTGCCGGACGGCGACGGACCCGCGCCCACCGCCTGCAGCACCCGGCGCATGGCCTCGGTCACGTCCGAGGGCGTTTTGGCATTGATGAACTCACCGCGCGAGTTGATCGCGGCGTGCCACAGCTCATCGATCACGCGGCCATCATCACCCTTGATCGGATCGCCGTTGGCATTCCAGTTCGGCGGATTGGTGTACGGGTCCTCGGTGGCGGGCTGGTTGACCTCGTAGATCAGGCCCTGCGCGCCCAGCGTCACGCCGTAGAAATTCATGTGGAGATCGGGCTGGCAGTCCAGGCGCTTGTACGCGGCGGAGGACGTATTGAGCGTGGCGCACTCCTCCGGCACCGGCACCAGGCCGGCGGGGAAACTGCCGCCGGAACGCAGCGGCGTGTTCGAGCCCGCGTAGTACGAGGCTGCGATATCGGCGATCGTGTTGCTGTAGTTGTCCGGGAACGGCGCGCCGGACAGATACGTGCCGCCGACCGAATCCGCGTTGCCGTAGCCACCGGCGGTGTTGTCGATGTTGGTGTAGCCGTCGGTGAACAACATGCCGCCGTTCCTCTGGCAGGCGCGGATCACCGGGGCACCATCATCGGTGCGCCGGAACTGTTGACCCAGGAAGGCCGCGGCCTGCCGGTTGGGCGTACCGCCGGCGGGCTTCAGGCCGTAGATCTGGTTGAACAGGTTGACGCGCGCGGTGGCCACATCGTGCATGGTCACGTTGACGCGGTTGTTGATGGTGAAATAGCCGACCCGCATGTTCTCCACGCCGGCCATCGCGTGCGAGGACGAGCCGACCATCGACAGGATGCGGTTGCGGTGGTACTGGAACCAGTTGGCGAAATTGGTCTGCGCGGCGTTCAGCGCCGCCGTGTTGGCGCCGTAGTTCGCCGGCAGTATCTGGTAACGGCGCATGTTGCAGCCGGGCCCGCAGGCATTGGCGATGATCGGACGGTTGGCGTCGGCCGTCAGGTAGCCTGCCGGCGCCGGCGCATTCACCGGCAGGTAGAACGTGGCAGGCACATAGCCGATCTGCACGGTGCAGTTGGCGGTCACGGTGACCGCGCTGCCCAGCGTGACCCAGTTGTTGCTGCTGGTCGGAAGCCCGTTGTTGTTGGTGCTGTTGCAGCTGCGTCCATTGGAGCGGTACCGCGTTCCCGACGGAATCGTCATCCCGGTCATGAACTGGAACAGCTCGCCATTGACCTCGCGACCGGCCAGGTCGTAGAGGGTGTTGTAACCGGTGCTGAAGTCATTCCCGTAGACCGCCGGGTTACGAGGATCCACGCGCGCGCTGCCGAACGATGCGTTGGGCCAGAGAATGACGTCGTCGGCGGTCTTCTGCGGCAGGCTCCACGGATCGTAGACCACGTCCGGGTTGTAGTAGCTCGCATTGTAGGTAGGCGAGCGGGCGAAGCCGAAGGCATCGATGGGCGGGATGGCCCGACCCGGGGTGTATGAGGTGTTGAACGAGGCGTGCGGGAACAGGTAGAGATAGCAGTCGACCGAATTGTTCGCGCAGCCCTCACCTACGTCGTAGAACACCCCGGCCGAGCGGAAGAAGCTGCTGCCGTTCCACTGCATGCGTCCATCGCCGCCCTGGAAGATGCGCTCGAAGGTCATCGAGTTAGAGTCATCGACCGCCATGATGAAAGCCGGCTGGATCGAGGTGGTGTTGTTCAGCGGTGCCTGGGCCAGCGCCCCCTGCCCTTGCGCGGCGAACAGGCTGTAGGCGAAATACCCGCCCACGCCAAGCAGGACAGCGGCGGACGCAGCAACGATCCGGGAAGTGCGACGGGACATGCCTGCGGCCTCAGAGCTTGAAAACGGTGTCGACCGACGCCGTGGACGAAGAATCCGTCGCGGTATCGGTGGCGAAGGTGGTGATCTGGTACACCGGGGTCACCGGGTCGAGCGGGTCGCCCATGGCCAACGACCCGCCACCGATGATGCAGGCATCGATACGGCGCACATTGACGGCCTGCGCGGTGTTCAAGGGACGCCCACGCCCCCAGCCGACAGGATCGAAGGCGACATCGCAGTTCTGCTGGATGTCGGTGTCCACCAGCGGTGCATTGTTGGGCGCGGCGGTCCGGTTGGCGATCGCTTCCAGCGCGTTCTCGCTGCGTCGGGTGACACCTTCGGCATTCTGGAAGGCGACGTTGGTGGCGCGGTAATTGGCCGCCATTTTTTCCTGCATGCCGGCAACCTGCATGCCGGCGATGCCGATCAGCGCCAGCAGGATGAGCATGATCAGCGCCACGTAGAGCACGGCACCGCGCTGGTGGCGGGGCATGGGACGCAGGCGGACAGAAGCGTTCATGGCATCAATTCCCGAACAGTCGGTTGCGCAGCGCGATGGTGGATTCGTAGGTGGTGCGGTAGCGACCGTCACGGGTGCTTCCCGGCGCGAAGCCGACGCCCAGCGCACGCGGGTAGTTGACCGCGTCCGTCGGTGCTTCGGCCTGCGAACGCGCCGGACTGCGGGCCAGCACGCCCACCTGGACCTGGCCGACGCGACGCCACTGTGCGGCGCCGGTGGCGTTGGCATCGCTGGTGACGCCGCTGGCCACCGCCTGCATGGTGATGTTGCCGGCCGGCGGCGCGGTGGCGCTCATCACCGTGGTGCTGTCGAGGCCGAACAGCAGCTGCAGGCTTTCGATGCCTTCGACAAGCTCTTCCCTCACGTCATAGCTGTTGTTGCCCGTTGAGCGTGCGCGCATCAAGGCAGGCTCACCCGACACTGAAGTGCCCACGTAATAGACCACCGATTCGGCGCGGTAGATCATGGTCTGGCCGGTGGGCTGTACGGTGAAGCGGTTGAGGTTGGTCGCAGGCGCGTTCACGCTGCCGGCTGCGTAGGTGCCCCGGAATACGTTGGCATGGCTGCAGTCCGCTACGCCGAACAGGGCGGGCGTGCCTACGCCGCCTTCGGTCAGCCGCGTGCCAGCGCTGGCATTGAAGCCGACTACGCTGTCGGTAGCGGCGGTCAGCGCGGTGACCGGCACCCCTTCGGCGGCAAGATAGCGCAGCACCAGGATGTCGCTGCCACCACGTGGATTCAGCGCGGAGATCGCGGCCGGCAGCCCGGCCGCCCCCGCCCAGGTGTCGCCCAGCGTCAGCTGGCCGCCCGGCGCGGTGCTTGGGGCCTCATAGCCTTGGATGCTGACACTGAAATCCAGCGGATGGCCAGAGCCGGTAGCAGGCCCGGTGGTGATCACCGGGTCGCCCTCGCCTTTCACGAAATGGGCCTGGTCGTTCACGCAGCCGAAGTGACCGGCCATGCGGATGTCACGCTGCAGGAACTCGATCGCGAAACGACCGTTTTCCTGCGCGCGCGCATTGCCTTCGGCCAACCGCGACGCAGCGCGCGAGGCGGCGAAGATCTGGATCACGCCCAGCATCAGCACCAGGCCGATGACCATCGCGATCATCAGTTCGATCAGCGACAGGCCGGCTTGGCGACGCGCGGCAGAGCGTGCGCGCCTCACAGCTGCGACACCAGGGTGAAGGTAGTCCGCCCGTCAGGGTTGGCGGGGTCCCAGCGCTGGTCGCCCCAGGCAATGCCCACGGTGACCTGGCCATTGGCGTTGACCACCGTGGCACTGGCGCCTTCGCCGAGGGCCTGCACCACCTGGCACTGCCAGCGGGTGATGTTGTTGTTCAGCGTAACCGCCGCGCCCAGGGTGCGCGTGCAGCTGGACGCCTGGACGGTGCCGGCGGCGAAGGCGGCATTGGTATACCAGCCGGCCTGGTAGCGGTTGCTGCGCATCTGGTCGAGCAGGTCATAGGCCAGGTTGGTGGCCTGGGTGCGGTAGTTCGAACTCTGCACGAAACGCACGCTCATGGTCTGCAGCATGGCGAAGCCGAGCAGGCCGAAAGCGAGGATCAGCACCGCCACCAGAACCTCGATCATGCTGAAGCCACGCTGGGCGCGTGCGAACGATGGAAGACGACGGCTCATTGGCAGGCCCCCTTGGTGGAATTGATCTGGCCGGCGGCGTTGATGTCCAGCTGGCGGCGAAGCGCTTCGCCTCCGCACGACGTCGGCTGCAGGGTCAGCGACTGGGCGGCGGCGGCACGACGGCGGCCGCGGTTGTCGAAGGCGATCACGGCGGTGCTGGGCCCGCCGCTGGTCAGCGAGTCGGTCTTGACCGGGATGTAGCGCAGGATGGTTTCACCGGCCTGGTAGGTGCCGTCGCCGTTCACATCGGCCCAGGCCAGCATGCCGCGCGACCAGTTGTTGTCGCACGAGGTTCCGGTGGCGCTGCCGCATACGCCGCCGCCGCGCTTGTTGCGCACCGCCTCACTGCGCGCCAGCGACAACAGGGCGGTCATCTCGTTGCCGGTGGCCGCGACGCGGTTGGAACGGATGGTGCTCTGGAAGCTCGGGAACGCGATGGTCGACAGGATCGCCAGCACGGCGACGGTGACCATCAGTTCCAGCAGCGTGAAGCCCTTGGACAGGCGTAAAGACATGGGACGCTCCCCAGCGTGATGTCGGCACGATGAGGCAGGCCGCCGCCCCCCGCAAGGGGGTGCAGGACGAACGGTCATTCGGGGGCGACAAGCGTCAAAAGATCGGCGCCCCAAGGGCAACAGCGTGACGACCAACGGTCGTCACCCACCAGATCAACGCTGACGGCCAGCGGCCGTCACTACCGGGATCCACGGTAGCGCCGAGCCATGCTCGGCGAGCGCAGCGGCAAGAGCTGACGGCCAGCGGCCGTCACTACCCTGCCCGGCCGCCAGTCAGGCCAGCACCTGGTAGCACGGCTTGTACTCGCCGGAGATCTTCATCCGGCGCTGGTCGACGAAGGCGCGCAGCAGCGCGTCCAGCGCCTGCATCATGTCGGCGTCGCCATGGATCTGGAACGGACCGAACTCCTCGATCCGGCGCATGCCGTCTTCCTTCACGTTACCAGCCACGATGCCGGAGAACGCGCGGCGCAGGTCGGCCGCCAGCGCGTGCGGGGCACGGCCGTGGTGCAGGTCCAGGCCCGCCATCGCCTCATGCGTGGGCTCGAACGGCTGCTGGTACTCCCACGGGATGTCGATGGACCAGTTGAAGAAGAACGAATCCTTCTGCGCCAGGCGGTGCTCGCGCACCTGCTTGATGCCGGCCGACATCTTGCGCGCCACGGCCGACGGGTCGCCGATGATGATCTGGTAGCGCTCGGCAGCCGCATCGCCCAGGGTCAGGCGGATGAAGCGGTCGATCTGCTCGAAGTACGGCGCGGCCACGGTCGGGCCGGTCAGGATCAGCGGGAACGGCAGGTCCTTGTTCTCTTCGCGCAGCAGGATGCCCAGCAGGTACAGGATCTCTTCTGCCGTGCCCACGCCACCGGCGAACACGATGATGCCGTGGCCGATGCGCACGAACGCTTCAAGCCGCTTTTCGATGTCCGGCATGATCACCAGGTGGTTGACGATCGGGTTCGGCGACTCGGCCGCGATGATGCCCGGCTCGGTCAGGCCGATGTAGCGCGTCACCGTCCGGCGCTGCTTGGCGTGGGCGATGGTGGCGCCCTTCATCGGGCCCTTCATCGCACCCGGGCCGCAGCCGGTGCAGATGTCCAGCCCGCGCAGGCCCAGCTCGTAGCCGACCTGCTTGGTGTACAGGTATTCGTCACGGCCGATCGAATGGCCGCCCCAGCAGACCACCAGGTTCGGGTCACCCGGATTGAGGATGCGCGCATTGCGCAGCAGCCCGAACACCGCATTGGTGATGCCGTCCGAAGACTCCAGTTCGGCCGCGTAGGCCGGGCCCATTTCGATGGCCATGTAGGCCAGGTCGCGGACCACCGCGAACAGCAGCTCAGCCACGCCACGGATGATTTCGCCATCAACGAAGGCCATCGCCGGCGCGTTGGCCAGGTCGATGCGCACGCCGCGGTCCTGCTGGGCGACCTGGATGTCGAAATCCGGGTACAGGTCACGTGCCGCGCGCGGATCGTCCGAGGCGCTGCCACTGGTCAGCACCGCCAGCGCGCAGCGGCGCAGCAGTTCGTGCATGCCGCCACCGGAGGCATCGCGCAGGCGCGCGACTTCCGCCCGGGACAGCACATCCAGCCCACCGCGCGGGTAGATCCGCGCGTCCTGCACCGGCAGCGTACGTGCCGGCTTTTCAATCGTCGTGGTCATGTCCAACGTTTCGCTTCCTCAAGGTGTCCGACTGTAGCGCTGCCCCCATGAAAAAGAAAACGGCCGGGTTTCCCCGGCCGCCTTTTTTACGCTTTCAGTTCCGGGAAGATCAGAACTTGTACTTCAGGGTGACCTGCATCGACCAACGCGACACAGCCGTGTTGCCCTTGTCGTTGTTGTTTTCCTGGACCTGCGGGTTGTCCGTGGAGCCGTTGAAATTGTAGACATACTTGCCGGTTGCCGGATCAATACCCGCGTAGTTTGCGATGCGACGGGTAGAGAAGAAGCCGTAGTCGTCGATCAGACCCCACTTCTTGTTGAGCAGGTTACCCACGTTCATGATGTCAAGCGCGATCTCGCCCTTGTGACCGTCCATGAAGCCCGGGAACTCCTGGCTGATGCGCACGTCGAAGCTGTTGACCCACTTCGCGCGATGCTGGTTGGCCGGCACGACCTGGCCTGCATAGCCAGCAAGGTCGGAGTTGCCTTCCAGCCACGTGAAGAACGCGTCTTCCATCGCCGCGCCGCCGGTGAACAGAACGTCACCACGGCCCGCCGGCACATAGAACAGGTCGTTGGTCGTGGCGCTGTCGCCGTTCACGTCATTGTAGAAGATGTAGCTGTACGGGCGGCCCGAGCGGCCTTCGTAGAACATGCCGATGCGAGTGGCGTTGTCACCGAAGAAGTTGTGCTTCCACTCCAGCGATCCGGTCACACGATCCTTGATGGCATAGCGCGAGTTGTAATCAACGTTCTCATTGGCGTTGAAGATCATCGCGTTGTTCCAGTTCGAGGTGTTCTGCGAGCTGGTCAGCGGATTGACTTCAGTGGCCTTGGTGTAGGTGTAACCCAGCGACCAGCCGAAGTTTTCGGTCAGCGGCTTGGCGAGCGAGAAGGTCGCCTGTGCACCGTGGCCCTTGTCGGTGTTCTTCATCAGCAGCACATCGCCGATGTCGTTCGGACGGTTGGCACGGTTGCCTGCGTTGTTGGTACCTGCCTCGATGCCGAAACGACCCGCGTTGGCCGGGTTGCGACCTGCAGCATTCCAGTAGATTGCGCGGCCGTCCGGGCCGACTGCCGTGGGGGCGCCCAGGTCCAGACGTTCGAAGTAGATGCCGTCCTTGACCTTGGTGAAGAGCACCTCGGCCGAGGCCACGACGCCGTACCACGGCAGCTCGTGATCAAAGGCCAGGTTGGCCTTGTACACCGAAGGCAGACGCACGCCGTCATCGATCAGATCCACGTTCTGACGCGCAGCGGTCGGGCCGCCGGCCGGAATGTACGGATTGTTGATGTCCGGGGTAAAGACGCCGGTCTGCGGATTGGCCGTGGTGCTGCGCTGGTCGTACTCGATGTAGTTCAGACCGGTGTTCTGGTAAGCGCCTGCCAGCCACACGTTCGGGGCAGCGCCACCAAACAGGCCAACGCCACCGCGCAGCTGGGTGGGACGATCACTGTCGAAGGTGTAATTGAAACCAACGCGCGGCTGCACGAGCGCCTTGTCCGGCAGCTTGGTGTTGTCGTAGCCGTAGCGGTTTTCAATGTTGGCGTTGTACAGCTTCTGGTCGCTGAAGTCGGGCATGTCCACGCGGACGCCGAACATCAGCGTCAGGTTGTAGTTGACAGCCCAGCTGTCCTGCACGAACAGACCGGTATTCTTCAGGTTGAAGCTGGCCGGGATGTCGGCGCGGCTGCCATCGGGACGCGGAGCGCGCAACTGGTAACGGCTCGGAGTCCCGGCGAGGAAGTTCTGCAGGTTCGAGAACTCGTACACACCGTTGAGGTTACGACCGTAGAAGTTCATCAGGTCGTTGTCGGAATAGTCGAAGCCGAACTTCACGGTGTGATCGCCGACGTACCAGGTACCCGCACCGAAGGCGCTCAGTTCCTTCGACTCCACGATGTTGACGTGGGAGTTCTGCTCGGTGCCCAGCAGCAGCGCACTGTTGTTGGTGCCGAAGCCGTTGATGCGGATCTGCGGCAGGTCGCTGGCGGTGGCGCGGATGGCACTGTAGTCCTTGTGCGACACCTTGAACTCGGTCGAGAAGTTCTCGGACCAGTCGCTGAACAGTTCACCCATCCAGGTTTCGTAGGTCTTCGGCTGCGAATACCAGTAGCTGCTGAGCGAGATGGTGCTGTTGGCGATGCCGGGGAAGCGCATCACATCCTGCTCCATCTTGTTGTACCGCAGCGCCGCACGGTGGTTGTCGCTGATATTCCAGTCCAGCTTTACCGCATACTCTTCGATCTCGGTCTTGCTGTCCTGCGCCGTCAGGCTGCCAGCGTCATAGCCGAGAGCGGACATGCGCTGCTGCACGGTCGCAATGTCGGCGGCGGTGATCTGGCCGGTGCCGAACGGCGTGTCACCCAGGCCGATGCCCGGTGCGCTGCGCTCGTACTTTTCATAGTTGGTGAAGAAGAACAGTTTGTCCTTGATCAGCGGACCACCGAAGGTCATGCCGTAGGTCTTCTCGTCCTTGAACCCGGCGAAATCCGTGTTATCGCCTTCCAGACGATCTCGCACCATGTCCTTGTCACGGTAAGCGTAATAGACAGTACCGTCGAAATTATTGGTACCCGACTTGGTCACGGCGTTGATTACCGCGCCCGTGCCGCCGGAGATCGTCGTGTCGTAGTTGGCCAGGTCGATGTTGATTTCCTGGATAGCGTCCATCGACACCGGCTGACGCTCGGTCGGCAGGTTGTTGGACTCCAGGCCGAACGGATCAGATGCATTGATACCGTCGATGCGGATGGCATTGAAACGGGTGTTCTGACCACCGGCGGAGATCGCGCCGTCAGCCTTGCTGACCTGCGAAATACGCGGATCCAGTCGGATGTAGTCCTGGATGTTGCGGTTGGCCGACGGCAACGCGTCCAGGCTCTCGCGATTGATGTTGGTGCCCGAGCCCATCTTGGTGGAGCTGAACACTTCCGAGCCACCGCCAACGGCGACAACCTGAACGGTGTTCAGATCGGTGGCGACCATGTCACCCGCCAGGTTGGCATTGATCGTATTGACCTGATTGAGGTTCAGGTAGACGCCACTTTCCGTCTTGGTGCCTTCGCCAGGTTTGGTGATCGTAATCGTGTACGGGCCACCCACGCGCAGGCCGCGTGCCGAATAACGGCCGGCTTCATCGGTCGTGGCACGCGAAACGGTGCCGGACTCGGTGTGGGTGATGGTGACTTCAGCGCCAGCGACAGGCGCACCGGCGGAAGAGACGACCTGGCCGCCGACACCGGCAGAGGTGCTCTGGGCAAAAGCAGGAGCGGCAGCAAGCACGGTCAAGAGGCCAAGGGTGAGCTTGGACATCCGGAGAGTGTGGTTCATCTAGGGTAGCCTCGATGGGAGTTGGCGATGGCGGATAAAAAAGCGCGTCCAGGCAGCCTTGCGGGCGGCTGCTCGGACAGTTATCTGGGGTTCCCAACCGTGAACGGCAGCTGCCGCAACGGTTAACAATAGATTAACACGGTACGATCCGAATGTGACGGTAGTGCGACAGCGGCGGCCTTATCGCAACCCAATCGTGACGATTCCTTCACTCCCCGTGAAGGTTCGGCTCACGAAACACGCTATTCAGGGCTGACGGTCTTCACGCTTCCGCGCCACGTCAAGCCCTGGGGCGACAGCAGCACGATCGCCTCGGCGGCAGCCGCCCCCGGCCCGCCGGCCGCATCATCCTGGTCCAATGACCATGCGCGGGCTCGCAGCGCGGTCCGCATCGGGGCCGGCTGCAGCCCTGCAATGCGTACCGGTCCCTGCTTCAACTCGTCGTGCAGGCTGGCCAGCAGCCCGCGCAGCCCATGCTGGGCCACGCCGTAGCCGCCCCAATAGGCGGCCCCCACCCGTGCCGGGTCGTCCAGGCAGAACACCACCGCCGCATCCTGCCGCTGCTTCAACAGCGGCAGGCAGGCCTGTACCAGCAAAGCGGGCGCGGTCAGCGTGACATGCAGGGAGCGGGCAAACGCAGCCGGTTCGGCCAGCTCGAACGGGGTCAAACCCGGGAAGTCCGCAGCGCAGACGAGGATGCCGTCCAAGCGGCCCAGCTCGGCCTGCACGCGGCTGGCCAGTTCGGCGAAATCGTCCGGAGTGGCGCCTTCCAGGTCCAGCGGGTAGAGCAGCGGCTCCGGTCCGGCCTGTTGCACCTGGACGTAGACCCGGTCAAGCCGGCGCGGCTTGCGCCCCAGCAGGATCACCGTGGCCCCGGCGGCCGCGCAGGCCACCGCGGCGGCGCTGCCGAGCCCGCCACCGGCGCCGACCACCAGGATCACCCGGCCTTCGAGCGCGCCGGCTTCGACGTCAGGCGACGCGGCCAGGCTCATGCAACCGAGGCTTCTTCGACGATGCGCTTGAGCTCGCCGGCTTCGAACAGCTCCATCACGATGTCGCAGCCCCCGATCAGCTCACCGTGCATGAACAGCTGCGGGAACGTCGGCAGGTTGGAAAAGCGCGGCAGGTTGGCGCGGATTTCCGGTTCTTCCAGTACGTTGATGGTGCGCAGGGACACCGCCCCGGCGGCCATCAGGGCCTGAACCGCGCGGCTGGAAAAGCCACACATCGGGTATTGCGGCGTACCCTTCATGAACAGCACAAGGGGGTAACGATCAACTTCGGCCTGGATCTGCTGCATCACTGCCACAACCACACTGCCTCCCGGATGGGCGAATCCGACCGCGACGGTCGGCTAGACTTCCCACAGTAGTCGCCATTGTAAGCCGATGGAACCGACCACCGGCATCCTCCTTCCTCTCCTTCATCGCATGCCCATGGAACTTACCGACCTTCCCTACTCGCCTGGCGCCCTGCAGCCCCACCTGTCCGAAAGGTCCGTGGCGCTGCAGCATGGGCAACACCAGCGCGGCTGCGTGGATCAGGTGAATGCGCGGATCGTGGGCACCGAATGGGAGGATGCGCCGCTGGAGCGGATCGTGCGCGAAAGCCAGGGCGCGCTGTTCGAAGCGGCCGCCCAGGCCTGGAACCTGCAGTTCCAATGGCAGAGCCTGCGGCCGCGCGGTGGCGGGGATCCAGCGGGGCGCTTGGCTGATCAGGTGAAGCGTTGCTTCGGTGACACCGCCAGCCTGCGCAAGGCGTTCAATGACGCCGCGCTGGGCCTGTTCGGTGCGGGCTGGGCGTGGCTGGTGCTGCATCCGGACGGCAGCTTGGCCGTGGTGGTGACGCGCAATGCCGCCACCCCGTTGACCAGCCACAGCGTGCCGCTGCTGGCCTGCAACCTGTGGGAACACGCGTATTACCTGGATTACCAGAACGACCGTGCGCGCTATCTGGACGCTTGGTGGAAGGCGGTCAACTGGGAATTCGCCGCAGAGCAGATGCCGGGATGAGGGGTAGCCCCGAAGGCAGCGGCATGCCGTGACGGCCGCTGGCCGTCACCCACCGTTGAATGACGGCCAGCGGCCGTCACTACCCATCCAATGACGGCCAGCGGCCGTCACTACCGGTCAGGCGCGCAGGGCCTGCACGGCCGGGGCCACCTGAGCCTGTCGACCCAGCGCTTCGCCTACCCGCTCCAATGCCGACGCGAGCGCGGATGCGTCGTCGTCGCGCAGGGTGGCATGGCCGACCTTGCGACCATCACGCGGTTGCTTGCCATAGTCATGCCAATGGCCGCTGGACTGCGTCAGCACCGGCGCCGCATCCGGCATCGCACCGATCCAGTTGAGCATGCAGGCATGCCCCAGCATGCGCGTATCGCCCAGCGGCAGGCCCAGCACCGCCCGCAGGTGGTTTTCGAACTGCGAAGTTTCGCTGCCTTCGATGGTCCAGTGGCCCGAGTTGTGCACGCGCGGCGCCATCTCGTTGGCCAGCAGTTCCCCATCGCGGCAGAACAGCTCCAACGCGAACACGCCCACGTACTGCAGGTGTTCGGCCAGGGTCCGGGCATAGCCTATCGCCGCCTGCTGCTCGGCATCGGACAACCGGGCCGGCGCGACGCTGGCCGACAGCACGCCATCGACATGCCAGTTGCCGGTGACCGGATACGCCTGGAAGCTGCCATCGCGGCCGCGCACGGCCACCACGCTGACTTCGCGCTGGAAAGCGACGAAGCCTTCCAGGATCAGGCCGGTCTTGTCGACCTGCGCGCCCAGCGCGTCCCATGCCGCATCGATGTCGGCCTCGCTGCGCAGCCGGAACTGTCCCTTGCCGTCATAACCCAGTCGGCGGGTTTTGAGAATGCACGGCAAGCCGAACGCGGCGACTTTTTCGGCCAGCTGGTCGCGGCTGGCGATGTCGGCGAACGGCGGCAGCGGAATGCCCAGCTGCTGGAACAGCGTCTTCTCGCTCAGCCGATCCTGTGCCACGGCCAGTGCCGACGGCGGCGGATACACCGGCACCTGGTCGGCCAGCCACTGCGCGCTGTCTGCCGGCACGTTCTCGAAATCGAAGGTGACCACGTCCACCTTGGCGGCAAACGCGGCCAAGGCCTGGCGGTCATCGAAAGCGGCCACGGTCAGCAGCGCCAGCGGTCCGCCACAGGCATCGGCGGCCGGATCGAACAGTTCGAAGCGCAGGCCCATCGGCGCACCGGCCAGGACCATCATGCGGGCCAGCTGGCCGCCGCCCAGGATGCCAACGGTCTTCGTGCTCATTGACGCGGATCGTCGTGGGCCATGACCTCTTCGGTCTGGCGTGCGCGGAAGGTCTCCAGCGCCGTGCCGATGGCCGGCTGGTCACTGGCCAGCATCGCCGCGGCGAACAGCGCCGCGTTGGAGGCACCGGCATTGCCGATGGCGAAGGTGGCGACCGGGATGCCGGCCGGCATCTGCACGATGGACAACAGCGAATCCATGCCGTTCAGCGCCTTGGACTGCACCGGCACGCCCAGTACCGGCACGGCGGTCTTGGCGGCGATCATGCCCGGCAGGTGCGCGGCGCCACCGGCGCCGGCGATGATCGCGCGCAGGCCGCGCGGACCGGCCTGTTCGGCGTAGTCGAACAACACGTCCGGGGTGCGGTGGGCCGAGACCACCTTCACTTCGAACGGAACACCCAGCGCTTCAAGCTTCTGGGCGGCGTGCTGCATGGTCTCCCAGTCGGAGCGGGATCCCATGACGATGCCGACGAGCGGCGCGGATTGGTTGGGGGTCATTGGCCGTCACCTGCCTTAAAGACGTATTCTAGCCGTCTTCCACGCAAGACGAAGAACCATGGATCGCAAGCTGCTTGACCTGCTGGTATCGCCCGACACCCGCCAGCCCCTGTCCCTGCTGGATGCCAAGGGCCTGGAAGCCCTCAACCGCGCCATCGGTGCCGGTACCGTCAACAAGGCCGACGGCAATCCGCTCGCCCAGCCGTTGCGCCAGGCACTGGTGACCCGCGACCGCAAGCAGGTGTTCCGCCTGGACGACGGCATCCCGGTGCTGCTGGCCGAAGAAGCCATCGCCACCGCGCAGATCGCGGATTTCCCTTCCGCATGAGCACGGCCGCCGCGGGCGCGTTGATCGCGCCGGATCCGGCGCAGGTCGCCGCCGACGTGGCGCGTGCGCTGGCCGAAGATATCGGCAGCGGGGATGTCACCGCCGCGCTGCTTCCCGACCATGCCGACAGCGCCTACCTGCTGTGCAAGCAGGACGCGGTGATCGCCGGACGCCCCTGGTTCGATGCCACCCATCGGGCCCTGGATCCGCAGGTGCGCATCGACTGGCAGGTCAGCGAAGGCCAGGCCGTGACCTCCGGCACCGTGCTGGCGCTGCTGCACGGGCGCAACCGCTCGCTGGTCAGCGCCGAGCGCACCTCGCTGAATTTCCTGCAGACGCTGTCCGGCACCGCGACGATCACCGCGCGCCATGTCGCGGCGGTAGCCGGCACCGGCACCCGCATCCTGGACACGCGCAAGACCCTGCCCGGCCTGCGCCTGGCGCAGAAGTACGCGGTGCGCTGTGGCGGCGGCGACAACCACCGCATCGGCCTGTACGACACGGTGATGCTGAAGGAAAACCACATCCGCGCCGCTGGCTCGTTGCCGGCCGCGGTGGATGCGGCGCGCACGATGTGGCCGCAGCTGCCGCTGGTGGTGGAAGTGGAAGACCTGGACCAGCTGCAACAGGCGCTGCTGTGCGGCTGTGATCGCATCCTGCTGGATGACTTCCCGGCCACGCTGCGCCGCGAAGCCGTACGCATCACCGCCGGACGCATTCCGCTGGAAGTCTCCGGCAGCGTCGGCCTGGAAGGCCTGCGCGCGATTGCCGAAGATGGCGTGGACTGTATTTCCATCGGCGGCCTGACCAAGCACGTGCAGGCCATCGACCTGTCGCTGAAGCTGGGCCCGCCGCCGGGCTGAGGGGAGCGTGCCGACCAAGGTCGGCACTACGTCAGCGGCAGATGCACCCGCTATTCACGTGCACACTGAGACGCTGCGCCCATCCCCCTTCTGCGGAGCACCGCATGCGCCGGTTGCTGCTTGCCTGCCTGTTGCCCTTCTCCGCGCTCGGCCTGTCCAGCGTCAGCACTGACGCTGCGGCCGCCGAAGCCTGCGATGTGCCGCCACCCTACGGACTCAGTCCGCTCGCGCTGTCCATCCGCCAGACCGCCTGCAATGAACACCGTCTGTGGTTCCGTCCGTTCATCGACCGCGAAGGGCGCGCCGCCAGCCTGGCGGTGACCGAAGCGGAGAATGAGCACCTTGCCGACAACGGCCTGATTGCCTGGCGACGGGTCTCTGGTTACTGGCGCGACAGCGGCACCTTGAATGCGATGGGCGCCATTCCCGGCGCCAGCAGCTGCATCGCCCCGTTGGGATCGCGCTACACCGACAGCGACTGCCGCGCCTTCCTGATCGACAACCCCTGGTCGGCTGCCTTCATTTCCTGGGTAATGGTGCGCGCCGGGGTTCCCGGCTTCAACGCCTCCCCGCGCCACATCGATTACATCCGGGCTGCCTACAACGGTGCAGCGCCTTATCGCCTCGCCGATCCGGCAGCGGAAAAGCCAGCGGTCGGCGACCTGTTGTGTTTCCTGCGCGACCGCCGCGAGACCCTGACGTACACCGGCCTGGTGCAGGCACTCGGCAATGGCTCGGTGGGCCACTGGAAGTCGCATTGCGAGGTGGTGGTGTCGGCCAACATGGGCGGTGACCGGACGCTGTACCTGGTCGGCGGCAACGTGCTCAATACCGTGGCGATGCGCATGCTGATGCTGGACCGCAGTGGCCGCATCGAGCTGCCCACCAAGCGCGACGCCGAGCCGGATGGAATCGCGGCGACCTGCACGCCGGGGCGCGAAGAGGAATGCAGCTTCAACCGCCAGGATTGGGCGGCGTTGTTGAAGCTGACGGCGGCGGCGCCGATGCAGTCCCCTTTGCCGGTGGCTGCACCTGCGGAGTGAGGGTCGAACGGGTGAGACCCCCTCGCGGGTGGCTTGAAAGCCGCAGCTGGGGGTGGGCCGGGCGGCGGGGCTGGGCGGGGGACGGCAAAAGCCGCCCCTCCGGGGTCCGGCCCAGCCGCTGGGCGGCTGTGCGTTCGGGCGCTTGCGAAGCGGTGCTTCGCAAGCAAAGCGCCCTCACCCATGCGGGCCTCGTTTCGCGCCATCCATGGCGCGGGTACACGCCATCGCATTCGCGCTGCCGCTCCCACGCCTTGCTGCGCAAACCGCGGGCCCCGTCTCACCAACACCCACACCCCGCCGCTTCGCGGCCGCCCCTGACTCAGGGGCTCCCTCCACCAGACGGGCCCATGAGGCTTGGTAGCGCCGACCCATGGTCGGCGGAATCTGTCCGGGGCGGTCAGCAAAGAGCCGCCGACCATGGGTCGGCGCTACCCAGGCCACCATGGACCTGTCGAAGGCGGGGCGGGGTAGCTGCGCAGGACCGTCTTTTCGCATGGATGCGAAAAGCGAGCCTACACGGACGTACTTGCGGCGTGTCCTGCACAGCTGCCCCGCCCCGCCAGCACAAAGCCCTGCAGCTGTTGACGTTGACGTTCGCTTCGAAGCCCGCGCGCAGCGCGACGCTTGAACTACGCCACCCACTGCACCATCTTGTGGGTTCCTACTTCAATCAGTACGCCGACCATGCCCACCCTGATCCTGCTGATGATCGTCGGCGCCTGTGGCTACGCCTTCTGGAATTCGTCGCGCGCGGCAGCCGAGCGTGCCGGCGTGCTCGGGCGCAACGCCTGCAAGGCCGCCGATGTGCAGTGGCTGGACCAAAGCGTGCATGCGATCGGCCTGAAAGTGGCACGCGGCGACGACGGCCGCCTCTGCTTCGAGCGCACCTTCAAGTTCGAATATTCGTATGACGGCATCGATCGCCATGTAGGCAGAATGGTCCTGCGCGGCGATGAACTGGTGTCCTTCAGCGGTCCCGGCGCGGCGCGGATCAGCGCGATCCGCCCCGACGTGGATGACGCCGAAGACGTCTGAGGGTGCGAAGGAAGCGGCCATCGCCGCTCCTCCGTCAGGATTACTTCACCACGCGCAGCTGCGGACGGCCGGACGGGCGCGGTGGCGGATTGCCGTCCGGCGGCGTGTCATCCGGCGTACCGTCGGCCTCGGCCGACACGTCTTCCAGCGTCACTTCATCCTCGGCCGATTCCGCACCGATGATGTCGTCAGGCAGCGCCATGCCCTGCCCGGTCTCGCGCGCGTATACGGCCAGCACGGCGCTGATTGGCACCTGCACCGCAAAGCTCACGCCGGAAAAACGGGCCGAGAAGCTGACCGACTCGTTGTCGATCACCAACCCCACCACCGCACGTTCGGCGATGTTCAACACCACGCGGCCGTCCTTGATGCTGGACGGCGGCACCTGCACGCCAGCCACGCCGGCATCCACCAGGATGTGCGGGGTCAGCTGGTTGTCATTGATCCATTCCACCAGGGCGCGCAACAGGTACGGGCGGTGGCTGGTCATCCGGAAGAATTCGTCAGTCATGCGTGAAGTGTACGCGCACGCCCCCCTGCGTGGCAGGGGAGCGGGCGAAGTGTTGGGTAAACAGTCGGGAAGTGCGGTCAGCCCGGCAGGTCGCGCAGCTTCTTTTCCTGCTCGGTCAGACTGCGGATGAAGCCAGGATGGCGGAAAATCCGGTTGCCGTAATCCTCGATCGCCTTGCCGTCCTTCGGCAGCGGCACATCCAGCGCCTGCAGGCGCCAGATGATCGGCGCGACCGCACAGTCGGCCAGGGTCATTTCAGGATTCAGGAAGAACTTGCTGGCCTTGAACAGCGGCACCGCGCTGGTCAGCAGTTCCTTCAATCGTTTGCGGCCGGCTTCGGCCTGGGTCTTGTTGCCCAGCTGGATGGCCTGCACCTGCGGCACCCAGTCATGCTCGATGCGCAGCATCGCAAGGCGGATGCGCGCACGCGACAGCGGATCGACCGGCATCAACGGCGGATGCGGATAGCGCTCATCAAGGTATTCGCTGACCACCGACGCCGCATACAGCACCAGCTCGCGCTCCACCAGGGTGGGCACGGAGTGATAGGGGTTGAGGTCGATCAGGTCTTCGGGTGGATGTTGCGGATCCACCGGCACAAGGTCATAGGTGACGCCCTTGGCCGCAAGGACCAGACGTACCCGGTGACAGAGCACATCGTCGTTCGAGGAAAACAGCGTCAGGGTATTACGCATGCGTACGCTCGCCGCCATCAAAGGCTCTCCAACGACAGGAGTCCGCCTGCCGCATCGGCGCTGCCGGACCATTTCCGACAGTCGACTCTTTCCCGAGTGTGCAACCGACGCTCACAAAAGCCAATAGGCCAACGGTATTGGGCCACGCATCAACGTAGTCGACCGCGCATGCCGCAGCCGTCAATGGACATCCTTCCAGTAATCCTTCTTCAGCAGGTACAGCAGGAAGGTCAGGAAGGCCAGGAACAGCACTACCCAGACCCCCAGCTGCTGGCGCTTGAGCGCGGCCGGTTCGCCGGCGTAGGCCAGGAAGTTGGTGATGTCACGCACGGCCTGGTCGTATTGCCCTGGATCCACATTGCCCGGCGCGCGCAGCTCCAACGCCAGCACCGGCGGATCCAGCCCCGGCGCTTCCGGCTTGCCATGCACAGCATGCTGCAGGCCCTGCATCTGCCAGAGCGGATTGGGCATGGAGGCATTGGGGAACACGGTGTTGTTCCAGCCCAACGGACGGCTGCTGTCCAGGTAGAACGACTTCAGATACGTGTAGACCCAGTCCGGCCCGCGCACCCGTGAGATCAGGCTGAGGTCGGGGGGCATCTTGCCGAACCACTTTTCCGCTTCGGCCTTGGGCATCGATACCGGCACTGGATCGCCAATCGCCGAGCCGGTGAAGTTGAGGTTGTTCATCACCTCTTCTTCGGTCAGGCCAAGGTCGGCGGCCATGCGCGAGTAACGCAGATATTTCAGCGCATGGCAGCTGGAGCAGTAGTTCATGTACAGCTGCGCGCCGCGCTGCAGGGACGCGCGATCACCCAGGTCGTTGCCGGCCTGCAGCATCTTCGCCGTGCCTTCGGCGGCAGCGCCCAGGCCGCTTGCCAGCAGCATCGTGGCCACCAGGGCCATCCGCACCATCCAGCGCTCAGTCATGCGTGGTCACCCTTTCCGGTACCGGCTTGGTCTTGTCCAGTCGTGTCCATATCGGCATGGTGAGGAAGAAGGCGAAATACAGGAAGGTCAGCACCCGACCCACCCAGGTTTCCCACACCGCCGTACCCGGGCCCGAACCGATCACCCCCAGCCAGATGAAGCACACCACCAGTACGCCCAGCATCACCTTGGACATCCACCCGCGGTAGCGCACCGATTTGACCTTGCACTTGTCCAGCCAGGGCACCAGGAACAGGATCGCGATCGCCGAGAACATCACGATCACCCCGCCCAGCTTGTTCGGGATCACCCGCAACATCGCGTAGTAAGGGGTGTAATACCAGACCGGCTTGATGTGTTCGGGGGTCACCAGGCGGTTGGCCTCGGTGAAGTTGTCGTGCTCCAGGAACTGCCCGCCGAAGGCCGGTGCGAAGAAGATGATGAAGGCGGCGATGACCAGCAGGAATCCGGCCCCTACCGCATCCTTCATCGTGTAATACGGGTGGAACGGGATGCCATCGGTGGGCGCGGTCGGCGACCAGCGGTTGCCCTTCGGCCCCTTCTTGATCTCCACGCCATCGGGATTGTTCGACCCGACCTCGTGCAGAGCGCCCAGGTGCAGCACCACCAGCAGCAGCAGCACCAAAGGCAGGGCGATGACGTGCAGGGCGAAGAACCGGTTGAGCGTGGCGTCGCTGGGCAGGTAGTCGCCCATGATCCATTCGGTCAGTCCGTTGCCGATCACCGGAATGGCGCCGAACAACGAAATGATCACCTTCGCGCCCCAGAACGACATCTGGCCCCACGGCAGCACGTAGCCCATGAAGGCTTCGGCCATCAGCACCAGGTAGATCAGCATGCCGAGGATCCACACCAGTTCGCGCGGCTTCTGGTAACTGCCGTACAGCAGCCCGCGGAACATGTGCAGGTAGACCACGATGAAGAACAGCGAGGCACCGGTGGAGTGCATGTAGCGGATCAGCCAGCCCCACTCCACGTCGCGCATGATGTATTCGACCGAAGCGAAGGCTTCGGCCGCGCTGGTCTTGTAGTGCATCGTCAGGAAGATGCCGGTGACGATCTGGTTAACCAGGATCAGCATCGCCAGCGAGCCGAAGTAGTACCAGATGTTGAAGTTCTTCGGCGCGTAGTACTCGCTGACGTGCTTGCGGTACACCGGCATCAGCCCCGGCGCGCGCGCGTTGACCCACTCGGCGACACCGCTGGCGGTGCGGGCAAGGATGTTGGCCATCAGGCAGTTCCCTCCGGGTCCACGCCGATGATCAGGGTGTTGTCATCCTGGTAGTGATGCGGCGGCACCAGCAGGTTGGTCGGGGCCGGCACATCATTGAAGACCCGCCCGGACATGTCGAAACGCGACTTGTGGCAGGGGCAGAAATAACCGCCCTTCCACTGCGCGTCATACGGTTCGGGGCGGATCTCGGCGACCATTTCCGGCGAACACCCCAGGTGCGTGCACAGCCCGACCAGCACCGACACCGCCGGCTTGATCGAGCGCAGCTCCGGGTTTTCCTTCAGCACATACTCCGGTTGCTGGTCCTGGACGCTGGATTCGGGATCCTTCAGCCGGCCATCCAGGCCGGGCAGCGCTTCGAGCACCGCCTTGGACCGCTTGACGATCCAGATGGGCTGCCCGCGCCACTCCAGGATCAGCCGTTGGCCTTCCTGCAGGGCACTGATGTCAGCGGTGATCGGTGCACCGGCCAATTTGGCACGCGCACTGGGATTCCAGGACTTGATGAAAGGAACTGCGACGAAACCGACGCCGACTGCACCGACCACCGCCGTGGTGGCAGAAAGGAAACGGCGACGTCCATGGTTCACTGGATCGTATACCCCATCGTTGGCCATCCGGCACTCCGATATTGATTAGGTAGCTTTAAGGCTGCCGGCAACCTGGTGGGGGCCAGGCTGCTTTGAATCTGAAACGAGTGTAGCGAAACGTTTGTCGCGGTCAATGTGCCAATGCAGCAGCGCGACGCCGCTGGACCGGCCGTGCAGCTACTGGTTGCTTGCCAGCGCTCCCCGGTAGCGTTCGGCAAGCTGCCCTACCCGCTGCACGTAGTAGCGCGTTTCACTATAGGGCGGCACGCCGCCATGCCGGTCCACCGCGCCTTCGCCAGCGTTGTAGCCGGCGGCGGCAAGCGTCAGGTCGCCATTAAAGCGCTTCAACAACCAGGACAGGTACTGCACCCCGCCGCGGATGTTCTGCGCCGCATCATAGGAGTCGGTGACGCCGAAGCGTGCGGCGGTCGGCGGCATCAGCTGCATCAGGCCCTGCGCGCCGGCGCGGCTGAGCGCGGTCGGGTTGTAGGCCGATTCGGCATGGATGATCGCGCGCACGATGGCTTCTTCCACGCCGTACTGGCGGGCCGCCGCGGCGATCTCGGCCTGGAAGGCGGTGGTGTTCAGACGTACCGAGCCGAAATTGACACCCGGCCGGGTGCCGCAGGCGAAACACCGCTCGATGAAGCTGTAACGGATGGTGCGCACCTGTTCCAGGCTGGCGACCTGCCGCGAAGGACGTGCGCTGGTGTAATGACGCACGCCGTCCTGCATGTAGGAATAGACTTGGCCGCTGACCACGCGCCCTGCCTTGTTCTGCGGCTTGGGCGCTGCGACCGGGGCCGCTGCCGGGGTGACGGAAGGTGAAGCGATCACCGCGGCGGTGGTGCTGGCGACCGCCGTGGCCGCGCCCATCATCCCGACCGGGACCGCGCCGGCGGCCGGCGATTCACGCGGAGCGGCCACCGCAACCGGCGCCGCAGGGGCCACCACCGGTCGTGGCGCGCGGCTGTCGCGGGTGTAGCTGATGACGCTGCATTGGGCCCCGGCCAAGCGCTTGCTGACATAGCTGGGCACGCCGTCAGCACCGACGCACTTGTATAGATTGCCGGCACTGGCCGGCACGGCAACCAGTGCAGCAACGATGAGCGCCGCGATCCCCAAGATCCCCTTCATGGGCGCGAGTGTCCCAGCTTGTGCGGCCCTTGCCAAGCACGTTCCACTCAAACCGGGCGTGAAGATCCCGCATCGGCCATCACCGCGGCCAGCCCGTCCAGGCAGGCGACCATCTCCGCACGCAGCGCCGCAGGCGTCGTCTCGATGCGCAGGGGCCGGATGTCCAGGCTGAGGATCTGGCTGGCCAGCATCGCAGGCGTGTCGGCCCCGACGTGCAGGATGCAGTGTCCCGGCCCCCCTTCCTGCAGCACACCGCACCACGGTGGCACCTGCGGGGCCAACTGGTCGAGCGACCCGGGCAGGTGCACTTCGGCCTTCAGCACGAAGGGCGCCTGGCTGACCGCCTGGTGCACCGCCACTTCCGGCGGCACCGAGAGCGCGCGACGCATGCCCTGCCCCGGCAACGACTGCAGGCCACTGATACGGTCCACGCGCAGGGTGCGCCAGTCGGCCCGGCCGTGGTCCCAGGCCAGCAGGTACCAGCAGCGGCCGTAGTTCACCAGATGCTGGGCATCGACCCGGCGATGCGTGGCTGCGCCGCCATGGCTCAGGTAATCGAAGGCCAGCGGCGCGGCCTGCCGGCAGGCCACCGCCAGCTTGCCCAGCAGCTGGCCGTCGACGCTTGGCTTCTGCGACAGGGTGGCTGTGGCGGCATGGATCTCGCCGGCCTGCTGGCGCCGGCGGCTGGGCACCAGCGGGTCCAGCTTGGTCAACACCGAACGCGCGGTGTCCTCCATGCCGGCCATGCTGGAGGCCGCCGCGCGCAGGGCCAGGGCGATGGCGGTGGCCTCTTCTTCTTCCAGCAGCAGCGGCAGCAACGGTCCGCCGGCGCCCATCCGGTAGCCCCCGCCTACCCCGGAAGATGCCCGCACCGGATAGCCCAGCTCCCGCAGCCGCTGGATGTCACGGCGGATGCTGCGCTGGTCTACCTGCATGCGCTCGGCGAGCTCGCCCCCGGACCAGTGCTGCCGGGCCTGCAGCAGGGCGATCAGGCGCAACAGGCGATGGGCGGTATGCGACATAGCGCGGGCTATCGAGGTCAGAAGTTGTCCGCGATAGTGCGCCACCATGGCTGCTCATTCCACTGGATCTCGACCATGACCACGCGCCACGTCACCCTGTATCACGCCTCCCCGTCGCGTTCGAGCGGGGTGCTGGTCCTGCTCGAAGCCCTCGGCGCGGATTACGCGCTGGAACTGCTCAGCCTGAAGGAAGGCGACAACCTGGCGCCGGCTTACCTTGCCCTCAATCCCATGGGCAAGGTGCCTGCGATCGTGCATGACGGCGTGCTGGTGACCGAGCAGGTCGCGGTCTACCAGTACCTGGCCGAGCTGTACCCGGAGGCCGGGCTGGCCCCACCGGCAGGTGATCGGCTGCGCGGTCCGTTCCTGCGCTGGCTGGCGTTCTATGGTTCGTGTTTCGAGCCGGCGATGGTCGACAAAGCGATGAAGCGCGATCCGGCGCCTCGCGGCATATCGCCTTATGTGGATGCGGAAACCGTGCTGGCCGTGGTGGAAGAGCAGCTGCAGCGGGGGGATTACCTGCTGGGTGAGCGCCTGTCCGCAGCGGACTTCCTGTGGGGCAGCGCGCTGGGCTGGATGAGCGGGTTCGGCCTGCTGCAGCCCGGTCCGGCCACGGCGGCGTACATCGCCCGGATGGCCGCACATCCGGCTGTTCTGCGCGGAAAAGCGCTGGACGCGGGGCTGGCAGCGGCCTGAGCGCGCGACCCCGGCCACGGCCCGCTGCGCTCGCCGACCATGGGTCGGCGCTACCTTCGCCGACGTGGTAGCGCCGAGCCGTGCTCGGCGGAATCCCGCCGACCATGGGGCGGCGCTACCGGGGCCGTGGCTCCGGTAAACTACGGGGCCATCACCCCACCCGCCTGGATTGATCGCCATGACCGGGACGCCAGACGTCTTCCTGCCCGCCGCTGCGGGCGATACCCCGCTGATTGCCCTGCCCACCGGGCCGTGCAAGCCCGGCACGGTGCGCGGCAAGCTGTACATCAAGACCCACGGGTGCCAGATGAACGAGTACGACTCGGCCAAGATGGCCGACGTGCTCGCCGCCAGCGACGGGCTGGAGCTGACCGATCGGCCCGAAGAGGCCGACGTGATCCTGGTCAACACCTGCTCCATCCGCGAAAAAGCCCAGGAGAAGGTCTTCAGCCAGCTCGGCAACTGGAAGGCGTTCAAGAACAACGGCCGCGACGTGATCATCGGCGTGGGCGGCTGCGTGGCCTCGCAGGAAGGTGAAGCGATCATCAAGCGCGCGCCCTACGTGGACCTGGTGTTCGGGCCGCAGACCCTGCACCGCCTGCCGGAGTTGATCCGCGCACGTCGCGAGCAGAACCGTCCGCAGGTCGACATCAGCTTCCCGGAGATCGAGAAGTTCGACAACCTGCCCGCCCCGCGTGCCGAAGGCGCGTCGGCGTTCGTGTCGATCATGGAAGGCTGCTCCAAGTACTGCTCGTTCTGCGTGGTGCCCTACACCCGCGGCACGGAAGTCAGCCGCCCGTTCGAGGACGTGGTGGTGGAAGTGGCCGAACTGGCCGCGCAGGGCGTGCGTGAGATCAACCTGCTCGGCCAGAACGTCAACGCCTACCGTGGCCCCTACGGCGAAGGCGAGTTCGCCGACCTGGGACTGCTGATCCGCACCATCGCCGAAATCGACGGCATCGGGCGCATCCGCTTCACCACCTCGCATCCACTTGAGTTCAGCGATTCGCTGGTGGACGCCTTCCGCGACGTACCGCAGCTGGCCAACTTCCTGCACCTGCCGGTGCAGGCGGGCAGCGACCGCGTGCTGTCGGCGATGAAGCGCGGCTACACCGCGCTGGAATTCAAGTCGAAGATCCGCAAGCTGCGCGCGGTGCGCCCGGATATCTCGATCAGCTCGGATTTCATCGTCGGCTTCCCGGGCGAGACCGACGCGGACTTCGAGAAGACCATGAAACTGATCGAAGACATCGGCTTCGACCAGAGTTTTTCCTTCATCTATTCGCGTCGTCCGGGCACCCCGGCGGCGGACCTGGAAGACACGATCAGCGATACCGAAAAACATGCCCGGCTGTCGCGCCTGCAGGCGCGCATCAACGCGCACGCAGCCGGCATTTCCGAGCGTATGGTCGGCACGGTGCAGTCGGTACTGGTGGAAGGTCCTTCGCGCAAGGATCCCAACGAACTGAGCGGCAAGACCGAGAACATGCGCACGGTCAACTTCGCCGCACCGCCGCGGCTGGTAGGTCAGTTCGTCGATGTGCTGATCACCGAGGCGTACGCCAATTCGCTGCGCGGACGGGTGGTGGAGCGCGCCTGAGCGGTCCGGCAGGCGCTGCGCTGGCGAGGAAATGACCAGCACCTCGCCAGCGTTCTCCTCACTGGCTTTGCGCGGCTTATCCACACCTTCTTCGCATGCCCGCCCACAGTGCCTGTGGAAAGCAGGCCGGAGCCGCGATGCGGTGGCGGTCCGTGCATGACAGCGCTACTCTGTTGTCCCATTCCAAGCCCTGCGGCACGGTCGTCCCGGCGGTGCCGCCTGATGCAATGACCGCACTTGCCCATCGCGATTTCACCCTGTCCCCGGAAGACACCGAACGGCTTGCCAATCTGAGCGGCCCCTTCGATGGCCACCTGCGCCAGATCGAACTGAAACTCGGCGTGGAGATCGCCAACCGCGCCCACGTGTTCCGCATCACCGGACCGGCCGAAGCCGCCGCCGAAGCCCAGAAGCTGGTCGAGGCCCTTTACGAAGAGGCCGCCGAAGTCACCTTCGACAGCCAGGCCATCCACCTGCGGCTGAACCAGGCCAACGTGGAGCACATCGCCGAGCGCGCCTACGAGGCGCAGGACGTGGCGATCAAGGTCAAGCGCGGCACGGTGCGCGGACGCGGTGCCAACCAGGCCCGCTACCTGCACCAGATCGCCGCGCATGACATCAATTTCGGCATCGGCCCGGCCGGTACCGGCAAGACTTTCCTGGCCGTGGCCAGCGCGGTGGAAGCACTGAACGAATCGCGCGTGCAACGGTTGATCCTGGTGCGCCCGGCAGTGGAAGCCGGCGAGAAGCTCGGCTTCCTGCCCGGCGACCTGACCCAGAAGGTCGACCCGTACCTGCGCCCGCTGTATGACGCGCTGTATGAAATGCTGGGCGTGGAGAAGGTCGTCAAGCTGCTGGAAAAGAACGTGATCGAGATCGCGCCGCTGGCCTATATGCGCGGCCGCACGCTCAACGACGCGTTCGTGATCCTGGACGAAGCACAGAACACCACCATCGAACAGATGAAGATGTTCCTGACCCGGCTGGGCTATGGCTCCACCGCCGTGGTCACCGGCGACCTGACCCAGACCGACCTGCCCAAGCATGTGAAGTCCGGCCTGCGCGATGCCATCGACGTGCTGCGTGATGTCGAAGGGGTGAGCTTCACCTTCCTGGAGGCCCGCGATGTCGTGCGCCATCCGCTGGTGGCCCGTATCGTCACCGCATACGACCGTCGCGACCTGCACGAAATCCAGCCCGGAGCCACCCCATGACCAAGGGTCCGGTCCGCCTTGATGTCGCGGTCAGCTACGCCCTGCCCCGCACCGGGTTGCCCTCGGCGGTGAGTTTCCGGAAGTGGGTGGCGGCGGCGCTGAAAGGCCGCATCCGCGAGGCGGATCTTGCCATCCGGCTGGTCGATGCCAAGGAAGGTCAATCCCTCAACCGCCACTACCGCGGCAAGGATTACGCCACCAACGTGCTCAGCTTCCCGGCCGAACTGCCCGAAGGCCTGCCGAAGGGGGTGAAGTTCCCGCTGCTGGGCGACCTGGTGATCTGCGCGCCGGTGGTGGCACGCGAAGCCGACGAACAGGCCAAGGCGCTCAACGCCCACTATGCGCACCTTACCGTGCACGGGGTGCTGCACCTGCTCGGCTGGGACCACGAGGACGACAAGGAAGCCGACGCGATGGAACAGCTGGAGCGCGAGATCCTGGCCGAGCTCGGCATTTCCGATCCCTATGCCGGCGAGCGCTGAAGCTGTCGCTGACGGCTCTTCCGTAGGCCATGGCGTTCGTGCTTCAATCCCGCGTCGATTTCATGCCAGGAAGGCTGTGATGCTGGAACAACGTCCGACCGCCGTCGCTCCCCTGCTGCTCGTTCTCGGCGCGGCCTGCGCGCTCGGTGCAGGCTGGCTGCCGCTCTCGCCGAACAGCGGCATGGCGGTGACCGCACTGGGTACCGTCGGGGCGGTCCTGGCCGCCGGCCCGGCCTGGCGCTGGTGGACCCGCAGCGAGCAGCGCCTGCGCTGACCAGACAGCACGCCTGGCAGGACACCGTTGGTCGTTACCGGCGGTGCCGCTATCATCGGGAATCCTGCCCAGCGCACGCCCGTTGATTTCCGATGACACTGCCCGCCCGCATCGCCCTGCTGCTCCTGTTGCCTGCACTGCCGGGCGCCGCCGCCGGCGTGGACATTCCGGCGCTGGTCGAGTGCCGCCAGGGAATCGCCGAGCATGCCGCCCTTGGCGCTGCCACCGCCGATCCGTTGAAGGCGGTCGCACTCGGCCTGCAGCCGATGCCACAGCAGAACCAGTTCATGACCGAATTCCGCCTGGCCAACCCCGCCACGGTGTTCGGCCGGCAGACCGACCGCATCGCGCTGGCCGGCGCCAGCGTCATGGCCGTGCTCGATCTGCCCGATCCGCGGCCGTTGGCCGGTGAATTGAAGCTGGAGACCGCCTACGACGCCGACGGCAAGTTCATGGCCGGGCGTGAAGTCGTCAGCCGCGACACCACCGATCCGAGGACCGGTGAGCCGATGATCGAATCGATCATCCTCAGCGTGTCCACCGTCCGCAGCCATCCTGGGCAGACCCTGGCGGGCTGCACTTACAGCCTGGACCTGCCGGCGGAAGAAGCGACCGCCCCCGCCCCGACGGCGTCTGCAGAGGGCTGAACACGGCCTTCGGGCCCTGCCCCGGGCGTCGGCGGCAGACGCGTTGCAGGTCGCGCCATCCTGCTAGACTGCGTCCATCGCCCGGCCTGCCGGGTGCCTTTTTTCCCGAGATGTCTGAAGACGACAGTACAAGCTCCGCACAGGAGCACAGTGAGAAGAAACGCAGCTGGCTTGAGCGCCTGGGTGCTGCGTTTTCCGGTGAACCGCATACGCGCGACCAGCTGGTTGCGGTGCTGCACACAGCACACGAAGACGGCCTGATCGCGGCCGACACCCTGCGCATGATGGAAGGTGCCATTTCGGTCGCCGACCTGACCGTGGGTGACGTCATGATCTCGCGTTCGCAGATGGTGTCGCTGCCGGTGGAGGCCCCGTTCCTGGAGCTGATGCAGCAGGTGGTCGAATCCGGCCATTCGCGCTTCCCGGTGCACGGCGACAACAAGGACGACATCCTCGGCGTGCTGCTGGCCAAGGACCTGCTGCGCGGGGTGGTCGCCGACAACGGTCCGGGCAACATCCGCGAGCTGCTGCGGCCGGCGGTACTGATCCCCGAAGCCAAGCGCCTGAACGTGCTGCTGAAGGAATTCCGCCTTTCGCGCAACCACATGGCGATCGTGGTCGACGAGTACGGCGGTGTCGCCGGGCTGGTCACCATCGAGGACGTGCTGGAACAGATCGTCGGCGAGATCGACGACGAGCACGACGAAGCCGAAGATCCGACCGCCGGCATCGCCATCCAGGCCGACGGCCAGTACGTGGTGGATGCGCTGACTGCCATCGGCGATTTCAACGAGCGCTTCGGCGCCACCTTCCCCGATGACGACTACGACACCATCGGCGGACTGGTCACCGAAGCCATCGGCCACCTGCCAGAAATCGGCGACGAGCTGGCCCTGGACCGCTTCATGTTCCGTGTTGCCCGCGCCGACGCACGTCGCGTGCAGGCCTTCCACGTAACCGTGCTGCCGGCGGACGAGCAGGAAAACGCTTGAACCTTCGCACTGGAACGCTGCTGAGCTGCTGGCTGGCGGTACTGCTGTTGGCCGGCCTGCTGGGTCTGCCCCTGCAGGCGCTGGCGCAGCAGCCCGCTGCCGACCCGGTTGCCAGCGCAGCAGCCAGCGCGGAAGCCGACCCCGCGGTACCGCGCATCGGCGTGGTCACCATGCAACCGGGCACGATCTTCTTCGAGCGCTTCGGCCATGATGCGATCGTAGTGGTCGACCCGGTCAGCGGCGCCGCCACCTCGTACAACTTCGGCTACTTCGACCCCGGTGAGCCTGATTTCGTCAGCCGCTTCGTGCGTGGCGAAATGATGTATTACCTGGTCGCGTTGCCGCTGGAGCAGGACCTGGGCTACTACGACGAGGCCGGCCGCGGCGCCAGCGTGCAGTGGCTCGACCTGGACCCGGCGCAGGCGCGTGCACTGGCCACGGACCTGGCCGAACGTGCCAGGCCGGAGAACGCACGCTACCGCTACGACTACTACACCGCCAACTGCGCCACGATGGTGCGCGACACGCTGGACAAGGCGCTGGACGGCGGCCTGCACGCGCAGCTTTCCGGCCGCTCGCGCGGCAACACCTACCGCAGCGAATCGGTGCGTCTGGCATCACCCGCACCGTGGATGTGGCTCGGCTTCGACCTGGGCCTGGGCCCGTTCGCAGACCAGCCGCTGTCGCGTTGGCAGGAGGCCTTCGTGCCGATGCGGCTGGCCGATGCGCTGCGCCAGGCACGCAACAGCGAAGGGCGTCCGCTGGTGCAGTCCGAACAACAACTGCTGGCCCACCGCATCGATGCCGAACCGGCTGAACGCGCGCGCGCCTGGTGGCCGTGGCTGGTGCTCGGTCTCGGCCTCGGTGCCGGGGTGATCGCGCTGCGTCGGCGGCCGCGCCTGCTGGCCGCGCTGGCGCTGCCGTTCTGGACCTTCAGCACGATCGCTGGCGGCCTGCTGGTGTTCCTGTGGGGCTTCAGCGACCACCACGCCGCGTGGGCCAACCGCAACCTGCTGCAGCTCTCGCCGCTGTGCCTGCTGCTGCTGCCCGGCGCCGTCGCGCTGCTGCGCCGTCGCGCCCCCGGGCGCCTGTTCCGCGTCACCCTGTGGAGCGTGACGATGCTGTCGGTGGCGGGATTGGTGCTGCATTGGCTCAGCCTGCAGGCGCAGTACAACATCCAGTGGATCGTGCTGCTGCTGCCCGTGCACGCCGCGCTGGCCTGGGTCCTGGGCCGACGCCTGCCGCGATTGGCGCTTCACGCACACTGACGCAGGATACGTGGCATGACCCTGCCTGATACCACCGGCCCCGCCCCGCACAACCCCGCGTGCGTCATCAACTGTGTCCATTACGATGATGATGGCAAGCGACACGACATCAGCCTGGATGCGATCAGCGACGTGATCGCCAGCGGCAACGGCTTCGTATGGGTCGGCCTGTACGATCCTGCCGATTCGGTCCTGTTGAAGCTGCAGGAAGAATTCGGCCTGCACGACCTGGCCATCGAAGACGCGCGCAACGCACACCAGCGGCCGAAGGTGGAGACCTACGGAAACTCGATGTTCGTGGTGGTCACCACCGCGCAGATGGTCGACGAGCGCATCCAGTACGGCGAAACGCACGCCTTCGTGGGGCCTCGCTTCCTGGTCACCGTGCGGCATGGCGCGTCGCTGTCCTATGCACCCGTGCGCGCACGCGTGGAGCGCGAGCCGCACCTGCTGAAGATGGGGCCTTCGTACTGCCTGTACGCGGTGCTGGACTTCGTGGTCGACAACTACCTGCCGATCACCAACCGCTTCCGCGACACGCTGGAACTGCTGGAAAAAGACATCTTCGCTGACAATTACCGGCGCAGCACCGTGGTGCGCCTGTACGAACTCAAGCGCGAGCTCAACAAGATGCGCATGGCAGTGGCTCCGCTGCAGGACGTACTGTCGGCGCTGAGGCGCTATCCCGCTGAAACCGGGCTGGTGCCCGATGAGGTCAAGCTGTACATCCGCGACGTGCACGACCATGCCGTGCGGATCAGCGATGTCATCGACACGCTGCGCGAGATGCTGGGCACCGCGCTCAACGTCAACCTGTCACTGGTCACGCTGGCGCAGGGCGAAACGGTCAAGCGCCTCGGCGCCTGGGCCGCTCTGCTGGCGGCCCCTACGCTGATCACCAGCTGGTATGGCATGAACTTCACCCACATGCCTGAGCTGGACCAACCGTGGGCCTACCCGGCGATGATCGTCGGCGTCGGCGCGGTCTGCGTGGGCCTGTTCCGGCTGTTCAAGCGGGTGCGCTGGCTGTAGGTCAGGCGACGCCGAGCATGGCTCGGCGCTACCGGTTCTGCTCAGGCGACGTAGATCGTCTTGATGTTCATGAACTCATGGATGCCGTGCTCGGCCAGTTCGCGGCCGAAACCGGACTCCTTGCTGCCGCCGAACGGCAACCGCACGTCGCTCTTGACGATGGAATTGACGAACGCCGCGCCGCACTCCATCTGCTGCGCGAACGCTTCGCCACGCGCGGCATCGGTGGTCCACACGCTGCCACCCAGCCCGAAGCGGGTATCGTTGGCCACCTTGAGGGCCTCCGCCTCGTCCTTCACCCGGATCACCGCGGCGACCGGACCGAACAGCTCTTCATCATAGGCCGGCATGCCCGGTCCGACCTGGTCCAGCACGGTTGCCGGATACCCTGCGTAGCTGCCGGCCACCGGCTCACCACCAGCCAGTACCCGCGCACCCTTGGCAACGCTGGCCTGGACCTGCTTGTGCAGTTCGTCGCGCAGGTCGGCCCGCGCCATCGGCGCCAGCGTGGTCCGCGCATCGGCAGGATCGCCATATCGCCGCTCGCCGGCTGCGGCAACGAAGCGTTCGGTGAAGGCATCAGCCACCGCCTCGACCACGATGAACCGCTTGGCCGCGATACAGGTCTGCCCGCTGTTGTCGAAGCGGGACTTCACCGCCGCCTCGACCGTCTTGTCCAGGTCCGCGTCATCCAGCACGACAAAGGCATCGCTGCCGCCCAGTTCCATCACGCACTTCTTCAGGACGTCGCCGGCGGTGGCGGCGATCGAGCGCCCTGCCCGCTCGCTGCCGGTCAGGGTGACTGCTTTCACCCGGTGGTCGCGCAGCACCTCGGCGGCCTGGTCGTTGTCGATATGCAGCACGTCGAACACGCCATCGGGCAGGCCACCGGCGCGCACTACCTCGTTGATCAGGTCCGCGCACTGCGGCACGTTGCTGGCGTGCTTGAGCAGGGCTACGTTGCCGGCCATGAACGCCGGCGCGAGGAAGCGGAATACCTGCCAGATCGGGAAATTCCACGGCATCACCGCGAACACGCAACCGATCGGCTCGTAGCGCACGTAGCTGCGCTGCGCCTCGGTATCGATCAACTGTGGCTTCAGGTAGTCGGCAGCATGGTCGGCATAGTACTCGCAGGCCGCCGCGCATTTTTCCACTTCCGCCAGCGCCTCGGCCTTCAGTTTGCCCATCTCGCGGGTCATCGCGTGCTGGATGTCATCCTTGCGGGCGCGCAGCTGGGCACCAATGCCGCGCAGCACCTTTGCGCGTTCCTGCAGGGAGGTGGCGGACCACGCCTCAAAGGCACCGGCCGCAGCCTGCAGGCGATGTTCGATCCCGGCCGTGTCCAGCAGCTCATGGCGATAGTCCACGCGGCCGGTGGTGGGGTTGACGATCTCGACGGTCATGGAGGGCTCCTGTAAGTCAGGCATCCATTCTGCGCCGCCCAACGTGAGCCGGATGTTGCCGGAGCGGGTCCCTTTGGCGCCCGACGGTGCGACCGGATGTCGCTCCCATCTACCGCCCTGGGGCAAGACGGGCTAGTCGACAGCAGCCGTCAATTCCCGACCGGCTTCCCTCTTACGGCGCCGGGCCCAGGCGATGAAACTTCCTCTGCGCGAGCCCTCACGCCAGCGCCATCCACGGCCTTCAAACAGGCCTAAAAGGAAACGTCGTGTACAAGAAGATCATCATGAGCACACTGCTGGGGTTCAGCGCCGCCGCCGCCCTGGCCAGTCCCCCACCGCAGACCCATCCGGACCACCCGTACCCCGGCATCGGCAGGGTCGTGGAGCTGGATTTCGGTGAGAATGCCTACGAACTGCGGTTTGAAAGAGATGGCCGCACCATGACCTATGTCGGTATACGCGGTCCTGAAGAGGGCGAAACCGAAACCGTGGAATACACCGCCATCGCCACCGCGCCGGACCATTACCTTCTCTACTGGATCGAGCCGGTCCATCGGGCGACCGTCGCACAGGTCCAGGACTGGTTCAAAGACCGCGTGTACACCAACATCACCAGCGAAGGACTGGAGTTCACCAACCTGAGCGGATCGCTCCGCGACAAGGGACCGCTGTGACCGGCTGAGCCGCACAGGCGTCGGGTACCTGCACGGCACCCGATGCCATCAGCCGTTGTCCTGGCGCGCCAGCAGCAGGTCGCGCTGGCGGCGTTTTTCGCCGCGCGCGGTGACATACCAGCCGATCACCGCGGCCACCGCCACCGCTGATACCATCAGCGTGGCCAGTGCGTTGATCTTCGGGCTGATGCCCATGCGCACCGAAGCAAAAACCTTCATCGGCAACGTCGTCGAGCTGGGCCCGGCCACGAAGCTGGCGATCACCACGTCGTCCAGCGACAGAGTGAAGGCCAGCAGCCAACCGGCCAGCAGCGCCGGGGCGATGATCGGCAGGGTGATCTTCAGGAACACGGTCAGCCGACTGGCGCCCAGGTCCATCGCTGCCTCTTCCAGGGATATGTCCAGCTCCTGCAGCCGCGATGACAGCACCACTGTCACGAAGGACAGAGTGAAGGTCACATGGGCGATCCAGATCGTGGCCGCACCCCGCGCCGGGAAACCGGGAATGCCGCCCATCGACACCAGCAGGGTCATCAGCGAAAAGCCCAGGATCACATCCGGCATCACCAACGGCGCGGTGATCAACGCACTGAAGGCGGATTTGCCACGGAAGTGCCGGAAGCGGGTCATCACCATGGCCGCCATCGTGCCCAGCACGGTGGCGGCGCAGGCGGTCCAGAACGCCACTTTCAGGCTCATCCACAGCGCATCCATCAGGGCGCGGTCGTTGAACAGTTCGCCATACCAGCGGGTGGAAAAACCGGCCCAGACCGTGGCCAGCCGCGAGCTGTTGAAGGAGAACACCATCAGCAGCAGGATCGGCAGGTACAGGAAGGCAAAGCCGAGCGCCAATGCGCCCCAGCCCATCCAGCGGTAACCGCGCAGGGTGCTCATGCCTGCTTTCCTTCCAGCACGCGCTGCTGTGACCGGTTGAACAGGAAGATCGGCACCAGCAGCAGCAACAGCATCACCACCGCCACCGCCGAGGCCACCGGCCAGTTGCGGTTGTTGAAGAACTCGCCCCACAGCACGCGGCCGATCATCAGCGTATCCGGCCCGCCGAGCATTTCGGGAATCACGAATTCGCCCACCGCCGGGATCATCACCAGCATGCAGCCGGCGATGATGCCGGCCCTGGACAGCGGCAGGGTGATGCGCAGGAAGGCCTGCCACGGCTTGGCGCCGAGGTCGTAGGCGGCCTCCAGCAGGCGCTGGTCATGCTTGACCAGATTGGCATACAACGGCAGCACCATGAACGGCAGATAGCAGTACACGATGCCGATGTAGGCTGCGGTCGGGGTGTACAGGATCTGCAGCGGCTGGTCGATCAGGCCGATCTTCAGCAGCAGCTGGTTGAGCAGGCCGTTGCGGTCCAGGATGCCGATCCACGCGTACACCCGGATCAGGAAGGACGTCCAGGACGGCAGCACCACCAGCATCATCATGATGTTGCGCGTGGAGGGCTTCATGCGCGCGATGGCATAAGCCATCGGATACCCGATCAGCAGGGTCAGCACGGTGGAAATGGCAGCGATCCTGAACGAGCTGACATAGGCCAGCACGTACTGCTGGTCGCGCACCAGCTGCAGGTAGTTTTCCAGGTTCAACTTCAGCGCCAGCGCACCATCCACGTACTGCAGCAGCCAAGTGTAAGGCGGCGAACCCACTTGGGTATGCGCGAAGGAGATCATCAGGATGATCACGAACGGCACCGCGAAGAAAAGCAGCAGCCACAGATACGGCACGCCGACCACCGCATCACGCAGTTCCGGCATCCAGCGTTTGCGCACGGCCGCGCTCATGAGGTCAGCACCACGCCGTCGTTGTCGCGCCAGTGCACCCACACCTCATCGCCCCAGGTCAGGCCATCGCTGGCCCAGCGCTGCGAATTGGCGAAGTTGGCCATCACCCTGGCCCCGCTGGGCAGGCGCACGTGGTACACCGAATGGCTGCCGAAGTAGGCGATGTCCTCGATAACGCCCTGGGCCTTGTTGGTATGCCCTTCCGGCTCGTCCTTGCCGATCATGATCTTCTCCGGACGCACCGCGAAGGCGACCGGCTGGCCCTCATAGCAGGTGATGCCGTGGCCGATGTAGATCGGCGCGGGGAACGCTGGCGAGCGCACGGTGACGTACTCCGGCAGGTCCTCGTCGATCACCCCTTCGAACGAATTGACCGAGCCGATGAAGCTGGCGACGAAGCGGTTGGCCGGCTGCTCGTAGACATCCTCCGGCTTGCCCACCTGCTGGATCCAGCCCGCATCCATTACCGCGACGCGGGTGGCCATGGTCATCGCCTCTTCCTGGTCATGGGTGACCATCACGCAGGTGACCCCGGAGGTTTCGATGATGTTGACCAGCTCCAGCTGCATCTGCGAGCGCAGCTTCTTGTCCAGCGCACCCATCGGTTCGTCCAGCAGCAGCAGCTTGGGCCCCTTGGCCAGCGAACGGGCCAGCGCCACGCGCTGCTGCTGGCCACCGGACAGCTGGTGCGGCCGGCGCTCGGCCAGCTGGGTCATGTGCACCAGCTCGAGCATTTCACCCACCCGGCGGCGTATCGCGTCACTTGCCAGCCCATCCTGCTTCAGTCCGAAGGCGATGTTCTGCTCCACGCTCATGTGCGGGAACAGCGCGTAGGACTGGAACATCATGTTGACCGGACGCTTGTACGGCGGCAGCGCCACCAGCGGCTGGCCATCGAGCACGATGCTGCCCTTGGTGGGCGTTTCGAACCCGCCCAGGCAACGCAGCAGCGTGGATTTGCCACTGCCCGAGCCACCCAGCAGGGCGAAGATCTCGCCCTTGCGCACGTCCAGGTTGACGTCGTCGACCGCGACGAAACCGTCGAATTCCTTGCGCAGCTCACGGATGGACAGGTAGCCGGGCTCGCCGTGGGTATCGGCGACGACGGCTTCCGGCAGGGCTTCAGCGGGCATGGGGGGCTCCGGGAGCGGATGGTGGACAGCGGCGCCATTCTAGCCATGCCCGTGCCGAAGCGACATGACGGCAGTTGGCGGCCGGCGGCGCACCGCTGCGGCGCGTCGCGGCCCGCTCTTACTTTGGGCACGGTGGCCGGGCACGCTCATCCCAGGACCTGCACCGCAGTCCCCGAAGCCGAGACCCTTCCATGCGCACCCTCCGCCCCCTCGTCGCCCTGATCCTCGCCTGCGCACCGCTGGGTGCCTGGGCCTGCAGCCCCACCGGCTACCCCGGAACCGGCCAGACCATGCTGTCGGACTTCGACACCGGCGCCTTCCTTATCCGCTTCCATGACGACGGCTGTACGGCCAGCTTCTGGGGAGTCAGCGGCGATGCAATCGGCAACAACAACACCGTGGAGTACGCGTACACACCCATGGGTAAAGGCATCCACAAGCTCACCTGGGTAGCATTCAACCCGGAGAAAGTGGTGCTCGCCAACGTCGTGCACGTACAGAACTGGAACACATGCATGGGCTATACCAGCTTCAGCAGGCCGGACATGACGTTCGTGCACTGGCAGGGCCCGCAGATCCGCAACTGGGACAGCACGTCCAACTCCGGCGCCTGCCCCGGCACTGCCATGTCCCCGCCCAATGGCGGGGATCTAGCTGGCTGACCGCCCCGATCAACGGCCGGTTTTGATCTCCGTCCACAAGCGGGTGTACAGCTTGTCGGTTTCCGGGGTGTTGATCGAATAGGTGAACATCTTTTCGGCCACGTCCGCCGGCGGGTAGATGGTCGGGTCGGTACGGATCGCCTCGTCCACCAGCGGCGTCGCCTCGCTTACCGGGTTGGCGTAGTGGATGAAGTTGGTGTTGGCCGCGGCGACCTTCGGTTCCAGCAGGTAATTGATGAACTGGTAGGCCGCTTCCGGGTTCTTGGCATCTTTCGGGATGGCCAGCATGTCGAACCACTGCGGCGCCCCTTCGCGCGGGATCGAATAGGCCACGTGCACGCCGTTGGCCGCCTCTTCGGCGCGGTCACGCGCCTGGATGATGTCGCCCGACCAGCCCACCACCAGGCAGGTGCCGCCGTTGGCCAGCGAGCCCACGTACTGCGAGGAGTGGAAGTTCTGCACGTACGGGCGGATCGACTTCAGCAGCGCGCCGGCCTTCTGGATGTCGGCCGGGTTGTTGCTGTGCGGGTCCAGGCCCAGGTAGTGCATGGCCACCGGAATCATGTCGGCCGGAGTGTCCAGGATGGTCACGCCGCAGTCCTTCATCCTGGCGATGTTTTCCGGCTTGAACACCAGGTCCCAGCTGTTGGCGATGTCGGCGCTGCCACCGAAACGTTCCTTCAGCATGTCCACGTTGTAGCCAATGCCGGTGGTGCCGATCATGTACGGCACGCCGTACTTGTTGCCCGGGTCCTGGGTGGCGATGCGCTCCATTACCTTCGGGTCCAGCTTGGCCAGGTTGGGGATTTTGGCCTTGTCCAGCGGCAGGAACACGCCGGCCTGGATCTGCCGGCCGAAGAAGTTCAGCGTCGGCACCACCACGTCGTAGCCGCTGTTTCCGGCCAGCAGCTTGGTTTCCACCATTTCGTCACTGTCGAACACATCGTAGGTGACCTTGATCCCGCTCTGCTTTTCGAACGCCGGGATGGTGTCTTCGGCGATGTAATCGCTGTAGTTGTAGACGTTGAGGACCTTGCCGTCCTGCGCGGCGCCGTTGCCACCACCGCCACAGGCGGCAAGCAAGGCGGCGGAAAGGCCGAGGGTCAGGGTGCGCAGCTTCATGGGAGGGGGCTCCATAGCGGGGTGGGGGCCGATGCCGGCCTGCAGACGGCTGCCAGCCTAACGCCGCAGCGCCGGAACTGGTAGCGCCGATCCATGCTCGGCTGAATGTCTAGACATTCAGCAGCAGGAACTCGCGTTCCCACGAACTGATGACCCGGAAGAAGGTCTCGTATTCCTTGCGTTTCACCGAGATATAGGCCCTGCAGAAGCGCTCGCCGAGCAGCGCCTGCAGTTCGGCGCACTGCTCCAGCCCATCCAGCGCCTCGCCCAGCGAACGCGGCAGGTCGTAGCCCAGTTCCTTGGCGCTGCCGCTGATCGGCGCATCCGGCGCCAGCTGCCCACGCAGGCCCAGCAGCCCACAGGCCAGGGTGGCCGCCATCGCCAGGTACGGGTTGGCATCTGAACCGGCAAAGCGGCTTTCCACCCGCATGTTGTCCGGCGTATCCATCGGCACGCGCAGGCCGCAGGTGCGGTTGTCGAAGCCCCAGTGCACGTTGCTCGGCGACACCTCGCCGAATACCAGCCGGCGGTAGGAGTTCACGTTGGGCGCGAAGAACGCCATGGCCTGCGGCGCGAACTTCTGCAGCCCGCCCAGGTAATGCCCGAACACGGGACTGAACTCCCCTTCCCCATCGCCATCGCCCGCGAACACGTTGGCCCCGTCGCTGATCCGCAGCAGGCTCTGGTGGATGTGCATGGCGCTGCCCGGCTCGTTTTCCATCGGCTTGGCCAGGAAGGTGGCATACACCCCGTGACGCATGGCCGCCTCGCGCATGGTGCGCTTGAACAGGAACACCTGGTCGGCCAGGTTCATCGCATCGGCATGGGTGAAATTGACTTCCAGCTGCGCCGCGCCGGATTCGTGGATCAGCGTGTCCACGTCCAGCTTCATCGCATCGGCGTAGTCGTACATCAAGTCCAGGATCGGATCGAACTCGTTCACCGCATCGATGGAATAGGACTGCCGCGCGGTCTCCGGACGGCCCGAGCGACCGGCCGGCGGCAGCAGCGGGAAGTCCGGATCGGTGTTCTTCTGCACCAGGAAGAACTCCAGCTCCGGTGCCACCACCGGGCGCAGGCCCAGCTCAGTGTAGGCATCCAGCACGCGGCGCAGCACGTTGCGCGGCGCCAGTTCGTGCGGCTGGCCGTTCTTGGTGTAGCAGTCGTGGATGATCTGCGCGGTGGGATCGGTGGCCCACGGCACCATGCGCACCGTTTCCGGATCCGGGCGCAGCACCATGTCCGAATCCGAAGGCGAAGTCAGTTCGTAGTAATCATCCGGATAGTCACCGGTGACGGTGGTAGCGAAGATACCCTCCGGCAGGCGCGTGCCGTAATCGTGGGAGAACTTGTCGGCCGGGATGATCTTGCCGCGCGCGATGCCGGTGATGTCCGGTACCAGGCACTCCACTTCGGTGATGCGGCGGTCCTTCAGCCAGCGCAGCAGGCTGCTTTCCTGCGCATCTTCCTCCGTTGGCACCCTGCGCGTGCGGCTGTCGGTACTCATGTGGAATCCTGTTGAAGTCGTTGGCGCTGCCGGCAAGCTTGGCCGAACGCATGCAACACAGCGTGATAGAAGGGATTGTGGGTGACGCGCCACTCCGGATGCCACTGCACGCCCAGCACGAAGCAATGCCCACGGCTGCGGGCGGCTTCGACCAGGCCCTCGTCAGCGTGCGCTTCGGCCAGCAGGCCGTCAGCCAGTGCCTCGATTCCCTGGCCGTGTACCGGATTGACCACGGCAGAACGCCCGCCGTGCCACTGCGCCAGCCCGCCAGCCGCGGGCAGCGGCGGCTGCAGCGAGGGCAGCAGCACCGGGGTCACCACAGCGGCATCCAGCAGTGCGCGCACATACATCCCGCCGGCCATCGCGAAGCGATGATGGCCCTGCAACGTGCTGTCGGTCGGCAATCCCACAAGGGGCGGAAGGCGCATGCGAAGGTCCTCGGCGCTGCGCACACGGTAACCCCGGCAGATGACCGCAGCAACCTTACCGGCAGTCACACCATCACCGTGGGAACTGCGCCAGACTATGCCCATGGACCCCACGCACGCCCTGCGCGAAGACCCTGCCCTGCCACCCAGCTGGTATGCCGCCAGCGTACGACCCCGCGCCCCGCTGCCGGCGCTGGACGGCGATGTCCACGTTGACGTGGCGATCCTCGGCGCCGGCTACACCGGGCTTTCGGCAGCCCTGGAACTGGCGCGCCGCGGCCTGCGCGTGGTGGTGCTGGAAGCCTGCCGGATCGGCTGGGGGGCCTCCGGGCGCAATGGCGGCCAGGCGCTGGTCGGCTATGGCTGCGAGGTGGACGTGCTGGAAAAGCTGGTCGGCGTGGAAGACGCGCGCACCCTGTTCGACTACTCCCGCCAGGGCGTGCAGCTGCTGCGTGATCGCATTGATCAGTACCGGATCGACTGCCACTGGGTGTCCGGCCATGCCAACGTGCCGATCACCACGCGCCAGTCGCAGGCGCTGCAGCGCGACGTGGAGCGGCTGACCACCCAGTACGACTACCCCATGCAGTGGTGGGACCGCGCCACCCTGCGCGCACAGCTGGACAGCCCGCGCTATCAGGGCGCGATGTTCGATCCGCTAAGCGGCCACCTGCATCCACTGGCCTATGCCCAAGGCCTGGCCGATGCCGCGATCGCCGCCGGCGCGGTGATCCACGAACACACGCCCGTGCTGGAAGTGCAGCGCACGCCGCGCCCTGCCCTGCGCACCGCCACCGGCACCGTGCGCGCCGCCCACGTGCTGCTGGCCGGCAATGCCTGGCTGGAAGGCATCGCCCCGGAACTGGAGCGCCACGTGATGCCGGTCGGTACCTATGTCGGTGCCACCCCGGTGCTGGGCGAAGCGCGCGCGCGGGCGCTGATCCGCAACGACATGGCGGTGTCCGATACCGGGCTGGTGCTGGACTACTTCCGGCTCAGCCACGACCACCGCGTGCTGTTCGGCGGCGGCGCCAGTTACTCCTCGCGGCCGCCTGCCGGCCTGGACAGCGTGATGCAGCGGCGCCTGTGGCAGGTGTTCCCGCAGCTGCATGGCGTGCCGCTGGACTACCTGTGGGGCGGCTACGTGGATATCACTCCCAGCCGCGCTCCGCACTGGGGCCGGCTAACCCCGGACATCTACTTCGCGCAGGGCTTTTCCGGGCATGGGGTGGCCTCGGCCAACCTGGCCGGGCAGGTCATCGCCGAGGCCATCGCCGGCCAGGCCGGCCGGCTGGAGGTATTCGAGCGGCTGCCGCACCGGCCCTTCCCCGGCGGACGTCTCCTGCGCACGCCGTTGCTGGTCGCCACGATGGCATTTGTAAAGCTGCGCAATCTAATTTGGTGACGCAGTTCAAGTTTTCAGAGGAACGGCCGATAGCCTTGAAGACCCAGCCCGTTCCGAGCGCACGCCTCATGCCCGCCTTGCTGCAGGGCGCTTTCGTAAGCGACCCCGGTGTTGATCCCCTGCCCCAGCGCATCCTGCTGGTGGAGAATTCGCGAACCTTCACCACCCTGGTGCGTGAAGCCATCGAACAGCGCCTGGAGCTGAAGGTGACAGTGGCTTCGAGCCTGGCCGAAGCCGGCCGCCTGCTGGAAGAGGAACAGGGCTGGTTCCTGGTGATGACCGGCCTGGTGCTGGCCGATGGCGACCGCGAAGCCGTGGTGGATTACTTCGTTTCCCGCGGTCTGCCGACGGTGGTGGTCAGCGGGGTGTATGACGAAGACGTGCGCCGCCGCGTGCTGGAACAGAAAGTCATCGATTACGTGCTGAAGAACACTCCCGGCAGCGTGGATTACCTGGTGTGGCTGGTGCAGCGGCTGGACCGCAACCGCCGCATCGCCGCGCTGGTGGTGGATGATTCGCCGTCCGCGCGTGCCTATGCAGCGGCCCTGCTGCGCATGTACGGCCACCCGGTGTATGAGGCGGCCGACGGCGAAAAAGGGCTGGCGGCGATCGATGCGCATCCGTCCATCCGGCTGGCCGTGGTGGACCAGGAAATGCCCGGCATGCAGGGCGTGGAATTCACCCGACGGCTGCGCATGCATCGTTCGCGCGACAAGGTGGCGGTGATCGGCCTGTCCGGCAATACCGATGCCTCGCTGATTCCCCGTTTCCTGAAGAACGGCGCCAACGACTTCCTACGCAAGCCGTTTTCGCGCGAAGAATTCTTCTGCCGCGTCTCGCAGAACGTGGACCAGTTGGAACTGATCGGCACCCTGCAGGACCTGGCTACCCGCGATTTCCTGACCGGCCTGCCCAATCGCCGCTGCTTCCTGGAACACAGCCAGCGCCAGTTGCACGGCGTGCAGCAGCAGGAGGACTGGATCGCGGTGGCGATGGTGGACATCGACCACTTCAAGCACATCAACGACACCTTCGGCCACGACGGCGGCGACGACGCACTGCGCGCCTGCGCCGATGCCGTGGCCACGCACGCCCGCAGCGGCGACCTGGTAGCCCGTTTCGGGGGCGAAGAGTTCTGCCTGATGGTGCCTGGGCTGGCGCCGGACGAAGCGGTGGATTACTTCGAAACCCTGCGCCAGAGCATCGCCGCGCTGCAGGTTCCCATCGCCGGCACCGCGCTGCGCATGACCGTCAGCATCGGCCTGTGCTGCATCCGCCCCCAGCATGACAGCCTGCACGAACTGATCACCGAAGCCGACCGCCAGCTGTACCTGGCCAAGGCCGGCGGCCGCAACCGGGTCTGCAGCGCCGCAGTGAACGCCACCCCCGCCTGAGACAGGCTTTCGGTAGCGCCGAGCCATGCTCGGCGGCCTTCCGGCGCGGGCTGCGACACCTGGAACATTCCGCCGAGCATGGCTCGGTGCTACCGGTCACGCTGCCACCCGCTTTGATCCAGATCAGTGTCGCAATCGGCACGCATGCCCAGACTCGCTCCCATCGCACACAGGGAGTACGCAGATGGCCTTACTGGTCTGGCAGGACGATCTCAACATCGGCATCGAGGTCATCGACAACCAGCACAAGCGGATCGTGGAGATGCTCAACCATCTGCACGTCGCCCAGCAGGGACTGCAGCAGCTTGCCGTGGCTGATGTGATCGACGAGCTGGTGGACTACACCATGTCCCACTTCGCCTTCGAAGAAGAGCTGATGGAAGAAGCCGGCTACCCGTTCTGCGCCGCGCACAAGCGCGTGCACGAAATCTTCGGCAAGCGCGTGTCCGACTATCGCCTGCGCTTCCAGGCCGGCGAAGACGTGACCGACGAACTGCGCACCATGCTCTCGCGCTGGCTGTTCAACCACATCCGTGGCGATGACAAGGCCTACGCCGAATCGGTCAAGCACCACCTCAACCAGTTCACCCGCGAACACCAGGGCGGCAGCTGGCTGGGACGCACGCTGAAGCGATTCTTCGGCTGATCAGCGCACCCGGCGCTGCAACGCCAGCAGCGCGCAGATGGTCACCAGCGCGGCGATGCACAGGTAATAGCCGACCGCCACCAGCCCGAAGCGTTCGGCCAGCCACGTCGCCAGATACGGTGCCGGCGCCGCGCCGAGGATGCCGGCCAGATTGAACGACAACGAAGCGCCGGTGTAGCGCACCTCCACCGGGTAGATCTCTGCCAGGAAGGTGCCACACGGACCGTAGGTGAGGCCCATCAGGAACAACCCCAGCGACAGGAACCCCAGCACCATCCACGGGCTTCCGGCCTGGAACATCGGCGCCAGCAGCACGCCAAAAGCGACGATCAGGCCACTGGCGATGATCATCGTGCGGCGCGTGCCCCAGCGGTCGCCGTAGCGCGCCGAAATGGGAATACCGGCGGCGAAGAACAGGATGCCGACCATCTGCAGCAGCAGGAACTGCTCGCGGCTGTAGCCCAGCACCGCCGTGCCATGGCCGAGCGCGAACACGGTCATCAGGTAAAACAGCACGAAGGTGGCGAACGCGCCCAACGTGCCCAGCAGCATCGGCACGGCGTGGTCGCGCAGCACCGTCAGCATCGGCAGCTTGACCCGCGCATGCGCATCCAGCGCCTTCTGGAAGGCAGGCGTCTCATGGATGTTCAGGCGCACCCACAGGCCCAGGCCGACCAGCAGCGCACTGGCCACGAACGGGATGCGCCAGCCCCACTGCAGGAAGTCATCGGCGCTGAGCAGGCGGCCCAGGATCAGGAAGATGCCGGCCGACAGCAGGAAGCCCAGCGGCGCCCCCAACTGCGGGAACATGCCGTACCAGGCGCGCTTGCCCGGCGGTGCGTTTTCGGTGGCCAGCAGCACTGCACCGCCCCATTCCCCGCCCAGCCCCAGGCCCTGGCCGAAACGGCACAGCGCCAGCAATGCCGGCGCCCACAGGCCGATCTGCGCATGCGTGGGCAACAGCCCGATCAACACCGTGGACAGGCCCATCGTCAGCAGCGCCGCCACCAGCGTGGCCTTGCGCCCGATGCGGTCGCCGAAGTGCCCGAACACCGCCGACCCCACCGGCCGTGCGATGAACGCCACCGCGAAGGTCGCCAGCGACTGCAGCATCGCCGCCTTGTCACTGCTCTCCGGGAAGAACAGGTGCGGGAACACCAGCACCGCCGCGGTGGCGTAGATGTAGAAGTCGAAGAACTCGATGGTGGTGCCGATCAGGCTGGCCAGCAGCACGCGCTGCGGCGAATTGGCCGGCGCGGACGGGATCGAGGCGGGTGCAGCAGTGGACGACATGGGCAGGATCAACAAGCAGAGAGCGTTCCGGATTCTGCCACGCCCCTCTCGAAGGGGGGCAGATTGGTTTCAGCCGACACCGCCGGTAGCGCCGGGACACGCCCGCTTCTGGTAGCGCTAGCCATTCTCGGTTTTGGTAGCGCCGAGCCATGCTCGGCGAGCGAAGCGGCCGCCCCTGAACCACCCAACGAAACTTTCCGCCCTCACGCCTACTCTCACCCCGAAGGTAACCGCATGGATGCACCACCAATGTCGACCCTCGCCCTACCCCGCCCATCACTCCCCTTCCCCGCCGCCCCCCACGTCATCGCGTGGGCGCTGGTGATCGCCGTGCATGCCCTGATCGGCTGGTGGCTGCTGACCACCACCCGCGCCACCCTGACGCGCAGCGATGCCCATCGCATGAGCGTGCGCTGGTTGCCGGCGCCACCGCCTGCAGCGCAGCCCATCGCGCTGCCCAGGAGACCCGACGTTACGCCCGCGCAACGCAACCGCCGCATGGTCAGCCCGCTACAGCCCGTCATTGCCGCACCTGATACGGCCAAGCTGGTGGACATCGCCGAGCCCGTTGCGCGCGCGCCACTGGACCTTCGCCTGCGCGGCGATGTGGTCAGCGGCGGTGACGGCATCGACGCTGCCACCCTGGCCCCCAAACTGATCGGACGCCGCACCGTGCATGCGGCCTTCCAGGAACGACCTCGCTACTTCCGCATGCGTCCGCAGATGAGCCCACAGCAGATCATCGCCGGGGTGGCGCAGTTCCTTGGGTTGTGGCCGCCCGGCTATACCGACGACCCCTGCGGACTGGGCAAGCAGGACCTGCAGTACTTCCAGGATGCGGTGGACGAGCGGGATCGGCAGGCGCTGCGGGATGCGATACATCAGGTCAGCGCGAGCTGCCGTTGAGGCGCGCTGTTTGTCGCGGCGGACGCATTTTGCAGCTTTGCCCATGTACTTGACCGGGTCGCGTTACGCACGATGGCGATGCTGGCGACGTAGAAGCGCCAGCCGGGATTGGCATCCTGATACGTGTGGTCACTTGCTCTCTCTTGCTGCCCCTCTTGGGCCCGGCGGAGAATGCATCACCTCGCCGGAAATACGGCGGGCGATGCGTGGGGATTTGATCCGCCGGTTTTTTTGATCACACGGCCGGTATGCCAACCCGCACCACCCGCCACCCTGCGACTTGGCAGGGGGCCCATCCGGCTACGAGGTTGCCCATGTCCGATCACACCCTAAGCGGTATGCGCCTGTATTCCCTGTTGGGCGATGCCATGCATGACTTGCCGCCCCACTTCATCGACAAACTGGAGCGGATCCTGCGCGCCGATGGCGTGCCGCATCCCGTGTTCCAGGACACGCCCCGCCTGCGGCTGGTGCAGCCGCTTGCTGACCCTCCGCCTGCCGCCGCAAAAGCACAGGCCAACCAGCAGCCTGACACCGGCAGTTCCCCCGTCTACAGCAGGCAGCAGTGCGTGATCGTCATCCTGGACATCCTGCATGCGGTGCATGTCAGCCACACCAACGGCAACGACGTGGTGGTGATGAACGAAGAACTGGTGGAAGGGCTGATCATCGCAGCACGCGAGCTGATTCAAGAAGACGGAATGGGCAACCCCCATCGTCATTGAAGGCCTTTCCCGCAGTGTCCACGCCACCTCATGCGACCGGCCCGCTACCGTCTTCGACAAGTAGGAGGGCCGTCGCCGCATAGACCTTCATGACAAGGCCTCCCTCGAAGTTGAAAATAATACGAGAGTCATGATCAGCCATCTCTTCGAGGAGAAAGCTATCCATCCCCTCATCTTCAGGGCTCGAGTACCCGATGAATGACAGATGCCCATCCTCACTTCTGGGCATTTCAACATCCGGCCCACGCAGCACAAGAATCTCCAGCTTGCCGAACTTCAGGGACAACTTCTGCGGGAGGCCCTCACGCGTAGCGCGCCATGACAGTACCAGCGCGTTAGCAATAAGATCATGCTCGACCTTGGTAGCTTCGTAATCGCTATGAAGATCGTATACCTGTCCGTCGCACGATACCTCTATCGTCGACAAAATCGAGAAGTTCTTGATCATCTACTTACCCCTGCTATCGAGCAGCTCCGGAATGGTCATCGCCCTGACCCTTTGGAAGGATGGAGCAGCCGATGCCATTTAGACGCGATACGCGGACGTTATCTCGAGAAGCACCGATTGTTGGTCCATTCCATAGCCTGACTCCAATGCGCTGGCCACGTGACGGTCCACATCGGCCATGATGATGCCCCACGCCTTCTGTTCCCGAATCTCTGACGATTCTTCGTACATGCCGACTTTGATCGAGCAATGAAGCTTCCTCGAGGCAATCCACACGCGAATCATCTCGACTGAAGCATCATCATCAAGCGCAGCGCCCGGTTTAGAGAGCTCATCCATCAGCCGGAACTGCTAGTCAGCGGCAGACTGCAGGCGCACAGCGACGGAGAATGCGCACGCAGTTCCGCGAGGGTAGCAGTGCGGTCCGTGCACCTTTCAAGCAACTGCAGACTCTCCCACTGGAGTTCGATTTCCGACTGCATCAGAGGGTGCGCAGCCATGACATCCTCAAAATCGAAAGAGGTTGGATCAATGTCCTCAGTGGATTGCACGAACAGATCAACGGTGTCTGTCGCATAGGAAGCGACTTCGATGGCGCTCTCCTCGGAGGCGCTGGCCAGTGCCCGCAATGTCAAGGCAAGCGCTGCACTAGCATCCAACGCCGCAGAGGTGTAGACCGAGGCATGTTCACCAGTAAAAGGCGCCTGCTCTTCGCATGCGCTGGCTATTTTCTCTAGACCAAGCGGCACCACGTTCACCGCGACCCATTCCCAGACCACGTCGAGCCCTGACCTCAGCACCGTTGCGTCACCGTATGACTCTTCCCTCTGAAACCGTTCGTAGTTGGGGAACATGCGCTCGCAGCTGGCAGGATGAATACTCCGAGTTTTGTGGCCCAGCGTAGTAATTGTGCTGGTTGGCTTAGCTCATGCTCGGTGCTGCAGGCGGGCGTTGCACCGCGACGGTTTTGGTAGACGACCACCCTCCACACCCCGTCGCATTGCAGGCCTGCACGCGGCATCCGTAGGTGCCGATTCCCTTGCCGATGACTGCCCGCAGCGTGACTGCCACGAGCTTAGTTCGTGCGAGAATTGCCCTTCAAGCGCGAGACCCGTCTTACATGCAATATTTGCAACAGGCAGCATCGCGTTTCATTCGCTCTTCTTAGCCGCCTCGATCGGGAATAAACCCTATTAATCGCGCTCTATGCGGAGACATCGAACCGCCAAATAGAGTAACCTCTATGCGAGCAATCGAACCCAAAAAGGAGCGCCATGATACCCAAGCCACACTACACACTTATCAACACCTCGAAAGGCGATGACCCTGCAGTCGTCGTTGTCAACTCATCATTGAGAAATTTTCAAGAGCGCGCCTCGTATGCGTGGAACCTCAATATAACCATAGATTGCGAACATACCGCCACCTCTGGCATGCCAACTGCCGAGGAATCAGAAATACTTATAAAACTTGAAGAGATAATAACGAAATCTCTACAGCTTTCTGAAAACGCAGCGTTTCTTGCACGAACAACTTGCCGCGGCATGCGCACTCTTATATTTCGCGTGCGAGCCCCAGAGATCGCTAACGATGCACTCCAAATGCTCATTTCGGAAGATCCTCAACTCCGCGAATGGGAATATATTATTGAACTGGACCCAGAGTGGACCCTAGCCCAGCCAGAGCTAAGTCTCATTGAAAAAAGCAGAAATATTAACTAACACCCAAATTCTTTCGAACAAGCCCTCTGATAAGAATCAGCTTTTGGATTGTTCGCTGAAACGCCATTTATTTGATTCCCCGAGGTCCCGCCCTGCGATCTTGCCCCCCCATGACGCTCAATGTTCTGCTGTTCCCGCCCACGGATTGCGTCTGAACTTTGCGAATGTTTGTCTACACTGGCAGGTCCGTAGCCTTCCTGTGTTTTTGCCACGTGATCAGGCCGACTGGTTCTGTTTGCCACTTGCTGCTCTGGTGACCCTTTGCCACTTGTCCGTCCTGAATATGTTGTGCCATCTTCTTTCGAGCGCGTATAGGTCGTGTGCGTCTTATCCGCCATTTTCGCCATTGCTCTAACGCCAGCAACAGCCCTGCCACCACCAGGAATAGCCGCCGCTATTTGCTCGCCGGGTGGATTCGAGGAGGGGGTGTCATTGGGCCCTGGTGCATTGGCGTTGTCTGCGTAGGTCATCATTCCAATGAACGTTGGTATGGTCCACCACAATCGCCCATCTGGATCTGAGAATTTATACGGATTGTTTCTTGCATAAACATAACGATTGAAATTAGTCGACGGCATGTCATAAGCCGTCACTGGGTCCACACTCAAGAACAGCCCCACCTCCGGATCGTAATACCGCTGCTGCATGTAGCTCAGCCCGGTAGCGACATCACTCACATGCCCCGTATACCCCGGGCCGTCAGCCACCGCACCGCCAACCACAGCCCCATAAGGCTCGAATGTAGTCCGCTCGACCACGTTCCTATTGGCATCGGTCTTCGCCACCACCGTACCCAGCGCATCGGTGTGCAGGTAGCGCACCGTCGTCTGCGCCTGGGCAGGCGCCATACTTGTTACGGCCGCCGTGACTACCAGCAATCCGAATGCTTTGATTAACTTCGTCATCATCATCGCTCCATTGCTCACGGGATCACCCCACCGCCATCGCCCGGATGCGGATCTTGGGTCAACGTATGGTTCATCGGCGCAGAGAACGCCGAACAGCCCGAGGCATTACAGGCGCGCACCACGTAAACCGAAGCGCAGTACTGGATCGTGTAGGTCTGTCCTGACACGCTGGTCGCTGCGCCGTTGTACAACATGATCCCGCCATGGGCGTGCAACTCATAACGATCCGCGTAACCCACCGCCGTCCAGCCGACCTTGCACATCGAGTATTCCGCGTTGTGCGGCCCGGCGTAGTAGTTGTGCTGGGTGGCATAGCTCATGTTCGGTGCAGCAGGCGGGCGCCGCACCGCCACCGTCTTGGTGGCCGACCACCCACCGCAGCCCGTCGCATTGCAGGCCTGCACGCGATACGCGTAGCTCCCTGAGCTGCCCGGGTTCAGCCCGACACTGGTGCTGCCATAGCTGCCAAGCGCGCCCCAGCCCCCACCGTTGATGTTCTGCTGCACGTTGTAGCCGGTAGCGGTAGAGACGGCTGACCAGCTGATCGTGTATGCAGCGGCGGCGGAGGCGGGAGCCGTCAATGTAGGCGCACTCTGCGGCACCAGCAGCACTGCCACGGTACCCGTGCCCGAATATGCGCCGCAGCCACCTGCGTTGCAGGCACGTACCCGGAAGCGATAGCTGCCCGTCGCCCGTCCGGTGAATGCCTTGCTCAGCGCGGAAGTGTTCTGCTGCTGGGTCCACGCACTTCCGACCTGCTCTTCCAGTTCGTAACGCGTGGAGGTGGCCACCGCGGCCCATGACACGCTGAAGCTGCCGTTTCCGTTCGACGCGGGCAGACTCAAGGCCGGTGCAGCACCTGGCGGCCTCGTTACAACCGTGGTGACAATTGCAGAATACGCACCACAACCGCTGGCGTTGCATGCCCGGCCGCGATATCCATGACTTCCCGTGCCGCGGGCGCTGGTTGCCCAGTTCACTGCCGTACCAGTGTATGCAAGCGCCCAAGCGCCGGCGTTGACCCGCTCTTCCAACTGATAAGAAGTTGCAGTAGCGACAGCCGCCCAACTCACCGTCCACGCACCACTGCTATTGGTGGCTGGCGTGGTCACTGCCGCGGCACCTGGCACACGCAGCACCGTGGTGGTTTTCTCCGCCGACCAACCGCTGCAACCGCCGGCGTTGCAGGCCTGTACGCGGTAACCGTAGGTGCCGTTTCCCTTGCCGCTGATCGCGCGCAGCGTGGCCGCTTCAGCCTGTAGCGCGACCCAACTGCCGGTACCTGTGCGCTCTTCCAGGCGGTATTCCACCGCACCGCCCACTGCATTCCAGCTGACGTTGTAGCTACCGCTGGTATTGCTTGCCGCCAAGGTGATCGCAGGCGCTGCGGCAGGCGGCAACAGCACGGCCGTGGTAACGATGTTCGACCACGGGCTGCAACCGGCAACGTTGCAGGCCCGCACCTGGTAGCCATGGCTGCCAGTCGGCTTGCCGCTGATGCTCAGCGAGGTCGCCGTTGTGTTCGCCAGGTTGGTCCACGCACCGGTCCCCAGCCGCTCTTGCGGCTCGTAACGCGTGCTCCCGGTAACGGCAGTCCAGCTCACGATGAAGCTGCCGCTGTTGTTGCTCGTCGGCGCGGTAATGGTGGGGGCGGACTCCGACGGATAGATGACGGTCATCGCCTGTTCGGCGGACCAGCCGCTGCAGCCAGACACATTGCAGGCTTGGCCGCGGTAGCTGTACGCACCAGCGGCTCGACCACTCAGGGCCACACTCAGCCCAGCGGCATTATGGACGGATGTCCACGCACCCTCCCCGGCGCGCTCCTCGATGACATAGCGCGTGGCCCCGGTCACGGCCGGCCAGCCGATGCTGTAGCTGCCATTCAAACCGGCAGCCGGCACCACCAGGGCAGGCGCCGAGGCAGGAACCGGTACGACCTGCACCACCAGCGTGGCACTCCATCCGCCGCAGTTGGAACCCTGGCAGGCACGCACCTGATAGGAGCGCGATCCAGTGGGTGCGCCAGTTACCGCATGCGATAGGGCGGTTCCGGTATAGGCCGACGACCAGCTGGCCCCTGCGTTGCTGGAATGGCGCAGCTCGTAGCGGTTTGCGTTGCCAACCGACGTCCAACTGACGCTGTAGCTGCCGCTAGCCACGTTGGCCGGCCCACTCAATGCCGGGACAGCCACCGCTACCGTGCTCTCCAGCTCTGCGATCAGACTGCTGCCCAGGCTGACGTACTCCAGCTCCTTGCCGGTGCGCTTGTTGTGCTGCCGGCGCAGGACCCCATCGTTGCCGTAGAACGACAGGATGTCACCCAGCGAGGTGCTGTAGTTGCCGACCCGGCGGCCGTGCGCGTCGTAGGCATACAGCTCCTTGCCCGCGCCGTCGCGCAACCGATTGCCGTAGTCGAAGCGGAACACCTCGCCGTTCTTCTTGGCCAGGTTGCCTTGGACATCGTAGTCCAGGCCCATGATCGCGCTGCCGTCGTCGCGGTTCACCGTCGTCATGCGGTTGCGCGCGTCGTAGTAATAGTTGTGCTGCTTGATGGTGCCCAGCTTGGCGCTGCGGATGTTGTCCAGCACATCGTAGGTATAGCGGAATACGCCACCTCCACCGAACGCAGCCGAGGTAGCCTGGGTCAGGCGATCAAGCGCGTCGTACTGCATCTGACGCGACTTGCTGGCTTCCACCGCATCGGTCACGGTGGCCACGTTGCCATTGGCGTCGTAGGTGATCGTGTTGTCCAGCACGCCCGCATCGATGGCGCGTGCGGGCAGCGCACGCGCATTCTGGGTCATGCTGTGGGTGACACCATTGCCATAGGCGAACGAACGCAGCCCGCCGTTCGGGTAGTAGCGCACCGCCGATGCGTAGTTGCCTACCTGTGTCGGCTGGCCGAGTGCGTTGGGCGCCAGCGTGACCTGCAGGCCACTGGGGTACTGCAAGCTGGCCATGGCCGCGTTGGCATCGTAGCCGTAGCCCATTGTCCAGATACCCACGCCTTGTTGCTGCATGGTTTCACCGGTGATCAGGCCGCGCTTGTTGTAAGCGTAGGTATTGATGACCTGGCGGCTTCCCGCATTTTCGGTCACCACCTGGGACGGTTTGCCCGCCGCAGTGTAGCTCCAGGTCTGGTTGCCATTGCCATCCGGGAAACTCAGCTGATTCAGTCGGTTGCGACTGTCGTAGCTGCGGTCCACGCGGCGACCGGAGGCCTGTGCCGTCGCGGTGTCGCAGCCATTCGCTGCTGTAAGGGCCAGCCCTGCTGCGCTCCAGGCCAGATTACCTGCTGCATCATAGGCCATCACCGTCGCACCGGACTCGGGCTCGACCGATTTGCACAGTTGCTGCTGCCCGTCATACACGTATGCGCGGGTGATGGTGACGCTGCTGTCTGCATTGCGGCGCTTGATCGATGTCGGCTTGCCGAAGCGGTCGCGGGCGATCTCGGTAAAGGCGCCAGCGGGGTGCTCTATCCGCGTCGGTGCGTCGTAGTTCGGCGTATCGAAAGCCTGATGGCTGGTGATCGTTTTCTGCCCGCGCGGGTCGGTCGTACGCGTACGCAGGCTGGACAGGTATTCGGTGATCGTGGTCAGCAGGCCCAGTTCACTGTCAGCCGAAGTGGACGTCGGACGGCCCAACGCGTCGTATTCACTCCACTGGCCACTGGTCAGGTTGGTGGTTGCACCGGGATACGACTGGAAGGTGGTGCGACCGGCATGGTCATAGCTGAAGCGCTGGTAGCGGTCGGTCTGGGCGACGTTGTCGGCGTCGAACTCGCGGGTGATGAGCGGGCGCCACATGGCATCGAACCAGGTGGTCTTGCGACGGTTGCCGGTGCTGCTGCTCAGGCGCCAGTGGCCCGGTGCAATTCCATATTCATCGGCATCCACGCGCTCGAACACCTGGGTACTGGCATTCCACGCGACCGAATCGCCGCTGGCGAACACTGTCGTGGTGATGCGCCCCATCGCGTCGTAGTCATAGCTGGTCTGGTAGCCCAGTTCATTGGTGACTGAACGGATCCATCCGTTGTCATCGACCGTTGCGCTCATCCCGTTGCCGTCGGCAAAGCCGATGGTCTGCGGCGTGCCGCGTTTCCAGTTGTTGAGCGTGGTGCTGTTGCCGCGACCATCGGCAAAACTGGCCACCGCGCCATCGGCATGATAGTTCAGCGTCTGCACGAGCTTGCCGAATTGACGTTGCTCCACGGGCAGCGCCATCCCGTTGAAACTGGTCTGGGATTCAACCAGGCCGGTATCGTTGTTGGTCACGCTGGCGGTCTGACCGAGCAGCCACGCACCGGTGTTGTCATGGTAGGCGGTGGTATCGGTACGACTGTGGCCCAACGTGCTGCTGCGGGTGACCTTCACTGGCCTGGCTTTGGCGTCGAAGGTAGTGGCCTCCCAGGTCAGCGTGGCGCCATCACGCACGATGACTTTCCTGGCAAGCGGACGCACCAGCACCGAGGACTCGTCGCTACCGCCCCAGCGTGAGCCATAACGCGCAGGGAATGGCATGGACGGAACCTGCGCGTTGCTGACGTAGCTCAGCGTTTCGCTTTCCAGAGTCGTCCCGCTGGCGGCTACGGTACTGCGCGCCAGCATCTTGCCTTCATTGTGCGAATACACCACACCGTAGGTCTCCTCGACACTGCTGCCATCCGGCTGGGTGATGCGCACCACCTTGGACTGCACGCAGGTGGTGCACGGCGGAACGTTGCCGCTCCACGAGCCGTAGCTTTGACCAAGGTCGGTGTAGTACCAGCGCAGCGGGGAGGACAGACCCGGGCCTTCGATGGTTTTCTCGGTCAGGCCCAGCACGTCGAACCAAGTCGGTACCGGGGTGTAGTGCACGATCGGGAACCCCGTGCCGATACTGCCTCCTTGCGCCTCGCCTTGGCACAGGATGCCAGGCACGCCGGATCGCGCAAGCCGCTGATGGTCGAAGCGGAAAGTGCCCAGGGCACCCGATGGGTGGCGCATCTGCAGGCGGTAAAGCTTGTCGGCCATCGGTGCGACGTTGCCGCAGCCCGGCCCGATATCTTCGTGCCAGATTTCATAGTTGATCCGGCGATCTTCCAGATGCGTGAACTCCCACGCGGCCTGGTCAGGCTGGGTCACCCGTTGCAGAGTTTCGCCGCTGTAGGCGTAGGTCCAGGTCCGCCCATGGGCGGAGGCGCTGACCAGCCGATCACCCGAATACTGGAGGGTTATCTGGCGCCCATCGCTGGCGCTGAAGGCCGTTGGATGGCCGTTACCGTTGTAGCTGATGTCGACGAAGTTGCCGAAACGATCCTGGATGCGGCTTGCCATCAGGAAGATTTCCACACGCTGGCGACCGGCGCCTCCGGAATCCCGCGCCATGAGCCCCATCGCGCGCTCGGTAGCCACGTTGAAGGTATAGGTGATGCCATCGGTGGTCTGCAGCACAAACCCTTCGCCGGGGTATCCACCTGCCATTGCGGTACAGGTAATTGAATCCAACGAGGTGGTGGTCCAGGCATGGGCCTGCCCGTCGGGGCGCTTGAACTCGTCCGGCGGCATGGCCACCAAGGAGCGCGCACCTTGGCCCGGAAGATTGACGTTGTAGCCTGACCAGACGTCTTCAAGCTTGTTGGGGACGTCCGTGCGGGGGTAGAAATTCGTACTGCAGCGCGGCGTGTCGCCAGTGACGGTCACGTTCCAGCGGAACGCCGAGTCGAATACGCCGGAGATATAGGGAACATCGATATTCCAGTCTGCCGCACCCGCATAAGTCTTGGGTGCAAGGCCGATAGCCGGGACGGGGCGGATGTTGAGCGACCGGCTCAGCCGCACCGGCAGCGCGTTGGTTCCCGGCAGATCGATATCGGTCTGGTTGAAGGTGGTGCTCTGGTCGTAGACGTTGACGGCGTCACCGAACAGATCCGAGGTCAAGGCCCCCACCTGTTCTGCAGTCCGTAGTCGCTTGTCGTACTCCTGATAGGGCTGCATGGGCTGGGCAGACGCCGTTGCCGCCATGCCGGCCCACACCATCGCTGTCCCTGCCCACGCGCCTGCGCGCGCACATGCCACGGCCGCACCTAAGCGAGCCTGCTTCACGATCTGCATCCTTGCACCCCTGTTATCGGCTTGCTGATAGTCATCGCTGGTTCAGACTGAGTCAAGCCCGACGTTGGGCTCGGTGTGCCGATGCTTGCGCGGACCGCAGCGTGTCACTTGCGCATACCGCTCATTCCCCGCCTGAAGTCACGCCAGCGCGGCATATCCCTACGCTACAGTCAGAAAAACCGTCGCCGTTCCGGAGCCCGTCATGCCCTCCCCGACCCCGCCGCTCAACGTCCTTGCCACCACGCAGCCGGAGACTCTCGACGCCTTCTGGATGCCCTTCACCGCCAACGCGCAGTTCAAGGGCGCACCGCGCCTGTTGGTCCGTGCGCAGGGCATGTACTACGAGGACGTGGAGGGCCGGCAGATCTTGGATGGCACCGCCGGGCTGTGGTGCTGCAATGCCGGTCATGGCCGCAAAAAGATCGTGCAGGCCATCGCCGAACAGGCCGGCACGCTGGATTTCGCGCCCACTTTCCAGATGGGCTCGCCGCTGCCGTTCGTGCTGGCGCAGCGCTTGGCCGCGCTGGCCCCGGCGGGGCTGAACCATGTGTTCTTCACCAACTCCGGTTCCGAGGCGGTGGATACGGCGATGAAGATCGTGCTGGCCCACCACCGTGCCCGCGGCGAAGGCCAGCGCACGCGTTTCATCGGGCGCGAGAAGGCTTACCACGGCGTCGGCTTCGGTGGCATGGCGATCGGCGGCCTGCCCAACAACCGGCGCCAGTTCGGCCTGCAGTTGGGGGGCAGTGCGCACCTTCCGCATACGCTGGATTTGCAGCGCAATGCCTTCAGCCAGGGCCTGCCGCGGCACGGGGCAGAGTTGGCCGATGCGCTGGAGCGGTTGATCGCGCTGCACGATGCCTCCACCATCGCGGCGGTGTTCGTGGAACCCATCGCCGGATCGGCCGGGGTCATCCTGCCGGCGCCAGGGTACCTGCAGCGCCTTCGTGAAATCTGCGATCACCACGGCATCGTGCTGGCGTTCGATGAGGTCATCACCGGCTTCGGCCGCGTCGGCATGCCCTTTGCCGCGCAGCGTTTCGGCGTCACCCCGGATCTGATCACCTTCGCCAAGGGCGCCAGCAACGGCGCGGTGCCGCTGGGCGGGGTGCTGGTCAGCGATGCCATCCACTCCAGCCTGCAGCAGGGGCCGGCGCAGGCCATCGACCTGTTCCACGGCTATACCTGTTCGGGGCATCCACTGGCCTGCGCGGCCGCGCTGGCTACCTTGGATGTGTATGCCGAAGAGCGCCTGTTCGAGCGCGCCATCGAACTGGGCGAGCACTGGCAGCGCGCCCTGCACGGCCTGCAGGGGCTGCCCAACGTGGTGGACATCCGCAACTTCGGGCTGGTCGGCGCGGTGGAGCTGGCACCGCGCCGCGATGCCCCGGGCAGCCGCGGCTATGAGGTGTTCCGGCGCTGCTTCCACGACGGCAACCTGCTGGTGCGGCAGACCGGCGACACCATCGCGTTGTCGCCGCCGCTGATCGTGGAACCGGCGCAGATCGACCAGATCGCCGACGTTCTCGGCGCGATGATCCGCGCCACCGCCTGAGCCGGGACGAGCCAGCCCGAGCCGGTACAATGGGCGGTTCCGCTCCACGACTGCCCGTTGCCCATGAACATCGTCGTCAAAGAAGAACTGAAGGCCTACATCGACCCGCTCACCGCGGACGAATACGAAGCGCTGGAGCGCAGCATCCTGGCCGAAGGCTGCCGCGATGCGCTGGTGTTGTGGGGCGATGTGCTGGTGGACGGACACAACCGGTATGGCATCTGCCAGAAGCATGATCTGCCGTTCAACACGGTGCAGAACACCCGCTTCCAGAGCATGGACGATGTCCACCTGTGGATGATCGAACAGCACCTGGGCCGGCGCAGCGTGTCTGACTTCCAGCGTGGCGAACTGGCGCTGCGCAAGCGCGAGATCCTGGCCGAGCGCAAGCGCATCGAGCAGGAAAAGCTGCAGCGCGAAAGCGACGGCACCGCCGACGGCCAGGACGAGGACCAGGACAGCCCGCCGTGGGATCCGGCACCCAGCTTCAGCCGCGCCGAACTGGCCCGTGAGGCGAAGCTGAGCAGCAACCAGATCAGCATGATCGAACGCATCCGTGCGCAGGCGGCGCCGGAAGTGGTGGAGGCGGTGAAGAACGGCCAGCTGTCGATCAGCGCGGCGGCAGCGGTGGCATCGCTGCCGGAAGACGAGCAGCGCGCGGCCGCCACCGGTGGCAAGGACGAACTGAAGCAGGCCGCCAAGCGGGCCCGCGAAGCCAACCGCAAGCCGCGTGCGGCCAAGCCGGACGTGGCGGTGCAGGCTGAAGAGGTCAGCGAGGACGAGCAGGCGCTGCGCGATGCCGAGGTGATGCACGCCCTGGAACAGCTGGGCGAAGGCGCCCCGGCGCTGCGCGCCCGCATCGTCACCCTGACCCGCGAGAACGATGCGCTGCGCCAGCAGCTGGCGGCGCTGCGCGCGCAGCTCAGCGCGTAATGCGGGGGTGGGGCGGCATGCATCACGCTGCCGCTGCGCTCGCCGAGCATGGCTCGGCGCTACCGCATGCACTTTCCCGTCAACGGGGCCCAACACCGGCCCCGGTAGACTGCCCGCATGACCACGACTCCCGATGATCCGCGCCGCGCCCAGCTGCGGCGCCTGAAAGCCATCGCCTTCGGCATGCTGCTGGTGATGCTGGCCGGTTTCGCGGTGAGCCACTGGCAGGGCGAGCGCGGTATCTGGGCCTGGGTCGCCGCGTTCTGCGAGGCCGCGGCGGTGGGCGCCATGGCCGACTGGTTCGCGGTGGTGGCACTGTTCCGCCGGCCGATGGGCCTGCCCATCCCGCATACGGCGATCATCCCGCGCAGCAAAGAACGCATCGGCGACAGCCTGGCGGTTTTCGTGCGCGACCAGTTCCTGGCGCCGGACATGCTGCTGGCGCGGCTGAAAGTGTTCGATCCGGCCGCCCGCCTGGGCAGCTGGCTGTCGGCACCCGAACAGGTGCGCATGCTGGCCGACATGGCGCGTGGCTGGGCCTTGCAGGCGCTGGATTTCTTCGACGAAGCGGCCGTGCGCAGGCAGCTGCACGGCTTCGTGGTGCAGCAGCTGCGGCAGTGGAACGCGGCCTCCACCGCCGGTGAACTGCTGGCCCTGCTGACCGCCGATGGCCGCCACCAGCGCGTGCTGGACGAAGGCCTGCAGCGGCTGGCGCGCTGGCTGGAACAGCCGGAGGTCAAGCAGCGGGCCTCGCAGCTGATCGTGCGCTACATCCAGCGCGAGTGGCCCACGCTGTCCAGCACGGTGAACTGGATCAAGCCGATCGACGAGATCGGTGACAGCTTGGCCGAGCGCCTGGCCGGGGCGGTGCTGGAGGAAATGCAGCAGGTGCTGGCCGACCCGCTGCACCCGTTGCGGCAGGACTACGAACAGTGGCTCGGCAGCTACGTGCAGCGCCTGCGCGAGGACCCTGCGCTGGCTACCCGCATTGAACAGCTGAAGCAGGAAATGATCGACCACCCTGCCCTTCAGGAGTACGTGCAGGGCCTGTGGTCGCGCATCCACGCCAGCCTGCGTGCGGACCTGCAGAGTGAGGACTCCGCGCTGGCCGGGCACCTGGAGCGCAGCATGGCCGCGCTGGGCCGCAGCCTGTCTTCGGACCCGGCGCTGCGCGATGCACTCAACCTGCACCTGCTGGAGGGTGCGCAGCGGCTGACCTCGCGCCTGCGCGATGGCGTCACCACGCATATCGCGCAGACGGTGAAGGGGTGGGACGAACGCCACCTGGTGGAACAGCTGGAACTGAGCGTAGGCCGCGACCTGCAGTTCATCCGCTTCAATGGCACGCTGGTCGGTGGCCTGATCGGGCTGTTGCTGCACGCGGCCACCACACTGCTGCCGATGTGAGTGCGGGCGTGAGGGCGTGCTGTCCCATTGATGGCCATAGCATCAATGCCACCTCCGATGGATCTTTCCAACGCCGGTAACTTTGTGATTGCCGACAAACCCGGCGTTGTCCCACGTACCTAGCATTGGCCTTGCCCGCCCGCCAATAGCGGCAGCAGCGAGCCAGCCCCGACATCTCGACGTGGTCCCTTCCGCAGGGTCCAGGGAAGGTTGCGGCCTGAATACACCACGCCGCTCAGATCCAATCTGGAATCCGAACGATGACCATCCATACGCGCCGATTGATGACACCCGCACTGCTGGCCGTGCTCTGTGCGGCATCCACGCTGGGAACGGCACAAGCCAGCGAACCTGCCGTGCAGAGCCAGGACCTCGTGTACCAGTACGAGGAAATGTTTGATTTCGATATCGCCGCCTGGCTGTCCGCGCATGCGCCACAGCTCAGCCCCAATGCCGAAGTGGTCTCCCATTGGGCGGGCTACAGCGGCATCAGTCCGCGCGTGCTGCTTGCCCTGATGGAGCTGCAGACCGGCGTGGTGGGCAATCAGGATGCGGCGGCCGGGAACCTGGAACGGCCCTTCGGCACGCTGGTCACCAAAACCGGCTTCGGCCCGCAGTTGCGCGAAGTGGCCGAAACGCTGCGTGATGCGATGTACGACGCCGATGACACCCGCACGATGGGGCCGGTGGCGCTGTCTGCCGACAACCCGCTGCGCACCCTGTACGCGCTGTCAGGCATGGACACTGTGCGTGCGACCGCGCTGGCCGACGCTGGCTTCAATGATGTCTACCGCCGCCTGTTCGGAAGCAGCCCAGCGACGGCGCAACGCGGTGGCGAGGCGCGGCCACAAGCCGTTGTGCCGCCGACCAACCTGTTGCAGTTTCCTTATCCGCTCAAGGCGAAGTGGCATATCGGCGGCGCACACACCCACTCCGGCAGCGGCCGGTTCCCGATGTCTTCGCTGGACATGTCGGTGGGCGGTTGGTGGGGCAGCAACCAGAGCAACTACTGGGTATCGGCATCGGCGTCGGGACGTTTCAAGCGTCACTCCTCCTGCATGGCCGAGATCGTGCACGAAGGTGGCTGGTCCACCACCTATTACCATCTGATGAACATCCGCCCCGCGACGGGCGCCATGGTGGCGGCCAACGATGCCATTGCCAACCCGGCCAATACCCGGAACCAGGCCTTGTGCGATGGGGGGTCCTCTACCGGCCCGCACGAACATTGGTCCCTGAAGTCCAACGGCAGCCAGCACCACCTGAATGGTGTGACCCTGTCCAGCTACCTGATCACCGCCACAGGCACCAGTTACGACACCAACTGCCAGCGCTTCAACCTCAGCCGTAATGGCAGGCGCTACTGTTCGGATTTCTACACCAACATAGGTGTTGACGCTCCCTGAATCGGGTATTCTCCCGCGCATCGCGCGCCAAGGCGGTGCGCCGGGGGGATCAATGACCAGGATGTTGATGACGCTGGCGCTGTGTGCGCTGGCCACGCAGGCGCACGCGCAACGCGTGTACAAGTGCAGCGATGGCAAGCAGGTGGCCTATCAGTCGGTGCCCTGCCCGAAGGAGCAGGACACCGGCATCAGCCGGCCGGTCGTGCGCGATCCGAACCTGACCAGCGCCGACCGCGTGCGCGTGGCGCAGGAATCATCGCAGGCGCGCCGCTGGGTGCGTCAGGGCGCAGGCTACGACCAGCCCGACGTGCGCGGCACGGTGATCGACAACGTGGTCGATCCGCAATCCTGCGAAGACGCCCGCCTGCGCAAGGAGATGGCCGAAGTGTTCACCGGCCGCAGCGCTCCTGCCCGCATCGACCAGGAAATCCACCGCGCCTGCGCGGTGCGCTGAAAGCCCGTGCGGTCGCACGTGTGACCGTACTGAAAACGCTTGCTTAACTAAATGCGAATACTTATCATTTAGTCAACCACGTACGCCCAGCCAGTCAGTCGCGGCCCCCTTCCGCCGTTGCCGCCCCGTGTACCAGCTAACGTTCGCCGCCCCAGCCTGGTGCGGCGACGATGGGAACGGGCGCTGCATCCTGGCGCTGGGCCCGCGCGCCTGCGCGGCCGTTTTCATCGCCGGCTTTTCTACCTGCATGGAATCGCACCCCTCATGTCGTCGCTGTTCAACGCTCCCCCCCGTTCGCTGCTCGCGCTTGCCATCGGCAGCCTGTTGCTCGCTTCCAGCGCCCACGCAGACACCCCGGCCAACGCCTCCGCGCGTACCCTGGACGCGGTGCAGGTCACCGCCGATGGTGAAATCAGCAACGGCTATACGGTCAAGCACGCCAGCACCGCCACCAAGCTGGACCTGTCGCTGCGCGAGACGCCGCAGTCGGTCACCGTGGTCACTCGCCAGCGGCTGGACGACATGGGCCTGTTCGCACTGTCCGATGTCATGGGCCAGGTCACCGGCGTGCACGTGTCGGTGACCGACAGCGAGCGCATCAACTATGTGTCGCGCGGCTACAACATCACCAATTTCCAGGTCGATGGCATGCTCAACACCTTCGGTGGGTCGATCAAGACCAACACCGACAGCGTGATCTACGAGCGTATCGAAGTGATCCGCGGCGCCACCGGCCTGACCACCGGTGCCGGCGATCCGTCGGGCACCATCAGCTTCGTGCGCAAGCGCCCCACCGATACCTTCCAGGCCGGTGCCAACCTGACCGTGGGCCGCTGGGGCAACCAGCGCCTGGAAGCCGACCTCGGCGGTCCGGTGGCGCTGGATGGGCGCATCCGGGCGCGCGTGGTGGCGGCCAAGCAGCAGAGTGATTCCTTCCGCGATGTGTACCAACTGGACAAGGACGTGTTCTACGGCATCGTGCAGGCCGACGTCACCGACAGCACCCTGCTGGAACTGGGCTATGAATACCAGTCGCCGCATACCTCCGGGGTGACCTGGGGCGTGGTGCCCTACTGGGGCGCCGATGGCAAGCCGGCCAACCTGCCGCGCTCGACCAACCTGTCAGCCTCGTGGAGTACCTGGCCGATCATCGAGAAGACCCGCTTCGTACGCCTGGAGCAGCAGCTCGGCAACGGCTGGTCGGCCAAGGCCAGCCTGACCCACGCCGACCGCGATACCGATGGCAGCGTGTGGTACGGCGCCCAGGGCTACCCGCGCGCGGATGGTACCGGCGTGTCGGCCTACGTTTCGCACTTCAACGAGCAGAGCACGATGGAGGTGGTCGACCTCAACGCCAGCGGCCCGTTCAAGCTGTTCGGGCGCGACCACGAACTGGTGTTCGGGCTGGGCCAGTCGGTGCGCAAGGGGGAATCGGATGCGCTCGATTTCGACTACACCGCCGCCTATGCGGTGGTGCCGGACTGGCGCAACTGGTCAGGCGACGTGCCGCGCTTGCCCGTCACCCGGCTGGGCTACCTGGCATCGGAGAACGAGCTGAAGCAGAGCGCCGCCTACCTGGCCGCACGGCTGCAGTTGGCTGATCCGCTGCTGGCCGTGGTCGGTGCCCGTTATGGCAGCTGGGAAACCAGGACCTGGCGCTATACCCATGACACCGCCGGCAACCTGACCGCCACTACCCGCACCGGCTACAAGCCCGATGATTCGCTGACGCCGTACCTGGGTCTGGTGTACGACTTCAACGCGATCTTCAGCGGCTACGTCAGCTACGCCGATATCTTCCAGCCGCAGAATTACCGCGACCGCAATGGCGATTACCTGGAGCCGGTGGTCGGCACGATGTGGGAAGGCGGCCTGAAGGCCGAGTTCTTCGGCGGCCTGCTCAATGCCTCCGCGGCGATCTTCGAAGGCGAGCAGGACAACGTGGCGGAGATCGATGATTCGGTGCCGCCGTCGTCGCTGCCCGATGGCAGCCAGGCCTACCGTTCCACCGGCAAGGGCAACAAGGTGAAAGGCTGGGAGCTGGAAACCCAGGGCAGCATCGGCGAGCACTGGAACCTCTCTGCCGGCTTTGCCCACACCACCATCCGCAACCGTGCCGGCGTGCTGCAGAAGACCACCAACCCGCAGGACACCTTCCGGCTCAACGCCAGCTGGCGCCCGGGCGGCATCGACGGCCGGTTCTGGCTGGGCGGTGGCGCGACATGGCAGAGCGGCATCTGGAACAACAGCATCAAGCCGCGCGCGGATTACCTGAGCAGCGGCCGCACCGAAAGTGCGCGCATCCAACAGGACGCGTTCTACCTGGTGAACCTGTCGGCCGGCTACCGCTTCAACGAAAACTTCAGTGCCCAGCTCAACGTGAACAACCTGCTGGACAAGGCGTACTACAACAACGTCGGCTTCTACCAGGGCGTGTACTGGGGCGAACCGCGCAACGTCACCATGACACTGCGCTGGAAGCTCTGAGGATCTGATGGATGCCGTCGGCGATGTGCCGGCGGCCGGCCACGGACGGCCACCTTTTCCACCGGCAGCGATGCCATCAACCGCAACTGCAGGAACACCGTGGACCGCTCGTCTTCTACTGCCAACACGACCGCCAGCGCCCGCCTGGCCACCTTCTTCGCCCGCCCCGGCTGGGGGGTGTTCTCGCGCAGCATGGCCGCCATCTTCGGTGGCTACGCGCTGGCCGCGGTGACCAGCGTGTTCTGCGCGCTGGCGTTGCCCGGCGCGCGTGGACAGACCGTGCTGACCGGCATGCTGCTGGCGATCGTGGTGTGTGCCTGCGCGGCGCTGTGGGCCTTCGCCACGCGCACGGCGTTGCGCGCGTGGATCGGCATCCTGCTGCCCACCATGGTGATGGCTGCGGTTGCACGGGCACTGGGAGCGTGGGCATGAAGAACGGATTCCGCCAGTCGATGGCCTGGCTGCATACCTGGACCGGCCTGCTGGTGGGCTGGCTGTTGCTGCTGATCTTCATGGCCGGCACCGCCAGCTATTACCGCGAGGAAATCAGCCGCTGGATGCGCCCGGAACTGCCGGTCACCGCAGTCACCACCGATGTCGCCGCCGAGCGCGCGGTGCACTACCTGCAGGAACACGCCGGCCAGGCCGAAACCTGGTTCGTCACCCTGCCCGACCCGCGCAACCCGGCCATGCGCATGTTCTGGCGCAATCCCGAATCGATGGTAAAGCCGCCGGTGGAAGGCGAGCGCCGCCGCCGCGGTGGCGGACGCTTCGGCGAGGCCACGGTCGATCCGAACACCGGCGACAAGCTGGAAGCCCGCGAAACCCGCGGCGGTGAGTTCTTCTACCGCCTGCACTTCGACCTGCACTACATCCCGGTGCTGTGGGCGCGTTACCTGGTGGGTTTCTGCGCGATGTTCATGCTGGTGGCGATCATCACCGGGGTCATCACCCACAAGAAGATCTTCAAGGACTTCTTCACCTTCCGCAAGGACAAGGGCCTGCGTTCCTGGCTGGATTTCCACAACGTCAGCGCGGTGATGGCGCTGCCGTACCACGCGATGATCACCTACACCGGCATCGTCACCCTGATGGTGATGTACCTGCCGTGGGGCATCAAGGCGGCCTACCCCACTGATGAAGATGCGTTCTTCAGCGAAGCGTTCGGCGGCATGCCGGAGGTCAGCGCACCGGCCGAAGGGCGTGCTGCACCGCTGCCGATCCAGCAGCTGCTGGACAGCGCGCGCGCGCACTGGAAAGGCGTGGATGTGTCCGGTTTCAGCGTCACCCGCCCGGGTGCGGCCAATGCGGTGATCGACATCCGCCAGCGCGATGGCCGCCGCCTGTCCATCGATACGCCGGCGCTGCGCTATGACATGGTGACCGGCAAGCTGCTGATGGAATCACCGGCCGCCGGCGCAGCCACTGCCACCCGCGGGGTGATGTACGGGCTGCACCTGGCCCGCTTCGCGGACTGGGGACTGCGTGCCTTGTTCTTCCTGTCCGGCCTGACCGGCTGCCTGATGGTGGCCAGCGGCGTGGTGCTGTGGGCGGTGAAGGAGCGGCCCAAGCATGCCAAGAGCGGCCGGATCGGCTTCGGCCTGCGCCTGGTGGACGCGCTGAACATCGGCGCGGTGGCCGGGTTGCCGATCGCCTTCGCATCGTACTTCTGGGGTAACCGGCTGCTGCCGTTGCAGCTGCCCGAGCGCGCCGATGCCGAGGTGAGCGTGTTCTTCTACGCCTGGGGCGCGGCCCTGCTGGCCGCGTTCGTGTGGCCGAAGCGGGTCATGTGGACCTGGCAGCTGTACCTCGGCGCGGCCCTGTTTGCGTTGTTGCCGCTGCTCAATGCGCTGACCACCCAGGCCCATCTGGGCGTGACCCTTCCAGCCGGCGACTGGGTGCTGGCCGGCTTCGATCTGGTGATGCTGGCCTTCGGCGCGATGCTGGCCCTGTGTGGCTGGCGGATGCAACGCTGGACGCCGCCGTTGAGCGCTGCGGAAAAGAAAAAGCGAGCAGCGGCTGCTGCCGCGGGCAGCGCGGTCGCGGTGGAGGCGAAGGCATGATGCTGCTGGCCTTGGGCGTGTCCTTCAGCGCGTTCACCGCGCTGTCGCTGGCGATGGAAAAGCACCCGCTGGACCTGCACGGAAAGCAGGCCGCGCCGGTGTCGCGGCGCCGGCAGTGGTCAGTGCTGGGCTGGGTGCTGCTGGGCGCGGCATTCGGGCTGAGCGTGGTCGACCACGGCTGGGCGATGGGACCGGTGCTGTGGCTGGGCACGATGACCATTGCCGGTCTGCTGCTGGCCTTCGGGCTGTACCCGTGGAAACCACGCTGGATCGCGCCGCTGGCGCTGGCGTTGCCCGCGTTGGGACTGGTTGCCGCGTTGGTGTGAGGTAGCGATGGCCGCTGGCCGTCACGCTTCTACCGCTGCGCTCGCCGAGCATGGCTCGGCGCTACCGGGGAACGGCGGGCGCGTTGGTAGCGCCGAGCGATGCTCGGCGGGGTGCGAAAAGCAGGACGGCCAGCGGCCGTCACTACCTCGGTCGCGCGGGGCCCGACTCACCGATGCGATTACAGCGCGCGCAGTTCCCATGCGCGATGGATGCGCGCGTTGCGTTCGAAATCCGGCCCGATGGTGCGTGGGCTGATCTCGCGGCACGTGGCGAACCCGGCGATCGCGTTTTCTTCCAGCTTGAAGCGGCGGAAGTTGTTGGAGAAGTACAGCACGCCGCCCGATGCAAGCCGGGCCACGGCCGCACGCAGCAGCCGCAGCTGCTCGCGCTGCACGTCGAAATCTTCGGCGCGCGCGGAGTTGGAGAAGGTCGGCGGATCGCAGAAGATCACGTCGTACAGGCCTTCGTCGGCCTCCAGCCAGGCCATCGCATCGGCCTGCACCAGCAGGTGCTGGTTGCCGCCCTGCCCGTTCAAGGCCAGGTTGTCGTAGCACCACTGCAGGTAGGTCGCCGACAAGTCCACGCTGGTGGTGCTGGCCGCCCCCGCCACCGCCGCCTGCACACTGGCCACGCCGGTGTAGCAGAACAGGTTGAGGAAATGCCTGCCGCGTATCTGTTCGGCCATGGTCCGGCGCAGCGGACGGTGGTCCAGGAACAGGCCGGTATCCAGGTAATCGAACAGGTTCACCCGCAGCAGCGCGTTGTTCTCGCGCACGATGAGGAACTCATCGCGGCGCTCGAAGCGACCGTACTTGCTGCCGCCCTTGCCGCGCTCGCGCGACTTCAGCGCCACCTGCTCCGGCGGCACCTGGAACACCTCGCGCGCGGCCGACAGCAGTTCGTTGCGGCGGCGGCGTACGTCGTTTTCGGGGATGGTCGCCGGCGGGGCGTATTCCTGCACGTGCAGGAAGGTGCGGCCCTTGCCGCCATCTTCCTGGTAGACGTCGATGGCCGCCGCGTATTCGGGCAGATCGGCATCGTAGGCACGGAAGCAGGTCACCTGCTCGCGCGCACGCCAGGTCTTGAACTTCTTCAGGTTCTTGCGGATGCGGTTGGCCACCATCTGCGCGCCTTCGCTGAGCTCGCGCGGCACCGCCGGGTCGCGCTTGGGCACGGCGATCGGATCGCAGACGATCAGCGCGCACTCCAGCGCACCGTTGAACATCTGGTACTTCTTGCCGGCGCGCAGGCCGGTGGCGAAGGCCAGTTCGTCATCGCCACACAGCAGGCTGGCGCGCCACTGCGGTACCGCCTTCTGCAGGGCATCGCCCAGGCGGCGATACAGCGCCGGATCGGCCGCCAGTCGCTCGTCGTAGGGCGGATTGCAGACCACCGTGCCGATCTCCAGCGGCGGCGCCGGCAGGTCATCGATATCGGCGCGGGTGAAAGTGATCGCATGCGCGACGCCGGCCACTTCGGCATTCTCGCGCGCCGCAGCAATCGCCAGCGGATCGATATCGCTGCCGAACACCACCGGCTTCAGCGCGGCCAGGCCGGCGGTCTCGCGTTCGCGCGCTTCCACCAGCAGCGACTTCCAGCTGTCCTTGTCAAAGCCCAGCCAGCGGCTCGGTGGCAGGCTGCCATGGCGCATCAGGCCGGGCGCGACGTCGGCGGCCATCAGGGCGCCTTCGATCAGCAGCGTGCCGCTGCCGCACATCGGGTCCAACAGGCCCCCCCCGGCCGCATGCAGGCGCGGCCACTGGCCACGCAGCAGCACGGCGGCGGCGAGGTTTTCGCGCAGCGGCGCATCATGCGCGGCGCCACGCCAACCGCGGCGGTGCAGCGGGCCGCCACCGAGGTCGATGGAAATCGTCGCCCGGCCCTTGCGCAGGGACAGGTTGATGCGGATGTCGGGCAGATCGGTATTCACCGATGGGCGCTCCAGTCCCTCGCTGCGCATGCGGTCGACCACCGCATCCTTGATCCGCTGCGCGGCAAAGCGCGCATGGGTGATCTTGTCGCCGGACACGTGGGCATCCACGGCCAGGGTCATCTCCGGCTTCATGTGGTCCTGCCACGGCATCATGTGCACGCCGTCATACAGGGCCTGTTCGTCGGGGCAGTCGAACTCGGCCAGCGGCCACAGCACGCGGCTGGCCAGGCGTGACCACAGCACCACGCGCTGCGCCTGGGCCAGGTCACCTTCAGCGTTGGCGCCGGCAATGGTGGCGGTCGCCTTGGCAAGGCCCAGGGCCGACAGCTCGTCGGCAAGCAGGTATTCCAGGCCCTTGGCGCAGGAGACGAAGAAATTCACGGGATCGGTTTCGCAGGTGGGGCGGCCGCTTGCGCGGCGCAGGATCGGGCAGGCCCTGGCAACAGGCCCGCGCCCATGCCGGCGGCACGGGGGCACCATTGTAATCGCTGGCGGGCCGGCCCGCCCTGGAGGGTGGCCAGGGCTCGGACAAGAGCGTGACGACCAATGGTCGCCACCCACCTTGGGCGCCTTACAGCCGGCGCAGCAGGGCCTCGAAGGCGGCCGCCGATTCGGCCACGTGGTCGTTCAGGCGGTGGCCGTCGTTGACCAGCAGCAGCGATGCCGAGCGCTTGCGCGCCCATTCGATGACCCCGGCCGCGGGGATCAGTTCGTCATGCCAGGCATGCACCACGCTGGTCGGAACGGCGGCCGCATCCAGGGCGGGCATGGGGCCCATGGTGGTCGGCGGCACCATCAGGAACAGGCCGGCTACCGGCACCTGCAGCGAGGCGATGGCGGAGATGTAGGCGCCCAGACTGGAACCGGCCAGCACCACCGGGCCGCGTGCCGCGGCGGTCGTGGCCCGCTCGATCAGCCGCTGCAGCCGTGCCGGCACATCGCCGAGCCGGCTTACGTCCGCCTTGGCATCCAGGTCCATGAAGTCCGGCCGCTCGTGGGTCCAGCCCAGGCGCTCGGCCACATCGGCCAGCGCGGTCACCTTGATGGCATCGGGGCCGCTTTCGAAGCCATGCGACAGGATGCAGTGGCCGCGGCTCATGCGGTCACCAGCGGAACACGCGCAGGGGTCATTTCGGGAATGCAGTTCATCGCGCAATGCTAGCATCGGCACATGCCGAATCCGTTGATTCCCGGGCTGCAGACCCAGCCCCTGCCCTACCACGACCTGCTGCCACTGCGCGCGACGGACACGCTGCAGACGGTGGTGGTGCATTGCACCGAACTGCCCGACCTGGCCATGGCACGCCAGTACGGTGAGAAGCCGCTGTATGAGAGCGGAACCGGCAACAGCGGGCACTTCTACATCGACCGCGATGGCAGCGTGTACCAGTACGTGGCCACCGACCGCATCGCCCACCACGTGCGGGGCATGAACGAGACGTCCATCGGCATCGAGCTGGTAAATAAGGGCCGTTATCCGGACTGGTTCGACAGCCGTTGCCAGGCCATGCCGGAGGACTATCCCGAAGCACAGATCGCCGCGCTGGTGCGCCTGGTCCAGGCATTGGCGAGGCGGTATCCGTCATTGCGCTACATCGTGGGCCACGACGAGCTGGACCTGGAGCAGATCCCGGCCAGTAACGATGCCGCGATCAATGTGGCGCGCAAACGCGATCCCGGTCCGTTGTTTCCGTGGCGCGAGGTGCAGGCCGCCGTGCCGCTGCAGCACGCCGTGCCGTAACGCGTGGCGAGCAAGCTCGCCACCTACAAAGCCTGGTCGTGGCGAGCTTGCTCGCCACCACGGACGGCTCATCCGCCGGTCGCCACCGGCCGGCGGCCATCACTGATCCAGCCGCTCCACGAATCGGCATAGATGCGTGCGCCGTGCAGGCCGGCCGATTCCATCGCCAGCAGCAGATGGCAGGCGGTAACGCCGGATCCACACATCAGCACCACCTGCGCCGCATCATGCGCGCCGATCACCTGCTGCAGTTCGGCGCGCAGTTCATCGGCCGGGCGCATTCTGCCGTCCACCACGTTCAAGCCGAACGGGCGGTTCACGGCGCCAGGTACGTGGCCGGCCACCGGATCCAGCGGCTCCACTTCACCGCGGAAACGTTCGGTGGCGCGTGCATCGACCAGCCAGCCGGATGCATGTTTCAGCCGCATTGCCACTTCATCCACGCTGGCCACCTGACGGGCATCGAGCTGGCCGGGATACGGCGGCAAGGCGGGAGGTTGGACGACTGCGGTTGCCACCGGAAGACCTGCCTGTTGCCATGCCGCGAAGCCACCATCCAGCACCGCTACCTGGCGGTGCCCCATCAAGCGCAGCAGCCACCACAAGCGGGCGGCCGCCATGCTGCCTTCGGCGGCGTCATACACCACCACCTGCGTGTCCGGACCGATGCCCCAGCGTCCCAGCGTGGCAGCGAAGGCCGCGCTGTCCGGCAGCGGATGGCGGCCATGACCGGTCTTGTTCTTGTCCGACAGATCCTGGTTGAGGTCAGCGTATACCGCACCGGGAATGTGCCCGGCGGCATACTGCGCTGCCCCGGCCTGGGCATCGGTGAGCGAAAAACGCGTATCGACCACGCGCACTGCGGTGCTCGCCATGGCGCGCGCGTCCACCACGCGGGGCGCATCGGCACCGAGCATCGCGGCCAATGATGCCGCATCGACAAGCGGGGTCCAGCTTGGATCGTTGGCGTTCATGACACTTCCTCCAGGCGACGGCGCAGGTTGTACAGGATGGCCGCGGTGGCGCCCCATATGCGCTGGCCGGGCCAGCTGTATTCCAGGACGTGGCGCACGCGTCCACGATGGACGATTTCCACGTGGCGCAGGTTGTCCGGTGACATCAGGAAGTCCAGCGGCACCTCGAACACGTCGGCCACTTCGTCAGGCGACGGCACCGGCTTGAAACCTGGATCAATCACCGCCACCACCGGCGTCACGCGGTAGCCGGTAATGGTCACGAAGGGATCCAGGTAACCGAGGGCCTGCACTTGGTCACCCGCCAGCGCGATTTCTTCGTTGCTTTCGCGCAGCGCCGCGGCCACCGCATCGGCGTCGTCAGCTTCGGTGCGGCCACCGGGGAAACCCACCTGGCCACCATGCTGGCGCAGCGCTTCGGTGCGGCGGGTCAGGATCACCTGCGCGCCGGTGGCACGCGGCACGATACCGGCCAGCACCGCTGCTTCGACAAGCGGTCCGGGCGGTAGCAGATCCTCCAGCTCGCTGCGGTTCCAGCCATCCCCCAGCGGCGGCGCATCCAGCGGATGCAGCGCGCGCATCAGGCGTTGATGATCGGCCAGCGAGCCTTCCAACGAAGCTCGGAGCTGCTCGCGCATCGGCAGGCGATGGTGCATGACGCGCTGCCGTTCGCGCTCGCTCATCGACGACCACCGCGCGATTTCGTCGAGGCTGCGCAGGCAGCCGGTGCACGACCGATGCGGGTCGAGTTCGCATTTTCCAATGCAGGGACTGGGCACGGCACGTGCTGGTTTTTCCGTGGTTTGCACCGCCGTACATTACCGCGAATGGACCGCGGCCGGCACCCGACGCAAACAAAAACGCGCCGGTGGAAGCCACCGGCGCGTCGGGTCAAACGGCGTTGCTGATTACTTGACGCTGACCAGCTTGATCTCGAACTGCACGGCCACGTTCGGCGGGAACGGGGTACGCGGATCGGCACCATAGGCCTGTTCCGGCGGCAGGGTCACTTCCCACTTCGAGCCGGCCGGCATCTGCAGCAGGGTCTCGCGCATGGCCTTCATTTCCACTTCGCTCAGCTTCATCGCAGGAATCTGCTGGGCGGGACGGGCTTCAGCCGGACGGGTGCCGTACGGGAACGGACCGGCCACTTCCAGCTGCACGGTGCTGGCCTGCGTCGGCTTGGCGCCCTTGCCAGCTTCGATCACGCGGTACTGCACGCCGCTGGCCAGGGTCTGCACGCCGGCCTTGGCCTTGTTGGTGGCCAGGAACTGGGTGCTCTTGGTCTTGTTTTCAGCAGCAGCCTTGTCGTACTCGGCCTTGGCGGCCTGCGCACGACCCTGCTCGCGCTTCTGGAAGGCTTCAACGGCCGGCTTCAGCTGGTCGGCGGTAATGGCCGGCTGCTTCTTGGCGTAGGCATCCTGCAGGCCCTTCACCACCGAGTTGATGTCCAGCTGCTCACCGCGACCGGTCAGCTCGGCAAGGTTGTTGCCGTAGTCATAACCGAAGTAATAGCTGAGCTTGCCCTTTTCGGACGCAACGTCCTGGGCGAAGGCATTGCCCGTCAGGGCCAGGGCCGCGACGGCGACCGCGATAGAACGCAACTTCATCAAACAATTCTCCAGGGGTGGTAACTCAGGGGGCGTTTTCGCCGCCCTGAGGCGACGGGTTAGGATAGCGGCCGCGAGGGGGGTTCCGCTACTGACAACGCAGGCTTTGACCTGATTACGTTTCAAGAGTTCAACATCACTGTTTTTTAACGTTTCTGGAGATTCCGCGTGGCCGACGCCCTGATTGCCGCCCCCGTTGCCGTAATGGACCACGGTGCCATCCGCACCGTGACGGTGCAGCGCCCGGAGAAACTCAATGCGCTCAATGGGGAAACCCTGCGCGCGCTGGCCGCGGCCTTCGAGGACGCCGCCCGGGACCCGGCCGTGCGCGTCGTGATCCTGACCGGCGCCGGGCCGAAAGCCTTCGTTGCAGGGGCTGACATCAGTGAGATGAACGCGCTGTCGGCCGTCGAGGGACGCGACTTTTCCCTTCTGGGACAGCGCCTTATGCGTCAGATCGAGCGGATGCCCAAGCCGGTCATCGCACGCGTGAACGGGTTCGCACTGGGCGGCGGGCTTGAGCTTGCCATGGCCTGCCACCTGCGTATCGCCGTCGATACCGCCCGGCTGGGCCAGCCGGAGATCACCCTCGGGCTGATTCCCGGCTTCGGCGGCAGCCAGCGGCTGCTGCGCCTGTGCGGGCGCGCCGCCACGCTGGAACTGTGCCTGCTGGGCACCCCCATCGATGCCGCACGTGCGCTGCAACTGGGCCTGGTCAACGAGGTCGCCGGCGCCGACGCGCTGGACGCGCGCGTGGCCGCGCATGCCGAACGCCTCGCAAACGCGGCGCCGCTGGCCCTGCGGGCGCTGCTGGATGCGGTGCATGTAGGCGGCGAATGCAGCCTGGAATCGGGGCTGGAATACGAGAGTGCGCAGTTCGGGCTGCTGTTTGCCACCCAGGACATGCGTGAAGGCACCAGCGCCTTCCTCGAACGCCGCCCTGCCGTGTTCCAGAACCGCTGAACCATGGCACGTGAGATCGACCCTGCAGTCCTGTTGGAACGGCTGTTGGCCGACGACCTGGACGGCGCGGTGCAGGCTGGCCTGATGGAGTACGCGCCCGCTGGGGCCGATGCCAGCCGGGTGCCTGGGCATCCGGATCTGCCGCAGCGGTTGCTGCAGGCCCAGCACCAGCTGCGCCAGGCTTGGGCGGCACGGGAGCGCTACCGGGCACGTGCGGTACGCCTGGCGCGCCGGGATGCCGAGCGCGACGCGCGCCGCGCACCGCCGCCGGCCCCCGACCAGAAGCCCGCCCTGCCCTCTGCCGCCGCGGCGATCCTGGCGCGCGCCAAGGCGCGGGCGGCCGCCCCAAAAGGAAGCTGATGGCTACCGCCGGCAAGACCGCACGCGCACCTGCGCGGCGTACCGCGAAGATGCCGCGCACCGACGTGGTGGAGATGTTCACCCGATTGCGCGAGCTCAATCCACATCCGAAGACCGAACTGGAGTACAGCTCGCCGTTCGAGCTGCTGGTGGCCGTGGCGCTGTCGGCGCAGGCCACCGACGTGGGTGTCAACAAGGCCACGCGCAAGCTGTTTCCGGTGGCCAACACGCCGCAGGCGATCCTGGACCTGGGCGAGGAAGGCCTGAAGCGCTATATCTCCACCATCGGTCTGTTCAACGCCAAGGCGAAGAACGTGATCGCCGCCTGCCGCCTCCTGGTGGAGCAGCACGGCAGCGTGGTGCCGGAAGACCGCGCCGCGCTGGAGGCCCTGCCCGGCGTGGGCCGCAAGACCGCCAACGTGGTGCTCAACACCGCCTTCGGGCAGCCGACCATGGCGGTGGACACGCATATTTTCCGGGTGTCCAACCGTACCGGGCTGGCACCGGGCAAAGATGTGCGCGCCGTTGAGGATGGGCTGATGAAGGCTGTTCCCGGGGAGTTCCTGCTCGATGCGCACCACTGGTTGATCCTGCACGGGCGCTATGTGTGCAAGGCGCGCAGGCCCGACTGCCCGCAGTGCGTGATCCGCGACCTGTGCCGCTTCAAGGACAAGACGCAAACCGCCTGAAGTCACCGCGCGCCTGCCATCCCGACGCAATCGTGCCGTCATATGGATCGGGCCTGATAAGGGCCCTGCGCCACGGCAAAGGCCCTGGCGGCCGACACGCGTTCGCAAACTGTCATATTTACGCAATCTTCACGATCTAGCCTGCGCGCATCTTCCCACCTGCCTGCAAGGCTACTTTCTCCATGAAACTGCATCGCCAACTTCTCACTGCGGCCGTTGCGGCTGCGCTGTTTGTCCCGGCCGCCCACGCTGAAGTGGCCATCGATGTGATCGGCGGTTCGGAGATCACCTTCGAAGGCCTGGTCCAGGCCGATGGCAACTGGTTCGACAACGATGTAGCCGACCTCAACGGCGGCGATGCAGCCAACGGCAAGGACAGCGAGTTCGAGCTGCGTCGTGCCGAACTGGTGCTCAAGGGCAAGGGCCCGGGCAACGTGGAATGGGTGGTCGGCTACGACGCCAAGGCCGACAAGTTCCTCGACACCAACATCAAGTACAAGCTGGGCGGCAACAGCAGCCACTTCATCCAGCTGGGCCAGTACAAGCAGCCCAACAGCCTGGAAGAACTGTCCAGCACCAAGAACAACGACTTCATCTCCAAGGCTGCCGTGACCAACACCTATGCCGTGGCGCGTCGCCTCGGCGGTGCCTGGGGCTACGGCCAGGACAACTGGTCGGTGACCGCCAGCGCCTTCGGTCGCGAACTGACCCGCAACCTCGCCCACGGCAGTGGCTACGGCGCGCGCGGCACCTTCGCCCCGATCAACGAGAAGGGCCAGGTCCTGCATTTCGGCCTGAGCTACGTGGCCTATGACACCGACGCGGACACCCTGCGCGTGCGTGCCCGTCCGAATGCCGACCTGGCCACCGTGCGCCTGATCGACAGCGGCAACATGGTCGACACCGACAACGTCACCACCCTGGGCGTGGAAGCGATGTACATCGGTGGCCCGTTCAAGGCGCAGGGTGAGTACTACAGCAGCAAGGCCAAGCGCATGGCCAACGACAACTACACCAGCGATGGTTTCTATGTCAGCGGCGTGTGGAACATCACCGGTGAGACCTGGGGCTACAAGGGCGGCGTGCCGGGAACCGGCCTGCCGGACAACCCCGCCAGCGGCATGTGGCAGCTTGGCGCGCGCTATGACCACATGGACCTCAACGACGGCAACCTGAGCGCCAACCCGGTCGCCGGTCGTCCGCCGATCGTGGACGGCGTGCTCGGCGGCAAGATGGATATCTGGACCGTGGGCGTGAACTACTACTGGCGCTCCAACACCAAGTTCGCCCTGAACTACGTGATGGTCGACAGCCAGAAGTACAGCTCCAGTGCGCGTGGCTTCGTCAACGACGACCCGAACATCCTGGAAGCGCGCCTGCAGTTCTTCTGGTAAGACCTGCAGTTGCAACACGCTGATCGTGGAGGGCACGGCATTGCGCCGTGCCCTTCTGCGTTGTTGCAGGACGCTGCCTTCAGAGCCCGCGCAGGACCTGCTGGCGACGCCGGGACAGGGAATGCAGCGCGATCCCCACGCTGACCAGCCCGATCCCGATCCGCTGCCACGTCGCCAGGGTTTCAGCGAAGAACAGCACTGCCACCGCACTGCCCAGCACAGGCACCAGCAAGGTGAACCATGAGGCGCGGACTGCACCGAGCAGGTTGATCGCGTAGTACCACAGACCGAACACCACGCTGCCATTGAGCAGGCCCGCCCAGCCGATTCCCAGCAGGTCGGCCGCGCTGGGCTGGGCAAGTGCGCCCGGCTGCAGCAGTACCCAGCCCACCATCGGCAGGGAGGTCAGCAGTGCCAACAGCATCTGCAGGGTCACCATCGACCGCGCCGGCAGGCGCTGGGTCGGCTGGCCTGCCAACCACGTGCCCAATGCCCACGCCAGCGCGTTGGCCACCACCAGCAGGCCGCCTGTGCCCAGTGGCGTTGCACTGCGTCCTGCGAAGAGCAGCACGCCGGCCAACGCGGCTGCAGGCGCTGCGGCACCCAGCAGCGTCCAGCGGCGGGAGTGTGCAGCGTCGATCAGGCTGGTGAACGCCGGCATGGTGTAGATCAAGGCAAGCACCGTGGACGCAGGGAACCAGGACAACGCCACGATGTTCATCGTCGCCACAAGGCTGCCGTTCACCGTCACCGCAACGAGGATCTGCCACCGTGATCGCCGGTCAAGCCGCCGCAGCGCCGCAAGGGTGCCGGCGATACCGCCCAGCAGGGGCAACAGACCGAGCGAAACGCTGTAGAAACGGAACATCCAGGGCCCAAGATGCTCGATGGCCTGCCGCGCGAAGGAAAAGCTCGCCGCCCATATCACTACCACGGCAAGCGCGGCAGCAGCGCCGCGCAGGTCAGTGCGTGGGGTGGCCATCGCGTTCCTGGTGTCATGCGCCGGATGGGCGCCACTGCAGGTATACCGCCCGCACTGCCCGGGCAACTGTCTGGAATCGGTCATCCAGGCGCTGTCATGGATGCGTCATGTGACAGTCGCGCTGGTGTCACGCAATCGTTATGGAATGTGCAGCGACACGACGGGTACTCACCCGTCCACCACCCAGGAGCCATCCCCGTGATCCACGCCTTCAAGTCGCGCGCCGCCGCCGCCATTCTGGCCGCGTCGTCCGTCTTCGCCGCCAACGCCGCTGATGTGACCGGCGCCGGCGCGTCCTTCATCTTCCCCGTGATGTCCAAGTGGTCGGCCGATTACACCGTCGCTACCGGCAAGAAGGTCAATTACCAGTCCATCGGTTCCGGCGGTGGCATCGCGCAGATCAAGGCCGCCACGGTCGACTTCGGTTCCTCCGATGCCCCGCTGAAGCCGGAAGAACTGGCTGCTGCAGGCCTGGCCCAGTTCCCGTCGGTGATCGGCGGCGTGGTGCCGGTGATCAACGTGGCCGGCATCGCCCCGGGCGCACTGAAGCTGGATGGCGCCACCCTGGCCAACATCTTCCTGGGCAAGATCAAGACCTGGAACGACCCGGCCATCGCCGCGCTGAACCCGGGCCTGACCCTGCCGGCGGCGAAGGTCACCATCGTCCACCGTTCGGACGGTTCGGGCACCACCTTCAACTTCGTCAACTACCTGTCCAAGGTCAGCCCGGAGTGGAAGACCAAGGTCGGTGAAGGCACCTCGGTCCAGTGGCCGGCCGGCATCGGCGGCAAGGGCAACGAAGGCGTCGCCGCCTACGTGAAGCAGATCAAGGGCGGCATCGGCTACGTCGAACTGTCCTACGCGCTGCAGAACCGCATGTCCTACGCTTCGATGAAGAACGCCGCCGGCAATGTCGTGCAGCCCTCGGACACCACCTTCGCCGCCGCTGCCGCCAGCGCCGACTGGGCCAACGCCAAGGACTTCTACCTGGTGATGACCAACGCACCGGGTGCCCAGGCCTGGCCGATCACCGCCACCAACTTCATCCTGGTGCGCAAGCAGCCGCGCAACGTGGCCAATGCGAAGGCGACCCAGGACTTCTTCCGCTGGATCTACAAGAGCGGCGACAACCAGGCCAAGCAGCTGGACTACGTGCCGCTGCCGGACAGCCTGGTGCAGCAGATCGAAACGTACTGGACGCAGAACCTGAAGTACTGATCCATCACGACATGGGGCCGGCGGGGACTCTCTCCCTCCGCCGGCCCCTTCCGGGGCGCGTGACCTTTCCAGGGTTGCGCGTTTTTTTTTGCGCCCGGTCTTGCTCGCGTGCATGCGGTGGGGGGTTGGAGCGAAGAGCAGAAGCCGCGCACTTATGGTCCGCGCGGGGGCTTGGGCGACGGGTGCGGAGTCGTGAAAGGCCCGTCAGATGGGGGTGTGGGGGGCTGCTGTCACCTGCGTCATCAGGCTGTAACAAAAACATCATTTCATAGCCGCAACCGCCGGACAGACCGGCAACCTACCGCTATGGAGTGACGCATGAAACTGCAGAAAGCCGGCCTGGCCACCCTTTCCCTGGCCATTGCCCTCGGCCTGTCGGCCTGCGGCGGCAACGAAGCGCCGACCGCCCAGCAGCCGGCCGACGGTTCCACTGCCGCGGCCCCGGCCGCCGGTGACAAGGTCAGCGCCGAAGTCTCCGGCGCCGGCGCTTCCTTCATCTTCCCGCTGGTGTCCAAGTGGTCGGCCGATTACAACGCGGCCAGCGGCGCCAAGATCAACTACCAGTCGATCGGCTCCGGCGGCGGCATCGCCCAGATCAAGGCCGGCACCGTTGATTTCGGTTCGTCGGACAAGCCGCTCAGCAGCGAAGAGCTGGCCCAGTCCGGCCTGGCGCAGTTCCCCTCGGCGATCGGCGGTGTGGTGCCGGTGGTCAACATCGAAGGCCTGGAGCCGGGCAAGCTGCGCCTGAGCGGCGCCCTGCTGGCCGACATTTTCCTGGGCAAGATCAAGACCTGGAACGACCCGGCCATCGTGGCCGCCAACCCGGGCGTGACCCTGCCGGAAGGCAAGATCACCCTGGTGCATCGCTCCGATGGTTCGGGCACCACCTTCAACTTCACCAACTACCTGTCCAAGGTCAGCGCGGACTGGAAGGGCAAGGTCGGCGAAGGCACTTCGGTGCAGTGGCCGGACGGCGTGGGTGGCAAGGGCAATGAAGGCGTGGCTTCGTACGTGAAGCAGATCAAGGGCTCGATCGGCTATGTCGAATTGGCCTACGCCCTGCAGAACAGCATGCCGTACACCTCGATGCAGAACGCGGCCGGCACCTGGGTGCAGCCGAGCGCTGAAACCTTCGCCGCCGCTGCCGCCAGCGCCGACTGGGCCAGCGCCAAGGACTTCAACCTGGTCATCACCAATGCACCGGGTGAGCAGGCCTGGCCGATCACCGCCACCAACTTCATGCTGATGCAGAAGCAGCCCAAGGATGCCAAGCGCAACCAGGATGCACTGGCGTTCTTCAAGTGGGCCTTCGAAAACGGCCAGGCGCAGGCCAACGAGCTGCACTACGTGCCGCTGCCGGCCGAGCTGGTCACCCAGATCGAAGCCTACTGGGGCACTGAACTGAAGTGATGCCGGCACGGTGCCCGCCCCGCGCGGGCACCGTCCTTTCGAGTACCGCGTCACCCCGCCCCCAACTGGCCGCGTCGCCTATCCCATGAATGCCATCGCACAGCCTGCCGCCGTACCTTCCACGCGTGATGCGCGTGACGCCCGCAATGACCGCCTGTTCCGATGGGTGCTGGTCGGCACCGTCATCTTCGTCCTGGCCGCGCTGGCCTGCGCCGCGCTGTCCATGCTGTGGGGCGGACGCCACGCCCTGGAAGCGCAGGGCCTGAGCTTCTTCTACTCCTCCGAATGGAATCCGGTGGAGAACAAATTCGGTGCGCTGGCACCGATCTACGGCACCCTGGTCACCGCGCTGATCGCGATGGTCATCGCCGTACCGGTGAGCTTCGGCATCGCCTTCTTCCTGACCGAAGTCGCCCCGCGCTGGATGCGCGGCCCGGTCGGTACCGCCATCGAACTGCTGGCCGGCATTCCTTCGATCATCTACGGCATGTGGGGCCTGTTCGTGCTGGTGCCTGTGATGACCGAGTACGTGACGCCCTTCCTCAATGAAACCCTGGGCGAATGGCCGATCATCGGCCCGATGTTCCAGGGTCCGCCGCTGGGCATCGGCATGCTCACCGCCGGCTTCGTGCTGGCCATCATGGTCATCCCGTTCATCTCTTCGGTGATGCGCGAAGTGTTCCTGACCGTGCCGACCCGCCTGAAGGAATCGGCCTATGCGCTGGGTTCGACCAAGTGGGAAGTCAGCTGGGACATCGTGCTGCCCTACACCCGCTCGGCGGTGATCGGCGGCATCTTCCTCGGCCTGGGGCGCGCCCTGGGCGAGACCATGGCGGTGGCCTTCGTGATCGGCAACAGCGTGCGCCTGTCGCCTTCGCTGCTGGAGCCGGGCACCACCATCGCCGCGCTGATCGCCAATGATTTCGGCGAAGCCACCGAGACCTACCGTTCGGCCCTGCTGCTGCTCGGCTTCGTGCTGTTCATCGTCACCTTCGTGGTGCTCGCCATCGCCCGCCTGATGCTGATGCGCCTGTCCCGCAAGGAGGGCAACTGATGTCCACTGCCACTGAATCGCTGTACCTTCGCCGCCGCATCGGCAACGTCGTGGCGATCCTGCTGTCCGTCGTCACCGCGCTGTTCGGCCTGTTCTTCCTCGGCTGGATCCTGTGGACGCTGTTTTCCAAGGGGTTGCCAGGCATCAACTGGGCGCTGTTCACCCAGATGACCCCGCCGCCGATGCAGGAAGGCGGCCTGGCCAATGCCTTCTACGGCAGCGCGGTGATGTGCGCCATGGCGATCGGCATCGGTACTCCGCTGGGCGTACTGGCCGGCACCTGGCTGGCCGAGTACGGCAACTTCCGCAAGGCCGGCACCGTGGTCCGCTTCGTCAACGACATCCTGCTGTCGGCCCCGTCGATCGTGCTGGGCCTGTTCGTCTACACGCTGTTCGTGATGCAGACCGGCGGCAGCTTCTCCGCCTTCGCCGGTGCGCTGGCCCTGGCCTTCATCGTGCTGCCGGTGGTGGTACGCACCACCGATGAGATGCTGCGCCTGGTGCCTTCGCAGATGCGCGAAGCGGCGCTGTCGCTGGGCATCCCGCAATGGAAGGTCACCGTGCAGGTGCTGTACCGCAGCGCCTCGGCCGGCATCGTCACCGGCATCCTGCTGGCGCTGGCGCGCATTTCCGGCGAGACCGCTCCCCTGCTGTTCACCGCCTTCGGCAACCAGTACTGGAGCAGCAACGTGTTCCAGCCGATGGCCTCGGTGCCGGTGGTGATGAACCAGTTCGCCGGCAGCCCGTACGAATCCTGGCAGGTGCTGGCCTGGGCCGGCGCGCTGGTGCTGACCGTCTTCGTGCTCCTTATCAGCCTGAGCGCACGCGGCATCCTGCTGCGCAACCGTATCTCCCATGACTGACCTTTCCGCGGACACTGCCATGAACGATCTTTCCAACGCCGTGCCGATGCAGCGCATCGTGGTCCCGGCCTCGCATGAATCGCTTGCCACTCCGGCGCCGGTCAAGCTGGCCGCGCGTGGACTGGACTTCTACTACGACAAGTTCCATGCCCTGAAGAGCATCGACATCGAAGTGCCGGAGAAGCGCGTCACTGCGCTGATCGGCCCTTCCGGCTGCGGCAAGTCGACCCTGCTGCGCATCTTCAACCGCATCTACGCGCTGTACCCGAAGCTGGAAGCGCGTGGTGAGGTGCTGCTGGACGGCGAGAACATCCTCTCGCCGAAGTACCCGATGAACCGCCTGCGCAGCAAGGTCGGCATGGTGTTCCAGAAGCCGGTGCCGTTCCCGATGACCATTTTCGAGAACGTGGCGTACGGCATCCGCCATCACGAAAAACTGTCCAAGGCGGACATGAACGACCGCGTCGAACATGCGCTGCGCCAGGGCGCGCTATGGGACGAAGTGAAGGACAAGCTGGGCCAGAGCGCGCTGGGCCTGTCCGGTGGCCAGCAGCAGCGCCTGTGCATCGCACGCGCCGTCGCCCTGCGCCCGGACGTGCTGCTGCTGGACGAACCGACCTCCGCGCTGGATCCGATCTCCACCAGCCGCATCGAGCAGCTGGTGGAGGAGCTCAAGCACGATTACACCATCGTCATCGTGACCCACAACATGCAGCAGGCCGCGCGTGTTTCCGACTACACCGCCTTCATGTACCTGGGCGACCTGATCGAGCACGACCGGACCGAAGTGATCTTCTCGCAGCCCAGCAAGCAGCAGACCGAAGACTACATCACCGGCCGCTTCGGCTGATCCGCCGCACGCCCTTTTTCGAGAGCATAGACATGAACCTTCCCAACGACCACATCGTCAAGAGTTACGACGAAGAGCAGCAGCGCCTGGTCGCCGAAATCGTGCGCATGGGCGAGATGGCCGTGGCGCAGCTCGAAGCGTCGATGGACGTGATCGAGAAGCGCGACGAGAATGCCGCCCGCCGCATCATCGCCAATGACGAAGCCATCGACGCGCTGGAACAGCAGATCAGCCACGACGTCATGCGCCTGTCGCTGCGTGGGCCGATGGCACGCGACCTGCGCGAGATCCTCGCCGGCCTGCGCATCCCGGCCGACATCGAACGCATCGGCGACTATGCCGCCAACGTGGCCAAGCGCTCCATCGCGCTGGGCAAGGTGCCGCCGCTGCCGCAGATCCAGGGCCTGCGGGCACTCGGCCGGCTGGCCGCGGTGCAGGTGCGCCGGGCCATCGAGGCCTACCGGGACAACGACGTGGAAGCGGCGCTGGCGCTGCGCGAGGACGACGCCCGCCTGGATGCGCAGTACACCGCGCTGTTCCGCGAGCTGCTGACCTACATGATGGAAGACCCGCGCAACATCACCCCCTGCACCCACCTGCTGTTCATGGCCAAGAACCTGGAACGGGTTGGCGACCACGCCACCAACATCGCCGAGAACGTCTGGTTCCTGGTGCATGGCGAACAGCCGCTGCCGCCGCGCGAGAAGCGCGACGAGACCTCCAGCGCCGCGGAGTGATCCCCGGCGCGGCAGTGCCCGGAAGCCGGGCCCTGCTCGGCTTTCCTCGTTCATGGCCGCTGGAGGGGCCGACCGGCGGCCTCTGTTAGAATTCGGGTATGACTGACACCCCGCTGCCCTCGCCCGTCGACGCCCCTGCCCCGCCTCCTGCCACGCACCGTGCGATGTCGCAGCGCTTCCGCGGCTTCCTGCCGGTGGTGGTGGACGTGGAAACCGGCGGCTTCGACTGCCGACGCAATGCCCTGCTGGAAATCGCGGCGGTTCCCATCGAAATGGACGACAACGGCCTGCTGTACCCGGGCCAGACGGCCAGCGCGCACGTGGTGCCGGCCGAAGGCCTGGAGATCGATCCGAAGTCGCTGGAGATCACCGGCATCATCCTGGACCACCCGTTCCGGCTGGCCAAGGAAGAGAAGCACGCGCTGGACCACATCTTCACCCCGGTGCGTGCGGCGATGAAGAAGTACGGTTGCCAGCGTGCGATCCTGGTCGGCCATAACGCGCATTTCGACCTGGGCTTCGTCAACGCCGCGGTCGAGCGCGTGGGCCACAAACGCAACCCGTTCCATCCCTTCAGCGTGTTCGACACGGTGACCATGGCCGGCATCGCCTACGGCCAGACCGTACTGGCCCGCGCCGCCACTGCCGCCGGGCTGGGCTGGGATGCCGAAGAGGCGCACAGCGCGGTGTATGACACCGAGCAGACGGCAAAGCTGTTCTGCACGATCGCCAATGCCTGGCCGCGCTGAGCGCGGTCAGGCATTGGCAGGCGGTGCTTAAGCGCGAGCGCGCTTACGCCCCATCGCCTGCGTCGCAGGCAATGGACCCCACCTTGTCTGCTTCCTATCCCCGCGCCTGTCGGCGCGGGGATAAGGTGGAATGCATGGACGAGCATCGGCTGACCCGAACGTGTCAGCCGATGCTCGTGCGATCGCGGCCGTCGCTCTTTGCGCGGTACAGCGCGCGGTCGGCGCGCTGGTACAGCAGCTTGGGCGTGCGGTCGGCCGGGTCCAGCTCCACCAGGCCGGCGCTGAAGGTCACCCGCAGGTCCGGGATCCCGGCCCAGTCCGGATGGTCGTGGAACAGCCCGTGCAGGCGCGCGCAGACCTGCGCCGCTTCCTCCAGCCGGGTGTCGTTGAGCAGCAGGGCGAACTCTTCGCCGCCGGTGCGCGCAGGCAGGTCCGAATCGCGGCAGGCGGAGGCCAGCACCTGCGCCACCTCGACCAGCACCGCGTCGCCCACGCTGTGCGAATGGCGGTCGTTGACGTTCTTGAAGTGATCCACGTCGAGCACCACCAGGCACAGCGGATGCCCACTGCGCTGCGAACGGGCGAAGTCGCGCGCCATCGTTTCGTCGAAGGCGCGGCGGTTCGGCAGGCCGGTCAGTGCATCTTCGCGAGCCTGGCGTTCGAACGCCTCGGACTGCAGTGCCAGCCGGTCCACCAGGTCGCTTTTCTCTGAATTCAACGCCTGCAGGTGGACGGTCTGCGCCTGCAGGTCGCGCGTGGCCTCGTCCACCATGCGCGCCAGGCGGATATTGGAGGTCTTGTAGCGGTTGATCAGGAAACGGTACAGGGCGATCAGGGCAGCCAGCAGCAGCAGCGCCGCCACCGCCTGCACGCTGTGCCGCTGCCACCAGAATGGCTCGATGGTGAACGACCACACCGCTTCACTGTCACTCCAGGCGCCGCCTGGATGCGCCGCCGATACATGCAGGGTGTAATCGCCTGGCGGCAGGCCGATGAACTCCACGCTGCGTTGCTGCCCGCGCTCCACCCAGCCACTGTCCAGTCCGTCCAGCCGGGTGCGGTAGCGGATCCGTTCGGACATCAGGTAGCTCAACCCGACAAAGCTCACCGCCAGCCGTCGCCCGCCTTCGATGCGATTGAGCTCGCTGCCTTCCCAATGGATCGGCACGCCGTCCACCTGCACGTTCTCGATCGCCGCTGGCGGCGCCAGCCGCTCGCGGAAGCGCTGCAGCCGCAGCGGATCAACCATGCTCAGGCCACCGGCGGTCACCACCCAGTAGGTGCCGTCCTGGCGCAACAGCGCCGCCGGCCCGGAACTGCCGTTGGCCTGCGAGTTCGCCATCCCGTCGATTTCGTTGTAACGCTCCACGTCCAGGCGCGCGGCGCGACCGTCGGCCACTTCGTTGAGCATGCCCATGTCGGTACGCAGCACGCCGCGGTTGCTGCTGATCCAGACGTTGCCCACTTTGTCCGGCACCAGCTGGAACACCGTGTCCACCGGCATGCCCTGCTCCAGCCCCACGCGCGAAAGCACGCCCTGCTGGTAGCGATAGAGTCCGCGGTCGCTGCTGATCCACATCGCATCGCCGATCTGCTGGAACCCGAACACACTGCGCCCCCCGCCCAGTCCGGCCAGGTCGATGTACTGCACGGTGTCGCCGCGCAGCACGCGGATGCCTTCGATGGTGCCGATCCACAGGTTGCCGGCGGTATCGTGGGCCAGCGCGGTGATCAATGCGGTCGGCATGCCTTCCATGCGCGGCAGGCTGGCCCCCTTTTCATCGATGCGCGCCACGCCCCTCTGGGTACCGGCCCACACCACGCCCTGCGCATCGATGCTGATCGCGCGGATGTTGCCGATAGGCACCCCGTCGACGCTGTCATAGGTGCGTTCGGGATGCCCGTTTTCGTCCAGCCGCATCACCCCGTCACCGAAGGTCCCCACCCATACATCGCGGTCCCGGCCCTGCGCCAGGCTCAGCACCGATGGGGGCTTGCCGCCCCGGTTATGCAGGATGACCGGTGCGAAACGACCGTCCGCGTCGCGCCGGTCCAAGCCACTGGCGCTGCCGACCCACAGCGTGCGCTGCGCATCTTCCAGCACCGTGCGCACGTAGTCACCGCTCAGGCCGTCACGCTCGGTGTAGCTGGCGAACAGGGTTTCGCGCAGACGGTACAGCCCGCCATTGGCGCCGACCCAGATGCTGCCTTCGGCATCCTCGCGCAGGCTCACCACCCGCCCGCCGGGCAGGTTCAGGCCCGCCGGCAGGCGTTCCAGTCCGTGCTGTGAGATACGCAGCAGGCCCTGGTTCTCCGTACCCAGCCACAGGTCGCCGTGGCGATCCTGCAGCATGGCGGTCAGGTGGATCTGTCCGGGCAGGCGATGCACCAACTGCGGCGTGTCGTCCTGCAACCGGTACAGGCTCTCCCCGCCGACGATCCACAGCACCCCATCGGGGGCGCGGTAGGGCCAAACCAGACCGCTACCCACGCCCCAGGCCGCCGGCGCGCGCTTGAGCGTGCCATCGGTATCGCGCAGCAACAGGCCGTCCAGGGTCCCGATCCAGACCCGGTCCTGCGCATCGACCACCAGCTTGGTGAAGTTGAGCGCGAACGGCAGATCCTTCGGTGGCGCCTCGTAGACCATCTTCCCGTCCGGCCCCAGGTAGCCGATCCCCTTGCCTTCGAACAACAGCCAGAGGCGGCCATGGCTGTCCATCTGCATCGCCTGGATCAGCACTTGTGGGGTGTGTTGCTGGCGCTGCCACACGTCCCACTGGCCATCGGTGGAACGCCGGGTGATGTTGCCGCGCGAATCGCTGATCCACAGCCCGCCCTGCCGGTCCACCAGCAGCGAGCCCACGCCGTTGTCGCGCAGGCCGGGGCGCGTGCTGCGGTCGAAGACGGTGAAATCCAGCCCGTTGTAACGCACCAGGCCTTCCCAGGTGGCAAACCACAGGTGGCCTTCGGGGGTCTGGGCGATGTCGCGCAGCGAGTTGTGCGGCAGGCCATTGCGCGAGGTCCATACATCGATGGCGTAGTCGCGCAGCGGCGGCGCGCCACCGCCGTGCGCGGACGCCGGCCGCCAGCCCACCAGCATCAGCAGCCCCAGCAGCACGCACAGCGCCAGGCGCCGGAAGCCGGCCGCGCCTCCATCGCGCCGCCGCGCGATGGCTTGAATCCCCCGGTGCCTCATCGCAGCGCGTCAGCTCCCGGAATACGATGGCACCGACGCACGCGCACGCAAGTGCGCCATGCGCCCTTGCGGGCAGGGGCGGGATCGATCTGGTTCATCGGGTTGACGCTGGGAAGAGATGCGCATCATAGGCAAATCCGCGCCCGCCTGTGTCAAGCCCCGCCGCGCGAGGCGGCCATCACCGGCGCGGGCCAGTAAACGACGGCGTCCAGACCGCCGCCTGGGCGGTTCTCCAGGCTCACCCGGGCGCCGTCCTTACCGGCCAGGGCGCGGGCGATGGTCAGGCCCAGTCCGGCCCCGCCGGTTTCCCGCGAACGCGAGGTTTCCAGCCGCACGAAGGGATCGAACACGCTGCGCAGCTCGTCTTCGGCCAGCCCGGGCCCCTGATCGCTGATGCGCACCCGCACGCCCTTGCCATCCCGTTCGGCCCGCACACTGGCCGACTGCCCGTACATCAGCGCGTTGTCCAGCAGGTTGCTGAAAAGGCGGCGCATGGCCAGCGGCCGCAGCATCAGCACCGCGCCGCAGCCGCCATCGAAGCGGGCGTCGGCGCCGGCTTCCACGGCATCTTCCACCAGGCTTTCCAGCAGCGAATCCAGGTCCAGCGGCGCCCGCTGTTCCGCGCTTTCGGCGCTGCGCGCCAGCTCCAGCCCCTCGCGGATCAGCGCCTGCATGGCCGCCAGGTCAGCGACCAGGCGCTCGCGCAGGGCTTCGTCTTCCACGTTCTCAAGCCGCAGGCGCAGGCGCGTGACCGGCGTCTGCAGGTCATGGGTGATCGCCGCCAGCATGTGGGTGCGCTCGGCCAGGTGCCGCTGCAGTTGCTGCTGCATGGCATTGAAGGCCTCGGCGGCGCGCTGGACTTCCAGCGGGCCGGTGACCGGCATCGGCTCGCGGTGCAGGTCCTGTCCCAGCTCCTGCGCGGCGCCGGCCAACCGCTGCAGCGGCGCACTGGCCATCCGCGCGACGGCATAGGCCAGCACGGCGATGGCCAGCACCAGCAAGCTGAGGAACAGCGGATCCACCGCCAGCGCGCCGTTGTTCGCCACCGCAGGCGATTCCAGCGCCAGCGCCAGCGTGGTGCCGTCGGACAGGGTCAACTGCACCGCGCGGCAACGCGGTGGGATGAAGGCCGGATCGCGCTCGCGCGGCGGCCGGTTGCGGTGCTTGTCCTTGTCCGGCGGCGGCAGCAGGTCTTCCATGCGTGGCAGGCAGGCCCGGAAGGACGTGAAATGCACCGACGCACTGGACACCGGACCGGGGCGCGCCGCCAGCACGTCCATCAACGCGCTGTCCGCCCTGCCTTGGCGGGCACCGGGCAGCAGCACGCGCACGCTGGGCCCGCCCGCCGCCAGCAGTCGCTCGCGCAGTTCCGGATTGCCGTCCAGCAGGTTCACGTAGCCCTGCAGGCGGTCGGCGATGCGGGTCAGGTTCTGCCGTTCGAACTCCTGCTGGCGTTTGGCGCCGGCCAGCAAGGTCGCGCCGATCGCAGCCACGCCCATGCCCAGCAGCAGGATCACGAACAGCCGACCCACCATCGAAGACAGGAAGCGGCGCAGCCGGCTCATTCCAGCGTCACCGCCGTGGCCAGCACATAGCCTTCGTTGCGCACGGTCTTGATCAGGCCATCAGGGCCACCGTCATCGGCCAGCTTGTTGCGCAGGCGACTGACCTGCAGGTCGATGGCGCGGTCCTGCGATTCGTAGTTGCGCCCGGTACTGAGGGCGACCAGCTGTTCGCGCGACAGCACCTTGTTGGCATGCCCGACGAACACCCGCAGCAGGCGGAACTCAGCACCGGACAGCACCACCACGCGACCATCGGGATCAACCAGGTGGCGGTGTTCGAGGTCGAAGATCCAGCGCGAGAAGCGCGCACGGCGGATCGCCAGCGGCTCCAGGTTGGCCGGCAATGCTTCGGTCCTACGCAGCACGTTGCGGATGCGCGCCAGCAGCTCGCGCGGTTCGAACGGCTTGGCCAGGTAATCGTCGGCTCCCATTTCCAGCCCCAGTACGCGATCGATGGGTTCGGCGCGTGCGGTAAGCATGATCACCGGTGTGGCCGAGCGTGCGCGCAGGTCCCGGCACAGGGTCAGGCCATCTTCGCGTGGAAGGTTCAGGTCCAGCACGATCAGGTCGACGTGCTCACGCTCCAGTACCTGGCGCATGCCTGCGCCATCGGCGGCGGTACTGACCTGGTAGCCGGCGCGACCGAGCTGCTCGGCGAGCAGGCTGCGGATGTCGTTGTCGTCATCGACGATGAGCAGGCGGTGCATCGGGTGGGTGGTCTCCATGGCGGCATCATCCCCTGTCGGCAGCTGAACCGCACGCGGGCCCATGCGTTGCAGTGTATCCAGTGGCCTACCCGATACACGTTGAAACACGCTTGATGCCGCCATGTTACACACAGACACACACCGAGGATTGAGCCGGCAGGCAAACGGTTCGCACAATGAACGCGATGCCGCTGGACGGCCTGCCGAGTACATCCCACCGTGATCTTCCGCCTGCTGCCCAAGACCCGCCGCGGTCGCCTGTTGCTGTCACTGCTGCTCATCGTGCTGCTCGCGACCATCGCGTGGTGGCTGCTGCGCAAGCCCGCTGCACCGCCGCTGGCCACGTCTCCGGTGACCCGCGCCGATGTGGAGCAGACGGTGGATGCCACCGGGGTCATCGACGCCTACCGGCTGGTCAGCGTGGGTGCGCAGGCCTCCGGCCAGGTGCGCTCGCTCAAGGTCCAGCTCGGCGATACGGTGAAGGAAGGCGAGCTGATCGCCGAGATCGACGCCACCACCCAGCAGAACACCGTGCTCAAGGCCGAAGCCACCCTGCAGCAGCAGCGCGCGCAGTTGGCGGTGCAGCAGGCCAGCCTGCGCCAGGCCGAACTGGACTTCGCCCGCCAGCAGCAGATGCTCGCCGCTGAAGCCACCTCGCGGCAGGAATACGACGCCGCCGAAGCCGCGCTGAAGACTGCCCGCGCGCAGATCCAGGCCAACCAGGCGCAGATCAAGGGCAGCGAAACCGAAGTCGCCACCGCGCGTGCCGACCTGGCCTACACCCGCATCACCGCGCCGATGGACGGGACGGTGGTGGCGGTGGTGACCGAAGAAGGCCGCACCGTGAATGCCAACCAGACCGCACCGACCATCGTGATGCTGGCGCGGCTCGACCTGGTGACGGTCAATGCCGAGATATCCGAAGCCGACGTGGTCAAGATCAAGCCCGGCATGCCGGTGTACTTCACCACGCTGGGCGAACCGGACCGCAGGTACCACGCCACGCTGCGCCAGGTGAATCCGGCGCCGGCATCGATCGCCAATGAGAGCTCGTCCAGCTCCAGCAGTTCATCCAGTTCGAGTTCCAGCACGGCGGTCTACTACAACGCACTGTTCGACGTGGAAAACCCCGATGGCACCCTGCGCATCGACATGACCGCGCAGGTGTCGGTACTGCTGAAGCAGGCCAAGGGCGCGCTGACCGTGCCTTCGGTAGCGCTGGGGCAGAAGACCCGTGATGGCCAGCAGGTGGTGCGCGTGGTCGGCGAAGACGGCCAGCCGCAGCCGCGCCGGGTCAAGGTCGGTATCAACAACGGTGCCAATGCCGAGATCCTGTCCGGCCTGGCCGAAGGCGAGCGCGTGGTGGTCGGCGAAGGCGGCTCGGCCAGCGCCTCGGCCTCGTCCAACCGTGCCCCCGGCATGCGGATGGGGCCGGGCATGGGCGGCGGCGGACCGCGCCGATGAGCACCCCGGGCGCTTCCAACGTGCTGTTGCGGCTGCGCGACCTGCGCCGCGAATTTCCGGCCGGCGAGGACACCATCGCCGTGCTGCGCGACGTCAACCTGGATATCCATGCCGGTGAGATGGTCGCCATCGTCGGCCAATCCGGCTCCGGCAAGTCGACGCTGATGAACATCCTGGGCTGCCTGGACCGTCCTACCCGCGGCAGCTACCAGGTGGCCGGCCGCGAGACCGGCCGCATGGACCCGGATGAACTGGCGGAACTGCGCCGCGAACATTTCGGCTTCATCTTCCAGCGCTACCACCTGCTCGGCGACCTGGATGCGCGTGGCAACGTGGAAGTGCCGGCGATCTATGCCGGCAACCCGAGCGAGCAGCGCAGCGCGCGTGCGGTGCAGCTGCTGCAACGCCTGGGGCTGGGTGATCGCATGCAGCACAAGCCGGGACAGCTGTCCGGCGGCCAGCAGCAACGCGTGTCGATCGCGCGTGCGCTGATGAACGGCGGCGAGGTGATCCTGGCCGACGAACCCACCGGCGCGCTGGATACGCGTTCCGGCGAAGAGGTGATGGGCATCCTGGGCGAGCTGCATGCCGAGGGCCACACCATCATCATCGTGACCCACGACATGAGCGTGGCCGAGCACGCCCAGCGCATCATCGAAATCCGCGATGGCGAGATCATCGCCGACCGCGTCAACGAGAAGGCGCCCGCCTACCGTGCGCAGCGCGCACCGAGCATCGATGCCGGCAAGGGCAACAGCTGGCGCGCGGCCCGCGACCGCTTCACCGAAGCCTTCCGCATGGCCCTGCTGGCGATGAACGCGCACCGCCTGCGCACCTTCCTGACCATGCTCGGCATCATCATCGGCATCGCCTCGGTGGTGTCGGTGGTGGCCCTGGGCAATGGCTCGCAACAGCAGATCCTGCAGAACATCAGTTCGCTCGGCACCAACACCATCGATGTCTATCCGGGACGTGGTTTCGGTGACATGCGTTCGGCACGGGTGCAGACGCTCAAGGCCAGCGACGCCGATGCGCTGGCGGGGCAGAGCTACGTGGACAGTGCCACGCCGAGCGTCTCCACCTCGGTGACCGCACGCTACCGCAACCTGTCTGCCACCGCGTCGGTAAACGGCGTTGGTGAACAGTTCTTCCGGGTGAAAGGGGTGAGCCTGGTCAGTGGCAGCTTCTTCGATACCGACGCGGTGAAGTCACTGGCGCAGGTCGCGGTGATCGACGAAAACACCAGGACCCAGTTCTTCCCGGACAGCGACCCGATCGGCCAGGTGATCCTGCTCGGCAACGTACCGGCGCGCGTGGTCGGGGTGGCAAAACGGCAGAGTTTCGGCTTTGGCGGCAGCACCAGCCTGAGTGTCTGGGTGCCGCACACCACGGCGATGTCGCGCATGCTGGGCCAGAACCATGTGTCAAGCATCACCGTGCGGGTGAAGGACGATACGCCGATGGACGCCGCCCAGGCAGCGATCACCAACGTGCTGACGATGCGCCACGGCACCGAGGACTTCTTCCTGAGCAACAGTGCGGAAATCCGCGAGACCATCGAGCAGACCACGCGCACGATGACCCTGCTGATCGGTGCGATTGCCGCCATTGCGCTGCTGGTCGGCGGCATCGGGGTGATGAACATCATGCTGGTGTCGGTGACCGAGCGCACCCGCGAGATCGGCGTGCGAATGGCCGTGGGGGCGCGCCAGAGTGACATCCGCCAGCAGTTCCTGATCGAAGCAGTGCTGGTCTGCCTGCTGGGCGGGCTTATCGGCGTCAGCCTCGCGCTGGCGCTGGGCTGGGCGTTCGGCCGGTTCTCCAACGATTTCCAGATGGTGTTCTCCACCGGGTCCATCATTGCTGCCTTTGCCTGTTCCACCCTGATCGGCGTGGCCTTCGGCTTCCTGCCCGCGCGCAGTGCCGCGCAGCTGGATCCGGTCGACGCGCTGGCCCGCGAATGAGGATCCCCATGACCCGTTCCTACTCGATGCCTTCGCGCCTGCTGCTGGCCGGTTCCCTGCTCGCCGCGCTGGCCGGCTGCGCCACGGCGGGCCGTTACCCGGTGCAGGACGCCGCGGTTCCCGCCCGCTATGGCAGCCACAGCACCAGCCTTGGCATTGCCGATACAGCACCGCGGAGCGGACTGGACCAGCCCCGCCCCGATGTACGCGCCGATGCCTGGTGGACCGGCTTCGGTGATGCCGGGCTGGACCGCCTGGTAAGCCGCGTACTGGACGCCAACAACGACCTCGCCGTGGCCGGGCTGAACGTGCAACGGGCCCGCCTGCAGGCGGGGCTGGCGCGCAATGCGCTGTGGCCGGATCCGTCCCTGTCCGGCATCGGCACCAGCACGGCGCGGCCGATCGACCGCAGTGCGGACTGGCAGCGTACGGGCGATTACAGCACCGGCGTTTCCCTGCAGTGGGAAGTGGATCTGTGGGGCAGACTGCGCACCCAGCGTGACATCGCGGTGTGGTCGGCGCAGGCCAGCGAGGAAGACCGGCAGAACACCTCGCTGATCGCCATCGGCGATGCGGTCAACTACTACTGGAACCTGGCCTATCTCAACCAGTCCATCGCTGCGGGCGCGGAGGACCTCACGCGCCTGCAGCGCACCCTGGAACTGGTACAGGCGCGGCTGGATGCCGGCGCGGCATCGGGCATGGAAGTGCGCCAGGCCCGGCAAAGCCTTGAGGCCCAACGTGCGGCGCAATCCGCGCTGGAACAGCAGCGGGTGGAGGCACGCAACGCGCTGACCGTGCTGCTGGATGGACAGCCGTGGCCGCAGGCGGCGGAGCCGCAGAACCTGGCCGGCGCCAGCAGCCCGTCGCTGCAGGCCGGCCTGCCAGCCGAGCTGCTGGCGCGCCGGCCGGACCTGCGCGCGGCCGAACTGCGCCTGCGCAACAGCCTCAAGCAGATCCACGTGACTGCCACAAGCTACTACCCGAGCCTGAGCTTGAACGGCGGCATTGGCACCAGCGGTCCGACCCTGGGCGATGTGCTGCGCAATCCGGTGGCCACGCTGGGCGCAGGCTTGGCCCTGCCCTTCCTCAACCTGCAGCGTGCGCAGCTGGACACGGATGTGGCCGGTACGGACTACCAGATCGCCGCCACCGCGTTCCGCAAGACGTTGTATACCGCGCTGTCCGAAGTGGACAACGCGCTGTCCGCGCGTGATCAGCTGGCCGTCCAGGTGGCCGCATCGCAGGCCTCGTTCAACGAGGCGGTGGCGGTGGAGCGGGCCGAAGAAGTGCGTTACCGCGTGGGTGCCACCGACCTGCGCGATTGGCTGCTGGCGCAGCAGACCCGGCGCCAGGCCGAGCTGTCACTGGCGCGCGTGCGGCAGAGCCAGCTGGCCAATGACGTCACATTGTTCAAAGCGCTGGGAGGCAGCGCAGCCGGGTAGTGACGGCCGCTGGCCGTCCTCCTGACGCCGGTAGTGACGGCCGCTGGCCGTCACGCTTTCCGCCGTGGTGGGTGACGACCGTTGGTCGTCACGCTGTTGCTGCGTTACCGCTGCGCCGCCGAGCATGGCTAGGCGCTACCGGGTACGGCGGCTCAGCCGCGCTGGCGCACCACTTCGAACAGGCTCACGCCGGTGGCAACGGACACGTTCAGGCTTTCTATCTCGCCGGGCATCGGGATCTTGACCAGCCCATCGCAGTTTTCGCGGGTCAGCCGGCGCAGGCCGTCCGCCTCGCCGCCCAGCACCAGTGCGATGTTGCCCTTCAGGTCCAGGTCGTACAGCGAGGCGGTCGCTTCACCGGCCAGGCCGTAGATCCACACCCCCTGCTTCTGCAGGTCCTTCAGGCAGCGCGACAGGTTGGTCACCGCGACCACCGGGATACGGTCGGCGGCGCCGGCCGAGGTCTTGCGCACGGTGGCGTTCACCGTCGCCGACTTGTCCTTCGGGATGATCACCGCCGTGGCACCGGCAGCGGCCGCACTGCGCAGGCAGGCACCGAGGTTGTGCGGATCCTGCACCTCATCCAGCACCAGCAGCAGCGCCCTGCCCTCGGCAGCCTCCACCAGCGCTTCCAGCTCGTTTTCGTTGTAGGTGCGCGCAGCGGCATAACGCGCGGCAACGCCTTGGTGGCGCACCGATCCGCCGACACCGTCCAGCGCCTGGCTGTTCACCTTGCGCACGTCGATGCCCTTGCGGCGGGCATTTTCCTCGATCTCGACCAGCCGCGGGTTCTTCGCGCCAGCTTCGACCAGCACCTCGCGGACGTTCTCGGCATCGTTTTCGATGGAGGAAGCGACGGCGTTGACGCCGACAATCCACTGGCTGCTCTTGCTGCTCATGCTCGGCGTGACCGGTAAGGGGGGTGGGTATGGTAGAGCATCGGCCGCGCCGGCGCAGGCGCCTCAGCGACTCTGCGGGGGCCAGTGCGGGGTGTCGTGGTCCGGATGCTGGTGGGAGACCAGCCGGGCGAGGAATTCCAGCGCCTCCACGTCCTGCTCGGTACGTGAGGACGGCAATGCGCCCAGCGCATCAATGAACGGCAGCTGCGCTTCCATGCCGTACTGGCGCACCGGCGGCAGCCGCGCAGGCTGATCGAAGGCCCCGGCGGCGATGGCCATTCCGTCCGGCGCTTCGTAGGTGAGCGGGGTGCCACACTGGTTGCAGAAGCCGCGCCGCACCAGGTTGGACGACTGGTAATGGCTGGGCTGGCCACGGGTCCAGCTGAACTGCGCGCCGCGCACTGAAACCAACGGCGCGTAATAAGCACCGAAGGCTTTCTGGCACATCCGGCAGTGGCATATCGAGCTGTCCTTCAGCTCACCTCGGACCTCGAAGCGGACGGCGCCGCACTGGCAGCCGCCGCTGTGTTCGGGTTGGCCCTGCATGGTGTTCGCCTCCCTTTGCAGCTGACGCCGGGCAGGACCCGGCGCTACCCGCGTCTTCTCAGTACTTCTTCTTGGTGCGCTTGGCCGGCTTGCCGTGCTCGGGCAGTGGTGCCGCGCGCGGTGCTTCTTCTTCCTCGCCCTTGTGCTCGACCAGGCGGAAGTCGATCTTGCGTTCTTCCATGCTGGCCTTCAGCACCAGCACGCGCACGCTGTCGCCCAACCGGTAGCTGGTGCCACGACGCTCACCGCCCAGGGTCTTACGCACCGCATCGAACTTGTAATAGTCGTGCGGCAACTGGGTGACGTGCACCAGGCCCTGCACCTTGGAATCGGTCAGCTCCACGAACAGACCGAAGCTGGTGACGCCGCTGATCACGCCTTCGAACTGGCCGCCGACGTGCTTTTCCATCCATGCGGCGCGGTAACGCTCGTCCACTTCGCGCTCGGCTTCGTCGGCACGGCGCTCGCGCTCGGAACACTGCAGCGCCAGTGCCGCCATTTCGCGCGCGGTGTAGGTGTACTTGTCCACCCGTGCACCGGTCAGCGCGTGCTTGATCGCACGGTGCACCAGCAGGTCGGGATAACGACGGATCGGCGAGGTGAAGTGTGCGTACGCCTCCAGCGCCAGGCCGAAGTGACCGTTGTTGTCCGGGCTGTACACGGCCAGGCTCTGGCTGCGCAGCAGCACCGATTCCAGCAGGGCGGCATCGGGGCGATCACGGATCTTCTTCAGCAGCTTGGTGTAGTCGCCCGGCACCACCTTCGACCACGGCGGCAGGCTCAGCTTGAACTCCTTTAGGAACTCCAGCAGGTCGGCGAACTTGGTCTCCGGCGGCTTTTCATGCACGCGATACGGTGCCGGCACGCCGTGGCCGAGCAGGTAGCGCGCGGCCTCCACGTTGGCGGCGATCATGCATTCTTCGATCAGCTTGTGCGCATCGTTGCGCACCAGCATGCCGGCCTGGGTAACCTCACCGGTGTTGTCCAGCACGAAGCGGACTTCGCTGGATTCGAACTCGATCGCGCCGCGCTTGCTGCGAGCCTTGGCCAGCACGTGGTACAGCTGGTACAGGCGCTCCACCTGCGGCATCAGCGGACCGATCACCGCCTTGGCGCCGGCGTCGTCCTCGCCCACCGCCTGCCACACCTGGGTGTAGGTCAGGCGCGCGTGCGAGTTCATCACCGCTTCGTAGAATTTCGAGCTGCTGACCTGGCCATCGCGATCCACCTGCATGTCGCAGACAAAGCACATGCGGTCGACCTTGGGCATCAGCGAGCAGATGCCGTTGGACAGCGTCTCCGGCAGCATCGGCACCACGAAGCCCGGGAAATACACCGAGGTGGCGCGCTTCTGCGCTTCGTCATCCAGCGGCGTGCCGGGACGCACGTAGTTGGAGACATCGGCGATGGCCACCACCAGCCGGAAGCCGTTGGCATTGGGTTCGCAATAGACCGCGTCGTCGAAGTCCTTGGCATCCTCGCCATCGATGGTGACCAGCGGGGTGCTGCGCAGGTCCACGCGGTTGCCGATCATCGCCGGTTCGACCACCAGCGGAACCGAGGCGGCTTCATCGAGCACTTCCTGCGGGAATTCGAACGGCAGTTCGTGCCCGTGGATGGCCGTTTCCACCACCAGCGAAGCGGTCAGCTTGTCGCCGAGCACGGCGATGATGCGGCCGATCGGCGGACGGCGGCTGTCCGGGGCCTGGGTCAGTTCGCACACCACCAGCTGTCCATCGCGCGCGCCACCGGTGTGGTCCGGCGGTACCTGCACATTGCGCTGGATGCGCTTGTCATCGGGCACCACGTAATTGATGCCCATCTCCACGCTGAAGCGACCGATCAGGCGGGTCATGCCGCGCTCGAGCACGCGGGCGATGCTGCCCTCGCGGCGACCGCGGTGGTCGATGCCGGTCACGTTGGCCAGCACCTTGTCACCGTGCATGACCTTGCGCATTTCATAAGGTGGCAGGAACAGGTCGTCGCCGCCTTCCACCGGGCGCAGGAAGCCGAAGCCTTCCGGATTGGCGATCACCACGCCGGTCACCAGGTTCAGCGCCTGGATCGGGGCGAAACCACCGCGGCGGTTCTGCACCAGCTGGCCGTCTCGGACCATGGCACCCAGCCGGCGCGACAGCGCTTCGGCGCGATCCGGTGCGGTCAGGCCCAGGCGGGCACCGACTTCCTCGGCGGTCTGCGGCCCTTCGCAGCGTTCCAGCAAGGCCAGGATGGCCTCGCGGCTGGCGATGGGCTGCTCGTATTTCTCCGCTTCGCGGGCGGCGTGCGGATCATCCACCGGGGCGCCCAGCGGCGGCAACGGACGGCGACCGCGCGGGCCGGACGGGGGCGGGCCGCGGCGGCCTGCGCCACGCGGCGCGGCAGCCGCACCGGCGCTTCCACCGGTCAGGGTTTCCGGCATCCACGGCGGAAGACTCTTCTTCTTCGCGCCCTTCGGCGATCCGGCGGGGGCGCCCTGGGGCGGCGATGTGCGGGAGCTCTTCCCGCCCTTGCTTGGTTTTTTGGTGTTCATCGCCCTCCATGGTAGCCGGTGCGGGCGTGCAGAACGGGTCATGGCCCGGCGTAAATGAATGGCGGCCCTTATTTCAAGAAAACCGTTGACAACCGCCTCTCGCGTCTTCAAAATCGCCCGCTCTGCAAGCCCAGATGGCGGAATTGGTAGACGCACTAGCTTCAGGTGCTAGCGGGGGCAACTTCGTGGAGGTTCGAGTCCTCTTCTGGGCACCAAACAAACAACCCTCGCGCAAGCGGGGGTTTTTTGTTGGGCGTGATAAAACGCTTGGAAAACAGGGTTGACAGCCTCTTCACGCCTCTGCATAATTCGCTCCCTCGATGCCCAGGTGGCGGAATTGGTAGACGCACTAGCTTCAGGTGCTAGCGGGGGCAACTTCGTGGAGGTTCGAGTCCTCTCCTGGGCACCATCGATAAAAAAAACCCCGCTGATGCGGGGTTTTTTTTGCCTTTTCATCCGATCCAGGGACGCACCACCAGCTCGATTCCCAGCAACAGCAGGAAGCCGAGGAAGCACAGCCGGAACGCACGCGCGCTGATCCGCCCGCGGATCTTCTGGCCCAGCCACATCCCCGCCAGCGCCGGCACGATCGCCAGCGCGCTCAGCCCCAGCTGCTGCACACCGAACGCCCCGTGCACCAGCAGCCCGGTGGTCAGCGAGATCGTGGATACGGTGAACGCCAGGCCCAGCGCCTGCACCAGCTCATCGCGATCCAGCCCGAGCGATTGCAGGTACGGCACGGCCGGCATCACGAACACCCCGGTGGCACCGGTGACCAGGCCGGATACCGCACCGACCAGCGGCGACAGCCAGCGCTCCTTGCGCGGCGGCACGCGGAAGGCCGGCGCGAACGCCGAGTACAGCGCATACACGATCAGCGCCGCGCCCAGTGCCAGGCCGGACCAGCGCGCCTGCACCCGCACCAGCAGCGCCGCGCCGGCCACGGTGGCGACCACCACGCCCAGCATCATCGGCCACAGCCGGCGCACGATGCGCCCGATCGACGGCCCGGCCAGGATCTGCCACGCGTTGGTGACCAGGGTCGGCACGAACAGCATCGAGGCGGCGGCCACCGGTGAAAGCGCGCTGCCCAGCAGGCCCATCGCGACAGTGGGCAGGCCCATGCCGGTCACGCCCTTGACCACGCCCGCCAACACGAACACCACCACCAACAGGAAATAGAAGTAGAGCGAATCGTTCATGGCGCCATTAGGACCTGCCAGCCGCCTGCGGCACAATGCGGCCTGGATGAGCGAGCCTTCGGCTGGGCCGAAGGCAGGGAGCAGCGGATATGCGACTGGACCTGGCGGACCTGCGCCTGTTCCTGATGGTGGTTGAAGCCGGCAGCATCACGGCGGGCGCCGAACGCGCGCACCTTGCACTGGCCTCGACCAGCGAACGGCTGCGCACGATGGAGGCCGAAGCGGGCATCACCCTGCTGACCCGCCACCCGCGCGGGGTCACCACCACCGAGGCCGGTGAAGCCCTCGCCCACCATGCACGGCTGATGCTGCGCCAGCAGTCGCTGCTGCGCGAAGAACTGCAGGAGTTCGCCAGCGGTGCGCGTGGCACCTTGCACCTGTATGCCAACACCGGCGCACTCACTACCTTCCTGCCGGGCCGGCTGGCACCCTGGATGGCCGCGAGACCGCGCCTGCACGTGGACCTGAAGGAACGTACCAGCAAGGAGATCGTGCGCGCAGTACGCGGCGGACAGGCCGAGGCCGGCATCACCTCCGATGCCGTGGACAGCGCCCCGCTGCAGCTGCAGCCGGTGGCCGATGATCCGCTGCTGCTGATCGTGCCGGCCACGCACCGGCTTGCGACCCGTACGTCGGCAACCTTCGCAGAGGTGCTGGGCGATACCTTCGTCGCCCTCGCCGATGGCAACGCACTGCAGGAACACATCGAAGAAAACGCGCGTGCGCTCGGCCGCACGCTTTCACCGCGCATCCGCATGAAGACCTTCGAGGGCGTGTGCGAGATGGTCGGCCACGGGATCGGCATCGGCATCGTGCCGCGCTCGATCTGCCGGCAGCATCGCCGCCGTTACGGCTTCCATGCCATCGCGCTGGAAGATGCCTGGGCGCGCCGCCAGCTGAGCCTGTGCTTCGTCCGTTGGAACGGCCTTTCACGCTCGATGCAGAGCCTGCTGCTGCACCTCGGCGGGCACGCAGTGGACGACTGAGCAGTTCACATCATCCGCATGCAGAAATGTTGTTGACACAAATTAATTCGTTCCCCATAATTCTCCTCCTGAGTCGCCCAGGTGGCGGAATTGGTAGACGCACTAGCTTCAGGTGCTAGCGAGGGCAACTTCGTGGAGGTTCGAGTCCTCTCCTGGGCACCACGACTCGGAAAATGATCAAACCCGCGCAAGCGGGTTTTTTCATGCCTGGCGTTCGGGATCCAGGGCGCCGTGCAAAGAAAAACGCCGAGCAATGCTCGGCGCTTTTGGGTGCAGATCAATGCCCGCCCGCGGCCGCCGCACTTCCCGCGCCTGCGCCGAAGGGTGGCTTGGCCAGCCACAGGAACGCGATGATGGCCAGGAAGATCCAGCCCAGCAGGAAGAAGATGTCGTTGAATCCCATCTGCGATGCCTGATGGTTGATCATCGTATTGAGCGCCGCCGCGCCATGCTGCAGGTCGCCCTGCCCCATCGCGGTCACCTGCTCCTGGATGCCCGGCTGGTACACCGATATGTGCTCGGTGATGTCGGCATGGTGCACCTGGGTGCGCCGTGACCACAGCCAGGTAGTCAACGAAGCGGCAAAGCTGCCGCCCAACGTGCGCAGGAACGTGGCCAGGCCGGAGCCGGCGGCGATCTCGCGCCCGTCCAGGTCGGACAGCAGGATCTGCAGCACCGGCATGAAGAACAGCGCCACGCCGACGCCCATCAGCAACTGCACGCCGGCCACGTGCTGGAAGTCCACCTGCAGGTTGAACCCGGAACGCAGGAAGCTGGTGAAGGACAGGAACACGAACGCCACCGAAGCCAGCATGCGCATGTCGAAGCGCGATGCGTACTTGCCCACGAAGGGGGTCATGATCACCGGCAGGATGCCGATCGGCGCGGTGGCGAGGCCGGCCCAGATCGCGGTGTAGCCCATGTCACGCTGCAGCCATTGCGGGATCAGCAGCGACACACTGAAGAACGCCGCGTACGCCACCACCATCGCCATCGTGCCTGCCCGGAAGTTGCGGTGACGGAACAGGCGCAGGTCGACGATGGGATCCTTGTCGGTCAGTTCCCAGATCAGGAACACCGCCAGCGCGACCACCGAAACACAGGACAGCGCGACGATCATCGGCGAACTGAACCAGTCTTCGTCGTTGCCCAGGTCGAGCACCAGCTGCAGCGCGCCCACACCGATCACCAGCGTGACCAGGCCGACGTAATCCATCTTCGGCTTTTCGATCTGCTCCGGGCGGCCCTTCATCTGGTTGCCCACCACCAGGGCAGCGAAGATGCCCAGCGGCACGTTGATCAGGAAGATCCATTCCCAGCTGTAGTTGTCGGTGATCCAGCCGCCGAGGATCGGCCCGCAGATAGGCGCCACCACGGTGATCATCGCCAGCAACGCCAGCGCCTGCCCGCGTTTTTCGCGCGGGTAGATCGACACCAGCAGCGACTGGGTGATGGGATACATCGGGCCGGCGACGAAGCCCTGCAGCGCGCGCGATACCACCAGCATGCCCATGCTCTGGGCCAGCCCGCACAGCAGCGAGGCGATGGTGAAGGCCAGCGTGGCCCACACGAACAGTTTGGTCTCACCGACCCGGCGGCTGAGCCAGCCGGTCAGCGGCAGCGCGATGGCGGTGCTGACGGCGAACGAGGTGATGACCCAGGTTGCCTGCTGCGAGCTGGCGCCCAGGTTGCCGGCGATGGTCGGCAGGGACACGTTGGCGATGGTGGTGTCCAGTACCTGCATGAACGAAGCCATCGCCAGACCGGCGGTGCACAGGGCGATGTTGGGCGGCAGGAAACCGGTCGCCGGCGCGGCCGGCGGGCCCGGCGCAGCGGGCACGGCAGGGGCTTGGGAGGACATGGAAACTCAGCCTGCCTTGGAGACGTGGGGCGGCGTGATCGGCTGCTGGCCCACCGCGGCGGTCGCCTTCGGGCCGGCCGCTGCGGCAGCGCCGGGGCGCTGCGGCAGGTTGCCCTGGATGATGCTGTGGATCGCCTCGTCGGCATCGTGCATCTGCTTGGAATACACATCGGTGTCGAACACCGAACCGGTGGCGGCCTGGCTGGGCAGTACTTCGCCCTTCTGGTCACGCAGGCTCACTTCGGCCTTCATCGACAGGCCGATGCGCAGCGGGTGTTCGGCCAGCTGCTTGGCATCGATGGCGATGCGCACCGGCACGCGCTGCACGATCTTGATCCAGTTGCCGCTGGCATTCTGCGCCGGCAGCAGCGAGAACGCCGAACCGGTACCCATGCCCAGGCTGGTCAGGTGGCCGGTATAGCGCACGTCGCCGCCGTACAGGTCCGAACGCAGCTCCACTTCCTGGCCCAGGCGCATGTGCCGCAACTGGGTTTCCTTGAAATTGGCTTCCACCCACATCTGCTCGGTCGGCACCACGGCCATCAGCGCATTGCCCGGCTGCACCCGCTGGCCCACCTGCACCGAACGACGGGCGATGTAACCGGTGACCGGCGAAACGATGCCGGCACGCGCATTGTTGAGCCACGCCTGGCGCAGCTGCGCTGCGGCGGCCTGCACGTCCGGCTGCGTGGCGATCACGGTGTCATCCACCAATGCCCGGCTGCGCTCGAAGGTCTCGCGCGAACCGGCCACGGCTGCTTCGGCGGCAGCCAGTTCATCGCGCGCATGCGCCAGCTCTTCATTGGAAATGGCGCCGGTGGCGGCCAGGTCCTTGCGGCGTGCGAAGTCATCACGGGCGCGCTTCAGGGTGACCTGGCGGGCATTGAGTTCGGCCTGCGCCCCTTCCACGCTGCGGTACAGACCGCGTACCTGGCGCACGGTGCCGGCCAGCTTGGCTTCGGCCTGCTGCAGGGCGACTTCGGTATCGGACGGATCCAGCTGCACCAGCACCTGGCCGCGCTCCACGCGCATGCCGTCGTCGGCCGCGATGCCGACCACCGTGCCGGTGATCATCGAGGTGATCTGCACCTGGTTGCCACCGACATAGGCATCGTCGGTTTCTTCGAACCAACGGCCGAACATGAAGTACCACAGGGCAGCGGCGGCAATCAGCAGCAGCACGATGACAAGCAGTCCGCGCAGCAGCTTGCCGCGGCGGCTGGGAGCGGCGGGGGCCGCGGAATTGGGAGTCTGGCTCATGGGAGGCTTCTTCAGGAATGCGAATCGGAAAGGGAGGCGGCGCGGCGGCTGTCATCGGCAGTGGGCTCGAAACCCCCGCCCAGCGCCTGGCTGAGGCGCACCGAGGACAGCACCTGCTGCGACTGCAGCCCGGCCAAGCGCTGCTGTGCCTGCAACAAGGTGGACTGCGCGGTCAGCACGTCGAGGTAGCCGCCGATGCCGGCGCGGTAGCGCTGTTCGGCCAGGCCATGCGCAGCGCGCGCGGTATCCACCGCCTGCTGCTGCGACTGCGCCTGCTGCTGCAGCGAGCGCACGGCGTTGACCTGATCGGCCACCTCGTGCAGCGCATCCACCAGCCGCTGGTTGTAGGTGGCCACCGCCAGGTCGTAATCGGCGTCCTTGCTGTCCAGTCCTGCGCGCAGCCGGCCGCCGTCGAAGATCGGCAGGCTCAGCGCAGGGCCGAGGTAGGCGAAGGTGGAGCTGCTCTGCAACAGGTCGCCAACATTCGGGGCGACCACCCCGGCCAGCGCGGTGAGGTTGAGGCTGGGATAGAACGTCGCCTTGGCTGCATCGATCTGCTTGCCGGCCGCTTCCACCCGCCAGCGCGCCGCCACGATGTCCGGACGACGGCCCAGCAGCGCGCTGGGCAGCACGCCCGGCAGCTGCAGCGCCATCGGATCAAGCGCACGGGGGCGTTCGATCCGCAGGCCACGATCCGGCCCCTGCCCGACCAGCGCGGCCAATGCGGTGCGGCCTTCGTCGATCTGCTGCTGGGCGGCCTGCAACTGCTGCTGCGCCGCCGGCACGCGGGATTCGGCCTGGCGCACCTGCAGGTCGCTGTCGATGCCGGCCGCGCGGCGCTGGCGGGTCAACTGCAGCGCCTTCTGCGAGCGCGCCAGTTCTTCGGCCGCCACGTCGTGCAGTTGCCACGCATAGGCCAGCCCGGCATAGGCCTGGGTGATGTTGGCCGACAGGTTCAGTCGAGCGGCCTGCGCATCGATGGCCGCCGCATGGGCGCTGTCCACCGCCGCTTCCCAGGTCGCGCGCTTGCCGCCCCACAGGTCCACGCCGTAGCTGAAATTGAAGGCGACCTGCCCACTGCCGGCGTAATGGCCACCGTTCTCCTCGCCGAGCATCGACTCGGGCAGGCGCAGGCCGGTGTACCCACCGGAAACAGACAGGTTCGGCAGCTGATCCGCACGTGCACCGCTGACCTGCGAACGGGCCTGGCGCAGGCGTGCGTCAGCCGCTTCCAGGCTGGGGTGGCTGGCCAGCCCTTCGCTGATCAGCGCATCCAGCTGCGGGTCGCCCAGCGCGGTCCACCAGTCGCGCGCGGGGAAACCGGCCGCACCCAGCGACGCATCGGCCAGCGTGCGCTCGCTGTGCAGGGAATCGACATCGCGCAGCGCGCCCTGCGGCTGCAGGCCACGGCTGCTGGCGCACGCTGCCAGCGCCAGCGCGAGGCTCGCCAGCAGCAACGGCCGGCCGTGCCGCCGGATAGAAGAGAGAGAGATGGGAGTCATGGAGTCGCCAGGGAGTCGCGGATTCGGGTCAACAGGGAGAGCAGCTGCGCGCGTTCGTCGGCGCTGAGCTCACGGGAGGCGTAATCGATCACGTCTTCGCCACGTTTCTGCAGCCGCAGCCACAGCGCGCGGCCTTCTTCGGTCAGTACGATCTGCAGCGCGCGCCGGTCCTGCGCATGTGCTTCGCGGCGAACGCAGCCCAGCGCCTCAAGCTTGTCCAGCAGGCGGGTTACCGCGCTGGGCACCTGGTCGATCGCCTTGGCCAGCTCGTTGGCGGTGCACGGCGCCATCCGCGCAAGCACCTTCAGGCCGATGTAGTGGGTGAAGTTGAGGCCAAGGTCTTCTTCGGCCATCGAGGCATCCAGTTGGCGGACCAGGCCGTCGCGCACCTGGCGCAGCAGCAGCCCGAAGCTGGGGGGTGAGTCGGAGGGACAGATCATGGGGTAGCATTCTCTTCCAAAAAATATATTTCTCAATGGAAATATTTCGATCTGACTAGGAATGCTGTGTTGCAGCAACGGCGTGATCGGCAGGCCGCCACGTTAATAGCGCGCGCCATTGGCCCGGTAGTACAATCCAGCCAATGAATGACAGTTTCCAGCCAACCTCGCCCGCTCACGTCCGCCAAGGCCCCGACATCGAGGCGGGCCGGCAGGTGCTGCGCGAGAGTGCGCTGGAGTGGTTCGAACGCGAGGATGGGCTGCCAGTGGTGGGCTTCCGCATCGACAGCCCGACCGGCCTGGCCAACGAGGTGGACTGGCACACCCACGGCCGTGCCCAGCTGATCTGCGTGGAAAGTGGCCTGCTCACCACCCGCACCCGTCACGGGACCTGGTCGCTCGCGCCTGGATCAGCCGGCTGGATGCCCGCCGCCGAACCGCACACGGTGGCCATTGATGGGCCGCTGCGCGGCTGGGGCATGGTGCTGGCGCCAACGCTGTGCCGCGATCTGCCGGCTGATCCCTGCGTGATCGGCATCTCTCCGTTGCTGCAGGCGGTGGCATTGCGGGTCTGCGACTGGCCGATCGCCGATGCCGCCAGCGCACCCCAGCAGCACCTGATCGAGGTGCTGCTGGACGAGATCCGTGCCGCCCCACGCCAGCGCATGCACCTGCCGATGCCGCGCGACCGGCGCCTGCTGAAGATCGCCTCGCAGCTGCTGGCCGAACCGGCCGATGACCGCAGCCTGGCGCAGTGGGCGGCCTGGGCGGGCCTATCGACCCGTTCGCTGACCCGCCATTTCCGCGAAGAGACCACGCTGAGCTTCGCCCACTGGCGCCAGCAGGCGCGGCTGGCCGAGGCGCTGCGCCAGCTCAGCGAGGGCCGCGCGGTGGCCGATATCGCCCACGCACTGGGCTTCAGCAGCTCCAGCGCCTTCGTCACCGTGTTCCGCCGCCATTTCGGGGTGCCGCCCGGACGCTATCTGGCCCGTGCCGCGCACGGACTGGATCCACCGCGTGGCTTGGCTTCTCCGGCCGCATCCGGATAATCAACGCATTGCGAGGGCGACGGCCGTCGCCGCCTCCGAACACAGGTAACAACCCCGCATGACCGATCTTGCCCGCCCCGTCTTCCACGGCTTCGAACAACTGCCGCTGCGCGAGTATGCCGAGCGCGCCTACCTCGACTACTCGATGTACGTCGTGCTGGACCGTGCGCTGCCTTTCCTCGGCGACGGCCTCAAGCCGGTGCAGCGCCGCATCATCTATGCAATGAGCGAGCTGGGGCTGAACGCCGCCTCCAAGCCGAAGAAGTCCGCCCGCACCGTCGGCGATGTCATCGGCAAGTACCACCCGCATGGTGACAGCGCCTGCTACGAAGCGCTGGTGCTGATGGCGCAGCCGTTCTCTTACCGCTATCCGCTGATCGAAGGCCAGGGCAACTTCGGTTCCAGCGACGACCCGAAATCCTTCGCGGCGATGCGTTACACCGAGTCCAAGCTGACCCCGATCGCCGAAGTGCTGCTGGGCGAACTGGGCCACGGCACCACCGACTGGACGCCAAACTTCGACGGCACGATGCAGGAGCCGACCTGGATGCCGGCGCGGCTGCCGCACCTGCTGCTCAACGGCACCACCGGCATCGCCGTGGGCATGGCCACCGACGTGCCGCCGCACAACCTCAACGAGATCGTCAGCGCCCTGCTGCACCTGCTGGAAGATCCCGATGCCAGCGTGCGCGACCTGTGCGAACACGTTAAGGGCCCGGACTATCCGTCCAACGCGGAGATCATCACCCCGGCCGCCGACCTGCTGCATATGTACGAGACCGGCCATGGCAGCGTCCGCGCGCGTGCGACGTTCTTCAAGGAAAACGGCAACGTGGTGGTCAACGCCCTGCCCTTCCAGGTATCCCCGTCCAAGGTGATCGAGCAGATCGCCGCGCAGATGCGCGCCAAGAAGCTGCCGTGGATCGAGGACGTGCGCGATGAATCCGACCATGCCAACCCGGTGCGGGTGGTGCTGGTGCCGCGCTCCAACCGGGTCGACGCCGACCAGCTGATGGGGCACCTGTTCGCCACCACGGACATGGAACGCAGCTACCGGGTCAACCTCAACGTGATCGGCCTGGATGGCCGCCCGCAGGTCAAGAACCTCAAGACCCTGCTGAGCGAGTGGCTGGCGTTCCGCAGCAGCACCGTGACCCGCCGCCTGCAGCATCGCCTGCAGAAGGTGGAGCGCCGCCTGCACCTGTTGGAAGGCCTGCTGGTCGCCTTCCTCAACCTGGACGAGGTGATCCACATCATCCGTACCGAAGACGAGCCGAAGGCCGCGTTGATCGCGCGCTTCGGCCTGTCCGAGGAGCAGGCCGAGTACATCCTGGAAACCAAGCTGAAGCAGCTGGCACGCCTGGAAGAAATGAAGATCCGCGGCGAGCAGGACGAGCTGGCCAAGGAACGCGACAAGATCCTCGGCATCCTGGACAGCAAGGCCAAGCTGAAGAAGCTGATCAAGGACGAACTGACCGCCGATGCGAAGAAGTTCGGCGATGCCCGTCGTTCGCCACTGGTGCAGCGCACTGCCGCCCAGGCCATCGACGAAACCGAGCTGGTGCCGAGCGAGCCGATGACCGTGGTGCTGTCGGAGAAGGGCTGGATCCGCGCGGCCAAGGGCCACGACGTGGATGCGTCGTCGCTGAATTACCGCGATGGCGACAGCATGCTGGCTTCGGTGCGCGCGCGCAGTACCCAACAGGTCGCCTTCCTGGACAGCGAGGGCCGCGCGTATTCCACGCCGGTGCACACGCTGCCGTCGGCACGCGGCAACGGTGAACCGCTTACCGGCCGCTTCTCGCCGGCCCCGGGCACCAGCTTCGTCACCCTGGCCAGCGCCGAGCCGAACGGCCGCTTCGTGCTGGCCTCCACCCACGGCTACGGCTTCGTGACCCGCTTCGAGAACCTGATCGGCCGCAACAAGGCCGGCAAGGCGATGCTCAACCTGGCATCGGGCTCGTCGGTGCTGCAGCCGGCGCTGGTGGCCAACGTGGACACCGACCGCATCGTGGCGGTGACCAGTTCGGGCAACCTGCTGGCGATCGCCGCCAGTGACCTGCCGGAACTGGACAAGGGCAAGGGCAACAAGATCATCGAGATCCCGAAAGCCAAGCTGGCCACCGAGCGGGTGGTGGCGGTGGTGGCGATCAGCCCCGGCCAGACCCTGCAGGTACGCAGTGGCCAACGCACCATGGGCCTGAAGTTCAGCGAGCTGGACACCTACCTGGGTTCGCGCGCCACGCGTGGCCATCTGCTGCCGCGTGGCTGGCAGAAGGTGGAAGGGCTTGCGGTGGAATGAGGGAGGTAGCGCCGGGCCCTGCCCGGCGCCACGCATGGCCTGGAATCGAACAAAAAAAGCCGGGGACCTCCCCGGCTTTTTCGTTGCTGGCTGGCGCTGGGCTGGCTGGCTGCGAGGTCAGTGCGCGGCAGCGCCCTTTCCGTCGATCTTGCTCAGCTGGTACAGCTCCAGGCCGATGCGCTGGATCAAGCCGAGCTGCTGCTCCAGCCACCAGGCATGGTCTTCTTCGGTGTCCTTCAACTGCACCAGCAACATGTCACGGCTGACATAGTCGCCGTTGGCTTCGCACAGCTTCATGCCGGCGGCCAGGTTGTTGCGCACCGCATATTCGGTGTCCAGGTCCTTGCGCAGCATCTCTTCCACGGTCTTGCCGGGTTCGAAGGCGTGCGCACGCATGTCCGGATCGCCGCCCAGGAACAGGATCCGGCGCAGCAGCGCATCGGCGTGCTGGGTTTCTTCTTCCATTTCGTGGTTCAGGCGTTCATACAGCGCGAACAGTCCCTGGTCCTCGTAACGGCGGGAGTGGATGAAGTACTGGTCGCGGGCAGCAAGCTCGCCGCGCAGCAGTTCTTTCAGGCAGGCGATGACGTCCGGATTGCCTTTCATGGGGGATGCTCCTTTGACTCGATGGCGCCATGGTGCCCTATCCGGAAATCCCGTGATCTAATCGGAATCAATCGCAGTCGCGTCACGTCTGCGATCTGCCACACCGGCTGTCTACACTCGCTCCCACTCTTTCCCTGCAAGGAAGCGCCCCATGCGTCGATGGTTGTTGCGGCTGTTCTGGCTGCTGCTGGTACTGGCTTTGGGACTCGGCCTGATGGCCTGGTGGTTGCTGCGCGGCAGCCTTGCGCCGCTGGGCGGCGAGCAGGTCCTCGGTGGCCTGCAGGCCCCGGTGACCGTCAGCCGCGACGGCCTGGGCGTGGTCACCATCGAAGGTGCCAGCCAGCACGACGTGATGCGCGCTCTGGGCCAGGTGCACGCACAGGAACGCGGCTTCGAGATGGACCTGATGCGCCGCAGTGCCGCCGGCGAGCTGTCCGCGCTGTTCGGGCCGGCCGCGCTGGAGGTGGACAAACGCATGCGCCTGCATCGCCTGCGCCACCGCGCATCGAAAGAACCGGTGAGTGCCGAACTGCAGGCTTACGTGGAAGGCGTGAATGAAGGAATCGCCCGCCTGCGGGTGCGGCCTTGGCCCTACCTGCTGCTGCGCCAGCGGCCCGCGCCGTGGCAGGCCGCCGACAGCCTGCTGACCGGCTATGCAATGTATGCCGACCTGCAGGATCCAGCCAACCAGAGCGAGTTGGCATACAGCCGCCTGCGTGCGGTGATGCCGCCGGCGCTGTATGCGCTGCTGAGCCACGATGGCAGCAGTTGGGACGCGCCGTTGATGGGCGGACCGCGCGGCGATGCGGTGCTGCCCGGCGCCGACGTGCTGGACCTGCGTGGCCAGCCTGCCGCGCCTGCCGCTGCCCTGGCCGATACCGATGTCAAAGGCAGCAACAACTTCGCCGTCGGCGCGGCGCTGACCGCCGATGGCCGCGCGATCCTCGCCGACGACATGCACTTGGGCCTGCGCGCGCCGAACATCTGGTTCCGCGTGCGCCTGCGCTACCCCGATCCGCAGGCGCCCGGCGGGCGGGTCGACGTGAGTGGATTTTCGCTGCCTGGCCTGCCGGCGATCATCGTCGGCAGCAACGGACACGTGGCGTGGGGCTTCACCAACAGCTACATCGACACCGCCGACTTCCAGCCGGTGCCGGCCGGCACGAAGCTTACCGAGTACCACGAAAAAATCGAGGTGGCTGGTGCCCCGCCGGTGGATTTCACCGTGCGCGAGAGCGCATGGGGGCCGCTGCTGCACCAGCGCGCCGATGGCAGTGGCGATGCGCTGCGCTGGGTCGCCCACCAACCCGGCGCGGTCAGCCTGGCACTGACCGAGCTGGCACGCGTCGCCGATCTTGACCAGGCATTGCAGGTCGCCGACCGCACCCGCATCCCAGCGCAGAACCTGCTGCTGGCCGACAGCAACGGACGCATCGGCTGGCGTGTGCTGGGTGCGCGCCCGGACCGTGCTGCCGGCTGCGCGCCCACCGACATGCGCACCACCACGGCTGATGGCTGCGCGGCATGGGGCATCCGCAGTGATGCGGCGCCCTCGCTGATCGACCCGCCAACCCACCGGCTGTGGACCGCCAACGGACGTGTCATGGACGGCAAGGCACTGGCTGTCGCCGGTGACGGCGGTTATGACCTCGGCGCGCGCGGCGCCCAGATCCGCGATGCACTGCAGGCCCGCCAGCGCTTCAGCGAAGCGGACCTGCTGGCGATCCAGCTTGATGACCGTGCGCTGTTCCTGCAACGCTGGTGGCATCTGCTGCGCAAGGTGGTGGTGGGCTCGAACGACCCGCAACTGCAGCGGCTGGAGGCTGTCACGCGCACCTGGGAGGGCCATGCGTCGGTGGATTCGGTGAGTTATCGGGTAGTGCGTGGCTTCCGCGGCATGCTGCTGGACGAGGTGTCCAGTGCGATGCTGGCACCGGCCAGACAGATGCTGGGCGATGACTGGCTGGAGCCGCGGCTGGCGCAGTTCGAAGGCGTGCTGTGGCCGCTGGTCGACCAGCGCCCGGCGCACCTGCTGCCGCCTGGCCACGCAAGCTGGGAAGCGCTGCTGGCCGACACCGCCAAGCGTCTGGAAGCGGACCTGACCGCGCAGGGGCCGCTGGCCGAACGCAGCTGGGGTGAACGCAATACCGCTGCGATCTGCCACCCGATCAGCCGTGCCCTGCCCGCCTTCGCCGAACGCTGGCTGTGCATGCCGGCCGAGCCGCTGCCCGGTGACAACAACATGCCGCGCGTGCAGGGGCCGGGCTTCGGCGCTTCGCAGCGGATGGTGGTGTCCCCCGGCCACGAAGACCAGGGCATCATCCACATGCCGGGCGGCCAGAGCGGCCACCCGTTGTCACCGTTCTGGGCGGCCGGACACGAGGACTACGTGCACGGACGTCCGACCCCGTTCCTGCCCGGCCCCAGCCAGCACACGCTGACCCTGCGGCCTGCCCGCTGACATCCCGACGCGCCTGATCCATCCATGGCCGTCGACCGCCCGGCGGTAGCGCCCGGATGTCAGGCCAACGCCGCTTCGTGCACGCCGGCGATCGCCCGGCCGGACGGGTCCGCGGCGGCCGCGAAACTGGCGTCCCAGGCAATCGCCGCCGGTGACGAACAGGCGATCGACTTGCCACCCGGCACCGTTTCCGCCGCCGCATGGCTGGGGAAGTACTGCTCGAACACGTGGCGGTAGTAGTACGCCTCTTTGGTCTGCGGCGGGTTGTGCGGGAAGCGCTTGTCGGCGGCAGCCAGCACACGGTCGCTGACCTGCGCTTCGGCGTGCGCCTTCAGCCCGTCGATCCAGCCGTAGCCCACGCCATCGCTGAACTGCTCCTTCTGCCGCCACAGGATGCTCTCCGGCAGATAGCCTTCGAACGCCGCACGCAGCACGCCCTTCTCCACCCGGCGGCCACCGGAGGCTTCGCTGCCGACCATCTTGTGCGCGGCATCGAAGCGCATCGCCACGTCCAGGAACTCGCGGTCCAGGAACGGGACGCGCGGCTCCACGCCCCAGGCCATCATCGACTTGTTGGCGCGCAGGCAATCGTAGTTGTGCAGGGCATCCAGCTTGCGCACCAGTTCGCTGTGGAACTCACGTGCATCCGGCGCCTTGTGGAAGTACAGGTAGCCACCGAAGATCTCGTCGCTGCCCTCGCCGGACAGCACCATCTTCACGCCCATCGCCTTGATCCGCCGCGCCAGCAGGAACATCGGGGTGGAGGCGCGGATGGTGGTGACGTCGTAGGTTTCGATGTGGCGGATCACTTCCGGCAGCACGTCCAGGCCTTCTTCGAAGGTGTATTCGAATCCGTGATGCACGGTGCCCAGCGCCTCGGCGGCAATGGCGGCGGCGGCGAGATCAGGCGAACCCTTGAGCCCGATGGCGAAGGAATGCAGGCGCGGCCACCACGCTTCACTCTCGCCGCCGTCTTCGATGCGCCGGCGCGCATAGCGTGCGGCCACCGCGGCCACCAGCGAGGAATCCAGCCCGCCGGACAGCAGCACGCCGTAAGGCACATCGCTCATCAGCTGGCGCTCCACCGCGCGCTCGAACGCTTCGCGCAGTTCGGCCAGGTCCACCGCCTTGCCCTGCACGGCGTCGTACTCGCGCCAGGGCTGCTGGTAGTAACGCACCAGCTCACCGTTTGCGCTGTCGTAGTAATGACCCGGCGGGAACTGCGCGGCATCGGCGCAGGTATCCACCAGCGCCTTCAGTTCGGACGCCACGCGCAGGCGCCCCTGCGCATCGTGGCCCCAGTACAGCGGCACCACGCCGATCGGATCACGCGCCACCAGCACCCGCGCAGCCACCTTGTCCCACAACGCAAAAGCAAAGATGCCGTTGAGCCGTTCCAGCCACTGCGACGGCTCACCCTGGCGGTACAGCGCGTTGATCACCTCGCAGTCCGAGCCGGTCTGGAATGCATACGGCTGGCTCAGTCCGGCCTTCAGTTGCTGGTGGTTGTAGATCTCGCCGTTGACCGCCAGCGCCAGGCCACCATCTTCGGACAGCAGCGGCTGCGAGCCACCAGCGGGATCGACGATGGCCAACCGCTCGTGCACCAGCAGCGCCCCGTCGTCGAGGTAGACACCGCTCCAGTCCGGGCCGCGGTGGCGCTGGCGCTGCGAGGATTCCAATGCGTGCCGGCGCAGCGCGGGGAGGTCGTCACCGGCCTGCAGGCCGAATATTCCGAAGATCGAACACATGGGGGAAGCTCCTGTTTGGGGTCTATACGCGGTAGGGGTGTTCGACCGGCCAGCCTGGCCCGGGAGGTTTCCCGGGCACAAAAAAAACCCGCATCGGTCGATGCGGGTTTTCTGGTGTCCGGGTGTGGAGTGTCCTATCTACCCAGGGCGCAGTCCCGCATCGGCCGCGCACGATTATTCGCGCGCAGGTTATTGCGGTTGGTATTGCGGACGGCGGTGGCGGGGAGCAAGGACATGGATCGACCGTAACCGGGTTCTGGCGGCGGCGCAACTGTTGCGATGGCAACCGTTCCTGCGCCGACGTTCAGCCGCCACGCGGTCGACGTCACGGATAATCTCCCGCCCCCTTGAGGACTTCACGGATGATTCCCTTCCCCCGCCGCGCACTGTTGCATGCGCTGGCACTGCTTGCCCTGGCCGGTTGTGCCAGCACGCCCACCCGCCCGCCCAGCGACACCGAGCGCGATGCCCTCGCCGCGGCCGCCGATGGCCGTTTCGACTCGGCGCTGCGCGTGGCCCGGATGTACCAGGCCAGGAATGATCCGCGGGCGCTGGACTGGTATGCGCGCGCTGCCGCCACGACCCCGCGCACGCACCACAGCACCAGCGCCGAGGAAACGCTCGGAACGCTGTACGCGCGTGGCCGTCTGGACAGTGGCGAGGGCCCACAGAAGCCCGCCGAGGTGGTCATGAAGCCGTCACCACGCAAGGCCTTCCGCTGGTTCCAGAGTGCGGCCTACCACGGCTCGCCCTATGCGATGCACGACCTGGAGCGCTGGTACGAAGGTCGCGGCGACATGACCGGCGCGCTGCGCTGGCGGCTGCGTTCGGCGGTGTACCTGCGCGAGCTGTACAAGCTGAAGCCGCTGCGCGAGGCAACCAGCGGCTCGGCACCGCATGGCCAGCCGATCGATCCCGGCCCGGCGCCGAACCCGGTCATCGCCGGCATCCAGCGCCGCGCCGCGCGCGGCGATGCCGAGGCCCAGGTCGATCTGGGCGCACTGCACGAAGCCGGCATCGGCGTGGTGCAGGACAAGGCCGAAGCATTGCGCTGGTACGAACGTGCCGGCAGGCAGGGCAACGTGTATGGCCAGTACCTGGCCGGGCTGGCCGTGGGCCGCGGTGGCGACGGGCTGGCCAAGGACGTGGATGCGGCGGCGGCATGGTTCACCCTGGCCGAGGCACAGGGCTTCTACATGGCGGCCGAATCATACTGGCGCGAAGCGATCGCACCGCCATTCTGGACGTTCGAGTAACGGCGTTACGCTGGCTTCATACACACTCCAGCGCAATGCTCAAGTCTATTGTGAGCGGTCTACATCGCCCAGAATGGCAGCATGACGACCGCCGTTTTCCGCGCTGAAACCCTCACCCGCGAACGCATGCAGGCGATCATCGCCGCGCACCCCCGCGCGGCGATATTCGAAGGCTGCAGCTTCGATCATGGCGATTTTTCGCGGCTGGACATGGACGGCTTCCAGTTCAACCAGTGTTCGCTGGCGGGTGCGAACTGGTTGGCGGCTTCGCTGGAGGAAAGCCAGTGGAACAAGTGCCGCGGTGCTGCCTGCGACTTCAGTTCGGCCCTGCTGAGCGACGCGCGCTTTTCGCACTGCGATCTCAACAACAGCCACTGGCGGCGCGCCACGTTGTCCTCGGTGCAGTTCCTGGATTGCAAGCTGACCGGCGCGCACCTGCAGGAGGCAGGCGGGTGGGCACTGGAGTTCCGCGACTGCCTGATGGTCAGCGCCGACCTGCGCGGCCTGTCGTTCCGCAAGGCCCAGTTGCAGGGCATGGATTTCTCCGATGCGGATCTTTCCGGCTGCGACTTCCGCGATGCGGTGTTCAACGGCGGCAGCCTGCGCAACGCGCAGACCCGGCTGACCCGCTTCGAAGGCGCGGACCTGCGCGGGACCGACATCAGCGGGCTCAACGTGATGGAGGCCAAGCTGTTCCGGAAAGCGGTGATTTCGCAGCGCCAGGCCGCCGCAGCGCTGGCCGCGTTCGGCCTGGTGGTGGCCTAGGCAGCGATTGGCGGCAGCGCCGAGCATGGCTCAGCGAAGACCATCCGCACGCCCATTTGCCGCGACCCGCGGTAGCGCCGAGCCATGCTCGGCGAAGTCCATCCGCACGCCCGTTTGCAGGGAGCCGCCGAGCATGGCTCGGCGCTACCACGCCTCACGCCAGCAGGCGTTCGATCAAGCGCTGGTACAGCGCCGGCAGCCGCTCAAGCTCGTCCACGCGCACGTTCTCGTCCACCTGGTGGATGCTCGCATTGACCGGACCTACTTCGATGCATTGCGCGCCCAACGGCGCAATGAAACGCGCGTCCGAGGTTCCGCCACCGGTGCTTTCCTCCGGCGGTGCACCGGCGAATTCGCCGAGCACCTCGCGTGCCACGCGTCGCAGCGTGCCTTCCGGGGTATGGAACGGCTCGCCGCTGCGATGCCACTTCACGGCGTACTCCAGCCCGTGCCGGTCCAGCAGTGCAGCGATCTCCGCTTCCAGCTTGTCTGCGTTCCAATGCGGGTTGTAACGCAGGTTGAAATCGACCTGCAGCTGTCCCGGAATCACGTTGTTGGCGCCGGTCCCGGCATGGATGTTGGACACCTGCAGGCTGGTCGGCGGGAAGCTTTCAAAGCCCTCGTCCCAGCGCCGGGCGACCAGTTCGGCCAGCGCAGGTGCAGCCTGGTGGATCGGATTGCGGGCCTTGTCCGGATACGCGACATGGCCCTGCACGCCCTGCACCAGCAGGCGCGCCGACAGGCTGCCGCGCCGACCCACCCGCAACAGGTCGCCCAGCCGGGCAGTCGATGACGGCTCACCGGTGATGCACCAGTCGATACGCTCGCCACGCTCGGCGAACAGCCGCGCGACATGGCGCACGCCATCGATCGCATCGCCTTCTTCGTCGCTGGTCAGCAGTACCGCCAGCGTGCCCGGATGATCAGGGTGTGCGGCAACGAACTGCTCGGCTGCGATCACGAAGGCGGCCACGCTGCCCTTCATGTCGGCCGCCCCGCGCCCGTACAGCACGCCACCGCGCACGGTCGGCACGAATGGATCGCTGGTCCAGTCCGCCACCGGCCCGGGCGGCACCACATCGGTGTGGCCGAGCAGTACCAGCACCGGCCCGTCGCTGCCGTGGGTGGCCCACAGATTGTCAACCTCGCCCAGCCGCAGGTGCTCGCACTGGAAGCCGGCAGCCTGCAGCCGGGTGGCCAGCAGCTGCTGGCAGCCCGCATCATCGGGGGTGACCGACGGCCGTGCGATCAGCTCGCAGGCCAGGTCGAGCACCGCACTCACGCGCCCACTCCGAAGCGCTGCTTGAAGCCGTTGTCCGAGAAGCCCTGGCTGACCTTGCCATCGGCGGTCACCACCACCGGCCGCTTGATCAACTGCGGGTATTCGCGCAGCAGCAGCTTCCACTCGGCGTCCGAATCGGCCGCCTTGCGGTTGTCCGGCAGTTGCCGCCACGTGGTGGAGGATTTATTGACCAGCGCAGGGAAGCCACCGGCCTGGCTGGCCCAGTCGATGAGCGTCTCGGGCGACGGCTTGCTCTCGCGATAATCAACGAAGGTGTACGGTACCTGGAAACGGTCCAGCCACCTGGTGGCCTTCCTGCAGGTATCGCAGTTCTTCAACCCGTGCACGGTGGTGGTCATCGCGGTCAGTCAGCCAGGCCGCGCAGCAGGTCGTTGACGCTGGTCTTGCTGCGGGTACGCGCGTCCACCTGCTTGACGATCACCGCGCAGTACAGCGAATGGGTGCCGTCGGCCGAAGGCAGCGAACCGGACACCACCACGCTGTACGGCGGGATGTAGCCGTAGCTGATCTCGCCGGTAGCGCGGTTGTAGATGCGGGTGCTCTGGCTGAGGAACACGCCCATGCCGATCACGCTGTGATGGCCAACGACCACGCCCTCCACCACTTCCGAACGCGCGCCGATGAAGCAATGGTCTTCGATGATGGTCGGGCTGGCCTGCAGCGGCTCCAGCACGCCACCGATGCCGGCACCACCGGACAGGTGGCAGTGCTGGCCGATCTGCGCGCAGGAACCGACGGTGGCCCAGGTGTCGACCATGGTGCCTTCGCCGACGTACGCACCGATGTTGGTGAAGCTCGGCATCAACACCACGTCCTTGCCGAAATACGTGCCGCGGCGCGCGATCGCACCGGGCACCACGCGTACGCCGGCGCGGCGGAACTTCGCTTCGTCATGGCCGGCGAAGCGCGATTCGACCTTGTCCCAGAACGGTGCCGGGCGCGCATCGACCACCGCCATGTCATTGACGCGGAAGTACAGCAGCACCGCCTTCTTCAGCCATTCGTTGACCTTCCAGCCACCGTGCCCGTCCGGCTCGGCAACGCGGAACTCGCCGCTTTCCAGGCCATCGATGACCCGGCCGACCAGCGGCTTGGTGGAGCCTTCCAGCTCATGCAGGGTCAAGGTGGCACGGCGCTCGAAGGCGCTTTCGATGCCGAACTTCAACTCTTCCACGCCCACCGCCGGCGGCTTGCGCAGCGACTTGCGGGCGATGTTCTCCGCGCGGGCCTTCTCCGCCGGCACCTTCTTCGCGACGGCCTTGCTGGCGGACGATTTCTTCGCGATGGTCGACTTGGCCGCGGCCTTTTTTACGGCCTGCTTGACCGCCACGGCCTTGCCAGCGGTGCTCTTCTTGGTTGCCACGGTCTTGGCAGCGGCGGTTCTCTTGGTCGGCTTGGTGGCCATCAGCGGGTATCTCCGGCGTTTCGGTCTGGGTCCAGGCAGCACAGCATGGCGTCCTGCAACTGTTGCCTGGCGGTTTCATCCAGGGGGAGGTCGTGTTCGTCAGTGATCACGAAAGTATCTTCGGCGCGTTCGCCGAACGTGGCGATGCGTGCGTCGTGCACGCGCAGCCGCTGGTTGCGCAGCACGTGCGCCACGTCGGCCAGCAGGCCGGGGCGGTCGGGCGCGACCAGGCTGAAGCGGGTGCCGGCGGCATCGCCCGCTTCATCGCGGAATTCGAGGCGCGGGGCGAAGCGGAAGTGCCGCAGCTGGCGCGGGATCGCGCGCCGCGAGGGTCGCAGCCGTGCCAGGTCGCCGGACAGTGCCTCGCGCAGGGCGGCCTCGAGCCGCAGCGGGTCGCCATCGGCGAAGCTGTCGGCTGGGTTCACTTCGAAGGTATCGAAGATGGTGTCGGAGGGTCCATCCAGCACGCGCGCCCGGTGGATGCCGTAGCCTTTGCGGTCCAGCGTCATCACGATCGCGGCGAACAGGCCATCGCGGTCGGGCGAATGCACGAACACTTCCAGCGCCGGGTCATCCGGGCTGATCGGGCGTACTTTCACCAGCGTGTGGCCCTGGCGTACCGGCACCAGTGCACCCGCCTGCCACGCCAGCTGCTCCGGGCGAAGGCGGATGAAGCCTTCATCGGGCATCACCGCGAACTGGCGGTTGATCGTGGCATCGTCATAGCCCTGCTCTCGCACCAGCTGGCGCACGTATTCGCGCGCCTCGATCACCCGTTCGGCGGCCGGCAGCGGCGGCTCCAGGCCCTCACGCAGCGCGCGGCGGGTGGCGAAATACAGGTCGGCCAGCAGACGGTCTTTCCACGCATTCCACAACTTGGGACTGGTGCCGGCGATGTCGGCGCAGGTCAGCAGGTACAGGTAGTCCAGCCGCTCGCGGCTGGCAACCAGCGTGGCGAAGCGATGGATCACCGCCGGATCGGAGATGTCCTGCTTCTGCGCGGTCACCGACATGCGCAGGTGCTGTTCCACCAGCCAGGCCACCAGGTCGGTGTCGGCGGCACTCATCTCCAGGGTCTGGCAGAAGGCGCGCGCGTCGACCGCGCCAAGCTCGGAATGATCGCCACCACGCCCCTTGGCGATGTCATGGAACAGCCCGGCAAGCAGCAGCAGTTCGGGCTTGCGCAGGCGCGGCCATACCTCATGGGCGATGGAGAAACGTTCGGCGGCCCTGCTGCTGGAAAACTCGCCCATGTTCCGCAGCACCATCAGGGTGTGCTGGTCCACGGTATAGACATGGAACAGATCGAACTGCATGCGCCCGCTGACCTGGGCGAAGGCCGGGACCCACTGGCCGAGCACGCCCAGCCGCGCCATGCGCGACAGCGTATCGACCGGCCTCGGCTGGCGCAGCAGTGACAGGAACTGCTGACGGGTGTGCGGGGAGGCCTGTTCGTATCCGGGCAGCTGCGGCAATGCTTCGGCCAGCGCGCGCGCGGTGAGCGAATGCAGTCCGCGGACCTGCGGATTGTTGGCCCAGCTGGAAAACAGGGCGAAGACCTCGCCAATCTCCCCGCGCGGCCACTCCGCATCATTGGCTGCCAGATACCCCCGGCGCAGCGAGAAGCCGACCGTCAGCGGTTCGGGCACCGCCTCGCCATCGAACTGTTCTTCAAAGCGCTGCAGCAGCCGGTCGCTGATCCGCCGGACCACCGATGCGGCGCGGTAGAAGCCCTGCATCATTTTCTCGACGCCCAGGCTTTCCGCGTCGTCTTCAAACCCCAGCCGCGCGGCCAGGGTCTTCTGGTAATCAAAGCGCAATCGTTCTTCGGGACGTCCGGCGACCAGATGCAGTCCATAGCGCAGCCCGGCCAGCACCGCGCGCTCGCGCTGCAGTGCCACTGCTTCATCGGCGCCCAGGTGGCCCAGGCCGACCAGCGCTTCCAGTTCGCGCACGCCGAAGGCACGCAGCGCCATCCAGCCCAGCGTATTGAGATCGCGCAGCCCGCCGGGGCCATCCTTCAGGTCCGGCTCGAGGTTGTCGGCGGTATCGCCGAAGCGGGCATGCCGCGTGCGCAGTTCCTCCAGTTTGGCCTGGAAGAAGGCACGCGGCGGCCACAGCGATCCATCATCGGTGGCCTGGCGCAGGGCACCCCGCGCGCCGTCTGCGGTAACCAGCGGACGTGCTTCGATCAGCGCGGTGAGTACGGTCTGGTCAGCAGCGGCGTCGCGGCATTGCTGCAGCGAGCGCACCGCATGGCTGATCGGCAGGCCACAATCCCACAGCAGCGCGAACAAGCGCGAGAGCCCGGCTTCGGCGGCGTGCTGGGCCGAGGTTTCACCCAGCACCAGCACGTCGATGTCCGAATGCGGGAACAGTTCGCCGCGACCGTAACCACCCACGGCAAACAACGAAAGGCCTTGCCCGGCCGGCATGCAGCGCTGCCAGGCGAGCCGGATCAGGTGATCGGCGGCACGTGCACGCAGTGCCAGCAGGCGCTCGATCCGGTCGCCCTGGTCGAAGCGGCGGTGCAGGCGCGCGTCGGCCTGCTGCAGCGCCTGGCGCGCCGCGGCTGCCCATTCGGCATCGGGCACCGACGAAGCCGGCGTGTCCAACAACGAACCCGCCGGCAGCATCGTCAAGCGACCTGCGATTCGCCCGGCGAGAGGGTCAGCACGTCCACGCCGGTCTCGGTGACCGCGATCATGTGCTCCCACTGCGCCGACAACTTGCGATCCTTGGTGACCACGGTCCAGCCGTCCGGCAGCACCTTGTTGTAGCGGGTGCCCTCGTTGATCATCGGTTCGATGGTGAAGGTCATGCCCGGCTGCAGCACCAGGCCCTGCCCCGGGCGGCCGTAATGCACCACCTGCGGTTCATCGTGGTAGACCTTGCCGATGCCATGGCCGCAGTACTCGCGCACCACGCTGAAGCGCTCGCTTTCGGCGTAGCTCTGGATGGCATGGCCGATATCGCCCAGGGTGGCGCCCGGCTTGACCGCACGGATGCCGCGCCACATCGCTTCATAGGTCGCATCGACCAGGCGCTTGGCCATCACCGACGGCGTGCCCACGTAGTACATGCGGCTGGTGTCGCCGTGCCAGCCGTCCTTGATCACGGTGACGTCGATGTTGACGATGTCGCCGTCCTTGAGCACCTTGGCCTCACTGGGGATGCCATGGCAGATCACGTTGTTGACCGACGTGCATACGCTCTTGGGGAAGCCGCGGTAACCGACGTTGGCGGGGATCGTCTTCTGCACGTTGACGATGTGGTCGTGGCAGATGCGGTCCAGCTCTTCGGTGGTGACACCGGGCTTGACGAAGGGCGTGACGATGTCCAGCACTTCGCTGGCCAGTCGCCCGGCCTCGCGCATCAGCTCGATTTCCTGGGGGGTTTTCAGATTTACGCTCATGTCCGCCATTATCGCCGATCCGGGCCCGATGCTGAACGGGTTCGTTTCATCCGCGACAGCGCGGGTTGAGGGTCGGGCGAGGACCTGACAACGAAAATGTGACGGCGGTCGGCCACCCCTCACCCTCTGACCACGGTTTTGCCTTTATAAACGTCGTGTAACAACGCGTTCGACTGCATCGTTTCGGTTCAGGACCCTGAAGGGTCCAAGGAGATCCCGCCCATGCGCTCTACACGTAGTTCCCGCCGTCTGGCCCTGTGCGGCCTGACGCTCTGCCTGGCCACCGCGGCCGCCCCTGCCTTCGCGCAGGACAGCGTGACCTTCAACGTCCGCATCGCCATCACCACATCCTGCACGATCGCCGCCGCGGCGCCGACCGACATCGATTTCGGCACGGTTGCGTCCACTGCCACCGCCCCTGTACTGGCTCAGGGCACCATCACCGCCCAGTGCTCGGCACTGACCCCCTACTCCATCGCGCTGAACGCGGGCAGCAATGCCGCGACCGCCGGTGACGTGACCACGCGCCGGATGCGGCATACCGATGCGGCGGTGACCACCAACAACTTCGTCGGCTACCAGCTCTACCAGGACGCCGGACGCACCAACGTGTGGGGTGCGACCACTGCCACCAACACCGTGGCAGCGGTGGGCAACGGTGCCCCGCAGCCCTACAACGTCTACGGCCGGGTGCTCAACCCGAGCGTGAACAACGCAGCAGCCGGTTCCTATCTGGATACGGTCACCGCCACGATCACCTACTGAAGAAGGTGACCGTGATGACCCAGACCAAGCGCCGATGGGCCTCCATCGGCCTGCAGGCCCTGTGCGCGCTGATGTTTCCCTTCGCCGCCATCTCCGCCAGCCTCCAGGTAGCGCCGACCCGCTTGGAGCTGCGCCCCGCGCAGACCAGCGAGGCCCTTTGGCTGACCAACACCGGTACCGCGCCGATGAAGGTGCAGATCCGGGTGTTTGGCTGGCAGCAGGTCGGTGGCGAGGACCAGCTGGTGGAAACCCGGGACATCCAGCCCAGCCCACCGGTGCATGATCTCGCCGCGGGTCAGCAGCAGCTGGTACGGCTGGTGCGCATGGCCCCCAACGAGGGCGCCGCCCAGCAGGCTTACCGCGTGGTGGTGGACGAACTGCCACGGCTGGACCCGGATGCGCGCGGCATGCAGTTCGTGCTGCGCTACTCGGTGCCCTTGTTCCTGCAGCCGGCCAATGCCGATGCCCTGAAGCCGCGGCTGGCCGCCCGCGCGCTGCCGATGCCCGACGGCGCGCCGGGGCTGGAGGTGCGCAACGAAGGCGATGGCTATGCGCAGCTGGCCGACGTGGCCATCGGCGACCCGCAGCGCCCGCGCATCCTCCGCCCCGGGCTGGTCGGCTACGTGCTGCCCGGCCAGGTGATGCACTGGAACCTGAACACCGCTTCGTTGCCCGAGGCAGCCACGTTCTCGGCGAAGATCAATGGCGAACCGGCACAGACCGCGCTGCCCGCGACGCCACCGGCTCGCTGAGGCGGCCGTGCGCATCCTGCTCGGGCTCGCGCCGATCAGCGCCCAGGCGGCGGACGTGGTCGCCGCCGGCGCGATGCCCGATGCGATGCTGCCACCGCCGACCCCGCTTACCGCCAGCCAGTCGTTATATCTGGAAGTCACCCTGAACCAGGCGCCGCGTGGCCTGCTGCCCTTCATCGACCAGCGCGGCCGCCTGCAGGCCTTGCCCCAGGTGTTGCGCCAGCTGGGCTTCCCTGCCCGGGGCGAGGTGCCGGTCTATCTGGACCAGCTGGTCGGCGTGCAGGTGCGCTACGACGCGCGCATGCAGACCCTGGCCATCGATGCCCCGCTGGACCAGTTGGACCTGCCCACCGCCACCATCGGCGCCCGGGCCAACGACCTCCCCCACGCCAGCGCCTCGCCCGGCGTGCTGCTCAACTACGATCTGTACGCCACCCATGTCCAAAACCAGTCCAGCCTGGCGCTCACCTCGGAACTGCGGGTGTTCGGCGTGGGTCGCGGCACGCTGTCCAACCTCTCGCTGCAGCGCCGCTTCCAGGATGGCGATGGGCGCCGCTGGCGCAGTGAAAGCGTGCGGCTGGATACGCGCTGGACGCTGGATTTCCCCGAACAGGCGGTCAGCCTGGACGTCGGCGACTTCTACAGCGGGTTTCTGGACTGGAGCCGACCGGTGCGGATGGGCGGCATCCAGATAGGACGCAACTACGGCCTGCAGCCCTATCGGGTGCTGTCGCCCACGCCGAGCTTCCTCGGCCAGGCGGTGGTGCCTTCTAACGTGGAGCTGTACGTGGACGGGTTGCGCCAGTACAGCGGCGAGGTGCCGGTGGGGCCGTTCCAACTGGCCACCCAGCCCGGCATCAGCGGCATGGGTACCGCACAGGTGGTCATCACCGATGCATTCGGCCGCAGCCGCACGGTCGATTTCGATTTCTACGGCACCCAGCAGCTGTTGGCACGCGGGTTGACCGACTGGTCGGTGGGCGTGGGGCAGCTGCGCGAAGACTACGGTGTGCGCTCGTTCGCCTACGATGACCGGACCCTGGCCAGCGCCACCTGGCGCCACGGCGTCACTGACCGGTTCACTGCCGAAGCGCACGCCGAAGCCGGAGGCGGCCTTCGCCAGGCCGGCATCGGGGGCGGTTGGCTGGCGGGCCGCGCGGGCGTTCTGACCGCCGCCTATGCACGCAGCCAGTACGGGGACCTGCGGGGTGGCCAGTATTCGGTCGGCTACAACTGGAACAACCGCCGGTTCAACGTGAACCTGCTGAGCCGACGCAGCCACGGCGACTACCGCGACCTGGGCGCCCTGCAGGACAGCCTGCCGCCGGACATTACCGAACAGGCCACCTTCGGGGTCAGCCTGGAGCGGTTCGGCGCGGTCAGTGCCAGTTACCTGCGGCTGCGCCAGCCGGATGGCCAGGATGACCGCTATGCCAGCCTGTTCTGGTCGCGCACCTTCGCCCAGCGCTGGTCGGCGTATGTATCGGCCAACCAGAACCTGGGCGACAGCAGCGACCGCAGCCTCTACGTCTCCCTTGCCGCCACTCTGGGCAACAACCGCCAGGCCAGCGTGGGCGCGCAGCGCAACGGCAGCGAACCGCTGTACAGCGTGGACGTGTCACAGCCGGTACCCGGCGACGGCGGCGGCAATGGCATGGGCTGGCGCGTGCAGGCCCGGCAGGGCGACCGTGGCACCGGTGGGCTGGCCGAGGCCGGCTGGCTGACCCCTACAGGGCGCTACTCCGTGGGCGCGGTGCACGAGGGCGACAGCACCTATGGCTATGCCAACGCAGGCGGGGCGCTGGTCTGGATGGGCGGCCACGTGTTTGCCGCGCGCGAAGTCAATGACGCGTTCGCGGTGGTGTCCACCGGCGGCATCGCCGGGGTGCCGGTACGCCTGGAAAACCGCGAAATCGGCGTCACCGACCGCAACGGCCTGCTCCTGGTCAGCCCGCTGTTGTCCTGGCAGCGCAACCGGCTGTCGATCGACACCATGGGGCTGCCGGCGGACATCGCCGCCGAGCGGGTCGACGATTGGGTCACGCCCCGCCAGGGTGCCGGATTGGGGGTCAGCTTCGGCCTGCGTCGCAGCCGTGCCGTGCAGTTCGTTGCGCAGGACAGCGCCGGCGCCGCCTTGCCGGTCGGCAGCGTGGTCCGCTTCGGACAGCAGGGTGAGGCGCTGGTCGGCTATGACGGTGCGGTGTACCTGCAGGACCTGCCGGCCGATGGCCGCTTGCAGGTGACCACGCCGGAAGGCCCGTGCCAACTGCGGGTCAGCCTGCCGGTGGTGACCGCCACCGGCGCGATCCCGCGCCTGGGTCCGGTGACCTGCGTGCCGCTGGCCGCACCGGGGCCACCTTGACCCGCGCGGCGTGGCTCGGCGTGCTGGTGATGCTGGTGCTGCTGGCCTGGCCTGGCAGTGCACGCGCGAACACCACCTGCACCGCCACCGCGTCGGCGGTGGCCTTTGGCAACATCAGCAACATGGCCGCTTCGGCCACGCCAGCCAACATGGGCGTGACCATCACCTGCACCACCGGCGGATTGACCCTGCTGGCCAATGTGCGGGTGCGCCTGTGCGTGGGCATCGGCAGCGGCAGCGCCTCCACCGCAGTGCTACCGACCCGGCAGATGACCAACGCCAACGCAGACACCTTGGCGTTCCAGCTGTACACCGATGCCGCCCGCCAAGTGCCGTGGGGGCTGCTGCAGGGTGGCTCGCCGCCCGCACAGGACCTGCAGCTGAGCTACGCCGCGCCGTTGCTGGGCGGCAGCGGCAGCGTCACCACCACGGTCTACGGGCAGGTGCCGGCCAACCAGACACTGGCCACCGGCAGCTACAGCAGCGCCTTCAACACCGGCAACGTGACCCTGACCTACGCCTACAACGAGGTATTGCTCGGGACCCCGACCATGCCGGGCAGCTGCACCGACGCGACCGCCACCAATCGCAAGAGTGCCAGCAACGCGTTCCCCTTCAGCGCCACCGCCACCGTGCTGCCGCAATGCGGCAGCTACCTGGTAACCGACATGGACTTCGGCACGGCCGCAGGCAGGATCGCCACGCCCATCAACCAGACCGCCCAGCTGACCCTGACCTGCGTGCGCCGTACCGCCTTCAACGTTTCGCTGGACAACGGACTGCATGCCGCCGGCAGCACCCGACGGATGCGCCATTCGACCACCACCACCGCGTTCATTCCCTATGAGCTGTACCGCGACAGCGCGCGGCTGCAGCGCTGGGGCAACACGGTGGGCACCGACGTGGTGGCCGGCACCGGGACCGGCGTGGCCCAGCAGGTCACCATCTACGGGCGCGCCCCCGCCACTACCGGCGCACTGCCGGTGGCCGGCAACTACGCCGACCGGATCACCGTGACCATCACCTACTGACCGCCACGCCGGGCTCCCCGTTAAAGCCGGCGGGCAGGCAGCCGATAAGGGCTGAAGTGCAGCGCAGGGGACGACGGGATGGCAACGCGACGGGGGTACAGGGCACCGGCCATGGCGGCCTGCCTGCTGCTGGCCGGCGGCGCGCACGCCGCCACTGAAAGCCAACCGCTGCGCCTGCGGCTGGTGATCGTGGAAAGCTGCCAGGACGGTCCGCTACCTGCAGGCGCTTCGGAAGCTGCCGCACGCTGCGGCGCTCCGCACCAGCGCAGCGAGCCGACGCGCCTGCCCGAACAGCTGCGCCAGCTGGCCCCGGACACCGACGCCACGGAAGGCAGCAGCGCACCCTTGATGGTGTTCTGATGCCTCCGGCAGGCCCACTGCAACGACGACGGACGCTGGCCCTGCTGTTGGCCGGTTGTGCAGGCGCCAGCCAGGCACTGGAGCTGCGTCCGACCACGCTGCAGCTGCAGCCCGGACAGACCCAGGCCGAACTGTGGCTGGTCAACGACGAGCCACGGCCCTGGCAGGGCCGCATCCTCGTCCATCAGTGGGACCAATCCAGCGGTCGTGACCGGTTGCAGCCCACCACCGCGATCGTGGCCAGCCCGGCCATGCCGCACCTGCCTGCGGGCGCGCGCCAGCGGGTCCGGCTGGTGCTGCCGGTGGCCCTGGACGCGCCGGGCGAACAGGCGTTCCGGGTGCTGGTCGAGCCCTCCGACCGCCATCTGCCGCGGTACTCGTTGCCGCTGTTCATTTCGCCGCAGCGCCCCGTGGCCAGCTCGCTGTCGGCGCAGCTGGGCATGCGCGGCGCCACTCCCTGCCTGCGGCTGCACAACCCCGGCAGCCACCGGGCGCGCCTGCAGGACCTGGGCTACGTTGCCCCCGGCGGCGCGCGGCAACCCCTGCAGTCCGGCCTGTCCGGCTATGTACTGCCCGGCGCCACGGTATGCTGGGTGCTGCCTGAGCGTGCCGATGGCTACGCGGGTGGCCGTTTCCAGGCCCGCCGCGACGGCACTGCGGCCGAAGACCTGGGGCCGATTGCAGCCGGCGCCAGCGCCGGTCTATAATCCCCGGATTGCCTGCCGCATCCTGCGCGGGCAATCGTCCACACCGGACGTCACCGGTGAATCCACACCCATCGTCCCGATCCGTGCCGGGGTGCCCCGCAAGGGGTTCGGCCACGGAGACGATGGGGAAGCCCAACCCCGGAACCATCAATGCGCGCCCGCGCAGTCCCGCACACTTTCCGCGGGCGTCCCGCAAGGGACAACGGAGCACGCCGGTTCCCTGCCAGGAGTTTTGCAATGCCCCAGATCACCATGCGCCAGATGCTCGAAGCCGGCGTCCACTTCGGTCACCAGACCCGTTACTGGAACCCGAAGATGGCTCCGTACATCTTCGGTGCCCGTGGCAAGATCCACATCATCAACCTGGAAAAGACCGTCCCGCTGTTCAACGATGCGATGAACTTCATCTCCTCGGTTGCCCAGAAGCGCGGCACCATCCTGTTCCTGGGCACCAAGCGCAGCGCGCGCGAGTCGATCCGCGAAGAAGCCGAGCGTTGCGGCATGCCGTTCATGAACCAGCGTTGGCTGGGCGGCACCCTGACCAACTTCCGTACCGTCAAGCAGTCGGTTGCCCGCCTGAAGGAACTGGAAGCCGGCGAGAACGACGGCAGCTTCGAGAAGCTGGTCAAGCACGAAGTGCTGGGCCTGCGTCGCGAGCGCGACAAGCTGGAAGCTTCGCTGGGCGGCATCAAGGACATGAACCGCCTGCCGGACGCGATCTTCGTCATCGACATCGGCCACGAAGACATCGCCATCAAGGAAGCCAAGAAGCTCGGCATCCCGGTGATCGCCGTGGTCGACACCAACTACAACCCGGAACTGGTGGACTACGCCATCCCGGGCAACGACGATGCCATCCGTGCCGTGCAGCTGTACGCCCGCGCTGCCGCTGACTCCGTGCTGGAAGGCAAGGCCGCTGCGCCGCACGCCGCCACCGTGCGCGAAGAAGAGTTCGCCGAAGCCGCTGAAGGCGAAGAGGCCAAGCCGGCCCGTCGCGCTCCGGCCAAGAAGGCTGCGCCGAAGAAGTCCGACGACGCACAGGCCTGATCCAGGCCCCGGGTGGATGCACTGCGTCCACCCGCCCTGCCGGCCGCTTCGGCGGCTGACAGCACCCTGTCATACGGGCCGGCCAGCATGCCGGCCCAACCCCTTTCTTTTGTGAGGTAATCCCATGGAAATCACTGCTTCCCTGGTCAAGGAACTGCGCGAGCGCACCGGCGCCGGCATGATGGAATGCAAGAAGGCGCTCGTTGAGAACAACGGCGACATCGAGGCATCCATCGAAGCGCTGCGCAAGTCCGGCCTGGCCAAGGCTGACAAGAAGTCCGACCGCGTTGCCGCCGAAGGCGTCATCGTGGCCGCCCAGGAAGCCGGCAAGGCCGTGCTGGTCGAGATCAACTCCGAAACCGACTTCGTCGCCAAGGATGAGAACTTCACCAACTTCGCCAAGTCGGTCGTCGACGTTGCGCTGTCCTCCGGCGCTGCCGACATCGATTCGCTGAAGGCCGCCAAGCTGGCTTCGGGCGACACCGTCGACGAGACCCGCGCTGCGGTCATCGCCAAGGTCGGCGAGAAGGTCGACGTGCGTCGCATCGTGCGCCTGGAAAGCAGCAACAACGTGGCCGCCTACGTCCACGGCGGCCGCATCGGCGTGCTGGTGGAACTGGCCGGTGGCGATGCCGAGCTGGCCCGTGGCCTGGCCATGCACGTGGCGGCGATGAATCCCCCGCACAACAAGGCGTCCGACGTTCCGGCCGACTTCGTTGCCAAGGAGAAGGAAATCGAGCTGGCCAAGATGACCGACAAGGACAAGGCCAAGCCGGCCGACATCCTGGAGAAGATCATCAGCGGCAAGATCGCCAAGATCGTCAACGAAGTCACCCTGTACGGCCAGCCGTACGTGCTGAACACCGACCAGACCGTCGAGCAGGTGCTGAAGGCTGCCGGCGCCGACGTGGTGGGCTTCAAGCGCCTGGCCGTGGGCGAAGGCATCGAGAAGGTGGTGGAAGACTACGCCGCCGAAGTGATGAAGCAGGCCGGCCTGGCTTGATTGCCGGATTGACCTGATTCACGAAGAAGCCGCGCTCTGCGCGGCTTTTTTGTGCGTGCGGCGCAAGGCCCCCGGGCCAGCGCCGCACTGCCTTTGCGTTATGTGGCGTTCGGACCGATACTTCTTTCGGGGGAGTTCGCTTAGTGCAAGGGCCACCATGCAGATCTGTGACGGAACCCTCATCCCGCACCCTTGAACGAACGACTCGATATGCCTCCCGAGCTGACAGCCGTCCTGGCGCTCTGCCGCAATCTCCCGTCGCCTCCCGGCATCGCGCTGCGCATCATCGAACTGGCCCAGGATCCCGAAGCGGACCTCAGCACCGCCGCCGATATCATCGCCATCGACATGGCGCTCAGCGCGCGCATGCTGCGCATCGCCAATTCCCCGCTGTATGCCAGCCGCCGCCGGATCGACAACCTGGGCCAGGCGCTGACCATGCTCGGGCTCAATGCCACCCTCAGCCTGGCCCTGGGCTTCACCATTACCCGGGGCGTGGCAGGCACGGCGGGCAGCCCCGAACAGGACCTGCGCGAACGCGCCTGGCGCCGCAGCATCCTCAGCGCGCTGGCCGCCAGCCAGCTGGGGCAGGCGCGCGGCCTGCGCCGGCTGGAAGAATTGATGCTGGCCGGCCTGCTGCAGGACATCGGCGTGCTTGCCCTGGCCCAGTCACACCCCGATACCTACCTGCCTCTGCTGCGCGACGCCCACAGCAACGCGGCGCTGCTGGACGCCGAACGGGCGCAGCTGCAGTGCACCCACGCCGAGGTCGGCGCCTACATGGCCGCGCAGTGGGACCTGCCCCGCTACCTCACCGAAGCGATCGCGCGCAGTGAAGACAGCGCCCCGTCCCAGGACACCTTCCAGGCCTGTGTCCAGCTGTCCGGCACGGTGGCCGACATCTGGCTGGACAGCGACCCCGACGCCGCACGCGAGCGCGCGCTGGAGCAGGTGCATGCCCGCCTGCAGCTGGACAGCGCGCAGTTCGACCAGGTGTTGGCGCAGATCAGCCAAGCCCTGCCGACCATCGCCAGCCTGTTCGACACCGCGCCGACCACCCCGGCGCGCGTGCAGTTGCTGATCGACCACGCACAGGAGCTGGCCACGCTGCGCAACCTGCGCCAGATGCAGGACGCCGAGCAGGCCCGCCGCCGCGCCGACGAGTTCGAAGCGCGTGCCAACCGGCTGACCGAACAGGCCCACCGCGATGCCCTGACCGGCGTACTCAACCGCCGCCAGCTGGAAGCGGTGCTTGAACAGGAATTCCTGCGCGCTACGCAGCATGGCTGGCCGCTTTCGGTGGCCTTCATCGACCTGGACGACTTCAAGAAGATCAACGATGCGCACGGTCACCTGACCGGCGATGAAGTGCTGCGCGAGTTCGCCGGCACGCTGCAGGGACAGCTGCGCACCAGCGACACGGTGGCGCGTTTTGGCGGCGAAGAGTTCGTCGCGCTGCTGCCCAACACAACGGAATCGGTCGCCCTGGATGTGATCCGCCGCGTGCTGGCGCGCATCGTGTCCACCCCGATGGCAATGCTGGAAGGCGGGCCGCTGTTCATCACCTTCTCCGCCGGCGTGGCGACCCAGGGAGGCTATGAACGCTTCGCCGACGTGCAGGACCTGCTGCGTGCCGCCGATGATGTGCTGTACCGCTCCAAGAACCTTGGTCGCAACCGGGTGATCGCGCGTTCCCCGGGCGATGGAGCGGCCCTGGCCCCACCGGCCGAAGCCCCGTCCGCCGCCTGAACCAGAGCCCGTGCGCGAAATAACTACAGCCGCGCCGCGCTTGCCAGTAGAATCTGCCGGGAATTCACGCACTCTGAGGTCCCCCATGTCCAAGCTCGCCTATCGCCGCATCCTGTTGAAACTTTCCGGGGAGGCGCTGATGGGGGACGAGGACTACGGCATCGATCCCAAGATCATCAACCGCCTGGCGCGTGAAGTGGTCGAAGCCCAGCAGGCTGGCGCGGAAGTAGCGCTGGTGATCGGTGGCGGCAACATCTTCCGCGGCGCCGGGCTGGCCGCAGGCGGCATGGACCGCGTCACCGGCGACCAGATGGGCATGCTGGCCACGGTGATCAATGCGCTGGCCATGCAGGACGCACTGGAAAAAGTCGGTGCCAAGGCCCGCGTGATGAGTGCCATCAAAATAAACGACGTGTGCGAGGACTACATCCGCCGCCGCGCCATCCGCCACCTGGAAAAGGGCCGCCTGGTGATCTTCGCCGCCGGCGTCGGCAGTCCGTTCTTCACCACCGATTCGGGCGCCGCCCTGCGCGCCATCGAAATCGGCGCCGACCTGCTGCTGAAGGCCACCAAGGTCGATGGCGTTTACGACAAGGATCCGAACAAGTACAGCGATGCGGTGCGCTTCGACAGCCTGACCTACGACGAAGTGATCATCCGCGGCCTGGAAGTGATGGATACCGCGGCCTTCGCCCTGGCGCGCGACAGCGACCTGCCGATGCGCGTGTTCGACATGGGCCAGCCGGGTGAACTGCTGAAGATCCTGCACGGCGAGAACATCGGCACCCTGGTCAGCGGCCGCAATCCCGCCGCCTGAGCGCCGGATGCATGGCCGGGGCCCTGCGGTCCCGGCTGGGCGCCTATTCGCCTATAATCGCCCGATTCCAGTAATACCCAGGACCGGGCGATGCTCAACGACATCAAGCAGAACGCGCAGACGCGCATGGCCAAGAGCATCGACGCTCTGCGCCACACCCTGACCACCATCCGCACCGGCCGCGCCTCGCCGGCGCTGCTGGACGGCATTTCCGTGCTGGCCTATGGCTCGCAGTCGCCGCTGGCCAACGTGGCCACCATCAGCGTTTCCGAAGGCCGTTCGCTGGTGATCTCGGTGTTCGACAAGTCGCTGGTCGCAGCGGTCGAGAAGTCGATCTACGCCTCCGACCTGGGCCTGACCCCGACCGTGGTCGGCACTGTCATCCGCCTGAACCTGCCGCCGCTCACCGAAGAGCGCCGCAAGGAACTGGCCAAGACCGTGGGCAAGGAAGGCGAGGAAACCAAGGTCGCCATCCGCAACATCCGCCGTGATGCCAACCAGGAAGTGGCCAAGCTGCTCAAGGACAAGGAAATCACCGAGGACGACAAGAAGCGCGCCGAGGACGATATCCAGAAGCTGACCGACAACAGCATCAAGGACGTGGACAAGGTCGTGGCTGAAAAAGAAAAGGAACTGATGGCGGTCTGAAGTCGATGCCTTCAGCCCCGCCCCCGCTGCCCAGCGCGCTGCCGCGCCACGTTGCCATCATCATGGATGGCAACGGGCGTTGGGCGCAGCAGCGCCGCCGCCCGCGCATGATCGGCCATCGTGCCGGCGCACGCGCGGTCAACCGCACCATCGACCGCTGCCTGGAACTGGCCATCCCGGCGCTGACCCTGTTCGCGTTCTCCAGCGAAAACTGGGGCCGCCCGGATGACGAGGTGCAGGCGCTGATGAAGCTGTTCCTGCACGCGCTGGATCGCGAAGTGGACGAGCTGCACCGGCGTGGCGTGCGCGTACGCTTCATCGGCGAACGTGAGCGCTTCGGTGCCTCGCTGGTCAGCCGCATGCAACTGGCCGAACAGCGCACCGTGGACAATACCGCGATGACCCTGTCCATCGCCGCCAGTTACGGCGGCCGCCAGGACATCGCGCGCGCCGCGCGTACGCTGGCCCAGGAAGTGGCCGCCGGCCGCCTGTTGCCCGAACAGATCGATGAAGATCTGCTCGGCAGCCACGTGGCGCTGGCCGACATGCCCGCCCCGGACCTGTTCATCCGCACCGGTGGCGACACCCGCATCAGCAACTTCCTGCTGTGGCAGCTGGCCTACACCGAACTCTGGTTCACCGATGTACTGTGGCCGGACTTCGACACCGACCAGCTGCAGCGCGCGCTGGACACCTACGCCGGGCGGGAGCGCCGTTTCGGCCTGACCAGTGCCCAGATCGCTGCCCTGGCCACCGAGACGTCCAGCCCATGACCAAGACCCGAGTCCTCGCCGCGCTGATCATGGCGCCGGCGGCCATCGCCGCGATCCTGCTGCTGCCCAGCCAATGGCTGGCTGCCGCCGCCGCTGCGGTGTTCCTGATCGGCCTGTGGGAATGGCTGAAGCTGGCGGGCGTGGAAGACACGCTGGCCCGCACCACCCTGCTGCTGCTCAACCTGGTGCTGATGGTGCTGGTGGTCTGGGACCGCGACGCTTCGCTGTTCCTGTTCCGCGTGGCTGCGCTGGTCGGCGTCGGCTGGTGGCTGCTGGCCCTGCTGTGGCTGCGCTTCTTCAACTTCGGTGCACAGCCGGACAGCCCCGCGCGCGCGCTCAAGCTGCTTGCCGGCACCCTGGCGATCCTGCCGGCGTGGGCCTCGCTGGTGCTGCTGCACGCCACCAGCGACCAGGGCCACCTGTGGCTGCTGACCGCGCTGGCCGTGGTCTGGGCCGCCGATTCGGGCGCCTATTTCGCCGGCCGCACCTTCGGCCGCCACAAGCTGGCCCCGCGCATCAGCCCCAACAAGACCTGGGAAGGCCTGTTCGGTGGGCTGATCGCCGGCCTGCTGGTGGCCACCGCGTTCGGCCTTGGTTTCGGCGTGGATGCCTGGCAGTTGGTTACCCCTGCACAGTTGCCTTGGCTGCTGCTGGTGACGGTGGTGGCGGTGTTCGCCTCGGTGCTCGGCGACCTGTTCGAGAGCCTGCTCAAGCGCCATGCCGGTGCCAAGGATTCGGGCCACATCATTCCCGGCCATGGCGGCGTGCTGGACCGTATCGACGGCGTTCTGGCCGCATTGCCGGTGTTTGCCATCGGCAAGGAAATCTTCGGACTCTGACCATGCATGCTGCCCCTGCCCTGCGCCGTGTCGCCGTGTTCGGCGCCACCGGCTCGATCGGCGCATCGGCGCTGGATGTGATCGCGCGCCACCCGGCCCGCTTCCAGCCAACCGTGCTGGCTGCCGGGACCCAGGTCGATGCACTCATCGCGCTGTGCCTCGTCCACCGTCCGTTGCACGCGGTGATCGCCGACCAGGCGCTGTACCCGCGCCTGCGTGATGGCCTGCGCGAGGCCGGGCTGCCAACCACCGCCCACGCCGGCAGCGCTGCACTGGACACACTGGCCGCCGGCGATGACTGCGATACGGTGATCGCCGCGATCGTCGGTGCTGCCGGGTTGTCCTCCACGCTCGCCGCCGCGGCGGCAGGCAAGCGCCTCCTGCTGGCCAACAAGGAATCGCTGGTGCTGGCCGGTGAACTGCTGATGCGCACCGCGCAGCAGGCGGGGGCGGAAATCATCCCGATCGACAGCGAACACAGCGCCATTTTCCAGTGCCTGCGCTCTCGCGACGCTACCCTGGAAGGCGCCGGCGTACGCCGCATCCTGCTGACCGCTTCCGGCGGCCCGTTCCGTGGCCGCAGCCGCGCCGAACTGGAACGGGTCACCCCGGCGCAGGCCGTGGCCCATCCGAAATGGTCGATGGGCCCGAAGATCTCGGTGGACTCAGCCACCCTGATGAACAAGGGGCTGGAAGTCATCGAAGCCCACCACCTGTTCAACGTGCCGGCATCGCGGATCGAGGTGTTGGTGCATCCGCAGAGCCTGGTCCATTCGCTCGTCGAGTTCGTCGACGGCTCTACTCTGGCGCAGATGGGCCTGCCGGACATGCGCACCACCCTGGCCGTGGGCCTGGGCTGGCCGCAGCGCCTCGACGCCGGGGTCGCCGGCCTGGACCTGCTGCGCCAGGGCCGGCTGGATTTCGAAGCTCCCGACACCGACGCCTTCCCCTGCCTGGCGCTGGCCTGGCAGGCGATGCAGGCCGGGGGCACTGCCGCGGCAGTGCTCAACGCGGCCAACGAAGAGGCCGTTTCAGCATTTCTTCAGGGAAGGATAGGCTTCCTGACCATTCCCGCGCTTGTGGATAACGCTCTGTCAACACTGCCGGTCGAGCCTGCCGATACACTGGGCGGCCTGCTCGACGCCGACCAGCGCGCCCGCCTGCTCACCCGGACTGCCATCGAAGCCCTCTGAATGCCCTGCCCCGCCACCACCACCGTGAGCTGCCATGACTGAGTTCCTCGGATCGGTATGGTGGATGATCGTCAGCCTGGGCCTGCTCGTGACCATCCACGAGTTCGGGCACTACTGGGTGGCGCGCCGGTGCGGGATCAAGGTGCTGCGCTTCTCGGTGGGCTTCGGCAAGCCGCTGTGGTCGCGCCGCGACCGCCATGGCACCGAATTCGCCATCGCCGCCATTCCGCTTGGCGGCTACGTGAAGATGCTGGATGAGCGCGAGGTGGAGGTGCATCCCCACGAACGCGGCCAGGCCTTCAACCACAAGACCGTCTGGCAGCGTATCGCCGTGGTGGCGGCCGGTCCGTTGGCCAACCTGCTGCTGTGCATGCTGCTGCTGTGGGCGATGTTCGTGATCGGCAAGCAGGATTATTCAGCCACCGTCGGCCGCGCCACGGGCATGGCCCAAGCCGCCGGCCTGCAGGGCGGCGAGCGCATCCTGTCGGTGGATGGCCGCAGCGTGGCCACCGTGGGCGAGGCCAGCATGGCGCTCACCGCGGCGGCGATGGACCGCCACGACGTCACCCTGCAGGTGGTCGACGCCCAGGAACGCCAGCACCAGCGCGTGCTGCCGCTGTCCCAGCTGCCGGCTGGCTTCGATGAACGCCGGGTCGCCCCGCTGGCCGGCGTCAACTGGCAGTTCTGGCTGCAGCCGGCGCTGGTGGACCGGCTGGTGGACGACTCCGCCGTACGCGGCATACTGCAACCCGGCGACCTGATCGTGGCGGTGGACGGCGAGCGTATCGATGCGGCCGACCAGGTCTACCCGGCCGTGCAGGCGCTGGGCAAGCGCGGCGGGCCCGGCATGATCGACGTGCTGCGCGGCGGTGAGCGGCTGGCGCTGGAAGTCACCCCCCGGCAGGGCCTGGATGGCAACCAGCAGCCAGTCTGGCAGCTCGGCATCGGTTTTTCCGAGTCGCACGCCCCCGCCTACGACACCGTGCTGAAGTACGGTGCCTTCGCCGCCGTGCCCGTCGCCATCGGCGAAACCGGGCGCATGGCCGCCGATTCGCTGGGCATGATGCGCCGGATCGTCACCGGCAGCGCCTCGCTGCAGAACGTTTCCGGGCCGGTCACCATCGCCCGGGTAGCCAATGTTTCCGCGCAGCGGGGCCTGGATTGGTTCCTCCAGTTCCTTGCCCTGCTGTCGCTCAGCCTGTGCATCATCAACCTGTTGCCCATCCCCGTCTTGGACGGCGGGCACCTGCTGTATTACCTTATCGAGTTGGTCAAGGGCAGCCCGCTCAGTGAGCGCGCCATGGCCGCCGGGCAGTTCGTTGGCCTGGCGCTGCTGGCAGGGCTGATGGGATTGGCGTTCTACAACGACATCCTTGGCCTGGTCACCCGATGAACCTGGGCTCCTTGATGAACTTTTTCCTGCTGTCGCCGTCTACACGTCGGCATCCCGCATCCCGCAACACGCAATCGACCTCAACCGGACGTGACATGACGCGACTCCCGAACCGCCGCCTGCTGGCCCTCGCCCTCGCTGTTGGCATCGGCGCCCCCGCACTGGCCCAGGCTGCCGCCCCCTTCACGGTCAGCGACATCCGCGTTGACGGCCTGCAGCGCATCAGCTCCGGTACCGTTTTCACCTATCTTCCGGTGGAACGCGGCCAGGCACTGACCGACGCCAAGATCAGTGAAACGATCCGCGCCCTGTACAAGACCGGCTTCTTCGAAGACGTGCAGCTGGACCGGCAGGGCGACATCCTGGTGGTCACGGTCAAGGAACGCCCGGCCATCAACAAGCTGACCGTCACCGGCAACAAGGACATCAAGTCCGACCAGCTGCTGAAGGGCCTGAGCGATATCGGCCTGACCGAAGGCGGCACCTTCGATCGCCTGAGCCTGGACCGGGTGACCCAGGAACTGCGCCGCCAGTACAACGACCGTGGCAAGTACAACGTGGAAATCACCCCGGTGGTGAGCCCGCTGGACCGCAACCGGGTGGACATCGCGATCACCATCAAGGAAGGCAAGGCGGCCAAGATCCGCCACGTCAACCTGATCGGCACCGAGAAGTTCGAAGCCGAAGACATCCTGGATACCTGGGAGTCGAAGGAACACAACTGGGCCTCGTGGTATCGCCGCGACGACCAGTACTCCAAGGAAAAGATGTCCGGCGACCTGGAAAAGCTCAATTCCTGGTACCTGGACCGCGGCTACGTGGACTTCAGCATCGACTCCACCCAGGTGTCGATCAGCCCCGACAAGCGCGACATGTTCATCAGCGCCGGCGTCACCGAAGGCGAGCAGTACAAGATCTCCGAGATCAAGGTCAGCGGCGATACCGTGTTGCCGCAGGAAGATGTCGAGCGCATGGTCATCCAGAAGCCCGGCGATACGTTCTCGCGCGCGCTGCTGGAGTTCAGCAGCAACAGCATCACCAACTCGCTGTCCAACATCGGTTATGCGTTCGCCAAGGTGAACCCTATCCCGACCAGCAACCGTGCCGACCGCACCGTGGCGATCAACATGCAGGTCGTCCCCGGCCCGCGCGTTTCGGTCCGCCAGATCGTGTTCCGCGGCAATACCCGCACGTCCGACGAAGTGCTGCGCCGTGAAATGCGCCAGTTCGAGAACAGCTGGTACTCGCAGGCCGCCATCGACCGTTCCAAGATCCGCCTGCAGCGCCTGGGTTACTTCGAGGCGGTGGAAGTGGAAACCCCGGCGGTCACCGGCAGCAACGACCAGGTCGACGTTGTGTACAACGTCAAGGAAACCACTTCGGGCAGCTTCGTGTTCGGCCTGGGTTATTCGCAGTCCTACGGCATGACCACCTCGGTGCAGCTGTCGCAGAACAACTTCCTCGGCGGCGGCAACCGCGTGTCGGTGGAAGCATCGCGCAGCAGCTACCTGCAGCGTTACGGCTTCAGCTACACCAACCCGTACTTCACCGATGACGGTGTGTCGCTGGGCTACAACCTGTCCTGGCGCGAACTGGACTACTCCGACTTCAACACCGCGCAGTACAACAGCACCAACGGTGCCGCGCAGATGGTGTTCGGCGTGCCGATCACCGAGACCGATACGGTTTCGCTGATGTTTGGTATTGACAGCAACCAGATCACGACGTACCCGGGCTCGACGCCGAAGTCGATCATCGACTACATCAATGCGGTTGGTAACGAGACCTTCCACGCATGGCGCAGTGAACTGGGCTGGGCACGCGATTCGCGCAACGACTACTTCATGCCGACGCGTGGTACGTATCAGCGCGTAGGCCTGGAAGCCACCCTGCCGGGCTCTACCGTTGAGTACTACAAGCTGAATTACCAGATCAGCAAGTACTGGCCGATCATTCCTTCGCTGGTGATCAATACGCGCCTCGAACTTGGGTACGGCGACAGCTACGGAAAGGATGTATCTCGCGTTCTTACGGAGGCGGATGGCACACAGCGCGTGGTCACCGCGTCCGGCCTGCCGTTCTACGAGAATTTCTATGCCGGTGGCACCAATTCCGTCCGAGGTTTCGAGGACAACACACTCGGTCCTCGCGAAGTTACGCTCAACTATCCCAACGGGCAGCCGCTGGGTGGCTCGTTCAAGTCCGTCGGGTCCGTTGAAGCCTATTTCCCGCGCCTGTTCGACAGCCCGTCAGCGCGTGTCTCCGCCTTCCTTGACTTCGGCAACGTCTACAACGGCGTCGATAACTTCAAAGCCAATGAACTGCGCGTTTCAACCGGTGTAGCTCTGTTGTGGCGTGCCCCGGTAGGTCCGATCTCGATCAGCTACGCCTTCCCGCTGAAGAAGGAAGACGGCGACGAAGTCGAACGCCTGCAGTTCACCTTCGGCGGCCAGTTCTAACAGCTGCTGCAGGTATTACAAGATCGCCGGGCATTGCCCGGCGATCTTGTTTCCGGCAGCGGCCGCCCGCCACCGCGCTTTGCGCTTGGGGCGGGGACCTGAGCCGAGGGATGGGTCTGCGGGGTGTCCTGCTCAGCCCGACCCATCCCCGCCACCGTTGCAGGGAGGTGCTGCACGGCCAATCCACCGAAGCCAGACAATGACCCCCGTCACGCCACGCGGTAAACTCCCCGCGTGAACACTCCTACCTACACCGCCCAGCAACTCGCCGAGCAGTTCGGCCTGCAGGTCCATGGCGATGCCTCCACCTCCATTGGTGGCGTGGCGACGCTGGCCCATGCCGGACCGGGCCAGCTCACCTTCCTGGCCAACCCGCGCTACCGCGCGCAGCTGGCCGACAGCCAGGCCGGCATCGTGGTGCTGCGCGCCGACGACGCCGAGGCCGCCCCCGGCACCGCGCTGGTCGCCAAGGATCCCTACAACACCTTCGCCCGCATCGCCGCCCTGTTCGACGTGGCGCCCACGCGCGCGCCGGGCATCCACCCCAGCGCGGTCATCGACCCCAGCGCGCAGGTGGCCGCCAGCGCCCACATCGGCCCCTTCGTCACCATCGGCGAGCGCAGCGTGGTCGGCGAGAACTGCATCATCGGCGCCGGCAGCGTGGTCGGCGAAGACTGCACGCTGGACAGCGGCTGCGAACTGATCGCCCGGGTCACCCTGGTCACCCGGGTGAAGCTGGGCAAGCGCGTGCGGATCCATCCCGGCGCAGTGCTCGGCGCCGATGGCTTCGGCCTGGCGATGGACGCCGGCAAGTGGATCAAGGTGCCGCAGCTGGGCGGCGTGCGTATCGGCGATGACTGCGAGATCGGCGCCAATACCTGCGTGGACCGTGGCGCCCTTGAAGACACCGTGCTGGCCGAAGACGTGCGCTTGGACAACCTGGTGCAGGTCGCCCACAACGTGCAGATCGGCGCCCATTCGGCCATTGCCGGCTGCACTGGCATCGCCGGCAGTGCGAAGATCGGCCGTTACTGCCTGCTGGGCGGCGCCGTCGGCGTGGTCGGCCACCTCGAAATCTGCGACAAGGTCGTGATCACCGGCAAGTCCGTGGTGCGCAATTCCATTACCGAGCCAGGCGAATACTCGTCCGGCACCCCGTTGACCGACAATCGCACGTGGCGCAAGAACGCCGCGCGCTTCAAACAGCTCGATGCGCTGGCCCGTCGCATCCTGTCTGTGAGCAAGGAGAAGGAATGAGCCAGGAACAGACCCTGCCGGACATCGCCCAGATCCGGGCATTGATCCCGCACCGCTACCCCTTCCTGCTGGTAGATAAAGTCGTGTCGCTCGACTTCGAGAACCGCAAGATCGTCGCGCGCAAGAACGTCAGCATCAACGAGCCGTTTTTCCAGGGGCATTTCCCGGAACAGCCCATCATGCCCGGCGTGCTGATCATCGAAGCCATGGCCCAGGCCGGTGGCGTGCTGACCCAGCTCACGCTGGGCCGCGATGCACAGTCCAAGCTGTTCTACATGGTGAAGGTCGACAACGTCCGCTTCAGTGACAAGGTGGTCCCCGGCGATGTGCTGGAGATGCACGTGGAGATCAAGCGCGTGATCCGCAACATGGCGGTGTACGACTGCAAGGCCTTCGTCGACGGCAAGATCGTCGCGTGCGCCGAAGTCATGTGTGCCGGCACCCGCGAATAACCCAACAGGAGGACCACCGATGAGCGGACACGCTCCGTTGATCCACCCCACGGCGGCAATCGATCCGTCGGCGAAGCTCGCCGACGGGGTCCGCGTGGGCGCCTTCACCCTGATCGGTGCCGATGTTGAAATCGGCGAGAACACCGAGATCGGACCGCATTGCAGCGTGCATGGTCCCACCCGGATCGGGCGCGACAACCGTTTCATCGGCCATGTGGCGGTGGGCGGCGAGCCGCAGGACAAGAAGTACGCCGGCGAACGCACCGAACTGGTGATCGGCGACCGCAACGTATTCCGTGAGTTCGTCACCCTCAACCGCGGAACCGGCGGCGGCGGCGGCATCACCACCGTGGGCAATGACAACTGGATGCTGGCCTATACGCATGTGGCGCATGACTGCCACGTGGGCAACCACTGCGTGTTTTCCAACAACACCACGTTGGCTGGCCATGTGACCGTGGGCGACCACGTGATCATCAGCGGCTTCGCCGGTGCGCACCAGTTCTGCCGCATCGGCGCGCATGCGTTCCTTGGCATGGGCGCGTTGACCAATGGCGACGTGCCGCCATTCACCATGGTGGGCAGTGATTCGCTCGGCCGCCCGCGTGGCATCAACAGCGAAGGCCTGAAGCGCCGCGGTTTCGACGCCGAGCGCATCGCCAGCATCAAGCGCGCTTACCGCACCCTGTATGTGGCCGGCCTGCCTTTGGCCGAAGCCAAGGTTCAGCTGGCCGAACAGGCCCGCAGCAGCGAAGACGTGGCCGAGCTGCTGGCGTTCATCGAGCAGGCCGAGCGGCCGCTGCTGCGATGAGTCCTGCGCCGCTGCCGCCGACCGCTGCGGTCATCCCGCTTCGCGTGCACAACGCCAGCTTGCCGGCGCACGTGGATCCGCGGCCGCTGCGCGTTGCACTGGTGGCCGGCGAAGCCTCCGGCGACCTGCTGGGTGCAGGGTTGGTGAGCGAACTCAGGGCGCGTTTCCCGAACGCCGAGTTCGCCGGCATCGGCGGCGACGGCATGCGCGGCGCGGGCTGCCAGACCTGGTTCGATGCCAGCGAACTGGCAGTGATGGGCCTGACCGAAGTGCTGCGGCACCTGCCACGCCTGCTGAAGCTGCGCGCGCAGTTCCGCCAGCGCGCGCTGGAGTGGCAGCCGGACGTGTTCATCGGCATCGACGCACCCGATTTCAACCTGCCCGTGGAGCGCTGGTTGAAGCAGCGTGGCATCCGCACGGTGCACTACGTCAGCCCCTCGGTCTGGGCCTGGCGTGAGAAGCGTGCCGAGAAGATAGGCGCCAGCGCCGACCTGGTGCTGTGCCTGTTTCCGATGGAACCGCCGATCTATGCCCGGCACGGCATCGATGCGCGTTTCGTCGGCCACCCGATGGCCGATGACATTCCCCTGCACGTGGACCGCGAGCAGGCGCGCGCGGCACTGGGCCTGCCGTCCAATGCCAAGGTGCTGGCCGTGCTGCCGGGCAGCCGGCTGGGTGAAATCAGCCGGCTCGGTGAACCGTTCTTCGAGGCGGCCTGGCAGGTATTCGAGCGCATCCCCGGGCTGCACGTGGTGGTACCGGCGGCAAACGCGGCCTGCCGTGCGCTGATCGATGAACAATTGTCGCGCTCGGCGTTGCCGGTGGTGCATTCGCATGTGCTGGATGGCCAGGCACGCACGGCGATGATCGCCGCCGACGTGGTGGTGCTCGCCTCCGGTACCGCCACCCTGGAAGCGATGCTGGTGAAGCGGCCGATGGTGGTGGGCTACCGGGTCAATGAGCTGACCTACCGCCTGGTCAAGGCGCTGGGCCTGCTCAAAGTGGACCGCTATGCGCTGCCCAACATCCTGGCCAACAAGGATCTTGCGCCGGAACTGATGCAGCACGACTGCGTGCCGGAAAAGCTGGCCGCGGCGATCCAGCAGTGGTTCGACCATCCGCAGAAGATCATCGACCTGCAAGCGACCTACGAGCAGCTGCACGGGGCGTTGCGCCGCGATGCGTCGGCGCGCGCGGCCGACGCGGTAGCCGAACTGGTCCAGCGCGGAGCGGTGGCCCCGTGAGCCGTCGCGTCGCTGCCGCTGCCACGCTGGCGCTGTTCGGCGCGGCCGGACCGGCCCCCGTGGTAGTGCGGCGTATCGCCGGTGTCGACGAAGCCGGCCGCGGTCCGTTGGCCGGTCCTGTCGCGGTCGCCGCCGTGGTGTTTGATCCGGCACGGCCACGCATCAATGGGCTGGACGATTCCAAACAGCTGACTGCCGCCCGTCGCGAGCAGTTGTACGACCGCATCGTCGACCGCGCACTGGCCTTCCATGTGGTGCTGGTGGATGCGCCCACCGTGGACCGGCTGAACATCTACCAGGCCACGCTGCAGGGCATGCGCGATGTGGTGGCTGCTGTCGCCCACGTGGCCGAACTGGCCCGCATCGATGGCAACGTGGTGCCCAAGGGCCTGGCGTTGCCGGGCGAGGCGCTGATCGGTGGCGATGCCATCGACCGCGCGATCATGGCCGCCTCGATCCTGGCCAAGGTCAGCCGCGACCGGTACATGCAGCAGGTACATGCGCAGTACCCGCATTTCGGCTTCGACCAGCACAAAGGGTATGGCACGCCGGCGCACCTGTCGGCGTTGCGCGCGCACGGCCCGTGCGAGGAGCATCGGCGCAGTTTCGCCCCGGTGCGGGAGTGTCTGGCGGTGCCGGTTGCTGCTCCTGTGGAGATGGCGCTGGCGCTGTGAGTGGGTCGAACGGGTGAGACCCCCTCGCGGGTGGCTGCTGTTTGAAGCCACAGCGTTGAGTGGGTCGGGCGGGGAGGCTATGCGGGGCACGCGCAAGTACGTCCATGTAGCTCTTCGCGGCTCCTGCCGCTCAAGGCCCCGCACACCCTCCCCGCCCGCCCCTCTGACAGGTTCCGGGGGCCGCCAGCCGCGTAATGAAAAAAAAGAACAAAGGCAGGGGTCAGAGTCCTTTCGCTGCGCGAAAGGACTCTGACCCCATGTTTCTCCCACCCGTCCAACCCCTGCTCTGTCCATGGCCGCCATGGACCTGTCGAAGGCGGGGCGGGGTGGGTTGGCGGGGGCGTTGAGCGCCATGGATGGCGCGAAACGAGGCCCGCAGGATGCGGTAGTTGCCGTCCCCCGCCAACCCGCCCCGCCCCGCCCCGCCAACAAGCAGCCCTGCAGCTCTGGCTCCGGCTCTCGCCCTGGCTTCTAAGCCCACGCGCAGCGTGACAACTACACCCCCACGTCAAGACCTTGTCCGTACAGGCCCTCGCCGCTACCCTGAGCACGCACTCCTGCGCACCTGCGACCCCGGCGGCCGTTCCTACGCCTGCTCCCGGGGCCGGTGCGCTCCAACCTGGTCCGGCATGTCCAACTCCCGTTTCGTCCATCTCCACGTCCACACCGAATTCTCGCTGGCGGATTCCACCATCCGCGTGCCGGCGAAACCGGAACAGGCTGACCCGAAGAAGGCCAAACAGGCCAACCTGCTGTCGCGCGCGGTCGAACTTGGCCTGCCCGCACTGGCCGTCACCGACCTGAACAACCTGTTCGCGCTGGTCAAGTTCTACAAGGCCGCCGAAGGCGTGGGCATCAAGCCCATTGCCGGCGCCGACGTGATGATCGCCGAGGAAGGCCAGGATCCCTGGCGGATGACCCTGCTGTGCCGTGACCGCGAGGGCTACCTCAGCCTGTCGCGCCTGCTGACGCGTGCGTGGATGGAAGGCCATCGCCCGGAAGGCGGCGTGGCCGTACACCCTGAATGGCTGAAAGCCGGCTGCCAGAACCTGTTCGCACTCAGTGGCCGCGACAGCCTGGCAGGCCGCCTCGCCGCCGCCGGCAAGCACGACCTCGCCGAACAACAACTGGCCGACTGGCAGCGCGTGTTCGGCGATGGCCTGCACCTGGAACTGACCCGCACCGGGCGCGAAGGCGAAGAGGCGTTCAACCAGTTCGCGCTGATGGCGGCCGGCCAGCGCGGCCTGCCGGTCATCGCCAGCAACGATGTGCGCTTCCTGCAGCCCACTGATTTCAGCGCCCACGAAGCGCGCGTGTGCATCGCCTCCGGCCGCGTGCTGGATGATCCCAAGCGTCCGCGTGACTACAGTGACCAGCAGTACCTGAAGTCGTCCGAAGAGATGTGCGCGCTGTTCGCCGACATCCCCGATGCGATCGACAACACCCGCGCACTGGCCGAGCGCTGCAACATCGAAATGCGGCTGGGCACCTACTTCCTGCCCAACTACCCGGTGCCCGACGACGAGACGCTGGACAGCTGGATCCGCAGCGAAGCGCGCAAGGGCCTGGCGCTGCGCATGGAGAAGAATCCCGTAGCGCCTGGCATGACCTTGCAGGACTACAGCGACCGCCTGGAATTCGAGCTGGATACCATCATCAAGATGGGCTTCCCCGGCTACTTCCTGATCGTGGCCGACTTCATCCAGTGGGGCAAGAACCAGGGCATCCCGATCGGCCCGGGCCGTGGTTCCGGTGCCGGGTCGCTGGTGGCCTGGGCGCTGCAGATCACCGACCTGGACCCCCTGCCCTACAACCTGCTGTTCGAGCGCTTCCTCAATCCCGAACGCGTGTCGATGCCCGACTTCGACATCGACTTCTGCATGGACCGCCGCGACGAAGTCATCGACTACGTGGCGCGCAAATACGGACGCGAACGGGTCAGCCAGATCATCACCTACGGCACCATGGCGGCCAAGGCCGTGGTGCGCGACTGCGGACGCGTGCTGGGCTTCCCGTACGGCCTGGTGGACAGCGTGGCCAAGCTGATCCCCAACATCCTGGGCATTTCGCTGAAGGATGCAATGGGCGAAGGCAAGGACAGCGAGATGGCCTCGCCGGAGCTGATCCAGCGCTACCAGAGCGAGGACGATGTCCGCGACCTGATCGACCTGGCCCGGCAGCTGGAAGACCTGACCCGCAACGCCGGCAAGCACGCCGGTGGCGTGGTCATCGCGCCGGAGCCACTGGCCGAGTTCTGCCCGCTGTTTGCCGAGCATGACGAGAACGGTATCGGCCGCAACCCGGTCACCCAGTTCGACAAGAACGACGTGGAAGAAATCGGCCTGGTGAAGTTCGACTTCCTCGGCCTGCGCACGCTGACCATCATTGACTGGGCGGTGAAGGCGATCAACAAGCGCCATGAGCGCGCCGGCATCCCGCCGGTGGACATCACCCAGCTGCCGCTGGACGACGCCCCCACCTACAAGGACATCTTCGCTTCGGGCAACACAGGCGCGGTGTTCCAGTTCGAATCCTCCGGCATGCGCCGCCTGCTGAAGGACGCCAAGCCCGACCGCTTCGAAGACCTGATCGCGCTGGTTTCGCTGTACCGCCCCGGCCCGATGGACCTGATTCCTTCCTTCGTCGACCGCAAGCATGGGCGCGAAGACGTGGAATACCCCGATCCGCGCACCGAGCGCATCCTGCGCGACACCTACGGCATCATGGTGTACCAGGAACAGGTGATGCAGATGGCGCAGATCGTCGGCGGATACTCGCTGGGCGGCGCCGACCTGCTGCGTCGTGCGATGGGCAAGAAGGTGCCGGCCGAGATGGCCAAGCACCGCGAGATCTTCCGCGAAGGCGCGGCCAAGGACGGTGTCGGCGAGGCCAAGGCCGATGCGATCTTCGACCTGATGGAGAAGTTCGCCGGCTACGGTTTCAACAAATCCCACGCCGCCGCCTACGCACTGGTCAGCTACCAGACGGCCTGGCTGAAACGGCATTACCCCGCCGAGTTCATGGCCGCCACGCTGTCTTCGGACATGGACAATACCGAGAAGGTGGTCGGCTTCCTGGACGAGGTGCGCAACCTCGGCCTGACCGTGCTGCCGCCGAAGGTCAACCAGTCCGCCTACATGTTCGAAGCGGCCACGCCGGACACCATCCAGTACGGTCTGGGCGCGATCAAGGGCGTCGGCCAGGGCGCCTGCGAAGCGGTGGTCGACGAGCGCCTGCAGAACGGGCCCTATACCGACCTGCTGGATTTCTGCACGCGCATCGGTTCGGCCAAGCTCAACCGCCGCACGCTGGAAGCGATGATCAACTGCGGTGCGCTGGATGAGCTGGGGCGCAATCGTGCCTCGCTGGCCCTGCAGCTGCCCGAAGTGATCAAGGCGACCGAGCAGATGGCGCGCGAGCGCGCGTCCGGCCAGAACTCGCTGTTCGGCGGCCCGGATCCGAATGCACCGGCGATCCACCTGGAACTGCAGGAAACTGACGAATGGCCGCTCCTGCAGCGCCTGACCGGTGAGCGCGATACGCTGGGCTTCTACCTCAGCGGACACCCTTTCGATCCGCATCGCGACGACGTGCGCGACCTGGTCGGCACCGATCTCGGCGCGGTCGAGAAGATCTGGAGTGCCGCCAGCGGCGGGGGCGGCGGGGGCGAAAAGCGCTGGCGTCCAGAAGTGCAGACCGTGCTGGCGGGCCAGGTCGTCGGGGTGCGCCGCAAGGGCGAAAGCCAGATCTTCATCCAGCTTGAGGACGGCCGCGGCCGGGTCGAGTGCAGTGCGTTTTCCGATGCGATGGCCGAGTTCGGCCACCTGATGACCAAGGACCGCATCCTGGTGGTCAAGGGCGGTCTGCGCGAGGACGAGTTCAATGGCGGCTTCGCCCTGCGTATCCGCCAGTGCTGGGACTTCGACGAGGTCTGCGCGAACTACGCCACGCGGCTGTCGCTGCGCGTGGACCTGCGCCGCGAACGGCCGGTCTGGGAGCGCGTCAATGCGCTGCTCGACCGCCATCGCCCGGGCCGCACGCCACTGCGCCTGGACCTGCTGCTGAAGGACCCGGAAGGGTCGCTGGCGGGGATGTTGGACGTGGGCGGTGAAAGCGCCGTACGCATCGATTCCAAGCTGATCCAGGCCCTGCGCGCCGACCCCGCGGTGCGGACGCTGAAGGTGCGCTACAGCCCGCCGTGGGCGAGCTGACCAGACGACGGCGTACGGGGCATCCGCACGCATTCGGCTAAACTTCCCCCCTTACATTCATACGACGGCTTCCGATGAATCCGAACTACCTCGACTTCGAGCAACCCATCGCCGACCTGGAAGCCAAGATCCAGGAGCTGCGCAGCGCCAGCGCCGGCCCGGCGGTCAACGTTGAAGCCGAAGTAACGGCCCTGCGGGGCAAGCTGCGCACGCGCACCGCGCAGATCTTCCGCAACCTGACCTCATGGCAGGTGCTGCAGCTGGCCCGCCATCCCTCGCGTCCGTACACGCAGGATTACCTGCACCTGATGTTCGACGAATTCCAGGAGCTGGCCGGCGACCGTGCCTTCGCCGACGACAAGGCGATCATGGGCGGCCTGGCCCGCATCAATGGCCGCGCGGTCATGGTGATCGGCCACCAGAAGGGCCGCGACACCAAGGAAAAGATCAAGCGCAACTTCGGCATGCCCAAGCCGGAGGGCTACCGCAAGGCACTGCGCCTGATGAAGATGGCCGAGCGTTTCGGCCTGCCGGTGCTGACCCTGATCGACACCGCCGGTGCCTGGCCGGGCATCGATGCTGAATCGCGTGGCCAGTCCGAAGCCATTGCGCGCAACCTGATGGAGATGGCCGAGCTGAAGGTGCCGGTGATCTGCACGGTGATCGGCGAGGGCGGCTCCGGCGGCGCGCTGGCGCTGGGTGTGGGCGACCGCACCATCATGCTGGAATACAGCGTGTATTCGACGATCAGCCCGGAAGGCTGCGCCTCGATCCTGTGGAAGGACGCCAGCAAGGCCAAGGACGCCGCCGAACAGCTGGGGCTGACCGCCCCGCGCCTGAAGGGCCTGGGCCTGATCGACAAAGTGGTGCGCGAGCCGACCGGCGGCGCACACCGCAACCCGCTGCAGATGGCCAAGCGCCTGAAAGCCGTGCTGATCAACGAGCTGGATGCGCTGCAGGACCTGCCGACCGACGAACTGCTGGCCAAGCGCTACACGCGCCTGCGCAGCTACGGCACCTACGATGCCGCGTAACGCGCGGCCCTGGCAGCGTCGAAGGCAGCGGCAGGAGCCGCGCCAACGTCGCTTGCGACGGCCCGCAGGGTGCCGGTCAGGCCGACCGGCATAGCCATGCTCGGCGGCTCTCCGATAAGGCACCTCGATGCGCTTGGTAGCACCGAGCCATGCTCGGCGGCTCTCCGATCAAACACCTCGATGCGGCTGGTAGCGCCGAGCCATGCTCGGCGGCTCTCCGATCAGGCACCTCGATGCCGGACGCAGGCCGCGCTTCGCGCTCGCCGAGCATGGCTCGGCGCTACCGGCGCTACCGGCGCGCCCGCGCGCCCGCGCTACCCAGCGTGGCTCAGAACGGCTTGGCCAGTACCAGCCATACGATCGGGATGAAGGCCAGCAGCGGGATCTCATTGATCCAGCGCAGCGCGCGCGAAGACGGCAGCGCGCGGCCCTTGGCCACGCCTTTCAGCAGCCGCCCGATCCAGATGAAATACCCCAGCAGCACCACCACCAAGCCCAGCTTGGCGTGCAGCCAGCCGGCGCCGCCTGCTGCCACCATGGTCGGGAAATCCGGGATGACGCGGTAGCCGAGCCACAGCACCAGTCCCAGTACGAAGGCCAGGCCGAACATGCTGTGGCCGAAGCGGTACAGCCGCAGCCCCATCAACTGCAGGCGTTCACTCACGGCCGCCTGTCCTGCCGTCTCGGCGATGTTGACCAGGATGCGCGGCAGGTAGAACACCGTCGCCATCCAGGCCACCACAAACACCAGGTGGAAGGTCTTGACCCAGAAGTAGGACTGCATGTGCTCGCTCCAGCGGCTGGCGTAGGATGAGCACCATTTTCACCGATGCGCAGAGTCACGTACATGCACAAGACCTACGACGCCGCTTATTTCCAGCACTGGTACCGCCGCGCCGATATCGGCGGCAGCGCGCGGCTGGCGCGCAAGGTCGCCTTGGCCGTGGCAAGCGCCGAGTACTACCTGGAACGCCCGATCCGCAGCGTGCTGGACATCGGCTGCGGCGAAGGCGCATGGCGCGCGCCGCTGCTGAAGCTGCGCCCGAAGCTGAGCTACCTGGGCTTTGACAGCAGCGACTATGCGATCACCCGCTACGGTCGCACCCGCAACCTGCACCCGGCCAGCTTCGGCGACTTCGCCTGGCTGCGGCCGTGCGCGCCGGTGGACCTGCTGATCTGCTCGGATGTGATGCATTACGTGCCCGACCGCGAGCTGCGTGCCGGCCTGGCCGGCATCGGCGAGCTGACCGGGGGCGTCGCCTTCCTGGAGACCTTCGCCGCCGAGGACGACTTCGACGGGGACCACGAAGGCTTCCACCCGCGCCCGGCACGCTGGTACCGGCGCGAACTGGGCAAACACGGCCTGACCCCGATCGGGTCGCACTGCTGGTTGGGCGCTTCACTGGGCCAGGAGGCCGCAGCGCTGGAAAAGGCCTGAACTGGCCACTGCCGGATCTGCGACCCCAATTAATATTCCGCTGCGCCTGATCAGGTATGCTGCACGGCAACATATGACCATACATATTGAGTCGATATGCTCTACCAGCTTCACGAATTGACCCGTAATCTGTTGGCCCCCTGGGTCCACCAGGCCCAGGCAAATGCCCACTTCTTCAACAATGCCGGCCACTGGTGGGGGCAGATGCCCGGTGCCGATCGCCTGGCGGCGATGAACGAGCTGTTCCATCGCCTGGGCAAGGATTACGAGAAGCCCGAGTGGGGCATCAACGAGATCGACGTGGACGGCGAGCGCGTGCCGATCGTGGTCCATGAAGAGGTCAGCAAGCCGTTCTGCAAGCTGCTGCGCTTCAAGCGCCACAGCAACGAAGCCGACCAGCTGCACACCATGCTCAACCAGCCGTTCGTGCTGGTGGTGGCGCCGTTGTCCGGCCACCACGCCACGCTGCTGCGCGATACCGTGCGCACCCTGCTGCGCGACCACCGCGTGTACGTGACCGATTGGGTCGACGCACGCATGGTGCCGGGCAGCGAAGGCGAGTTCGGGCTGGATGATTACGTGGAGTACATCCAGGCGTTCATCCGCCACCTCGGCGTTGAGCGCCTGCACGTGGTGAGCGTGTGCCAGCCCACCGTACCGGTACTGGCTGCGGTTTCGCTGATGGCCAGCCGCGGTGAACCGACGCCGAAGTCGCTGGTGATGATGGGCGGTCCGATCGATGCGCGCTGCAGCCCGACGGCCGTGAACAACCTGGCTACCCAGAACCCGCTGTCGTGGTTCGAAAACAACGTCATCCACACCGTGCCGCCGAGCTACCCCGGCGCCGGCCGCCGCGTGTATCCGGGCTTCCTGCAGCACGCCGGCTTCCTGTCGATGAACCCCAGCCGGCATTTCAGCTCGCACTGGGATTTCTATGCCGACCTGGTCAAGGGCGACCTGGAAGACGCCGACGCGCACCGTCGCTTCTACGACGAGTACAACGCGGTGCTGGACATGCCCGCCAAGTACTACCTGGATACGATCAGCGTGGTGTTCCAGGATTTCCTGCTGCCGCGCGGCGAGTGGTACATCAAGGGTGAGAAGGTCGATCCTTCGGCCATCCGCGATACCGCGCTGTTGAGCATCGAAGGCGAACTGGACGATATCGCCGGCCTCGGCCAGACCGAAGCGGCGCAGTCGCTGTGCACGGGCATCGCCGAGGACCGCCGCGAGCATTTCATCGTCGAAGGCGCCGGCCATTACGGCATCTTCAGCGGCCGTCGCTGGCGCGAAGTGGTGTACCCGAAGGTGCGCGATTTCTTCGCCGCCAATGCCGAAGCACCGGCCTCGGCGAAGCCGAAGAAGAAGAGCAACGTCACCCCGTTGCGGCGGAAAACCAGCTGACAGCCCGCGTTGGTGCTGACGGCCAGCGGCCGTCACTACCGTTGAACCAAGGTAGCGCCGAGCCATGCTCGGCGGCTTTTCGATCCGGCATCGTGGTGGCTGACACAGGCCGCGCTGCGCGCTCGCCGAGCGCAGCGGGGTGACGGCCAGCGGCCGTCACTACCGCCGTCCTTACAACCGCACCAGCAGGTGCTTGGCCAAGGTGCCGTGCATGCGGCCGACCGCCCGCGCCAGGTGCAGCGTGCCGAACAGCAGCAGCCCGCCAGCCAGGGCCAGCAGCGGCGTTGCCCAAGCCCCTTCCAGCAGCGGCAAACCGTTGATGGTCACGCCGGTATAGGCACCCGGGAACCACACCGCCACCGGCGACCAGATCAAGGCGAGTGACAGCGCCAGCAACGTCGTCGCCACGGTGAAGTAGGCGATGCCCAGCGGTAGCATCAGCACGAAGTACAGCAGGGTCAGCCAGGTGCGGCCGTCGGTGAACATGTCGCCGATCCGCTGCAGCCAGCTGCGGCTGCGGTCGCTGAAGCGCGGACGACGCGGCATGCGTTCGCCCAGCAGTGCCTCCACCAGCCTTCCCTCCAGCAACGACAGCCCGCGTATCGAGCCGAAGAACAGCACCGCCACCGGTACACCGATGATCAGGATCAGCAGGCCCAGCGACAGCGACAGGCCGGTGACCACCCAGCTGAAGAAGAAGGTGCCCGTGGCCAGCGAAAGCAGCATGTAGAACAGCGCGCCGTAGGTGTGCGGATCCACTACCACGCCGAAGAATCGCGCCGCCAGCGAACGCGGTGGCGACGGCGGCGGATCCGGGAGGGCCGGACCGGATGCCGCCACGCCGGCCGCCGGTGGCACCGCATCGAAGCCGCTGCCCAGTGCAGGGGTGATCGCAACACGTGTTCCGAGCGGCGTCTTCGGCGTACGCAGCGCGCGGTTCACCGTCAGCTCGGTTTCACGGTAGATGTCGGCCACCTCGTCCGGCGCGCCGTAGCTGCCGGCCACGTCGGCGATCACCTCGCCCTCGCTGCGCCCCGGCTGCGCGGCCAGTTCCGAACGCAGGTACTCCTCGGCGTCGTACAGCGCGTCCTGGACCATCGCCGGATCGGCATCGTGCAGCGCGGCGCGCAACTGCGCCAGGTAATCGGGAATGGTCGCCGGCAGGGTCCTGCCCATGGTGTGCTCGATGTTCATTGCAGTACGCCCTCCAGAACGGAATCGACGGAATCGCGGGTGGCACGCCAGGCCTGGATCCACTGCTCCAGCACGGCACGTCCCTGCTCGGTGATGCGGTAGTAGCGTCGCGGTGGGCCGCTGGTGGAAGGCTCCACGTGGCTTTCCAGCAGGCCGGCCCCTTCCAGGTTGCGCAGCACCGGGTACAGGGCGCTCTGCTTGCCACTCAGTACGCCCTCACCCACCTGCTCCAGTTCCTTGGCGATCAGGTAGCCGTACAGCGGCTCCGGTGCCTTGGCCAACACCGCCATCAGCGCCAGCGACACGGTCCCCGCACTGAGCTCCTTCTGGAACTTCTTCAGCTGGATCTCTTCATCGACCATGGCGGCATCTCCACTACGTTGAAGTGAACACTAGTGCGAAGTTCAACCTAGCGGAATAGGCCGGACGTCACGGTGCCGTGCGGCAGCCCCGCCGGGCGCTGGCAGGAAACCGTGGGCTCGCGCATGATCGGGCTCTCTTTACTGAAAGGCTCACCATGGACCGTCGCCCTGCCCTGTTGGCGCTTGCCCTGGCCACCTGCCTGCTGCCTTCGCTGGCGCCCGCGGCCACGCCCTACCGCAGCGCGCAGCAGATCCTGGAAGCCGCACCCGACCGCGACTGGCGCACGCCCGACCCGGCCAACCTGCTGTACATGGACCTGCCGGCCGGGAGGGTGATCATCGAGCTGGCGCCGCAGTTCGCGCCGCGCCACGTGGCCAACATCCAGACCTTCGCCCACGAGCATTTCTGGGACGGCACCAGCATCTACCGGTCGCAGGACAACTTCGTGGTGCAGTTCGGCGATGCCGACGCCGACGATGCCGCCAAGGCCAGGCCGATGGGATCGGCGCAGAAGAAACTGCCGGCCGAATTCGAACGGGCCACGGCGGGGTTGAAGGTCAGCCCGCTGCCCGATCGCGATGGCTGGGCGTCGCGCACCGGCTTCGTCGACGGCTTCCCGGTCGGCCAGGACATGAAGGACGGCAGGACCTGGCTGGCGCATTGCTATGGCGCGCTGGGCGCAGGTCGCAACAACGAAGAAGACAGCAGCGTGGGCGCTGAACTGTACGTGGTCACCGGCCAGTCGCCGCGCCAGCTGGACCGCAACATCACCGTGGTCGGCCGCGTACTGAAGGGCATGGAACTGCTCAGCGCCCTGCCACGGGGACCGGCGCCGATGGGCTTCTACGCGGATCCGAAGCAGCGGACACCGATCACCGCGATACGCCGCGCCAGCGATGTCCCCGCCGCCGAACGCACGCCGATCCAGGTGTTGCGCACCGACTCGAAAACCTTCGCCGATACCGTGGAAGCCCGACGCAACCGGGTCGATGATTTCTACAAACGGCCGGCCGGTCACATCGATCTGTGCAACATCCCGGTACCGGTGCGGTGACGCGCAGCGGCGCGGGCTGACCGCCACGCTGCCCGTGCAGCGCCGTACAGGAAGCGTGAGCAAGTTCCCCGCTCCACCCTCACCCGCTCTTTTCCGCCGGCTGGCTAGGCTGGAGTCCTGTTTCCCACCAGGACAACCCCATGGCCATGCTGCGACTGCGAATTACCGGAACCGAAGACGATGCGCGTGCGATCAGCGACCTGCTGCAGAGCATCGAAGGTATCGAGCATGTCGAGGAAACCGACGACCTGATGCCGAAGATGGACGACGACGATTCCAGTTCGGCCGGCCTGTCCGATGACATTGGTCCGGGCAGCCATGAACTGGAAGTGGAGGTGGGCAACGAAAGCACCGCGCAGAAGGTGCGCGATGCGGTGCAGGAGCTCGCCCTGGAGCTGGATGTCTTCGTCGAATACGAGACCGACGAGGGCTGATTCGGCGCGGTTGAAGGGGCGGGGTCAACCCGCCCTGCGCGCACGTCGCCGGCGCCACAGGCGCAGGCCGATCCAGCCGACGATGCTGCCGATCACCAGCACCGGCAGCAGCGCGGCGATGGCCCGTATCAGGTACGCGATACTGGTGGTGAGGATCGCTCCGGATTCGGACAGCGCCATGCCGATTTCATTGCGGCTGCGCTGTCCGGACGGTGCGTTGAACTGCATCGTCACCAGCTGCGTGTCGATGCGTCGACGCTGCTGGGCCGCGTCCTTGTTGGCCTGTTCCACCCCCGCCTCGATTTCCGACAGCCGCTGGGTGATGACCAGCAGGTCGGCCAGCTTGATGTCCTTGCTGTCCTGGTAGGCGAGCAGGCGCTCGTGCTCCTTCTGCAGGCGCGCCTTCGCCAATGCGGTATCCGCTACCTGCTGGGCGAGGTCTTCGGCGTGGGTGTTGCGCGAGGACACCTCCCCGCCCTGCCCGGCCAATCCGATGATCGGTTCCACACCCTTCGGCGCGATGCGCACGCGGATCGAACCGCTGGGGTACTCGCCGCCCTGCTGACCCACCTGCAGCACCGCGCAGTCGCCGAAACGGGCGGATTGGCAGGCATCGGCGATCTGCTTGACCCGCGGTCCGATCTTCGCCGCATCCAGGCGGATGTCCAGGTCATGTTCGTAGGCCAGCGACGCCCCTTCCGGCGACACCACCGCGCCGGCAGCACCGGCACCTGCATCGGTCGCCGCCTCATGCTGGCCACAGCCGGCCAGGGTCAGCAGCATGGCCAGCGCGCCGACCCAGCGCGGATGGCGCCTTGCTTCCTTGTGCATTGTGTCCCGTCCCTGCGTTGGAATGCGACGATGGTAATCCTTTGGCACGCAGACAGGGCGACGGCCCCGGCCTATGCTTGGCGATTGACCCCAAGACAGGATTTCCGATGCGCCAGCATCTCCTTGCCCTCGCCCTGATCGCTGCCCTCGGCGGCTGCCAGCAGGCCGACGCCCCGTCGTCCGCCACCCCGCCCGCCGCCGCGCCGGCGCAGGCCGCTGATGCCGCCGCCGATGCGGCCTTTGCCGATCTGTCCAAGCGTGCCCTGGACAGCTGGATGCAGCTTTCGCCCGTGGGTGCCACGCAGATCGGCGACCACCGCTTCGACAGCGAGATCGACGACCTCAGTGCCGCCGGCCAGCAGAAGACGCTGACCGCCTACAAGGGCCTGCTCGCCGAGCTGGAGAAATTGGACGTGGCCAAGCTGGGCCGCGAAAACCAGGTGGATGCGGCGATCCTGCGCAACCAACTGCAATCGGATATCTGGAATGCCGAAGTGCTGCAGTCGTCCAAGTGGGATCCGCAGATGTACAACGGCCTGGCAGGCAGCGCGATCTACGGCCTGATGGCGCGTGAGTTCGCCCCGCTGCCCGAGCGCCTGAAGTCGGCTACCGCGCGCATGGAGAAGATCCCGGCGATCTTCGCCCAGGCCCGCGAGAACCTGGATCCGGCACGCGTGCCGAAGATCCACGCCGAAACGGTGGCCAAGCAGAACCGCGGCATCCTCAGCATCGTCGATACCTTCATCACCCCGCACATCGGCGAACTGCCGCAGGCCGACCAGCAGCGCCTGCAGGCCGCCATCGACGGCCTGAAGAAGGCCGTGGACGAACAGCAGCAGTGGCTGGACAAGACCCTGGTGCCCAATGCCAAGGGCGAGTTCCGCGTTGGCGCCGAACTGTACGACCAGAAGCTGAAGTTCACGCTGAACTCCTCGCTGTCGCGGCAGGAGATCGGTGAGCGTGCACGTGCCGAACTCAAGCGCGTGCGCCAGGACATGTATGGCATCGCCCAGACCGTGCTGAAGGACAAGCCGGGCGCACCGCAGATGCCGGCCAACCCGAGCGACGACCAGCAGCAGAAGGCGATCGAAGCAGCGCTGGAACTGGCCTACGCCGACAAGCCGGCCCGCGACAAGGTCGTGGAAGATGCCAAGGCCGCACTGGACCAGTCCACCGCGTTCGTGCGCGAGCATGACCTGATGACCCTGCCCGATGCGCCGGTGGACATCATCCTGATGCCCGAATTCCAGCGCGGCGTGGCCGTGGCCTACTGTGATTCGCCCGGTCCGCTGGACAAGAACCTGAAGACCTTCTACGCGGTCTCGCCGATTCCGGATGACTGGAACGACAAGCAGGTCGACTCGTTCCTGCGCGAGTACAACTCCCGCATGATCCACCTGCTGAGCATCCACGAAGGCACCCCGGGCCACTACCTGGAAGGCTGGCATTCGGCCAAGTTCCCCTCCACGCTGCGCGCGGTGCTGCGCTCGGGCCTGTTCGCCGAAGGCTGGGCGGTCTACACCGAACGCATGATGCAGGAACAGGGCTACCTGGATAACGATCCGCTGTTCCACCTGGTGCAGCTGAAGTTCTACCTGCGCACCATTTCCAACGCGATCCTGGACCAGGGCGTGCACGTGGACAACTGGACGCGCGAACAGGCCATGCACCTGATGACCCACGATGCGTTCCAGCAGGAAAGCGAAGCGTCGGGCAAGTGGGTGCGCGCGCAGCTGACCTCCGCGCAGCTGCCGACCTACTTCGTCGGTGCGCAGGAACACTTCGACACGCGCAAGGCCGCGCAGGAAAAGCTGGGCGACCAGTTCAACCTGAAGGCGTACCACGACAAGATGCTGTCCTACGGCGCCCCGCCGGTGCGTTTCGCGCGCCAGCTGATGCTGGACCAGCCGATCGAGTAAGCGCTGCATCCGGTAGCGCCGAGCGTGGCTCGGCGCTATCTCTCCGTCAGCGGCCCGCTGCGCTCGCCGAGGACGGCTCGGCGCTACCGATCATCCGTCGGCGGCGACGAAGCCCCCGGTCTGGCGCGCCCACAGCCGCGCGTACAGACCGCCGGCCGCCACCAGTTCGGCATGCGTGCCCGTTTCCACGATGCGCCCCTGGTCCATCACCACCAGCCGGTCCATCCGCGCGATGGTCGACAACCGGTGCGCGATGGCGATCACCGTCTTGCCGCCCATCAGCTCGTCCAGGTTGTCCTGGATCGCCGCTTCCACCTCCGAATCCAACGCGGAGGTCGCTTCGTCCAGCACCAGGATCGGCGCGTCCTTCAGCAGCACCCGCGCGATCGCGATGCGCTGCCGCTGCCCGCCTGACAGCTTCACCCCGCGCTCGCCCACCAGCGCGTCGTAGCCTTGCCGCCCCTGGGCATCGACCAGCGAATCGATGAAGCCATCGGCACGCGCCTTGGCCACGGCCGCACGCAGCTCGGCTTCAGAGGCTTCGGGACGTCCGTACAACAGGTTGTCGCGGATCGAACGATGCAGCAGCGACGTATCCTGTGTGACGACGCCAATCTGCCCGCGCAGGCTTTCCTGGGTGACACCGGCGATGTCCTGCCCGTCGATCAGGATGCGTCCGCTCTCCAGGTCGTACAGACGCAGCAGCACGTTGACCAGGGTCGACTTGCCCGCGCCCGACGGCCCGACCAGGCCAATCTTCTCGCCCGGCTTCACCTGCAGGTCCAGCCCTGCGATCACCCCGCCGCGCTTGCCGTAGTGGAAGTGGATATCCTGGAAATGCACGCCACCGGCACTCACCTTGAGCGGCACGGCGTCGTCGCGATCCTGCACCGTCAACGGCTGGGAAATCGTGGTGATGCCATCCTGCACCGTGCCGATGTCCTCGAAAATGCCGTTGATGGTCCACATGATCCAACCAGACATGTTGTGGATGCGGATGACCAGGCCAGTGGCCAGGGTGATCGCACCGACCGTGATCAGCCCATCGTTCCACAGCCACAGCGCCAGTCCGCAGGTGCCGGCGATCAGGAACCCGTTGACGATGGCGATGGTCAGGTCCATCCCGCTGGTGATGCGCGTCTGCCGGCGATGCTTCTCGGCCAGCTCCTGGATGGATTCGGCGACGTAAGCCTGCTCGCGTCCGCCGTGGGCGAACAGCTTCAACGTGGGGATGTTGGTATAGCCATCGACGATGCGGCCCATCGCCTTGGACCTTGCTTCGGAGGCAATCCAGGCACGCTCCTTCGCCCGCGGCACGAAGTACACCATGATCACCGCGTAGGCCAGCATCCACAGCACCAGCGGGATCATCAGTCGCCAGTCGGCCTGGGCAAACAGGAACAGCGCGGTGCCGGTGTAGACCACGATGTACCAGAGCGAATCGACCATCTGCACGGCCGATTCGCGCAGCGAAGTGCCGGTCTGCATGACCCGGTTGGCCACGCTGCCGGCGAAATCGTTCTGGAAGAAGGTCAGGCTCTGGCGCACCACGTAGTTGTGCATTAACCAGCGCGAGCGGTTGCTCAGGCCCGGCACGATGGCCTGGTTGACCAGCAGGTTGTGCAGCCCCACCAGCACCGGCCGGGCGACCACGCAGACAACGACCATCCACAGCAGGTCCGACGCATGCCGCTGGAAGAACCCGGCTCCGGGCTGCTCGGCGACCATGTCCACGATGCGGCCGAGGAAATCGAACATCGCCACTTCCACCAGTGCCAGCAGCAGGCCGGCGACCAGCGTGGCCAGCAGCACCGGCCACACCGGGCGCAGGTAGAACAGGTAGAACTTGAACACGCTGCGCGGCGGCATGCGCTTGTCCACCGGCGGGAAGACCGGGATCAGGGATTCAAACCAGCGGAACATCACAGTCGCTCACAACGGGATAACCGGTGGATTATCCCACCGTAGGCATATCGGGTAGTGACGGCCGCTGGCCGTCATCCACGCCAACCTCATCCCTGCGGCACGAACAACAGATCCTGGAAGTCGAAACTGAAGTCGGTCAGCTCGGAGAGCGCCTGCATGCGTACCTCGCGAACCTTTCCGTCCGGGTCCAGGCTGAAGTTGACGAACGCATCGGCGTTGAGCGAGCGGTCGTCCCAGCGCACGATGAAGGTGTCGTGCTGCCAGTGTTCCAGCGTGCCGACCAGCTGCGCGGTCTTGTCGAACTGCAGGCGCAGCGCCTTCCCGCTGCGGGTGATATGCATGTCCCCGTACCAGCGGTCCCGGTAGCGGCCGGCATACCCGCCCAAGGCCAACGAGGGTGTGGTGCGTGCCGAGCGTGCCGCCTGGTGCTTGGCCCAGGCCGCGTCAGCCTTGTCACGACTTTTGTCCACCGCCTTGCCGTAGGCGTCCACCCAGTCATGCCGATCACCCCCCAGATAAGCATCGAGCACGCTCAGGGTGATGGCATTGAAGGCCGCGCCCGCTTCCTGGTTGGTCAGTACGACCACGCCCAGATTTTCGCCGGGCACCAGCGTCACCCGGGACACCATGCCCGGCCAGCCGCCGGTATGCCACACCAGCTTGCGGCCGCGGAAATCGCTCAGGCTCCAGCCTTCGGCGTAGCCGGCGAAGTTCGGCCGTGCCGGCGCCAGTTCCGCTACCGCCGGCTCGGCCACCACCTGCGGGGTGATCATCTGCCACATCTGCTGCTGGGTCTTGGCGCTGAACAGCGCACTGCCGTCGGCCAGCTTGCCCTGCGCCAGCTGCACCTGCATCCAGCGCGCCATGTCATGCACGCTGGAGTAGATGCCGCCGGCGCCGGCATTGTTCTGCCAGGTCAGCGGTGCCACCGTGCGCAGGTCGGTGAAATCGAACTTGGCATGGCCGACCGCGGCGTTGTCGCCGGGGCGCAGGTGGTCGGCGTTGTAGCGGGTGCCGGCCATGCCGACCTTGTCGAAGATGCGTTGCTGCAGGAAGTCCTGATAGGACTGTCCGGAGACCTTCTCGATCACCTGCTGCGCCACCGCGTACAGGATGTTGTCGTAGGCATAACGCTCGCGGAAACCGCCTTTCAGCGGCACCCTGCCCAACCGCTCCACCACCTCGGCGTTGCTGTAGCCGGTGGTCGGCCAGAACAGCAGGTCACCGGCGCCCAGGCCCAGCCCGCTGCGGTGCGAGAGCAGGTCGCGCAGGGTCATCTGCTGGGTCACGAACGGATCGGACATGCGGAACGACGGCAGGTGGTCGATCACCTTGTCGTCCATTCTCAGCTTGCCTTCTTCGGCCAGCAGGTTCAGCGACAGCGCGGTGAACGCCTTGGTGTTGGAGGCAATCGCAAACAGCGTATCGGCCTGCACCGGCTCCGGGCGGCCCTGCTCGCGCACGCCCCAGCCCTGCTCCAGCACCACCTTGCCGTCCTTGACCACGGCCACCGCGATGCCCGGCACGTCGAAGCGCGCGCGTACCCGCTCCACCGTGGCATCCAGATCCTGCAACGAGGCCGGAGTCGCCGCGCTCGCCAGCGTGGTAAAGGCCAGCAGCATGGCGCCTCCGATCAGGGTCTTCATCACGCACGTTCTCCAGAGTGGATGGCCGCGCCGAGCAGGCGCGCCGGGAATTCTCATGATGGTAACGGCCGGCGGTGCAGCCTTCCCCGTGCCAAAGGAGGGGTGGGATGGAGACAGGTGGAAAGACCAAAGGTAGTTCGACCTCGGCGCCGATCCGTTGCGGCATCGGCGGATGGGTATTCCCGGAGTGGCGCGGTGGCGTGTTCTATCCGGAGGGACTGCCGCAGCGCGAGGAACTGGCGTTCGCCAGCAATGCCCTGCGCTGCATCGAAATCAACGGTACGTTCTACCGCACGCCGACCCAGGCACAGTGCGCGCAGTGGGCCGCGCAGACACCGCCAGGCTTCCGTTTTTCGATGAAGGCCCCGCGTTACCTGGTGCAGCGGCGCGACCTGTCCGGCGTTGCCGAGGCCGCGCAGCCATTCCTGCAGGCTGCGCTGGGCCTGGGTGAACGCCTGGGCCCGCTGCTGTGGCAGTTCGCCCCCACTCACAAGGCCGATGCCGGCGCGCTGGCGGAGTTCATGCGGTCACTGCCAACCACCCTGCAGGGCGTGCCGCTGCAGCACGCGCTGGAGGTACGCAACCCCGCAGCAGTGAATGCCACGCTGGTGCAGGCAGCACGCATCCACAACATTGCCCTGGTCATCGAAGACAGCGACGAGGCCCCGTTGCACGGCGACCTCAGCGCCGACTTCGTCTACGCCCGGATCAAGCGCAGCCAAGCGCGCCTCCGTGCCGGCCTGCCTGCCCCGCTCCAGCAACGCTGGGCCGCGCGCGCGCAGGCATGGGCACACGGCAGCGCGGGCGAAGATCTTCCGCTGATCACACCGCCAGCCGATCCGACGCCGCGCGAGGTCTACCTGCTGTGCATCGGTGCGGGCAAGCGGCGCAACCCGGCGGCCGCCATCGCCCTGCAGCAGCGCTGCGACACACGCTGACCCATCGCCGCCGACGCTGGCTTGCCGCACAATACCGCGATGAGCAGCCCCGATACCCGCAAAGCCCTTTTCCAGATCCATTTCTGCGTGCTGCTGTGGGGCATCACGGCCATCCTTGGCAAGCTGATCACCCTGCCCGCGCTGCCGCTGGTGTGGTGGCGCATGCTGCTGGTGGTGGCCATGCTGGCACTGCTGCCGCGGGTGTGGCGGGGCCTGCGCAACATGCCCTGGCGGGTGGTCGCGGCTTACTCCGGCATCGGCGCGCTGGTCGCGCTGCACTGGCTCACCTTCTACGGCGCGGTGAAGCTGGCCAATGCCTCGGTCGCCGCCACCTGCATCGCGCTGGCCCCGGTGTTCACCTCCATCATCGAACCCTGGGTGGCCAAGCGACCATTCCAGCTGCGCGAACTGCTGTTCGGCATCGCGGTGCTGCCCGGCGTGGCGCTGGTGGTGGGCGGGGTGCCCGAAGGCATGCGCCTGGGGGTGCTGGTAGGTGCAATGTCGGCGTTGCTGGTGGCGGTGTTCGGTTCACTCAACAAACGCATGGTCAGCCATGCCGATCCACTGACGGTCACCGCGCTGGAACTGGGCGCCGGCACCCTGACCCTGACCCTGCTGGCACCGCTGATGCCGTTCCTGCTGCCCGCCCTGGCCAGCCCGCTGTGGGTGCTGCCGGACCTGCACGACGGCATCCTGCTGCTGGTGCTGGCCGGCTTCTGTACCCTGCTGCCGTTCGCGCTGGCGCTGGTCGCGCTGCGCCACCTCAGCGCCTACACCGTGCAGCTGGTGACCAACCTGGAGCCGGTGTACGCGGTGATCCTGGCGGTGGTGCTGCTGCGTGAGCAGCACGAGGTGGCGGGCTGGTTCTACGTCGGCGTCGCCGTCATCGTTGGGGCGGTCTTCCTGCATCCACTGCTCAACCGTCGCCGCCCCGTCCAGCACCCCGAACTGATCTGACCTTCCTACCAGTCGACCTGCCCCGGCAGCAGCCCGCGCAGTTCCGGCTCGCTGAGGTTGCGCCACTGGCCCGGCTTGAGCGCGCCGATCTTGATGTTGTCGATTCGCACGCGGCGCAGCTGGGTCACCCGGAAACCAAACTCGGCCGCCATCAGGCGGATCTGCCGGTTCAGGCCCTGCTGCAGGGTGATGCGGAAACCGAACTTGGCGATGCGCGAAGTACGGCACGGCAGGGTCATCTGGTCGTGGATGCGCACACCGCGCGCCATCGCGCGCAGGAACTCGTCGGTCACCGGCTTGTTCACCGCCACCAGGTACTCCTTCTGGTGGCCGTTTTCCGCGCGCAGGATCTGGTTGACGATGTCGCCATTGCTGGTCATCAGGATCAGGCCTTCGGAATCCTTGTCCAGCCGGCCGATCGGGAAGATGCGCTGCTCGTGCCCGACGAACTCGACGATGTTTCCCTTCACCGAACTTTCGGTGGTGCAGGTCACCCCGACCGGCTTGTTGAGCACGATGTAGACGTGGCGGCGGCCGCCCGGGCGACTGGCCTGGCGGGCGCGCAGGGGCTGGCCGTCGACCAGCACCTTGTCCTCCTCGCCGACCACCGCGCCGGTACCGGCGGGACGTCCATTGACAGTGACGCGGCGGTCGCTGATCAGCCGGTCGGCCTCGCGACGGGAGCAGAAGCCGGTTTCGGCGATGTATTTGTTGATGCGGATGGTCATGCCCCCATTATCCGGCATTGTCGTGCCCACGGCATCCGTTCATAGCGGGCGCACCGCGTCCAGCTGCTCGCCATCCATCACCCGGTCACGCCCCGCGCGCTTGGCGCCGTACATCGCATGGTCGGCCCGGCGCAGCAGTGCGGCCAGGTCATCGTGGTCGGGCCGCCACTGGGCCAGGCCGATGCTGGCGGTGAGTGCCAGGCCGTCCACCTGCAGCGCCATCCCGGCCTCGGTGATCCGGCGCCCCACCTGCTGCAGCCTCGCCGCGGCAACATCGCGCGGAGCGCCCGGCAACAGCAGCAGGAACTCCTCCCCGCCCATCCGGAACACCTCGTCACGGCCTCGCAGGGCGCCGCGCAGGGCCCCGGCAACCGCCTGCAGCACCGCATCGCCGGTATCGTGGCCGTGGCGATCGTTGATTTCCTTGAACAGGTCGATGTCGAGGAAACCGATCACCAGCGGTGCGCCCTCGGCACGTGCGCGTTCGATCTGCACGCCCAGCTCGCGCAGCCCGGCGCGCCGGTTGGGCAGGCCGGTCAGGTAATCGGTGTCGGCCAGCTGGCGCATCTCGTCACGTTGTTCGCGCAGGTTGCCCAGGCGCTGGTTGAGCGCATAGGCGGCCATCATCAGCAACCAGGTCACCGCCAGCTGCAGGGCTTCGACACGATGGGCCAGCAGCCACTGGGCGCGCGCCAGGTCGGCCACGATCATCACCAGGAACGGTGCCAGCGCGACCAACCCGATACTGGCCCAGCGGTCGTTGCGCGACCATGCCCACACCCCCGCCAGCAGGGCCGCCACGCAGCCGGCGAAATGGGCCGCCTCCAGCACATCCGACGTCCAGCCCAGCAACGTCCAGTCCATCCAGGGCACCAGCAGCGCCACCGCGAACAAGGCGCAACCCACGGCCGACACCACGCCACGCGAACGCGGCCAGGCGCGATGACCTGCATTGAGTCGCCACAGCATCGGGAGCAGCACGGCCTGTGCGCAGGCGGTCAGGCCTACCAGCCACCAGGCACTGTCCACCCCGATCGGGAACCATGGCTCGGGATACCCGCTCAGTCCCCCCAGCACCGCCTGCCACAGCACGAACACAGCGCAGGCACCGACGTACATCAGGAAAATGCGGTCACGGGAGGTGAAAAATCCCATCAGGGACGACAGCGCCAGCGCCAGCGCGACCGCCACGCAGGCGGTACGCACCAGCAGCCGGGCGGTATCACGCTGCTGCACCGGGCTGGGCGCGCCGAGCCGCAGCGTGGGGCCCCAGCGCTCCTTCAGCGGGGTCGCCCAGGACACGTGGATCGGCTCGCGGCTTCCAGCGCGGGGGACGGTCACCATGCCGATGCCCGCGCGGAACCGCGAGTCACGCGTACGCGCATCGCCCATGTTGCCGCAGATCTCACGGTCACCATGACGGATGGATACCTCCCCGGCGAAGACATTGAACACGTCCAAGGCCTGCGGCTGGCCGGACCATCCGCCCTCCGGCGCGGGGATATCCAGCTGCTGGCGCTGTCCGCGCAGCATGTAGCCCTCACACGCGCGATGTGGCGTCGGCTCGTCGGTCGCCTCGCCCAGCAGCAGGTAGTCGCGCACCGGCTGCGGTGCGGCGATGGCATTGCACAACGACAGCAGGCTGGAAAGCAGCACTGCAGCCAGCACCCACCCGCCCCTGTTCCAGCGGCCCGAACGTACCCTCGTGCTCCCCACGCAACACCCGCCTGCTTGCCATCCGTGTCGGGAGATTATCGCAGCCCGGCCGATTTCACGCCGGACCGCCGACGCGCGCGGGAGCGACGACACGCTTCAACCGCGACCCAGCCACTTCCCCTGGGTGCCATGCCGCACGGGGTGCAGGGCGGTCTGGGTGATCCGCTCCAGCGGCTGCGGACGTTCGATCGCATAGCCCTGCAATCCCTGCACGCCCATCTCCACCAGCTGCGCCGCCTGCTCTTCGGTTTCCACCCACTCGGCGATCACCTCCAGCTGCAGTTCGCGCCCCAGCGCGGCGATGGCGCGCACGGTGGCACGGCTGACCGGGTCGGTCAGCATGTCGCGCACGAAGGTTCCATCGATCTTCAGCAGGTCCGCCGACAGCTGCCGCAGGTAAGCAAAGGAGGAAAGCCCCGAGCCGAAGTCATCCAAGGCGATGCGGCAGCCACGCGCCTTCACTGCATCGATGAATTCCCGCGCCTGGGCCAGGTTGCTGATCACCGCCGTTTCGGTGATCTCGAAGCACAGCCGCTTGGCAAGCGTGCGGTTGCGTTCCAGCAGGTCGTTGACGAAGGTCAGGAAACTCGGCTCGGCGATCGACTGCGCCGAAACGTTGACGTTGCACAGACCCAGCCGCGCCACGTGCGCCGGACAGACCTGCAGGTGGCGGAACAACATGGACAGCACGCAGCGGTCCAGCGACATCCCCATGCCATAGCGTTCAACGGCGCCGATGAACTCGCCCGGACCGTGCAACACGCCCTGCTCATCGCGCATGCGCACGAGCACCTCGTAATGCAGGTAGTCCGGCTCGCCGACGGTCGCTATACGCTGTGCATACAGCAGCATCCGGCCATCGGCGATGGCGTGGCTGACCCGACGCAGCCGTTCGGCCTCGCCGCGGTGCTCGTCCAACGCCAGCCGGTCTTCGTTGAAACAGTGCACCCGGTTGCGCCCGCCCTGCTTGGCGGCGTAGCAGGCGCTGTCGGCCGCGCCCATCAACCAGTTCACGTCCGGCGTATCGGCGCGTACTTCGACTACGCCCACGCTACAGCTGATCTTCAGCGTGTCGTCGCCGAACTCGATGCTGGCCTGGCCCAGCGTGCGGATCACGCGCTGCAGGACCCGCCGTGCCTCCTCCTGGCTCGCGCGGGCGAGAAACAGCGCGAACTCGTCCGCTCCCAGCCGGCCGACCCAGTCCCCTTCGCGCACCGCCCCCTTGAGGTGTTCGGCGAAGGCCCGCAGCATCTGGTCACCTGCCGCGTGCCCGACCGCTTCATTGACCAGCTTGAAGTGGTCCAGGTTGAGATGGCACAGCGCGTGCACGCCGCCGTCGTCGCGCACCTGCTGCAACGCCAGTTCAAGCTGCCGTTCGATCTCGCGGCGGTTGATCAGGCCGGTCAACACATCGTGGCTGGCATGGTGCTGCACCTGCCGGGCCAACACGTGGTTCTGCGTGACATCCTCGACGATGGCGAAGATCGACGTGCCCTGCTTGCCACGGTGGACAGCGGTGCCGCTCCAACGCCCCCACATCAGGCTGCCATCGGCGCGCAGGAAGCGCAGCTCGCCGGCCTCCAGCTGACGGGGCCAGTCGATCTCCCCCTCGCCGTCCAGTACCAGCTCTCCTTCGGCCAGCAGCTGGCGCAGGTGCATGTGCACCAGCTGCTCGCGGGGTCGCTGCAGCAGATCGGACAGGGCCTGGTTGACCTCCATCAGGCCTCCGCCGCTGTCGATTTTCAGCATGCCCACGCTGGCCTGGTAGAAGGCCGCACGGAAGCGCGTCTCCTGTTCCATCAGGTCGATGCGTACACGCCGGGCCAGCAGCACCGCCACGATCGCGATCGCCACCACCGACAGCGCGCCGACGACGAGGGTCGTCATGCGCACCAGCGCGGACATGTTCACCAGCGCCAGCGAGAATCGGCGCGCCGTGTCCTGCAGCTGCATGTCCAGTTGCTGCAGCCGCCTCTCATACCGCACCGCGTCCTGGGCCGCGATGGCCCCCCCGGACAGCCGCTGCTCCAGTTCGTCGCTTATCGCGGCGATTTCCAGCAGCGGCGAATCGGTTTCCCGCCACAGCTGCGAGGCCTGGCGGAAATAGGCAAGGTCGCGCCCGTAGCGGTAGGACAGGATCAGCCGGTTCACATCGCCGCGTGCATTTCCACCGCGCAGGAACGCCGCGCGGGCTGCATGGGTATCCGGCGGTTGCTGCTCCAGTGCCAGGCGGGCCTGCAGATCAGCCAGCGGCACGTCGAGCTGCATACGTGCCTGCTGCAGATCCGTCGCGTGGCCGCTTTCCAGATACCGGTGCAGCGAGGCGACCGCCTGCTGTTGGGCACGCGACCAGTGGCTCTGGCCGACGATCCAGGCGGTAGAGGCAGCCTGCAGTTCCTGGATGAGCGCGGAGATGCCCACCAGGCCGACCGCCATGCCGGTGAGCAGCGCAAAGCGCAGTGTCAGGCCGCGTGCCCTTGCACGCTGCCGCGTCCCCGCACCGGCCTCAACCATACCTGGAACCCCCCGAATCCGTGGTAGATCCTGCTTGCTGCCTGCGCATCATGCACGCTGGAATCGGCGCTGTCTGCACCCCCGGTGGACCGCCCATCGCTGGCCGGATGCCTGTCCCGGGACAAAAAAAACGCCAGCCCGGAGGCTGGCGTTGTATTCATCAGATCACGTGCGGATCAGACGTTGCGCGGACCACGCGGCTTGAAGCCTTCGCGACGCGGCGGCCGATCATTGCCGCCCGGGGCGCCCGGACCGCCCGGACCACTGCGGCGCGGACCGCCCTTGTCGAAACGCGGCTTGGACGGGGCACGTGGTGCCTGGCTGATGTCCTCGCCCGGCTCCACGCGGCGCATGTTGAGCTGCTGGCCGGACACCCAGACTTTCTTCAGGTGGGTCAGCACGTCCTGCGGCATGTCGATCGGCAGGTCGAGCACCGAGAAACCGTCGTGGATGTCGATGCGCCCGATGAAGCGGCTTTCCAGCCCGGCTTCGTTGGCGATGGCGCCGACGATGTTGGCCGGCTTCACGCCATGCTGGTGGCCCACTTCGATACGGAAGGTTTCCATGCCCTGTTCCGGTGCACCGCGCGGCGGCATCTCACGGCGCGGACGCTCCTGGAAAACTTCGCCTTCGGCGCGCGGGGCGCGGTCGAACTTCGGGCGCTCGCCGCGATCGAAGCGATCATTCCGCTCCGGACGGTCGGCGCGCTCGAACCGCTCGCGCGGGGCACGTTCTTCGCGCGGCGCACGCACCGGCGGCTGCAGCAGGAACGGGGTGTCACCCTGCATCATCTTGGCCAACGCGGCCGCGATGTCGATCGCCGGCACGTTGTTCTCGCCTTCGAAGCGCTCCAGCAGCTGCCGGTAGAAGTCCAGTCCGCCCTGGCCCAGCGTTTCGCTGATGCGCGCGGTGAACTTGTTGACGCGGTTGTCGTTGACCGCTTCCACGCTGGGCAGCTGCATTTCTTCGATCGGCTGGCGGGTGGCGCGCTCGATCTGGCGCAACATGCCCTTTTCGCGCGGGGTGGCGAACAGGATCGCCTCACCGCTGCGGCCGGCACGGCCGGTACGGCCGATGCGGTGCACATAGCTTTCGGTGTCGTACGGGATGTCGTAGTTCAGCACGTGGCTGATGCGTTCCACGTCCAGGCCGCGCGCGGCCACGTCGGTGGCGACCAGGATGTCCAGCTTGCCTTCCTTCAGCATGGCGATGGTGCGCTCACGCTGGGCCTGCTGCATGTCGCCATTGATGGCGGCGGCGGCCAGGCCACGGGCCTGCAGCTTGCCGGCAAGCTCTTCGGTGCCGGCCTTGGTGCGGGCGAAGATGATCATCGCATCGAACGGCTCGACTTCCAGGATGCGGGTCAGCGCATCCAGCTTGTGCATGCCGCTTACCCACCAGTAACGCTGGCGGATGTTCGCCGAGGTGGTCGTCTTGTTGACGATGGTGACTTCGGCCGGATCCTTCAGGTAGGTCTGGGCGATGCGACGGATGGCCGGCGGCATGGTGGCCGAGAACAGCGCGACCTGGCGCTTCTCCGGCAGCTTCTTCAGCACCGCTTCGACGTCGTCGATGAAGCCCATGCGCAGCATTTCATCGGCTTCGTCCAGCACCAGCGTCTTCAGCTCGGACAGGTCCAGGGTGCCGCGGTTCAGATGGTCGATGACGCGGCCGGGGGTGCCCACCACGATGTGCACGCCACGACGCAGCGCGGACAACTGGGTGGCATACGGCTGGCCGCCGTACACCGGCAGCACGCGGAAGCCGGCGATCTTCGAGGAATAGGTCTGGAAGGCCTCGGCGACCTGGATCGCCAGTTCGCGGGTCGGCGCCAGCACCAGGGCCTGCGGCTTGCTTTGCTGCAGGTCGATGTTGGACAGTACCGGCAGGGCGAACGCAGCGGTCTTGCCGGTGCCGGTCTGGGCCTGGCCCAGCACGTCGCGGCCTTCCAGCATCGCCGGGATGGTGGCGGCCTGGATCGGCGAGGGGGTTTCGTAACCGACGGCGGCAACCGCCTGCATCACGGGCTCGGAAAGGCCGAGCTGCGCGAACTGCAGCGGCGCCTGGGTATCTTGGGACATGGGGAACTCCGAAGGCACTGCCACGAACGTGGCAGGCGAAAAAAGGGGGTTATTTTGCGCTTAGGGCGCCCTTCTGACGCGTGCCCCGGCGCTTTTTCGAGTGCATAGCTTACAGCACCTTGCATGAACGACGTGCACGGCGTGTCATCGCTGTCCGCCTGGCCGCCCGCGGACCCGGTGCGTGGGGCTCGCGCCTGCCTCACAATGGGCGCCATTCACTTCAGGAACACCCCATGCAGATCCTTGAATTCGACCTCGACGGCGAGTACGTCGAGCTGAAGCAGCTGCTCAAACTGACCGACCTGGTCAGCAGTGGCGGCGAAGCCAAGATGGCCATCAGCGAAGGCCTCGTGCTGGTCGATGGGGCCGTCGAACTGCGCAAGGCCTGCAAGATCCGCGCGGGCCAGCAGGTGGAATTCAATGACAGCGTGATCCGCGTGCTGGCGCTGCCACCCGAAGCCGAGTAATCCCGGCACAGCTGGGTTCGTGGCCGGCTCCTACCCTGCCACGGGCTGGGTAAGCCGGTGGGCGATCAACCGGCGGAACGGGCGCACGCCCTGCGCGATGCGGAGCCCGGCCGCGCGCACCAGCCGCGCCGGCACGCGATCATCGGTGTAGAGCCGGGCGATGGCGTTGGTGGTTTCGTACAGCGCGCGCGAGGCCACCCGGTGCTCGCGCTGATAGCGCGCGAGCATGCGTGCATCGGCGATGTCCGCCCCCCGCGCCTGTTGCGCGATGACCAGCCGGGCGAGCCGCTGCTGGCTGGCCAGGCCCAGGTTGAACCCATGTGCGGTCACTGGATGCATGCCCACCGCCGCATCACCAATGAGCGCCGCCCCGGCGGCGATGAAGCGTTCGGCATATACGCCCACCAGCGGATATGCCTGCGGCGTAGTAACCGGGTGCATGTGGCCCAGCCGGTGTTCGAAGAACCCGCTGACCGCTTCACCGAACGCGGCACCGTCCATCGCCAGCAGCGCCTCGGCCTGCCGTGGCGGCAGGGTGACCACCGCCGATGCCAAACCGTCGTTGAGCGGCAGCAGCGCCATGGTGCGGCCATAGCCGAACCATTCCCACGCCGTGTGGTGGTGGTCGCGCTCGACCTGCATCCGGCACACCAGCATCGTTTTGCCGAAGTCCTGCAGGCGCGCACCGATCCCCAGCATGCGCCGGGTGGAAGAGAACCGGCTGTCAGCCGCCACCACCAGCCGTGCCTGCACGATGCTGCCGTCGTCGAGCAGCACCTGCTGGCCACCATCGACCGCACGCGCGCCCTGCACCCTGCGTCCGTCGCGCAGCTCCAGGCCCGGCTGGTCCTGGACGGCATCCCACGCCGCGCGGCGGATCAGGTGATTGGGCACCAGCCAGCCCAGCGGATCGCCGCTGCGGCGGTCGCTGGCGAAGGTCAACGCGAACGGCGAGCGCCCATCCAGCACTCGCGCGTCGCGCAGTTCGGCGATTTCCGCGGCAGGCAGCCGTTGCCATAGGTGCAGGTCCTGCAGGACCTGGCGCGAGGCATGGGTCATCGCGATTTCGCGGCCATCGAAGGCCGCTTCGGCCAGCGCCTGGCGCGGCTGCGGCTCGACCAGGGTGACCTGCAACCCGCTGCCCGCCAATGCGCGCGCAAAGCAGAGTCCAGCCGGGCCTGCGCCCACCACCACCACATCCGTGCCGTGCATGCTGCTGCTCCCCAGTTCCATGTCCAGCGCCAGCATAGCGATGCCGGCACGCGCGGCGCCTTGATCTGGATCAGGCGCCGCGGTGACGGCTCACAGCAGGGCCCACAGCAGCATCAGGATGCCGACCAGCGACACCACCCATGCCAGGCTGCGCACGTAAGGGATGCCGGCTGCATACAACGGCACGTAGGCCAGTCGCGCCCAGAAATACAGCTGCACCGCCAATGCCGTACTGCTGTCCTGCCTGCCCGCCACCACCACCGCGATGGCAGCAGCGGCGAACACCGCGAAGGTTTCCAGGAAGTTGGCCTGCGCGCGTTGAAGGCGCCCCGCCAGCAGCCCAGGCCGCGGCGGCTGGCCATCGCGGGCCGAGGCATTCCAGTGCGTGCCACGCTCGCGGGTGATCGCCGCAGCGGCAAGCATCACCTGCGCCAGCCCGAGCACCCCGGCCCAGGCCAGCATCTGCAGTTCGATGGCCATCGCTCAGGTCCCCGGCGCGCGGACGCTGTAGCCGGCAAGACGCCAGACGCGGTCTTCATCCAGGCGGAAGCTGACCAGTTCGCGTACCGGCTGTGCGCTCTTCTCGAAACGGGTCGGGTAGGTCACGTTGAGGTACAGGCCTTCAGGCACCGCCGCACCGGCATTGAAGCGGACCCGGCTGATGCTCGGCTGGCCCCTGCCGACCAGCGCGCCGAGGCGAGCGCGATCAGCGGCGACCTGCTTGGCGAACGCATCGCGGGCAACTGCCTTGCGTGCCACCGACGAGGCGCCATCCCACAGCTGTGCGGCCTGTCCGCCATCGACCAGGCGAACGGCCTGCAGGGCAGCCGCGCTCATTTCGGCATTCTGTTTGTCCAGCTGGGCCTGCTGGGCCGGGGTGAGCTGCTGGGCCGGCGTGCCCGGCCGTGCGGCGGCCGGAGCGGTAGCCGGCGCGGCAGGCGCAGCGGCAGGTCGCGGCGCCGACTGCGCGGCCGGCTGGGGCTGCTGGGCCCCTGCGGTGAACGGCAGCAGCAGGGACAACACCATCAACGAACGCTTCATCGGACACTACCTGTTCAGGAGAAGTGTCCGCAGTCTACGCCAGCTTCGCGATGCGGCTTCACGACTCCGGCGGCGCGTCCACGGACTGCCGTTCTGCGGCCGTGGAAGCCTCCATCCCCAGGCTCCCCTGTGCGGCGCCATCGGCGGCCGGGGAGGCCCCCGGCGCAGGGGGCAGGGTCGCCACATCGATCTCCGACAAGGGGCTGTCCGACGGGCACACCTCATCGGGGAAACCATAGTCTTTCTTCAGCGCCTGGCCACAGCTGTTGACCGCATCCAGTTCCGCGCCTTCGCGTTTGCACTGCTGGTCGAAGGCCACCAGGAAGGCATCCTTGCGGCGCACGAAGTCATCGCCGCAGGCCCGCATCTGCTTGATCCGCTCCAGGTCGTCCTGCACCGCGTTGGTGCCGTCCAGGCCGTACTGGCGCAGTTCGTCGGCGCTGAGCAGGCGCAGGCTGCGGTTGGGCACGGTCATCATCAGGTCGGCCACGCCCACCGCCACGCCGTTGCGCTGCAGGTAGTCCTTTACGTTGTCGTACACCTCGTGCAGTTCGCGGTTGAGTTCGGCGCGCGAGGTGGCCTTCGAACTGATCCGCATCATCCGATGGATGCCGACCTTGCCCGAGACCAGGCGATTGTCACCCGCTGCCAGCACAAACACGCAGGCGCTGTGGCAGATCGACCCTTCGCGCACCCAGATGGTCCAGTTCGATTCGCCGATGCCATCGCCGGCCACGATCGCCGACTCCACCTGCCCGCCGCTGGAATCCAGGTCCAGGATGCGCTTGTGGATGCCGAGTTGTTCGGCCACCACGGCCAGGCGCCAGCTCAGTTCGGCAAACCCCGGGTTGATCTTGCCGCTGTAGCGGACGCGCAGCAGGCCACGCTCCACGCAGGGCTGCAGTGCCTGCTCGATCGCGGTCCGGTCCAGCCCGGGAAGCGCTTCGCCATCGCCCTCGCTGGCGTAGTCGGTGCTGCAGCTGATCCAGGCTTCGCCGTTTTCCAGCGATGCCGCCGGCCACGGACGATCAGCGCGCTCGGCAGGCGGGGCGACGGGGCGCGGGGCATCGGCCACGTTGATCGATACCATGTGGTCGCCATCGGCGCCGGGCGCACGCGTGGCCGCTTCATTGGCGGTGACGTTGCCGGGATTCTCCAGCTTGCTGCATGAGGCGAGGGCGAGGCATAGCAGGGGCAGGCACCATCTGGGCGACATGAACCATCGAACCGGGAAGAGGACACGGCCCCAGTCTAGAGCCTGCGCCGCGTGTGACGACAACGCTTCCTGAATCGGTACCGGCCACTGGCATCCATGTCCGAAAACGGCGAGCCCCGCCCTGCCCTGCGGCCTAGACTGTGGCCATGTCCTCGACCGCCGCCCTCGACACTGCCACCTGCGAACGTGCCCGCCTGGCGCGCGACGCGCGCTTTGACGGCTCGTTTTTCACTGCCGTGCGCAGCACCGGGATCTACTGCCGGCCGGTGTGCCCTGCGCCGCCACCGAAGCCGTCCAACGTCACCTACTACCCCAACGCAGCGGCCGCCGCCGCCGCCGGCTACCGGCCGTGCCTGCGCTGCCGCCCGGAGTTGTCGCCCGCCGTCCAGCAGGTACTGGAACAGGAGACGGTCCGTCGCGCGCTCGATCTGATCCACGCAGGCTTCCTGCAGGACGCCAGCGTGGCCGCGCTGGCCGAACGGGTCGGCGTCGGCGCGCGCCAGCTGCAGCGCGTGTTCGTGGCCGCGCTGGGCGTGACTCCGCTGCAGCTTCACACCAACCAGCGCCTGCTGCAGGCCAAGCAGCTGCTGACCGAAACCCGCCTGCCGGTCACCGATGTCGCGCTCGCCGCTGGGTTCAACAGCCTGCGCCGCTTCAACGATGCCTTCCTGGCGGGCTGCGGCATGCCACCAAGTGCCATCCGCCGCATGCCGGGGGCGGCGGCCCAGGCCGGCGATGGCCTGCGCCTGCGGCTCGGCTACCGGCCCCCGCTGGACTTCGGCCTGATGCTGCAGTTCCTGCGCCGCCGCATGATTCCCGGCATCGAACGCATCGAAGAGGACGGCTATGCACGCGTGATCGGTCCGCCTGATCGCCCCGCCCTGCTGCGGGTGCACGCCGATGCACGCCGCAGCGAACTGCTGCTGCAGCTGGACGGCGTCGACCCGCGGCAGATTCCGCAGGTGGTACGGCGGGTACGCCACATGTTCGACCTGGATGCCGACCTGCGCCAGGTGCACGCCACGCTGCGGGACGAGCCGTTGCTGGCGCGGGGGATCGTGCTGCGGCCGGGCCTGCGCGTGCCCGGCGGCTGGGAGGGCTTCGAAGTGGCGGTGCGCGCGGTACTGGGGCAGCAGGTCAGCGTGGCCGCCGCCACCACCCTGGCGCGGCGCTTGGTGCAGGCCTACGGGCAGGTACTGCCGGGCATGCCGGAGGGGTTGGACAGGCTGTTCCCGGAACCCGCCCAGCTCGCCGACGCTCCATTGGAATCCATCGGCCTGCCGCGTACGCGCGCGGCGACCCTGCGCGCCCTGGCACGCGCCTGCGATGCGGGTAAGCTGGATTTCAACGCCGGCCAGCAGTTGCAGGAATTCGTGCAGCGTTGCGTGGCATTGCCCGGGATCGGCGCGTGGACCGCGCAGTACATCGCGCTGCGCGCGCTCGGGCAGCCCGATGCCTTCCCGGCCGGTGACCTGGTGCTGCAGCAGATGCTCGGCACACCGGAAAAACGCCTGACCGAGCGTCAGGCCGAGCAGCGCTCGCAGCCATGGCGTCCGTGGCGGGCCTACGCCGTGCTGCACCTGTGGCATCTGTCCACCCCGTTCACCGGAGTTCCGTCATGACCCTGCACTACGATCGTTTCGACAGCCCGATCGGCGAACTGACCGTGGCCGGTGATGCGCACGGCATCGCCCACATCCTGTTCCCGCAGAACCGCCACGATGCGAAGGGGCGCGAGCACTGGATACACAACCCGGCCACCGTGCGCGAGGCGCGTGAGCAACTGCTGGCGTACCTGCATGGCGAGCGGACCCACTTCGATCTACCACTGGCACCCCGCGGCACGCCGTTCCAGCTGCGCGTCTGGAACGCGCTGGCCGACATTCCGTTCGGCCAGACATGGAGCTACCTGCAGTTGGCGACCTTGCTCGGCCAGCCCACCGCCACCCGCGCGGTGGGCGCGGCCAACGGGCGCAATCCGCTGCCGATCGTGCTGCCCTGCCATCGGGTGATCGGGCGCGATGGTTCGCTGACCGGTTTCGGTGGCGGACTGGAAACCAAGGCCGCGCTGCTGCGCCTGGAACAGGGGGATGGCGGCTTGTTCGCACGCCAGTGACGTGGGTTGTCTTGGGTGCGTCATCGCCTCGCCTTAGAATGGCGTGATGACTCGACGCCCCTTTGCCTGGATGCTGGCCGCTGCCCTGCCGCTGGCTGCCTGTACCACCTCCCCGACCCATCCCACCGCGTCCACCACGCCTCCGCTCGTGGCGCAGGAAAAGCCCGCGCACAAGCTGCTGCTGGTGTCCATCGATGGCCTGCGCGCCGATGCGCTGGACCGCGGCATCACGCCGAACCTGCAGCGCATCATCGACGGCGGGGTACGCGCGAAATGGATGACGCCGTCGTATCCCTCGCTGACCTTCCCCAACCATTACACCCTGGTCACCGGCCTGCGTCCGGACCATCACGGCATCATCCACAACAGCATGGACGTGGCCGAACTGGGCCGCTTCAAGCTGAGCGAGGCCGAGACGGTGACGCGGGTGGAATGGTGGGGCGGCGAGCCGATCTGGGTCAGCGCCGAGCAGGCCGGGGTACGCACGGCGACCTGGTCCTGGCCGGGCAGCGAGGCGGAAATCAAGGGCATCCGGCCCAGCCAATGGCGCCGCTACGATGAAAGCATCGCACTGGAAGCCCGCGCCGACAGCGTGCTGGGCTGGCTGCGGCAGACCGACGCCACTGCACCGCGGCTGGCTACGCTGTATCTGGAAACCGTCGACAAGGCCGGCCATCGGCATGGTCCGGATTCGATGCAGTACACCGCAGCGGTCAAGCAGGCCGATGCCGTGGTGGGACGCCTGATGGATGGCCTGCAGCAGCATGGATTGAGCGCGGACACCAACGTGGTGGTGGTCTCCGACCACGGCATGGCAGCGGTGGCGCCGGGCCAGGTGGTCGCCACCGAAGACATGGTGGACCCGCGGCTGGCACGCAACATCAGCACGGGCCAGTCGATCGGTTTCGAGCCGGTGGAAGGGCAGCAGGCCGCCGCCGAACGTGCGCTGCTCGGCCGCCACGCGCACTACCAGTGCTGGAAGAAGCAGGACCTGCCGGCACGCTGGCACTACGGCAGCAACCCGCGCATTCCGTCGATCATCTGCCAGATGGACGAGGGCTGGGATGCGCTCAGCCGCGAGCGCATCGCGCACCGCCGCCATGAGGATCGGGGCTCGCACGGGTATGACAATGCGCTGCCGTCGATGCGTGCGGTGTTCATCGCGCGCGGCCCGTCGTTCAAGCAGGGCAAGGTAATCGCGCCGTTCGACAACGTGGATGTGTATCCGCTGCTGGCGCGGCTGCTGCAGGTGCCGGCCGCCGCCAATGATGGCGATGCCGAGCGGTTGCTGGACGCCTTGCGCTGAGGTTGTGTGTTTGCCGGGCTGCGCCCGGCGCCTGCTTTTTCAAGCCGAAGCAACGGCAACGTCAACGGTCTGCAGGGCTGTTTGCTGGCGGGGCGGGGTGGCTGTGCAGGACACGCCGCAAGTACGTCCCTGTAGGCTCGCTTTTCGCATCCATGCGAAAAGACGGTCCTGCACAACCACCCCGCCCCACCTACGACAGGTCCATGGGGGCCATGGAACCTTCGGTAGCGCCGACCCATGGTCGGCGGACTGTGGGGGAATGGGGTTTTGATGGTTTCCGCCGACCATGGGTATGCCGGCCGCCCTGACCAGCACCCTGCGGGTCGTCGCAAGCGACGTTGGCAGCGGCTCCTGCCGCTGCCTTCGGCGCTACCGCCTGTTGGGTGGTGGCACAGCCTCCCCGCCCGGCCCATCCCAACTGTGGCTTCAAACAGCAGCCACCCGCGAGGGGGTCCCACCGGTTCGCACCGCGCAACAGCCTGTTGCCCATTCGGGGCATCCCAGAATCCACATCGCGTGCGATCCTGCGCGCCTGTCCCCGCCAGCGAGATCGCCCGCATGACCACCATCATCGCCCCCCGCGTGCACGACATCGGTGGGCTGGAAGTCCGCCGCGCCGTGCCATCGCTGCAGGCGCGCAGCGTCGGTCCGTTCGTGTTCGTCGACCAGATGGGCCCGGCCCTGCTCACTGCCGGCACCGGCATCGACGTGCGTCCGCACCCGCACATCGGCCTGGCCACGGTGACCTTCCTCTGGGCCGGTGCCATCGGCCACCGCGACAGTCTCGGTTCGGACCAGGTGATCCGCCCCGGCGATGTCAACTGGATGACCGCCGGCCGTGGCATCTCGCATTCCGAACGCACGCCGCCTCCAGAACGCGAACACGGCCATCCGCTGCACGGCATGCAGACCTGGATCGCGCTGCCCAAGCAGTACGAGGAAGTCGAACCGGCCTTCCACCACCACAGCGCGGCCACCCTGCCCCAGCAACGCCGCAATGGCGCCTGGCTGCGGGTGATCGCCGGCCGCGCTTATGGCGAGGAATCGCCGGTCAAGGTATTTGCCGATACGCTCAACGTGGCCATCGACCTCGACCCGGATGCAGAGATCGACATCGACACTGGTCACCGCGAACGCTCGCTGTACATCCTGGAAGGCCAGGCGCAATTGGACGGGGTGGATGTTCCCGCCCAGCACCTGATCATCCCGGCCGAAGGTGCCCGCGGCCGACTGCGCGCGAAGACGCCGGTCAAGGCGATGCTGATGGGCGGTGAGCCGCTGGATGCACCGCGCCACCTGTGGTGGAACTTCGTCTCCAGTTCCCAGGAGCGCATAGAGCAGGCCAAGCATGACTGGGAAAACGGCCGCTTCGGCACCATCCCCGGCGACGCAACGGAGTTCATTCCACTTCCGGCAAAGTAGGCCTTCATCGCACATTGACATCGCCTTCACCGCCCTGACACGTAAATGGCGGCGTCCCGGCACAGCCGGGGCCCCAATGGAGGCTGCTGCGATGAGCATGGGCAAGCGTCTTGCTGCCGAGTTCCTCGGCACGTTCTGGTTGGTCCTGGGGGGCTGCGGCAGCGCGGTCCTGGCCGCGAACTTCGGCGGCGATGGAAATCCACTCGGCATCGGCTTTCTCGGCGTCGCGCTGGCCTTCGGGCTGACCGTGGTGACCGGGGCGTATGCGTTCGGCCACGTTTCCGGCGCGCACTTCAATCCGGCCGTGAGCATCGGGCTGTGGGCTGGTGGCCGCTTCGCCGGCAAGGACTTGGGCCCGTATGTCTTCGCCCAGGTGCTGGGCGGATTGCTCGCCGGCTTCATCCTGCTGCAGATCGCCAAGGGCAGCCCGGCTTTCAGCATCACCCCGGGACAGGCCGGTGCTTTCGCCAGCAACGGCTATGGCGCACTCTCGCCCGGCGGCTACAGCGCGGCCGCCGCCTTTCTCTGCGAGGTGGTGCTCACCGCCGCGTTCCTGGTGGTCATCATGGGCGCCACCCATGGCCGCGCGCCCGCAGGATTCGCCCCGCTGGCGATCGGCCTGGCCCTGACCCTGATCCACCTGATCAGCATCCCGGTCACCAATACGTCGGTGAACCCGGCCCGCTCCACGGCCGTGGCGCTGTTCGCCGGCAGCGGGGCCGTCTCCCAGCTGTGGTTGTTCTGGATCGCTCCGCTGCTGGGTGGGTTGATCGGCGGCATGATCTACAAGTGGCTGGCCAGCGCGCGCGACTGACCCGCTACCGCATCGTCTGCCGTGCAAAGCGCAGGAATTTGGTTACCGATGAAACCGCGATTTGTGCAGTTGCTCACGTTCCGTTAAGGTCAAGGAACACCCGCCAGCTGGGCTGGCGGGCCGACGCGGCATCCGGGGATGGATGCCAGGTCGCAACGGCGACCACGCAGGCCCGCCGCTGGCGGTGCCGTCGACTTGAACGCCTCTGGGGGAACTGCATGAAAACCGTCTCTGCCGCCATATTGCTGTGCCTGTGCGCCATTGCCATCACCGCTCACGCGCAAAGCGCACCCAAGTGTCCGTCGCTGCCCGCCTCCAGCAACCTGCAATGGCAGGAGCAGGCCACCGGCGATTTCCTGGTGTGCCGCGCCAGCACCAGCGACGGCCGCGAAGTCATGAGCCTGATGCTGACGGGGAATGATCCAGCGCTGCGCTTCCCGCGCGCGCTGCGCCAGGAAAAGGACAGCTTCGCCGGCGAAGAGCTTTACTGGTACTTGCCCGACCTCGGCGGTCAGGAACCCCCGGGCTTCGCCGACCGCCGCGTCAGCGTGGTGAAGATCGACAAGAACCGATACGCACAGCTGGCGCTGTATCCCGGCGACAGCGAAGAGCGCGCCGGCCTGCAGCAGATGATCCGCAGCATGAACCTCAATCCGGCAGCCGTGGCCGCCGGTCGCTGATCATGCGCCCCCTGTCGGCGGGGCCGGCGGATGACCGGCCCTACGCCACGGAAGCCTCAGAAACGGCCTTCCTGGAAGTCCACGAAGGCCTGCATCAGCTCCTGCCGGGTATTCATGACGAACGGGCCGTGCCGCATCACCGGCTCGCGCAGCGGACGACCCGCCACCAGGATCAGCCGCGCACCGCTGCCGCCCGCAGCCAGGTGCAGCGCATTGCCGCCGCCCAGCACCGCCATCTGCTGCGCTGCCACCGCTCGCGCGTCGTCACCGGCGCCGATCTGCAGTTCGCCTTCGAACACATAGGCGAACACGTTGTGGCCATCGGGCAGCACGTAGTCCCATGCCACCCCCGCGTCCAAGGTGATGTCCAAGTAGACCGGATCGGTGGCCGGCTGGATGATCGGACCGGCGGTGCCGTCGACCTCACCGGCGATGATCTTGACGCTGACGCCGGCCAGCGGCGTGACCTGCGGGATGCGACCCGGGGCGAACTCCTGGTACTTCGGCGCGGTCATCTTGTCGCGCGCCGGCAGGTTCACCCACAGCTGGAAGCCGCGCATGCGGCCACTTTCCTGCTCGGGCATCTCTGAATGCACCAGTCCACGGCCAGCGGTCATCCACTGCACGCTGCCCGGCGTGAGCAGGCCTTCGTTGCCGTGGTTGTCCTTGTGCCGCATGCGCCCGTCGAGCATGTAGGTAACCGTTTCGAATCCGCGGTGCGGATGGCTGGGGAAGCCGGCCAGATAGTCTTCGGCCTTGTCGGTGCCGAATTCATCCAGCAGCAGGAACGGATCCAGGTCCGGCAGAGCCGATCCGCCGATGACACGGGTAAGGCGTACGCCGGCGCCGTCGGACGTGGGCGAGCCTTCGATGGTGCGCAGCACGCGGGTCGCGGTCTGGGTGCTCATGGAAACTCCAGCAAAGTGTCTACCCGCAAGATGGCGGCTGTCGCGGGCAGCGCCAAGCCCTCGCACCGCAACCCATTGTTCCAGCGGTGCCTGCCACGGCCGGGGAGCTGCCGTGGCCGCGTTACGACCAAAGTACTAGCTGTGAAACACCTTGTCTGCATTGACCCGGCAAAGGCCAAGGCGGACCCTTGTGATGTTCTTAAGGGAGAGTTCACCTCATGAAAGGCTTCTCAAAGCTGGGCTGGGCACTGCTCGCACTGCTCGGCGCATTCTGTCTGGGCACCGTGGCGCTGCGCCGCGGTGAACCGATCAACGCATTGTGGATCGTGGTTGCCGCGGTCTCCATCTACCTGATTGCCTACCGCTTCTACGGCCTGTTCGTAGCCAGCAAGGTGCTGCAGCTGGACCCCACCCGGGCCACGCCGGCGGTGCTCAACAACGATGGCCTGGACTACGTCCCGACCAACAAACACGTCCTGTTCGGCCACCATTTCGCCGCCATCGCCGGCGCCGGTCCGCTGGTCGGCCCGGTGCTGGCCGCGCAGATGGGCTACCTCCCCGGCCTGCTGTGGCTGGTGGTCGGCGTGGTGCTGGCCGGTGCGGTGCAGGACTTCATGATCCTGGTGCTGTCCAGCCGCCGCAACGGCCGTTCGCTGGGCGACCTGGTGCGCGAGGAAATGGGGCCGGTTCCCGGCACCATCGCGCTGTTCGGTGCGTTCCTGATCATGATCATCATCCTGGCCGTACTGGCGATGGTGGTGGTCAAGGCGCTGGCAGAAAGCCCGTGGGGTATGTTCACGGTGATCGCCACGATGCCCATCGCGATCTTCATGGGCGTGTACATGCGCTACATACGTCCCGGCAAGATCGGCGAGATCTCGGTGGTCGGCCTGATCCTGCTGCTCGGCTCGATCTGGTTCGGCGGCATCGTCGCGGCCGATCCGGTCTGGGGCCCGGCCTTCACCTTCACCGCCAAGCAGATCACCTGGATGCTGATCGGCTACGGTTTCATCGCTTCGGTGCTGCCGGTGTGGCTGCTGCTGGCGCCGCGCGATTACCTGTCCACCTTCCTCAAGATCGGCACCATCATCGCGCTGGCGGTCGGCATCCTGATCGTCATGCCCGAACTGAAGATGCCCGCGCTGACCCAGTTCGCCGCCAGTGGCGATGGCCCGGTGTGGAAGGGCGGGATGTTCCCGTTCCTGTTCATCACCATCGCCTGCGGTGCGGTGTCCGGCTTCCACGCCCTGATCGCCTCGGGCACCACGCCCAAGCTGCTGGCCAATGAAGCGCACGCGCGCTACATCGGCTACGGCGGCATGCTGATGGAATCCTTCGTCGCGGTGATGGCACTGGTCGCCGCCTCGATCATCGAGCCCGGCATCTACTTCGCCATGAACAGCCCGGCCTCGGTGATCGGTGCCGATGCGGTATCGGCGGCGCACTACATCACCACCAACTGGGGCTTCACCATCACCCCGGAGCAGCTGGAAGCCACCGCGGTGGCCATCGGCGAGCCGACCATCCTGCATCGCGCAGGTGGCGCGCCGACCTTGGCCGTGGGTATCGCGATGATCCTGCACGAAGCGATCCCCAGTGCCGGCGATGCGATGATGGCGTTCTGGTACCACTTCGCCATCCTGTTCGAAGCGCTGTTCATCCTGACCGCCGTCGATGCCGGTACCCGTGCCGGTCGCTTCATGCTGCAGGACCTGCTGGGCAACTTCATCCCGGCGCTGAAGAAGACCGAATCGTGGACGGCCAACATCCTGGCGACCGCCGGTTGCGTGGCGCTGTGGGGATACCTGCTGTACTCCGGCGTGGTCGATCCCTTCGGCGGCATCCAGACCCTGTGGCCGCTGTTCGGCATCTCCAACCAGATGCTGGCCGGTATCGCACTGATGCTGGGCACCGTGGTGCTGTTCAAGATGAAGCGCGACCGCTACGCCTGGGTCACCGCCGTGCCTGCCGTGTGGCTGCTGATCTGCACCACCTACGCCGGGCTGATCAAGATCTTCGACAGCAACCCGGCGCAGGGCTTCCTGGCCCAGGCGCACAAGTACCAGGACGCCATCGCCAGCGGCACCCTCACCGCCCCGGCCAAGACCGTCGGGCAGATGCAGCAGATCGTGGTCAACGCCTACGTCAATACGAGCCTGACCGTGCTGTTCCTGCTGGTGGTGTTCTCGATCCTGTTCTATTCGCTGAAGACCATCGCGGCCGCACGCCGCACGCCGCAGCGCACGGACAAGGAAACCGAGTACGTGAAGCTGCTGCCGCACCAGATGGCGGACCTGTGATGAGTACCGAACTGGTACCTGTCGGCCAGCACCAGGCCCATCGCCGTATCTGGCGGCGACTGGTGCAGACCGCGCGTCTGTGCTGCGGCATCCCGGACTACGACAACTACGTCCGGCACGTGCTGGAAAATCATCCGGACCGCACGCCGATGGACTACAAGACGTTCTTCCGCGAGCGGCAGGAAGCGCGTTATGGCGGCAGGAACGGCGGACGCTGCTGCTGAGTCAAACTGGAAACGGCGGGGCTTCGGCCCCGCCGTTTTTTCATGCCCCGGCCATCCATTTCAGGATCAGGCCGGTGACGTACGCAAGCCCGGTGCCGGTGGCATAACCCACCGTCCCCAGCAGCACGCCCACCGGTGCCAGCGAAGGATGGAATGCGGCAGCCACCACCGGTGCCGATGCCGCCGCGCCGATGTTGCCCATCGAACCAACGCCGAAGAAGAACAGCGGCGCGCGCAGCAACTTGGCCACGATCCACAGCACCAGCACATGGGTGGCCATCCAGATCAGGCCCAGCACGAACAACCACGGACGATCCAGCAGCGACAGCAGGTCCATCTGCATGCCGATGCAGGCAATCAGGAAATACAGGAACACCGTGCCCAGCCGCGAGGCACCGGCAGATTCCAGCCGGCGCGCACGGGTGAAGCTCAGGGCCAGGCCCAGCGCCGTGGACAGCAGCACCACCCAGACGAACGGGCTGTCCAGGCTGAACTGGCTGGACCAGGCCACGTTGGCCTTGAACCAGCCCGCAAGCGGCGTGGCGATGGCATGCGCCAGCCCCACCCCGCCCAGCGCCACGCCGACGATCACCATCAGGTCGGTCAGGCTGGGAATGCGCGCGTTCTGCGCCTCGTAGGCACTGATGCGCGCCTTCATTTCATCGATGGCGCGGGTGTCGGCGCCGTTGCGCGCATCGATCTGCTGCGAGCGGTTGGCCAGGAACAGCAGGATCGCCATCCACAGGCTGGCGCAGGCCACGTCCACCACCGCGAACTGGCCGAAGGTGGTGGCATCGGTGCCGAAGACTTCGCGCATCGCGACCATGTTGGCGCCGCCGCCGATCCAGCTGCCGGCCAGCGCGGCCATGCCCGCCCAGGTATCACCGGACACTGTCTCCGGATGGATCAGCTTCATCACCTGGAAGGAGACGATCGCACCCAGCATGATGCCAGCCGTGCCGGCGCAGAACACCACCAGCAGCTTCGGACCCAGCTTGGCGATGCCCTTGAGGTCGATGGACAGCGTCAGCAACACCAGCGCCGCCGGCAGCAGTACATCGCGCGCGACCGGATTGTACAGCGCGGTGCCATGGCCATCGATCAGTCCGACGGTGTTGTAGATGGCCGGGATGAAATAGCACAGCAGCAAGGCGGGCACCCACGCGAAGATTTTCTTCAGCAGTGGCGTGGGGCCACTGGCTGCCCAGAAAATGAGCGCCAGGGTGGCGGCAATGAGCCCCAGGCCGACGATGTCGCTGGAGATCAGGGCGGTAGCAGGTTCGGTCGGCATGCAGTCCTCTGTCGATCGAAAAGTGACGGGCGAAAAAAATGCCGCAGGAGGCGGCACCCGCTGAGCTTACCATCGGCCCTGCAGCGAGAGTAGCGGACCGGGGTGCCGACCGAGGCAAGCACTACGCTAGCGCCTCATTGCAAACGCGAGGCACTCACATCCAGCGTGGCCACGGTGCCGCGCGGCTTCACCGGCTCGAACCGCAGCGTCCACCCCAGGTGTTCGCACAGGCGCGCGACCAGCTCCAGGCCGATGCCGCCGTGTTCGTTGCGCAACCCGCGCGCCATCCGCGCGTGGATCGCGGCGATCTCCTCCGGGCTCATGCCGTGCCCGGGATCGCGCAGGGTCAGCACCCCGCCGGATGAGAGTTCCAGCTGGATGTTTCCACGCCCGCTGTTTTCGATGGCGTTGCGCAGCAGGTTGCCGATCGCCGCCTGCACTACCGCAAGCGGCGCCAGCAGGTCCACCGGCGCAGCCCGCAGGCCGACGGTGAGGTCCTTGTCGCCCAACAGGTGGCGATGGTCCTCGATGATCTGCGGCAGCAATTGGTCCAAGGCGATGCGCTCGGCACGCGCAGCGAGCCGCGCCGGATCGCGCGCCAGCACCAGCAGCAGTTCGATCAGTGCTTCCATGTCGCCGGCGGTGCGTTGCACGCGCAGCACCTGCTGGCGCGCGCGCTCAGGCAGGCCGGGCTGTTCCAGCGCCAGCTCGGCCGCCCCGGTGATCACCGCCACCGGCGTACGCAGCTCATGGCTGGCGGTGCTGATGAACACCCGTTCGCGCTCGACGAACTGCTCGTTGCGCGCCAGGTAATCGTTGAGGGAGTTGGCAATGGTATGCAGCTCGGCGCTTCCACGCGGATCCACGACGATGCGCTGCCCCGGCGCCCCCGGCTTCAGCGCGGCGATATCGCCGGCCAGCTGGCTCAACGGGCGTACCACCCGCTGCATGCCCAGGCGCGCCATGATCACCGTGACGATCACCATCACCAGCCCGGCCAGCAGCACCCAGCGCGTGGCGAACTGCTCCAGCGCTTCGAAGTCGGAGATATCCAGGGCCAGTGCCAGCCGGCCCATGGTGTCGGTCTGGCGCACCATCACTGCTGCCTTGCGCTCGCCGATAGGGATGCCGTCATGCAGCCCGGGGTGCAGTCCACGCAGCGTTGCCGGCGTGCCCGGCTGGTCCAGGCGGAACAGGCTGAGCGTGTCCGAATCCTGCCAGCGGTAGTCCGGATCGCTTTTGCTGTGCAGGATGATGCTGTCCAGCTCGGAGTTCAGCAGCGCGCGCCACGCCGCGTGTTCGGCATGCTCATGCACGTTGTTGCCCACGCCGAACACCGCCAGCGAGATCAGCGCCAGGTAGGTCAGCAGCCAGCCCAGTACGCGCCGATACAGGGGGGCGGGCCTAGCGGCCATCGGTGGCGTCTCCTTCCTGCACGGCCAAGCGATAGCCGACGCGCGGCAGCGTATGCACCAGCTTGCGCGCGAACGGTCCGTCCACGCTGCGGCGCAGTTCGTAGACATGGGATCTGAGCAGGTCGCCATCCGGGGGTTCATCGCCCCACAACGCGAACTCCAGCTGCTGCCGCGTCACGGCGGCGGGACTGGCACGCATCAGGACCTCCAGCAGTTTGCGGCAGGCCGGATACAGGTGCAGCACCTGGCCTGCACGCTGGGCTTCCAACGTGGCCAGGTCCAGCACCAGGTCGGCCACCTGCAGGCGTTTGCGTGGGTTGCGCCCCTGTGCGCGCAACAGCAGCGCGTCCAGCCGGACTTCCAGCTCCGGCAATGCGAAGGGCTTGGTCAGGTAGTCATCGGCGCCGGCGCGGAAGCCGGCGATCTTGTCCGGCAGTTCATCGCGGGCCGTCAGCATGATCACCGGCACTTCCGAGGCGTGTTCAGCGCGCAGGCGACGCAGTACCTCAGGGCCCTCCATGCGCGGCAGCATCCAGTCCAGGATCAGCGCGTCGTAGACCTGCGTGGTGGCCAGGTGCAGTCCGGTGATGCCGTCCGGCGCTACGTCCAGCACATGCCCGCGCGACTCGAAGTAGTCGAACAGGTTGGCGACCAGTTGCCGATTGTCCTCGATCACCAGCAGGCGCATGCGCGTATCCCTCCCGTAGTTCCCTGCATGGTAGCGCCGCCGATGTCGGAATCCCGTGCCCCCGCGCTTCCGACGAATTTCCCACGCGCCCGGGTGGATAGTCCGGCTTTACCCGGACGCTCCCCCTTTGTCCCTGTCTTCCTTCCCTTGCGGGCGCTGGCGCCTGCCCCTGCTCTGGCTGCGCAGACAGAACTGGGCCTGCTGGCCTGGCGCGAGCAGAACCTGCTGCAGGCGGATCGGAAGGTACGCGAGTTCGGCTTCAAGCGCCCGTGGGACCTGCAGTGGCGTGAAGCGGGCCGCTGGCTTGCTGCTGCACCGCAGGCACGCTGGCTGCTGGTGCAGGTTGCGGCGATGAGCCCCTGCGTGGATACCGCGCAGGTCATCGACATCGGCATGTCCAACCGCAACCGGTGGCGACTGGTGCCGGGAACCGCATGGTCCGGCGGCTGTCATGCGGCGATGATCGGTGCCAGCAACGCCGAAGAATGATCGAAAGCGCCACGCATTCGCGCTTTAACCAAAGGCGAACGGGGCTCCGATTTTTCTCCGACAGCATGCTCCCTAGCATGGCCGCAGATCCTCAGATGGCTTTGAACATGCACCGCACCGCTGTTCCCGGATTCCCGCTCCCACGCGTTAGGCAGCTCGCAGGCAGCGGATTCACTGCACGCCATCTCTGGTTGCCCTTGATCGCCGCATCCCTGCTTTTCGGCGTGCTGGTGCTGGGCGGCGACCAATGGATCGCCGATCGCATTTTCGCGATGGAAGGCCACCAATGGCTGCTGCGCGAAGCGTGGATGACCAGCACGCTGATGCACAAGGGGGGCAAGTGGCTCAGCGTCGCCGCTACGCTTATGGTGCTGATACTGTGCCTGTACCAGTGGCGCCACGGCAGGGATCGCCGCCTGCGCTGGGCGCTGTCGTATCTGGTGCTGGCCATCGCGCTGGGCACCGTCGCGGTATCGCTGCTGAAATCGGTGACCCACATGGATTGCCCCTGGGACCTCGTGCGTTACGGAGGCGAGCGCCCGTTCGTCGGCCTGCTGCAGGCCCGCCCCGCCGCCCTGCCCGCCGCTGCCTGCTTTCCCGCCGGCCAGGCCAGTGCGGGCTATGCGTGGGTCAGCCTGTACTTCTTCGCGCAGCTGTGGCGCCCGGCCTGGCGCTGGCGCGGACTGGCGATCGGGCTGCTCGCCGGCATCGCGCTGGGGTTTGCCCAGCAGCTTCGCGGCGCGCATTTCATGTCGCACGACGTCGCCACCCTGATCGTGTGCTGGCTGCTTTCGCTTGGCCTTTACGCACTCCTCAACGGCTATCTGCGGCGCCCGCTCGCACACCCGGCGGGAGCGCGCGCATGAACGCCACCGTCGCTCGCACCCTGCGCCTGCCCGCCGTCGCCTGGCTGCAAGGCCGGCCGCGGCTCTCCACCGAAGCGCTGATCGCGCTGGCCAGCCTGTTTTTCGCCATCGCCGGCAATGGGCTGTTCTGGAACAGCGCGATGGCCACTCATCCCGGCAGCCTCCGCTACGCGCTGTCGCTGCTGCTCCTGCTGCTGGGCACGCATGCCTTCCTGCTTGGCCTGCTGGTCTGGCGCTGGAATGCCAAGGTGGTGGTCAGCACGCTGCTGATGCTGACGATGCTGGCCTCCCACTACATGGGCCGTTACCACATCTACCTGGATGCGGACATGCTGCGCAACGTGCTGGCCACCGACCGCCGCGAAAGCAGCGAACTGCTGACCGCGTCGCTGGCCGGTCCGTTGCTGCTGGGGCTGGTGCCCACGCTCGCGGTCTGGCGCCTGCAGCTCACCGACCGACGCTGGACGGGCGCGCTGTCGTGGCGCGCAGGCTTCCTGCTGCTGGCGGCCGGCGTTGCAGTGGGCGGCGCATTGCTGTCGTTCCAGGAGATTTCCGCCTTGATGCGCAGCCAGCGCGAAGTACGCTACCTGGCGACCCCGGCCAACGTGCTGCTGGGCTTGCCCCGTGCGCTGCGCGGCGACAACCTGGTGCAGCGCGCGCCCAAACTGCCGATTGGCGTCGATGCACAGGCCATGCACCACGCGTCGGGCAGCAGGCCGCGGCTGCTGCTGGTCGTCCTCGGCGAAACCGCGCGTGCGCAGAACTGGGGCCTGAATGGCGGCAGCCGCCAGACCACCCCGGAGCTGGCGCAGAAGCCGGTGATCAACTTCCCCGACATGCATTCCTGCGGTACCAGCACCGAAGTGTCGGTGCCCTGCATGTTCTCGCCCTGGGGACGCGTCGACTATGACGAGAAGAAGATCCGTGCGCACCAATCGCTGCTGCATGTACTGGACCACGCCGGCATCGGGGTACTGTGGCGCGACAACCAGTCCGGCTGCAAAGGCGTCTGCGAAGGGCTGCCGTTGCAGTCACTGGCCGATGCAACCACACCGGGGCTTTGCGCCAACGGGCGCTGCCTGGACGAGATACTGCTGCAGGACCTTCCCGCACAGGCGCGCGCGAAACCCGGTGACCGGGTCATCGTGCTGCATCAGCTGGGCAACCACGGCCCGGCCTACTTCGAGCGCTATCCGCCGCGCTTCCGCCGCTTCACCCCTACCTGCGATACCGTCGAGCTGGGACGTTGCACCCGCGAACAGATCGCCAACAGCTACGACAATGCGCTGCTGTACACCGACCACGTGCTTGCCCAGGCCATTGGTACGCTGCAGGGCATGGAAGACTACGACACGGCGCTGATCTACGTGTCCGACCACGGGGAATCGCTGGGCGAGAAAGGCCTGTTCCTGCATGGGATTCCATACGCAATCGCTCCGGAAGAGCAGACCCATGTACCGATGACGATGTGGTTCTCGCCATCATTCGCGCGCAACCGCGGACTGGACCTGGCGTGCGTGCGCCAGCGCGCTGGCCGGTACACCGACCACGATGCGCTGTTTTCGTCGGTGCTCGGATTGATGCAGGTACGTACGGCCCTGTACGCGCCGCAGCGGGACCTGTTTGCCGCTTGCGAGGGGTGATCATCGGCAGGCGCCTCCGGCGCCCCGGACCTCTGCCCCTTGCGGCAGGGGGCCCGGGCCACTAGCCTTCAGCGGTCGTTCACCGCCCAAGGATCACCCGTGAAACACCGTCATCTCCTGCTGGCTTCGGCAATTGCCGCCGCCACATTGTCGTTGGTCGCCTGCAAGAAGGAGCCCACCCCGGGCACGGCATCGGCAACGGCAACCGCGCCGGCCGGCGAAACCGCCGACCAGTTCGTGGCCCGCATCAATGCCGAATACAAGGCCGCGTACCCGGAGATGACCTCGGCGCAGTGGTTGTCCTCGACCTATATCAACAGTGATTCCGAGCGCGTGGCGGCCAAGGCCAACGAGCGCTCGTTGACCCAGCTCAACAGCTGGATCGAACAGGCAGCGAAGTTCGAAGGTCAGCCGATGTCCGATGACAGCAGGCGCGCCCTGCAGCTGCTCAAGCTGATGTCTTCGATGCCCGCCCCGCGCGACCCGGCCAAGCTGGCGCAGCTGACCCAGATCGCCACCCGCATGGAAGGCAGTTATGGCGCCGGCAAGTACTGCACCGATGCCAACGATCCGAGCTCCTGCCGCCAGCTCGGCGACCTGGAACAGGTGCTGTCCAGCAGCCGCGACTACGACCAGCAGCTGGATGCGTGGCAAGGCTGGCACGGCACCACCAAGAACATGCGTGGCGACTACCAGCAGTTCGTCGGCCTGGTGAACGAAGGCGCCAAGGGCCTGGGCTTCGCCGATGCCGGGCAGATGTGGCGCAGTGGCTATGACATGCCGCCAGAGCAGATCGGACCGGAAACCGACCGCCTGTGGGAACAGGTCAAGCCGATGTACGAGCAACTGCACTGCTACGCACGCGGCAAGCTGGACGCCACCTATGGCAAGGACAAGGCCGAAGTGGGCAATGGCCTGATCGCCGCCCACCTGACCGGCAACATGTGGCAGCAGGACTGGTCCAACCTGTGGGACCAGCTGCAGCCGTATCCCGGCGCCGGCAGCCTGGACATCACCGCTGCACTGGAAAAGCAGTATCAGGGCAACCTCAGCGGCGCGCTGGCCAAGGCCGGCAGCACCGCCAACGTGGAAGGCCTGTACAAGGCGCAGCGCGAAGCCGAACTGCGCACCGCACGGCAGATGACCGAACGCGCGCAGGACTTCTACGTATCGCTGGGCATGCCGGCGCTGCCGAAGTCCTACTGGGAAAACACCCAGTTCATCAAGCCGCAGGATCGCGACGTGGTCTGCCATGCCAGCGCCTGGGACATGAACATGGACGGCGATGTGCGCACCAAGATGTGCATCAAGCCGAACGAAGAGAACTTCACCACGATTTACCACGAGCTCGGCCACATCTATTACGACCTGGCCTACAACCCGCTGCCGCCGCTGTTCCAGGGCGGTGCCAACGATGGCTTCCATGAAGCGATCGGCGACACCATCGTGCTGGCGATGACGCCGAAGTACCTCAATTCAATCGGCCTGGTCGACAAGCCCGAAGAGAGCCGCGAAGCGGTGATCAACAACCAGATGCGCATGGCACTGTCCGGCGTGGCCTTCCTGCCGTTCGGCCTGATGATCGACCGCTGGCGCTGGGGCGTGTTCGATGGCTCGATCACCCCGGACAACTACAACAAAGCCTGGTGGGATTTGAAGGCGCGTTACCAGGGCGTCGCCCCGCCGACCCCCCGTGGCGAGGAGTTCTTCGACCCGGGCGCCAAGTACCACGTGCCGGGCAACACGCCGTACACGCGCTACTTCCTTGCGCGCATCCTGCAGTTCCAGTTCTACAAGGGCCTGTGCGATGCATCCGGCTACAAGGGTCCGCTGCACGAGTGCAGCTTCTACGGCAACAAGGAAGCCGGGCAGAAGTTCTGGTCGATGCTGAGCAAGGGCGCCAGCCAGCCGTGGCAGGCCACGCTGAAGGAACTCACCGGCGGTGACAAGCTCGATGCCGGCCCGATGATCGAGTACTTCACCCCGGTCAATGCCTGGCTGAAGGAACAGAACCAAGGGCAGGTCTGCGGTTGGCAGGCCAGCGCCGCGGCACCTGCGGCACCTGCCGCGCCTGCACAGCGCTGACCCTTCGGTGGCGCCGGGCACGGCTCGGCGCTACCCTCCTGATGCCGGTAGTGACGGCCGCTGGCCGTCACCACCTGCCACGGCGCTCGCCGAGCATGGCTCGGCGCTACCTCCGGACTCCATGCAACGCCTGATCAGTTGGCCTTGCCGGCCGCCATCTTCGCGGCAAGCGCGTCCTTGAACTCATCGAAACTGAGCCCCTGTGCATTGGCCTCGGCCTGCGCGGCGTCGCGCAGCGCGTCCGAGTACACCAGACGCACCGGCGTGCCCTTGCGTTCGTGCAGCTCACCGGCCTGCATGATCAGGGCCAGCACCTGTGCGGCACTCTCACTCTGGCCGGCGATGCGGCCATCCATGCCCAGCACCCATTCGCCATCGCGCCGCACGATGCCGGCCAGCAGCGTGCGCTGCTGGTCGCGCAGTTCGGCGTGCGGCTCGACCGGCGAGGCGTTCGCGGCTTCGCGGTTGGCGGCCTGGGATTCGCGGCGCCGGCGGATGTCACGGCGCAGTTTGGAGGTGGTCGACATCAGGGGGTTACGGGCAATCGGGCCGGCAAGGATACCGCACGCCACGCGCTGACCTGCTTCACGGCGGCCCCTCGCCCGTGGCCACCCGCAGCGCCTCCGCAGCGCGCTCGCGCCGGTGTTCCCAATACCAGAACACGAAGCCCACCGCGAAGAAGGCCGCCTGGCCCAGCGCCAGCTGCAGCGGCGAATGGCTGAGCAGCGGCGACACCAGCCCGGCCACCAGAGTGCTGACCATCAGCTGCAGGAAGGCCTGCAATGACGAGGCCAGCCCGCGCTGGTGCGGATACATGTCCAGCACCGCCAGGGCCAGGATCGGGAAGATCAGCGCCATGCCCAGGCCACCGATGAAGATCGGCAGCACCGCCCACGGCAGCGCCAGCTGCGGGGCCATGGCAACGTAGCCGGTGTTCAGCACGGCCGAAACCGCACAGCAGATGAAGCCGATGCTCACCTGGCGCGTCGGCGTGGTACGGCCGGCCATTCGCCCGGACAGGAACGAACCGGCCGTCATGCCGCCGATGGTCGGGATGAACAGCCAGGCGAATCCGCCCTCGCCCAACCTCAGGTGCTGCATCACGAACATCGGCGCGGAGGCGATGTAGAGGAAGATGCCACCGAAGTTGATGCTGCCGGCCAGCGCCAACCGCATGAAGCGCGGGTTCGAGCCGATGCGCAGGTAGTCGCGCACCAGCCCGCGCGGCGACAGCGGCGTGCGTGCGTCGATCGGGTGGGTTTCCGGCAGGAAGCGCGCGGTAGCCACCAGCAGCAGCAGCGAGAACACCACCAGGAACCAGAAGATCAGCGGCCAGCCGGCACCGCTGAGCAGGATCCAGCCGCCGATGATCGGCGCGATGGCCGGCGCGATGCCGAAGATCATCGACACCTGGCTCATCAACCGCTGCGCATCGTGGCCGTGGTACAGGTCGCGGATCACCGCGCGGCCTACGATCATGCCGACGCCGGCCGACAGGCCCTGCAGCGCGCGGAACATCAGCAGCGTGGTCAGGTCGGTGGACAGGGCGCAGCCGACCGAGGCGCCCACGAACACCACCAGCCCGCCGAGGATCACCCTCTTGCGCCCCCAGGCATCGGAAAGGGGGCCGTGGGCCAGGCTCATCAGCCCATAGAACAGCAGGTAGACGCTGACGGTCTGCTGCACCGCTACTTCATCCACCCCGAGCCGCTGCGCCAACTGTGGGAACGCCGGAAAGATGGTGTCGATGGAGAACGGGCCGAACATCGCCAGGCCTGCAAGCAGCAGGGCCAGACGGCGGGTCGAAGGCGAGGCGGAAGTCATGGAAGCGTCCGGAGATGCCGCGCAGGCCATGCGCGGCGGGCGCCCGGTCCGGCCCAGGCAGGACAGGAAAGCGGCGCCGGATGAATACGAGAATGGCGCCATGATAGGCCGTTGTCCGGCCCATTACCATGCGATCCGCGCCGAATCCGTCCGGTGGGTCGCACCGCATTCAGCCGTGTCTATCGCCTGCCGCTCCCCCCGGCTTCCACGCGGGCCGCTATAATCGGCGGGCAACAAGGTGGGAGAAGCAGGACACCGCTGCCGAAGGCGCAAACGCCCGTAATCGCTCAGGCCCGTGACCACCCGCATCAAAACTCTGGAGAGACCGGTTCAATCCGGCGCCGAAGGGGCACGAAGCCGCGCACACGCGCGCTTCCAAACTCTCAGGCAAAAGGACAGAGGGGCGCCCCGCAGGCTGCTGATCGGCAGCCTGCCCACGTGCGTGCCCTTTCCCGACGGATCCTTCGCCATGTCCCAGAACACCCCTTCGTTGCGCGAGCTTGAACACCACAACGCGTTCGTCGAGCGTCACATCGGCCCCAACGATGCGGAGATCGCGCAGATGCTGAGCGTGGTCGGCCATGCCTCGCTGGATGCGCTGACCGACGCCATCGTGCCAGCCCGGATCAAGTCGCCGGCGCCGCTGGCGCTGCCCGAATCGATCACCGAAGTGCAGGCACTGGCCAAGATCCGCGCCATCGCCGACCAGAACACCGTGCTGCGCAGCTTCATCGGCCAAGGCTACTACGGCACCCACACGCCGAACGTCATCCTGCGCAACATCCTGGAAAACCCGGCGTGGTACACCGCCTACACGCCGTACCAGGCTGAGATCTCGCAGGGCCGCATGGAAGCGCTGATCAACTTCCAGACGCTGTGCGCGGACCTGACCGGCATGGAAATCGCCAACGCCTCGCTGCTGGACGAAGCCACTGCGGCGGCCGAAGCGATGACCCTGGCCAAGCGTTCGGCCAAGTCGAGGTCGGACACCTTCTTCGTGCATGACGCGGTGCATCCGCAGACGCTGGAACTGCTGCGCACCCGCGCCGAACCGCTGGGCATCGTGCTGCGCGTGGGTACCCCGGCCGAAGCGCTGGAAGCGGAGGCCTTCGGCCTGCTGCTGCAGTATCCGGACACCTTCGGCCAGGTGGCCGACCACAAAGCGCTGGTCGATGCCGTGCACGCCCGCGGCGGCCTGGTCGCGGTGGCGACCGATCTGCTCGCATTGACCCTGCTGGCCGCCCCCGGCGAATGGGGCGCGGACATCGTGGTCGGCAACAGCCAGCGCTTCGGCGTGCCGTTCGGCTTTGGTGGCCCGCATGCCGCCTTCATGGCCTGCCGCGATGCCTACAAGCGCTCGATGCCGGGCCGCCTGATCGGGGTCTCCATCGATGCGCAGGGCAACCCCGCCTACCGCCTCACCCTGCAGACCCGCGAGCAGCACATCCGCCGCGAGAAGGCCACCTCCAACATCTGTACCGCCCAGGTGCTGCTGGCGGTGATGGCCTCGATGTATGCGGTGTACCACGGCCCGGACGGGCTGACCCGCATTGCACGCCGCACCCACCGCCTGGCCGCGATCCTGGCCGCTGCGCTGCGCAGCAACGGCGTGGCCGTCGGCAGCGACTTCTTCGATACGCTGCATGTCACCGGCATCGACGCCGCGGCCATCCACGGCGCCGCGCGCGCGGCCGGCTACAACCTGCGTGCCATCGACAGCAGCTCGGTCAGCATCAGCCTGGACGAGACCGCCACCCGCGAAGATGTGATCGCGCTGGCCGCGGTGTTCGGCGCACAGGCCGACGTGGATACGCTGGACAGCAGCACTGCCGACGCCATCCCTGCCGCCCTGGTCCGCCGCAGCGGATTCCTGACCCACCCGGTGTTCAACACCCACCACAGCGAGCACGAACTGCTGCGCTACCTGCGTTCGCTGGCCGACAAGGACCTGGCGATGGACCGCACGATGATCCCGCTGGGTTCGTGCACCATGAAGCTCAACGCCACCGCCGAAATGATCCCGGTGACCTGGCCGGAGTTCGGCAACATCCATCCGCTGGTGCCGGCCGACCAGGCCGTGGGCTACAAGGCGCTGATCGAAGGCCTGGAAGCGATGCTGGTGGAATGCACCGGCTACGACGCGGTCAGCCTGCAGCCCAATTCCGGCGCGCAGGGCGAATACGCCGGCCTGCTGGCAATCCGCGCGTATCACCGTTCGCGCGGCGATGACCATCGCGATATCTGCCTGATCCCGGATTCGGCGCACGGCACCAACCCGGCGTCGGCGCAGATGTGCGGCATGAAGGTCGTGGTCACCAAGACCGATGCAAACGGCAACGTCGATGTCGACGACATCCGCCGCAATGCGGAAAAGTACAGCGACCGCCTCGCCGCGCTGATGGTCACCTACCCGTCCACGCACGGCGTGTTCGAGGAAGAGATCGTGGAGATCTGCGAGATCATCCACCAGCACGGCGGCCAGGTGTACACCGATGGCGCCAACATGAACGCACTGGTCGGCGTGGCCAAGCCCGGCAAATGGGGCTCGGACGTGTCGCACCTGAACCTCCACAAGACCTTCTGCATCCCGCACGGCGGCGGTGGTCCCGGCGTGGGTCCCTGCGCGGTGAAGTCGCACCTGGCCCCGTTCCTGCCACGCGTGCTCGGTGGCGAAGGTGATGTCGGCATGGTCTCGGCGGCATCCTTCGGCAGCGCCTCGATCCTGCCGATCAGCTGGATGTACATCACGCTGATGGGCAGCGAAGGCCTGCGCAAGGCGACCCAGGTCGCCCTGCTCAACGCCAACTACATTGCCACCCGCCTGGCCCCGCACTTCAAGACCCTGTACACCGGCCGCAACGGGCTGGTGGCACATGAGTGCATCCTGGACGTGCGCCCGCTGGAAAAGACCAGCGGCATCGGCGCCGAGGACATCGCCAAGCGACTGATCGATTTCGGCTTCCACGCGCCGACGCTGAGTTTCCCGGTCGCCGGCACGTTGATGGTGGAGCCGACCGAAAGCGAATCCCAGCACGAACTGGATCGCTTCATCGACGCGATGATCCAGATCCGCGAAGAGATCGCCGCGATCGAAGAGGGCCGCCTGGAGCGTGAGGACAATCCGCTGAAGAACGCACCGCACACGGCCACCGCAGTAACCGCAAGCGAGTGGACCCACGCCTACCCGCGCGAACTGGCGGCGTTCCCGCTGGCCAGCCTGAAGCAGTCCAAGTACTGGCCGCCCGTGGCCCGGGTGGACAACGTGTACGGCGACAAGAACGTGATGTGCGCCTGCATCCCGGTCGATGCGTACAAGGATGACGAAGTCGACGCCTGATCGGCCTCCCGGGGCATCCACGGTCAGCCACAAGGCCCGCGCAAGCGGGCCTTGTGCGTCATGGGCAGTCGTTCGCCATCGCCATCATGCAGAACGACGACAAACAGGCGCGCAGGCCCCTGACGGGTGCGCACCTGCTTCCCTGATGGGTCTGATGCGGCGGTAGCGGGACGATGCTGGCACGTTCCGGCGCGACAGCCCGGAACGGCCCCGCATCAATCGGGGGCACGTCCGCTTCCTGCAGCGCAGGGAGCCTCTCGTCACCAGTGGAGACATTCCATGAAACGCATCAGAACATTGCCCGCCATCGTCCTGCTCGCCGGGTTCCTTGCCGCGCCGGCCGCCCTTGCGCAGAACAACGCCGAACAGCGCGGCATCATCGACTGCGGCATTCAATATGCAACCTGCATGATCACCCAGAACATCTTCACGTGTTCAGCGGAATTCGCTCTGTGCATGCTGGGCGGTGGCGGTGGCAGCGGCTCAGCCGCCATGGACCGCCGTGACTGACGGCGTCCCAGGCGTAGCGGTACGGATCGCTACGCCTTCATGGCCGCTCAGCCTGCGCTGCTGCGAAGTCGCCGCGCGGTGGCGCTGCAGCCGGCAATGAACAAGGTCAGCACCACCATCGACAGGAACTGCAGGCGGGTCTGGTCGCCGTACAGCAGCAGCGCGAAGATCAGCGCCAGGATGCCCAGCGCCAAGGCCGTCAACCAGGGAAAAGCGGCCATGCGGAACGGCAGCGACACACCGGCGCGGTCCGCCCGCCGACGCAGCACGAGCTGCGACAGCAGCGACAACGTCCACACCAGCAGGCAGGTGGAACCGACGATGTTCAGCAGCACCGGCAGCACCCTGTCCGGAAACAGCAGCTCCATCACCGTGGCGGCAAAGCCGAACAGGACGCTTGCCAGCACCGCCAGCACCGGTACCTGGCGACGGTCGGCCCATCCCAGCATGGATGGCGCTTCATGGCGCTGTGCCAGCGAGAAGATCATCCGCGACGCCCCGTACAGATTGGCATTGAGCGCCGATAGCAGGGCGATCACCGCAACCAGCGTGATGGCCGTCCCGGCGCCAGGGATATTGGCCGCTTCCAGCACGGCGGCGAACGGCGACTTCAATGCCTCGCTGGTCCACGGCACCACCGCGATGATGACGCTCAGCGAGCCGATGTAGAACACCAGGATGCGCCATGCCACGGTGCGGATCGCGCGCGCGATGCTGCGCTCGGGATCCTCGGTTTCGGCCGCGGCGACCGCCACGATCTCGGTGCCGCCAAAGGCGAAGATCACCACCAGCAGCGCCGCGCCCACGCCGGCCAGCCCGGTCGGGGCAAAGCCGCCATTTCCGGTGAAGTTGGACAGGCCCGGTGAGGTCGCATCCGGCAACCAGCCCAGCAGAAGCGCCGCACCGATGGCGATGAAGCCAAGGATCGCGGCCACCTTGAGGATCGCGAACCAGAACTCGAACTCACCGAAATTCTTCACCCCCAGCAGGTTGATGGCGGTGAAGAACAGCATGAACGCCAACGCCGCCATCGGCACCGACAGCCCGGTCCATACGGTAGCCAGCAGGCCGGCCGCGCCCACCGCTTCGGCGGCGATCACGATCACCAGCTGCACCCACCACAGCCACCCGACGGTGGCACCGGCGGTCGGCCCCAGGGCGTCGGCGGCATACACCGAAAAGGCGCCGCTGGTGGGCTTGTTGGCCGCCATTTCGCCCAGCGCGTTCATCACGATGATCACCAGCGCACCGGCCACCAGGTAGGACAGCAGCACGGCCGGGCCGGCCAACTGCACGCCGACACCGGAGCCGAGGAACAAGCCGGCGCCGATGGCACTGCCCAGCCCCATCATGATCAGCTGGCGGGGCTTGAGCGCATGCCCAAGGCGGGTGGTTGAAGCAGGAGCGGCAGGCGTCGGGTTGGCGGGCATCGAAGGACACTGTGTGCGGCAACAAGGCCGTCACATTACCTTGTCCAGCGCGCCGGTGGGATAGGCCGGATGGGCTGCGGGCTCAGCCGCCGGCCAGTTCGGTGATGCGGGCCCGGTAGGCGCGCGGGGAAACCCCCGCCTCCGCCTTGAACTTGCGGGTGAACGCGCTCTGGTCGCTGAAGCCGCAGGCCTGGCCGATGCTGGCAATGCTGTCGTTGCCATGCAGCAGATGCATGGCCATCTGGATCCGCAACCGGGTAAGCACCTGCTGTGGGGTCATCTGGAACACTTTGCGAAAGCTGCGCTCCAGCTTGGACAGCGAGAACCCGGTGATGTCCAGCAGGGTCTGCATGCGCACGTTTTCGGCGTAATGCGCATTGAGGTGCGCCAGCGCCAGCCGCAGGTGCTCGTACTGCGCGCCCAGGCTGTGCTTCTGGCCGAGATCGCGGGAAATGCCGATCAGCCCCTTGATCTCTCCCTCAACGACGAGCGGACGCTTGCAGGTCAGGCACCAGCCCGGTTCGCGGTTGGCGAACAGGTGCAGTTCCATCAGGTTTTCGATCACCGCCCCGCCGATCACCCGCGCATCCTGGTCGGCGTAGTCCGCGCTCAGTCCGGTCGGATAGATCTCCGCCGCGGTGCGGCCGATGACCTCCTTGCGCGATTTCAACCCGAGCCGGCGCAGCATGGTCTGGTTGATGTGGGTGTAACGCCCCTCGCAGTCCTTCATGAAGAACAGCACGTCCGGGATGGCGTCGAACAGGGCTTCGATGTCGGCAGGTTCAACACGCATGGACACAGCATAGCCGACCGCCGTTTTCCCTGCGCACTCACCTGGCCGGGACCCGGGGTTAACACCTGTGCCTCCACAGTCAATGGGAGCACCCCGCCAATCCCCCAGGAGATCCCTCGATGGCCGCCAGCAAGCCCACCGGCAAGCGCGCACCCGCCCAGCCCACGTCGTCGTCATCACCGCCCAGCGAAGCGCTGGAGCAGCGCGGCCAGGGCGATGAACTGCACCAGCTGGCCGGTGGCTCCCACCCGGTCCTCACCAGCAACCAGGGCATTCCGGTTTCCGACAACCAGAACTCACTGCGTGCAGGGCCGCGTGGCCCCAGCCTGCTGGAAGACTTCCTGCTGCGCGAGAAGATCACCCACTTCGACCACGAACGGATCCCGGAACGCATCGTGCATGCGCGCGGCAGCGCTGCCCATGGCTACTTCGAGCTGACCCGTTCGCTGGGCAAGTTCACCCGCGCGAAGGTGCTGACCGAAGTCGGCGTCAAGACGCCGGTGTTCACGCGTTTTTCCACCGTGGCCGGCGGCGCGGGCTCGGTGGACACCCCGCGCGACGTGCGCGGATTCGCGGTGAAGCTGTATACCCCTGAAGGCAACTGGGACCTGGTCGGAAACAACATCCCGGTATTCTTCATCCAGGATGCGCTGAAGTTCCCCGACCTGATCCACGCAGTGAAGATGGAGCCGGACCGTGCCTTCCCGCAGGCCGCCAGCGCCCATGACACGTTCTGGGATTTCGTGTCCCTGATGCCTGAATCCATGCACATGATCATGTGGGCGATGAGTGATCGCACCATTCCGCGGTCGCTGCGGATGATCGAAGGCTTCGGCATCCACAGCTTCCGCCTGCTCGACGAGGCCGGAAACTCCACGTTCGTGAAATTCCACTGGCGGCCCAAGCTGGGCCTGCAGTCGACCGTCTGGGACGAAGCCCTTAAACTGCAGGGTGCCGACAATGATTTCCAGCGCCGCGACCTGTTCGAGGCGATCCAGCGTGGCGACTTCCCCGAATGGGAACTGGCCGTGCAGCTGTTCACCGAAGAAGAGGCCGAGCAGTTCCCGTTCGACCACCTGGACCCGACCAAGATCGTCCCCGAATCGCTGGTGCCGCTGCAGGTGATCGGCAGGATGGTGCTGGATCGCTGGCCGGACAACTTCTTCGCCGAAACCGAACAGGTGGCGTACTGCCCGGCCAACGTGCCGCCCGGCATTGATTTCAGCAACGATCCGCTGCTGCAGGGGCGCTTGTTCTCTTATCTGGACACCCAGCTGATCCGCCTGGGCGGGCCGAATTTCCACCAGATTCCGGTCAATGCACCGAAGTGCCCGTTCGCCAACCACCAGCGCGATGGCCACATGCAGATGCAGGTGCCCAAGGGCCGGGTGGCCTATGACCCCAGTTCGCTGGAAGCGGACACGCCGCGAGAGACGCCGGGCGGTTTCCGCAGCCATGCCACCGCCGATGACGGGCGCAAGGGCCGCACCCGCGCCGAGAGTTTTGCTGACCACTTCAGCCAGGCGCGGATGTTCTTCCGCAGCCTGGAGAAGCCGGAACAGGCGCACCTGGCGTCCGCGCTGGTGTTCGAGCTGTCCAAGGTGGAAACCGCAGCGGTGCGCGAGCGCACTGTCAGCCAGCTGCGCAACATCGATGACAGCCTGGCCCAGCGCGTGGCCGATGGCCTGGGCATGGACGAACTGCCCGCACCTGCCCCGGCTGCGGTTCCCGCGCAGGACCTGCCCAACGCCCCGGAAGTGCGCACCATCGGGCGCGGCAAGGACACCCTGCAGGGCCGGTGCATCGGCATCCTGTTCGACGAAGGATCCGATGCCGGCGCCATCGCCGCGTTGCGCGATGCGGCGCAGAAGGCGGGCGCGGATGTGAAGCTGGTGGCGCCCAAGCTGGGCGGCGGTGTGCTGAGCGACGGCAAGCGCCAGGCCGCCGATGGCCAACTCGCCGGTACGCCGTCGGTGGTATTCGATGCGGTCGCGGTGGTGCTGAGTGCGGAGGCCGGCAAGGCGCTGTCCAAGGAGTCCGCCGCCATTGATTTCGTCAGCAACGCCTGGGCGCACCTGAAGGCCATCGGCCACGACGAGGGCGCCAAGGCGCTGCTCAAAGCCGCCGGCGTCGGCAGTGATCCGGGCATCGTGCAGGCGTCCTATGCCAAGGGGTTCATTGCGGCCGCCGCAACCCGCCAGTGGGCACGCGAACCGAAACTGCGCCTGCTGGCCTGATCCCCTGAGAGGAGCAACGTCATGACCCAAGGTGATAAATCCGCCTACACGGACAAGCAGAAGCGCAAGGCGACGCACATCGAAGAGAGCGAGAAGGACAAGGGCCGCTCGGCCACTGATGCCGAACGGATCGCGTGGGCCACGGTCAACAAGCAGGATGGCGGTGGCAACAAAAGCGGCAGTGGCCGCAAGGATGCCAAGGACAGCTGACCCGGCTGGGGCGGAACGTCAGCGGGCGGTTCGGGCCGGCGGCGTCGGTGCTGCGCCGCGCCGTACGCCGGCTGCCTGCACACGGCGTACGGCGGCGATCGGAACCGCTTCCGCCCGCCGCTGCGCCGGCCACCACAGGAACACGAACGCGCTGCTGGTGCCCAGCAGCCGCGCCTGCCCCGGTAGTGCGGTGGCATCACCGATCAAGTGCACGGTCACCGTATCACCGGCGCGACGATCGCGGATGTCGTCGCCACGCTGGGCTACGTAACCGGCTGCCGCCACCGCCATGAACAGCGTCACGGCTACGGTCATCGCGGTCAACGGACGCATCCGCGTGGCCTCCCAGCTGGTGAACACCGAACGCCCCAGCAGCAGTCGCCACAACCGGTTGCGACCCATCAAGCGAGCGACCGTGTCCGGATTGCGCAGGCGCAGCGTCTCCGGCCAGGTGACCAGCAATACCAGCAGCACGCCCAGCAGCAACAGGCCGATGTATACCGGGTCGCGCACGCCGGCGACCAGGAAGTCACTGGCCTGCAGGTAATCCAGGATCGATACCCCGAATCCGCGATAGAACCAATAGCTGCACCACAGGCCCAGTGCCGAGACCAGCAGGTAAGCGGTGGTGAACAGCAGCGCCGGCTCGCGCTGCATGCGGCGGGAAGCCTGCAGCACGATCGAATCTTCATTGCCCTCCGAAACCGGTATCAGCGACCAGTCAAACGCCTTGGGCGACGTCCCCGCCCGCGCGCCTGCCGGCGTTGGATTGTCATTGCTGTCCATGGCATCCCCTTTTCTGCTGCGTAGCATCGGCCAAGTTGCAGCGCAGCGGTAGTGTCTGGCTCGCTCGACACCCCGCGAGCTCACTCGACACCTGGCCACGCCGGGCGCTCAGCCACCCGTCAGCCTTTTCACGGTGGCTGCGCATGCCCCATGGGCATGGTGGGAACATTCGAACAAGGAGTCCCCGATGCTGCCTACGCGCTTGCCCCTGTCTACCCTGCTGATCGCCTGCCTGGGCCTGGCGGCTACGCCCTTCGCGATGGCCCAGTCAGCGGATGCGTCCGCGCCCAGCGCAGGCGCTGCCGCTACCACCCCGCCGGTGAACATCGAGCCACGCTCGCCCCTGCATGCGCAGGTGTTGCTGGACCGGGCCAACTTCTCGCCCGGCCAGATCGACGGCGAGGTGGGCTCGAACCAGCGCCGTGCCGTTACCGGCTTCCAGGCTGCACGCGGGCTCAAGGTGACCGGTGAGCTGGACGAGGCAACCTGGCAGGCGCTGCAGGCCGACAGCACCAACATGCTGGTGCGCTACACGCTCACCGCCGAAGACGTGGCCGGTCCATTCCAGCCTACGCCGAAGGGGCCTGCCGCGCAGGCGCAGCTCGAAGCGCTGGGCTTCGGCTCGGTGGCCGAAGCGCTCGGCGAGCGCTTCCACGCCTCCCCGGACCTGCTCAAGGCGCTGAACCCGGGCATGGATCTGGGCAAGGCCGGCACGTCGATCCAGGTGCCGAACATCGGTAGCGGCGCCTTGCCGAAGGCGGCGAAGGTGCTGATCGACAAATCCGATTCCACCCTGCAGCTGTTGGATGACCAGGGCAAGGTGCTGGCGCAGGTTCCTGTCTCCTCTGGCAGCCAGCACGATCCGCTGCCAATCGGTGAGTGGAAGATCCTCGGCGTTGCGCGTGATCCCACCTTCCACTACAACCCCAAGCTGTTCTGGGACGCGAAGAAGGGTGACAGCAAGCAGACCCTGCCGCCGGGCCCGAACAATCCGGTGGGCGTAGTGTGGATCGACATTTCCAAGCCCCATTACGGCCTGCATGGCACGCCCGAGCCGGGCCATGTCGGCAAGACCGAATCGCATGGCTGTGTGCGCATGACCAACTGGGATGCGCTGCGCGTGGCCGATGCCGTGGGACCGTCGTTGACCGTGGTGATGCAGGAGTAAGCCGATGCGCGTGATGCCGTTGATCGCAGTGGGGTTGGTGGTGGGTATCGGCACCGGTTGGTGGCTGTTCGGCCAGCGCGGCGCGGCGGTGGACATCGCGCCGGTGGATCCGGCGTCGGTGATCGCCGTGCCGGGTGAACCGGCGCGGTCGCCTTCGTTGACGCCCGAAGCCGTGTCCGGACCGTCTCGTTCATCGCTGCAGGTGGCCGCTGCGGCGCCGGCCCTGCCGGTTGCACCGGCGGTCGCCACGCCTGCCTCCTCACCCGCGTCCCGCGGACTGCTGTTGCCGGTGCAGGGCATCGCGCCTTCGCAGTTGCAGGACACCTTCACCGATGCGCGCAGCGAGGGCCGGGTGCACGATGCCATCGACATCATGGCGGCCGAAGGAACGCCGGTGCTGGCGGTGGCGGACGGCCATGTCGAGAAGCTGTTCGATAGCGACAAGGGCGGACTGACGATGTACCAGTTCGATCCCGACGGCGTGCACTGCTACTACTACGCGCACCTGCAGCGTTACGCCGACGGGTTGATGGAGAAGAAGCAGATCAAGCGTGGCGAGGTGATCGGCTACGTGGGCAGCACTGGCAACGCCGATCCGCAGGCACCGCACCTGCACTTTGAAGTACATGTGCTGGGACCGGAGAAGCAGTGGTGGAAGGGAGATTCGATCAATCCGTATCCCTTGCTGACGGGGCGATGATCCCAGGAACGGGCATACCGCGCGAAGAGCCCGCTGCGCTCGCCGACCATGGGTCGGCGCTACCGGGGTAGCGGGTTTCTGGTAGCGCCGAGCCATGCTCGGCGGATTCCATCAGCGCGCGTCAGACGCGCAGCTCACCCTGATCTTCGCCATCCCACCAGGTGATGCGCGAGGCACGCACGTGCAGCAGCACGATGCCCGGGGTATCGATGCCCTGCTCGAACCAGCGCTCCAGGTCCTTGACCCAATGCGCGGCGAAGGTCGCCTTGTCCGTATGCAGATGACAATGGCCCTGCACAGCGACAAAGATAGGCGGCTTGCCCAGCAGTGACTTGGCGCCGGTGAAGGAAAGGCCGACTTTGGGATCGCGGCGGATATCGGCCACCATGCGGGTGTTTTCGAAGGTGAAAAACCAGCTGTCACCGTCGTAGTCGACGTCACCATTGTTGCTCATCGGCCGCGCCGCATGCTCACCACCGTCGGTGGTGGTCTGCAGCATGACGAAATCGATGTCGGCCATCTTCTTGGCCAGATCCTGCAGGGTGTAGGCGCTCATCGGTGATTCCTGGTGGGTGATGCACCGAGGGTGGGGCGGCCGCGGTAAATGCACCGTGTAGGGCCAGCGAGGGCGATGTGCAGTGTCGCCGATGAGGGCATGCAGTTGCGTGCCCGGGGGAGAGAAAACACCCCTGGTTCTCCGCCGCCCCCCGTGGGGCAACAACAGACTGACTTTGATATGCGTTACAGGATGCCAGTCCCGGCGTGTGCTGTTGCATCCCCCCGCGCATCCTCGAGGCGGTGGCGCGCTCGCGATATGGGTAATGTGTAAAACACCTGCACGCAAGCGCTGGCGTCTCGAATGCAGTCACGACGTGCCCTGACGGCGTCGCCGACACATGAGTCTTCCGTGCGCGAGGTCACTCCTCGCTCCAGTCATCTGGTCACAGACTCACAGTTGCGCACACCATGTGCGCGAATTCTGGAGGAGTCGATGACCATTACAGCCACGTCATGTGTGACCGCCCTGCTTCTCACCGCAAGCGTGCTTGCAACCAGTACGAGTGCACATAGCGCCACCGCCAGCCAGAATCCCGGGGTGGCGGCCTGCTCGGCCGCGTTTTCACAATCGCCCGCCAGTCAATCCTGCGTCTCGCGAGGCATCGGCGGGAGGGACGATGGATACTGCGTGATGAGGGCCGTATGCACCACAGCCGATGGCTCGCCAAGTCCCTCAACCGGCGCATTCTCGCTGACGGAGATGGCGACACTGCACAACTGCGATGGAAAGCTGAGGGCTGGCGGCTGCTGATTGCCCCGCCCGATGCGGTGAGCCCCGCAGATGCGGGGCTCACCGGGTATGCACTGATGCTCGCTCTGGATCAGGCAAACGGGTCCTGCAGGACCATGGTGTGGTCACGGTCCGGACCGGTCGACACGATGCTGATCGGGCAACCGGCCAGCTCTTCCAGCGAACGCAGGTAAGCACGTGCGGCCGGCGGCAGGTCGTCCCAGTTGGTGATGCCGTGGGTGTTCTCGGTCCAGCCCGGGAATTCCAGGTACACGGGCGTGCACTCTTCCCAGCCCTGGCCATCCAGCGGTGCGTACTCGGTGCGCTTGCCACGGTATTCGTAGGCGATGCAGATTTTCAGCTTTTCCATGCCATCCAGCACGTCCAGCTTGGTGATGCACAGGCCGCTGATGCCGTTGATGGCCACCGCGCGCTTCAGCGCCACGATGTCCATCCAGCCGCAGCGACGCGGCCGACCGGTGGATGCACCGTACTCGGCGCCACGGTCACGGATGCCCTGGCCGATTTCATCGTCCAGTTCGGTCGGGAACGGGCCACCGCCCACGCGCGTGGCGTAGGCCTTGGCGATACCCAGCACGTAGTCGATGGAATCAGCGCCCACGCCGGCACCGGCCAGCGCACCACCGACGGTGGTGTTGGAGCTGGTGACGTACGGGTAGGTGCCGTGGTCGATGTCCAGCAGCGCGCCCTGCGCCCCTTCGAACAGCACCCGCTTACCCTGCTTGCGCAGATCGTGCAGGATGCCGGCCACGTCGGACTTCATCGGCTGCACGTATTCGCCGAAGGCCAGCGCTTCGTCGAAGGTCTGCTGGAAATCGACCGCGTCGGTGCCCAGGTACTTGGTCAGCACGAAGTTGTGGTAATCCAGCGCGGTGCGCAGCAGTTCTTCCAGCTGCGCCGGGTAGTGCAGGTCAGCGATGCGGATGCCGCGACGCGCCACCTTGTCTTCGTAGGCCGGGCCGATGCCACGGCCGGTGGTGCCGATCGCCTTGCCACCGGCAGCGCGTTCGCGCGCCTGGTCCAGGGCGATGTGGTACGGCATGATCAGCGGCGCGGCCGGGGAGATCTTCAGGCGCGAACGCACTTCCACGCCGGAGGTTTCCAGCTCGGCGATTTCCTTCTGCAGCGCGGCCGGGGAGATCACCACGCCGTTGCCGATGAGGCACAGCGCATCGGCGCGCAGGATGCCCGACGGAATCAGGTGCAGGACGGTCTTCTTGCCATTGATGACCAGCGTGTGGCCGGCATTGTGGCCACCCTGGAAACGTACTACGGCACCGATTTCCTCGGTGAGCAGATCGACGATCTTGCCCTTGCCTTCATCGCCCCACTGGGCACCAAGCACTACGACAGACTGACCCATGACGGGCTCCTCGAATTGTGTGCGGCCATCGGGGCCGCGGACGGGTAAACCGTGGCGAGGCTGGCCAGCGCGGGGTGGCGGCTCCAACGGGGAGGCGCCGGCGATGGAGGGCCCGGACACGGAAAAAGCCGAACGGGAGGCCCGTCCGGCTTTTGTGCATTATCCGGGTTTCGGGGGGCAGGTGCCACCCTGTGCCGGCGCCATGGGTCAGCCCGTGTTGGGGTCGGCGGCGGCCTGCACCGGCGCCGCCTGGGTGAACATCCGGTCAAACGGGGCCGAGGGGCGCGGCTCGCAACCGAAGGCCTCGTCGAATGCTTTGAGCGAACGCCCCAACTCGGCCCGGAACGGGCCCGGCGGGTGGTGATCCTCGCTGATCTCCGCCCGGAGCTGGGCCGCGGTGGGGTTGGCTGCATGCAGTCCGGCCGCTGCAACGAAGAACCGCCGGTGATCGAACGCCCTGCCCTCGCGCGCGGCCTCAGCCTCCCCGGCACGCCGGCCGGCGCTTAATCCACGCAGGTCACACGCCGCTTCGCCCCGCACTCGCTGGGCATCGAGCTGGGGCTCGCTGCTCCACAGGTCCCCGATGCGCTGGCCGATGGCCGCGTTCTCCTGTTCCATCATCGCCGCGCCCACTGCACTGAGCGTGCACCCATCAACCATCAAGTGACCCAGTTCATGCCCGAACATCACGCCCAGCGTCGCCCATTCGTGCTCCGCTGATGTCGCCCCTGTCTGCACGCTTCTCAGCAGCGCAGGCGTGGTGAACACCTGCCCGTCCAGCACGTTGGTGCCCATTGCAAGGTGGTGGGCCGGACTGCCGGCGCGGCTCGCTCCGGCCGGATCCTCGATGATCTCGATATCTTCCCGCACCTTGAGTCCGGCAAGGCGCTGCAGGTTGATCGCAAACGAAGGCGAGGCCTCGAAGCCGCTCCACTCCATGTCGCGCCCGTCGTCCAACCGCAGGCTGGCGTCGTGCAGTACCTCCTGCAGCAGGCGTATATCCTCCACCGGCAATGACGATGCTGCCAGGTCCTCCAGATAGACCTGCTTCACACCATCGAACAGGGCCCTTGCCCGGGTTTCCAGTGCGGGGGCGGCGCTGCTTCCGTACCACGCCCCCAGCAGGCGGCGCCCGCCACGGGAATCCTCCAGCCGGTGCAGGAGCTGTCCGGGCTCGCGCCCGGTCTGCAGCAGATGCTCCATCCGTCGTGCCTGCTGGCAGCGCAGGAAGGCTTTCCACTCGGGCAGCGAACGGCTGCTCAGCAGGCCATCCAGGCTCCGGCAGGTTTCCACGCTGGTGAACAGCGCGGTCATGGGATCCAGCCTGAGCGCGCTCCACACCTTGGCCCAGGGGAAACCCGGCAATGCGAGGATCGCCTGGGACAGGCTGTAGGACCCCATACGCATCGGTTCCATCGGCACGCGGGCCAGCTCGGCTTCCATGTCGAAGATACCGCCAGCCGCTTGTTCTGCTTCCCCCTGCGGCATACCGGTGTGTACCAGCAGCCGGGCGATATCGGCCTTGTGCGCCAGCACGGCCGGATGTGCAGGCGGGAAGCCGTACAGTCCAGCTGGCTCGGCCGGTTGCAGCGCCAGGCCGACCACCAGCACGCCGGCGCGGAAGTAGCGTTCCAGCCCCAGTACGCTCTCCTGCCCCTTCAGCATCGAGACGCAGATGTGTTGCATGACGTCGTCCATGCTGGCCAGTGCTGCGATCTCATCGCGCTGCGCAGCGAACGCGCTCCACGACCAACCGCCGACGTCCCGTGCACTTGCCCAGGTCAAGGCAAGTGCCTGCTCCGCGCCCGGCGCATCCGGCGATGCGTGGGCCAGGTCGTCCAGCATCTGCGCCTGTAGGATCTTCTTGGCTTCGCTGAAGAAACTGGGCGCGACGGGCCCGGCAGGATGCTGGAGTTTCCAGAACCCGTTGGCGTACTGGTCCAGGTCGGTACACGGATCGGCGAACCAGGCCGCGATGCCCTGCCACAGCAGCGACCGACCGCCGCCCACGCTCTCTTCGGCCACCAGCAGCGCCTCCTGTTCGGCCAGCTCCGCCAGCGGATGCCTGATCTGCGGCAACACCGCGGGATGGAACGCATGCTGCGCGGGGGCCTGTTGCACATCAGACTGCGTGGCCCCAGCAGACGGGTCGCTTGGCGAGACGACGCTGCGCGGCAGCAGCCTGCCGATTCCAGCGGCCGATCGGCCGGGCTGCAACGGGGGTGTGGCCAGCGAAGGCGCCGGGGCGTCGCTGATCCTTGCGGCAGCACCGGCGAGATGGCTCCCCGCCAGCAACATCACCGTGCCGGCGGCCAAGGTGGCGCGCGCGTTCCAGGGCTGGTTCGCCACCCGCCACACCATGCCAGCGGGCTGCCGCGGCACACGCTGCAGATGGCCGGAGACCGGCCTGCCCCGTTGCATCTGTAGATACTCGTTACGTCCGTTCATGTCGCGTGCAACGCCATTGCTCACTGGCATCGTTCGTTCCCCCACACCATGGAGGTTCCGACGCTAGCAACGGGATTTTCAGCGAGACATAGCCGGACACGACAACGCGCGAATTCTGCAGGAAAGGCGCATTCCTAGTGGCGTGCCCACCACAACAGGCTCAAGCCCGCCAGCAAAACCAGCCCGCCGAAGCTGCGCAGCGCCGGCCCGGGCAGGTCCATCAAACGCTCGGCCATGCGTTTCCACGCCAGTGGCGCGGCAAACAACAGCAGGCCTTCCAGCACGGCCACCAGGCACAGCGCGGCGAACAGGTCTTTCATCCAACTGCTCCACAAAAAGCACGGGGCCCGGACATGCCGGGCCCCGTGCGGAAACGATGGCGACTCAGCGGTCGCTTTTCAGGTACTGCAGGAACGGATCATTTTTGTCCAGCACGATCACCCCGTTGCCATCGGTCAACGAGTTGCGATAGGCCTCCAGGCTGCGGGTGAACGCAAAGAACGACGGATCGGCCGAACCGGCCTGGCCGTAGATCCGCGTGGCTTCGGCATCACCTTCACCGCGCATGCGCTGGGCATCGCGCTCGGCTTCGGCCACCAGCACCGTCGCCTCGCGGTCGGCCTGGGCGCGGATGGTGAGCGACTGCTCTTCGCCCTCTGCCCGCAGCTTGGCCGCTTCCTGCTTGCGCTGGGCGCGCATGCGCTCGTACACGTCGTTGATCACCTGGCTGTCGGTTGGCAGGTCGATCTGCTTGATGCGCAGGTCGATGATCTGCATGCCCAGGCCCTGCACCGCTTCGTTGATGCCGGTCAGCTGGTCGGCGATCAGTTCGCTGCGGTCACCGGACACCAGCTCGGTCAGCGAACGCGAGTTGATCTGGTTGCGCAGCGAATCGGTGATGATCGGTGCCAGGCGGGCGTTGGCCACGCGCGGATCGCCGCCGGTGGCGCGGAAGTAATCGCCCACGTTGGAGATGTAACCGATGGCGAAGAAGTCGACGCTGACGTCCTTCTGTTCGGCGGTGAAGTAACGCGCCGGCGCGGTGTCGAGCACCTGGAAGCGGCGATCGAACACGCGCACCGTTTCCACCAGCGGCACCTTGAAGTGCAGGCCCGGCTTGATGTCCGCACGGACCACGCGGCCCAGGTTCAGCACCATGCCGGTCTGGTCCTCACGGACCACGAACACCGACCCCAGCAGGCCGAACAGGATCACGACCACCAGGCCGATCCACAGTGAACTCCTCATTGGCTGCCCTCCTCACGGCCGCTCGGTCGCCCCGTCGGACGGCCTGTCGGCCGGCCTGCATCACGCGGGGTGGGGCTTGCACTGCTGCCGGTCACGGCAGGCAGCACGACATCCGGATTGGACAACGGCAGCTGCGCTGCACCGGTCGGGCGTGTTTCGCCCGGGAATGGCACGTACAGCACCTGGCGGCTGTCGCCACCGATCACCTTGCGGTTCTCGGCCAGCACCTGCTCGACCGTTTCCAGCCACAGGCGCTTGCGGGTCACGTCCGGCGCGTTCTTGTACTGCTGCTGCAGCAGCGTGAAGCGCTGGGCATCACCTTCTGCACGCGAGACCACGGCGGCCTTGTAGCCTTCGGCGGTGGTACGGGTACGGGCGGACTGGCCGCGCGCTTCCGGAACCACCTTGGCCGCGTAAGCCTGCGCTTCGTTGATCAGCCGTTCCTTGACCTGCTGCGCACCATTGACCTCGTCGAAGGCCGGCTTCACTTCTTCCGGCGGACGCGCATCGGGCAGGGTCAGGCCCGTCACGGTGACGCCGGTGCGGTACGCGCCCAGCAGGGTCTGCAGGCGGGTTTCGGCGGCGGTCGCCAACGGGCCACGGTTGTTGAGCACCGAGTTCAGGTCGGCACGACCGACTTCTTCGCGCACCGCGCTCTGCGCCGACTGCTCCAACACCTGGTTGGCATCGAAGGTGCCGAACAGGAACAGGCGCGGGTCATCGATGCGGTACTGCACGTTGAGCGAGACGTTGACGATGTTCTCATCGCGGGTCAGCACCGGCACCGAGACCGAGAAGGTCTTGATCTCCGTGGCGTTGACCTTGGTCACCGACTCGATCGGCCAGGGCAGCTTGAAGCTGGGGCCTGGCTGCAGGATGCGCGAGAACTGGCCGAAGCGCAGCACCACGCCACGCTGCTGTTCGCCGATCAGCTGGAAGCTGGAGAACAGCAGCAGCAGGACCGCCGCAATGACGATCCAGCGGACGATGCCGCCATCGAACATGTCTTTCAACGGCCCCGGGAACCCACCCCAGCCACCACCAAATCCGCCGCCGCGGGGCTTGGAAGGCCCCCGCCGGTTGTCTTCGGGACGTTGTCCGTCCCTGTTGCCGCCGGGTGTATTCCAGGCCATGCACGCTCCATCTGAATTGGGCCGCGCCACGGGCCCTTCCCGTGACACCAGCCTTGTACCGGTTTCCCTGATTCTACAAGATGGGGCGGACCAGAAGGATTGGAAGGGGGTAAGGTGACATTTCCCCGTCAGCGAGCGTTCCAATGTCCCTGCCCGACAGCTTCAGCGCCTTCCGTATCCACAAGGACGAGCACGGCCACCACAGCGGCCTGGCGCCGCTGCAGGTGGACGATCTTTCCCCCGGGCAGGTGCTGATCCGCGCGCAGTGGTCATCGGTCAACTACAAGGACGCCCTGGCCGGGACCGGCCGCGGCCGCATCCTGCGCCGCTTTCCGCTGGTCGGCGGGATCGACGTGGCAGGCGTGGTGGTCGCTTCGAGCGACCCGGCCTGGCGCGAGGGCGATGCGGTGCTGGCCACCGGCTGCGGCCTGAGCGAAACCCGTGACGGCGGCTACAGCCAGTATGTACGGCTGGAATCGAGCGCGGTCATCGCCCTGCCGGCCGGGCTGACCCCGCGCGAGGCGATGGTTCTGGGCACGGCCGGCTTCACCGCTGCGCTGGCCCTGCTGCGCATGCAGGACAACCGCCTGACGCCCGCGCATGGGCCGCTGGCGGTGACCGGTGCCAGCGGCGGCGTCGGTAGCCTGGCCGTGGATATCTTCAGCCGCGCCGGCTATGCCGTGCATGCGGTGAGCGGCAAGCCGGAGCAGGCCGACTGGCTGCGCGCGATCGGTGCCAGCGAGGTGCTGCCGCGTGAAGCGCTGGCCGACACTGCGCCGCTGCAGTCGGCCCGCTTTGGCGGTGGGCTGGACAATGCAGGCGGCCCGATGCTGGCCAGCCTGCTGGCACAGACCGTCGCCTACGGCAGCGTGGTCAGCGCGGGACTGGCCGCCGAGCCTTCGCTGGAGATGACGGTGATGCCGTTCATCCTGCGCGGCGTCTCGCTGCTCGGCGTGTCCTCGGCCAGTGCACCGCGGGCGCTGCGCGAGCAGGTCTGGGAACGGCTGGGCGGCGACTGGAAGCCGGTGCACCTGGACGCGATCTGCACGCGGGAAATCGGGCTTGCCGAGCTGCCGCCGGTCTTTGACAGCATGCTTTCGGGCGGCTCGCGCGGGCGCACCGTGGTACGGATCGACTGAACGTCGCAGGCGGGCGACGGACGGCACGTTGTCGGCTTCTCCCCGGGGCAAGCGGCACACTACACTGCGGCATCACCTGGGGAGCAACATGGCACGCATCCTGATCGTCGACGATTCACCATCGCAGCTGTTGGGGATACAGCGCATCGTCGAGAAGCTGGGCCACCAGATCCTGACCGCCACCGATGGGGCGGCCGGCGTGGAAACCGCGCGCGCCGAACTGCCGGACCTGGTGCTGATGGACGTGGTGATGCCCAACCTCAACGGCTTCCAGGCCACCCGCACGCTGGCCCGCGATGAAACCACCCGCCACATCCCGGTGATCCTGGTGACCACCAAGGACCAGGACACCGACCGCATGTGGGGCATGCGCCAGGGCGCGAAGGCGTACATCACCAAGCCGTTTTCCGAGGACGAACTGTCCGAGGTACTGGAGCGCGTGTTCGCTGGGCAGCCCTGACGGGGCGTTGGTCGAACGGGTGAGACCCCCTCGCGGGTGACTGCTGTTTGAAGCTGCAGCTGGGTTTGGGCCGGGCGGTGGGGCTGGTCGGGGGACGGCAGAAGCCGCATCCTGCGGGCCTCGTTTCGCGCCATCCATGGCGCTCAACGCCCCCGCCCAGCCCCACCGCCCGACCCATGACAGGTTCCGGTGGCCGCCACCCGCGCAATGAAAGAAAGAAAAGCGGTAGCGCCGACCCATGGTCGGCGGAACCCATCAGATCCCATTCCCCCACCCTCCGCCGACCATGGGTCGGCGCTACCCAGGCCGCCATGGACCTGTCGAAGGCGGGGCGGGGTGGCTGTGCAGGACCGTCTTTTCGCATGGATGCGAAAAGCGAGCCTACAGGGACGTACTTGCGGCGTGTCCTGCACAGTCGCCCCGCCCCGCCAACGCAACAGCCCTGCAGCCGTTGCCGTTGCCTTGCGCCTCAGCCGTGCGCAGCACAAAAAACTCCTCAGATCGACTCGCCGAACGCTTTGGCCAGGTTGCGGTAGGCCTCGGCCTGGGCCTCATCGTTGGCCGCCGGCGCCACGATCTCCAGCTCCACGATCTGGTCACCGTCCGGATTGCCCGGCAGGCCACGCCCGCGCAGGCGCAGCCTGCGCCCGGCATCGGATCCAGCGGCTACCTTCAACTCCACCGCACCGCCCAGCGTCGGCACGCTGATGCTGGTGCCCAGCGCCGCCTGCCACGGCGTCACCTGCAGGGTGTACAGGATGTTGCGACCATCTACTTCGAACTGCGGGTGCGCGGCATATTCCACTTCCAGCAGCAGGTTGCCGCCGTCGGTGCCCTGCCCGCCCAGCCGGATCACCTGGCCCGGCTTGATGCCCTTCGGCACGCGCACGTCCAGCTGGCGGCCGTTGACGGTGATACGCAGGGTATCGCCGTTGTAGGCCGCTTCCAGCGGGACGGAAAGCTTGGCCCGGGTGTCGCGCTGCGGGGCATGGCCGCCACTGCTGAAGCCCGGGCCCGGGCCGCGCGCAGCGCCGCCGCGCTGGCGCGCGAACAGGCTTTCGAAGAAATCGCTGAAGCCGCCGTTGGCGCCGCCTGCGCCGCCGCCGAACACTTCCTCGAAATCGAAGCCACCGCCCCCGCCGTAGTTGGGCGGGACGTTGAACTCCTCGCCCGGCCGGTAACCCTGGGCCTTCAGCTGGTCATACGCCGCGCGCTTCTGCGGGTCGCGCAGCGCCTCGTACGCCTCGTTGATGCCCTTGAATTTTTCTTCCGCGCCGGCTTCCTTGCTGACGTCCGGGTGGTACTTGCGCGCCAGCCGCCGGTAAGCGGTCTTGATCTCAGCGTCGCCCGCGCTGGGCTCCACGCCCAGGGTGGCGTAGTAATCCTTGAATTCCATCGTGCTACCTCGATTGATCCGTCGGCACCGGGGGCGCCAACCCGCGCCTATTCTAGCGGCTGCCATGTGCAGGCCCAGCCCGGCTGCCCCGTGACCCGCCAGATCGGGCATGCACACGGGATTTTCAATCCGTTGACACGGCCATCCCATCGGCGTGCCTACGCTGCTCGCTTACTAGGAGCCCCCCCGATGAGCATCCAAGCCGGCGAGCCGATTCCCGAAGTAACCCTCAAACGCATCCGCGACGGCGTGGAGACGATCGACACCAAGGCCCTGTTCGACGGCCGCAAGGCGGTGTTGTTCGCGGTGCCCGGTGCCTTCACCCCGACGTGCTCGGCACGTCACCTGCCCGGTTTCATCGAGCACTTCGCCGAATTCCGCCAACGCGGCATCGAGGTCTACTGCGTGGCGGTCAACGATCCGTTCGTGATGAAGGCGTGGGGCGAAAGCCAGCACGTGCCGGACGGGCTGCTGATGCTGTCCGACGGCAACGGTGAACTGGCCCGCGCGCTCGGCCTGGAAATAGACGCCAGCGCGTCCGGCATGGGCATGCGTTCGCGTCGGTTCGCCCTGTACGTAGACAACGGCACGGTGCGCGAAGCCTGGATCGACGCGCCCGGCAAGTTCGAGGTGTCCTCGGCCGAGCACGTACTCCAGCACCTGCCTCACTGATCGACGCACCACCGCAACCAACGAAGGAGAAAAGGCCAGCCATGTCAAAGCCAGCCAAGCACCCGCATCCCGCCCATCCCGCCGGCATCAGCGATCGCCAGGTCCTGCGCGACAACGCCCGGCGCAACATCGAAGATGGCGCGATCACCGATACCTACAACGCCGACCGCAAGGCGGTGATCCAGTTGCTCAACGATGCGCTGGCCACCGAATACGTGTGCGTGCTGCGCTACTACCGCCACTACTTCATGGCCAAGGGCATGCTCGCCGATGCGGTCAAGGCCGAGTTTCTGGAGCATGCCCAGCAGGAGCAGGCACATGCCGGCAAACTGGCCGAGCGCATCGTCCAGCTGGGCGGCGAGCCGGACTTCAACCCGGACACCCTGACCGCACGCTCGCATGCCGAGTACAAGGAAGGCACCGACCTGCGCGACATGGTGCGCGAGAACCTCATCGCCGAGCGCATCGCCATCGACAGCTACCGCGAGATGATCAACTTCGTCGGCGACAAGGACACCACCACCAAGCGCATCCTGGAAGAGATTCTGGCCCAGGAGGAAGAGCACGCTGACGAATTTGCCGACCTGTTGGATGGCTGGATCGGCAAGTAGACCGCCCTCAACGCACCACGTTGAACCGCACCTGGGTCCAGGCCCCATCGCTGGCCAGTGCGGTCAACGTATGCCGTCCCGGCTGTCCGAAGCGCTGACTGAAAGGCTGGGCGCCGCGGGTGCGGGCGATCCAGCGCCCATCCAGCAACCAGTCGATGTCGTGCTCGCTGCCGAGCGCGCGCAGCTGCAGGCGCACGCCATCGACGGCACCCGGCGCGCGCGCCACCGACGCCCCGTCGTTGAGCCCGTCGATGTGCAGGGCGATGCTGGCCTGGCGCCCGTCGTCGCGGCAATCCGGCGCCAGCGCAGGCAATTGCGAGGCCGCACGTGCCGCCTGCGGCAACCACGGTGACAGCAGCGCCGGCCAGCGCGCGACCTCGCGGTCTTCCACCGCGTGCGGCGCAGTGCAGTCGGCGGACAGGCGCAGGCCACTGTGCGGGTCGGCCTGGTAGCGCTGCCGGCCCGGCTGCCAGCGCCGCGCATCGCGCTCGGCGAAGGTCGGCGGCACGTTGCCGTCGAGCAACCATGCAGTCAGTCGCCGCTGGCACAATCCATCGGGCAGTTCGCTGGCCAGGCCACCGGTAGGCCAGCACACATCGCCCTGGCTGACGCTGGCCGGGCGCGGCGGTGGGGCGCTGGCACGGCCCTGCCGCGGCAGGCTGTCGACCACCTCGAACATCAGCGGCAGTGCAGTCACCGCACCGTACTGTCCCGGCAACGGTGTGCCATCCGGCCGCCCTACCCAGACTCCCACGGTGTACTGCCGCGTGCTGCCGATCGCCCACGCGTCGCGGTAGCCGTAGCTGGTGCCGGTCTTCCACGCCACCCGCGGCCGGCCCCCAAGGTCGAAGGTATCGGTGCCCTGCCCGGGGCGCGGATTGGCTTCCAGCATTTCGCGCACGATCCACGCTGCCCCCGGCGACACCAGCCGGCGATCCAGCACCGGATCCGAATCGGTGTAGCGCACGCGGCCGGCGATGCCATCGCGGTTCAATGCCGCGAAGGCACCGACCAGGTCCTCCAGCCGCGCGCCGGTGCCGCCCAGGATCAGCGACAGATTGGGCGAGCTTCCGCGTGGAAAGCGCAGCTGGATCCCGGCATGCGACAGCCGCGCGGCGAAGCGCGCCGAACCGACCCGGTCCAGCAGGTCCACCGAAGGCACGTTGAGCGAAAGGCGCAGTGCGGTGGCTGCGCTCACCGGGCCATTGAAGGCCTCGTCGAAGTTGCCGGGGCGGTAGCCGCCGAAACTCTGTGGTGCATCCACCAGCAGGCTTTCGGAGTGGATCAGCCCGTCATCCAGCGCCATCGCGTACAGGAACGGCTTGAGCGTGGAACCCGGCGAGCGCCAGGCCTGCACCATGTCCACGTGGCCCAGCCGCTGGCGGTCACCGAAGTTCAGCGTGCCGACGTAGGCGCGTGCCTGCAGGGTCTGGTTGTCGACCACCAGCAGCGCCGCCGACGTCCGCTCGGGCAGCGTGGAGAAGTAGCTGGAAAGCCGGCCCTCCAGCGTGCGCTGCAGGTCGATGTCGATGCTGCTTTCAATGCGTGGCTGGCCCGGTTGCGCGGCATGCAGGCGCTGCGCCAACAAGGCGGCATGCAGCGGCGGGCGCAGCGAACGGGTGACCACCGTTTCCACCCGCGCATCCTCCACCTCTTCGGTGGACCAGCGCCCCAGCGAGGCCATTCGTGCCAGCACCTTGTCACGTGCCTGCTGCGCTGCCTGCGGGTGGCGGTCCGGACGCAGCCGGCTGGGTGCCTGCGGCAATACCGCCAGCAGCGCAGCCTCGGCGTGCGACAGCTGCGCCGCCGGTTTGCCGAGGTAGGCCCAGCTGGCCGCTTCTACGCCCTCGATGGTGCCGCCGTAGGGCGCGCGTTCCAGGTACAGGGTCAGGATCTCGCGCTTGGACAGATGCGCTTCCAGTTGCAGCGCGCGCAGCATCTGCTTGGCTTTTCCCCAGGGTGTGCGCGTGTGCGGGTCGAGGATGCGCGCCACCTGCATGGTCAGCGTGGAGCCGCCCGACACGATGCGCCCCTGCCCCAGCATCTGCGTGCTGGCCCGCACCAACGCGACCGGGTTGACGCCGGGATGGCGCCAGAACCAGCGGTCCTCGTAGCCGAGCAGGGCCTGCAGGTACAACGGGGAAACCTGATCCACCGAGGCCGGGTAGCGCCACACGCCTTCGGCGTCGGCGAACGCGCGCAGCGGACTGCCATCGCGCGCGACCACCAGCGTGCTGGTATCGCGCTGCTTCGGCAACGGCGGCGGGAACGCCAGGTCCAGCAGCAGCACCGCCAGCAGCACCACCGCGGTGCCCCAGCGCAGCCACGGCCACAACGGCCGCAGGTTGCGCCGCAACCGGTGCAGGCCGCGGTTGATCACCGGCGGCCCCGTGGGCAGGCCGCCGCGTGGCGGCCCGCCCGTCGGCTCACGGTTGCACCACCGTGATCGTGCTCGGGTTGCTGCGGCCGACGCCGCGCAGCTGCGGACGGTACATGTCTTCCACCAGCGACGGCGGCACCGTGTAGGTGCCCGGGGTGACCGCGCGCACCAGGTAGAACAGCGTCGCCTTGCTGCCGCGCGACAGGTTCAACGCCGCCACGTAGCGGTCGTCGCGGAACTCTTCGTGCTTCACGTCGGCGGCGTCGCCACGTGAACTGATGCCGATACCGTCCACCACCACGTCGGCCCACTGCTTGGCATCACCGAGGTTGAAATTCTCGATCTCCAGCCCGGCCGGCAGCAGGTCGGTCAGCAGGGCATCGGGCATGCTGCTGTCCGGGGTGACGGTGACGCGCACGATCAGCGCCTCGCCTTCCTTCAGCGGACGCGGCGTCCACGGCTTGCCGTCGGTGCCGAACCAGCTGCGCTCCACCCCGATCACGCTGTTGTCCGGCGCCGGCGCGGTGCGCGGAATGCCCGCCACGTCGATGCTGGCGAACATCGGCGGCTCGCCGGCGGGCGCGAAGCGCACGCCACTGACCAGCTGCGCGGCATCGAAGCTGCGGCCGAACAGGCGCCGCTCGCCGATGCTTTCGGTCTGCGCGCCGATCACCAGCTCACCGGCCACCAGCTTCTTCTGGTTCGCGGCCAGCGCCTTGCCCAGGCGGGCGATGGCCACCTGTTCCTGGGTGCTCAACCACATCCAGCCACGATTGCGGCGCGTATCCAGCTCGCGCCCCAGATCCACCGAACGCGCATCCCAGGCCGGTTTGGCCAGGTTGTGCTCGTGGGTCAGCGCGATCATCAGCGCGTCATCGCGGATCGCGCTGCCGTAGTCGCCGAAGTACGACGGCCGTTCGCTGCTCGGCTTGGCGAAGCCGGCCGTGATGGCCGCTTCTCCGCGCTTGCGGTCGCCCTGCAGCGACAACGCCACGCCCAGGTGGACCAGCGGCAGGCCGCCGATGGCCTTGGCCCGTTCGTTGTCATACAGCGTACGCAGCGTGCCCAGCGGGGCGCGGTTGACCCGTGCCAGCACGTAGCCGGAGTAGGCCTGGTTGGCGAACTTCAGGTTGTCGCGACGGTCCTGGCCGTAGAACTGGTTGCCGCCGGACAGCAGGTCCTCGCTGAGCCGGTTCAACGCCTTCTGCAGCACGTTGTCGGGCACGGCGAAACCGGCATCGCGGGCATCCAGCAGGAACTCGGTGATGTACGGCGTCAGCCACGGATTGACGTAGCCGTCGTCGCCCCACATTGAGAAGTTGCCGTTGGCCACCTGCATCGAGGCCAGGCGACCGAAGGCCCCTTCCATGCGCTCGCGGCGCACCTTGGCATCCAGCCCGTCGGCGCCGAGCATGGCCGAGGTGGCCTGGTCCAGGATCAGTGCGGCGTAGCCCTTGCTGGTGGTCTGTTCGGCACAGCCGTACGGATAGTTCAGCGCGCCCTGCAGCGCGCTGGCAAACGGGATCGGCGGCAGCGGGCTGACCAGCAGGCGCGCGGTCACCGATTCCGGCATCAGGCCGTCCAGCAGGCTGCCATCCAGGCTGACCGCGGCCAGCGGATCCAGCGTGCGCACCTGCGAACGCAGCACCTGCGGCCACGCCGCACGCACCGGCAGATCGTAGCGGCGATCGGCCTTGAAGCCGTTGCCGTCCACCCGTACCCGCACCTTGGCCACGCTGTGCCCTTCGCGCGCACTCACCGGGAAACTGAGCGTGCTCTTGGCATCGGTCGCCAACTGGATGGAACGCGTGCCCTCGGCCAGGCTCAGCGGGCCTTCGGTCTCCACCCGCACGTTGAACTGGCCCGGCTTGCCGGTGAAGTTCTGCACGTCCAGGGTGACCGTGCTGCGGTCGCCCGGGGCCAGCACGCGCGGCATGCTGGCTTCGGCCAGCAGCGGGGCACGGACGACGGTCTCCACATCGCGCTTGCCGTAACTCTCATCGGCATACACCAGCGCCGACACCCGCAGCGTGCCGTTGAAGTCCGGCACCTTCAGCCGGACCCGGGCATTGCCCCTGGCGTCGAGCTTCACCGGCCCGGTGAACAGGTCCACGGTCTGCACCCGCGCCGTCGGCCGCTTGGCCTGCGGCAGCGCCGCCAGCGCCATGTCGCCACCGAACTTCAGCTTGCCGCTGCTGCCGTCGAAGCTCTCGATGACGCGGCTGTAGATGTCATAGGCATCGATGCCCAGCCGGCGCTGCGCGAAAAAGTGCGCGGCCGCGTCGGGCACCGGGAAGCGGGTGATGTTGAGGATGCCCACGTCCACCGCGGACACGGTCACGTGCGCGACCTTGCCGGCCAGCTGCGGCACGCTCACGGTGACCGGAAGGTCCTGTTCCGGACGCATCTGCCTGGGCGCCACCAGGCCCACGGCCACCGTGCGCGCCTTGCGATCCATCGGCACGTGCACCACGCCTACCGCGCGTGCCGGGGTCACCTTGCTCGGTGCGCTGCCGCCACGGAACACCAGCGCGGTGATGTACACATCGTGGCGCTCCCAATCAGCAGTGACCGGGATCTTGAAGGTGCTGCCCGGCTTGGCGTCGATATCCTGCACGTAGATCATGCGATCGGTTTCCACCATCAGCAGGCCACGGCCTGCGTGCGGCGGCGTCACCGTCACTTCCAGCGTGTCGCCGGCCTTGTAGCCGGTCTTGTCCAGGCCCAGCTTGACCTTGTCCGGGCGCGCATCCAGGCCACGGTTGTCATCACCCCAGCTCCAGCCGGCACGGAACGGGTAGCGGCTGGTCAGGCCGGTGGCCGGATCGAACACATCCACCCGGTACTCGCCCCACTCCACCGGCACGTCGAAGGCCACCGCGCTGGTGCCGGCATCGACGGTACGGGTGTCCTTGTTCTCGAAACGACGGGTGAAATCGTAGTCCCAGCGATTGTCGTTGAACGCCCAGTGGTAGTCGCGAAGCTCGCGTACCAGCGTTACCTTCAGCCCCTTGGCGGGCTGCGGCGTGCCGGCCGCATCCACGCGCATCAGCTCGAAGCGCGCGGTGCCGTTGGCATCGGCGCCATCGTCCGGGTTGAACAGCGGGCGCACGCCGACCAGCGCCGCGGCCGGCCACATCACCCGCTTGAGGGTGCGATTGACCGTGCGTCCACCGCTTTCATACAGGCTGCCCGACAGCACCACCGCCACCGGGGTCTTCGCCTTGGCGGCTTCTTCCGGCAGGTCCACATCCTGCTTCAGCCTGCCATCGGCCGGCAGCGTGGTATCCACCACATCCTTGGCTTCGCGCGGCAAGCTCACCGTCGGGTCGCCGAAGAAGTAACCCGGCAGGCCTTCCACCGGCTTTTGTTCCACCGCCACCGCCAGGCGCGCGGTGAAACGATTGCCATCGGCCGGTGCGCCATACAGATAGGCACCGTCGGCCTGCAGGCGCAGTGCATCACCGGGTTTGAGGCTCTTCTGTGCGCTGTCCAGGTCCAGCTTCATCCGCTCAGGCAGGAATTCTTCGATGCGCAGGGTCATGCCCTGGATCGCTTCCTTGCTGGCCGGATCGGTGCGGAACTCGACCTGCCAGCGGCCGGTCGGCGCATCGGCCGGGATCAGCTGCTCGAAGTTGAAGTACCCCTGTTCGCCGGGCTGCAGCTGGGTCTCGCGGAAAATCTTGCCATCGGGCTGCTTCAGCCGCAGGAACACCGGCTGGCGTGCCTTGGCATCCTTGCCCGGTGCCACCGGCTTGCCATCGTTGTCGCGCAGCAGCGCGGACAGCCGCACGGTCTCGCCGGGACGGTACAGGTCACGCCCGGACCAGGCGAACACATCGAACCAGGCGTTGTCCCGACCGGCCACCGCGAACTCGCTCAGGTCCAGCGCAGGCTGGTTGAACGGCAGGAAGCTGGTGTCCTTGCCGCTGCCGGCGACCAGCACGTGACCGGCATCCAGGGTGTAATCCAGCAGCGCGTTGCCATTGCCGTCGGTGCTGCCGCGCAGGACCACTTCGCCCTTGCCGTCCAGCACGCGCACGTCCACCTTCTTCAGCGGCGCACCGTCCTTCAGCGAGGCGGTGTGGACGAACAGCTTGTCCTTGTAGGCCCGGGTATGCAGGCCGATGTCGCTGACGCTGAAGAACGCCGTATCGAACTCACCATCAAAGGCACCGGTGCGCTTGAGCACGGCGAAGTACAGCCCCGGCTCCTGCAACTCCTTGATGTCCTGGGTCGGCAGGTAGGTCAGCACGCGCTCGTTCTGCTTGCCGCCCAGGATGAAGCGGTTGACGTAGACCGGCTCGGCCAGGCGGCTGATCGGCGTGCGTTCGCTGTAGTCGCTGTCCAGTTCCCAGCTGCCGCGGCGGCCGCCGCGCTGGTACTGGCTGAAGAAGGTCGGCAGTTCCTTTTCGCGCACGCGCAGGAACTCCACGTCCACTTCCGGCACGTTGACCGACACCACCGGCAGGCCGCGGCTGTCGCGCGCCGGCAGCACGCTGCCCTGCGAGGCGAAGCCGGCAACCGGGGTCAGCTCGCCGCTGAACACCTTCTGCCGCAGTTCCTTGCCCAGCCGGCTGCCGTCGGCGGCCAACAGGTCGGCCGACACCACCAGCGAGTATTCCTTGGCGGCTTCCACGAACGGGTAGCGCAGGGTCTTGCCGTCGTCGGACAGGGTCCAGCTGCTGTCATCGGTACCGACCTTTTCCTCGAAGCGCACCAGCGCATCGAAGTCCTGGGTACCGACCAGCGGGCGCGAGAACTCCAGCGCCAGCGACAGTCCATCGTTCTTCTGGTCCGGGTAGGCGCGCAGCAGGGCGAACTCGGTCACCTGCTCGGCCTTGGCGGTGATTGCCTCGCCGCTGGCGGCGGGCAGCTGCCCGCTGTCATTGCGGTTGCAGCCGGCCAGGCCGGCCAGCAGGCTTCCCGCCACCAGGGCTGCCGCCCATCCCCACTTCCGAAGCCGCAGCGGACCGGTCATGTCGTCACTCCTTGAACAAGGCGTGCATTATGCCGTCAGATCCTTGACGGCGGGGGTACTCTTGGTGGGTGACGACCGTTGGTCGTCACGCTGCTGCTGCCTTGGGCTGTGACGACCAACGGTCGTCACAGCCCAAGGCATTCGGGTCAAAGGGTATCGGCGGGGACGCGTACGCTGCCTTCCATCAATACCCGGGCGCTGCGGCTCATGATCGCCTTGGTCACGGTCCACTGCCCGTCCACGAGCGCCGCCTCGGCGCCGACCCGCAACGTGCCCGAAGGATGACCGAACACCACCGAGGTGCGCGGCCCGCCGCCTGCGGCGAGGTTGACCAAGGTGCCCGGAATCGCCGCGGCAATGCCGATGGCGACCGCGGCGGTGCCCATCATCGCGTGATGCAGCTTGCCCATCGATAGCGCCCGCGCATGCAGGTCGATCGACGCGGCGGCAATCGCCTTGCCACTGGACGAAACAAAGTCCTGCGCCGGAGCCACGAAGGCGACCTTCGGCGTGTGCTGGCGGGTAGCCGCCTGTTCGATGCGCTCGATCAGCCCCATGCGCACCGCCCCATGCGCCCGGATCGCCTCGAAGCGCTCCAACGCGGCGCGGTCTTCATTGATGGCCGGCTGCAGTTCGGTGCCGGTGTAGCCCAGGTCGGCGGCGTTGAGGAAGATCGTCGGGATGCCGGCGGTGATCATGCTCACCGTGAAGGTACCCACACCGGGCACCTCCAGTTCATCGACCAGATTGCCGGTGGGGAACATCGCGCCGCCGTCCTGGTCGTCTGAAGGGTCGAGGAATTCCAGCTGGATCTCCGCCGCCGGGAAGGTCACCCCATCCAGCTCGAAATCGCCTATCTCCTGCACCTGGCCATCGCGCATCGGCACGTGGGCGATGATGGTCTTGCCGATGTTGGCCTGCCAGATGCGCACGGTGCACAGCCCATCGCGCGGCACCCGTGCCGGATCGATGAAACCGTTGCTGATGGCGAACGGGCCGACCGCCGTGCTCAGGTTGCCGCAGTTGCCGCTCCAGTCGACAAAGGCGGTATCGATCGACACCTGGCCGTACAGGTAGTCTACGTCGTGGTCCGGCACCGAGGCCGCCGAAATGATCACGCACTTGCTGGTACTCGACGTCGCCCCGCCCATGCCGTCGGTGTGCTTGGCATACGGATCGGGCGAACCGATCACCCGCATCAGCAGCGCATCGCGCGCCGGGCCAGCAACCTGCGCGGCGAGCGGAAGATCCTGCAGGCGGAAGAACACGCCCTTGCTGGTACCACCGCGCAGGTAGGTAGCAGGAATGCGGAGCTGCGGAAGAAAGGTCATGGGGTCAATCCAGCAAGAAGAGGGTCGGCGAGATCGTCATGCAACCTGCGATGCCTCCAGGAAGTCCTGCGCGAAGCGCTGCAGCACGCCGCCGGCCTCGTAGATGGACACTTCCTCGGCGGTATCCAGCCGGCAGGTCACCGGCACCATCAGCTGGCTGCCGTCGCGGCGGTGGATGACCAACGTCAGCTCCGCACGCGGCAGCCGCGCACCGGTCACGTCGAAGGTTTCGGTGCCGTCGATGCCCAGCGTCAGGCGGGTCACGCCCGGCTTGAACTCCAGTGGCAGCACGCCCATGCCGATCAGGTTGGTGCGATGGATGCGTTCGAAGCCTTCGGCCGCGATGGCTTCCACGCCCGCCAGGCGTACGCCCTTGGCCGCCCAGTCACGTGAACTGCCCTGCCCGTAGTCGGCACCGGCGATGATGATCAGCGGCTGCCGACGCAGCATGTAGGTTTCGATCGCCTCCCACATGCGCATCACCTGGCCTTCGGGTTCCACGCGGGCCAGCGAGCCCTGCTTCACCGCCCCGTCGACCACGGCCATTTCGTTGATCAGCTTCGGGTTGGCGAACGTGGCACGCTGCGCGGTGAGGTGGTCACCCCGGTGCGTCGCATAGGAATTGAAGTCCTCTTCCGGCAGTCCCATCTTCGCCAGGTACTCGCCGGCGGCGCTGCTGGCCAGGATCGCGTTGGACGGCGACAGATGGTCGGTGGTGATGTTGTCGCCCAGCACCGCCAGCGGACGCATGCCGCTGAGGTTGCGGGCACCGGCCAGCGCGCCCTCCCAGTAAGGCGGGCGGCGGATATAGGTGCTCTGCGGACGCCATGCGTACAACGGACTGATCGGCGCGCCATGCTCCACCTTGAAGGTGAACATCGGGTCGTAGACCTTGCGGAACTGCTCCGGCTTCACGCTGGCCTTGACCACCGCGTCGATCTCCTCATCGCTCGGCCACAGGTCCTTCAGGGTGATCGGGTTGCCTTGCGCATCGACGCCCAGCGCGTCCTTTTCGATATCAAAGCGCACGGTGCCGGCGATCGCATAGGCCACCACCAGTGCCGGCGATGCCAGGAACGCCTGCTTGGCATAGGGGTGGATACGGCCATCGAAGTTGCGGTTGCCCGACAGCACCGCCGTGGCGTACAGGTCACGGTCGATGATCTCCTGTTGGATCACCGGGTCCAGCGCGCCGCTCATGCCATTGCAGGTGGTGCAGGCGAAGCCGACGATGCCGAAGCCTAGCTGCTCCAGCTCACCGAGCAGACCGGCCTCTTCCAGGTACAGCTGTACCGCCTTGGAGCCCGGTGCCAGCGAGCTCTTCACCCAGGGCTTGCGGGTCAGCCCGGCACGGTTGGCATTGCGCGCCAGCAGTGCCGCACCGATCACGTTGCGTGGGTTGCTGGTGTTGGTGCAGCTGGTGATGGCGGCGATGATCACCGCGCCATCCGGCATCAGCCCACCGGCCTGCTCGACCTTGCCGGAGGCCAGCTTGGCTTCATCGGCGATGCCGCGCGCGGCCAGTTCACTGGTGGCAACGCGCTTGTGCGGGTTGGACGGGCCGGCCATGTTGCGCACCACGCTGGACAGGTCGAACTGCAGTACGCGCTCGTACTGCACCTGGGCCAGGTCATCGGCCCACAGGCCCGCGGCCTTGGCATAGGTTTCCACCAGCTGCACCTGGGGTTCTTCGCGGCCGGTCAGGCGCAGATAGTCCAGGGTCTGCTGGTCGATGGAGAACATCGCCGCTGTGGCGCCGAACTCCGGCGTCATGTTGGAAATGGTGGCGCGGTCGCCGATGCTCAACGCGCTGGCGCCTTCGCCGAAGAACTCGATCCACGCGCCGACCACCCGGGCCGCGCGCAGGAACTCGGTCAGCGCCAGCACGATATCGGTGCAGGTGATGCCCGGCTGCGGGCGACCGGTAAGTTCCACGCCGATGATGTCGGGCAGGCGCATCCACGAGGCGCGGCCGAGCATCACGCTCTCCGCTTCCAGGCCACCGACGCCGATGGCGATCACGCCCAATGCATCCACGTGAGGGGTGTGGCTGTCGGTGCCCACGCAGGTATCCGGGAAGGCCACGCCGTCGCGCACCTGCACCACCGGCGACATCTTCTCCAGGTTGATCTGGTGCATGATCCCGTTGCCCGGCGGGATCACGTCCACGTTCTTGAAGGCCTTGCGGGTCCAGTTGATGAAGTGGAACCGGTCTTCGTTGCGACGGTCTTCAACGGCACGGTTGCGCTCGAAGGCGGCCTTGTCGAAGCCGGGATGTTCCACCGCCAGTGAATGGTCGACGATCAGCTGGGTCGGCACTACCGGGTTGATCTGCGCCGGGTCACCGCCGGCATCGGCGATGGCATCGCGCAGGCCGGCCAGGTCCACCAGCGCGGTCTGGCCAAGGATGTCATGGCAGACCACGCGGGCCGGGAACCACGGGAAATCCAGGTCCTGGCGGCGCTCGATCAGCTGCCGCAGCGAGGCTTCCAGGGTCGCAGGGTCGCAGCGGCGCACCAGGTTTTCGGCCAGCACGCGCGAGGTATACGGCAGCGTGGCGTAGGCGCCGGGCTGGATCGCATCGACCGCCTCGCGCGTGTCGAAATAGTCCAGCGCGGTGCCGGGGAGGTTCTTGCGGTACGACTGGTTCATCAGGGGGCTGGTCATGGCTGGCTCTTGGACTATGGCGGGCCGGGCGTCGCGTCACCGGCAGGGACGGCGTTGCGAGGCCACGACGGAACCGGGACGGCATCGCCGTCCCGCTCCGCACGGCACCACGGCACCCTGCGCGAGGATGCCGGGTCATGCATCAGGCGCGCTTGTCGATGGGCACGAACGCCTGGTCTTCCGGGCCGGTGTAATTGGCACTGGGGCGGATGATCTTGCCATCGATGCGCTGTTCGATGATGTGCGCGCTCCAGCCGGAGGTGCGCGCGATGACGAACAACGGGGTGAACATCGCCGTCGGCACGCCCATCATGTGGTAGCTCACCGCGCTGAACCAGTCCAGGTTCGGGAACATCTTCTTGATGTCCCACATCACCGTTTCCAGGCGCTCGGCGATGTCGTACATCTTCATGCTCGACTGTTCTTCGGACAGTTCGCGGGCCACGTCCTTGATCACCTTGTTACGCGGATCGGACACGGTATACACCGGGTGGCCGAAGCCGATCACCACTTCCTTGCGCTCCACGCGCGCCTTGATGTCCGCCTCGGCTTCATCCGCGCTGTCGTAGCGCTTCTGCACCTCGAACGCCACTTCGTTGGCGCCGCCGTGCTTGGGACCGCGCAGCGCGCCGATGCCGCCGGCAATGGCGCTGAACATGTCGCTGCCGGTGCCGGCGATCACGCGGCAGGCGAAGGTCGAGGCATTGAACTCGTGCTCGGCATACAGGATCAGCGAGGTATGCATCGCCTTGACCCACGAATCCTGCGGCTTTTCGCCGTGCAGCAGGTGCAGGAAATGGCCGCCGATGGAGTCATCGTCGGTTTCCACGTCGATGGCGCGGCCGTTGTGGCTCCAGTGGTACCAGTACAGCAGCATCGACCCCAGGCAGGCCATCAGCTTGTCGGCGATGTCACGCGCGCCGGGATGGTGGTGGTCGTCCTTTTCCGGCGAAACGCAGCCCAGCACGGACACGCCGGTGCGCATCACGTCCATCGGGTGCGCCGACGGCGGCAGCTCTTCCAGCGCGGCCTTGACCGCTGCCGGGATGCCGCGCAGCGACTTCAGTTTGGCCTTGTAGGACACCAGCTCGGCGCGGGTCGGCAGCTTGCCGTGCACCAGCAGGTGGGCGATTTCCTCGAACTCGCTGGTGGTGGCCAGGTCCAGGATGTCGTAGCCACGGTAGTGCAGGTCGTTGCCACTGCGGCCGACGGTGCACAGCGCGGTGTTGCCGGCAGCGGTGCCGGACAGGGCGACGGACTTCTTCGGCTTGAAGGTCGGGGTGGCGGTCGTATCGTTCATGGTTTTCCTCCCGGAAATCGTGGCAGCAGGTTACTTCCTGGCGGCGAACAGCGCATCGAGCTGCTGCTCGAAGGCGTGGTAGCCAATCCGGTCGTAGAGTTCATTGCGGGTCTGCATGGCGTCCACCACGTTGCGCTGGTGGCCGTCGCGGCGCACCGCTTCGTACACGCTCTCGGCGGCCTTGTTGGCCGCGCGGAAGGCCGACAGCGGGAACAGCTGGATGGCCACGCCGGCCGAAGCCAGCTCGTCACGGCTGAACAGCGGGGTGGCGCCGAATTCGGTGATGTTGGCCAGCACCGGAACCTTCACCGCATCGACGAAGCGACGATAGGTATCCAGGTCGTAGGCGGCTTCGGCGAAGATGCCGTCGGCACCGGCCTCCACGCAGGCGATGGCGCGTTCGATGGCCGCATCCACGCCGTCGACCTGGATGGCATCGGTGCGCGCGATCAGGAAGAAGTCCGGATCAGTCTTGGCATCGGCAGCGGCCTTGACCCGGTCCACCATCTCGCCCTGCGAGACGATCTCCTTGCCCGGGCGGTGGCCGCAGCGTTTGGCTCCGACCTGGTCTTCGATATGGCAGGCGCCGGCGCCGGCCTTGATCAGCGACTTCACCGTGCGCGCGATGTTGAAGGCGCTCGGCCCGAAGCCGGTATCGATGTCCACCATCAGCGGCAGGTCGCAGACATCGGTGATGCGGCGCACGTCGATCAGCACGTCTTCCAGGGTGTTGATGCCCAGGTCCGGCAGGCCCAGCGAACCGGCGGCGACGCCACCGCCGGACAGGTAGATGGCGCGGTAACCGGCGCGTTTGGCCAGCAGCGCATGGTTGGCGTTGATCGCACCGATCACCTGCAGCGGTGATTCGGCAGCCAGAGCCTGGCGGAAGCGGGCGCCGGCGGAAACAAGGGAAGCAGTCATGCAGCAATCCTGTCAGGGGTCACCCCATACAGCGCAAAGAGCGTGCCAACCTGCAAGTCATTGATCCAGCTGTGTTGGGGACGCCTGGCACTGAAACGTATGAAACATTGAAACAGATGTATCATGAAACACCCCCTGCGACCGCGACACCCCATGTACGTGCCCCGCCATCCCGACAGCCCCGGCGATACCGATCCCACCCAGCCGGTGATCTGGACAGTGAGCGTGTCCCGGCTGACCGGGCTGCTGGGCGATGTCATACCCGAATTCGACCGCCGCGCCCGCATCGAGCAGATCAACCTCGGCTTCGAGGATGCCGTGGCGGTGATCAACCAGCGGCTGCGCCAGGAACACTGCGATGTGGTGATTGCCGGCGGTTCCAATGCCGCCTGGCTGCGCAGCCGGCTGGACGTGCCGCTGGTGCCGATCCAGGCCAACGGCTTCGACCTGATGGAAGCGCTGGCACGCGCACGCCGCATCGCCCCGCGCATCGGCCTGGTCACCCATGCCAGCGACGTGCCGACCTTCGGCAGCTTCCAGGACAGCTTCGGCCTGCAGATCGAACACCGTCGCTTCGTTACCCGCGAAGACGCGCGCGACTGCATCGCCGACCTGCGCGCCAATGGCATCGAAGTGATCGTCGGCACCGGCATGGCCATCGACCACGCCGAAGCAGCCGGGCTGCAGGGCGTGCTGCTGTATTCGGCCGATTCGGTTCGCCAGGCCTTCGAACATGCACTGGAGCTGACCCACACGCTGGCGCGTTCGGGCAGCCGCCGGCTGCCGGTGCGGCAACGTCGCGGCAGCCGCGCCGGCCAGGGCACGGCACTGCTCGGCGACAGCAGCGCGATGGCCGAGGTCCGCCAGCACATCGCGCTGTACGCCCCGCATGACAGCACCGTGCTGGTCAGCGGCGAGACCGGCACTGGAAAGGAGCTGGTGGCGCGCCAGCTGCATGCCGACAGCGGTCGGCGCGGCCGCTTCGTCGCGCTGAACTGCGGGGCGATCAGTGAATCGCTGCTGGAATCGGAACTGTTCGGTTACAGCGATGGCGCCTTCACCGGCGCCCGCCGTGGTGGACGTATCGGGCTGGTCGAAGCATCCGACGGCGGCACGCTGTTCCTGGATGAGATCGGCGAGCTGCCGTTGCCGCTGCAGACCCGCCTGCTGCGCGTACTGGAAGAACGCGAAGTGCTGCGCGTGGGCGCCACCGAGCCCACGCCGGTCAACCTGCGGGTAGTCGCCGCCACCCTGCAGTCGCTGGAGCAGCGCGTGCAGGCGGGGCAGTTCCGCCGCGATCTGTACTACCGGCTGGCGACGTTGCGCATCGTGATGCCACCGCTTCGCGCGCGACGCGGCGACATCGCCCTGCTGGTGCACCACTTCTTCCAGCAACTGCGTGGCATTGATGCCCCGCTGGACGACGCCGCGATGGCGCTGTTGAGCGCAGCGCCGTGGCCCGGCAACGTGCGCGAACTGCGCAATCTGGTCGACCGCCTGCGCATCCATTGGCAGCCTGCCGAAGGCAGGATCGATGCGTCCAGGTTGCTGTCACTGGCGCCGGAACTGGCGCACGACCCGGCCTCCTCGACTACTCTGCAGCCCGCTGCCGGACGCCCGTCCAGCGCGCAGCTGCAGCAGCTGCTGGCGACCCACCGCAACGATCGCGAGGGCATGGCGCAGGCGCTGGGAATTTCGCGCACCACGCTGTGGCGCTGGCTGCGCGCAGCGGGGCTGGGGTGAGTGGCTGCGAGGGCTGACGACCAGCGGCCGTCACCACCGGGATCCAGGGTAGCGCCGAGCCATGCTCGGCGAGCGCAGCGGCGTGACGACCAACGGTCGTCACCCACCAAACCAAGGGCTGACGACCAACGGTCGTCACCCGCCGCGTCCTACCGCCGCCGAGCCCAGCGCGCATCAAGCGCGAAACGTCCGCTCCCGGCCTGCGCCAGCCACAGCAGCAGCACTGCCAAGGGCACCTCGGTCAGATAGAAGAACCAGCTCAGCCAATCCAGCACGCCCAGTCCGCCAGGGATGCGTGCGATGCCATCGGTCAGCGCGGCCACCACGCAGATGGCCGCCAGCAACACCGCTGACGGACGACTGAGCAGGCCGACCACCAGCAGGGCCCCGGCCACCCATTCGATCGCGCCGAGCACCGGGGCGCTCAGCCCCGGCCACGGAATGCCCGCCTCATGCAACGTTGCCACCATGCGGTCGCGGCCTGGCACGGTGAACAGCTTGTTCCAGCCAGACACGCTGAACATCACACCTGCGACCACACGGGCGGCCAGCATCAGCCACGCCTCCAGCCCGACACGCAACGGGGCAACGGACCACATCCGGCGCAGAACTTCCATCCCGACTCTCCTTCCTGAAAAGAACGCGAGGCTGCGACGGCTCGCCCTGCCGGTACCTGAAGCAGCCGCCGGACGGGGCCTGCGGCAATGCGTAGCGACATGCAGATCACGTCACGGCACGCACAGCGCGCGCCTCAGGGGTACAGCAGGCGCTTGCTCCAGCGGCCATCGGCTGCCTTCTCATAGCACCAGCGCTCGTGCAGGCGGAACTGCGCGCCGTACCAGAACTCGATGCGGTCCGGCACCACCCGCAGCCCGCTCCAGCCCGCCGGGCGCGGGACGTCCTGGCCATCGAAACGCGCCTCCACCTCGGCGACCCGCGCATCGAATTCCTCGCGTGAATCCAGCGTACGGGACTGGATCGACGCCCACGCACCGATCTGGCTCAAACGCGGGCGCGATGCAAAGTACGCATCGGCCTCGGCATCGCCGACCTGCTCCACCGCCCCTTCGATGCGCACCTGGATGCCGGCCTCGCGCAGGCTGCGCCACAGGAACAGCAGCGCGGCCTGCGGATTGGCCTGCAGCTCACGCCCCTTGTGGCTGTCCAGGTGGGTATAGAACACGAAGCCACGTGCATCGAAGGCCTTCAGCAATACGGTGCGCGCGGAGGGGCGCCCGGAGGTATCGGCGCTCGCCACGGTCATCGCGTTGGGCTCGATCTCGCTGCCCTGCCGGGCCTCGTCGAACAGCGCGGAGAAGGTGGACAACGCTTCGTTGTAGAGATCGCTCATGACACGTCATTCCGGAAGGGATTGGGCTATTGTGGCGGCATGAAGGCGAGTGCGTACACGACCACGACGAAAGGATTCCCGGACACATTGGCCGAGCAGGCGCTCGATGACGCGCTGGCCAGCGGCGCGCAGGTCCCGGTATTGGCCATCAGCGGCCTGCAGGGCAGCGGAAAATCGACGCTGGCCGCGCAGGTCGTGGACCGTGCGAAGGCACGTGGCCTGCGCGCTGCGACGCTGTCGGTGGACGATGTCTACCTGACCCGCGGCCAGCGCCAGCGGCTGGCGCGCGATGTGCATCCGCTGCTGGTCACCCGCGGTCCACCCGGCACGCATGATCTGCCGCTGGCGCACGCGGTGCTTGATGCAGTGATCGCGCGCGCGCCCACCGCACTGCCACGCTTCGACAAACTGGCCGATGAACGGCTGCCCCCGGCACGGTGGCAGGCCCTGGATGCACCACTGGACCTGCTGGTGTTCGAAGGCTGGTTCCTGGGTACCCCGGCGCAGCCGGCCGACGCACTGCAGGAACCGCTCAACGCGCTGGAACGCGAAGCCGACCCGGACGGTCGCTGGCGGCGCTGGTGCAACCAGGCACTGGCCGATCACTACGCGCCACTGTGGCAGCGCTGTGACCGGCTGTGGTTCCTGCAGCCACCGGATTTCGCGGTGGTGCCGCGCTGGCGCTGGCAGCAGGAACAACACCTGCAGGCCGCCCAGCCCGGACGCAGCGGCATGACCCGCCCGCAGCTGGAGCGCTTCGTCCAGTACTACGAACGGGTCAGCCGCCAGGCCCTGCGTACACTGCCGGCGCTAGCCGACCGGGTCATCGCGCTGGACGCCGAGCGCCGCATCATCGAGGTCCGCTGAGTCGCGACCGCCCGGGACCGGAGCCTTCACTCCACCAGGAAGGTGACCTTCAGGCTGACCCGCCACTCGGTGATCTCGCCGTTGCCGCTGGTGACCACCTTGGTCTCGTTGATCCACGCGCCCTGGATGTTTTTCACGCTCTCGGCAACCTTCTTCAGGCCGCTGCGTACCGCATCCTCGACACTGGTCTTGGACGAGGCATTGATTTCGATGACCTTGGCGACCGACATGGCTGCTGCTCCGGGTGGCGCGCGGGGAAGTCCGCGCCGGCCAAGGCTGGGCCGTGGAGGCGTAAAGGGATGTCACGGAGGTGTTAGCATCACAGGGCATGAATCCAGCACCGAACCTGATCCTGATCGGCCCCATGGGGGCCGGCAAAACCTGCATCGGCCGTCGCCTCGCCGAGCGGTTCACGCTGGACTTCATCGACCTGGACCAGGTCATCGTCGACAACGCCGGCGCCAGCATTCCCACCCTGTTCGAACTGGCCGGCGAAGCCGGCTTCCGCCAGCACGAGCGCCAGGCCCTGCAGCAGGTGCTCGCCGGCCATGGCCAGCTGGTGTCCACCGGCGGCGGCGCGGTGCTGGATGCGGGCAACCGCGAGGCGATCGCCGCGCATGGCTATGTGGTCTACCTGCGGGTCAGCGTGGCCGCCCAGCTGGAACGCCTGGCACGCGACAAAGGCCGCCCGCTGCTGCAGCGGCCGGACCGCGAACAGGTGCTGCAGGACCTGGCCTACCATCGCGATCCGCTGTATCGGCAGCTGGCCGACCTCACCCTGGACACCGACCTCTATACCGCTGCCGAAGCCACTTCCCACCTGGTGGTGAAGCTGGCCGCGCGCTGGCAGCGACAGGACCTCATCGCATGACCGATACCCCCCACCTGCATGTCGCCGTCGGCGGTGAGCATCCCTATTCCATCACCATTGGCCCGGGCCAACTGGCTGATGGACCTGCGTTGGCCCGCCATGTGCGCGGCCGCCACGTACTGCTTGTCAGCGACAGCGAAGTCGCCCCGCTGTACCTGGCCGGCGTACGCAGCGCGCTGCTGCAGGCGCGACCGGACCTGAGGATCGGCGAACACGTTCTGCCGGCAGGCGAGGCGTCCAAGAACCTTGCCGAGTTCGGACGCGCCATCGATGCACTGGCCGCGCTGGGCGCCACCCGCGATGCCTGCGTGTTTGCACTGGGAGGCGGCGTAGTCGGCGACCTGTCCGGCTTCGCCGCTGCCTGCTGGATGCGCGGCGTGGACTGCGTCCAGCTTCCCACCACGCTGCTGGCGATGGTCGACTCGTCGGTGGGCGGCAAGACCGCCGTGGACCTGCCCGCAGGCAAGAATCTGGTGGGCGCTTTCCATCCACCGCGCGCGGTGGTCGCCGATACGAACGTGCTGGGCACACTACCGGTGCGCGAGCTGCGCGCAGGGCTGGCGGAGGTGGTCAAGTACGGGGCACTCGGCGATCCGGCGTTCTTCGACTGGCTGCAGCAACACGCCCACGGCCTTGTCGCCGGCGACAGCCGCCTGCTTGCCGAAGCCATTGCGCGCAGCTGCGCGCACAAGGCGGCGATCGTCGAACGCGACCCGCTGGAAAAAGGCGAGCGCGCGCTGCTCAATCTCGGTCATACGTTCGGGCACGCCATCGAAACCGAGCAGGGCTACAGCGCCCCGGGGCGTGATGCGCTCATCCACGGCGAGGCCATCGCGGTCGGCATGGTGCTGGCCGCACGACTTTCCACCGCACTGGGGCGGGCACCGGCGGCCGATGCGGATCGACTCGTCGCCGTGCTGCAGTCGCTGCAGCTTCCCGTGCAGTTGCCGGCGGGCCTGGCGCCGGAATCGCTGCTGAAGCGCATGCGGCTGGACAAGAAGAACGTGGCCGGACGCCTGCGCCTGGTGTTGTGGCGTGGCGTCGGGCAGGCCGAAGTGGTGGCCGACGTACCGGAACAGGACGTGCTGGACGTGCTGGCCGGCGGTTGAGCCGACGCAGCTGTACGCCGGGGAACCCGCCGGTGCGCACCGCCGCCAGCGCGAGCCGCCGGGCGTGGCTCGGCGCTACACTTGCGCCATGCATGCCTTCCTGCAACAACCCGCGATCGGCACCGATGCGCCCCGCTTCCTGCGCCTGACCCTGCTGCCGGACCTGTTCGGCGGCTGGGAACTGCTGCGCGAATCGGGCCGCATCGGCAGCCGCTCGCAGCTTCGACGCGAGCTGTACCTGGAAGAATCCGAGGCCCGCGCGGCCTTCGACAAAGCGCGCGATGCGGAGCTGCATCGGGGCTTTGCGGTCCTCCACTGCAGCCCGTGATCGCCCCATCCCGGAACAGCGCCCCACGCCCTACCGCACAAGGAACACCCTTACGTGACCAGTCCCCTTCGCAACGATCGCCTGCTGCGCGCCCTGCGCCGCGAACCGGTAGACCACACCCCCGTCTGGCTGATGCGCCAGGCCGGCCGTTACCTGCCGGAATACCGCGCCACGCGGGCCAAGGCCGGCAGCTTCCTGGCGATGGCGAAGAACCCGGAGATCGCCTGCGAAGTCACCCTGCAGCCGCTGCGCCGCTTCCCGCTGGACGCGGCGATCCTGTTCTCCGACATCCTGACCATCCCCGATGCGATGGGCCTGGAGCTGTACTTCGTCGAGGGCGAGGGTCCGAAGTTCCGCCATCCGGTCCGCGATACCGCTGCCATCGCCCGACTGGCGGTGCCGGACATGGAGCAGGAACTGCGCTATGTCATGGACGCGGTGCGGGTGATCCGCCGCGAACTGGATGGCCAGGTGCCGCTGATCGGTTTTTCCGGCAGCCCGTGGACGCTGGCCTGCTACATGGTGGAAGGCGGCGGCAGCAAGGATTTCGCGCGCATCAAGGCGATGGCGCTGAACCACCCGCAGGAACTGCATCGGTTGCTGGAGGTGGTGACCGATGCGGTGATCGCCTACCTCGGCGCCCAGCGCGCGGCCGGTGCGCAGGCGCTGCAGGTGTTCGACACGTGGGGCGGTGTGCTGTCCCCGGCGATGTACCGCGAATTCTCGCTGCGCTATCTGCAGCGGATCTCCGCCGAACTCGAACGCGGCCAGGGCAGCGAGCGCACGCCGCTGATCCTGTTCGGCAAGGGGACCGGCCTGCACCTTGAAGCGCTGTCGCATACCGGCGCCGATGCGCTCGGCCTGGACTGGACGCTGGACCTGGACGAGGCCGTGCGCCGTACCGGCGGACGGGTCGCGCTGCAGGGCAACCTGGATCCGACCACTCTGTATGCCAGCCCCGAAGCGATCACCGCGGCGGCCGGACGCGTGCTGGACACCTATGCGGCCGGCAACGGCGGGTCACGCGAAGGCCACGTGTTCAACCTCGGCCATGGCATGTCGCCGGACATGGATCCAGCCAGCGTGCAGGTGCTGGTGGACGCGGTGCACCGGCTCAGTGCGCGCTGACGCTTTTCCCGACGTGGCGGCACGGCGTGCGTTGATCGCGCCATGACCGCCCTTCGGCGATGATGGCGCCTCCTGATCGCGCGGATCCCGGCCCGATGACAGCAAGCTACGCCTCCATCCGTCCCCTGCTGTGGCTGGTGTCGCTGGCGATCTTCATGCAGATGCTGGATTCCACCATCGTCAACACGGCGCTGCCGGCGATGGCGCGCAGCCTGGGCGAAAGCCCGCTGCAGATGCAGTCGGTGGTGTTCAGCTACGCGCTGGCGGTGGCCACCTTCATCCCGGCATCGGGTTGGATCGCCGACCGCTTCGGCACCCGGCGCACGTTCCTGGTCGCGATCATTCTGTTCACCCTCGGGTCGTTGGCCTGCGCCCTGGCGCAGAGCCTGCACCAGCTGGTCGCCGCACGCGTGCTGCAGGGTATCGGCGGGGCCATGCTGCTGCCGGTCGGGCGGCTGGCGGTGATGCGTTCGGTGCCGCGGGAAGATTTCCTGCGCGCGATGAGCTTCATCGCCATCCCGGCGCTGATCGGCCCGCTGATCGGCCCGACGCTGGGTGGCTGGCTGGTCGAAGTCGCCTCCTGGCACTGGGTATTCCTGATCAACCTGCCGATCGGGGTGATCGGTTATTTCGTGGCCATGAAGGTGATGCCCGACCACTACGCCGCCCATCGCAGCCGCTTCGACCTGCGCGGCTATGTGATGCTGGCCTTCGGCATGGTGGTGTTGTCGCTGGCCCTGGATGGCATCTCCGGGATGGGTACTCCGCATGCGCTGGTGATGCTGATGACGGTGGCCGGCCTGGCCGCGCTGGTCGGCTACTGGCTGCACGCGGCCAACTCCACCGCGCCGCTGTTCTCGCTCGCCCTGTTCCGCGTGCCCAGCTACCGCATCGGCATTCTCGGCAACCTGTTCTCGCGCATCGGCAGCAGCGCCATGCCGCTGCTGATTCCGCTGCTGCTGCAGGTTGGCATGGGCATGAGCCCGATGAATGCCGGCCTGATGATGATCCCGGTCGCGGCGGCCGGCATGGTCGCCAAGCGGCTGGCGGTGAAGCTGGTGGAGCGCTTCGGCTACCGCCGCGTGCTGATGACCAACACCGTCCTGGTAGGCATCGCGATGGCCAGCTTCGCGCTGATGTCGCCGGACCAGCCGCTGGGCTGGCGACTGCTGCAGTTGGCGCTGTTCGGCGCGGTCAATTCGCTGCAGTTCACGGTGATGAACACCGTGACCCTGCGCGACCTGGACGTGGGCTTCGCCAGCGCGGGCAACAGCCTGCTGTCGATGGTGATGATGCTGGCGGCCGGCTTCGGCGCCGCTGCCGCCGGCAGCCTGCTGGCGGCCTTCGCGCCACTGGAATCACATGGCGCCACCGCGGCCCTGCACGCCACGTTCCTGTGCGTGGGCGCGATCACGCTGACCTCCACGCTGATCTTCTGGCAGCTGCCCGATACCGGTCCGGAGCCGAAGCAGATCGAGGAAGTCGCCGAATAGGCTGCAGGCGGGGCGATATGGCGGTGCCGACCATGGCCGGCACTTCGGATCGCCCTACGCCGCCATCGCCCGTGCGATGGCTTCGGCCAGCAGATCCCCGGTCACCGGCTTGCGCAGGAAGCCCTGCATGTCCGCGGCGGCGACGCGCTCGGCCAGATCGCCATCGGTGCGCGCGGTCACCGCCAGCAACGGCAGCGCGTGCCCCTGGTTGCGCAGGTGCAGCGCCAGGTCGAAGCCGCTCAGCCCAGGCAGGTCGAGGTCGAGCAGGCCGATGTCGAAGCGCTCCCCGGCCATCTCGCGCAGGGCCGCCAGGGCGTGCTCGGCATGCACCACCTCGTGCCCGCGCGCGCGCAGCAGGCCTCCGACCACCTCGGCAACGGTCGGATCGTCCTCCACCAGCAGGATGCGCAGCGGAAGCGCCGGTGTCCGCCACACGTCCGCGGCCGGCGTGCCGGTAGCCCCGAGCGGGTGCAGTGTCAGCGGCAGCTCGACGCGGAAACGCGTGCCGCGTCCCAACTGGCTTTCCACGGTGATGTCCCCGCCCATCGCCAGCGCCAGCTCACGGCTGATCGCCAGCCCCAGCCCACTCCCGCCGTACTGGGCCGCGGTACGTGCGCCGTCGGCCTGTTCAAAGCGCCGGAACAGGCGCTTCTGTAGTTCGTGGCTGATGCCGGGGCCGGTGTCGGTGACCTCGAAGCAGAGGCCGCATCCGTCATTGCCGGCACGCGCCAGCAGGCTGATCGAACCACGCTGAGTGAACTTCACCGCATTGCCGAGCAGGTTCAGCAGGATCTGCCTCACCCGCAGCGGATCGCCCTCCGCGGCCAGTCCCGGGGCCAGCTCGTTGTACAAGGTGAACTGCACCGCCTTCTGCCGGGCCAGCGGCGCGGTAAGCGCCTGCACCTCGGCAAGCAGCGCGTGCAGGTCGATACTCTGCACCTGCAGCTCCAGGCGACCCGACTCGATCCGCGCCAGGTCCAGCGCATCGTTGACCAGCAGCAACAGGTGCTCGCCGGCGCTGCGGATCGATTCGGCCTGGCTGCGCTGGCGGGTGTCCAGCGGCGATGACAGCAGCAGTTCGGTCATGCCCAGGACACCGGTCATCGGCGTGCGCACCTCGTGTCCCAGATTGGCCAGGAAGCGGGTCTTCGCCGCTGATGCCTGCTCGGCCACTTCCTGCTTGTGCACGGCCATCTGGTAATCGTGGCGCCGGTGCAGGCGCCGCCGATACAACCAGGCGAAACCGCTCAGCAGCAACAGCGACGCTGCGGCCAGCACCAGCACACCGGTGACGCTTCGCCACCAGGGTGGCAGCACCTGGAACTCGAGCGTCTGGATCCGCGACCAGACGTGGTCGGCAGAACGCGCCTGCACTTCCAGTGCGTAGCGGCCCGGCGGCAGCGCCGAGAACACCCGCTCCCCGCCCGCCCCGCCATCGACCCAGTCCGGGTCGTACCCAGCCAGCCGGAAGCGATAGACGTTCGATGCCGCATCACTGAAGGAAAGCAGTCGCGCCACGATGTGCAGGTCACGGTCGCCATCTTCGATGGTCACTGCGCCATCGTGGGTCAGATCGACCACCTTGTCGCCGCGGCTCACCTCGACCCGTTCGATCACCAGCGGCGCCTGCCGCGTTGGCGGCCCCACCTTGAGCGGATCAAACACCACCAGCCCGGCCGGCGTGCCGGCCAGCAGGTGCCCACTGGTCGCGGTGACCAGCGTGTTCTCGCGGAACTCCTGGCTCGGCAGGCCGTCATGCACACCGTACAGGCGAACGTTCGGCGTGCGCGGGTCCACCCGCAGCATGCCGCGCGGGCTGCTGGCCCATACGATGCCGCCGGCGTCGACCGCCAGCCCATTGGCCGCCAGCGCCGGATAGCCCTGCACCGCGCCGATCGCCCGGTGCCGCTGCAGGGCATTGCCGTTCCACCGATGCTGGACCAGGCGACCATCCTGGGAGAGCCACACCTGATCGTCGGCCGCCAGCACCATGGCGTGCACCGCACCCGATGGGCCACCATCGACCTGGACAAAACGCGCCCCCACCGCGTCCCACTCCTGCACGCCGGCGCTGCTGGTCAGCCACGGTCGGCCGCGCGGTCCACATTCCAGGCTGGTCGCAAGCTGTCCCGACTGCAGCCCCCCCTGGCCGAGCGGCACGTCGTGCAGCAGGTGTCCGTCCAGGTCGCGCGCCTGCACACCGGAAGGCGACATGGTCCAGACCTGGTCAGCGCACACCGCGATGTCCTGGACGTTGCCCTCCATCACCGCATCCTTGCCTGCATCGGTGCCCCAGCGCAGCAACTGGCGGCTGGCCGGGTCGTAGCGCTGCAGGGCGTCCATCGACCCGATCCACACCCGCCCGCGCGCGTCCTCGGCCACCGACATCAACCAGTGGTTGCCGTTCACCCAGGTCAGGTGCTGCTGCACTTTCCCGGTCACCGGGTCCAGCTTGTCCAGCGCGCCATGGCCGCCGACGGTCCACACGCCGCCGTCGTGCGAGGCCGCGGCGCCCAGTACGTACGCGTTGCGCAGCGATGACGGCTCGTCCTCCAGTCGCGCCAGCACCGAAAACTGCCACCAGCGCGGCAGCAGGTGCCATAGGCCGGCATTGGTGCTGGCCAACCAGATGCCGCCTTCGCGGTCCTGGAATGCGCCAGTCCAGTTCGGGCGTACCCGGCCGCGCGCCAGTGCACTGTAGAGCGGCACCTGCTGGTAACGGCCATCAACGCCGCGCCCAAGCCCGGAGCGGGTGTCCAGCCAGTAGCCCCCCTGCTCGTCGTGCAGCATCACCCCGAGCACCTGGTCGTTGTCCGGGACCGGCCAGGGCGCGGGTTCGAAACGTCCGTCGGCACGCCGCACGATGACACTGCCCAGGGTGTTGATCCACAGGCTGCCATCCGCATCGGCGGTCATGCCATTGATCACCGCGTCGGCGGGCAGCGCATCCGGTGCGCGCTCGAAATCAGTCCCGGTCCAGCGCGCCAGGCCCCGCTTGGTACCCACCCACAGCGTGCCATCGGGCAGCGTGGCCAGGAACGGGACGCTGTTGGACGGCAGGCTGCGCGGGTTGCCCGGCTCGGGCAGGAAACGCTGCAGTCTGTCCTGCGCATCAAGGCGGTACAGGCCGCCCTCATAGGTGCCGAACCAGATCGAACCATCAGGGGTGGAGGCAATACTCCAGACCGTGTTGCTGGCCAGCAGCGGCTGGCTGGCACGGTCATAGAAATGCATCTGCCGACGATCGGCGGACAGGCGCACCAACCCGGCATTTTCAGTACCGATCCACAACTGGTTACGCGCATCGGCGAGCACCGTCCAGATCCGGTTGTCGCGCAGGCCATCCTCGGCGCGCCAGATGCGATAGCTGCGGCCATCGAACCGCGCCAGCCCGTCATTGGTGGCGATCCATAGGTAGCCCAGGCGGTCTTCGGCCATCCGGTTGACGGTGTTGGAAGGCAGGCCGTCGAATACGGTCAGCTGTCGTGGCGTGGGCGGAACCGGCTGCGCGAACGCACGCGCAGGTGCAAGCAACAGCCAGCCCGACAGCAACAGCGCCATCGCCGTACGCAGACCCGTCAACCTTGCCATCTCTGCATTGCCGTCCCTCACCTGCCAGACCGCGCGTTCAACGCAGCGGTGGATGCGACAGCACATCGCCGTCCCGGCATGGTAAACCGAAGCCCGCCTCTTCGCGCAGGACGCGGCATGCCCTACCCGCTGTCGGCGGTGGTTTCACTCCGAAGCTCGACGCTGGCGCGCCCGGGCGATCGCTTCGACCAACATGTCCCCGGTCACCGGCTTTCGCAAAAAGCCATCGAACCCCGCCGCCAGCACTTCGGCTTCGGCATAGGCATCCGAACGCGCGGTCACCGCCACCAGCGGGAACTCATGCGCCAGCGCGCGCAGCTGCCGTGCCAGTGCCAGGCCGTCCAGTGCGGGCAGGTCCAGGTCGAGCAACCCGACATCGAACGCAGCGGTGGATGCTTCTGCCAACGCGGCCAGCCCATGCAGTACGTGGACCACGCGGTGCCCGCGCGCTGACAGCAGGCCGACGATGACCCGGGCCACGGTTGGATCATCTTCCACCAGCAGGATCGCCAGCCCAGGCAGATCAAGGGACAGCAGACCGGCGCCGGGCGCTGGGGGACACGCCTCCGTCTGCCACGGAAGCGGCAATTCGACGCGGAAACAGGCACCTTGGCCGGGCCGGCTCTGCACGCCAATGCGGCCGCCCATTGCCACGGCAAGCTCCTGGCAGATCGCCAGGCCCAGCCCGGAGCCACCGAACCGCGACGCGGTGCGTGGACCGTCGGCCTGTTCGAAGCGCTCGAACAATCGCGCCTGCTGCTCGACAGTGATGCCCGGCCCGGTGTCGGTAACCTCGAACACGATTCCTGCGCCGCCATCGGACAGCTGCACCGCCAGGCGCACCTCGCCGCGCTCGGTGAATTTTATGGCGTTTCCCAGCAGGTTCATCAGGATCTGCCGTACCCGCATTTCATCGCCGCTGGCCGAGACATGACCCGGCACGTTCACCTGACGCTGGAAGGCCAGCCCACGCTGCCCTGCCAACGGCTCCATCAGGCCCTGCACTTCGTCCAGCAGTGCCTCCAGGCCGAACGGGCGGATGTCCAGCTCCAGCCGCCCCGCCTCGATGCGCGCAAGGTCCAACGCGTCGTTGACCAGGCGCAACAGGTGCGTGCCGGCCTGGTGGATGGCCCCGGCGTAGCCGCGCTGCTGCTCGTCCAGTGGGCTGTCCAGCAACAGTTCGCTCATCCCCAGCACACCGGTCATCGGCGTGCGTACTTCATGGCCCAGCGTGGCCAGGAAATGACTCTTGGCCTGGGATGCCTGTTCGGCAAGATGCTGTTTGTGCAGCGTCAGCTGCCACTGCTGGCGACGGCGTAGCCGCAGCCGCACGTACCACGCCAGGGCAGCCAACAGCAGCACGCTGGCCAGCACATACAGCAGCAACGCGGTGCCATTGCGCCACCAGGGTGGAAGCACCTCCATCCGCAGGTCCGGGGCGATGGTCCAGTCCCCGCCGGCGCGGCGCGCCTGCACTTCGATGCGGTAGCTGCCTGCAGGCAGGCGCGACAGCGTGCGCTCGCCGTCTACAGCCTGCACCCAGTTCAGGTCATACCCGTCCACGCGGAAGCGGTAGGCATTGCTAAGCGGGTTGGCGAAGGAGAGCAGGCGTGCGTTGATCTGCAGGTCGCGATCGTCCGGCCCCAGCACGACCGGGGCATCCAGGGGCAGCTCCTGCCACCCTTCGCCATCGTCGCGGCGCACCCGCAACGCACCGACCACCAGCTGCGATGGCGGCAGCTGAGCGTCGGGCTGGTTCGGATCGAATCCTACCAGGCCGATCTTCGATACGGCCAATACCCTGCCTGCGGCATCCTGCGCAGGCGGGCGACCGTTGAACTCCGCATCGGGCAAACCATCGCGCTCGGTGTAGATGCGCAGCTGTCGCGCCAGGGGATCCCAACGCATCAGACCTCGCGGACTGGTGGCCCATATCTGTCCGTCGGCCGCGGGCACCAGTCCGCCGATCGACACCGGCGGCACGCCTTCTGCCGCAGCAACCTGCTCGCGCAGGTTCAGGCCCAGGCCGTCCCAGTCGTAGCGTTCGAATGCCCCCTGCCGTGCCAGCCACACACGGGTCGGCGAAACCCAGGCGATATCGAAGATCGGGCCACGCGAGACGCCCGGCACGGCCAGGAACGCGCTGTCCTGGAAGCGCAGCACGCCCATGTCGCCCACCACCCATGGCTGCCCTCGGGGATCGAAGCGGATCTGTTCGATCGGCGCTTCACTGCGTCCAGGCAGATCGCTGGAACGTATTTCCTGCAGGAGTCGCCCGCCCGCATCCCGGTGCTGCAGGCCATGGTTCATCACCGACAGCCACACGGTTCCATCGGGCGCGGCGCGCATCAGGTCGATGCGCTGGCGCAGGTCCGCGCCTCCGTGGATCAACCAGTCGCGATGGCTGCCGCGGCCAGGGTCGTACACCGTGATGCGCCCTGCGCGCCCCAGCCACAACGTGCCGTCGGGACGCGGCAGCAGCGACCAGACCGCACCGCTGCCGATGGTCCGGTCGCTGACCAGCAACGACAGCGTGCCCTTTCCATCGAGCCGATACACGCCCGGCGCTGCACCGATGTAGAAGTCCGTGCCGTCGCTTGCCGCGCTCAGCAGGTACTGGCTGTCCAGTGGCTTGCCGTCCAGCTGGTACCAGGTCGAGAAACGTTTCCAGTCCGGCGGCAGGTAAGCCAGTCCTTGGGTCAACAGCGCGATCCAGATGCCTCCTTCGTGGTCCTGCAGCAGATCCACCACGCCGCTGTGCACGGTCAGGAAACCACTGCCGCGGTCGCCTTCCAACCGGCGCAGCCGTTGCTCATCGCCGCGCAGCAGCCCATCTGAGCTGCCTACCCAGAAGCCGCCCTGGCGATCATGCAGCACCTTGGAGGAGCGCAGTGTGTCGCCCTGTGACCACGGTGGACGTTGGACCGCATCGTGCGCATCGATGTGGAACATGCCGTCGGACTGCGTGCCAACCCATACGCCGCCGGCCGCATCGCGACTGAGCCGCAGCACCGCGGTGGCGCCCAGGGTTGCCGGCCCGATCCGATCAAAGCCAGTGCCGTTCCAGCGCGCGACACCCCGCTCGGTGCCAATCCACAGGCGTCCCCGTCCATCAACCAGGCTGGAAAAGACCGTGTCACCGGGAATGCTGTGCCGATCATGCGGATCATGACGGAACAGCTGCACCTTGCCCGCTTCGTCGCGTCGGCACAGCCCGTAGGCGCTGGTGCCGATCCACAGCGCCTTGTCGTGTTCGGCCAAGGTCCAGAACTGCCCGTCACACGCCTCGTTGATGTCGTCGAGCGTTTCAAAGGCGTCACGGGCCGGTCCCATGCGGACCAGACCCACGCCGTTTATGCCCAGCCAGAGGCGGTCCTGGACGTCCACCAGCAGCGTTTCGATCTCATCGCCAGGCAGGCTGCCCTCGGCCTGCGGATCATGGCGCCAGCTGCGCAGCGACACGCCGTCGTAACGCGCCAATCCGCCATCGGTTGCAGCCCAGATGTAGCCTTGGCGATCCTGCGCCAAGGCCGTGACCATCCGCGATGGCAAGCCTTCCGCCGGGCCCAGCCGCCGTAGCCGGGGCGTTTCGGTCGCATCCTGCGCGCCTGCCAGCGCCTGGCAGGGGAACAGCCCTGACAACAGCAGGCCGGCCACTGCCAACAGCCATCCCAGCGCTCGTCCTTGATGCATGTGCTTGGCCATCGCTCCCCCTTGGATGCAGGCGATTGTCACACAGCCTTGACGATGCGTCCGGCGGGCGGGATGCTGCCGGTGGCATTGCCGACGGGCCTTGGCAGGCAAGGACCATCGGCACCATGATCTGTTGCAGCCATGTGGCTGCTCGCGAAGCCGGTGCCGTGCGTATGATCGTCACGTCCCCCTGCAGGAGCCTACCGCGTGCTGCGACGCCTTACCCTTGCCTTGCTGCTGTCCGCGCTGCCCGCGATCAGCGTGGCGGCCACGCCGACGTACCGGCTCGACCCGGTGCACACACGGGTCCTGTTCGCCATCGAACACGCCGGCTTTTCCCATGCGCTGGGCACCGTATCCGGCAGTGAGGGCGAGTTGTCGTTCGATCCCGCCGACTGGGCCGCTTCACGCCTGGACGTGCGTATTCCGATCGCCCGCCTGGACCTGGGCGATGCCAAATGGAACCAGGCCACGCTGGCGCGCAACCTGCTCGATGGCGAACGCTTTCCCGAAGCACGCTTCGTGTCCACTGGCGTCGAGCAGATCGATGACACCCATGGGCGCGTCAAAGGAGACCTGACACTTCGTGGGGTTACCCGTGAAGTCGTGCTGGAGGTCAAGCTCAACGCCCTCAAACGGCATCCATTGCCGCCGTTCCGCCGCACCGCCGGTTTCTCGGCGACTGCCACGCTGAGCCGCCGCGACTTTGGCATCACCGCATGGTCCAGCATGATCGGCGACAGCGTGCAGCTGCGCATCGAAGCGGAGGCCGTTCGCGACCGCAACGCCAGTGATGACGGACCACCCCCCGCCCCCGTTCCGCCCGAGCCCACTGACAGGAGCACGCCATGACCCGTCCCAATGCGCAGCGCTGGGGTGGCGTGAGCCAATCCCTGCACTGGCTGATCGCGTTGCTGATCCTCACCCTGGGCGTGGTCGGCCTGACCATGGGCGAGCTGCCGAAGACGCCGAAGTATTTCTGGGTCTACACCGCGCACAAGTCACTGGGCATCAGTGTGCTGGCGCTGGTGGTGCTGCGCCTGGGCTGGCGCCTGTATGCCGGCGCACCACCGGCGGTACCCGGCACCCCAAGCTGGCAGGAACGCATCGCCAGCGCCACCCATGGGCTGCTGTATGTCCTGATGTTCGCCATGCCGTTGTCCGGCTGGATCTACGACTCGGCAAGCGGGCTGCGTCCGTTCCGCTGGTTCGGCCTGGTCGACGTGCCCAAGCTGGTGGCGCCGGATCCACAGAAGGTCGCCATTTCCCATGCCATCCACGAATACGGGTTCTGGCTGTTGATCGCAGTGGTGCTGGCCCATGCCGGTGCCGCGCTCTACCACCACTTTTTCCAACGCGATGCCACCCTGGCGCGCATGCTGCCGCGCGACTGGCTCGCCTCTTCCCAGAAGGACTGATTCGATGAGCATCAAACTGAGCACTCCCTCGGCCGTCGCCGCTGCGCTGGCCGGCCTGCTGGCCGCCTCTCCGGCGATCGCCGCCGACTACGTACAGGCGGCCGGAGCGCCGGGTTCCAACCTGGCCTTTGCCACCAAGTACGACGGCGAGGTCTTCGCCGGCACCTTCCCCGGGTTCTCCACCCAGCTCAGTTTCGACCCGGCCAACCCTGCGGCCGGCAAGCTGGAGGTGAACATCCCGCTGGCCGGTGCCAAGAGCGGCAACAGTGACCGCGACTCCACCCTGCAGGGCGCGGACTTCTTCGATGTCGGCAAGTTCGCCACCGCGCGCTACTCCGCCAGCGGCTTCCGCGCACTGGGCAGTGACACCTACGCTGCCGATGGCACGCTGGAACTGCGCGGCGTCAGCAAGCCGGTGACCCTGACCTTCACCTGGACCCCCGGCACCCAGCCGGTACTGAAGGGCAAGGCCACCGTGAAGCGCCTGGACTTCGGCGTGGGAGGAGGCGACTGGGCCGACACCAAGAGCATTCCGGACGAAACCGCGATCAGCACCGTGGTGACATTCAAGGCGAAATGACCGACGCAGGTCCGCCAGCGCCGGGCAAGGTCCGGCGCTACGGATCCGGGTGCCTCCATGCCGCCAGTGCCGCGGCGTCGAATGGCCAATCCAGCTCACGGTCCGCACCGGCATCACGCAGCACCGGCACGCGCGCTCCATACCGGGGTTCCAGCGCGGGATGCCCATCGATGAACACCGGATCGAAATCCGGAAAACGCGCCTGGGCGAGCACGGCCAAGGCCTGGTCACACAGCTGGCAGTCATCACGCTGGTACAGGATGAACACAGGCAGGGCTCCGATGGCTTTGCTGCGGCGCAGCCAAGGATGCGCTGCGGCAACCGTTAGAATAGCGCCTTTCCCGGTACCCGCAGCACGGCATCCATGGCAGTCAGCACGTTCGACGTCTTCAAGATCGGCATTGGCCCGAGTTCCTCGCACACCGTAGGCCCGATGAAAGCGGCCGAGCGCTTCGTGCACCGGTGGCTGCTCGATCCTGGCCGGCTGCAGGACGTGGTGCGCATCCGCGCCGACGTCTACGGTTCGCTGGCACTGACCGGTCGCGGACACGGTACCGACAAAGCGGTACTGCTGGGGCTGGAAGGCCAGCGGCCGAACCTGATCGACCCGGACATCATCCCGGCCACGCTGGAACGCATCCGGACCAGCAAGCGCATCAACCTGATGGGCCAGCATGAAATCGCCTTCGACGAGAAGCGCGACCTCGGGCTGAACAAGCGCCAGAAGCTGCCCTACCACACCAACGGCATGCGCTTCACAGCCTATGGCGCCAACGATGAGCTGATTGCCACGCGGGACTATTACTCGGTCGGCGGCGGCTTCGTGGTCAACCAGGATGATGCGGCCGACGACCGCATCGTACCCGATGAGACCCCGCTGCCTTATCCGTTCAAGAGTGGCGATGAACTGCTGGCGCAGACCGCGCGGAGCGGGCTGAGCATTGCCCAGCTGATGTTCGAGAATGAAAAATCCTGGCGCAGCGAAGACGAGATCCGGGACCAGCTTCGTGAAATATGGGAAGCGATGCAGGCGTGCGTGGCCCGCGGCATCCGCCAGGAAGGCGTACTGCCAGGCGGACTGAAGGTCGGCCGGCGCGCACCCGCCCTGCACCGCGAGCTCTCGTCCAAGCCGGAAGCTGCGATGCGCGATCCGCTGACCACGCTGGACTGGGTCAACCTGTACGCGCTGGCGGTGAACGAGGAAAACGCCGCCGGCGGCCGCGTGGTGACCGCCCCCACCAACGGCGCCGCCGGCGTGCTGCCTGCGGTGCTGCATTACTTCGACCGCTTCTGCCCGGGGGCGAATGAACAGCGGATCTTCGACTTCCTGCTGACCTCGGCGGCGATCGGTATCCTGTACAAGGAAAACGCCTCGATTTCCGGCGCCGAAGTCGGTTGCCAGGGCGAGGTGGGCGTGGCCTGCTCGATGGCCGCCGGTGGTCTGGTCGCCGCGCTGGGCGGCAGCCCCAGCCAGATCGAAAACGCCGCCGAGATCGGCATGGAGCACAACCTGGGCCTGACCTGCGATCCGATCGGCGGTCTGGTGCAGATTCCCTGCATCGAACGCAACGCGATGGGCGCAGTAAAAGCGATCAATGCCTCGCGCATGGCGATGCGCGGCGATGGCAAGCACAAGGTATCGCTGGACAAGGTCATCAAGACCATGCGCGACACCGGCCGCGACATGCAGGACAAATACAAGGAAACCAGCCGCGGCGGGCTGGCGGTGAACGTCATCGAGTGCTGACGCCACTGGTGGTGGGTGACGACCGTTGGTCGTCACGCCTTTCCGGTTAACCTCGAGCTTTCCCCCCGGAGACCACCATGCGCCTGCTGGCCACCGCCCTGCTTGCCTGCCTTCCAATCACCACGTTCGCCGCCGGGAGCTACGGCGCCCGGCTGGAAGGCTTCCACTATCCCCATCCGGTCAGGATGTTCGCGCTGCAGTCGCAGCGCCAACCACTGGAAATGGCCTACCTGGACCTGTCGCCGCCGCGTGCGCCGATCGGCACGGTGGTCCTGCTGCACGGCAAGAACTTCTGTGCTGCTACCTGGCAGGAGAGCATCCAGCCCCTGCTTGATGCCGGCTATCGGGTAATCGCACCAGACCAGGTGGGTTTCTGCAAATCCAGCAAACCGCAGGGCTACCAGTATTCGTTCGGCCAGCTGGCGGCCAATACGCATGCCCTGCTGCAGCAGCTCGGCGTGCAGCGCGCGCACATCGTCGGCCATTCAATGGGCGGCATGCTGGCTGCCCGCTATGCACTGCTGTACCCGGATGCCACCCAGTCGTTGTCGCTGGTCAATCCGATCGGCCTGGAGGACTGGAAAGCGTTGGGCGTACCGTGGCGCAGCGTGGATGCGTGGTACGCCAACGAGCTGAAGACCAGCTTTGAATCCATCAAGAAATACCAGCTTGATGTGTATTACAACGGCGATTGGAAACCATCCTTCGAGCACTGGGCGCGCATGCAGGCCGGCATGTATGCCGGCCCGGGCAAGGACGCCGTGGCATGGAGCCAGGCGTTGACCTCGGACATGGTGTTCAACCAGCCCGTGGTTCATGAGCTCAAGAACATCCGCGTACCGACCACGCTGTTCATCGGCCAGACCGACCGCACCGCCATCGGCAGGGACCTGGCGCCGCCGGCACTGAAGGCAACGCTGGGTGACTACCCCGCCTTGGGCAAGGCCGCTGCCAGGTCCATTCCAGGCGCGGCGCTGGTCGAATTCCCCACACTGGGACATTCCCCGCAGGTGCAGGATCCACACGCGTTCAACGTCGCCCTGCTGCGTTCACTGGTCGCCAACCGGTAAGGCAGGGAGGGGCACGCATCGCGCGTGCCCCAAGGCCAGCGTCGATCAGCGTGTGATCGCCAGCACCCCCACATCGGTGAACGCCGCCTCGCCCACGATACGCAGGTACCAGGTACCTGCACGCGGATTGCTCACCACGATGGTCTCCGCATTGCCGGGACGGTTCGACCGGAACTGGGCATCGTCCGGCGTCGGCGCGGTCCCCTGCGAGGCGTACAGGCTGACATCACCACGACCGCCCACTGTGCGCAGATTCAAGCTCCGCGTGCCGGCCGGAACAGTGAGCTGATAGACGAACGACTGCGCCGCAGCGCCGCCGAGACCGCTGGACAGCACGCCATTCTGCAACCCGGGAATGGGCGGCTCGGGCAAGGGATTGCCGAGCGCCAACTGCACCGCGCCGGCGGCATCGGCCAGGCCCGCGCCGATCTGCCTGTCTGCAGGCGGCGCTATCGGGAAGGGACGCGCGGAATCAACCAGCAGTTGTCGTACCTGCGCCGGCGACAGCGCACCCCGGTCCGCGCCGACCGATGCAGACTGCATCAGTGCGACGATGCCCGCCACATGCGGGGCGGCCATCGATGTACCGACCATGCCGACCAGGATGTCCCTGCCTGCGACGGTCGCACCTTCATTGCCGGTGGACCACACGTAACCCTGCGAAATGCCTGCGCTGCTGTCCGGGTCGCCGCCGGGAGCAGCCAGAGCCACACTGCTGCCGTAGTTGGAATAACTGGCGATGCGTCCACCGATACCGGTCGCCCCGACGGTAATGACGTTCCTGCAGCTGGCCGGGCTGTAGTTCACCGCGTCGGCAGCCTGGTTGCCAGCGGCCACCACCACGGTGGTACCGCGAGCGGTCGCCAGATCGATGGCCTCCTGGGTTGCGGGGTCCTCTGCACACCTGCCCGAACCGCCCAGGCTCAGGTTGATGACATCGGCCGGCGTAGGATTGTCCGGCACGCCATCAACGTGGCCGCCAGCGGCCCAGACGATGGCATCGGCGATGTCGGACGTCAGTCCACCGCAGTGGCCCAGCACCCGCACCGGCTGTACCTTTGCTCCCCAGGCCGTACCGGCCACGCCGATTCCGTTGTTGGTCATGGCAGCCACCGTGCCGGCGACGTGGGTGCCATGCCAGCTGCTGCTGGAACTGCCACCACACCACGGCATGGAGGCATCGACCCAGTCGCCCGGGTCGGTCGCATCGGGATCGCGGCCATCGCCATCGCCGGCGACATCGGGTTGATCCGCCGATTGGCCATACCAGGAGATGAAGTCATAGCCCGGGATCAGGTTGTCTTTCAGGTCGACGTGCGGGGTGGCGCCGGTATCCAGTACCGCTACCACAACGCCTTCGCCGGTGCTGTGCTCCCAGGCGGCCGGGCCCCGGATGCCGCCCACGGTATTGAGCAGGTCCCATTGATAGATCGGCAGTTGCGGATCGTTGGGCATCAGGTCCAGCGCGTATTTGCGCGTGTCGAGCTGTGCGTAGGCCACGTCCGGATCCGCGCGCAGCTGCTGCAACAGCGCCTGCGATTCGGCAGGCGCCAGCACTCGCGAGGCGATGATGATCTCGGCACCGGTTGCCCCGCGCCGCACGCTCTGCAGGCGCGGCAGTGTCTGTGCCGACTGCACCACGATGCCACGCGAAGTAGCGGCCGCCAGGCTGGCCGGCACCCGGCTGCGATCACGTGCCGGCGCACTGCCCGGCCTGTATTTGACGATGAAGTTCGTCGCGCCGTTCGATGCCTGCGCGCCAGGCAGCTGACGCAGTGGCATGACCCGGTTGCCCGCGGCCAGGTCGGCAGCAGCACTCGACAAGGAGAAGGTGCCCAGCGCCACGCCTATGGCAACGGCGCAGGCACAGAAGGAAAGCGGCTTGTTCATGGGTTTTACATCCATATGAGGGGTAACACACGACCCTGGGAAGAGGCCGCCCCGGACGGGGCGGCCGGGGGGTTACAGGTCGATGCCGAAGCCGACGCCGGCCGAGCGGTCACTGCCGCTGAACGCTCCGCCCAGGCTGAAGCTGGCACGCTCGCCGACCTGCTTTCCATAACCGACCGACAGCGCCTGCTCTCCGTTCTGCCAGCCGGCACCAACGGCCACACGGCCGCGCGGGCTGCGGCTCCCAGCGGCATTGAGCGCCATGTTCATCATGGCGCTGCTCATGGCGCCTTGGCGGTCGATGCGACGATCCTGCTGGTGCAGGCGTTGGTCCACGCCCTGGGACAGGTCGACGAAACGGTCATCCATTTCCTTGAAGCGCGAGTCGGTATAGGTTCGCGCCGACGCCAGCGTCTGTGCATCGCCTGCCTGCATCTGCCCGACAGTTGCCGCATCGCTTGCGGCCGTGCCCGAACCGACATGGGTGATCCGGCGCAGGTTGTCGGTGCTGCCGACAGACACCGTATCGGCATCATTGGCGATCGAACCTTCACCTATCGCCACCGCGCCTTTGCCGGTCCCGGCAGCCACCAGGCCGTGGCCCGGCCCGCCCGCATCGGCGCCTTCACCGGGCCCTGTGCCGATCGGCAACTGGCCACCGCTTTCCCCGCTGCCGCCCGCTCCGGTGCCGGGCCCGGGCGCCGGAGCAGCAGCCGATTCCAACAGGCCTACCCGCGTGCCGAGCGCACTGACCGCGCCATCCAGGGCGCCCACCGCACCGCCGACATTGCCGAAACGACCCCCCTGCACGGTGTAGACCGGTCCGATCAGCATGCCGTCGCCGCCCAGCGCAGCACCGCCCCCCAGCGCGCGCACTACGTCATTGTGCTGGTCGACGTTGACCGCATCGGTTGATGCCACGCCGGCGCGGACGTTGCTGATCGTGGTGCCCTGCTCACCGCCCAGGGTGATGCGTGCCTTGCCCTTTTCATCGTAGCGGACCGCCGTGGCGTCCAGATCCCCCAGGCCGTCGCCGAGATCGGCGATGGCGCTGTCCATCTGGCGCTTGTTGACCGCATCGGTGCCTTCAGTGGCATCGGCGACATTGACGATCTGACGCTCCCCGCCAACACGACCCACGGAGACGGTATTGGCTCTGTCGGCCAGACTGGATGCGCCGATGGCTACCGAGCCTTGCGCCTCGGCCACGGCCGACGCACCGAAGGCGACCGACCCGTTGCTCGATGCCTTCGCAGACGAGCCAATCGCCACACTCTCATCTCCAGTTCCAGCAGCAAATTCGCCGATGGCGATGCTGCCATCGCCCATCGCATCGGCAAAGTTGCCTATCGCCAGCGCACCCCATCGCGTCGCGCGGCTGCCGAGGCCGACGGCGATGGAGTAGAGGCCAGTGGCCTCCGCGTTCCAACCGACCGCTGTGGAACCGTACAGCAGCGCCTTGGCGCCGTATCCGATCGCGGTGCCTTCGGACTGTGCATGGCTGTAGGTTCCCACTGCGGTGCCAAAGCCATCGCTGGAGATAGCGCCGAAGCCCACTGCGGTTCCCTGCGCGTCTGCACTGGAGGCGGTACCCACGGCAAGGGAGTTTATGCCGATCGCTTGTGCACCCGCGCCGAATGCAGCCGCACCGGAACCCGAGGCTGTCGTCGTGCGCTGCACCGGTAGGCCATCGACGAGCCCGTCATAGGCACCACCGACGGCCGTATTGAAGTCCCCGCTTGCCACCGCACCCTGACCGATCGCCAACGCATTGGTGCCGAGCGCGGAGCCGGCGCTGCCAATGCTTAGCGCACCCTCACCAAGTGCGAGGGCCTGCGCACCCATCGAAATGGCGTCCGCCCCGATGGCATTGGCCTGGTGACCGGCAGCCAGGCTGCCTGCTCCTTCGGCACTCGCCTGCGGCCCGATCGCCGTAGCCCCCTTACCATTGGCGAAGGGATCCTCACTGCCATCATCGGTACCGTCGACCGCAACGAAGCGACCACTACCCGCCTTGGCTTCCACGCCTTTCAGCTGGGCAAGGTTGACCGCATCATGGTCCTGGGTACCGGCGGCAACGTCGGTGATCTGACGCTGCATCACCCCGTGGTAGTCCCCCATCCGGTCCCACCATTCCTTGGATGCGCCCACCGACACCGTATTGGCGCGGCTGGCAACCGATCCGTGGCCCAGCGCGACACTATCAGTAGCCTGCTGCTCCACCCACGAAGTGCCGATGGCAACACTGCGGTCACCGTAGGCCACCGCCATCGTGCCCAGCGCGGTGGCGTATTCCCCATGGCTGTAGGAGAACTTGCCGACTGCCACGCTGCCCAATCCGTCGGCCGTGCTGCCGCCACCGAGGGCGGTGGCTGCACTGCCAGACGCACGCGCCGATGCACCGATGGCCGTTGCCTGGTACGCATCGGCATGGCTGTCGTAGCCCATTGCCACGCCGAATGCCTCGCTGGCGCCAGCCGAGCTGCCCAGCGCGATAGCGTTCCATGCCGATGCCGTCGCGTTCCAGCCCAGCGCCGTGGAGCCCAGCCCGGTGGCATGTGCGTTGGTGCCCATCGCGGTGGAATATGCGTAGTCGGCCAGGCTGTCCGTACCGATGGCGATGTTGTTGCTGAGCACGGCGGGATCGGTGCCGCCAGCCGCATGCGCCTTGTTGCCCAGCGCAACGTTGTTGGCCCCCTTGCTCATCGCGTCCTGGCCAATGGCGGTGCTGTTGTTGCCATGCGCTTCAGAACGCAGCCCAAGCGCGACTGCGCTCTGGCCGAAGGCACCGCTCAGCGGCCCCAATGCCATCGAATCGTTGCCGAACGCACGCGCCGAAGCGCCCACGGCCATGCTGTTGCTGCCAATGGCGGCGGTGTTGGTTTCGATGCAGGTGCCTTCACAGATGTACTCTGAACCGAGCGCCATCGCGCCCTCGCCGTCGGCTGACGACTTGAAACCTGCCGCGATGCTGGTAGTTCCGGCAGCGGTGCTGGAGTTGCCCATTGCCAGGCTGCCGTGGCCGCTGGCCCGGCTGAACGAACCCAGCGCGGAAGAGAAATCACCGTCAGCCGATGAGCCCACACCGACGGCGACGCCGGCCGGGCCCCCAGCGACGGCCTGGGTACCCACTGCGACCGAGCTGTTGCCGTTGGCTTCGGCCAGGCCGCCAACAGCGACGCTGCCGTAGCCGCGGGAGGCCGACAAGGAACCCAACGCCATCGACCCCGCACCCTCGGCCGTGCTGCCATCACCCAGTGCAATGGCCGACTGTGCCGTGGCGCTGGCACCGCTGCCCTGCGCGATGGCGCGCTCGGCCAGCGCGGTTGCGCCGCTTCCCACTGCAATGGACCCTTCGCCTGCAGCCAGCGCACTGCTACCGATGGCGACTGCGTGCGCGGCATCGGCCAAGCTGTTGGAACCGAATGCACTGCTTTCCATGCCGTACGCCGAAGCGTTGTTGCCAGCAGCCAGCGCTGCATCGCCATCCGCCGTGGATTCACTGCCGAGTGCCGTCGCGTTTTCGCCGCGGGCCAATGCGCCAGCACCCAGGGTCGAGGCGCCAGTGCCTACTGCCTGCGCGTTGCCGCCTACCGCCACGGTGAAGTCACCGCCAGCGGCACGCGCGTTGGCGCCGATGGCCACGCCCGCTTCGCTGTTGGTGCCGGCGTTGTAGCCTGCGGCAAAGCTGCCTGGACCGTAGGCCTGCGCGTTCGCACCCACTGCGGCGGAGCCTTGGCCCATGGCAGTACTCCTCGCACCCAGCGCGGTCGCCGCCTGGTCAGCCTCCGCCGATGCGCTGGCCCCTACCGCGGTGTTGCCGAACCCGACCACCGAGCTGCCCTGGCCGATGGCCGTACCGGCATCGCCGATCACCGTAGCCCCTTGGCCGAATGCCGAGCTGCCGATCCCCTACGTCCATGCTTCTGCACCCACTGCCGTGGTGTTGTTGCCATCAGAGGTGGCGCGGGAGCCGATCGCGATGGCCTTCTCGCCGCTGACCGAAGCACGGTCATTGCGGTCGGTGTCGCCATCGATGGCGATATAGTCCAGCGCCCCCATCTGCGCCTTTACCTGGTCCAGCTGGGCAACGTTGACGGCATCGGTCGCCTCGCTGCCGGCCTTCACGTTGGTGATCTGGCGCTCCTGTCCGCGTCGCCCTACCGACACCGTACCGACACGGTCAGCCAGTGCATTGCTGCCCAGCGCCACCGCGTCGGCAGCATCGGCCTGTGCGTACGCACCCAGTGCAACCGAGCCCGTGCCCGCTGCGCTGACTGTCGCATTGTGCCCCACTACCGCGGCTCCGGTAGCCAGTGCGCGGGCACTCTGCCCTACCGCCGTGGCCGACCCTGCCGTTGCCCGTGCATTGCTGCCGAACGCCGACGCGCCCACCGCTGTTGCCCGCGCCTGGCTGCCCACTGCGGTGGCATCGGCCCCCTGTGCACGAGCCAGCACACCTACCGCCACGGACGCATCACCGATGGCCTGCGCGTCATCGCTGCCGTCATCACTGCCGCCAACGGCCACGTAGCCACCAGAGGGGGTCGCTTGGGGCTGGATGAGCGGATCGTCCGATGCCACGGCCGCCCATGCAGGCAGCAACAAGGCGCCGGCCATCACGCACCCCGGCAAGCGCCGCCTGCCGCCCTGGCAACTTCCACGGGTGGCAAGTTCAGATGCCACCACCAGTTGCTGCAGCGAGCGGCTCCATACACGACTGAAAATCTTGTTCATCCAGCACCTCACGGTTCGAAGGGCAAAGCACTCCCGTCCCTGACGCCGCACGGTGTGCTGCACCGATCCGTACGTTGGGCGCGAGTGGTCAAAGAAGTGCCACGTGGCGCGTGGCGTCCGGTCCGGTTGCACACGTCCAGCAGCGGCGCGGATGAACGTAAGGTTCAGCCATGTTCGTTGTCACGCACCGGTTGTCACCGAATACTCGCCACTCCTCACCGTTGATCGAAATCGCGCGTCGCATGCCACACCTCTCCCCGCCACGCCCCGCTTCGAGGTGGCGCCGCTGGCTGCATGCCTGCACACCGCTCGCTGCACATGACGACGTCGACAGGCGAATGGCACCGGCCTTTCAGTTGCTGCTGTTCTTCTATGGCCTGGCCCTGCCGCTCAACTGGGCGTGGCAACTGGCGGACCGTCCCGTTCCACCGGGCTGGATGCTGGTGCTGGCAACGGATCTGTTGACCGCAGCAACCGCGCTGGTCGGCGTAGTACTGGTGCGGCGAGGGTATCTGCGACGCGCCGTGCGCCTTTTCATCTGCGCCCTGCTCGGCAGCAGCGTCATGACCTGGCACACGCTGGGCGCGCATGCGCTGCTGATCGACCAGACACCGTTGCTGCTGTTGCTGGTGATGGCGGGACTGGTGCTGGGGCGCCGCGCGTTGTGGTCGACCTGGTTCGGCATCCTGCTGGTGGTCGCGGTGGGCATGCACACCGACTACCACCTGGGGCACGACAGCCAATGGACCGCCAACGCCATGCGCAACGGTCCATCGCTGGTGCTGGCGTGGCTGATCATCGCCTTCATCCTGGACCGTACCGCCAGCGCCCTGCGCGACAGCCTGCTGCGCGAACGCCGTCACAGCGCCGCACTGCGCGGTGAAATCGACCAGCGCGAGATGCTTCAGCAGCACCTGTTGCATGCACAGAAACTGGAAATCGCTGGCCGCCTGAGCAGCGGCATCGCCCACGACTTCAACAATCTGCTGGCGGTGATCCGTGGCTTCTGCGACGAGCGCAATCGCGTTGCCGGTAGTCCGCAGCAGCGCGAAGCTGCGCTGGTGGATGCATTGGAAGGCATAGAGACGGCGGCGCGCAGGGGCGACTACATCTGTCGCGCCCTGCTTCGCCTCAGCCGCCATGACAGCGCGCATGCGGAACGCTTCGGCGTGCGCGCCGCACTACTCGAACTGCAACCGATGCTGGGCCAGCTTTTCATCAGACGCAGCCAGTTGAAGATCGGCGACGTCGATGGCGACGCGCACCTTTTCATGGATCGTAACCAGTTCGACCTGATCATGCTCAATCTAGTCGCCAATGCCCGCGATGCGTTGGGTCCGTTATCGCGTGGCCAGGTCGTGATAGAAGTGATGCAGGACAAGGGATCGGTGCAGCTGACCGTTACCGACGACGGCCACGGCATGGACGCCCTGACGCGTCAGCGGATGTTCGAACCCTTCTTCAGTACCAAGCCGCGTGACCAGGGAACCGGCCTGGGGCTGCCGGTGGTCAGCGATGTGGTGCATGCCAATGGCGGGCGCATCGAGGTGCACAGTACCTGCCAGGTGGGAACGCAGATCCGCCTGCTGTTTCCCGCTGGCTGATCAGGGCGCGAACACGTAGCCGGCACCGTGCGCGGCCGAAAGCGGAAAGGGGTGCGTGCTCGCCGCGGCGATCTTGCGTCGCAGCCGGTGAATGAGCGACTCCAGCCGGTGCATGTCGAAGGCGAGCGTGTCACCGGTCAGCGTGGCGACCAACGCCTCACGGCCGACCACTTCCCCAGCGTGCTGCATCAGGCAGTGCAGCAGCGGTCGCTCACTGCGCGTCAATGCCACCTGTTGTCCACACGGTGTCAGCAGCCGCCAGCCGCTGCCATCCAGCCGCCACCCCGGTGCGCCGCGGCTGCTGTCATCGCCGACCGACCGCAGGCGTCGCGCAAGGCTGTGCAGGGTTGCCGCCAGCAGCCCCAGTTCGGCCGGCTTGGTCAGATAGGCATCGGCACCATCGATCAGCCCGCGCACCCTGTCATCGGGACACTGGCGCCCGGTCAACATCACCATGCCGAGTGCGGGAAACCGTTGCCGGAGCGATTGCGCCAGCTCGAAGCCATCGGCGTCTGGCAGTCCCAGATCCAGCACGATGATGTGGGGCAGGCTGGCCACGAGCTGTCGCTCAAGCGCGGCGGCCGTGCCCAGCCCCACCACGTCGAATCCGTGCTCGCGCAGGCGCGGCAGGAGAATCCGTTCACGCAGCACCGCGTCATCTTCAAGCAGGGCCACGCGCAGGGAGGCAGGTTCCACGTCGCTCACTACCCCTTCATCGATAATCAGTATTGATCGATAATAGCCAGATCACCGGTCTCACCGGCGACCCGTGCGGCCATTTCGCGCAATACGCAGCACGTCATCCAACAGCGCTGCCGCCGTGACGTCGGCGCCTGCTCCCGGGCCCTGGATCAGCAGCGGCTGATCGCGATAACGATCGCTGTGTATCGCGACACGGTTGTCCGTTCCTGCACCCGATGCCAGCGGATGATCGGCGGCCAGCGACTGCAGCCCCACCCGTGCGGCGCCAGGCTGGACACTGCCGATGAAGCGCAGTACCTGCCCCGCCATGTGTGCCCGTCGCCAACGTTGCTGCACGGCTTCATCCAGCTGCGCCAGTTGTGCCAGTGCCTGCTCCGGTGGCAGCGCGGCCAGTGCCGCGGGCACCAGCGAGTCGATGTTCACCTGCCCATCGTCCACTGCCAGTCCGCAGGCACGCGCCAGGATCAACAGCTTGCGCCGGACGTCCTCTCCGCACAGATCCAGCCGCGGGTCCGGCTCGGTGAAGCCGGCAGCGAGCGCCTCGCGCACGGCCACCGAAAACGGCTGGCTACCGTCGTAGCGGTGGAACAACCAGGCCAGCGAACCGGACAATACGCCTTCGATGCGGTGGATGCGGTCACCGCCTTCGACCAGCGCGCGCAGGCTGCTCAGCAACGGCAAGCCCGCTCCGACGGTCGCACTGTCGCCGTAGCGCGCGCCGCTGTCGGCACAGTTCGCCGCAATCTGCGCTGCACGCTGCTGCTGCGCGCCCAGCCCCAGCTTGTTGGCAGTCACCACGTGCACGCCGCGCGCCAGCCAGCCTGCGTGTTCGGCGGCGACGCTTTCACTGGCCGTCGCGTCCACCACCACGTCGCCGGCGTGCAGGCTGTCGGCCTGCTTCCATGGCGCTGCTGCGGCCGCCAGCCGTGGGGCGCGCTGTATCTCATGCAGTGGCCGTTCCGGCGCACCGTCGCAGGCCAGTACCGCGCGCGAGTTGGCCAACCAACGGAACGGCGGCAAGACGAGCCCGCGCGCCTGCAACGCCTGGTAACGGACGACGAACGCGGTGCCCACCGTGCCGGTTCCCAGCAACGCCAGTCGCCCCGGGGTGGCGTGCGAGAGTTCGATGACCTGGGCGTTCATGCATCCACGACCTGTTTCTGCCGGGCGTGTGTGTCGACCACCGCCGCGGCGCGATCCAGCGCGGCGGCAAGGTCGGCGAGCAGGTCGCGTTCGGATTCGATACCCACCGACAACCGCAGCAGACCCTCGCTGATGCCGGCGTCCTGGCGTGCCTGCACGGTCATCGCCGCATGGGTCATGGTTGCCGGATGCGCGACCAGGCTTTCCACGCCGCCCAGCGATTCGGCCAGGGTGAAGTACTGCAGGCCATCGACAAAAGCGCGCACGGCCGCATGCGGATCGCCGCCGTCGCAGCTCGCCAGCTCGAAGGACAGCATGGCGCCGAAACCGGATTGCTGGCGCGCGGCGATGGCATGCCCAGGGTGGTCGGCAAGGCCGGGGTAATACACCGCGCTCACTGCCGGATGGGCGGCCAGCAACGGCACGATCGCCGCGGTGTTTTCCTGGTGCACGCGCAGCCGCGCATCCAGCGTGCGCAGGCCGCGCAGGGTCAGGAAGGCATCGAACGGCGAACCGGTCAGGCCCAGTGCGTTGGCCCACCAGGTGAGCTGCTGCGCCAGTTCCGGATCGCGCGCGACCACCGCACCGCCAACCACATCGCTGTGGCCGTTGATGTACTTGGTGGTGGAATGCAGGACCAGGTCGGCGCCGAACGCCAAGGGCTGCTGCAGGGCGGGCGAAAGGAAGGTGTTGTCGACCACCACCCGCGCGCCGGCCTTGTGCGCGGCATCGATGACGAAGCGCAGGTCGGTGATGCGCAGCAGCGGGTTGGACGGGGTTTCCACCAGCACCAGCTTCGGCGAGGTGGCCAGTGCCTGGGCCAGCGAACGCGGGTCGGTCAGATCGGCGGTGACCAGCTTGAACTGGCCCTTGCCGGACAGCGCGTTGAACAGCCGCCAGCTGCCGCCGTAGGCATCGTGCGGCACCACCAGGGTATCTTCCGGGCCCAGCAGCGCCTGCAGCACCAGGTTGATCGCGCCCATGCCGGTGGCCGTCACCACTGCACCGGCGCCGCCTTCCAGTTCGGCCAGTGCCTCGCCGAGCAGGTCGCGGGTCGGATTGCCGCTGCGCGTGTAGTCGTACTGGCGCTTGTTGCCGAAGCCGTCGAAGCTGAAGTTGGAGGACAGTACGATCGGCGGGGTCACCGCACCGTGGGCGGTATCGCGGTCGATGCCGGCGCGCACCGCGGCGGTGGTGCGGCTACAGGGCGGCGTGCCGTGGATGTCGTGGCTCATGCGGTTTCTCCCGGGATGCGGATGGCGTTGGCGAGGATCGCGTCGATGCGATCGGTTTCTTTCAGGAAGGCATCGTGGCCGTAGGGCGAGCGCAGCACGCGCAGGCTGCCGCGCGGGCCCAGGCCTTCGACCAGGCTGACCAGGTCGGCCAGCGGCACCAGGCGGTCACCCTCCACCGCCACCACCACGGTGGGCAGCAGCAGCTGCGCCGGTTCGATGCGATGCAGGTCGATGGATTCGGACAGGCGCAGCCAGGCGGTGACCGGCGTGCGCGCGACGTACTGCGCGGCGGCCGCGTCCAGGTAATCTTCGGCGGCTACGCGCACGCGCCCATTGATCACTTCCGGCGCGGCATCGAAGCGCTCGCTGAACTCTTCCGGCGTGCGGTAGCTGAGCATCGCGAACTGGCGCGCCAGGGCCAGGCCGTTCTCGTCACTGCACTGCAGCTGGCCGAGCGCAACGGCACGCCGCTGCAGGGCGCGCCAGGCGGCCGCGTAGGGGTGCGCACGATGCGCACCGCTGACCACCACCAGCCGCTGCACGCGCAGGCGGTGGCGCAGGCCGAACTGCTGGGCGACCAGCGCGCCATAGGAGTAACCGACGAAGGCCTGCAGCTGCGCGATGCCGAGGTGATCCAGCAGGACAGCCAGCGCATCGGCCTGATCGGCGGTATCGATCGGCACGTCCAGCGCGCCATCGGCGCCGATGAAATCAAATGCCAGCACGCGCAGCCGCTGCGGGTCGAGGGTCCGCCCCGGGCCGACCAGGCCTTCGGCCCAGCCTTTCTCGCCGAACTGCGCATTGGCCGCCACGTGGCGGTTGGCCGAGATGCCACCGGCCAGCACCACCACCGGCGCATCGGCGGGGCCGACCCACTCATAGCGCAGGCGGATCGGACGCGGGCCGGCATGGCGCATGTCCAGCACCGCGGCGAACTCGCCGCGTGCGGCATGCACGCGGTCTTCGACCGGCACGCTGACGGGAACAAAGGCGTCGGGGCGGAGGGCGGTGTTGGGGGCGAAGCTCATGGCGGCATCCAATAAGGAAAACGGCCATCGAGCCTTCGCGGGGCTCGCGTCCAAGTCCTGCCCTTTCGGGGCACGGCTCGAACCATCTTCCGGTAGACACGGGGTCCCCGCAGGATTTGGCACCTACGCTGACGCTTGCGCGCCTGCGGGCTGCCCCGGCTTCAAAGGGCCTGTCCCTCTGCCGGTCTCGATGGTGAAGCCACGATGCCAGCGAATTCCGGGGCTGTCAATCCCTTCATGCGGATGAAGAGATGGATTCATTCGCAACTTCCACCGGACCCTGCGCGGGCTGCTACAGTCCGCCCTCCTGCTGCCACGCTGATCGTCAATGCGCCGCCTGCTGCTGTGCTGCCTGATGCTGCTGCCCCTGTGTGCCCGGCCCGCGATGGCGGCAGATACCATCGATTGGCGCGCCGGCTGGGGTCTGTCAGGCGCCCCCGCAGCGGATTCGTTCGCTTACCAGTTACCGTTCGATGCCCGCCGCTTCAGCGTGGGCCAGGCCCCACAGGGCCGATTCAGCCACCGCGACGCCGAAAACCGCCATGCAGTGGACTTCACCCTGCCCGAAGGCACGCCGGTATTGGCCGCGCGTGCCGGCCGGGTGACCCGGGTGCAGGCGGGCTTCAGCGGCAATGGATTGGACCCCCTGCGTGACCGCGATCGCGCCAACTATGTGCGCATCGTCCATGACGACGGCAGCATGGCCGTCTACGCGCACCTGCAGCACGAGGGCGTGCTGGTAGGTGAAGGCCAGCAGGTGCAGGCCGGCCAGCCGATCGCGCTGTCCGGCAATACCGGCTACAGCACCGCCCCGCACCTGCATTTCGCCGTGCAGCGACAGCGCGGCACGCAGCTCGAGTCGATCCCGGTCCGCATCGTCACCCCACGCGGCCAACTCCACTTCGAAAAAGGGGACGGAGGGGATTAAGGCGCATTCGGCCCGAACGCGGCTTTCACGTCTTAATCCCCTCCGTCCCCTTTTTCGGCGATAATCATCGGCTTACTTCATTGATCTGCGCCCCGGGCGGGCGCCCCCTGCCATGTCCGAAGTCGCCACCGAAGCCGCGCGCCGCCGCACGTTCGCCATCATTTCCCACCCTGATGCGGGCAAGACCACGCTGACCGAAAAGCTGCTGCTGTTCGGCGGTGCGATCCAGATGGCCGGCTCGGTCAAGGGCCGCAAGGCCGCACGCCACGCCACCTCCGACTGGATGGCGCTGGAAAAAGAGCGCGGCATCTCGGTGACCTCGTCGGTGATGCAGTTCCCCTACGAAGGCAAGATCGTCAACCTGCTCGACACACCCGGCCATGCCGACTTCGGCGAGGACACCTATCGCGTGCTTACCGCGGTGGACTCGGCGCTGATGGTGATCGACGTGGCCAAGGGCGTGGAAGAGCGCACCATCAAGCTGATGGAGGTCTGCCGGCTGCGCGACACGCCGATCATGACCTTCATCAACAAGCTCGACCGCGAGGGCAAGGAACCGATCGACCTGCTGGATGAAGTGGAAAGCGTGCTCGGCATCCAGTGTGCTCCGGTGACCTGGCCGATCGGCATGGGGCAGCGCCTGAAAGGCGTGGTCCACCTGATCACCGGCGAGGTGCACCTGTACGAGCAGGGCCGCAACTTCACCCGCCAGGACTCGACCATCTTCCCGTCCATCGACTCGCCCGGCCTGGCCGAGAAGATCGGCGCGCAGATGCTGGCTGATCTGCGCGATGAACTGGAACTGGTGCAGGGTGCCAGCCACCCGTTCGACCTGGACGCTTACCGCGCCGGCAAGCAGACCCCGGTGTTCTTCGGCTCGGGCGTGAACAACTTCGGCGTGCAGCCGCTGCTGGACTTCTTCGTCGAACATGCCCCGTCGCCGCAGCCGCGTGCCAGCACCGGCCGCGCCGTGCAGCCGCAGGAGAACAAGCTGACCGGCTTCGTGTTCAAGATCCAGGCCAACATGGACCCGCAGCACCGCGACCGCGTGGCGTTCATGCGCGTGTGTTCGGGCCGGTTCGCGGCCGGCATGAAGACCCTGCACGTGCGTACCGGCAAGGACATGAAGCTGGCCAACGCACTGACCTTCATGGCCAGCGACCGCGAGATCGCCGCCGAAGCGTGGCCGGGCGATGTCATCGGCATCCATAACCACGGCACCATTTCCATCGGTGACACCTTCACCGAAGGCGAGGCGATCACCTTCACTGGCATCCCGAACTTCGCCCCGGAACTGTTCCGCCGCGCACGCCTGCGCGACCCGCTCAAGCTCAAGCAGCTGCAGAAGGGCCTGGCGCAGTTGTCCGAGGAGGGCGCGACCCAGTTCTTCCGTCCGCTGATGAGCAACGACCTGATCCTCGGTGCGGTCGGCGTGCTGCAGTTCGACGTGGCCGCGTACCGCCTGAAGGACGAATACGGCGTGGAAGCCACCTTCGAGCCGGTCAGCGTGGTCACCGCGCGTTGGGTCACCTGCAGCAACGAGAAGAAGCTGGAAGAGTTCCGCGAGAAAAACGCGCTGAACCTGGCGGTGGATGCGGCCGGGCAGCTGGTCTACCTGGCGCCGACGCGGGTCAACCTGCAGCTGGCGCAGGAACGCGCGCCGGACGTGCGCTTCTCCGCTACCCGTGAAGCGGCGTACACCGCCACGTCCTGAACCACGGTGGTGGCCGGGCGTGCACGCGTCGGCCATCGCGGCGATGATAGGGGGGATGCAGGTCCCCCTCCCTGCGACCCACTCGTCCTTCATGACCTCTGTTGAATCGATCCGCGAGGAAATCGCCAGCGCGCTGACCCATGGCCTCGGTGCGGTGTTCGCCCTGGCGGGCAGCGCCGTGTTGATCACCCTGGCCGCCATCAACGGCGATGGCTGGCAACTGTTCAGTTCGATCGTGTTTGGCGTGGCGTTGCTGCTGCTGTACACCGCCTCCACGCTGTACCACGCGATCCAGCACCCTGTAGCCAAGGGGCGACTGAAGGTCTTCGACCATTGCGCGATCTATGTGCTGATCGCCGGCACCTATACGCCTTTCATGCTGATCGGTCTGCGCGGCCCCTGGGGCTGGAGCATGTTCGCCGCGATCTGGACGCTGGCCCTGGCCGGAGTGGTGTTCAAGCTGTTCTACACCGGCCGTTTCAAGGCCCTGTCGACCGGCATCTACATCGCGATGGGCTGGCTGATCGTGGTGGCGATCAAGCCGATGCTGGCGGCGATCGACCTGGGGACGCTGGGCTGGCTGCTGGCCGGCGGGCTGTCCTACACGTTGGGCACTTACTTCTACCACCGCGAATCGATCCGTTATTCGCATGCGATCTGGCATCTGTTCGTGATCGGCGGCAGCGTGTGCCACTTCGTCGCGGTGACCGCGCAGGTGTTGTGATTTTCTGCGCTTACGCGCGGCACTGAGGCAGAAGCGCAGGCAACTTCAACGTCAACGTCAACAGCTGCAGGGCTTCTTGTTGGAGGGGCGGGGTGGGTTGGCGGGGGACGGCAGGAGCCGCTCCTGCGGGCCTCGTTTCGCGCCATCCATGGCGCTCAACGCCCCCGCCAACCCACCCCGCCCCACCTTCGACAGGTCCATGGCGGCCATGGAACCGCTTTTTCTTTTTTTCATACGCGGGCGCGGCCACCGGGACCTGTCAGGGGGCCGGTCGGGTGGGGTCTGCAGGACGCTGAGCCGCATGGATGCGGCGATGCAGCCTACAAGGATGTACTTGCGGCGTGTCCTGCAGACCCCACCCGACCGGCCCCAACCCCAGCTGCGGCTTCAAACAACAGCCACCCGCGAGGGGGTCTCACCCGTTCGATCAGCCCCCTGCACATCATCCGAATGCCCACTTCGCACCCCGTGCACGATGAACGGGCAACCATGCAAGCGTGAACGACACCTCGCCCTCCGTAGATGCACGTCCGTCCCGCTGGCGCCCGCGCCGTCCGACCACCAAGCGGGGGCAACGCTGGCTCGCCGTGCTGGTGTTCCTGCTCGCCGCGATCCTGCTGCTGATCGCCTTGTGGGACTGGAACTGGTTCAAAGGGCCGGTGGAGCGTGCGGTGCAGGCCAAGACCGGACGTGCGCTGCATATCGGCAACCTGGACGTGGACCTGGGGCGGGTGACCACGATCCGCGCCGACTCGATCACCTTCGCCAATGCCGAATGGGCCAAACAGCCGAAGATGGCGAGCGCGGATCGCGTGGAAATCGACGTGCGGGTGTGGCCCCTGCTGTGGGGCAGCGTGCAGCTGCCGGAAATCCGCCTGACCCGCCCGGATGCGCTGCTGCAGACGGCGCCCAAGGCCGATCAGGCCGGCAATTGGGATTTCATGGGCGAGAGCAATGGGGGCGAACCAATGCAGTTACGTCGGCTGCATATCGACGACGGGCGCCTGCAGTTCCTGGATGAGCGCGGCCGTACCAATATCCAGGTCGCCGTGCGCAGTGGCGAGCCGAAGCAGGCCGACGCTGCGCCACCGCTGCTGGTCAGTGGCAAGGGCGAGTGGCAGGGCAATGCATTCACGCTGAGGGGAAATACCGAATCCCCACTGGAACTGACCCACAGCGGGCAGCCATTCCGGATCCACCTTGACGGCCGCGCGGGCGCGACCCACGCCGTGGCCAGCGGCACCCTGATCAACCCGTTCCAGTTCCAGACGTTCAAACTGCAGTTCCGGTTGAGTGGACAGGATATGGAAGACCTGTATCCCCTGCTGGGCATCGCCCTGCCCTCCACCCCGCCGTATCGCCTGGACGGCCAGTTGAGCCGGGACCACCAGGTCTGGCAATACCAGAAGTTCAACGGCACCGTTGGCGACAGTGATCTCGGCGGCGATGTGAAGGTGGAAGTCGGTGGCGAGCGCCCGCGCCTGACCGCCAATCTGGTATCCAAGCGGCTGGACTTCGACGATCTGGCCGGATTCGTCGGCGCACCGCCGAAGACCGGCGGCGAAGAGACCGCCAATGCCGAGCAGAAGGCTGAAGCAGCGCGGCTGGCCGCCAAGCCGACGATCCTGCCCGACACGCCGTACAACCTCGGCAAGCTGCGCTCGATGGACGCCGACGTGCGGTTGCGGGCACAGCGGATCAACGCCCCCAGCCTGCCGCTGGACGACATGGACGCGCATCTTTTCCTCGATGACGGCCTGTTGCGACTGGAACCGCTCAACTTCGGCGTGGCCGGCGGCGACATCCGCAGCACCGTCCGCATGGACGCGCGCCGCCCGCAGATCGCCACGTCACTGAAGGCCAGCGTGCGCCGCGTGCAGCTTGGCCAGCTGTTCCCGGACGCGAAGCTGGCCGAACAGGCCTCTGGCGGCATCGGCGGGGAAATCGACCTCACCGGCAACGGCAACTCGATCGCCGCCATGCTGGGCAGCAGTGACGGCACCGTGGCCGTCGGCATGGGCAAGGGCCATGTCGGCAACCTGATCATGGAACTGGCCGGGCTGGACGTTGCCGAATCGCTGAAATTCCTGTTCACCGGCGACAAACAGATACCGCTGCGCTGCGCCTTCGCCGACTTCGGGGTAAAGGATGGGCTGATGGACAGCCGGGCGCTGGCGGTGGACACCACCGACACGCTGATCGTCGGCGAAGGCACGGTCAACCTGAAGAACGAGCAGATGGACCTGCTGCTGAAGCCGCGTCCGAAGGACATCAGCATCCTGGCGCTGCGCTCGCCGTTGCGGATCAGTGGCACCTTCAAGGACCCCGGATTCCGGCCGGACTTCAAGGCACTCGGGCTGCGTGGCGCGATCGCGCTGGCACTGGGCAGCATCGCCCCGCCGGCCGCCTTGCTGGCGACCTTCGAACCCGGCCCGGGCAAGGACAGCGACTGCGGCGGCAAGTACGCCAAGTGAGGGTAGTGACGGCCGCTGGCCGTCAATCCCATCAGGCCTCAGCCTGCCACGATGTACTGCTGCAGCTGTTCCAGCTCCTGCGCCTGTGCATCGATGACGGCCTTCACCAAGTCACCGATGGAGATCACGCCCAGCACCCCGCCGTTGTCCACCACCGGCAGATGGCGGATGCGATGGTCGGAAACCAGCTGCAGGCAGTGGGCAACCTGCGCGGTCGGCGCTACGGTCACCAGCTTGGCCGTCATGATTTCTTCTACCCGCGTATCGCGCGAGGAGCGGTCCCGCAGCACGATCTTCCGCGCGTAATCACGCTCGGAAAGGATGCCGGCCAGCACCGGGCCATCCATCACCAGTACCGCCCCGATGCTTTTTTCCGCCATCAGCCGGATCGCTTCGATCACTGCCGTATCCGGCCTGACCGCATGCACTTCAGGAGACTTGCCGTCCAACAATTGCCGAACTGTTGTCATCTGCCTGCCCTCCCAGGGTGGGTTGCCCCCCGGAGTCTGCCACGCCCGGGGCGATGCAGGTGTCAAGCAGGTACAGCGGACGCTGCTTGGACTCTTCGTAGAGCCGGCCCAAGTACTCGCCTATCAGCCCCAGCGCGATCAACTGCACCCCGCCCAGGAACAGGATCACGGCCATCATCGTCGGCCAGCCGGCGACGCGGTCGCCGTACAGCGCCGCCTTCACCACCACGCCCATGGCGAACACGAACGCGCCTGCAGCGGTCAGCAATCCCAGATAGGTTGCCGCCCGCAGCGGCACGGTGGAAAAGCTGGTGATGCCTTCCAACGCGAAATTCCACAGCCGCCACAGGCTGAACTTGCTTGAGCCCATCACCCGCGCATGGCGCTGGTAGGGCACTGCGATGCGCTTGTAGCCGACCCAGCTGAACAGGCCTTTCATGAAGCGGTGGCGCTCGCGGAGCTCGCCCAGCGCCCGCAGCGCGCGTGATGACAACAGGCGGAAATCGCCGGTGTCGGCGGGGATCGGGGTGGGCGACAGGCGGCCGATCACCCGATAGAACATGTTCGCCGTGGCCCGCTTGGTCCAGCTTTCCCCGGCGCGGGCCAGGCGCGTGCCGTATACGTTGTCGTAGCCTTCGCGCCAGCGCGCGACGAATTCCGGGATCAACTCCGGCGGGTCCTGGCAGTCGGCATCCAGGATCATGGCCGCGCCTTCGCGCACCTGGTCCAGCCCGGCAGTCAACGCCGCTTCCTTGCCGAAGTTGCGCGACAGCCGCAGCGCCGAAACCCGCGCATCCTGGCGCGCCAGCTGGCAGATCACCTGCCAGGTCCGATCGCTGCTTCCATCATCCACGTACAGCATGCGGCCGTCGACGTCGGCCAGGCCGGCGAACACGGCCGACACCCGCTCGTGCAGGTTCGGCAGGGCCTCTTCTTCGTTGTAGGCGGCGACGACGACGGTCAGTGGTTCTGGGCGCATCGCAGGATTGTACTCAGTCATCCTGCAGATACCCGCCGCCGCCCAGTTGGCGCGCCTGGCGCTGGATCCAATTCGCCCTGCGCTGTACGTAAGGGCCCGGCCGTGCTGCGTTGTAGCGACGCGGCGCCGGCAGCACCGCCGCCAGTCGCGCGCTCTCGCCAGGGGTCAAAGCCGACGCGTCCTTGTTCCAGAACTGCCGCGATGCCGCCTGCGCGCCATAGATGCCATCGCCGAACTCGGCGATGTTGGCGTACATTTCCAGGATCCGGTGCTTCGGCCAGAACGTTTCGATCAGCAGCGTGTACCAGACCTCCAGGCCCTTGCGCAGCCAGCTGCGGCCCTGCCACAGGAACAGGTTCTTGGCCACCTGCTGGCTGATCGTGCTGGCACCGCGCACCCGGCCGCCACGCGCATTGTGGTCACGCGCCTTCTCGATCGCCTGCAGGTCGAAGCCGTTGTGCAGCGGGAAGCGCTGGTCTTCTGCGGCCACCAGCGAAATCGGCAGGCTGGGCGCCATCTGTCCGAGGTCGCGCCACTGGTGGTGCAGGCGGTACTTCCCGTCGCCCTGCCCCAGCGCTTCACCGTATCGCCAGACCATCACCGTGGAAAGCGGCGGATCGACGAACCGCAGCACCAGCACCTGCAGCACGCTGAACGCAGCCAGCAGCACCGGCAGCCACAACAGACGCCGCCAGCGCCAGCGCGGCCTTGCCGCGACAGCCTCTACCTTGTGGTTCTGCTCCCCTGGCCCCATTGATGGCTCACTCTTCTTTCAAACGGTTGTCGGCACATTATCCGGCAAGCCCCCTCCCTTATATACGCGCGGCCCCGAATCCATGACCGACCACACCGACACCCTGTTCCGCTTCCTGCTTCCCGATGCCGGCGTTCGTGGCGTACACGTGCGCCTGCGGGACACCTGGCAGGAAATCCTGTCGCGCGGCGACTACCCGGCCGTGGCCGCTGGCCTGCTGGGCGAGGCCACGGTGGCCGCGGCGCTGTTCACCGGCCACACCAAGGTCGATGGGCGGCTGTCCATCCAGCTGCGCAGCAGCAGCGCACTGCGCACGCTCTTCGCCGAATGCACCGCCGCCGGCACCCTGCGTGGCATTGCGCGGGTGGCCGACGGTGAGGACGCGCCACGTGAGCTGACCGCGCTGGGCGATGATGCCGTGCTTGCCATCACCATCGAAAACCCCGGCCTGGATCCGCGCGAACCACAGCGCTACCAGAGCCTGGTCGGACTCACTGCAGCCAGCCTTGATGAGGCGTTCGAGGACTATTTCCGCCAGTCCGAGCAGCTGCCCACCCGGTTGCTGCTCGCCGCAGACGGACAGAGCGCCGCGGGCCTGCTGCTGCAGAAGCTGCCGGGGGAAGAAGGCGATGCCGATGGCTGGACCCGCACCAGCGCCCTGTTCGAAACGCTGGGCAACGCCGAACTGCTGGCTACTCCGGCCGAGGAGCTGGTGCGCCGGCTGTTCCATGAAGAACAGCCGGAAGCGATGGGCGACAAACCGCTGCGCTTCGCCTGTTCATGCTCGCGCGAGCGGGTGGAGGCGATGCTGCAGTCGCTGGGCGAAGAAGAAGCCCGCGCCGCGGCGGAGGCAACGGGATCGGTCGATGTGAAATGCGAATTCTGCGGACGGGAGTATCACTTTCCGTTGACGGAATTCGGGATACTGTTCCACGGTGCCGGAGCTTCCATGCCGGCCCCTGAGCGGCTTCAGTAACCGTTTCCGTCCCAGCCTGCCGACCATCTTCGCGAGTTCGTGTTCTGGGGAGGACAACGACTTGTTAAAGAATCATAAACAGCCTAGTCTCGAGTTCCCGCTTCTGCGGGAACTTGCCCTGCATTCGACTGTCTGACTGGACCCATGCCGAACTTCCTGCGCCTGCCACTTGCCTTGCTGATCGCCCTCGGGACGGTCACGGGCGCACATGCGCAGGCCAAGGACACCCGCACGGTCATCCCGGTCTGGAACAAAGGCAGCGGCAAGGTCGAAGCCCTGCTGTACCTGGAGCCTACCGGCGAACAGATGGCCGGGGCGCGCTGGCATTTCGGGCGCAGCTCATTGGACGCGGCCTTCGGCCTGTCCTCCGGCGATTCGCTCGGACTGCTGTGCAACAGCAGCCGCGGCACCAGCATCAGCGGGCTGGCCAGTCATTGCATGCTGGCCAGCTTGGGCGATGACGAAGACACGCTTTCACGCCGATTCAGCGCCACCGCCGCGTTCAACCGCGCCGGTGGGCGCGTGGGGCTGACCGCTGGCGCTGGCCGCGACACCCTGCCGGCTTGGCTGGCAGGTCCGAACAAGTCGCCTTCGCTGCGTGCCGAACAGAACGATCTCACCGTGTTCGGCCAGAAGAACATCGGCCGCGAAGGCTTCGTATCCATCGGCGGCACCTATGCGAAAGCGCGGCTGGTGCCGTTGGCAGACGCCGCACCGTCGATCGTGGATCGCTGGGACAGCAAGAGCATCAGCATCGGCGCAGGCTATGGCAACTTCAGCGGCAACATCATCGGCCGCGTCGTCGATGTGCCCGGCCAGCCCGGCAAATGGGAAGGTCTGGGGGTCGGCTTGACATGGCGTACGCCGTGGTCTGGGCAGTTGACGGTCGGTGCGGAGAACGTCGTGAGCCGGGGCAAGAACCCGTTCTCACCGCGCAATGAGAGTAACGACGACGGCACGGTTCCGTACGTGCGCTACGAGCAGGATCTGTAACGCACTGATCCGTATGGTTAATTAAAGATAGCGCCCTGGATTCCGGGGCGTTTTCGTTTGGGCGCCAGCTGAACGGGTTTGCCGAATTTCACCAAAATCACGCGAATCATTAACAAAGCTTTAATTTTCGAAAAGACGGAAGTAGTATCGGGATCAGCCCAGCGATTTTTGGAAGCGCCATTCGCTTTCGTCGCGGGCCACACCACGTAGCTACCAAGTCCACTTGGAGAGAGAGCCCAATGAACCGCAACAGCAATAAACTGCGTGACGCCGTCGTCATCGCGCTGATCACCAGCGCTGCAGGCACCGGCGCCGCCGTCGCGCAGGAAACCTCCGGCACCACCAACCTGGACCGCATTTCGGTCACCGGTTCGCGCATCCGTCAGGTCGACGTCGAAACCGCCCAGCCGGTGCTGACGATTTCGCGCCAGGACATCCAGAACCAGGGCTTCAATTCGGTTGGCGACATCCTGCAGAACATCTCCGCCGCGGGCAGCCCGGCGTTCAGCCGCGCCTCGCCGCTGACCTCCAACCAGGAAGCCGGCGGTCAGTACATCGACCTGCGCAACCTGGGCGCGCAGCGTACGCTGGTGCTGGTCAATGGCAAGCGCCTGGGCATTTCGCCGGACGGCTTCCAGGACGTGTCGACCATCCCGACCGTCATCGTCGAGCGCATCGACGTGCTGAAGGACGGCGCTTCGTCGATCTACGGCTCGGACGCCATGGCCGGCGTGATCAACATCATCACCCGCAAGAACTTCGACGGTGCTGAAGCCAACGTCTACACCGGCCAGTACGGCCAGGGCGACGGCAAGAAGGAAACCTACGACTTCATGATCGGCTTCTCCGGCGATCGTGGTTCGGTGACCATCGCCGGCGAATACCACAACGAAGAGGAAGTCTGGGCCAAGGACCGCTGGTTCACCCGCGATACCTATCCGGGTTGGAACCACAACGCGTCCTACACCAATGTTGGCCAGTGGGGCAATTGGCGTCCGGCCGGCAGCACCGGTGGTTACCAAGCACCGAACCGTGGCGGCACCGCCCTCGGCGTCGGCCAGTTCCACCCGCAGAATCTCGATGACCGCAGCCGCTCTTCGGACCAGATGCACCTGCTGACCCCGCTGGAGCGCCGCTCGCTCTATGTGTCGGCCAACTACGACATCGTCGACAACGTCCGCTTCGTCACCGACCTGCAGTACTCCAAGCGCAGCTCGGACCGCCAGATCGCCGGTTACCCGCTGCAGTCCGGCGCGTACGAAGACCTGAACCTGAGCGCTGACAGCCTGTACAGCCCGAATGGTGGCGCAACCGACGTCGAATGGCGCCGTCGTGGCTGGGAAGTTCCGCGTACCACCAATACCGACCTGACCACCTGGCGCTTCACTGCCGCGCTGGAAGGCTCGTTCGAAATCGGTGACCGTTACTTCAACTGGGATGCCGGCGCGCTCTACAACGAGAACGACGTTGCCATCATCAACAACGGCAACTTCTACATCCCGGCCGTCCGCAATGCCGTGGGCCCGTCGTTCGTGAACGGCGCCGGCCAGGCCGTCTGCGGCACCCCGGGTCTCGACGGCGCAGACGACAGCATCATCGCCGGCTGCGTGCCGTGGAACCCGTTTGCCGGCTTCGGCACCGGCGCGGTTGCCAACTCGCTGGACGACGAAGCCGTGCGCAACTACCTGTTCCGCGAGGAGCACGCGACCGGCAACACCACCACCCACAACTACTTCGCCAACATCGCTGGCACGGTCGTTGCGCTGCCGGCCGGTGACCTGGGCTTCGCGGCCGGTTACGAGTACCGTCGCGAAGAAGGTCATTTCGCTCCGGATGCCATCGCGCAGTCGGGTGACTCGACCAACCTGGCCTCCGGTCCGACTGGCGGCAAGTACGACGTCAACGAGTTCTACCTGGAACTCAACGTGCCGATCCTGGCCGACCTGCCGTTCGCCAAGGAACTGACGCTGGACGTGGCCACCCGCTACTCCGACTTCAACACCTTCGGCGATACCACCAACAACAAGTTCGGCCTGAAGTGGCGTCCGATCGACGACCTGCTGGTGCGTGGTACCTATTCGGAAGGCTTCCGTGCCCCGACCATCGGTGACCTGTACGGCGGTTCTTCGCAGACCTTCACCACCGGCTTCATCGATCCGTGCGACAGCATCTACGGCAACGCCCGCGGTACCCCGCGCTGCCTGGCCGATGTCCCGGGCAACTACCGCCAGCTGCAGCAGGGTTTCATTCCGGCTGATGGCCCGGCAGCCCAGTCGCCGGTGCCGTTCACCTCCGGCTCCAACGAGTTCCTGCAGCCGGAACGTTCGGAATCCAAGTCGATCGGCCTGGTCTACAGCCCGAGCTACGTCAGCGGCCTGACCGTTGGTGTTGACTGGTGGAGCATCCGCATCGAAGACACCCTGGTGTCCGACAGCCCGAACCAGATCCTGGAAGACTGCTATGTCGGCCTGATCGAAGAGCGCTGCGCACTGTTCACCCGTGACCCGGCCAACGGCTTCATCGTCGGTGACCTGTCCTACGGCAACCGCAATGCCGGTTACACCGAAACCGAAGGCTTCGACTTCGACATCAACTACGCGCTGGACACCGATTGGGGCCGCTTCTCGGCCAAGTCTGCGACCACGTACGTCAGCAAGTACGAGTCCAAGACCACCAACGATGCCGAAGAGGTGCCGTCGCAGTACAACGGCTTCAACGCTTACTTCCGCGTGCGCTCGAACCTGAGCCTGGGCTGGACGAAGAACGACTGGTCGGTCAACTGGAACGTGCGCTACTACTCCGGCACCAAGGAGACCTGCTACTTCACCGCACGTTGCAGCCTGCCGAACTTCTCGGCACCGGATACCGGCGGCATCATCACCCCGCTGAACGAGCTGGGTTCGACGACCTTCCACGATCTGCAGGTTTCTTACGCAGCACCGTGGAATGCCACCATTGCCATCGGCGCGAACAACGTGTTCAACAAGGTCGCCCCGCTGATGATGGATCAGCCGAGCTCGAACTTCTCGTACTACGGCGGCTTCGACATCGGTCGCTTCCTGTACCTGAAGTACAACCAGAAGTTCTGATCGATCCACTGATCAACAACGTCTGAAACAACGGCCCCGAAAGGGGCCGTTGCTTTATGCGGGGCAGTGGATCCTCCAGCACGCAAGCACGAAAAAAGCCGCTTCGCAGCGGCTTTTTCTTCTTCATCCAAAGGGCTGTGATCAGCCCGGGATCAACGTCTCGATCACGTGCTCCACATAGGCCTCGAAGTCCTCGCGCGCCTGCTTGGGCTGCTGCAGCTGCAGCGACAACTGCAGGAAACCGACGTAGGCGGCATAGGCAAGCCGCGCGCGATGCCGGGCATCGGTCGAACTCAGGCCGGCCTGGCGGAACGAGGCGATCAGGTAGTCCATGCGCCGCTGCGACACACGGTCTATCACCGGGCGCACCATCGGATGGTCCAGCGCCTTCAGCAGCTCGCTGTAGATGATGTGCGGCTGTACTTCGTGCGCCACCACCTGGAACAACTGGCGCAGGCGCACGCGCGGGTCGGGCACCTCTTCCAGGCTGCCGAACACCTGTTCCTGCTCGAACAGTTCCCAACGCTCCAGCGCGGCCTGCAACAGGGCATCGCGCGATGGGAAATGCCAGTAGAAGCTGCCCTTGGTCACGCCAAGGCGGCGCGCCAACGGCTCCACCGCAACGGCGCTGACACCTTGTTCTGCAATCAGGTCGAGGGCGGCCTGGGCCCAGTCTTCGGCGCTGAGGCGGCTGTTGCGGCCGGCGCGCGGTTCGCCGGCGGGAGTTTCGGATTCGCTCATCTGCTGATTTAACCATACGCCGGGGTTCGTTGCAGTATGCCTATGTATATGAAGACGTTAAGCGGGATCCAGCCTTCCGTTGCAGCGCACCATACGTGCCAGTATTGACATCGAACCGAAGCGCTCCATACTAGCTGGTATGGTCACTTCCCCTCTTCCCGCTCCGCTGCAGACCCTGCGCCTGGACGCGGCGCATGGCGCGGTGCTGGCGGCCACGGCTGACAGCGCCGGGCGCCGCGGGCCGATCCTGTTCGCACACGGCTTCGGGCAGACCCGCCACGCCTGGAATGCCTCGGCCCGCGCCCTGGCCAGCCATGGTTTCCAGACCCTGGCCTACGACGCACGCGGTCATGGCGATTCCGACTGGAATCCAGCCCACCTGCCCTACCACGGCGATCAGTTCGCCGATGACCTGATCGTGCTGGCTGGCGAGCAATCGCGCCCACCGGTGCTGGTTGCCGCCTCGATGGGCGGCCTGTTCGGGCTGCTGGCCGAATCGCGCTGGCCCGGCCTGTTCTCGGCGATGGTGCTGGTGGATATCACCCCGCGCTGGGACACCGCGGGGGTGGAGCGCATCCTCAGCTTCATGACCGCCCACCCGCAGGGCTTCGCCTCGCTGGCGGAGGCCGCCGACGTGATCGCGGCCTACCTGCCGCATCGTCCGCGCAAGTCCGAGGATTCCCTGCGTGCCCTGCTGCGCGAAGACGGCCATGGCCGCTGGCGATGGCACTGGGATCCGCGGCTGGTGGCCGAGCTGGCGCGCGACAGCGAACAGCACCAGGACGCATTGGCCGATGCCGCACGCAAGGTGAAGTGCCCCCTGCTGCTGGTCAGTGGCGGCCGCAGTGAATTGGTCAACGCCGGCACCATCGCCGATTTCCTCGCGCTGGCCCCGCATGCCAGCCACGTACAGCTGCCGCAGGCCACGCACATGCTGGCCGGCGATGACAACGACGCCTTTACCGCTACTGTGTTGAACTATCTGGACGTGTTACCCCCGGCCTTGGCCACAACATCGTCCGCCGAACCCGAGCACGTCACCGGAGTACGCTCATGAGCATCGTTCTTCCCTTCCTTGCCCTGTTGCTGGCAAGTGCATTCGCGGCCTACCACCGCATGCGCCTGATCACCTGGACGATCATCAGCGTGGCCGTGTTGGCCGTGTGCTGGTTCGTGCCCTACATCAACCAGACCGCTACCCTCGTCGCGGCCGCCCTCGTGGCGGTGATCGCCGTCCCGCTGCTGCTGCCCTTCATCCGCAAGCCGCTGCTGACCGCGCCGATGATGAAGGTGTTCCGCAAGGTGCTGCCGCCGTTGTCGCAGACCGAGCGGATCGCCCTGGAGACCGGCTCGGTCGGTTTCGAAGGCGAGCTGTTCACCGGTGATCCGGACTGGAACATCCTGCTGAACTATCCCAAGCCGCAGCTCACCGCCGAAGAACAGGCTTTCATGGATGGCCCGGTGGAAGAACTGTGCAAGATGGTCAACGACTGGGAAATCACCCACGTCCACGCCGACCTGCCGCCGGAAATGTGGGCCTTCATCAAGAAGAACCGCTTCTTCGGCATGATCATTCCCAAGCAGTACGGCGGCCTGGGCTTCAGCGCGCTGGCCCACCACAAGGTGATCCAGAAGCTGGCCTCGGTGTCGTCGGTGGTCAGCTCCACCGTCGGTGTGCCCAATTCGCTGGGCCCGGGTGAGCTGCTCAACCATTACGGCACCCAGGAGCAGAAGGACCAGTACCTGCCGCGCCTGGCCGATGGCCGCGAAGTGCCCTGCTTCGGCCTGACCGGTCCGTTCGCCGGCTCCGATGCCACCTCCATTCCCGATTACGGCATCGTCTGCCACGGCGAGTGGAACGGCGAGCGCGTGCTCGGCGTCAGGCTGACCTTCGACAAGCGCTACATCACGCTGGCCCCGGTGGCCACGCTGATCGGCCTGGCCTTCCGCATGTACGACCCGGACCAGCTGATCGGTGAAACGCGCGATATCGGCATCACCCTGGGCCTGCTGCCGCGCGAAACCGCCGGGGTGGAAGTCGGCCGTCGCCACTTCCCGCTGAACTCGCCGTTCCAGAACGGCCCGATCAAGGGCAAGGACGTGTTCATCCCGCTGACCCAGCTGATCGGTGGTGCCGCGATGGCCGGCAAGGGCTGGAACATGCTCAACGAATGCCTGGCCGTGGGCCGCTCGATCACCCTGCCCTCCACCGGCAGCGGCGGCGCCAAGGCCGGTGCGGTCATCACCGGTGCCTACGCCCGCATCCGCAAGCAGTTCGGCCTGTCGGTCGGTCGCTTCGAAGGCGTGGAAGAGGCGCTGGCCCGCATCGGCGGCAAGGCCTACAAGATCAGCGCGCTGGCCCAGGCTACGGCGGCGGCGGTGGATCGTGGCGACGTGCCGTCGGTACCGTCGGCGATCGCCAAGTACCACTGCACCAGCATGAGCCGTGAAGTGATCTCGGACATGATGGATGTGATCGGCGGCAAGGGCATCATCCTGGGCCCGCGCAACTTCGCCGGCCGCAGCTGGCAGGCCGCGCCGATCGCGATCACCGTGGAAGGCGCGAACATCATGACGCGCAGCCTGCTGATCTTCGGCCAGGGCGCCATCCTGTGCCATCCGTGGGTGATGAAGGAAATGAAGGCCGCGCAGGATCCGGACCGCAAGGCCGGCCTGCAGGAGTTCGACCGCAGCCTGTTCGGGCACATCCGCTACGGCATCTCCAACGCCGTGCGTTCGTTCTGGTTCGGCCTGACCGGTGCCCGCTTCGGTGCCGCGCCGGGCGATGCCTACACCCGCCGTTACTTCCGCAAGCTGGACCGCTATTCGGCCAACCTCGCGCTGATGGCCGACATCTCCATGATGACCCTCGGCGGCAAGCTGAAGTTCAAGGAGTCGCTGTCCGGCCGCCTGGGCGACGTGCTGAGCCATGTCTACATGACCAGCGCGATGCTCAAGCGCTACCACGATGAAGGCGCACCGGCGGCCGACCAGCCGCTGTTGGCCTGGGCCTTCCATGACAGCGTGCACAAGATCGAAGAATCGCTGTCGGCGGCGCTGCGCAACTTCCCGATCCGTCCGATCGGCTGGCTGATGTGGCTGCTGATCTTCCCGCTGGGCCGTCGTGCCGAAGCCCCGGGTGACCGCCTGAGCCGGCGCGTCGCCGCCCTGCTGATGGCCCCCAACGAAGCCCGCGACCGCTTGGCCGATGGCGTGTTCATGACCCCGTGCGAGAACAACCCGGGCGGGCGCATCAACAGCTACCTGGCCAAGGCCATCATGGCCGAGCCGGTGGAGCGCAAGTTCCTCAAGGCACTCAAGAGCAAGGGCATCGAGGCGCTGGACTACAACAAGCAGCTGGACGAAGCCGTGGCCGAAGGCGTGCTGACCCAGGACGAACGCAGCCTGCTGGAAGAGCTGCGTGCGATCACCCTGGAAGCGATCACCGTGGATGATTTCGATACCCACGAACTGCGCTCGGCCGGTTACTACGACCTGCCGCGCAAGGAGACCGGTTCGCAGCAGGCGGCCTGACCGCCTCGCGACCGGACCGTGATCCCGACGGGGTCAGATTCCTTTTCCGCAGGAAAAGGGCTCTGGCCCCTTCTTGTTTCAGTGCAGGTTGCGGCCAGCCAGCCAGATCGCCGCCAGCGCCAGCAGGGCGGGCACCGCCTGGATGTAGAAGATCCGCCGGTTCACCGTCCATGCGCCGTAACAGCCGGCCACCACCACGCAGACCAGGCTGAAAATGGTGATCTCGAAGTAGCGGACCAGGCCGACCAGGATGCCGGCGGCCAGAAAGCCGTTGTAGAGCCCCTGGTTGGCCGCCAGCACGCGCGTGGCCTGTGCCTTCTCCAGCGTGTTGCGGAAGGTCTTCAGGCCCAGCGGGCGCGTCCACAGGAACATTTCCAGCACCAGGAAGTAGACGTGCAGCGCAGCGACCAGCAGCGTCAACGACAACGCGATCCAGATCCAGTACATGGGCAATCCTCGAGTAAGTGCGCAGAGCTTACTTGAGGATCGGCAGCCGGCGGCGCATGCGTGGACCCACTAGCGGTCGTGTGGCAGTTTCTTCTCCTGGCGCAGCACGCCGAAGGTCGCCAGGGTCATCAGCGATGCCACCACGATGCCGCCGGCGAACACGACGTTGGACCCCAGCAAAGACAGGCCCTTGTGCACCCAGGTGAAGCTCAGGTCCGCACCGCGGTAGACCACGGTGTCGATGGCCGCGCCGGCCTTGTAGCGCCACTGGCGGTCCACACGGGTGTAGAGGGTCTCCCGCGCCGGCTTGAACAGCGAGAACTCGCTGGCGCGCGTCACCACCTGTACCACCGCCACCAGCAGCGGCAGCGGCGAGGCCGCCAGCACAGAGAAGCCGACGATGATCGCCAGCGCCGGGATCAACAGCGCCGGTGCCACCCCATGCCGCGACAGCAGCCAGCGCGTGAGCGTCAACTGCACCACCAGGGTCAACGTGTTCACCGCCAGGTCCAGGTGCGAATAGAAGGCGGTGCGCGCTTCCGGATCAGGAAAGGCCACGCGTACGATCGACACCTGTTGGTTGTACAGCATCGTCCCCACGCCCACCCCGAATACCACCAGCAGCGCCAGCCAGCGCAGCAGCGGTTCGCGCACGATCAGCTTGAGGCCATCCAGCACGCTGCCCCCCATCGGCTGCTCACCGGACACCAGCTGCTGCTCACGCTCGCGCAGGATCGCCCAGTGCCGCAGCCGCCAGATGCACAGCAGGCAGATGCTGAGGAAGCCGGCCGAGACCAGCATCAGGTTGGCGATGCCCACGCGTTGCACCAGGGCCCCGGTGATGACCGGGCCAAGGAAGGCGCCCAGCGTACCGGCCGCGCCGATGTAACCGTAGTACGCCCGCGCCTGTGCGTTGGAAAACACATCTGCCATGAAGCTCCAGAACACCGCCACGGCGAACAGGTTGAACACCGTCACCCAGAAGAAGAACGCCATGCCCCGCCCCGGCACGTTGCTGTCGAACATGAGGTGGAAGCCGAGCAGGGTGACGATGAAGAAGCCATACACGACCGGCATGAAGACGCGCCGTGGCTGTCGGCTGACCAGCCAGCCGTACACCGGCTGCAACACCAGCATGATCAGGAACACACAGGTGAACAGGAACTGCAGGACGAAATCCTGCAATGCGACCCCGTGGCTGCCGAACCAGGCGATCAGCGCCGGCGGGAACACTTCCTGCAGGTCCGACGAGGAAGCCATCGCCTCACGCACCGGGCGCAGGACGTAGTAACCGCTGAGCAGGCAGAAGAAGTACAGGAATGACCACCCCAGCGCGGGCGTATCCCGCAGGGCCTGCAACAGTCCGCGCAGTGGACCGCGTTGCAGCGGCGGATCCAGCGGCGCGCTCACGCGTCACCCCGCACGCGCGCGGGGCGGCAGCAGCAGGACATGGGTGACTCCGGGAGGCTGGGAAGCGCGTACGTTATCCAATGCACTGCAACATCGCCAGCGCCCTCGGCGCGGCAGGCCTGCGCAGGGCAGGATCCCAATGGCGCCCGATCCGGCGTCAAAATCCGAGTATTTTCAGCAAGATGCGCATTCATCTTCGCTTTGTTTGTGCAATGGCGAAAAGCGGGGCTAGAATCGGTCACAGCAGTCGCGCTCGGGTCCCGATCAATGAACAAGAACAGCAGGCGTCGTCCGTTCCGCACGGCGGCCACCGGAATGCTGGGCATGCTGATGCCCGTTGCCCTTTCCACCACGGCGCAGACCTCCGCGCTGCCGCCGATGCCCACCAACATCGAAAGCGCCGTTGCAGCGCCAGCGCATACGCATCCGGCAGCCTACCGCACCGGCCTGGCCGCCCATCCGCAGGCACCGGCGGCCGGCTTCAACGTGGCCCACATCGAATCGATGGCGCAGCAGCTCACCTATGGCGAGCGCGTGCCGGGCATGGCGGTGGCCATCGTGCAGGGCGGTCGCATCCTCAGCGCGCGCGGCTATGGCGTCACCGACGTCAACAATCCCCTGGCGGTCGATTCCCACACGGTGTTCCGCCTGGCCTCGCTGTCCAAGGCCTTCGCCGGCACCATGGCCGGGCTGCTGGTCAACGATGGCACGCTGCGCTGGGACAGCAAGGTCACCGATTACGTGCCGGGCTTCCAGCTGGCCACGCCGGAGGCCACCGACCGGCTGACCGTGGCCGACCTGCTGAGCCACCGCGTCGGCCTGCCGTACAACGCCTACGACCGCGACGTCGAAGCCAACGCCGAGTACTACACCCTGACCCAGAAGCTGGGCTCCACCTCGCTGAAGTGCCTGCCCGGCGACTGCTACGCCTACCAGAACGTGGCCTACAGCCTGATCGGCGATGTGGTCTACGCTGCATCGGGCAGCTTCTACGAACAGGCCGTCGAACGGCGCCTGTTCAAGCCGCTGGGCATGGACGATGCAAGTCTGGGCCTTGCCGGCATCCAGGCCAGCTCGCGCTGGGCGCGACCGCACGTGCGCAGCCGCAATGGCTGGGTCTCGCTGAGCCCGAAGCCGACCTACTACCGGCTCGCGCCTGCGGCGGGCGTCAATGCCAGCGCCAACGACATGGCGCAGTGGCTGCTGGCCCAGACCGGCCACCGTCCGGACGTGCTGCCCGCCCCGCTGCTGGCCACGCTGCACGCTTCGCTGGTCAACACCCCGGGCGAAATGCGTTCGGGCTGGCGCCGCGAGCGCCTGCGCTCGGCCGGCTATGCGCTGGGCTGGCGCAACTTCGATTACGCCGGCCACGAAGTGGTGTTCCATGCCGGCGCGGTGCAGGGTTACCGCGGCCTGGTTGCACTGATTCCCGAACGCGACATGGGCATCGCCATCATGTGGAACGGCGAAAGCAGCCTGCCCAGCGGCCTGCTGCCGACCGTACTGGATTCCGCCCTCGGCCTGCCGACCCAGCGCTGGCTGGACGTGGATACCGACTTCGGCAGCGACAGCCTGATGGCCGAAGGTGCGCCTTCCCAGGACAAGCGCAAGGGCGCCTCGTCCAACCGCGCCAGCGCCTCACCGCGTTAAGCCGCAGCAAAAAAAGGGGACGGGGGGAATTAATTCCAATTAATTCCCCCCGTCCCCTTTTTCGTGGATAAAAAAACCCCCTCTCCGCTGGGCTGTCGGAGAGGGGGCTTCAGGTACGGCTATCGGGACGTGCTTAGATCAGCGGCGCCGGGGTTGCCGGGAGGGCCACCGGAGCGGCCTTCTTGCGGCGTGCCGGGCTCTTGCGGGCGGCCTTCTTTGCGGCCGGCTTCTTCGCAGCTGCCTTTTTCGCGGTCTTCTTCACGGCCTTCTTGGCGGTCGCTTTCCTGGCGACTTTCTTGGTGGCCTTCTTGGTCGCCTTCTTGGCAGTCGCCTTCTTGGCGGTGGCTTTCTTGGCTACCTTCTTGGCGGCCTTCTTTACCGCTTTCTTGGCAGTTGCCTTCTTGGCGACCTTCTTGGCGGGCTTGCGCGCGACCTTCTTCGCTGCCTTCTTGGCAGTCGCCTTCTTGGCAACCTTCTTGACGGCCTTCTTCGCGGTCTTCTTCACTGCCTTCTTGGCAGTTGCCTTCTTGGCGACCTTGCGCGCGGTGGTCTTCTTGGCCGCCGCCTTCTTCACTGCCTTCTTGGCGGTCGCCTTCTTGGCGACCTTCTTGGCAGTGGCTTTCTTGGCGGTGGCTTTCTTGGCTACTTTCTTCGTCGCCTTCTTGGCGGCGGGCTTCTTCTTCGCAGTTGCCATGGGATGGCTCCTCGTCAGTGATGGAGTGTTGAAACGCCCAGGTAAATCGAACCCGCTGAAGCTGCTGGCGGGGCCCGCCGACGCGTCTTCCGCGTCGTGACGGTTGCTGCGATGCGCGCTTCGATCGGCGAGGCTGGCATCGCGGCAGAACGTAACGTGCAATTGCCAGCGGGAAGCTGGGCCGACTGCGCCGCGCGTCGCGGTGCAGTGGGTGTCCGGGTTGTGCTTCGCGCCTGGCGTTTGATCGGTTGCACTCGGTTTTGCAGTAAAGGTCTGCTGGGCGAAACCTAATCACGCTTTTTTGGGCTGTCAACAACCCCCCACGAAAAAATTCACGCCGCAGGTGTTCGGCGATGGCCGCTGGCGGTGCGAGCGGCGGCGTTGCCGATCACCGCTACGGGCATGCATCGACCAGCGCGGCGCGCATGCGCGCATCGGCACGGCGAACGAAAGCACTTTAAACAAGCCTTATTCTGAAACAGCCGCAGGGCACGCGCGATGACACGGCGGTGCGGCGCGCAGCGTAGCGGTGCCCGTCCCGCCTTCCCCAACGCTTCGCAAACGGTCGCCTTTTTTTTCACACGCGGCGCGTCGAACTTTGCGACGCAAATGCGATTTTGCGCAAAACTTTTCGTCCCCACCGCGCCGGCAGCCAACCCTCCAACCGACCGGCAACCTCGTCGACAACCGCATGCTCATGCCCCAAGCCAGCTTCCGCTGCGTGCTGCGCGCATGAGCGACGTGCCGGAATGCGGACAAAAAAAAGGACCGCCAGGGGCGGTCCTTTGGTCTGCCGGGGCGGCGACGGATCAGTGGTCGTCGTCTTCCAGTACTTCGGCGTAGTCGTCCGGACCCAGCAGGTCCTCCAGCTCGGCAGCCAGGTCGCTCGGCTGCACGACATACAGCCAACCTTCGCCGTACGCATCTTCGTTGATGGTTTCCGGCTTGTCCGTCAGGGCCGAATTGACCTTGATGACGGTGCCCGTGACCGGGCTGTACACGTCCGATGCGGCCTTGACCGACTCGACGACCGCGATGGTTTCGCCGGCCTTGGCTTCGCCGTCCACCTCGGGCAGCTCGACATAGACCAGATCGCCGAGCAGGCCCTGGGCATGGTCGGAAATACCTACGGTGACGCTGCCGTCGGATTCGACGCGCGCCCATTCGTGGGACTTGAGGAACTTGAGGTCGCCGGGGATCTCGCTCATGGCACTGCTCCAGGAATACGGGTGTGGAAAAAACGCGGGTAGTGTAACCAACCGGCCGGCCCTGCTGGCAGGCCCCGGCCGACAAAACAGGATCAGGCGACCGGCAGCACGCCGTCCTGCGCCTGGCCTTCGCGCACGAACGGGAACTTGACCACGCGCACCGGCACGGCACGGCCGCGGATGTCCACGCTCACCTCGCCCAGCTCACCTGCTGGCACGCGGGCGAACGCGATGCCCTTGGCCAGCGTCGGCGAGAACGTGCCCGACAGGATCTCGCCCTGGCCAACGGCGGTGAGCACGGCCTGGCCATGCCGCAGCACGCCCTTCTCATCCATCACCAGGCCGATCATCTGGCGCGCATTGCCGGCGGCCTTCTGTGCTTCCAGTACATCGCGGCCGATGAAGTCGCGGCCCTCGTCGAGCGAGACCGTCCAGGCAAGCGCGGCTTCGTACGGGGTGATCGCTTCGTCCATGTCCTGGCCGTAGAGATTCATGCCGGCTTCCAGGCGCAGCGTGTCGCGCGCACCGAGGCCGGCCGGCTTGACGCCCGCCTGCAGCAGTTGGTTCCAGAACGCCACCACCGCGTCCTGCGGCAACAGGATTTCGAAACCGTCTTCGCCGGTGTAGCCGGTGCGCGCCACGAACAGGGCGACACCGTCGGCCGAGGTCACATCGGTGGCGGCGAAGCGTGCCAGCTTGGCCAGGGTGGCGGCGCCAGCGGCGTCGACCAGACCGATCACGGCATCGCGCGCCTGCGGGCCCTGCACGGCCAGGATGGCCAGGTCGGGACGTTGCTGCACCGACACGTCGAACGGCAGCGCCTGTTCGGTCAGCCAGGCCAGGTCTTTTTCGCGGGTGGAGGCGTTGACCACCATGCGGAAGAAGTCATCGGCCAGGTAGTAGACGATCAGGTCGTCGATCACCCCGCCACGCTCATTGAGCATGCAGGAGTACAACGCCTTGCCGGTCACCTTCAGCTTGTCGACCGAATTGGCCAGCAGGCGACGCAGGAACGGCTTGACCTGTTCACCGCGCAGGTCGACCACGGTCATGTGGCTGACGTCGAAGACGCCCGCTTCCCGACGCACCAGATGGTGTTCATCCAGCTGCGAACCGTAGTGGATGGGCATGTCCCAGCCCCCGAAATCGACCATCTTGGCGCCGAGGGCGCGGTGGGTATCGTTGAGCAGCGTCTTCTGGGTCATGACCGGTCCGGCAACAGGGAAACAAGGTCGCCATTATCCCAGATAGAGGCACAGCGCTGCGCGGGTCCACGCCATCGCATTCGCGTTGCCGCTCCCACGCTTTGCTGCGCAAACCGCGGGCCCCGTCTCACCAGCACCCATACCCCGCCGCTTCGCGGCCGCCCCTGACTCAGGGGCTCCCTCCACCGGACACGCACCGAGGCCGTCGGTAGCGCCGACCCATGGTCGGCGGAATGTTTCCGCCAACGGCCCGCTGCGCTCGCCGACCACGGGTCGGCGCTACCGCCTTTCTTCTTTTTTCATTGCGCGGCTGGCGGCCACCGCAACCTGTCAGCGGGTCGGGCGGTGGGGCTGGGCGGGGGCGTTGAGCGCCATGGATGGCGCGAAACGAGGCCCGCAGGAGCGGCTTTTGCCGTCCCCCGACCAGCCCCACCGCCCGACCCAGCGCCGGATACATAAAGCCCCACCCGCGAGGGGGTCTCACCCGTTCGCTTCCACCTGTAGCACGCCATCGACCACCGCCACCACCCGCACCGGCGTCCCCGCCGCCAGCTCCGGTCCGGTCACCTGCCACGACGCATCATCGATGCTCACCCGCCCCTGCCCGGCCACGATGCCCTGCTGCAGCACCGCCACGCGGCCCACCAGCTGTTCGCTGCGGCGGTTCAACAGCGGCTTGTCGCTTTCACGCCCGCGCGTGCGGCCCCAGCGCCGATACGCCTGGATGGCCACCACGCTCAGCACCACGAAGGCCACCACCTGCCACAGCACCGGGATGCCGGGCACCAGCGCGGTGATCAGGAAAACCGCAGCCGCGCCGATGCCGATCCACAGCATGAACGCGCCCGGTGCCATCGCTTCGGCGGCGAACAAGACCAGGGCCAGCGCCCCCCATCCAACCACTTCCCAGCGCATGTCAGTCTCCAAAGCGCGGCGGAACCGCGCGCGTGGATTTCTTCTCTTCCTGTTTGGCGAAGGCGTGCTTTGCCAGTTCGGCGACGCCTGCGATCGATCCGATCACGCCACTGGCTTCCATCGGCATCAGCACCAGTTTCTGGTTGGGCGAGGTCGCCAGCTCCTTGAAGGCCTCGACGTATTTCTGCGCGATGAAGTAATTGATGGCCTGCACGTCACCTTCGGCAATCGCCACCGACACCATCTGGGTGGCCTTGGCCTCGGCCTCGGCCAGACGCTCGCGGGCTTCGGCATCGCGGAACGCTGCTTCGCGCCGACCCTCGGCTTCCAGCACCGTCGCCTGTTTTTCGCCATCGGCGCGCAGGATCTCCGACTGGCGCGCGCCTTCGGCTTCGAGGATCTGCGCGCGCTTTTCGCGCTCGGCCTTCATCTGCCGTGCCATCGCATCGAGCAGGTCACGCGGCGGCTGGATATCGCGGATCTCGATGCGGTTGACCTTCAGGCCCCAGGGATTGGTGGCCTGGTCGACCACGCTGAGCAGCTGCGCATTGATGACTTCGCGCTGGCTGAGGGATTCATCCAGGTCCATCGAACCGATCACGGTACGGATGTTGGTCTGCACCAGGGCGATCATCGCCACTTCCAGGTTGGACACTTCATAGGCCGCCTTGGCCGCATCCAGCACCTGGAAGAACACCACCCCGTCCACCCGCACGGCGGCGTTGTCCTTGGTGATCACTTCCTGGCTGGGCACGTCCAGCACCTGCTCCATCATGTTCACCTTGCGGCCCACCCCGTACACGATCGGGATCAGGAAGTGCAGGCCGGGCGACATGGTGTGGGTATAGCGCCCGAAGCGCTCCACCGTCCATTCATACCCCTGCGGCACCATCCGTACGGCCTTGAACAGGATGATCACGGCCACCAGGGCCAGTACCACGGTAAAGAACATCGTCGGGAACATCGCGCTTCCTCTTCCATGAAAACCGACCTGCAGCATACCGCGCGGGGTGGGTTTGCCGCGCTGGCGGGCTTTTCGTCTTTCGCGCTGCGGCGGCAGACAGGGCCGTCCAGGACACGCCGCAAGTCCCGCTCCGCGGCCCGGCCCATCCGCTGGCGGCTGTGCGTTCGAGCGCATGCGAGGCAGTGCCTCGCAAGCAATGCGCGCTCACCCCTGTAGGCTGTTGTTCGGCTCCTGCCTCACAGTGTCCCGTGCAGCCTCTCCCGCCGCCGCCGGACAGTGGGTCGGGCCGCCGGGGCAAAAGAGAAGAAAAGAAAGAGCAGCCGAGCGTTGCTCGGCTTTTTGAAGCAGCGCTCGCGGAGTGTCCAAGAGGCAGGGGGCGGGGCTGCGCGGGACGCTGAGCCGCATGGATGCGGCGATGCAGCCTACATGGACGTACTTGCGGCGTGTCCTGTGCAGTCCCGCCGCCTGCCTCACGCCAGCAGCCCCCGCCGCTATGCATTAAATGCGGGTCGTGGCCATGAAGCGTTCGCGGTCGTGGGCGGTGCGGCGGCGGATCTCTGCCAGGGCTTCGTTTTCGGTGGCTTCCAGCATCGCCTCGAAAAGGCGCTGGAAGTGATGGCGCATCGCGTTGCGCGCTGCAACAGGATCGCGCGAAGCAAGCGCTTCGAAGATCGCCATGTGCTCGTCGGCACGGCTGGCGCCATCGTCGTGGCAGACCCGCGAATAGACTTCGGCCACCCGCGGCAGGTCGCTGCGCATGCGCCAGATCTGCTGCACGAAGTACTCCACCACCGGATTGCCGGACAAACGTGCGATGGTCAGGTGGAAGCGGCGGTCGAAGTCGCCTGCTTCGGCGTCGGTGAGGTCGCGGCGGCACAGTGCCTCGGCCAGCACCCGCAGTTCGGCGATGTCCGCATCGTCCAGGTTGCCGGCCGCCAGCGCGGCCGCTTCGGCCTCGAACACCGCACGCGCAGCGGTCAGGTCGAAGGCGCTTACGTCAGGGAAGCCGCCCTGCCCGTCCAGCGGGCGCGGCTTTACATAGACACCCGAACCGATCCGGATGGCGATCCAGCCCTGCGCTTCCAGGGCGATTTCCGCCTCGCGCACGGTGACCCGGCTCACGCCGAAGCGTTCGGCCAGTTCGCGTTCGCCAGGCAGGCGCGCGCCGGGCGGGAACTCTCCGTCCTCGATCAACTTGCGCAGTTTTGCGGCGATGGTCTGGTACAGGCGGTTGGCGGACATGGGCTGACCCTCGGTGGTTCCCTCCGGCACCGTCCCGGGCCACCGCACGCGGGGCTGGTCCGGTTGGAGCAACGGCGCGATCACCAGGATCGCGCCGTCTCGTTCAGAACTTGTATCGTACACCGAAAAATGCACGTCGCCCGTAGCTCACCACCTCGCGGAAGTTGCCATAGGAAGGCTGGTAGGCCACGCGAGGTTCATTGGTGATGTTCATCAATTCCAGCGACAGCGACAGGTTCTTGTTCACCCGGTAGCGGGCGCGCAGGTCCACGCTGGTGTTGTCATCGTAGTACCGGTTCTGCTGCGCGGTGTTGCCGGTGAAGTCCTGGTAATACTTGGAACGGAACTTGGCGATGGCCTGGATGTTGAACGGACCGACGTCCCAGTACAACGAGCCGGACAGGACGTGCCGCGAGAACCCGCTCAGGCCGGCCGGGGAGACGATCGCGGGAATCACGCTGCCATCGCTGGCGAGCTGCTCGCCCAGGCGGGAATCCTGGGTTTCGTAGTCCGAATCGGCGTAGTTGTAGCTGACCTTGAAGCCCATCCCGTCAAACGGCTGCGGCAGATAGGAGAAGCGATGGGTGGCGCTGAGCTCCATGCCGGTCAGCGTGCTGTCCTCATCGGTGGTGACCTGCTGGCGCACCGGCACCGTCACCGACTGGCCGTTGAGGGTGTAGGTCTCATCAACCAGCGCGGTCGCCGTGCCCCCGTTGAACTGCTTCCAGTAGACGGCGGCGGCCAGCAGCGTGTCCGGATTCGGATACCACTCCAGCGAAAGATCACCGTTCCAGCTCATCAGCGGTTGCGCGGCCGGGTTGCCGCTGGCACTGATGTCATCCAGCGCATCGGCCAGGTTGCCGAAGCTGGCATCGCCGTTGACATTGATGGTGCGGCCGGCGCCCAGCGCGGAGATGTCCGGCCGCGACATGGCGCGGTAGCCCGCCACGCGCAGCAGCAGGTCATCACGCAGTTCGAAGGAGGCATTGACGCTGGGCAGCAGCTTGTCATTGCCGGCCTTGAAAGTCTGGGTGGTGAAGTCGCCGGTCGGCTGCAGGCGGATGGTGCCATCGCCGTTGTCCACCACGGTCAGGCCGGTGCGCACGCCTTCCGAACGCACGTCGGTCTTCACCCAGCGCACGCCGAGGTTGCCGGTCACCGGCAGGCCGAACCATTCACTGGCAAACTCACCCAGCAGGTAGAGTGAGCGGGTCTTCTCGGTGATGTCCACGTTGTTGGGATCCTGCATCGACGGATCGAGCAGGCTGTCGCTGGTGCCGCGGAAGGACTGGTACAGGCACATCGGGTCGAAGTAGGCCCACTCGGAGATCGTGTTGCCGCTGGCGGCATCCATGAAATCCTTCTGCGGGAAGGCAGTACGGCAGCCGCGGTTGGCGGCGATGATCGAGGCCTTGTCGCCGGCAATGCGCTGGTCGTAATCGGTAACCAGGGTGTTGTCGCGCAGCGTGTAATCGGCCTGGCTGGCACGCAACCCGGCCTTGATCCGGGTGAAGAATCCGTCCTCCGGCATGAAGCTGGCATCGAAGCGGCCGGCGCGGATCTGATGATCGTTCTCGGTCTCGCTGGAGGTCACGCGCGCCGCGCCGGTGTAGGCGTCCCAGTTGCCCGGGTCGAAGGCGGGATCGAGGTAGACGCTCGGCACCTCGCCCTGCCATGCCCAGTCATAGTTCACATAACCGGTGGTGCCGCTGCTGATGCCGGGCACGATCGCATTGGCGGTGTCGCGCTGGTTGGCGCGCAGGCGGGTGGCGCGCTCGTTGTCGACGCGCCGGGTGTGCGAATACGACAGATCGGTGGACAGTTCCCAGGCCGGGCTGGGGCGCACGATCAGGTTGAGGCCGCCACCGGTGTACTCCTCGTTGCGCCAATAGCGGTTGGAGGTCGAATCGATCGAGGTGCTGCCGGACAGTGCGCGCACCACGCCGTTGTCGTCCACCTGGCGGTCGACGATGCCACGACGGGTATTGGAAAGGCTCAGGTCGCTGCGGTTTTCATACCAGTTGCGGTCGGTGTGTTCGACATCGACATTGACCTCGACCACGTCATTGGGCCGCCACTGCACCGCGGCGAACTCGCTCTCGCGGTCGTTGCGCTCCTGCTTCAGGCGGTAGATCCGGCTGCTGGGCACCAGGTAGTAGGGCGTGCCGGCCGCAATCGCGGCAGCCCCCGGCTCGGTGCAGTTGGCGTTGGCGACATTGACCCGCCCGTCGCAGGCGTACCAGGTGGAGCCACTGGTGATGCTCTCTTCCGGATCAGACCCTTCCAGGCGTTGGATGCCCAGCGAGACGCCGAGCTTGCCGCCGTTGCTGAATTCGAACTGGTCGATGTAGCTGGCCGTACCGCGGTAGCCGATGCCATCGTCGTCCTTGTACTTCTTGTCGTACTCCGCCCAGCTGCCGCGCAGGTCCATCTGCACCGAGCGCTTGCCGTATTCCAGCGGTTTCACCGTCTCCAGGCCGATCGTGCCGGCCACACCGCCTTCGATGATATCGGCGCGCTGCGTCTTGTAGATCGCCACGGTATTGATCAGTTCGGCCGGGAACATGTTGAAGTTCACCGAACGATCGCCACTGCCGTTGGTGATCTCGCGGCCGTTGAAATTGGTGCTGCTCAGGAACGCGCCCAGGCCGCGGATCGAGATTTCCGAGGCGCCGGTCTTGTCGCGGGTGGAGGCCGCGCCGGTCAGCGTCTCGATGGCGTCGGCCAGCGACGGCGCCGGCAGGTCACCGATGTCTTCAGCCGACAGCACATCGGAAATGACCGTGTCGTCGCGCTTCTTGTTGATCGAGCTCTGCATCGATTCGCGGATGCCGGTCACCTGCACCTGGTCCAGCGTGGTGGCCGCGCCGGTGGCTGGCGGATCGGCCTGCTGGGCCATGGCAGGCGCCGCGACGAAAAGCGCTGCCAGCAGGGCGGCGGCAAGCGGGTGTGGATGGAATGGTGAAACGGGCAGTTCAGTACGACGCATGATGTCCTCCTCCCAAAGGATGTCCCGCACAGCGGGCATGGGGCGCACTTTCGACATGCGGACACACAAATGTCAACCAATTGGACTGATTCTTTCGTCTTACCATTGCTATAGGCCAATTTACGGTAAAAAGATGTGCTGTTGCAGCATGACTTAGCGATGTTATTGCCCTACTTTCCATGCCAACTGGACTAGCACTACGGCTTACAATCATCTCCTGCTTCGCAGGCCACGCTTCGGAGGGAACACCATGCAGTGTCCGCCACGCCATCTGACCGCCGCCCTGTTGCTGGCGCTGGGCATTCCGTTCGCGTCGCCCGCCGAGGCGGCAAGCTATCTGGTGCACGACACCGGCGAGTACACCGCCGCCTCCGCCAATCTGCAGCCGGGCGATGAGATCGTGCTGGCCAACGGCACCTGGAACAACACGCGACTGCTGCTGAAAGGCAACGGCACCGCGGCCGCCCCGATCACGCTGCGCGCGCAGTCGCCCGGCCAGGTGGTGCTCACCGGGCAGTCCGACCTGCGCCTGGCCGGCCAGTACCTGCATGTGGCCAACCTGGTGTTCCGCAACGGCTACAGCCCCAGCGATGCAGTGGTGGCGTTCCGCGAATCCAGCAAGGCAGTGGCGCGCAACAGCCGGGTCACCGGGCTGGTGATCGATGACTACAGCAATCCGGACCCGGCCGACCAGGACCAGTGGGTGATGCTGTACGGCGCTTTCAACCGGCTGGACCATAGCCAGCTGCGCGGCAAGACCAACGCCGGCCCTACGGTGGTGGTGGTGCGTGATGCCACCCAGGGCATGGACAACCAGCATCGCATCGACCACAACTGGTTCGGCCCGCGGCCGGCGCTGGGTGTCAACGGTGGCGAAACACTGCGCGTTGGCACCAGCGACACCTCGCTCAGCGATTCCAACAGCACCGTCGAAGCCAACTGGTTCGAAGGCTGCGATGGCGAAACCGAGATCATTTCCAACAAGTCCGGCGGCAATACGTACCGCGGCAACGTGTTCTACCGCTCGGCCGGGTCGCTGACGCTGCGCCATGGCGACGGCAACCGCGTGCTGGACAACGTCTTCCTGGGTGATGGCAAGGCCGGCACCGGCGGCGTACGCGTGATCAACGCGCAGCAGCAGGTCCGCAACAATTATTTCCAGGCGCTGGCCGGCAGCAGCAACCGCGCCGGCCTGGCGGTGATGTACGGCCAGGCCAACGCCGCGCTGTCGGGCTACTCGCCGGTGGTGGATGCCCTGATCGAGCGCAATACCTTCGTCGACGTGGCCAAGGTCAGCTTCGGCGTGGGCTACAACGCGGCCACCGCGATGGTGGTGCCGCCCAGCAGCAGCCAGTTCCGCGCCAACCTGATCGTCAACCGCACCGGTTCCAATCCGGTGACGGTCGATGGCAGCCTGGCCGGCGTGGCTTTCAGCGGCAATGTGCAGTCGCCGCTTGCCTCCACCGCGCTGCCGGGCGGCGTGGACAGCATGACCGTGACGCTGGTGCAGGCGCCGAACGGACTGTGGTCGCCCTCGCCCGCGCTGGCCGACGTGGGCGCGGCAACCAACCTGGCGGTGATACCGCGCGACGATACCGGGGTCACCTGGTATCCCAAACAAGGGGAATGGACGGATGCGGCCGCTGTCGGCCACCGTCTGCCCGCCAACGGAGCTGATCGATGAAACACACGTGCCTGTCGCTTGCCCTCGCCGTGGCTACCGCTACCGCAACCCTGGCCCTGCTGCCCGTCTCGGCGGCCTTCGCCGCGGCTCCCGCAGCGGCGGAAAGCAGCACGGCCCCGGTGCTGGTGACCGCTGCGCAATGGCAGCAGATGGCCAGCGATGGTGCGCGCTATCCGTGGTTCGCCAAGGAGCAGGCCCGCAACAAGGCGATGCTGGAAAAAATGATGAAGGCCGGCATCGACGTGCCCTTCCCCAAGGACAAGGGCGGCGGCCGCACCCACGAACAGCACAAGCGCAACTACCAGGCGCTGCTGGCCGCCGGCACGCTGTACCGGCTCACCGGTGACAGCCGCTACGTGGACTATGCACGGCGCATGCTGCTGGAGTACGCCACGCTGTACCCGACGCTGGGCCCGCATCCGGAAGGCCGCGGACAGATCCCGGGACGGGTGTTCTGGCAGGTACTGAACGACTCGGTGTGGCTGGTCAATGCGGTGCAGGGCTACGACGCGATCCGCAACGCACTGCCGGCCAAGGACCGCCAGACCATCGATGACAACGTGTTCCGTCCGATGGCCGAATTCCTCGCCAGTGAGCCGAAGAACTTCGACCAGATCCACAACCATTCCACCTGGGCGGTGGCCGCCACCGGCATGACCGGCTACGTGCTGCGCGACCCGGAATTGGTGGAGAAGTCACTGCGCGGCAGCCGCAAGGACGATGAATTCGGTTTCCTGCGCCAGGTCGACCTGCTGTTCTCGCCGGACGGCTATTACGAAGAAGGCCCGTACTACCAGCGCTATGCACTGGCGCCGTTCCTGCTGTTCGCCAATGCGATCGAACGCAACGAGCCGCAACGCCGCATCTTCGAGCGCCGCGATGGCGTGCTGCTGAAGGCCGTCGACGTGCTGGTGCAGACCAGCTATGACGGCCTGTTCTTCCCGATCAACGATGCGATCCTGGACAAGGGGGTGGACACCGAAGAGCTGGTGGCCGGCATCGGCATCGCCTACGCCCGCAGCGGCGATGACCGGCTGCTGTCCGTCGCCGAACAGCAGGGTCGCCTGCTGCTGACCCCGGAAGGACTGAAGGTGGCGCAGGGCCTGGCCGCCGGCAAGGCCAAGCCGTTCGATTACACCCCGATGCTGCTGCGCGATGGCCCGGACGGTGACCAGGGTGGCCTGGCGATCCTGCGCATGGGCGGTGAACGCGGCCAGACCCTGGTACAGAAAGACACCATGCAGGGCATGGGCCACGGCCACTTCGACAAGCTCAACTGGCTGTTCTATGACAACGGACAGCGGGTGGTGACCGATTACGGTTCGGCCCGCTTCCTCAACGTGGAAGCCAAGCGCGGCGGCATCTACCTCGCCGAGAACCGCAGTTGGGCCAAGCAGACCATCGCCCACAACACGCTGGTGGTGGATGAGAAGAGCCACTTCAACGGCGACTGGAAGGTCGGCGAGGAACATGCGCCGACGGTACGCTTCTTCGAGGCCGGCAAGGACACCCAGGTCGCTTCGGCGACGATGCGCGATGCGTATCCCGGCGTGGTATTCACCCGTACCCAGGCCCTGCTGCAGCATCCGGAGCTGGGCCTGCCCGTGGTGCTTGACCTGCTGCAGGTGAGTGCGGACAAGCCAGCGCGCTTCGACCTGCCGCTGCACTTCAACGGCCACATCGTCAGCACTGGATTCCAGGCTGAACGCTTCGTGGACCAGCGCCCGGTGCTGGGCAGGGAAAACGGCTACCAGCACCTGTGGCTGGATGCGCGCAGCCAGGCCGGCAGCGATCCGCGCACGCTGGCGTGGCTGCTCGACGGGCGCTTCTACAGTTACCGCTTCGGCAGCAGCGCGCCTTCGCAGGCCCTGCTGGTGGAGAGCGGCGCCAATGATCCCGAGTTCAACCTGCGCCGCGAACCGGCGCTGGTACAGCGCGTGGACGGGCAGCGCGCGGTGAGTTTCTTCAGCGTGCTGGAGCCGCATGGCGAGTACAACGGCACCGCCGAGTACGTGCACGGCGCCGACAGCCAGATCCGCGACCTGAAGCGCGCACGCGGCAGCGATGCCGAGCTGGTCGAGCTGACCCTGGCCAGCGGCGCGCGCATCGCGCTGGGCGTTGCCGATGACAGCAGCGCCGATGTCGAACACACCGTCAGCGTGGAGGGGCGCAGCTACCGCTGGCGCGGCAGCCATGCGCGGATCGACCGCGCGGCCGGCAAAGGGGATGCACGATGAAGGGGCCGGCCGCCATCGACACGTTGCGCAAGGTGCCGGTGCGCTCGGCGGTGCGCTGGCTGATCGTCGGCCTGATCGCGGTCGCCACGGTGATCAACTACATCGACCGCAACGCGCTGGCGGTGATGTGGCCGGAGATCGCCCGCGAGGTCGGCGCGACCAAGGATGACTACGCCCTGCTGGTCACCGTGTTCATGCTGTTCTACGCAGCGGGCCAGTTCCTGTTCGGGCGACTGTTCGACCTGATCGGCACCCGGATGGGCTTCGCCCTGTCCATCAGCGTGTGGTCGATCTCCATCGCGCTGCACGCGGTCACCCATTCGATCCTGTCCTTCAGCCTGGTGCGGGCGATGCTCGGGGTCAGCGAAGCCGGCGCGTGGCCGGGCGCGGTGAAGGCCAATGCCGAATGGTTTCCCGCGCGCGAGCGTGCGCTGGCGCAGGGCGTGTTCAATGCCGGTGCCTCGATCGGTGCGATCGTGTCGGCGCCGGCGATCGCCGCCTTGTACCTGTGGCTGGGCTGGCGCGGCACCTTCGTGGTGATCGGTGCGATGGGGTTCCTGTGGTTGCTGCCGTGGCTGTTCGTTTACCGCGCCGGGCCGGACAAGCATCCGTGGGTCAGCGACGCAGAGCGCAGGCTGATCATGCAGGACCAGGCCGGAGCGGCCGACCCGGCTGCACCGCGGCGCAGCGTGCGCGAACTGCTGGCGCACCGGCAGAGCTGGGGCATGCTGGCCTGCCGCTTCCTGCTGGACCCGATCTGGTGGCTGTTCGTGTCCTGGCTGCCGATCTACCTGGCCGAAACCTTCGGCTTCGACATCAAGCAGATCGGCCTGTTCGCCTGGGTTCCGTTCGTCGGCGCGATGCTTGGCAGCCTGACCGGTGGCTGGTTGTCCGGCCGGCTGATCCGCGCCGGCCACAGCGTGGACCGCGCGCGCAAATGGTCAATCACCCTCGGCTGCGTGGTGATGGCCCCTGCCCTGCTCGGCGCGGTGCTGGCGGCCGAGCCGCTGACCGCCGTGCTGACCATCGCCGCCGTGCTGTTCGGCTTCCAGGTGGCGATCGGCAACATCCAAACGCTGCCGGGTGACCTGTTCGGCGGACGCTCGGTCGGCACCCTGGCCGGGCTGGGTGGCCTCGCCGCCGTGGCCGGCACGCTGATCACCACCTGGCTGGTACCGGTGCTGACGCGTGAGTCGTACGCGCCGATGTTCATGCTGGTGGCGGCCCTGGTACCGCTTTCGCTCATCGCGTTGTGGTGGATCACCGGTACGGTGCGCCGCCTCGATGCCCCTTCGTCGGATTCCTGAGCGCATGCCTGCGCTCCCTTTTTCCCCCTCACGTAAACAAGGAGCTTCATCCCATGTCATTCCAGGACAAGGTGGCCATCGTCACCGGTGGCGGCCGCGATATCGGTCGCGACATTTCAATCAAGCTGGCCGCTGCTGGCGCCCGCGTCTGCATCAACTACGCCAACGATGAAGCCAGTGCACGACAGACCCTGGAGCTGATCCAGGCCGCCGGTGGCCAGGCCATCGCGCACCGCGCCGACGTCACCGATCCGGCCGCGGTTGCCGGCCTGGTCGCTGCGGCGCAGGCCGCGTTCGGCCCCCGCATCGACGTGCTGGTCAACGTGGCTGGCGGCATGGTGGAGCGTCGCCCGTTGGCCGATATCGACCCGGCGTTCTTCCACAAGGTGATCGACCTCAACCTGACCTCAACCTACCTGACCACCCACGCGGTTGTTCCGCACATGGGCGAAGGTGCGGCGATCGTCAACTTCGCCTCGCAGGCCGGCCGCGACGGCGGCGGCCCGGGCGCGGCGATCTACGCCACGGCCAAGGCCGGCGTGATGACCTTCACCCGTGCGATGGCCAAGGAACTCGGTCCGAAGGGAATCCGGGTCAACGCCCTGTGCTGCGGCATGATCGCCACCCGCTTCCACGATGAGTTCACCAAGCCGGAAGTGCGCACTGCGGTGGCCGCCGGTACGCCGCTGCGTCGCCAGGGCCGGCCGGAAGAGGCGGCCGACGTGGCGGTCTACCTGGCCTCGGACGCGGCCGCCTTCATGACCGGTGCCAACGTGGACGTCAACGGCGGTACGTTCTTCTCCTGACCGGAGTTTTGCCATGCTGCGCTGGATCACTGCTGTTTCGTTTGCCGTTGGTTCGGCGCTCTCCGCATCGGCTGCCCCTGCGCAGCCGGTGTGGGTCACCGCATGGACCGCCTCGCCCGCCCCGGACCGCCTGGATGGCACGCCGCAGGCTCCCATGCAGTTCGCCGCACAGACGGTGCGCCAGGACATGCGGCTGGGCAGCCGCGCCGATGCGTTGCGGCTGCGCATCAGCAATGAACTCGGGGTTGCCCCGCTGCGGTTGCAGGACGTGACCGTGCAGGGGCCTTCCGGCACGGCGCTACCGGTCACCGTGGCCGGACGCGCGCTCATCGAAGTACCGGTCGGCGCGGCCCTTTTGACCGACGCGGTACCGCTGCAGGCGGCGGCACTGGATGAAATCCGGGTCACCGGTTACTTCCCGCAGGCAACCCGGCCTGCAGTCCGTCGCACCACCGTGCGGGTCGTCGATGGCCGTCATCCGACCATCGCCGATTCGGTGGCGGTGTCCTATCGGCAGAACGTGTTTTCCGCGGTGCTGGTACAGCGCGCAGATCGGCCGTCGGTGATCGTGGCGCTCGGCGATTCCATCACCGAAGGCGCCACCGCCCAGCGCGGCTCGTACAACCAGTGGCCGGAACGACTGGCAGTGCGGTTGCAGCGCGCTTGCCCGGACCGCTTCGTGGTGCTCAACCAGGGCATCAGTGGCAACAAACTGCTCGACCACGGCCGCAGCCACAGCGCGCTGTCGCGGCTGGATCGCGATGTGATCGCCACCGCCGATGCCGACCAGGTGATCGTGTTCGAAGGGATCAACGATATCCGCCATGGCGGTGGGCCGGCACCACTGCCCGGCCGCAACGCCGACGATATGCAGGCCGGCTACCGGCAGATTGCCGACCGCGTGCACCTGCACGGCGGGCGTGCGTTCATCGGCACGCTGACCCCGTTCGGTGGCTCGGAGCGCTACGAACCTGTTTCAGCTGCCACGCGCACGGCGATCAATGCCTGGGCGCGCGGGCCGCAAAGTGGCTATGACGGGGTGGTGGATTTCGATGCGGCGCTGCGTGACCCGGCGGTGCCGGAATCGCTGCCGGGCGGCATCACCCGCGACCACCTGCATCCCAACGATGAAGGCTATGCGCGCATGGCCGATGCGATCGACCTTGGGATGCTGGGCTGCCGGAAGCCCTGATCGTCTTGGCCCGGTGGGTGGCGAGTGCTTCGGTGGGTGACGACCGTTGGTCGTCACGCTCCTTGCCGGGGAAGAGCGTGACGACCAACGGTCGTCACCCACCGGGATTGACGGTCGTCAGCCGGTGCGCGGGGCGAACATGATCACCGCCATCCCGGCCAGGCACAGGCCCACGCCGAGCAGGTCCCAACGGCCGGGACGGATGCCGTCCACCAACCACAGCCAGACCAGCGCAGTGCCGACGTAGACACCACCGTAGGCCGCATACACGCGTCCGCTGGCCTGCGGATGCAGGGTCAGCAGCCAGGCGAACAGGGCCAGGCTGGCCGCGGCCGGCAGCAACAGCCAGGCGCTGCCATCGCGACGCAGCCACAACCATGGCAGGTAGCAGCCGATGATCTCGGCCATCGCCGTCACTACGAACAACCCGAACGTCTTCACGATGCCGTTTCGTCGGCCTTCGCGTGCTGCCAGAGCGCTTCCTGGGCGTCCAGGTCCAGCTCGGCCAGCCGCTTCCCGTCTTCGCCGGCGCGCGCTTCCATCGCGCGGAAGCGTCGCTCGAACTTGTGGTTGGCCCCGCGCAGCGCAGCGCCCAGGTCGAGGTCGGCGTGGCGCGCCAGGTTGGCACAGACGAACAACAGGTCGCCGAGTTCTTCCTGCAGCCGGGCCTTGTTCGCCGCCACGTCGCCGCGTTCGAATTCCTCGCGCAGTTCCTGCAGTTCCTCGGCGGCCTTGTCCAGTACCGGCAATGGGCCGGGCCAGTCGAAGCCGACCTTGGCCGCGCGCGATTGCAGCTTCATCGCCCGCTGCCATTCCGGCAGTCCGCGCGAAATGCCGGCCAACGCCGAGCCATCGGTCTCGCCCTTGGCGGCGCGTTCCTCGCGCTTGATCGCCTCCCAGTTGCGCAGCACCTCGGCGGCGTCGCCCGCACTGGCGTCGGCAAAGATGTGCGGATGGCGGCGGACCATCTTGTCGTTGATGCTGCGCGCCACGTCGGCGAAGGCGAACGCGCCCTGCTCCTGCGCCATCTGTGCGTGGAAGACCACCTGCAGCAACAGGTCACCCAGTTCGTCGCACAGGTCGTCGAGGTCGCCGCGATCTATCGCATCGGCCACTTCGTAGGCTTCTTCGATGGTGTACGGCGCGATGGTCGAAAAGTCCTGCTCCAGGTCCCACGGGCAGCCGCCCTGCGGGTCGCGCAGGCGCGCCATGATCGCCAGCAGGCGGCCCAGTTCGGTGGCGGCGTCGCTCGTGCTCATGCAGTCTCCGGTTCGTCGGGGGGCAGCCAGTCGCGCCATGCCAGGCGGGTATCGCCCAAGGCCATGAAATCACCGTTGAGCAGGCTTTCGCGGCGGTTGTAGCGGAACGGCTTGCCGGTGGCGGTGGACAACACCGCACCACCGGCGGCGTGCAGCACGCACTGGCCGGCCGCGGTGTCCCATTCGCTGGTCGGACCCAGCCGCGGATAGACATCAAGATCGCCCTCGGCGATCCGGCAGAACTTCAACGAAGAGCCCTGGGCCACCGTTTCGATATCGCCCATGCGATCCAGCAGCACCTGCGTGCGCGACGAACGGTGCGAGCGGCTGGCGGCGACCCGCAGCGGTGCGTGCGCCGGCACACGGGTGCGCAGCACGGTGTCATGCACGCCCTGCCGGCGGTAGGCCTGCTCGCCGCGCATGGCGTGCCAGACCAGGCCGGTCACCGGCGCCAGCACCACGCCGAAGGTGGGCGCGCCCTGGTAGACCAGCGCGATGTTGACGCTGAATTCGCCGTTGCGCTTGATGAACTCTCGAGTGCCATCCAGCGGATCGACCAGCCAGTAGGCGCCCCAGTGGCGCCGCGTTTCCCAGGGGGCCGCGGTGGCTTCCTCGGACAGGATCGGCAGGTCCGGGGTGAGCCGTGAAAGGCCGCGGACGATGCGCTGGTGCGCTGCCAGGTCGGCGGCGGTTACCGGGCTGTCATCGGCCTTCATCGTGATATCGAAGCCGGACGCGTAGACCTGCATGATCGCTGCGGCGGCATCCTGGGCAATGGCGATGACCGTTTCGCGCAGGTCGGTGGTGAGGCGGGCGTGGGTCATGGCGCCGTCGCGCCACGCTGCAGCCACTCTCGGGCAATGAACAGGGCCGCCAGTGAACGGCCCTCGGAGAAGTCTTCGCGCAGCATCAGCTGGTCGATCTGCGACAGCTTCCACGGCACCACTTCCAGTTCTTCGGGCTCATCGCCCTGCAGCCGTTGCGGATACAGATCGCGCGCTACCACCAGCCACGATTGGTGGCTCATGTAGGTGGGGGCAAGGGTCATGGCGCGCAGCACGTCAACGCGGTGCGCGCCGTAGCCGGCTTCTTCCTTCAGCTCGCGGTCGGCCGCCTGCTCCGGCGTTTCGCCGGCATCGATGCGGCCCTTGACCAGGCCCAGTTCATAGCGGTGCATGCCGGCGGCGTATTCACGCACCAGCAGCACGGTGTCATCGTCCAGCATCGGCACCACCACCACGGCACCGTGGCCGCGGCTGACCAGTCGCTCGAAGCGGCGCTGTTCACCATTGGAAAACTCCAGGTCCAGGTGCTGGCGCTGGAACGGGCCGTTTTCCTCATCGGTGATGCGATGGATGATCGGCAGGGGACGGCTCATGCGGTATACCCCGCGCGGGCCGATAGAATGGACGAAGGAAGCAACATGTTCATGAGCCCACGATGCTAGCAGAGACACCCCCCTCCCCGCAGGACGCCCGCCCATCCGTTGTGGAGAACGCCGCATGCGCGTGACCCGCTGCCCCGTGTCGATTCTCCTGCAGGCCGGCCAGACCGTGTCCCTGCCCGAGGACGCCGCCAACCACCTGCTGCGGGTGATGCGACTGCGCGAGGGCGATGCCTGCGTGCTGTTCAATGGTGATGGGCATGACTATGCCGCCACGATTGTCCTCGCCGGCAAGCGTGATGCACAGGTGCGGATCGAAGCAGCCACGCCGCTGGCCAATGAATCGTCACTGCGGATCACCCTGCTGCAGGGCGTGGCGCGCGGCGAGAAGATGGACCTGATCCTGCAGAAGGCCACCGAGCTGGGTGTGGCGGCGGTGGTGCCGGTCAATGCCGAGCGCACCGAAGTGAAGCTGGATGCCGCGCGGGCGGAGAAGCGCGTCGCGCACTGGAACAACGTGGTGCAGTCCGCCTGCGGCCAGTCAGGACGTGCGGTGATTCCGCGGTTGGGCCCGCCGTTGGGCCTGGCAGCGGCGATGGCGGTGCTGCCCGCCGATACACTGCGCCTGACCCTGGATCCGGAAGGCAGCCACCGCCTGTCCACGCTGCAGGCAGCGCCCGCAGGCGGCGTGGTGATCGCCATCGGTCCGGAGGGCGGCTGGTCGCCGCGCGATCGCCAGCAGTTGGCGGCGGCGGGCTTCCAGGGGCTGCAGCTGGGGCCGCGGATCCTGCGCACGGAAACGGCCGGGCTCGCCGCGATCGCGGCCCTGCAGGCACGCCTGGGCGACATGGGCTGAGGCGCGCGCCGGCGGCCGTGGGTCGCGGGTAGGTCAAGGCCGTTGCTCGTGGTGGGTGACGACCGTTGGTCGTTACGCTTCGGCCTGGGCAAGGGCGTGACGACCAACGGTCGTCACCCACCGGGTTGGTCGTCACCCACCGGGTGGGTCGTCACCTACCCACTGCTGGGTTCAGTGCAGCGAATCCAGTGCGGTTTCCACCGCGTCCAGGTTCGGCAGCAGCGCGCTCTGCTCACCCAGCAGCACGCGCATGTGCACGCTGTCGGGGAGGGTTTCTTCGGACGCATCGGCCAGCAGGCCATCGCGCGGCACCGAAATCAGCTGCGGGAAGCTCTGCGTCAGCAGCGCGAAATACGGGCGCTGGGCATTACCGGCCAAGGCCTTGAGCACCACGACCTTGTTGTTGCCGCCGATGCTTTCCTCGCCCAGCCCGGACAGCCGCGCAAAGGACACCAGCGGCACCTCCCAGCCGTGCCAGGCCAGCGTGCCCAGCAGCCAGTCAGGACCTTCCGCGCTCGCCTGCACCTGCACCTTGGCCATCATTTCGGCCACGGTGGCATTGGGCAGCAGCACGCGTTCGGGACCGGACTGGATCAGGACCCCGCGGATCTCATCGTTGTTGGCATGGCTCACTGTGCTTCCCCTTGTTCCGGACGTGCCCAGCGGGCACTGATGGCCTGTGCGAGCTCCTGCGGCTCACCGGCGAACATGCCGGCCGCCACCACGGCGGTGGCTGCGGCCGGGTCGTAGCAGCCCTCGCCCACCTGGCCGCCCACCCATGCACCGGCCTCGGCCAGCGTCAGTGCCGGGTCGACTTGCAGCAGGTCGGCACCACTGAGCAGGATCACCGCGCTTTCGCCCGGCGGCAGCCGCGCCAGTTCCAGGCCCTGGGGTCGGCTTTCGAACTGCAGTCCGCCATCACGCAGCGCGGTGGCGGTGTCGTCGGACAGGATGTAGACGTGGCCTTCCAGCACATCTGCGCCGGTTTCTGCGAGCAGCACCGGCAACGGCGAAACCCGCGCCATCTGCTTGACCAGATTGCCGTAGCGCGCGCCGTCCAGCGGCATCCGCACCAGCAGCGGCGCGTCCAGCGCCGACGGCAGCGCGGCCAGCAGGCGCCGCAGCGCATCAGGGCCGCCGATGCCGGCCAGCACCACCACCGCGCCGCGCGCGCCGCGTCGTGGACCGGTGCTGGGCGCGGTGTCTTCCATGTCCACCAGCGAAAGGTGGGCCGAATCGAATACCGGCAACGCCGGCGGCGCGGTGGTCTGGCGGCTCACCGCAGCGGGTGCGGCGTTCTCGTCCAGCAGCGCCCAGCGGCTGTGGTCGGCCAGTGGCGGCGGCACCACCGCGCCTGCATCGGCAGGCGTGGCAGGGGCTTCGGCGTCGGCGTCGGCCTCGGCGTCGGCGTCGGCGTCGGCGTCGGCGTCGGGCAGGTTCGTCGCCAGTGCATGTTCCAGCGCCTGCGGTTCCTGCCACTGCGCGGGTGCTTCGTACAGGCTGTCACCCGCCAGCAGATCAGCCGCGTCGGCCGCTTCGTCCAGGTGGAAGTCCAGCGGCGCATTGACGTGCAGCTGGGCCGGTGTATCCGGCATCCCCGGTTCAATCTGCAGGTCTTCTTCCACTTCCGCACCGGGCGGCAGCACTTCCCGATGACCATGCAGCTTGGCCGCTAGGTGCCGCGCCCAGCGCTGGGTCTCCCAGCCTTCGCGGCGCGCGGCCAGGTCGGCCTCGTCGAACACCAGGGTGAAAGTCGGCGAAGACAGCGCGTCGTCGAGCCGTTCCAGGGCGGCTTCCACGGCGGGCTCCAACGCGATCACCACGGCTTGCGGAGCGAGCGCGATCAGCGTTGCAGGATCCAGCGCGTCGGGATCCTCTTCCAGCACCAGCGCCACGTCGGCCTGGACCAGCGCCTCGCGCAGGCGGTCGCGGGCCGCGCCCGGGCGTGCCAGCAGCGCGACGGCCGGCGGCAGGCTTGCATCATTCTCGGACACGGGCGATCCCCAGCAGGTCGTACACGTTACGCATCAGGTCCAGCTCCTGGTAAGGCTTGCCCAGGTAACGCTGCACGCCGATTTCGAAAGCGCGCTGGCGATGCTTGTCGCCGCTGCGCGAGGTGATCATCACGATCGGCACATCGCGGTAACGAGGGTCGGCACGCATCGCGGTGGCCAGCTCGTAGCCATCCATGCGCGGCATCTCGATGTCCAGCAGCATCAGGTCCGGTACGCGCTCTTCCAGTCGCTCCAGCGCTTCCACGCCATCGCGCGCCACGCTGACTTCGAAGTTGTGGCGTTCCAGGATGCGGCCGGTGACTTTGCGCATGGTCAGCGAATCGTCCACCACCATCACCACCGGCACCTGGCGCTGCTGTTCCAGTTCGGCCACCGGCAGCGGACGCTCCGGGTTGGCGACGAAGCGGCGCACCAGCGGTGCCACGTCCAGGATCACCACCACACGGCCATCGCCGGTGATGGTGGCACCGTAGATGCCCGGCACCGAGGCGATCTGCAGGCCGACCGGCTTGACCACGATTTCGCGGTTGCCGAGCACCTGGTCGATTGCCACCGCAGCGCGCAGGTCGCCCGCGCGCACCAGCAGCAGCGGCACCTGGGCCTGCCCTTCGGCACGGGCCGGGGCTTGGCCGATCAGGCTGCCCAGGTCATGCAGGGTGTACTCCTCCCCGCTGTAGCGGTAGGTGCTGTCGCCGGCCTCGAAACGCTCGCGCGAAATGCGGCCGATGCCACTGACCGAACCCACCGGGACGGCGAAGGTGGTCTCGCCGATCTGCACGAACACCGCCTGGGTGACGGCCAGCGTCTGCGGCAGTCGCAGGGTGAAACGAGCGCCCTGGCCGCGTACCGAGTGGATTTCCACGCTGCCGCCAAGCTGGCGCACTTCGTTGCGCACCACGTCCATGCCCACGCCACGTCCAGCCAGCTGGCTGAGCTGGTCGGCGGTGCTGAAACCGGAGGCGAAGATCAGGTTGTCCAGTTCGTTGTCGGCCAGGGTGGCATCGGCCTGGATCAGGCCGCGTTCCAGCGCGCGCCGGCGGATCGCTTCGCGGTCCAGCCCGGCACCGTCGTCGGCCACGTCGAGCACGATTTCAGAGCCTTCGCGATGCAGGCGCAACGAGATCTCGCCTTCCACGGGCTTGCCTGCCGCACGTCGCTGTTCGGCCGTTTCCAGGCCGTGGGCGACGGAGTTGCGCAGCATGTGTTCCAGCGGCGCGACCATGCGATCCAGCACGTTGCGATCGAGTTCGCCGTGGGTTCCTTCCAGCGTCAGGTGAACCTGCTTGCCGGTATCGGTACCGGCCTGGCGGACCACGCGACGCAGGCGCGGCACCAGCCCGTCGAAGGGCACCATGCGCGCACGCATCAGGCCGTCCTGCAGCTCGGAGCTGACCCGCGACTGCTGCTGCAGCAGTGAATCGTACTGGCGTGACAGGTCGTCCAGCACCCCCTGCAGGCCGCCAAGGTCGGCTGCCGATTCGTTCAGCGCGCGGCTGAGCTGCTGCAGCGTGGAGAAGCGGTCCAGTTCCAGCGGGTCGAAGCTGTGGTCGGCCTGCTCCTGCTCGCGCTGGTAACGGGCAACGATCTGCGCCTCGGTTTCCAGGTCAAGACGGCGCAGCTGATCGCGAAGACGCGCATTGGTGCGGTCCAGTTCGCCCATGGCGCCGCGGAAGGCACCGAGCTGCTGTTCCAGCCGCGAACGGTAGATCGCCACTTCGCCGGCGTGGTTGACCAGGCGATCGAGCAGGTCGGCACGCACGCGCACCTGTTCCTGCTGCGGGCGCGCGCCGCCTTCTTCCTCGCCGCCGGCTTCCACCGGCAGTGGCGCGGACAGCGGCAGGCTGGCGATCAGCTCGGCAGCGCTGGGCGCGGCAGCGGCGGGTTCGTCGGCCTCGGCCTGCGTAGCCGGCCGGCCCTGGGTGCGTGCATCGAAAGCAGCCACCAGGTCATCGGCCGCCGCCACCTGGCGATGGTTGCCGGTGAGGGTGAGCATCTGGTGCAGGCGATCGAAGCCGCGCTCCAGCAGCTGTACATCGCTGTGCTCGATGCTGGTGCGTCCGGCGAATACCGCTTCCAACAGCGATTCGATGCCGTGGCCGAGATCGCCGATGGGATTGATGCCGGCCATGCGTGCGCCGCCCTTCAGCGTGTGCAGGTCGCGCTGCAGGCCCGCCAGCGGTTCGCGGTCCTCCGGCGCGGTGCGCAGTTCGCTGATCAGGCCGTCGCAGTGGTCGAGCAGGTCCTTGCCTTCTTCGACGAAGATGTCCACCAGCTCGCGGTCCAGCACGCTGAAGTCCAGCGCATCGGCGCTGCCGACTTCTGCTTCGACTACTTCGACTGCCTCGGCATCCAAGGCGTCGGCGGCGTCCTGCAGGGCAACCTCGTGCGCATCTTCAGGCACCTCGGCTGCACCAGTGTTGGACGAACCAGCAAGCGATGCAGCGGCGGGCTCCATCTCGAAGTACGGCTGCTGCACGACGTCGGCTTCGGCCTCGGCGGAAAGCTGTTCCGTTTCCTCGGCATACGGCGCCGTAGCCGGCTCATCGGCATCGATGTACGCGGCGAACGCCGCATCCTCGTCCGCCGACCCAGCATCGCCGGCAACAGAGATGAGCTCGGCCGCGTCTTCCTCTACGGAATCGTCGATGACGTGCAGCCCTTCATCCAGCGCTTCCTGCAACGACACGGTCTCGCCGAAGGCGGCACTGCCCTGCAGTTCGTCGGAAATCGCCTCGCCCGGCTCCTCGCCGGTCGCCTCGAGCGCCTGCCCGAGCGGTTCGTCGTGCTGGGCGGCAGGTTCGACGGCACCCGGCACGTAACTGTCGGGCAGCGCGGCATGCGCTGCGTCGTCCAGATACAGCGACAGGTCCTCTGCGCCGGTCAGCTGCACCTCGACATCGTGGTCCTGGGCCGGTTCAGCGGTGGCCTGGTCGCTCTCGTGCGATGTTGCCGCCGGCACGTCGGCTTCCGCGACGAAGGTCGGCTCGGCGCCCCGTTCGTGCTCGACCGACGGCGCCGGAAGCGGATCCAGGAACGAAGACAGATCGTTGGCGCCGGTCAGTTCGACCTCAGCCACGACCGGCGCGTCGAGCGATGCGACCTGCTCGTCGCTGGACCGTTCTTCACCCCGTGCAACCTCATCGCTGGCGGACTCACGCTCGGGCTCGATGACGTGCAGTTCGCCGCTGTCGATCATCGCCTCGGCGATCTGCTCGACCTCGACCTCGACCTCGGCCTCGGCCTCGGCCTGCGCTACCGGCTCGGCCGCGTCGATCACCTCGACGTCGAGATCGACATCGGCACTGACGGCAGCAGGGTCTGGCTGCGCCTGTTCAACCACATCGGCGGCATCTTCCATCACCGGCCAACGCGCTTCGGGCAGGGTCGCGGCGAGCGCCTGCAGGCGTTCGGCAAGTTCCTGCTGCAGCGGGATGCGGGGCGATTCGGCCTGCAACGCCAGCATCGTGGCTTCGATCGCGCGCGCAGTGGCGTCCAGCGCATGCACGCCCTCATGGCTGGGCGCTTCGGCAGCCGCCAGCGAGCGCTTGATGTAGCTTTCGGCTGCGCCGGTGACGGAGGTGATCTCCGGCACATCGGTCATGGCGAAGGCACCGTTCATGGTATGCACGGCACGCAGCAGCGGATCGGAGACGGGCTGCGGGTCGACGCGCGACGACGCCAGCCACCCGTGCAGGGTGGCCATGTGCGCTTCCACTTCGGCTTCCAGGATCTCGCGCAGCACGCTGTCGATGCTGGCCGGAGCACCCTCGAGGGAGGCGGCCGCCACATCGGCGGCGAAGGCTGCTTCCAGCGCATCGATCCCGGCCTGCTCGTCCATCCCGGAAACCGCCGTGGCGACCGGATGGATGGGCAGCGGCACGTGGAAGGTTTCTTCGCCGGCGCCAACGCGGTCGGCGATCGACTGCAGCGCCTGCAGGTCCGCGCTGACGCGCTGCCCACTGCGCAGTGCTGCATTGAGTTCGGGCAGGGCGTGGTAGGCCTGTTCGACCACGGCCACCACCGCCGGCGTTGCCGGGCGGGAGCCATCCAGCACGCGGTTGAGCATTCCTTCGATCTTCCAGGCAAACTCGCCCAGCGTACGCGCGCCCACCAGGCGCCCACTGCCCTTCAGCGTGTGGAACACGCGGCGGATCGGACGCAGGCGGTCCATGTTGTCCGGCTGCGCGCGCCAGGCCGGCAACAGCCCGCCGAGGTTGATCAGTTCTTCGTCGAACTCTTCCAGGAACACCTCGCGGATGTCCTGGTCGATGTTCTCGGCCTGCTCGTCGAATCCACCGTCGAGCGTTTCGGCGGCGGCAACCGGCGTTTCGGCCAGCAGCGGCGCCTGCGGCTCCGGCTGCGGATTGAAGTCGGCCGCAGCCGCGGCCAGTTCGGCCAGGAAGCGCGCATCGGCATCGTCGACCACCGCAGAGTCGGGCGACGGTGGCTCAGCTTCATTTGCCTGCAGCGGCTCGGACGATGCGAACGGCGCCGGTTCGGCAGCAGTGATCACATCGAATCCTGCCGGCGCCTCGATGACCGAGGCTTCCAGCGCTTCCAACGACAGGACATCGTCGGCACGGCTGATGCCGCCCTCATCGAAGCGGAAGCTGACCGGCTCGATCGCATCGTCTTCCGCCTCGACTTCGGCCAGCACCGGGTCGAAGTCAGCGCCATCGATCAGCAGCAGGCCATCGTCGGCGTCGCCGAGCACTCCGGGCACGTCTCCGTGTGCAGCAGCATCGGCGAGCGTGCCCTGATCCTCGTCGGCGACGGACAGATCCACCTGGGTAACCGGTTCGACCGTCCAACGCGTGGCATCGGCGGCATCTTCAGCGAATACCGGATCGAAGTCGGTGAAGGTCGGCGCGCGGCTGTCGCTCTCTTCAGGCGTCGCGTGGAAGCTGCCGAGTTCCCAGGCCGGCACCTGCGGCGGAACCGCGGTGGTCGCAGCGAAGACCAGCGTCGGGGCGGCCGGTTCGGTCGGTACATGCTCCAACGGTGCGCCGTCGAGCGCTTGCGCATCGGCAGGTGCATCGGATGCAGGCTCAAGGCCCTGCACGTCCAGCGCAGGTGCGGTCGGCGCGGCGTCGAACACGAAGCCCGGCAGTGGCGGCGGCACCTGCGCGGGTGCGGCTGCCAGCGGCGGCAACTCCAGCGTTTCCAGCCCAGGCACCTCGAGCGGCGGCGGCAGCACGGCTTCGCGCTGTACCGGCTGCGGCGCCGGCTCGGCGATCGGCGCGGCAGCGTTGGCCACCGGCAGCGGCCAGTAGCGTAGTGCTTCCAGGCTGCTGCGGGTGATGTCCAGGATGCTTTCGCGTCCGGCGCGACGGTCGCGCAGCGCTTCCAGGTAGTACTCCAGGCTGGCCATCGCATCGGCCAGCGTATCCAGCTGGCGCCCGCTGGGCACGCGCTGGCGCCCGATCAACTCGGCGTCGATGTACAGCTGCACGCCCTTCAGGTAGTCGGCCGGCACTGGAAGGTCGAGCATGCGCAGCGCGCCGCCGACCTCGCCCAGCAGCCGCGGCACGTCCTGCAGCTGCTCGTGGTTCCAGTTGGTTTCGATGAAGGCGACGAAGTGCTCACGGGCCACGGTGAAGTTGGCGATCGCTTCGTGCGCCAGCACTTCCAGTGTGCGCCGGGTTTCAGCAGCGGAAGGGTCATCTTCGCCGCTGCCGGTCGCGCCCAGATGGGCAACCTGGTCATCCAGCGACGCGTCCACGTACAGCAGCGCACCGGCGACATCCAGCAGCAGGCTCTCGTCGATCTGCTGCTCGCCCGCGACCACGCTGCTGAGCGCATCACGCTGCTGCACCACCACGTTGCGCGCGACGTCCAGGCCCATCATGGCCAGCGTATCGCCCACCGCGGCAAGTTCGTTGACCTGCTGCTGCAGCTGCTGCGGCGCTCCGCCGGTGCGCAGGTGCAGGTCCAGCGCGTCCTTGATGCGCAGCAGTTCTTCCTTCACCGCGTTGCCGACGGTGTCGAGCAGTTCGCGGTTGCGCCCGCTCAGGCTGCCGCGGGCGTGGTCGAGTTCGGCTTCGGTGGCACCCACGCTGTCCGGCGCAAAGGCCAGCAGCACGCTTTCATTGATGCCCGCCATGCCACGCGCGGCACGGATTTCGTTGAGCAGCGGCAGCAGCACGATCGGAATGTCGCGGTGGCCGTTCTGCAGGCGCTCCAGGTAATCCGGAAGCAGCACGCTGCCGCGCATCAGGGTCGCGCACGATTCATCGCGCTCGGCGACATCTCCATTGCCGATCGCCACGGCGAGCTGTTCGAGCTCCTCGGCCACCATCGCAGGTGCGTACAGTTCCACCATGCGCAGCGTGCCCTGCACCTGGTGCAGGTAGCCGGCGCACAGGCGCATGCGGGTGGCGTCGGCGGGCGCCTCGACGAAGTACTCGACCTCGTTGCGCACCTGGCGCAGGGTCTCATCCAGCTCCGGCTTCACCCAGCCCAGGGCGGCATGGCTCATTGCATCGCGCAGGGTACTCATGGGCGGACTCCGGTCGCCAGCGAACGCATGCCGCGCGGGGCATGGCATGCAGTGTGGCGGAAATAGTGACGATGCTTCATCAGGTAATCCTTGCTTCCCCGTACTGCCGGCTTACGCCGGCAGCTTGAAGTCGGCGACCGAGCGGCGAAGGTCGGCGGCCAGCTGTGCCAGGTGGCCGATCGATTCGGCGGTCTGCCCCGCACCCTGCGAGGTCTGGCCGGTGATCTGCCGGATCACGCCCATGGTATGGGTGATGTCCGACGCGGCCGAGGACTGCTGCTGGGCGGCCACGGAGATGTTCTTGATGAGGTTGTTGAGGGCGTTGGACACGCGCTCGATCTCGGTCAGCGCGGTGCCGGCGTCCTCGGCCAGGCGTGCACCGGACACCACCTCGGCGGTGGTCTGCTCCATCGAGGTGACTGCTTCGTTGGTATCGGCCTGGATGGCCTGCACCAGGCCTTCGATGCGTCGCGTCGCGCCGGAGGTGCGTTCTGCCAGGCGCTGCACTTCGTCGGCCACCACGGCAAAACCGCGACCGGCTTCGCCTGCCGAAGCGGCCTGCACCGCCGCGTTCAACGCCAGGATGTTGGTCTGCTCGGAAATGTCGTTGATCAGTTCCACGATCGAGCCGATTTCCTGCGAGGACTCACCCAGTCGCTTGATGCGCTTGGACGTTTCCTGGATCTGGTCGCGGATCTGGTCCATGCCCTGGATGGTTTCGCGCACCACGCCGGCACCTTCTGCAGCGATGACCACCGAGCGCTGCGCCACTTCAGCAGACTCGGAGGAGTTACGCGACACCTGTTCAATGCTTGCCGCGATCTCGCCGATGCGGTCCGAGGCGGTGGTGATCTGGTTGGCCTGGTGGCCTGCCGCTTCGGCCAGCTGCATCGCGGTGGCCTGGGTTTCCTGGGTGGACACGGCGACCTTGGCCGAGGTGTCGTTGATGGTGGTCACCAGGTGGCGCAGCTCGTCGACGGCGTAGTTGATGGCGTCTGCGATGGCGCCGGTCATGTCTTCGGTCACCGACGCTTTCACCGTCAGGTCGCCCTCACCGAGCGAGCTGATTTCATCCAGCAGCCGCATGATGGCCTGCTGGTTACGGCTGTTGAATTCCACCTGCGTCTGGTAACGCAGTTCCTGCTCGCGCGAACGTCCGCGCACCGAAGTGCTGACGAAGCCGATGATCGCGATCAGCGACAGCGCGCCGGACACCACGCCGATCCAGAAGTTGGGGAACAGCCGCGTATCGCTGGCCGAGCCGAAGGAAGAGAACGCGTTGAACAGGCCCTTGCTGTCGGCCAGCATGTCCGACGAACCGGCGGTCAGGCTGGCGGCCGCGGCCTGCGCGGCGAACAGCTGGCGTGAGCTGGCCAGGATCGCGTCGGCGTCGGTCTTCATCGCCGTCCACTGCTGCTGGGACTGCTCCAGCGCGGCCAGCGCGGCGGCGCCACGTACCGCGGCGATGCCCATGTCTTCGTTACCGTTGCGCAGGCCGTCCAGCACCTGGCTGAACACGGTGATGTCGCGGGCCAGTGCATCGCCGGCGCCGGCGGCACCGGAGCCACCGGCGCGGATTTCAGTGACCCGGCGCGCCATCGTGCCGGCGACCACGACCTGCTGCAGCGCGCTGTAGATCTGCGCCGACGGTGCACCGGAGGCACTCATCGCGCGCACCACTTCGTTCAACTGGGCCTGCAGGCCCGGCACGGCACCGGTGAAGTTGTTCGCGTTGCCGGCCAGGGTCAGCACCGCCGGCTCACTGGACACCAGCTGGGCGGCACTCTTGGCCAACGGCTGCCAGGTCGCGACCAGCTTGCCGATCGGGGCGGACACGCCCGGTTCGGCGCCGTAGCGGCCCTGCAGGGTGGCCACGTTCTCGTCGATCGCGGTGCGGGTGGCCTTGAACGCGGTGAAGGCCTGCGCGTTGCCGGCCACTGCTTCTCGTCCCTGGTTGGCCAGCTGCTGTGACAGCACCTGCAGGTCGGCGGCCTTGGTGCTGGCGTCGGCCAGGCGGCTGCCCTGCCAGGTGGCCACGCCGGTGTTCAGGCCGAACAGCGCCATTGCCAGCAGCAGCAGGATCAACCACGCGTTGGTGCCACCCAGGCGCACCTTGGCCGCCTTGCTGGAATCGGAAGCAGTACTCATCGTTCAACCTCGATGTTCAATGCAATGCAGGAACGGAAGCCAGCGTTCAGGCCGCGGCTTGCCGGAATTCGGGAGTGCGCGACAGCAGCGAGAGCGAGAAAACGCCCCAGTCGTGGTCGTCGGCATGGAAGGCGCGTTCGACGAAGTGAGCGTAGCGCCCCTCGGCCAGTCCACCGGCCGCCACTTCCTGGTCCAGCTCGAAACTACGCTGGCCGTAAAGTTCGTCGATGGTCAGTGCCACATCGCCTCCGGCCTGGCGCATCACCAGCACGCGCTGGCCTTCCTGCTGCACCGTGCGCGCGCCTTCCAGGAACAGTTTCAGGTCGATCACCGGGAACAGGTTGCCGCGCAGGTTGCCCACGCCCAGCAGCCACGGCTGCGCGCATGGCACCGGCGTCACCGGTGGCATCGGCACGATTTCCACCACTTCGCGGAAGTCCGAGACCAGCCGGCGATGGCCGACGCGGTACCCCACGCCACGCCACAGGTCCTGGGCGAACTGGCGTTCCGGCAGCTGCACCGCATGGGCCAGGCTGCGGCGCTCATACGCTTCGAGGATGTCGAAGGGAGAGCGCATCAGGACACCAGCTCGTTGATCCGCGCGATCAGGTCTTCCTCGCGCGGCGGCTTGACGATGTAATCGGCCGCGCCCTGGCGCAGGCCCCAGGCCTTGTCGGTTTCCATCGCCTTGGTGCTGACGATGATCACCGGGATGTGCTTGGTGGCCGCGTCGCGGGCCAGTGCGCGGGTGGCCTGGAAGCCACTCATGCCCGGCAGCACGACGTCCATCAGCACCAGCTGCGGCAGCTGGCTGCGAACCAGCTCCAGCCCGGCTTCGGCGTTGTCTGCCTCTTCGACTTCATGCCCTGCCTTGCGCAGCCATTGGCTGAACACCGCACGGTCGGTCGGTGAATCCTCGATCAGGACGATACGAGCCATTTTGCCTTTCCCCCCTGGTCAGGCGTTGACGTATGTGCGGATGGCACCCAGCAGTTCTTCGCGCGTGAAAGGCTTGGTCAGGTACTGCTCCGAGCCGACGATGCGCCCGCGCGCCTTGTCGAACAGACCATCCTTGGACGACAGCATGATCACCGGCGTGGACTTGAACAGCTGGTTGCCCTTGATCAGCGCACAGGTCTGATAGCCGTCAAGACGCGGCATCATGATGTCCACGAAGATGATCTGCGGCTGCTGGTCTGCGATCTTGGCCAAGGCCTCGAAGCCGTCGGTGGCGGTCACCACCTCGCAGCCTTCGCGTTTCAGCAGCGTTTCCGCCGTCCTTCGAATGGTCTTCGAATCGTCGATGACCATCACCCGGAGTCCTGCAAGCTCCCCGCCCGCAGTCATGTTCTCAGTCATTACCGTTCCCCATGCGCGGCACTTCGGTCGGTGCCGCTGCGAAGGCGTATCTATATCGCACTTGCGTGACCGCCAGCAAGTTCGGCGACGACTTTCCCGCGTGAGGCCCGTCCGGCCGTGTTGCCGGATGCCGGGATCATGGGCCGCACGCACCGTTGCGCGCAGACAGGCGGGCACGCTGCGGGCGGAGCCGCTACCATCAGCACCTTGCCTGACAGGTGCCGCCATGCCGTTGAACGTCATCGTGGTGATGGACCCCATCGCCCATATCAAGATCGCCAAGGACACGACCTTCGCCATGCTGCTGGAAGCGCAGCGCCGAGGCCACGCATTGCATTATGTGAAGCCCGGCGGGTTGAGCCTGGACAACGGCCGCGCCGTCGCCCTCACCGCCCCGCTGCAGGTGCGCGACGACCCGCGCGACTGGTACACCCTGGGTGAATTCAGCCAGACGGTGTTCGGCCCGGGCCAGGTCGTGCTGATGCGCAAGGATCCGCCGGTGGATGCCGAGTTCATTTACGACACCCAGGTGCTTGACGTGGCGGCCATGGCCGGCGCGCGGGTGGTCAACAATCCGCAGGGATTGCGCGATTACAACGAGAAACTGGCCGCCCTGCTGTTCCCGCAGTGCTGCCCGCCCACCTTGGTCAGCCGCGACGCCAAGGCGCTGAAGGCCTTCGTGCTGGAACACGGCCAGGCCGTGCTGAAGCCGCTAGACGGCATGGGCGGACGCTCGATCTTCCGCAGCGGCACCGGCGATCCAAACCTCAACGTCATCCTGGAAACGCTGACCGACGGCGACCGCAAGCTGACCCTGGCGCAGAAGTTCATCCCGGACATCACCGCCGGCGACAAGCGCATCCTGCTGGTGGACGGCGTGCCGGTGGATTACTGCCTGGCGCGGATTCCGCAGGGCGATGAATTCCGCGGCAACCTGGCCGCCGGCGGACGCGGCGAAGGCCGCCCGCTGAGCGAGCGTGACCGCTGGATCGCAGCCCAGGTGGGCCCGGAGATGAAGCGGCGTGGCATGCGTTTCGTCGGCCTGGACGTGATCGGCGATTACCTCACCGAGGTCAATGTGACCAGCCCGACCTGCGTGCGTGAACTGGACGCGCAGTACGGCCTGAACATCGCCGGCCAGCTGTTCGATGCCATCGAGGCCGACCTGCCGCGATGAGCGCGATGGTTTCCCCCGGTGCCGGCGGCCGCGAATCACAGCGGCTCGGCGCGACCCTGGCCCTGTCCGTCGCCCTGCACGCCCTGCTGATCCTGGGCGTGGGCTTCGCGGTGCGCGGCGACGCCCCGCTGGTGCCGACGCTGGACGTGATCTTCACCCAGACCCAGACCGCGCTGACGCCCAAGCAGGCTGATTTCCTGGCCGCCGCCAGCCAGGTCGGCGGCGGCGAGCACGACAAGGCGCTGCGCCCGCGCGAGAGCCAGACCGGCGTGGTGCCGCAGGCATTGCCCGGCAGCAGCCCGGTACCGCAGCAACGCCAGGATGCCGCCGCTCCACCGCCCCCGCAGTCGCGGGTGGTGAGCAGCCGCAACGGCGAGGAGCAGGTCGCGCGGGCCCAGCAGCAACCGATGCCCGAACAGCCGCGCCCGGATGCGCCGCTGGACGCGCGCGAGCAGCGCGATGCCGAGATGGCCCGGCTCGCCGCCGAGGTGCATCTGCGTTCGGCGCAGTATGCCAAGCGGCCCAACCGCAAGTTCGTTTCCGCCAGCACCCGCGAGTACGCCTGGGCCAATTACCTGCGCGCCTGGGTGGACCGGGCCGAGCGCGTAGGCAACCTGAACTATCCCGATGAAGCGCGCCAGCGCCGGTTGGGCGGACAGGTGGTGATCACCGTGGGTGTGCGCCGCGATGGCAGCGTGGAAAGCGCGCGCATCCTGCGCTCCAGCGGGACCCCGCTGCTGGACGAGGCGGCGCTGCGCGTGGTGCGGCTGGCGCAGCCGTTCCCGGCGCTGCCGCAGACCAAGGACGACGTGGACATCCTGCAGGTGACCCGCACCTGGGCGTTCCTGCCCGGTGGCGAACTGCGCGACGACTGAGGGTGTGTGGGGGTGCCGGGCTGCGCCCGGCGCCTGCTTTTTTCGAGCAACGGCAACGGCAACGTCAACGTCAACGTCAACAGCTGCGGGGCTGGTTGTGGGCGGGACGGGGTGGGTTGGCGGGAATCGCCGTGGATCCGTCCATGGAGGCTCGCCATCCGCATCCATGCGGATGAGCGTTCCCGCCAACCCACCCCGCCCCGCCTTCGACAGGTCCATGGTGGCCTTGGAACATGCGGCTCTGGTAGCGCCGACCCATGGTCGGCGGATTCTGGGGGGAAAGGAATCAGATGGGCTCCGCCGACCATGGGTCGGCGCTACCGCTTTTCTATTTCTTCATTACGCGGCTGGCGGCCACCGGAACCTGTCAGGGGGCCGGGCGGTGGGGCTGGGCGGGGGCGTTGAGCGCCATGGATGGCGCGAAACGAGGCCCGCAGGATGCGGCTTCTGCCGTCCCCCGACCAGCCCCACCGCCCGGCCCAACCCAGCTGCGGCAACCAGCAGCCACCCGCGAGGGGGTCTTGCCCGTTCGCTACCTCAGCGCTGCTTGGACGCCCGCAACGCCTGTTGCTCCGCCAGGGTCAACGCCACGTTGTCGCGCAGGTAAGCCGGCTCCACCCGCTCCGGGGCGATCGCTTCGCCGCGCGCCAGCATCGGCAGGGCGATCGCCAGAACATCCGAAGCACGCGGCAAGGACGTGGCATCCACGCTGCTCAACGCAGTACCCAGCTGCGCGACGATCGCGCCCTCGGCCGCGGCAAAGCCGGTGCCCACGCCGGCGCAGCGGATTCCCTCGGGCAGCACCACCGCCTGTGGCGGGCACACCCGCTCGGCATCCTGCAGCCAGGGCAAGCCGTCGACCTGCTGGTAGCGGGCCACGTAGACCTCGCCCATCCGCGCATCGATGGCAGCCAGCACCTGGCCTGCCTCGTCCGGCGCGCGCATCGCCAGTGCCTGCAGCGTGGAAACCGGAACCAGCGGGCGATCCAGCGCCAGTGCAACGCCCTGCGCCAGCGCGATGGCCAGGCGCACGCCGGTGAACGCGCCCGGACCGCGGCCCAGGGCGATAGCATCCAGCTGCGAACGCGCAATGCCTGCCTCGGCGAGTAGCTCCTCCGCCCACGGCAGGGCCAGCTCGGCATGCCGGCGCGGCGCGATTTCGAACCGTTCGCGCACCCGCCCATCCACGTGGACGGCAACGGAACAGGCTTCGGTGGACAATTCAAAGGCGAGCAGTTTCATCGTTTCAATGTTCAGAACAGGGGGAGCGGCGTACCGGGCGGCGGCACGTCGTCAGGAGCAGGCCCAGGCGCCGCCGGCAACCATTGTGGGGCAAAGAAGGCCTGTACATCGGCCAGCGCGCGAGTGCGCCGGAACGGTGGCAGCGAGTCCAGGAAGATCCGGCCGTAGCCGCGGTTGAGCAGTCGCGGGTCGCACAGGACCAGCACGCCGCGGTCGGTCTCGCTGCGGATCAGGCGGCCGACGCCCTGCTTCAGCGCGATCACCGCCTGCGGCAGCTGCTCGTCGCGGAACGGGTTGCCCCCCTGGGTGCGGATTGCCTCCAGGCGCGCCTCGAACACCGGATCATCCGGTGCGGCGAAGGGCAGTTTGTCGATGACCACCACGCTCAGCGCATCACCGACCACGTCTACGCCCTCGCGGAAACTGGCCGATCCCAGCAGCACGCCGTTGCCGGATTCGCGGAAGCGCTGCAGCAGCGTCGCACGCGGCGCCTCGCCCTGTACGAACAATGGCCAAGGCCCACCGCGCAGCGCTTCGGCCGCCTCACGCAGCGCGCGATGCGATGCAAACAGCAGGAAGGCACGCCCGTGCGAAGCGTCCAGCACCGGCCGCAGAGTGGCAATCAGCGCGGTACCGAACCCGCGCGCAGCCGGATCCGGCAAGCCTTCGGGCAGGTAGCACAGCGCCTGGGTTGGCCAGTCGAACGGGCTCGGCTGGACCAGCGTGCGCGGGTCATCCAGTCCCAGGCGTTGGGTGACGTGGTCGAAGCCACCGCCCACGGTCAACGTAGCCGAGGTGAATATCCACGCCGCCAGCGTGCGTTGCCGGTGCTCGCGCAGTGGACCGGACACGTCCATCGGCGTGCGCTGGCAGCGGAATCCCCGCGGGGTGAGTTCGTACCACAGCACATCACCGGCTTCGCCCACCGCCGGGTCCGGCTCGGCATCGAAGTCCAGCAGCGGCGCGTCATCGCCCAGCCAGCGACCGAGCCGCGACACCGCCTCGCGCGCGCGCGCATGGCAGGCGTCCAGCCCGGAGGAGGCTTCGCGCAGGCCTTCCAGTCCCTGCAGCAGGGCATGCAGTGCACTCATCGCCGCATCGAAACCATCGCGTACCTGCGGCACCGCCAGCGCACGCCACTGCGTGCCGCGCGATGGCAGGCCGTCCATCGCGGTACGCAGGTCGATCAACGCGTGCTCCAGCGCCGAAACCGGCGCCTGCAAGGCGGCCTGCGCACCGGCCACACTGCGCGCTTCCAGCAGGCAGTCACGCGCCAGCTCCTGCCACGGACGCATGCCGAAGCCTTCCCCGAAGAACTGTGCCGCCAACTCAGGCAGCTGGTGGGCTTCATCGATGACGAACGCCTCCGCCCCTGGCAGCAGCTCGCCGAAGCCTTCCTGCTTCAAGGCCAGGTCGGCCAGCAGCAGGTGGTGGTTGACCACCACCACGTCCGCGGCCTGGGCGCGCTGGCGCGCCTGCACCACAAAGCAGTCATCGTAGTAGGCGCAGTCAGGGCCAAGGCAGTTGTCCACCGTGGAGGTGACCATCGGCAGCAGCGGAGAGTCGTCGGCCAATGCATCCAGTTCGGCCATGTCGCCATGCCGGGTACGCCCGGACCAGGCCAGGATGCGCTGGAACTCGGCCGCCTGCTGGGGCGAGCTGAAACGCGGCTCGCCGCGCGCCTGCTGCAGCCGGTAACGGCACAGGTAATTGGCGCGCCCCTTGAGCAACGCACTGCGGTGGCCGACGCCGAGCGCCTGCCGCACGCGCGGCAGGTCACGATGGTAAAGCTGGTCCTGCAGCGCGCGGGTACCAGTGGAGATGATGGTTTTCATCCCCGACAGCAGAACCGGCACCAGGTAGGCGTAGGTCTTGCCGGTGCCGGTGCCCGCCTCGGCCAGCAGCAGGTCGCGCTGCTGCAACGTTTCTGCAATCGCTTCGGTCAGGCACAGTTGCGCCGGGCGTGGCACGAACGCGTCCAGGTGGGAGGCGAGCGCCCCGCCCTGGCTCAGCGCCTCGCGGCTGGCATGGACAAGATCAGGCTTCATCAACGCTGACAGGATACCGGGTGGGGAGGGTTTTCGCCGGGCCGCGCCCGGCAGCGCAGAAGCCGAAGCGAACAGCTGGGGGTCTGTGTGTTGGCGGGACGGGGTGGGTTGGCGGGGGACGGCAAGGACTGCATCCATGCGGGCCTCGTTTCGCGCCATCCATGGCGCTCAACGCCCCCGCCAACCCACCCCGCCCCGCCTTCGGCAGGTCCATGGACGCCCTGGTAGCGCCGACCCATGGTCGGCGGCATGTTCCCGCCAACGGCCCGCTGCGCTCGCCGACCATGGGTCGGCGCTACCGCTTTTTCTCGCTTTCTTGCGCGGATGGCGGCACCCGGAAACTGTCAGGGGCCGGGTGGTGGGGCTGGGCGGGGGCGTTGAGCGCCATGGATGGCGCGAAACGAGGCCCGCAGGATGCGGCTTTTGCCGTCCCCCGACCAGCCCCACCGCCCGGCCCACTCCCAGCTGTGGCTTCAAATAACAGCCACCCGCGAGGGGGCCTAACCCGTTCGCCGACCTCAGTAGCGCATGATCGGCGGCACGGTGCAGCTGGCAATCTGCGCGTGCGCCGACACGGCGTTCTCTTTCTCGCCTCGCGCCAGGCGCGCCTGCTCGATCGTCGCCCAGTGACGACGGCACAGCGGACCGGTTTTCGATCCAAGCTGCAGGGCCTGGTGCGCGAACTGTTCGGCCGGGGCCCACTGGCCCTGCAGCAGCGCGATCTCGGCGCGCTCCTGTAGTACCGCCGGATCTTCAGCCACCAGGCCCAAGGCCTGGTCCAGGTGACCTGCGGCGGCATCCAGATCACCGCCCTGGCGCTGTGCCAGCGCAGACTGGCGCAGATCATCCACCTGCGGATCGCGCAGCGGCGCCACCGATACTTCCTTGTCATCGGGGCCTGCGGCGGCCTCGACGGCGGCCATGCGCTGGGCCGGCGTCGTGGTATCCACCGGTGCCACCACCGGCGGCGGCGCGCTGACACAGGCCGCCAGCGAGGCACTCAGTGCCAGCGCAACCAGGGACACACGCAGGGTACGGAATGTCATGGGGTCACCTCGGGGACGTCGAAGGCGCTGGCTGCGCCGAAGGTTCTGCGGGAGCATCCGGCTTGGGATCCAGGCCGAACCAGCTGCGCCAGCCGCCGCCCTGCTCGCCGCCTTCTTCCGGCAACGCGGCAGGCGGGGCACAGGACGCGTACGCCGGCGCGTAGCCGACCACGAACGGGAAGCGACGTGCGCCGGGACAGCCCTCATCGGTGGCGCCGGTTCCGGTGGCTTCAACGTACTGGTAGTCCAGACCCTTGTCACTGACCCGCAGCGGCGCGGTCGGCAGGCGCGAGAAGATGCCCGACCAGACCCGCATCGCGCCGGTGGCGCCGAACAGGCCGGTCTGCTCGTTCTGGTCGTTGCCCATCCACACCACCGCCAAGTGGTCACCGGTGTAGCCGGCATACCAGCTGTCACGGCCGTCATTGGAGGTGCCGGTCTTGCCGGCCGCCTGCAGGCGCGCCAGGCCATCGGCGTTCAGGCGCTGGGCAGTGCCGCTGGACACCACCTGCTGCAGGCCGATGCTGATCAGGTTGGCAGCAATCGAATCACCTTCCTGGGCAGGCGCCGGGGTCTTGTCGTAGCGCTTGAGCAGTTTGCCCTGCGGGTCCAGCACGCCGCGCACCGCATGCAGCGGCTGGATCTCACCACCGGATGCCAGGAACTGGTACAGCTGGGCCATCGCATACGGGCTCTGGTCGGTCGCGCCCAGGATCACCGCGGGATTCGGATCGGCCTTTATTCCGGCCAGCACGTGGATGAGCTGGGTAACCCGCTCCGGACCCACCTGCATGCCGACCCGCACGGTGGCCTGGTTGTACGAATGGGCCAGCGCATCGACCAGCCGGACCGTGCCATGGCTGCGGTTGTCCGCGTTGCCCGGCGACCAGTTGCGGTTGCGCCCGAGGTTCACGGTGACTGGTGAATCATCCACCCAGCTGGCCAGCGAGTAGCGATCCGGCTGGGCAAGCGCCAGCAGGTACACGAACGGCTTGAGCAGCGAGCCGACCTGGCGCTGCGCCTCGATGGCCCGGTTGAAGCCCGGCGCGGAAACATCACGGTTACCCACAACGGCCAACACGTCCCCGTTGTGCACGTCGGTCAATACAAGGCCGGCCTGGATCTCCGGCCTTTTCTTGTTCTCCAGCGATTTCACCGTGCGGGTGACCGCACCCTCGGCGTAAGCCTGTGCGGACGGCGCCATGCCACTCATCACGCTCATCCCTGCGCCCTGCAGCACCGACTCAGGATAATCGTGGCCGAGCTGGCGACGCACCAGGTCGATATAAGCCGGGAACCGGTTGGCCGCCACGATGCCGGGATTCTTTGGCACGCCCAGTGGCGCCTTCACCGCGCGCTGGTACTCCGCATCGTCGATCAGCGTGGCTTCGTGCAGCTTGCCCAGTACGAAATTGCGCCGGTCCAGCGCGCGCTCCGGATTGCGTCGCGGGTCGTAATAGGACGGCCCCTTGACCAGGCCGATCAGCAGCGCGATGTGTTCACTTTCCAGCGATGAAAGGTCGCGCCCGAACCAGAATTCGGCGCCCGAGGACATGCCATGGATGGCCTGGCTGCCGCGCTGCCCCAGATACACCTGGTTGAGGTAGGCCTCGAAAATGGTGCGCTTGTCATACCGCGCTTCCATGATCAGCGCGAACAGCACTTCGTTGAACTTGCGGGTGAGGGTCTGTTCCTTGCCGATGCCGAGCAGGCCGCTGCGTGCCAGCTGCTGGGTCAGCGTGGAAGCACCCTGCCGGCTCTGCCCACCGGACCGCACCGTCACCCACACCGCGCGGGCGATGCCGGACAGATCGATGCCATGGTGGCGGTTGAAGTCCTTGTCTTCCACCGCCTGCAGGCCGGTGACCAACAGGTCCGGCGCTTCTTCCATGCGGATCAGGCGGCGCTCTTCCTGCTTCTGCCCGTACAGCGTGGCGATGCGGGCCGGATCCAGGCGCGCGGCCTTCAGCGCCTTGCGCCCGTCGGCATCACGCAGCGAGGCGATGCTGCCGCCAGACAGCGTCAGCTCCACCCGTCGCGGCGCCACGCGCCCGTCCACATCGTTGTAACCACGACTGGAAATGATGAAGCGCGAGCCTTTCACCGCGTAGGTCGCCGGCGCCTCGCCGACGCCGTCATCGCGGTACGCCGATGCGGCCAGTTCGGTCTTCAGCGTGGCCGCGTCCATCGCCTTGCCCGGCAGCAGCACCAGCGGGCGGGCGTACACCCGCGTGGGGATCTGCCAGCGCAACTCCCCGAAGCGCTGGGTGACCTGATGGTTCAGGTACACCGTATACGGAATCAGGAAGCCCAGCCCCAGCGCAACGGCGGCCATGCCCCAGGTGATCAACCGGCGGCGCCAGGGCGAAGGGCCGGTGTCGTTGTGGTCGTCGAGATCGTCGATGTCGTCGGAATCGTAGCGTCGGGGCACAGGCAGGGCGCGATATTTGAATGCGCCGAGTCTACCCCAGCCCCCGCGAACGCTGCCTGTTCCCGTCCGCGCGGTTGGGTTCAGTTCAAGCTGGCGGCGGCGTCGGGCAGCCTCAGCCCGGCAGCCCGCCGCTGCGGCCCACCACGCCGTCGCGCAGTCCCTTGCACATGAACACCAGTCGCTGCCAACGCGCCGGAAGGAACAAGGCGTTGCCGATGAACTTGAGCACCAGTCGCGGCACATCCTGGGCGATCCATACCCGCGGGGTATAACCGCGGCGATACAGCAGCACCCGGTTGCGCATGATGAAGTACAGGCGGAACGGTTTGTGTACGATCACCCCGTCCTGCTTCACCCGTGAAGCGAGCAGCTGCTCACCGATGCTGTGCGCCATCTGCGCATCGCAGATGCCGTGCAGGGACAGCCCCGCACGCTTGGCACGAAAGCACCAGTCCATGTCGATGTTGTCGATGAACAGCGCTTCGTCCATCGGTCCGATCCGCACCAGTGATTCCACCGGAACCAGCGAACCGGAGGTGATCAGGAAATCGCAGGACACCCGCTGGCCTGGCCCGCCGCGCAGTTTGCGGTTGAACGGAAATCCAAAGCGCACGAACGGCGCCAGCTCGCCGCTGCGCGCATCGCGGAACTGCGGCCCCACCGCCGCCACGTCACCGCCCTGCTGCAGCTCCACCAGCGCCGCACCCAAGGTGCGCACCATGCCTTCGGCCAGCACGCTGTCCTGGTCCATCAACAGCACATGCAGGAAACCCAGTTCGCGCGCGCGTTCGCAGGCCCGGTTCAACGCAGCGCCCAGGCCGACGTTGAGCGCTGATGGCATCACACTCACGCGGCGATGCCCTGCCAGCAGGCCGGCCACGTCCACCCCGCCGCTGCCGTTGTCGAACACCACCACGTGGCCCACCTGCGGGACAACGCTTGCCACTACCTGCTGCAGCAGCGCGGGATCCGGTCCATAGGTCACGATCACCGCGCACGTAGACTGTGCGTTGAAACGCGCGGCATGTCCCTGTCCGTCCGCATTGCGGACCGCGTTTTCGGCAAGAGGGACAGCAGCAGGCATGGAAGACCGTGGCAGGTGGGTGCAGCGGCAGGACTATAGCGGACACGGCCAGCGGCCGACAGCGCAAGGGCTCAATGCGGAAGGCCGCCTGCCTGCAGGACCCGCGCTTCGAACGCAGGAAGTTCAGCAAGCGTGGGCTGCAGTTGCCGGGCCTGAAGGGCGGCACGCGCTGCGAATCGGACATCTCCACTGCCGAGCCGTTCACTGCCGATTGCAACCCAGCGCAGGGCAAGGCGGTTGCGCGCCACCCCCAACCCAGGATCGGTCGGCGCCAGGGTCTGCCATGCCTGCAGGCAGGCGCCGGCGGCCTCCACCCGGTTCTGCCTCAGCGCATCTTCGAAGCAATGGCGGCTGGCCGGCAGCAGGCGCTTGGCCGCCGCAACCACGCGCCGGTCGTCCGGCGCGAGCGACTGCGCTTCGCGCAGCGCGTCGTAGGCGCTGGCACCGGGCGGGGCGATCAACTGTCCGCGCGCCTCGGCTTCGCCCAACTGTTCCAGCAGGCGCCCGAGCTGCTTCGTGCTGGCACCGGGACGCACACCGCTGCCGCGCTGTGACTGCCTTGCCAGGCGGGCACGCTCCACCTGCTGGCGGGCCGCCGTGAGTTCGCGCGAAGCTCCCTGCAGGCGTTGCGCATCGTCCAGTCGCGCCGCTGCCTCATCGAAGCGGTAATCCGCCGCCAGACGCTGGCCTTGCTTCAGCAACGCGGCCGCGAGGCGCCCGCGCTGGAGGGCAACGGCCGGATCTTCCCCCGCAGCGTCCAGCGCAGGTTGCAGCTGGGCCAGAGCAGCATCCAGCCGGCCACGCTGCAACTCACGGCCGGCCTGTCGCGCACGTGATTCCAGCGCGCGCGACAGCGCCTCCTGGCTGGCCGGAAGGTCGGCATGGCCCGGATCATAATCACGTGCCCGCCGTACCAGCCGGGCGGCCTGTTGCACATCGCCGCGCTCGCTGGCCGTGCGTGCACGCAGCAGTAGATCGCTGAGCGCGTCTTCACGCGCCTCCAGCGCCGCCACGTCCAGAGGACGCAGTTCGAGCACGCGCTGGAGCAGCGGCAGCGCATCCTCCGGGGTGTCGTCCAGCCGTCCGGCAGCCAGTGCCTGGCGCGCCTGGCCCAGCAGCACGTCAAGCCCGGCGCCCGCTGCCTGCCGGTCGCGAAGCTGGCGCGCAAGGGCCTCGCTGGCCGGCTGTGGCACCTGCAGCTGCCGCGCCAACGCGAGCGCTTCGGCGGCCGAACCCAGGTCATCCCGGGCCAGCGCCTCCGCGCCCAACCGCAGCGCCGCCTTGCCGGTCCGCGCCAAGCCCTCGCGTGCCTGGCTGCGGTCGCCATCCAGCGCGAGCGCAGCCTGGAAATACTCACGCGCGCCGCTGCCATCGTCTGCGCTCAGCCGACCGGCCAGCAACGCGTGATCTCCCTGCTCCAGCAACTGCTGGATGCGCGGCTCATCCCAGAACCAATCGGCCAGCGGCTTGCGCAGCAGGATCAGGGTGAGGAACAGCACGACGGCAGCCAGCAGCGCCCAACGCCAGATCCTGCGCGTGTGCCGTGCCTGCAGCCACCACCAGCGCCCTTCCTGGCGTACGCGCTGCAGCGCATCGTGTCCCTGCCCGCCTGCGCGACGCGAATTCCTTTCCATGTGCGAAGACTAGCCCGGATGACGTGAAGTTCAGCCCAGCCTGCGGACCTGGCTGACGCCAGGCAGCGCATCCATCTTGCCCAGGAGCGCGGAGAGCTGGTCGAAGTCGCTGACTTTCAGCCGCAGGCGCAGGTGGGCCTGGCCACTGTTGCGGACGTTGTCGCTGTGGATGTCCAGCACATAGGCCTCTTCCTGCGCGATCAGGTTGGTGATGTCCTTCAGCAGCCAACGCCGGTCCACTGCATCGATCACCACATCCACCTCATAGCCGCTGCCCGCCTGGCCCCATTCCACCGGCAGGATGCGCTGCGGACTGGCTGCCGACAGGCGTGCCAGCGATGGGCAATCGGCGCGGTGCACGGTCACCCCGCGGGTACGCGTGAGGTAACCCACGATGGGTTCGCCGGACACCGGCTGGCAGCAACGCGCCAACTGAACCAGCAGGTTGCCCACGCCCTGCACGGTGAACTTGCTTTTGCCCAGGGCCTCGCGGCGTGCCGTCGGACGTGGCAGGGCCGGCGGCGCAGGGGGCTGGCTGGCGGCACGTTCAGCCTCCAGGAGTGCCCGGCTGACCTGGTTGGGGCCGGTGTCGCCCAGAGCCACCTGGATGTACAGGTCGTCCGCACTGTCGGCATGGAATTTCTTCAGCACCGTGGAAAGATCAGCCTGCGCCAGGCCCAGGCGTTTCAGCTCCCTGTCCAGCAGCTCGCGGCCGGCCTGCACGTTGCGCGCGCGATCCAGCTTGTGGAACCAGTTGCGCACCTTCTCGCGTGATCGATTGCTGGCGAGGTAACCGTTGGCCGGCAACAGCCAGTCGCGCCGCGGGTCGGCCTCCTTGGCAGTCAGGATCTCCACCCGATCACCGCTGCGCAGCCGATAGGTCAGCGGCACGATGCGGCCGTTGATCTTCGCTCCACGGCACCGATGCCCGACCATGGTGTGCACGTGGTAGGCGAAATCCAGCGGCGTGGCGCCCTGTGGCAGGTCCATCACCTCGCCCTTGGGACTGAGCGCATACACCCGGTCCTCGGTGAGCTCGGCATCCAGCGCACCGGCCAGTCCACTCGCCGAAGCTTCCTGTGCCTGCTCCAGCAGCTGCCGCATCCAGGTGATCTTGCGGTCGAACGCCTTCTCGCCGCCCTTGCCGCCTTCCTTGTACTTCCAGTGGGCGGCCACGCCGAGTTCGGCCTGCGCATGCATTTCATGGGTGCGGATCTGCACCTCGATCGTGCGCCCTTCCGGCCCGACCACGGCGGTATGCAACGATCGGTAGTCGTTGGCCTTGGGGCGGGCGATGTAATCGTCGAATTCGCTTGGCACCGGCGCCCACAGTGCATGCACCACACCCAGCGCGGCATAGCAGGCGCCCACATCGTCGACCATCACCCGCACCGCGCGGATATCGTACAGCTGGTCGAAAGACAGGCGCTTCTTCTGCATCTTCCGCCAGATGCTGTAGATGTGTTTCGGTCGGCCACTGACTTCGGCGTTGATGCCATTGGCCGCCAGGTCGCGTGACAGCAGTTTCTTGACGTTCTCCACGTAGCGTTCGCGCGCAACGCGGGTCTCATCCACTTCGCGTGCGATGCGCCGGTAGGTATCCGGCTCCAGATGCCGGAACGCCAGGTCTTCCAGCTCCCATTTCAGCTGCCAGATACCCAGCCGGTTGGCCAGCGGCGCATGGATGTCACGGGTCAGCTGGGCCAGCGCGCGGCGCTGCTCTTCGTCGTCCAGCTTGTCCGCCGCGCGCATCCTCGCCAGCTGCCGGGCCAACAGCAGGGGCACCACGCGCAGGTCCTGGATGATCGCCAGCAGCAGCCGACGCAGGCCTTCGCTGTTGCGGCCCGCTTCGCGCCCGGCATGCAACGCCCATACCTGGTCTGCAGCATCCAGGCCGTCCAGCAGGCCGGTGACGGCGGCCGGGTTGGCCAGCGGCAGGCCGGCAACGCGGCCGCGCAATGCGGGTAGATCGAACAGCAGCGCGGCCACCAGCGAGCTTTCGTCGGCCGAGAGCAATGCCAAAGCGTCGAACGTATCGCCCAGTATCGACCAGTTGGCGTCGACCGTCTCGCCGTGGCCGACCTGGGTCCACGCTCCGAGCAATGCCTCGCGCAACGGTTCGTGGACCGCCGAGGCGGATGGGCGGTTCAACAGGGCATCCAGGCCAGGTACGGAAGCGCGGTTCACGACGATCACAGATAAGACGGGTACGACCTACACTAGCGCCGCACCCGTTCAGGAACAATCGTTGCGGGGACATCCGCGCCCCCATGTTCATTCCCGGCGCGGCTGCCCTACACTCGGCCCAGATCCCCATGGAAACCACCCGATGACCTTGCCCTCGCCCCGCCTGCTTGCCTGCTCGCTGGCCCTGCTGGCCGTTTCGTTCTCGGCCTGGGCCCAGCGCACCGTGGAAGGTGACCTGCAGCAGCAGATGAGCCCGGCCGAATTCAAGGCCGCTGGACTGGAAAAACTGCAGCCGGCCGAGCTGGCCTCCCTGAATCGCTGGCTGCAGGGCAAGGTGGAAGCCGCGTCGGCCGCCGCCGTGCAGGTCGCGCGCGAAGAGGGCCGCAGGGCCGTCGTCGAAGAACACCGCGGCTTCTTCGACTTCGGCAGCCGCGAACCGATCACCAGCGTGCTGCCGGGCGAGTTCCGCGGCTTCTCCCAGGGCCGGGTGTATGTGTTGGCCAACGGCCAGCATTGGGAGCAGACCGACAGTGCCAATGTCGGCGGCGTGCGTCGGCAGGACCCGCAGGTCAGCATCGCCCCGTCGGTCAGCGGCGCCTGGTATCTGCAGATTCCCGGCGTGAACACCCGTGCCAAGGTGAAGCGGGTGAAGTGACGCCGCGCCGGGCCAGCGGGGTCCAGCAGGATCGGCTCACTATCGGCGGCCACTCAGTAGCGGACGAAGCGCGACAGGAAGAGATGGGTTTCCGGGTTGGACAGCCGGGTGTACACGCCGGGGTAACCTGTCATTGCGCAGCCGATTCCCCAGCTCACGATCCCGACCTGGACCGCCGGCCCGCCGTTCGGCGTGGTGGCGAACAGCGGTCCGCCGGAGTCACCCTGGCACGAATCACGCCCGGTCACACCGGCGCACACCTGGCGCTGGGGATCGAACATGTCCTCCGGCTCCGGGCCCGGGTAGGCGAACGAACACTCCCAAGGCGCCAATATCGGCACCTGCACCCACTGCAACTGCGTGGCGGGTTCGAAGTCATCACTGGACATGTTGCCCCAGCCGGCGGTCGTCAGCTGCGTGCCGGACCGTTCAAACACATCACTCCCCGGGCTGGGCAGTCGGATGATCGGTACGCCCGGAACGGATTCATCCAACAGGACGACGGCCGCATCGGTGCCGGAGCCGCCCTTGGGTGGCCAGTCGGGATGGACATATATCTGGAAATTGCCGCCCCCACGCGACACACGCCGTACAACGCCGCTGGTTGCGGCACCGAGATGGGCGCGGTTGATCACCAACACCAGGTCGGCCGGGTCGCGGTCCGGCTCGCCACGCGCGTACCCGTAAACGCAGTGCGCTGCAGTCAGCACGACCGAGGGGCTGATCAGGGTGCCTCCGCAGAAGTGCTCGACTCCATCCAGTCCTGGCCGCTGAATCGACACCATGAAAGGAAACTGGCCCTGCCGTGCATCCTGCCCGCCAATGATGGAAGGCTGCGCCAGCCGGTCGTCATCCGGTGCAGGCGCAGCCGCCGATGCGGACTCGAGGATCCCGCTCGCGCAGAACAGGCTGGCCAATGCGACGGGGAGGATGGATGGATGCGACTTCATGACAATCCCGGGTGAGCGTCGGCGGTTGTCCGACGCGTCCATGGGAAAGCAAAACACACCCTTCGTGCCTTGATCATCTGCACGGAATCGAGGTTATCAACGAAGATCACCTACTCAATAGGCATGAGCGCTGCGAGTCAGCGGCGGATGCCCCCCAGTTCGGCAGCGCGCTGGGCAACCTTCTTGGCCGAAATGCCACCGCGCCCGATCAGTTCCTGCGCGAACAGTGAGACACGTAGTTCCTCCACGTCCCAACGCAGCGCCTGCCACTGTGGCCGATCCTGCATCCCCTGCTCACGACCCTTCTGCAGCGCCTCCAGGAACGGATGCAGTTCCAGCATGCGGGCCTGGTCTCGTGGCGGATCGCGCTTGGCGCGCTCGGTCCGCAGCAGCATGGCCTTGAGATAGCGCGGGTACTGCGACAGCGCCTCGGCAGGCGTATCACGCAGGAAACCGGCATGTACCAACCCCGCCAGCTGCCGTTCCATGTCATCCAGGTTGCCGCGTGCCCAGCCCATCAGCGGTGCCTCCAGCGCGGGTTTGATCTCGGCCACCAGGCCGAGGATCGATTCTGCGAGCTTCAGGCGCTCCATCGCCTCGCCGAACAGTGCCTTGCCCGCACTGTCACGCCGCTGCGCGAACGCCTGCGGGTCACGGATCGCGTCCAGGCCTTCGGCCAGCACGGCATTCATCGCCGCGTCGACGATGTCACCGCGCAACCGTTCCTGCGACTCGATGGCCGCGTACAACAGGCCGGTTTTCGGTGACACCGGCAACTGCTTGCGCGCCTGCTTGGCCTTCTCGGCCAAGCCGATCTCCAACAGTCGGCGTACGCCGCGTGGATGCGCCTCAGCGGCCTGCTGCGGATCGGCAAAGATGCGCAGCGCCGCCGAATCCACTTCGTCCACCAGTGCCGGGTAAGCCGGCACACCGGCTTCGCCGGGCACCTGCGACGGGATCGGTGCAGACGGGAAATCGCGCAGCCCTTCTGCGGCCATGTCACGCCCTGCACGCGCAGCGAAGGCATGGCCGGCCTTGTCACCAAAGCGTGCGCGCAGTCCCTCCAGGTCACGCGAGGTTGCCAGTACTCTGCCCTGCTCGTCGCGCAGGCGCAGGTTCATGTGCAGGTGGGTATCGACCGCTTCCAGGTCGAAGTCGAGCGCGGCCACCGGCGCGCCCGTCGCACGCGACAGGAACCGTGCCAGCTCGCCGCGGATGTCATCGGCACTGGGCTGCGGGAACGCTTCGGCGAAGGCCCGTGCGAAGTCCGGTGCGGGCACATAGTTGCGCCGCATCGCCTTGGGCAGGCTGCGGATCAACGCCGTGGCCTTGTCCGCCACGAAGCCCGGCGCCAGCCAGCCCAGTTGCACCGGATCCAGTGCATTGAGCAGGTGCAGCGGCACGTCCAGCGTTACGCCATCGTCGTCCGCGCCCGGCTCGAAGCGGTAATTCAGCGGCAGCCGGGCATCGCCCAGCGCGAAATACTTCGGGAACCGGTCTTCTTCGCTGCCTTCGCCCGGCAGCAGATCGACGAGTGACCAGGACAAGCCATGCCGCTGCGCAGGCGGCAGGCTCTTCCACCAGGTATCCAGTCCGGCCGCGGAGTGGATCTCCGATGGAATCCGGTCCAGGTACCAGCGTGCCTGCCAGCCTTCGTCGGCGACGATACCGGCGCGCCGCAGCTTGGCTTCCTCTTCGCGCGCCTGTTCCAGCACTTTCTGGTTGTCGGCGACGAAGCTGGCGCGGGTAGTGATCTCACCGGTCACCAGCGCCTGGCGCACGAAGATGTCGTGCGCTTCGGCCGGCTCGATGCGGCCGTAGTGCACGGGCTTTTTCGGCGCCAGCACCAACCCGAACAGGCTGATCTGTTCCGAGGCCAGCACCTGTCCCTGCGCACGCGACCAGTGCGGATCGAAGTGCTTGCGCAGCAGCAGGTGCGGCAGCTCGGCGATCACCCAGTCCGGCTCGATCGCCGCATTGGTCAGGCCCCAGATCTTCTGCGTATCCAGCAGGGTGGCGGCGAGCAGCCACGGCGGCGGCCGCTTGGCCAGCGTAGAGCCCGGGAACGGCTGGAAACGGCGCTGGCGCGGCGCCTGGAAATCGCCCTTTTCGGTACGGTGGCCGATCTGCGTGGGCAACCCGGCAATCAGCGCGCGATGCAGCGTCTGGTAGGCAGCGGACCGGGCGCGCTCGCTGAAGCCACCGCCTTCCGGTGCCTGCTCCTTCTGCGCGCGTACCGCCACCGGCGCAGGCGCCTGCTCGGCCGGCTTGCCTTCGCGCGCCAGTCGCGCAGCGCGGTGCAGCTGGCCACGCGTGGCCTTGATCGCGGTGGCGTCATCGCTGGCCGCGGCCGGTGCCTTGCTGCCCGCCAGCAGCGGTGCCAGCGAGGCCTCGACAGCCTCTTCGGTCCAGCCCAGTTCCTCGCACAGCAGGCGCAGCTGTCGATGCAGCTCGCGCCACTCGCGCATGCGCAGGAAACCGAGGAAATTGCGCCCGCACCAGTCACGCAGCTTGGACTGGGTCAGGTCTTCATGGGCCTGGCGGTAAGCATCCCACAGCCGTAGCACGCCGACGAACTCCGAACGTCCATCGGCGAACTGGGCATGCGCGGCATCGGCCGCGCCACGGGCTTCGGGCGGACGCTCACGCGGATCCTGGATGCCCAGGAACGAAGCGATCACCAGCATCGGCTTCAGGCAGCCGGCTGCCTGCGCGGCCACCAGCATGCGCGCCAGTTTGACGTCCACCGGCAGTCGCGCCATCTGCTTGCCCACGGCCGTCAGGCGGCGCTCGCCATCCACGGCACCCAGTTCCGCCAACTGCTGCCAGCCATCGGCAACCGCGCGCTCGTCCGGCGCTTCAAGGAACGGGAAATCCTCGATCCGGCCCAGGCCCAGCTGCAGCATGCGCAGGATCACCCCGGACAGGCTGGAGCGCCGGATTTCCGGATCGGTGAAGTCCGGCCGGGCCTGGAAATCTGCTTCGGCGTACAGCCGGTAGCAGATGCCCTCGGCCACGCGTCCGCAGCGTCCCTTGCGCTGGTTGGCGCTGGCCTGGGAGATCGGCTCGATATGCAGGCGATCCAGCTTCTGCCGTGGGCTGTAGCGCTTGACGCGGGCGAAGCCAGGATCGACCACGTAACGGATGCGCGGCACCGTCAGCGAGGTCTCGGCCACGTTGGTGGCCAGCACGATGCGCCGGTTCGGGCCCGGGTTGAACACCCGGTCCTGGTCCTGGTTGGACAGCCGGGCATACAGCGGCAGCACCTCGGTCTGGCGGTACTTGCGCCGTTCCAGCGACTGGTGGGCATCGCGGATCTCGCGCTCGCCCGGCAGGAAGATCAACACATCCCCGCGCGCGTCGATCCGGGTGATCTCATCGATCGCACTGACGATGGCATCGTTGACCGTGCGCTCGCCCTGCGCTGCGCCCTCGCCTTCCAGCGCGCGGTAGCGCACCTCCACCGGGTAGGTGCGCCCTTCCACGCTGATCACCGGCGCATCGTCGAAATGTTCGGCGAAACGTCCGGTATCGATGGTCGCCGAGGTGACGATCAACTTCAGGTCCGGTCGCTTTTTCAGCAGTTGCTTCAGGTAGCCGAGCAGGAAATCGATGTTGAGGCTGCGCTCGTGCGCCTCGTCGACGATGATCGTGTCATAGCGTGACAACCAGCGATCACTGGCGATTTCCGCAAGCAGGATGCCGTCGGTCATGAACTTGATGCGGCTGTCTTCGCTGACTTTGTCGTTGAAGCGCACCTGGAAACCCACCAGCTGGCCCAGTTCGCTGTTCAGTTCCTGCGCCACGCGGCTGGCCACGGCACGCGCCGCGATGCGCCGCGGCTGGGTGCAGCCGATCATCCCGGCTTCGCCTCGGCCGGCAGCCAGGCACAGCTTGGGCAGCTGGGTGGTCTTGCCCGAGCCGGTTTCACCGGCGATCACCACCACCTGATGGTCACGGATCAGCGCGATGATCGACTCGGCTTCACGCGCGATCGGCAGCTGCGGGTCCAGAGTAATGGCCGGTTTCTGGCTGGCCCTTGCCTGGCGGCGCTGTACCGACGCCTGCAGTGCCTGCTCGAAGGCTTGTGCCAGGCCAGCATCCTGCGGTTTGGATTGCCAGCGCGCGAGCATGCCGAGCAGGCGCCCCCGGTCGCGGGTCATCGCGCCGTCGAGGGCGGTCCGCTGCTGGGGCAGGCGGGAGGCCGGGTTTTTTTCAATAGAGTTCATCAATCGATTCGTTTAAAAACTTGATAGCGACCAGACATTAGTTCTGGTCTATCGTGAAGATCATCTCATCCACAAGGAGAAACGTCCCCATGGCAAAGACCAAGAGCATCACCAAGGCCCCGGCACTGGCCAACGCGAAGGCCACCCAGACCGGCAAGCAGAAGCTCGCTTCGGCAGCACCTTCGGCACCTGGCATTGATATCGGGATCAAGGAAGGCGAGCGCAAGAAGATCGCCGACGGTCTGTCGCGCTACCAGGCTGACGCGTTCACTTTGTACCTGAAAACCCACAACTTCCATTGGAACGTGACCGGGTCGATGTTCAACTCGCTGCACGCCATGTTCGAGACCCAGTACACCGAACAGTGGGCCGCACTGGACGAAGTGGCCGAGCGCATCCGCGCACTGGGCTTCAACGCACCGGGCTCCTACCGCGAGTTCGCCGCGCTGACCTCCATCCCAGAAGAGCCCGGCCTGACCAACAGCGCTGACTGGCGTGAAATGGTACGCCAGCTGGTGGTCGCCAACGAAGCGGTCTGCCGCACCGCCCGCCAGGTACTGGACGTGGCCGACGACGCCGACGACGCCCCCACTGAAGACCTGATGACCCAGCGCCTGCAGACCCATGAGAAGTACGCCTGGATGCTGCGCTCCCTGCTGCAGTAAGGCAGCGGGGCGAAGCCCCACTGCGTTCCTGCCCCCGCATCCCTCCTATCCCCCCGCCTATCGGCGCGCCCCCCTTAGCAGGAGCCATGCGGCTGCGCCGCACGGCTCCTGCCCCCGCATCCCTCCTATCCCCCCGCCTGTCGGCGCACCCCCCTTAACAAAGGGGGGTTTGCACGCGGCCAGATGGCGTGGATGCGTGGATGGCTGGATGGCGCAGCGGCATGGTGTTTGGTGGTTCCCGCCGAGCGTGGCTCGGCGCTACCAGAGCCTGCCTCACCGCATGCCCGTGGCCACCGGGAAGCTGTCGGAGATGGGGCGGGGAGGCTGTGCAGGACCGTCTGTTGCCATGGATGGCAACAGCGAGCCCCCATGGACGGGTTCACGGCGTGTCCTGCACAGCCTCCCCGCCCCGCCCTCCACACAGCCCTGCCGCTTTTGACGTTCGCGCAGAACAGCACCCCGCGCGAACGGGTAAACTAGCGGGATGCCTTCCAGTCCCGCGCACGAGCTGCTCCGCCGCGTCTTTGGTTACGACGACTTCCGCGGCCCGCAACGGGACATCGTCGAGCACGTCGCTGCCGGCCATGATGCCCTTGTCCTGATGCCCACCGGCGGCGGCAAGTCGCTCTGCTACCAGGTCCCGGCCCTGCTGCGCGATGGCTGCGGCATCATCATTTCCCCATTGATCGCGCTGATGCAGGACCAGGTCGAAGCCCTGCGCCAGCTCGGCGTGCGCGCCGAATTCCTGAACTCCACCCTGGATGGCGAAACCGCCGCGCGCGTCGAACGCGACCTGCTGGCCGGCGAGCTCGACATGCTGTACGTCGCTCCCGAGCGCCTGCTGACCGGACGGTTCCTGTCGTTGCTCTCGCGCAGCCGGATCGCCCTGTTCGCCATCGACGAAGCGCACTGCGTGTCGCAGTGGGGCCACGACTTCCGCCCGGAATACCGCCAGCTCACCGTCCTGCACGAGCGCTGGCCGGATATCCCGCGGCTGGCCCTGACCGCCACTGCCGACCCGCCCACCCAGCGCGAAATCGCCGAACGCCTCGACCTGGCCCAGGCGCGGCACTTCGTCAGCTCCTTCGATCGCCCCAACATCCGCTACACCGTGGTGCAGAAGGACAACGCGCGCCAGCAGCTGACCGGCTTCCTGCGCAGCCACCGCGACCAGGCCGGCATCGTCTACTGCATGTCGCGGCGCAAGGTCGAGGAAACCGCCGAGTTCCTGTGCAGCCAAGGCTTTACCGCCCTGCCCTACCACGCCGGCCTGCCGGCCGAAGTGCGCGCCAACAACCAGCGCCGCTTCCTGCGCGAGGACGGCATCGTGATGTGCGCCACCATCGCCTTCGGCATGGGCATCGACAAGCCGGACGTACGCTTCGTCGCCCATACCGACCTGCCCAAATCCATGGAGGGCTACTACCAGGAAACCGGCCGCGCCGGCCGCGACGGCGAGCCCGCCGAAGCCTGGCTGTGCTATGGCCTGGGCGATGTGGTGCTGCTCAAGCAGATGATCGAACAGTCCGAGGCCGGGGAAGAGCGCAAGCAACTGGAACGCTCCAAGCTGGACCACCTGCTGGGCTACTGCGAGTCCATGCAATGCCGGCGCCAGGTGCTGCTGGCCGGCTTCGGCGAGACCTATCCGCAGGCCTGCGGCAACTGTGACAACTGCCTTACCCCACCGGCGGCCTGGGATGCCACCATCCCGGCGCAGAAGGCGCTGAGCTGCGTGTACCGCAGTGGCCAGCGCTATGGCGTGGGCCACCTGATCGACATCCTGCGCGGCAGCGAGAACGACAAGGTGCGCCAGAGCGGCCATGAAAAGCTGAGTACCTATGGCATCGGCAAGGACCTCGACGCGCGGACCTGGCGCAGCGTTTTCCGCCAGCTGGTGGCCACCAGCGTGCTGGAAGTGGACACCGCCGGCCATGGCGGCCTGCGCCTGACCGACGCCAGCCGCGAGGTGCTCAAGGGCCAGCGGCAGATCAGCATGCGCCGCGACAGCGCCCCGAGCAGCAGCCGCGAACGCAGCACCCAGCGCAGCGGCAGCGGCCTGTCGGTGCTGCCGCAGGACCTGGCGCTGTTCAACGCGCTGCGGGGGCTGCGCGCCGAACTGGCCCGCGAGCAGAACGTGCCGGCTTTCGTGATCTTCCATGACAGCACCCTGCGCAACATCGCCGAACAGCGCCCGACCTCGCTGGATGAACTGGCCCGGGTCGGCGGTATCGGCGGCACCAAGCTGTCGCGCTACGGTCCGCAGCTGATCGAGGTGGTGCGTGAACAAGGCTGACGGCAGATGCCTCGCGCTGCTCCAGGATTGAACCAGCGGTTCAGGCGGGGCTGCATCTACGCGACGATCCGGCTAAGGTAGCGCCATGTCCGTGGCCTCCCTCCTGCTGCGCGTGGTGCTGATGATCAGTCTGTTGCTCAACGGACTGAACGCGGCCATGGCCGGAGAACACCGCCTGGATGCGCCTGAAACGGCCCCCGCTGCAGCGCCTCCATGCCACGGGCACGCCCCGGCACAGGCCGGCATGCAACCGCCGCACGCCAGCGATCACCAGACCCAGGCAGCGCCGGACGATGCCCACTGCAAGCTGAAGGACTGCGTGCGTACCTGTGCGCAGCAACCGGCGCTGGCCGCCGAGGGACTTGCCCTGTTGGCCGCCGACTACGCCGGCACACAGCCGCCGCAACAGCATGCACCGGGCCATCCCATGCCCGCGCTGCCACGGATCCAACGCCCTCCCATCGGCTGATTCCAACGCCCACGCCCGTGGCGTGACTCGATGCTGGCCCGCGCGCCGCTGCGCCGGACCGGTGATGTCCTGCGTCTGGAGTTTCCTACAATGCGTTTTTCTTCTTCCAATGGTCCGGGCCACCCGGCCCAACCGTCACGCCGCCTGTTCGTGCAGGGCCTGGCCGCCGGTGGCGTGGTCGCCGGGGCCGCCGCCACCGGTCTTCCCTCGCGCGCGCTCGCTGCCGCCGGTCCTGCCCTGGCTACCGCGCCGCAGGTCCTCGGCCACTCCCACATCGAACTGGCCATCGGCGAATCGGCGGCCAATTTCACCGGCCGCACCCGTCCGGCCATCACCGTCAACGGCAGCCTGCCCGCGCCGATCCTGCGCTGGCGCGAAGGCCAGACCGTGGACATCCACGTGCGCAACACGCTGGCCCACCACCCCACGTCGATCCACTGGCACGGCATCCTGCTACCGGCCAACATGGACGGCGTGCCGGGCCTCAGCTTCAACGGCATCGCCCCGGGCGAGGCCTACCACTACCGCTTCACCCTGAAGCAGTCCGGTACCTACTGGTATCACAGCCATTCCATGTTCCAGGAGCAGGCCGGGCTGTACGGCGCGCTGATCATCGACCCGGCGCAGCCGCCGCCGTATGCCTTTGATCGCGAACACGTGATCCTTCTTTCGGACTGGACCGACCTGGATCCCGGCGCGCTGTTCCGGCGCATGAAGAAACTCGCCGAGCACGACAACTACTACAAGCGCACCCTGCCCGACTTCCTGCGCGATGCGCGCCGCGACGGCTGGGGCGCGGCGCTGTCCGACCGCGGCATGTGGGGCCGGATGCGGATGACCCCGACCGACATCTCCGATGTCAACGCGCATACCTACACCTACCTGATGAACGGCACGGCGCCGGCGGGCAACTGGACCGGCCTGTTCCGCAGCGGCGAGAAAGTGCTGCTGCGCTTCATCAACGGCGGCTCGATGACCTACTTCGACGTGCGCATCCCCGGCCTGAAGTTGACCGTGGTCGCCGCCGATGGGCAGTACATCCACCCGGTCAGCGTCGATGAGTTCCGCATCGCCCCGGCCGAAACCTTCGATGTGCTGGTGGAACCCAGCGGGCAGGATGCGTACACCGTCTTCTGCCAGGACATGGGCCGCACCGGCTTCGCCGCCGGCACCCTGGCGGTTCGCCACGGGCTGCAGGCACCGGTTCCCGCGCGCGACCCGCGCCCACTGCTGACCATGTCCGACATGGGCCACGACATGGGCCATGCGATGGACCACGGCGGCATGTCCGGACACAGCATGGACCACGCCATGCCCGCCATGGATCACGGCGCACACGCCGGCCATGCTGCGCACGGTGCAGGCGCCGCCATGCCCACGAAGGTCACCCATCCACGCAGCGAGCGCGGCAATCCGCTGGTGGACATGCAGAGCAGCGCCACCGACCCGAAGCTGGACGATCCGGGCATCGGCCTGCGCGACAACGGCCGCCAGGTACTGACCTACGGCGCGATGCGCAGCCTGTTCGACGATCCCGATGGGCGCGAGCCCGGCCGCGAGGTGGAACTGCACCTCACCGGCAACATGGAGAAGTTCGCCTGGTCCTTCGATGGCATCCCCTTCGCCGGGGCCGAGCCGCTGCGGCTGAACTACGGCGAGCGCATGCGCATCGTGCTGGTCAACGACACCATGATGCAGCACCCCATCCACCTGCATGGCGTGTGGAGCGACCTGGAAGATGCGCAGGGCGATTTCCAACTGCGCAAGCACACGGTGGACATGCCGCCGGGCACCCGCCGCAGCTATCGCGTACGCGCCGATGCACTGGGCCGGTGGGCATTCCACTGCCACCTGCTGTACCACATGGAAGCGGGCATGATGCGCGAAGTGAGGATCGAAGAATGAGCGTCTCCTTGAACCTTGCACGCAGTGCCATCGGCCTGACGATGCTGGCGGCGTTACCCGCGCTGGCGCAGTCGCACGATCACCACGCCGCCCCGGCAGCGTCGGTGGTGGACCACTCGAAGATGGACCACTCCACGATGGACCATTCGCAGATGGACCACTCCACGATGGACCATTCGCAGATGGACCATTCGAAGATGGATCATTCCGGCATGGATCACTCGCAGATGGGCCATGCGCAGCATGATGCTGCAGCGTTGCCGCGCGAGCCGATTCCCGCGGTCACCGCCGCCGACCGTGCAGCGGCTTTCCCCGCCATCGACCACGCCGCCATGCAGCACGCCCCCTCCATCAACAGCCTGCTGCTGGTGGATCGGTTGGAACACTGGGACGGGCGCCATGGCACCGGACAGGCCTGGGAAGCCACCGGCTGGGTCGGCGGTGACATCAACCGCGTGTGGCTGCGCAGCGAAGGCGAACGCAGCGGCGGCCGCACCGATGCGGCGGACCTGGAAGTGCTGTACGGCCGCAGCATTTCCCCGTGGTGGGACGTGCTGGCCGGTGTGAAGCAGGACTTCCGGCCGGCGGACTCGCGCACCTGGGCCGCGCTGGGCATCCAGGGCCTGGCGCCGTACAAGTTCGAAACCTCGGCCACGCTGTACGCCGGCTCCGGCGGCCAGCTGATGGCCACCGCGGAAGTGGAATACGAGGTGCTGCTGAGCAACCGGCTGATCCTGCAGCCGATGGTCGAAGCCACGCTGGCCGCACGTGATGAGCCGGCCCAGCGCATCGGCCGCGGACTCAACAAGGTCGAAGCCGGCCTGCGCCTGCGCTATGAGTTCAGTCGCCGCTTCGCGCCGTACATCGGCATCAGCCATGAGCGCCTGTTCGGCGATACCGCCGACCGGGCCGACGCGGATCATGTCCGTGATACGCGCTGGGTAGCCGGCGTCAGGATGTGGTTCTAGGAGGCGGTGCCGCAGGCCCCGGTGCACCCTGTGTGCCGGGGCCTTCTACAATGGGCCATGCCCACCACCCTGCGCCGCGCCTGCGTGGACGATGCCGCTGCACTGTCCGACATCGCCATTGCCACCTATACCGAAACCTTCGGCGATTCGTATCCGCCGCAGGACCTGCACGCCTTCCTGCACGCGCACTACAGCCTGGAACCGCAACGCGCCGAACTGGCAGACCCGCACGCTGCAGCGTGGCTGCTGGAAGCCGATGGACGCGCCGTGGGCTATCTGGCCGCCGGCCCGAACAGCCTGCCGCATACCCTGGCCGCGGCCGGGGACATCGAACTCAAGCGGCTGTATGTGTTGGCCAGCCACCAGAATGCGGGGCACGGCGAGCGCCTGATGGGCGCGTTCCTGGAATGGCTGGACAGCCCCTCACGGCGCACCCTGTGGGTGGGAGTGTGGTCGGAAAACCACGGCGCGCAGCGCTTCTACGCGCGCCATGGCTGCCACAAGGTGGGCGAGTACGATTTCGTCGTCGGCGACTCGCGTGACCGCGAGTACATCCTGCACCGCCCCGCCTAGCCTGCTCAGAAATCGAACAGGTCCGACAGGAAGCTTTCCTTCTTCTTTTTCTTGTAGCCGTGCTGGTTGTACTGGCCCTGCTGCGCGTAGCCATCGTGGTGGCGCTGGCCCAGGTGGCGCGTATCGCGGTGCTGCACGGCCACCGGCGGCGGCGGCGGCTGGCTGTAAGCCGGGGCTGCGGCCTGCACCGGTGCGGGCGGGGACACGGCCGGCGTCGATGCCGAACGCTCGATGATCTTGTCCAGTTCGCCACGGTCCAGCCACACGCCACGGCACTGCGGGCAGTAATCGATCTCGATGCCCTGGCGTTCGGACATGGTCAGCGCCTGGGTCTTGCAAACGGGGCACAGCATCGCTGGCGCTCCTGCTAGGGGGGAGACCTGCACTGTAACCGCCCGCCGATGACTGCATGGCAACAGCCCTGACGATCGGCACATGGACCTCCGGCGCATGCCCGTGCGCTGCTGCGGCGGCATAGTGCCGCATGATCCGCGCAAGGATGCCCCGTTGACTACGAACTCCCGACTCCCCCGCCTGCCCGCCTCGCTGGTACTGCTGCTCGCCGTCGCGCTCGGGCTGTGGGTGCGCGATATCGCCAAGGCCATCGGCACGCCGATCCCCGCCCTGCCGATGCCCTTCGGTGGCAGCCTGCTGGACAACCTGCTGGCGACCGCCCTCGCCCTGCTGACCGCGATCGTGCTGCTGGCACCCGGCCGCTCGCTGGCACGCAGCCTCGGCCTGCAGTGGAACGGCGCGCGAGGACCGCTGCTGGTACTGCTGGCCACCGTGCCGTGCTGGCTTGGCCTGTGGTGGCTGGGCGCGCTGGCTACCGACATCGACCCGCTTTCGCTGTTGATGTTGGCCCTGCTGTTTCCGCTCGCCGAAGAAATCCTGTACCGCGGCCTCGGCTTCGTGTTCGCCCAGCGCGTACTGGGGTGGTCCTGGTGGCTGGCCGCAAGCGTGCAGGCGGTGCTGTTCGGCGCCGTCCATTGGTTGGGGTTCGGTGGCCCGGAAGGCGGGCCAATGGCCGTCCTGGTATTCGCCGTGACCGGCCTCGGCGGCTTCGTGTTCGCGGTGTTGAACCGCCTGGACGGCTACACCCTGTGGAGTGGCTTGGCCCTGCACGTATCGCTGAACCTGGCCTGGAACGTGTTCACCGTGCCAGACGCCATCGCCATGGGCTGGCAGGGCATCGGCCTGCGCCTTGGCGCGGCCGCGTTGGCCGTGCTGGTGCTGTGGGCGCTGCTGCCGCCCCGTGCACGCCGCGCCACGGCGTTGTAACCGGAACTTACCGATTCCTGCACGCCGGACTCACCCATCGCCCGCGCATACTTGCGCGCCGCTGGGGCCTGGAGCCTCCGCTGCCCTTGTTCCAATCGTGTCACGGAGCCCGTGCGTCATGTTGTTGTCAAAGCAGAATGTGCAGCCGCGAGTGCTGCTGATCGAAGATTCCGAGGAAACCCTCGAGCTGAGCCGCCTCACCCTGGAAAGCCAGGCCTGCGAGGTAGTGGGCGTCAGTTCCGCCGAGGCCGCGCTGGGCCTGCTGAACGCCGGCGAGCGCTTCGACATGCTGTTCACCGATGTCTGCCTGGGCGGCATCAGTGGCATCGAGGCCGCCAACCGCGTGCGTGCGGCCTTCCCGCGCCTGCCGATCCTGGTCACCTCCGGCATGTGCCAGCACGATGTGCTGCCGCTGCTGCACCAGGGCATCCATTTCCTGCCCAAGCCGTACAACATGAGCGAACTGCTCGATGCCATCCGCATCTGCTTCCGCCATTCCGGTGAAGGCCTGCCGCACGACGCCCCGCGCGCCGCCTGAGCGGCCTGCCACGGGCGTATCCGCCGAAGCGATGCTAGATTCAGCGCACCGCTTTCGCAGAGGCTGCGCCCGTGACCCGACTGACCGCCAAGGATTTCCATCCGGACCTGCTGGAACTGTATGACGGCTATGTACATGGCCGCCTGAGCCGTCGCGACTTCCTCGACCGCGCTGCCGCCTTTGCGATGGCCGGCGTGGCCGCCACCACCCTGCTGGCGGCGATGAGCCCGGATTACGCGCTGGCCCAGCAGGTGCAGTTCACCGATCCGGACATCGTCGCCGAGTACATCACCTATCCCTCGCCCAATGGCCATGGCCAGGTGCGTGGCTATCTGGTCAAGCCGGCCAAGGTCGCCGGCAAGCTGCCCGCCATCGTGGTGGTGCACGAAAACCGTGGCCTCAATCCCTACATCGAGGACGTAGCCCGACGCGTGGCGAAAGCCGGCTTCATCGCGTTGGCGCCGGATGGCCTGAGTTCGGTCGGCGGCTATCCAGGCAACGACGTACGCGGCCGCGAACTGCAGGCGCAGGTCGACCCGGAAAAGCTGATGAACGATTTCTTCGCCGCCATCGAGTACCTGCGCGCCTCGCCGCTGGGAACCGGCAAGGTCGGCATCACCGGTTTCTGCTACGGCGGCGGGGTGTCCAACGCGGCAGCCGTCGCGTATCCGGAACTGGATGCCGCGGTGCCGTTCTATGGCCGCCAGGCCAAGCCGGAAGATGTCGTCAAGATCAAGGCGCCATTGCTGCTGCATTTCGCCGAGAAGGACGACAACGTCAATGCCACCTGGCCGGCCTACGAGGCGGCCCTGAAGAAGGCCGGCACAACGTACGAGGCCTATGTCTACCCCGGTACGAACCACGGCTTCCACAACGATTCAACGCCGCGTTACGACGAAGCGGCCGCCGCGCTGGCGTGGGAGCGCACGCTGGCGTGGTTCCGCAGATACCTGGGGTAACGACGCAAGGTGCCGGGGCTTGCCCGGCATCGCTGTTCGGCGATCAGAGCCGGATGCCCGGCCGTGCGCCGAGGGTCCCCATGGTGAAGGTGTAGCCTTCATCCATCAGGAACTGTCGCATGCGCATTTCCGCGAGCTGCGGAGCGCCCAGGCTGCTGGGGCCGTACAAAGCGTAGACCACCGTCCCGCTTTCAATATCTTCCCGGCGTACCGAGATACCGGGGACCGCCGCAGCGGCTGCCCAACCGGCGCGCAGCTTGGCCGGCGCGATCGACTGCCCGTTGCGCAGCCTGAAACTCAACCAGCGTGTTTCAGAGTTGTCCTGCCGTTCGTACTTCGCCATCTGTGCGCTGTCCTCCCGAACCAACCTTGACCATACTCGCCTGCCATGTCAGCTCTGAATGAGACGGACAAGTGGGCTGTCGGCGGGGTCAGCCGCAGCTTGGCGGCATGCGGCGTTCGCTGCATCGATGCACGATTTCTTGCAGCAGGTTCGACGGATTTCATGCCAGCCTGCAGCTACACGCATCCGGAGGATCACGGTGGAGGCAGCAGGTCCGCATTACATCGAGCAGCGCGTCGCCCTGCGGCGTCCATCGATCGCACTCAGCCTGCCCAACGGCATGCCGCTGCTCGAAGTGCGCGATAGCGTGGTCGTGGAGATGGTGCAGAACCGCGAGCTGCCGCCGAACTGGAGGGACACGCCGTTATCGTGCACGAAACGCACCCTGCAGGCCGGCAGCAAGGTGCTGGGTGCGGCGACCCTGGTTTATGCCCTGTGGTCGGTCATCAACTACATCGCCCCGCGTGGTGACTCCAATACCTCGGGGCTGCCTCTGCAGAAGCCTTTCGATTTTGACCATTTGTAGCCCACAAAAAAAAGCGCCTCTGGGGCGCTTTTTTGGTGCTTCCTGCAATGGTGGGCCGTGATGGATTCGAACCATCGACCAAAAGATTAAAAGTCTTCTGCTCTACCAACTGAGCTAACGGCCCATTGCTGCCCCCGGCTTTGCACCGGGGGCGTGCATTCTACCCTGATTCGGGCGCCGAGGTGAAGCACTCGCGCATGTCAGGCGTAATGCGTCGGATCAGCGACGCCGGCCTCGTCGAAGCCCTGTGCGCGCAGCCGGCAGGCATCGCAGTGGCCGCAGGCGGCGCCTTCGGCGTTGGCGTTGTAGCACGACACCGTAAGCCCGAAGTCCACGCCCAGCCGCACGCCTTCGCTGACGATCTGCGCCTTGCTGAGGAACTGCAGCGGAGCGTGCACGGTGATGCCCGCCCCTTCCACTCCCGCCTTGGTGGCCAGGTTGGCCAGCGCCTGGAACGCGGCGATGAACTCCGGACGGCAATCGGGATAGCCGGAGTAGTCCACCGCGTTGACGCCACAGAAAATGTCGTTGGCACCGAGCACTTCGGCCCAGCCCAGCGCCAGTGACAGCATGATCGTGTTGCGCGCCGGCACATAGGTGACCGGGATGCCCTCGCCGCCCGCTTCGGGTACGTCGATGTCATCGGTCAATGCCGAACCCCCGATGCTGCGCAGGTCCACGTCGACGGTCTTGTGCAGGACCACGCCCTGGGCGGCGGCCACGCGGGCGGCGGCCTCCAGTTCGGAGGTGTGGCGTTGCCCGTAGCGCACGCTGAGCGCATGCACGGCGAAGCCCTGTTCCTGGGCAAGGGCAATAACGGCGGCCGAATCCATGCCGCCGGAGAGAAGCACGACTGCCTTCTTCATGGGTGAATCATCCGGTTTGGGGAGGGGAGCCAGCACGCTGTCCCGCGCCGGGGTGAAACGGGAAGACGGGCCAGCTTACCTGCCGGGTTCGTCATTCCACAGGAGTTTGTGCAGCTGCATCTGGAAGCGCACCGGCAGCCGGTCGGCGACGATCCAGTCGGCCAGCTCGCGGGCGGTGATTTCGCCCTTGCTGGGCGAGAACAGCACCATCGTGCGTTCGGAGAGCGCGTGCTCGACGACCATGGCCTTGGCCCAGTCGTAGTCCTGGCGGCTGCAGATCACGAACTTGACCTGGTCACGCGCGGTCAGCAGGGGCAGGTTTTCCAGTTTGTTGCGCGCCATCTCGGCAGAACCCGGCGTCTTCAGGTCGACCACGCGCGATACGCGCGGATCGACCTCGGACACATCCAGCGCACCGGAGGTTTCCAGCGAAACGTCCATGCCGGCGTCGCACAGCTTCTGCAGCAGGATCAGGCAGCGCTTCTGTGCCAACGGCTCGCCGCCGGTCACGCAGACGTGGCGCACGCCCTGGGCCAGCACCTCGGCCACGATATCGTCGATATCCCACCAGGTACCGCCATGGAAGGCATAGGCCGTATCGCAGTACTGGCAGCGCAGCGGGCAGCCGGTCAGGCGCACGAACACGGTGGGCCAGCCCGCGGTATCCGCCTCGCCCTGCAGCGAGGTGAATATCTCGGTGATTTTCAGCCGCGGCAGCGGCGACTGGACGATCTCACTGGGCGTGGCAACGGCGTTGGCGGGTGCTGCGTTCATGCGGAATTCCGGGGACCTGAAACGAAAGCAGCCGAGCATGGCTCGGCTCTACAAAAAGCGGCTACCCGCGCGGGGTTCAGCGGATCTGCTGGCCCAGGCGGATCGACTGCAGGCGGTCCTGCGCGGTGCGCGCGGCGTCCGAGCCGGGGTACTGCGCCACGACCGATTCCAGAGTCTGCTGGGCCTGCTCCACCTGGCCTGCGCCAAACTGGGAAAGGCCGACTTTCAGCAGGCCACCGGAGGCCTTGTCGTGGGTCGGATAGCGCGAGATGAGCTCACGGAAACGCTGCTCGGCCATCGGGAAATTGCGGGTGGCGTAATAACTTTCGCCCAGCCAGTACAGCGCGTTGGGGGCGTAGACACCGCTGGGGTACAACTCCAGGAAACTCAGGAACAGCTGCGCGGAGTCATCGTACTTGCCGGCCTTCAGTGCATCGAAGGCGACGTTGTAGGTGGTGCGCTCATCGCCGCTGACCGCCAGGCTGCCTGCATCGCCATGTACCGAAGGCGGCCGCTCTGAAGTGGCCGCTGCGGGAGGCTGGACGGCCGGAACCGGGGGAAGCGGTGCATTGCCACCGGGAGCCGGGGGGACGACCGGCGCTGCACCACCTTCAAGGCGGTTCAGGCGTTCGTCCAGGTCCAGGAATGCGTCCTGGTTGCCCTGCTTGAGCTGGGCGTTTTCGTGCTGCAACTGTTCGATCGTGCCCTGCATCTGCCCGACCTGCTGGCGGAGCTGGGTGATCTGGTTCAACAGGTCCGTGTTGGCACTGTTGTTGTACAGCTGCTGCTCGATCGCGCCGACGCGGTCGGCAAGGCTCTGCCGCTGCGCGTACGCCGGGGCGGCAGCCATGAAGGCTGCCGCCACGACCAGCATCAGATTGATGCCGATGCGCATGGATTACTGCGCGGTGTAGACGATTTCGACGCGACGGTTCTGCGACCAGCAGGACTCGCTCGAATCGGTGCAGACCGGACGCTCTTCACCGTAGGACACGACGGTCAGCTGCGAAGCCGAACCACCGTTGGCCTGCAGCGCGGAGCTGACGCCGTTGCCACGACGCTCGCCCAGGGCCTGGTTGTACGCGCGCGAACCGCGCTCGTCGGTGTGGCCCTGCAGGGTGATGCGCGAGGACGGACGGTCACGCAGGTACTTGGCGTGGCAGGCCATGATCGCCTGGAACTCGGCCTTGACCGAATCCTGGTCCAGGTCGAAGTACACAACGCGCTGGCGCAGGCAGGCATCGGTGTCCAGGTCGCCCGGGCCGTACAGGCCGGAGGTCGACGGGCCGGTCGGCTGGGTGGTGGTCGGCGTGGTGGCCGGCTCGGCCGGCACTTCCTTCACTTTCTTCGAGCAACCGGCCAGGGCGGCCACGGACAACAGGGAAACAAGCAGAACTTTGGTGGTCTTGTTCATGGCGATACCTTTGAGGCTCCTAAGCCGGTGAATGGGGTAAATCTCGGAAAATATTAACACTCTTTTAGCGCTTGGTACGGTATGGCGACCATGCAGGTTCGCGAACATCGCCATCGGCCAGCACCAGGCGCTGGCGCACACGGGCATCGGCCGACACCGCGTACAGCACGCCGCGGCCACCTTCGCGCGCGGCGTAGAGCACCATGCTGGCGTTCGGCGCGAAGCTGGGCGACTCATCCAGCGAACCGGTGGAGAGCGTGCTCCAGCGCGGCGAACCCAGCGAGCTGTCCATCATCGCGACCTTGTAGCTGTTGCCGGAGCCCTGCGCCACGGCGATCTTCTTGCCATCCCAGGAAACCGACGGCTTGGCGTTGTAGTTGCCCTGGAAGGTAACGCGCTCGGCGCTGCCGCCGCTTGCAGAAACCTTGTAAACCTGCGGCCGGCCACCGCGATCGGAGGTGAAATACACCGCGCTACCATCCGGGGCCCAGGTCGGCTCGGTGTCGATGGCCAGGTGGTTGGTCAGCTGGGTCAGCTGCTTGCTGCCCAGGTCCATCGAGTAGACCTCCGGGTTGCCCGAACGCGACAGCGTCAGGGCCAGCTTGCGGCCGTCCGGGGAGAACGCCGGGGCACTGTTGATGCCGCGGAAGCTGGTCACCAGCTCACGTGCGCCGGTGGCGATGTTCTGGATGTAGATGGCCGAATTGCCGCGCTCGAAGCTGACGTAGGCCAGCTTGCCGCCATCCGGGCTCCACGAAGGCGACAGCAGCGGTTCGGCCGAACGCACGATGGTCTGCGGGTTGTAGCCATCCGAATCGGCCACCATCAGCGCGTAGCGCATGGCATCGCCGCGGCCACTGGCGGTGATGTAGGCGATCCGGGTCCAGAACGCGCCACGCACGCCGGTGATCTTTTCGTAGATCGCATCGGCCATCTGGTGGGCGACATCGCGCATGGCGTTGCCGCGTGCGGTCATCGCCAGGCCCAGCAGGCGCTCGCCCTTGGGCACGTCATACAGCTCGTACTCCACGCGGTACGCGCCGGCCCCGGCGTCCTGCACGCGCCCGACCACGATGTAGTTCTGCTTCAGCGCGCGCCAGGTGGGGAACTGGATGTCACCGCCGCGGGTGGGCTTTTCCACGATCTGCGCTTCGGGAAGCGTGCGGAACTGGCCCGAACGGTCCAGGTCGGCGCGGATCACCGCGGCCACGTCGGTCTGCGGCGCAGCGGCCGAACCCTCGTAAGGCATCGGTACGACGGTGATCGGCGTGGCCGAGGCACTGCCGCCCACGATGTCGATCTCAAGGCCCTTCTGCTGCGCGAGCGCGGCAAAGGGAAGCAACAGGGCCGCGAACGCGACCATCCAGCGGGGCATCTTTTTCATGGAATGCTCAGTCAAGGAACCACAGCGAGGGATAGCAGGAACGGGGTGAACGGTTTCGCAATCATGAACCAGACCGGTGTGAAAGCAAGGTCGGTACGAGGTCACGGGGCTTCGGTGGGTGCCGGGGGCTTCGGTGGGTGACGACCGTTGGTCGTCACGCTCCTTCTGTCCACGGCGTGACGACCAACGGTCGTCACCCACCGGCACTCAATCCGGGCGGAAGTTGAGGATCAGCTCGCGGTTGAACACCTGCTCGAAGCCCGCGTATGGCAGCGGCTGGGCATTCAGCACCGCCGCTTCGATCGAGCGCTTGCCGGCCTCGTCGTAGGGACAGCTGGCGCCGACCTTGGCCGACAGCACGCGGCCACCGCGCAGCTGGGTGATCACGATCTGGCAGCGCTGGCCGGAGGCGATGTTGTCCGGACGGATCCACGCGTCCTGCACCTTGGCCTGGATCGCCGCGGCGTACTTGGCGGTCAGGTCGTCACTGGTGCCGCCTGCCCCACCCGCCGGCTGCGAGGCCGCACTGCTGCTGGCACTGGCATTGGACGCGGCCGCCGCGTTGCGCGCGGCCGCCACCTGGCGCAGCCGCTGCTCGGCCAGCTTGGCTTCCTTCTCGGCCTGCTCACGGCGCGAACGCAGCTCGGCGATCTTCTTCTGCTTGTCCGCCTCGGCCTTGGTTTCGTTGGCCTTGCGCTCGTCCTCGGCGATCTTCTTCTGGCGGTCCGCTTCCTGCTGCTTGGCCAGTCGTGCGCGTTGTTCGGCCTCTTCCTGGCGCTTGCGCTCGGTCAGGTCGATCTGCTCCTGGCGACGCTTCGCCTCCTGTTCCTGCTTGGCCTTTTCCTGCGAAATGGCCAGCGCGCTGACCGCGTCCTGATCGACCTTGTCCGGCTGCGCCACGCGCTCCTGCGCCTGCGACTGCTGCGGCGTGGGCGCGTCCATCGGGCGCGGTTCGGGGGTCGGCTGCGGCGGCGGGATGGTGTCTTCCGGGATCGGTTCGGGCTCTGCGATGGGCTCGGGGATCGGCTCGGGCAGGGTTTCCAGGCGCTCGGACTGGCGCAGGGCCTGCCGTGCCGCCGACGCCTCGGCGCTGGACAGGGCCATGTCGGCCTGCACCGCCGGGTCCCCGGCAGCGGCTTCGGTGTTGCGCTCGGGCGACCACAGCCAGGCCACGATGAAGACCAGCGCAAGCAGCAGGTGGACCAGCGCGGCCAGGCTTACCGGCCAGGCCCAGCCCTGTTCTTCGTCGCGCGGCGGCGGCAAGGCGTCACTGTGCATCGGTGGCCAGGCCAACCTTTTCCACGTTCGCGCGCTTCAGCACGTCCATTGCCGCCACGACCTTTTCATAGGCCACGGCACGGTCGGCGGCGACGATCACGCGGACCGACTTGTCCTGCGCCACGATGCCGCCCAGCCGGGCCTGCATCTCCTCGGCGGACATCGCCGTGGGCTGCTTTTCGTCGGACAGCTTCAGGCTCAGCTGGCCGTCCGCGCGCACGGAAACGACGATCGGATCCTGCTTGCTCTCCAGCGCCTTCGCGTTGGAACGGGGCAGTTCAACCTCGAAGCTCAGCGTCAGCAGCGGCGCGGTGACCATGAAGATGATCAACAGCACGAGCATGACGTCGATGTACGGCACGACGTTGATTTCGGATTTGAGCTTGCGCCGCTTGCGGCGACCGATGGCACTCATGGTGGGCTCCTCGCCTGGGCTCAGTCGTCTGCGCCGGTCTGGCGCTGCAGGATGGAGCTGAACTCATCGGCGAAGGTTTCGAACCGCACCGCCATGCGCTCCACGCGCGTGGTGAAACGGTTGTACGCCCACACTGCGGGGATGGCCACGAACAGGCCGATGGCAGTAGCGAACAGGGCTTCGGAGATGCCCGGCGCCACCGACGCGATGCCGGCCTGCTCACCGCTGTTGATCATGTCGTGCATGGTCACCATGATGCCGAACACGGTGCCGACCAGGCCCACGTAGGGGGCGGTGGAGCCGATGTTGGCCAGCAGCTCCAGGTTGCGCTCCAGGCGGTCCACTTCGCGGGTGTAGGTGGTCCGCATGGCGCGCTGCGCGCCTTCCAGCAGTGCACGGCCGTCCAGCCCGCGACGGTCGCGCAGACGGTTGTACTCGCGGAAACCGGCTTCGAAGATGGCTTCCAGGCCGCCCACGCTGCGGTTGCGGTCGGTGGCGGAGGAGTACAGCTTGCCGAGGTCGGCGCCGGACCAGAAGCGGTTCTCGAACTCATCCGCTTCCCGGGTGGCCTGCGAGAACACGCGGGCCTTGCGGAAGATGATCACCCAGCTGATGAACGAACCGGCCAGCAGCAGCAGCACGATGATGATCACCGGAATGCTGGCCTTGGTCATCAGCTCCCAGTAATTGATGCCGCTGCGCGAGGCCTGTACGGCGGTTTCGGCGGCGGCGCTGGTGACGTCCTCCGGCAGCGCCTCGACCACCGTGGCCTGCAGGCCCAGAAGCATTGCGATCATCGTTGTTCCTCAGTCTGCAAATCAGGATTGTGTGGAGTAAGGGGGTGTTCGTGCGACTTCAGGACCGCCAGCAGCGCATCGTCCATGCCGCGCGGGCGGAAGGATTCCGCATCCAGTGCGGCAATCCTGACCTGCGCGTCCAGCAGCACCTGGCCATCGCGCAGCACCTGCTGGGCAAAGACCATGCTGGCGCGCCGGCACTGCACCAGCGTGGCGCTCACCTGCAGCGCATCGTCCAGTCGCGCCGGCTTGATGAAGTCCATCTCCATGGAGCGGACCGCGAACACCATGCCGTGTTCGCTGCGCATGCGCTCCTGGCCGAAGCCCAGCGCCCGCATCCATTCGGTGCGTGCCCGTTCCATGAAAGCCACGTAGCGGGCGTGGTAGACCACCCCACCTGCGTCGGTATCTTCCCAGTAAATGCGTGTCGGCCAACTGAACCGCGGCTCACTCATTGTCGGATTGCTCGGCGAAAAGGTCTACCGGGGGGGCCTTCGGCTTCAGGCCGAGATGGCGATACGCGCGATGCGTGGCCATCCGGCCACGTGCGGTGCGCACCAGGAAGCCCTGCTGGATCAGGTAGGGTTCGACCACGTCTTCCAGCGTACCGCGTTCTTCGGACAGCGCCGCAGCCATCGATTCCACGCCCACCGGGCCGCCATCGAAGTAGTCGACCAGGGTGCGCAGGAAGCGCCGGTCGAGCTCGTCGAAGCCCTCCGGATCGACCTTCAGCATCACCATTGCAGCCTGCGCCACGTCCTGGTCGATGTGCCCGTTGGCCTTGACCTGGGCGTAGTCACGCACGCGCCGCAGCAGCCGGTTGGCGATGCGCGGGGTGCCGCGCGAACGCCGTGCGATCTCCCCTGCCCCGTCGGCGGTGCAGTCGATGCCGAGGATCTTCGCCGAGCGGCGCACGATGCGCGTCAGTTCTTCGGCGGTATAGAACTCCAGCCGCTGGACGATGCCAAAGCGGTCGCGCAACGGCGCGGTGAGCAGGCCGGCGCGGGTGGTCGCCCCGACCAGGGTGAACGGCGGCAGGTCGAGCTTGATCGAGCGCGCTGCGGGCCCCTCGCCGATCATGATGTCGATCTGGAAGTCTTCCATCGCCGGGTACAGCACTTCCTCGACCACCGGCGACAGGCGGTGGATTTCATCGATGAACAGCACATCGTGCGGCTGCAGGTTGGTCAGCAGCGCGGCCAGGTCACCGGCCTTTTCGATCACCGGCCCGGAGGTCACCCGCAGCGCCACGCCCAGTTCATTGGCGATGACATGGCTCAGGGTGGTCTTGCCCAGTCCCGGCGGCCCGAAGATGAGCACGTGGTCCAGCGCATCGCCGCGTGCCTTGGCGGCCTGGATGTAGATATCCATCTGCTCGCGCACCGGCACCTGGCCGAGGTAATCGGCCATGCGTTTGGGGCGGATGCTGGCATCGACGGCGTCATCCTCGCGGGTGGCGTCGGCGCCAATGATGCGGTGTTCGGTCATCTGCCGATTATGCGGCAAATCGGGCGCGCGCCGTGCGATTGGGGGGTGATCGAACGGGTGATGCCCCCTCGCGGGTGGCTTTCAGAGCTGCATCTGGGGGCGGGCCGGGCGGGGAGGCTATGCGGGGCACGCGCAAGTACGTCCATGTAGCTCTTCGCGGCTCCTGCCGCTCAAGGCCCCGCACACCCTCCCCGCCCGACCCATGACAGGTTCCGGTGGCCGCCACCCGCGTATGAAAAAAGAAGAAAAGCGGTAGCGCCGAAGGCAGCGGCAGGAGCCGCTGCCAACGTCGCCTGCGACGGCCCGTAGGGTGCCGGTCAGGACGACCGGCATAGCCATGCTCGGCGAGCGCAGCGGGCCGTTGGCGGAAACATCCGCCGACCATGGGTCGGCGCTACCAAGGGACCACCATGGACCTGTCGAAGGTGGGGCGGGGAGGCTGTGCAGGACCGTCTGTTGCCATGGATGGCAACAGCGAGCCCCCAGGGACGGGTTCACGGCGTGTCCTGCACAGCCTCCCCGCCCCGCCAACAAGCAGCCCCGCAGCTGTTGCTGTTGCCGTTGCTCACGCTGAAGCCGCGCGCAACGCAGAAAACTCCTTTAGATCTCGACCTGCGCGCCCAGTTCCACCAGCCGGTTGCCGGGAATCCGGAAGAACCCCGTCGCCGGCGCGGCGTTGCGATGCATCAGCGCGAACAGCTTGTCGCGCCAGATCGGCATGCCACGGTTGGCGGTGGCCACGATGGTCTCGCGGCTGGCGAAGAACGTGGTGTCCATCGGATCGAAGTAGATCCCGCCGTGGTCGCACGAACGCATCAGCGCCAGCGGCACGTCCGGGGTCTCCATGAAACCGAACTTGACGTAGACCCGGTGGAAATCATCGCCGACCGATTCAATCTTCAACCGATGCCCCTCCGGCGCGTACGGCACCGGCAGGGTCACCACATGCAGGAACACATTGCGCTCGTGCAGCACCTTGTTGTGCTTCAGGTTGTGCATCAGCGCATGCGGCGCCACGGTCGGATCGGCGGTCAGGAACACCGCCGTGCCCGGCACCCGGACCGGCGGCGCCAGCATCAGCCCCGGCAGGAAGGTATCCAGGCGGATGCCGTCCTTGCGGATCTCATCGCGCAGCAGCTCGCGGCCGCGGCGCCAGGTGCGCATCAGGGTGAACAGCAGGATGCCCAGCACCACCGGGAACCACGCGCCCTGCATCAGCTTGGCGCCGTTGGCGATCACGAAGCCCAGGTCGATGATGAAGAACACCACGCACAGCGCGACGATCCAGTGCCGTGATTTCGGCCACAGGCTGCGCGCCACCAGGGCCAGCAACAGGGTATCGATCAGCATCGTGCCGGACACCGAAATACCGTAGGCCACCGCCAGGTTGGACGAGCTCTGGAATGCCAGCACCAGCCCGATCACCATCACCGCCAGGCCCCAGTTGATACCCGGTATGTAGATCTGGCCGATGGTGTCATGCGAGGTGTGCTTGATCCGCATGCGCGGGATGTAGCCCAGCTGCATCGCCTGGCGCGATACCGAAAACGCCCCGGTGATCACCGACTGCGAGGCGATCACCGCCGCCATCGTGGCCAGGATGATCATCGGGTACAGCGCCCAATCCGGCACAGCTTCGAAGAACGGGTTTTTCACCGCTTCGGGATGCTCCAGCACCAGCGCGCCCTGGCCCAGGTAGTTCATCACCAGGCATGGCAGCACGAAGAAGTACCAGGCGTGGCGGATCGGCTTGGCACCGAAGTGGCCCATGTCCGCGTACAGCGCCTCACCACCGGTGACCGCCAGCACCACTGCGCCGAGGATGAACACCCCGTGCCAGCCATGGTCCATGAAGAACCGGATCGCCCACCACGGGTTGAAGGCTTTCAGCACTTCAGGAGCGTCGATGATGTTGTACAGGCCGATCGCCGCCAGCGAAATGAACCAGATGCTGGTGATCGGCCCGAACGCCTTGCCGATTTTTTCCGTGCCGAAACGCTGCGCGGCAAACACCGCCAGCAGCACCACGATGGTGATCGGCAGGATGAAGCGATGCAGGCCGGGCGCGGCGATTTCCAGGCCTTCCACGGCACCCAGCACCGAAATGGCCGGCGTGATCACGCCGTCGCCGAAGAACAGCGAAGCGCCGAAGATGCCGAGGATGCCAACCACGTAGGCCGAGCGCGAGCCCTTGCTCAGCGTGCGCTGGGTCAGCGCCATCAGCGCCATGATGCCGCCCTCGCCTTCGTTGTCGGCGCGCATGATGATGGTGACGTACTTCAAGGTCACCACCAGGATCAGCGCCCAGAACGACAGCGACAGCACGCCCAGCACGGTGTCATGGTCGCTGGTCAGCCCGTAGTGGCCGGAGAATGCTTCCTTCAGGGTGTACAGCGGGCTGGTGCCGATGTCACCGAACACCACGCCGATCGCACCGACGACCAAGGCCATGCTGCTCCCGGTGGGGGCATGGCCGTGGCTGCCATCTTGCGGGTTGCTGGGGGTGGACATGGCGGGACTCGGTGGGGGTATCGAAAGGTAAGGGCAGGCTCAGCGCAGCGCCGACTGCAGGGCCTTGCGGATGACCATGGCGACGTCGTCGCCCTCGGCATTGGCATCGCGCGCCATGCGCGCCGCCTCGGCCGGCTTGTAGCCCAGCTGCTGCAGCGCGACGGTGGCTTCGGACACCGGATCGGCCGCGGCCGGCCCACTGCTGGAGGGCAGCGCGCCGCCGGCGCCCAGCTGGGCAGCACGGTCGCGCAGTTCCAGCACCATGCGCTCGGCGGTCTTCTTGCCGATGCCCGGGATGCGGGTCAGCGCGGTGACGTCCCCGGACTGCACCATCCGCACGAACTCCTCCACGCTGGCCGCCGACAGCACCGCCAGCGCGATCTTCGCGCCGATGCCGCTGACCTTCTGCACGTCGCGGAACAGGCGGCGCTCGCCATCGCGCAGGAAGCCGTACAGCGACACGCTGTCTTCCTTCTGCGCGTAGTGCGTGTACAGGATCACCTCGCGGCCGATGTCGGGCAGGTCGTAGAACGTGCTCATCGGGGCTTCCAGCTCGTAGCCGACCCCGTTGACGTCCACCACCAGCCACGGCGGCGCCTTGTAGGCGACGATTCCACGCAGGCGACCGATCATGCAGCAGTGCTCCTCATTTCCGGCCCCACGCCTGGCGGGCGCTGAGCCCCAGGCGGTTGGCCGTGGCCCGTACGTGGGCATGGGTGATGGCCACGGCCAACGCATCAGCGGCGTCGGCCTGCAGCTTCGTCTTCAGGCCGAGCATGAGCCCGACCATGTGTTGGACCTGTTGTTTTTCCGCTCCGCCGCGCCCCACCACCGCCAGCTTGATCTCGCTGGCCGCGTACTCGCTGACCGGCAGGTCACGCAGCACCACGGCCGAAATCGCCGCCCCGCGGGCCTGGCCGAGTTTCAGCGCCGAATCCGGGTTGCGCGCCATGAACACCTTTTCGATGGCCACTTCCTGCGGCTGGTACTCGATGATCAGATCGGCCAGTCCCAGCACCAGGATCTTCATCCGCTGCGGGAAATCGTCAGCGCCCAGCAACACCAGCGGCTGGTGGTGGACATGGCTGACACGGCCGGCCGCATCGACGTCGATGATGCCGACCCCGGTACGTTGCGAACCGGGGTCGATGCCGAGGATGCGGGTCATCGACGGGCTTAGGCGTGCGCGCCGAGATCGGCGTTGGAGTAGACATCCTGCACGTCGTCGAGGTCTTCCAGCATGTCCAGCAGCTTCTTCACCTGCAGGGCGGTGTCGCCCTCCACGGCAATGTCGTTGTCGGCGCGGAAGGTGATCTCCGCGTGGTCGCTCGGCAGCCCCGCGGCCGCCATCGCATCGCGCACGGCGTGGAAGGCATCCGGGGCGGTAACCACGTCGATGGAGGCGTCATCGGGGTACACCACGATGTCGTCCGCACCGGCCTCGATGGCGGCTTCGGTGATGCGGTCTTCATCGGCACCCGGCGCATAGCTGATCACGCCCAGGCGCTTGAACATGAACGCCACCGAGCCTTCGGTGCCCATGTTGCCGCCGCACTTGCTGAACGCATGGCGGACATCGGCGACGGTACGCACCTTGTTGTCGGTCAGGCAGTCGACGATCACGGCCACGCCGCCGGGCGCATAACCCTCGTAGCGGATCTCTTCGTACTCCACGCCTTCCAGCTCGCCGGTGGCCTTCTTGATCGCCCGCTCGATCACGTCCTTGGACATGTTCGAGGACAGCGCCTTGTCCATGGCCACGCGCAGGCGCGGGTTGTTGTTGGGGTCGCCTCCGCCACCGCGCGCGGCAACGCCGATCTCGCGGATGATCTTGGTGAAAATCTTGCCGCGCTTCGCGTCAGACGCGTTTTTGCGGCCTTCGATGGAGGGGCCTCTACCCATGGGGGCTTCCGTTTGGCAGCTTCAGGAACAGGGCGCGGATTCTACCTGATCGGGCGCCACAACCGTGTCCACCCTGCCGCAGGACCTGGCGCGGTCAGGCCGCCGCGGAGGCCTGGCCCGGATGAAAGCGTCCGTGGCGCAGGAACTGCGCGGTCTGCCGCGCTGCCTCCAACGAGAACACCAGCCCGCTGTGGGAACAGCGCACGACACAATGGTCGGCCAGTCCCGGCAAGCGGGTTTCAGCCAACGCCACGGTGCCGTCGGAGTCACCTTCCAGCGCGCCCAGCAGGCTGCCGAGGCCGTGCGGCACGCAACCGGCGACCAGTCCCACCCTCGCCTCGCCCTGCCAGTCCGGCAGCCCGTCCAGCAGCAGTCCGCTGCTGCGCCCGAGCGCTGCGGACCAGCCGTGTTCGGCCAGGATGCGCGCGGTGCCACTGCCGCGCAGCGGCGAGCCCAGGCAGACGACGCGCTGCACCTGCAGGTCCGGCGCCTGACGCAACGCCTCCAGCGCCACCAGCCCGCCCAGGCTGTGGCCCACCAGCGAGACCGGCCCGCGCTGTTGCAGACGCTCCAGCAATTGCGGGACGGCCACTTCGGGGCCGCCCAGCACGCTTGAATAGCCGAAAGTCTCGACCTGGAAGCCGCGCGCGCGCAGGCGCCAGGCGAGTGGACCGACCCAGGCGCGGGCGTTCCAGATGCCATGCAGGAGCAGGACGGAAGCAGTCATCGATGTAGGCTGGCTGTGTAGCGTGGCATGCAGGCGCATGGTGCCACGATTGAGCGCCAGCACGCAGAAAGCGTCAGTGAAAATACGCCCTCAGCCGGACGACGGTTCACGCCGCAGGATGAACTCCAGATCCTGGGTCTCACCGACCGGGAACAGGTATTCGCCCACCTTGTGGAAGCCGTAACGGGCATAGAAGCGCTGCGCGCCGAAGTTTTCCGACCATACCCCCAGCCACAGCGGACGTGGGCCGTCGCGCTCCAGCCAGGCCAGCGCGGTCTCCAACAGTCGGCTGCCCCAGCCGCAGCTCTGCTCGGCCTTGATCAGGTACAGCCGCTTCAATTCACCGTCGCCGGGCTGCACGTCCGGGTGCGGCAGGCCGCACGGACCGGCCGCCGCATGGCCGATCGCCACGCCTTCGTGCTCCAGCAGCCAGACCGCGTAATCCGGGTGCGCCAGGATGATGCGCTGGCGCTCCACCGCGTAGTTTTCGTCGAGGAAATCCTGCAGGTGCCGGGGCGGATACAGATGGCCGAAAGTCTCGGTGAAAGTGCGCGCGGCCAGCACCGACAGGATTGCCGCGTCGTCCACGCTGGCACGGCGGATCGCATAGGAACCCAGGACCATGTGCTTGCCTCATAGCGTCGAGCCGTCGCGACGGCGTGGTGGGAAAGGCTGCCGGCCCGTGCACGGCAGCCCTGGAGCGACCTCAGTCCTTCTTTGGACGCACCTGGATGTGCACTTCAGCCAGCTGCGCATCGGCGATCGGCGACGGCGCATCGGTCATCAGGCACTGCGCACCGGTCGTCTTCGGGAAGGGGATGACGTCGCGGATCGACTCGGTACCGGCCATCAGCGCGGCGATGCGGTCGATGCCGAAGGCGATGCCCCCGTGCGGCGGCGCGCCGTAGTTCAGCGCATCCAGCAGGAAGCCGAACTTGGCACGGGCTTCTTCGGCGTCGATGCCGAGCAGCTCGAACACCGCGCTCTGCATGTCCGGACGGTGGATACGGATCGAACCGCCGCCGATCTCGTTGCCGTTGAGCACCATGTCATAGCCACGCGACACCGCGGTCTTGGCATGCGCGCGCAGGTCGGCGATGTCATCCACCGCCGGTGCGGTGAAGGGGTGGTGCAGGGCGACGTAGCGCTGCGCTTCCTCGTCCCATTCGAACATCGGGAAGTCGGTCACCCACAGCGGTGCCCAGCCATCGGCGACCAGGCCGAAGTCCTTGCCGGCCTTCAGACGCAGCGCGCCCATGAAATCGGACACCTTGTTGTAGCCGCCCGCGCCGAAGAACACGATGTCTCCATCGCCGGCGCCGACGTGGGCCAGCAGTGCGGCGAAGCCGTCTTCGGTGAAGAATTTCTGGATCGGCGAGCTGACCTCGCCGGTGTCGCTGATCTTGATGTAGGCCAGGCCCTTGGCGCCGTATTTGGCGGCGTGGGCGGCGTATTCGTCGATCTGCTTTCGGCTCAGGCTGCCACCGCCCGGGATGCGCAGCGCGGCCACGCGGCCATCGGCATCGCTGGCGGCCGCGCTGAACACCGGGAACTCACTGGACTTGACCAGCTCGGCCACGTCCACCAGTTCCAGCGCGATGCGCAGGTCCGGCTTGTCCGAGCCATAGCGACGCATCGCCTCGGCCCAGGTCATGCGCGGGAAGCGTGCAGCCAGCTCCACCTGGACCACTTCCTTGAAGATGTCGCGGATCATGTCCTCGACGAAATCCTGCACGTCCTGCTCGCGCACGAAGGCGAATTCCATGTCGAGCTGGGTGAACTCCAGCTGGCGGTCGGCACGCAGGGCCTCGTCGCGGAAGCAGCGCGCGATCTGGTAGTAGCGGTCGAAGCCGGCGACCATCAGGATCTGCTTGAACAACTGGGGGCTCTGCGGCAGGGCGTAGAACTCGCCCGGGTGCATGCGCGCCGGCACCAGGAAGTCGCGCGCGCCTTCCGGGGTGGCCTTGGTCAGGATCGGGGTTTCGATGTCCTGGAAGCCACGCTCGTCCAGGTGGCGGCGCAGCGCCTGCACCAGCTTGATGCGGGTGCGCTGCATGCGCTGCATTTCCGGGCGGCGAAGGTCCAGGTAACGGTACTTCAGGCGGGTTTCTTCGCCCGGATTCTCGTGCGCGTGGAACGGCAACGGCGCGGCCTTGTTGAGCACGGTGATGGCGGTGGCGATCACTTCCACCTTGCCGGTGGCCATTTTGTCGTTGACCGCGTGGCGGGCACGCACCACGCCTTCCACCTGCAGCACGTCCTCGTAACCGAGCGAGGCGGCCACGGCGAACACTTCGGCGTTGTCGACCTCCACCGTCACCTGCACGATGCCTTCATGATCGCGAAGATCGATGAAGCACACGCCGCCCTGGTTACGGGCCACGTCGGTCCAGCCGGCGAGGGTGACAGTCTGGCCGATCAGGGTCTCGTCGACCAGGCCGCAGAAGTGGGTACGCATGGGGGAAAGCTCCGCTGTTGTACGCCGGCGCCAGGAAGGACCGGAAAGCCCGTTATTCTGGGGCCGAGCCCCCACCGGGGGCAAATCCTTGGCAGTCACGCCGATTTAATCCAGTTCGTACCTATATTCGCGGACCATCGACCGCTCGGGGATGTCGCCATGAACCGCTGGACCCTGGCCTGCCTGGCCACCGCGCTTGCCTGCTCTGCCCCGCTGTTTCCCGCCCATGCCCAGATCGGCACCCGTGCCTATGCGCCGGAGAACCTGGCCCAGCTTTCCAGCAACGACCGGACCCGGGTGATCAGCCAGGAGTACGCCGAACAGTCCAACGGACGCCGCATTCCCGACGACCAGCTGCAGTTCTACCTGGCACAGGTCAACTCCGGCTGGGGCTTTTCGCGCATCAAGCAGGACATCGCCACCTCGCTGCGCGGAGGCGGCAATGGCGGTAGCGGCGGGAACTGGGGCGGCGGCGGGCAGCACAGCGGCAGCATCCGCTGCGAGAGCCAGAACAACCGCGAGCGGGTGTGCAATACAGGCTGGCGCAATGCCCGGCTGGTCCGGCAGATCTCCGGCACGGCCTGCGTGGAAGGCCGCACCTGGGGCACCCGTGATGGCGCGGTCTGGGTCAATGGCGGCTGCCGCGGCGAGTTCGCCCAAGCCCGCGGCTCCAGCGGGGGCAACTGGGGCGGCGGCTGGGGCGGGGCCAACAACAACTACAGCGTCACCTGCAGCAGCAACGACAAGCGCCGCTCCACCTGCGCGTGGGAAGCACGCCGCGGCCGGCCGGTGCTGATCGAACAGCTGTCCGGCAGCGCCTGCCGTGAGAACCAGACCTGGGGCTACAACAATGACAGCCTGTGGGTCAGCAACGGCTGCCGCGCGCGTTTCGGCGTGCGCTGACCCAGCCACGCCGCTTCCGGTAATGACGGCCGCTGGCCGTCCGCTCCCCGTCCTGGTGGGTGACGACCGTTGGTCGTCACGCTCTCGCCGCTGCGCTGGCCGAGCATGGCTCGGCGCTACCCGCCGTTACCCACCCGGCCGGCGGGCTTGTCGGCGCCCCAGGGTGCCGGCGGCAATGCCACCGGCCGGGACAGGTCGAACACCACGCGGAAGCGTCGCCCATCGGGCCGGGTCAGTTCGTAGACGAACTGCCGATCCGGATCGATCTCCATCGCCCAGATGTTGTGCGTGGACGCCAGCATGTCCGCCTTGCGGAACATCGCCACCGAATCGGTATCGGCCGGGAACTCCTGGCGCTGCGCCGTGCCCGGACGCCTGCTGTCGCCGCCATACAGGCTGATCGCATCCGGGCTGCCGTCGGCATGCCGATGGTCGTGCTTCAGGCGCAGCCCACTTTCGGTTCGGCTCAACACCCAGGTGCGCGAGTGGTCATCGCCGACATGGAACGGGATCCGCAGCTGATGGGCCGGGTCTTGGCAACCACGCACGTGCATCACCAACCGTTTGCCCGCGAACGGGTCCGGCCCGGTGCTGGCCGGGTTGTCTTCCACCACCTGTCCAGCAAAGGCCTTGCCACAATAGGCGGCCACGCTGGCAAGGAAGGCATCGGCCGGCGCGTTGGACACCTCGTGCGCCACCGGATCAGGGGAAGGGTTGCTGCACCCTGCAAGGGCCAGCAGCATAGCGAGGGAAGACGTCCGGAGCAGGTTCATCGCTCCACCCTACCCAGCCACGCGGCATGGCGCAAACCCTCTGTGCTTACTCGCTCTTCGCAGGTGCCGCGGCTGCGGGTTTTTCCGCCAGGTTTTTCTTGTTGGAACCAAAATCGGTCTCATACCAGCCTCCGCCAGCCAGCCGGAACGAGGGCGCGGTGATCTGCCGCTTCACCGTTTCCTGGCCACAGGACGGGCACTGCGTCGGGTCTGCATCAGCAATCTTCTGCAGGCGGTCAAAGGTGTGGCCGCAGTCGGCGCAGGCGAATCCGTAGATCGGCATCGTAGTCGTCAGGTAGGAAATCAGGCGCGCATGTTAAGGCATTGCAAGCGGCCCGGCAGACCCCCTGTGTTAAGGTCGGTGACGTGTTTGCCAAACCTTCCCCACGAAGGTCGCACCCATGTTGCGGCTGACTTCACTGCTGCTTGGCGTGGCTTTGCTGCTCACCGGCGGCGGCCTGCTGGGCACCCTGCTGGCCGTGCGCGGCGGGCAGGAAGGCTTCAGCGCCAACGCGCTCGGCTGGGTGATGTCCGGTTATTTCGCCGGCTTCTTCGTCGGCACCTTCACCGCCCCGCCGTTGATCCGGCGCATGGGCCATAGCCGCGCCTTCGCCTTCCACGCCGCCCTCGCCACCATGGCCGTGCTGCTGCATCCGCTGTGGGTGGACCCGTGGGGCTGGGGCCTGCTGCGGGTGGTCACCGGCATCGCGCTGGTCGGCCTGTATACCGTCATCGAAAGCTGGCTCAACGCCGAGCCCGATCCGCAGCGGCGCAGCCGGGTGTTTTCGCTGTACATGATGATCAACCTGTCCGCGCTGGCGCTGGGGCAGGTGCTGCTGATGCTCGGCGATGCCGGCGCGGCGGCGATGTTCACCGTCACCGCGCTGCTGGTGTGCGCGGCGATGCTGCCGGTCACCGCCACCCGCCTGCAGCAGCCGGACGTGCCCAACGTGCCGCGCCTGAAACTTGGCAACCTGTACGCCCTGGCACCGGTGGCCACCGTGGCCGCCGGCCTGTCCGGGCTGGCGATGGGCCCGTTCTGGGGCCTGCTGCCGGTATTTGCCGGGGACATCGGCCTCAGCGGCGATGGCGTGCCGTTGTTCATGCTGGCCGCCATCGCCGGCGGTGCCCTGCTGCAATGGCCGCTCGGCCGCATCAGCGATGGCCACGACCGGCGCATCGGCCTGATGGCGGTCAGCCTGGCCGCCGCCGGACTGGCGGTGCTGGCGGCCATGCCGCTGATCCAGCAGCAACTGCACGTGATGTTCCTGCTGGTGTTCTGCTACGGCGGGCTGGTGTTCGCGCTGTACCCCTTCGCGGTGGCGCACATGCTCGATTACCTGGCCAGCGAAGACCTGCTGTCCGGCTGCAGCAGCCTGCTGCTGGTGCATGGCGTCGGCGCGGCGGTCGGCCCGGCCATCGCCGGCGCGCTGATGAGCCGCTTCGGAGCCCCCGCGCTGCCGCTGTACTTCGCGGCCGTGTTGACCTGCCTGGCCGTCTTCACCGGCATGCGGCTGCTCTCGCATGCCCGCCTGCGCACCCATCCGGCACCGTTCCGCGCGATGCTGCGCACCACGCCGTCGGCACTGGAACTGATGCCCGAAACCGAAACTCCCCTCCACCCTGAAAAGGAAACGCATTGACTGTTGGAAGCCCTCCCTCTGCTACCGAACCCGTAATCCCCGCTGTTGAAACCGCAGCACCGCCGCAACTGATATTGGCCACCGACCTGGATGGCACCTTCCTGGCAGGCAGCGCCGAACAGCGCCACCGCCTGTACCGGCTGATCGACCAGCATCCCGGCATCAAGCTCATCTTCATCACCGGCCGCGGCCTGGAAGCGGTGATGCCCCTGCTATCCGACCCCTCGATCCCGCGCCCGGACTACATCGTCTGCGATGTCGGCGCCACCGTGGTCGATGGCCACACCCTGCAACCCCTGCAGCCGCTGCAGTCGATGATCGAAGCGCACTGGCCCGGCGAGCACGTAGTGGCTGCCGCTATGCGCCCCTACACCGCGCTGCAGCGCCAGGACGTGCCACAGGAACGCCGCTGCTCGTACTTCTGCGACCCGAAGACGCTCGCCCCGCTGCGCGCGCAGATCGAACAGACCGCACGCTCGCTGGGCTGCGATGTGCTGTATTCGGCCGACCGTTATCTCGACATCCTGCCGCCGGGCACCGACAAGGGCCGCACGCTGGCCGCACTGGCGCGCACGCTGGGCCTGCCGGTCGAACGCATCCTGGTCGCCGGCGATACGCTCAATGATCTGTCCATGTACGTCGCCGGCTTCCGCGGCGTGTGCGTCGGCCAGTCCGAACCGGCCCTGCTGGAGGCCACCGCCGGCCAGCAGCGCACGCTGCACGCGCAGGCGCCCGGCTGCGGCGGCATCCTCGAAGCGATCACCCATTTCAACCTGCTGGACGCGCGCGATCCGCACCTGGCCGCCCCCGCGCCGGTGTCGCACGAAGGCGCCCAGTTGCTGATGGTCTACCACCGCCTGCCCTTCGATGAAGCGATCGAGGACGGCAAGCTGGTGCAGCGTCCGCCGCGTTCGCCGAACGGCATCATTCCCTCGCTGCTGAGCTTCTTCAAGGGCGGGCAGAAAGGCAGCTGGATCGCCTGGGGCATCGATGATCCCAAGCACCGGCCGTTCCAGCGCCACGTGCAGGTGGACGAAACCCAGTACCCCACCCTGCGCGCCACCCGCGTACCGCTGAGCCGGCAGGAAGTGGACATCTTCTACAAGCGTTTTTCCAAGGAAGCGTTCTGGCCGATGCTGCATGTGTTCTGGGAACGCGCGCGCTTCCGCGAAGACGACTGGCAGGTGTTCCTGAAGGTCAACCGCAAGTTCGCCGAGGCCACCGCGGCCGAAGCGGCGCACGGGGCAACGGTATGGATCCACGACTACAACCTGTGGATGGTGCCGGCCTACCTGCGCGAGCTGCGCCCGGACGTCAAGATTGCCTTCTTCCACCACACCTATTTCCCTTCGGCGGATGTGTTCAACGTGGTGCCGTGGCGCCGCGAGATCATCGGCAGCCTGCTGTCCTGCGACTACATCGGCTTCCACATCCCGCGCCAGGTGGAGAACTTCGTGGACGTGGTCCGTGGTGCCGCACCGGTGGAGCGCCTGGCCTGGGAAAACTGCGCCCCGCGCTTCCTTACCTACGGCTGCGCGGTGGGGCTGGACACCATGACCACCCGCCTGCGCGTGGGCGACCGTGACGTCGCCTTGGGTGCCCACCCGGTCGGCACCGACCTTCGCCGCATCCATGACACGCTGGCGCGAAGCGACGTGCGCAACGACATTTTCAAGCTCCGCCGCGAAATCGGCGCGCGCAAGCTGGTACTGTCGGTGGAACGGCTGGACTACACCAAAGGCACGCTGGCCAAGCTGGAAGCCTTTGAACGGGTGCTGGAGCAGCATCCGGAGCAGTGCGGCCAGGTCACCCTGCTGATGGTCTGCGTGCCGGCCGCACGCGAAATGACCGTGTACCGCACCCTGCAGAACCAGATCGAGCAGGCGGTGGGCCGCATCAACGGCCGCTTCGCACGGCTGGACTGGACGCCAGTGCGCTTCTTCGCCAAGGCCCTGCCGTTCGAGCAGGTGGTGGCGCACTACGCCGCTGCGCAGGTGATGTGGATCACCCCGCTGCGCGATGGCCTGAACCTGGTGGCCAAGGAGTTCATCGCCACCCACGGCATCGAAGGCAGCAACGGGGTTCTGGTGCTGAGCGAGTTCGCCGGCGCGGCCGCTGAGCTGAAAGGCGCGGTGCTGACCAATCCGCATGATCCGGCCGATCTGGCCGCCGGCCTGATGCAGGCGCTGCTGATGCCCGAAGAAGAGGCCGAAGCACGCCAGCGCCAGTTGCACGGCATCGTGGAGTACTACGACGTGGACCGCTGGGGACGCGAGTTCCTGGAAGCAGTGGAAGGCAGCAGCAGGGCCGCCTAGCGGCGGCACCCGTAGCGGGCGAGCTTGCTCGCCCTGCGTCAGCCGATCATCCCGTCGGCCAACGCGGCCACCCGGGCCAGCACCGCGTCGCGCTGGCCGCTGTCCACGCTGGCGCCCTGCAGGTAAGCGGTGAGTACCCACGCGGTGCCACCGCCCAGTGGCCACAGCACGCCGATGTCGTTGCGCGTGTCCTTGCCGTTGCTGCCGGTCTTGTCACCGACCCGCCATCGCTTGCCCAGCCCGGCCCGCAGCGTCGCATCGCCGGTCTCGTTGTCGATCAGCCAGTCGGCCAGCTGCTGCCGCGATGCCGGCCGCAGCGCATCGCCGAGCACGAACCGCCGCAGGCTGACCGCGCTGGCGGCGGGACTGGTGGTGTCGCGCGGGTCGCCCGGCGTGAACCGGTTGAGTTCCGGCTCGTACCGATCACTGCGGGTCACCGCGTCACCGTGGGAACGCATGAAGGCCGTCAGCGCCGGCGGCCCGCCCAGGTGCCGCAGCAGCAGGTTCGCCGCCGGATTGTCGCTGGTCACCATCGCAGTGCGGCAAAGGTCGCGCACGCTCAGGTCCTTGCCCACGTGCCGGCGGGTCGTCGGCGCATGGTCGATCAGGTCCTCCGCGCGCATCGGCAGGCGCTCGTCGAGGAAGCCCGGCTGGCCATCGGCCCGATGCAGTGCCGCTGCCGCGAGCATCCACTTGATCGTGCTGCACATCGGGAAGCGTTCGTCCTGGCGGTGCCCCACCCGCTTGCCGGTGCGGGTGTCCAGCAGGGTCACCCCGAGCCGCCCGCGGCTGGCCTTTTCCAGCGCAGCGAAGTCCGCAGCCGTGGCGATGCTGGCCGCGGCCGGGCCGGGCGCGCTGCGTGCCAGGGCCGGAACCGCGAGTGATGACGCCAGCGCGACGGCACTGGTCTGCAGGAAATGGCGGCGCGACAGCATGGGCATTCTCCGGATGGTGAGACCCCATGGTGGTCGCTGGCAGACCTTCCGACCAGCACGACGTTTCAGGGGGAGCCCCTTGAAATTCTCATGGCAGTTCCCTCAGGGCCCACGCCCAGCGACCAGATGATCGCAGCGCGCTACCATCCGACATCAATCCAGCTCATTACGACATGGCATGTTGTCACCTTCGCTTCCGCTCAACGCCCTGCGCGCCTTCGAGGCCGCCGCGCGCCACCAGAACCTGACCCGCGCCGCGCTGGAGCTGTGCGTCAGCCAGGCCGCGCTCAGCCACCAGATACGCGGCCTGGAAGAACGCCTGGGTGTTCGCCTGTTCCATCGCCTGCCCCGTGGCGTGGCGCTCACCGATGAGGGAGCGGCGCTGTATCCGGTGATGAACGAGGCCTTCCAGCGGATCACCCTGGCGCTGGCCCGCTTCACCGGCAGTGGGGAGAAAGAAGTGCTGACGCTGGGCGTGGTCGGCACCTTCGCCACCGGCTGGCTGCTGCCGCGGCTTGCCGGGTTTGAAGCCACCCATCCGGACATCGAGCTGCGCCTGCAGACGCACAACAACCGCATCGACCTGGCCGGCGAGGGCCTGGACCTGGCCATCCGCTTTGGTGAGGGCGACTGGCAGGGTCAGGTCTGCACCCGCGTGCTGGCCGCGCCATTCGCGCCATTGTGCGCACCCGGTCTGGCGCGCCGCCTGCGCGTGCCCGCCGACCTTGCCGGTCTGCCGTTGCTGCGTTCCTACCGCGCTGATGAATGGCCGCGCTGGCTGCAGGCCGCAGGCGTCACGGGGCTGGAAGCGCGCGGGCCGGTATTCGACTCTTCATTGACCCTGGCCGCCGCCGCGACCAGCGGCGCGGGCATCGCGCTGCTGCCGCTGTGCATGTTCGAACAGGAACTGGCCGAGGGCCGGCTGCAGCAACCGTTCGCGCAGACTGTCGAACTGGGCAGCTACTGGCTGACGCGGCTGCGTTCGCGCAGTGAGCGCGAACCCGCGCGGCGGTTCGCCGCGTGGCTGCAGGGCGCGGCCTGACACACGGTGCGTGCGGACCAAGGTCCGCACCTACCAGGCCCGGCGCATCTGTAGGTGCGGACCTTGGTCCGCACGCGCATCGACGATCAACCTTCCAGCAGCGCCAGCCAGGCCGCTTCGGCCTTCTCCAGCAGCGCTGCGGTGGCTTCGCGGTCGCGTCCCAGCACTGCCATGCGCGTGGCATCGGCGTAGTTGGACGGATCGGCCAGCTGCCGGTCCAGCTCGGCGAGGCTGGCTTCCAGCTCGGCCACCTTGCCCTCCGCGGCCGCCAGCTTGTGCGGGTTGGGCGCCTTCTTCTGCACCACCTGCACCACCGGCTCGGTCTTCACAGCCACCGGTGCAACGGTCTCGGCCAACTTGGCCTTGGTGCCCTGTGCCTGCGGGCGCGTACGCAGCCATGCCGCGTATTCGTCCAGGTCGCCATCGAACGGTTCCACCACGCCATCGGCCACGCGCCAGAACGTATCGCAGACCAGCCCGATCAGGTGGCGGTCATGCGACACCATCACGATGGCGCCCTCGAAATCACTCAGTGCTTCGGCCAGCGCCTCGCGCATTTCCAGATCAAGATGGTTGGTCGGCTCATCGAGCAGCAGCACGTTCGGCTGCTGGTAGGCGATCAACGCCAGCGCCAGCCGTGCACGTTCGCCACCGGAGAAGCCATCCACCGACTCGAACGCGCGGTCACCGGCGAAATTCCACTTGCCGAGGAAATCGCGGAACGACTGGTTCGGCGCGTCCGGGGCGATGTCGCGGAAGTGCTCCATCGGCGACTGGCCCTCGTGCAATGACTCCACCGTATGCTGGGCGAAGTAACCGATCTTCAGGTCCGGATGCGCGGCACGATCACCGCTGATCGGATCCAGTTCGCCGACCAGGGTCTTCACCAGGGTCGTCTTGCCGGCGCCGTTCGGGCCCAGCAGGCCGATGCGCTGGCCCGCTTCCAGGCCGAAGCCGACATTGTGCAGGATCACCGAATCGGCGCCGTAACCGGCCTCCACATGGTTCAGGCGGATCAGCGAGAACGGCAGCTTGGCTGGCGGCGCGAACTCGATGCGGAACTCGCGCTCGGCCCGCACCGCTTCGGTGCCGGCCATCTTCGCCAGGCGCTTCATGCGGCTCTGCGCCTGCGCGGCCTTGGACGCGGTCGCCTTGAAGCGGTCGATGAAGCTCTGCAGGTGGGCGCGCTCGTTCTGTTCTTTCTCGTGCGCGATCTGCTGCTGGCGCAGCTGCTCCGAACGCTGGCGTTCGAAATCGGTGTAGCCGCCGGTGTACAGCTTGGCGCCGCCGTTATGCAGGTGCAGCGTGTGGGTGGCCACGTTGTCCAGGAACTCGCGGTCATGCGAGATCAGCAGCAGCGTGCCGGGGTATTTCAGAAGCCACTGTTCCAGCCAGTACACCGCATCCAGGTCCAGATGGTTGGTCGGCTCATCGAGCAGCAGCAGGTCGCTGGGCATCATCAGCGCGCGTGCCAGGTTCAGGCGCACGCGCCAGCCGCCGGAGAACGAGGATACCGCGCGGTGATGCGTATCAGCCGGGAAACCCAGGCCGTGCAGCAGCTTGCCGGCACGCGCTTCGGCATCGTAGGCACCGACTTCGGCCATCTTCGTATGCGCTTCGGCCACTGCTTCCCAGTCCTCGCGGGCGGTCGCGGCGGCTTCTTCGGCCAGCACTGCGGCCACCACCACGTCGCCGCCCAGCACGAAGCTCAACGCCGGATCCGGCAGTGAAGGCGTTTCCTGGGCCACGCTGGCAATACGCACCTTGCCGGGCAGGTCGACATCGCCCTTGTCGGCTTCCAGCTCACCCTGCACGGCGGCGAACAGACTGGACTTGCCGGCACCGTTGCGGCCGACCACGCCCACCCGGTAACCGGCATGCAGGGTCAGGTCGACGTTGGACAACAGCAGCCGCTCGCCGCGGCGCAAGGCGAAATTACGGAGGGAGATCATCGGGGGGGTCCATATAACGGAATGGAATGTGCTGGTGAGCACCTTTCCTGCGACGCAATTCTAACGTTAACGAATACTTGACGTATCCCGGGGCGCGCCCGGGTCCATCCTCTCTCTCCCACGGAGGTCGGCCAGCGCCTCCCGGGCTCCTTCCCCCAAGACCCTGTCATTGCGGCTAAATGGTTGCTTCTGCAATGGTTTTTGACATTACCGTCATTTGACAGGGAATTAAATTGTCGTTAATTGCTGTATTGCGCACCGCAACAACGCCGTCCCGTTCCCCGAGATGTCGCCCCGGTGCCTTCCCCAACCGGAGCTACGTCCCGATGACCCGCAAGACCAGCCAACTCACCGCCGCCGTCGCCCTGGTGCTCAGCGCGTCCGCCTTCTCCGCCGCGGCACAGACCGCCAACACGCTCGACACGGTGATCGTCACCGGCACCCGCGTGGCCGACCGTACGGTCGCCGAATCGCAGTCGCCGATCGACATCATCACCCCCGAGGCGCTGCGGTCCACCGGCACCTCCGAACTGGCCACCGCGCTGTCGCGCGCCCTGCCCTCGCTGAACTTCCCGCGCCCGGCGCTGACCGATGGCACCAGCGGCATCCGCCCGGCGCAGCTGCGCGGGCTGTCCCCGGACCAGGTGCTGGTGCTGGTGGATGGCAAGCGCCGCCATACCTCGGCGATGATCAACGTCAACGGCAGCATCGGCCGTGGCTCCTCGGCAGTGGACATCAACGCGATCCCGATCGGCGCCATCGAACGCGTGGAAGTGCTGCGCGACGGTGCGTCGGCCCAGTACGGTTCGGACGCCATCGCCGGTGTCATCAACATCGTGCTCAAGGGCAGCGGCAGCGGCGGCAGCCTTGCCATCGACCACGGCCAGTACGCGGCCGGTGACGGCAACAAGAACCAGCTCTCCGGCGACGCCGGTTTCACCTTCGGCGATGGCCGCGGCCAAGTCCACCTGGCCGGCCAGTACAGCCAGCAGGACGAAAGCAACCGCGCCGGCCCCTACCTGGGCACGACCCCGAACACCGGCAACTTCCCCGACATCGGCGAAAAGACCTTCGTGGTCGGTGATCCACAGGTGGATGCATCGGCGGTCTCTGCCAACGCCAGTTTCGCCTTCAGCGACAACGTCACCGGTTACGCCAACGCACTGCTCAGCAACCGTGACATCACCTCGTTCGCGTTCTACCGTTCGCCCAACCACAGCGGCCAGACCGCATTGCTGGCCCAGGTCTACCCGGACGGCTACGTGCCGCAGATCAACCAGTACTCCAAGGACCGTTCGGTCGTAGCCGGCATCAAGGGCAGCACCGAAAGTGGCTGGACCTGGGACCTGAGCGCCAACCACGGCGAGAACACGCTCGACTTCCACACCCGCAACAGCATCAATTACAGCCTCGGCGCCACCAGCCCGAGCGACTTCTACGACGGCACGCTGAAGTACACCCAGGACATCTTCAACGCCGACTTCACCAAGTCGCTGGACTGGGGCCTGGCCTATCCGGTCACCCTGTCCTTCGGTGGCGAATACCGCCGCGAGACCTGGGAGCAGCGTCCGGGTGAATCGGACTCCTACACCGGCAGCGGTGCGCAGGGCTTCGCCGGCTTCACCCCGATCAATGCCGTCGACGAGGACCGCAACAACTACGCGGTGTACGCCGGGCTGGAAGCGGACCTGACCGACAAGTTCTCCGCCGGTGTCACCGGTCGCTACGAGGATTACTCGGACTTCGGCGACAAGTTCTCCGGCAAGCTCTCGGCGCGCTACGCCTTCACCGACAAGGTCGCCCTGCGCGCCACCGCCTCCAGCGGCTTCCGTGCGCCTTCGCTGGCCCAGCAGAGCTACCAGGCGGTCACCAGCACCATCGTCAATGGCAGCTTCGTCGAGCGCGGCACCTTCCCGGCCGCCAGCGCGGCTGCGCAGGCCCTTGGTTCGGCACCGCTGAAGGCGGAAACCTCCACCTCCTACAGCGTCGGCCTGGTGCTGCAGCCGCTCGACCGCCTGTACCTGACCGTGGATGCGTACCAGATCGAAATCGACGACCGCATCGCGCTGTCGTCCAACATCACCACCACCGGCAACACCGCCGTGGCCGACCTGCTGACCGGCCTGGGCCTGCCGCAGGTCACCGCGTTCTCCTACTTCACCAACGGCTTGGACACCCGCACCCGCGGCGTCGATGCCGTGGCCAGCTACACGGTGCCGTTCAGCGCCAGCAGCCTGGAACTGACTGCCGCCTACAGCTACAACGACACCGAAGTGCAGAAGTTCGACGCCTCGCCGGCGGCCTTCCAGGCCCTCGGCATCACCCAGGCGCTGATCGGTCGCGATGAGATCGGCCGCATCGAAGACAGCTTCCCGCGCGACAAGGCCATCGTCAGTGGCACGTGGCGTTCGGATCATTGGGAACTCGGCCTGGCCGCCACCCGCTACGGCAGCTTCACCGTGCGCAACTCGGCCACCGCCACCCGCGACCAGACCTACGATGCGAAGTGGGTGCTGGATGCTTCGGCCAGCTACAAGCCCAGCGAGAACTGGACCCTCACCCTGGGTGCGGACAACCTGCTGGACGAGTACCCGGACCTCACCACCGACCTGCAGAACTCCACCTGGGGCATGCTGCCGTACAGCAACTACTCGCCGTTCGGCTTCAACGGTGCGTACGTGTACGGGCGTATCCGCTACACCTGGTAACGGCGCCCGGGCCCGGCTCGGCGCCGTCGCATGGAACTGCAACAGACGCCGGGCAATGCCCGGCGTTTGCTGTATCCGGGCCCATCGGTGAAAATCGGGACATCCCCCGATTTACCTGCGAGACCTGATGCACCATGACACCGACCTGATCAACATCGTTGCCGTTGGCCTCGGGCTCGCCTTCATCTTCGGCGCGCTGGCCAACAAGCTGCGTTTGTCTCCGTTGGTGGGGTATCTGGTTGCTGGGATCTGCGTGGGGCCATTCACTCCCGGCTTCGTCGCCGACCAGGCGCTGGCCAACCAGCTGGCCGAGCTGGGCGTGATGCTGCTGATGTTCGGCGTTGGCCTGCATTTTTCGCTGAAGGACCTGATGGCGGTGAAGGCCATCGCCATCCCCGGGGCGATCGGCCAGATCCTGGTCGCCACCCTGCTCGGCTGGGGCGTGGCCAGCCTGATGGGCTGGCCGGCCATCCATGGCATCGTGTTCGGGTTCTCGCTGGCCACTGCCAGTACCGTGGTGCTGCTGCGGGCGATGGAAGAACGCCGCCTGCTGGAAAGCCTGCGCGGCAAGATCGCGGTGGGCTGGCTGATCGTCGAGGACCTGGCCTGCGTGCTGGCCCTGGTGATGATGCCGGTGCTGGCCGGCGTGTTCGGTCCCGATGCCGCCAAACAGAACCACAGCATTGGCAGCGTGCTGGCCGACATCGGCTGGACCTTCGTGCAGCTCGGCCTTTTCGTGGCGGTGATGCTGGTGGTCGGTCGCCGGGTCATTCCATGGATCCTGGAGCGCATCGCCGGCACCGGCTCGCGCGAACTGTTCACCCTGGCCGTGCTGGCGATCGCGCTGGGCGTGGCGTTCGGCTCGGCGATGCTGTTCGGCGTGTCCTTCGCGCTGGGCGCGTTCTTCGCCGGCATGCTGCTCAACGAATCCGAACTCAGCCACAAGGCGGCCACCGATTCACTGCCGCTGCGCGATGCGTTCGCCGTGCTGTTCTTCGTCTCGGTCGGCATGTTGTTCAACCCGATGATCATCGTCGAGCACCCGTGGCAGGTGCTGGCGACGGTGTTGATCATCATGTTCGGCAAATCCGCCGCGGCGTTCTTCATCGTGCGCGCGTTCGGCCACCCGACCAGCACCGCGCTGACCATCTCGGCCAGCCTGGCGCAGATCGGCGAGTTCGCCTTCATCATCGCCGGCCTCGGCGTGGCGCTGCAGATCCTTCCGCCCACCGGGCAGTCGCTGGTGCTGGCCGGCGCGCTGGTGTCGATCATGCTGAACCCGCTGGTGTTCGGCCTGCTGGATCGCTGGCAGGCCCGCCAACTGGCCCTGCAACCGGCCGTGCCGGAGCCGGAAGAAGCCGACGGCCCTTCGCGCGACCTGCATGACCATGCCATCGTCATCGGCTACGGCCGGGTCGGCAGCGAACTGGCCCAGGTTCTGCGCGACAAAGGTGTGCCGGTGCTGGTCATCGATGACAACAAGGAACACGTGGAAAGCGCGCACGCCGCCGGCATCGCGGCCATCCGCGGCAGTGCCGCCGCTGATCGGGTGCTCGCCGAAGCACACCCGGAACGCGCCAAGATCGCGGTGTTGGCCATTCCGCAGCCGCTGGAAGCCGGCGAGGCACTGGCGAAATTGCGCGCGATCAATCCGGGTCTGACCCTGCTGGCGCGTGCGCACAGCGACGCCGAAGTGCGTCACCTGCTGGAACATGGGGCCGATGGCACGGTGATGGCCGAACGCGAGCTGGCGTACTCGCTGGCCGAGATGATCATGTCCACCCCGCCGTATCGCACGATGGGCCAGCAGCACAGCATTCCGGTGGTGTGAACGCCGGACCAGCACGGCCCAGCTGCCCCGCTGCAAAATGTCCCCGGCCGACCCGCATCGGCCGGGGATCGCCTTGCCACGCCCTTGGAGAGGCAGCTCCAGCGTAGCGCAGCGCACCGCCGATGGTGATGGCGCGCGGCGATGAGGACCAAGCCGGAAATCATCAGCACTCCGCTTGCAGGCCGCGAGGCGCGAAGCCTGCTGCCCGCTGGACAGGAGCCCTGTCAGAAAAGCCGCATCTGCAGCAGTGGGTCGCTTTCGCCCCTTCCTGAGTCGCTCGCTCCGCCGCCACGCTGCAGGCTGATTCCTGAGGAGCGCGCGCAATGCCAATTGACGATGTCAGCCGTGCAAGAATAGTCAGCGGCAAGTTCCTGAACGCTGGCGGGGCGCCGCCCTCGCGTGCCACGCGCCAACGCGCCGCATGGGGAGCACGTGTGGCGCCCCTGCGGCTTCTCGACGGGCCAGCCAACCTGTTCGTCGGCACCTTGCTTGCAACCACCCTGGCCGCGCCGCGCGCGCCGCGCCCGGGCGGTCTGCCGGTGGCTGGATCCAGCGGTACCGGCGTACCTGGTGGGGGTCCTGCAGTGGCGCTGCTGCCGGCCGCCGGCGCCCACTCGGAGTATCGCCCACTGACGACTGGACACCGCACAGCGCCCTGCACCGCGCTGACCGGCATCGCCAACAGTGCGGCCGCCGCCTGCATCGCTTCTCCCCGCCTGTGCGGAACCGCATTGGGCGTCGGCGCCGCGACCGCGATCGCGGCAACCATGTACTGCGCGGCACGCGATGCCCTGGGTGGCCCGGTACCGGTCGACCCGGGCAGGCCGGCGTTCCCGGACGCTGCGAGCCAGGAGCGCCAGGCGCTGCGGGAAGCCGCGCAACAGATCAGCGTAGTGGATGCCAAAGGCGAGGAAGAGCCACTGGAGGCCGCGCTGCTGCGGATCTACCGCGACTGCGACGGCAACCGGACGTGTCGCGCCGAGGGCATCAACCCGCTGTTGGAGCGCTTGCCCGCCAGCGACGTGGCGCGGCTGGTTCGCATCCTGGTACCGGCTGCCCCCGTGAGCCCCAGGCCCGCGCAGGGGACCTGGCCCCCCATGGCCGATGCGGCAGCGTTCGATGCCAGCGGCGATCTGCTGGCGCTGGTGGATGCACTGAGCAATCTGTACTCGCCGGAACAGGCCGCCTTCCAGTATTACCTCGAGCGCATCGTCGCCAGCACGGTGAGCGGCGGCGGCGGGCGCGAGGGCAGTCCGGCCGAGATCCAACAACGCTGGATCGATGCCAACCTGCGCCGGCAGGAGACCATGGTTGAACTGCTCGAGCGCGACGTCGGCCCGGTAGCCCGCCTTCCCTACACCCTGTCCGGGCTGGCCCATCTGGGCATCGCCGAAGGCACTACCGGCATCAATCTGCATGTCACCCTTCCCCCCGTCGGCGGACAGCCGCCCGTGCACCGCGTGCTGCTGGTCGCCCATGGCGACATGATCGGTCGTTCCTTAGGGTCCGAAGGCGCCCTGGACAATGGTTCCGGGCTGGCCACGCTCCTGCTCATGGGCACCCGGTTCCGGGACAACCCGGCCCCGGATGGCACCCAGATAGAGCTGCTGGTGACTTCCTACGAGGAGCTGGGCTTCATCGGCGCGCGTGCATACGTCAACCAATGCCTGGATCGACAGGATTGTCCTGCGTTCGTGATCAACATCGACATGACCGGGCGCGGTGGCCACGGCTACGCAATGTCAGGCACCGACGCATTGGCCGGCTCGCTGCACCTGGGCCAGCCTACGCTGTACCTGCAGGCACCGCCGGTCACGCCCATCGAGCAACACGCACGCCAGCAGCTGGAGCGGCGCCTCGCCGCGCATGGCTTCACACCGGCCCCAGCGCAGGACACGCCATGGCTCACCTCGGACAACATCCCGTTCCAGAACGCCTCCATTCCCTGCGTAGGCATCAGCCAGATGAGCGCAGACGATGCCCGGCTATGGAAACAAGTGGAAGACGCGCGCAAGGCATGGAACCTGCGTGATGCGCAGGTGGACTGGACACTCTGGCAGGCGCAACGCAATGGCACGGTCGAGCTGTCGCCCGACAAGGCCCGGGCGCTGAAGGAAACCTACCGGGCTGCAAGCGATGCGTACCATGCGTACCGGCAGCTGCGCGATGCACACCCGAACGCGCTGCCCGTCATGATCCACAGCCAACGTGATCGCCTGCACCGGGTCAATCCGGCGATGGGGGCGGCCCTGGCAGAGGCACTGGAGGATGGAATCCGCAACCTGCAATGGGACGCGCAGGGCAGCCGCGCCGCCCCCCTCCCGCCGACCCACTGAGCGACGCCATGCCCATCGACTCCATCCAGGCCCGTCAGAAGAACGAGGCCCACCATGCCAGGTACGGCGGCGTGGCAGCGCCATCGCATCTGGCGGCGTGCCAGCGCCGCTTTGGCCGCCCGGCTGCCCGGCTGAATGTAGACGGGATCAGCAACCTGTTCACGTTCGCCCTCGCGATGAGCACCGCCCTGCCCGCACATGCAGGGCTCCCAACGGTGCCACGCCGGTTGCCCGCGACGCCGCCCCCCGCACCGGCCGCTGGCGGGTGGCCGCCCGGCGCCCACGCGCTGCAGGTTCCGCTGAAAATGGGGACCCTCATGGCCGCGCCCGTCCCCGCTGCGGCGCAGGCGCCGCTGCTCGCCCCGCCTCCGTCGGCCATCGTCAATGCCGTTTCGGACGCGGCGTTGGCCGGTTGCCTGCGCAGCCCCCGCCACTGCGGCACCGCGTTGTGGACAGCTGCCGGCGTCACCGCGTTCTGGGCGGGTGCTGCGGCGGCGGGTTACCTGCTGCATCGTCCTGCCGTGCCCGCTGCAGGTCCCGGACCGCTGCCCACCGACCCGGCGGTAACCGCGCACTACACGTTGGATCCAGACCGCCTGCTTCCGCCCATCCGCTTCAAGGCCAGTGAACTGGACAGGGCCGTTTCGCCGTGCGATTCGCTCGGTGCGCACGTCAACGGGCGATGGGAAGCGTCCAGCTCGCTGCAACCCAGCCGCACCCAGTTCGGGACACTGGACCATCTACGCAGTATTGCGTTGCTGCAGTGCCAGCAACTGGCCGAGCAGATGGCGGCGCAAGCCGATCCGGTTGCGCCGGCGAAAGTGATAGGAGATCTGTGGGCGACGGGCATGGACGAGGCCGGCATCGAGGTCGCCGGCCGGGGCCCGCTGCAGCCGCTGCTGGACGAGATCGACGCCATCGACGACCTGCAGGGCCTGGTCGCCCATCTGTTCCATTCCAGCGCCCGCGGTTCCAACCCCCTGTTTGAGTTCAGCGTATTGCCCGACCAGCTCGATCCCTCGATGAACACCGCCTACCTGGCGCAGTCGGGCCTTGGCCTGCCTGACAGCACCTGGTACGGCAACCCGGATAAACACGAAGTCCTGGAGGCCTACCGTGCCCATGTCTCCGCCACCCTCGTGCTGTCCGGCATGCCGCCCGATGCAGCAGCACGTTCATCCCACGACATCGTCTCGCTTGAACGTGCACTGGCCGCCGCGTCCCTCCCCTTTGCCGCGTACGCGACCGATCCCGGTGCATACCACAACCCAGTAAGCCCCGCAGAGGCCCACACGCAGACGCCGACCATCGACTGGCAGCAGTTTTTCCGGGCACAGGGCGTCGAACCACCCGCCACGTTTTCGCTGGGCATGCCGGGCTTCTTTCGAGGTATGGACGCATTGCTGGGTGGCGTGCCGCTGGACACCTGGAAGGCCTACCTGCGCTTCCACGCCACCGACAACGCCGCTCCCTGCCTGGCCAGTGCCTTTGTCGACCAGCACGACGCCTACCATGGGGGTGTCCTGAAGGGCCGCCGATCGCGGGTGCCGCGTTTTGCCCGCGTCATGGGCATCATCCAGCAGCACGCCGGCGATGCGCTCGGTCCTGCCTACGCCGAGGTCGCCTTCCCGGCAAGCACGCGCCGCGCTGCCGAAGACATAACCGCGCAGATGACCGCCGCACTCAGGCGCCGGTTGCAGCAGTGTGAGTGGATGGACGACAGCAGCCGCGCAAGGGCATTGGGCAAGGCCGCCACGCTGCAGATCGACCTCGGCCATCCGCGGAAATGGCCCATCTGGGACCACGTCGGCACCAGCCGTTCAAGCTTCCTGGCCAATGTCCAGGCGGTCCGAGCGCATGCGCAGCGCCGCAATGTGGCCCAGCTCGGCAAGCCAGTGGATGCCACCCACTGGAAGCTGACCCCACAGACCGTCGACGCCTACCAGGACGTCTCGCTCAACCGGATCGTGATTCCCGCCGCGTTGCTGCAGCCGCCCCTGCTGGATCCCGCCGCCGATGCCCCGCTCAACTATGGGGCGATCGGGGCCATCATCGGGCACGAAATGGGCCACGCATTCGATTCCGTCGGCACCCATTTCGATGCCGAAGGCCAGGAGAACGATTGGCTTTCGCCGCAGAGCCGGCAGCAACTCGGCGCGCTCGCAGCCAGGATGAAGGCGCAGTACGCAGCCTATGTGCGTGACGGACGGGCGCTCGACGGCGAGTTGACCCTCGACGAGAACCTGGCGGATCTGGGCGGGTTGAGCCTTGCGATGGATGCGATGCTGCATGCCACGGCGGGTTCTCCTGATCCGATGATCGACGGCCTGACGCGCCAGCAGCGCCTGCTCGTCAGTTACGCGCTGATGTGCCGCACGATCACCACGAAGGAGCGCGCCGAAGCACAGCGCGCGACCGACAGCCATGCCCCCGGGCAGGTGCGTGCGGATATGGCACCGTCCAATCTTCGCGATTTCGCCCGCGTGTTCAACTGCACCGAGGGAGCGCCGATGGCGCGCCCTGCGAGTGAACAGGTACGGTTTCTGTAGGTGATGGCGCCGGGACCTGCCCGGCGCCCCTGCCATGTTCACTGCCTGCTGAAGACCAGCTGGCCGCTGCCCGCATCCACGCCGATGGTGTCGCCGCTGCTGAACTCACCGGACAGGATCTTCTGCGCCAGCGGATTCTCCAGCTGCGCCTGGATCGCCCGCTTGAGCGGACGCGCGCCGTAGATCGGGTCGAAGCCCACAGTGCCCAACTGTTCAAACGCCGCATCGCTTACCTGCAGCTTGAGACCGCGTTCGGCCAGCCGCGATTCCAGGCCACGCATCTGGATCCTCGCGATCTGTTTGATCTGCTGCTTGTCCAGCGGGTGGAACACCACGATGTCGTCCAGGCGGTTGATGAACTCCGGACGGAAGTGCGCCTGCACCACGCCCATCACCGCGGCCTTCATCTGCGTGTAGGCCTCCGGCGAATCGTCCCCGCTCATGTCCTGGATCTGGTGCGAGCCCAGGTTGGAGGTCATCACGATCACCGTGTTGCGGAAGTCGACCGTACGTCCCTGGCCATCGGTCAGGCGGCCATCATCGAGCACCTGCAGCAGGATGTTGAACACATCCGGGTGCGCCTTCTCCACCTCGTCGAGCAGGATGATCGAATACGGGCGACGACGCACCGCTTCGGTCAGGTAGCCGCCTTCTTCATAGCCGACATACCCCGGGGGCGCACCGACCAGCCGCGCCACGCTGTGCTTCTCCATGAACTCGCTCATGTCGATGCGGATCATCGCGTCGGTGCTGTCGAACAGGAATTCGGCCAGCGCCTTGCACAGCTCGGTCTTGCCCACGCCGGTCGGTCCCAGGAACAGGAACGAGCCACTGGGGCGATCCGGATCGGACAGCCCGGCACGCGAGCGACGCACCGCATCGGACACCACCTTGATCGCTTCTTCCTGGCCCACCACGCGCCGGTGCAGCTCGTCTTCCATGCGCAGCAGCTTCTCGCGTTCGCCTTCCAGCATCCGGTTCACCGGAATACCGGTCCAGCGCGAGACCACTTCGGCGATCTCCTCGGCGGTTACCCGGTCCTGGACCAGCTTGAACTCGGTGTTCTCCGCCTCCTGCGCGACCGCCAGCTGTTTCTCCAGCTGCGGCAACTGGCCATACTGGATCTCGCTCATGCGGCCGAAATCCTGTCGGCGCTGTGCCGATTCCAGGTCCAGCTTCGCCTGCTCGATCTGTTCCTTGATCTTCGTTGCGCCCTGCAATGCGGCTTTCTCGGATTTCCAGATTTCGTTGAGATCGGAGAACTCCCGTTCCAGCGCATCGATATCGTTTTCCAGGTCCGCCAGACGCTGTCGCGATGCCTCATCCTTCTCTTTCTTCAGCATTTCGCGCTGGATCTTCAGCTGGATCAGACGGCGCTCCAGCCTGTCCAGTTCTTCCGGCTTGGAATCGATCTCCATGCGGATGCGCGAGGCGGCTTCGTCCATCAGGTCGATGGCCTTGTCCGGCAACTGGCGGTCGCTGATGTAGCGATGAGACAGGGTGGCGGCCGCCACGATCGCCGGATCGGTGATCTCCACGCCATGGTGCACGGCATACTTTTCCTTCAGCCCGCGCAGGATGGCGATGGTGTCCTCCACCGTGGGCTCGCCGACCAGCACCTTCTGGAAACGACGCTCCAGCGCGGCGTCCTTTTCGATGTACTTGCGGTACTCATCCAGCGTAGTGGCACCCACACAATGCAGCTCGCCACGTGCAAGCGCCGGCTTGAGCATGTTGCCTGCATCCATCGCGCCGTCGGCCTTGCCGGCACCGACCATGGTGTGCAGCTCGTCGATGAACAGGATGACCTGTCCTTCGTTCTTGGCCAGGTCGTTGAGCACACCCTTCAGCCGTTCTTCGAACTCGCCGCGGAACTTCGCGCCGGCGATCAGCGCGCCCATGTCCAACGACAGCACACGCTTGCCACGCAGGCCTTCGGGAACTTCGTCGTTGATGATGCGCTGGGCCAGGCCTTCGACGATCGCGGTCTTGCCCACGCCGGGCTCGCCGATCAGCACCGGGTTGTTCTTGGTGCGTCGCTGCAGCACCTGGATGGTCCGGCGGATCTCTTCATCGCGGCCGATCACCGGATCCAGCTTGCCGCTCTCGGCGCGCGCGGTCAGGTCGATGGTGTACTTCTCCAGCGCCTGGCGCTGTTCTTCGGCACTCTCGGACTGCACTTTCTCGCCGCCGCGCAGCTTGTCGATGGCGACCTGCAGCCGTGCCTTGTCCGCACCGGCCGCACGCAGCGCCATGCCCAGGCTGCCGCCCTCTTCCAGCGCCGCAAGCACGAACCACTCGCTGGCGATGAAGGCATCGCCCTGCTGCTGGGCCAGCTTGTCGGTGTGGTTGAGCAGGCGGTTCAGGTCATTGCCGATGGACAGGTTGCCGGCCTGCCCGGACACCTTCGGCAACGCCGCCAACGCCTCGTCCAGCCGCTCGCGCAGCACCGTCACGTTGACACCTGCCTGCGAAAGCAGCGGCCGGGTACTGCCGCCGGGCTGGTCGAACAGTGCACTGAACACGTGCACCGGTTCGACGATGGAATTGTCGCGGCCCACGGCCAGCGACTGCGCGTCGGCCAGCGCCTGCTGGAAACGCGAGGTGAGCTTGTCCATCCGCATGTCGAATCCTCGATCAGAGAAGCCGGCCACGCCGGCACTACCCATCAGATGCGGCTGCCGCCGCGCGTTTCAAGGGTCCCTGAGATCATCGTCCCCGATAAGGAAACATCGCGTGTAGGGCATGCTCACCGGGCCCTGCCATTGCGCGCGGGATACTGCCCGGGCCTTCACCTCACGGGACCGACATGCATTACGAGCTCTATTACTGGACCGGCATCCAAGGACGCGGCGAGTTCGTGCGCCTGGCCCTGGAAGACGCCGGTGCCGACTACACCGACATGGCGCGGGTCCACGGCGATGCCGTCATGGATCCGTTCCTGGCCGGCACCTCCGAGGGCGGTCGCCCGTTCGCTCCGCCCTTCCTGAAGGCAGGCCGCCAGGTGGTGGCCCAGGTGGCTGCGATCCTGGACTTCCTCGGGCCGACCCTGGACCTGGTGCCACATGCGGCCTCGCGCCGGGTGCAGGCCATCCAGCTGCAGCTGACCATCGCCGATCTGGTGGCCGAAGTGCACGACACCCACCACCCGATCGCGGCCTCGCAGTACTACGAAGACCAGAAAAGCGAAGCCATCGCACGAGCGGCCTCGATGCGCGGCGAACGCCTGCCGAAGTTCCTTGATTACTTCGAAGACATGGTCAAGGACAACGGTGGCCGCCACCCGCTGCGCGAGCACTCCTACGTCGATCTTTCCCTGTTCCAGCTGCTGGCCGGGCTGGACTACATGTTCCCGCAGCGGATGCGGGCGCTGTGGCCCAGGCTGCCGCTGCTGGCCGCGTTGAAGGAACGGGTGGAAAAACGCCCGGGCGTCGCCGCCTATCTGGCATCCGATCGCCGGCTGGCGTTCAACGCCAACGGCATCTTCCGCCATTACCCGGAGCTGGACGGCCCGGCCTGACCCTGCCGCTGCGCTCGCGAGCATGGCTCGGCGCTACCCCTGCCTGACCCGGTAGTGACGGCCGCTGGCCGTCATGCCCCTGCCGTGGTGGGTAACCACCGTTGGTCGTCACGCCCCTGCCGCTGCGCTCGCCGAGCATGGCTCGGCGCTACCGCTACCTCTGCATGGCAACCGGCTGCTTCTGCAATGACAGCAGTCCCAGCAGCACCGCAAGCGCCACGTAAGCCCCGGCGAACTGCCAGCTGATGATCCGCGCCAGGCCCTGCAGGTCCCAGGGCAGGTAGATCCCCCCGCGCGGGTCCACCGAGTGGATCAGCCCGAACACCGTCAGTCCGGCAGCCACCAGCAGGAAGCCACAGGCGCGGCGCAGGCGCCCGTCCACCATCGCCGCCACCGTGGCGATCCACAGCATCGAGGTGATGATGAAGCCATTGCCCAGCGCGAAGATCACGGCCAGCTCCGGCAGGCCATGGCCGTCCACCTTGGTCAGCATGGCGACCATCTGGTCCGGCGCTATCCAGCCCGGTGCCTTGATCGCCAGCAGGTAGGCCGCGGAGGGTAGGAAGCCCAGCACCATCGCGCCGGCATGCTGTTTCGGCGTGGCCTGGAAGGCCTGGGTGGTGATGTCGATGCCCACGTACACGATGATCGGCGCGAGTACCGCCAGCGGCAGCCACTGCACCAGCCCGGACACAATGCCGAGCATGCCGCCGATGCCGATGAACAAGCCGGTCAGCAGCGTGTAACCGCTGCGTGCGCCCATGTGCTTGTACGCCGGCTGGCCGATGTAGGGCGTGGTCTGTGCCACGCCGCCGCAGACGCCAGCCACCAGCGTGGCGATGGCCTCCACCAGCAGGATGTCGCGGGTACGGTAGTCATCGCCGGCCGCGCGTGCGCTTTCGGAAACATTGATGCCACCGACCACCATCAGCAGGCCGAACGGAAGCAGCAGCGGCAGGTAGGTCATCGCCGTCGGCATGCCTGCAAGGAAGCCAAGCGAAGGCAACGGCAGCACGATCTGCGGGGCGTTCCACACGGGCACTTCAAAGCCCGGCGCACCCAGCCCGGCCAATCCCAGCCCGTAATACAGCACGGTGCCGAACACGAAGGCCAGCAGTACCGCCGGACCCCGCACCGGCAGCTTGCCCTTGGCGATCAGCACGTACAGCAGCAGGCCCAGGGTGACGAAGCCGACCAGCGGGGAACGCAGCGTTTCCAGCAGCGGCAGCAGGCCCATCAGCACCAGCGCGATGCCGGCGATGGAACCCAGCAGCGCCGCCCGCGGCAGCGCGCGGGTCACCGCTTCACCGAAGAAGGACAGCACCAGCTTCAGCAGACCCATGATCACCAGCGAAGCCATGCCGAGCTGCCAGGTGGCGATCGCCGCCGCGTCCGGGTCCAGGCCCTGCGCCTTGAACGCCACGAACGCCGGGCCGAGCACCAGCAGCGCCATGCCGATGCTGGTCGGCGCGTCCAGGCCCAGCGGCATCGCGGTGACGTCGTCGCGACCGGTGCGCGCAGCCAACCGGCGCGCCATCACCGTGTACAGCAGGTTGCCGACCAGCACGCCGAAGGCGGTGCCGGGGAACATGCGGGTGAACACCACCTCGGCCGGGAACTGGAACATTCCCACCAGCGCCATGGCGATGAAACCGAGGATGGAGAGATTGTCGACCACCAGGCCGAAGAAACCATTGAGATCGCCGGCGACGAACCAGCGCCGCGGAGCGGCAGGAGCAGGAACGGACATGTGGGGGCAGGAAGGGGTGTGGGGACCGCCGATGGTAGGCCCCGCAGCACGTGGATGCCAATGAGGGTTGGCAGGGGTCAGGTTCCTTTTCCTGCTGACCCCTTCTGCGACCCCTTCTGCATTCGATATTCAGCGCTTGAGGAAGTTGTCCGCCAGCAGCTCCTTGACCTCGCCGATGCGCCCGGCCAGCACCGCCTTGGCCATGTAACGCGCGGTCCCGATCACCTGCCCCGCCTCCACCTGCGGCGGCATCACCAGCTCGGTCGGGGCGGTATGCACGTCCAGCAGGGCCGGCCCCGGCTGGGCCAGCAGGTCCTGCACGGCCAACGCCAGGTCCTGGCTGCGGGTGACCGTACGGCCATGGAAGCCGATCACTTCGGCCAGCTTGCCAAAGTCCGGATTCTTAAGCTCAGTGTAGTAGTCCAGCAGCCCTTCGACCTTCTGTTCCAACTCCACGAAGTTCAGCGAACCGTTGTTGAACACCACGATCTTGATCGGCAGATTCTCCTGCACGGCAGTAAGCAGGTCGCCCATCAGCATGCTCAGGCCGCCGTCGCCGCACAGCGCCACCACCTGGCGGCCGGGGAAGGCCTTCTGCAGGCCCAGCGCCTGCGGCATCGCGTTGGCCATCGTGCCGTGCAGCAGGCTGGTCAACGTACGGCGGCGTCCGTTGACACGGATATGCCGCAGCACCCACACCATCGGCGAACCGCAGTCGGCGGTGAACAGCGCATCGTCTGCGGCGTGCTGGTCCAGCAGGGCGGTGAGGTACTGCGGATGGATCAGCTCGCCCTCGCCGGGGGACTCTTCGTCGGCACGCCTGGCCAGGGCCTTTTCGCGGTGCCCGATGCACTCGTCCAGGAAGCCGGTGTCTTCGCGCGGCGGCAGCATCGGCAGCAGCGCCTCCAACGTCGGCCCGATATCACCGACCACGCCGAGGGTCACCGGGTGGCGCCTGCCCAGGTGGCTGCCGTCGTGGTCGACCTGGATGATGGTGGCTTTGTCCGGGTAGTACTGGCCCCAGGCAAAGTCGGCGCCGAGCAGCAGCAGGGTGTCGCACTCCATCACTGCATGGAAGCCGGATTCGATGCCGAAAATACCGGTCATGCCCATGTTGAAGGGGTTGTCTGGTTCAACGAAATCCTTGGCCCGCGAGGTATGTGCGATCGGGGCCTGCAGCCTGCGCGCCAGTTCCAGCAGCGGCGCGTGGGCGCCCTGGCAGCCCGCACCGGCGTAGATGCCGATCCGTTTGCCTTGGCCCAGCAGTTCGGCGATCCGCAGCAGTTCGGCATCACCTGGCCGAAGTACCGGCTGGGTGTAATGCACCGCGAACGGCGGATCGTGCTTGACCACCTGTTCGCTGATGTCCGACGGCAGGATCACCACCGCCACGCCCCGCCGGCTGATCGCCGCCTGGCAGGCCAGGGTCACCACGCGGCGCGCCTGTTCGGCGCTGTACACCTGTTCGCAGAACACGCTGCACGTGGAATAGACCGCCTTTAAGTCCACTTCCTGCGGAAACTCCATGCCCAGTTCACTGGTGACCACCTGGCTGGCGATCAGCACCATCGGTGCCTTGTTGCGGTTGTTTTCGAACACCCCGTTGATGAAGTGCAGGCTGCCCGGCCCGCAGGAGCCCGCGCAGGCCGTCAGCTGCCCGCTGATCAACGAATCGGCGCCGGCAGCAAAGGCGGCCACCTCTTCATGGCGCACATGCACCCAGTCGATCTCACTGCCGTGGATGGCCGTGGTCACATGGTTGAGGGTGTCACCGACAATGCCGTAACAGCGCCGCACGCCGGCCTGCTGCAGAGTCTCGACGACGATATCGGCAACGCGCTTGCTCATGGCCTGGGCTTCCTGGGACGGGGGAAGCCTCAGCCTAGACCGCGGCAGGTGACACCGCCGTGGGGATCACCCCTGTTCCGGCAAAGTGAGCTGTATCCAGCCGATCACCGGCCCGCGCATGGGGTTGCGGTAGCGCACCTGCATCCAGCCATCGCGCTCGTCCAGCAGCTCCACGCGGTCACCGGCAACCAGGTAACGGCGGGTGTCGGCATCGCCAACGGCGCGGTACAGCGCAAGGCGCGCCGGCACCACGCGCGCTTCCCTGGCACGCAAAGGCACGCCGCTGACCGGCGGTGACAAGCCATCGCCGATGGCATGCTCCAACACGCGGCCTGCCGCATCAAAGGTGGTCCACACCGCCAGCGGGCCGGCGTCCTCTCCGCCCGCGTCCATCGCCAGCACCGCAGCCAGCGCCTGCGGGTCGAGCATGAGCAGCTGCTCGGCGCGGTAGAGGTAGAGCTTTTCGCCTTGGTATCGGTAGAAATCGGTGTACCACATCGGCCCACCGCGGCAGGTGCTGACCAGGGTGCGGGTGGGCACATCCACGCGCAGAGACCAGAACCCATCGCAGTTGGCCGGGGTGCCGGTGGGCGGCGCAAGCGGCTGCAGCCGCGCCGTCCGGGCATCGAATCGATACACCGCCACCGCTTCGTTGACCTGGCCGACGCTGGCACGCACCAGCAGGTCCTGCACGCCGTCGAAGTCGACGTCCTCATGGTCCAGCCGCGAGCGGCCTTCTTCGTCGGCCACCCCATCCAGCAGCTGCAGCGCGGCTTCCTTGCCGATGCGCGCCTCCACGCGACCGCCGTCCAGCATGCGCACCCGCACCGGCACGCCCGGTGCAGCGTCGAACGCCACGCCGTGTGCTTCCTGCGCGTGCGCCTGCATCGCAATGCCGGCGCTGCACAGCGTCATCGTCAGCAGGGTTGCGCGCATCCGGTTCAGAACGACACTTCCACCGGCTGGCGCGACCACAGCACCGACTGGTGCTTGGTGGCGGTCTTCCAGGCCAAGCGGATGGCTTCGATGTCGGCCCGGCGCTGCGGACTGTCTTCGTGCAGCACCACCAGCACCTTGGTGCGCAGGCGGTTGGGTTCTGGATCACCGCGGAACAGCCACTGGCCGTAGGCATCGAACACCGTCAGCCCATCCGGGAAGCGCGGAGTCACTTCCTTGTCCAGGAAGGCACGCCATTGCGCGTCGCTGATGGTAGTGGCCTGTTCGCGCTCACCGGCGCCGCGCTCTTCGCCCACGCCGAAGTACAGCTCACTGCGCACCCAGCCCGCAGCCTGCGCCGGCCGTGCCGCATCGCCCTGCATCGTGGCCGTCGTCGCTGACGTGCCCGGCCCGCTGGCGGGCAGGCTGGCGCAAGCGCTGGTGGCCAGCAACACGGCAAAAACAAGGGACAAACGCTTCATATCGATCACTCTCCAAGGGCAGGTGTGCCCATCGCGGCGTGCACGACAGGCAAAACAGCGCAGCAGCGTACACGGCCCAGCCAGTTGCATCTGCAACCACCTACATGCCGTGCGGTCATCTGCTGATGCCTAAAAAAGCGGGACTTGCGTCCCACAACCCATCACGCCAAGATAATATATCGCTATATCCGGATGGATGTAATTGAAACCATCCCCTCCCCCTTCCCCACGTTGTCACTCCCGGAGCCCGCATGTCCCACCGCCTGTCCGCGTCGCCGCTTGGCCTGTCCATCGCGCTCGCGCTTTCCTCGTTCGCCGCATCGGCGCAGGACGCCACCAACCTGGACACGGTGATCGTCACCGGTACCCGCGCCTCTGACCGCACCGTGCTCGAATCGACATCGCCGGTGGACGTGCTGACTGCCGAAGACATCCGCAAGGCCGGCGTCATCAACGGTGAGCTGGGCAGCGCGCTGCAGTCGCTGCTGCCTTCGTTCAATTTCCCGCGACAGTCCAACTCCGGCGGCGCCGACCACGTGCGCGCTGCACAGTTGCGCGGTCTGTCGCCGGACCAGGTGCTGGTGCTGGTCAACGGCAAGCGCCGCCACCACAGCGCCCTGGTCAGCACCGGCAGCAAGATCGGCCGCGGCACCACGCCGGTGGACTTCAACGCCATCCCGGTCAGCGCGATCAAGCGCATCGAAGTGCTGCGCGACGGTGCTGGTGCGCTGTACGGTTCGGACGCGGTGGCCGGCGTGATCAACGTCATCCTGGACAACACCCCGGAAGGCGGCGCCATCGAGGCCAGCTTCGGTGCCCACCACACAGACCTCAAGCCGATCGGCCGCACCCTCACCGACGGCCAGACCGGCAACTTCAGCGCCAACGTCGGCACAGCGCTGAGCGATGACGGCGGCTTCCTGCGCGTCGGCGTGGAATACAAGAACCGCGAAGCCACCAACCGCGCCGGCTTCGACCAGATTCCGCCGTGGGACCAGACCGATGCCAACCTGGCCCTGCAGGGCCAGCGCAACTACGTGCTCGGCGATGGCGCCAGCAAGGACCTCAATGCCTGGTTGAACACCGAGATTCCGTTCGGCGAAACCAGCACGTTCTACGCCTTCGGCACCTACAACCAGCGTGACAGCGAAGGCGCGAATTACTTCCGCTATCCGGATGGCGAAGCGAACTGGAAGGAGATCTACCCGAACGGTTACCGCCCGGTTTCCGAAGGCGAAAACCGCGATGTGCAGGCCGTGGCCGGTGCGCGTGGCCAGTGGGGTGAGTGGACCTACGATGCCAGCCTGGACTTCGGCCAGAACGACTTCACCTACCGCATGCGCAACACCTTGAACGCCTCGCTGGGCCCGACCAGCCCGACGCACTTCAAGACTGCCGATTACCAGTACGCGCAGTCGGTGGCGAACCTGGACCTGGGCCGGGTGTTCGAGCAGGGCGAGAGCATCACCCACACCCTGGGCCTGGGCGCGGAAGCCCGGCATGAGCGCTACGAAACCCGTCCCGGCAATCCGGCCAGCTACGCTGCAGGTCCGTTCACTGATCGTCCCACCGGCTCGCAGGCCGGCGGTGGCCTGACCCCGCAGGACGCGGCGGACCTGGCGCGCGACGTGGCCAGCGTGTACGCAAGCGTGTCCAGCCAGATTGGCGACCACTTCTCCAGCGATATCGCCGCGCGCTACGAGCACCACGATGATTTCGGCGGCGAACTGACCGGCAAGCTGGGCCTGCGTTATGCGTTCTCCCCGGCCTTCGCGCTGCGTGGCTCGGTCTCGAACAACTACCGCGCCCCGTCGCTGGCGCAGATCGGTTACGAGTCCACCTCCACCGGCTACAACGCGGCCGGCCAGCTGGTGCAGGGCCGCCTGCTGTCGGTGAACAATCCGATCGCCCGCGGGCTCGGCGCCACCGACCTGAAGCCAGAAAAGTCGCTCAACACCAGCCTCGGCTTCACCAGCCGCATCGGTGACAACTTCGACGTCTCGCTGGACCTGTTCCAGATCGACATCGATGACCGCATCGCGCTGTCCGAAGCGATCACCGGCGATGCCCTGACCGATTTCGTCCAGCAGCAGTACGGCGTGACCGGCTTGGAGAGCGCCAGCTTCTTCGTCAACGCCGCCGACACCCGCACCCGTGGTGCCGAACTGGTGGCCAACTGGCGGCATGCGCTGGGCGACGGCCAGCTGCAGCTGACCGGCACCTGGGCCTACGCCAAGACCGAGCTGAAGAACGTACTGCCGACCCCGGCCGCGTTGCAGGCGCTGGACCCGGCGTATGTGCTGTTCGGCGTGGAAGAAAGCAACACGCTGACCGATGCCACGCCGCGTACGCGCGCGCAGTTCTCTGCTTCATGGAGCAACGACCGCTGGTCGCTGACCAGCCGGGTCAGCCGCCACGGCAGTGCCACGCGCGTGTTCAACTTCGGCGGTGGGTTCGAACCGACCCAGACCTACCAGGCCGAGTGGCAGCTGGATGCGGAAGCCGAATACCGCATCACCCCGCAGTGGAGCGTGGCCATCGGTGGGCAGAACCTGACCGACAACTACCCGGACCTGTCCAACGAAGACATCTACTACTACGGCAACCTGCCGTACGACGTGCTGTCGCCGATCGGCAGCAATGGCGGGTATTTCTACGGCCGCGTGCGCTACACCTTCTGACCGCGGGCAGACGACCTGGTGGTGACGACCGGGTGGGTGACGACCAACGGTCGTCACCCACCAATAGCGTCGTCACTCGCCCTGCGATGACCCCATGCTCACGCCTGCGCTGGCATCGTGCCCGGCATGGCAAACGACCTCCCCCTTCGTCCGCCACCGCCGTTGCTGGACGATGCCTGCGCATTGTTCCTCGACGTGGATGGCACCCTGATCGAGTTCGCCGACCGCCCCGATGCGGTCACCCTGCTGCCGGAAGTGCGCGAGGCCATCGGTCGCATCAGTGACCGCCTGGAAGGTGCCGTGGCGCTGGTCAGCGGCCGTCCGCTGGAACAGCTCGATGCCCTGTTCGCTCCCCTTCACCTGCCCGCCGCCGGCCTGCATGGCCACCAACTGCGCGACGCAGGCGGCACGGTGCATGACAACGCGGAAGATGAAAGCACCACCGATTGGCTGCGTGCACTGCACCAGCAGGCGATGCACTTCGCCCACGGCCATCCTGGCGTGCTGGTCGAAGACAAAGGCCCCAGCATGGCCCTGCACTGGCGCGGTGCCCCGCACGCCGCCAACGACGTCCGCGCCTTCGCCAACCGCCACATCCGCGGCAATGCCGGCTATCGACTGCAGCCGGGCGACCACGTCGTCGAATTCGTCCCGGTCGGCAGCGACAAGGGACGCGCGGTCCGCCGGATGATGCAGTACCTGCCCTTCCGCGGTCGCCTGCCGGTGTTCATCGGCGATGATCTGACCGACGAACACGGCTTCGAAGCCTCCAACGGGCTGCATGGCTGGAGCGTCCTGGTCGGTGAACGCGAGCCCAGCGTGGCGGTCTTCCAGTTATCGGACATACGCAGCGTGCACGCATGGTTGCGTGAGAATGCGTGGTAGGCCGGCCCCCACGGCCGCAGACGAGAAGCTTCGCCCATGTCCCAACCTGATCTGAACCTCGGTGTCGTCGGCAACGGTAGTTTCGGCGCGTTGATCGACCGCCAGGCGCGTGTTGTATGGAGCTGCCTGCCCACCTTCGACGGCGACCCCACCTTCTGCGCGCTGCTAAGTCCCAACCAGCAGGAAGGCGGCGATTTCGCCATCGAACTGGAAGACCTGGCCAGCACCGAGCAGGAATATCTCAGCAACACCGCGATCCTGCGCACCGTGCTGCGCGACAGCCACGGCGGCGCGCTGGAAATCATCGATTTCGCGCCACGCTGGCGCCAGAACGACCGCTTCTACCGCCCAGTCAGCCTGATCCGCCAGGTGCGCCCGATTGCCGGCAGCCCGCGCATCCGCGTGCTGGCGCGTCCGCTGGCCGACTGGGGCCAGCGCGTGCCCGACTCGACCTGGGGTAGCAACCACGTGCGCTGGGTACTGCCCGACCACGTGCTGCGACTGACCACCGACGTGCCGATCCGCTTCGTGCGCGACGGCCTGCCGTTCGTGCTCAACCACCCGGTACACCTGGTGCTGGGCGTGGATGAATCACTCAACCGCTCGCTGAGCGGCTATGTGCAGGAATCCTTCCAGCGCACGCGCGATTACTGGCGCGAGTGGGTGCGCTACCTGTCCATCCCGCTGGAATGGCAGGAGGCGGTGATCCGCAGTGCGATCACCCTGAAGCTGTGCCAGTACGAAGACAGCGGCGCGATCATCGCGGCGATGACCACCTCCATCCCGGAGGCGCCGGGCAGCATCCGCAACTGGGATTACCGCTACTGCTGGCTGCGTGACGCAGCCTTTGTGGTGCGCTCGCTCAACCGCCTCGGCGCCACCCGCACCATGGAGCAGTTCCTCGGCTACATCTTCAACCTGGCCACCGCCGACGGCACCCTGCAGCCGCTGTATGGCATCGGCTTCGAGGCCACCCTGGACGAGCACGAGGTGCCTTCATTGTCCGGCTATCGTGGCATGGGACCGGTGCGCCGCGGCAACCTGGCTTGGGTGCAGCGCCAGCACGATGTCTACGGTAGCGTGGTGCTGGCCTCCACCCAGCTGTTCTTCGACCGCCGCCTGCAGGACCCCGGTGACGCACACGCGTTCGCGCGGCTGGAACCGCTGGGCGAGCAGGCCTTCCTGCTGCACGACGTTCCCGATGCCGGCCTGTGGGAATTCCGCGGCCGCACCGAAGTGCACACCTACACCGCCGCGATGTGCTGGGCCGCCTGTGACCGCCTGTGCAAGATCGCCGTGCGCCTGAAGCTGGACGACCGCGCGTTCTACTGGCGCGAGCGCGCCGACACCATCCACCGGCGCATCATGAAGGAGTCGTGGAACGAGGAGCTTGGCCATTTCACCGATGCCTTCGGTGGGCACCGCCTGGATGCTTCGCTGCTGCTGCTGGCCGACATCGGGTTCATCGAACCCATGGATGCACGCTTCATCACCACGGTGGAGGCCATCGGCCGCGACCTCAAGCATGGCGACGCGCTGTACCGCTACGTCGCACCCGACGACTTCGGCGAACCGGAAACCAGCTTCACCATCTGCACCTTCTGGTACATCGATGCGCTGGCGGCGATCGGTCGCATGGAAGAAGCCCGCGCGATGTTCGAGGTGCTGCTGTCGCGGCGCAACCACCTGGGCCTGCTCTCGGAAGACCTTTCCTTCGAGAACGGCGAGGCTTGGGGCAACTTCCCGCAGACCTATTCGCACGTCGGCCTGATCACCGCCGCGATGCGGCTTTCGCGTTCCTGGCAGGAGGCTTCATGAGTCGTCTGGTCGTCGTTTCCAACCGCGTCGCCATTCCCGGCGATACCCGTCCGGGAGGTCTGGCAGTGGGCCTGCTGGCCGCGCTGAAGGAGCGCGGCGGCCTGTGGTTCGGCTGGAGCGGCAAGTCGGTGAAGGACAACAGCGGCGCGCTGCATGAGCAGGTCGACGGCGATATCCGCTACGTCACCATGGACCTCAACAAGCGTGACGTGGACGGGTATTACAACGGCTTCGCCAATCGCACGCTGTGGCCGCTGCTGCACTTCCGCCTGGACCTGGTGGACTACGATCGCGGTACCCGCGAAACCTACCACCGGGTCAACGAGCTGTTCGCCAGCAAGCTGGCGCCGCTGCTGCGCGAAGACGACATCGTCTGGATCCACGACTACCACCTGATCCCGCTGGCGGCGATGCTGCGCGCACGCGGCATCGGCTGCCGGATCGGCTTCTTCCTGCACGTCCCGCTGCCCTCGGCCGATCTGCTGCAGGCGATGCCCGACCATCTGCGGCTGTTCTCCGCGCTGTACGCCTGCGATCTGGTCGGCTTCCAGACCCAGCGCGATGCAGACCGCTTCCAGACCTACCTGCGCTTGTTCGGCGGTGGCCGCGTGCTGGGTGATGGCAAGCTGGAGGCTCCGGACGGCCGCACTTTCCGCGCGGCCGCCTTCCCCATCGGCATCGACACCGAACGCATTGCCCAGCAGGCCAAGGCCGCGGCCAACAAGCCGGCGGTGAAGGATCTGCGCAACAGCCTGCGCGACCGCCAGTTGGCGATCGGCGTGGACCGGCTGGATTACTCCAAGGGCCTGCCGGAGCGCTTCAAGGGTTTCGAGCGCTACCTGGAACGGCATGCCGACCAGCATGGCAGTCTGACTTACCTGCAGATCGCCCCGGTATCACGCGGCGACGTCACCGAGTACCGCGACCTGCGCAGCCAGCTGGAGCAGATCGCCGGGCACATCAACGGCGGCCACGCGGCGCCGGACTGGACACCGCTGCGTTACGTCAACCAGAACTTCACCCACGCCACGCTGACCGGCTTCTACCGTGCCGCCGCGGTGGGCCTGGTGACACCGCTGCGCGACGGCATGAACCTGGTCGCCAAGGAATACGTGGCCTCGCAGGACCCGGACAACCCCGGCGTGCTGGTGCTGTCACTGCTGGCCGGTGCGGCCGATGAAATGAAGCAGGCGCTGCTGGTCAATCCGCACGACCTGGACGGCGTGGCCGATGCCATCGCCACCGCCGCCACCATGCCGCTCAAGCGCCGCCAGGAGCGCTGGAACGCGATGATGGACCACCTGCGCCGCTACGACATCAACCATTGGCGGCAGACCTTCCTGCAGGCCCTGGAGGCCTGACATCCCGGTAGCGCCGACCCATGGTCGGCGAGCGCAGCGGGCCGTTGGCGGACACATCACGGTAGCGCCGACCCATGGTCGGCGAGCACAGCGGCCGACTGGCGGACACATCCCGCCGAGCGTGGCTCGGCGCTACGTGATCCAGGCCAAGGTCGCCATGCGCCCCGTGCGGCGGTCGCGGCGGTGCGAGAACAGGTCCGGGTCAGCCATGGTCGAGTACGTGCCGCCATGGATGTCAGCGGCCCCTACCCCCGCCGCCTGCAGGCGCATCCTCGCCAACGCGTACAGGTCCACTTTCCAGTGTCCCGGACGCGTCGCCACGAAGGCGGCCGCTGCGGCAGGGTCATGGCCCACGAACGCATGGTGGACCTCTTCGCCGATCTCATAATCGGCCGGTCCGGCCGCCGGCCCCAGCCAGGCCAACAGCCCGGACGGCGGTGTCTGCATTGCCGCCACGGTCGCTTCCAGCATGCCATCTGCCAGCCCCCGCCAGCCTGCATGCGCGGCCCCCACCTCGCTGCCATCGCGTGCGGCCAGCACCACCGGCAGGCAGTCTGCGGTCAGGATCGCCAGCACCACGCCGGGCACCGAGGTCACCGCCGCATCGGCCACCGGCTCACTCGCACCGGCCACCGGCGCCGCGTCGAACCGCAGCACGGTGGTGCCATGTACCTGGCGCAGCCAGTGCGCCGGCGAAGGCAAGGCCAGGCCGGCGTGCAGCAGCGCGCGGTTGCACTCCACGTGCGCCGGCTGGTCGCCATCGGCGGCATGCCGGTTGCCCAGGTTGAACTGGTCGAATGGCGGCAACGACACCCCCGCCCCATGCCGCCGCGTGGTCAGCGCGCGCACTCCGGCCGGGGCAGGCCACTGCGGCATCAGCAGGGGCAGCGCGCCGTCCATCAGCGGCGGTCGCGACCGCGCTCGCGCTCGGCGAACAGCTCGCTGTCTTCGCGCAGGGCTTTCAACAGCTGCAGCATGTCGGCCGGCGCCGGCGCGGTGTTGCGCACCGTCTCGCCGGTGATCGGGTGCACGAACTCCAGCGTTTCGGCATGCAGGGCCTGGCGCTTGAAGCCACGCAGCGCGGCGACCAGTTCATCGCTGGCGCCCTTCGGCAGTTTCAGCGCCCCGCCGTACAACTGATCCCCGACGATCGCGTGGCGCAGGTGCGCCATGTGCACGCGGATCTGGTGGGTACGGCCGGTTTCCAGCCGGCATTCCAGCGCGGTGTGCGCGCGGAAGCGCTCGCGCAGGCGGTAGTGGGTGATCGCTTCCTTGCCGTCTTCGCGCACGCCCATCTTCAGACGGTCGCGCGGATGCCGGTCGATCGGCGCATCGGCGGTGCCACCCGCTACCAGCGCACCCACCACCACGGCCAGGTACTGGCGATGCACCTGGCGTGCGGACAACTGCTCCACCAGCGCAGTCTGCGCCTGGATGGTGCGGGCGATCACCATGACACCGCTGGTGTCCTTGTCCAGCCGGTGCACGATGCCCGCGCGCGGCAATGCTGAAACCGATGGATCGCGGAACAGCAGCGCGTTGACCAGGGTGCCGCTGGAATTGCCGGCGCCCGGGTGCACCACCAGGCCCACCGGCTTGTTGATCACCAGCAGGTGTTCGTCTTCGAACAGCACGTCCAGCGGGATGTCCTCCGGCTCGGCATGGGTCTGGGTTTCCAGCACCGCATTGAGCGTGGCGACCTCGCCCCCGCGCACCGGGTCACGGCCGCGCACGGTCACCCCGTCCAGCAGCACGTCGCCGGATTTGATCCACTCGGTCAGCTTGGAACGGGAGTATTCGGGGAACAGTTCGGCCAGCACCGCGTCGAAACGACGGCCGGCGGCGGTATCGGGGACAACGGCCTGGCGGGCCTGTTCAGCAGCAGATTCGGACATGGCGGCAACTTTTGGACACGAAATTGGGGGCCCCGTGGACAGGTTTCAGTCGCGGGACAGGACACTAGGCTATCATCGACCCTTCGTATTCCAGCCGCGTCCCGCCTTGACACCATGATCCGACGCTCTTCCCCGCTCTTTGCGCCCGTCCGCCTGACCGCCCTGCTGCTGGTCCTGGTGATCGCCGCCACTGGTTGCAACCGTGGCACCAAGGGGGACAACCCCGATGAAGGCCAGCCGGTCGAGACGTTGTACCAGAAGGCCCACGGCCTGATGGAAGGCGGCAACTGGAGCGGCGCGGAAACCAGCTTCCGCCGTCTGGTGGCCCAGTATCCGTACGGCCCCTACACCGAACAGGCGATGATCGAAACGGCCTACGCCCAGTTCAAGGCCGGCAAGCACGACGATGCGGTCTCCAGCATCGACCGCTTCATCCGGACCTACCCGACCCATCGCAACGTGGCCTACCTGTACTACCTGCGCGGCTTGTCCAACAGCAACCGCGATACGGTTTTCCTGCGTCGCGTATGGTCGCTGGACGCCAGCCGCCGCGACCTGTCCACGCCGCGCCAGGCCTATGCCGATTTCAACATCGTCATCGACCGCTACCCGAACAGCCGCTACGCCGAAGACGCGCGCCGCCGCATGACCGAGCTGCGTGACGTGTTCGCCCAGCATGAGCTGGACAACGCGCTGTATTACCTGCGCCGTGAAGCATGGCTGTCGGCCGCTGGCCGCGCCAACTATCTGCTGGAAACCTACCCGCAGAGTGCCTATCAGTACGATGCGGTGGCGGTGCTGGCCGAGGCCTACACCCGCGCCGGCAATGAAACCCTGGCCGGCGATGCCCGTCGTGTGCTGGAGCTCAACGCCCCGGACCACCCGTGGCTGCAGAACGACTGGCCGAATTATCCGTGGATGATCCGCAAGCTGAACCCGTTCGCGGGTGAGAAGTCGGCCACGACCGGCATGCGCAATGCGACGATGAACCGCAAGTAATTCCACGCAGCATCTGGTTCACACATGAAAGCCCCGCAGTCGCACTGCGGGGCTTTTTTGTGGGTAAAAGGGCGATCAGTCGGTCGCGCGGCTGCCTTCGCGTGGCGGGATGCGCGCATTGATGTGCTCCACCATCAGACCGATGACATGCCGACGCTGGTGCGCCGTGATCGGCAGGTCGGGATCATGCGGGAAGTTACGGCCCCGCCATTGGTCAAGCTCTGCATCGAGATCCATCGGGTAGTGCTCGGGCTTGGCGTTTATCACCTCCTGCCCGATCTTCCCCAGCAACGCACCCAGCTGAAGCCCGGCGGCCTTGGCCTGCCAGTCGAATCGCTCCATCGTGCTGGCCCCCACCACTTCGCCGCTGTCACTGTCGCGCAGCACCTGCAGCACGCTGGCCACGGTCAGCGGGACAGTGATTGCCTTCATGTCCAGCCCGGTGCGATCGGTGAACTCGATTTCCAGGCCCTGCATCGCCTCCTGGTAGACCAGCGCATGGGTGAACTCGGGATGGATATCCTTACGCAGCTGATCCAGCGAACGATAGCTCGCCGTAGGCAGGGGCCCGGGCTCAAACGAAGCGGCCAGTCTCCTGCCTGCCTTCGGGATCACATCGGTCGCAGAGCGCAGCAACGCATCGATGCACCAGGCATCGTCACCCTCGGTGCAGGTATCGGCGGCCAGCTCCAACAGGCACAGCGCCGTACTCCGCTCATTCGGCAGGCCGCGCGAGGAAACACGGTGCAGGCAGTTCTCGAACCCGATTTCCAACTCCGCGAAGCCGATCGGGGCATCACGCAACTGAGGTTCCACGCCGAAGGGCGCCATCCAGTGCCCGCCCTGGTTGCAGATATCGGATATAGGCAGATCCATCAATCTGTGGGTATCAGAAGCCAGGCTGGCGCGCTGCTTAGGGGAGTGCTGCAGTCCAGCCACGGCGCCCAGGCCGGCCACGATCATCTCGGCAAGTCTCATTCCTGACGCTCCTTACGGGGAAGAGATCCCAAGATAGTCAGCGTTGATCCGACTTGGGCGATGGCAGTCACAACTCTGATCCCGTCGCGATGCGGATGCAGCAAATCTGCAAGCCTCGTCGTATCGACCGGGACCGGCAGTGACGGCCGCTAATCGGCGCGTGGTTCCTACACGCCGACACGCGCCTGGATTTCATCGACAACCGCTTCTTCGAACGCTGCGTCCGCCGCTTCGGAACCGTCGCCCGCATGGATCCGATGCTGGCCCTGCACGAACGTCTGCAGATTCTTGACCCGGCCTGATTGGTATAACTGAGCGGCATTCGCGCGCCGCAGGTCCACGGGCAACGGAGGGTGGAGCATGCCGCTGCTGCAGGCTTCATCGCGCAGCACGGCCTGCAGGTCCGCGCGGATGAACACGCCCGGCTCGCCGACGCCATTGTTGTCCACGCGTTCACGCAGGTTGCAGCGGCCGATGATGCCTGCGGCATCTTCTGCGACGCGCCGTCGGACGGGATGCAGGTGCATCGCCAGCTGCGCGGCGTCGTGGACATTGACTGCTGCGGTGTTCGCGGTCGGCAACGTGACGGCCCGGTGCATGCCTCGCTCGACCAGCGACAGGTACCGGGCAGTTTCCGAACCTACATCCGGCTCCTCGCGGGCCATCTCACGGAAGACGCCGGATTGGAACCCCTCGCCTGTTGCCTGGTTGAATGCCACCTGGCCAAGGCAATGCGCTTCGGTGTCCCGGACATCAAGCCCGATTACATGGCGTGCACGACCGCACTCGGCGATCATGTTGCCGATCTGCCGGCCGGCGTACTCCCAATCATTGTCCGCCCCGGCAGTGAGTCCTGCGCTGGGCAAGGCCTCTTGGCCGGGACGGGCAGCTGCATAGGGAGCGGCGGCGACCGAGCGCAGGCAGGCCAGCACCCCTGCCACCCGCGTGAGTGTGGCGCCCGGCTGGCGCAGCACCGCTTTCAATCCGCACGTGGTTGCCCCAATGGCGCTGTTGGCAAGCTGCAGCACGCGCCCTGCAATCGTCGTGGGGCCGATCAGCGGCGCTGCAGTGGGAGGGGCGCGTGTGGACTGCGGCGTGCACACTGCACCGCGTGAAGGCAGGGTCGGTTCCAGCGCCATCGTGATGCCCTCCTCGAGATTGGAGCCCCCACGCTATCGGCTCCCCTCCGTCCCCTCCATGCAGGTTCCGCTCAGATGGCCAGGGTCAGCACTGGTATCCGTTGGTGATCGGATAGCGTCGCTCCCGCCCGAATGCACGGCGCGAGACCTTCGGACCTGGTGCGGCCTGGTGGCGCTTCCATTCGCTGATGCGCACCAGCCGCAGCACACGCTCCACCACCTCGGTGGCGTAACCGGCGGCGATGATTTCCTCGCGCGATTGTTCCTGGTCCACGAAGCGGTACAGGATGCCGTCCAGCACGTCGTAGGCCGGCAGCGAATCCTGGTCGGTCTGGTTCTCACGCAGTTCGGCCGACGGCGGCCGGCTGATCACCGCCGGCGGGATGACCGGTGCGCCGCCCACGGTATTGCGCCACTTGGCCAGCCCGAACACCTCGGTCTTGTACAGGTCCTTCAGCGGTGCGTATCCGCCGCACATGTCACCGTAGATGGTCGCGTAACCCACCGCATACTCGCTCTTGTTGCCCGTGGTCAGCAGCAGGCCACCGAACTTGTTGGCCAGCGCCATCAGGATCACCCCGCGGCTGCGGCTCTGCAGGTTTTCTTCGGTGATGTCCGGCGTGGTGCCTTCGAACATCGGCCCGAGCGCCTCCATCAGGCCCTTGAACGCGGGCTCGATGGAGATTTCTTCCAGCTTCACGCCGAGCGCCTCGCACTGTTCGCTGGCCAGGTCGTTGGACAGTCCGGCGGTGTAACGCGACGGCAGCCGCACGGCGGTCACGTTCTCCGCGCCCAGTGCATCCACGGCCATCGCCAGCACCAGCGCCGAATCGATGCCACCGGACAAGCCCAGCCAGACTTTCTGGAACCCGTTCTTGCTGCAGTAATCCTGCAGGCCGCGGGTGACCGCGCGCCATGCCAGCGCGTCCATGCTCTCATCGCCGTCGTCCATCCACTGCAGCGGCATGAAGCGCCGGGCTTGGCTTTCGTACTCCACCACCAGCCACTGTTCGGTGAAAGCCGCTGCGGCCGGGTGCACGGTGCCGTCGGCGTCGGCCACCACCGATGCGCCATCGAACACCAGCGCGTCCTGGCCGCCGACCACGTTGAGGTAGGCGATGGCGGCCCCGCTTTCGCGCGTCCGCGCGGCCAGCACGGCATCGCGCTGCGCATGCTTGCCACGCTCGTAGGGCGATGCATTGGGGACCACGACCAGCTGCGCGCCACTGCGCACGGTATCGGCCAGCGGCTCGGCGAACCACAGGTCCTCGCAGATCAGTACGCCAACCGGCACACCGTTGACCTCGAACACGCAGCTCGGGCCGTCCGGGTCGATATCGAAGTAACGGCGCTCGTCGAACACCGCATAGTTGGGCAGTTCACGCTTGCGGTAGGTCTTTTCCACGATGCCATCGCGCAGCACGCTGGCCGCGTTGTAGACCACCGCCCCGGCCGGTTCGGGCCAGCCGACCACGGCGGTGATGCCGATACACGCCCGGGCGATGCGCTGCATTGCCTGTTCGCAATGCTGCAGGAAACCCGGCCGCAGCAGCAGGTCTTCCGGCGGATAGCCGCTGACGGCCAGTTCCGGGAACAGCACCAGGTCGGCGCCGTGGTCCTCGCGCGCCTGCTCGATCATCTCGATGATCCGGTCGGTATTGGCGGCGACTGCGCCGACCGGGAAATCAAACTGCGCCATCGCGATGCGGATCGAAGCCATTAGGGATTCCAGCCTGTGGTTGCCATGCCGCCATTGTAGCGCCGCGCCCAAACGCAGAAAGCCGCCCGGAGGCGGCTTTCTGTTTGCTCCTGCAGCCGCCGCGCATGGCGCGGCGCTGCAGAACCGCATCGGCCGGGGCCGGCTGCGGTCTTATTTCACCAGCTTGGCGATGGCAGCGCCGAGGTCGCCCGGCGAACGGACGGTGACAACACCGGCCGCTTCCATGGCGGCGAACTTGCCTTCCGCGGTGCCCTTGCCGCCCGATGCGATCGCACCGGCATGGCCCATGCGCTTGCCGGCCGGAGCCGAAGCACCGGCGATGAAACCGACGACCGGCTTCTTCACGAACTGCTTGATGTATTCGGCACCGGCTTCTTCGGCGTCGCCGCCGATTTCGCCGACCATGATGATGCCTTCAGTCTGCGGATCTTCGTTGAACAGCTTCAGGCAGTCGACGAAGTTCAGGCCGTTGATCGGGTCACCACCGATGCCGATGCAGGTCGACTGGCCCAGGCCCACTTCCGTGGTCTGCTTGACCGCTTCATAGGTCAGCGTGCCCGAACGGGACACGATGCCGATCTTGCCCGGCTTGTGGATGTGGCCCGGCATGATGCCGATCTTGCATTCGCCCGGAGTGATGACGCCCGGGCAGTTCGGCCCGATCAGCACGGTGTCCGCATGGGCGCGGGTCAGCACGTTCTTCACGCGCAGCATGTCCAGCACCGGGATGCCTTCGGTGATGCACACAATGACCTTGATGCCGGCAGCAGCGGCTTCAAGGATCGCATCAGCGGCATACGGCGGCGGCACGTAGATGACCGAGGCATTGGCGCCGGTGCTCTGCACGGCGTCGGCCACGGTATTGAAGACCGGCAGGTCGATGTGGGTGGTGCCGCCCTTGCCGGGGGTCACGCCGCCAACAACCTGGGTGCCGTACTCGATCATCTGAGTGGCGTGGAAGGTGCCCTGCTGGCCGGTGAAGCCCTGCACGATCACCTTGGTGTTCTTGTTGATCAAAACTGACATTGGATTTCCTTCGGTGTCGGATCAGGCGGCGTTCTTGACAGCTTCAACGACCTTCTTGGCGCCGTCGTTGATGTTGTCAGCCGGGATGATGGCCATGCCGCTGTCACGCAGCAGCTGCTTGCCTTCTTCCACGTTGGTGCCTTCCAGGCGCACCACGACCGGAACCTTGACGCCCACTTCCTTGACCGCGGCGATGATGCCCTCGGCGATCATGTCGCAGCGGACGATGCCGCCGAAGATGTTGACGAAGATGCCTTCGACCTTGTCCGAGGACAGGATCAGCTTGAACGCTTCGATGACGCGCTGCTTGTTGGCACCGCCGCCCACGTCCAGGAAGTTCGCCGGCTCGCCGCCGTTGAGCTTGATCACGTCCATGGTGGCCATGGCCAGGCCTGCGCCGTTGACCATGCAACCGATGTTGCCGTCCATGGTGACGTAGTTGATGTCCAGCTCCGAAGCGGTCACTTCGGTTTCGTCTTCCTGGGTCTTGTCGCGCATCGCAACCAGGGCCTTCTGACGGAACGCGGCGTTGTCATCGCTGTCGAACTTGCCGTCCAGCGCGTACAGGTTGCCATCGTCCAGGATCGCCAGCGGGTTGATTTCAACCAGCGCCAGGTCCTTTTCGTTGAACAGCTTGTACAGGTTGACCATGATGCTGGCGAACTGGCCAGCCTGCTTGGCGGTCAGGCCGAGCTTGAAGCCGAAATCACGACCGTGGTAACCCTGCACGCCTTCGACGAAGTCAACGTTGAGCGAATGGATCAGCTCCGGGGTTTCAGCAGCGACCTGCTCGATTTCCACGCCGCCTTCCGAAGAAGCAATGTAGGTGATGGTCTTGGTGCCGCGGTCGACGAGGACCGACAGGTACAGTTCCTTGACGATCTCACCGGCGGTGGTCACCAGCACCAGGTTGACCGGCAGCTCGACGCCGGCGGTCTGGTAGGTGGCCATCTTGGTGCCAAGCATCTTGGCCGCAGCGGCCTTCACCTCGTCGGTGGTCTTGCAGAACTTGACGCCGCCTGCCTTGCCGCGACCGCCAGCATGGATCTGCGCCTTGACCATCCAGGGGCCCTGGCCCAGCGAGGTCGCTGCTGCGACTGCTTCGTCCGGGGTAGCCGCGACCTTGCCGGCCGGGACGGGAATGCCGTACTCGGCAAGCAGCTGTTTTGACTGGTATTCGTGGAAATTCATGCGTCACCGTGGGAATAGGAACGACCGCACGCATCTCCTCCAAGGCTCCCTCACGGGCACCGGCACGGACCGCGGCGGGCCCGCTATTGTGGCTGACCCCGGCGCGTGGCGCAAAGACAGCGGGATGACACGCCGCCTGGCGCCGGATTTTTCTGGTTTTTCAGTTATTTGTGGCTGGCCTCCTGGATTGCCCTGACGCCATCCAGGCCACGGGCGGGCGTTCGTTGCGCAGTGATCGGCCGGCCGGGCCCCCATCCATGCCTATACTGCACGCAAGCCAGAAGGGGAGTTTTGGCGTGGCACCGACCACATCCTTGATCGACCGCATCGAGTCCATTCCTCGACGCGAACTGTATTTCTTTGCCCTGTACCGGCTGCTGATCGCCACCGCGATCGCCGGGCTGATGTTCAGCCCGATGGCCGACCTGCTGGGGCAGGCCGAGCACCCCGAACTGGCCGCTTACGTGTCCGGCGGCTACTGGCTTTTTTCGGTGCTGATGCTGCTGCTGGGGCGCAGCGAACGCTGGCTGCGGCAGTTCGTGCTGGTCGGCGTCAGCCTGGACATCGTCGCCGCTTCGCTGCTGGCCCATGCCCTGCCCGGGGCCAGCGCCGGCATCTCGATGTCGCTGCTGTTCAACATCGCCGCCGCCGCGACGATGCTGCCGTTTCCGATGGCCCTCGGGCTGGCAGTGGGGGCCAGCGTCGCCACCGTCGCCGAGTACCTGTGGAAGCTGCTGGAAGGCGGCGCCCCCACCCGTACGCTGGCCGAACTGGCGATGTTCACCACCAGCTACCTGGCGCTGGCGTTCATCAGCTCGCAGGTCGCCCACCGTGCCCGCCGCAGCCAGCAGCTGGCCAACCAGCGCGGCGACGAAGTGGCCAACCTGTACCAGATCAATGAACTGATCATCCGCCGCATGCGCACCGGGGTGATGGTGGTGGACGGCCAGAACCGCATCACGCTGGTCAACGAAGCCGCATCGGCGCTGCTCGGCGATCACGAAGGCGGCAGCGGCGGTGAGCGGCCGGGCCTGACCCGCACAGCGCCTGAACTGGCACGCAGGCTGCATCGCTGGCGCACCGGCGGTAACCAGGAAGAGACCCCGCTGATGCTGTCCCCGGACCAGCCCGAAGTCCAGCCGCGGTTCGCCCGCCTGTTGGCCGGCAGCGATCTCACTCTGGTGTTCCTGGATGACTCTACCGTGGTATCCAAGCGGGCCGAATCGCTGACGCTGTCCGCGCTGGGCCGGTTCTCGGCCAGCCTGGCGCATGAAATCCGCAATCCGCTGGCGGCGATCAACTACGCGGTGCAGCTGCTGGAAGAAGAAGACGGCAATTTCAGCGAAGGCGACCGCCGCCTGCTGCAGATCATCCACCAGCAGTGCCAGCGCACCAACGGCATCGTCGAAAGCGTGCTGGGACTTGCCCGCCGCGAGCGTGCCAATCCGGAGAACGTGGACCTGGCCGCGCTGATCCGGCGCTTCGTGCTGGAGTACAAGCAGGGCCTGTCGCTGGAAACGGACAGCGTGGAATCGATCATCTCCGAAACCTCGGTCGCCGCGATGGTCGATCCGCGCCACCTGCACCAGGTGCTGACCGCCCTGGTCCACAACGCGTTGAAGTATGGCCGCATCGGCGAACAACCGGCGCGCGTACGGCTGCGCCTGGCACGGCTGGAAGGCAGCCCGGTGATCGACGTGATGGACCGCGGCCCCGGCATTCCCGACGCTGTCGCCGCGCAGTTGTTCAATCCCTTCTTCACCACGTCCGAGCACGGCACCGGGCTGGGTTTGTACATCGCCCGCGAGCTGTGCCGCGCCAACCAGGCACGTCTGGAATACGTGCCCGTGCCCGCAGGCGGCGCCTGTTTCCGCATCATCCTGTCCGCCCCGCATACCTTGGCGTCAGGATGACGGCCTGCACCATGCGTCAAACATTTGTCGGTATCGCCCCCCTCCGCTATCTTCTCAACCATGAACGAAACCCGTAGCGCACTGGTCGTCGATGACGAGCGCGACATCCGCGAACTGCTGGTGCTGACCCTGGGCCGGATGGGCCTGCGCATCAACACCGCCGCCAATCTCGCCGAAGCACGCGAGCTGCTGGCCAGCAATCCGTACGATCTCTGCATCACCGACATGCGGCTGCCCGATGGCAACGGCATCGAACTGGTCACCGAGATCGCCCAGCACTATCCGCGCACCCCGGTGGCGATGATCACCGCCTTCGGCAGCATGGACCTGGCCGTGGAAGCGCTGAAGGCCGGCGCGTTCGATTTCGTCAGCAAGCCGGTGGACATTTCGGTGCTGCGCGGACTGGTCAAGCACGCGCTGGAACTCAACAACACCGAACGCCCACCCGCGGTCGCCCCGGCCGAACAGCAAGGACGCCTGCTCGGCGGCTCACCGGCGATGGACGCCCTGCGCAGCACGCTGGGCAAGGTCGCGCGCAGCCAGGCACCGGTGTACATCCTGGGCGAATCCGGGGTGGGCAAGGAACTGGTCGCGCGCACCATCCACGAGCAGGGCGCGCGCGCGGCCGGCCCGTTCATCCCGGTCAACTGCGGTGCCATTCCGTCGGAGCTGATGGAAAGCGAGTTCTTCGGCCACAAGAAGGGCAGCTTCACCGGCGCCCACGCCGACAAACCCGGCCTGTTCCAGGCCGCGCACGGCGGCACCCTGTTCCTCGATGAAGTGGCCGAACTGCCGCTGCAGATGCAGGTGAAACTGCTGCGCGCCATCCAGGAAAAATCGGTGCGTCCGGTGGGTGCTTCCGCGGAAATCGCGGTGGACGTGCGCATCCTGTCGGCAACCCACAAGGACTTGTCCGAGCTGGTGGACGAAGGCCGCTTCCGGCACGACCTGTACTACCGCATCAACGTGATCGAACTGCGCGTTCCGCCGCTGCGCGAGCGCCATGAAGACCTGCCCGAACTGGCCGCTGCGATCCTGGCACGCCTGGCACGCACCCACGGCTGCGCGGTGCCGCTGCTGGCGCCGTCGGCACTGGAAGCGCTCGCCGTGTATGGCTTCCCCGGCAACGTGCGCGAACTTGAAAACATCCTGGAGCGGGCATTGGCGCTGGCCGAAGGAGACACCATCGGCGCAGCTGACCTGCGCCTGCCGCAGCCGAATGGCCGCTCCGGTGGCAGCGCCGCCGCGCCGCCGGTGGAAGCGGTGGTCGACCTGCCGGCCGGTAATGCCGCCCTGCCCTCCTACATCGAACAGATGGAGCGCACCGCGATCCAGCGCGCGCTGGAAGAGAACCGCTGGAACAAGACCCGCACCGCCGCGCAGTTGGGCATCACCTTCCGCGCGCTGCGCTACAAGCTGAAGAAGCTCGGGATGGAATGAGTGTAGTGACGACCGCTGGTCGTCAGCATGGCGCCATGACGGCCGGCGGCCGTCACTACCGGGCTGAGCCCGGCGGCCCGGTATCGCCGAGCCATGCTCGGCGGGCGCGGGAAGCCGCGCTGCGCGCGTGTGCGGACCGAGGTCCGCACCTACCCATCCGCATCCACCCGTCCGGCCTCAGCGGACCTCGGAAATCTCCACACCGTCCAGGCCCTGCGCCAGCGTGCGCGCATCGCCCCCCTGGCTCAGCTTGATCTTCAGGCGCACTTCGTTCTGCGAATCCGCATAGCGCAGCGCATCTTCGTAGCTGATCTCGCCCGCCTGGTACAGCTCGAACAGGCTCTGGTCGAAGGTCTTCATGCCAAGCTGGGTGGACTCCTTCATCACTTCCTTCAGCTTGTGGATTTCACCTTCGCGGATGTAATCCTGCACCAGCGGGGTGCCCAGCATGATTTCCATCGCCACCTTGCGCGAACGGCCATCGGGCGAAGGAATCAGCTGCTGCGCGACCACGCCCTTGATGTTCAGCGACAGATCCATCAGCAGCTGGTTGCGCCGGTCTTCCGGGAAGAAGTTGATGATGCGGTCCATCGCCTGGTTGGCGTTGTTCGCATGCAGCGTGCACAGCACCAGGTGGCCGGTTTCAGCGAAGGCGATGGCATGGTCCATGCCTTCGCGGGTACGCACCTCGCCGATCATGATCACGTCCGGCGCCTGGCGCAGGGTGTTCTTCAGCGCCGCTTCCCAGCTGTCGGTATCGATGCCGACTTCGCGCTGGGTGATGATGCAGCCTTCGTGGCGGTGCACGAACTCGATCGGATCTTCGATGGTGATGATGTGGCCGGTCGAATTGTGGTTGCGGTAGCCGATCATCGCGGCAAGCGAAGTCGACTTGCCGGTACCGGTCGCGCCGACGAACAGGATGATGCCGCGCTTGGTCATCGCCAGCGTCTTGATGATCGGCGGCAGCGCCAGCTCATCCACGGTGGGAATGCGCGTTTCGATCCGGCGCAGCACCATGCCGACCTGGTTGCGCTGGTAGAAGCAGCTGACACGGAAGCGACCGACACCGGACAGGCCAATGGCGAAGTTGCACTCGTGGGTCTTTTCGAATTCCTCGCGCTGCGCCGGCGTCATCACGTTCAGCACCAGGTCGCGGCTCTGCTGCGGCGTCAGCGGGGTCTGGGTGATCGGCGAGATCTTGCCGTTGACCTTGATCGCCGGCGGCATGCCCGCGGTGATGAACAGGTCCGAGGCGCGCTGGTGCGCCATCAGCTTGAGGAAGGAAGTGAAATCGATGGTGTTGGTGGCGGCACTGTTCACGGCAGACTCCAGGAAACGGGACGGGGGCTCGGCACGGCGGCCCGCGGTGCGCGCCGAGCCGACGCACGCCGCCCGCCGTCGCCTGCCTTACTCGAACAGGCGCTTGTCCTTGGCGTACTCTTTTGCCTGGTTGCGCGTTATCAGGCTGCGCTTGACCAGGTCTTGCAGGTGCTGGTCCAGGGTCATCATGCCGTGCTGTTGGCCGGTCTGGATGGCCGAATACATCTGCGCCACCTTGTCCTCGCGGATCAGGTTGCGGATGGCCGGAGTGCCGACCATGATTTCCCAGGCCGCCGTACGTCCGCCGCCCACCTTCTTCAACAGGGCCTGCGAGATAACCGCACGCAGCGATTCGGACAGCATCGAGCGCACCATCGGCTTTTCGCCGGCCGGGAACACGTCGATGATGCGGTCGATGGTCTTGGCCGCCGAACTGGTGTGCAGCGTGCCGAACACCAGGTGGCCGGTTTCCGCCGCGGTCAGGGCCAGGCGGATGGTTTCAAGATCGCGCAGTTCGCCGACCAGGATGATGTCCGGATCTTCACGCAGGGCCGAACGCAGCGCTTCGTTGAAGCCGTGCGTGTCACGGTGTACTTCGCGCTGGTTGATCAAGCACTTCTGCGAGGTGTGCACGAACTCGATCGGGTCCTCGACGGTGAGGATGTGCCCGTACTCGTTCTTGTTGATGTAATCGATCATCGCCGCCAGCGTGGTCGACTTGCCCGAACCGGTCGGGCCGGTCACCAGGATCAGGCCCTGCGGCTGCTGGATCACCTCGCGGAACAGCGGCGGGCAGGCCAGGTCTTCAAGCGTCAGCACTTCGGAGGGAATGGTACGGAACACCGCACCGGCGCCACGGTTCTGGTTGAAGGCGTTGACACGGAAGCGCGCCAGCGAGGGGATCTCGAACGAGAAATCGACCTCGAGGAACTCTTCGTAATCGCGACGCTGCTTGTCCGACATGATGTCGTAGACAAGCGCATGCACCTGCTTGTGGTCCAGCGCCGGGATGTTGATGCGGCGGACGTCACCGTCCACGCGGATCATCGGCGGCAGGCCTGCGGACAGGTGCAGGTCGGATGCTTTGTTTTTTACGGAAAACGCCAACAGCTCGGCGATATCCATGAGCGGCTACTCCCCAATAACGGCTACGACTGGAAGGATCTTTCCCCGGGCGTCAGTATAGCGTCCTGTCAGACCGGAACGCGTCACGTGCAAAGTCCCCTGCCCGGAATACTGAGCAACCTGCAGAACGCGGCGCAGGCCGCCGGGCGGCCAGTGCCCACCCTGCTGGCCGTGTCAAAGACCCAGCCGGCGTCGGCGATTGCTGCCTTGGCCGCTGAAGGCCAGCGCGCCTTCGGCGAGAATTACGTGCAGGAGGCGCTGGCGAAGATCGAGGCGCTGCAAGGGCTTGGGCTGGAATGGCACCTGATCGGTCACCTGCAGTCGAACAAGGCAGAGCCCGTGGCGCGCCACTTCCAGTGGGTGCAGAGCGTGGACCGGGGCAAGCTGGTCACCGCCCTGGCACGCCATCGGCCGGCTGATCTGCCGCCTTTGAGCGTGCTGATCCAGGTCAACATCGACGACGAAAGCAGCAAGCACGGCTGCCAGCCTGCGCAGGTCCACGCGCTGGCGGCGGCCATCGCCGCCGAGCCCACCCTGCAGCTGCGCGGGCTGATGGCCATCCCGGCGCCGTGGCCCGATCCTGCGCAACGCCACGCGGCCTTCAGCCGCATGCAGGCGCTGCAGCACGCGTTGCAGAGCCGATACCCGCAGGCGGACACGCTGTCGATGGGCATGAGCAGCGACTACGCCGAGGCCATCGCCGATGGCGCCACCATGGTCCGCATCGGCACCGCGCTGTTCGGCGCGCGCGTCCGTCCGGCCTGAACTGAAAGGAGCATCCGCATGACCGATTCCTCCATCGCTTTCATCGGCGGCGGCAACATGGCCCGCAGCCTGATCGCCGGCCTGGTCCGACAGGGCATCCCGGCCGCCGACATCCATGTCGCCGAGCCGGTGGACGCCCTGCGCGATGCGCTGGCTGCTGACTTCGGGGTCACCACGTACGCCACCGCGGGTGAGGCCGCTGCCCAGGCCCGTGCCTGGGTGCTGGCGGTGAAGCCGCAGGTGCTGCGTGAGGTGTGTGCCTCGCTGCAGCCCGTGGCGGCCGCACAGCGGCCGCTGCTGGTCTCCATCGCCGCCGGCATCACCAGCGGCCAGCTGGATCGCTGGCTGGGCGGCGGCATCGCCGTGGTGCGCGCGATGCCCAACACCCCTGCCCTGCTGGGCGCGGGAGTCACCGGCCTGTTCGCCACCGCCGAGGTCAGCGACGGTCAACGCGCGCAGGCCGACCGGGTGCTGTCCAGCGCCGGACGCACGGTGTGGGTGAACGACGAAACGCTGATGGATTCGGTCACTGCGGTGTCCGGCAGCGGCCCGGCGTATGTGTTCCTGCTGGCCGAGGCAATGGAAGCGGCCGGCATCGCGCAGGGATTGCCGGCCGAGGCGGCGCGCACGCTGGTGCAGCAGACCCTGCTGGGCGCATCGCGGATGCTCGCTGAAGCCGGCGAAGCGCCGGCCGAATTGCGCCGCCGGGTAACCTCACCGGGCGGCACCACGCAGGCGGCGATCGAGGCCTTCCAGGCCGGCGGCTTCGAGGCGCTGGTCGCGAAGGCGCTGGCCGCCGCCCAGGCACGTGGCCGCGAACTGTCCGCCGCCAACGATTGAACCCCGACGGCACTGACGGCCGCTGGCCGTCATGCCGCGCCGCGCTACGCGCTCGCCGAGCGTGGCTCGGCGCTACCGGTCTGCGTGTGCTCAGGCTTGGATGTACCTTGGTAGTGCCGAGCCGTGCTCGGCGGCTTTCCGTTCGCGCATCGCGATGCCTGGCGCAGGCCGCGCTACGCGCTCGCCGAGCGTGGCTCGGCGCTACCGGTCTGCGTGTGCTCAGGCTTGGACGTGCCCTGGTAGCGCCGAGCCGTGCTCGGCGGCTTTCCGTTCGCGCATCGCGATGCCTGGCGCAGGCCGCGCTACGCGCTCGCCGAGCGTGGCTCGGCGCTACCGGTCTGCGTGTGCTCAGGCTTGGACGTGCCCTGGTAGCGCCGAGCCGTGCTCGGCGGCTTTCCGTTCGCGCATCGCGATGCCTGGCGCAGGCCGCGCTACGCGCTCGCCGAGCGTGGCTCGGCGCTACCGGTTTACCTTTCAGGCGCCATCGGAAACCGCTCAACCAGGAAATCCACGAAACACTGCAGCCGCGGACGCGGCCGGCGGTCCGGCAGGTAGATCAGGTGCATCGGGCGTGGCACCGGCAGATACGCGTCCAACACGCTGACCAGCCGCCCTGCGGCGATGTCTTCACCCAGCAACGCCGTCGGTTGCAGCACCAACCCAGCACCGGCCAGTGCCGCTTGGCGCAACGCCTGCCCGTCATTGCTGCTCAGCCGCGCCCGCGGCTCCCAGTCCACCGGCTCACCGCTGGCCAGCTGCCAGCCATGGCCACCGCGCCAAGCCAGATGGCCCAGGCAATCATGCGCGGCCAGGTCGGATGGCAACTGCGGCGTGCCCCTGCGGTGCAGGTAGGCCGGCGATGCACACAGGCTCATCGCATAGGGCGGCAGCGGCCGCGCCACCAGTTCCCGCGACGGCAGCGGACCCACCCGGATGGCGGCGTCGAAGCCGTCCTCGATCAGGTCCACGGGCCGGTTGCTCAGGTCCAGCTCGATGTTCAACAGCGGCTGCGCCTGCAGCAACGACGCCAGCGCCGGTGCCATCACGCAGCTTCCCCACGTACTCGGCGCGCTCACCCGCAGCAGCCCGCGCGGCTGCAGTTGCAGGCCGGCCACGCTCGCTTCGGCCTGCTGCACCTGCTCCAGCACCTGCCGGCAGCCGGCCAGGTAGGCCGCGCCGGCCTCGGTCAGCCGTTGCCGGCGCGTATTCCGCTGCAGCAGCGCCGTGCCCAGGTGCGTCTCCAACTGCTGGATGTACTTGCCGACCATTACCGCCGATACCTGCAGCTGTTCGGCGGCGCGCGCGAAGCTGCCGTGATCAGCCACCGCCGCGAAGGCCTGCATGCAGCGAAAGGTGTCCATTGCAAACCCCGGGTTCGGAATGAGCAAATCATACGCCGCTTACCGAAACCTCTATGAGGTAGCAGACTGAGCGTGTTCCCAACGGAGAAGCAGCATGAAGATCCTGATCGTCGGCGCGTCCGGCACCCTCGGCCAAGCCGTCGCCACCCATCTGGGGCAGCAGCATGAAATCCTGGCGGCCGGTCGCCACAGTGGCCAGCACCAAGTCGACCTCACCGACGACCGCAGCGTGCAGGCACTGTTCGAAGCCACCGGCCCGCTGGACGCGGTGATCGCCACCACCGGCCAGGTCCACTTCGGCCCTCTGCAGGACATGACCGCGGCACAGTTCGACAGCGGCCTGCAGGACAAGCTGCTCGGCCAGGTGCGGCTGGCACTGGCCGCCCAGCACCACCTGCGCGCGGGCGGCTCCATCACCCTCACCAGCGGCATCATCAGCGCCGAGCCGATCCGCGACGGCAGCAACGCCACCGCAGTCAACGCCGGGTTGGAAGGCTTCGTGCGCGCTGCAGCGTTCGAACTGGCCGCGCGCGGGCTGCGCATCAACATCGTCAGCCCGACCGTGCTGGAAGAATCGGCCGCCGCCTATGCGCCGTATTTCCCGGGCTTCGAACCGGCACCTGCGCGCCGCGTCGCACTGGCGTACCAGCGCGCGGTGGAAGGCATCCAGAGTGGGCAGACACTCACCGTGTGGTGAAGCAAGCGGCGCCGACCGGGGGCGGCGCGACGCAGCGCTACTCCCAGCGCTGCGGGCCGTCGCCCTGCTCACCCAGCATGTCATCCGGATTGGCCAGGCGGCAGCGCTTCAACGACAGGCAACCGCAGCCGATGCAGCCGGTCAGCTGGTCGCGCAGGAACTGCAGCAGGTGGATACGCTCATCCAGCTCGGTACGCCAGCGCGCGGACATGCGCGCCCATTCGGCCTTGGTCGGCGTGCGGCCTTCGGGCAGCTCGGCCAACGCCGCACCCACCGCTTCCAGCGGCATGCCCACGCGTTGGGCCACGCGGATCACCGCCAGCCGCCGCAGCACATCGCGCGGGAAGCGGCGCTGGTTGCCGGCGTTGCGCAGGCTGCGGATCAGCCCTTTGCGCTCATAGAAATGCAATGCGGACACGGCGACGCCGCTGCGCTTGGCCACCTCGCCTACACTAAGCTCCTGCGTCGCCATCACTTGACCTCAACCTTGGTTGAGGCGCGATGCTGCCGCCTCCGCTTCGCCAATACAAGTGCCTGCATGAACGCCCCCGCCGCCTCGATCGCCCCACCGGCTGACACCTCCATCCTTTCGCCGCGCTACCGCGCCACCACCCTCGGCATGGTCGCGCTGGTCGCACTGGTCGCGTTCGAGGCCCTGGCCGTGGCGGCCGCCATGCCTACCGTGGCGCAGGCACTGGATGGCCTGCGGCTGTACGCAGTGGCCTTCGGCGGTGCGCTGGCGACCAGCGTGATCGGCATGAGCGTAGCCGGGCGCCTTTGCGACCAGCAGGGCCCGGCGCGTCCGCTGTGGTTCGGACTGGGCTTCTTCCTGGCCGGCCTGATCGTGGCCGGACTGGCCCCGCGCATGGGCGTGCTGGTGGCTGGGCGCCTGCTGCAGGGCGTGGGCATCGGTGCGGTATCGGTGTCGTTGTACGTGCTGGTGGCGCGCACCTTCCCGGAAGTGCTGCGGCCGAGGGTTTTCGCTGCGTTCTCCGCGGGCTGGGTGCTGCCTTCGCTGATCGGGCCGTCGATCAGCGGGCTGATCGTGCAGTACGTCGGCTGGCGCTGGGTCTTCCTGGCGGTACCGGTGTTGGCCCTGCCCGCCGCCCTGCTGCTGGTGCCGGCACTGCGCGCCAGTGCGCAGCATCCGCGCACCGAGGTCGCATCACGGCCGGTGGTGCGCTGGGCGATCGGCACCGCACTTGCCGCGCTGCTGCTGTACCTGGGCGGCCAGCAGCAGGGCATCGTCGCTGTCGCGCTGATGGCTGCGGCATTGGTCCTGCTGGTGGCCTGCGCACGCCACCTGCTGCCCACCGGTACGCTGCGCCTCGGCCGCGGCCTGCCCAGCGTGATCGCGATGCGGGGCATCGCCGCATCGGCCTTCTTTGCGGCCGAAGCATTCCTGCCGCTGCTGCTGCAGCGCGAACGTGACCTGTCGCCGCTGTGGGCCGGCGCCGCGTTGAGCATGGGCGCGCTGGGCTGGTTCGCCGGCTCGTGGATGCAGGGACACCAGCGCCGCGGCTGGACCCGCGCCCACCTGTTGCAGGCCGGTGCGTGGATGATGTGTGGTGGTCTGCTGCTGACCTCGCTGACCCTGCAGCAGGGCGTGCCGCTGTTGCTTGCCCTGGCAGGCTGGTCACTGACCGGGCTGGGCATGGGCCTGATCTACCCCAGCCTGTCGGTGCTGACGTTGTCGCTGTCGGCACCGCACGAACAGGGCGCGAACAGTTCAGCCCTGCAGCTCAGCGAAGGGGTCGGCGTGGCGACCACGCTGGCGCTGTCGGGCTCGTTGTTTGCAGCCTTCATCGACGGCCGCGAGACGCTGGGCTACCTGCTCTGCTTTGCCGTGACGCTGTTGCTGGCGCTGCTGGCCACGGTGGTCGCGCGCCGTATCTGATCGCCGCCGCTGCTGGTGGGTGACGGGTGGGTGTGGGTGACGACCGTTGGCCGTCACGCCGTTGATCGAGGGCGGCCCTGTGACGACCAACGGTCGTCACCTACCGATTTCCGGATTCCAGCTCAGGGCCGCGCGCCCACCTCGTCCACGTCCTCGCGCAGGATGCGGCGGATTTCCAACACCGCCTGCGGGGTTTCCTGCACGCTGTGGCCGGAGATGATCACCTTCTCCGACACCGCGCCGTCCAGGTGCGCGCTCCAGTACGGCACCAGTCCATCATCGGACTGCAGCAGCGGCACGTCCGGCTTGCGATGGGCGATGATCGAGTGGTATTTCAAGCCCGGCTGGATCGGCAGCGAGGCCGCCGCCATCACGAACGGATCGCTGGATTTGAGGTTGTCGATGCTGTTAGGCACGCGCAGCTTCTCGCTGCCGCTGCGCTGCGCATCGGCCTGCTGCAGCGTATTGAAGGCATCCTCGAACGAACCCAGGATCGTCAGGGGCAGACGCACCAGGCGCCCGATCAGGCGCCCCACCCGGTTACCGGCGATGTCCGTACCCTTGTGCGGAGCGGCAATGAAGATTGCCCGTTCCACGTTCGGCTGCGGCTGGAACTGCAGCAACGGCCCCAACTTGGTCCTTACCCGCTGCAGGCGCTCGCCCTTCAGGTCATAGCGCGCCATCAGGTCATTCCACAGCACATCGCCTGAGGAACTGAGCAGCAAGCGCCCGAGCACGCCGCCCATGCTGTGACCGATGAACACCTGCTCCTTGGACGCGCGCGACTGCCCGCCCGGATCGAAGTGCTTCAGCGTGCTGTTGAACGCACGCGATATCTCATAGCGGTTCAGGGCGATCGGGGCGTTGGTGGGGTAATACACCTGCCACACCTGGAACTCACGGCGCAGTTCCTCTTCACCCATGATCTCGTTGGCCACGTTCACCCACGCTTCGGGGCTGCTGCCCAGGCCGTGCAGCATGAAGATGATGCGGCGGTCCGGGTCCCACGGCTGCATCAGGTAGATGTGCGGTTCCTTGATACCTTCGGCCATGCCGAACAGGGTGCGCAGCGCCTGCGTGGCGAAGCCGCTCTGCGCCAGCCACAGTCCATACGCTGCGGTGAAATTGCCGGCCAGCGGTACCTGCTGACCGTGCAGGTCCACGCGCTCGGTGGCCTCCGGCGAATACACGTCCAGCAGCACCTGGCGGGTCTGCAGTACCTCGTCCAACGAATTGCCCTTGAAGCGCAGCAGCGCGGTGGCATTGATCGAGGACATCTCGCTGTACTGCGGCACCTCATGCCTGCGCTTGGGTGCTGCGCCATCTACCGGCGCATCAGCATCCGGCAATGGCGTGCTCAACTTCGGTGGATCCATCACCACCACCAGCTCCGCGCCGAAGCCATCGCGACGGTACGTGCTGCGCAGGCCGACGAAACTGATCGTGGCCGCCGACACCAACCGGGTCGGGATGCTGGGCATCGACAGGCGATCGTAGTCGGAGGTGATGGTCCAGCGCTCACCTGCCACCGGGGCGTTGTAATCCTCCCCTTCCAGCGCGGAGGCGCGCGCCCGCCGGAACACCACCGAAGCGGTCTGTTCGGCAGCGTAGTTGTAATAGTCGCGCACCTGGGTCTGGCGGTCTTCAAAGGCACGGTCCGACGGCGCGCGCCCGCTGAAGAACAGGTACGCATACGCAAAGCGCGCCGCTTCCAGCCAGGCATCCACCGCCGCATCGCTCATCGGCTCCTTGTCGGCGTGCTTCGGCTTGGGGCTGAGGGCAAGCGCGGTCTGCACCCACAGCTCGGACAACGCGGACATGCGCTGTTCGGCGCTGATGCCATCGGTGTCCAGCAGCGTCTTCCGGCAAGCCACCACGTCCTTGTCGCACTGGCTTGCATCCAACCCAACCACGCTCAGCGTCTCCTGCGAGGCCGCGCTCAACTTGCCCGTGGTCAGCACGTCGGAACGCTTGGTGGTCAGGTAATCAGTGTTGGCGACCTGCTTGACCGTCACCATCGCGCAGCCACTGCCGAACAGCAGCACGGTGGCCGCCAGCAGCAGGCGCACGCTGCGCTGCCAGTTGAAGGGATGTGCCACGGCCGTCATGGTTGCGCTTCCTGTGCGGTACCGGGAACGCCGCGGCGTATCCAGCGGGAGAAATCACTCCGGGCCTGCGGTTGCAGCGCGCGTTCGGTGATCCGCGCACGCGCCTTCAGCGTGGCAAACGGATACCCGGGCGCCAGCGCGCCCTGCTCGAAGGCGTACTCGTCCAGATAGCCCGATGCCAGCAGGCGGTAGTCCAGCGGCAGCCCGGGCGCGATGTGGCGCGCCAGGTCGAACACGATGGTGGTGCAGTTGCTGGTCAACGTGTTGTAGAACGCAGGAGCGGCATCCAGGCTGCGCGCCTGCTTGATATAGCCGGCGAACAGGGTGCGCAGCTGTGCCTGCGTCAGCCCGTGCAGGCGGTACAGATAGACATCCTCCCCACGTGCATTGGTACGCGTGCGGATGATGTCGGTTTCCTCAGACGCCACCAGGGTCATCTCGAACTTGCGGAAGAAGCCGCCCAGTGCGGAGAACGACTCGCCACGCTCTTTACGGATTTCCAGCGAGAACACCAGGTGGCGGCCATCGGCAAACCCGAACGACACCAGCGTGTGGGCGATGGCCGGACCCATCCAGTACGACATCACCAGGTCGGCAGAGTGCAGCTGCTGCAGGTCGTACTCCCGCCGCACCCAGCGCGCGTCGTAGTCCTGCTCGGTGCGCCAGGTGAAATCGCGCACGTTGTCCAGCACCACGTGGCGCCCGTCGAAGGACACCACGTGCAGGCGCTCGGCCACGTCGTCAGCCCATGTACGGTCCTGGCTGGGGCTCAGCGCCGTCCACCACAGGGCCGCACAGGCCATCCCCAGCACGTACCCGGATCCGATCCGCTGGCCGGCGCGTCCGCGGGCCACGCGCAGCGCCATCCAGCCCGCAGCCAGCACCCAGGCCAGCGCCAGCAGCGCGCCCAGCCACACCGGCCCGGGCATCTGGTAGAACAGCAGTCCGCCGGGCCACAGGGCCCCAAGGAGCATGATGATCGCGATCGTCCGACGTGCTGCTGCCTTCACTATGGTGCTGTCACTTCATCCGCGGGGCGCCTAGTTAGCCACAGCCGGCGCGTTGGCGGAATGGGCGCCTGTTCAGGTTGCGCGCGGAGGAGCGTGACGACCAGCGGTCGTCACCCACCGCAGCCAGCGGTCGTCACCCGCTACGAGGTGATAGACAATGGCTGCAACCCCTCGGAGCACGCCATGGGCATCACATTGGTTGCTGGAATCCCCGTAAACGAGCATCACACCGCCACCTGCCACTGCGGGGCGGTGGAGCTGCGGCTGCATCTGCCGAACGGCATCGTCGAGCCGCGTCGCTGCGATTGTTCGATGTGCCGAAGGCGCGGCGCCATCGCCGCCAGCGTTGCCGAAGAAGGCCTGCAGGTGGTGCGCGGAGGCGAGCAGCTGCGGCTGTACCAGTTCAACACCCACGTGGCCGAGCACTGGTTCTGCAGCGTCTGCGGCATCTACACGCACCACCGGCGACGCTCGAACCCACGCGAATTCGGCTACAACGTGGCCTGCCTGGAGGGGATCAATCCCTTCGCGCTCGGCCAGGTGCCCACCAACGATGGGGTGCACCACCCGGCGGACCGCGAATAGGCCGTCAGTGGCGGCTGCGGCGGGTCGGCGCGGCGACTTTCTGCCACGGTGAAATCGCCATGCGCCCGGCACGCGCGGGGCGCTTGAGGGTCAGTCGGCGCGCGTGCGCTTCCGGCAATGCTTCCGGTGCGGGGGCAACCGGCACCGAGGCGGGAACGGCAAGTAGACGGTCGATGAGCCACATGGCAGGTCTCCGTGGGGGGCGGGTGTGTCCACCCTATTCCCGCCCCGGCGACCGCCATGTGATCCGGCAATGACACCGCGATGACCGCGCTGAACGGCACCGCGCACCCGATTCAGGCTGGCGTTTTCCGGCGCGTAGCCCGCATACCAGCACGAAGAACACCGGACACAGCCAAGCGGACCACGATGATGTCGGCCGGGTCACCTTCCAGATCGTCCCGGACGCCGTAACCCGCCATCAGCGCGCGAGGTCCCTGGAAGGTGCTGTCAGCCTGCTTCCGTGACACCACGTGTCTTCACGCAACGTAGCGCCGTTGAGGCCGGATTTCGTTCGTACTCATCCCAGAAGCCTGGGGGAAATGCAGCTCTATCAGATGGATCCGGCGTGGGGCAGTGCCATGACAGCGCACCGAAACCCGCCGCGGTAGCCGCGGCCTGATGGCAACCAGTGCCCCACTGGTAGTCCACTACCCTGATCGGTGGCTCGCCCGCGAATTCGACTGTCAGGCGGTCTGCGTCGGGGTGTGGCTCCTGCGCTATCGCCTTGGCGCCGTAGGCTGACCCGTCGCCGTCCTGCTGCCGATACGCAGGGTTGTTGACCACTGCGACAAGGGTTCCTCCGGGACGAAGCACGGAAGCGGCAGCGCAGTACATCTGCGCCAACTCAAGCGCAGTGGTGGCATGGCAGAAGACCCATGAACCGATGGCGATGTCGAACTCTTCGCGCAACCGCAGGTCACGCAAGTCACGCAGGTCACCCTGCACGAAGGTCATGGCGTCACCGCCTTCCCGCGACAGCTGGCGGGCCTGCGCCAGCATGTCGGGGGTGCAATCAACGCCCAAGGCGCGCCGCGCGCCGCCCGCCAGCATCTGCCTGCCGTACCAGCCGGTCCCGCAGCCCAGGTCGATGCCATCCAACCCGGTCAGCGGGCCTGCGACGTGAAGCACGCAGCGCGCTTCCACGGGGCGGCAAGCGGAAACCTCTACGCAGTCCTGGTACTGCAAGACGCTCCCGTCGTACATCCTGCCTGTGCTCATGTCATCTGCCTCGGTTGGGACGTTCCAGTTTTCGCTGGATAGCACACGGGCAACAGAGGGAGTGCCGACAATCCCTGCGCTTGCGAATCATTTGTATTCACCCATCCTCATCCGGATAATCCGCTGCGTCAGTCCTCGCCGGTTCTGATCCCCGATTCACTTCCAGCCGTCGCCCGAGGATTCCTGCTGCATGCAACGCTCTGCCATCAAAGCCTGGTTCGTGGTCCACAAATGGACCAGTCTGGTCTGCACCCTGTTCCTGCTGCTGCTGTGCCTGACCGGCCTGCCGCTGGTGTTCGGCCACGAAATCGCCCACCTCACCGGCGCCGACCCCGACGTGCCGGCCGCACCCGCTGACGCCACGCTGCGCGACCTGGATGCGCAGGTACAGACCGCGCTGCAGCACTTCCCCGGCAACGTCCCGCTGTTCGTCGGCTGGGACCCGGACGCCCCGCTGATGTACGTCAACACCGGCGCGCGCACCGATACGCCGCCGGCGCAGATGCAGACCGTGCTGCTCAATTCCGTCAGCGGTGAGCAGGTGCCCGCACCGCAGTTCAACGAAGGCGTGATGTACTTCCTGTACCGCCTGCATACCGACCTGTTCCTCGGCCTGCCCGGCCTGTTGTTCATGGGCGCGATGGGGCTGCTGTTCGTGGTGGCGATCGTCTCGGGTCTGGTGCTGTACGGCCCGTTCATGCGCAAGCAGCGCTTCGGCACGCTGCGCACCGGTCGCAGCCGGCGTCTGGCCTGGCTGGACCTGCACAACGTGATCGGCATCGTCACCCTTGGCTGGGCGTTGGTCGTCGGCCTGACCGGTGCCATCAACACGCTCGCCAAGCCGCTGGAACAGGCCTGGCAGACCCAGCAGCTCGGTGAGTTCGCCGCGCAGTATGCCGGCCAGCCCAAGCCCACCCAGTTGGCTTCTCTGCAGGCGGCAGTGGATACCGCGCGCGCCGCCGAGCCGGACATGCGCCCGGCCTTCGTCAGCTTCCCCGGTACCGGCTACAGCGGCGACCATCATTTCGGGGTGTTCATGCAGGGCAACTCGCCACTGACCGAACGTCTGTATCGCCCGGTATTGATCGATGCCAGCACCGGCGCGCTGACCGCGCAGCCGCAGTTGCCGACCTACATGACCGTGCTGCTGCTGAGCCAGCCGCTGCATTTTGGTGACTACGGCAAGCTGCCGTTGAAGATCCTGTGGGCGCTGCTGGACCTGTTGACCATCGCGGTGCTGGTCAGCGGCCTGTACCTGTGGTTCAAGCGCGGCAGCACCGCCACCCGCGTGGCCGAGATCGAACGCGCGCAGACGCAGGAGGTGGCATGAAGAGCCCCTTCGTCGCCCCGGCATGGATCACGCTGGCGAGCCTGGTGGGGCTGGTCAGTGCACTGATCGGCGATGGGCTGTTCGATGTTGTTTCGTGGGTGATTTTCAGCGGCCTGATCGCGCTGTTCGTCCGCGCATGGGTGACGCGCGACCGGCGTTGATGCGCTGATGCCTGATACCGCAGGGCGCGGCCCGCCCTGGTAGCGCCGAGCCATGCTCGGCGCCTTTCCGTTCCGGCATCGTGATGCCTGATACACGCCGCGCTGCGCGCTCGCCGAGCATGGCTCGGCGCTACGGCTTGGTGCAGGAAAACCACGCGGCCAATCCGTTGCGCAGCAGGTCATCCCAGTACCCCGGCGGCTGGGCCAGCCGGTCCTGCTCCAGCAGGCAGGGAGCCTGCCACACCAGGTCGGTGAAACCCGCCTGTGCGAACGCCTGTTCATAATGGGCGCGTGCCCAGCGGAACACGGTGATCCGCGCCGGCGGATCGCCCGGAAACTCCATCTCCATCTTCGCGCCCTGCTGCCACGGCACATCATCCAGCACCCGCACACCGTACTTCGAACAATCACCGTCTGCCAGGCAGTAAGCTGGATTCATCGTCTCCACGGCGATCCTGCCGCCCGCGCGCACGTGCTTGAACGCCGCCGCGGCCATCCGTGCGAGCTCGTCCAGCGACTGCGCGTAGTTGAACAGGAAGGCGGCCACCGCCAGATCGTACTCGCGCACCGGTGCCAACTGCAGGAAGTCACTTGCCTGGAAGGTCATCGCATCGCCGGCACCCGCCGATATCCGCCTTCCCAGTGCCACCATCTCCGGCGACTGGTCCACACCGTGCGCGCTGGCGGCGCCGGCCAGTAGCATCGCCCTGCCATAAAAGCCGAAACCGCAGGCCAGATCCAGCACGCTGCGGCCCGTCACATCGCCGGCCATGTGCTGCATGGTCCGCAGTTCGACCACGCGCGTGGGCGATGCGTTGGCATACGCCGCGTACTGGCCTGCGATGTCATCGTAGTGCGCTTTCATCGTGCAAACCCTCTTCTACAGAGATATCCACGCTACGCAACGTCGCCTGCGCGTTGAAGAGGCGAAAGCGAACCCCACCCCTTCCGTCTCAGCGTTCGCACACCAGGTTGACCGACATGCAGTTGTGCACGTAGCCCTCCCAGTAGCCTTCAGCGCGCGCATCGATATCGGCCTGCTCCAGCACCGGTTCATGCCAGCTGACCGCACAAAAGCCCGCCGCACGGATGGCCTGCTCGTAATGTGCCCGTTCCCAGCGGTAGTTGGTGATCAACGCCGGCGGCGTGCCGGGAAACTCCAGCCGCAGCCGCGCGCCCTGCTTCCACGGCGTTTCCTCCACCACCTTCACCCCGTATGCCGCATAGTCCCCCAAGCCCAGCCGATAGTCCGGATTCAAGGTCTGCACCACCAGTTTGCCGCCGTGCTTCACATGCGGAATCACCGCGGCGAACATCCGGCGCAGCTCCTCCAGTGAAGCGGCGTAGTTGAACAGATACGCAGCCAGCACAATGTCATGCTCGCTGCCTGATGGCATATCCATCACATCATGGGTCTGGAAGGTCATGCCATCGCCGCGATAGGTGGACAGTGCGCGGGCGAAATCGATCATGCCCTGCGACTGGTCCACGCCATGCGCACTGCGCGCGCCATGACGCAGGAATTCGCGTCCGTAGTAGCCCGAACCGCAAGCCAGGTCCAGCACGCTTTTTCCTTCCACCTCGCCGGACAACCGCAGCATCGTGCGCACTTCGATGGGCCGGGTCGGCGAGGCATTGGCGTAGGCCATGTACTGGTCGACGATACTGTCATAGCTTGCGCTCATCACATCCTCCTTGGATTCCAGAATCGTGATCTGAGACGCTATCGGGTGGCACCGCGCAGTTGAAGAGGCAAAAGCGACGCAGCGCATCGCTACATGCACCTGATCACGCGCCGCGCGCGGTCCCCACAAAGGCATGCACGGCCGGATTATCGACGTCGGTGCGCAGGCAGAAGCTCAGGCTGAAGCGCGCATCCTCCGACTGCACGGGGCGGTAGCAGACTTCCGTATCGCGGAAGCCAGCCATGCTGGCCGGCACGATGGCAATACCCGTCTCCACCGCCACCAATGACAGCACCGCATGCATCCCGTGTGCTTCCTGCACCACCTTGGGCATGAATCCCGCGGCCACGCATTGGCGCTTCACGTGCGAATGAAACCCCTCCCCTTCCATGGCGGGCCAGCTTACAAATTCCTCAGCGGCAAGATCCTCCATCCGCAAGGAAACGATGGACGCCAGCGGATGTGCGTGCGGCAACGCAATAGCCAGTGCATCCACATCGAAGTCCTGCAGCTGCATTGCAGGTGAAGTGGGAATGGGAGGTATGAGCACGCCCAGGTCGACATCGCCTTTGGCCAGCATGTGCTGCTGCTGGCGCGAGGTCGCCTCACGCAACTCCAGCCGTACTTGAGGGTGGCTGCGCCTGAACGCACGGATCACCTGCGGCAGGCGGCCATACAGCGCGCTGCCGACATAGGCCACGCGCACCCGGCCACTGCGCCCGGCCGCGGCCTCGCGCGTGGCATCCAACGCGTTTTCCGCTTGCTGCAGGGTACGTCGCGCCTCCACGAGCAGCACTTGGCCAGCGGCGGTCAGCCCGACGGTCCGATGCCCGCGCATCACCAGCAGCGCCCCGACCTGCTCTTCCAGCCGGCGGATCGCCGCAGTCAGCGGGGGCTGTGACATATGCAGCCGCGCGGCGGCGCGGTGGAAATGTTGTTCTTCCGCAACAGCGACGAACTGGCGCAGCAAACGAAGATCAATCATGGCAACCGCGCGTGGAATGGCCGGCTCAGGTTAGCAGTCCCGGTGCCTGCTACGCGGCTCGATCGCCGACAGCGCGATCTCCGGCCACGCCGCATCGAAAGCCTCCACGCTGGCGGCAGCCACACCCTGCAGATCGCGCGGGTAGCTCACGCCGGCGGGCTCCTGCGTGCGGGTCGCGTGGAACTGGCCATTGCTGGCGCGCAGTACCCAGCCACCCTGCCTGCAGCGCGAGGAGGCCAGCCAGGCTACACCGGGCGCCACCGCATCGGGATGCAGCTCATCGGGCTCACCGTGCACCCCCCACATGCGCGTCTTGGCCACCGGCGATACCGCATTGACGATGATGTTGTGCGCCTCGCCCTCTGCGGCCAGCACGTTCATCAGACCCACCGCCCCACTCTTGGCCATCGCGTAGCTGGCCAGCCCATGCTGCACGTACTGCGGGTACAACGCCCGGTCGGACGTGGTCAGCACGATGCGGCCGCCCCCTGCCGCACGCATCGCCGGCCACGCCGCCTGGGCCAGCCATAAAGGCGCTTTGGTGGCGATGTCCAGCATGCGCTCCAGCTGCACCTCGCTGATGTCCTCGATGGGCTGGTAATGCACCCAACCGGCGTTGTGGATGATGAAGTCCAGCCGCCCGTGCTGGCCCAGCACTTCATCCACCAGCGCATGGCACTGGGCGCGCGTATCGATGGAAAGCGCACGACTGGTGGCATCCAGGCCGTGCACACGCAACCGTGCGGCGGCACTGGCCACCCGGTCCGGGTCACGTCCTTCGCCATCGCGGTCGGCGCCGACGTCCTGCATCACCACTTTGGCACCAAGGCGTGCCAGCAGGCGCGTATAGGCCAGGCCCAGGCCACCCGCCGCGCCGGTGACCAGGCCAACCTGTCCGTTGAAATCAAGGGGGGTATCCGTCATCCACACAGCGTGGACTGGCAGGGACAACCGCGCCAATACCATTCACAGGCAGGGGTGATCCGTTATGGGTATCAAAGGGCGTCGAGCCAATGCTGGCAAGGCCGTGAGCCGAACAGGCGGTCTATTCGGCTCACAGGATGAGCCGAATAAACGTCGCATTCGGCACAGTGAGCTCGCCAGCTCCCTTCGTACTATCATCGAATACTGCCAAACCATTCAGGCCAGAATGGCACGCTACAGGCCCACCTAACCCTTCATATCGACAATGACGAACGGCTCCGCCCCCCTGCTGATCATCCTGCCAGGGCTCGATGGAAGCGGCCGCCTGTCCGTCCCTTTCATGGAGGCGCTGGGCACGTATGGAATCCGGTCCGAGGTCATCGCCTATCCGAACGACCGGGCGATGGGATATGACGCACTGCGGGATTGGCTTCGGCCTCAGCTGCTCGAGCGACCTCCTTTCGTATTGCTCGGTGAGTCGTTTGCGGGTCCCTTGGCGGTAATGCTCGGGGCGACCGGCCTGAGCTCGCTTCGCGGCATCATCCTCTCCACCACGTTTGCACATGCCCCTGTGCCCGCCCCGTCTGCCTTGGCCCGCGTGCTGCAGCTGCCGCTCCCGTTGCCCCCTGTCGCGTTGCTGGCCAGGCTTCTGGTTGGACGCTGGCGAACGCCATCACTGGAAAGCGCGCTGCGAGAAGCGCTGGCCGGAACGTCGTCGTCCGTGCTGCGTGCACGCGCAATGGCAACGCTTCGGATCGATGTTCGAGCGTTGCTCCCCAAGGTCTCCACGCCCGTCCTTTGCCTGCATGCAAACGAGGATCGACTGTTGCAGGCCAGCGCCTTGCGATCAATCGAGCGTGCACAGCGGCAGCCCGCCGAGTCGCAACTTCTGGACGGGCCCCACCTGTTGCTCCAGGCCCAGCCCGTGGAAGCGGCAGCCCGCGTGGCAAGTTGGTTGCGCACACTGGACCGTGGCACCCTCCCGCATGCACCCCCAAAGGCGTAGAACATGATCGACCTTCAGGCCACCGACGTCCGGACGTTCCTTCCTTCGCAGGATTTCGCCCTCTCGCAAGCCTTCTATGAAGCGCTGGGCTGCGAGCGTGAATGGTCGGACGACAATCTGGCGCTGTTCAAGCTGGGCCCATCGCGCTTCTACCTGCAACGCGGCTACGCGAAGGAATGGGCGGAAAACACCATGCTGCACGTTTCCGTGCAGGACGCTGCCGCGTGCTTCAGCGCCATCCGCGCATTGCTGGACACCGGCAGCTACCCCGGCGCGCGCGTGGCGCCCCCACGGGCTGAGCCTTATGGTGCGCGGGTAACCTATGTCTGGGATCCCGCGGGCGTGCTGTTGCACCTCGCGCAATGGGATGCAAAGGACTGAGCGTGGCGGGGTCTCCTGCCGCGGTCTTGCCAGTATAGTCAGCCGCATGGAAGACAGAGCCGCGCAACTGGACGAGCTGATCAAGGAACTGAGTGCGCTCTGCGACCTGCTCGCACGCGACAGCGAGTGCGAATGGCGGCGCCACTTCGTTTCCTGCCTCCGGCAGGCCGAGGCACTGTCCGGAACGCCGCACGACCAGCCTTCCCTCAACATGCTCTCGGGCTCGGTCATGTCCGTGTTCGGCGGCATGGGCAGCTTCAACGACTATGTGCCCTTCAAACACGGCCGCCTGATTGCCGGCATGGAAGCGCTGGACGACACTTCCGGGCGGGTCTATCAGGCCGCCCTGGCGCTGCGGGTGATCACAGCGCGCGATTGACGCCGACCGGTTGCGGCGCCTGTCGCACGATCAACCATTCCCCTCACCCACACCACTTCGAGACACCATGGCTGACCCTTACAACACGGCTCAACGTCCTGCTGGCGAAGCGCGCCTGGACGATTCGATGGTCACTACCGCACTGGAGTTACCCGGCTTCCGTGTGGTGCAGAACATGGGCGTGGTCCGCGGCATCACCGTGCGCTCGCGCTCGATCGTCGGCAACTTCCTCGGCGGCATCCAGACCCTGTTCGGCGGTAATATCACCATCTACACCAACCTGTGCGAGCAGGCGCGCGAAGAAACCTACCGGGACATGGTGAAGCACGCGCGGATGCTGGGCGCCAACGCGATCATCGCCATGCGCTACGACGCCACCGACATCATGACCGGGCTGACCGAGGTGCTGTGCTATGGCACGGCGGTGATCGTTGAACCTACGCGCAGCTGAGCGCCCTGGCCTGTCTGCAGGCCGGAAAACGCTGAGCGTGAAGCAGGGCCAACGCACAGCGCGGAGCGAAGCATGACGACCACCTTCCCTGGAGAGAAGCGCGACAATGCGCCATCGCCGGTATGCAGGCGAATGCCCTAAGTAACGGCTGGACGCCTGCCGCTGCCGCATTGAAGATGGGCTACCCCAAATGGAGCTTGGCATGGATCCGCCAGCACCTTTCCAGTTCGAGGTTCGGTACCGCCCCGGCGAGTACCTTGCTCTACTGCGCGAGCATATCCATACCACGATCATGCCGACGAACCGCCGCTGGTGGAACCTGCTGTTCGTGAACCTGATGCTGGGCACCTTCGCCCTCGGGCTGTTCGCCTGGAAGTCCTTCCGCGTGGGCCGCTGCCGGTTTGAAATGGACGCGCAAGGCTTCACCCGCCACAGCCGGGGTGGACCGCAGTCGGTTTCGTGGGCACAGGTGAAAAAGCTGCACTGGTACCAGCACGCGGTGCTGATGGAACTCAGCGAATCGGAGGTACCGATCCCGTACCGCGTGCTGGAGCCAGGCCAACGTGCGCGGATCGCTGCCTGGGTCGCCACCAGCAGCCGTGAGCCGTAGCACTGCGCGTCCTGTCAGTTGACGGCCCCCGCCGCTGAGCGCAACGCCGGGTCCTGTCCCAGGTCACGATCAAGCAGACAATCGATGAACGCACGTAGCGCCGGCAGCAGGTAACGGCGGCTGGAGTAGTACAGGAACAGGCCCGGCACGGTGGGTGACCAGTCGGCGAGCACGCGCTTCAATCGACCATCCCGCAGTGCTTCGGCAATGCCGTCGTCGTTGTAGGCGTAAAGGATCCCCAAGCCCTGCAGTGCGGCGGGCACCACGATGTCCTGGTGGTTGGACAGCACCCTGCCCTCGGGAACGAACTCCACGCTTTTCCCCTTCCTGCGGAACTCCCAACTGGCGATCTTGCCACTGCCCGGGAAGCGCCAGCCGATGCACGCGTGCTGCTGCAGATCGGCCGGCACCTTGGGCTCGCCATGTAGCGCCAGGTAGCCGGGGGACGCAACCGCCAGCAACTCCACATCCGGTGTCAGGCGCACCGCGATCATGTCTTTCTGCAGCCGCCCGCCCACCCGGATGCCGGCATCAAAGCCCTCGCCGGCAATATCGCTCAGGCCATCGTCGATCACGACGTCGAGCACTACATCCGGATGGGCCTGCGCGAAGCGTCCCAGCCGCGGGGCGATGATTTTCTGCGCTGCCATGCTGAGCGTGTTGATCCGCAGCGTTCCTGCGGTGCGCGCGGTGGTACCTACCGCCTGCGCAACAGCGTCATCCATCTCGCGCAGCATCGGGGCGATCCGCTCATGCAGCCGGCGTCCGGGCTCGGTGGGCGAGACACTGCGCGTGGTGCGGTTCAACAACCGCACGCCCAGGCGCGCCTCCAGCTGCCGCACGATCTGGCTGAGCGCAGAACGGGACAGCCCTAGATGGTCGGCGGCGCGGGCGAAGCTGGCCCGGTCGACCACCGCAGCGAATGCTTTGAGTTCTGCAAATTCGGAGCCGCGCATTGTGCCCTGATTCCTACATAGCCTGATGAGATAGTAGGCGATTCCATTGACGGCAGGAACGGGCCATCCTGAGCCTGTACCCCAACCGGAGCCTGCCCATGATTCACCTGAACCTGCCAGAGCCGATCAGCGCCTACTTCAACGCCGACGCGAACGATGGACGCGCCGTCGCCCGCTGCTTCAACCCGGATGGACGCGTGCGGGACGAGGGCCAGACCCACACTGGCCTGGCCGCCATCGAGGCCTGGAAAGCGCACACCGCCGACCGCTATCGCTACACCGCCACACCCTTCAAGGTGGAGAAGGAGGAGCGTACCTACCTCGTCACCAGCCACGTGGTGGGCGACTTCCCCGGCAGCCCGATCGACCTGCGTTACGCCTTCACCCTGGAACGCGGCAAGATCGCCACGCTGGAGATCCCGGCATGAACTTCGACCTGCAACTGGCCGGCAAGCGCGTGCTGGTCACCGGCGGTACGCGCGGCGTCGGCGCGGCCGTGGTGGACGTCCTGCGGCAGGCCGACGCCCGCGTTGTGGCGGCCTCGCTTTCACTGCCGGCGCAACCCAGGGACGGTGTGCACTACCTTGCCGCCAACGTAGCAACCGCCGCAGGGGCGAGTGCGTTGGCGATGGACGCGGTCCGCCATCTGGGCGGCATCGACATCCTGGTCAACGTCGTTGGCGGATCTTCCGCGCCTGCCGGTGGCTTCGCTGCGCTGGACGATGCCCAATGGAGCAAGGAGCTGGAGCTCAACCTGATGTCGGCCGTGCGCCTGGACCGCGCCCTGCTTCCCGGCATGCTGGCGCAGGGCTGCGGCGTGATCATCCATGTCACCTCCATCCAGCGCGCCCTGCCGCTGCCGGAAGCTACCATGGCCTACGCCGCCGCCAAGGCCGCACTGTCCACCTACAGCAAAGCATTGTCCAAAGAGGTCACGCCGAAAGGCGTACGCGTGGTACGCGTGGCACCGGGCTGGATCGAAACCGAGGCATCCGTTGCGCTGGTCGAACGGGTCTCCGCGCAGGCCGGCATAGACTACGCTGGCGGGCAGAAGATGATCATGGACCAGCTCGGCGGCATTCCGCTGGGGCGTCCGGCCAAGCCGCATGAAGTGGCCGACCTGATCGCCTTCCTGGCCTCCCCGCGCGCGGCCTCGATATCCGGCAGCGAGCATGTCATCGACGGGGGCACCATTCCGACAGCGTGAGGTGTAGATCGCGCGGCCCAATACCCGCAACCAGAACCGCTATCCTTGGGCCCCCAGGACACCCGCTTTCCACACCCAGGCAGGACGCAGCACCATGAAGGTAAAGAAAGCTTCCTTGCTGTGTTCAGCGGCGCTGGCGATGTCTGCTGCGCTGCTCACTGTTGGATGCGGGGGAACGACGCGGAAGACGGTTCTCTCATCCGACAGCCTGAAGGTGGTGGCGGTCACGGAGTCGACGTTGGATATCAACGTCAGCGAGTACCGGCATTACACGACGTACGCGCTGTACGTCGATGGCACGAAGCTTTCAGACAAGGCATTCGCCGACCTGCTGCAGGATGCAGATGCCAGCGACGACCAGATCGTCCACACCGATGCCATCGTGGTCGCCGACGACGCCGTCCTGCTGGCTTCGCGCACCCGCGATGGGTCTACCTGCTGGACAACCCACCTGTCTGCACAGGACGGCAAAGCGAAGCTGGTAAAGATCATCACGAGCACGACTGATTGCTCCCCACGGCCCGCGCCGTCAGGGTGGAGTGCGCTTTACGATGAAGCCAGCAACCTGGTCCTCGTGCGTACACATCCCTTCGCGCTGCATCCGATCTCCGGCTACTGGCAGGTGCTCTGGATCGAGGGCGACGTCGTGGCCCTGTACGCCGACGAGCGCGCGAAGGAGCGACTCATCGTCAGGCTCGTACGGATATCCGCAGACGCAACGCTTGCCGAGCAGCACCTGCCGATGAACACCTATGCGGAGCCCGATCTTCTTCATGCCTCGCCGGACGCACGCAGGCAATGGCTGTTCGACAACTTCTCCGTCAGCCTGGGCGTTCCTGCCTCCATCCAGCTTCGTCCTGACAACGCGCTCAAGACGATCACCCCGGCGGTGTGGGCGCAGTACCAGGAAATGGACCGCCAGAACAACGAGGCCGATGCCCGCGCCCGTGCAGAAGGCCAGGCCCGCACCGACGCACTGTACCGGGAAGTAAGGGAAGCGGAGTCGGCCAAGGGCAACCCCGCGAGCCGGATCCAGTAGACGGCGGCATTGCTACACTCCCCCGCTTTCGATGGATATGGAGCGCAGGGCAAATGGATTTCATCCGACGGCTGTACATGATCACGTTGGCGGCGATGGCGATGGCGATGGCTGCCAGCGCCGCATCGGTCGCCACCGTGGATTCCCGCCCCGCTGTGTCGTCTGTTTATTACGTGCGCCACGCAGTAAGCAGCGGACCGGATGCAGGCGAGGAGACGACGCTTTCCGGCTACTACGAAGCGGCATTGCAACCGGCGTCACGCGCAGGCAGCCAGCTTCGAATCCTGCCCATCTGGTCGCAACGCAGGGACGCGGCGGGTCACGCAAGCTACCTGATGGACCTGGACCCGCTCGACGCTGCCGACGCGGCACAGCTGGCCGTGCTTGAAAAAGGCTTCAGTGCCGAGGCAACGCGGTCTGGCGAGTTCGGCGCGCTGCGTGCGGCGGACCAGAGTGCATGGTCTGCACTGTCCCGAAAATCACCCGGCGCGGCTGAGGCACTGCTCTCCCGGCAGCAGGCAGCGGGACTGCGGCCGGTGCGATTGCCCGCCGCGGTGGCGGTGGGGGACGTGGTGGCAGGAACGCTGCGGATCGAACCCCATGGCAACGTCGAGACGGCCCTTCGGGTTATCGAAGTCACCCCGGAGGCGGTGCTGATGGAGCTGTCCGTTGCAGGCCCCGGCGCGCAGGGCGATGGCCGGCTGGTGGTAGCGCGTGGCGATGGCATGCCGATCGAGCTGCGGATGGAAGTGCGCTACGCGGCCAGCAAGGGCCTGCCCGCTTCCCTCCACCGCGTGCACCTGGCAGACACCGGGCACGACCCGATGCTGCAGATGAGCGAGGATGTCGAGAGCTACGTCAGCTATGTCGAGCAGGTGAACCACACGCTGCAGCGCCCGCCGTTCAGCGGCGCCGCGCCGGATCCTTCAGCCTACACGCACCGCGCGGCAGTGCTCGGCGAGCTGGAGGACTACATGGTGGGCGCGGCCTCGCTGCCCACGTTGATGCCGTACATGGGCTCGTTCTGGATTCCCGCGGAGGGCGGCGCAGGGCGCTGGCTGGCGATAGGCGCGCGCTCCAGCCTGGAACGCGACCCAGCGGCCGGCCAAGGACAGCACGAGCGCATCCTGATGTCCCGCCTGCATCGCGTGGTGATGCTGGATGCGGATGGCGCGGAGATCGCCGGACTGCCGACGAAACGGGTCACGCCGACGCTGTTCTTCCCGGAGAAATACGTGGCCACGCAGAACGAGGTCAGCTTCCCCTTCCACCTGCCACTGGGCGCGCCGCGTGATGTGTTGGGCCGCATCGAGGCGGTGCGCATGTCTGTCGATGCCGAAATCTATGCATTCGAGACGACCGAGATCCTGCAGCCCGGTGAGCGTTCCGCGCTCAATCCTGACATCACCTTGTTGCGCCCCGCTGCCCATCGCGCGACGCTGCTGCAGGGCAGGCAGTCGTGGAAGGCGAAGACCGGCCTGTACAGCGTGGTCGTGCCGCTGGACGAGGAAGGAAACGTGCTGCCCTCCGAACAGATGATCATTGCCCCGCTGAAGCCCGCAGAGCCCACGCGGCTGGCGCAGGTGCCACTGGCCTGGGAGAACGGCAGCCTGCCGATGCGAACCGAGATCGCCACCGCCCGACCCATCGCTAAACTGCAGGTGCGCCACTATCGCTGGAGCTCGGTGCCCACGACATGGACCTTCCCGATGCGGGAGTGATGAGGGGGCGTGCGCGACGCGTGCGGGCGGTGGATGGAGAGGCCGATGCAGCAGCCGGCGTAAAGGTTGCAATGACCAACGGGGCTTTCCCCTGCCCCGCACGTGCGCCACCATCGACTGCAGGCAAGGCCCCCGTCCTTGCGGGGACGGCAACATGATCAAGCGAATCGGCAGTATGTTGATTCTTGGGCTGTGCAGCGCCACCGCGCTGGCCGCCACCCCCGGCTATCAGCCCGGCTTCCACCCGGACCAGCTGAAGGGCCCGCCCGCCGGCCGCCCCAACGAGGTGCTGGTGCTGGGTTCGCCGCACCTTTCCGCCCTGCCTGACACCTTCGCGCCGGCCCAATTGGAGCCGTTGCTGGAGCGCCTTCAAGCTTGGAAACCGGACGCAATCGCCGTTGAAGCGATATCCGGCATGCAATGCGATTACATGCGTCGGTTCCCTACCCGTTACGTGGACAGCATCGACAGCTACTGCCCGGACCTTGCCCCGGCGCAGGCCGCCACCGGACTGGATGTGCCGGCGGCCAACGCGGAAGCAGAGCGCCTGCTGGCCAGCTGGCCCACCGAGCCGACTGCAGCGCAGCGGCGCCACCTGGCCGCCGTGTTTCTGGCGGCGGGTGAGCGCAATTCGGCCCTGGTGCAATGGCTGCGGCTACCGCCGGCGCAGCGCAAGGCAGCCGATGGCTTGAACGATGAGTTGGTGGCGTACCTGGACAAGCGCCTGCAACGTCGCGACGAGTCCCTGCTGGTGGCGGCCACGCTCGCCGCGCGGCTTGGCCTGGAACGGGTATGGGCGGTGGATGACCATACTGCCGATTCGGCCACGCCCAAGGAACTGGAAAAGGCCTCCGGCGAGGCGATCATGAAGGCGTGGGACAACCCGTATACCAAGGCGCGCGCCGAGGCAGACGTGGCGCTGCACGCCAACCTGGGCAAGCCCGAGGGCCTGCTGGCGATCTACCGCACGTACAACGCACCGGAGGCCGCGATGCAGGCGTTCCACAGCGACTTCGGCGCCGCTCTGGTGGAGCCTTCGCCGCAGGCATTCGGACGCAACTACGTGGGCTACTGGGAAACCCGCAACCTGCGCATGGTCGCGAACATCCGCGACGTACTCGGGCACACGCCCGGCACGCGCATGCTGGCCATCGTCGGCGCATCGCACAAACCGTATTACGAGGCCTATCTGCAGCTGATGCACGACGTACAGCTGGTGGATGCCGGGGACGTGCTGCACTGAGCTTGCCGACGATGCTCCAAGACTGATGGGAGATCCGCAGGGCGTTATCTGACCCAGTTCAAACCATCGGCCGCCTCAACCCGCCGCGCGCATCCATTCCTCTGCGTCCTTGCCGGCCGGCGTGCGCAGCGGCGTGCCCGGGTCGGTCACCGCACGCCACACTGCCTCGGCTACGTCCTGCGCCTCGGTGACCGGCCCACTGGTATCGCGGAAACCCGCCAGGATGCCCTGCACCAGCGGCCCGTAGTCCGGGTGTTCCAGACCGCCAAGATGCACGCCCGCATTCGCACCGAAGCGCGTCGTCGGCGAGCGCCCCGGCAGCACCAGCCGCACCCGCACGCCGAAGGGTTCCACTTCGATCGCCAGTGATTGGGTGAAGGCATTCACCGCGGCCTTGCTGGCCGAGTACACGCCCACCAACGGCAGCGCCTTCAGGGTCACCGAGGAGGTCACGTTGACGATCACCCCGGCACCGCGCTCGCGCAGCTGCGGCAGCACCGCCTGGGTCATCGCCAACGTGCCCAGGGTGTTGGTTTCAAACAGCGCGCGTGCGGTGTCCATCGGCGTCAGCTCCACCGGCACCGGCGCACCGAAGCCGGCGTTGTTCACCAGCGCGTCGAGTGGCCCGGCCTGCTCAATGGCGCGTGCGATGCTGTCTGCATCGGTGATATCCAGTGCCAGCACACGCAGGCGATCGGAAGCAGGGAGCAGCTCGGCGTCGGGGGTGCGCATGGTGGCCACCACATCCCACCCGCGTGCGAGGAACAGACGGGCGGTTTCCAACCCGAAGCCAGAGGAACAGCCGGTAATCATCACAGTCGACATCAGCAAACCTCTACGTGGGAACGAACGTCCATGGTCGGCTCCGCCCGCAGGACGCGCTACACTCCAGCGTCCATATAACCTCTCTGATCGTCCTGCCATGTCCGATCCCCTGTCCGAGGTTGTCGCCCTGCTGCAGCCGACTGCGCGCTACTCCAAGCGGGTGGAGGGGGCGGGTGAATGGTGCATTCGACGCGATATTCCGGGTGAGCCGTTCTACGCCGCCGTGCTGGAAGGTGGCTGCCAGCTGATGATCGATGGCGGCGCGCCCATCACGCTGCAGGCCGGCGACTTCGTGCTGATACCGGCCGTGCACGCGCTGGTGACCGCCAGCCTGGATGCGCCACCGCACCTGCCCGCTACGCTGCCCACGCAGCTCGGCGAGGACCATTTCCGCATCGGCCGCCAGCACGGACCGGTGGACCTGCGCATGCAGGTCGGCCACTGCCAGTTCGGGTCGCCGGACGCGGCACTGCTGGTCGCGCTGCTGCCCGCCCTGGTGCACGTGCGCGGCGAAGCACGGCTGACCGCGTTGGTGCAGATGGTGGGCGATGAAGCGCGCTCGCGGCGGCCGGCGCGCGAGGTGGTGCTGGAGCGCCTGCTGGACGTGCTGCTGATCGAGGCATTGCGCAGCCGGGGGACGCCTGCCGAAGGCACCGGGCTTGTAAGAGGGTTGGCCGACGAGCGTCTGGCCGTGGCACTGCGTGCGATGCATGCGCGACCACAACACGGATGGAGCGTGGCCGAACTTGCCGACCAAGCCGCGCTATCGCGCTCGGCGTTCTCGGCGCGGTTCACCAAGGTCGTCGGCGTGTCCCCGATGGAGTACCTGCTGACCTGGCGCATGGCACTGGCCAAGCGCCTGCTGCGCGCCCGCGAACTCAGCCTGGAGCAGGTAGCCGAACGCGTGGGCTATTCGGGCGCGGTGACTTTCAGCGTGGCCTTCGCGCGGCAGATGGGGATGTCGCCGGCAAGGTATGCGCGTGTTGGGGAGCCGGTGTGAGGTTTGGCACCAGCCACCACATCGGCCACGAGAGCCATGCCGCAATGACTGTTCCTTCGCATCCTGTGGTTGCGCCTGGCCTGGTTGGCACGTATCCGGCAGAGGCAGAAGCCGGCGGCGGCTACGTATGGGACGCGGTGCTTGAATACCGTGTGCGGAGCCATCCCGAACGCGGCGCACCTGATCTGGCAGACGGCAGTGACTATTACCACCCCTTCGAGACGTATGAGGAGGCGCTGGAGTTTTCCGCGTCATCGAAGGGCGCTGAGGAGCCACTGGCGTTGATCGTCCAGGAGGAATACATCGACGAGCCGGAACCCGGTCGCTACCTGCATGTACGCGAACGTCGTGTTGCGGAGTGGCACGTCCCCTTCCTGTCGCGGCCACGACGTACCGCCGACACCATCCCTCGATTCATGGCTCTCGATGCCCCACCCAACCGGTTGGACATACTCCGCGGCCTCGCCTAGCGGAGCCGCTTGAGCGCCCACCGTCACTCTGAAAGGACGTCCCGTGATCCACCACATGAGCCACGAAGAGTATGTCATCGACGTCCGTCGCCAAGCCGTGGCGCTGTGTTCGGGCATCCTGGACGGAACGATCAACGTGATTGCAGGCTGCCATGCGCTAAGGAGCCTACGCTGGGAAGTCGAGGTGGAACAGCACGATGAGGACTTCTTCCTCTTCGCCATGATTTCGTCGGACACCGAGACGCTGCCCACCGGGGCCGAGCGCGACCAATGGGCCGCCGCTGCGCTGGCCGAACTGGAGCCGGAAATACAGGAAGCCATCGAATGGGCCCTTCCGCAAGCCGTTGTGGCGTGCAGATCGGTGGTGCAGCGCTTCGGCCCGGACGGGTCCGGAAGCGGCGCTTGATCGATTACTAATCCGCCCTCGGATACCATTCGGGTACGCCTGAACTCCATACGCAAGGACGCCGTTATGCCCAGCTCGCGCTCATTCCGCCCTGCCCTGCTCGCCGGCCTGCTTCTGGTACCGCCGGCGGCGCTCGCCCAGCCGGCGCAGACCCCTGCCGCCGTACGGCAATACCAGGCCATGCAGACGCTCAAGGCGATGGCCGCTTCTACCAAGAAGCCTGCAGTAAGCGGAATCGCGTCCCAAGTACGGAGCGCCAACAATCCAGATGTGCTGGTTGGCTTGGAGACCATGACACCCACCCAAGCACTGCGGATCTGTGGCTTCGCCGAACACGCCGTGCTGGTCTCCTCGGACATGATAGGTGACAGCGCCAACCGGACCCTGCTGCAGCAGATGGCGCCGGCGTGGAATGACGCAAAAGTGTTCGCGTTGCAGTGCAACGCCAGGCACGTATCGCTGCGCGGGACCACCATGGCAAGACAGCCAGATGCACAGCGGACCGATGACTATCTGCTGCCCCTGCGCATGCATGCCGAGCTGCTGGTTGGCTACTATGCACGTGTGAGCGTCACCGTAGCCTCGCCCGACACACCGCTGCTGCAGCGCCAGGCCATCCTGCGCGAGGCATTGCCGGCAGCCGACATGGCCGTTCGCTCGCTATCGCTGCATTCACGCGCGCAACATCAGCAAAACGTGCAGCAGCAGGTCAATCAAGTAGCGAACGCAGATAAATCGCTCGTTGCCCCCCTGCTTGCTGTATTCAACACGACCGAATGCAACGATGCATGCAAGCTGCTCAATACGCAGCCCGCTACGCTGTGATGGCTTGATCGGCTGCCTTCCGGATCGACACGACACATGAGCGCTTAAGCATGCGTTCGGCGTGGCGCTCATGGCTGCCTGCAATGACGTAGACGTCCACTGACTGCCGCACTTTTGCAGATCGGCTCATGTACGCGCACCCCTGCGGCTGTTGGTATGTAGGCGCTGGCGACGTAGAAGCGTCAGTCGGGATTGGCATCCTGTTCGGCAACGCATATTTGGCTCTGTTTTGCCCTTTGGGCACGGCGGAGAATGCACTGCATCGCGCGCCGGTTTCATGGTGGGCGGTGTGTGGGGATCCCTGATCCGCCGGCCATTTTTGCGTTTGCCCCGGTATGCCAACCCGCATCGCCCGCCACCTTGCGCGTCCGCGCAGGTGGCCACACGCCTTGGGAAGGATGACCGATGGAATCGCAGAATCCGCTTAGTGCCAAACGCCTGCACGCCTTGATCGGCGACAAGATCCACGAGTTTCCGCCCTACTTCATAGAGCGGCTGGAAAGGAAGCTGGAGGAGTTCGAAGCCTCCCGCGAAAATCCGGCGGGCGTAGTGCATCTGCACTTGGTGCCCGACTTACCCAACGACGCACGTGTGTTCGACCTGGACAGCTACGCCGACCGCCACAGGAAGGTAGCCATGCCGATAGCAACGCTGCAGGGCATCGGCGCGATCCTTGAAATCCTGCATTCGGTGCAGGTCGGCAGGCAGGAAGGCGGCACGCAGGCCGTGTTGAGCGATCACCTGGTGGAAGGCCTGATTACCGCCGGCCGCGCCTTGGTGGATTCATCCATCGAATCCATGTGGAGTGCAACATGAGTGATATCGAATTCAAGATCCCGCCGATCAACAGCGCCGCTGCACGCGACGCAGAGCGCGCGGAGTATCTGGACGTCCGGATGCGGATGGAGGGCTGTGACGAACCGAGCATCGGGCGCGCCCTGCTGCTGGTTGCAGAACTGCACGGCATGTCACGCGTCGCGCAGGCGTGCGGCGTGAGCGTGGTAACCCTGCGCCGCCAGTTGAACGGCACCCGCCCGCTATACCTGGAAACCGTGCTCGGTGTAATGCGCGCAATGAACCTGCAGCTACGGGTGGAAGATCGCGTTACCGCTGATTGATTCCATTGGCAGTGAGGTGCATCGGGTGGGTGACGACCGTCCTTGGGGGGTGACGACCGTTGGTCGTCGACGACCGTTGGTCGTCACGCCCCTGCCCGGCCGACCTACCGGCAACACGCCTCGGGTGAAGCTCACCGAGGCGATGCGCTTCCGCTGATCATCCCGGGGTCTGAATCACCCTTCTTGTAGTCATACGCTGTCAGTTGCCAGAAGGCTGCGGCGTGCTCGCCTGTGACCCATGAGTAGTTCCAAGACTCCCTGCCTCCCGTAGCATTCGTCTGCGCGATGCCGATGGCTTGCCCCGGGCTCCCCTTTGTTGGCAGTGGTACTGACGAATTGGCGTCGGCAGCGGCAGGCGTGGTCGGGCCCGATGAAGCGGTGGAGATTGTCACTTCCACTTCGGCGCCGGGCACCCACGGGCCGTAGCCTGGAGAGTTGCTTCGAATCCAGGAATGAATCGACGTGACCTCGCGCGATCCCGGCGCGTAGGTCACCGTCGTGGTGGAGGTGCTGGAGATTGGAGGGGATGACGCCGAGGCGTCCTCCGCACCGGCAATGGCCGCGGCCAAGACCCCTGCGATGAGACAGGCATGCAGCTTCTTCATCACGTACTTCATCCTTTTCCGTGTTGAACGAGTGGCCGGTGCGAATCGCTTGTTGCTGCATCAGCCAAGACATTCAATGACGCGAGGATGCGCCGGTCAAGCTTTAGGGTGTCCTGCGTGTCCTGGCGCCGCACGGACGGCGCTTCGCAGCTTCAGGCGTGGCTGAAACGACCGTTCACCACATCAAGCAGATGGTCCACCGCGCCTGGCCGGCGACTGCCCTGCACGAAACCGGACCAGTCCGCGCGGGCGATGGAGCCCAGCACGATGCTGTCCACGTCGAACTTCTTCAGCGGCCAGTGGCGGAACAGGCGCTTGCCGGTCACGCCCTTGGCGATCTCGGCAATGCCGGTGTGCAGGCCGGCTTGGCGCACGCGTCCATAAGCCTGTACCACGCCCTCGCCGGGGCCTTCGAGATACTGAAGAAACCGGCCGCCATCGAAGAGCAGCACGCCACTCACATCAGCGGCACGGTTGAAAGATTCGGCATTGGAGACCAGCGCCTGGAGGTCCTGCGGGTCGATGCGCTTGCTGACCCGGCTCGTGTACACCACAGCTTCCAAGGACATGAAACCTCCTTGCGCTTCTGCGCGTTCTAAGCAAGCAGAAACCTTAGCAGCTGAACATGTTCATAGTTTTGACGGAAGCTGAATAGGGGGCGCGCAGGCGTCGGATAGGTGCAGAATCAAGCTTTCCCACCGGGCTGAGTGCATGAAGACGCCACGAATGAATGCCGCCCAGACGAAGCCGGCTGCGGATGGCACGCCGAATGAGCTTTTCGCTGCCTTGCGCGGGTTGTTGCTTGCGTACCAAAGCGAGCTCTCTGTCGTGCACGATGAGGATGGGCATTTCTATGCGAACTGCAGAAAGCTTGATGCGAAGGGCAAGGCTCAGTTTTTCGGGGCGGTGAAGGTGTCCGGGCGCAAGCATTCGTTTCACTTCATGCCGGTGTATGACTTCCCAGAACTGCTGGTCGATCTCCGTCCTGCGCTGAAGAAGCATATGCAGGGAAAATCGTGCTTCAACTTTGCTGCGCCTGATCCAACTGTGCTGGAAGAACTGCAAGGCCTTGTCGAACAGGGCGCGTCTCGCTACAGAGCAGTGGGTAAGCTTTGAGATCGCGGTGCACATAATTTTTGATTCGACCAAGGTCGACGCCGCGCACGTTTACATCGTCATGGCGCCTACACCTGGCGGCACATGGGCTCGGTGCTTCGTGGTTTAAACGCGACCTTAGTACCAGATGGCGGTAGCCAGACCGGTGGCATCGGAAACCGGTGGTGCCGGTAAGGAGACGGCTTCCCCTGCGGCGACGCGTTCTGCACTCCAAAGAGCAACCAAGGCGTCGAGCACGTCATCCGTGGCCGCCTGCCGACGCGCCACAGATTGCACAACTCGTGCGATCTGTTCGGAACCAAACACAGACGACAACAACCAGGTTCGCATGGCAGCACCGTCCTGCGACTTTTTCTTGAACGCCAGCCCGTTCCTGCGCCCTCCATTCAGTGCGGAGAAGGACACCTCGGGATGAATTTCCCGCACCATTGCGCGTGCTTGATGGTCACACTGCAACAAGTCATCCCACTCGCGGATCTTGGAAAGGATCGCAAACGATTGCGAGCCAAAGCCGCGCCCGTCTATCTCCTTGTGTCTACGTGATGCCTCGGGCTGTGACGTTGCATCGAGAATGCCTCGGACGGGTGAGGGGAATACGCTGCTGGCCCGCCGGCCTCCCACGAACTGTCGCGCCTCAGCGTCGGCCCTTCGCCCGCCGCGATCCGGTAGGCCTATCGGAATGTCCACAGCGATGACCCTCGCCGTCCGATGGGCATCCACAAGAGACCGTGCGCTGCCATACACGCAGTGCGTCAAAGTGGTGTCGGCCCACCAGACCGCAATCCAACCCGATTTCGCCCCGTCCACTCCCACGCAGCTTGGTTCGCGCTTCATCCCGTGGCCTCCGGTAGTGGCGCTCTACGACGTCTCTGTGCGACAACGGAAGTAGGCTAGACATACTCAACTCCGCGAATTGCAAAGGATGGTTGCTTGATGCCCGCCTCGGGCCAATCCTTCAGGTCCACGGCAGGCGATCAACAGTGACTTGATTGATTGCAACAGGCACTCAGCGCGGACGCTCTACTCCGACTGCCTCCTTGTTTCCAGAGTCGCGCGCCAGTGGAAGCACCTCATTTATCAGGGTCAGGAAAATCTTACCGGGTTCCTCAACCAGCATTTCATGGGCGGAATTTTCGAACCAGAAGAGGCGTTTCCTGGGAGCCTCCAGTCGGGCGAACCACTCAGCCGCAAGCTGGGAAGACACGTTGATGTCGTGCCTGCCCAGCAACAGGATGACCGGAACATCCAGTTCATCAAGCGACGCCTTGGAGCTCGCCAGGACTGCGGGCATCAAGCGCTCGACTGAGACATCCTGCGCCTTCCAGACATTCCTGACGTCCTCATCGGTGTAGTCCGGTGACAGCGCGATCGCCGCCGCCTCAAAGCTGGCATCCGGACGATTGAATGCGGCGCCGCCGAAGGCATTGACCCACTTGCGCTGCAGGAAAAGGTCGGACAGTGGAATGACCGCTTCGCCTATAGCGTAAGGCGCGATCGACTCTAGCTCCTTCATTGCTTCAGCATTGCCTCGCTCAAGAGCCTCCTGCATTGCCCAGGCCCATCCGCGACGCTCGCTCTCCCGCATATCCACAACCTGTCCAGCCCCGATGTATGCATGCAGCCATTCCGGGTGACGGCCGGCTACATCCAGACCCAGTAGGCTCCCCCAGCTATGGCCCAGGAGAAACAACTTGTCCTGCCCGGTTTCTGACCTCACCCAGGCGATCACGGCATCGATGTCTTCTCGCATCTGGTCGACGGTGAGGGTATCGACGATGGCCGGATCATACGATTTCCCTGCGCCTCGCTGATCCCACTGTACCACCGTGAAATATTCCTCCCATCCCTGCGCGAAGTACCATGACGTCGGCATAGCCACCCAGCCAGGCCCTCCATGGACTACCAAGAGAACTGGATTGGCAGGATTGCGGCTGCGTATCGAGACCCACTGCTTCGCCCCGTTTATGTCGACGAGTTCCAATCGCTCGACTCCTTGGGGGGTTACGATCTGCCGCAACCCGGCAATTATCTTCGTTGCTTCAGATCGGCTTTTCGGACTTACATCCCCCTCGGCCTGAACGTCTGGGGAAAAGAAAAGGAAATACAGCAGAAGCACCAAACCAGATAGCGAAGAGCGCGACACAAGATTCTCCCGAAATGATTGCAATCAGCTTCTATCTATAACCGTGGCAGGCATTGCATATGGAATCCAGCGTAGCGCTTAAATTTCAACCGGCCACAGTTCAGTCAGTGACGCTCGATTCGCGCTCACTGATTTTCATGGGTGCTGCTCGCGGATTGGCGCGAAACTTGTGGCGACGCGCCTTACGAAGTCATTATTCTTCTCCCTTCCACCGCTTTCTGGTCAGCTTCGACTTGCGTCCGCACCCGTCAGATCACTGCATGAGATGGGCATCCGCGACCAACGCGGCTCCAACGTGGAAAGCACTCCACTCCTCACGGTCGGCTTCCCGGACAATCCCCTTCTGGGGGATTGCGCCAACAATAACCCCAAACGCAAAAAAGCCCCCGTTTCCGGAGGCTCTTTCGACTGAATCATGGTGGGCGGTACAAGGTTCGAACTTGTGACCCTTGCCGTGTGAAGGCAATGCTCTACCGCTGAGCTAACCGCCCGATGCTGCTGAGCCGCTCATTATAGGGGCTTTCCCGAGAGCGTCAATACTTTTCAGATCACTTCTTCACATCGTCTGGGTCGGCTTTTCCGACGTGGTCAGGCCGGCCAGCAGCGTCTCGATCTTGTGCCGCACCGCCTCGCCCTCCTGCCCGTCCGCCAGCTGCACGCCGATGCCCGAAGGCCGGTTGCCCTGCGCGCCGGCCGGGGTCACCCAGATCACCTTGCCGGCAACGGGCAGGCGCTCGCTGGAATCGGGCAGGGTCAGCAGCAGGAACACCTCGTCGCCGAGGAAATAGCGCTTCGGCGTGGGCACGAACACCCCGCCATTTTTCACGAACGGCATGTAGGCGCCATAAAGCGCGGCCTTGTCCTTTACGGCAAGGGACAGGATGCCCTGTCGGGCGTTGGTGGCGCTCATCGATTACCCCTTGGGTGCTGCCGTTCGTTGACCTTGTTCCAGGCCAGCAACAGTTCTACCACGGCCAGGTCCGCGCGCACGGTGGTGCGCAGCAGGTCGCGGGTCCGGTTGGCAGCGTCGAACCAGGCTGCCAGCTTGTTCAAACGTTCCGGCGCGGTCAAGCCATCGCTGCTGGCCATCGCCAGTGCCAGGTCGGCGGCAAAGCGCAGCCGCAGCGCGGCGTCTTCGTCACCGGTCCATTTCTGTGCCAGCGCCACCGCGCCGGTGCGCCCGGCAGCCAGCGATTCCAGGTCCTTGGTGACCTCGCGGCGCAGCTCCAGGCCTTCTTCGCGCAGCCAGGAATCGGCCAACCCGGGATGGCCGCGCGCGGCGTCCAGCGCCTCCATGGCATCGTCCTCGCGGTGGCCCTGCTGTTGCAGCCACGCCAATGCTTCTTCGCGCGGTGGCAGCCTGAATTCCAGCCGCTGGCAGCGGCTGCGCACGGTCTGCGGCAGGCGCGCCGGGTCGCTGCTCACCAGCCACAGGTAGCGGCCGGGCTGCGGTTCTTCCAGCGTCTTCAGCAGCGCATTGCAGGCCGCGCGGTTGATCGCATCGGCCGGGTCCACGATCACTACCTGGGCGATGCCGTACTGCGGGGTCAGCGAGAGCTTCTGGCCGATCTCGCGCACCTGCTCGATGACGATCTCGGTGCGCAGCTTGTCGCCGCTCTTGTTCGGGATGAAGCTGATGATCTGCAGGTCCGGGTGGGTGCCAGCCGATATCAGCTGGCGCGCACGGTCGGCCGGCGGGCCACCGCCCTGGGTGAGCACGTGTTCGGCCAGGGCATCGGCCACGGCACGCTGGCCCAGCCCGGCCGGTCCGCAGATCAGCAGGCCATGGCCCAGCCGGCCAGCATCCAGCGCGGCAATCATCTGGTCATAGGCGCGCTGCTGCCACGGTGAAAATGCCGCCTTTCCGGTCGCGCTCATGCGCCCTCCCCGTTCTGCAGGAACTGCTCCACGCGGGCCACCACATCGGCCGCTACGCGCTGTTGCACCTGGCTGGCATCGACCAGCGCGAAGCGCTGCGGATCCTGCTGCGCACGTTCGCGGAATACCGCGCGCACGCGCTGGAAGAAATCATCCTGTTCGCTCTCGATGCGGTCCGGCCACAGGTCGCGGCCGTTGGCGCGCGCGCGGCCGGTTTCCACGTCCACGTCCAGCAGCAGGGTCAGGCCCGGCAGCAGGCCGACCACGCGGCGTTCCAGATCGGCGATCCACGCGGCATCCAGCCCGCGCCCGCCGCCCTGGTAGGCGTAACTGGAATCGGTGAAGCGGTCGGTCAGCACGAAGGCACCGCGGCGCAGTGCAGGCTGGATCACCTGGCGCACGTGCTGGGCGCGTGCGGCGAACACCAGCAGCAGTTCGGCTTCGGCACTCAGCGGTTCGGCGGCGATCGCTTCATCGGGCTTCAGCACCAGCGCGCGGATGCGCTCGGCCAGCGGCGTGCCACCCGGTTCGCGGGTCAGCACGACCTCGTGGCCATGCACGCGCAGGCAAGCGTGGATGGCATTGATGGCGGTGGTCTTGCCCGCGCCTTCGCCGCCTTCCAGGCTGATCAGGCGCGGGTGGCGCAGCAGCGCGGCACTCATTGCGCTTGGTTCTCCTTGATGCGGTTCTGGCGCAGCTGCTGCAGGTAACGCGCCACGGCGACGTTGTGCTCTGCATAGCTGGCCGAAAAAATGTGCGCGCCACTGCCGTCGCCGACGGCGACGAAGTACAGCGCATCGCCCGGTGCGGGCTGCGCGGCGGCGTTCAACGCATCGCGGCTGGGCATGGCGATGGGCGTGGGGGTGAGCCCGGCGCGGGTGTAGGTGTTGTACGGCGTATCGGTGGTCAGGTGCACGCGGCGGATGTTGCCGTCGTAGGCCGGGCCGATGCCGTAGATCACGGTAGGGTCGGTCTGCAGGCGCATGCCCATCTTCAGGCGGCGCACGAACACGCCGGCAATCTGCGGGCGCTCGCTGGCCAGCGCGGTCTCTTTTTCGATGATGGAAGCGAGCGTCAGCAGCTCGTACGGCGAGTTGATCGGCAGGCCGTCGGCGCGCGAATCCCAGGCTTCGGCGAGGGCCTTTTCCATGGCCTCATGGGCGCGTTTGAGCACGTCCACGTCGGTGTCGCCACGCTGGTAAACGTAGGTTTCCGGCAGGAAGCGGCCTTCGGGATGCTGGCCGCCGAAGCCCAGGCGCTGCATCAGCGCGGCGTCATCCAGTTCGTCGGTGGTGTGCACCAGCGGTTCGGCGCGCTTGAGTGCGGCGCGCACCTGGCGGATGTTCCAGCCTTCGATGAAAGTGACGCGGTGCTGCAGCACGCGGCCCTGGCGCATGCGCGTCAGCAGCTCGCGCGGGGTCAGGGTGGCATCCAGCGCGTACTCGCCGACTTTCAGCTTGCCGGCGGCATCCATCTGGCGGGCGAGCAACTGCCATTGTGCGTCCTGGCCTTCGTCCACGCCGGCTTCGCGCAGCTTGCCGAGCACGGTGTTGAAGCCATCACCGCTGGCAATGACGATGCTCTCCTGGTCGGGACTCAGCGGGCGGTCGGCGAACTGGCCCTGCTGGTAGAAGAACCATGCGCCGGCGCCTACGGCGATTGCACCGAGCAGCACCAGGATGGTCAGCACCATCAGACATCCGCGCTTGGCTGCCGCCATGGATTACCTCGAAGAATTATTCAGGTGTGCAGGATACCGCGAACGTGTAGCGCCGAGCCGTGCTCGGCGGGTGCGGAGGTGGGGCAACGGCGACAGCGTGACGACCAACGGTCGTCACCCACCAGGGCCGCAGGCAAAGGCTGACGGCCAGCGGCCGTCACTACCGGGAGCAACCGCTGGGGCTGACGGCCGGCGGCCGTTACTACCGTGGTGCGGGGTCAGCCTTGCTGGCCGAGGGCGCGCATCAGGCCGCGGGCTTTGGCGCGGGTTTCGTCCAGTTCCTTGTCCGGGTCCGAATCGACGACGATGCCGGCGCCGGTGCGGAAGCTGACTTCGTTGCCCGCTACTTCGGCGGTGCGGATCAGGATGTTCAGGTCCAGGTCGCCGTCGCGGTTCAGCCAGCCGAAGGCGCCGGTGTAGGCACCGCGCGGCACCCGCTCCAGTTCGCTGATGATCTGCATGCAGCGCACTTTCGGGCAGCCGGTGATGGTGCCGCCGGGGAATGTCGCGGCGATCACCTGCCCCGGGGTGACGTCATCGCGCAGGGTGCCGCTGACATTGCTGACGATGTGGTGCACGTGGGCATAGCTTTCCACGGTCATCAGTTCGTCCACCACCACGCTGCCGGGCGTGCAGATGCGGCCCAGGTCGTTGCGCTCCAGGTCGATCAGCATCACGTGTTCGGCGCGTTCCTTCGGGTGGCCGACCAGCTCCTGGATGCGCGCGGCATCGTCGTCGCCATCAAAGCGAGGCCGGGTGCCGGCGATCGGCCGGGTCTGCGCGTGGCCGCCATGCACCGACACCAGCCGTTCCGGTGATGAGCTCACCACGTGGCGGCCGTGGCCGGTGAACAGGCCGGCGAACGGTGCCGGGTTGGCGCGGCGCAGCTGGGCATACAGGGCCTGCGGGCTCACCGTATCGGCAAAGTGCGCGCACCAACGGCGCGACAGGTTCACCTGGAACACATCGCCGGCCAGCAGGTAATCGATCACCCGCCGCACGCCGTCGGTGAAGCGTGCGGGTGCGTCTTCTTCCATGCGGATCGGCGGCTGCCAGCCCTGCCCTGCGGCCGGTGCGCCGGTGGCCAGCTGCGCCTGCAGGGTGCTCAGCAGCGCCTGTTGGCCGGCTTCGGCCACCAGGTAGCTGCGCTGTTCCAGGTGGTCATGCAGCACGGCGGCGGGGCAGCGCAACGCCAGCGCGGTGGGCTGGCCATCGGCGCGCGCCATCGGCGGCAGCACGGTCTCGATCTGGCTGGCTACTTCGTAGTCCAGCAGCAGCGCCCAGCCGCCCCGGAAGGGCAGCGTGGGGGCGTGCGCGGGTGGCAGGCGCTCTGCCTGCCAGGCAGCGTCCAGCAGGTCCAGGAAGGCGCCTGCGTGGGTCTGGCCGGTATGGTCGCGGACGATGCCATCGGCATCCAGCCGCAGGAACGTCTCGCCGGCGACCAGCAGCAGGTCCCAGCGGCCTTGTGCGGTGCCGGAGGCAGTCGATTCCATCAGCAGCGGGAAGCGCGCCGGGTCGGCCTGCTGCAGGGCGAGCAGGTCGGCCGGGGTGTCCAGGGGCTGGATCAGGATCGGATCGGGCATGTCGGCGCAGCGCCTGGAAGAGGGGGTGTAGGGTGGCGAGCGCCGGGTGGCGGTGGCGGACACCGGGCAACGGACAGCGGTAGCGCCGAGCCACGCTCGGCGAGCGCAGCGGCAAACGCGACCGCAACAGCCGCCGAGCATGGCTATGCCGGCCGTCCTGACCGGCACCCTTCGGGCCGTCGCAAGCGACGTTGGCAGCGGCTCCTGCCGCGGCCTTCGGCGCTACCAGAACCTGACGAACCTCAGACGCGCTTGAACACCAGCGTGCCGTTGGTGCCGCCGAAGCCGAAGCCGTTGGACATCACCACGTCCACCTTGGCCTGGCGTGCTTCGTTGGGCACGTAGTCCAGGTCGCAGCCTTCGCCCGGCTGGTGCAGGTTGATGGTCGGCGGAATCACCCCGTCCTGCAGCGCCAGCACGGAGAAGATCGCTTCCACGCCGCCCGCCGCACCCAGCAGGTGGCCGGTCATCGACTTGGTGGAGCTGACCAGCATCTTGTAGGCGTGGTCGCCGAAGGCGGTCTTCATCGCCATGGTCTCGCCCAGGTCGCCCAGCGGCGTGGAGGTGCCGTGCGCGTTGAGGTAACCGATCTGGTCCGGGTTGACCCCGGCGTCCTTCATCGCCGCCGCCATGCAGCGCGCAGCACCTTCGCCGCTCTCTGCCGGTGCGGTCATGTGGTACGCATCGGAACTGGCACCAAAGCCGGCCAGCTCGCAGTAGATCTTCGCGCCGCGCGCCTTGGCGTGCTCGTACTCTTCCAGGATCAGGATGCCGGCGCCGTCGCCCAGCACGAAGCCGTCGCGGTCCTTGTCCCACGGGCGCGAGGCCGCGGTCGGGTCATCGTTGCGGGTGGACATCGCCTTCATCGCGCAGAAGCCGCCCAGCGCGGTCGGCGAGGAGCCACGTTCAGCGCCACCGGCGACCATCACGTCGGCATCGCCGTACTGGATCATGCGCATTGCCGTGCCGATGGAATGGTTGGACGTAGCGCACGCGGACACCGCCGAGAACGACGGACCCTTCAGCCCGGCGATGATGCTCAGCTGGCCCGGCAGCATGTTGATGATGGTCTTGGGTACGTAGAACGGCGAGATCTTCTTCCCTTCGTGGAAGTCGATGGTCTGTTCTTCGATGCCCAGCAGGCCGCCGATGCCGGCGCCGATGATGGCGCCAATGCGCTCGGCATTGCCTTCGTTGATCTCAAGACCCGAATCGGCCAGCGCCATGAAGGACGCGCCCAGGCCGTAGTGGATGAAGGGGTCCATCTTCTTGGCGTCCTTGCCGGACACGCGGTACTTGCCGAACTGTTCGTTGTCGGCGGTGATGTCGAAATCCTTGACCTCACCTGCAATCTTGGTGGTGAAACGGTCCAGGTAGGCGTCGGCAACGTGGGTCAGCGGACCGATGCCCGAACGGCCTTCGGTGATGCCCTGCCAACTGCTGGCCAGGTCATTGCCCAGAGGCGAAACCATGCCCATGCCGGTAACGACGACGCGACGCTTCATTGCTTTCTCCTGACCCGGAAATGGTGCGGGTATGACGCGGGGTGGAACGTAATTGGATCCGCGCCCGTATGCAGCAGCGCAAATACACAGGGCCGCATGCGCGGCCCCATGGGATGCCGTGCGCGGTTACGGTCGAGCCGCCGCCGCGCACCAGCCGCCTTGCATCAGGCCTTGACGTGCGCCTTGATGTAGTCGATCGCCAGCTGCACGGTGGTGATCTTCTCGGCTTCTTCGTCCGGGATTTCGCACTCGAACTCTTCTTCCAGCGCCATCACCAGCTCGACGGTGTCCAGCGAGTCTGCGCCCAGGTCATCGACGAACGATGCGCTGGTGGTGACTTCTTCTTCCTTGACGCCAAGCTGTTCGACGACGATTTTCTTGACGCGTTCTTCGATGGTGCTCATGGGGTATTGCTCCAGATGGAGTAGTGGTTCAAAAAGACGCCATCGCAGACGATGGCCGTGGGATAGTGTAGTGGAAACCGGCGGCGCCTTGCATGCAAGTAAAACGCCATCCAGATCAACCACTTGCGGCGCGATCCGTGCGCCCCGTGCTTACGGCATGTACATCCCGCCGTTCACATGGAGTGTCTCTCCGGTGATGTAGTTGGCTGCCGGGCTGGCCAGGAAGGCCACCGCATGGGCGATGTCCTCCGGCGAACCCAGGCGTTCCAGGGCGATGTTGTTGACCAGCGCGGCACGCGCTTCGTCAGGCAACGCCTTGGTCATGTCGGTGTCGATGAAGCCGGGCGCCACCACGTTCACGGTGACCCCGCGCGAGCCGATTTCCTTGGCCAGCGACTTGGAAAAACCGATGATGCCGGCCTTGGCGGCGGCGTAGTTGGCCTGGCCGGCGTTGCCGGTCACCCCCACCACCGAGGCGATGTTGATGATGCGGCCCTTGCGCGCCTTCATCATGCCGCGCATGACCGCTTTGCTGGTGCGGAACACGCTGGTCAGGTTGGTGTCGATGATCGACGCCCAGTCCTCGTCCTTCATGCGCATGAGCAGGTTGTCGCGGGTGATGCCGGCGTTGTTGACCAGGATGCTGATCGGGCCGAATTCCTTGGCGATGTCGGCCAGCACGGTATCCAGCGCGGCACCATCGGTGACGTTCAGCGCGCGACCGTGGCCGCCCTGCGCGGCCAGGCGCTCGCCGATGGCGGCGGCACCGGAATCGGTGGTGGCCGTGCCGATGACCGTGGCGCCTTGGGCGGCCAGCAGGTCGGCGATGGCGGCACCGATACCGCGGCTTGCGCCGGTGACCAGTGCGATTTCACCCTGCAGGGGCTTGCTCATGATGCTGTCCTCGAATGGTGCGGTCGCCCGCGCGCGGCGCCATGCCGGGGGGGCACGACGCAGGCGGGCAACGGGAAGGGGGTCAGGCCGACCATGCCTCGCGGGCGGCTTCGACGTCGCCCGGGGTGGCCAGCGAACGGCCGTCGATGGTTTTGTCGATGCGCTTGACCAGGCCGGTCAGCACCTTGCCCGGGCCGCATTCGGCGATACGGGTGATGCCACGCGCGGCCAGCGCCTGCACGCAGCCGGTCCACTGCACCGGCTGGTACAACTGCTGCACCAGCGCGGCGGCGATGGCGTCCACGCCTTCGTGCACGGTGGCATCGACGTTCTGCACCACCGGCAACTGCGGTGCCTGCCAGGACAGGCCGGCCATGGTTTCGGCCAGCCGGTTGGCGGCTTCGCGCATCAACGGGGTATGCGAGGGCACGCTGACGGCCAGCTTCACTGCCTTGCGCACGCCCTTTTCAGCGAGCAGCGCCAGCGCGCGATCCACCGCGGCGGCGTCGCCACCGATGACGATCTGGCCAGGCGAGTTGTAGTTGGAGGGCACCAGTACCTGGCTGCCGGCCGCTTCCTTGCACACGTCCAGCACCAGTGCATCTTCAGCGCCGAGCACGGCGGCCATCGCGCCCACGCCCGCCGGTGCGGCGTCCTGCATGAACTGGCCACGCAGGCGCACCAGGTGCGCACCGTCGTGCAGGCTCAGGGCGCCAGCGGCAACCAGTGCGGAGTACTCGCCCAGGCTGTGGCCGGACAGCAGTGACGGCTGCGCGCCGCCCAGTGCCTTCCAGGTACGCCACACGCCGATGCTGGCGGCCAGCAGGGCCGGCTGGGTGTATTCGGTGCGGTTGAGCATTTCCTCCGGGCCGCCCTGGGACAGTGCCCACAGGTCGACACCGGCGCCATCGGATGCTTCCGTGAAGGCTTCACGCACCTGCGGGTGCAGCTCGGCCAGCTCGGCCAGCATGCCCACGGACTGCGAGCCCTGGCCGGGGAAAACGAAAGCAAGAGTGGAATCAGTCACGCGGTCATCCGCCTGGTTTGAATCGAAGCAGGCCATGATAAAGGCGATTGCCGCCTGCCGTCTGTACGTGCGCGTATGCAGGGCGGGCGGGGGCGTGACGACCAACGGTCGTCACCCACCAGGATCAACGGTCGTCATCCACCACGCACATGGGGCTTTCGGTAGCGCCGAGCCATGCTCGGCGGGGGCACGACCTACCCTGTTTCAGGTCAGCAGTTCCAGCAGATCCAAGTGCCCATCGGCCAACCAGTCCGCGCACACCACCAGCACCATCAGCACGCCCAGCGTGGTGGCGCCATGCACGACCAGGATGGCGTGGGCCAGCGCGCGCGCCGAACGCCCCAGGCCCAGGCTGGCCTTGGCCAAGCGCTGCAGCCGCCCGGTCACCGCATGCGCGTGCTCACGCACCGGCGCCTGCGCACCGTCCATCGCGGCAGCCATCATCGCCTGCAACCGCTGCGGGCGATCGGCGTAGTACTTCGCCACGCCATAGCCGAACATCAACCAGTCGCGCGCCTGCGCCTGGGCCAGGTCCATCACTTCCAGCGGATCTTCTTCGAAATCAATGAAGCCCACGCTCTGCCCGTCCCAGGTCAGGTTACGCGGCAGCGGCTGGCCGAAATACGCGCCGCGCGCATGCGCCGCCGCCATCGCCTGCATGGCGGCGGCCACCAGCGCATCGCGGCCGGCATCGTCGGCCTCGCGCAGGCAGGTATTGAAGGAACTGCCGTTGTCGCCCAGCACCAGTGCGGCATGGCCGCTGCCCAGCACCGAAGGCACGTTCACGCCCTGCGCCCGCAGTTCGCCCAGCCGCCGCGCCTCGGTCTGGCGGGCGGCATCGCCACCGCGGTGCGGCGGCGGGCGCAGTGCGTCCAGATGGAAACGACGGGCAACGAAATTGAGCAAACCCAGCGCAACGGCGCGACTGCCTTCACCGTACTGCTTCAACCACGCTCGCTGCCCTTCAAGGGTAATCGGCTCAACCATGGGCATTCTCCATAACGCAGTACGGCCCCGAGGGGCCGTCACGACGTTTTTACGAAATGGACACTCGCGTTATCAGTAACGCAGCAGTGCCGAACCCCACGTGAAGCCACCGCCGAACGCTTCCAGCAACAACAGCTGGCCGCGCTCTACCCGGCCCGAACGCACCGCGTGGTCCAGCGCCAGGGGGACCGATGCCGACGACGTATTGCCGTGCTTGTCCACCGTCACCACCACCTGGTCCATGGACATCTCCAGGCGCTTGGCGGTGGCTTCGATGATGCGCAGGTTGGCCTGGTGCGGGATCAACCAGTCCAGGTCGGCCTTGCTCAACGCGTTGGCTTCCAGGGTTTCGTCGACCACTGAATCCAGCGCCTTCACCGCGTACTTGAACACGTCGTTGCCCTTCATCAGGATCGCGCCGCGTGCCTGCTCGCCCTCGCCGAAACCGGCCGAAACGCCGACCGGATTCCACAGCAGTTCTTTCTTGCTACCGTCCGAATGCAGGTGCGTGCTGAGGATGCCGGTGTCTTCGTCGGCCTTCAGCACCACCGCACCGGCACCGTCGCCGAACAGCACGCAGGTGGTGCGGTCATTCCAGTCGACGATACGGGTGAGGGTTTCCGCCCCGATGACCAGCACATGGCGTGCATCACCGGAACGAATGAATTTATCGGCCACGCCCAGCGCGAACACGAAGCCGGAACAGGCCGCGTTGACGTCGAAGGCAGGGCAACCGGTCGCACCGAGCTTGGCCTGGATCAGGCACGCGGTGGACGGGAAAATCAGATCGGGCGTGGTGGTACCAACCACGATCATGTCCAGCTGGCTGGCATCGATGCCGGCCGCTTCCAGCGCCTTCACCGCAGCGTGGTAGCCGAGGTCGCTGGTGGTTTCTTCTGCGGCGGCGATATGCCGCTCTTTGATGCCGGTGCGCGAAACAATCCACTCGTCCGACGTCTCGACCATTTTTTCCAGGTCGGCGTTGGTCAGCACTTTCTCCGGCAAATAGCTACCGGTGCCCGCGATCCTCGAGTAGATCCGCTTGCTCATCGACATTCCTGTTGCGCGGGCGGCCGTTGCCGGTGCCCGGAGGGATACGGCAAAGGCCGCTGCCGGCACGGCAGCGGCCTTCACTCACATCAATCTTCTTCGACGGAAGAAGTCTTGGTCTGGATGACCTTCTTGCCGCGGTAGAAACCATCGGCAGTGATGTGGTGACGCAGATGCACTTCGCCCGTGGTCGGGTCGGTCGACAGCTGCTTTGCGCTCAGGGCGTCATGCGCACGGCGCATACCGCGGCGGGACGGGGTGACACGGGATTTCTGCACAGCCATGGGATTGCTCCAAACTCGGTTCGATGTTCTTCGTCGTTTCGTCGCACAGGACGCCAGCGCCCAGCACACTTTTCGCTTTCGCCGCAGCCGCCGACGATACCCGGCTGCATATTCGCTCGGTCGAGCCAGCCCGACCTTACTTTTTCTTCAACGCTGCCAACGCCGCGAACGGGTTGACCTTGTCGGTTTCTTCCTTCGTCGGGGCCCATTCCTGGTCCACCGCCTCGCCATCGGGCGAGAGGGGTACCACCGGGACCGCCAACACAAGTTCGTCTTCGACCAGCTCCAGCGGCACAAGCTGGCCATCTTCGGGCACCAGCAGGGCCTCGAAGTCCTCCGGAAGGGACGATTCCTCGTCTTCCTCGCGGATCAGGCCGATCTTCTGCACCAGCTTCACCGGCAGCAGGAAACGCTGCAGGCTGCGCTGACAGATCAGCGGCAGCTCGGTATCGATGGTCAATTCCACATAGGATACCCGCAGGATGTCGTCGTGCGAGAATTCCAGTGCATACGTGCACTGACCTTCAGCATCGGCAACAAGCCCTTGCAGGCGGGTGAATTGAGCCAGATCGACCTGGCCGTCGAAGCGCCTTCGCGCTGCGACCATCCGCCAAGCATCCAGCGTTTCGGGCACGTTCGCGGACATAAGCCGCTGAATGTTAAGGACCGTCGCGGCCGCTGTCAATTACCTGGAGCTTCAGGCTTGTGGCGGGCGTCAGCCAGGGGCCAGACTGGCTGGCCCAGAGCCCTGATTCCACGCATGAATACCCTGTTGCTGGCCTCTACCTCACCATACCGCCGCGAGCTGCTGCAACGGCTGCGCCTGCCCTTCGACTGCGCACGCCCGCAGGTGGACGAAAGCCCCCTGCCCGGCGAGGCCCCGGCCGCGCTGGCGGTGCGCCTGGCGGCCGCCAAGGCGGCCGAGGTCTCCCGGCGGCACCCGGGCGCATGGGTGATCGGGTCGGACCAGGTGGCCGATCTGGCGGGCCTGCCGTTGGGTAAACCGGGCACGGCGGAAGCCGCCCGGGCACAGCTGGCCGGGATGTCCGGGGCCGCCGTGCAGTTCCATACGGCGATCTGTCTCATGCGTGACGGAGAACGCAAAGAGGCGCTGGATACCACCACGGTGCGCTTTCGTGTGTTGACCGAGGCTGAGATTGCACGCTACGTGGATGCCGAAGAGCCGCTGGACTGCGCCGGCAGCTTCAAGTGCGAGGGCCTGGGCATCGCCCTGTTCGAGGCCATCGACAACCGCGACCCGACCGCCTTGGTGGGCCTGCCGCTGATCGCGCTGTGCGCACTGCTGCGCCAGGCGGGTATCGCGGTGCCGTGAGCTTGCGCCCCTTGGTGGGTGACGACCTTGGTCGTCACAGGGCCTTTCCCGACCCGGGCGAAGAGCGTGACGACCAACGGTCGTCACCCACCAGACCCAACGGTCGTCAGCGCGCGGGCACCACGAACGGTTGTTCCTGCCACAGCTCCACGCTGCCGTCGTGTCCATGCAGGCGCAGGCCCAGCCAGTGCCGTCCCGGCGCCAGCGAGCGGGTATCGAGGTGAGCATCGAAGCCCACGTTGGGATGCTGCGGATCATTGGACTGCGGCCACGCCGGACGGATGTCGAAGGCCCGCCCGTACACCGCATCGGTCACCGCGCGCCCATCCAGCAGCACTTCCACGCGTGACAGCCCGACGCCGTCCTTGAACGCCCAGCCGCGCACGTGCAGGTCCGCCGCCACGACATCACCGGAGGACGGCGCATCGAACCAGGCCATCGCCGGCGTGATGCACGGCCCCTCCTCACGCTGGGCCGGCAGGCGGATCAACAGGAAACGCTGGAAGCCATGGTCGCTGCTGACCACGCGCGGCGGCGGCAGCGGACCGACCTGGCCACAGATCGCGTGATAGCGGTCCAGCAGTTCACGGTAACGCTGGTCGCTGGGCGACAGCACCAGCAGCAGCGGACCATCGCGCTTGCCATCGTGCAGCTGGCCCCACAAGCCCAGCTGCACGCTGCGCCCATGCTTGTCGTTGAGCGGATGCGGCAGCACCGCGATATCGGCATCGCCCAGCTGGAAGCCCAGCTCCGCGCCGACCTTGAAGTTGCCGGCCAGCACCTTGGTGCCCGGCGGCATCTGCTGCAATTCCTCGCGCACGGCATCGGCCAGCGGCTGCCAGCCGGCGAAATTGCGCGGGTAATATTTGTAACCGGCCAACTGCTCGCGCAGCTGCGGCGAAGACGCCATCAGGTAGTAGCTGAAGGCCAACGCCAGTCCCACCCCGGCGGTCCACCATGCCGTACGGCGCAGCCAGCGCGGCCAGCCATTGAGCACCACCGGCACGGCCACCAGCAGCGCCAGGTAGCCCGGTAACGGCCAATGGAAACTGATGCGTTCCACGTCGGTGAAGAAGCCGAGCACGAAGATCGCCAGCGTGGACACGCCACCAACCAGCCCGAAGTAACGCCATTGCGCGCGCGCACCGCCCCCGGCACGGGTGCCGGCCACGGCTACTTTCCACATCGCCAGGCACAGCAGCGGGGTGACCAGCATCGGCTGGATCACCAGGAACCACAGCCCGGTCCATTGGAAATCCCAGGGATGGCGATCGACCATCTGGAACTTCAGCCCTGCCTCATGGTTGTCCGCATTCCATGCCAGCAACGGCAGCCATGCCAGCACGCCAACGGCCAGCGCCACCCAGATGCGCGGATCGCGCAGCATCCGGCGGCCTTGCGGCAACATCAGCAAGGCGATGAAACCGACGGCGATCACGCCAATGAAGCGGTAATGGCTGAGCGCGCCGATCAGCAGGCCCAGCGCCAAGCGCATCGCGGCTGCGGCATCCACCGTGTGCAGCAAGCGCGCGCCAGCCCCCAGGCATAGCACCGCGGCCATCGCCATCGGCACGTCCGGCACGGCCAACATGCCCAGCGTGGCCGACAGCGGCATCAGCAGAGTCAGGCTGCCGGCCTGCCAGCCGGCCACGTTGCCGAACCAGCGCGTGGCGATGCGCGATACCGCCCAAGGCAACCAGGCCCCGATGGCCAGGAAGGGCAGGCGCAACGCCAGCACATGGTGCCCGCCGATCTCCACGCCCAGCCGGGCCAGCCACGCAGTGAGTCCTGGCAGGTCGGAGTAGGCGGCGGCCAGGTGCTGGCCTTCCTGCCAATAGAAGGCCTCGTCGACGAACAACGGCAGGCGTGCGGCCACGACCAGCTTCACTGCCGTGATCAGTGTCCATAGCCACAGAAATATCGTGCGTGCGCGTTGTTCGCCCTGCATTGCTCTATAGAATCGAAGGAAGACCGAGCCAGAGACGACGATGGATTCTTCGCCCCCCGTGCCCCGCATGCTAACCGATGAACTGCGTCAGGCTCTGCTTGATGCGCAACAACAGGTCAACGCCTTGGTACTGGGCAAGGCCCACGAAGTACGACTGGCCTTCGTCGCCCTGCTGTCCGGCGGGCATCTGCTGATCGAAGATCTGCCCGGTCTGGGCAAGACCACCCTCGCCCACGCGCTCGCCTCCAGCCTGGGACTGGGCTTCCAACGCGTGCAGTTCACGTCCGACCTGCTGCCGGCCGACGTGCTTGGCGTGTCGATCCTGGATCCGGGCAGTCGCGAGTTCGCCTTCCATCCTGGGCCGGTGTTCACCCACGTGCTGCTGGCCGATGAGATCAACCGCGCGCCGCCCCGCACGCAGAGCGCGCTGCTGGAAGCGATGGCCGAACAGCAGGTCACCCTGGATGGCCAGACCCATGCCCTGCCGGACCCGTTCTTCGTGATCGCCACGCAGAACCCGGTGGACCTGTCCGGCACCTTCCCGCTGCCGGATTCGCAGCTGGACCGGTTCCTGCTGCGGCTGGCGATGGGCTATCCCAACGTGGACGCCGAACGCGAGCTGCTGCGTGGCGTGGACCGTCGCGACCTGATCGCGCGCGCCACCCCGAAGCTGGACGACCAGCAGGTGCGCGCACTGCGCGAGGCCGTGCTGCAGGTGCATGCCAGCGATGCGCTGATCGATTACGTGCAGGCACTGCTGACCCGCAGCCGGCAGCACGCCGGCGTGCGCGTTGGATTGTCACCGCGTGCCGGGCTGGCGCTGCTGCGTGCAGCGAAGGCGCACGCGCTGCTGCTGGGCCGCGCGCATGTCATTCCCGAAGACGTGCAGACCTTGTTCATCGGCGTGGCCGGGCATCGCCTGGTCGGCGAAGCCGAGTCGTCGGCCGGCACGGCGCTGGCACGCGCGATCCTGCAGACGGTGCCGGTGGATTGAACGCGCCCGTGCCTACGCGCCGGCAGTGGCTGATGAACCTGGCGCGCCCGCGCCAGCCGGAAACCTTGCCGCAACGGCTGGACCGCCGACGCATCTACGTCCTGCCCACGCGCTTCGGACTGTTCGTGGCCGCGGTGCTGGCGGCGATGCTGCTCGGCGCGCTGAACTACAACAACAACCCTGCCCTGTTGCTGGCGTTGCTGTTGGCCGGCGCCGGCGTGGCCAGTGCGATCAGCGCGCACCTGACCTTGTCCGGGCTGAGCCTGGATGCGGTCAGCGCCGAGCCGGTTGCAGCCGGCCAGCCGCTGCGCGTACGCGTTGCACTTTCCCAGCGCGAACAGCGCGGCCGCCCGGGCCTGCAACTGGACCACGGCGATGCGCACAGCTGGACCGCAGTCCCGGCCGGCGGCCGGGTGGATGCCGAACTGGAACTGCCCACCACCCAACGCGGCTGGCTGGACCTGGACCGCATCCGCCTGTCCACCACGCAGCCGCTGGGACTGGTGCGCGCGTGGTCGTGGTTCTGGCCGGACCAGCCGCTGCTGGTGTATCCGCACGCCGAAACCCAAGGCCCCGGGCTGCCCGAACAAGGCAGCGACCCGCTGCACAGCCGGATGGATGCGGCCGGCGAAGAACTGCATCAACTGCGCCCCTATCGCGCAGGCGATCCCCGCCGCAGCATCGCCTGGAAGCACTCCGCACGGCGCGACACGCTGCTGGTGCGCGAGTATGAAAAGCCGGCCGGCATCGAGGTGATGCTCGACTGGCGCCAGCTGCACGGACTGGGCACCGAACAACGCATCGCCCGGCTTGCACGCTGGGTGGACCTGGCCGAACGCGAGGGCCGCCGCTATACATTGAAGCTGCCGGGCCAGCCGGCCCTCGGGCCTGCACAGGGCGCTTCGCACCACCATCTCTGCCTGCGCGCCCTTGCGCTGCTGCCGCATGACTGAACCTGCCCCCACCCTGCTGGACCGCCATGCACGTGGCTGGGCCTTGGCAAGCACCGCGCTGGCCCTGCTGCCATTGCTGCTGCAGCTGCCCAGCGTGCTCGCTGCCACCATCGCCGGTGTCGCCCTGCTGACCGCCGTGGTGTCACGTCGTGGCCTGCTGCCGGTAACCGTGCGGCTGTTGCTGGTGCTGGCGATGCTCGCCCTGATCTACGTGCAGATGGGCATCCGCCCCGGCCGCGATACCGGCTGTGCGCTGCTGGCGGCGATGCTGGCGATCAAGTCCAGCGAACTGCATACCCTGCGCGATGCGCGCAGCCTGCTCGGCTTCGCCCTGTTCGCCCCGTTCGCCGCCTTCCTGCTGGATCAGGGCCCGATGACCACCCTGCTGGCCACCCTGGCCGGCGTCTGCGCGCTGCTCGCGCTGCAGCGGCTGGCGCAGGTCGAAGGCCGGTCACCAACGCCGGCACTACGCGTGCAGGTGCGTGGCGTGCTGCGTCTGCTGCTGATCGGCCTGCCCTTGGCGATGGCAACCTTCTGGTTGTTCCCGCGCCTGTCACAGCCGCTGTGGGGCCTGCCGGACCGTGCGGTCAGTCGGCCGGGCCTGTCCGACAGCATGGAACCGGGCCAGTGGCTGGACCTGATGGCCGACGACACCCCGGCGCTGCGCGCGCAGTTCCATGGACCGGTGCCAGCGGCGGAACAGCGCTACTGGCGCGGCCCGGTGATGACCCATTTCGATGGCCGCACGTGGATCCGCGACCGCCGCAATGAAGAGCGCGCGCCGGTTCCGGTGCAGGCCGGTACGCAGCGCTGGAACTACACCATCGACTACGAACCCACCGACCGCCGCCAGCTGGTCGCGCTGGACCTGCCCGGCAGCGCACCGGCCGGCGCGCGACTGACCGCCGATTACAGCCTGGTCAGCGATCGCCCCCTGGCTTCGCTGAGCCGCTGGACGCTGCAGTCGGCGCCGCCGCAGGTGTTCGCCGCGTCCTTGTCGCCGTGGCAGCGCCAGCTGTCGCTGCAGTTGCCGGAAGGATTCAATCCGCGCACCGCTGCGCTCGCTCGCCAGTGGCGCGCCGAAGCCGGCAACGACGACGCCGCGCTGGTGCGTCGCAGCCTGGACTGGATCCGCGCCGAGTTCGCCTACTCGCTGGATGCCGAGTTGCCCGGCCGCAACGCGGTGGACGAATTCCTGTTCGATCAGAAGGTGGGTTTTTGTGAACACTTCAGCTCGGCATTCGTCGTGCTGATGCGCAATGCCGGGGTGCCGGCGCGCGTTGTCACCGGCTTTGCCGGTGGCGTGCGCAACCCGATCGGCGACTACTGGGTGGTGCGGCGCATGGACGCCCACGCCTGGGCCGAAGTGTGGCTTCCCGGGCGCGGCTGGGTGCGCGTGGACCCCACCGCCGCGGTGGCCCCCGAACGCATCTACGACACACTGGAAGATCGCCTGGGCACCGAAGCGGGCGGCATGCAGGGGGCTTGGCTGCAGACCGGACAGGCGATGGACTGGCTGCGCAGGGGCTGGAACGAGATGGTGCTGTCCTTCGACGCCACCCGCCAGCAGCAGTTGCTGCGGCCGCTGGGCATGCCGGACCTGTCGCCGGCACAGCTGATTTCCAGCCTGGTGGTGATTGCGCTGATGGCGCTGGGGGCGATGGCCTGGGTGCTGGCCCGCGGCGAACGCGAGCGCGACCCGTTGCTGCGCGCCTGGCACCGACTGGGCCGCCGTTACGCGAGACAGGGCCTGGCGCGTGAACCGTCCGAGCCGGCGATGGAATGGGCACGCCGCGTTGACGCCCATCGGAGCGATCCTGCCTTGCTGGCGCTCAGCCAGCGTTTCGTCCATGCGCGCTACGCTGGCACTCATGTCGACCACGCTTCATTATTGGCCGACCTGCGCAGGCATCGTCCGTCTTCCGGAGCCACATCATGAACATCAAGATTCTGCTTCCCCTGGCTGCCTCACTGGCGCTGGCGGCCTGCGCGACGGCACCGAAGCCGCTGCAAGGCCAGTTCGCCGCCGTGACCCCGCGCGATACCGTGGCGACCCAGCAGGTGGGCGCGCCGGTGCGTTGGGGCGGCCGCATCATCGAAACGCTGCCGGGCCAGGGCCAGACCTGCTTCCAGCTGCTGTCGCGCCCGCTCAACGCCAGTGGTCGCCCGACCACCAGTTCCACCGACGCCAGTGACGGCCGCTTCGTTGCCTGCCGCGCCGGTTTCTATGATCCGGCGGTATTCGAAGAAGGCCGCGATGTGACCTTCATCGGCCGCGTGGACGGCTACGAGAACGTCAAGATCGGCGAGTACGACTATCGCCTGCCCAAGCTCGCCGCCGATGTGATCTATCTGTGGCCGGAACAGCGCCAGGTCGATGTGGTGCCCTACCCGTACGGTCCTTGGGGCCCGGGTCCGGGTCCGTGGGGCCCGTGGGGTTACGGTCGCTACGGCTGGTGGTGACTGCTGCCTGAGCTGTAATGAGAGCCGCCTTCGGGCGGCTTTTTTGTGGCGCGCGGCACGACGAAGCAGAACCGGTATCGCGGCTTAGCGGCCCGGCGCGCCGAAGTGGCCCAGCGGGGCGCCAGCCAGCAGGTGCAGGTGGATATGGAACACGGTCTGCCCGGCATGCTCGCGGCAGTTCATGACGATGCGGTAGCCGTCTTCGGCCAAGCCTTGTTCGCGCGCGTACTGTGCGGCGGCCAGGGCCAGTTTGCCGATCAGGTGCGCCTGCCCCGGCGTTACGTCATCCAGGGTGGGAATGACCTCGTTCTTCGGGATGAACAGCACGTGCACCGGCGCCTGCGGCGCGATGTCCTTGAAGCCCAGCACGTCCTCGTCTTCGTAGACGATGACGGCCGGGATCTCGCGGCGGATGATCTTGCTGAAGAGCGTTTCGCTGGTCATGGGTTTCGCCTCTTGGGGAGGTGCCGACCAAGGTCGGCACTACGCGCGTGGGTATGCTTCTGTCTTTATTACCGCACTTCGCTGCGCGTGCCGAAGGCATGCGACAACGTGCCACGATCGACGAACTCCAGCTCGCCGCCCAGCGGCAGGCCCTGCGCGAGACGGCTCGGCCGCACCTGCCGCGCACGCGCCAGTTGGGCGAGGTAATGCGCGGTCGCTTCGCCTTCCACCGTGGCACTGGTGGCGATGATCATTTCGGTGATCTCGCCGGCATCGAGCCGCTGGCCCAGCAGCTCCAGCCCGAGTTCGCGCGGGCCGATGCCATCCAGCGGCGACAGCCGGCCCTGCAGCACGAAGTACACGCCGCGGAAACCGGTCGCGTTTTCGATGGCCAGCCGGTCGGCGGGGGATTCCACCACGCACAACTGGCTGCGCTCGCGGCTGTTGTTGGCGCAGGTCGCGCACAGTTCGCTTTCACTGAAATCGCGGCACTGCGCGCAATGGCCGATGCGCTCCATCGCCTGCGCCAGCAGCGAGGACAGCTTCTCGCCGCCCTCGCGCTCGCGTTCCAGCAGGTGGTACGCCATGCGCTGGGCGGTCTTTTGGCCCACGCCGGGCAACACGCGCAGCGCTTCGATCAACTGGTCAAGCAGGGGTGCGGACATCATTCGGCTCGGATAGAGCCGGGCCATGCCCGGCTGCGCTGCATCAGAACGGCAGCTTCATGCCCGGGGGCAGCTGCATGCCGGCCGTGGCCGAACCCATGCGGGTCTTCGACTCGGCATCGATCTTGTTGGATGCATCGTTGAAGGCTGCTGCAACGAGGTCTTCCAGCATTTCCTGATCGCCCAGCAGCGACGGATCCAGGCGCACCTTACGGCATTCCTTGGCACCGGTGAGGGTGACGCTGACCATGCCGCCACCGGCGCTGCCGGTGACTTCAAGCTTTGCGATTTCTTCCTGGGCCTTCTGCAGGTTCTCCTGCATCTTCTGGGCCTGCTGCATCATCTGGGCGATATTGCCGCGCATGGTTCTTTACTCTTCAAAGGGACGGATGGAATCGGACACGAGCCGCGCGCCGTGCTTCTGGATCAGCACCTGCACTTCCGGATCGGCCATGAAAAACGCCTCGGCCGCCTGCTGGCGTTCACTCCGCTGACGGTCTGATCGCTGGTGCAGGGTCTCGGCCGGCGCCTGCGTGGCATCGACCACGATCTTCGGCGGCGAACCCAGCGCCTTGCCCAGCATCTCCGCCAGCGCGCCCAGCGCGCGTTCGGAACTCAGGTACTCAAATCCGGGCGACAAACCCAGTTTCAAGACCCCGTGCTGGAAACTGATGAACGCCGCGTTGGCGGCAAGCTGCCGCGAAGGCCCACTCAGGCCACTGGCAGCCACCAGTTCCAGCCAATCTTCGGCACAGGCCAATGCCACCGAAGCACCGCCCGGGGCTGCTGCTTCGGCCACCCTGGCGGCAGGCGCGATGTCGATGCCTTCGGCGCGGAACGGCTTGGGCGGTGCCGCCACCGCAACAGCGGGCGCAGCGCGCGGTGCCGGTTCGGCAGATGGCTGCCACGGCGCCAGCATGGCCGCGTCCGGGCCAGCCAGTTCAGCCGCCAGTGCATCGTCGCGCTGGTCGCTGTCATCGGCCGCTTCGATCTCCCACGGGGGCAGATCCGGTTCATTCGAGGCCGGCGGCGGATCTTTCACCGGTGCCGGCGGCGCTGGCTCGGGATCTTCCACCGGCGTGGTATCCGGCAGCGGACCGGGCTTGGGCGCTGCGGCCTGCACGCTGGCTTCCACGGCCGGCGCCGGTGCGGCGGCAACGGGTGCGGCGGCGATGCCGGTCGAACCCGCCGAGCCGCTCGCCGCCCCCGTCGAACCACCCGACTGCAGACCTTCGCCACCTTCCGGTGCACGCGGCACCGGCGGCACCGCAGCGGCCGGACGGAAGGCCAGCATGCGCAGCACGGCCATTTCAAAACCGGCGCGCGGGCTCGGCGCCAGCGGCAGGTCGCGGCGGCCGTTGAGGGCCATCTGGTACCAGAGCTGCACCACTTCCGGACGCACCCGCGCAGCAAAGCCGCCCAGGTCCAGGCCATCGGCGGCGATGGCACCGGGCACCAGCTGCTGCACCTGGATGCGGTGCAGGGCATCGGCCAGCGCTTCCAGCACGCCGCTCCAGTCCGGCGAGAACTCCGCCAGCGCCGCCACGACCTGCAGCAGGCGCTGGCCATCACCTTCGGCCAGGGCGTCGAGCATGGCCGCCACCTGGGTGCGATCCACCGTGCCCAGCATGGTGCGCACCACGTCCTCGCGCAGCGCACCGCCGGCATAGGCGATGGCCTGGTCGAGCAACGACAGGCCGTCACGCAGGCTGCCGTCGGCGGCCTTGGACAGCTGCACGATGGCGCTGTCGTCGGCTTCGATCTCTTCGGCCGCCAGGATCCTGGTCATCTGCCCCTGGATCTGGTCTTCGTCCAGGCGCTTCAGGTTGAACTGCAGGCAGCGGCTGAGCACGGTGACCGGCAGCTTCTGCGGATCAGTGGTGGCGAGCAGGAATTTGACGTGCTCCGGCGGCTCTTCCAGCGTCTTCAGCAGCGCATTGAACGCCGCCTTGGACAGCATGTGCACTTCGTCGATCAGGTAGACCTTGTACTTGCCCCGCGAGGGCATGTACTGCGCGTTCTCGATCACCTCGCGGACATCGTCGACGCCGGTGTTGGATGCCGCATCGATTTCCAGCAGGTCGATGTAGCGACCGGAATCGATGTCCAGGCAGGCCGGACACTGGCCGCAGGGATCGGCACTGGTGCCCTGTTCGCAGTTCAGCGATTTGGCGAAAATACGCGCGATGGTGGTCTTGCCCACCCCGCGGGTACCGGTAAACAGGAAAGCGTGATGCACGCGACCGCTGTCCAGCGCATTGGTAAGCGCGCGGACCACGTGTTCCTGGCCCACCAGCTCGGCAAAACGCTTTGGACGCCACTTGCGGGCAAGGACGAGATAGGACATCAGGCCACCGTCTTCATCAGGACGACCATTGTGCCACGCCTGTCCAGCCCCCTACGTCGGCAACTGCAGGGCCTTGTGTCCTGCCGCGCAGCCAGCTAGAATCTGCGGCCCCTGCAACGGCATTGTCGTTCCGCAGGGGAATCCGGAGAGGTGTCCGAGCGGTTGAAGGAGCACGCCTGGAAAGTGTGTAAGCGTCTAAACCGCGCTTCGGGGGTTCGAATCCCCCTCTCTCCGCCAGACAAATGAAAAGGGCTGCCCATCGGGCGGCCCTTTTCATTTGTCTGGCGGAGAGAGCGGCAGATGAGAAGCCCCGGGGTTCGACGGATCTGCAGGAGCAGATCCGGACAGCCGAAGGCTGGCCCTGCA